>NZ_FOYX01000001.1:0-359845 GCF_900112245.1 Maribacter stanieri
CACAATATTTCAATGAACTTCTATCCACTCCGCACCGAATCTCTCGATTCCTTCGCTTCGTTTCCCTTAGGTGTTTCCCTAAGCGGCTGCAAATATACAACTGTTTTTTAACCTGACAACTTTTATCGAAAAAAAATATTTTTTCTTTTTTCCCAGATCAAATCAACATATACATGAACCTTTTTCCAACTCCCGATTCAGAACTAATCTTCCTCGTTTGCGGGGTGCAAATGTACACACTATTTCTAAATACACAACTACTTTTAAAACAAAATAAACAAAGTTTTTTGCACCAACACACAACACCTTTGTTTACAGGTTTTTATAACTCTGAAATAAAGAAATACATACAAAACACTAACTGTCAGATACTTAATCAATCAGACAAGTATAACTTTCCAATAATCAATGATTTAGAACTTATGCAATAAGGTTAAGAAAAGAAATTCCACACCAAACCAAAGCGTATTACAAAATCTCGATAAGGGTAGTTTGGTGCTGCATAGTAATCATACCCTGAGAAAGAAGAATTAAAATGTTCTGCCTTTAAATAAATTCTTGTCTGTTTAATTCGTGCATTAATAAAGAAATCTAATAAAGGATACCCACCTAGCTCTTCTTTATTCTGAACATAAAACTCACCTAAAATAGGATTGTAACCATTCATATTATAACTAGTAAAGTATTTAAAGGTAATACCTGTTTGTAGGTACATTGCTTTTTCAAATACATCGGAAGAAAAATACAGTGTATTCCTTGTGACTAATTGCGGAACATTCAAAACTTGGGTATCTTGAGTTACGTTTTGATACATTACCGTATTATTCAAGGCAAACATCCCTACCTTAAATTCTTTTTCATATTTAACCTTTAGATGAGATACAGTATTACCTTCTTGTAACGGTTGCAAAAAAGCATTATCAAAACCATCTGCTATTTCCTCATCTGAAACCGGTGCGAAATATGTATAGTTATCTAAATTACTATACTTTACCATTAAGTTACCCCACGTTTTTGACAAGAGCTCCACTTTTAAACTACTAGTGCGTTCTTTTTCAAAAACATCACTATTATTCCAATTATAATTTAAGTATTCGCTTTGATATAATAGATAATTGAAATCTGGCATCCTTGAAGAGGTGTGCAATGAGAATCTCAACTTATTATTCTTATTAATACTATATGATGCCGAAGCATTAAAAAGGTTCCCCGCCAATTGACCTGAAAGGTTATATTTCAAATCAGCATCAAAATCAAATTGCCCTATCCGCTTTGTGTACTTACCAACAATACCTAACTCTGTTCCATTTAATCTACTAGGTATTATTATCCCATCTGCTTCTATAAACTGACTATTGAAATAATAATCATAATTATAAACATTTACGCCCCCAGTTAATTTACCCAAGGTTCTATTATAAAACTCAGCATTTACTTCGTTATAAAAAGATTTTAAAATTGCTTTATCATCTATACTACTTAAAATTGCTTCACCGAACAAATCGTTATTACTCGTCTGGACAAACTGATAATATTTAGTCTCATAATCAAAAGTATGACCTATAGATAAAGATGTTTTTTCAAAGCGAGTTGAATCTAACTGCTTTCTAACTAATTTATAGGTCTGATCCAAATAATACCTTTTACCTAAAATCTTATTATTTGCATCATCTAAATAAACATCTACTCTCGGCCTATTGATGAAATCTGGATCTCCTGATTCAAATTGATCTTCTTTTTCTGATAAACCTCCATTTTCTTCAGAAGTAATATTCTGGGCAGCTATGTGGGCCCTTAACGCATATCTACCGTTTTTAGACAAGTAATTTGTTGTGGTGATAAAGTTTCCTGACTCTATTTCAGTATCATTATATTTCCCTAATGATCTAAAACCGGTATAACCTATAGAGAAGTTTAATCTTCTGGAAGTATTAAAAGTTAAATTGGCATCTAAAAGTTGACCTTCTTCCAATGTTGTTTTAAAAAAGAGCTCTGTCATTGGTGTTGCAACATTATAATAATCTATTTGCTCTTTTTCCAAATACTTGCAATCTTTTGCTTTAGCACCTAAACTGGGATAGCTAGTTATTCTATCAAAATCTACTCCTAATTCATTATAAGCTTGACCTATATTAGAAAAGGACATCAACTCAAAATCATCTTCACGTAAGTAATTATACTTATATTCCTTTTGAATGGTAAGGGTAGTATCTAAAAAAGTAGTATCTCTCTCAAAAGAAATTATTTTATAATCTTCTATTGTCAACGTTATAGAATCTTTCTGCAACTTCTCTTTTGGACTAATTGGTTTGGTCTTTTTACCCGGCGGAAGTGAATCATTCTTTCTTTCTGACTTCTCAATTACATCTTGGCCTAAAGTAATCGAAGTTGTTAAACACAATAAAACTATAATTATATATCTCATGAAGTCTTGTTACCCTTGCAAAGTTAATTTTTTTGTTGCTAAGTAAATGTGAAAATTCAATTGACTTTAATAACCACAATACAAAGGATTCCCAAATTAATATTAAATTTTAACTGATGTCTTTATTATATAAAGGAATATTTTTCTGATTTTTATAAAAAAATGTTAATGAAAATATTGCTTTTTAATGCATTCGCATTCTTAGCGTTTGCATCCGCTTCTGCGCAGTTCAATGAAAATGCGCCTTGGATGAAAGAACTAAACGGAAATGAACAAACCTCAAAGTCTTTCAAAAGTACCCATTCTTTATATGATATCTCTGATGCGTTCAATGATTATTGGCGAGATAAAGACTATTCTAAAAAAGGTAGCGGATTTAAACCTTACAAAAGGTGGGAGAATTACTGGAGTTATTATATAGATAAGAATGGAAATTTACCTACTTCTTATGATTTATGGGAATCATGGAAAAGCAAGCAAGAAAGTATTGGCAAAGAACTTAACCCAACTGCTAGTTGGAATGCAATAGGTCCTTTTACCCATGACACCTATTCTGGTGCTCTTTCTGGTCAAGGAAGGGTAAATGCAATTGCAGTAGACCCTAATAATGCTAACATTTGGTATGTTGGCGCACCTGCCGGTGGAATTTGGAAATCAATTGACGGTGGCGCTTCGTGGGTAAACTTATTTGACGATTTTCCCCAAATTGGTGTTTCGGGTATAGCAATTGACCCTAATAATTCGCAAATTATATATATAGCTACAGGTGATGATGATGCCGCAGATTCTTATAGTGTAGGTGTTTTTAAATCTATTGATGGCGGAAATAGTTGGAACGAAACTGGATTAAACCCTAGTACTTCTAACATTAATTTATTGATGAATGAAATTACCATTGACCCGACCAACTCTAATACTATTTGGGTAGCTACCAGTGTTGGCCTTCAAAAATCCATAGATGGTGGTACAACTTGGGAAGTAAAAAGAGCAGGTAATATTCAAGATTTTAAATTAAAACCTAATGACCCGAACACCATTTACGCGGTTACGTCTAATACTTTTGTGAAATCTACAGACGGAGGAAACACTTTTACTGAAATAACAGATGGAATTCCTGGAAGTTCAGGAAGGTTAGTTATAGGAACAAGTGTAGCAAACCCAAGTGGGGTATATCTACTTAGAGCTTTAACAGGGGGAAATAGTTTTGCGTTTGGAGGGCTATATAAATCTTTAGACAGTGGTGAATCTTTTACAAAAACAGCAAGTGAACAAGATATCTTTGAATCTAATCAAGCTTGGTTTGATTTAGCCATTGAAGTTTCCCCTACGAATTTTAATGAAGTATACACAGGTTGTTTAAATGTATGGAAAAGTACTAATGGCGGTAACACTTTTATTAGAGTAAATAGATGGAATGTTAGTGACCAAGGTTATACCCATGCAGATATACATACCATTAAAATTTTCAATAATAAGGTATACGTTGGTAGCGACGGTGGAATCTATATGTCTGAAAATGGGGGAAGCACTTTTACCGATTACACTGCTGGAATTTCTATTAGCCAGTTCTATAGAATTTCTGTAGCTAAAAATGATTCAGGGAAAATAACTGGAGGACTACAAGATAACGCTGGTTTTATTAGAGATCAAGAACAATGGAATGTTTTTACCGGTGGTGACGGCATGGATTATGAAATAGACCCAAACAACAGTAGCTTGGTTTATGGATTTGTACAGTTTGGTGGAAGTTTATTTATTTCTTCGGACTCCGGTCAATCTGTTGGTGTAGTTGGTGCACCAAATGATGCCAATGGAAATACAATTCAAGGAAACTGGATTACACCATTAGCTATAAGTTCTGACGGCAATGTTTACGCTGGTTTTGATGCACTCTACAAATTAGAAAACAATGAATGGACTAAAATTTCTTCATCTATAGGAACAGGAAATATAGATGATTTAGAAATAGACCCGCAAAATCCCGAAACTATTTTCGCAGCTGAAAGTAATATACTGTACAGAAGTAGAAATGGGGGGCTTACGTTCAGCTTAATAAAAGTTATGGATTCTGAAATTTCAGATATGGCCATTAACTCGAACGACAGTAATATAATTTACCTCACAACTTCTAATAGAGTAGGACTTGCTTTAACAGACCAACCAGCCGAGAGAGGTGTATTTAAGGTTACCATTGGTGAAACAGAAACTACTTCTGAGAACATAACTTATGACATACCTACAGATCAAGCTTTTTTCTCTATAGCGCATCAAGGCAGACATACAGATAACCCTATATATGTAGGTACTAGTTTAGGTGTTTACAGATTAGATGACACTTTAACCGAATGGGAAGAATACTATACCAATTTACCAAATGTTGCGATTAGCGATATTGAAATAAATTTAGATGGAGAGAAAATTATTGCCTCCACTTACGGTAGAGGTGTATGGGAATCAAGTATACCTATACAAATTCCCGATGATGAAATTAGATTGGTTTCTATAAGCCCATCATCTAATGAAGTTCTGTGTAGCAATTTTATTCCTACGGCGACGGTAGAAAACCAAGGTATTAATGCAATTACAGCTGTGGATATTGAATATTCCATAAACGAAAGCCCTACTCAAACCTTTACTTGGACCGGAAACCTTTTAAGCAATGAAACTGCTATAATTGAATTACCCTTAGAAACCACAGTAACTTTTGGCACCTCTACAATAGCGTTAACGGCAACTATTGCCAATGACACTTATAATGATAATAACACTTTACAAAACAGGTTCTTTTTGAATGAACCTGGCTCTGGTGGTACGGTGAACACTTTTGAAACAGAAGAAGAATCGTTAATTACCTATAATGATGGTAATTCTGAAAATGTTTGGCAAAAAGGTATCCCAACAGGAACAAAATTAAATACATCAACATCGGGTACTAATGTTTACGGTACAAATTTAAGTGGCGATCACCCAAACAGTACCAAAGCTATTCTTTTAAGTAATTGTTATGATATGACTACTATTATAGCTCCAGTGCTGAAATTTAATATGGCTTATGACCTAGAATTAAACTTTGATGTGTTGTATGTGGAATACTCTATTGACGAAGGTGGCAATTGGGACATTTTAGGAAATATTGATAGCGAGCCAAATTGGTATAATAGTAATAGAACCAACGCACTTTCTGAAGAAGCGGACGATTGTCAAAATTGCCCTGGTGCACAATGGACAGGTGAAAATACTGATATGACAGCATATGCTTATGATTTTAATTTGAATGCTACCAATGGAGAACAAAACCTTACCGGTGAAACTAATGTTCTATTCAGAATTGTTTTTCAATCAGACCCTGCAGTAACTCAAGAAGGTGTAATTATTGACGATTTTGTCGTTGATGGTTTACCAGATGATGATGACGATGATGATGATGGTATTTTAGATATTGATGATAATTGCCCATTAATTGCTAATGCCGATCAGTTAGATACCGATAATGATGGAGCTGGAGATGTTTGTGACACTGATGATGACAATGACGGTATTTTAGATGTTGATGATAATTGCCCATTGGTTGCCAACCCAAATCAAGAAGATGATGATTTAGATGGTATTGGTAATGTTTGTGACAATGACAGTGACAACGACGGTGTACCAAACGATATAGATTTATGCGATGACACACCAAATGGTACAGTCGTAAACATTGATGGTTGTGAGGTATTTTCTTTGCCAAATACTAACTTTCAGATTCAAACAATAGGCGAAGGTTGTAGCATAAGTAATAATGGTAGTATTTCAATTACCGCTGCAGATACATCTTTTAACTATAATGCAGTTCTAACAAGCTCAAATGGCTCTGCAAACGCCAGCTTTACCGAAGAAAATACATTTACAGATTTAGCCTCTGGCAATTATGAATTATGTGTAACAGTTGAAGGACAAGATGATTACCAAGCATGTTTTGAACTTACTATTTCTGAACCAGATGCATTATCCGTATCCGCTAAGATAAACTCACTAAACAACGAGGTAACACTTAGGCTATCTGGAGGTGAATTATATACCATCTTTTTAAACGATAAAATGTATTCTACCACGGAAAAAGAAATTACTTTGCCTTTGGAAGATGCTTCTACATTAATTTCAGTTAAAACAGGTTTAGATTGCCAAGGAGTATTTACAGAAAAAGTAGTACTGAGCGATGCTTTACTTATATATCCGAACCCAATTGAAGGAGGAGATTTAACTATTTATCTTGGAGCAGAAGCTGCACCTGAAATAACCATATCACTTTATAACGTAAATGGAACAAGTGTTTTATCTAAAAACATGAAACCATCTAATAACGAAATAAAGCTTAGTGTTGACGGTTTAGCCACCGGAGTTTATCTATTAAATATAAAATCTGGCAGTACACTTTCTAATTACAAAATTATAAGAAAATGAGAATATTAAAATATACATACTACATAATACTAGTAAACCTACTACTAATATCTTGCGGTGGTGGATCTGATAATGACACTCCTGTTGACCCCATAGTACCAGTTGTACTAGATCCAGATGCGGCAAGCTTAATATTTCCAGAAGACAATACGGAATGTAATGAAGGTGTTGTAAGCACTAGCGATGAAACAAAAAGTACCGTTACATTTGAATGGTCAGCTGCAGAGAATACAGATTCCTATGAGATTAAGCTTAAGAATTTAGATACGGGAAGTGTAACAACTGCCGTTTCTAATACTAACGAGAAAGATATCAGTATAAATAGAGGCACGCCTTATGAATGGTATGTTATTTCTCTCGCAAATGGTACATCTACTAGTGCAACCAGCGACACATGGTCTTTTTATAATCAAGGACCTGGAATTGAAAATTACGCACCTTTTCCTGCTATTGCTATTAGCCCACAAAGGGGATCTACAGTTTCAAGTTCTAGTACAACTATAATTTTAGAATGGACAACATCAGATGTAGATGATGATATTGTCTCTTATGAAATTTTGTTCGATACTAGCGAAACACCTACAGTTTCTTTAGGTGAAACAATCGAATCAACTATAGAAGCTACTATTGCTTCAGGCAACACTTATTATTGGAAGGTTATCACAAAAGACTCATTTGACAATTCTTCTATCTCTGAATTATTTGAATTTAGAATAGAATAACAAAATTAAAAAAGCCAAGGATGCAATTACACCCTTGGCTTTTTTAATTTAATAAATATTTTTTTATAGCGAGTTATAATAATTAAGGAAACTAATTACATCTTTCTCTTGACGAAGGTTCAATTTATTTTCCTTCACATATTCTTTCATTTCCTCTTTTCTATCTCCCGTAAAGTCCAAAATACTTTTTTTCGTTAGACGTACTTTAACCGCATGGTTTTCTGCATCTGCAATCGTTTCATCTAACATATAATAAGAACTATTCCAAACAAATGTTGGTGGTACATACTTTTCATAAGATGTACTTGGGCTCCGTGCTTGTTTCAATAAAGCCTCTGGTTTAAATAAAAGTTTTAAAGCTCCTTCATTTAAATCAGTAAAATAGCTTGTCTTTATTGATTCATCTGAATCAACATAGGTGTAAATGCTATAATTCTTACCATCTATCTCAACTCTAATATAAGCACGCTTTAAAAGCGAATAGTAAGAATCTTTTGAAATATTATCTAATATTTCAACCTCATTTCTGTAGGCATTATAGCGCATCTTACCAACCTCTTTAACTTTATCGTCAACAATAACCTCACCATGTACAAACTCTTCATTTAAATAAGGTGTTCCCTTGGCTTTTGAAGGTTCTATCTCGGTACTACTAGTAACAAAATTCACTATACCTTCCTCAGGTACTGGCGAATAAGCGTTTTGTCCATTTACGTTGTTGATTACAAAAGTGGTAATGAAAATTACCGTTAAAATTTTATTCATTTTATGCATTGATTTTGGGACAATTTAATTGTTTATTATGAATTGAAGTGTTTAAAAACTGTTATTAAAAACTTAAAATATATAGTTTTATAACAAATTATTATACGACCATTCTACTGTTAATTTTAAATATTACGGAGTATCATTATTTAAAAAAGAAATAGCTGGACTATCAAGATTATAATGATAAGATCTCCAGTAGAAACCAGTACCCTCAAACTCCCAAACTACTTCTTTTGCATTAGTTACTTCGATAACACCCATAGAACCAGAAGTTATCAATGTATTGCCATTATCTAAACGAATTGCTCCCGAAACTCTAGCAGAATAAAGATTATCCCTAGTGTATTGCCATACAGTTTCTGGTTCATTATTTTCATTTGGAATTAAATTCAATTCTGCCGGTAAGCTAAATTCGTAAACTACAGATTGTTTAGTATCGCCATTTCCATTAGCATATACTAAAATATTACCAGCACCCGGCAAACCATCTTTTAAAACATTAGGGAAGTGATTATTGTAGAATAATCGTTCACCACTCTCGTTATTATAAGCCCTAGGATTTCCAAAACGATAAACTAAATCTCCACCTTTACCAAAATTACCACCTGTATCTATTATAGCTTCCTCAGCAGTTGTACTATGATCAATAACCCAAACCTCACTAAAATAGTTTACACTTAAATAAATTAAATCTTTATTACTATCATAACTTAATCCATTTGCATGCATAATATCACCGTCCGGACCTGTTTCTTCTCTTAAAACATCTATAAAGTTGATGTTAATTTTTTCAGGGTTATCTGCCACAACACCAAAATGCGGTTTAGAACTATCAGCATCTTGAACTATATGGTCCCAAGAATCCCACTTCCAAACAATTTCATTTGTAGCAGGATTTATTTCTATTATCGATTCTGTATACACTTTTTCCTCCTCACCAAGGTAACCTATGGCATCAAGTTCATCGGGAAGTCTTAGATCCCACACTAAGGCCAATACATTTCCATTAGGCAACATTTCTACATCATGATGGATGATATGTTCTTCATTTGCCAATATAAACTCCCAATCAATTGAATTATCAGGATTTATTATTTGGATTATTCCACCAAATCCACCAAAACTAAAAGTTGGAGAATCTACTCCCAATGACGCCAAAAGCTGACCATTTGGCATTAACTCCACATCATTACCTAAACCAAATTCTAATTGCCATTCATGAACAATTTTTGCAGAATCTTTTTCCATTAAATACACCCGATCCTCAGTAGCTTCGTTGAACAAAACATATCCTTCTTTTGACAAAGAATTATCATACAGCAAAACGCTACCTGTTTCTCCTTCCAAAGGATACACGGTTTCAACCGGAGTTTCTGTTTCAACTTCTTCCACTATTTCTTCTTCAACAACTTCTTCATTCAGCTCTTCTTGCTCTATTACCCTATCATCATCTGATGAACAAGAAATAACAAAACTTAAAAAAAAGATACTTAATACTTTAAAAACTATTTTATGTTTCATAACTAGGAATGCATTTTAAAGATTTTGTCGTAAAACCTAAGTAAGACTTTATAATGAAAATAAAAAAATCAGGCTAAATTGCTTCAGCCTGATTTCATATATATTATAATGATGTTTTTAAATCATCATAAATTCAAACAATATTCAATTGTTACAGAGAAAATGTTCAAATTTTACTTACAATAATCAACTGTGATTAAACCTGCATCTGCGCTTTCATAACCTCCAGCAACATTACCTTTTGGCGATATAATTTCAAATCCAATTTCACCATACTGATCTCCTGGAAAGAACCACTCGACAGATTCAGTACCCTCAGGTATTGTAATCGTTGCAGTTCCTTCTGATCCATCATTAGGTGTACATTCGCCATCTCCTAAAAAAGTACCCGCAGCACTACCATATGGAGAACAAAGTCCAACTTCAAATACAGTACCGTCATTTAAAGTAATGGTTAAACCAGAACCTCCAGTAGCTGCATCAGTCTGCCAGCCATCTCCATAAGAGTCAGACATATTAATAATCCAATCGCCAGGGGTAATTGGACATTCTCTATAAAATTCTAACGCTAACGGTGAATCTTTTATGACAAGATCATTAGATCCAGTTACATCTACTAAGTTAAGCACAAGATTGGCTCTACCCTCTTCTGGTAAAGCATCAAAATTACTGGTTATAGTAAGTGTAGATCCAAAAGCACCTGCTGGAATAGTTAAACCGCTGATCGAATATTGATCTGCTGTTGCTGTAGATGAAGGATCAACCTCCACGGAAATAGTTCTTTCACTATCCGTTTTTGTAGTAACAAACACATCTACAGTTATTGATGCCCCTTCCGCAGGAGTTGGCACTAAAATAGAACTCTCTGAAAAATTGGCGAATGTTTGGCCATTTTCACTATCAAATACTATATTCTCTTCTTCACAAGAAACAAAAGCAAAAAGTACTGCTATTATTGAAATATATTTTTTCATAATTTATCTAATTTTTAGTAGCCAGGATTCTGAACTATATTTTGGTTAGAATTGATTTCAGCAATTGGAATAGGCATTTGAAATCTGAAATTATCCGCAGCTAAAGTTGGGAAATCTGGAGGTGTTCCAGAACCATCAATAATATCTCCCATAGTAGAACGCATTACAGGTTCACCACGACGTTTTAAGTCAAAGAATCTATGTCCTTCGAAAGACAACTCAACTCTTCTCTCAAATTGAATAGCATCCTCAAGATCTTGACCTGCTTCACCACCATCATAAGCTACATATCTTAAATCTCTAAGCTCGTTAAGGGTAGATAAAGCATCTAGTCCTAACTCAAACTGAGCCTCTGCCTTATTCAATAACACTTCCTCAGCACGCAAAACCTTAATATCTACACGACCATTAACTTCACCTGTTTCTCCAAGAAACTTGGCAATTGCATTATATTGGTTACCACTATTTTCACCGATATAAGAAATTACTCCTAATCTTAAATCATCTTCATCAATACTATTAAAGAAATCAAAATCAAAAGCATATTCCAAAACATCAGAAGCTGTAGTTTGGCTATACAAAACACCCACGTTATTACCTGTACTTTCAGATGAAGTATTAATTGCCAATTCTACCACTAAGCCTGCTTCATTTACATCAGTATACAAACCTTCAAGATCCTCAGCCGTAGCTAATTCTACATCAACTTTATTAGCAGCGTCAATTACTTTCTGATATTCTCCATTATAAAGATATACTCTTGAAAGCAATCCGTAAACACCATTGACGTCAAGCTTGCCCTCTCCATTATCTTCACCTATTAGTTGCGCAGCTCTTTCTAAATCACCAATAATCTCAGCGTAGTTACTAGCAACGGTTTCCCTTACTGGCTCAGCTAAAGGATCTTCTGTATCACCATCTTCGGCCTTAATATAAACAACTCCTAAAGAAGCATTTGCATCAGCAGATTGTGTAGGTATTTTTCCGTAAAATCTAACCAAATCAAAATGTGCCCAAGCTCTAATTGCCAAAGCTTGTCCTAAGATGTTATCTTTTTCAGCACCATCGGCTAAATTGTCTATTTGAGCAATCACCAAATTGGCAACATTTACGGCCTCATAAGCTTCACTCCAATAAAAATCTATTGGACCAGCTGTACTTGCTACATATCTATAATCAAAGTAAGTACTGTTTGAGGTTCTACCTGTTCTTACAAGAGTAACATTATCTGAAAGAATGTCAGGAATACCTTGCAATCCAGAACCTGGATCAGAATAGTAATTCCACAATTGCCTGTAAGCTCCATCTACACCGTTCTGGAATGCTGATACACTTGTAAAAAATGTTTCAGGATTTCCTTCAACAAACGGTTGCAGATCATTCAACTCATCGTCACAGGACAAAAAGAACCCGAACGAAAATAAAAGAACTAATAATTTTATGTTATTTTTCATTTCTAACTTTTTTTTTGTTTTTAAAATCCTACTTCAACACCAAAAGTGTAAGACCTTGTATTTGGATAGCTAAATAGGTTAAATGATCCAGGTACGAAACCAGTATCTCCAGGCTCACCTGACTCTGCTGAACCTAAACCAACTTCTGGATCACCATTAAAATCAGTAATGGTAAATAAATTCTGTCCAGCTACGAAGAACCTTAGAGAATTTAAGCCAATACCATCAATCATATCTCTAGGCATGTTATAATCTAAAGTAAGAGTACGTAGTCTTAAGTAATCACCCTTTTCCAAAAATCTTGTTGAAGTTTGGTCTGCATTACTTTGATATACCGGACTAGGTAACACATCAGTATCACCTGGCTGTTTCCAGTAGTTGAAAGCTTCAACCCTTTGACTGCTAGCTATGTTCCCAATAGAAATTCCTGAAGAACGTTGAAAGTTATAAATATAATTTCCGCCTTTGTAAACGAAATCACCTCTAAGACCAAAACCTTTGTAAGAGAACGCAGTGTAAAAACCACCTTCAAAATCAGCTATTGGAGATTTTCCTTCTTGTAATTGTTGAAAACTATCACTAAACTCGTTAGTAACATTCCCATCTAAATCATAATATAAAGGCTCACCGTTTGCAGGGTTAACACCAGCATATTCAACCGCATAGTAAGAATTAATTTCTTCACCAACACGTAAAATGTTATCTCCAAATGTACCAGTAACAATATCTTCACCATCAACTAACTCAACAACTTCATTATCAATAAAGGTAATGTTACCACCAAGTGTCCATTTAAAGTTTTGCGTTCTAATAACATCTCCGCTTAAAGAAACTTCAATACCTGAGTTTTCTATTTCGCCAATATTAGAGAATATAGAGTTGTTTTCATCACCTACTGTATAAGAGATAGGACGATCTAAAAGTAATTCATTTGAGTTTTTCTTAAAGTAATCCACAACACCATTTAATCTATTGTTGAACAAACCAAATTCTACACCAACATCAAAAATAGCCTGAGACTCCCATTGAATCTGTGGGTTACCTACACCTACAGGTAAGGCAGTTGTTTGACCATTATATGTATTTGCAAAATCTAATAAGTTCAAATATTGGAAATCACCAATATTTTGGTTACCAGAAGTACCGTAAGAAGCTCTTAATTTCAATGTATTGAAAATAGAGTTTTCCATAAAGCTTTCATTAGCAATGTTCCATGCCGCACTAGCACTATAGAAATAACCGTATTTATTATCAGGACCGAATCTTGAAGAACCATCACGTCTTACTGATCCAGATAGAATATACTTTCCATCATAGTCATAGTCCATAAATAAACCTTGAGAGAATAAAATTCTTCTAGACTCTACAGAACCAACTGTAGTTGCTTCAGCAGCTACATCTAAATAAGGAATACTCGGTGAAGGAAAACCTCTACCTGAAGCCAACAAATCCGTTGAAATGTTTTCGTTATACTCCAATAGGAAACTAGCTGAAAAATTGTGAACACCATTAAAAGTATCTGAATATGTAAACACGTTATTAACGTTATATTCAAAATCAACTTCTAACTCATCCGTCTGAGTACCCGGAAAGGCAGCAGAACCAACTATAGAATTTAATACTCCACCAGCCAAAGAACGGCTAGTTCTATTATATCTGTTACTAATCAAACCAACACTAAAATTATTTGAGAATTTATCGCTAAAAGTCATTCCAGCAGTTAAATTCCCTATCAACAATAGATTCCTTGTATCTTCTGGCTCAGTAATCAATGCATTAGCAACTTGAAAACCTTGTCTTGTAGGATTATATACATTTTCACCTTGACTATCCGTTACTAAAGAACCATCATCATTGGTCAAAAATAAAGGCTCATAAGGATTGTAAGTGTACATAGCACTAATAGGATTCTGTACATTATTTCTATCTCTTGGCAAATCTGTAGTACTACGAGATACCGAAACATTCGCTCCTATATTCAACCAATCTTTAGCTTGATAATTAGTATTTAAACGAGTAGAAATTCTTTCGAAACCATCAATATTCTGAATGATACCTGAATTTTTGTCATAACCTAAAGACAAGAAATACGTTAACTTTTCGTCTCCACCAGAAATAGACAGATTATTAGATTGAATCACAGAATTTTTCAAAAGTGCTTCTTGCCAGTCGGTATCTAAAGATATCAATCTTGCAAGTTCTGCAGGTGAAGAAGTCGCACCAGGAGTACTAGTTGCAGCACCAACACCTAAAGCAGCATATTGACGCTCTAACTCTAGTTTTTGAGATGCATTCATAACATCAAAATTATCTGGAATTTTTTCTCCAAAACCATATGATGATGAAAACTTAATTTGGGCTTCACCAGCTTTACCTCTTTTCGTAGTAATTAAAATAACACCATTAGCTCCACGAGAACCGTATTTAGAAACGGTAGCCGCATCTTTCAATATTGAGAATGTCTCAATATCACTTGGGTTCAAGTTACTAATTGGGTTAAAATCTCTTTCCGTATCAATTGGAATTGGAACACCATCAATAACATACAAAGGAGTAGTTTGTGCATTAATTGAACCAACACCTCTAATTTGAACGAAGGCAGTATTACCTGGTCTACCGTTTGCAGCAGTTACCTGAACACCTGCAGCTTGACCTTGCAAAATGTTATCAATACTAGTAGAAGGTACAAATGCTTCAATTTTCTCAGCAGAAACTGTAGAAATTGCAGATGTAGAAAGTTCTTTAGATCTAGAACCATACCCTACAACAACAACTTCTTCCAATGCCTCAGCATCTTCTTCTAATTGTACATTAATAGTGTTAGATGCACCAACACTCATTGTCACTGTTTTTTGACCTAGGTAAGAAAATCTTAATTTTTCACCTTGATTTACGTTGATGGCATAGTTACCATCAAAATCTGTTTGAGATCCGTTTGTTGTTCCAACAACTACAACCGACACTCCCGGTAACGGCAAACCGCTTTGATCGGTTACAACACCGGTCACTGTTTTTTCCTGTGCAAAGGAAAATGTCATGAAGAGCACCAATAAAGGTGTCAACATCCACGTCAACTTCTGTTTCATAAAATTTGTTTTTGAATTAGCTTGCGCCAAAAGTCCAAAAATTTGCTTAGTATTCCAAAAGCTATCTTAACCCAAAAAAGTTATATGTTAAAAAAACACGTATTATTATTTTTTTCTTTTCAAAAGGAGAAATTTGTTGAAAAAAAGACAATTATTTAACAATAAATCATTATTTAAAATTCAAAATTTTAAGTTAAAAAAAACATAATGCTTCTTAATTTTTACAAAAATATTAACGAAACAGGTACCGACGAGGCTGGCAGAGGCTGTTTAGCAGGACCTGTCACTGCTGCCGCAATCATTCTTCCCGAATCATTTGAGAACACTATTTTAACAGATTCAAAGCTATTATCAGAGAAAAACAGAGAATTATTAGAGCCTCTTCTAAAGAGCAAAAGTATCTGTTATGGTATAGCTCATATACAACAAAATGTCATAGATGACATCAATATCTTAAATGCTTCTATTTTAGCAATGCACCAAGCAATAGATTCATTGTCCAAAACTCCAGATTATATAATTGTTGACGGCAACAGATTTAAACCATATAAAGACATTCCACATTCATGCATAATTAAAGGAGACTCTAAATATTTAAGTATTGCTGCAGCTTCAGTTTTAGCGAAGACGGCTCGAGATGCCTACATGTTAAAACTTCATGAAGAATACCCTATGTATAACTGGAAGAAAAACAAAGGCTACCCTACCAAAGAGCATAGAGCGGCTATTAAAAAATATGGTCCTACTAAATATCATAGAATGAGTTTTAAGCTTTTGCCCGACAACTAAACCTAATTATACAAATAGTATAACTTTGCAAAAACTTATCTGAATGAGGCATACCTTATTATATGTAGTAATAGTACTATTATGCATAAATTGTACGAATAACAAGACCACGGAGAATTACGTATTAGATTTAGTTCCAAATAATGCTGCCTTAGTTTTTAAAATTAATGATTTTGAGACCTTAACAGATGTACTTTCTACTAACGAAATTTTAAAATCGCTAGAAACTCAAAAGGCATTCGCCAATATAAAAAATACCTTAAAACCGTTACAACATCTATCTAACCAGAAAAAAGGTTTACTAGCCTTATCTATTGACAGCACACACTTAGATTACACCTATATTTCAAATGATAGTCTTTTAATACGCAATTGGGACAGCATTACCAGCAAAAGCATTGAGACCATTTTTTTCAACGATACAAAAATTACAAAATACGTAATTGAAGATTCCACTTTCTTTAGTTCTCATATCGAAAACAATTGGGTTTTGTGCTCTTCTCAAACTTTACTACAAAACATAATAACCAATATTGAAAACCCTAATATCAACGAAGCATTAAAACGATTCTATGATGTCTCTAGTGAAGAAAAGATTTTGAATGTTTTTCTTGACATTGAGCATGGCGAAACATTGCTTAAACAGCTTTTTGATGAAGACCAAAATATTTCGAATTTTGCAAGATGGTTAACTCTAGATCTTACCTTAAACGACACGGAAATTCTACTAAACGGCGTTGCAGAATCGAATACTGATGAAAACAAGTTTTTAAGTTTTTTCCAGAATACTAAACCAATACAGAACAAAATATGGAATTTAGCGCCGAGCGATGTAAACTATATAACATCATTTGGTTTAGATGATTTTAAAAAATACTCGGCAAACAAAACAGTCTTAAATTCTGCTAAAACAGCATTAGACTCCTTATTGACTACAGTTGAAGAAATTGGAATTACCGAATATGACAATGAGCATATATTATTCTTAAGAACTTATGGTACGGCAACACTATTGGATTACTTTAATGAACAAAAAATTTCTACCGATGAATTTAGTGGCAACGAAATCTGGGAGTTAAAATCAAACCTTGAAATTTTTGAACCATTGACCCCATTAATTGGCGAACATTCATTTAAATATTCTAGTATAATCGAAAACACTTTTATCTTCTCAAAATCTAAAAGCGTATTAGAATCGGTTATTACAAAAATTAAAACGGGAGATACTTTTGAAAAAACCATGCTTTTTAATAATGCCGAAAGTAAACTAACTTCGTCATCAAGCGTACTTTCTATTTCTAACTTAAAAGGTGCTGTTTCAATTTTAAACGAATCGGTTTCTAAAACACTAGGAGATTCATTTAATAAAAGTGACTTAAACGATTATGTTTATGGCTCGCAATTTATTGCCGATGCCGGTTTTTTTCACACAAATTTTTTAATTAAAAAAATAACAAAAGAAGAAGATCAAAATTCAGTCTCTTCAGCATTTGAAGTTCAATTCAATACAGATCTAGCAACATTGCCTCAATTTGTGACCAACCATAGCAATGGAAGAAAAGAAATTGTAGTCCAAGATCAAGAAAATATACTTTACCTTATTTCTAATAGTGGGAAAATTTTATGGAAAAAACAACTAGACGGACTTATACAGGGTAAAGTACAACAAGTAGACCTATTCAAAAACGGCAAATTACAATTAGCATTTACAACAAATAATGAATTCTTAATTTTAGACAGAAACGGCAAGGAAGTAAAACCGTTCACCAAAAAATTTACTGGAGGAAATTTAAACCCTCTGGCTGTATTTGATTACGAGGGCACCAAAAACTACAGATTTGTTGTTACTCAAGATAAAAAAGTGTTCATGTACAACGGTAAAGGTGACATTGTTAAGGGTTATAAATATGACAAAGACGAAGCTAATATTTTAGCTGCCCCACAGCATTTTAGAATTGGGAAGAAAGATTATATTGTTTTCAAGCTTGAAAATGGGCGCTTAAAAATAACTAATAGAGTAGGTAACACAAGAGTTAATGTAAAAGATAAATTTTCGTTTTCCGAGAATGACATTAAACTTTATCAAAATAAATTCACCTTCACATCTGAAGATGGAATCTTGTATCAAATTGATTCTCAAGGAAAATCCACATCTAGTAATTTAAACCTTGCAAAAGACCATGGAATAGATGCCACTTCTAGGACACTGGTTATTATGAATGATAATTTATTACGCATACGCGATAAAAAAGTGGAACTTGAATTAGGTGTGTATTCTAAACCAATCATTTTCTACCTGAACGATAAAATTTACGTTTCGGTTACCGATATTCAGAATCAGAAAATTTACTTGTATGATAGTCAAGGAGCATCTATACCAAACTTTCCGATTTTCGGCAGTTCCAACATAGATATGGCAGATATGAATCTAAACAAAAGAGCAGAGTTTGTTTTTAAAGATCAAGAAAACAGCATTAAAGTCTTTAAAATAAGATAAAGTATCAAACTGAAAAATACACAAACATTTATACCAATTACACAAATAGGATAAATAGATAATTTGATTTCCATATATTTAAGTAGTTATTAAACAGAACCTTAACTACAAGTAAAATGAAAACTAAACTTCTTCTTTTCTTATCTTTCTTAATTGGCACTACTTCATTTTTTGCTCAAGACAATTGTAGCAAATTTTACCCTATGACTGAAGGTGTATCTATGGAATACACCAATTACAATAAAAAGGGCAAGGTTGAAAACGTTAGCTCGTTTAAGGTTGTTGATGTAAATAATAGGGGAGGTGCCACAAATGCTACTATGGATATCAATTTAAAAGACCATAAAGGGAAAGACATCTATAGTACCAACTATAATCTAACTTGCAAAGACAATGTTGTTACTTTAGATTATGAATCATTATTGCCTACAGAAATGATGCAGCAGTATGGTGATATGGATATTGAAGTTTCTGGTAATGATATTGAAATACCAAACAATTTAAGCGTTGGCCAAAACCTTCGAGATGCCAATGTATCCATGAAAATTGGCATGAGCGGCATTAATATGAATATGACCGTTAATATGGTGAATAGAAAAGTAGAGAAAAAAGAGAGTATTACTACCACTGCAGGAACTTACGATTGCTTTGTGCTTTATAGCGAAAACCAATCAAAAATGATGATGGCAAACCAAGTATACCCAACTAGAGTTTGGTTGGCCGAGGGTATAGGTATGGTAAAACAGGAGACGTACAAGAAAAACGGAGATGTAATGAGTAGTACAATCCTCGCAGCATATAGTAAATAACAACTTCTACAACTATCAATAAAAAAACCGAAGCTTATGCTTCGGTTTTTTTATGCCTTATTGTTAACCTTTAACCTTTTGCTTCATTAAGAGGAAACAATCTTAAAATATTTAAAATGAAGACAACAACAAATTTTATTAAGTGTGCAATTTTGCTATGCGCAATTATATTGACCTCATGTTCAAAAGATGGAGACATTGGTCCAATTGGACCTCAAGGTGAACAAGGAATACAAGGTGAGCGAGGTCCCGCAGGAGAAGACGGTGAAGATGGAGAAGCTCTAGGTGTACCTGGCCCACAAGGAGAACAAGGCGAACAGGGTGAAACCGGACCTGCTGGACCAGCTGGTGAAGACGGAGAGAATGGTGAAGACGGTGAAGATGGCAACGCCAATGTGATATCTTCTAGTTGGCTTGTAGCAGATTTTCCAAATAATTATTCTTTCTCTGCAGCAACTGTTACCATTAACGATTCTAGAATTACGCAAGATGTATTGGATAATTATACTGTTTTGGGTTATTTTTCTTTTAGTGACAGTTATTCTGAAGTTTATGCCATACCGTTTACAGAACCTTTATTCAGATCTTTTATTATGGAGCAAAAAATGGCTATTGGCGAATATAAAATTACCGAAATGGGTAATTTAGATACTGTAGACACTATTGATCCTGTAGATGGTTTCGTACGCTATGTTCTAATTGCTAATTCCACAATTACACTTAAATCTGGAGAGAATAATCTACATACCGTTAGCGCTATGAAGGCCAACAACGTAAATCTTTCTAACTATCATGAAGTAATGGACTACTTAGGAATAGATTACTAAACTTTGAGTTTAATCAAAAGGAAAAACCGAGGCTTACACCTCGGTTTTTTTTATACACTATTGTTAACCTTTGCTATTTAGTTTTCATTAAAAAGAAATAATCTTAAAATAAGAAAAATGAAAACTACAATGACTATTATTAAATGTACACTCATGACTATTGCTATTGCATGTACCTCATGCTCAAAAGATGGGGATATTGGTCCTATTGGACCCCAAGGAGAGCAAGGCATTCAAGGAGAACAAGGTCCTGCTGGCGAAGATGGCGAAGCACTTGGCATACCAGGTCCACAAGGTGAAACTGGAGCCACTGGAGCCACTGGTCCGGCTGGTGAGGATGGTACAAATGGTGCTGACGGGGAAGACGGCAATGCAAATGTATCAACATTCACTTATGATCTTTCAACTGAATCTGGTGCAACTATTGCTATTACAGCCACCGCTTTAACTCAAGATGTTGTTGAAAACGACCTTATACTTGGTTATCTTTTAAAAAATGAAGATACCTACACCCCTATTCCTTCGTCAATATATGCTTTTGGACTAAATGACAATAGTGATATAGCTATTGAAATACAACTAAATAGATATTGGATGTTTTTTTATGAAGTTGGCACAGAGAATTTTAAATCAGTTACTGCCGGGCAATTGGACGAACTAAAATTAGTGATCATAGAATCAAACAGCACAACTTCTGGAAAATCAAGTAAAGAGGATATACTTTCAAAAATGAAGTCCGATGGAGTAAATACCGATGACTACTACGCAGTAATGGATTACTTCGATTTAAATTTTTAAACCTATATAAATACACACTAAAAAACCGAAGCTTATGCTTCGGTTTTTTCTATTATTGCAGCTTCAAAAAGTACTTGAAAATGCTTCAGTAATTTTTGTTTAACTTCCACCAAGTCCACCTCTTTTTTTCCTAATTCCACATTTAATGAAGTAACAGCTTTTCCTTTTATACCACAAGGAATCATCATATCAAAGTATCCTAAATCGGCATTTACATTTAATGCAAAACCGTGCATGGTCACCCAACGGCTAGCACGTACGCCCATTGCACAAATTTTACGTGCAAACGGAGTACCAACATCTAACCATACTCCTGTTTCCCCTGGTGAACGTTCAGATTTTATTCCGTACTCTGCTAAAGTTAAAATGACCATTTCCTCCAGAAAACGAAGGTATTTATGTATATCGGTAAAGAAGTTGTCCAAATCTAAAATGGGATAGCCTACAATTTGCCCAGGACCATGATAAGTAATATCTCCTCCTCTATTAATTTTATAGAAAGTTGCACCTTTGGCAGCTAATACTTTTTCATCTACTAATAGATTGGAAATATCACCGCTTTTACCCAACGTATAAACATGAGGGTGTTCAACATATAAAAAGTGATTAGGAGTTTCTAAATCCAGAGCTTCTCTCCTATTTCGGATTTTTAAATCTAAGGTTCCCTTAAATAACTGTTCTTGGTAGTCCCAAGTTTCCTTATAGTCTTTAAGACCTAAATCTTGTACTAGCACCTTCTTGTTCATCTTACAAAGATATGAAAAGCTAAATCCTATTTTTCTAGCTCTACTTCAATTACAATAGATTCTGGATTTTTCATCATATCCAAGAAATTTACTTCGTGAATCATGGTTTTACCATCCATTGAAAATGTAGCCTCTTCAATATTGGTAGATTTAACCCGCTTTGGAAAATGGTATTTAAATGTATATGTAGAACTGGACAGAAACATTTCTGCACTTGCCAAACTATCAATACTTTTTTCAAATAAGGCTTGATCTAAAATAATAGTCTCACGTTTAAACTTATTCTTTTTAAAAGTATAATTAACTTGTGTTGTTTCCTCTGTTGCACTATTTGGCATAGATTTACCTCCTGCAATTGGACCTACAGCACTAGCATTTTGAAAAGCGTTGAATGCATCATTTACTTCAGAAACCTTTTTAAAATCTGTATACATATTAAAGTTCATTACCCCATTGTCTGGATCTACCTTCATATGTAATTTAAAAGGCTCTAGCCTTTTAAATTTAGCCTGCTCCTCTGCAGATAATTGAGCAATACTATCCTTTTTATCTTGTAATAAATCTTTAAATACAAGTGTTGAATCTATTGCTTTATCTAATTGTGTAGAATCTGAGGCAGGTAACATTTGCATCATTTCTCCACCATCAAACAGTATGCTCATTTTACCAGAACCGTCTTTATTAAAATAAATCTCTTCGGTAAAATTACAAGCAGCAAAAAGTACTGTTATTATAACAGCTGACAAAATTTTAAAAAGTCTCATGTATTTGATTCTAATTAGGATTATTCAATATGACCAATGCAGCGATTACACCTGGCACCCAGCCGCAAAAAGTCAAAAGTAGAACAATTAGAAAAGACCCACAACCTTTACCTAAAACTGCTAAAGGGGGAAAAAATATGGCAAGTAATACTCGAATTAAACTCATTTGATTATTATTTTGATTGATTGATGTACCTTATACGTCGCAAGTATAATCGCTTTGTTACAAAATCTATTATTTTAAATGATTATTATACCACCAATGCTTAGAAAGTTTTTCTTAATTATTATTCTTCTCTCCTCTTCCATTGGTCTATCTCAATATAATTTCAAAGGTCAGATTGCAGAACAAAAGAGCGGCAAAACTATTTATCTCTCCATAATTGAAGATTACAGAAAGTTCGGTAGAATATCTATGAATCAAATTCTAAAAAAAACCACAACAGACTCTTTGGGTTATTTCAGTTTTAATGGAAACAACCTTATTAACGAAAATAGAATCTATAGAATTCATTTAGATGATTGTCCAAAATCCTCTTCTAGTTCAGAACATTTTTTTGGCAGTTGCGAATACAGCAAGAGTATACTATTTATAGCCAATAATACTGACACCATTACATTTCCCACTTCATTTGATAATGAAGCCCTTTGTGAAATTACATCTACTAACAGTAAATCATCTACCTTTTTAGATATTGATGTATTAAAGGAGCAAATGGCTTTCGATTTTAATGATTTTAGAAGTGACGCCAATAGAAAACTAAACTCCAAAAAATGGTTCTCCACCTTGCAAGATTTTGGAGAAAAACTAGATGAGCCTTTAGCCGAACTATATATCTTCAATTTTTTATCTGACAAAAGAAATGAAACCTACAGTTATTACTTAAAAGACATTGGCAATACAGACTACTATATAAAACTTGGCGAAAGATTAAACGCAAAATATCCTAAGGCACCATTTACCAATCTGTACATAAATGAAATTGCCATAGACCAACAGATTGCCGGTAGCAACACGCCAAAACCGCAATTATGGAAATGGCTTCTACCTTTATTGCTTACACTGTCAATTGCACTGAATATTTACTTTCTAATTAGAAATAAACAAAATATAAAAAATGCAGACAATGAAGCTCTTGAAAAATTAACGGAGCAAGAGCAAAATATTGTTCAACAGATTCTTGAGAATAAAACAAATAAAGAAATTGCTTCTTCTATGTTTATAAGTGTTAGTACCGTAAAGACCCATATCAACAACATCTATAGGAAATTACAAGTAGCTTCAAGAGATGAAATTAAACGGCGATATAGACCCCTAACTTAATTTCCACCTAGGGTCTAGTACCTTTTTCCACCCCATTAAATCCGTTTTGCACTAACAATTTCTAGAATTTTCAGGTCTAATACTAAAACTGAAAATCATGAAATTATCATTTATATTGACCACACTTCTTTTGAGCTTCTTCCTCAACACATTTTCTCAAAACACCAACCAAGAGGTTAGTATTGAAAATCAGCAGCCGTTTTTATTAGGAGAAATAACTATAGACGGCCTTTTATCCAACACCTATAAAACCTGGTTTGAATCTAATTTCGATAATTATAACACCGACAGCAAACAGATAGATTTGATTAAAGATAAATTGAAACCTTATAAAATTTTAGTTTTTATGGGTACTTGGTGTGGCGATAGCAAACGTGAAGTGCCAAGGTTTATAAAAATTCTAGAATCTTCTGAATATGCTATGGATAACCTAAAAATAGTAGCTTTAGATAAGCGAAAAGAAACTTATAAAAAAAGTCCTCAAGGCGAAGAATGGGGTTTGAATATACGTAGGGTTCCTACTTTTATATTCTATAAAAACGGACGGGAAGTCAATAGAATTATTGAAACCCCTATTACAACTCTAGAAGATGACATTTTAAAAATTATTTCAGAGGAAGAATATATCCCTAATTATTCAGCATCATTACATTTCGACTGATGTACTTTTTGGTAAATAAATGCTATAAAAAAAACAATAATAAATCTAGGTATCACCAACATCTAAATAAAAGGAATGAGCCAAAAAAATTTTGCAATTATTGATAGATTGCATCGTTCAGCACTCAACTATAAAAATTTTGCATAAAGACGGTATCCTTTAGTGCTTTCTAAATTGAAAGATTAATACATATCGATTATATTTGCCAGCTAAATAAACGACGGCATGCAATTATCGGAGCAAGAGCTTATCAGAAGAGAAAAATTGGAGAAATTAAGAACACTGGGTATTAATCCTTATCCCGCTGCTTTATATCCTGTTGATGCTACATCAGCAAGCATAAAATCCAATTATGAAGAAGGCAAACAAGTGGTTGTTGCCGGAAGGTTAATGTCTCGTCGTATTCAGGGGAAAGCTTCTTTTGCTGAGCTTCAAGATAGCACTGGCAGAATACAAGTTTATTTCAATAGAGATGAAATTTGTACTGGTGAGGATAAAACATTGTATAACGATGTTTATAAAAAATTACTAGATATTGGCGATATCATTGGTATCGAAGGGGACCTTTTTACCACGCAAGTAGGTGAAAAAACGATTATGGTGAAGAAATTTACCATGCTTAGTAAATCGTTAAGACCTTTGCCATTACCAAAAAAGGATGCAGAAGGTAAAGTTTATGATGAGTTCAATGACCCTGAGTTACGCTACCGCCAACGTTATGTTGATTTGGTTGTTAACCCAAAGGTGAAAGAAACATTCATTAAAAGAACTAAAATAACAACCAGTATTCGTGAGTTTTATAATGCAGCTGGGTATTTAGAAGTAGAGACTCCGATCTTACAACCTATACCTGGTGGTGCAACTGCGCGTCCGTTTTTAACGCACCATAATGCATTAAATATTCCTTTATACTTAAGAATTGCTAACGAACTTTACCTTAAGAGGTTAATTGTTGGTGGTTTTGATGGTGTTTATGAATTCTCAAAAGATTTTAGAAACGAAGGAATGGACCGTACCCATAACCCAGAATTTACTGTAATGGAATTGTATGTTGCATACAAAGATTACAACTGGATGATGGATACCACTGAGAAATTATTGGAGAAAATTGCGATGGATTCTAACGGTACTACAAAAATAACCGTTGGCAAACATGAAATTGAATTTAAAGCTCCGTATGCACGTGTACCAATTCTTGAAGCTATAAAAATACATACCGGTTATGACGTAGCTGGTATGCCTGAAGATGAACTTCGTGAAACAGCAAAGAAGTTAGGTATTGAAGTAGACGAAACTATGGGTATCGGTAAATTAATCGATGAAATTTTTGGTGAAAAATGTGAGCATCATTATGTGCAACCTACATTTATTACAGACTACCCTAAAGAAATGAGTCCGCTTACCAAAGAGCATAGGGACAACCCTGCGTTAACAGAGCGTTTTGAGCTTATGGTTAATGGTAAAGAACTTGCAAATGCATATTCTGAGCTTAATGACCCCATTGATCAAAGAGAGCGTTTTGAAGATCAATTGAAGCTTTCTGAAAAAGGAGATGATGAGGCTATGTTCATTGACCAAGATTTTCTTAGAGCTCTTGAATATGGTATGCCCCCAACTTCTGGTATTGGTATTGGTATTGACCGTCTGGTGATGTTGATGACTAACAATGCGTCAATACAAGAAGTATTGTTCTTCCCACAAATGAGACCAGAAAAGAAGCCTTTACAACTGTCTGAAAATGAAAAAGTGATTTTCGATATTCTAAAGGCGGAAAAGAAAATGGAACTCGACGCCCTTAAAACAAAGTCTGACTTAAGTAACAAAGCTTGGGACAAGGGCATCAAAGGGATTACGAAGCAACAGTTGGCTAAAATCTACAAAGAAGATGACGTTCTTTTAGTGGAAATTTTAAAATAGTCATTTCAAGGGACGTTAAAAAATAGTAGCTTAGAAGCTGGCTAAACCAACCAGCATGAATTTAAGTAGCAAAATAGGCTTGTTCGCAGGTCCTATTATATTTTTCACTATCCTTTTATTACCTAATGTACTTATATCTGAAAATGCAGATGCTGTAATTGCTGTTGCCCTATGGATGGTTACTTGGTGGGTTACCGAAGCTGTCTCCATATCTGTTACCGCACTATTACCCTTGCTGCTTTTTCCTATTTTAAAAGTAATGCCTATTGGAGATGTTGGGGCAAACTACGGTAGTCCTATAGTTTTTCTATTCTTTGGTGGATTTGTAATGGCATTGGCATTAGAAAAGGTTAATCTTCATAAACGTATTGCCCTTAATATTATTAGACTTACGGGTACAACGGCTAATAAAGTAGTGCTCGGTTTCATGATCGCCACTGCCGTATTAAGCATGTGGATCAGTAATACAGCCAGTACGGTAGTAATGCTACCCATTGCCATGTCCGTTATTAATCTGTTGATAGAAGATGAAGATGGTTTTACAAAACGAGACCGAAACTTTGCTTTAAGTGTGATGTTAGGTATCGCCTTTGCTGCCAACGCTGGTGGTATTGCAACTGTTATTGGCACTCCCCCAAATTCTGTTCTAATTGGCTTATTAGAAAATGAATACAATATTGAAATATCATTCCTAAAATGGATGATCATTGGGCTACCATTTTCCCTGATTATGATTACTATTTGTTACTTTGTATTGGTGAAAGTATTTTTTCCTACTCACGGCTTAAAATTCAAAGCATCTAAAACAATTATACACAAAGAGCTTCAAAAATTAGGGCCTACATCTGGAAAAGAAAAAATGGTACTTACCATATTTGGGGTTACTATATTTCTATGGATATTTAGAACCTTAATCAATTCCATATTTCCAAATCTAGGGCTATCAGATACACTAATTAGTATTTTTGCGGCTATTGCTTTGTTCACCCTACCTTACAATATTAAAAAGGGTGATTTTATTCTACAATGGCAAGACACCCAAAAACTTGCGTGGGGAATTCTAATTTTATTTGGTGGCGGGTTATCCTTAGCAAACGGCATGTCGGTTTCTGGCATTGTAGATTTAGTAGCCCAGGTTATTGGAGAAAGTAATCTGAGTATATTGTTAACCGCGTCGTTATTGATAACACTAATGCTATTTATGACAGAGTTAATGAGCAACGTTGCGCTTGTTGCCGTTCTTGCGCCTGTAGTTGCAGGTATTGCTATTGGTCTTGGTATACCTATCATCTATTTACTTATACCAATTACCATTGCTAGTAGTTGTGCTTTTATGCTACCAATGGCTACACCACCAAATGCAATTGTTTTTGCAAGTGGTTACATAAAGGTTCATGAAATGGCACGTGCCGGTGTTATTCTAAATCTAATTGCAGTGCTATTATTAATAGGACTATTTCAATTTATACTACCACTAATATTTTAGTTTTCAACTGAACAAAAAAATAAAGCCCTTGCTATTTGCAAAGGCTTTATAATTGACTAATTCAGAATGAAAAAATGTTTATTCCTACTTAATAGACGCCTTTCTCATGGTAATGTTACAAATAGGCTTAAGAAATTATTAACTATTTGTTCCATATATTATTTCAATCTTTGAAAAATTACCTAACTAACTCAAAAATGAAAAGAAAATTACTATTAAAATTATTACTCCTATTATGTGTTCTTGGCTACCAAAATGCCGACGCACAAATCTTTAAAAAGAAGAAAAAAGATACTGAGCAAGAAGCTGGCAAATCATCAAAAGATAAAATTCAACCTTACAATAAGGTAATTACCAAAGATGCCATAAGTGATACCGGACTTTTCACAACACATATAGTTGATGAAAATCACTTCTTTGAAATTCCAGATTCTCTTTTCAACAAAGAAATGTTGATGGTTAGTAGAATATCGAAAACCGCTTCTGGTATAGGTTTCGGAGGCGGAAAAATCAATACACAGGTTTTACGATGGGAAAAGAAAGATAAAAAAGTGTTGCTTCGTGTTGTATCCCATGACGTAGTTGCTGCAGATTCTCTTCCGGTACATGAGGCTGTAGTAAATTCAAACTTTGAACCTGTACTTTTTTCCTTTGACATTAAAGCTGTTCAGAAAGATTCACTGAATTCTTCAACAGTAATTGAGATCAACGACATATTCACAAAAGATACCAAAGCTTTTGGTATGCCAGAGCAGTATAGAAAACGTTATAAAGTTTCTCGTTTAGATGAAGGTAGAGGATATATTGAAACGATCAAGAGTTATCCTTTAAATGTAGAAGTACGTCACGTAAAAACATATTTGGCAAGTAATTCTCCAAGCAATTCTACATTGGGATCTATTTCTGTAGAAATCAACAACTCCATGATTTTACTTCCTAAAGAGCAAATGAAACGTCGTTATTTTGACGAGCGTGTTGGTTGGTTTGCCAGAGGTCAAGTAGATTATGGTTTAGATGCCCAAGAAAGTAAGACTATTAAATTTCTTGATAGATGGCGTTTAGAAGTTAAAGATGAAGACCTTGAAAAATTTAAAAATGGCGAACTCGTTGAGCCTAAAAAACAAATCATCTACTATGTAGATAGAGCTACACCTAAAAAATGGGTGCCGTTCATTAAACAAGGTATAGAAGATTGGCAAGTTGCTTTTGAGGCTGCAGGTTTCAAAAATGCAATTATTGCCAAAGAGCCACCAACTGTAGAAGAAGATCCAGAATGGTCTCCTGAAGATATACGCTATTCTGTAGTGCGTTATTTAGCATCACCAATACCTAATGCTAATGGACCACATGTTAGTGATCCACGAAGTGGTGAGATATTGGAATCTGATATTAATTGGTACCATAACGTAATGACTCTTTTAAGAAATTGGTATTTCGTGCAAACAGCGACCATAAATCCTGCTGCTAGAGGCGTTTCCTTCGATGATGATGTAATGGGCAGGTTAATTCGATTTGTATCATCTCATGAAGTAGGACATACTCTAGGTCTGCCACATAACATGGGTAGTAGTGTTGCTTACCCTGTAGATTCGCTTCGTTCTAAAACTTTTACAAAGAAATACGGCACCGCTCCATCGATAATGGATTATGCCCGTTTCAACTATATAGCCCAACCTGGTGATGAAGGTGTCGCATTAATGCCTGACATTGGTGTTTATGACAAGTATGCTATTCAATGGGGTTACAAGCCAATCTTGAACACTACTGCAGAGGAAGAAAAATCAATATTAGATAAATGGATTACAGCTCATAGTGGTGACCCATTATATCGTTTTGGCCATCAACAGGTAGGAGATATCGTTGACCCTAGCTCGCAAACCGAAGATTTAGGTGATGATGCAATGAAGGCAAGTGAATATGGTATTGCCAATTTAAAAAGGATTGTTCCTAAATTAATTGAATGGACAGCCGAGGATGGTAAGAACTACGAAGACCTAAATAAATTATACGGTCAAGTATTCTCCCAATTCAATAGATACATGGGCCATGTTTCCAACAACATAGGTGGGGTTTACGAAAACCATAAAACTTATGATCAAGAAGGAGCGGTATATACTGCAGTTCCTAAAGCCCATCAACAAAAAGCAATGGCGTTTTTACAAAAGCAATTATTTAATACGCCTATGTGGATGTTAGATCAAGATATTCTTGACCGTACAGAGTATTCAGGATTCTTAGAGCAAATGCGTTCTATGCAAGTACGTACACTTAATAATGTACTTAGCTTAGGAAAAATGGCTAGATTAATTGAATATGAAACCATAAATAAGACCGAAGCCTATACATTGGTTCAAATGATGAGCGAACTAAGAAAGGGTATTTGGTCTGAAACAAAAAGCGGCAAATCAATTGATACCTATAGAAGAAACCTTCAAAAAGCACATATTGATCGCTTGGAATACCTATTGACCGCAGAAAACCAAGCAAAGGCTTCAGATTTTGGTGGCTACAGAAAATCAACAGTTGTCAACACCAGTCAATCTGATATTAGAACTATAGCGAGAGCAGAATTAAATATTTTGAAACGAGATATTAGAAATGCGAAAAATAGAACATATGATATGATGACAAAATATCATTACGACGATGTTTCTGAGCGTATTAACGTCATTCTTGACCCAAAATAAGAACACGTAAAAACATCGATTAAATGCACCTATCGATGAAAAACCAATATCATCGATGAATGTAATCTGTTTACCACATATTAGATATCCTAAACATCAAAAAAAGCCCATTACACAACAATGGGCTTTTTCATGCGTTATTGTTTTTTAGATTAGCAATGAATTTAAAACCCCCAAATCATGACCAACAAATTAAAGAGTCTTATTTACTTAGCTTGTTTTATCTGTGCTTCTGTGGTATACCACCAAAACACAAATGATAATGTACAAGAGGATATTGTGAATACTACTTACGAACAAGATGTTGATATAGTTATCAATCCCTACAAAAACATTGAGGGCAGGACTCAACAGAATTAAAAAACATTAAAGAACTTACCTACTTAAAAGCGCGGCCCTAAAGCCGCGCTTTTTGATTTTTAAAACTTTCCTAATCTCGTTAAATATTTACTAAAGTGATTATGATCCTTAAACCTATCTGTAAAATTCATGTCCAAGTAACAAATACAAAAAATAAAAAACATGAAAAAATTAGTAATGGCCATATTAATAATGGCAGGCATAACCGCAAGCGCACAAGATTATAGTAAAAAAGGAAACAGAGGCGATATGAAGGATTTTACTCCAGAACAAATTGCAACTATCCAGACAAAAAAAATGACTTTGGCTTTAGACTTAAATGATTCTCAGCAAGCAAAAATCAAACAGATTCTAACTGAAGATGCGAAGACCAGAAAGGCTAAAATGACCGAAAGAAAAGCCAGTAAGGAAGAAGGTAAAAAAGTAGTGACGGCAGATGAAAAATACGCTATGGCAAATGAGCGATTAGATCATGAAATTGCACGTAAAAAAGAAATGAAATCTATACTTAATGATGACCAATTTGAAAAATGGGAAAAAATGAGTAATAGAAAAAAAATGCGCGGTCATAACAAAGAAAGGGACGGCAAGAATGGAAAACGTACTTCTAGAGATTAATATTAAAAAATCAGGATAAAAAAAAGACTTGCTTTGGGCAGGTCTTTTTTGCATTTAATCGATTTGCAAATTCCTCTCCATAGCCCCAAAAACGTACTATAATGCACTATAATGATTCATTCATGGATGAATTTGAATATTTGACCAATAAATTTCAATGCCCTATCATTATTAAAGTACTTAGTTAGTTCTAATTGAGAACCAAACATTTTTTGTTTCAAAGGCGGTCTCTAATTAGAACTTAAGACACCAAGCCATGATAGCAAAAAAAATAGGTTATTTATCACTACTTATAGCCTTTAGCTTGTTGACCAGTTGCCAACAGGAATTATACAAGTCTAACAATAAATTTAATATTCCAGAAAAAAGTACGGAGGAGCCTCTTGTACAATTCTTAATTGAACCTACAAATTATAGCGCTATTCTTGAAACCGAGAATTTAGCAAAGGCTTTAGACTATTCCAAAATTGCACATAAAACGCTATGGGTAAATCAATTCAACGAGAAACTTAATATTTCACCGACTACAAGAGTGATAACTGTTCACGAAACTGCTGGTTTAAGTACTACTGCCATAGATAGCCTTTTAAAATTCGTATCTAAGGGCGGAACACTTTTCGTTACCAAAGCAGCTAAAGATGAACGTTTATCTTACTTTTTTGGAATGACACCAGATGCTGACTGGAGTACGAATAGAGAAGCATCAGGGTTGTTCTTCAATAAAGCCCTATTCCCTGGTATGCAAGGGCGTGGTTTTGATAACAAAACAGTTCACCTTGGTTTTGATGGCTCTAACTTTTCTAGTCACGTAAATGTTTTAGTAGCCGCCCACAACAACAAAAACTACCCTGTCTTAATAGAAAATAGAATAGGCAATGGAAAAGTAATTCTTTACAACTCATCTCAAATTCTAAAAAAGGAAATGAGAGGCCTTTTATTTTCCGCAAGTTTATTAGGGCTAGAGGGTATTCCTTATCCAATTGCAAATATTGGAACTTTATTTCTCGATGATTTTCCAGCCGCTATGTATGATGATAACGGAAAAGCCATCAACATACAAAATGGCATCAGTAAATCTGAGATGTTAAAAGCAGACTGGTGGCCTAAAATGAAGAAATTTGCACAAGAAGAAGATATAAAATACTCTGCTTATGTAACTTTTAATGCTAATGAAAAAAACACTGGCGATGCTAATTTTAAAAGTTGGGATCAAACCGGATTATTAGATGGTAAAAATGAGAATGGCACCAACAAATGGCTTACCAACGAATTTACCAATATAGGTCATGAACTTGGTTTTCGTGGTTATAATGACCTTCCGCTTTCTAAAAAGTTATGGAAAGACACTGATCTAATTCTAGATAACGCCAAAGCTTCTGCTAATAAATGGGAAGACGATGTATCAAAAACATTACCAAGCTCATACGCAGCCCCAGACAATCAAATAGATAGTCTAGGTCTTATAGCTTTAAAGAAAGGTTTTCCTAGCTTAAATTTTGTACATACTTCTTTTTCAGGAGATGTTTATGAAGGTGGAAATAGAGAGTTTGACCCAGACCCATTAAACAATAGGTTTTTTGACTACCCACGTTTAAGCAGCGGATATGAAATATCCCAAAAAGATCAATGGGCATTAGAATCTACTTACCTATATACCGGGATTTGGTCACATGTATTAAATACCAATGATATTCTAAAAATTGGAAGTACAACGAACGCTATTGGTGAACTAAAAAAGCATATTGTAGATTATAAGCGAAGACACCCTTACATGAAGTTTTTAACTGCCAAACAATCTACAGAAGCAGCTATGGACTGGCGTTACCAAAGTATACGCCACTTAAGTTACGAGGGGCAATACGAAGTTTCCAGTTCTTTAAATTCTGACGAAAAAAAGGACTCTTATTGGCTAATGTATGTTGAAGAACATAACAATGTTAAGGTACATGAACAATTATTCTTTAACCAAGTTGAGTTTAGTTCGGTTCCTTTATTGAACGGTTTTCTGTATAGCATTAAAACCAACACCCCAAATATTAGTGTACCAGATATTCGACCAGAAATAAGAATACTTATAGGCACAACCTCAACTTTAATTACCAATACAAAAAACGATTATAAATCGTATAATAAGAGTAAGCAAACTATGGTTCCATTAAAGCAAAAAATCGACAGATTGGTTGTGGAAGAAAAAACAGAACAGGCAACAAATTTAATGGAGAAGTTATTTAAGGATAATAAATTTATTAATGTCAAACAAATAGTTACTTATGCCGAAGGGATGGAAGCACAAGGAAAAACCGAGGAATTGTGGTCTCAATTAAATGGCATGTACCTTAAAAATCCTTCTAGCTCTTATGCAGATTTTTCTAGAAATATTAGCACCGTAAGTAATTATCCATCGCCTGCTGTCAAAAAAATGTGGATGGAGAGACAAATGGAATGGGGACAAAATGACGTAGCTATTCTAAAAGAATATTATCAGGATTTCAATACTGACGACAACACCAAAATCATAGAACAAGTCTTAGAAGTACTATATACTTTAGAACCCACTGAAGCGAATAAATTGACCTATTACGAATTTCTAGTAAAGTCTAATTACGAAGATCTTTTGAGCAAACTTGATGCTATTGAACCCTGCAGTATTTCTAATAAAGATTTAGCAACTTCAATTAGCCATGTCTATGCCAATAAACTAAATTTTGAAAAGGCAGAATTATGGCAAAAATGCGGGAATATTTCTCCGGAAGTTGTTAAAGAGTGGAAGGAAAAAACGAAAACTATAGCAAGCAAAAAGTTTACAGATTTCGAATATTACACAAGATACTTATTGGTCAATGATCCAGATAAGGCGGTTGAAGAATTACAGGATATTGAACCTTGTAGACCAGACCTTATAAGGATATCTAAAAATATAGCATTATTATTTGCGCAATATACCCAATACCAAAAAGCATTAGATTGGAGTACCTGTACCAATACTATACCCATATCAAAATTGCTAGATTGGAATTTAGAATTTGCCAATGGTAGATATCTAAAGAAAGTATATGCTGACCATATAGAAAAAAATCCTAGAGATTATAAAACTATGAACCACATGGTGAAGTTGCTATTATTAAAAGGTGATGTAAACGGTGCCGGTGAAATTGCCATGAACATACCATCTTCTAAAATTGATTCTGATTTTAAAATAGCTTTTAACAATGAGGTGAAAACTGAATCTGACGATAAACAATCACTATACATAAGTAAATTCAAAATTCTAATGGATGATGCTATTGTCAAAAAATCAGAGATTGAAGCAAGAAAAAAGAAAGGCCATTCTATAGGTCTAACTTCTACTGCTATAGCCGATGAGTTTAACCCTACATTATTTAACAATGCTTTCAATTTTGGATTTTACAATACAAAATTAGATTTTCATCAGTTCTCTATTGTTCAAGGTACTGCATATTCTGTTTTAAAAGACACATTGGTACCAAATGATATAGGTAGAGATTTATTGGGTGTAGAATATATGTACAAGAAGGAATCTAACGAAAAAAGTCCGTTTTATGTTGGTGCAAAAGTAGAACTTGACAACTTCAATAAATTATTCTTTCACGTAAAAACGGGTATAGATTTTATTGGAGACAACAACAAATCTTCTTTAGCTCTTAAAACTAATCCTGTTACTACCGGACCTGGATATGATTTAAACATCTATGATATTCAAGTTAAGGCTACGCAAGAATTTGAGTATTCCCAGAACTTGAATCACGAATTTTATGTGAAAGGAGATTATTATACAGATAGTCAATACTACGCAGTGGGCGGCACAAGGTTAGAATACAATCTAATTAATTTAGATAAGTTTAAAATTGGCCCTTTGGCTGAAGGCGCCTATGGTGTTGGTTCTGAAGACAGAAGAAACGGATTTCCATACTGGTTAACAGAAGATAGACTTTTTGCCGGTGGAGGATTACAGTTACAGTTAGGAAATGAAGATTCAGATTTTAATCTAAAAAGTGACTTCTCACTTTTTGCAGAACAAGACGAACCTACTTTTCAACGGTATGAAGGTGAATTGTCTTATAGAATTAAAAACTTTACTACTATCAATTTAAACTACTCTTACTTTACTATAGACCAATTTTTCTCAAATGCTGTTCAGTTGGGTGTTCAGTACAATTTCAAATAAAAAAATAATCACGCATAAAAAAAGAGCCTTGCATAAGGGCTCTTTTTTTATTTCTGTTATTCATATATAATCTGATTTGCTATAAGTCGATTTCCTTTAGTGCATTTATAGTTGCATCTAAATCTTCATAACTTAATGCATCATTTAGAAAATAACTTTCAAAGGCACTTGGAGGTAGATAAATTCCTCTTTCTAACAAACCGTGAAAATATTTCTTGAAGGTGTCGTTATCACCTTTTGCAGAAGATGCGAAATCAACCACAGGCTCATCGGTAAAATGGACGGAGATCATACTACCAAAACGATTGATTTGATGCGGTACATTTTTCTCCGTAAGCACTTTCCCAATACCTTTATGTAAATATGCTGTTTTCTCTGCTAGACTTTTAAATACTTCCGGGGCATTGTTCAACTCGGTCAACATTGCCAAACCAGCACTCATGGCAAGTGGATTTCCACTTAAAGTTCCTGCTTGATATACAGGACCATCAGGCGCTAGATAATCCATTATTTCTGTTCGCGCAGCAAAAGCACCTACTGGCAAACCACCACCAATGACTTTTCCATAAGTAACAATATCAGCTTTTATATTCAATACTTCTTGGGCACCGCCTTTTCCTAAACGGAAACCCGTCATTACCTCGTCAAATATCAATAAGATATTTTCTTGGGTACATATTTCCCGTAATCCTTTTATAAACTCATCGGTAGGCACAATGCAACCCATATTACCGGCTATAGGCTCTATAATAATTGCAGCTAATTCACCTTTATTTGCTTGAACCAATTCTTTGACCCCAGCCAAATCATTATACGCTGCCAACAATGTATCTTTTGCCGTGCCCTGGGTAACACCTGGACTATTAGGACTACCAAAAGTTACGGCCCCACTACCCGCTTGAATTAAAAACGAATCTGAATGCCCGTGGTAGCAACCAGCAAATTTTATGATTTTGTCTTTACCGGTATAACCCCTTGCCAAACGTACAGCACTCATACAAGCTTCCGTACCGCTATTTACAAACCTTATCTTGTCCATATTAGGCACCATAGAGATAGCTAGCTTAGCTAGCTCTGTTTCAATCTCGGTAGGCATACCAAAAGAAGTACCATTTTGCGCTTTTTCAACAACTGCTTTTATAACAGGTTCATATGCGTGACCTAAAATTAACGGACCCCAAGATGCTATATAGTCAATTAACTTATTGCCATCCTCATCAAATAAATAAGCTCCTTTTGCTTTCTTTACAAAAATTGGATCACCGCCAACGGCTTTAAATGCACGTACAGGAGAATTTACTCCTCCTGGTATATATTTTTTAGCCTCAGCAAACAAGGCACTACTTCTTTGATAAATCATTTCTCTTAATTGATTTTACTATTTTTTTACTTTAATAGGTTGCCCAATAGATAAGTCAGAACTACGTAAATTATTCAATTGCATAAGTTCATCAACACTCATATAATACTTTCTAGACAATGAATATAAAGTATCTCCTTTTTGTACTGTGTGTATGTTATCTGAATCTGTAGCAACTATAGTTGTATTATCATAACCTGCTTTTTTTATTTGCCTATCATACTTATGCAAATCATATTTCTCTATTAAATAAATAAGCTTCTGCGGGTATCTTGGATCTGTTGCGTAACCTGCCTTTCGTAATCCTCTCGCCCAACCTTTATAATCCGTATGTTTTAAATCGAATAAAAAAGCATATCTAGACCTTGTAGTTAAAAATATACTGTGGTCTCTAAATGAATACATAGGATGGTTGTATTTTCTAAAGCACTCTCCTTTTTCATCGTCATCATGAAAATCATAATCACCCTCCCAACCTTTATGGCATTTTATCCCAAAATGATTGTTCGTTTTCATAGCTAATTCACCTTTGCCATTTCCACTTTCTAAAAGACCTTGTGCTAAGGTTATACTTGCAGGTATTCCATAACCCATCATTTCTAATTGGGCTGTTTCTGCAAATGTAGAAATGTAATCGGTTGGAGAGTCTATTCTAAATTGTATAAATTTTGAAGGTTCTGCAGGTAAATCTTCTTTCCCTACTTTTTTAGAATTATTAGTTGTTGATTTACTTCGTTCATTTTGAACGTTTTTAGTTCTCAACTGGTCTGAATATCTTTTTTTAGATTTACAAGAGGTAAAACCTAAACCCACCAACAACGCCAATAAAATTATCTTTTTCATATATTCAACAAAGGTAAATTTTTCTTTTTCAGTACACTATTCATGCCAACAATTCCTTGCAAGCCACCGGTATGTATTGCTAGAATTTTAGTATTTGGCACAAAAATATCAAGCTTGATCATATCGAACAACCCAAACATCATTTTTCCAGTATAAATAGGGTCTAAAGGAATTTTAGTTTTTTCCTTAAAGTCATTTATAAAATTAATTAGCTCTTCGGATATTTTTGCATACCCACCAAAATGATAATCGGTATTTAAATCCCATCGGTCATTACTGGCTAATTTCTGAATATCATTTTTTAAAAAATCTCCATTTAGGGCGGAGAATGCTAATATTCTTTGATGTGAAAAGGAAGCATTTATTAATCCGGATGCGGTACCGCCTGTTCCTGCACTTGTACAAACAATATTGAATTCCTTATCGTTATGTGTCAAAATTTCCTCACATCCTTTTATAGCCAAGCTATTTGTTCCTCCTTCAGGCACTAAATAAAACTCTCCAAATTCTTTTCTTAACTGTTCAATAAACTCGGGATCCTCTTTCTTACGATAGTCATTTCTACTAATGAATTTAAAACGCATTCCATCTTCATAAGCCCGAGATAATGTAGAATTTGATTGCCAAGAATTTTCTAACTCTTCGCCACGTACAACCCCTATTGCACGAAATCCTTTCTCTTTCGCCGCATATGCGGTAGCTGCAATATGGTTAGAATATGCTCCGCCAAAGGTCAATAAGGTATTTTGATCTTCTGCTTTGGCAGCCAATAAATTGTATTTGAGCTTTCTGTATTTATTACCAGAAATGAAAGGATGCAGTAAATCTTCGCGTTTTAAGACAAGGGTAACTTGCTTTTCTGATAATAAAGGATGTTCAACAAGTTGATTGATGCTTTGCAAGTAGGGCGAATTTAACGCCAAAGATATTTAATAAAGCTAAATGTTTTGCGGCTAGACAGATAATCCATATTATTTTCATGCATATATGCCTCTTGCTCAAAACTAAGATTCTGATAAGCCTTATAAGAATCTAAATACCAAATGGCTCTAATTGCCCACTCGGTTAAGTAAAGTACATAAAAAGGTAAAATCAATAATTCTTGTTGTTGACGTAAATGAATTTTTTCATGATTTATGAGTACATCGTCATTTTTTAAACTTCTAGTTTTTAAAAATATAAAGGGCCATAGTGAAAGCCCCACATAATTTTTATAGAAGAAATGTCTAAAAACCAATATCATAGATTTACTTTGGTATTACTATAACAAAGATAAAGCCAAAAATCGCTTGCTAAAAACTTACCGGTTTTTGTTGCCAACAAAACCGATTAAATGCCAAAGCTTAGCTTAAGCGCTTTTACGTCTATCTTCAAGTCATTAACTACCAAGGTTATCAACAGAAAGAATTAACTTTATATCATTAAAAATCAGCGATTACATGAAAGAGATAATTCCGATAGAGGAAGGAGATTTTTACTGGTCTGAAAACGGATTTAGAGTTTTTACAAAACAGTATCACTTAAAAAGAGGTTATTGTTGTGAAAGTGGTTGTAGACATTGCCCGTATGGATATGACCCAAAAACTAACATGCAGTAAGTTTTTAACATAGCTCGGCATGATATTTGTATTTAATTCTATCAGAAAATTGAGTCTTTAAAAAATATAACGTTATGAAAAACATCAAATTACTTGGTTTACCATTGCTACTTCTAGTCCTTATTTCTTCTTGTTCTTCTGTTAGTGTTCTTTCAGATTACGACCAAAAAGCAGATTTTAATGGCTACAAAACTTACGCCTTCTATAAGACAGGTATTGATAAAGCACAAATATCAGATTTAGAAAAGAAACGAATTCTACGCGCCATTGAAACGGAAATGAGTTCTAGAGGCTTTGTAAAATCTGAGACACCAGATTTGTTGGTGAGTATTTTTACCAAAGAACAAGAAAGAGTTGATGTTTACAATAATAACTACGGTTGGGGCGGTGCCTGGGGATGGGGATACAACCCATGGGCTTGGGGTCCTGGTTTTGGCTGGGGAGGAACTAGTGTAAGTGCTAGTACACAAGGCTCTCTTTATATCGATTTAATTGATAACAAATCAAATGAGCTAGTATGGCAAGGAAAAGGTGTTGGCACATTGTCAAACACAAGCAATATTGCTAAAAAGGAAGAACGTATTCGAGAATTTGTTTCTCAAATATTAGAGCAATACCCACCTAATGCTGTTGCTTTGAAATAATAAAATATATACTTAAAAAAAGAGGCTGTCAATACATGTATTGACAGCCTCTTTTTTTATTTACAATAATGGAAAATTAGTATTATTCTTTACCTCATTTAAAACGAATGCACTTTTAACACCTCCAATACTAGGTAATGAAGCAATTTTAAATTTTGCAAAATTATAATATGCATCAAGGTTTTTGACTACGACTTTTAATAAAAAATCGAACTCACCACCCACAACAAAACATTCTACCACTTCTGGATATTTCATAACCTGCTCAAAGAAATCATCCATCATTGCTCCTTTTTGTGCCTCTAAAGAAACAAAGCTAAATACCGTTATGCTCTCCTCTATTTTATCCTTGTTTAATATAGCTACATAGTTCTTTATAAACCCGTCATGCTCTAATCGTTTAATACGTTCATAAACGGGTGTTTTTGTCAATCCTAATTGCTCTGCTATAGTTTTGGCACCCGTCTTAGCATCTTTCTGTAAAATCTTTAATATCTCCCTATCTATAAAATCCAGTTTCTCCACCATACTTTTTCCTTTTTTTCGAATATAACTTGTGCTTATAAGGTAATTATTCCTTTAAATATATATTTAATAAGTCTTATTTACCAATTTAAATAATATTAACAATTAATTGATCTGTAAATTCTATTTTTAATAGAAATAATTAGAGTTAACTCTAGAAAACTTAAGCGTATGAATACTTCTGAATATGAAAGCAATCCTATCTTGGATAAACTTCCTAAACATTTAAGACAGTATATCAAGCCTCAAAATTATGAGGATTATACGCCAGTTAACCAAGCTGTGTGGCGCTACGTTATGCGTAAAAATGTGGATTACCTTAGTAAAGTCGCGCATAAGTCCTACACCGATGGTTTACGCAAGACAGGAATATCTATAGACAATATACCTAACATGTACGGCATGAACCGTATTTTAAAGGATTTAGGCTGGGCTGCAGTAGCTGTTGATGGCTTTATACCACCTGCGGCATTTATGGAGTTTCAGGCGTATAATGTACTTGTTATTGCTTCAGATATTAGACAACTCGAAAATATAGCTTATACACCCGCCCCAGATATAATTCATGAAGGCGCAGGACATGCCCCTATTATTGCAAATCCAGAATATGCGGCATATTTAAGACGTTTTGGAGAGATTGGCTGTAAAGCTATTTCAAGTGCAAAAGATTTTGAACTTTATGAAGCGGTACGCCATCTATCTATTATTAAAGAAGCTAAAGGGACTGCTTTAGAAGAAATTGAAAAAGCTGAAAAACATATAGAATTTCTTCAAGATAATATGGGTGAACCTAGTGAAATGGCTTTTATAAGAAATCTTCATTGGTGGACAGTTGAATACGGGTTAATAGGCTCTCTAGAAGACCCTAAAATTTATGGTGCGGGACTTTTATCTTCTATAGGGGAAAGTCAATGGTGTATGACCGACAAGGTCAAAAAACTACCTTATTCTATAGAGGCGGCAAGAACATCTTTTGATATTACCAAACCTCAACCACAACTATTCGTTACACCAGATTTTGCCTTTTTAAGTCAGGTACTGGAAGATTTTGCTAATACAATGGCGCTGCGAAAGGGCGGATTATCAGGTTTACAGAAACTTATAGACTCTAAGGAATTAGGAACCATAGAACTGAGTACCGGATTACAAGTATCTGGTAATTTCGAATCTTTAATTTCTCATGATGGTAAACCTATCTACTTTCAGACTAGAGGAAAATCAGCACTTGCATACAGAGAAAAAGAATTAGTTGGGCAAGATGTAAATCAACATGAAACAGGTTTTGGCTCACCTATTGGAAGACTAAAAGGGATAAATATACCTATAGAAGATATGAGTCCGCGCGATCTAAAAGCATATAAAATTTACGAAGGAGAAATTGTATCCCTAGACTTTACTGGCGGAATCAATGTTACCGGTAAAATTGTAACCGGTACGCGTAACCTTCAAGGTCGTATTATTTTAATCACTTTCGAAAATTGTAAGGTTACCTACAAAAATGATATTCTTTTTGAATCTTACGATGAATTGTATAACATGGCCATTGGAGAAGAAATCGTTTCTGCATACCACGGCCCTGCAGATTTAAAGAGTTTTGACCTTTTAGACCATTCTTTAAGCACCAACTGTTACAACAACCATCAAGAAGGCTTAACCGAATTGGAGTCTTACTATAAATTAATTCGTGATTTTAGAGAGGGCAATAACACTATAATCTCGAGAACAAAAGTTTTTGAAGTAATACAAGAAAAATATCCAAATGATTGGTTATTACCTATTGAAATTTATGAATTGGCAATTCTAAGCAACGAAAAGAAATTAGCCGAAAGCATAAAGAAACATCTTGAAAATATTAAACTAGACCAACCTAAACTTGGGCAATTAATTGATGACGGACTAGAATTGGCAACTGTTACAACTATGGCTTAACCACTTGTACACCTTCTAAAGATTCTATGGTTTGATCTTGATATGTTAAACGCCACCCCATAGAATTGGTAAGAATGTAGAATTTCTGCAACTCACTGATCAGTCTATTTTCTGCATTGCTACGAAGCGAAGAAGCTTCTACTTTTTTCATTAAGGAAGCTTTGACCGTTTTTTTTATTTTATTGTAATCTGCAGCATCAAACTGATTTAAGTAATCTGCAGTTACATCATAATATTCAAAATCTGGATTTAGTTTTATTTCAGCTTCTGGAATGCTATTTATTTTGACTGTCTTTGTTGCTTCATCAATCTCAAAATTAATGAGACTTAAATCATATGCTACGGTTACATCTGCATTTACTACAACCAATGCCTTTTTTTCTGCTCTTAGCAAAGGGCCAAAAAGCTCCTTAGAATCTTTGTAATTATAAACTTCAGAAAAATGACCTTCGGTTACTATCAATTTAGAAACGTTAGTTATCTCTTGCTGAATGAGCATGGAGTTTTCCTCAAGAATGGATTTATCTTCATTACTATCATTGCAGGAACGAACAATAAAAACAATTGCCAAAGTAATTAAAACGCCTGCTACAAATTTCCTCATGCTTTTGAAGTTTTAAAATCCATAAATGGATATGCATTCTGTATATACGCAATTTTGTGTGTGAGTGATTTTAAAAACTTTTGATGTGCCTCTCCTTCGGGATTAAAAGCCCTATGTTGCAAACCGCGCTTAATTTCATCTACCTTTTTCATTACTCCATTACTAGTTTCATCAATCCATACTTCTACAAATTTCTCCCAAATATATTCTATTGCTATTTCGCTTGGATGAATCATATCTTTAGCATAAAAACGATAATCCCTAAGTTCATCTATCATTATTTCATAACTAGGAAAATACGAAATCCCATCACTGTCAATGACTTGATGAATAGCCGAAATTAAATGCGCTTTACTCAACTGGTTTTCAACGAAACCATCCTTTAAATGCCTAACTGGTGATACGGTAAATATAAATTGCACTTCTGGGTTTACTGATTTAACCAAGGCAATAATACACTGAAGACTCTCCTTTACCTTCGAAACACTTAATAATTCTTTTGTAAAATCTTTCTGAGGCACTTTGTGACAATTTGCCACAACCTGTGCGTTTAACGTGTTTAGATATACCCAAGCAGTACCTAAAGTAATAATTACGTGACTGGTCTGTTTCAATTGAACCAATGTCTGCTCTACCTCAAGATTTAAATCTGAAATTATTTTTTCTTTGGATGGATTACTGAGTTCTGAATGTGCATCAAAACAATGCCATTGTTCATTTAAAAAGAACACATCATCTTCAGTATAAACATACTCCTGAACCGCCCTTTGAATTACTTTCTCAATAGCCAACGGATGAAACAAAATCCCGAACGGATTCTGCAGCCCTTGAAATTTATAATACTCAAGTTTAGCACCTATATTTTCAGAAAAACAAGAGCCCAAAAGCAATAATTGACTAGAATAATCAATCTGATTTTGGGATTTTGATAATGATATTTTCGTTAAGAGATTCATCTATTAGAATTAGTATCGTATTACGAATTTCTTAAACTGGAATTACTTATTTGATATAGCTCTCTGCCATTGTTAATGCCTCATCAATACCTCCAGGATTTTTACCTCCTGCGGTTGCAAAAAATGGTTGACCACCACCGCCTCCTTGAATATACTTACCAAGCTCCCTTACTATAGTACCTGCATTCAAATTTTTAGAAGCCACTAGTTCCTTTGAAATATAGCAAGACAATAATGCTTTACCATTTTGCTCAGAACCAAACAAAAGAAATAAATTATCTTTCTGGTTACCCATTTCAAAACTTAAATCCTTGATTCCCGATGCATCCAAATCAATTTTTTTAGCTAGAAATTGTATTCCGTTTACTTCTTTAAGTTCTGACAGTAAATCTCCTTTTAAATTCTTCGCCTTATCTTTCAATAACTCAGCTACTTGTTTTTTAAGATTGCTATTCTCTTCTTGTAAACCAGATACCGACTTAACCGGATCTTGAGTGTTACCCAACACATCTTTTATCTTGGTCAAAAGCATATCATTATCTATATGAAAATCTTTTACCGCATCACCCGTAATTGCTTCAATTCTACGAATACCAGCTGCTACCGCACCCTCAGACTTAATTTTAAATTGCCAGATATCAGCAGTATTTTTAACATGGGTACCTCCACAAAGTTCTATAGATTGTCCAAAACGAATAGTTCTAACAGCATCTCCATATTTTTCACCGAACAATGCCATAGCTCCATCATCAATAGCTACTTTCATAGGTACATTTCGCTGTTCTTGAAGTTGCAAATGACCTTCTATACGTGCATTAACAAAATTCTCTACCTCCCTTAATTCTTCTGCTGTCATTTTAGAAAAATGCGAAAAATCAAATCTCAAATATTTGGAATGTACCGAAGAACCTTTTTGTTCTACATGCTTACCTAAAACTTCACGAAGTGCTTGGTGCAACAAATGCGTTGCCGTATGGTTCGCCTCTGTTCTACTACGTTGTTTTTTATCTACTACCGCTTTAAAACTTTCTCCTAAATGTTTTGGTAGGTTTTTAGCAAAGTGAATAATCTCATTATTTTCTTTCTTGGTGTCGATAATGTAAACAACATCGCCATGTGAATCTTCTAAATAACCTTTATCACCTACTTGACCACCACCTTCAGCGTAAAATGGAGTGAGATTAAATACCAATTGAAACTGGGTTCCATCCTTTTTAGAAACGATTTTACGGTATTTAGTGATCTTTACCTCAACATCAAGCATATCATAACCAACAAATTCTTGTTCGTTATCTTCATGCAATATTTCCCAATCTTGTTTTGAAACGACTGATGCAGATTTAGAACGATTTTTCTGTTGTTGCATAGCCTCGTCAAAACCAGCTTCATCTAATTGATACCCCTTTTCACTTAAAATTAAAGCCGTTAAATCTATAGGAAAACCGAAAGTATCATAAAGCTCAAAAGCTTTACCACCATCGACTGTTTTTCCTTTAGTATTTTTAATAATTGTATCGAGCAATACCAAACCTTGATCTAATGTTTTCAAGAAAGAATTCTCTTCTTCCTTAATTACATTTTCAATTAACTGCTTTTGTTCTTTCAATTCAGGATATGCATCCCCTAAAGATTTAGTCAACACATTAACCAAACGAAACATAAAAGGTTCCTTGGTATCCAAAAATGTAAATCCGTAACGAACTGCTCTTCTAAGTATTCTTCTAATTACATAACCAGCACCTGTATTACTAGGTAATTGACCATCTGCAATTGAAAAAGCTACTGCACGTATATGATCACTTATTACACGTATTGCTATATCATTTTCCTCATTCTTACCATATTCGGAATTAGTAATGACTTCTATTTCACGAATTAATGGCATAAAAATATCCGTATCGTAGTTAGATTGTACACCTTGCAATACCATACACAGACGCTCAAAGCCCATACCTGTATCTACATGTTTTGCAGGCAAACTTTCTAATGAACCATCTGCTTTACGATTATATTGCATAAATACGAGGTTCCATATTTCCACTACCTGCGGGTGATCTTGGTTTACCAAGCTTGCACCAGATACTTTTGCCTTTTCTTCTTTAGATCGGATATCAACATGAATTTCAGAACATGGTCCACATGGACCTTGATCGCCCATTTCCCAGAAATTATCCTTTTTGTTACCCATGATAATTCTATCCTCAGGAACAATATTCTTCCAAAGCTTAAATGCTTCTGTATCCAGTTCTAATTTATCCGCATCATTACTTCCTTCAAATACCGATACATAAAGACTATCCTTATCGATATTAAAAACTTCTGTCAACAACTCCCAAGCCCAGGTAATAGCCTCTTCCTTAAAATAATCACCAAAACTCCAGTTGCCCAACATCTCGAACATAGTATGGTGATAGGTATCTTTACCAACTTCTTCTAAATCATTATGCTTACCACTTACTCGTAAACATTTTTGAGTATCAACTACTCTAGAATTTTTAGATTGGCTTATTCCTAAAAAATATTCTTTAAATTGATTCATTCCCGCATTTGTAAAAAGCAGGGTTGGGTCATCTTTAATGACCATTGGCGCAGAAGGCACTATTTTGTGTTCTTTTCCCTTGAAAAAATTCAGAAATTGAGTTCTTGTATCTTTTGAATTCATCTAAAATGCTAAGCTTTTACAAATTGTAACGGTTTATATAAAACTATTTTTATATTTGTTTGTTCCCTAATAATTAAAGAACAAAAATAGGATAAATAACATACATGTCTAAGGTAAAATACTATTACGACCCAGACACGCTGTCGTACCGTAAGATAGAACCCGAAAAATCTAAACGTTATAGAAATATAACCTTCTTTATTTTGGGGGCATGCCTTTTTGGTTTTTTAGGTCTTATTCTTCTTCTAAACACCAATCTTGTCAACACACCAAGAGAACTTTCACTATCTCGTGAAGTAAAAAATTATGAACTTCAGTACGAGTTACTGAACAAGAAAATGGAACAAATTGAAGAGGTTCTAGGCAACATAGAAGATAGGGACAATAACATTTACAGATTATATTTTGAAGCTAACCCTATACCAGACGAACAGCGAAAAGCTGGTTTTGGTGGTATAAACAGATACAAATCTTTAGAAGGCTTCAACAATTCTGAAATGATTATTTCTACAACAAAGAGATTGGATATCATTAAAAAGCAAATTGCCATTCAATCGAAGTCGTTGGATGAAATCACAAAACTGGCAGAAGAGAAGGAGAAGTTATTAATGTCCATACCTGCAATTCAGCCTATAAACAATGAAGACTTAAAGCGCATGGCTTCTGGTTATGGATGGAGATCAGATCCTTTTACAAAGGCAAGGAAAATGCATTACGGAATGGATTTCACTGCCCCAAGAGGCACGCCTGTTTATGCTTCTGGAGATGGCAAGATAACCAGGGCAGATAATAACTCATCTGGTTATGGAAAGCACATTCGTATAGACCACGGTTATGGCTATTTGAGCCTATATGGGCATTTGAGCCAGTATAATGTTAAAAAGGGACAAAAAGTAAAACGAGGTGATTTAATAGGTTTTGTAGGAAGCACAGGCCGCTCAGAAGCACCGCACTTGCACTATGAAGTCTGGAAAGATAATGACCGAATCAACCCAATGAATTTCTACTATGGTAGTTTATCACCAGAAGAATTCGAGAACATGTTGAAATTCGCTAATCAAGAAAATCAATCACTGGATTAATGCAGATAGAACTCCCTGAAAAAAGATATTATGGTATTGGCGAAGTAGCCCGTGCCTTTGGTGTAAACGCCTCATTAATTCGTTTTTGGGAGAAAGAATTCGACGTGCTTCAGCCTAAGAAAAATGCGAAGGGGAACAGGAAATTTACACCCCAAGACATCAAAAACCTTCAATTAATTTATCATTTGGTAAAAGAAAGAGGTTTTACTCTTGATGGCGCCAAAACCCATTTAAAAGAAGAGAAACAAAAAACACTCTCCAATTTTGATATAATTCAAAAGCTTGAGCGTGTAAAGGCTGAACTAAATAAAATTAAAGACCAATTATAACACAACCATTATGAAAAAAGGAATTATTGCATTAATCGTTATCGTAGTCATCGCATTTGGCTTATACCAATGGGGCGTAGGTTTTAATAACACTGCTGTAGCATTAAAAGAAACATCTACTAAAACTTGGGCGAATGTAGAAAGTGCTTATCAACGAAGAAACGACCTAATTGGCAATTTGGTTAAAACAGTACAAGGCGCAGCAGATTTTGAAAGAGGAACATTAACTGATGTTATTGAAGCGAGAGCCAAAGCTACATCAGTAAGCATTGACCCAAGCAACATTACACCAGAACAATTAACACAGTTTAATCAAGCACAAAGTGGACTTAGCAGTGCATTAAGCAGATTATTGGTAACCGTTGAACGCTACCCTGATTTAAAAGCTAATCAGAATTTTCTTGAGTTACAATCTCAATTAGAAGGTACTGAAAATAGAATAAACGTTGCAAGAGACAGATTTAATGCAACCGTTGAACCGTATAATCTTCACATTAAAAAGTTCCCGAACTCCATACTTGCAGGCATCTTTAATTTCGATGAATTAGCGTACTACAAAGCAGATGTTGGTTCTGAAAATGCACCAGATGTTAATTTTGATTTTGATTAATATATGTCTAAAGTAGAAGATTTTTTAACGGCATCAGAAGAGCAAGAGGTAGTGGGCGCTATTCTTGAGGCAGAAAAAAACACTTCTGGAGAAATTAGGGTACATATAGAAGCCCACACCCGTAAAGAGCATTACGAGCGCGCAAAAGAGGTTTTTCATTTATTGAAAATGGATAATACCAAACAAGAAAATGGCGTTTTAATTTATGTTGCCGTAAATGACAAGAAATTTGTTATTTGTGGCGATAAGGGGATTGACGCTGTTGTTCCCACAGATTTTTGGCAATCTACTAGAAATAGCATTCAAACACATTTTGAAAAAGGAGAATTTAAAGAAGGACTAGTTGCTGGTATTATAAAAGCTGGTGAAGAATTAAATAGTCATTTCCCTTGGCAATCAGACGACACCAACGAATTAAGCAATGAGATATCTAAAGGTTAGCCTTATAATTCTTTTTTTTTGGTGCACTCCTTCATGGAGCCAATTTGAGATACCAGATAAACCAGCATTACAAACCAGTGTCTACGATTACACCAATCTTCTTACCGATCAGCAAAAGGTAGCATTAAGCCAAAAACTGGTTCGTTATTCAGATAGTACCTCAACCCAGATTGTAATTACAATTATTGCTAGCACTAATGGAGAAAACATTAATTACCTAGGTGCTAACTGGGGGCAAAAATGGGGGATTGGACAAGATGGAAAAGACAATGGTATACTTATAATACTTGCCGAGAATGACCGAAAAGTTGCTATTAGCACTGGTTACGGAGTAGAAGGTTCATTAACAGATGCCCTTTCGAAACGTATTATTGAAAATGTTATCCTTCCCGAATTTAGAACCGGTGATTATTACGCAGGATTAGACAAAGGATCAGATGTAATTTTCCAAGTACTAAACGGAGAATTTCAAGAAGACAGAACCTTTAGTAATAATGGAAGTAATCCATTCTCATCTTTTCTACCTTTTATCATATTCTTAGTCATCTTGTTCATACTTTGGAATCGCAAAAACGATGACAATGATAGTAATGGCGGCAGAAGACGTAGAGGTTTAAGTCCGTGGGATATGATTATCCTTAGTAATATGGGTCGTTCTAATGGCTCTGGCGGATTTGGAGGCAGTAGCGGAGGCGGAAGTTTCGGCGGTGGTGGATTTGGTGGAGGCTTCGGAGGCGGAGGCTTTGGCGGTGGCGGTGCCTCTGGGGGTTGGTAAACACCTAAATGCGATGTAAAAAAAATTGGTCAAATAGTTTTGTGTAAACACAAAACTATTTGACCAATTTAAACTTATAATTCCTAAAGATTACTTCTTCCTCATAAATACCGTAATCGGCACACCTGTAAAGTCGTATTCTTCTCTTATCTTATTCTCCAGATATCTTTTATAAGGCTCCCTAACATATTGCGGTAGGTTACAAAAGAACGCAAACTGGGGATAAGGAGTAGGTAATTGAGTACAGAATTTTATCTTAACGAATTTACCTTTATATGCTGGCGGTGGATAGTTCTCTATTAAAGGCAGCATAGTTTCATTAAACTTACGGGTAATAATCTTCTTATTACGATTATTATAAACCTCAACCGCAGTTTCTATTGCTTTGAAAATACGTTGCTTTGTCAAAACAGAAACAAAAAGTATCGGCACATCTGTAAATGGCTCAATAGCTTTTTTAATTTTATCAGTATAGTGCTTTATAGTATTGGTTTCTTTATCCTCTACTAAATCCCACTTATTTACAAGAATTACTATCCCCTTATGGTTACGTTGAGCAAGCCAAAAAATATTCTCTACCTGTCCATCAAAACCTCTAGTAGCATCTAACATTAAAATACATACATCGCAATGTTCAATAGCTCTAACAGAACGCATTACAGAGTAAAACTCTAAATCTTCCTTAACTTTTGCTTTTCGGCGTATACCTGCAGTATCGACCAGGTTAAATTCAAACCCGAAACGATTATATTTGGTATCAATACTATCTCTTGTAGTACCTGCAATATCAGTTACTATATACCTGTCCTCACCAATAAGCGCATTAATGAAAGAAGATTTACCAGCATTTGGTCTTCCAACAACTGCAAATCTTGGCAATTCACTTTTTTCTTCTATAACATCAGGTAGTTTCTCAACTAAGTCATCTAATAACTCTCCTGTACCTCCACCATTTATACTAGATAGTGTGTAATACTCACCTAAACCTAGAGAATAGAATTCAACTGCGTCTTCTGCTCGTTTAGCATTATCAACTTTATTGACAGCCAAGAAAACAGGTTTTTTAACTCGTCTTAATAATTTAGCTACATCTTCATCCATTCCGGTCACTCCGGTTTCAACATCTACCATAAAGATAATAGCATCGGCTTCTTCGATTGCCAATTCTACTTGCTTATCGATTTCCTTTTCAAAAACATCATCACTACCAACGACGTATCCACCGGTATCAATAATGGAGAACTCTTTTCCGTTCCAATCACTTTTACCATAATGACGATCACGCGTAACACCACTAACGGCATCAACAATAGCCTCGCGTCTTTGAATTAATCGATTAAAAAATGTTGATTTTCCTACATTAGGTCTCCCTACAATGGCAACAATAGCACCCATAGCTTAAATTTGCTGCAAAGGTAGTACTTATAGTGGCAATTACAATATATCTTAAATGGAGAGATTTGACTTGAATTCATCAAAACTATCAAATTTGAAAAATTGTTGTTTTTTAGGGGTAGACAGATATGGTTCGCCAACAGCTCTTTTTCGAATAATTCTAGCAGGTGAACCATATATAACCAGATTATCGCCAAAATGATCAACAACAAGAGAACCGGCTCCTACAACTGAATGCTGACCTAATACAATGTTATTAACAACTGAAGCACCTAAACAAATTGACGAGAAACTTCCAATGGACACATTACCGCCGCAACATGACGATGGAGCTAAACTGGAGTAACTTTCCATTAAACAATCATGCTCCAAAATCGATTGAGAATTAAGTATGCAGAAATCGTGAATAATAGAATTTGCATTTATTATAGAACCTGGCATAATTACATTACCACAACCCAATTGCACATCTTTCCCTAAAACGGCATCAGGATGAATAGTGTTAACAAAATTAAAATATGGAACTATTTTAGAAATTCTATCTACAATCAATTTTCTAGTCCAATTATCACCTATTGCTACTAAGCCTCCTGTAATGTTAAATCTACTTATTAAATATGGTAAGTCAATTTCGCTACCTAAGACCTGGTACCCGTTAACTAGTGAACCTTTCTCTTTAAATGAATCTACAAAACCAATTACGTTGTATTTACCTTCTTTTTCCAAACAATCCAAAACAACACTACCATGACCGGAGGCACCAAAAATGATTATATTTTGCATTTCATCGGATTTTTTAAACAGTTTATCGATGAATCAAAAATAGTCTTTTATTGTTGTAATGAAGAATTAAAACTCTATTTGAGATAAAAATTTTATGATAAATGTCAATAAAAAAAGGTGAAATCTAACAAACACCTGATTACTAGCTGTTCATGAAATCCAAGGATAATATCTCATTTTCCTTTTCTTTATAAAACTGAATTTAACTTAGATATGGTAGAGTTTTATTATTTATTGTATCCAAAGCGCTTTAATTGACGAGCATTACTTCGCCAATTTTTATTCACTTTTACATACAATTCTATATGCACTTGTTTGCCAAAGAATTTTTCTAAATCTTTTCTAGACTCAACACCGACTTTCTTTAAAGCTGCACCTTTATGACCAATTATAATTCCTTTTTGAGAATCACGTTCTACCATAATCACCGCGCGCATACGAATGATGTCTTCATCTTCAAAAAATTCCTCGGTTTCTATTTCAACCGCATAAGGAATTTCCTTTTTATAATTTAATAAGATTTTCTCGCGAATAGTCTCATTTACAAAAAAACGCTCTGGTTTATCTGTTAATTGATCTTTTGGGTAATATGCTGGAGATTTAGGTAATAACTCAATAATACGCTCAAACACCCCCTTAACATTAAAATTAGATAGTGCCGATATAGGGTGTAATTCTACACTAGGCAACATCTCTTGCCAGTATTGAACCTGCTCTTCCAACAAATCTTGGGTTGCAGTATCTACTTTATTCAACAGTAATAGAACGGGAATTTTACTGTTCTTTATCTTTTCAAAGAATGCTTCATCCTTTAAGGCTTTCTCCCCTATCTCAACCATATATAAAAGCACGTCTGCATCTTCAAAAGCAGATTTCACAAAATCCATCATGCTGCTCTGAAGTTGATATGCTGGTTTAATAATACCAGGTGTATCAGATAAAATCATTTGAAAATCATCACCGTTTACTATGCCTAGAATACGATGTCTTGTAGTCTGTGCCTTTGAGGTAATAATAGATAATTTCTCACCTACAAAAGCATTCATCAAAGTAGATTTACCCACGTTAGGGTTTCCTATAATATTTACAAAGCCTGCTTTATGATCTGCCATCCTTTAACTTTATTATGTATTTCTTCAATTCCACATTTACCTTTGGAGCCAACAAAAGTACGGCAATCATATTGGGTATCACCATAAGAGCATAAGACAAATCGATTAAATTCTTCACCAGTTCTAATGAAGCAACTGCTGCGAATACAATCATTATAACAAAATACCAATTATAAAATCTACCAATTTTAGCATTCGTTAAAAAAGATAATGATTTAACACCATAATAAGAATATGTAAAAAGTGTTGATAATGCAAAAGCCGTAACAATTACCATTAAAAGTATATCTCCCCACCCAAACAATGTAGTTTCAAAAGCTGATAAAGTCATTACAATACCACTAGAATCCTCTAAATATGCACCACTTAAAATAATAACTATTGCCGTAAAGGTACACACCAATATTGTATCAATAAAAGGACCTAACATTGCTACCAAGCCTTCGCGAATAGGTTCATCATTTTTAGATTGTCCATGATACATTGGCGCACTACCTAAACCTGCCTCATTGGAAAACATCGCCCTACGAACCCCAATAATAACAAGCCCCCAAAATCCACCAGTTGCCAATGATTTAAAATTCCATGCCTCTGTTATAATCATTTTTAGAGATGGAAGTATTTGTTCCGAATTTAAGGCCATTACTACAATTACCGCAACTAAATACAAAGCCACCATAAAAGGTACTATTGCGGATGCTACCTTTGCTATATTTGACAAACCTCCAAAAATCACCAAGGATGTTATTATCGCTAAAACTATACCAATAGTCCATTTCCAATTCTGATCACTCATTTCAATCAGTGTAGTACCAGGATCTACAACACTCATGAATGTTTCTGTAAATTGATTAGCTGTAAATACGCCTAAAAATCCGAACAAACCACAAACAGCAAAGAATATTGCTAACGGACGCGCCTTTTCACCTAATCCTTTGGTGATGTAATACATTGGACCACCTTGTAACTTACCCTCAGAATCTATACCACGATACATAATTGCCAGACTACAAGAATAGAATTTAATACACATACCTATTAAAGCTGTCATCCAAATCCAGAAAACTACCCCAGGACCACCGTCATGAATAGCAATTGCAACTCCAGAAATATTACCTAAGCCTACGGTAGCAGCAACAGCGGCAGATAGTGCTTGAAAAGAACTCACATCTCCTTTTGAATCTTTATTATCATATTTACCTGCTGTAATTGCGATTGCATGACCGAAAAAACGGTAAGGCATTAGTTTTGAATAAAAAACAAGAAAGAGTCCGCCTCCTATTAACAAAAGAAACATTGGCCACTCGGTATACGGCAGTGCGCTCGCTATAAAGTCATTAATTGTATCCATAATATTGCAAAAAACCGAAGTTATGGATTTAATGTTTTTTAAAAGATAATGGTCTTAAAAAATATTATTTAAATAAGTTTTGAATATAGAGAAAATGTGTTGTATATTTGCAGCCCGTTACAAATAGTAGCGCACCTTTATCTCGTCAGCTTAATGACCTGAAGTTGCAAAACAAGTGAGATAAAAACCCATATCGCGGGGTAGAGCAGTAGGTAGCTCGTCGGGCTCATAACCCGAAGGTCGCTGGTTCGAGTCCAGTCCCCGCTACTAAGTTTAAAGTATTTAAAAACAACGGTTTAGTTTTCGCTAAACCGTTTTTTTATGCCTAATTTCAAGGAGTTAGTTACCTTTGAATACGAAAATGAATACGAAAGTGCATACGATTTGTCTGTAAAAAGAACCTTTTCCTCACCTAAAATATATTCTGCAAACGGCGATTTAAAAAAACGCTGGTATGTCTATTTTTCTTTTCGGGAACCTAAAAGTGGAAAATTAAAGCGTCAAACTCCTTTCTACGGGGACGCAAATAAATATAAGACCAAAGAAGATAGAATGTCCGTTTTGGTCATCTATAGAAAAGTTTTATTAAGACTACTGAACCAAGGTTATAATCCTTATTCCGATAACTTAGAATTACACCAAAGTTTACATCGCAAAAACAATGTTGCAGTTCCTGCCGATCTAACCAATAATAATTTAGAGAAATCCATTCCACTGCCAGGGAAAACATCGATGACAGTAAAGGAAGCTTTTGATTTTGGAATGAAGCTAAAAGAAAAATTGGTAAGCACTAGTACCAAAAGAGATTATGAAAGCAAAATAAAGAACCTTTTGGAATGGCTTTCAGTAAATCACCCTGAAATACGATTCATACCTGAGCTTAACAAAAAGCTTGTTGTAGGATTCTTAAACGATGTGTTACACAGAAATAGTGCTCGTACAAGAAATAATTACAAGACCGACCTAAGTAGCATTACCCAAGTATTGGTAGACAATGAAATTATAGAACAAAATTTCATAAAGAAAATACCTAACTTAAAATCCATACCAGAACGGAATAAAACATATTCCCAGAATATTCAAGAAAAGATTTTTGAATACCTAGAAGTTCACGACCCGATTTTATTACTCTACATTAAATTTATTGCCTATAACTTTTTACGCCCTATAGAAGTCTGTCGACTTAAAGTAAAAGATATTGATATCGAAAACAAAAGAGTTCAATTCAAAGCTAAGAACAGTCCATTAAAGACCAAAATAATACCAGAGCTATTGTGGATGGATTTGCCAGACCTTACGAAACTGGATAAAGAAGCCGTCTTATTTACACCGGAAAAAATTGGCGGCGAATGGGACACCCTTGTAGATAATAGGCGAGACTATTTCAGTAAACGCTTTAGAAAAGTCGTTAAAGAGCATTTTAAATTAGGAATAAATTATGGGCTATATAGCTTTAGACACACCTACATAACTAAGGTTTATAGAGCTTTAATGAAGGACTCCTCCCCTTTTGAGGCTAAAAGTAAGTTGATGTTGATCACAGGACATTCTTCCATGACGGCCTTAGAAAAATATTTAAGGGATATAGATGCCGAACTTCCCGAAGATTACTCAACAATGTTAAAAAATGTACATGAATAAAACCTCTTTGGAACTATTGTACAAGAACCTGTTCTCAAAGCTGTGGGAAGAACTATTATTTTTCATCCCTGATAATGAAGTTTCAAATGAATTCTTAGAAAACCATAAAGAAATAGAATTCGAAAAACTTCGTAATAAAATATTAGTGATAGATTATTATAAGGGGCCTACACGCTACGAAACAGGTAGGGACAATTACATGATAATACTTAAAGACAGCACATTAAAAAAAAGTACACGTCAATTATTAAATGCAAAAGCAAATTCCAATGCACAGGAATTTAATTACATTCTAGAATTATATTTCGAGCAGGTTGAGTGCTTACATTTTATTACAAATTGGCTGAATAAAAATATAACCCAAGTACTACCTCAAGAGGACACTATTCTAGGTTTGTTTAAACTCCAATATAATTTTCACAAGTCACATTTTGAAACAATTCTTAAACAGTTTTATCCCGATATGCAATCTTTGCCGAAAGGTAATTTTAATATCGGAAAATCGGTAGAGTCATCTTTGCCTCATGTATCCAAACTTTTTTATACTAGGGATATACAAAATGTAATACCTGGAGTTTCAAATTTACAAGAAGAGCTGCATGAAAACCTTCCCACTTCTACAGATAAGAAAACACAGCGCAGCAAAAATAAAAAACTACCTCTTATTTCCGATTCTGAGGCAGAAGCGATTTTATTAAAACGTATTTTCAATATTGATTCAAAAGTACTTAAATAAATTATACGTAAATTAAACGTTTAATTTACGTATAATTATGACAAAAACTGAAATTTGCAAGTATTGTGGTGGTGACTATGTTCCAAAAAGAAGAGGTGCGCAAAAGTTCTGTAGCAACTCTTGCCGTAGTTTAAACTGGAAAAACAACCAACAGATTAAAGAATTGAAGGTACCAGATGTAAACACTATAGATGAGAAACCTGTTTTAGTACAAAAGCCGAGCTTTCATGAAAAAATGTCTTTAGCAGGAATTGCAAATGCTGCCGCAGGAGCTGCTGTTACAGAAATAGCAAAGGATTTTGTAACACCTTATGCTAACAAACCTGCTACTAAAAAAGATATTGAAGATTTAAAAGCATTTCTTAAATCTCGTTATTTACCTATCTACAATTTAGGCAAAGATGTATATGATAGAATCCCATATTATGATGTCAAAACATGTAACATTATTTACTTGAAGAGTTAAAATAGAACAGACAAACTTCACTCATAAATATTTAAAAGCTTAAAAATACCAGAATTTTAAATCTCTATTTGCTGGTTAATGTTCCTATATCTTGCTCTATGGTGTTCCGGATTTTTGGCATTCTACTCTCGGTAATTTTTAAAAAAAGCATACTTAAAAATAATATACTATTCTATAGAAACTTTGGAATTAAATTACAAATTAACATTCTCCGCACAAATTTAAAGCAGTTTTATAAGTATAGGTGGGGCATTAAAATATTGCGAAAAGCGCCATTAACATAGTTATAGTTTTGCGAAAATAAAGTTCGAGCGAAACCGGTCGTTGCTGCACTTGAGTAAAAAAAATAATGAACCAGAAGAATCCTGTAGTATTTTATAAATGATACGTCTTAATTTTGAGGGTTTGATATGATTTAATAATACTGATTTTGATTTGAACCCTGTTTAAGTTTTTCATTTATGCTTTATTTTTTGATTTAAGACAAGGGAAGTATGAATTTGTTGATCTGTAAGTTTCGTTTAAAATATTTCGGAGCAATTCTCCTATTATCAAACTATAAATAATCTTCTTTATAGGAACTGATAGAATAATTTTCTCAAATTCTCAAATGAATCAATGTGATGGTAAAGCGTATGACGCCATTAAAAAATACGCGATGCCTTAATATTCCGAAATTAGTTTAGAAATATTCAATAAAGGTACACTCTAAATGTGATGATTAAAATCAACGAAATAGGAAATACGGGCTTCAACCTTGCAATTGCACCTAAAAAGGATAGTTATCTTATACTAAATGAAACGTTTCAACAAGGAAATCAGCTAAACTTATTTTAAATATACTATTACATTCTAGAATATGCTTTTAAATAAATGAAGCTAACTTAAGTAAATCGAATCCACGAATCAAACAGAAAATTTACAAATTTAAACGACTTTATTCCTCAACACCCCAATCCCCTCAATCTCTAATTCAACCTCGTCCCCAGGTTCTAATGGTCTATGAACCGAAAAGTTATTTTCAATAAGACTTCCCCATCCAACGGTACCACTACCTAAAATGTCACCAGGCATTAACTGAACATTATTTTCTGAAGCTCTTTTTATCATTTGCGGAAAGGTCCAATACACGGTTTTATAATTGCCTTCACAGATGGTTTTTCCGTTTATTCGTGCAATCATTTTTAAATCGAAACGGCCATCAGTTGTTTGAGGCATTTGCAAATGCTCTGGATGCATTTCTCTTGAAATCGTACACCTATATTTCTCGAATTCATCTTTGGTAACAATGCAAGGCCCAATGGCATTTGCAAAATCTTTGCCTTTATGCGGTCCAAGAGGCACGGTCATTTCCTGTCTTTGAATAGCTCTAGCGGTCCAATCATTAAATATGGTGTATCCAAAAATATAGTCATCGACATTTTCGACCTGAATATCTTTACCTTTCTTACCCATGATAACAGCCAGCTCTAACTCAATATCAAACTTGGTTTCCTTTTCTGGGCGCTTTATTTCAGCTTCTGGCCCATAAATCGCCTGATGATTGGTAAAGTAAAAGATAGGAATGTTATACCATTCTGGGCTAACGGTATGTCCAAAAGACTTTGAAGCATTTAACATGTGCTCCTCAAAAGCAACATAATCTCTAAAACTTCTTGGATTCGTTAGTGGAGCCAATAGTTTTACTTCTGATAATTGATAATGAGGTGCTAGGTTTTCTAAATTATTATCCTTTATTATTTTGAAATACGTTTCATGGTCATCAATAAAGCTTAACATATCATTTGGTAAACTGGCGTCCGCTTTTTGCATAGCAATTACACCATTGCCTTTTAACCAGCCAATTTTAACAGCTCCTATATTATTTTGAAAAGTAACTAATTTCATAACATTACTATTTTATTAATGTGGTGCCATTAAAGTACCAACAGCCTTACCAATGACTTGACCAATATTTGCTCCTTCAGGAAGCGGTTTTCCTTCAAACTCCAATAATTCCCATTCTGCGAGGGTTTCTGATGCATCTACAATCGCCATACATCGTTGGTGACGTCTTTTCATAAAGGCTGTGAAAGCTTTTTCAACAGTATCTGCCTTATCCAATTCCTCTGCTAAAACTACACCATCTTCAAGCGCCAATGCGGCTCCGGAGCCTAATTGCGGAACGGTTGCATGGGCACCATCACCTATAACAATAGCTCTGTTTTTAAACCAAGGGTCTGGTAAATGACTTGCTTCTATTGGACGATAATTGACCAAATCTGGTTCTGTAATTTGAGGGATGATGTCTTGGGCAATCTTAGCTGGAAATTCAGATAAATAATCCTTTAACATAGGCACATAGGCAGATTTCTCAATCCATGGGTTATCGGCTCCTTCAGCAGACACCAAGAACATATACATACTGTCATCAGACATTGGTATAAATCCAATTTTACTACGCTTTCCATAATACATATATGCTGTATCTAGGTCCTCATGCTTTTTAAAGGCATACCGCCAAACTGAAACACCCATATACTTTGGTTTAAAATCACCAAAAATCAATTTACGCATATCAGAATTTATACCATCTGAAGCGATTAAGATATCATAGGTTTTTTTAGTGTTATCCGTAAATGTTACGGTAACGTCATCTTTGTTGTTTTCGATATGGGTAACCGTAGTTCCCATTTTATAGTGAACACCAAGTTTGATAGCCTTATCATACATGATTTCATGTAAGGTACGTCTTGAAATACCATTATGGCTAGGGTACTTCCCTATTGGTGGTGCTCCTGCAAGACCAATAAAATGTCCTGTAGAAGTGTACATTTTTAATTGTCCGTATGGATAACCTTGCTTCATGGTTTCATCAGCTAAGCCTAATTCATCCAATGCTCGGAGTGCATTCATTTGTTGAATGATTCCTACTCCATATACATTATACACATCTAGTCTTTCTGCTATTTCAACTTCAACACCCTTTTGGGCTAAAGCAATTGCAACGGACTGACCTCCAATACCACCACCAACTACGAGTACCTTTTTTACTGCTGACATAATTAGAACTTTTAATATTATTACCTAGGGAAACAAGCTATTACGCATGAATTTTTTCTGCAATCCAATCGTACATATCTAATGTAGGCATGAAATTATCTACTTGACAATGTTGCGCACCACTTTCTCCATCTGGTACAATTTTCATTTTATGTTCACAGGTAAGATGCTTTTCTAGTGTGATGGCATGCTCCGCAAAATTTTGCTTATCGCCACCACCATGCATAATGAATGTTGGCATAGAGATTTTTTCGGCAACACCGTTCTCTAAGGTAAAGCCTTCTAATTTTTTAAGAACAGCTTCATAACTATCAACACCCATAATATGCTGTACAATTTCAGCTAAAGGATGTTTCCCACTTCTACCTGCCCAAACAGAATAGTAAGACCAGACAGCTCCGAATACCATACATACTTTAAAACGAGGCTCAAATGCTGCACAACGTGCTGCCATGTAACCTCCCATAGATACCCCTGCAATACCAACACTAGTAGTATCGACTTCATCTTTCAAGTTTTCTAAAACCCAATCCAAAACCGCTGTACCAGCAACATTATAATCATGTCTAGAGTGAATATGGTTTAAACGTAAAGCAGCTCCTTGACCTGGGCCGTCCATAGCTAACAAGGCAACACCTCTTTCCATTAAATGGTCACCTATGCCAAAATAAAGTTCTTCAGCTAAACTATCTAAACCACCAAACATGACCATTACTGGTGGATTTTTTACGCCCTTTGGTTTAAAAAGATATCCTGGTAAAAAAGAACCTTCAAAAGGAACTTCTACCTGAATTGGTTTTTCTTCAAAATATTTGGTCGCCTTTATAAAAGCCTCTCTTGCTTTAAGGTAGGTCGGTATTTTTCGGTCATCTTGTAGATTCATAAAAAATTCCGCCGTGCGTAAATAATTAAATGCTCTTAAATAGGTTCGCCTAGCAGATACAAAAGCATTGTTCTTTTCATAATCTTCTGCCCAACCATAAACCTCATTACCTTTATTTAGCCAAGCTATATTAAAGGTTTCTCTATTATCTGGGTCAATATTGCCCGCTGCTTCTAATATTTCTGCAAACTCGCCACCACCATAATGTGCTTGGGTCAATGCTCTATTAACTTGATAAGAAGGCATGTATTTGCCTGGAAAAAAATGCCACATAATACGTGTGTGTTTTAAAAATTGTTATTGCTACTTAAATCAAGTAGCCTAAATATCTACAGGTTTCACTGTACCATCATCAGATAGTCCAAGTTTTTTACCTTTCGCCATTTCTGCAAACGGATTTACAGAGCCCCATGCATCATTTGGATTATCTTTTAAATAATGAACATCTAAATGATCTGGTGCAAACACTAATCTAGCACAAGCATAGAATTCAAATAAAATTCCACTTCCTGGATCAACAATGTAGATAAAGAAACCTTCATCTGCCTTGTGCCTTGTTGGTGCACCCATAACACTCTTATACCCCTTTTCTATAAAATAGTCTAAGGCTAAAAGTACCTCTTCACGACTATCTACATTCCAACAAATATGATTTAAAACTGCTTGATTTGGTTCTATATTCGGGTCTGTAAAGATGGCAATGTCATGTGATAAGTTTGCAAGGGTATGTAAACCTCCAATTGGGGGTATTTCATCTGAAATACGAATTTCATCTGGATTTTTAAATCCTAAAGCTTTCCAAAATGCTTTTTCAGCAGGGTAAGCACCTTTTGATACCATATATGTTACGTGGTCAAATCTTCTTGGATTAGCACCTTGTAAACGATTGCTAGCATATCGATCGGCATACACACTACCACGTTCCCCTTCTTCACGAAGCCATTGTACATCCCAAAAAACCTCATGCATATGGCCTTCAGGAGATTGAAATTTAAAAGCTTTACCATGACCTAGGTCACCATCATACCAACCTCTGCCTGCACCAATACTTTCCAAATATTCAACAGCTTCTTCTAAAGCCTCTGGGCTATCCGCTCTCCACCCAATATGTCCAAGTCCAGACTTGTCGCTTTGCGTTAATTTTAAGGTATGATGAAAATAATCTCCCCAAGCTCTTAAATAAACCGAACCTTCTTCTCTTCCTGTTATATCCATTCCAACGATATCACCAAAAAAATGTACCGATTTCTCAAGGTCTTTGGTTAAGACCTCAACATGGGCCATTTGCGAAAAATAATGTGGGTTTTTTGCCATTTCTATAAATTTTATTATTCTTTCTTTAGTATTACAAATTTACTTTATACTTACTCAAATTCTGAATCATTAAGAGGGATGTACTATTCTAAATCAATTATATTTATATTTATTACAAGGTTTATTTGGTTTAAATTATTCATTTTAAGCTAAAATCTGCTTAAGACAAGAAGGTTACTGATTTAGTGCTTAAGACTAATTTTACATATTAGGTCTCAATTACACTGAACTATTATCAATTATCTATTTATGCTTTTCGTTAATTAAACCTTTTCGTAAAACCTATTTTATTTGCTCGTATTGACTCAATTCCATTCCACTTCCAATAGGCAATAATACTGAAGAGAAAACTCCTGTATTACGTATTCGGTTTTGATAGCGTTTTGTTTCTTCAATTGATTGTGTCGGGAATATCATATTATCTGCAACCACCCAAGCCTTATTTTTTAATTTAGGATAAAATAATTCAAAGCAAGGCAGGTATAATTCTTTCCAAACATCTACTAAAACAAAATCAAAAGTCTCTTTTGCTTCTTTCATAAGCGCTAAAGCATCACCCACTCTAAAATCAACATATTTCGAAAGACCCGCTTCGTATAATCTATGTTTAGCGTATGTTACTTTGGTTTCATCGGCCTCTAACGTAATTACAATGCCGTCATTTTCTCTTGCTGCTTCTGCCAACCATAGGGTAGAATAGCCATAAGATGTTCCTATTTCTAATATCGTTTTCGATTTAGCTGATTTTAATAAGGTATTCATAAAAACGGCAGCATCTTCACCTACCGATAACAAAAACTCATCACGCCGTTTCATACCTTCAACAACAGGCAAAGACTTCATAATCTCATCCTCTGACTGCATGCGCTCATCATAAGCCGCTAAAACTTGAAGAAATTTCGAATCCTTTGTCATTCCTTTTTATTCCTCGGATTTTAATTTTTTCATCATAGCACCAAAAGCTGGTCTGAAATCTTCAAATAGTGGATTGTCTTTGTTCTTTAACATAACTTCACTAAAAAGTTTAAGTCCAATTGCAAATTCTACCGAATCTTGTTCCGTTTTAAAACGGTTTCGTTTTTTCATACGTTCGATAATATTGAATATATTATCATGGTTGCCAAATTCAAATTCAATAGGTTCATAGATTTTGTGATCTGGTCTTAGTAATTCTAAAAGCTCTAGTTTTAATTTATATTTATTTGCTTTCTTTTCCATAATCTATGTGTTTCAGAACTAATTGATTTTTTTTGCATTTACGAACAGTTTCTCTCTTAACTAAAATGCCTAGGCAGCTAATATTTCATAAACTATTTATCTACTTGCTTACGCTCTCAACAAACACTTTTCCCTTGGTTTCCTCTAATTTGGATAAGAAAAATAAGGCCAATACTGCCAATGCTGCAGCAACCCATAAAAATGCTGATTCATCAAAAATATCTGAAAGTGCTCCAGATACGGCAGGAATAATTACACCACCAACAATTTCTGCAACCGCAGTTACAAAACCAATTGCTTTTGCTTTTAAATGATTAGGAACGGCTTCAGAAGGCACTATAGCAGCAACTAGAGGTATTGCACCTACCATAGCGTAACTTAAAAACATTGCTGGTAAATGAATGCCAGACCCATTTAGAAAATATACTGCAAAAGGATAGAATATACCCAGACCAACAGCGATATAAAGTGCTTTTTTTCTTCCAATCTTGTCAGAGATACCTGGAAAAAATAAAGATGAAATAAGCATCGCAACACCTAATAGACCCATGGTTTTTTGCATATCACCAGCAGACATTCCTTGTACATCAGTAAAGTATTTGGTAATGAAAGGTATGGTAGCAAACCACCAACCAAAGACGCAGCAAGCTAAAGCAGTTCCCCATTTTATATTCTTGTAAGCCCAAATTTCTTTTAGTGCAAAACCAGTATTGTTTTCAGCGCCCCTACTTTCTGTAGTTGATTTTTTAAGATAGAAAGCCGCAATTAGCCCTAGTGCCAAACCAGGAACACCAGCAATATAAAAGGCTGTGCGCCAACCCATATTTTCAGCTATTTGAATCAAAATTACGGGTGCTAAAATAGAACCAAATAAAGCTCCACCAACAGCTTGTAAAATGCCTACATTAAGACCAAGTCTACTAGGTGTAGATTCTCGTTCCACAAAGACTTGCGCCAATGGAATTACCGGACCTTCTGCCAAACCCATAATTAAACGAGCCACCAATAAGGTCCCAAAACCAATAGCCATACCTGAACCAAATGAACAGACAGAAAAAATAACGATGGCAATTAGAAACGTGATTTTGTTTTTGTTTTTAGACTCTGACCATGCTGTAGTATAATAACTTGAAAAAGCCCAAGCCAAAGACAGTACTCCTGCTAAGAGTCCTATTTGAGTATTATTTAAATTAAGGTCTTTGGCTACGAAGGGAACTAAATAATTTAGCGCTAACCTGTCAAAAAATAGTACTCCAAAGGTCAAGGCCATTAAGCTAACTATTCCATTTTCGTATGAGAAAAATTTTTTCATTGCTACAATAATTTAATGTGGTGATTTTCTAAACTGTGTTTTTTTACCCATTTCCTCAGACCATGCAATAACTCCATTATTTTTTGCCCATTCATTGTAAATAGCATCCATTTTTGCGATGGTTTCAGGTTGTGTAGCTGCTATATCGTTTGATTCGGTTCTATCGGTGGAAAGGTCATACAATTCCCACTCTTTGTTGTATTGATGAACACCTTTTAAATCGCCAAGCCATACCGCGCGATCACCAAACCACTCAAAACATATAGGTTGTTCTCTAGTCCAATCTTCGCCTTGTAATAGAGGTAAAAAACTTTCACCAACAAGAGGGTTAGGTGTTACACCATTATAGCTTTCAGGATATTCAATATCGGCAATATCTAATAATGTTGGCATGATATCTACAAGATGCGAACCTCCCTTTAAAATCTTACCAGATACTTTTTGGCCTGGATAACGTATGATAAATGGAGTTGCTGTACCACCTTCATAAGGAGATGATTTGTAACTTCTAAGTGGACTATTTGAAACTTGAGCCCAGTTTTTTGAATATGCCTCCATTGAACCGGCAGTACCTACAGGGCCTTCGTTTCGTTTAACGGTAAAAGGCATTTTACCAACATCCATATTTTCAGCACCATTATCGGATAGGAAGATTATTACGGTATTATTCAACTGTCCTGTTGTGCCTAAATAGTTTAATAGTTTCCCTATATTTTGGTCTAGGTTATCTACCATGGCGGCATAAACTTCCATTTTCAAAGTCCACTCGCTTTTTTCTTCTGCGTTCAGGCTATCCCATGCCGGTAATGAATTGTCCTTAAATGGATTCCATTCCTCTTCTGCCAAACCTAGTTTTTTAACATTTTCAAAACGTAGCTTGCGAAGCTCATCCCAACCTGCATCATATTTACCTTTATATTTTGCAATGTCTTCTGGCTTTGCATGTAAAGGCCAATGTGGTGCGTTATAGGCCATGTATAAAAAGAATGGTTTTTCTTTTTCTTTGTTGGCAACAAAATCAATGGCCCTGTTAGTCAATTCATCCGTTAGGTAAAAGTCTTCTTTATCAATATTGTAAACCTCGTTGCCTTCATATAAAAATGCTGTAGAAGGCGGGCCCTTCAAAAGTGGCTTGGTATCAAAATAACTTTCCCCACCATCTAAAAATCCAAAAAAGTTATCAAAACCACGTTGTATTGGCCAATGTGGTTTATCGTTCCCAACATGCCATTTTCCCGTCATGTAGGTAGAATAGCCCCCATTTTTAAATACTTCGCCTAAGGTTAAAGATTCTTTATTAAGATAGCCTTCATAGCCAGGCAGACCAAAGTCTTCATTAAAAAAGCCTATACCTGCTTTGTGCGGATATTGACCTGTGAGTAGACTTGAACGTGAAGGGGCGCAAATAGTATTTGTGTAAAATCTTTCTAACCGTGTTCCTTCAGATGCAAGACGGTCAAGACTGGGAGTGTTTATTTCCGATCCGTAATTGCCCAGGTCTGAAAAGCCCATATCATCGGCCATAATTAAAACAACGTTTGGCTTTTGATCGGTTTGAACAATTTCTTTCTTATCTATAGCACCATGTTTGCAGCTCAAAAAGAAAAGCGTCATAATACCTAAAACTAGTATTCTCATAATGTATTTTTTAATTTTTAAAATATATAACAGCCTTAAGTATATTCAGATGTTTTAAGTGACCAGAGATACTGAATCATAAGAAATCCTGTATCTCTAGTTTAAAACACTTACTTAAAAAGCTAAAACAAAACTTAGAATCTATAGGTCGCTGTCAAGAAATAAGCTCTTGGCATACTTCCTTGGGTCGAAAATATAGCATTAGGATTGTTGGCGATAAAATCTGGCGGAAAACCATCTCTGTTTAGTGCAGCAGGGAAACCTCCAGGTCCTTGCCATCCTAAAATCCCATATTTATCCAAGACGTTGTTAATGTTCAATTGTAAACCGAATTTTTTAGAAAAATCATAACCGAAGGCTAAATCTACACTACCGAATGCAGGTAATAGAAATGAATTGGGCACGTTAGCCTGTCTTGCTCCCATATAACTATAGTTTAAAGAACTATAGAATTTTTCACCGTTGTAAATTGGGTTAATATTGAATATTACGTTTGCACTGTTATCTGCTTCGTTGCCCGAGTATTCAATAATGGTATCGTCTGCTGGCCCATCTCTTCCTTCATTCCAAGTCGTGTATTTGTCGGCTTTAGCATATTGAATTACCGCATTACTTCTTACCATCCATTTATCGGTTAAATTAATGGTTGTTTCTAACTCAAAACCAAGAGTTGTATACTCGGCAAATTGAAAAGGAGGTGAATACCTCGTACCATCTTCATTTGAAAATGTTTGAATATTAGGAACATTATTCAGGTTGCTGTAAAAAGGTGTTGCTACCAATTGTAGTTTCTCGGTATTTACTTTATAACCTATTTCAAATTGTGTTATTTCTTCCAGTAATGCCGGTGTATTTTCTACCAGTGCATCATCATTTAAATCAAGGTAGAAGAAAGTCGATGGTGCTTTATTACCCCGAGCAAATCTGGCATAAATTGCCTGCTGGTCACTGAATTTATAATTAAGACCTGCGGTATAAGAAAAACTATTTAATTTATAATCGTAATTAACAGGGGCGCCTGCGGTACCACCACCGTTATCCCAAAGGGTTAGCGGATTTCCATCAAGCCCACCAAAAGATGGATCATTTTGTCGTGGATTTGGAACACCGATAGAATTAAAACCTTTAGAGGTTACATCTTCATATCGCATTCCATAATCTAATGTAAGTTTTTCTGTAATCTTCCAATTATGACCAAAGAAGAGCGCAAAAATACCCTGTGTGGTTTCACCATCATCAGAACCAGTCCATCCAACATTCATAAAACCTTCTGGACTAGTAACATCATAGGTTTGACCATTGTCTGCGTCTAACGTAATTTGGGCAGGTACCGGTTGGTTTTGAATTAAACCACCGCTTAGCCCCATACCTTTGCTCCAGTTGGTAATATCTAATTTAGAACGACTATAAAAACTACCTAAATTAAAACTACTTTTCTCTGTTTTTTTAGTAAACACCAATTGATTGGCAATTTCATTTCTGTCAATATCTTGATAGAACAATGGCATAAACAAAAGCGAATTTGGTTGAATGTTTGATCCAGGAAAATTATTGTTAGGCCCTGGAGTAAGAATTGCTGGAGGTCCTGGGACAGCATTTGGACCTACATTTGGCGCTAAATTAACAGTACCAAATTCCTGTCCTGTTCTCGGATCTGCAAAACGATATGTTCCTGTTCTGGCAGGGTTTGGACCAGCAAACAATCCTGGTATCGCATAAAAAAGAAAACTGGTAGTGCTTATTGGCGTAACCACTGCTGTAGCGTTTCTTTCATCATCTTTTCTTGAATATTTAAAATCGTTCTTTAAAGAAAAACCATTGCCCAAATCCTGTTTCCAATTAAAACCAATTGAACGGTCTATGTTGTGTAATAAATCTGTAGAATTGATGGTTCTTGTACCCGCTTCATTAAAAGGTACTTCCATTGAAAAATCATATAAAGCATAAGAATCGTATTTAGAAAAGCCATCTGCAATTTGTGGGTCTTGCCAATTCGTAGATGGTATAAACGCCATTCTATCATTCTTATCATTTAGATATTTTAAATTCAATTGAAAGAATCCTGTTTTATATTTTTTTACCAAGTTAGCTCTTATCTGACCACCTTTGTTTACAGGATATCCACGATCTCTTGCGCCGTCCGATTGGCGGAAGAAACCTCCAACATTATAAGTCCAACCATTACTCATTGGTCCGCCAATATTAAAGTCAGCCCTATAATATGGGTTTTTTCCATTGCCTTCAAGACCATACTTAGCACGTACTTCACCAGCAAATTCATTACCTCCTGTTTTGGATACGTAATTAAAAATACCACCTGGAGCATTTGCGCCCAAAATAGATGCGGTACCACCTCTAACAGCTTCTACTCTTGCCGTCATAGCATCAGCTCTCAAAAATAAATCTGGAAATAATTCCACATTTGTAACAGGTAAACCATCCTCTTGCAAGGATACATATCTATACCCATTAATATTATCAATTGAGTTTGCCGAAAGTCCTCTTGAATAAACCGAGTTCCAAATTTCTCCCCGTGCTTGGTTTACAAATACCCCCGGTATATTTTTCAATAAATCCGCTGAACTCGTAGGTGCAACTCTTGCCAATTGTTTGGCACCGATAGTTGTAATCGCCACAGATGCATCCATACGACTACGTGAATCAAAAACACCAGTGACAATAACATCATCTAATTGTGTGGCATCTTCAGATAACATAACGGACAATGATTGGGATTGAGGTACGGATACCGTAATTTTTTGTCTTGAAAATCCAACGTAGGAAACAATTAATTGATATTCTCCAGAATCCAAACCACTAAGGGTAAATTTTCCGTCAAAATCTGTCATTGTGCCATTTTTTGTGCCTTCAATCAAAACAGAGGCACCAGGTAGAACGGCACCAGCTTCGTCTTGTACTTGACCAGAAATTTCACCCGTTTGTGCCTGGGTAAAACCAATCAATAAGAAGCCTAAACAAGTTAAAAGTAGTCTAGCGTGATTTTTCATTTTAGTTAGTTTAAGTTGGATAAAAAATGATATTTATCATTTTAATATTTAAATTTTATTAATATATCAAAAATGATGTCTACAAATTTCTAATATAATAATGGTATTTGTGAATCAAAAAAAGAACTATACTATTCAAAATCAAATCTTTTTGATGATTTTTTAATTTAGATTTTGTTTAAACACAATCCAAATAGATATAATTTTTCTACAAAATCATTTAGCAGAATCGATACCGGAAAGTGGCAAAATTTAAAATGGGAATAAAGGGCAATTTAAAATGGAATACACTAGTTGGTTTGTGCGTATTCTTTTGGAGAAAGTCCGGTTTGTTTTTTAAAAAAACGCGCAAAATTACTTGGGGTCTGATTACAAAGTTTCACGGCGATTTCCGAGATGTTAAGTTCAGAATGTTTGATTAATGTTTTTGCTTCTAAGATGAGCATTTCTTTAAGAAGATCCTGTGCGGTTTTATCAATTGCGGTTTTAACACATTTATTAAGGTAGTTTGGTGTAACATTCAATAAATCTGCATAGTCGGTTATATTTTGATAATCATAAATATGTTTTGCAAGTGCATGTTTATACCGTTTTGTAATTTCAAAATTCGACTTTCTATTTTTCGTTACAACCTCTGGCATTTCAGATTTAAGTTCCTCAAAAATTGTCATTAAATATAAGGAAATCAAGTTTTTACCAGAACTCTCTCCTCTATAAATAGTGAATAACCGCTCTAAAATATCAGCAATGATATCCTGTATTTTAGTATTTAACTGTACTATAGGATTAGACTGGTATTGAAAAAAAGCAAAACGCTCGGTCAACATACCTTTTGGGAATATATCTAGAATACGTTCATGAAAATGGCAGTAAAAACCTTCGGCATCTTCACTGATCATATCATGCTCCGTAATTTGATATGCGGGTAAAAAGAAAATAGCAGGAGCCTTTATTTCATAACTATTTAATCCTTTACTTCTTCTAGAGGTTCCTTTGGTTAAAAAAAAGAAATCGTGAAAAGTTTTACGATGGGGTAGTACATGAAAACGTTTCTTGTCACTAATATCATCGATCCTATTAATATGAAAGTCATCATGTCTTGTATTGGATATTATGGGCAACCAATCAATAGAATGCATATGAAAATTAGATATTTCATATGAACTTAAGGTCGGTATATTTTTTTCTTTACCAATTTTCATGTTTGCTCAATACCTAAGTGAAAATTATTCATCCAAAATGGCTACCGCACGGGTCCACCCTGCGCTGGCTTTTTCAATTTTTGCCGGAAAACAAGCTACTTTAAATCCAAAAGGGGGAAGTTTATCTAAGTTAGCCAATTTTTCTATTTGGCAGTATTCTTTTTCAATACCTACGTAGTGAGCTTGCCAAATGATCCCTGGTCTAGGGTTTGATCTGTAATCTTTAGCTTGTAGGTGTAAAGGAATGTCCCAACTCCATCCATCTGTACCCATAACCTTAATACCTTGGTCTATTAGCCAATGAGTTGCTTTTGCAGAAGCACCAACATGCCTACTGGTAAAATCTTTTTCGTGTAAATGTTTGGAAGCATCACAACGAATTAAAACAATATCGTAAGGCTTTAAGGTGTATTTAATGGCGGCTAATTTCTCTTTTAAATCGTTTGGTTCAAACATATAACCGGCGGGCTTATCCGTAAAGTCCAACACAACTCCATCTCTAAAAAACCAATCCAGGGGCATTTCATCAATTGTTCTTGATGGTTCGCCATTACAGGTTGGGTAATAATGGTAGGGAGCATCAACATGAGTTCCAGCATGACTATTTACCGTTAAAAATTCTCCGGCAGGGCCATTTCCATCTGGAAATACATCACCTAAACCATCGAATAAAATCTTACCCATGGTTTTAGCCCCTTTTTTGTGGTCTTCATAATTAATGGCGGTAGGGAAAGGCTCTTTTACTTTGTCTGAAATGGTTACGGATAAGTCAATTATTCTCATAGTCTATTGGTAATAATTCATTTTAAGCATGAACTTTATTAATAAATCGTATTTTTTGTAGGATACTTTTGTAAAGTTGCTAAAAAGAAATATAAAAATTGAATCAATTATAGGCTAAAAATATTCAATATCAATCCTTTATTGTAAAATTTATTAAAAATGTATCAAATTGTATTCTAAATCATAAGGTTTAGCAGATAATCCTATAAAACCACATCATGTCTACACATACTTTTACCATGAACGAATCTTTCCCCATGAACGCTTGGTATGCCGTTGCATGGGATGTAGAACTAAAGCATAAATTACTACCACGTACAATTTGTAATAAGCCTTTGGTATTATATAGAAAAAAAGATGGAACGCCAATAGCTTTAGAGGATGCTTGCTGGCATAGACTATTGCCCTTGTCTAAAGGTAGCCTAAGAGAAGATACGGTTGTTTGCGGTTATCATGGGCTTGAGTATAATAGTGATGGGCGTTGTTCGTATATGCCATCGCAAGAAACCATAAACCCATCTGCCTGTGTACGCTCATATCCTGTAATTCAGAAATATCGTTTTATTTGGGTATGGATGGGCAACCCGGCATTGGCCGATGAATCAAAAATTCCGGATATGCATTGGAACGATGATCCAGACTGGGCAGGTGACGGACAAATGATTAAAGTGCACTGTAATTACAGGTTGGTGGTTGATAATTTGATGGACCTTACCCACGAAACTTTTGTACATTCAGAAACTATTGGTGACCGTAATGTGGCAGAAGCACCCTTTGATGTACACTACGATGAGAAAACGGCGACCGTTACGCGTTGGATGAAAGATATACAGCCACCACCATTTTGGAAAGGGCAATTGAACAAAGTATTTGACCATGATGGTACTGTAGATCGCTGGCAGATCATAAAATTTGAAGCTCCCTGTACCGTAAATATAGATGTTGGCGTAGCTATAGCGAATACGGGTGCTCAAGAAGGTGATAGGTCTAAAGGGGTCAATGGCTACGTATTAAATACCATAACACCATCTACGAACCAGACCTGTCTTTATTTCTGGGCGTTCAGCAGAAATTATAACTTAAAGGACCAAAGCAATACCACAGAACTTAAAAATGGGGTCGCCCATATTTTTTCTCAGGATGAGGATATTTTAGAGGCCCAACAAAAGGCAATCAACGAAAACCCGGATCGTGAATTTTATAATTTGAACATAGATGCCGGGGCCATGTGGGCAAGAAGAATTACTGATAATATGGTCGCAAAAGAAAAGAAGGACTAATGAGATATAGGAATACTTGGGAAGATGCCGTGGTGAGTAAAATGGAAAAAGTTGCAGATAATGTAATGCAGATTCAAATTATCCCTGCAGGTGATACAGCGGCTTTTACAGTGGGGTCACATTTAGATATTGCTGTTTTAATCAATGACTTGCCAGAAATCAGGAGTTACTCTTTGGTTGGGCGGTACGGTTCAAATAAACCCTATACCATAGCGGTAAAACGTTTGCCCGCAAGCCGTGGCGGGTCCAAATATATGTGGGGATTAAAAGAAGGTAGCAAATTGCGCATTTCACAGCCCACCAATCATTTTGAACTTAGTTTTAATACTTCTAATTATCTACTTATAGCAGGCGGTATTGGAATTACGCCCATTCTAGGGATGGCCGAAGAGTTAATGGCGAAAACTGACAAAAATGTACGCATGTTATATTTGGGCAGGTCTGCCCAAGAAATGCCTTATATAGAGGCGTTGCAAAAGTTATTGGGGCAACGCTTAACAGTACATTATAGTGATATTGATGGTTTTTTTGATACGTCAAAAATTTTAAATCTTTGCGATATTGAAACGCAAGTATACTTATGTGGACCCATTGGCTTAATGAATGCAGTTCGAAAGAAATGGGAAAATGGACCGTTAAATAATCAAAATTTACGGTTCGAGACTTTTGGGGCTTCGGGTTTGTTTGCTCCCCAGGCATACACTGTTAAATTACCAAGGTTTAATAGAGAAGTACAGGTAAATGAAAATCAAACCTTATTATCAGCTTTACTTAATGCAAAAATTGATGTCATGTATGATTGCAAAAAAGGAGAATGCGGATTATGTCAAGTAGATATTCTTGAGTATTCTGGCGATATTGATCATCGCGATTTCTTTTTCAGCGAAGAAGAAAAAGGTGAAAATAAAAAAATGTGTACCTGTGTAAGCAGGGTAGCCAATGGTAATATTACCATAGACACTGCTTATAGGGGATAGTTACAACATCTAATACACGATAAAATGTCTAAACCAATTACACTGCAGTTAGATGAGCGTGCCATCTCTACCATGCAATACGCTACCATATTCGTTTGTTTTTTAATGAACATTTTAGATGGTATGGATGTGCTAGTCATTTCATATTGTGCCCCTGCAATCGCTAAATCTTGGGCTGTTGGTCCAGAAGCTTTAGGTATGGTATTTAGTGCAGGTCTTGCAGGAATGGCATTGGGGGCATTATTACTGGCGCCATATGCGGATAAGATTGGCCGAAAAAAAATGATTTTGATAAGTGCCTTTTTAATGGGTACAAGTATATTTTTAACAGGTTACACAGAAACAGTACCGCAATTGATTTTTCTTCGCTTTATTAGTGGTTTAGGCATTGGTAGCATGCTCGCAAGTACCGCATCTTTAACGGCAGAATACACACCAAACAGGTCAAAGGACTTTTGGGTGAGTTTTGTATTGTCTGGCTACCCTATCGGGGCTATAATAGCGGGGTATGTTGCTGCTTCTGTAGTACCATCAAGTGGGTGGCAAATGATGTTTAAACTTGCCGGCCTTGCTTCATTTATTACCATTCCGTTAATTTTTATGTTCCTTTCGGAATCCATTGAATATTATGTAAGAAGGCAACCAAAGCATGCACTTGTGAAGGTTAATCGTCTTTTAACTAAATTAAGAATACCTGAAATTTCTACCTTACCAGAAAAACCGGCTAAATCGTTAGGTATTCCTGTAAATCAACTTCTTTCTAAAAAATACAAACGATCTACTATTCAGTTATGGGTAGCCTTATTTTTTGCCTTCGGATGCTTATACTTTCTCATCAGTTGGATTCCAAAACTGACCACGAATGCGGGCTTGTCAATGGAACTGGCCATTTACTCGGGTACGGTATTTAATGTAGGTGCGTTTTTTGGTATTATTATACAAGGGTATATTTCATCTAAAATGGGACTTAAAAAAACCATTGCCCTGTTCTTGGGGATAACAGCTGTTTTAATGGCAATGTTCAGTGTATTTGTAGGTTCACATTTTATACTTATAGTCTTTGGACTATTAGGTTTTACCCTACAAGGTGGTTTTGTTGGGCTGTATGCCGTGGCTGCCCGTATGTATCCCACAGAATTTAGAACTACAGGTGTGGGCTGGGCCATTGGTGCAGGTAGACTGGGAGGTGTATTGGGTCCTGCACTTGGCGGTGTACTCGTAGGTATGGGGCTTTCGATGTCCGCCAATTTTATGATTTTTGCCGTTCCTGCGCTTTTGGCAGGGGTGGTTACCTATTTTATTTCATCAAAGGAAATTTCTTAGAAAAACAGAGCATAAACAAATATTACTCAAAGCGATCAACAATGAACAATTTAAAATCACTTCTTACAGGAAAATATATGCTTTGGCTTCTATTGGCCATACCGGGCATTATGATGACCTTGAATTACGCAAAAGGACAATTTAAGTATGAAGACATCATGCATATTACCGGAGAATTTGCTGCTCGTATGTTGATTATAAGTCTTATTGCAACTCCAATTCGTTTAATGTTCCCTAAAACTAAAGTAGCGCAATGGTTATTAAGAAATAGACGCTTTTTTGGGGTTGCGGCATTTGCCTATACCTTACTCCATACCATTTTTTATGTGCTGGAATTTCCAATTTCTAAAATAGTAAATGAATCAATAGAGCTATCAATACTTACGGGGTGGATTGCCTTTTTCGTGTTTATTCCTTTAGCCATGACGAGTACCAATGCAGCAGTCAAACGAATGGGGCGCAATTGGAAAAAGTTACAACAATGGGTGTATCTGGCTGCTATTATGGCTTTCGCTCATTGGGCACTTCTTGGGCTACAAGGAGAAGAAGGTAGTATGGCCGGAGCTTTGGCCCATTTTGTACCTGTAATGCTTTTACAGCTGTACCGGGTTTATAAGCAGAAGTTTTCAAAGTAATCAGCAAGCTTTTTAGGTTTCTGTCTTTGTTGAATTATGCTTTAATTTTCATGCTGAAATCTGTAAAATTGAACTTCCCAATTTTGCTAGCCAAGGGGATTACTCTTATCCTTGAATTAAAACTCCAGTGACTGGTAGACCCAATGACTGAATACGCTCTTTACTGTATTGCATTTACACTGCCCTAAATACCAATTCCGGAACAATAGATTTAACAATAAATCGTTGTAATACGGTTATAAAAGGCTATTTGCAGTAATTAAACTGAACGTTTTGTAAGATGTGGTGGTTTACATTGGCCATTTTTTAAAAACTACACTTGGCTTTTATTTAATTAAACCTTTAGCGAATATAGTAGTCAAAAAAATAAAATTAATGATGAATAGATACTTTATACTAGTGGTCTTATTTATTTTGGCAAGTTGTCAATCTGATGATACCATAGACCCCATTATAGAAGATGATACGGATACACCTAGTGCACCTGATGTTTCCTTGTATTTTCCGTCAACTTCTACCAACGAATGGGAAACGATAGCTCCTAATGAAATAAACTGGAATACGGACAAATTGGAAGAGCTCAGGAGTTTTCTGATCGGTGAGAACACAAAATCATTTATGGTATTATTGAATGGAAGAATTGTAGTTGAGGATTATTACAATGGCCATACGGCTAGCGATACTTGGCAGTGGAACAGCGCGGGCAAAACACTTGTTACCGCTACCGTTGGTATTGCGCAACAAAATAGTTTAATCAATATTGAAAATAAGGTTTCTGATTATTTAGGTACCGATTGGACAAGTACAACACCCCAGCAAGAAGATTTGATTACCGTTAAGAACCTGTTGTCTATGACTTCTGGTTTGGACGACGAGCCACAAGTAGTAATTAAAAGAAATTTAACCTATCTGGCCGATGCTGGTACAAGATGGGCCTATGGCAATGTTTTTCAGCGTTTAATGAATGTTGTAGAAGATGCCAGCGGAACGGAATTTGAAACGTATTTCAACAATGAGTTAGGTGATAGAATAGGAATGAACGGCTTTTGGAACAATGGTCTAATCTATCGCATTTATAATAGTGATACAAGGAGCATGGCCAAATTTGGGCTATTGGCTTCACAAAATGGAAATTGGGACGGAACGCAAATCGTTGATGAGAACTTCTTTATTGAAAGCAAAACAACTTCGCAAAATATCAATCCCTCGTACGGCTATCTCTGGTGGCTAAATGGAAAAAATAAATACATGCTACCTTCCAGTCAAACGGAATATGACGGAACCCTTGTACCCAATGCCCCAAATGACATGGTTGCCGCTATGGGTAAAGATGAACAGCGCATCTATATTGTACCTAGTAGCAATCTGGTAATTCTAAGAATGGGTGAGGCTACGGTATCTGGTGATAATTTTGCCCTATCGTCTTTTGACAATATGTTTTGGGAAAAATTCAATGAAGTTATTAAGTAATAAATACAGCTATTAACTGCTGTTCCTAAGTTTAGAATGCAAATACCAATGAAAAGTGAACTTAAAGTTTCAAAAGGGATTTCATTCTTAGAAAATCTTTTATTCAACCCTAGTATGAAGTTTAAAATGTTCTTTTGGCATTGTTGCGCAATACTACTAATCAGTTGCTCAAAAGAAGGGGATGCTGTCGTTTCTGAAAATGAACGGCAATTGGAAATTCCGCTATCAAGTGTGGACTACGGTTCTATGGATAATTGGTATTTTCATCCTGATCAAACATTAAATTTTCTGAAAACCTATGATTTGGATATTGCTGTCATTGATGAAAATTTAAGCATTAGTTCTACCGTTGAGGTCAGCAATAATGCCGCTATAAATACAGGGATTGATGTATTTTGGGTACATCCTACCCATCTTATAAATCCACCTACATCCCCAGGTACGGTAGCAATTGAAAATCAGGATACCAGTTTTATCGGGCTATCCATTTTGGCCCAGGGAGCATTATTGGCAAAGTATGGCCGTTTTTACGCACCAAAATATAGGCAAGCCACACCTGCATCCTTCTTAAGCGCTTTTTATACCGAAGAAGAAAGGGCTGCAGCTTTATTGGAAACCTATTCAGATATAAAGGCATCTTTTCAAAATTATTTGGACAACCATAATAATGGCAATAAAATTATTCTTGCCGGGCACTCTCAAGGGTCATTTCTTTTAGCAATGCTGGTGAGAGACCTCTTTGATACGAATCCGGAATTACGGGAAAAACTAGTAACGGCAGCCTTAGGAGGAATGGGCTATGTTTATGCGCTCGATAATTCCACCTTAGGGGGTTGGTGGCAAAACATAGGTCTTTGTAAGACTACGAGTGAGTGTGGGTGCGTTCATTACTGGAGAAGTTATGAAAATGATGAGACCATACCGGAGCCTGAAACAACCTTCCCGTCTTACAGCGAGACTTTGGTAAATAGTGGATTGGTATATCGCACAACGGATAAAAACAAGGACACGTTTTATCAGGATAATTTAATTTTTGACTCCCAAAGTAGTCCATTGCGCTATATAACACCAGGTATTCCGTATAGTTTTAGTAATGGGGCAAATTTTGTAGCCTTTGACAATATGTACACAGCTCGTTTTAAAAGAGCATCTAGTCAAAGAACAGGTTTGGCCGTTGATTACATTGCAAACGCATCTGATCAACGACCTAACGAATTAGAAAATTTAGAAAGTCCTATAATATTTTCGGACGGAGATTATCACGTTAAAGATTATCATATTTATATCTGGGCATTAATGCAACAAATAGATGTAAAGATTACGAATTGTCAATAACAGCTAAGCCCTATAATTAAAAATTTAGGGCTAAAATAATCCGGTATAGTCTGCAAATACGGTTGGCTTTAGTAACCCACCACAATAGCAATCATACTTTCTACATAATTACAGTACCTTTTTTATGCGCTGGGTTTCAATGCAGAAAACAACAATATGTAAATCGTATCGTTATTTTTTAATAGCGGTAGGTAACCAAAAGTGCTCACATAGGGTTATAACACTATGTGGCATATATTGAGAAAACTAAAAAAGGACAGGTGTAATATGGTAACGAAGAGCGTAGTATCCAATTTTAAGCATATCATGGGCGGAAAAATGTATTTCTTCTTTAAGAAAAGTGTGTGGCGCTACCTTTTGGCAACCCTAATGATTGCTGTTGTGGTGCCTGTAAGGCAGTATAATTTCATCACTTCATTTCTGATCTATTTTTTTGGTTTATTGCTGATCGTATTTCCAATAATGATTATGGCCGCCAGGGTTCAGGGAAAAAACATGGAATTTGATGCGGAGGTAACATTTTCTGAAGAAAAGATAACAATTAAGCATAGGAATAAAGACTTGGTAGAAACCAAGGATTGGAATTGGATCAAGAAGATAAGTGCTACAAAAGAGAGGTTTGTGTTGGTAGTAAACCAAAGACAGCAATTTGTAATTTCTTTAGCAAAAGAGGGGTTAACACAAGCTGAAATAGCGTTTTTTGAAACCAAAATATAAGCAACTCCTATCTTCCCTATAGGATCCAACAACCAACAACGAACAACCAACCTTTACGCTTTCCCGTAATCTAGTACCATTAAGTTTATGTACTTTTCCAATAAATTCTAAAGCATACGTCCCTCTACTGCTTTAGAGATTAGAGTTGCTTGTAACGTGGTTATGTATGCTTACATATATTTACTATTAAAATAACTCTCGTAACTATATACAACCTTAGGCTTTAAGCTAAATAATTAAAATGAGTGGAAAAAACATACATTCTGAACCTTTTGATAGTGGAACAATAACGAAACTCGAAATATTTGAGGATTATGCTCAAGCTTGGATTCCAACATTTTTGCCACAAACTCACTTTAGCGAGATTCATATATTTGATTTCTTTTCTGGGCCAGGTTATGATTCAAATAAAATAGCTGGTAGCCCTATCCGTCTTTTAACAAAAATAAATGAGCATTTAGGTAATATATTAAGAACTAAAACTAAAATTGTTTTACACTTCAATGAATTAGAGCCTAACAGAAAAACACAAAAGAAGTTTGAATTATTAAAAAAGAATTGTGAAGATTTCATTTCGCAAAATCCAAAATTTAAATATTTCCTTACTGTAAACTATTACAATGAAGATGCAAATCAATTGTTTTTCAAACTAATTCCAATAATAAAAGAATATCCGTCACTGGTCTATTTAGACCAAAACGGTGTAAAATTCATTTCCCAAGAATATATTGATGAACTTGAAAGATTAAGTACAACTGATTTTATCTATTTTGTATCATCTTCTTTTTTTAGAAGATATGGTATGACAGAAGAATTTAAAAAAGCTTTAGAAATAGATATTAAAGAGTTGGAAAGTGAGGAATACCGAAATATGCATCGTTTGGTCTATAATAAAATCAAATCAAGACTTCCAAAAAATTCAGAATTAAAATTATTTCCATTTTCAATCAAGAAAAAGAGAAATATTTATGGAATCATATTTGGAGCAAAGAATTATGCAGCAGTTGATAAATTTTTAGATATAGCTTGGAAAAGAAACAACTTAAACGGAGAGGCTGATTTTGACATTGATGAAGATAACAGTAAAATTCAGCTCGATATGTTTGAGGGACAAAAATTGACAAAAGTTGAGAAATTTAAAAATGAATTAGAATCCAAACTTTTGGAAAGAAAAACTGTTACAAATAAAGCAGTTTTAATGTATACTTATACAAATGGACATATTCCAAAACACGCTGTTGATTTATTGAAGCTAATGAAAAAACAAGGTAAATTGGAATATGAAGGGAAATCACCTTTCTTAAATTATGTTAATGTGTTTAGGAAAGATAATATTGTAACTTATAAAATAATCTCAAATTAAATGGCGCAATCAAGCATAGAATGGACAGAAATGACTTGGAATCCTACAACAGGTTGTTCTAAGGTATCGCAAGGATGTAAATTTTGCTATGCAGAGATTATGTCCAAACGCTTAAAAGCGATGGGTGTTGAAAAATACAATGACAATTTTAAAGTCAGAACTCACGATAAAGAATTGAAAGTTCCATACACTTGGAAAAAAGCTAAAGTAGTTTTTGTGAATTCAATGAGTGATTTATTTCACGAAGACATTCCTTTAGAGTTTATTAAAAAGGTTTTTAAAGTAATGAATGATAATCCAAGACACGTCTTTCAAGTTCTGACAAAACGAGCCGAAAGACTTCTTGAGGTTCACAAGGAATTAAAATGGTCGCATAATATTTGGATGGGAGTTTCTGTCGAAGAACAAAAAGTTGAAAATAGAATTGACTTTTTAAGAAAGATAAATGCTAGAGTAAAGTTCCTATCACTCGAACCTTTAATTGGGCCTTTGCAAAATCTGAATTTAAAACATATTGATTGGGTAATTGTTGGTGGCGAAAGTGGTCATACACCTCGACCGATGGATGCTGATTGGGTTATTGACATTCAAGAGCAATGCGAAAAAGCAGACGTTGCATTTTTCTTTAAACAATGGGGCGGAAAAAATAAAAAGAAAAACGGTAGAGTTTTAAACGGTCGAACTTATGACGAAATGCCAGAATTGGAATTACAGCAAAGCGTGTAAAAACACTACTGGCAACAATGTTTTTTAAAATAGCGCAAGTCATTGCTCAAACTAAGGTTTGGGTATTTTTCGGAAAGTCGCTAATTTTTTGAATTTGACAAATTTCCAAAAATAAAATTTAAAAATTCCGCTTATGTTTATCCGAAATTTATCGCTTATTTTCAGCGCTACTTTTCATATTCAAGACCGTTATCTAAAACCAACCAAAAATCATCCCTTCCTAAACTCCCCAGGTGCTACGCCCACCCGCTTTTTAAACAACGGGCTAAAATAGGCAGGGTATTTAAAATTTAAAAAGTAGGCTACTTCGGCTATGGAGTATGAAGTGTTTAATAGGTATTTTCTGGCCTCGTTCATGGTAAAATCTTGTACCACTTTAAAGGCAGATTTTCCGGTTACGGTATGGCAAATACGGTTAAGGGGGGTTTTGGTAATACCCAGGGCATCGGCATATTTCTTTATGCTCAGCAGGTTCTGTGCATGTTGTCGTATCAATTCTTGAAATTGCTGATAATACATGATTTTCCATTGGCAAAATAAAGGCCTTCCTAATTCCAAAACCGGTAACACGCAAAAGCGGATAATAATGTTGGTTTTAAAGAACAATATGTAATAAATTTCATTGCAGTTTGTAACATTTTCATCATAGCATACTCTTTAACAAAAGCAAAAAAATGAAGAACATTTATACCATTCTTTTTACGGTTTTAGGGGTCATAGGATTTTCCCAAACCAAAAGTGATTACTTGCAAAAAAACCGATTTGATCTAACAAAAACCGAGTTTGAATTTCCACAAAAAGATTTTCAGCTCATTGGCTTTGGAGCCTATCACGGTAGCCAAAAAACCGAAACCACAGAAATTGCACTCATAGAATCCTTAACCAAAGATGATACCATAAAATACTATCTGCCAGAAACAGATTTCAGCATTGCCCACTACTTTAACCAGTATCTTAAAACCGGAGATACCATTTTATTAAAAGAATTGGTAGTGCATTATGGAAATAGAATACCACAGGATAAAAGCATTGCTACCTATACTAAATGGAAAAAACTTAAAACTCTAAATGATAATTTACCTGCAAAGAATAAACTTAAGGTTGTAGGTGTTGATCTTTTAGTAAGCTATAAATTTACCGCTAAGCATTTATTGGAATTGTTAGACCAGAAAATGCACACAAGGGCATCAGTACTGGCATTAGCTAAAATGACTGCAAACGATACTGTTAATTTTTTTCCATTTACGGCAACGTTTTCAAAGAAAGTTTTAGAAAATTTAGTTCAAGATTATGAAGACAACCGAAATGAATTTGAAAATAGTATTGCAGACAAATTTAGTTTTGAGCACATCATAAAAAACCTAAAAGAAACCTTTGTAGACTTTGACAATTCTATGAAGAGAGAAAGGCTAATGTTTGAAAACTACGTAGCATTAAGCACCTACTACCAATTTGATAAAAAACCACAGTTTGCCCGATTTGGCTTTTTTCATATAGAAAAACAATGGGAAGGAAAAAACCCTTCTTTTTTTGTTCAATTAATTGAAAATGGAATTATTGGGAGAGATAGACTACTATCGGTCATTGGTTATCTAACAGAAAGCAGGGTACTTTGGGGAAGGGTTTTAGACGATAATGGAAATTATAGAGAATATAACACGGAGGGGGGCTATGGAATTGGCGACTATGAAAAAGAGTATTTTCTTGGAATTGACAAACTAAAGGAAAGCAAAATCTCAGACATTACGCTATTTCGTTTAAACCAACCCCAAACACCGTATGCTGACGGAATTCCAGATTTAATGGAAATCGTTATGACGGATGAGAAATCAAATGGAGACTTAGTTAAAGGAAAATCCACGACCGAATATTTAGACTATGCTGTTTTGATTTCTAATTCAAAAGCAAGTGTTCCAATTGAAGAAATGGATAAAAAAGCGTTACCTAACAATGTAAATTATAAGTAAGCTTAACGAAAAAACATAGAGGTATTCCACGTGTCAAACTTTGTACTTAGCTTAAAATTTAGAGCTTGTTAACGTCTACTTTGTATACGGGAAAACGTATAATAACAACCACCAACCAAAAATCATCCCTTCCTAAACTCCCCAGGTGCTACGCCCACCCGTTTTTTGAACAAGCGGCTAAAATAGGCAGGGTCGTTAAAATTTAAGAAGTAGGCTACTTCGGCAATGGAGTATGAGGTATTGAGCAGGTATTTTTTGGCCTCGTTCATGGTAAAATCTTGTACCACTTTAAGGGCAGATTTTCCGGTTACGGTATGGCAAACACGGTTAAGGTGGGTTTGGGTTATGCCTAGGGCATCGGCAAATTTCTTTATGCTCAACAGGTTCTGTGCATGTTGTCGTATCAATTCTTGAAATTGCTGATAATACGCCAAGTTTTTATTGTTGGAAAGTAGGGCATCTGCCGTATTTCTGAATTTTTCACGAAAAAGCGCTAGGTATACCAATTCAAAATACCTTCTTAAAGCTAAAAGTTTTTCTGGAGCATCATCAAAGATTTCGTTTTGTATTTTGTCTTTAAGGTACCGCACATCAGAAAAGGTATTGGTGTTCTCTAAAAAGGAAAAACAGTTCAATTGGTTGCTCTGCTTTTTAATACCGGCTTTATCCTGTAAAAGTGTGTCATAAAAAGATACGGAGAGGGTAATGACCTCCCCAACAATAGAAGGCTCAAAATGAAACCCATGTAATACGTTGGCAGGTACCGTAACCACGCAGGGTGCAGCAAGTTCAATACGGTTACCTTCAGAAAGTAAAACACCGGTACCTACTTCTACAACAAACAATTGTACCAAATCTGTATGAATATGCTCGGCAATCTCCCATTCATAAATTTTACTGCGATCCTCTAAGGGTTCAATATGTATAAAGTCGGTCACCAAAGGCTGTTGATGCTCGCCGTACAATCCCTTATAACGTAGTAAATCGTTCATTATGTTTATTTATAACTGATGTTATTATGTTTTAAATATAGTATAAAGTAATGTATTACAGTATTTTAATGAAATATATTGTCTTATTTAAACATTTTAAGGTATTGATAATGTTTATTTTGTCCTACTATTATTCAAAATTGTCCTAAGGATTAAAAATTACTTGTATTAGCTTTGGAAGACAGTAGTTTAATACATTGAACATGAGCATTACAACGGAATCCAAATTTGATATCGAAGTACAACCGCCCTATTTAGATGAAGCCTATAAATCGACTATTTTAAGAGCGCCATTGCAACCCTTGGTCGTGCCTAAAAAGAAAGACATTACCTTATCAGGTCCGCTTTTTAAAGATTTTAAATTAGGGGCTTTAGACCATGATCTTACCAAGAATTCTATAAAAGATGGAGAACCTATTGGCGAGCGTATTGTGGTGCATGGCAAAGTCACCAATGAATATGGGCACCCTTTACCACATACGTTAATTGAGTTGTGGCAGGCAAATTCTGCTGGGCGCTATGTACATAAGGTAGATCAACATGACGCACCCTTGGACCCTAATTTTTTAGGTACGGGACGTTGTATGACAGATGCACATGGCTATTATAAATTCTACACCATAAAACCGGGTGCTTACCCTTGGGGAAACCACCCCAATGCATGGCGGCCAAATCATATACATTTTTCGTTGTTCGGGGGCGATATTGCCAGTAGGTTGATTACCCAAATGTACTTTCCTGGCGATCCGCTCTTTGAGCATGACCCTATTTTTAAGGCTGTCCCCCCAAAAGGCAGGGAATTGTTGGTGTCAGCTTTTGACCTATCGGTTACCGAGGCCAATTTTGCACTGGGCTATCGGTTCGATATTGTTTTACGTGGAAAAAATGCAACCCCATTTGAAAATTTGTAAACAAGTATGAAGACATCAGCAGTTAAAAAACAGACTCCTTCACAAACTATAGGGCCTTATTTTGCCTACGGGTTAACGCCACAACAGTATGGCTATGATTTTGATAGTTGGGTAGACCATGATATGGTTAAAGGGTTAAATAATGTGGAAACCATTACCATAACGGGTACCGTTTACGATGGTAATGCACAGCCCGTAGATGATGCCATGATAGAACTTTGGCAGGATGATGGAGTGCATAAATTGTTTGGACGCTACGGCTCGGGTACGGATGAGGGAAATACATTTACCTTTAAAACAATAAAACCAAAATCGGTTAATGGTCAGGCACCATTTATTCATGTAATACTATTTATGCGTGGTCAATTATTGCATTCATATACACGTATTTATTTTGCCGATGAACAGCAGCTTAATGAAACTGATGCTAATTTAAATGCTGTTGATACCGATAGAAAGCACACGTTGGTCGCGGAGAAGAAAGGCGATTCTTATGTATTCAATATTTACATGCAGGGGCGCAATGAAACCGTTTTTTTTGAAATTTAATACATAGCAGTACATGTCGCTCTACACTGAGACTTTTTACGCCAATGAACTCACTGAACTTTTTTCCGATCGCGAGTCCGTCACCAAACTTTTAAACGTAGAAGCTGCCTTGGCACAGGCACAAGCTGAGGTAGGGTTGATCCCAACAACGGCATCAAAAATAATATCAGAATGTTGTGCGGTAGATGCTATTGACATTAATGCTTTAAAATCTGATATTGTTTTAGGGGGTAATGTTGCCATTCCTTTAGTAAAGCAATTAACAAAGGCCATTAAAAACCGTGATTTTGAAGCTTCTAAATATGTGCATTTAGGAGCTACCAGTCAAGATATAATAGACACTGCAACAATACTAACGATTAAGGAATACGTTGTTTGGTTAGAGGGCAAATTAGAAGTTTTACAGCATGCATTGGTACAACTCACAAAAGACCATATGCACACGATTATGATGGGTAGAACCTTGTTGCAGCAAGCAAAACCCATGACGTTCGGTCTAAAATCTGCCGGATGGCTAGAAGGTATTTCGCGCACTAGAACAAGATTGAACGAACTAAAAAGTCGTTTGTTTTGCATTCAGTTAGGTGGCGCCGTAGGTACTGGTAATGCCAATATCACAACCGAGGTTCAAATGGCCTTCGCTAAAAACCTAGACTTGAATGCATCTTTTCCATGGCAGTCACAGCGAGATTCCTTAGCAGAATTTGCTTCTGTTTTAGGAGTTCTGTCAGGGTCTTTGGGTAAAATAGCAAAGGATATTTCCTTACTCATGCAAACAGAAGTTGGGGAGGTTTTTGAAGGTGCCGAAGAAGGCAAAGGTGGTTCCAGTACCATGCCACATAAACGCAATCCTGTTGGATGCACGCTTATTTTGAGCAACGCCACCCGCACACCCGGTTTAGTGGCTACAATGCTTACCGCTATGCCCCAAGAACATGAACGTTCTGCTGGATTATGGCATGCGGAATGGGAAACATTAACGCAACTCATGAATTTAACCGGTGGTTCTTTAGAAAAGTCCGTCGATTTAATAACGAATCTAGAAGTTAATAAAGACCGGATGCTCCAGAATATAGAGCTTACGAACGGACTCATTTATGCCGAAAAGGTGTCATTGTATCTGTCCAAATCCTTAGGAAAAATGCAAGCCCACGATTCGGTAAAAAAGGCGTGTACCTTGGCTTTGCAACAACAAAAGCATTTAAAAGAGGTAGTGCAAGAAATGCACCCACAAATAGAATCTATAGAAGATTTGTTCAAACCTGATAATGCCATAGGCAATAGTGTGGTCTGGACAGAAAATATATTAAAAAAGTATTCATAAGGTTATGAAAACAAACTATAAATTACAGGGAACACCCAACAGTCCCGTACTGATGTTCTCTAATTCCCTAGGGGCAGATTTAACCATGTGGGATGAATTGGTGCCGTATTTACTACCTTATTTTAGGGTTTTACAATATGATACAAGGGGGCATGGGAAAAGCGAACTTACGGACGGACCCTACACTATAGAACAATTGGGCCACGATGTAATTGACCTTTTGGATACATTAAAAATAGATAAAGTGTATTTCTGCGGCTTGTCCATGGGCGGGTTGATCGGTCAGTACTTGGGAATCAACCATCCAAACCGTTTACACAAACTCATTATCAGTAATACAGATGCTAAGATTGGTACTGTAGAACGATGGAACGACCGTATTGAAACCATCAATGAACAAGGCATGCAAGCTATCGTAGATGCCACAATGGAAAAATGGTTTACCGAAAGCTATCACCAAACGCATACATCCCGCTTAGCGGAAATGAAAAAAATATTCTTGGCGAACAGCCCAGAAGGATATACCGCCTGTTGTGCTGCAATTGGCAATGCCGATTTTAGGGCGGATATTAAACAAATTCAGCTAGAGACTTTAATCATTACAGGTGATGAAGATGCCGTTACTAATGTGACCCAAGCCGAAATCATGCAAAAAGAAATAGCAGGTGCTGAGCTAAAAGTGTTTCATGCCAGGCATTTGCCAAGCACCGAATTACCATCATATTACGCTGAAACGCTTATCAATTTTATAGTCGGCGAAGATACTTTTGATAGAGGTATGCATGTACGTAGAACGGTTTTAGGTGATGCCCACGTGGATAGGGCCAACGGAAACAAGAATGAATTCAACACCGATTTTCAAGAATTTATTTCGCACTATGCATGGGGAGAAATTTGGACCCGACCAGGTTTGCCCAAACACAGTAGAAGCCTTATAACCCTTGCCATGTTGATACCGCTCAATAAGAAAGCGGAGTTTAAAATGCATGTAAAAGCGGCATTCAACAATGGTGTAACCAAAGATGAAATAAAAGAAGTGATTCTACAATCAGGAATTTATTGTGGTTTACCCGCAGCCAACGATGCCATGCATTCGGCAGAAGAAGTATTTACAGATTTAGGAATAGAATACTAACCGGATGATACATATTAAAACACAAGTAGGAATAATAGGTGCCGGACCTTCGGGGATGGTCTTGGCAAATTGGTTGAAAAAACACGATATAGATGCCGTAGTCATAGAACTACGCTCACGGGAATATGTTGAAGGTAGGGTTCGTGCCGGTTTGGTAGAACAGAACACCAAAGATATTTTGAAGGAATTGGGGCTTGATGCCCGAATGAAAAAAGAAGGCATTGTTCATGATGCCGTATACCTTAGTTTTGATGAGGAACGTGTTCATATACCATTTGGCGAATTGACCGGCGGCAGAACCATAACTATTTACGGTCAGCAGGAAATTACCAAAGATCTTACGGATGCTTGGTTGCAAGAGGGCGGAGAACTGCACTTTGAAACTAGGGCGACCAAAATAGTAGATTTTGATACGAAGCGTCCTAAAATACATTTTGAAAAAGACGGCGAAGAAGGAATTCTGGAATGCGATTTTGTGGCGGCCTGTGACGGTTTTCATGGCATTGGACGTAAGACCTTGCCAAAGAAAAGTTTCCAGTCCTATGATATTACCTATCCGTTCAGCTGGTTGGGAATATTGGCAAATGTAGCGCCTTCAACAGATGAATTAATATATGCATATCAGGAGAATGGTTTTGCATTACATAGTTTACGTTCAGAGACCGTAAGTAGATTATATGTTCAGGTAGACAATGATGAATCGGTAGATAATTGGTCTGATGATAGAATTTGGAGTGAATTATCTAAGCGATTAGCTACACCTAGTTGGGAGCTTAAAGAGGGTCCTATTTTTGAAAAAGGAATAACGCCTATGCGCAGCCATATGATTGATAGTTTACGAAGTGGCAGATTATTATTGGCTGGCGATGCTGCACATATAGTTCCACCAACAGGGGGTAAAGGAATGAACTTGGCCATTGCCGATGTAAAACATATGGTTGACGCCTTTGTGGCCTATTATAAAACGAATTCTGAAACGTTACTGGACACTTATACCAATGATGCCCTTCGTAGAATATGGAGAGCGCAGGATTTTTCGAATTTCATGACTAAATTATTTCACAAACAAGACGCTCATGGGTCATTTACCTATCGCTTACAAAAAGCAAAATTTGATTATCTAAAAGTATCTAGAGCATATAAAACCACCATAGCAGAGAACTATGTAGGGCTACCGTTTGAATCGTTTAAAAATTAAATCCCAATGAAAACAGTTCCAATAATAAGTGCTGAAAAAGCAGCAAGTTTAGTAAAAGATGGCGACATCATTTTAGGGGGTGGCTTTGGTATGACGGGTAACCCCGTGAATATCATTCATGAATTGGCAAAGACCAAGACCAAAGACCTCACCTTTATTGCAAACAATGTAGGCGAACCTAATATGGGCGGTGGTCGCTTGTTGAACAATGGTCAATTAAAGAAAATGATCGGCTCTTTTTTTACTTCGAATAGGGAAGCCGTTTTAGCGGCACAAGAAGGTCGTGTGGAATATGAATTATTGCCTCAAGGAACTTTGGCAGAAGCTATACGGGCAGGTGGTGCAGGTATTGGCGGATTTTATACGCCCACATCAGCAGGAACCTTAATCGCTGAAGGACGAGAAACCAAAATATTGAACGGTAAAGAGCAAGTGTTTATAGAAGGTGTTCGAGGAAATGTAGCCATTATAAGAGCTTGGAAAGCAGATACGGCAGGAAATCTGCAATACCGCATGACCGAACAAAATTTCAATAGAGCAATGGCAACAGCTGCTGATATTGTAATTGCCGAAGTGCAAGAAATTGTTCCGAATGGGGAAATTGACCCCAATGAAATTCATACTCCAGGTTGTTTTGTAGACTATTTGGTGGAGCGAAAACTAACAGAAGAAGATTTGGGTTCTTCAGCATCGGTAGGTTCCTCAAAAGTAATTGATGAAAAACGGATGAATATGGCCAAACGAGCGTTTGCGGAATTAGAAAAAGGCGATGTGGTGAATCTTGGAATTGGCATCCCAACTTTAGTAGCCGATTTGATAAAACCAGAAGACGGCATCATTCTACATACCGAAAACGGAATGCTAGGTGTAGGCCCCGAACCAAAAGATGGTGGCGGCGCTATGTATTATCCTGTAAATGCAGGTAAAGTACCAGTAACGGCGTTGCCTGGAAGCAGTTATTTTGATAGTGCCGATAGTTTTGCCATGATTCGTGGCGGGCATATTGATGTGGCCATTATGGGCGGATTGGAAGTAGATGCGCAAGGAAATCTGGCCAACTGGTCCGTACCCGGAAAACCTTTGTTAGGTGTAGGCGGTGCGATGGATTTAGCATCGGGCGCCAAAAAATTAATTATTACATTACGCCATACGGATAGAGACGGCGGTTCAAAAGTAGTTGAAAATTGCACGTTACCCATTACGGATTTTAGCTGTGTAGATATGTTGATTACGGAATTGGCCGTGTTCAAGTTTATTGACGGGCAGTTGACCCTTATAGAGATTTTACCAGGTAGTACCTTGGAAGAAGTCCGTGAAAAAACCGAAGCCAAATTTGTAGAACAGTTACAGTAGAAAAATGAAAGAAGCATATATAGTTGACGCGATAAGAACCCCAATAGGTAGTTTTAGAGGTGCTTTGGCACAAGTGAGAGCAGATGATTTGGCGGCAATTCCCATCAAGGCCTTACTCGAAAAATATCCGAATCTACCCAAAGATGCGATTGATGATGTTATACTAGGATGCCATAATCAAGCCGGGGAAGACAATAGAAATGTGGCGCGTATGGCGCTACTCTTGGCAGGATTACCATATACCGTTCCCGGTGAAACGATCAATAGATTATGCTCATCAGGTATGTCTGCCGTGGTGCAAGCAAATCGTGCTATTAAAGCTGGAGATGGCGATGTATTTATTGCCGGAGGAATGGAACACATGTCTAGAGGACCTTTGGTGATTTCAAAGTCAGCTATAGCGTTTGGTAACGATTCCAAAATGGAAGACTCTAGCTTTGGATGGCGTTTTGTGAATAAAAAGTTACATGAAATGTATGGTACGGATGCCATGGGAATTACCGCAGAAAATCTAGCTGAGATGTTTAACATAAGCAGGGAAGACCAAGATTTATTCGCGTATAATTCTCAAATGAAAGCCACTAAAGCACAACAAAATGGTATTTTAGGGGAAGAAATTTGTCCGGTTGAAATTCCACAACGAAAAGGAGACCCCATTATCGTGAGTCAAGATGAATTCATAAGACCGAGTACAACGGTAGAAAAATTAGCCACTTTAAGAGCCGTCTTCAAAAAAGATGGAACGGTAACCGCAGGTAATGCATCAGGATTAAATGACGGTGCCGCAGCAATGTTAGTTGTTTCAGAAGATGCCTTGAAAAAATACAATCTCACGCCAAAAGCTAGAATAGTAGCTTCAGCTGTAGTGGGTGTAGAACCAAAAATAATGGGTATTGGTCCTGTGTACGCCACAAGAAAAGTTTTGGCAAAAGCAGGCTTGGAATTAAAGGACATGGATGTACTAGAATTCAACGAAGCCTTTTCCGCTCAAGCGCTAGCCTGTACACGAGAGTTAGGTTTAGCAGATGATGACCCAAGAATAAACCCTAACGGCGGAGCGATTGCTATCGGTCACCCTTTAGGAATGTCTGGTACACGAATACTTCAAGCGGCAACGAACGAATTAATTCGATCCGGAGGAAAATATGGTTTGGCTACCATGTGTGTGGGTGTAGGCATGGGGTATGCTACTATTATTGAGAATGTCTCTACAAGTAAGTAAATAAATCAAGAAAACACTCATTTTTTTTTAAGATATCGATATGAAAGTTATTTAAAGTTAGGATTCGTTTGTGTAGCATATGAACGGAAAATATGGTTCTCTCAACCTCAGAAGAAGATAATCCTTTGGCTACGGATTTGGCGAGAGCGTAGGTAGACGATTTTCAATCTACCAATGGAGGTAATTGGGGCATGGAGAGCGTAAATGCCATGATAAAACATTGGCCTGCCGGTGGACCGGAAGAGGTTGGTAACGTGTACATTCCGATTAATTTACAGTATAGCCCCTATACAGCTGATACAGCAAGGGAAGTAAGTTTGGCCGGAGGTAGTCCTTTAGAAGACTTTACCAATAGAGGTTATAAAGGAAAATCAGTTAAGACCATCAATGCGACCGATATGCAATTGGTAAAAGATACAAAAGCAAAAATGGGAGACAAACCGGTCATTGTATCAGTAAAAATAGCAAAGCCAATGGTTTTTTCTCAGATAGAAGTTAGCGCTGCCGCAATTCTTGTGCCTATGGGTATTCAAGACCAAGCCTTAATGGAAATTATTACTGGTGCTGCAGAACCGTCAGGCTTGTTGCCATTTCAAATGCCTGCCGATATGTTGACAGTAGAGGCACAATTCGAAGATGTACCAAGAGATATGCAGCCTTACTCAGATTCAGATGGCAATACGTATGATATCGCCTTTGGATTGAATTGGAACGGGGTAATCGAAGATGCAAGGGGGCAAAAGTATCGGTAAAACTAAACCTTAGGGAGGTCACACATTTTAATAATTTCTTTAAGAAAAAAATACATATAGGTCACTCCAAATTTTGGAGCTCATAATAAACGATGTGCTAATTTTAGACAAATGAACTATTTCTAAATCTAAAACTGAAATGAAAATTGAATTTAAAAGAATTAAAATAATCTGAACACCAATTTCTTTTTTACCTAAATTGCAATAAGAATTTATTAATAATCAGAAAACTAAAACTGCATACGTTTTTGCATACGATTTTATAATTTAATAGCGGTTGAGCCCAATAAAACCGTTGGGAATTTTCCATACGAGGAGCTCATAACCCGAAGGTCGCTGGTTCGAGTCCAGTCCCCGCTACTAAGTTTAAAGCCTCTGAAACTTCAGAGGCTTTTTTTATTTATAATATTTTAAAGAGATCATTACTATTTAATACGAAAGTTCATGCTATTAATTTGAAACTAGAATCTCTTCTCATTTTTCCATTTTAGCAAAACCTAAAACGTTTAATTTTCTCTAAATATTTCAAATACTAGGTCTTTGGTAAGTGGTTGTCCCTTTGCCTTATCCCGAATTTCATCAAAGCTAAATCTAAAGTCGCATCCTGCTTTGTATTCGCTACAGCCATAAGCCGATTTTCCTTTTATGATAACGCCCTTATTACATTTTGGACAACTATTTTCTTCAGAAGTATTCTTTACTTGAACTTTACCTTTTTTAGGTTCTAACTTGAGTTTGAAATTTTCATCAAACCTAACTAATCCTTCAACTGAAGTATTATTAATTTTAAAGCCTTTTAAATTTACCGTAGACCCTTTTTGAAACAACCTAATAAACTGTTTTTCTGAAATGGTTTTACCTTCAATTTTAAATGGCAATACAAAATCGCAAGTCTTATTAAATTCAGAACACCCATAAGCTGTTTTTCCTTTTCGAATGGTGCCTTTCTTACATTTAGGGCAAACCTCTGATGTTATTCCTGTGGCCTTTTTAATAGCTTTTTTCTTAGAAGCCGCTGCTGCCGGTTTATTATTTATCGCTGAAATATTCGCCTTTTTTGTTTCACTTCGCACTTCGTAAACCAAATGATCTACCATTTGCTTCATTTGCTTAATAAAACTACCAGCACTAAAAGTTCCTTTTTCAATATCTTTTAACTGCTTCTCCCATTTACCAGTTAGCTCGGCAGATTTTAGCATTTCGTTTTGTATGGTATCAATTAATTGAATACCTGTAACTGTTGGAATTACCTGCTTTTTATTTCGCTTTATATATTTTCTACGGAACAACGTTTCAATAATATTGGCACGTGTAGAGGGTCGTCCAATACCGTTTTCTTTCATTATCTCACGAAGTTCATCATCATCAACTTGTTTTCCTGCAGTTTCCATTGCTCGTAATAGTGAGGCTTCAGTAAATTGTTTTGGCGGCTTCGTTTGCTTTTCAATAAACGAAGGTTGGTGTGGCCCCTTTTCGCCTTTCTGGAAAGTTGGTAATATTCCAGGCTCTTTGGAGGTGTTATTGGGTGTTTCGAAAACAACACGCCATCCTTTTTCTAAAATCTCCTTACCTGTTGCCTTGAATTTTACTTTCTCTGCTTTACCAATTACAGTTGTATTAGATACTTTGCAATCTGGATAAAATACAGCAATAAAACGGCGTACAATTATATCGTAGACCTGTTGTTGATTGTATTGTAAGTTTATTTGTTGCCCTGTTGGTATAATTGCATGGTGATCCGTAACCTTACCATCATCAAAAACCTTTTTAGTTTTCTTTAATTTCTTCCCATCTAGCGGTTGCGTTAAAGTTGCATAGTTAGATAAGTTCTTTAAAATTCCTGGAACTTTTGGATATACGTCATTTGGCAAAAAAGTGGTATCTACTCTTGGGTAGGTCACTACTTTTTGCTCGTATAATTTCTGAACTATTTTTAAAGTTTCATCGGCACTAAAACCGAATTTGGTGTTACAATAGACTTGTAAACCTGTTAAATCAAATAGCTTGGGAGCATATTCATTCCCTGCTTTTTTGGTCGTAGAAACAATTTCAAAATCATGCTCTTTTACAATAGAAGCTAATTTCTCCCCGTCTTCCATTTTAAGAAAACGCCCTTCTTCATAACTAAATAGTGTATCGCGATAAAGTGTTTGTAATTCCCAATACGGTTGTGGTTTAAAATTTTCTATCTCATTAAACCGGTTAACCAACATTGCCAAAGTAGGCGTTTGCACACGACCAACAGATAACATTTGTTTATAGCCACCATGTTTTAAAGTATATAATCGTGTTGCATTCATTCCTAAAAGCCAATCTCCAATAGCTCTAGAAAAACCTGCGTAATATAGATTGTCGTAATCTTCTGATGGTTTTAAGTTTTTGAAACCTTCTTTTATGGCTTCTGTCGTAAGTGAAGAAATCCAAAGTCGTTCAACTTTTCCTTTATAATTGGCTTGACTTAAGACCCAACGTTGTATAAGCTCTCCTTCTTGCCCAGCATCCCCACAGTTTATAACAACATCTGCTTTATCAAATAGTTGCTTAATAATTTTAAACTGTTTTTTTATACCAGAATCTTTAGACACTTTGGTTTCAAAGCGTTCCGGCAGCATGGGTAGATTGTTTAAATCCCAACTTTTCCAATGTGGCTTGTAATCATTTGGCTCCTTTAAAGTACAAAGATGTCCAAAAGTATACGTTACCGCATAACCATTGCCTTCATAATAGCCATCACGTTTGGTATTAGCTCCAAGTACAGAAGCAATTTCTCGTGCTACAGATGGTTTTTCGGCAATACAGACTTTCATTTTATAAATTATACAGGTATAAATATTGTGCACACTAGCAGAGTGCTAATAAAAACAGCGCTAAAATACAGTTATGTAGATTTTGAATTAGTGTATTTAGTAAAAATAATTGCGACACTAAGCAGTAGCAGCGAAAATACCATTAACAAGTGAAGTGTTATGGGTTCCTATTTTCTAGATTTATATTTTTACCTAGTACGTCAAGGTATTATAACCATTAGCTTGTAATTGAAGCACCCTTACCGAAGCTGTTGGCGTTACGTTGAGTCCATCAAAAAGTGTCTCTTCAGCTACACCTAATTTTTCCATGGCAACACTACATACGCTTACTTTGACCTTTCCTTTATATTTTTGAAAAAACTTCTCTAGTTCAGAATCTTTTACCAGTTGCGTAACTACTTTCCCTTTGACCACTATTTCATAATCTTCTATTAAAACTCCATTTTCAATAAGTAAATCGTACATATTTAAAACTCCTTTAAAATGCCTTTCTGTAGTAAGTACAAAAGCATACTTAGGTGTTTTTTGTAAATCGGCAACTGCTTGTTGGTCTAATTTTTTCTGCCCTTGAACTTCTACTGTAGCAGTAATCATGACCATAATGACTAGAAATATTCGGAAAATATTGTTCATGACTTTTATTTTAATGTATATATATTAAATAAAAATACTGAATTATAATGCCATTTCTAATTTACGCTATGTGAAAATCCATAACTCTATTTACATCATTAGCATTTTACTACAAAATGACTAAGAACAAATTAAAAAGTAGTAAAAAATACGATCGCTGACAATGACTGTACTAACATTTAATTCGTTCAGAAATCAAAATAAATTAAACAATGTCAAAAATGAAATAATTAAAATTACACAGCTAAAAGCTCTCCGTAATTTTTGAAATGAAGTGGTTTTTAATTGAGTTTCTTTTGCTCTAATTTATTAAGTAAATTCTTAGCCGCTAGCCAAAACCGCTTGGAAGTTGGGTTGGGAATAACAGACATTTCAGGAATATCGGATTCAGGACTGACCATTAATTTAATATATTGAAAAGCTTCATTTGGTATGTCATCTGATAGATAAGCCATACTCCAAGTATCAAATTCTCTTGAATATATATTGCCCTTAGAAAGTAAAATCACTTCATAATGACGTGAATCTACCCTAATTTTTTCAAATAATGCTAGAACTATCTCAGCTTCCCCTTCCAAATACTGTATAAAAAATCCTTTATGATATACCAGGCAACCTGTAATATCATGTCTCTTATTGAAATCTCTTGACTCATTTAAAATATCATCAACTTGCTTGGTCGAAAGGGTATTGGCTGTTGATCTATACACAAGATTGTACATATACATCTAAGAATTAGAAACTATTCAATTAAATTATAAGTTAACAACTTTCAACGAATAAAACCCTCTAAACGTATTCTTTTTCTTACATATTTGTTTTAATGAATAGGCTTCACATCTTATGATAATGGTATTCAGCAATTAAATCTGATGCGTTAATTATAAATTTAATAGCGACTATTGAAACCCATTTTTAAACATAATTTTCAACAGAACTTTAAACTTAGAAATTATGAAAAATAAAATATTAGCAACTTTAGTATTAACGGTAGTTTTAGCTTCTTGCTCAGGCACTAAAAAAACAACTTCCAATACTGAAAAAACAGATACAGTAGTTTCTGCAGAAAAGGAAAATACCGAAAATAGCAATACAACTTCACAAGTATCTAAAGCTTCAATTCAACCCAATATTGCCGTACAAACAAACGGTTCTACAGGTGCTATGAGTAATAGTATGGCAAAGACCAATACAAAAAGTACTTCTAAAGAAAACTCTCAAATGTTCAAAGCCCTTGAGATGAGCGAAGAACAAGTTACCACATATAATGCTGCAATGAACCAATTTAAAACTAAGCAAGCCAATATGCCAAGTGGTGAGATGTTAGGTAGTATTGAGAGTGAGCGAACACGACAATTAAAAAACATTTTATCTAGTGCTCAATTTGCTAAATACGAAAAATGGCAGGCAGATAATCAGTAGTCACACAACTTAGAACCAGTTTTAAAAGATATGATTGTGCAACTTATCGAATCAATTCTAAAAGGTATTCAACTAACATACCGCTATTACCTCTTGTAACTTTACGGCATAACATTTAAAGAACATAACAATGATAAAACCCACAGCACAAGTACCTGAGTTAAAATTACCTCTTATTAACGATACACAATGGAGTTTATATGATCAAGACAGTACATCTTTTACCATGCTAGTATTCTATCGTGGTCTACACTGTCCTGTTTGTAGAAAGTATTTAGAATCTTTAACTAAAAAACTTAAAGATTTTAGTGGTCGAGGAGTACATCTAATCGCAATTAGTATGGATAGCGAAGAAAGAGCTAAAAAAGCTGGAAATGAATGGAATATTCCTGAACTTCCTGTTGGATATAATTTACCTATTGAAAATGCAAGAGAATGGGGATTATACATTTCTAAAAAAACGTCTGAAAAAGAACCAGATGTATTTTCAGAACCCGGGCTATTCTTGATAAGACCTGATAATACACTTTATGCCAGCTCTATACAAACAATGCCTTTTGCAAGACCAGACTGGGACGACATTTTAAATGCTATTGACTATGTAACTAAAAACGATTACCCTGCCAGAGGTGGAGAGTAATATTACATTTACTTACAATAATCGGTTAAAACACAAAAAGTGATTTGTTCATATCAAGGAACAAATCACTTTTTTTTATGTTATTCTTACTTTATAATTAGAACAAGTAATTTAATTTTTATCTGACTTCCATTTTTCGAACATCGCTTTTATTTCTTCATCTACCATTGGGTACAAGCCTATAATCGCGTTACCACCCTTTACTTTTTCCAAAACAAAATCTTCATATAAAGTCATTTGAATACATTCATCCGCAACCTCATCCGCCAAATGCGCCGGTATTACCATTACTCCATCATCATCACCAATTATAACATCACCAGGAAAAACGGCTACATCTCCGCAACCAATTGGGTCGTTAATCGCTATTGCTTGATGCAATGTTAGATTAGTAGGTGCGGTAGGTCTATTATGATAGGAGGAAAAATCTAAATCCGCTATTTCTGCAGAATCCCGAAAACCACCATCTGTAATAATACCAGATGCTCCCCTTACCATTAAACGTGTTACTAAAATTGACCCTGCCGATGCTGCTCTTGCATTTTGTCGACTGTCAATAACTAACACAGCCCCCTCTGGGCATTCCTCTACTGCTACTCTCTGTAAATGCTTAGGGTCCCTAAAAACCTCAATGGTATTTAAATCTTCTCTCGCAGGTATGTAGCGCAAAGTATAGGCTTCACCAACCATTGTTGGTCTTCCTGATCTTAATGGTTTTACACTCTGTATGAATTGATTTTTTAATCCTTTTTTAAAAAGACAAGTAGCAACCGTTGCCGTACTTACTTTTTTTAGTTTTTCTTTGGTAGAAGTTGATAGTCTAGTCATGATATCTTTTCTATAGTTTATCTTATTGCGCTCTTTGCCATGCTTCCCTAATAAAAAGCAAATCATGTTTCATTTTGGCAAATACTTCCTTTTTATCCATGATAATTTCTTTTGCTCCATGTTCTGCCCCGCCAAGGTCATATTCTAAGTGTAATGATATTGGCACATTGATTTTATATTTTTTAAGAAGCGAAAAATACTTATCAAACTCAACCACACCTTCACCTAATGGAATATTAATAGGTTCGTATTTTCCATTTTTATAACCCCACTTAAAATCTTTTATAACTATCGATTTGATAAGCGGCTCAATACGGCGCAAATCTAATTCCCAACTTTTTCCACCTTCTACTACTGCATGCCGAATATCATATTGGCACCCCATATAATTATCATCTGCCTTTGATAAAATTGTAGGCAAATCCCAAATAGGTGCTCCAACATGATTACCAGCGTGGTTTTGATAACAACCGATTAAACCCAGTTTTTTGTTGACCTCCCCAAGTTTAGCTGCTTGCTCTGAGAATATGGCCTGACTCTCTTCTATTGAAGTATTCTCTGGGTATGTAAGCCAACCGGTACGGTAGTGACTGAAACCTGCCTTACTTGCCGCCTCTAAAACACGCTGTTCAGTTTCATTCGAAATATCCCAAACGTTTGTGGTCAACATTTGTAGTTTTAACCCATACTTCTTCATTGCTTCTACCGCTTTTGGCAAATCTTCTGTAACATTTTCCGGTAGTACATGACCTTTTGGACGAACGGTTAAATCCAACCCATTAAAACCAATATCAGCAGCAGCAGAACACATTTCATTATAGTCTAAAAATTGTAGATGTTTAGAGAATAAATTCACCTCAATATCATTTCTAGAAACTACAGAAGAAGCTAAAAGAGGGCTCCCTATTTGCAGTAATGATATGCCTGCCAATGCAGTAGCAGATTTCTTTGTAAAGTCTCTCCTTGATATCCCTTTATTATCATTTCTCATTTTAACGAACTTAAAATTGTTTTAAAGGTAGATTTTATGTTAAAAATTTGGATGTCTTACAAATATATGTATTTTTGGTCAACCAAACTGGTTAACCAATATTATCAAATTCAAATGAAAAATAAATTCTTATTCAAGGCATTTTTATTGATCATGTTTATCTCAACAATTTCTTGGGTAAATAAAGATAAAAATGATGTCCTAGTTCATAATATCGCTGAATTTGACGAAGCAGTTTCTAGTGCAGAGCCTGGTACTGTAATTGTCTTGGCTAACGGAATATGGAATAATGTTCAGTTTAAATTTACAGGAGAAGGTACCAAAAATGCTCCAATTACAGTAAAGGCAGAAACACCGGGCAAAGTATTTATTGAAGGGATTTCTAATTTAGAAATTTCCGGAAATTATTTAATAGTTGACGGACTGTTTTTTAGAAATGGTCATACCCCAACTGAAAATGTAATTGCGTTTAGAACAAGCGAAGAAAATGTAGCTAATTACTCTAGGGTAACTAATTGTGTAATTCTAGATTATAATCAGCAACAACGAGACAAAGATGATCTCTGGGTTCAGTTTTATGGTACTCATAATACACTAGACCATTGTTATATTGCTGGTAAAACAAATGGTGGACCAACAGTTAGGGTAGATTTGAAAGGAAACCAAAGCATTAGAAATTATCATCAAATTGTTGATAATCATTTTGGACCAAGACCTAGAAAAGGTGGCGCTAGAGGAGAAACTATTCAACTAGGAAGTAGCTTTACCTCTATGTCGCCAAGTAATACAACTATTGCCAATAATTTATTTGAAGAATGTAATGGGGAAGTTGAGATTATTTCTAGCAAGACAAATTTTAACGAAATTAGAAATAATGTATTCTATAAAAGTGAAGGTTCTGTTGTAACACGTCATGGTAATTATGCCGTTATAGATGGTAATTATTTTATTGGTGATGGAGAAAATAAAAATTATGGTGGAATTAGACTGGTAAACACAGGACACTGGGTTATAAATAATTACTTCTATAAAATTATTGGTGAAAACTTTAGAAGTCCACTAGCTGTAATGAACGGAATTCCTAAATCACCATTAAACAGATATAATCAAGTTACAGATGTTGTGGTTGCCTATAATACGTATGTAGATTGTAAATCGCCATGGCAATTTGGAGTGGGTACAAACATTGAACAAAAAGATGTACTTCCAGAATCTGAAATACGCTCAGCCAGAGCTCTTAGAACAGAAGTTGCCAATAATATTATCTACAACAGCATAGGTGATGAACATATAATTATTGAACATGACAAAGCTGATGGAGTAAAATTCAAAAGTAATATTATTAATAACCAAGAGATAAGTTTTGGGGATACAACAAGAATTAAAGCTAGTGAATTTCAATTGACAAAAGTTGGCGAGTATGTCTATCTACCTAAATTAACCAGTGAGTTTGATATTTACCAAGGTTTTGGTTTTAATACAATTACCAAAGATCTTTTTGGAAATTCTAGAGAAGACAAAAATTCAATTGGTGCTGTGGTTCAAGGTGAATTTAAGGACACTGATATTTTAAACAAAGCTAAATACGGAGCAAGTTGGTATTCTAATATTGTAAAAAATACATCTCCTAACATTATAGAAGTTTCCAAAACCAAAGGAGAATTAGCAGCCAAAATAGCTACTGCTAAAGCAGGAGATATTATCTCTTTAAAACCAGGGAAATACAAAGTATCAAAATCGATACTAATCAACAAAACAATTACAATTCAATCTAAAGAAAACGAAAAAGCTGAAATCGTCTTTACCGGAGCAGATAACACTCCACTATTTGAATTAAACCCTTATGGAATTTTAAATCTTAAGAATGTATCACTTACCGGTAACGGTAAACAAAAAGCATTTTCTAACCTAAAAGAAAATATGTCTAACCAATACGGTTTAACCGTTACGGGTTGCGATATCAATAATTTCGATTATGTATTAAAAGCATACAAACAAACATTTGCCCAAGAAATCACTTTTAAAGATACTGCAATTGCCGATTGTGAAAACGGTATTGAATTGTCTGAAGAAACGAATGACAAAGGAGATTACAACGTAGAATACTTAACTATTCAAAACTGTACATTCACTAACGTTAACCAAAATGTGATTGATTATTATAGGGGTGGCTATGATGAATCAACCATTGGAGGAAACTTATTGGTTACAAACTCTAGCTTTTCAAATTGCGGCTCTAAAGAAGAAAACGGAATTTTATTAAACACTAGAGGTATCGTAAATGTTGATATTTCAAACAATACTTTTAAAAACAATAATGTAAAATTAGTGGCATTACTATGGGGAGCAAAGAATAATTCACATGCTGATAATGTAATTACAAACTCAGGTCAGATTAAGGTTGAAGAAAATTTGAAGATGAAATTAATGTACTAATCCAAAAATAAAAACACTACCCTATAATTCATTTGTTTCAACCTTCTGCAATAAAATAATTTTCAGAAAAAGATACTATTTTCAAATGATTTTTGAATAGCAAAATAAAAGAATGTATATAAAAAGAATCAACTGGGCGATAATAACTATCACATGTTTATTTATAAGCATTTGCCCTCTAATCATTCAAGCTCAAGAACATCCTAACCTTATTTTAACCAAGGCTGGGGTAGAAAAAATTAGAGCTCAATTAGGTAATGTTCCTCTATTTGATGCTTCACTTCAAAAACTAAAAGAAGAAGTAGATGCAGAAATGGCTCTAGGTATAGATACACCTATTCCAAAAGATTATTCTGGTGGCTACACACATGCACGTCATAAGCGTAACATGACAGTGATGCAACAAGCTGGTGTTCTATATCAAATATTGGACGATGAAAAATATGCGAAGTATGTAAAAGACATGTTAATGCAATATGAGGGTATGTATAAAACATTACCGCTGCATCCAAAAACAAGATCTTATGCTAGAGGTAAATTATTTTGGCAATGTTTAAATGATTCTAACTGGTTAGTTTACGTTAGCCAGGCTTACGATTGCATCTATAATTACTTAAGCAAGGTCGAAAGAAAAAAATTAGAAAAGAATCTTTTTAAGCCATTTGCAGATCATATTTCGGTAGATAGTCCGCAATTTTATCAAAGAGTTCACAATCACAGTACATGGGGCAATGCCGCAGTTGGTATGATTGGTTTGGTGATGAATGACAAAGAGTTAATTGACCGTGCGCTATATGGTATTAAAGGGGTGAATTTAGATAAAACCGCTAAAGATGACGATGGTGGTTTTTTGAATGAAGATGGAAAAGCAGGTTTCTTAGCGAATATAGAAGAGCCATTTTCTCCTGATGGATATTATAATGAAGGTCCTTATTACCAACGTTATGCCATGTATCCTTTTTTAATTTTTGCTGAAGGATTACACAACGTAAAACCTGAATTAAAAATATTTAAGTACAAAGATGGTGTCCTTTTAAAATCAATTAATGCACTCATTAATTTATCTGATGCCGATGGCGATTTCTTTCCACTAAACGACGGACAAAAAGGGATGTCATACTATAACGATGCTTTAGTTACAGCGGTAGATATTTCTTATTATTTCGGGAACCAAGACCCAGGCTTGTTAAGTATCGCTGAAAAACAAAATAAGGTCTTATTAGACGATTCTGGCTTAGCAGTTGCGCTCGGAGTTAAAAATGGTGAAGCCAAACCATTCGATAAAAAATCAATTAACCTATCTGATGGACCAGATGGTACCCAGGGTGGAGTTGGTATTTTACGTAGTGAAGATTTAGAGCTTGTTTTTAAATATGCTTCGCAAGGATCAAGTCATGGTCATTATGATAAGTTGTCCTATTCATTCTACGATAATGGAGATGAAGTACTACAAGATTACGGTTTAGCCCGTTTTGTAAATATTGAGCAAAAAGGTGGTGGTAACTATTTAAAGGAAAATAAAACTTGGGCAAAACAAACCATTGCCCATAACACACTAGTGCAGAATGAGAAGTCTCACTACCAAGGTAAATATGATATTGGAAGTAAGTATCATCCAGATTTATATCTTTTTGATGTTTCAAATGCCGACATTCAATTATTAAGTGCAAAGGAAACAAATGCGTATCCGGGAACAGAAATGCATAGAACTATGGCTATTATCAAAGACGAAAGTTTTGAAAAGCCATTCATGCTAGATATTCTTAAAGTCAAATCTGACAGCACAAATCAATACGATTTACCTTTTTATTTCATGGGGCAAGTATTGAACACAAATTTTGAATATGAAGTTCCTAAAACGCTAGAACCTTTAGGAAAAGACAATGGATATCAACATTTATGGTCAGAAGGTTGTGCTAATACAACAGACGAAAACACCAAATTAAGTTGGTTAGAAAAAGGGAGATTCTACACCTTAACATCTGCAACTTTAAAAGATGATGAACTACGGTTTGTAAGAATAGGAGCTAACGACCCAGAATTTAATTTAAGAAGAGAAGCGGGCTTTATTATTCGTAGAAAGGATTCTAAAAACACGCTGTTTGTTTCGACGATAGAAGCACATGGTAGTTATAGTCCAGTCTCAGAATCTGCCTTGAACTCTAAAAGCAACATTACAGATTTAAAAGTGATTTTAGATACAGTAGATTATACAGCTATTTCAATTACTACCATAAATGGTAATAGTAAATTGCTTATTCTAGCAAATAATAATGCTTCTAAAGAAGCGAAACATATTTTGAAAATAAACGATAAGGATTACACTTGGACAGGTTCTTATTATTACAATTAAACTAATATTAAAACAATAAAAAAATGAAGCGATTTAGTGAAAAGTACGTCATTTCAAAAGATATGGAATGGGAAAAACTTGGAGGAGGTGTATCACGAAAGTTTTTAGGATACGATAATCAAATCATGATGGTGAAAGTAAAATTTGACAAAGGAGCATTAGGTGCGCCACATCAACATTTTCATACTCAGGCTACTTATTGTGTTTCAGGTAAATTTGAATTTGAAATTGATGGGGTAAAGCAAATTGTAGAAGCAGGTGACGGAGTTTATATAGAACCTAATTTATTACATAGTGCCGTTTGCTTAGAAGAAGGTATGCTAATTGACACTTTTAGCCCTGTAAGAGAAGATTTCTTAAGCGGAGGTGCGGTATCTTATTTCGGAGATAAAGAATAGATAACCATCAATTATTATTATAATTTTAATGGTTGTATTTCAATTCGAAAATATTTTATGAAGTAAATATTATTTTAATCACATTTTAAATGCTGAACCAAAGATTATGACAACGGAAAATATATCCATTACAGGAAAATTTAAAAGGAGTCTTAAGAATTTTGGTCCAGCATTTTTTATTATCGGCTATGTTGTAGGCACAGGTAGTGTAACCTCTATGGTAGTTTCTGGTGCTAAGTATGGGCTTAGCCTTTCATGGGCACTTCTACTCTCTTGCTTTTTCACATACTTCTTATTGGTGTCAATTAGTAAGTTGACCATCGTTTCTGGAGATACCCTAATGCTTAATTTTAAAAAAGCATTTGGAAAACCGCTCACCATTTTTATTATTACCGCATTACTGGTATCAATAGTTTCTTCATGCATAGGTGTTATGGGTGTTGTTGCCGAAGTAACTATGGAATGGATTTCAGTAAAAACCTCCGTTTCATTTCTTAACAAACCTATTGTTTCTATCTTTTTCATCGCATTACTTATTGGTCTTTTTTGGACCGGTAAACACGAAAATTTCATAAAGGCAATGAGTATTATGGTTGGCTTTATGGCACTGGCTTTTATCATTACTAGTTTTATGGTGGTACAGGAAGCTGGCACTTCTATTTCCGAGTTCTTCCCAGAATTACCTAAAGGCGATAATAACGGATTAGTAATTGCCGGTATAGTAGGTACTACTATGGCCGGTGTTTGCTTAGCTTCTAGAAGTATTTTGGTTCAAGAACAAAACTGGGGCTTAAAAGATTTAAAGACAGAGAATAAAGATGCCATGTCCTCTATGGTAATGACATTTTTAATTAGTCTTGCCATAATGATCAGTGCAACTGGCACACTTTACTTTAAAGGTGCCCCTGTAGATGATGCTACTGATATGATGCATGCTTTAGGACCATGGGCAGGAGATTTTGCTCTTACCCTATTTACCTTGGGAATTATTGGCGCAGGATTATCATCAATCTTCCCCAACCTATTATTATTCCCTTGGCTGATCGCAGACTATACAGACACTGAGCGCGATATGAAAAAACCACTATATAAGGGTATAGTAGTTTTAGTAGCACTATCTGGTTTAATCGTTCCTATTTTAGGAGGAAAACCAGTTTGGATCCTAATAGCCTCTCAAGCATTGAGTCCGTTCGTAATGCCTTTAATTACACTCTTTCTTCTTATCCTTCTAAACAAAGAGAGCATTATGAAAGAACATAAAATAGGTCTTTGGATGAACCTGGCTTTAGGTGCTACTTTTATATTCAACTGCTATATGCTATACGTTGCCTTAAACGGATTTATTGATTTTATCTAATCTTACTTAGGAGGATAACAAAGTAATATCTTCGATTCAATTTTGGAGGTAAAAACAACCTCATCTATTGCAGCAGAGAAGAATATTTCATCACCTTGAGAAAAACTATATTCTTTTCCCCCACATGTAATGCTACCCTCACCAAAATAAATTACCGCAACAAAAAAGCTACCATTGGCTTTGATTGAATGTTCTCCGTTCAGATCCAATTCGCTTAAACCAAAACAATCTGTGTGCGTCTCATTAAATATGGTATTTAGGGTATGGGTATCAGAAGAATCTATTGTTTTTGGAGATACCTTCCATCTTTTCAAGGCTTCCTCGTAAGAACAGCCATCATAATGAAAACAGTCTAACATATTTTGCTCCCCTACTCCCTGATGTATCAGTTCATCGGAGATTTCTAGACCTGCAGGTGTAATCTTTTCCACACGCATGGTATAATCCGTAGGTTCTTGAACTTCCATTAAAAAACAACCACTACCAATAGCATGCGGCACACCACCATAAATCATATACGCATCACCAGGGTTTACTTCTATTTTATGTAAGCACCCCAACATACCTTCAATATCTTGATTTACAAATAGGGTTTCCCATTGTTCTTTTGTAACTCCTTCCTTAAAGCCCATGTAAATGACACTTTTTTCGCCATTTACCTCGCGCTTGTTCAATACATACCAAGATTCAGTTTTACCGAAAGCCGAGTTAAGCATAGTGCGGGCATAATTTTTATCTGGATGTACTTGAATGGTTAATCGCTCTTTAGAATCAAGCATTTTAATGAGCACACCAGTAGTGCCAAATTTATCAGCTAAAGCTTTTCCTAAGTATAATTCTTTGTTAGAAGCCACTAATTCTTTTAACGAATGTGTGCCCGACGGTGTTTCAACCAAAGACAACCCTTCATTCTCAGGTCTTCCATTTCCTCGAGCCGTAACGGTAGACATAATCCACTCTTCTGGCATACTACCATCCACTTCTGGAGTCACTTGTTTCCACTTATCTATTAATGCGCCACCTTCATAAGTACGCCAAACCCTATTAGAATATTGTTTTAATGGTATAGATGCGTATTGCTCAAAATTGTTCTTCATAATACAATGCTTATTGTTCAATAAAATTATCAGAACCCAATGAATATCAAAAGTTTGAATTCATTGAATACTATCTATTCTTAAAAAATAATTGAAAAATTAGAGAGGAAAACCATTCAAATTTAGTGATTTTACGACTAAAACCCCCTCCAAATAAGAGCATATTTGAGAAAATTAAAAAAGCCTTATTTGTTAACAAACTGCTATATCCTCAATAATTTATAGGGTTAAAAGAATATTTCAAAAATTATAGCGACTCTAAAGTTGTTAAAATGCAAATTTCTCTTTTTTTAACGATTAAATAACATATATTTGGTAAACCAAATTGGATAACCAGTTTGGAAAACCAAAAATGAGTCATCATTCCTTAAATTAAAATCGAACTTAAATTTCACTTAAACTCAATGACAAAAAAATCAGATTAACACATTTACAACATTACTTCTCATTTAAATGGAGAAGATTAATTACAACATGTATTATTTGCTGTTCATGTTTTTTCCTTAAGCAAGAGTTTAACAACTTGAAAAGAACATAACAGATGTAAAAATGAAGTTTTACTCAAAGTTTCATTTTAGAATGCTTTAATCAGACTTTAATAAGTCGAACTTAAATTAACATAACAAGACTACAAATGAATTTAAAAACGAAATTAGTATTAATGATGGTATTGTTACTCAACATATCATTATTCGCACAAGACGGCTACACCTTAACTGGTACGGTACTGGACGAAACAAATATGCCCGTTCCAGGAGCTAACGTTGTTATCCAAAACACAACTACAGGAACTTCTACCGATTTTGACGGTAATTTTTCAATTACAGTTTCTAACGGTGATGTTTTAGAATTTTCTTCTATTGGTTATGCCAAAAAGGAAGTAGCCGTTACCGGTCAACAAACTTTAAACGTTGTTCTTGCTGAAGACGCTAGTCAACTTGAAGAAGTTGTTGTTGTAGGTTACGGTTCTCAGAAAAAGAGTGACATTACCGGTTCTGTCTCTTCAGTAAAATCTGAAGAATTGAACGCATATCCTGTGTTAGATGCTGCTCAAGCTCTACAAGGTCGTGCAGCGGGTGTTGTAGTACAATCCAACAACGGTGGTGAACCAGGCGCTCCAATCAGTATAAAAATTAGAGGTAATACCTCTATTAATGCAAGTAGCTCTCCGCTTGTTGTTGTAGATGGTTTTGTAGGTGCTTCTATGCCACAGGCTAATGATATTGAGTCAATGGAAGTTTTAAAAGATGCATCGGCGACTGCTATATACGGATCAAGAGGTTCAAATGGTGTTATACTTGTAACTACTAAAAAAGGTAGAAGCGGAAAATTATCAATTGAAGCTAACACCACTTACGCAATTCAAAATATATCTAACAGATTAGATTTGTTGAATGCTAGTGAATTTGCCGATTATCAAAATCAAATTAGAACTAATAATGGTGTTTCTACGCCATATGCTCAAGGACCTGCTAATACTGACTGGCAAGATTTAATCTATAGATCAGGTAGCACATCTAATAACCAAGTATCATTTTCAGGTGGTAGCGAGAAAATTAATTTTTATGCTTCTGCCAACTACTTTAAACAAGATGGTATTATAATCGGTTCTGATTTTGAAAGATTAACTTTCTTATCTAACATCGACGCTCAAGTAACAGATAAATTAAAGTTAGGAATGAACCTTTTTGGAAGTAGAGGCATTAAAAATGGTTCTGCAACACAATCAAACGGTTCAGTTTCTGCTGGTGGAGATGACGTAATTACTTTAGCTTTAAGATATGCACCTGATCAACCAGTTTATAATGCAGATGGAACTTATACATTTGGTAATACTGTAGGTGACCCTGTTGACAACCCATTTGCTGTTGCAACAGAAAGAATCGATGAAACAAAAACTGATAATTTCAGAGCTAATTTATATGCTAATTATGAAATCTTAGAAGGTCTTAGTTTTAAAACTACTTTTGGTTTAAGTACAGAAAATCAAACTAGAGGTATCTTCTTACCATCATTATTAACCCAGACTGCAGGTGGGGAAAGCGGAAGAGCAATAGTAGATACTAATAGAGAAACAAGTGTTTTAAGTGAAAACTATTTGACTTACACTAAAGAATTCGGTAAAAGTAACTTAACCTTATTAGGAGGGTACTCTTACCAAAAAACCGTTAATGAAAACTTTTTCTCTGAAGCTACCGGTTTCATCTCAGATGGTTTTTCTTACTATGGTTTAGGTTCCGCAACGAATATCTTACAACCAAGTTCTTCAAAATCAGATGTAGAAATTCAATCTCAATTTGGTAGATTTAATTATGACTTCGATGATAAATATTTATTGACCGCAACGATAAGAAGAGATGGTGCATCAAACTTTTCGGCTAATGAAAAGTATGCTCTTTTCCCTTCTGCAGCTTTAGGTTGGAAAGTTTCTAATGAAAACTTTCTTAAAGACAGCAAGGCTATTTCTAATTTGAAATTTAGAGCTAGTTACGGTGTTACTGGTAACCCTTCAATTGGTGCTTACGAATCTTTATCAAGACTTGAGACGCTTTATGCTTCAAGCAACGGACAAACTGTTAGTGCTGTAACTCCAGAACAACCTGAAAATCCTAATTTGAAATGGGAATCTTCATACCAAACAAACTTTGGTATTGATTTGGGTCTTATTAACAATAGGGTATCTGTATCCTTGGATTACTACAACATAGATACTAAAGATTTGATTTTAACGGATAACAGTATCACAGAATATTTAGGTTTCTCAGGTGATGATATTTTAGCCAATGTTGGGGAAATAAACAACAGAGGTCTTGAAATTGCTTTAAGTACAAAAAACATTCTTAAAGAAGATTTTAGATGGACAACCGATTTCAATATTGCATTCAATAAAAATGAAGTAGTTAGCTTAGTTAATGATGCAGATTTGTTTTTCGATGCTACGCCAAGTTATTTTAGTCATGACAGAAGTTATGTTTTAAGAGTTGGTGAAGAAGTTGGTCTTTTCTGGGGTTATGAATATGCTGGTGTTTATCAAGGCGGTACAGCTCCTGCAGGTACACAAACCTTATCAGGTGGCGTAGCAGGTGATCCATTATTCGCAGATATTGATGGAAGTGGTGATATTACAGAAGCAGATAGAACAACGATAGGTAATCCTAATCCTGATTTTACATGGGGCTTCACTAATAACTTTAGCTACAAAAATTTAGATTTAAGTATATTTCTTCAAGGTTCTCAAGGCGGAGATATCTTTAACTTGACCAATGTTCAGTTAACGAATGGAGATGCAAATACTACTAGAGCTTACTATAATAGTGCATGGACTCCAACAAATACAGACACAAACGCTCCGCGTGTTGGTAACAACAGTAACAGAGAAATTTCTTCTCGTTTTATAGAAGATGGTAGTTATGTTAGACTTAAGAATATTTCTTTAGGTTACACAGTACCTTCTGATATTACAGAAAAATTAGGTCTTGATAACCTTAGATTATCTTTAAGTGGCCAAAACCTATTAACCTTTACAAACTATTCTGGCTTAGATCCTGAAGTAAGTTACTATGGTTCTGGTGGCAACAATAACACTTCATCTAATACCGCTCAAGGTTTTGACTTTGGTAACTACCCAACGGTAAGAACTGTTACTATGAGCCTTAATTTAAAGTTTTAATAAAGAATTAATTTAAAATAAGAAAAATGAAAATATATAAATTATTACTGTTATTGGTAGGGTTATCAATAATGGGCTGTTCAGATTTAGAAGAAGAGCCTGTAGGTATATTGTCTGCTGAAGGTTTCTTTGAAACTCCTGCAAATATACAAACAGCGGTAGATGGTTCTTTAACTCATGCTATCAACGAGAAGTTTTGGGGTAGAAAATTGTCAATTGCGTTAATGTTACGTTCAGACATGGTTAGTCTTGCTTCTAATGAAACAAGAAGGGTTGAAATGAACGAGTTTACTACTCTTGCCAGCAATGGTATGATCAGTGAATTTTGGCCAAGAACCTATCAAGGTATTGCTGCTGCGAACGCTGCAATTGCTGGGGCTGAAGATGTAGATGTAGATGATTCCATAAAAAATCCTATAACAGCTCAAGCTTATTTTGCAAGAGCGTTCTACTATTTTCATTTAGTACGCCTTTTTGGAGATGTTCCTTATATCGATGCTCCAGTAACTGATTTTGATGCCGCTACCTCTATAAGTAGAACTCCAGCTGCAGAAGTATATGAAAATATAATTTCAGATTTAGAGTATGCAAAAACGTGGTTACCAGCAACGGTAACTTCAAGAGCTACACCTTCGAAAGCGGCAGCTAGTTCTTATCTAGCTTTAGTTTATTTGACATTAGAACAATGGCAAAACTCTTTTGACGAAGCTCAAGAAGTTATTGATAATGCAGGAACTTATAATTTAGCATTAGAGTCCAACTTTCAAAACCTATTTAATGCCGATGTAATAGATGCATCTCTTGAACCGATTTTTGCATTAGACTACAATAATTTCGAAGCTGATGATAATGCTTATGACCAAACAGCTCCTATGACCGGTATCAGAGGAGACGATAGAAACTTAGGAGGAGGATGGTCTGTAGCCGTACCAACTTTAGAAGTTTATACAACATGGGATGCAGGAGATTACAGAAGAGCTGTTAGTATGGACGACGAAGTATCTATTGGAGGTACAGTTGTTGACTACACTCAATTTGACATCAGTGGTCACGAATTTGCCAAGAACAACCCTTACGTTGCAAAATACACGCGTTTTCCTGGACCATTTGCTCGTGCAAACGCTAGAGCAACTAGCCATAACTATTCTATGATCCGTTATGCAGAAGTATTATTGATTGCAGCGGAAGCAGCAGTAGAACTAGGAGACAACGCAACTGCCCTTAACTATATCAACCAGGTTAGAGCAAGAGCTAGAATGGGTGGAGAAACTCAAACTGGGGCAGGTGTTCCTGTAACTTTTGAACCAAGTGCAGTTCCTGCGGACCTTACAGGAACCGTTACAATTGACGACATCTTAGAAGAAAGAAGATTAGAGTTTGCTTTTGAAGGAATAAGATGGTACGATATTGCTAGAAGAAAAATAGGAAACGAAGTATTTGGAGCATCTGGATTAGAAGGTGAAAAGCCATTTTTCTCTGAAGATGATTATTTACTTCCATTACCTGAAGACGAATTAGAAAGAAACCCTAACCTTACACAGAACCCAGGGTACTAAATAATATATAAGTTAATTAAAAGAGAGTTGTTTGAGTTAGTTGTTAAGATTGCTGGCTTGTTAAGCGAGCCAGCAAATCTTTTAGAATAAGTATCTAACATTAAGTACTTGAAATAATTAATAACGAGGTTATTTTTATAAATTTGAAAAACCAATCTGGTTAACCAATTTTTTGAAATAACAAAATGTGAAATATGAAGCTACAAATCCTTACTAAATCCGAACATAAAGATCTTCATAATGATATTATCGCTAAAATTCGAGATTTAATCAATAACAAAAATCTTGAGCCTGGAGATAAATTACCTTCAGAGCGTATGTTATCAGAACGATTTAATGTAAGTAGAGGAAATGTACGCGAATCAATTCAGAAATTAGAATTCTACGGAATCCTAAAATCTAAACCACAAAGTGGAACATTCGTAGCGGACATTGGTCAAGTAGCAATGAACGGTATGATGGATGATATTCTTGGACTAGAAGACCCAGATTTTAAATCATTGGTGGAAACAAGAATCTTATTAGAACTAAAAACAGTACGACTAGCTGCACAAAGAAGAACAGATGCAGATTTAGTAAAAATGGAAGCGGCATTAGATGCTTACAAAGAAAAGGTATTGAATAATGAAGATGCTGTTCAAGAAGATTTACTTTTTCATTTAGCAATTGCCCAAGCTTGTAGAAATAGTACTATCAATAGAATGATGCTAATTATTACACCAGAGATCATAAACAATTTTGAAAAATATCATGTTTGTGACAAGGATCAAAGCTTAAAAGGAATAAAAGAGCATCAAGATATTTTTGACGCTATAAAAAGACAAAATACACAGGAAGCAAAACAGATGATGAAAGTACATTTCAATGCTCTTTATCAATATTGTTACAATATATAAAAGGCTTTCCTTTAAAAAATTTATAACCAAGCACTAACCAAAAAGAACAAATTATTATGAAAGTTAAAGGTTTAAGATGGTGGATTATCACATTGATTTGCTTGGCTACAGTAATCAATTATATCGATAGAACAGCTTTCGGTGTCATGTGGCCAGAAATGGGCAAAGATTTGGGTATGGACGAATCTGACTACGGAATAATGCTTAGTATTTTTATGGGCACCTACGCCATAGGTAAATTTCTTTCAGGTAAACTTTATGACATTATTGGTACAAGAATGGGGTTCGTTGTATCAATTGTTGTTTGGTCAGTAGCATCTGTATTTCATGCTTTTGCTAGAGGACTTATTTCACTTACTTTATTTAGAGCCCTTTTAGGTTTAGGTGAGGCAGGTAATTGGCCGGGAGCCGTAAAAAGTAATGGAGAATGGTTTCCTGTAAAACAACGTGCAATAGCTCAAGGTATATTTAATGCAGGAGCATCTTTAGGTAGTGTAATAGCTCCACTATTAATTGCTTTCCTTTATGGGCATTTTGGATGGCGAATGACATTTATAATCATTGGTTTAGTAGGTTTAATATGGGTAATTCCATGGTTGTTCATTAATAAATCTAAACCAGGAAAACACCCTTGGATTACAGAGGAAGAGCTAAAATTTATTAATAGCGATAGAATTGTAGATTTAGATAAAGATGATGATGAAAAGGGACTATCTGTTGGTCAAATATTAAGTTATAAAGAATCTTGGGGTGTATTAGCATCTAGATTTTTTATAGAACCTATATGGTGGCTATTTGTAGGTTGGATGCCACTTTACTTGAATTCTGAATTCGGCTTTAGCGTTGAAGAAATAGGATCGACCATTTGGATTTCTTATTTAGGTGGAATGGCTGGTAGTATTATTGGAGGTTGGTACAGTGGAAAATTAATGGAAACCAAATCTGTAGATGCCGCTAGAAAAATTACTATAACTATTGGCGGTGTCTTAATATTCCTAGGTCTACTCGGAATCATTTTCTTAGTTAATGAAAATAACCCAATGACATTTATTTATATAGTTGCTGTTGTTCTTTTTGGCTTTCAATTTGCCATTGGTAACATACAAACTATATCAAGTGACCTCTTTAGAGGCCCATCTGTAGGAACCCTTGCAGGTTTAGCAGGCACGGTTGCCGCTGTATCGGTAATCATTATGAACTCTTTAATTCCAATGATTGCGCAGGTATCGTACACTCCGGCATTTATTGTAATAGCAGTATTAGCCCCAATGGCTGTGCTGTCCATTTATGTATTGATTAAAAAAATTAGACCAGTAGAAGTTGAATCAGAATAACAATTAAATAATTATGAGTACAGAAGGAAAAGTAGCAGTAATTACAGGAGCAACTGGAGGAATCGGTTTTGAAGTTGCTAAAAGATTAGGACAAGACGGTTTTACAGTTATCTTAAATGGTATAGATGACGAAGCTGGCGCCAAAAGAGTAAAAGAATTGACCGCAGAAGGTATTACTGCAGAATATTTAGGTTTTGACGTTACTAATGAAGAAGCTGTAACCAAAAACATCAAAGCAATTGGTGATAAATACGGTAAAATTGATACGCTAGTGAACAATGCTGGTGGATTAGGAGGTAGATCAAGATTCGAAGAGATGACTACTGAATTTTACAGATCGGTAATGGCATTAAACCTTGATTCTACATTCTTTGCATCAAGAGCAGCGATCCCTTACCTTAAAAAAGGTGAACACCCATCTATAATCAATTATACATCTAATGCAGCATGGACCGCAGGTGGACCAGGTGCAGGTATATATGGTACATCTAAAGCAGGTGTTAATGCTATAACTAGAGCTTTAGCTAAAGATCTTGCAGAATATGGTATTAGAGTTAATGCAGTATCTCCTGGTACAATTGATACTCCATTCCATGCACAGATTAAAGCTACTAAACCAGAAGTTTTCGCTTCTTGGGCAAATAACATTATGTTAGGTAGATTAGGACAACCTAGTGATGTTGCTGGTGTTGTTTCTTTTCTTGCAGGTAAAGATGCTGCTTTCATTACAGCAGAAACTATCCAAATTGGTGGTGGTCAAGCTTTAGGAATCTAGATTAAATTCTTTATATACATACTAAAAAAGCGTTATTGTAATTACAATAACGCTTTTTTTATTCAGATGAACTTCTAACTATTAATTCTGAATCTAGTATTATTTTATTCAAAGATTGTACAACAACATCCCTTTCTAAATAACCCAAAAAAGTTTCAGCGGCCAGCTTACCTATTTGCTCACTATGTTGATTAATACTAGTAATTGAAGGAGTAACTAAAGAAGTGAACGGCTCATTTCCAAACCCCACCAATTTTATTTCTTCGGGTACTTTTATTCCTTTTTCCTTTAAAACCTGTAGAGAACCCAAAGCGGCATAATCACTTGCTACATAAACCGCATCTGGTCTATTTTTTAACGCCAACAATTTTTCTATTTGTTGCCTTCCATCTTCTAAAGTCAAACTACTTTCTATCAATAACTCATCATCATGTGGCAAGTCGTGCTTTTTTATCGCATCGATATAACCCCGTATTCTGTTATTAAAAATTCGCGTTCTTCTATATCCGCCAATATGTGCTATACGCTTACAACCTTGTGATACTAGATGATCAACAATCATATGACTACTCTTATAATCATCGATACCAACATAATCCACATTTAAATCATTCTCCCCCCTATCAAAAAGAATTAGCGGAATTCCATAAGATTTTATTTTTTCATAATAAGATAAATCGACCGTCTCATTCGCCATAGATGCAATAATTCCATCTACCTGAGTATACAATAGGGCATCAATATTCTTACATTCCTTTTCAAAAGATTCGTTAGATTGTGTTATAATAATATTATACCCGGCTTTATTGAGTACCTCCTCCATGTTTTCAACCACCGATGAGAAAAAACTACTATTAGTCCTAGGCACTATTACCCCTACTAAATTGCTTTTTCCTTTCCTAAGAGCACTTGCTAAATGATTAGGTTGATAATTTAATTCTTTGGCTACTTGCTTAACTGCTTTTTTGGTTTTTACGCTAATGCGCGCATCATCGTTTAAAGCTTTGGAAACAGCTGCGGTAGAAATACTTAAAACATTAGCAATGTCTTTTAAAGTTGTTCTTTTTTTATTCAACTTCTTTATATATATTTGTTTAATCGATTAACCAAAAGTAAGACTTTAATTAACTTAATCAAAAAATGTCTTTTTTGGTTATTTTTTACCCTAATTGGTTAATCGATTAAACAAGCAATAAATTATTACATATTTAACTAATAGTCAACATGAAAAAAGTAGTAACATTCGGGGAGATAATGCTTCGCTTAGCACCTCAAGGATTTTTAAGATTTTCACAAGCCAATAATTTTGATGTCGTATACGGTGGTGGAGAATCTAACGTAGCGGTTTCTTTAGCTAATTATGGTGTTCCTGTAGATTTCGTAACACGTTTGCCAAAGAATGATATTGGTGAATGTGCGATGATGGAAATGCGTAAAAGAGGTGTTGGAGTAGATAAAATCGTTTATGGTGGTGACCGTTTAGGTATCTATTTCTTAGAAACCGGAGCAGTATCTAGAGGTAGTAAAGTAGTTTATGACAGAGCACATTCGGCAATTGCAGAAATTGAATCAGGAATGATCGATTGGGACGCTGTTTTTGAAGGTGTTGAATGGTTTCATTGGACAGGTATTACACCAGCAATATCTCAAGGAGCCGCTGATGTTTGTTTAGAAGCTGTTAAAGCTGCAAGTGCAAAAGGAATTACAATCTCTACAGATTTAAATTATAGAGCTAAACTTTGGACATACTGTGACGATGCTCACAGAGAAAAAGTAATGGCTGGTTTAACTGAGTATTGCGATATTATTTTAGGGAACGAAGAAGATGCTGAAAAGCATTTTGGAATTCACCCAGAAGGATTGGATGTTCATAAAGATGGTGCCGATGTTAAAGCGGAAGCTTTCTTATCTGTATGTAAGCAAATGATGAAGAAATTCCCTAAAGCTAAAAAGGTAATTACTACTTTAAGAGGTTCTATCTCTGCATCGCACAACACATGGGCAGGTGTATTATGGGACGGTTCTAAAATGTACGAAACACGCCAATACCAAATTACAGATATCGTTGATAGAGTTGGTGGTGGAGATTCTTTCATGGGAGGTTTGATCTACGGATTATTAAAATACCCAGAAGATGACCAAAATGCATTGGACTTCGCAGTTGCTGCATCATGTTTAAAGCATACAATTAAAGGAGATGCCAACCTAGTAACAGTTTCTGAAGTAGAGAAACTAATGGGTGGTGATGCTTCTGGTAGAGTTGCTAGATAATTCAACTCAATTATAACACTTAAAATATCCTTTAAAATCTAAATATGTCTAAAAAATCTGTTTTAATTCTTTGCGGTGGCGGACCTGCACCAGGTATAAATACCGTTATCAGTACCGTTGCAAAAGCATTTTTAAAAGATGACTACAGAGTATTAGGACTTCATGAAGGTTTTAAAGGAATATTCGATAAAAATCCTAAAATCAAGGAGTTTGATTTTTTCCATGCAGATAGGATTTTTAGCAGGGGTGGCTCAACATTAATTATGAGCCGTTTTAAACCTAAAAACGAAAAACTAAACACTAACCTGTTTATTGATAATAACGTAAAACTGTTGGTAAGTATAGGTGGTGACGACACAGCTTCTACTGCCAACAGAATTACTGGTTTTTTAAAGAAAGAAGGAATAGCTATTGCTAATATTCACGTACCCAAAACCATTGATAACGATTTACCCTTACCAGATAGAAACCCAACATTCGGTTTTCACTCAGCAAAGGATGAAGGTGTACGTATTGGCAATACAACTTATGAAGATGCACGTACCAGCCAAAACTGGTTTGTAATGTCTACTATGGGGCGTTCCGCAGGGCATTTGGCATTTGGAATTGCAGCAAGTTGCCACTTTCCAATGATGATTATTCCTGAAATGTTCAACCGTACTTCTATCACTTTTGATAAAGTGGTACGTATGGTAATTTCTTCCATGATCAAACGTAAAATTGAAGACATCCATTATGGTGTAGCTCTAATTAGTGAAGGAGTTTTTCATAATATGCCTGAATCTGAATTGGATAAATGTGGTATTAGTTTTACCTATGATGATCACGGACATCCAGAATTAGGGAATGTTAGTAAAGCGCATATTTTTAATATGCTAGTTCAAAAAAAATTAAAGGAGTTAGGTATTGATATTAAAAGTAGACCGGTTGAACTGGGCTACGAATTACGCTGTTGCAGGCCCATAGGTTTTGACCTTACACTATGTACGGTTTTAGGTCTAGGCGTAAAAAAATTATTTGACGAAGGTAAAAGTGGCTGTATGGTCACCGCTAATTCTAGAGGGGAAATAACGCCCCTATTCTTATCGGATATTCAAGATGAGAATGGCAAAATTGCACCTCGTTTGGTAGATATTAATTCAGAATTAGCTGAGTTATGTTTCCAAAACCTATTCTATGTAAACGAAGGTGATTACAAGGATGCAAAAAAATATGTACCCAACCCTTCAGAATACGATTTCAACAAAATTTTAACCGAGAAATAAAAATACAAATGGCACAATATTCAAGAATAGAAGTAGCAAATGTAATGAAGGAATCTGGTATGGTCCCTTTGTTCTACCACCCAGATATAGAGTTAGGTAAAAAAATATTACAAGCTTGTTATGATGGTGGTGCAAGATTAATGGAATTTACCGCTCGTGGCGATTTCGCTTTTGAAGTGTTTTCTGAATTAAACAAATACGCAATTAAAAATCTTCCAGGTATGATTATGGGTGTAGGATCAATTACAGATGCTGCAGCTGCTTCATACTATATGTCTATTGGCGCAAATTTTATTGTAACACCTTCTTTAAGAGAAGATATAGCAATTGTTTGTAACCGTAGAAAAGTATTATGGTCTCCTGGCTGTGGTTCTTTAACGGAAATAAACAAAGCCGAAGAAATGGGCTGTGAAATTGTAAAATTATTCCCTGGAGACCTTTACGGACCTGGTTTTGTAAAAGGAATTAAAGGACCTCAACCTTGGACAAGCATAATGCCAACAGGTGGTGTAAGTACAGATGAAGCCAACCTTAAAGCTTGGTTCGATTCTGGAGTTACTTGCGTTGGTATGGGATCTAAACTTATCAGTAAAGATATTTTAGCAAATAAAGATTACGCAGGATTAGAAGCTTTGGTTAAAGATACCTTAGCCAAAATCAAAAAAATGCGGTCATAAAGCATAAAGGCATCTATAAATGAATTAAACACTCATTCTCTGTAGCCTTATAAAAGTGCATATTTAAGTTGTTAGTTGGAAAAGAGCATTAAAATCTATGGCATTACGCCAGATTTTGTGCTCTTTTTGTTTTTATATTACCAAAACAGAATACTGCCGTTCAAAATTAAAACTACCTAATTATTTAACTATCAGACAGATAAACTTTATGCCTTTAATTAATGTAAATTTTACACGATACATTACTTAAATCAGAAATGTAAATACACAAATTGTTTTTACTTTAGAGGAATGGAATACAAAAAAGTGCCATCTCCCAACCATATATTTTTCCTCTTTATTTGGATTTTACTACTACCTTTTTATTCCATAGCACAAATATCAAATGACACCATTCGCTATTACCATAATGCCATTACAAACCCATCTGTACCACTAGATCTTCCTTCTGGAATTCAATTCTTCACCAAAAAAAAACAGATTGATTTAAAAACAAACGACACCTTAAGCGCCATATATGATTTAAGGTTATTATCTATTGCTGAATTCAAAATTGGAAACAATTTTAATAGTGAAAACCACATTGTTGAAGCGCTAGACCTTATACAATCGATGACTTCAGGAGATACGCTGATTAATGCAAAAGTTGGTCTTTACAATCAACTTGGTAGAATTTATAGAGCTTCTGATAACTTTTCGGAAGCCATAAAAACTTATGACAAAGCTTTAGCCATTGCCCACAAGCTAAATGATAGTGTTGTTATTCTCAACAATAAAGCAAACATATACAAAGACCTAACAGAATTTAATAATGCCTTAGGCATTTATACATTACTAAATGATAAACATTCGCAATTAAATAACGACAACCAAAAATCTTTGATAATTGATAACCTTGGGTATATACAATCTAAACTTAATTTACCAGAGGCTTTTGAAAATCTGCAGAGTGCTTTAGCGCTACGAGAAAAAAATAGTGATCTTATTGGTCTTCATGCTAGTAATACCCACTTATCTGAGTATTATTTAGACAAAAAAGATACTACCAATGCTATTATTTATGCAGAAAAAGCGCTGTCTTTATCTAACAAAATCAATAGTAATTCCTTTAAACTTGAATCCATTTCTAAACTTATGGATATGAATAAAAATCCACTTATTCATGAATATAGAAAATTGACCGATAGTATTGCAAAAGCCAAACAAGTTGCGGAAAACAAAAATGCTTTTCTAAAATATAATGTAGCTGAAGAACAGAAAAAAACACAAGCCAGTAAATTACTTCAAGAAATTGAATCTCGTAAAAGACTAGCATACCAATCGCTAGCCTTTGTCATTTTTCTAATTTTAATTGGCTCCTACTTTATTTATCGTAATAGATATAGAAAAGCGAAGATTGAAGAAATCTATAAGACAGAAACCAGAATTGCCAAAAAAGTACATGATGAAGTTGCAAATGATGTGTATAAACTAATGGCTTCTCTTGAGAATAATTCAAATATCGATAACAAGTTGATAGATGAAATGGAGAAAATTTATACTAAAACAAGAGATATTTCGAGAGAAAATAGCGCAATTGACCTTAATCAAGATTTTGGCATTCAATTAAATGATTTGCTGTTAGGTTATAAAAACGGTAATGTAAATGTAATAACCCGTAACCTGTCTAAAATACCTTGGAACACTATACATGAACTAAATAAAACTGCTATTTACAGGGTATTACAAGAGTTAATGACAAATATGCGTAAACATAGTCAAGCGACTTTTGTAACCTTGGTCTTTAAAAAAGTGGGATCAAAAATTCATATAAATTACCGTGATAACGGAGTGGGATGTGATCTTTCTAAAAAAAATGGACTTCAACATACGGAATCCCGTATCGCTTCTTTAAAAGGAACTATTATTTTTGAATCTAAGCAAGGTGATGGCTTTAAGGTATCAATAATAATTTAGCGCATGTTCAAAAAAGTTTTAATCGCAGAGGATATGGAAGACATCAATAAAGGTGTACATACCCTACTGACAGAGTTAGGAGTTTCACATATTGATCAGGTTCAATATTGCGATGACGCGTATTTAAAAATCAAAAGAGCTGATCTTGATCAAGAACCTTATGATTTGGTCGTCTCTGATTTGTCTTTCAAAGTAGATCATAGATTACAAACGTACACTTCTGGACACGCTTTGGTGGAGAAGTTAAAGGAAGAATTCCCCGACCTTAAGGTAATCGTTTACTCTGTAGAGGATAGACTGCAAGCCGTTAGAACCCTTTTCAATCAACATAATATAGATGCCTATGTTTGTAAAAGTAGAAACGGACTTAAAAACTTAAGTCTTGCCATTAGCGAAATAGCTGTGGGTAAAACTTTCTTATCTCCTGAAGTGTCCAATGCTTTTAGCAGCGCAAACGAATTAGAAATTGATGACTATGATATCTCCCTGTTAGACAATCTAAGTAAAGGATTATCACAAGATGAAATAAGTGCTTTGTATAGAAAAGAGAATATTTCACCTGCCAGCCTAAGCTCTATAGAAAAACGACTTAATAAATTACGTATCCAGTTCAATGCCAACAATGCCATACATCTTGTGGCAATCGTAAAAGATTTAGGTCTAATATAAAATTAGAATTTTTACATCACTCTTACGGAAAACCGTAACTCCGTTTTACAAAATGCGCTTAGTTTTGAAATCGTATAACTAGAAATTTAAACACTAAACATAAACTATAACTTTTAATACTATGGCCATCCTGCTGAAGAGGTATTTCGGGGGAACTAACCAATTTGGCAGGTATGGCTTTTATCTAATATTCAAAGAGACTAAATACTTATCTGCCGAGGTTGTTTTTCTAAATTACATCAATTCTTTTTTAATAAAAAAATACAACTACATCATTAATCTCATCAAAATTTCACCCCTAGTTTATCAATATCACATTAAACTCTTGAATGTGTAAATATCCTTTCAATTTTGGCGTTTTCAGAATTGGTGCTTACCTTGTTTGGCAGTCTATTTTTTAAGCAACCATAAACCATGATAACATTAATTGAAAGAGCCAATTCGTTCAGCGAACGAATTGCCATTAAAAGTGATGGCCAAAATTATACATACAATCGATTATTAGAGCAGTCAGCATCCGTTGCCGCTTATCTTCTACAAGACCAAAAAGATTTAAACGAAGCTAGAATTGCATTTCTAGTTCCTGCTAGTTTTTCATATGCCGCCGTTCAATGGGGAATTTGGAGAGCTGGTGGTATTGCAGTTCCTTTATGCGAAAAGCATCCCTTACCATCAATTCAATATGTACTAGAAGACACTAAAGCAACTACAGTCATCTATACCGAAGCATTCGAAGAATTGCTTTCGCCTCTTTTTAAAAGCACCAATATTCAATTTCTAAAATATGCAGATATTACTCCTAAAAAATGTGAGTTACCCACAATAACCTTAGACCGAAGAGCACTTATCTTATATACAAGTGGCACTACTGGGCTACCTAAAGGTGTGGTAACCACTCATGCCAATATTGAAGCACAAATTACGGCGCTAACAACGTCTTGGGAGTGGAACAAAAATGACCATGTGCTGAATGTTTTACCACTGCACCACGTACACGGTATCATAAATATGTTGAGTTGTGCCTTATGGAGTGGTGCCTGTTGTGAGTTCTTACCAAAATTTAGCCCGAAAGCTATATTTGATATTTTCTCGAAAGACGCGCTTAATATATTCATGGCAGTACCCACCATTTATTTTAAATTAATCACCTACTTCAACGAACTTCCCCAAAATGAACAATTAGCAATTTCCGACCATTTGTCCAAATTTAGGCTCATGGTATCAGGATCTGCTGCATTGCCGGTTAGTGTTTTAGAAGAATGGAAAGATATAAGCGGACATACATTATTGGAACGTTATGGAATGACAGAAATGGGCATGGCAATTAGTAACCCATACAACGGCACACGTAGACCAGGTCATATTGGCCAACCATTACACGGGGTATCTATTCGACTTGCAGATGAAAATAACAATGCTGTTGCTGTTGGTGAACAAGGAGAAATTCAAATTAAAGGGCCTAATGTATTTAAAGAATATTGGGGGAAACCAGATGCCACGGCAGAGACATTTACGCAAGACGGATGGTTTAAATCTGGCGATATAGCCATTTTCGATATTGATAGCTATCAGATTTTAGGTAGAAACTCTGTAGACATTATTAAATCTGGGGGTTATAAAATCTCGGCATTGGAAATTGAAGAAGTACTGCGCACACATCCGAATATTAAGGATTGTGGCGTAGTTGGTATTCCAGATTTAGAATGGGGTGAAATTATTGGTGCAAGTATCATCTTAAAATTCGGAGAGTTATCTACCGATGATTTAACCTCGTGGATTCAAGAAAAATTACCAGCTTACAAAACTCCTAGAAGGTTTGTTTTTCAAGATGACTTACCTAGAAATGTTATGGGTAAGGTTACCAAAAACGAAATTAAAAAACTGTTTATTTAAAAAATCATCCAATGAAAATTTACGGGGTAGCACTATTGGCAGCATGTTTTTTAGTTGGAAAACTATTAGGGAATCTCTTAGGAAAACTGATTAACATTAATAGCGATATTGGAGGTGTTGGCTTTGCGATGATTCTATTGATCGCATCTAGTATTTACCTTCGAAAAAAAGGATGGTTAGTTCCTGAGACAGAGAAAGGCATCTTGTTTTGGAGTTCCATGTATATTCCGATTATTGTTGCAATGGCCGCAACATTGAATGTAAAAGCAGCCGTCTCTGGTGGCTTCGTTGCTGTCGTTGCCGGCATTGTAACCACTTTTGCATGTATGATGCTTCTACCCGTACTTTCCAAAATCGGTAAAAATGATACTAGCCCTAAAAACTAAGCATGGAAATCATTGATAAAGTCATTGCTAAAAACGGACTCATATTTGCCTTTCTCTTTGTTGGTTTTGTAATGCTGTTTTCATTTTTAATTTCTAAAAAGCTCTTACGTAATAAAATACCTGGTGTTGCCATTGCCATTCTCATTGGTTTGGCGCTCGCATTTACAGGTAATAAAAAAGGTATGGCCGATATTCCACTTTTTGCTGGCATGGCAATTTTAGGCGGTTCCATGTTTCGAGATTTTGCTGTTGTAGCTACAGCCATGAGTGCCGATATTTCAAAAATTAAGCAGGCCGGACTTGCAGGTATTATTTCGCTATTTATTGGGGTAACCGTGACCTTTTCTTTAGGTGCAACCATTGCTTATTTCATGGGGTACACCGATGCTGTAAGCATGACCACCATTGCTGCGGGCGCAGGCACCTACATTGTAGGACCTGTAACCGGTACAGCATTAGGAGCCAGTTCAGATGTGATTGCTATAAGTGTAGCAACGGGTGTTATTAAAACAATTTTTACAACTATCATCACACCTGTAATCGCAAAAAGAATAAAATTGGATAATCCGCATGCGGCAGTTGTATTCGGCGGTCTTATAGGTACTACGAGTGGTGTAGTAGCCGGTTTGGCCGCAACTGACGAGAAGCTTGTGCCTTATGGAGCTTTAACAGCTACATTTTATACTGGGGTTGGATGTTTGTTATACCCTTCAGTTTTTTATCTGATCTTAAAATTCTTCGGGTTTTAGTTTTACAGTTAATAAACTAGCTATATAATTTATCATACGGAAGCTATATCAACTGATACATGCAATTTACTCTGTCCACTGCCGTACACTACTCCTTTTAAAGGCGGTACATCATAATAATCTCTACCCCACCCCACTACAATATGCTGGTCTTTGGGTATTTGGTTATTGGTAGGATCAAAATCTACCCAACCAAAACCTGGTATAAAAACAGCGAACCATGCATGCGATGCATCGGCACCTACCAACTTCTTTTTACCCGGTGCAGGTAATGTTTCTATATACCCACTTATATACCTCGCCGGTAAACCAACCGAACGTATGCAGGCAATGGCAATTTGGGCAAAATCTTGACAGACACCCTTCTTCTCTTTCATTACCTCTTCTATAGGAGTAGATATTGTGGAGAATTCTGAATCAAAATCAAAATCTGTATAAATACGTTGCATCAATTCATAAGCGGCTTCAAATACAGACCTTTCCCCTTTAAAAGAAACCTCAGCATAATCACGTATTGCCTTATCTGTTCTTCTTATAAAAATAGATTCTAATATGTATTGCTTAGCCTCTAGAATTTCTGGGTGCATGCCATTTAATGCTGCCAATGCATCGTTCATCGTTATACTCTTACAGGCATCACTCTTGAACGATTCGTGAAACTTGGCATACTCTCTTTTAATTTTACTCCGAGTAGTAACCTTTAAGGTTTTATGTTCTGTCTGTATAGAAAAACGGGTAATATAATTACCGAAGAAATCTACTCGCTCACTTATCTCTGCCGGCTCTGGCGAAATATCAATACTGTATTCTAATAACTCTTGCCCTTTAGATTCTCTTGGGCGTAGCGTGGCTATATTATGACAATAGCTTACAGGAGCATTATAATCGTACTTAGTAATATGTGTAACGTTAAATATCATAATCAAATAGGAAAAGACTGCGTAAACAATTGGGTCTGCTTGTCTGTATGATTGAAATAGGTATTGGAAATGGACTGCGATGCCTTATACAACAAATCTGAAAGCTCCTCTAAAAGCGTATCTAATTCTTCTCGTTTAAAATCTGTTTCTGATTTTGTCATTGCCAACTTTGTAGACTCTGCCAACCTCAACTTAGAAAATGCCTCGAAAATATACTTTTGATAATTATTTAATTGATGGTCATGTTTAGAATGTGGCAAACGTGCAATATCTTTTTGAATTCTATTAATCATAAAGGTCAACGAACGTGCATAATCCAAATCTAACACTACCAAATCTAACACATGTGCCAACTCTATATGAGAGCGATAACTGTATCTATAAATATTTAAGCTTTCATGACTGGTCAATAAATATTCTAGCAGATCATACTCAACCTGCTCATCATACTTTATTGTCAACAAGGCTCTGCATTTGGTAATATTTAAAGTGCTTTGCTCTAATTGTAAGCCTATAAAGTATAATAACAAACCTTGTTGTACCATAATGCTTTCTTCAATCAATCCCATAAATGCAATTAAGCGGGTAATTAATTGATTCAACACTTTTAAAATTTTATTGATTGAATGGTCTTCACCTTCTACCAAGGCATTCCATAGTTTCTGAATATTCTCAAACACGCGCCACATGTCTGATGACCAAAGATTACGAATGGAGTAATAGGAATTACTGAACATACTAATGGTATGTGCCAAACTACCTATTCTATTTTTATCTAAAATAACGGATAGCATCTCTTCATACGGATTGTCCATTGCCAGATTACCGTTCTTATCCTTTTCTATAAAACCTGGGTATGTACCCGTTAACTGAGTAACTGCTTTAAACAGTACTTTAAGCTTCTCAGAATCTGGCTTTTCATCTCTGTTCTGCACTATTGCCATTTGGCGCATTACCGTACGCAGAAATCGTGCATTGACCAATGTACGACCTACATAACGACCTGCCCAATATAAATTCTCTGCTGTTAAGCTTGGTAGATCATCAAGACCAGAAATAGCTATCGATGATTTCTTTTGCCAATGCCTGTTTTTGTCTTCTTTTATTTCTGCATCATCCAAAATCCAAAAATCTTTACTTGTACCGCCTCTTTGGTTTGAAACTCTTACGGTTTCACCATCGGGTGCTACTCGTACCAAACCGCCAGGCATAACAGAATATTCACCTTTTGATGCGATACAAAATGATCTAGCGACCACATTTCTAGGTTCTAGTTTATCTTTGGAAAGATTAGGTGCGGTTGAAAAATTAATTCGCTCTTGCGCAACAAAACGATAAGGGCGCTCTATAATAACTTTTTTAAGCTCTTCTAATTCTTTAGCGCTCATTTGCTCACAAAAGTATATACTCTCTCTATTGGTGCGATCTATTCTCTTTATTACCAATTCAGATATATGCTCTAGCACATAGTTTCTTTCTTTCACTTGCCCACACCACCACGACGCAATCTGAGGTAATTTTAATTCTTCCTCCAAAAAATACTTTGCAATTGCAGGCATAAAAGGAATCAATCCTGGATTTTCAATTACTCCGCTACCAATAGGGTTAATGACAGCTACATTTTTTCTTCGTACTACATCTAGCAATCCGGCAACGCCCAAATGGGAATCTTCACGCAATTCTAACGGATCTGTAAACGCATCGTCTACCCTACGTAAAACCACATCTATCTGCTTTAAACCTTGCAATGATTTCATCCACAGAAAACCATCTCGCACTACCAAATCATTACCCTGAACTAACGGGTAGCCTAAGAACGAAGCCATATAGGCATGCTCAAAATACGTTTCGTTGTGCGAACCGGGAGTTAATATTACAATTGTTGGATTCTCTTTTTTACCTGGTGCCGCATCAATAAGCATTTGATTGAATTCTTGAAAGAAGCCAGACAATCGATTTACCTTCATTTCGGCGTACATATCTGACAGAATTCTACTTGTAGTAGATCTATTCTCCAATGCATACCCCATACCTGAAGGTGCTTCTGTACGATCATTTACTACCCACAATCGCCCATCTGTACCACGGCAAAGATCTGCTGCATAAATGGATAGATACTGTTCTAATTTAAGTTCCATACCAGAACATTGCCTTAGAAAACCACGGTGACCATAAATAACTTCATAGGGCACAATGCCATTTTTTATCAGCTTTCGTTCGCCATAGACATCTTTAAGAACCAAATTGAGCAGTTCTGCCCTTTGCTTTAAGCCTACCTCTACTTTTGTCCACTCATCTTGGTGCAACATAAAAGGAACCACGTTCAGATTCCAAGGTCTGTGCATCCCTTTTGGGTCATTATATACATTATAGGTGACACCGTTCTCTGATAACAACCAGTCAATATCTTTTTGACGGGCGGTCAATCCTGTTATTCCTAAAGTGTCAAATTCGGTTAATAATTTATTCCAATAGGGCTTCATTCCACTGTTCAATGAATACATTTCATCATTGCCCTTTTGGGTATCATAATTATTAAACCCGCTGGTTTTCGTTGTTGGCATTACTTTTTTCGTAAATCGGTTACATGTGGATATTCAGGATTGACTGGCATTTCCTTATACACAAATGTATTTGAACCTGACTTAGGTTTTACCATTCTACCTTTAAAATTTGTTGTAGCGACCAATTCTTTCGGTGTTTCTTCATCTTGGGTCAAGCCAATATCCCAAAACCTATTTATTCTTCGTGATTCCGCCTCAAGACTGTTTATAGGGTAATTATCATAGGAAAGTCCGCCAGGGTGTGCCACAAAATAAGTACATCCTCCAATAGACTTTTGATTCCAATCATCTACAATATCAAATACCAATGGGGTATCTACACCAATAGTTGGATGTAACGCCGACCAAGGGTCCCAAGCTTTAAAGCGCACACCTGCCACATATTCACCTTTTGTTCCGGTCGGACTAAGGTCTACTTTAATTCCGTTACAGGTCAGCGAATACCTTTCTAAAATGAAATTGTTAAGTTTTACCTGAATGCGTTCTAATGAAGAATCTACATAACGCGAAGTACCTCGCCCAGTCATTTCCTCACCCAATACATTCCAAGGTTCTATGGCCATACGAAGTTCTAATTGCATCGCATTTATTTCTACCATGCCATATAATGGAAAACGGAATTCGAAAAACGGGTCGAACCAATCTAACTTAAACGGATAACCCGCATCGTTTAATTGCCCAACAATATCTTTTATATCTTCTTTTACGTAATGCTCTAACAAAAATTTATCATGTAGTTCAGAACCCCAACGCACCAACTTATGCTTATAGGGCTTTTTCCAAAACCAAGATACCAATGTACGCACCAACAACATTTGCATTAAGCTCATTTGTGCGTGTGGCGGCATATCGAATGCTCGAAGTTCTAATATTCCCAACCTACCTGAAGAAGAATCTGGGGAATATAATTTATCGATACAAAATTCGGCCCTATGTGTGTTTCCTGTAATATCGGTCAGTAAATGACGAAACAACCTATCGGTCAACCAAAATGGCACTTCTTTATCGTCGGGTATTTGCGAAAATGCAATCTCTAACTCATACAAGTTTTCTAATCTAGTCTCGTCGACTCGTGGCGCTTGACTAGTTGGCCCTATAAATGCTCCTGAAAATAAATACGATAACCCAGGGTGATGCTGCCAAAAGGTCAATAAACTTCGCAGTAATTGTGGATTACGCAATAGCGGACTGTCTGCAGGAGAAACCCCGCCCAAGGTTACGTGATTTCCACCTCCTGTACCGGTATGCTTACCATCTAGCATAAATTTCTCAGTACCTAAACGTGCTTTTTTAGCTTCGGCATAAAGCGTCAATGTATTGTCGGTTAGCTCTTGCCAGTTGTTTGCCGGATGAACATTTATTTCAATAACCCCAGGGTCAGGTGTAACTTTCAATACTTCTAATCGATTATCGCGTGGCGGCTCGTACCCCTCTAAAATAACTGGGGTCTTCAGTTTTTTAGCAGTTGCCTCGATACTCGCAACCAAATCTAAAAAGTCTTCTGCGCTATCTAAAGGAGGCAGGTACAAGTATAATTTATCTTCTCGAACCTCTGCACAAATCGCCGTACGTACAAAAGGTTGATTTTTGAGATTTCTTGTTGCATTTTTCCTTCTTCTTCTTCGCTTTAAATCGATGCCATAGGCTGGTAAATCAGGTCGTTTCTCAAAAAGTTCTGGCTCGGCAGTAGGTTCAGAAGGAATTTCAGGATTTTTTGGTAAAGAGTCTAATGGTAATCGAAGCCCTATAGATGAATTACCAGGGGTCAACAATAAATGTTTACCTCTAAACTTCCATTGATTGGTAATCCATTTGCCTTCTTTTTTCACTAAAGGAAATACATGACCTACAGCTTTGCCAATACCTTGCTCTAAAATATCACCCAACTTACGACGCAGGTGCGTATCGTTCTTATTATATTTTTTTGGATCTACATCAATAGGCAATTTACCTTCTTCCCATAAAAAGTAAAAAGCATCTTCGTAAGCAGGTATGACAGATTCATTATCTGCTCCTAAAAATTTAGCCAATGTATTCAAGAACGCTTCTGTAATATTTACAGGTAGTTTATATTTTTCTGCAAAGGATGCCAATAATTTCGGTTCTCTCCAAATTGGTTCTCCATCCTTACGCCAATGAATTCCTATCAACCAACGGGGTAATGGTTCACCAGGGTACCATTTTCCTTGGGCATGATGCAAGACTCCACCTTTACCGAACACATCCATTAATTGTAAAGACAATTTACTTGCCAACTTACGTTTGTGCTCACCATCGGCCTCGGTGTTCCACTCACCCGACTCCATATCGTCTACAGAAACAAATGTTGGTTCACCACCCATGGTTAATCGTACATCATTTGCCTGTAATTCATCTTCTACCACAAAGCCTAAATCATAAATGGCTTTCCATTGCTCTTCAGTATATGGTTTGGTAACCCGTGGAGATTCGAATATACGGGTAACGGAATTTTCAAATTCAAAAGTAGTTTCGGCAAAATCAGAAAATCCACTTACAGGCGCTGCACTTTCATAAGAGGGTGTACATGCTAAAGGTATGTGACCTTCACCCGCCAAAAGACCAGATGTTGCGTCTAAACCGATCCAGCCTGCTCCTGGCAAATACACTTCTGCCCACGCATGTAAATCAGTGAAATCTTCTTCAGGACCTGATGGACCATCTAATGATTTTTCGTCGGACTTCAATTGTACTAAATATCCAGAAACAAAACGTGAAGCCAAACCTAAATGACGCAGTGTCTGCACCAACAACCATGCATAATCTCTACATGAGCCTAATTTACTACTTAAGGTTTCTTCACAGGTCTGTACCCCTGGATCCATGCGTAAGGTATAGTTCAAAAAATTGTATAAATCGCTGTTCAAACCAATTAAAAAATCTATACTACGCTTAGGTGTCATATCAATTTTACCCAACCACTCTTTTAAAAGCGGACCACTTTCAACCTTCTCTAAATAGGGTAGTAATTCCTTTTTTAATTCTTCGGAATACGTAAAAGGAAATTCTTCAACAGCTTCTTCAACAAAGAAATCAAACGGATTAATCGTTTTTAGATCAGCAATGATCTCAACATCTACCGAAAGTTCTGTAGTCTTTTCTGGAAATACGATTCGTGCCAAATAATTTCCGAAAGGATCTTGTTGCCAATTAAAGAAATGATTCTCTGGTTTTATCTTTATTGAATACGATTCTATCGGAGTTCTACTATGTGGCGCAGGCCTCAATCTAAATATGTGTGGAGATAGGTTTATGCTTCTATCATAAATATATTTTGTCTTATGCTTAATTGCAACTTTTAACGCCATAGGTCGGTCTTATTTATGTCTTACCTAATATAAGCACTTATAATCATAAGTATGCTTTGTAAGAAGCTAATCATCAAATTTTTGTCCATAAAATAATTGATGTGCCATAAATTGATAGATTGATAATGTTTTACCCGATTATAATATTTTTATACAGTTCTGATCATACCATTTAAGAAAGAATTCATTCGTTCTTTTTTAGAAATATGGTAACTTGATAGTCAATCATAAAATATACCAATGAAGTATTCCATTTCCGCAAGTTCGACTTCAAAACAAAATGCCGCCCTCCATATTAAACAATCTGATATTGCTTTTGGAACTATTGCTGAATCATCGGATACGTTACCAAATCCAGCAGAATTATTTTTAGGTTCACTTGCTGCTTGTATTCTTAAAAATGTAGAGCGTTTCTCTGACTTTATGAATTTTGAATACACATCTGCTGAAATAAAAATAAGCGCTACTAGATTGGAAAAACCTCCAAGAATGGATGAAATCAATTATGAATTAATAATTAATAGTCAAGACAAAAGTATAAACCTGAACTTACTCAAAAAAAACATTGAAAAATTCGGAACTATTTTCAATACCGTATTAACCTCTTGCACTATTAATGGAAAAATTGAGATAGTATCCTGATTTAAAAATTGAGGTCTAAATCTGTTGAACATCAATTTCTGAAAAAGTTTTTATGGTTGAGAATAAATTTTAAAAATCGTAACTTATTTATCCGAATTTAAATGGACTAATATGGAAAAGGCACTGCAAACCATGATTGATAATATGCCCGAGAAAACCGGCAAGTCTTTAAATGAATGGAAATCTATTCTCAAAACAAAAACATTCGCTAAGCATTCTGAAGCTGTCAATTATCTTAAAAAAGAACATAATGTCACCCATGGTTTTGCGAATACCATAGTCACCTTGTCCAAAGAGAAAAACAATTCACCGGCTGATTTGGTCGACCAACAATATAAAGGCAAGGAAAACCTAATACCAATTTACGAAGCACTTTTAAACGTAGTAAAAAGTTTAGGTGGTGATGTTACTATTACTCCTAAAAAAACAACAGTAAGTATTATTCGCAAAAAACAATTTGCACTAATAAAACCTGCTACCAAAACCAGAATCGACCTCGGACTAAAAATTAAAGACAAGCCTACCACTGACCGACTAGAATCATCTGGACCGTTTGGTTCTATGTGTACCCACAGGGTTCAATTGATAGATGCGACCCAAGTTGATGCCGAGCTTAAAACCTGGCTCACTGAAGCATATAAAAAGGCAACATAAATTCGATTACCCTATCCAAAATATTCAATAAATACAGCTTATCACATATATTCACTTTCTGGTGTAGTACCTTTGCTTCATGAGCATTGAACAGACCGCAATTAAAACCACTTATTTCAGCATTATAGGGAATATATGCTTGGCTTTAATTAAAGGATTTGCTGGCTTTTTTGGCAATTCTTACGCCCTTATAGCAGATGCTATTGAATCTACTACAGATATATTTGCTTCCGTTTTAGTACTCTTAGGTTTTAAATATGCGGAAAGACCTGCAGATGAAAATCACCCATACGGACATGGAAAAATCGAACCTATTATCACATTTCTAGTTGTTGCTTTTTTGGTGATTTCCGCCACGGTAATCGCTTATGAGAGTATCGAAAATATTCAAATACCACATAAAGTTCCTAAACCATGGACATTGATTGTTTTAGGAATCATTATTCTATGGAAAGAAATCTCATACCGTGTAGTCATCAAAAAAAGCGAAGAAACCAACAGCACCTCTTTAAAAGCAGATGCGTGGCACCATAGAAGTGATGCGATTACCTCGATCATGGCTTTTATAGGAATTTCGATTGCTGTTATATTTGGTGAAGGTTATGAAACAGCAGATGATTGGGCCGCACTTATGGCATCGGGCTTTATTCTGTACAATAGCTACTTAATTCTAAGACCTGCTTTAGGAGAAATAATGGATGAACAACGGTATGATGACCTCTTAGAAGAAATACGTATTAAATCATTAGAAGTACCGGGTATTACAGGCACCGAAAAATGTTTTATTCGTAAAGCGGGAATGAAGTTTCATGTTGACTTGCACGCCATGGTAGACGGTAATATCTCGGTTACCAAAGGGCATGATATTGCACACCTATTACAAGACCATCTCAATAAAGAGATTCCTAACCTAGAACATGTGTTAATTCATATTGAACCTGATGATGCTACACATCAAGATTATTTTTAGCCTCCATACTACCAAATAGATTAGTCCATTAGAAAAATTTTGATGCTTTCCATAGAATTTCTAACACAAAGGATATCATTGTTTTTAATTGTTTGTCTCATTTTTTAAATTAAGGCATTGAAGAAACTCCTTTGGTTCACCCTTATGTATATGTCTTCTAAACCCGTATCACTTTTAAACGATAATAATTAACCAGAAATTTATGGAACATCCTGAAAAAAATGAAAACCAGAAATATACCACGTTTTTATTAATGTGTATTTGTTCTGGACTTTCCATGTATATAACCATGTATTTCAATACATATGAAATTAGCCATATTTATTTTAGCTGGACACGTTTATACATGACCCTAATTGGCGTTTCTGGCATGGCCATTATTATGTTCCTATTTATGCGTAAAATGTATACCAATAAAATAAAGAATATGACCATTGTAGGTGTAAGTTTATTAATAATAGGACTATCTACATTCTTGGTCAGAAATCAATTACCAATAAACGACATTGCATGGATGAAAGCAATGATTCCACATCATTCTATTGCAATACTTACAAGTACCAACGCCAATATCAATGACCCAGAGGTTCAAAAGCTGGCCGATGATATCATAAAAGCTCAAGAGCGCGAAATTATGCAAATGAAAGAAATGATCAAGAGGCTAGAGAATCAATAAACAAAATGTAAGCTACATTAAATGCCAGTTTATAGATGCAACAATGCTAAAGCATCTTCAGTTTTACCATCTGCTAACCACCGTTGCGCTAATTTGTGTATTTCTAAAACATCTTCAGCTCCATTTAAAATAGATTTTACCTCAGCGTGTTCTGTAATCTTGGCGATAGCTTCTTTAGTAGGCAATTCTTCTAAATTCCCTAATCTACCTAAATTATTGCCTGTTAGCACAACGCTATTTCGAACAGCTTCCGGTAGCATATCTACTCCTATTCCTTGGGTACGTATTGGTTTAGGTATTTCAAATAATGCATCACCATTTGCTCTGCAATACCAATTACCCCCCATGCGGGCAACTAAGTCTAATTTTGGAGTATCTAGATTTCCGTCAGCATCCAAAAACGCTTTCTTTACATGTATCTGTACCACTTTAGCTAGCACCAAGTTTCCTGCTCCGGGTCCGTCACCCAATGCTATTACTTGATCTACCACACACTCAAATGCTACAGGCGCCTCTCCAACTCTTGGCGGTTTTACCTTATCACTTGGCACTTGAGTCAATCCGGCTTTTACAAATTCGTTTACACCATCGCCATATTCGGTACTTGACAATGACATTTGCTCTACCATATCATAATTCACGATATTGATAACCGTTTCTTTTACCTCCAACACATTCTCTAATGTATGCTTCGTAGTATTGTCACGACCTCTTCTAGAAGGGGAGAAAATCATGATTGGCGGATTTACACTAAACAGGTTAAAATAACTGAACGGACTCAAATTTACATTGCCATCTTTATCAATCGTACTTGCAAAACAAATAGGTCTTGGCGCTACGGCAGATAATAAATACCCGTGTAATTCTTGTTGAGAAATACTGTTTGGATCTATAGAATTGATTTCCTCGTTCTTTGACATGTGTTATTCTTCTATTTTGTAAAGTATTCTTTTATTTACTTGGCAATATTGTTCCGGTTACTTGGCCAAAACCCACTCTCTTTCCGTCTTTTTCTGCAAAACCTCGCATAGTTACGGTATCATTATCTTCTATAAAAGTACGTTTGCTACCATCTTTTAATTCAAATGGTTTTTTACCGCCCCAAGAAATTTCTAATAATGATCCGTATGAACTTTCGTCTTTGCCAGATATAGTACCCGATGCCATTACATCGCCTACATTCAAATTACATCCGTTTACGGTATGGTGCGCCAACTGCTGCATCATATTCCAATACATGTATTTGAAGTTAGATCTACTAATGGTTGTTTCGCTACTCGATTCCGAAGACATCCCCACTTCTAACTGTATATCGTAATTATGCTCTCCTTCGTATTTTAAATAAGATAGCACCTCTGGTTGTTGTTCAGGACCTTGAACTTTGAATGGTTCTAAGGCTTCTAAAGTAACAATCCATGGAGACATAGATGATGCAAAGCTTTTCCCTAAAAACGGACCTAAAGGCACATATTCCCACTTCTGAATATCTCTAGCAGACCAGTCATTGAACAGTACTAATCCGAAAATATGTTCAGCAGCTTGTTTTGTAGAAACTCGTTCGCCTAGTTCGGTACTTTTACCTACTACAAAACCCATTTCCAATTCAAAATCTAAATTGCCTGAAGTTTTGAAAACCGGCACTTCCATATCATTGGTTTTCACTTGCCCCATCGGTCTGTGAATATCAGTACCGCTCACTACAATTGATGATGCACGACCATGATACCCTACCGGAATATGCCTCCAATTTGACAACAAAGCGTTTTCTGGATCACGAAACATTTTACCCACATTGGTAGCATGCTCTATACTTGAATAGAAATCGGTATAATCACCCACATGAACTGGCAAATGCATTTTTGCATCTTTTTGACTAACAAAAACTTCTGAATGATTTTTTAATGGTGAGTTTTCAATGGTCAATAATCGTTGCACATCTAAACGGACTTTATTTGTGATTTTCTTTCCTAGGGAAATAAATTCATTTAAAGTTTTTTGTTTAAAATATGATGCATCAACAGAGATTAAACCCAACTCTGAAATTGCCTCTAAATCAACAATCAGCTCCCCAATAGCTATGCCTGCTTTTGGGGCATCACCATTAACAGAGAATATTCCAAAAGGAAGATTATAAATTGAAAAATCTGAATTATGGGGTACAGTGACCCATGTTTTTAGTGTTGTCAAGTGCTTACTTATTTCTGTTACAACCAAGATTGATAATAATCTCCATCATCTAATTTCATTGCATTTTCCGTAACCATTAAAGGTTTAAAAGTATCTATCATTACAGCTAGTTCTTCAGACCCTTTTTGCCCTATACTACGCTCAGCCGCACCTGGGTGTGGACCATGAGGTATACCTGCCGGATGCAAAGAAATATTACCTGGCTGCACTCCATTCCTACTCATAAAATCTCCATCAACATAATACAGCATTTCATCAGAATCTATGTTCGAATGATTATAAGGTGCCGGTATCGACAGTGGATGATAGTCATACAACCTTGGGACAAAAGAGCAAATCACAAAAGCATTTGTCTCAAATGTTTGATGTACTGGTGGCGGTTGGTGAATTTTACCGGTAATAGGTTCAAAGTTGTGAATGGAAAATCCGTACGGAAAATTATAACCATCCCAACCTACTACATCAAAAGGATGCCCAATGTAGACCATTTCATGCATGACACCTTGCTTCTTCACTTTTATCAAGTGCTCATCGGTATCGGTAAACGTTTCTAAATCTTGCGGCAGTTTATAATCGCGCTCACAAAACGGAGAATGCTCTAATAACTGTCCGAACCAATTGCGGTATCTTTTAGGAGTGTAAATAGGAGAAAACGATTCTGCGTATAGAATGCGATTGTCTTCAGTATCAAAATCTATCTGATAAATAGTACCTCTGGGAATTATTAAATAATCGCCATACTCAAACGGAATCTGACCAAAAATAGTTCTTAGTATACCTGTACCTTTATGAATGAACAACATTTCATCGGCATCGGTATTCTTATAGAAATACTCGCGTAACGATTTTCTAGGGGCAGCTACGCCAATAATAATATCGCTATTCACCAAAAGTGGTTCTCTAGCTTCTAAAAAATCATCTTTTGCCGGAGCATTAAAACTCACTAATTTCAACGAACGTATATTCTTCTCCAAAGCAATTTTAGGAGAAACATCTGTACTCTTTAATATCTCCTTGACCATTGTTGGTCTATTATGGTGATATAATAAAGAGGACATACCATCAAAGCCAATAGTACCGAACAATTGTTCTGAATACAACTCTCCATCTGGTTTTCTAAACTGCGTATGTCGCTTAGGCGGCAACGCTCCTTGTTTATGATATATAGGCATATGAGTTCGTTTTAGTTGATGATCGAGATTATATACTTCGAGGTTTGCATCGAAATATCAAAAATACTTGGTAATAAGTACCTCGAGAACTAGCCTCGAGGTATTTATGATTACTTACTTTAAAAATAATCTATTTTAAGATTCTCAAGAAATCTGTTGAACTTATAAAGTTCCTCTTAATTCTTGCTCACGTTCAATAGCTTCAAATAATGCCTTGAAATTTCCTTTTCCAAAAGAAGTAGCTCCCTTTCTCTGAATAATTTCAAAAAACATAGTTGGTCTTGCTTGTACCGTTTTTGTAAAAATTTGCAATAAATATCCTTCATCATCACGATCAACCAAAATACCTAGCTTTCTTAATGATTCAATATCCTCATCAATTTCACCTACCCTTTCGGTCAATACATCATAATACGTAGTTGGTATGTTTAAGAACTCAACTCCTCTACTTTTAAGATCTGAAACCGTCTTTACAATATCGTCTGTTGCAACGGCAATATGCTGTACCCCTTCACCTTCGTAAAATTCTAAATACTCATCTACTTGAGATTTTTTCATACCTGGTGCCGGCTCGTTAATTGGGAACTTAATACGACCGTTACCGTTACTCATTACCTTACTCATTAATGCCGTAAAATCTGTAGAGATATCCTTATCGTCAAAAGACATAATTTGCTTAAAGCCCATAACATTGGCATAGAAATCTACCCAATAGTTCATTTTACCCTCGTGTACATTACCTACCATATGATCCACAAATTTCAAACCTGTAGATGTTGGTTGGTAATCACATTCCCATTTTTGGTATCCTGGTAAAAATGTACCATTATAATCTTTACGCTCAACAAAAATATGAACTACCTCACCGTAAGAGTAGATACCAGAAGTAACCACCTTACCATGTTCATCTTTCTCCGTCTTAGGCTCCATATAACTTTTGGCTCCTCTTTTCATAGCCTCTTCATAAGCATATGTAGCATCATCTACCCAAAGTGCAGTAACTTTTACTCCGTCACCATGTTTATCAATATGTCTACCTACATCAGTACCACTTTTAAGCGGAGATGTCAATACCAATCTTATCTTATCTTGCTCTATCACATAAGATTCAAATTCTCTACTACCAGTCTCTAAACCTTTATACGCTAAAGATTTAAACCCGAAAGCTGTCTTATAATAATGTGCTGCTTGTTTAGAGTTACTTACGTACAATTCTAAATAATCTGTACCATTGATAGGCATAAAATCTTGTGCCTCTTTGTGTTTGTTCTCTGCTTTTGTTGCTGTTGACATAGTGTTGAGTTTTATTTTTGTTTTATTAATTGTTGCTTCTGCAACATATATTGTAAAAAAAATTATACTGTTGTCGTTTGGGTTTTCATTAAAACTTCTAAAGCAGCTAACAATGCTTTATTAGCTTCTCTGATTCCAAATGAGATACGTACTTTACCTGGAGCTCCAAAATTACCTACAGGGCGTACCATAATACCACGCTGCTCTAAGAATGAGGTAAATTCCATATCATTGATTGGCGGATCTATTAGTACGAAATTACCTTGTGCAGGCCAGTATTTAATATTCAAAGCATCAAGTCCGTTCAAAACAAAGGTTCTTTCTTCTTTTACCAATGCAACGGTCTTGTTTACAAAATCTACATCTTCCAATGCTGCAATTGCCCCTTCCAATGCCAATGAAGACAACAAAAATGGCTTACAGATTCTTCTCATATAATTACTGATCTCTAATGGAGCATAGCAATACCCTACGCGTAAACCTGCCAAACCATAGGTCTTTGAAAAACTATTTATAGCAATTACATTTTTGCCTTCTACCACAAACGGCAAACCTGATGTGTAATCTTCTGCATCAGCAAAATGTCTATACACTTCATCTAACACTAAAATTACATGCTCTGGTAACTTTTCAATGAAGCTTCGCAACTCTGCCATAGGAATGTAATTTCCTGAAGGATTATTTGGAGAAGCAAGAAATACCAATTTCGTTTTATCGGTAATTGCGGCTAGAATACCATCTAAATTATAATCATAATTTTCGGTCATTGGCACATTAATTGCCTTTGCCCCCATCCAACGCGTAAAAGCTGTATAAGGAAGAAAACATGGCTGACTCACAATTACCTCATCGTTTTCGTTCAAAAATGCCTTCGAAATCATATCAATAATTTCTGAACCACTATTTGCCGTAATGAAATTATCTGCAGTCAACACTCCGTCAAAATCCTTTACTAATGCTTCTCGCAATCTGATATCTGTGTTATCCGGATAAAAACTTAAATCATCTAGTGCTTTTGCTAATGCTTTTTTCACTTTTGGAGAATACCCTAGCGGATTCTCATTAGACGAAAGCTTGTGTACCGTAACGCCATCGGGCATTACAATTTTCTTACCACCACCTTTGTAAGTGCTATCTTCTAATATATATTTCTTGAAACTTAGTTGCATATATTTCTACTTTAGACCATTTTACCCTATGTAAAAATACAATTATTTTTTAATATTGTTGCATTAACAACAATATTAACGATAAACTCCTTTACTTTTGGAAGAATAACATATGATGTATGGACAGGACCGAAGGATTTGGAGTATATATAGACCGTACTCTTAAAAAAGTACAGAGCACCTTTTTACAAGTGTTTGCCGAAAACAATATTGATTTAACTATTGAACAATGGGTCATATTACAACGTGTACATTTAGAAGGCAAAGATGCTTCACAGGCAGATATTGCCAAATCTAATTTTAGAAATAGGGCAACAACATCTAGGGTTATTAGCGGACTTTGCAAAAAAGGACTGTTAAGAAAGTCTAGATTTAGGGATGATCAAAAAAGATATAAGTTGGTAATCACCGAAGAGGGATCTGCACTCATCAAGCAGGTGATGCCATTTATTAAAGACTTAAGAAGAGTTAGTACGCTGGGAATCACCGAAGAAGAATTTGAAATATTCTACAAAGTACTTGATCAGCTATGGGAAAATTTCGATCAATACGAGGGGCGTTCATAGCCGTAAATTGGCATATTAAAGAAATAATTAAATTTTTGTTGATTTTGGTTTTACCAGTCTATAAAAATCACTAAGTTTGCACCCACATTTGAAAAAATGGTGTCGGTCGCATAGCTCAGCTGGATAGAGCATCTGCCTTCTAAGCAGACGGTCGGAGGTTCGAATCCTCCTGCGATCACTCTGAAGCCCCTTTTAGGGGCTTTTTTGTTTTTAGTACTTTCCTCTTACATTCATTTTCTTCACTTATCTGCCTATCTATAGAGTTACTTTAACATTTTTATTATTTTTACCAATTAAGAAAAAATTCATTTTAGATGTATACTTTGACTTATGAATCTGTCGCTACTGAAACACTTAAAAGCTTTGAAATGGAAGAGCTTCTTGAGAAGGCGCGTGAGAACAATATGCGTGATGATATTACAGGTTGTCTAATCTATTACAAAGGTGGATTTGTACAGTTGCTTGAGGGCGATAAAGAAAAGATTGAAGCTCTCTACGCTAAAATTGAGATAGATCCACGCCATAAGAATGTCACAATTTTCTCAGAGGATGAAATAAGTAAGCGAACTTTCCCAAACTGGGGCATGGCCTACTACCCAATTAATGAGAATAATACCAACCAATATGAGTACGAACAGTTTAAAAGAAATCTAATTCTTTTATCTGATCTAGTTGAACCTACCAATATTACCTCAAAACAATTCTGGAAAAAAATTAAAACCATGATTGCGGAGCCACCAATGTAAAGATTGGTATTTAACGACATTTGGTTTTATAATATTACTCGTCATTATCATCATCATCTTGTTGAATTAATGGGTGATCAGTTTTGCCCAACCCTATAATTTTAATAATATTAATTATGGTATTGTAAAGCATTAGCACTACCACTATTAATGCAGAACTCAATATTGCACTTACCGCTATAGTTACATAGTAGATGAAATCAAACCAATTCTCTGGAATGTTTTCACTCTCTGTAACAGGTAAATTGAATACCAAAAAGAAAAGTAACGATGCAATAAAAATAGCCGTATCCAACTTTGCTATTTGCATAATATGCATGTAATGATCATTTTTTAATGTTGAATTAGTTCCTGAACTAACACCTAACAAGGTCAACATTAAAGCTAGAATAGTAGCCGAAGCTAATACGATGGTATTACACAAGGTGTTTAAACCTGTTAAACTAGACTTGATCAGAACTTTTGCCTCATAACCACTTAAATTGCCTAACATAAAAGTACCCAACCCTATAAATCCTAAAGAAATAATTCCTCCTATTATTGCCCTCTTTGTGTATCCTGATATTTTCATGATTAATTATTATTAATGGTTGATTGAAAATCGACTATTACCTACTAATTCTTGAATATGAATCTGATAAACACCCAGGTTACCACTACCCCAAAAACTACATGAGCTACTACTAACTGAACAAAAAAGGAATACCAATTAATTTCAGGTGGTTTAGAATGGCAATTCTTCATAATTAACCATCCTGCTATACCAATTATTCCCAAAACAAATCCAAGAACTATTCCTAACCATAGACTTATATAATTAGAGATATACATGTAATAGAAGTAGAGCATTGCAGCCATACAAATGCCAATAGTAAAATGGAATATCCATCCCAAAAAATTATTCTTCTGAATATTTGAATTTGAAAACTTAGAACGATCTAAAAGACCATTCAACAAATGGGCTTCATTAAACTTTGATCCAGTCAATAATTCTAAAATATGACTAAAAACAGTCATCATAAACGTACCTAAAATTCCCGAAAAAAATATCTTCAAAACTTCCATAGTACATATTAAATTAAACAGTTATAGTTATGAAAATTAGTGAATTAACTACTTAATTCATCGAACAATATTTATTGCGCAAACAATTCATTTGAATGGATTATTTTTTGAATGAACCTAACGCTTTTTACATCTCATTAGTTTTTATTTTGCAGTAGGCATGAAGTATTGTCCGCAACTATTTAACAACTACAAAAACCAATTACTAATTAAAATTTTTATGGAAGAACTAATAGGAACTTTAGCAGGAATATTTACTACGGTAGCCGCTGTACCGCAAATATTCAAAGCATGGAAAACTAAAAAAGTAGATGATGTTTCTCCCAAAATGTTTTTAGTATTAACACTAGGCGTTGCACTGTGGACAGTTTATGGCATCTTAAAAGCAGATACCCCCATTATTATAACAAACGGAATTTCAACTATATTGAATAGCACTATGTTATTTCTAATTCTAAAATTTCGAAATACTTAAAAATTGCATTATTAGCTATTCTCGCCTATATCAGGTGGGTTAAACATTGCATTATATGGACAAATGGAAGTGGTCAATATTCTCAAACTTTGCAAAGTGAACAATTTTTCTCACTTAAAACTATCAAAAAAATGAAAGAACTATTCAACACCTCTTGGGAAACAGCAATGCTAATTATACTTAGCACTCTAGGTATTTATACTGCGGTTATATTATTTACCAGAATAAGTGGCAAACGTAGTTTTTCAAAGATGTCAAGCTTTGATTTTGCGATGACAGTTGCCATAGGCTCCATAGTTGCCTCAACGATTTTATCCTCTTCGGTAAAATTGATCGAAGGTGTTTTAGGTTTGGGTGTGGTTTATTTAATACAATCTATTATTGCGTTTGCGCGTAGAAATAAGACCGTTCAAAAAATAGTTGACAACTCTCCATTATTATTAATGGACGGTAATGAAATTATCTCTTCCAATTTAATAAAGGCAAAAGTGACTGAAGGCGATTTACGTTCAAAATTAAGAGAAGCGAATGTAACCGAGCTTAGCCAAATAAAAGCAGTAATTTTTGAAACTACCGGTGATATTTCTGTACTACACAAAGAGGACAATAATCCTATTGACCTTTGGTTAATGAAAGATGTAAAAAGAAATTAATGTCTATAGAAAATTCTTTAAAACAAATCAATATTTATTTTTAAAATCTCAACTTCTCAATACTTCTAGCTCTTTTGCTTTTACGTTCATCTTCTAATTAAAAGAGCAAATCAATTGTGTTTTCAAATTATAATTTCATGGTTCAAAACATAGAACTAAAAATTAAAATTATGATTTCTAAATATCAAAATTGTATAGACGCGTGCCAACAGTGCTTTATTGATTGTCAAAACTGTATTGTAAATATGGTTGGTAAAAGTAGTATGAACGATTGTCCTAATTGCTGTATTGAATGTGTTGATATTTGTTTATCCACTATTAAACTTTTAATTGCCGATAGCAAATTCGCTACTAAACAGGCCGAGTTATGTGCAGAAATATGCGAATGGTGTGCTCAACAATGTCAAGAGCACGACCATGAACACTGTAAAATTTGCGCAGAGTCATGTCTTACATGTGCAGCAGAATGTAGAAAATTGGCAGCCTAATTGAATACTAAGAATCCCGTATAAATCTATAGAAATGAAAGATATCCAAATTAAAAAAAGTGAGGAACAATCTTCCCAACCTGGACAAGAAAATAAAATGACACCAGAACCAATTTCCATTCGCGATAATTATAATGGAAGTGATAAATTAAAAGACAAAGTAGTTCTTTTAACCGGTGGTGATAGCGGCATAGGCAAAAGTATTGCTTTACACTTTGCAAGAGAAGGAGCCCACTTAGCAATTATTTATCTAAGTGAAGATGACGACGCTAGACAAACCATGGCTGAAATTGAAAATGAAGGCACAAGATGTTTATTACTTAAAGGCGATATTAAAGATGAGGAATTTTGTAAAAAGGCGGTCAATGAAACCATTTCACATTATGGCAGCTTAAACTGCGTTATAAACAATGCTGCAATGCAATTCCCAGCAGAACATATAGAAGAGATAACCTCAGCAAACCTACACACTACTTTTGAAACGAATATCTATCCTTATTTCTATATCGTAAAGGCAGCCATTGGTTTTTTAAATGAAAACGATACTATCATAAACACAACATCTGTAACCGCATATAGAGGATCTGAGCATTTAATAGATTATGCCAGCACCAAAGGGGCCATTGTTTCCTTTACGAGAAGCCTGTCTAAATCATTAGCTAAAAAAGGTATACGGGTCAATGCAGTTGCTCCTGGTCCTATTTGGACACCACTAATACCAGCAACATTTAATGGTGAGGATTTAGAAAACTTTGGAAAAGATGTGCCTTTAGGCAGACCGGGACAACCAGCTGAAGTAGCTCCTGCTTACGTATACCTAGCAAGTCAAGATAGTAGTTATATGACAGGACAGGTTTTACATGTTAATGGCGGAGAAATAATTGGTGGATAATTTATAATGGGATAAGATGAAAGCGAATGAAACCTTTTGCATTTACATGGCTGAAGACGATATGGATGATCAACAAATATTCAAGGACGCCATTTCAAGTATAGATAAGGATTTAAAACTTACCATATTCTCTGACGGCGTAGCTTTACTAGAGGCTCTTAACAATAAGAAACATAAACCAAATGTTATCTTTTTAGATTTGTATATGCCCAAAATGAATGGCGAAGAAACACTATTAAAAATAAGGCAAAATTCAATTTTAGATAGAATTCCCGTAGTCATATTCTCAAATGAATATAATATAGACCACATATCCGATTTGTTTGAATATGGTGCAAATAGATACTTACACAAACCTAATTCGTTTCAAACATTAACAACAGCACTTAATAGAACTATTGAATCTATAAAAAATAACACTTTAGGAGGCACTGCAATAATTAAATACGCAGAATAAACATTTGCCAATCAAATTTAGAATGGTCGTTAATATAATTCAGGGTGTAATATTGAACTCTTGAATACGTTAATCTATTAGTGATTGAGCTATTTTTAAAACCAATCGCATTACAGTTAAGGCACATTTACCTATACCTTGCAGTTAGATTTTAACATATTTTTTTAAATATTTTATTTTAAAGATTACTTATTTTTAATGTTTAATTCATTTTTTTGACATGAACAAAACTATACTAAATGTCTTCCTGGCTGATGATGATAGCGACGACAGAACTTTCTTTTCTGATGCATTGCGGGAAATTCCCATACAGACTAAAATATCTGAATTTAATAATGGTGTAGATTTAATGGCAGAATTGCTTTCGGGCAATGCAAACAAACCAGATGTAATATTTCTAGATTTAAAAATGCCAATGATGGACGGTTTTGAATGTCTTGCAGATATACGTGATTTAGACCAATACACTGATACACCTGTTATTATTTATTCTACTTCTTTTCACCCTAAAGAAATTACACGATTAAGCGAAATGGGCGCTTCGCTATATCTACAAAAACCATCTTCTTACAATCAACTAAAAACACTTCTACATAAATGTCTACGATATGTAAACAATACAGAAGGAACTAAAATTGACAAAGAGTTCGTTATCTCCATTTAAAGAATACCACCTACAGCATCTCCTTATATTTTAATATAATTCTATAAAAGAGTACTTACCAAAACCATAATTAATATCTAGAATTATCTACTTCTAGAATTACCTCTCCACATTATTAGTTTTACTTTCTACTACCCTTTATCCAAAAAGTAATTATCTCTCCTTAATGCTCTTTAAAAACAATATATAAACATTCTTTTAACTGATTAATGAAACAATTAGAAACAAAAAAGCCAACTCAATTGAGCCGGCTTCTTCATTTTCTGTTTTATTTATTAAGCTGAAAGTGATACGTTTCTAATATTCATTAAATACGCTTTAGGTGTACATTTAAATTTATTTCTAAATATTTTAGAAAAATAACTTCTGCTTGTAAATCCTATTGAATAAACAATCTCTGAGATATTCATATCAGAAGTTTGTATCAACTCTTCTGCTAAGATCAATCTTTCGTTTCTAATGAAATTTGTTACCGTAGTACCTTCCATTACTTTAAATCCTTCTTGAAGCTTTGTTGGTGAAAGACCATATTCTTTACTTAAGTCTGTTACTGTGTATGGAAACTCTGGCTTTCTTTTAATCGCATTAACTGCTTCTTCAATTCTTAAAAGCTCTTTTTTCGTTAACATCGTAGAAACTTGACCGCTGTTCTCAATATCTTGCTTACAGTGTAAAATTTCTAATGCCAATGTGAAGTTTACAATACCTTCTATAAGAAGTTTTCTAACCAACCCAACTTGAGTAATTGCTCTAATCTGTAATAACTGTTCTTTTATCTTAAGATTAAAAGTACCTATATGTGGTTGACCATCCTCATTTGAAAACGAAGCGAACAACTGCTCATATAGCTCTGTATTATTTATATTCTTACTTAAAGCTTCTCCATCTTGGGTTACTTTAATTATAGATATGTTAGACTTTGTAGCCTCTCTTAATTTTATATTGATTGTTTCGTTTGACCCACCTACAACTACTGTTTGTAATGCTTCAACCTTATTCGTTTCTTTTCCTTTTGAAAAACTGAAATTACCTTCTAAACAGTAGATAAAATATAAACTACGGTTTTCATCCAATTTTAAATCAAAATTGAAATTTTCTTTAAGATCCATATCATATTCCGTATAAGAAATTCCAGAACCTAAAGAAACTGTTTGTATTCTACCTGTTCCTTTCTCGTTATCATATTGAAGTATACGATCTCCTTGAAAACTAGAAATACTACCTCCTAAAACACTATTGAAATAACTTAATTGATTATGGACTACTTGCATGATATATTATTTAGATGGTTATTGTTATTTGCAGCTTCTTGCGCTTTAAAAGCACCTGAAAAATTAGAACTAACTTGTTGCTCGTTTAAATTTTGGTCATAAGAACCTTTGGGTCTTACATTACCAACTCTAGCATATTGAAGATTTTTCATAAAGCCTACATTTCTTGTTGATACAAAGATGCAGGGTATGCAAGGTAAATCTGTTACATCATTTCAAGAAGCTGTTACACAATTTTAAGAAGGATGTAATTTTAGATTGTAAATTTCAATCTAATTATAACAATGTGGGAAGATAAATAGTAAACTCGGCACCCTTGTTTAGCTCACCTTTTGCCAGTATAGCACCATTGTGAGATTGTACTATTTTTTTACATATAGATAAACCTAATCCTGTTCCGGAAAATTCGGTTTTTCCATGAAGTCTTTGAAATATCTCGAATATTTTTTCTTGATACTTTTCTTCGAACCCTATTCCGTTATCTATAAATTGTAGTTTAACATAATTGATATTAGGCAGTAAAGCATCTACTGAAGACGTATTACCATTAACCACACTACTTAAAATTTTAATTTGTGGCTGCACACCTTCTTGTACATATTTAAGGGAATTACCTATAAGGTTGGCAAATAACTGCTCTAACTGAAATTGTATTCCGTTTACTACAGGTAAGCTCACAGAATCTACTGTAGCGTTTAAATCATTAATACGCTCACCCAAATCTTCAAGTACATTATTTAGAACGTCGTTTAAATCTACACGTCTTGGCTGCTCAGTAACCTCATCTACTTTTGAATATGATAGTAGATTGTTGATTAGATTACGCATTCTGTCGGATGAAGATTTAATTTTATCCAAATACTGCTGAGACCTAATACTTAAATGCCCCTGTTCCTCTTCATCTAAGCGACTAACGAACATTTGAATCTTACGCAAGGGTTCTTGTAAATCATGACTGGCAACACGGTTAAAGGCTTCTAAATCTGCGTTTGTCCTCTTAAGTTCTGAGTTTTTGATCTGCAGTACAGATTCTGATTCTATCTGCTTGGTTACATCTCTAATTACACCTACCATATACCAATTACCTTCTTTTTGGTAACATTCGCCAATGGTATTCATATACCGTAATTCACTAGATTTTGTATAAACCCTAAATACCAAATCTAACTTTGCTTTGTTTATTCTAGCTTCTTTAAAACTCGCCTTTACTTTTTCCAAATCATTAGGATGTAAAAAAGTCAATAAACGGTCGTATTTATTGTCAAACTCATTAGGCTCAAAACCAAACAATCGGTAAACATTATCCGAATATTTAATTTCTTCTTTTCCTAAATTCCATCTAAAACTGCCAATATTAGCTACATGCTCTGCTTCAGACAATAATCTATTCTGAATAAAAAGTTGCGCTTCATATTTCTTTTCTTGAGTAACATCTTTAGAAAAAAGAACTAATCCATCATTCATTTTAACAGCACGCGTACTGAGCCATATCGAGACATCATTAAAAATAAATTCTCTAGTATATTCTTTATTTTCCCCTGTATTATAACACTCGGCAAGTATACCTAATACTCCATTTTCTAAATTTTTAGGGTAATATTCTAGAATAGTCTGTCCTGCAATTAATTCTGTTTCTTCATTAGCAATTTCTCCCATTCGATTATTTATATAATCAATGAGGAAATCCTTAATCTCATTCTTTTGATCGAGAATAGGTTTTAAATAACAGATTATACTATCATTACTATCTAAAACTCTTACACCAAAAAGGTTTGATATTTCAAGTTCGCGTGTTCTGGCTTGAATATTTCCTAAAGGTAATTTTGATTCTTTGTCTAATAAATATTCAAGTTGTAACTCCGTAATAGTAATTAAAACACCGTCATAAAACGATTCTATTTTTACATTGTAATTGATAGTATCGGTATCCTCTATTCTTGAAATATTAAAAACTTCAGACTCTTGGTTTTCTAAAACCTTATTTGCCAATAAGATAATTTCACCACCATTATTAAATTGAATTAGAGGAAGACCTTTTATACTCTCTGAAGAATTTGTAAAAAATTTATTAGCCTTATGGTTTGCATATTTTACTATAAACTCTCTAGTCTTTAAAGAACCTTCAACTGATGTGGCTATATACAATAGAGCAGCATTGGCATCATCTACTATTTTCTTAAAAAAATCATCTGCCATACCGTCTAACATTCTTTATCACTTTTTAAATAATCTTTTTATTAAGATACTACAAAATAAGAGGTTCTATTGCGTTTTCACTAGTGCTAAAACAAAAAAAGTTGTTCCTAATGAAACAACTTTTGTACTACTTATTATACCTAAAAATTAAATCTTCAATAAAAAATTCTCTTTCTTAAAATCATTTAAATGATATGCCCAGTTCATTTTCACTACTTGCTTTAATGATTTTTTAAGCTCAGTAAAACTAGATGGTTTTTTAATGTAAATATTCGCTCCTTTTTCAAAGGTTTCTTCAATATCTCTTTCAGCAGAAGATGTTGAATAAATAGCAACTAATAAATCTTTTAAATGAGGAGTACGTCTAATAGCTTCTAAACATTCAAACCCATTCATTATTGGCATATTCAAATCTAGAAACACCAAATCTGGAGTATTCTCTGGATCGCCCAATAAATATTCCATACAGCTTTTACCATTCTCTAATTGGCATAATTCTGTATTAAGTTCAATTCCTTCCAATGCATCTGCAAAAAATTGTCTGTCGTCTTCGTCATCGTCAACGAGAAGTATTTTTAATTTATCCATTTTCACTTTTCATGTATTGAAAGAAGAAATATTCTTCTCATTTTTTTCTAAACTTCAAATACTGAGTAATGGTTAACCCAGTAACTTTTTTGAACTGATTTGATAAATGAGGTACGCTACTAAAATTTAAATCATGAGCAATCTCACTTAAACTTGTATTATCTAATAGCACCAACTCCTTCACTTTTTCAATGCGCACTAATATATAAAAATTCTCTATTGAGGTGAACGTTTTACTAGAAAATAGATTAGAAAGATATGGATAACTAAAACCCAACTGATTAGATAGCGATTCTGATATTTTTACATTTCTAATATCGCCTTCATAAACCATTTTCTTTATGTAAATCTTAATCTCCTCAACGATATCTCGATTCTCTTTCGTTTGAATCTTTATACCAAAACCTTCTAGCTCTTCTGAAATTGACTTAAGTTTTTCATCACTTAAATTTTCAGGCAACTTAATGGTTCCATCTTGCAAAATTTCAAAATCAACCCCAGCAGCGACCATTGTTTTTTGAAATACTTCATTAACCAATTTTTCAGGGTTATATATGAAACTATATTCCATTCAATAAATCACAATTAATTCGCAACATAAAAGTTTGTAAAATTATTATTTTAGAAAAACATTATATAACAAAATACGATAAATTATTACCACTTTTAGACCCTAGACAAAAAATCATATACAATGTAAGATTTAAGCTACAAAATTTAAGTTGTAAGTAATAAACTACAGGAAAATCATTAAGCTTTGGTAAAAATTAAAGAAGCGTATGCCGGAATATTAATCTTCCCAGTCCAATTTTTTGCATCTGTATTCTCTTCTACCACCTCAACACTATCCACTGGCAACTCAGAAAAAGCTTCATCATAAATTTTACTGGCCGCATTTATCTTTAATTCAAAAGGCTCATTTGCTTTTAAACCAATACCATAATTTTCATATTCTTGGTTACTAAAATTCAATACTACGAGTACTGGTTCTGTGGGGTCATTAGCATCAAATCTGTTATAAGCCAATATCTTAGTATCATGATTAACGTGCAAGATTTCAATATGCTGACTTCGCAATCCTTTAGCACCTACAGATTCTCCTGTTCTCAATTTTATAATATCTCCAATCAATTTCTCTATACCCCTGTGTTTCTTTTCCTTTTCCCAATCCAAGCCTTCGGTATCTTGAAAATATTCGTCCTCAATAAATTCTTGCCCTTGAAATAACATGGGTATGCCAGGCGCGGTCAATGTAAGTACAATACCTAAAATGGCTCTTTTTTTAGCAAAATCACTTTCTGCATCACCAGGCTGAATCTCTTCTGGTACTCTTGCCTTACCATTAGCTACCTCATCATGAGATTCTGTATACACAATACGACTAAAGGCATCATTACTATACCTAAATTCTAAGGCATCTACTACTTTCTGTAAATCTCTGCTGTCATCATGTGTATCTTCAATTACTTCTCTTACCGGATGTACAAAATTCATATCCCACTGAGAGCCATAAGCCAGTCCATTTTCCTCTATAGAATCCGTTACCCTACTATCACCTTTTAAATCTTCTGCAATAGTAAGTACATGTGGATACTTCTCTCGAATTTCTGAATTGATATCGCGCATAAGAATATTACCTTCTTCAATTTCAGTATCATATCCAAGACCACCAGCCTCATAACGTATGTAAGATGTAGCATCCATTCTAAGACCATCACAATGATATTTTTCAATCCACATTAATGCATTGTCCCTCAAATATTGCCTTACCTCTTCCCTACCATAATCTGGTCTAGTATCTCCCCAAGGTGTATCGCTTCTATGGTCATTGTAGAAATAAATTCCACCTTTATCATTCTCGCTCCATCCATCAAAATGCCATAAATCTACATCAGACGGACCAAAGTGGTTGTAAACCACATCCATGATTACGGCAATTCCTATTTTGTGCGCTTCGTTTACCAATTTGGCAAATCCATCAGGACCACCATAATCTTGCTCAATAGCAAATGGGTGTGCAGGATTATATCCCCAAGATATGCCACCGGCAAATTCTGCAACAGGTAGTAATTCAATGCAATTAATACCTAATTTCTTTAAGTAAGGTAGTTTGGTAATTACATCTTCAAACGTGCCAACAGCCTCTGGAGCAGAACGGTTAAATGTACCTACATGTAGTTCATAAATAACAAGCTCGTTCCAACTTGGCATTTTAAAATCGGCATCGTCCCATGAAAAATCTAGTCTTCTAATAATAGAATTACCATCGCTATTGGTTACTTCAAAAGCATATGGATCATTTCTAGATAACAGTTTACCGTTATATTCAATAAAGAATTTATACTCATCTCCTTCAGAAGCTGCATCGGTACTTACTGCCCAATAGCCATTTTCTTCTGCTTCTAGAGCAATTTCTTTTTTATTCCAATCATTAAAGCTACCACCTACGAAAACCTTCTTCGCATTCGGAGCCCACACTCTAAAGGTTACAGCACCATCATTTATGACAGCACCCATACCTGCCGATTTTGTTATTGTAGTATTCATGTGTCAAAAGTAGACTGCATGAAATGCAAATAGTATCCTTAAAAGAAGATGCTTTAACTCTAAAACTATTTTACACTAAATTTTTATTAAAATGGTATCGCTGCCTGTAGTTTACTGATGATTAGGGGAATATTAAAAATATGACCTCGCTAACCAAACAAAGCAAATGACTATAAATGAATTGAAAAAGCGATACTCCAGACCAAAAAACTATTGATTTTTAGGTACCAATATTTTAAACACAGAACCTTCGCCTGGAATGCCTTCTGCACTAATACTTCCTAAATGATTTTGAACAATCTTTTTTACAATAGCCAATCCAATACCTGTACCAACATACTCTTGCTTAGAATGTAGTCGTTGAAATACTTCAAATATTTTTTTAGAAAATTGCTCTTCAAATCCAATTCCATTATCGGTAATGGTGATTTGAACATATTCTTTATTATTTAATAAATTCTCATCTATAGATTTAGCATTTGTAATTATCTCTGTTTCTACTGTAACTACTGGCGCTACATCGCTTCTAGAATACTTAATGGAGTTCGATAAAAGATTGTACATCAATTGGCGAAATTGGAATTTTACCACTTCAATTTCAATTGAATTTTTTAGCGTAATTGTACCACCCTTTTTACTTAATTCTTCTCCTAAATCATTTTTAACATCGTCTACGAGATTTTTTAAATCGATTGTTTCAAATATCCTTTTTTCGGTATCTGTACGAGAGTATGATAAAAGATCATTTATTAATGATTGCATTCTGTATGCAGCAGACTGTATTTTTTCAAACTTGGTCTTTCCTGAAGATGATAGTTTATCATATTCTTTCTCCATCAACACCTCAGAAAACATTTGAATTTTACGTAGCGGTTCTTGTAAGTCATGACTGGAAATATAAGCAAAGGATTGAAGTTCTTTATTCATTTCCTCTAGCTTTAAATTACTATCTGCCAGTTGTTTTGTTCTACTACTTACTTCTTCCCTTAATTGATCAGCAAATGATTTTTGCTTGTCTATATTCATGGCAGTACCAATAAAACCTACCATTTTACCTTCCTCAAATTTAGGAACGCCCAATACTTTAAACCATTCAAATTTACTAGTAGCATGATTTATAACCCTATATTCTAAGGCAAAACCTGTCTGTTGTTCTAATGCTTTTCCAAAACCGGCATATACTACAGCCAAATCATCGGGGTGCACCACATCTATCCACACTTGTCCTGTAAATTCTGACTCTTTTTCTACACCTACATAATCTAATAATGCCCTGTTGGCATATTCAATATTAATATCGTTATCGGTAATCCAAATCCAAACCGGGGAAAGATTCGCTAGTTCCCTAAACCTACGTTCACTTTCTCTCAATCGTCGCTCTGCCAATACAGCCTCGGTAGTTTCGGTAACTATAACCAAAACCCCAGAAATACGACCAGACTCATCTTTTACAGGACTGTAGCTAAAGGTCCAATAAACATCTTCCATTTGACCATTTCTAAAAATAGGAATCATTAGGTTCTCCCGCCAAATAGATTCTCCTTGATCAGTAACTACTTTAAGCATTGGCTCAATATCTTCCCAAATCTCAGCCCAAGATTCCTTAGCATTTAAACCTAATATATTTGGATGTTTACCATCAACACCTAAAATTGGTCTATAAGCATCATTATAAAAACTTTTTAAAGTGTCTCCCCAAAACAAAAACATGGGAAATGGAGAGTTCAATAAGATATTAAGCGTAGTTCTAAGACTCTGCGGCCAACCTTCAGGTTTTCCTAGTGGTGTTAAAGACCAGTCTTTCTCTCTCATTAACCTACCCATCTCACCACCATCATCGAGAAAATGAAATTTTTTATTCATAAGAATGCTAAATTGAAGTATCCATATTACTATTAACGGTCAAAATTCTAAACATGCCAAAGCCAATTGCGCTACAAGAATAACACAATTTTCAACAAATCGTTTTAAACAGTATATGCAAATAAAGCAAATTGAAAGGATAATCTTAACTCAATAAAATTGAATTTCGTTTTTTTTGAAAATCAATAAACCACATTTTTTAAAAATTATCAAAAAACTCTCGTTTTCACCCAAAAACAAGCAAAAAACCATTGAAAATAGTCAAATAAATCACAAAACGTGCAAATTTCTTGCATTTTAACTATTTTTTACTATGTTATAGATTAACCCAATTATATTCTATGCGACAATTAAAGATTACCAAACAAATTACGAACAGAGATGCCAAATCATTAGAAAAATATTTCCAAGAAATCAGTAAAATAGATTTAATTACTGCAGATGAAGAGGTAGAACTGGCACAGAAAATTCGTGATGGTGATCAGAAAGCACTAGACCAACTAGTGAGCGCAAATTTAAGGTTCGTGGTGTCTGCCGCTAAGCAGTACCAAGGTAGAGGTCTGCGCCTAACCGACCTTATCAATGAAGGCAATTTAGGGTTGGTCAAGGCAGCTAAACGCTTTGATGAAACCAGAGGATTTAAATTTATTTCTTACGCCGTTTGGTGGATTCGCCAATCTATTCTACAAGCGCTATCCAACAAATCTAGGATGATACGCATACCTCAGAATAAAATAGCCGTAAACACTAAAATCTATCAAGTATATTCCACTTTAGAGCAAGCCAATGAACGACCGCCAAGTGCCGGTGAAATTGCCACGGAACTAGATATAAATGTGTCAAAAGTTAAAAGTTCAATTAAGAATTCAGGTAAATCTATTTCTTTGGATGCCCCTTTTAAAGAGGGCGAATCTTCATCTTTATACAACGTGCTAGAGTCTACCACAATGAGCAGTCCAGATAAAGGAATGATTGCAGAATCTTTGGAGACCGACATTAATCAGGTACTGAAAAAAATACCAGAGCGCCAAGGAGATGTCTTGCGCCTTTTCTTTGGCTTAGGCAACCAACCCGCCATGAGCCTGGTTGAAATTGGTGAAGTTTTTGATGTAACCAGAGAACGTGTGCGTCAAATAAAAGACAAAGGTTTAAAATCGTTACGCCGCACAAATAATACAGAAATCTTACGCGCTTATTTATAAAAACAAGCTAAACACACTAGCTAAAATTCTCATTTAGAGCTTATTATTAACATCTGTAAGCAATAGTATAACACAAGCTTAACACCTCTAATTTGGAGTTGGCAAGGCATATGTTATGTTACTGCTTTAAATATTATTACATGAAATTTATTTACATCAAAAGAGAAAGTCATATCAAAGAATTATACAGAACACGCACCGGACTTAAAAAAGCGAAAGTGACGTCTATTGCAAAATACTTTATGGGCATTCGCATAAAAACATTACACACTTATAAGCAAATTTACCTTGGGCGTAAAAATAATGCCATTGAAAAAATGCTTTTTATCTAAAAAAACAATCACACATATATTATCCAATAATTTAAATTGAATTCATGAAAATACTAGTAATAGGAGCCGGAAACATGGGATTGACGTATGCAGAAGGCATGTCCAAATCAAAATTACTGAAGAAAAGAAATATAATGGTACTTGATACTTCTGAAGATAAATTAGAAGAATTAAGAGAAAATCCACAATTTGATGCTTTTGATGATTTAAAGAAATGTGCCCCACAGGCAGATATCATTTTTATAGCCGTAAAACCCTATCATGCAGAGAGTGTTTTTCTAAAATTAAATCCGTTAGTAAAACCTGGTCAAATCGTTATTTCGATAATGGCTGGTGTTACTATAGAAACCATACAAAACTTAACGGGACTCACAAAAATAGTGCGTGCCATGCCTAATTTACCAGCATCAATAGGCAGAGGGTTAACCTCTTTTGTTGCTTCTGAAGAAGTAACCAGAATTGAACTGCTGACTATTGAAAGTTTGCTGGACACTACAGGGAAGTCTATTCAAGTAAGTAATGAAAATTTCATAGATGCTTCTACCGGAATATCTGGTAGTGGTCCTGCTTATGTATTTTACTTTATGCAAAGCATGATGGAAGCTGCATTGAAAATGGGCTTTACACCTAATGTATCTAAGGTATTAGTAGCACAAACATTTACGGGAGCTATTGAACTTTTTAATCAAAATGAATTGTCACCAAATTCTTGGATGGACAAAGTTGCCAGTAAAGGCGGTACCACACGTGCCGCTCTTGATTCTATGGAAAATAATAATGTAGGAGAATTAATTAAAGAAGCTGCGTTCGCCGCATTTGAACGTGCCGTTGAACTTGGAAAAGAAAAGGTAAATGTATAAACAGAAAATAGTAATTAAGGTAGGCACCAACGTAATGACCAATAAGGACAATCGTATTGTGAGACCGGTATTGCGAAATTTGGTACAACAAATTGCTGAATTATATGAAAGAGATATAATAACCGTACTAGTTTCTTCAGGCTCCGTTATTGCGGGGCGTGAAGTATTAGGTGCTTCATCTATTGAAGACGATACACAACGCAGGCAAGTATACTCAGCCATTGGGCAACCGCGTATGATGCGTTTGTATTACAATATATTTAATGATTACGGAATGAAATGTGCACAGGTACTGCCTACAAAGCGAGATTTTACACCAGGTGTGCATAGACAGAATATGATTGATTGTGTCGAAGGATTATTATCTGAAGGTGTAATTCCTATTGCAAATGAAGATGATGCCGTTTCGGTAACCATGAGCATGTTCTCAGATAATGATGAGCTAGCCAGTTTAATTGCACAGCTTATTGATGCCGATAAGATGATTATTCTAACTGATATTGACGGACTATACACAGGTCACCCAAATTTAGACAGTAGTGATCTTATTGAACATGTAAATCCTGATGAAAATCTTGATGAATTTATAAAAGACAGTAATAAAAAAGCCGGTGAAGGTCGTGGTGGCATGGGGTCTAAATTAGATTATGCCCAACAAGCAGCTGCCAACAACATACCTACCTACATTGCAAACGGTAAAAAAGACCGAACCATAATTGATATTATAGACGGAAAAAATGTGGGTACAAAAGTGACCCTAGAAGAAAAAGCAGAAGCGTTATGAAAATAATTTCAACAGATATAAAGAATAAGGTTTTAAGTAGTATGATGCAACTTTTGGATAGTAACCGAAATAGCATTCTTACTGCTAACAAAAAAGATTTAGAACTATTTAATCTAGAAGACCAAGCGATGTACGACCGGTTAATTGTTACCGATGGCAAGATTGATGGTATGATCGCATCTATTAAAGAAGTTAGGTCACAAGAAGATCCAGTGAGCAAGACTATTTCTACAAAGTTATTGGAGAACGGATTAGAAATAAATAATAGAACCTCTCCATTTGGCACTATTTTAATTATTTATGAATCTAGACCAGATGTTACCATTGAAGCGGCTGTATTAGCATTTAAAGCTAACAACAAGATTTTTCTAAAAGGTGGTAAAGAGGCATTACATAGCAACACCGTTCTTGTTGAACTTTGGCACCAGGCATTAGAGGAAAATGGTTTATCAAAGAATTTCATTCAACAATTGATTTTAAACCGAGAAGAAACCCAAATGTTCTTGAAAAATCCGCCAGAGAAGTTAGATTTGATTGTACCACGTGGTGGCGAGCGTCTTATAAACTTTGTAAAGCAACATGCCACATGCGCCGTGTTAGTTAGTGGCCGCGGTAATAATTTTCTATATATAGATGAAGATGCCAATTGGGAGAAAAGTGTAAAGGTTATTCTTAATGCAAAAACCGCTAAAATATCTGCGTGCAATGCATTGGATAAAATATTAATTAGCTCACAAATTGAAAATTATGAGGATAAGCTAAAGGACCTTTACAACTTACTAACTATAAATGGTGTAGAAACTTTGGTAGACTCAGATGTCAGTTCCTTAATTAAAGTAGCTAATCGCATAGAAAATCCATCCGTTTGGAAAGAAGAATTTCTAGCCATGAAATGTTGTTTGGGTTCTGTGGAATCTCTTGAAGAAGCAGTTGAGAAAATCAACGATAATTCTGGAGGACATTCTGCCACTATAATGACCACCAATAAAAATTCGGCCATGCAATTTATGGAAGAAGTAGATTGTGCTGCCGTGTATCAAAATGCATCTACTAGATTTACAGATGGCGGGCAAATGGGTGTTGGCGCAGAATTAGCCATTAGTACAGATAAGCTTCACCATAGGGGGCCACTTGGTCTCAAGCAATTGGTCACCAATAAATACTATGTATTTGGAGATGGTCAAGTTCGAGAATAGCTAACGGAATAATTTACTAGAAAATCGAAATTTATGTTTGAAACAATTGAAAACATAGACGGTGCATTAGTCTATCATGGCAATATGCACAATCGTATTTATTTAACCGAAGCAGATCATGTTGATTTAGACAGCCTACTTCCTAAAATGAAACAACTTGCAAAAGAAAAGCAATATGAAAAAATTCTTGGCAAGGCCTCTGAGAAAGGGGTGAATACTTTTAAGTCTAAAGGGTTTATGATAGAAGCTAAAATCCCCGGACTTTATAATGGTACTATAGATGGTTATTTTCTTGCCGATTATACCAATCAAAAACGTCTTTTGAATGATGAAAAAAACAATAAGACAATTGCCACTGTAAAAACCATTGCGAAGGCAGCCAATAAACCAAATACAGATTCACATTTTGAGTTGCCATTGAATCTCGACATTAAAGAGCTTTCTTCTAGTGATTTTAGTACATTAGAAGATTTGCACAAGAAAGCTTACAAATATCATCCTCATCAAATTAAAGATGTTTCTTATTTCGCCCAACTAGAGCAATTGGACCATCAATTTTATGGCCTGTATAAAAACGGAGAATTATTAGTCTCTGCCATTTTAGACGTGAATACCAATGAGGCAAATGTTGAAATTGTTGATTTTGTAACTCATCCAGATTATAGAGGTCAAAATTTATCTTATTTCTTGGTACAAGAGATTAAAAAACAAATGGATAAACTTTGCTGCAAAACCATATACACAATGGTTAGGGCCACTTCTTACGGATTAAATATTACTTTTAGTAAACACGGTTTTATTTTGGCAGGAACGCTCATTAACAATTGTATTGTTAGAGATTCTTTAGAAAGTATGAACGTATGGTATTACAAAGGTATTAACGCATAAGTCTTTTAGACATATCATTAGCTATAAATATGCTGATTAAGAATGCTAGCCCATTCTTAATCAGCATATTTTGTCTATTGTCTCACTTTATGACAATAATTCTTTGATTCCATATATTTTTGTGCTTTATTTGATATATTACAACTAATATATTATCAAATTCACTAATGAAAGGTTCAGATAATACGAATTTCATACCCAACCTTTCCTATGATTGTGTCATTTTCGGCTTTAATGGGAAAACACTAAAAATACTTATTCTTGAATATCAGAATACTGGTTTTTTTGCACTTCCTGGCGGATTTATCAGAAAAAACCAAAGCTTAAAAGAGGCGGTAGACCAAGGGGTAGAAGAACGTACCGGCTTAAAAAATGTGTTTTTAGATCAGTTTCAAGTTTTTGGATCTCTTGACAGATCTGATTCTTTTGCAATGCGTAAAATATTAGAAGCAAATAATAAAGATATAGAAGAAAATAAATGGATGATGAACCGCTTTATAACCGTAGGTCATTATGCGTTAATAAATTACGAAGACGTAGACCCAAAACCTGATCACCTTTCAGATAGTATTGGCTGGTATGCAATTGAAGATGTTCCAAGATTAATGATGGACCATAATGATATTGTTGACAAAGCACTTGAGGTTCTTCGCAATAACATTAGCGAGAAAATAATTGGCATGAACCTGCTACCTCAGAAATTTACCATGAAGCAATTACAACAAGTCTTTGAGGCTATTTTAGACCAAAAATTAAGACGTACAAGTTTTCAGCGTAAAATGCTATCCTTAGACATATTAGAACGGCACGAAAAACTCTTTGAAGGCAAGGCTCACAAAGCTCCGTACTTATACAGCTTTACATAAAAAATTAATTCTAAATCAAATTATTAAAACAACAACAATGAAAAACTCAACACTCAACAACTTTTTAAAATGTTTCGTTCTCGCCATTTTCATGAGCGCTACATTAACGACCTATGCCCAAAAGAAATTTGGCGGTCTTGCACTTTATACGGTAAGAGATGACATGGGCACAGATGCTAAGGCAACTCTACAAGCCGTTTCAGATGCCGGTTATAAGAACATAGAAGCAGCTGGTTATGAAGATGGCAAGTATTACGGCATGACACCTACTGATTTTAAAGACCTATTGAAATCTTTAAAATTAAAACCAATAAGTACGCACCAAAGTGCGGTTACTCTTGACAATGCAGATAAAATGATGGCAGATGCAAAGGCTGCAGGTTTCAAATATTTTGTAGTTCCAATTCCACCGATGGGTATGTTTACTTTTAACCAAGAAAACAGAACAATGGGCATGACCGGTACAGTTGAAGATTTGGCTAAAATTTTAACTACACTTGGCGAGAAAGCGAACAAGGCAGGATTGAAATTATTATACCATAATCATGATTTTGAGTTCAAGAAAAATACTGACGGTATCGTACCTATAGATTACCTATTAGAAAATGTAGATCCTAAATTATTGAATTTTCAAATGGATTTATTTTGGGTAACAAAAGCTGAAGCAAACCCAATTGCTTACTTCAACAAATACCCAGGTCGTTTTAAAATATGGCATGTTAAGGATATGGATGAACAAGGTAGATTTGCACCAGTAGGTACAGGTTCTATAGGTTTCAAAAATATTCTTGATAACAAAGAACTTTCTGGCATGAAATACTACATGGTAGAGCAAGACATGACTTTTGAAGGTCTTAAGCCTTTAGATGCCATTAAAATTAGTCATGACGGACTTAAAGAAATAGGGTTTAAATAAGCAGTTAAAACTACAAGAAACATTATGAAAAATCTTATTCAATTAACGACTATACTAGTCGTTACGATATTCTGTACTTCTATTTCTGCGCAAGATGTGGTACTTACGGGATCACAGGTTCCTGCTACAAATACTAAATTCGGACAAATACGGGGTTATATCCATAATGATATTACTACGTTTAAAGGTATACCCTATGCACAGGCAAAAAGATTTGAAGCTGCCGTAAACCCTACAAAATGGGAAGGTATTAAAAGCACGACCATGTATGGTCCGGTTGCTCCTTTATTGAATCCTACTACTGCTATTCAAGATGAATCTGAATTCGTTTTTGATCATGATTGGGGATTTCCAAATGAAGATTGCCTTAGTTTAAATGTGTGGACACCTCAAGCAACTACCGCTAAAAAAAGACCGGTATTATTTTGGATTCACGGTGGCGGATTCACAACCGGCTCTAGTCACGAATTACCATCATATGACGGAGAGAACTTAGCTAAAAAGGGTGATGTAGTGGTCGTTTCCATCAATCACCGGTTAAATGTTCTTGGTTTTTTAGATTTATCCGCTCATGGCGAAAAATATAAGCACTCTGCCAACAACAGTATTCTAGATATGGTAAAGGCGCTAGAATGGGTAAAGAACAATATCGAAAACTTTGGTGGCGACCCTAATAATGTTACCATTTTTGGTCAATCTGGTGGTGGAGCCAAAGTAACTACCCTTATGGCGATGCCTAAAGCTAAAGGACTTTTTCATAAAGCTATAAATCAAAGTGGCTCTTTTAGAACGGCCATGTTAGAGAAAGAAGATACGCAAGCAATTGCCACAGAAACATTAAAGATTCTCGGTTTAAACACAACGAATGTTGACAGTATTCAAAATATACCTTTTGAAGTTTTAGCAGAAGCAAGTGGCAAAGCACTTAAAGTTGTAGGCGCACAAATGAAAGCGGCAGGCAAACCTGTTATTGGTTTCGGATTAAATTGGGGGCCTAGTAGAGATGGCACGGATCTTCCATATCAATTAAGCTCTAAAGAAGCGTTAGCAGTTTCTAAGGATATTCCTTTTTTAATTGGTACCGCAAAAAACGAGTTCGCCCCTTTTGCTAATATGCGTTTTGTTGGAGCTTCTGATGAAACCATCATGAAGCACATTAAAGATACCTACAAAGACAAAGCTGATGCCTATGTAAAAGCCGTTAAAAAAGCCTATCCAAACGATACAGAAGCAAAAGACCTTCTAGATGTAGACACCATGTTTAGACCTGGCGCCGTACAAGAAGCCAATGACAAATCTGGGTTAAATGGAGCACCCGTATATATGTATTTATTTACATGGCAATCTCCAGTTTTCGATGGTAAATATAAGGCACTGCATTGTATGGAACTTCCGTTTGTTTTTGACAATATAGACCTTGCCAATAAAATGACCGGTGGCGGTGAAGAAGCTCATCAACTTGCTGATAAAATGAGTAGCGCATGGCTAAATTTTGCAAAAACCGGTAATCCTAATCATGCTGGCTTACCAGAGTGGCCAGCGTATAACAGTAACAATACCGCAACGATGCATTTTGATGTTACGTGTGAAGTAAAGCCACAGCTGGATAAAGAATTATTCAGTATTGTTTTAGGCAATTAAATAGTTGATCCTATTTATTACGAATAAAAAAGCCCTGTCGTTCAGATAGTTAAAATGGTCGTTGGCAGCATTTCATTCTTTAAATAAACCCTCAACATTTAATTTCCTAGAATATCAATTTAACAAATAAATCAATGAAAAAAATAACTTTCAAATTTAGCGCAACTACCTTCATCATACTTTCTATGATGGCAAGTTGTAGTGAAAAATATACTTCTGAAGTTAAAGAAGGTATTACTATAGTTACAAATGAAGATGGTGCTACTTTAGGATATTCAACCGAATCTGGCGTTGCCATTATTGCGCAAGATAGATATGCGTTTAAAGATTTGAATAAAAACGGAAGCCTAGATAGTTATGAAGATTGGCGATTACCTGTAACGGAAAGAGCCAAGGATTTGGCAAGTAAGATGAGTCTTGAAGATATTGCGGGACTTATGTTATACAGCTCACACCAATCAATACCATCTGGTAGCCGTGGATATGGCTCTTCGGTATATAACGGAAAACCATTTGACGAAAGTGGCGCTGCTTCTAGTGATTTATCTGACGGGCAAAAGAAATTTTTAACAGACGATCATTTACGCCATGTATTGATTACTTCAGTTGAAAGTCCGGTAGTAGCTGCACAATGGAACAATAATGCCCAAGCATTCGCTGAGAGTTTGTATTTGGGTATACCGGTAAATACCAGTTCAGACCCAAGACATGGCAGTGATTCTTATGCAGAATTCAATGCCGGTGCAGGTGGCGCAATTTCTATGTGGCCCGGCACTTTAGGCATTGCCGCATCTTTTGATCCAGAATTAATGAAGCAATTTGGGGAAATTGGCTCTGTAGAGTATAGGGCTTTGGGTATTACAACTGCCTTATCTCCTCAGATAGACTTGGCTACGGAACCACGTTGGAGCCGTTTTGATGGTACTATGGGTGAAGATCCAGATTTGACTACAGATTTGGCACGTGCCTATGTAGATGGCTTTCAGTCATCAGATGGTGGCGATTGGGGAACACAAAGTGTCAATGCCATGATAAAACACTGGCCAGGTGGTGGTCCAGAAGAAGGTGGTCGTGATGGTCACTTTGGTTATGGTGCTTATGCTGTTTACCCAGGAAAAAATATAAAAGATCATTTACAGCCTTTTACGGAAGGGGCATTTAAGTTAAACGGACCTACTAAAATGGCTTCTGCCGTTATGCCTTATTATACCATTTCAGACGGTGAGGGTGAAGCGGTTGGTAACGGATTCAACAAATACCTTTTAACAGATGTACTTCGTGGAGAATACGGTTACGACGGTGTAATCTGTACCGATTGGGGCATTACAAACGATGTTAAGGCGGTTGACAAATTTGAAGGTAAAAGTTGGGGCGTAGAGACTATGACCATTGCAGAGCGTCATTATAAGGCAATTGCTGCAGGTGTAGATCAATTTGGCGGAAACAATGATATGGGACCGGTAATAGAAGCCTATAATATGGGCGTTGCCGAACATGGGGCAGAAGCTATGCGTACCCGTTTTGAAGCCTCGGCCGTTCGTTTACTGACCAATATTTTCAGAGTCGGACTATTTGAAAATCCTTATTTAGATGTTACCGAAACTTCTAAGATCGTAGGTAATAGCGAATTCATGAAAGCTGGTTTCAACGCACAATTGAAATCAATAGTGATGCTTAAAAATCAAAAAAACACTTTACCAATTAAAGATAAAAAGAAGGTGTACATACCACAACGATATGTTGCACCAAGTACCAATTGGTGGGGTATGACATCTGAAGAAAAAATGGTTGACCCTTACAATCTAGAGGTGGTAGCCAAATACTTTGACGTGGTATCTACACCAGAAGAGGCAGATTTTGCCCTAGTTGGTATTTATAGTCCAGATGGCGGTGTTGGTTATAACCGTAACGATCTAGAAAAAGGGGGCAATGGTTACGTTCCTATTAATTTACAGTATGGAGATTATACTGCAACTACTGCTCGTGAAGTTAGTTTAGCCGGTGGTAGTCCATTAGAAGATTTTACGAATAGATCTTATAAAGGAAAATCTGTTAAAACTATTAATACAACAGATATGCAATTGGTCAACGAGACGAAGAAAAAAATGGGCAACAAACCCGTTATCGTTTCCGTAAAAGTTTCTAAACCAATGGTTTTTTCTGAAATCGAGAAAAGTGCTTCTTCCATATTAATTCACATGGGCGTTCAAGACCAAGCCTTAATGGAAATTATTACAGGAGCTGCAGAACCTTCTGCACTACTCCCCTTTCAAATGCCTGCCGATATGTTAACCGTAGAGGCTCAATTTGAAGATGTACCAAGAGATATGCAGCCGTATATAGATTCTGAAGGTAATTCATATGATTTTGCATATGGATTGAACTGGAACGGAGTTATAGCCGATGAACGTGTAAAGGCATATAAATAATTACAATTACCAAACAACGGAGATTGCCCTAAGGAGATTTTTCTTCTTGGGGCTTTTTTTTAATGAAATAGTTTATCCATTCTAATTATCCTTTCAAATGTATAAGACATATTAAACCTTTCGATAAAAACAATGTCTAATTCCATTAGTATAGATGTTTCTATTTTTGCAGACAGAACAACAACCATTAAGAATTAAAAAATGAGAATGACTACAGGATTACGCATGAGAATTATTCACCGCTACTTAGGTTTCTTCCTAGCTGGTATTATGGCTATGTACGCCATTAGCGGAATTATCATGATTTTTAGAACTACCGATTTTTTAAAGAGCGAAAAAATAACGGAAAGACAATTGGACCCAAACTTGTCTGCCGGTGAACTTAGTGGTGCTCTTCGCATCAAAGGCGGCGTAAAACCTGAAAAAACAGAAGGAGATATCGTTTATTTTAAACAAGGCCAATACAATTCAAAAACAGGTATGGCCACGGTAAAAAAAATGGAGCTTCCTTTTATCTTGGATAAAATGGAGCACTTACATAAAGCGACCACCAATAGCCCTGTTTATTTTCTAAACATATTTTTCGGCTTGTCATTACTCTTTTTTGTAATTTCTTCCTTTTGGATGTTTATGCCCAAAACTACTGTGTTTAAAAAAGGTGTTTATTTTACTTTGGGCGGTATGGTATTGACTATTATTCTGCTCTTTGTGTAAATAATATGCAATAAATTATAGTTTAAAAGCCTCTATTTAAGGAAACTTAAATAGAGGCTTTTTCATTTTTTAACCACTACTACACTATAAAAGTAATTCAATCTTAGTATCTTGAAGATTATAAGTTAAAAATTACTTCCCCTACCACTTTTACCCAAACAGTTAAATAACAGCTACATACATAAAGCTGTCAGCTATCTATTTTCATATACACCAATATTTGTGTTGGTAAATGCTTTTAAAAGGTTCCCAAAAAATTTAAGTCAATAAATTTCTAAAACCATTACTATGAGTAAACCAAATAACAATGAAGTTCGTGAATATGAACTGGAAACATGGACAAGATGCGCTACCAGTTATAATGATACTTGGGCTACCTTAACCAATGAAACTTTACCATTATTAATAAGAAAAACGGATATTAAACCTACTAGTTCTGTATTGGATATTGGCTGTGGCGCAGGTAACTCTACTAAGAAAATTAGTGATTCTGGAGCTGACGTAATTGGAATAGATTTTTCCGAAAAAATGGTAGCGGAAGCAAGTAGTACGCATCAAAATATCACCTTTAAACAATCTGATGCAGAGAACATTCCAGTTGAAGACAACTCAAAAGATGTGGTGATTTCCAATTTTGTAGTGCATCATTTCGCAGAACCAAGTAAGGTTTTTAAAGAAATAAGTAGAGTTCTTAAACCAAATGGAAAATTTGCCTTCGCTGTTTGGGGAGCAAATGAAGAACAAAGTTCGTTAGGTGCTTTTTTTCAAGCCTTCTCTAATCATCACGAATTATCAGCACTGCCTCACGGTCCGTTATTCGGAGTTACAGATTTTGGAACTTATGACCAACTTGCAACTCAGGCGAATCTGAAAAATTTTAAACTAGAAAAGCTAGATACACAGTGGAAGATGGATTCGCTAGACCCACTTATAAATGGCTGTTGGGATTGGGGCAACCTGCATTTATTTCCTAAAGAGAAACAACAAGCCATTAAAGCTGATTTTATTAAAAATTGCGAGCCTTTTAGAAAAGAGAATGGATACTCATTTCCGCACTCAGCAATGATCGGGTATGCAGAAAAATATAGTTCTTAGCTTAAAAATATACCTATGATAAAATTCTTTCGGAAAATTCGTCTACAACTTATCTCTGAAAACAATCCTTCCTCTTCGACAGGTAGATTCAGTAAGTACTTACTATACGCCGTAGGGGAAATTATTCTAGTGGTTGTTGGAATATTGATTGCCTTGGCTATTAACAACTCCAATGAAAATCGAAAAAGTTTAGCGCAAGAACAGGTAATTCTAAAACAGTTAGCAACAGATTATAAAGCGAACCTTATTCAATTAGAAAATAAAATTGAAATGAGGCGTAGACTAATCGCTGAAAGCTTAAATGTTCTGGACATTACCGCAAAAGACAAAACTATAAGTGAAGATTCACTTTCTGTAATTTTCGCTACTTTTTTTATGGATCCAACTTTTGACCCCATAGAAAATGATGTGATGAATTCTGGCAATATTAAATTGATACAAAATGACTCACTGAAACAAGCTTTGTCTCACTGGACATCGGACGTTAAAGCCTATTCAGAATCTGAACATATACAACATGACCATTACATTTCCGAAATAATACCTTTTATGAAAGAAGTAGGTATTATGCGTAATGCAAACCACGTTTTTTGGAGGGCACAAGAACTTAGAATGGGATTTTTGGATAAGGGTAAAAACGACAAAATTTCAACCATCGGTAAAAGCCAAAAACCAATAGCTGTGGATGCTATTTTAAAAGACCCAAGATTAGAAGGTCTAGTCACCTTCATTTTTACATTTTCTCAAGTTTGTAATTTAGAGGGACAAACACTTAAAGAAAAAATGGAAAAAATTATTGAAATTCTTGAAAGTGAGATTGAATAGATAAGCACATTTGTCATAAAAAAACTTTGGTAATGAAGCACCTACTTAAAATCATATTGACCTTAATCATGTGTCCACTACTCTATTATTCTTGTAATAAACGACTCTACACCTCAACGTTTCATCACAACAAAATAGACCGTGAATATTTCCTTTATATTCCTGAAAAATTACCAGAAAATGCACCGTTAGTTTTTGTGCTACATAGTTATGGGCGTTACGCAAAAGACCATATGCAGAGCCTTCAATTAGATAGTCTTGCCGAAGTACACAAGTTTGCTGTCTGCTACCCACAAGGCACTTTAGATGTTAATACAGGCCAGCCCTATTGGTCTGGCGGGCTAGGTTCTACATCTATTGATGATGTTGGCTATTTAACTGCACTGGCAAAAGAGCTACAAACCACTTATAAACTAGATACAGATAGAACTTTTACGTGTGGCATTTCTAATGGCGGTTTTATGAGCTATATTTTGGCTGCAGAAGCTCCAGAGGTATTTAAAGCTGCAGCTTCTGTAACGGGAACTATGACAGGGCGCGTTTGGGACACCAGAAAAACAATCTCCAAACCTATACCTATTTTACAGATTTCCGGAGTAAAGGATAGCGTTGTTCCTATCGACGGCAGCATGTCTACTGAATACGGATGGGGAGGTGCTCCACATATGGATTTGGTAATGAACTTTTGGAGTACATTTAATCATTGTACTAAAATTGACACTTTGACTATTTCAAATACTATTGATGCCTATCACTACAAAACGTGTATAAACGACAATGAAGTCTGGTATTATAAGTTGAAAGAATTTGGACACGATTTACCTACTTTAGAAAATTCGGGCATTAATGCCAATGAACTGTTATGGGAGTTCTTCAGTAAGTACTAAATTCAATCTGTCTTTGAAAATTGGTTAAGAGCGCTATAAATTATCGACTTTAGCCTAAGATAAAAATAGACCATGACTTTAGAATCCAATCAAGTATCAGTTGTTATGTTAGGGGCAAGTGGTGCAGTAGGTACAGAAGCCTTACATACACTTCTTCAGTTAAAGAATATTAAGCAAATTACCTTGTTGGGCAGAAGTCCTATTTCGAATATTACTGCAAGCAACGTGCAACAGCATAAAATAGATATTGGTGATGCTAGTTCTTACCAGAACTTTGTACAAAATAATACCATTGCAATTTGTACACTTGGGGTTGGTCAGCCTTCAAAAATCAGTAAAGAAGATTTTATAAAAATCGATAAAACCGCAGTATTGGATTTTGCGACGGAATGTAAAAAAGCCGGAGTGAAACATTTTGAATTATTGGCATCGGTAGGTATTAGTTCTACCTCATCATCTTTTTACCTCCGTACTAAAGGCGAGTTGGTAGAAGAGCTAAAAGCTTTGAATTTTGACCGACTAAGTATTTTTCAACCTTCTATGATATTAACGCCCAACAATCGCTACGGTATTGGGCAAGCAATTACCTTGAAAGTATGGCCATTGTTAAAACCGGTATTACTTGGAGGTTTAAGAAAGTACAGAGGTGTTCCCGTGAGCATTTTAGGGCAAGCCATGGCAAAGAATATCTTGAGAGATGGTAAAGGGCATGAAACCCTTCAATGGGACGATTTTTATGCTATCAGTACATAAATCAGCAAAAATCATATCTTAAACCAAAACACCATTTAGAACTTAATTATGGTATTAAATTTATAAACCTAATATTAAATTAAAACGCTCTTTTCTGAATTTCAATATCATAAGAAAAATACCATCAAACTTCTGTATCTTGCAGTAGACCAAGCTAAGTACACTCCCCTACCACTTTAGCACAATTAATAAATAAAAATTCTGAAACTATTATTCGCAATCCTTTTGGGAAGAAGTGAATGCTTGTTAGTTTTCATATTCAAAATATTTAGTATTAACCTAGCCCAATAAAAGGCTACAAGAACCAAACTACCATTTATGAAACATTTTTTACTGTTATTCCTATTTGTAACCACATCCATCTCAATTCATGCACAATCTAAACTGATAAAAGCAGATTCGTACTTAGATGTCAGAACCGGAAAATTAATTTCTCCTGCTAATCTTCTTATCGAAAACGGACGTATTAAAGCCATTAACCCAAAGGCACTTCCCGAAGGTATTGAAACAGTCGATTTAACAGGCAAAATATTATTGCCAGGTCTTATGGATATGCATGTGCATTTAGACGGTGACTTTACTGGTAGCTGGGATTATGTGTATAAAGAAAGTGCTAGCCAAGGTACCGTTAGGGCTGTGGTCAACGCAGAAAAAACATTAATGGCCGGTTTCACTACCATAAGAAGTATAGGGCAATTACACATTACACCCGAGCTTATCGATGTTGCCGTTTCCGAGGCTTCTGATAAAGGGATGATCGCTGCACCTAGAATTATTCCTTCGGGACATATGATTTCTATTAGTGGCGGACACGGAGATATTTCTCTTGGTCTTGCCGAGGGATTAGTGACTGTTGGTCCTAATGACGGAATCATCAACGGAAAATATGATGCCATCGAAGCGGTACGCTATCAAATTAAGCACGGAGCAAAATTCATTAAAATGCATGCCACGGCAGGTGTACTTTCTATGGAAGATGCCATTGGCGCACAACAATTAAGTAATGAAGAAATGAAAACCGTTGTAGACGAAGCTGCAAGACATCACATTAAAGTAGCTGCCCATGCACATGGTACCAAAGGTATTAAAGAAGCTATTAGAGCTGGCGTGTATTCTATTGAGCACGGTTCTATAATAGATGATGAAGGCATCCGGTTAATGAAAGAAAACGGTGTTTACCTAGTACCGACAAGAGGACTCGCTACCATAATCGAGCCTATGATCGACAAAATGGATCCTGTTATGGCCGGTAAAGCTAAATATGTAATGCCTATTGCCAAGCAAAACCTTAAAAATGCCATTAAAGCAAACGTCAAAATTGCCTTTGGTACAGATACGCCTATCATCCCTCATGGAAAAAATGCTATTGAATTTGCGGCATTAATGGAATGTGGCATGAATTCTATGGAAGCTATACAAACAGCTACCACCAATAGTGCAGAAATGTTGGGGCTTACGGATCGTGGTGAGCTAAAACAAGGGTTACTAGCAGATATTATTGCCGTAGATGCAAATCCTATTAAAGATATATCCACTTTAGAGAATGTAAAATTTGTTATGAAAGACGGAGTCATTTATAAGAATGAAAAGTAAATAACCTCGGGGCAAGCCCGCGATACATTGTATTGAAAAATAATTAATATTTCGACCCAATCGTCGCGGCATTTGAATCTCGATTATCGAGTAGAAGCCACTTGTTGGTACTATAGTCAATCAATTAAAAAACGAACATCATGAAATCATCGCATCACATTTTAATCAGAACACTTCTTTTAGGCTTTTCCGTAATATTATTTTCAGGTACTGTAGCATACGGCCAAACGAAAGCCGAACAGATAGATGAACTTTTAAAAGAATATCTAGCCTATTCTAAATTTAATGGTTCTGCTCTAGTTGCCAAAGATGGAAAGGTCATTTTCAAAAAGGGATATGGCATGGCGAATATGGAATGGGATATTCCAAACAACCCCAACACCAAACATCGCCTAGGCTCTGTGAGCAAGCAATTTACTGCCATGCTTATTCTACAATTGGTAGCCGAAGGTAAACTAGATCTGCAGGCACCTATTACTAACTACTTGCCAGAGTATCCAAAAGAAAACGGAGACAAAATTACCACCCATTATTTATTAACCCATACTTCTGGTATACCGAACTACACGTCATTTCCCGATTTTTTCAAAGACGTAAGTAGAGACCCGTACACCCCAGAAGAGTTTACTACAAAGTTTCAAGATATGGAACTAGAGTTTACTCCCGGCGAAAAGTTCAATTACAGTAATTCCGGTTATTTTTTATTGGGAGTGCTTATTGAAAAACTATCCGGTAACACGTATGAAGAAATGCTAGACGAGAAGATATTTTTTCCATTAGGTATGAAGGAATCCGGATTCGATCATCATTCCGACATCCTAAAAAATAGAGCAACAGGTTATGAAAATAATGGAAACGGATTTATCAATTCCCCTTTCCTAGATATGTCTATTCCGTATGCTGCAGGATCGTTATACGCTACCGTAGAAGATTTATACCTGTGGGACCAAGCATTGTATACCAACAAATTGTTATCCCAAAAACATATGGATATGTATTTTAAACCACACACACCCGCTTTCGGTAGTTTTCATTATGCCTACGGATGGATGGTTGGTAATGAAGCCTTAGGTAACACAACCGATAGTATAGCAGTAATTACCCATGCTGGTGGTATTAACGGATTCAATACACAAATTTCAAGACAGCTTTCAGACAAGTCATTGATTGTGCTTTTAAACAATACAGGTGGTGCCCCATTAGGTAAAATCACGCAATCTATACTTGGTATCATAAACGATAAAAGTTACGACCTCCCTAAAACTCCTTTAGCATCTAAACTTTTAGAGGTCATAGCATCAAAAGGTATTGATGCAGGGGTTGCATATTTTAATAAAAATAAAGACAACAAAGATTTTGATGTCAATGAAAATGAAATGAACCAAACGGGATATCAACTATTGAGATCGGACAAAACCAAAGAAGCTATTCAAGTTTTTAAACTGAACGTAGACGCGTATCCAAAATCTGCCAATGTATATGATAGTTATGCCGAAGCATTAATGAAATCTGGCGATAACAAAGGTGCTATTGAGAACTATACAAAAGCGGTAGAAATGAATCCTGGTAATGAAAATGCCATAGATATGCTTACAAAATTAGGTGTCGATACCAGTAACTTAACAAAAGTGTTCGAAGTACCAGAGCCACTATTAGAAAGCTACATAGGTGTCTATGAATTAATGCCCACTTTTAAAATTACCATAACCAAAGAAGGCAAGCAATTAAAAGCACAAGCAACAGGGCAGCCGATGTTGGATATTCTCGCCAAATCGAACGATACTTTTTACTTAAAAGAAGTTGCTGCTCAAATTCAGTTTATTAAAGATGAAAACGGAGCAATTGAAAGTTTAACTCTATTTCAAAACGGGCAAGAAATGAATGGTAAGAAGGTGGAATAGTGTGAGATTATTTAGTCTTATCACCCATCCCTAGCCCCTCCCAAGAGGGGAACAACTAGCGTCTTTAATTAAAATATAATCTAAGAATAATTTTATGAAAACAGAAGTTTCAACTAACTCTAATTTCGCAATCAATAATGTACTTCTCCCCTCTTGGGAGGGGATTAAGGGGTGGGTCTTACGATGAGAAAGATTATTCCATACAACCTAAATTTAGTTGAACTCGCTAGAATACTAAGAAACAACATGACTCTTGGTGAAATTGCGCTATGGAGAGAGATTAAAGGTAAAAAGCTAGGTCAAAAATTTAATAGACAAATTCCTATCGATCAATATATAGTTGATTTTTATTGCAAAGATCTTCAACTCGCAATAGAAGTAGATGGTAGTATTCACTTTAAAGAAGGACACGAGGAAAAAGATAAGAAAAGGCAAGCACGCTTAGAATCTCTAGGAGTACATATGCTCAGGTTTTCAGATACTGATGTGAAGAATAATTTAGATTTTGTTTTAGAAGAGATTAAAGTAATAATTGAGAAATTAGAACAAACAAGAACCCACCCCTAGCCCCTCCCAAGAGGGGAACAGCTAGTGACTTTAAATAATTTTTTTAGATAAAACAGACGAAATAGTTCTTTTAAAAACGCAATTCCCCAACAACCAAAAACTCGCAACCAAAAACGAAAACCTCCCCTCTTGGGAGGGGATTAAGGGGTGGGTGCTGCGATGATGAAGATTTCATTGAACATACTAACTCAAAAGAACCCACCCCTAGCCCCTCCCAAGAGGGGAACAGATAGTAACTAAAATTGAATAATTGCAGACCTATACCCTTTACCTCACCCAACACTGGTATCTTGCATGTATAAACTACCCTTATGAAAATCAATTTACTGACTTGTGATGCTCAAAGACCAGATAGAAGAGCGATAGCGAAATGCATTACAGAATTATCATCTAATGTTAGCGATTCGCTTGCCAATGAACTTACAGATATTCTTTTAGAAGGTGATGCAGTAGCTATTGAAGTAAGCGATAAGAATTCTGGTTCAGCTTTAAGGGCTTTGCGAAAGCTGAGTATAGATTATGAGATTATAGAATAAGGCGTTCTACATTCAGCTCTTGTTAGCTTGTTCGTTATAAGTACTCTTGTCACTTCGGGTGAACTACGAGGTACGAAGAGTTTGTATCGAGAAACATTCGTGTACCAAAGGGTTCTCGATACAATTTTAAGTTCCCATTGCATTACAACTTAAAACCACTCGAACAGACGATGCATATTCAATTCAATAAATGTTAGCCCTTTCGTTCTAAGTAACATTGTCACTTCGAGTGAATTTTCGAAGATTGTTAAAATTTGTATCGAGAACTCGTTTGTCACCATCTCCCAACTTGCCAAAACCCAAAATACCCACCCCTAGCCCCTCCCAAGAGGGGAACAGACCGTGACTGTGATTAAGCTTATTAGATTAAGACCACACAACAGCACCAAACTGCGCAATGGCACCTTTAGGGTTGGGTGAGCGGGGCATTGCAAAAACGCAACTCCCCATCCACCAAAAAACCCACAACCAAAAACGCAATTCTCCCCTCTTGGGAGGAGATTAAGGGGTGGGTGCTACGATACTGAAGATTTCATTAAACTCCCTAACCAATTTCTTCTCAAGATTATTCCACTAAAAGCTTAGCAGAAATTAATAGTATCTATCCCTAAACAGTACCTTCTCAGCATAACTTCTTGAGTTTAAGATAGTATTGGTAAAGTTCAAGTATTAAAGCTGTATACTATGAATGAACAATTAAAACAATAGATATGGGAATGATTAAGGATAGAAAGAAATTCAATAGAACAAAAGAGCAAACCAATCCAACGAATCCGACCGGTAATACCAATCAGCTGAACAAAGAATACAACATTGATAAGCCGACCATAAAAAAACAACAAAAAGATAAATGATAATGGCTATAAAAAAGTGCTATAACAATCCCTTTTAAAAAATATAATAAGATTAAAATCAGAAGAAATGGAATCACAAAATGATCTTAATACTAATATTCGATTAACAACCATAAAAATACAGGAGGAACATCCAGAACTGGTTAAATACATAAATGAAATACCACGAATCTTTTTTAAAGATGAAGAAGAAGTAAATAACAAAGCGCTAAAAGGATATTTAGATTCCCTAAATATGATACTAGAAACCTATTCAGAAAAACACTAAAAAACTATACATATGACAATCCAGATAAATACAGACAAAACCATTAATGGAGAAAAAAGAAATGCCGATTTTTTTTCTTCTCAGATTAAAGAGGCATTACAAAGGTTTGAGTCTCACATTACCAGAGTAGAGGTTCATTTAAAAGATGAGAATGGAAGAAAAGACGGATTCAATGATATCTCGTGTCTGCTAGAAGCAAGAATAGAGGGCAGAAATCCCATTGCGGTTTCTAATCAAGCAGATACTATGGATCAAGCCGTAAAAGGTGCTATCGATAAAATTAAAACTGCTATAGAAAGTATTCTTGGTAAAATTCAAAAACAAAATCATTAGATATGAAAGCAAAAAGTAATTTAGGTATTTGGATGGATCACTCCATCGCTAATTTAATTGATATCGATGCAAGAAAAGAATGTGGATCTATTGCATCTAGTTTTACATCAGATACAAAGGAAGATGCATTGAACAGGAGCGAAAACCTTATGCATAATAAAAGACAGCAAATGAATGAAAAATTCTATGACACAATTGGAGCTCAAATTTTAAAATATAACCATGTGCTGCTATTTGGACCAACAAACGCAAAAGTAGAATTGCACAATTATTTGAATAAAGATTCACATTTTAAGAATATTAAGATTGATGTAGCATCATCAGACAACATTACAGATAATGAACAAGTAGCTTTTGTAAAAAATCATTTTGCTAAAGTTTAGAATTCTGATAGAGCAATAGTAGTTGTACAAACGGAAGCGCCCAGCAACCAAAACCCACAAACAAAAACGCAACTCTCCCCTCTTGGGAGGGGCTAGGGGTGGGTGCTGCGGTGCACTAATTTCAACTGCAAACGCAGCTCATTATATTCTCTTTACCCCCCTCTAATTTTTCTGACAGTTTTACGGAAACCCGTAAGAAGTTATGCAAAGTACTTTATAACTTGTGATATCGAGTAAAGTATAATTTGAAATAAACATTTTACTGAAAGAATTAAACAATTATTAAATCTAAAAACAGACAATTATGGCTAAATCTAGCGGAATGAAAAATGCACCAAGTACAACTGGAAATAAATCTGGAGGTGGAAGAAGTAACGCACCAAGTAAATCTAGTGGAAGTTCTAATGGTTCTTCTTCTACATCGAAAGGCAGCTCAAAAGGAAAATAATTAAATATGCACGATAAGTTTTACTTATCGTGCATTTAAATAACAACCAAAAACGCACATCTCCCCTCTTGGGAGGGGATTAAGGGGTGGGTGCTTCTGTGCACTAACTTCAATTGCAAACGCAGCTCGTTATATTCTCTTTACACCCCCTTTATTTTTCTGACAGTTTTACGGAAACCCGTAAGAAAATATACCGTAAACTTCTTTATATTGCAGTACCAAGCTAAGTATACCCCCCTACCACTTTAACGGAAATTATATTAATAATTATTACATATATACCTCAATATTGAGGAGTATGCGTAATTGTACATATACCGATACGTTGCCACCAATTTGAAAAATGAACTGGAAAAAATACGAAAAGGAAATATTTGAAATTTTCAGAAATGAATATCCAGATGCCGAAATAACTCTCGATGCGAAAATTGTTGGCAGATATTCCAAAAGAAGCAGACAAATTGATATTCTAATTGAACAATATGTTGCAGGAAATAGATTGAGAATTGCAATAGATGCAAAGTTTTTTAATAAAAAAATAGATGTAAAGACCGTTGAAAACTACATCTCTATGTTAAATGACATAGAAGCACATAAAGGACTTTTGATTACGAATGTTGGATATTCACAGACTGCTTTAAATCGAGCTTATTATGACCCGACTGACATAGAACTTGACATTTTGAATTTTGCCCAGTTAAAGGAATTTCAAACAGAATATGCTCTGCCCTTTGCCGGAAATAATGCTGTTGACCTATTCGCACCATTCGGTTGGATTATAGATGCTAGAAGTTGTCCCAATTGGTTAGCTACGCTTTATCAAAGAGGTGCTGAGTTTGATGTTGAAATGGACGAATGGATGTATGTAAACTTTTGGAACAGAAAAGAAAATGATGACACCGTTGATGACTTATTAAAAATTCAAAAAGACGAATTTGAACAAGGTAATTATGAGGTTGAAATCGAGTATTTAAATACAATAAAAAGAAAAGACTCTAAAGTTGTTTTAAGAAAGGTCAAATACAAGAAACATCCAATTCCTGAATATACTGGATTTGTGGAATTTGAGGATTTCATATTTTTTATTGTTATGTTTTCACCTGTCGAACTATCTAACAAAAATATAAGGAAAATGGAAAATATTTTGACCACTATAACACCTAGGAGAATTGAAATAAAAACTGGTGGCAACAATGTATAACCGCAATTACGGCGGATTCGACTACGTCCGAATCCACTCGGAATTGCTAACGTCTGTGCTAAACCGAAAATTAACGCATATAAACCCGTAACTGACGGTTATACGAGACCGTTGGCAGTAATAGGTAAATAAAAACTATGAAAAAGATAATATTGACTATTCAAGAGAACTGGAAAGACCCAGTTTGGAGTAAAGTAATTGCATTTGTTATTATTACAATAATAACTTTCTTCGTCTCATCATTAATAGCACTTTTTAAAGCTGTTTTCGATAAAGTTCCATTCTTAAAAACACTTGAAAATATATGGGAATTTTTAAACAAGTCAATTTCGTTAAGTTTATTATTTTTTATTATTCTTCTGTTAACATATTTGATTCTAGTTTTAAAACCTTTTTTAAAATTCATAAAACAAATAATTTTTAAAATTAAGAATCCAAAATCCAAAGTTGATAAAACTGAAATAGCTGAACTTCCGAATGCTTTTGACCATTCCACTACTTTTTTTTCTTACAGAATGTCATCAGCATTTCCAGGAACTAGGGATATAACTTGGTTTAACAATCCTACAAAAGCAGTTGAGCGATTAGAATTATTACTTAAAGAACCTTTACGATTCAAAGGTTCAGCTGAATTTGAATCTGACCCTGTTTGGTGGTGGCGAGGTGGAAGTGCGATGTACATTGATAAATTCAGAAAGATTGGAAGAAAAAGAGTATTGATGGATATTAAACAACTAAAAATTAAACGAATTGCTGCTTATCACGGAGAGTCATATTATAAAGATTTTGTTTATGTAGAAGTTGAAGGAGAAAAATCAACTGGACTTTATAATTACACAAAAGAAGATATTGACAGACATATTAAAAATATTGGATATAGCTGGGAGGAGTATGGAGTGATAAAAAATTGGTTAGGATGGAGTATTCCTATTAGACGAGAAGAATATGATGATGGTGCAACTGTAATCAGAGGAAAAGTACGGAATGCTATGAAAGCTAAATTAAGAGGACGATATTTATCTGATTATAATTTTATTATTGCTGCCAAAGGCTCTCCATATAACTCTAGAAAATTTTCAAGAGAATCAAAACCTTATTTTGATGGAATCTTAAAAAAAGAAATTGAACCAAATGAATTTTTCGAGTTTTTAAAAGGATTTGCAAAAAATGAAAGATAAACTACTGCCAACAACTGGTATATTTTATTGTTTGGTTCTAGCCTACTTACGAAAATCCTCACGGATTTTATAGGTCAGTAATTATTTACTAAATTTAATGCTTAAACACTCAACAAAACATACCAAAAACCGTTATGTAATTTTAAAAAAGAACATAACAACAAAACCTAAACCTCACCGCAAAACCTGTTCACCGAAACAGACCCACTCAACATTTTCATCCCATTTTCTAGCAATATGATAGCAATTATCACTATTTTCAAAAGTATCTTATTGAAAATAGTCATTTCTATGCATTAACAGCATCTTTAGCATACGCTATAAACATCAAGTTTAAATGAAAATGTAATTAGATTGTTGACCTCAATTTTCAGTTCAAACTTGCCATAAAAAATTACATCATGAATACTCTGCAAAAGCAACTGTTGCATTATCTTTCTTTTTCATTGGTATGCATTCTATGTACAACATTCACTTTCGCCCAAGACATTGAAACTAATACCACACCAGCCTTGTTACTTGGTCAAGGCGATCAACTCCCTCGAATAAAAAGAGAGCTTGCAGCGGGTAATACTGATTTGGTTGCTGCTTTAAAAAAAATCGTTGCAGAAGCAGATGCTGCACTTGAGCAACCCATTGTCAACGTAGTAGCAGAAGGTGCTTTGCCACCGAGTGGCGACGCCCACGATTACTTTAGCTATAGTCCTTATTGGTGGCCAGATGCTGAAAATCCTGATGGACCATACATTTGGCGTGACGGGGTTACAAACCCTGATCGCCGCACTTCTGATGTCTCTAGGCTAGAGGCAATGAACAAGGCGGTAACATCTCTTGTTCCTGCTTGGTATTTCACCGGCGAAGAAAAGTATGCCGAACGTGCCGTAGAACAAATTCGTGCTTGGTATCTGGATCCTGAAACTAAGATGAACCCTAATTTCCGCTATGGTCAAAAGCGTCGTGGCCACGACTATAACAGTAGTGGTGGTATTTTAGAATCTAATCGTATGGATTGGGTTGTGGATTGTGCTATTCTGCTAGAGGACTTTTCTGGCTGGACAGCTAAAGACAAAACCGACCTACGTAACTGGTTTGGTGAATTAGCTACTTGGATGGTGGAAAGTCCGGAAGGTATTGAAGAAGCTATGCAACCCAACAACCATGGCGCTTGGTATAATCAGCATCTCATTCTCTTTTCGCTCTATGGTGAAAAACCCGAGATTGCACGCGCCTATCTTGAGCTCATGCCCGCACGTATTTTTGGTCAGGTCTTTATAGATGGTCGCCAACCGCAGGAACTTATTCGTACAAATGCATTAAGCTATAGTATTTACGGTGCACGTGCGCTAGTAGGTGTTGCCCGGCTTGGTCGTCATCTTGATGTTGACCTATTTGCCTATCGCAGCACCGAAGGCAGAAGTATACGGCTTGCTATAGATTACATTACGCCCTTTATTCTCGGTGAAGAAGAATGGCCTGGCAGTCAAATTCGACCAATCCGTACCGGAAGAGCCAACGAGTTATATTGGAATGCAGCCCTCGGATTTCAGGAACGTGAATTTGCCACTATTCTACAAAAGCTTCCGGGAGATCCATTGCCATCGCCTATTGTGCAGTTACTAGATCCATTGCCTGAAGGTTGGTAAACTTTCCTCTGGTGGAAAACAAAGTGGAATCCATTTTCTGGTAAACTCAGGTTATAAAAGTATATGACAACGAAAATTTGGGCTTATTATGATTAAATTTAATTGCTAATCACCTCATCATCAATCATCATGAAAAAAACAATCACACTTATCACCTTCCTCTTATTTACAACAACTTGTCTTTTCGCCCAACAAGACAAATTCATTGACGACTCCATAGAGCGATTAGAAAACTCCCGCAAATACTTGTTACTGGTAGCCGATATGATGCCCGAAGAAAAGTATGGGTTTAAGGCAACAGATGAGTCCTTGAGTTTTTCAGAGAACTTAATGCATATTGGTTATGCGCTAGATTGGCACAGCCAGTCGCTCATTGGCGACAGAGAAGCACGCGTGTACCAAACGGACACCATTTTTAAACCTGCGAACAAAACCAAGGCTGAAATGATGGCACGTATAGACCAAACGTTTACCGAAGCCATTGCGCTTTTACAAGATGTTGAACCCGCACAATTAGATATTGAACTAGACTATTTTGGATCTACCAGAAGTAAGCGCCAAATTTATATGCTATTGGCTGACCATATTACGCACCACAGAGCACAAATGCTGGTATCTATGCGATTAAACGGGTTGGTGCCACCAAGGTATGTGTTGTATCAATAAGAAACTTACTCCTGCTTTTTCTTATCGTTCTTCATTAAATTTAGAACAACTAGTACAAGCCCTAAACATACTACTCCAAAACTGGCAATAAGAATTACGCCATAGCTCCAATTAACAAGGGGTATCATCTGTGAAATCATAGGTCGGTTATTTTAGAGCAACAAAAATATAATGAAGTTGCAAGGCATCATATGACAATTGTCAGTAAATCAAAATACTAGCACATTAATACATTTTCATTTCATAAGAGTGCGATCAAATATTGTAGGCTTGGTAAGGGTTCTGTATTTTTATAGTTGAATTTGGTATGTTATAAATGATGGTAGATAAAATTAAGTGTCCCAATTGCGCACATGAGTTTGATGTTGAAGAGGCATTATCCGGTAAAATGCAAGCACATTTTAAGGCAGAGTACGAGCGTAAAGTAGCAGAACAGGCAGAAATCTTTAATAAGGAGCGTAATAAATTGGCGCTAGAAGTTGAGGAATTCGAAAAGAAAAAAGAGAAAGAAAACGAGCTTTTTAAAGAAAAACTAGCACAACGTCTTGCCAAAGAATCTGAAAAAATACAACAGCAGACCAACGAATCTTTTGAGCAAAAGTTAAAAGCGCTACAAGAAGAGAACGAGAAAAAGAAAGAGGAAAACAGGGCATTACGTTCGCAAGAAATAGATTTACTAAAAAGGGAGAACGAGCTTAAAGAAAAAGCGGAGGACCTAAAGCTGAACGTGCAAAAAGAATTGCTGGAAAAGCAGACCGAAATTGAAGAGAAAGCCAAGGCCAAAGAACGCGAATCTATGGCGCTTAAGGAAAAGGAATACCAAAAGCAACTAGACGACCAAAAGAAGCTTATTGATGAAATGAAGCGCAAGGCAGAGCAAGGTTCTATGCAAATGCAGGGCGAGGTGCAAGAACTGGCTTTAGAGGAGCTGTTACGTGCCACCTACCCTTTTGATGATATAGATGAGGTAGGTAAAGGTATACGTGGTGCAGATTGCGTGCAAACGGTTATCAACTCATTACAGCAGACCTGTGGTTCTATAGTTTATGAGAGTAAGCGTACCAAGAATTTTAGTAACGACTGGATCAATAAGTTAAAGCAGGATCAAATTAACTGTAAGGCAGATATTGCAGTGATCGTCACGGAAACTTTTCCGCCAGATATGGATCGCTTTGGAGAGAAAAATGGTGTGTGGATCTGCGGATTCAACGAGGTAAAAAGTGTATCGCTGGTATTACGTGAGTTGCTGCTTAAAACCCAATCTATTAAATCTTCGGATGAGAATAAAGGTGATAAGATGGAGCTGCTATATTCTTACCTTACCAGTAACGAGTTTGTACAGAACATTAATAGAATTATAGAGAACTACGATTCTATGATCAAGCAACTGAATTACGAGAAGAAAGCGGCATTCAAAAATTTTGCGGTTCGTGAGAAACAAATTTGGGGCGTTCAAGAAAATATCAACGTACTATTCGGTTCTATTAAAGGGATTGCGGGTAATGCGTTATCTACAAGTACCATATTAGAATTACCGGATGCGGAGATAGATGATTAGTGTTTAGTTGTTGGAAATTAGAATTTCCATGTACGCAAGCAAATTTCAGCTGGAAATCATTTATAACACTCCTGAAGACCTATATTAGCACATTACACAATTACGACTCAAGTTCACGAAAGCATAGCACATGGATATTTTAGATTGGATACAAGATTGGTTTAAGGAGAATTGTGATGGCGATTGGGAACATGGAGAAGTTATACAAATAACCACCATTGATAATCCTGGATGGGAAGTTGAAATTGACATTTCCAATACTTCTATTGCCACTATGGAGCTAGATTGGATCCTTAATGAAACCAGTAAACAAGATTGGTATGGGGTTAAAATAGCGGATCAAAAATTTACTGCAGCAGGTGATATTGGCAAACTGAAATTTTTGCTAGGTCTATTTAAAGAGATGATCGATAAAATTGAAAATCAGTAGTGAGAATTTCTTTTCTAGTAACGGTTGATTAAGAGCCTACCCAACTTTTAAAGTCCGATGCTTTTGCCTTGCTTACCACAATACGCTCACTACATACTGGATGTACATCAACCAACAATTTACTATTAAAATGGAATTTTATGGCAGTAATGGCTTCGCGCCTAACAATAAACTGCCTGTTTGCCCTGTAAAAAACTGAAGGATCTAGAGCTTCTTCTACATCTTCTAATTTTATATCCAACACATACGACCGATCTTGTACCGTTACGGCTTTTACAACACCCGTATCTATAAAGAAATAGGCAATATCTGCTGTTTTAACGGGTAATAAATGGTCACCGACACCTACCAAGAACGTTTGCTTAAAATTAGCCGGTTTGGTCTGTATTAGATGCAGCAGACTTTGTATTTGCACCTCATCTATTCCCTTTTGTTGATTTAGGGCATTAAACCGATCTAGCGCATCAGACAATTCTTCTTTATCTATTGGCTTCAATAAATAATCGATGCTATTTACCTTAAACGCTTTTAACGCATATTGATCATAAGCGGTGGTGAATATGATCGGAATATTAATATTTACTTGATCAAAAATCTCAAAGGAGATTCCGTCAGCCAAATGAATATCCATAAATACCAAAACCCCATCATGCGGCTTGGAAAAAAAATCAACGGTAGCTTTTACCGTATCTAGAATTTGAATTACCTCTATGTCTGGGTCTATTTTAGTCAATAGATACGACAGGTTATCACTGGCGGCAAGTTCATCTTCTACAATAATTACTTTCATGCCGGTTGGTTTAAAGGGAGTTCTACTTTAAAGGTTTCATTATCGTTGGTTACAATTACTTCATTTTTCAACAAAAGCGAATACCGCTTTTTTAGATTATAGAGTCCGGTTCCCATGCCTTCTGCCAATGTGCTACGGCTACGAATTGGGTTTTCTACAAATAACGATTCTCCGTTAGAATATACTTTTACCGTTAACGGGTTGGTAGAGGAAATCTCATTATGCTTCACCGAATTTTCTACCAGTGATTGCAATGCCAACGGTGGCACCATACGATCCAAGAAATCATCTGCCACATCCACTTCTATTTGTATGCGGTCCCTATAACGGGTTTCCATTAAAAAAATATAGCTACGTAAAAATTTTAATTCGTCTTTTACCGTCACCAAATTAGTTTCCCCACTCTGTAAAATATAACGATACATGTACGAGAGTTTATTTACGAACTGGGTCGCCTTTTCATTCTCCCGAATTAACGATGACAACGAATTTAATGAATTGAATAAAAAGTGTGGATCTACCTGATTTTTAAGTGCAGCAAGCTCATTCTCCAAGTTCTGCTGCTTTAACTGCTCGTTCTCTATTCTACTCTCTTGCTTATCTGTACTTACCCGCAACAATCGCGCGATAAAAAACAAAACGATCGATAGATTGATAAATGTAAAATTGACCCAGCCTTCTTCATGAGAATCTAATACCCGACCATTTATTAGTGGATAGAACAGCTTAATCACTTTTACTACTGCCAATAGTAGTATAATATTAATGATCAATATGAGAATCCACTTTACAAAAGGCGGCCATTTAAGACCATCATAATCTATGTTGGCATTTAACTGAATAACGGACCACGAGAAACAAAAAAAGAACAGGTAACGGTACAGAAAATCTGCCACCCAAGACATGGAGAAATCTAAGTTCCCCTCCATGATACCATTATACAAATAGATGGTTTTAGGTAGTGAAACTAGAATACCAATTAATAGTGCCGTTTTTACAACCTCGCCCTGTTTTACTTTCATTATTGCCATGTAAATCCTTTTCTAACGGTACGCTATAAATGTACCTAATAAACCTATTAAATCCGTAACCACAAAAAGCTGATCTTCACAAAAGCGAAGACCAACCTTAATCTAAACTACACTAACTTCTTAAAGCGCATAGGCATTAAACTCAGATGGTAAATATGCTGTAGTATCAAAACCTAGGTCTACTATTTCTTCGTTTTCAAAAATATCAAAGTCTTGTTCGGTTAAATCTGTACCTGCATAGGCATTAAATCCTATTGGTAAATATTCAAAAGCATCAAAACCTAAATTTACTTCCTCGTTGATTTCTACCAATTTAATATCATCAACTTTTAAATCGTCCATTTTTAGCGATGCTTCCAGTTGCGCATTAAGGTCAATTATACAATCATCGAAAATTGCAGTGATTTCTGCCTTTTCGGCTGCTTTATGTTTTTGAACTCCTTTAAAGGAAATAAAGGTGACGGCCAATATAACTACTGCAGATAAAATTTTAATGTTTTTCATTATGTATGTTTTTAAATTTTAGAATTGTTTTTCTATACCCCAAAGATATTGAGGATTACCGCTGCCCGATAGGATAAGTAACCCAACCGTCTATATTGCCATCTAAAACAGCTTTAGACTATTATGAAATTTTAATAGATTGAAAATGAAGTGTATGTAGTTGTAAAATTGTTTAATTTTAATAGTAACAGTTGCAACTTTAAATCAATAGTATCATGTGGAAAAAAGCAGGAATCGCCATCGTTATTATTCTAATTGTCATTCAATTTATACGACCGGATAAAAATATTTCTGGTGATAATACATTTGCTATAGAAACCAAATACAGCATACCTAATGATGTAGAGAACATTTTGCAAGTTTCTTGTTATGACTGCCATAGCAATACCACTACATACCCTTGGTATTCAAACCTGCAGCCTATAGCGTGGTTTTTAGATGAGCATGTAACTGACGGCAAGAAACATTTGAACTTTTCTGATTTTACCAATAAGCCCTTATTTGTACAAAACCATAAGTTAGAGGAAACTATAGAAATGGTGGAAGAAAAGGAAATGCCATTGGCTTCATATACCTATTTTGGACTTCACCAAGAGGCGGACCTCACCGATGCGCAACGCCAGAAAATTATAGATTGGGCAAACTCGCAAATGAGCTACTTAAAAGAAACGTACCCAGCAGATAGTTTAGCGTTCCCAAAAAGAAAATAATAGCGCTTACTTCGTAAACCAATCTCGTACGGTTTCTTCTGCCAGTTTATTGTTGGGTGTAAAGGCATTGTTATCCTCGCCACGATATTCAATATAACTGGGGAATTTCCACCATAGAATGCCTTGACACCAAGGCTCATTTTCTATGCCCTTAAAAATAATCTCATACCCTCTTTGCTGTGCCTCTTCATTTATGGTATCATCTGCCTCTGCATGCGGATTCTTCCACGGAGTATCTACACTTCTAAATCCGATTTCGGTAAACACAATAGGTTTTTTAAAACGGTCGTAGACTTTTCTAATTTTCGTCTTAACAGTATCAAACTGTAAACTCATTTCCTCATCTGTAGGATTGTCCTTTTTACTCAGCGGATAGTAAGAATTAAGACCTATAAAATCTAAATCGTCCCAAAATTCGATCTTTTCAAATTCTTCACCCCAATTGGCAGCATACGTTAATTGCCCAGAATATAGCGCTCTGGTTTTCTTGATCATTGCACGCCAAGCATCGGGCTGCGATAAGGTTGCTTTGGTAAACTCTACACCAAGGCACAATGCATCCATATCATGTATTTCCGCTAAGAACGCGTAATGGCGAATCCACCGGTAATAGTAATCATGGAATTTGTCCCACTGCTCATCGGTTGGCATATTTATACCTCCCGGCCAGCTACCACCCACATATATTTGAGGCTTTAGCAAAGTATACATTCCCATGTTGCTTGCCATGGTCACCGCATGTACCACGGCATCATCATTTTCACTACCTGCATTATCACTAAAATGAAGCGGTGTAGGTGTATTTATATCATTAATGCCCGTATACGGCACAATTGCCATGGCATTACTACCCATATTCTTTTGTTTCAATAAAGATTCCGTAGCCTTTTTAGAACCGTAGCCATTGTAAATACTGTAGCCTTCGTGGGCAAAATTGAACCCTTTTAGATAGGGTATTTTTTTAGATTCTTTCTTTTCCTTGGGATGTGCCTTTGGTAAATTTGCCAAATATCTTTGCCATTTGGTTTCTAATTTCGCCACTTCACTGCTTGAAAGCGAAACATTTTTATAGTGCTTTAAATACCTTTCCTTGCCCCAAGTGCTAATTAGAAAATCTGTAAACGCACCCGCCATGCAATCTCTAATAAGGGAAGATTCCATCTCCAGAAAAGAATTATTTAAAAGCTCCGCTACCGTATACGTATTCTCAGATTCTGCCAATCTTGCAGACCAATATTTATACCCTTTCATTTGCCAGGTATCTGTAAAATAAATAGGCAGCCCTAGCGTAAAAATTGTTTTATTACTTTCTCCTATCAGGATGTGAAGCAACAAGGCATTATCTCTACCTATATGATTATTGGCATAAATTTCATTGACAATCGTGTGAACGGAATTGGTAATTGTGTCAAAAGTAGAATGATCAGTATTGCCCGTCATTAAACCTTTCTCTTCTGTACAGGTATAAAAATTATAGGTGATTTTAGGCACATCTTTACCATTTACAAAAGCAACGATCTTTGCTTTTGATGCTTTTACTTCTGCCTCTTTTTCTGCTACAGCCGAAGGTTTAATTGCTTTCTGATGGTCTATAAATTGAAACTCATCTGTATCTAACAATACTTTGGTACCTGTTGCAAAATTGAAAAATGTTGACCCTTCTATACCCCAATTTGCATTGAAGTCGCCCATAACCAAGCGTTCTTTATTTACATACACCTCATATTCTAAATTCTGACGGTAAAACGACTGCCCCATCTCCGATACTTTTTCGGCAAATAAATCATAGACTTCAGTAGCACTGGTACCCGTTAAAAAACTGAAAGGAACTTTTTGATCTGCAGGACTCGGGTAAAAACATACCCCAAGAATAGCGTTATTATTTGGCACCTGTTTGGCGCCTATTTGTATTTCTGAACTTGAGATTTGAAAAGGCGTGCCAACCAAGTATTTTTTTATAAGCGGATTTTCATCTACCGCGCCTACTAAATACACAATAGATGAACTCAACGATTCTTCAGTAACCTCATTTACATTGGCAAAACTTACCTTGGCACTTCGCCATGATTTTGTAACTTCTTTTAAAGAAAGCTCTTCTAAAATGTTTTTATACTGTTGCTGTAATGCCGAATTTTTGGCACCGTAGACCACTAAAATTTCTCGTTTATCAAAAAAGCTTCTGCGTAAATCTCTACGGGTAGCAACGGAATCTAACGCCTCTGGAACAATCTCATTTTCGGTCTCTGGAAAATATTCCGAACCGGCAAAACCAACAATCCCAACAATAACAAATAAGGCAACTAAGAGATATTTCTTCTTCATATATTCAACAATAGGCAAACACTTGTATAAGATAACAAAACTGCAAACCTTAATTACAACTACACCATTATTTAACTTTTTAAAAGGAGTTTTAAGTGCGCATGTTCCAACTCTGTTTTAGAGACATTTTTGTGAATCCGTTTCTCCACCCCCAAAATCACTTGAACTGGCAATGTATTGCTCATGAACTTTAGTTAGATAATAGTATTGCAGCCACCCCTTTTAAAAGCAACCACTACCCTTTTGTGGTATTCCCCGTTTTGTACCTTAACTTTGTTGTATTAAACAGCCAACGTTTCATGAAATCATTTCTACTTTTTACTCTTATCATCTGTGCTAGCCTAACGAGTATTGCACAAAACAATGTAACCATACCATTAGAAGAATTCACCGAATTACGGGTGTACGACAGAATAAGTGTTACACTAGTAAAAGGCGAAGAGAACAAAATTGAAATAGCCGCGGAGAATAAAAAAGACATCAGCATTACCGAAAATGATGGTCGGCTACGTTTAAAAATGTGCTCAGGAGAGTCCTTACTTAACAGTATTCTAAATATTAAGCTCCATTATACAGAAGCCCTAGCCGTTATTGATGCCAATAAAAATTCTAGAATTATCTCAACAGGACTAGTAATTGGTACCGAACTAGCCATTGATGCGCAAGATGCCAGTACCATAACCTTAAACATTGCATATAATGACATTATAGCTAAGAGTACTAGTGGTAGTGAGATAAAACTTTCAGGAACAAGCGGAAGCCAATATGTGACTATAAATACAGGTGGCAAACTTCTAAACAAAGGTTTAAAGACAAAAAGCAGTACCGTAATTGTACTATCTGGTGGAAATGCGGAAGTATATGCCAGTGAAGCCGTTATTGCAAAAGTGAAAGCGGGAGGTTCTATTACTGTTTACGGTAACCCAAAATCAGTTGATAAAGATGATACTTTTGGAGGCAAAATCGCCATACCAGAATAATTACTGCTCTATACTCTGAACATTAAAACCTATAAGTTCATTATCTTGAAACTGAGGAGTAACTTCTATAGGGTTACAGCATACCTCGCAATCTTCTACATATGTTTGTTGTGACACAGAGGGGTCTAGAAGCATTGAAACTTCTTCCCAGCAATACGGACATTGAAAATAATGTTCGAACATCGCTATTTATGTTTTCAATGCTTTTGCCAACTCTTGCAACGTAAGGGTTTGGATTACATTTCCTGCATTGGAGGTAAATATAGTATCATGCCCCAATTTTAAAGAAAGAACTTCTTCGCCTTGGTCTAAATGAATATCTGCTGCATTGATTTTTATTTCTTCTAACTTTACATCGAAACGTTTTTTAAGCGTAATCAATCCGCTGTGCTTACTTAATTCGAATCCGGAGAAATCAAACAATCTTTTTAATCCGCTGAAAAAGCTAAACCCAATAAATACCAAAGCTGCCATTGCAAATTTATAAGCTAAAGTAAATACGTCTAACTCATCACCATTTAAAAAAGTGAGTACCAGATTTACGCAACCATAAACACCTAACAAGAATACAAATAGACCTACAACTACCGCAAGTATATCTGTCAACATTGCTTTTTTGGTTCTTGTAACGGTTAAACCATCTACACTTTTGTTAGCCTGAAAACCAAAATCCTTTAAGTACTCTAAATTATGTATCTGTTCAAGTTTATTGGCAATGGTAGATTCTAAACCGCTTAGGTCTACAACAACAGCACGTTCCTCTAGCTCATCTCGCAAACTTAATTGCGCTTCAAAAGTGAGTAATGAATGTTGATCCAAAATCTCTATGAGCTCGCTATTTGTTTTATCGCTATACATGTTCTTACCTAATTTGTTTACTCGATAACCGAGATTAAATGCTACAAGACTTATCTTAAAGTTACTATACTACCTACAGTTCTATATTTAATAACTGACCCGTAAGTTGCAGTAATTGAAGCTCTGCCAATTTTGCATCGTACTTTGCCAAATTCTTATTGGTCTGGGCATTCAATAAATTTATCTGTGCCTGTCTAAACTCAATAGATGTTATACTTCCCAATTGAAACTGCTCGCGAGAACGTTCAAAATTGTTTTGGTTTGTAAATACATTCTGTTCTTGAATTTGATATATTTTTAAAAGATTTTCATACAATGCCATCGCATTCTGCATATCTCTATTAACTTCTAATTCTACCTGCTTGCGCAATAACTCTTGATTGGCATAGGTGATTTTTGCATTTTTTACACTTACCGTTGTACTACCACCATCAAAAAGATTCCAAGTAAGACTTGCGCCTAAAGAGATACTATTGGCAATTGAATTGGTACCTGGGAATACAGCCCCTGTTAAGAAAGCCGATGGTGCATTTTGGTTTCTGTTCCAACCATAAGAACCCGTTAAGTCTAATGTTGGTAGATACCCAGACTTGCTAACCTTAATATCATAATCATTAATGCTCAAATTAGATTCCGTTTGAAGCATGGCAACGTTATTCGTCATTGCCTGATCCATGAATTCTACTATCTGAAATTTAGGTAAGAAAACAATGGTGGTATCTACCTGATACTGCGTATTTAAATCTTGGTTCAATACCACATTTAAATCGCGTTTAGCATTCGCCAGTTGTTGTTCCGTATTTAATAAATTGATGCTGTCATTGGTTTGATCAACCTGAGCATTCAATATATCTAACTTAGTGTTCTGCCCATACTCAAAAGAATACTCTGATCTCTTAATTCTATCCGTTGAAATTTCCAATGCCTGCTTTTGTACATTTCTATTCTCGGTTAAACGAGCAATTTCAAAATACACACTGAACATTTGGATCATGGTATTTTCAATAGTCTCACGAGCTTGTAACGTACTTAATTGATACTGCTCTTTTAATCTCTTGTAATTATAAAATCTTCCAAGACCATCAAATAAAGTATAATTAAGATTTAAAGCTGCGTTATACCTTTGGCTTTCCGCATCATTTACTTCAATATTACCCCTATCGCTACCATCTTCATTAAATTGACCCGGAAACTCAGTAGTAGTATCATTAGTATTGTACGTTGCACCAGCAGTACCTGTCAACGTAGGCAAATATCCAGAGTTTAAAAGGCTTGCATTATTATCCGCAATGTCCACCTGGTTTTTGGCAATTTCAATACCGTAATTATTCTCCAAAGCCTTAATAACGGCTTCTTCTTTAGACAGGGTTTTCTCTTGTGCAAAAACTACACAAACAGGGAGAAATACTAATAATATGATGAATTTAAATCTACTCATTACAACTTATCTATATTCTTATGTGATTGTGAACCTTCTATTTGGTCTTGATGACTACCGCCTTCAATTGCATGTTGCGAATGACCTTCTAAATGGGCGGCTTCTTTTCTTTCTTTAATTGCTCTTTCCACTTCTTCTTTCGTAATCTTATGACCAGAAGCAAATGATCTATTCTGTGCTTTTAGATTATTACTGAAAGACAAAAACAATGGTAACATTAATAATGTAAGTACCGTTGCAATACCAATACCGTAGGCTATAGAAATTGCCATTGGTTTTAAGAATTGTGCTTGTCTACTTGTTTCTAACATTAGTGGCGCCAAACCTGCAATAGTTGTAACAGATGTAAGGAAAATTGCCCTGAACCTAGACTTACCAGCTTCAAAAATGGCATTATCAAATGTCATACCCTCACGTAAGTTTGAATTAAACTTACCAATGAGCACCAGACCATCATTCACCATAATACCTATTAAAGCAATGATACCCAATATAGAAAGTACGTTTATTGGGAAGTCATGGATCCAATGTCCCCAAGCTACTGCTGTAAAACTAAATGGCACTAAAAGCAATAACATTAATGGCTGACTGAAACTTCTAAACGTAAATGCGATTGTGATGTAGATTAAAAGTATTACAGTGAAACCTACCAATTTCAAAGAACCGGTTAATTTCTCTAATTCTCTATTTTGACCTTCATAAGACGCACTTACCGTTGGATACTTAGATTGTATCTCTGGCATGTGTACATTCTGAATTTCGGTCATTATTTCTGTTGGACTATCCTTTACATCTTTCATATCGGCAGAAACCTGAATTTCTCTTCTACCTTCCAAACGGTTAATAGCTACATCGCCACGAACAATAGTATAATCTGCTATCTCACTCAATGGAACACGTTCACCAGTAGGGGTTACAATACGCATATCGTCTAAATTAGATATCGAAGAACGCTCTTCCCTATCGTAACGTACCCAAACTCTAATTTCATCTTGTGATCGCTGAAAACGTTGTGCCTGTACCCCAAAGAAGCCCGCACGAACTTGATTCATTAGCGTCTGTAAATCCAAACCTAACAAATAAGCATTCTCCTTTAATGTTAATCGGATCTCTTTAATACCCGCTGGGTCATTATCGGCAATATCCTTTAACCTTGGGTTCTTAGTCAATATACTTTTCAACTCAGTCTTAGCAGCTTTAAGCTGTTCTATATTGTTACCTAATAACGATACAGAAACTGGTAACCCACCAAAGTTACCACCAGAACCATATATTAAACTTTCAACACCCAATACCGGACCAACAAGCTCTTCTAACCTTTTGGTTACCATATCGGCAGAAATCTCATTTGGTCTTTCTTCACCTGGTAATAGGTTAATTGTCAATACCGCTGAAGAAGATCCTGGACCTAATCTTTTAATAACATTTTCAAATACTTCTTTGTCTGACCCTACAATATACCTTTCTGTTAATTCTTGGTTGACAATCTTGGCTTTCTCTTCTATTAATGAAATAATAGAATCTGTAATTTTTTCATTGGTACCATTTGGCATCTCTAATTCTATACCTACACGGTCACTGGCAATTCTTGGAAAAAACGCAGTTCTAATAATACCACCACCTACAGACCCTAAAGTCAATATAAAACATGCCGCAATTACAGAAAATACAAATATTTTGTACTTCATAGAAAAGCGTAATACCGGTGTATACAATTTATCACGCATCCAAACCATTAGCTTATCTCCAAATTCGTTGATAACCCTAAGTTTAGCAAATGCATTTGCGAATCCGCTTTTTGGTTTATTATCTATTGGCTGTAATGCTTTTGAATGCGCCAAGTGAGCAGGTAAAATAACTAAGGCTTCCACTAATGACACTACCAGAGTCAAGATTACGATAACAGATACTTCACCAAAGAACTCTCCAATTCTACTGTCCAAAAACAAGAAAATTGAGAAGGCCAGTATCGTAGTTATAATAGCAGAAATAATTGGAGGCAATACCTCCATAGTACCATCGACAGCTGCTTGCACAGGTGATTTTCCTTTTTCATAGTGCTGGTAGATATTCTCAGCAATTACAATACCATCATCTACCAAAATTCCGATTACGATGATCATACCAAACAATGACAATACATTGATGGTTACATCAAAGAAACCAGCAAAAACGAACATTCCTAAGAACGCTACCGGTAAACCAAAGGCCACCCAGAATGCTAATCTTGTGTTCAAGAACAGTGACAAGAAAATCAATACCAACACCATACCCATTATGGCGTTCTCCGTTAATAACTGTGTTCTTTGATTAAGTGTCGTAGACTGATCAGAAACAACATCTAACTTAATGTTATTGTACTTCTCATTAAATTCGTCAACATATTCATTAACCTGATCCGCCGCTAAAATAAGATCTTCATTATTAGTACTTGTAATAGAGACACTAACAGATAAATTACCGTTAAAATAACTTGCATTTGGTGTTTCGGCAAAACGATCCCTTACCACGGCCACGTCTTTTAAACGTATTACGTTACCAGATTGATCTGCCCTAACAACAAGATTATTTAGTTCACTACCATAATACGAACGGTTATTGGCACGAATTAAATACTCTTCGGCATCAGTTTTAATATTACCACCGGTTACAAGTATATTGGCATTGCCAACTGCACTTGCTACTTCTGAAAACGAAAGACCGTATGCCAAAAGATCATTCTCATTCACTGCAATTTCAATTTCCTCATCTGGAAAACCAGAAATCTCTATTTGAGATATACCGTCCATTGCACGTAGGTCATTCTCAATTTCCCTACCTACACTTTTTAATGTTGCCAACGGAATATTTTCACCACTTATGGCAAATGATATGGTTTGGCGAACAGTTTCTAACTTTGAAACTATCAAAGGCTCCATACCCGTTGGAAAGGTTGGTACTCTATCTACCGCATTCTTCACTTCCAACAACATAAAATCGATATTCTCGCCTTTCTCGATTTCTACGTTAATTGTACCACTATTCTCTCTGGACGTAGAGGTTACACGATCAACACCTTCTAAACCTTTTAAGTTATCTTCTATCTTAAGAACGATACCTTCTTCCACCTCTTGTGGTGAAGCACCTGGGTAGGTTATAGTAATAGCAATGTTCTTAGAATCCGTTAAGGGAAAGTAAGATGACTTTAATGCCTTTGCACCAACGATACCGAAAAGTGCAAAAGAAATTACTACAACATTAACGGCAACATGATACCGAATAAAATATTCTATCAGTTTACGCATTATCCTTTTGTATTTTCTGGTTGTTCAGCATAAATTTTCACTGCCATACCCGTATAAGCTCCGCTTATTGGTTTTGACACTATAGTAACACCATTGGGAACGTTTTTAAGAACTACACGTTTATCTGAAAAATAAACGGGCTCTACGTCAATGACATCAAGTATAGAATCTCTTACAATAAAAATCTTGTTGCCTTCCAATAATAGTCCTCTATCGACCTCAATAGCATTCTCCTCTTTTTTAGCATCAAGATCTGCCTCTAAGTACATGCCTTCCCTTAGATTTTTATCTTCTACCTCTATGTATGCATTTACGGTTTGGGTCGCTTGATCAATACTACCATTGATTCTAGTAACCTTACCTTTATATGTGCTGTTATCATCTAAATTGGTTAGCTCTACCGATTCGCCTACTTTCAACAAATCTGTATAACGTTTGCTAATGGCAACCTCTAACTCATATACTTCAGTATTGATAAACTCGCCTAGTTTTTGACCAGACCTAACCAAAGTACCTTCTGTTACTAAAGTCTCGGTAAGAACACCCGAAAATGGTGCAGATATACGATACTTAGAAAGTCTTTGCTCTAAATTCTTAACATTGTAATAACTAGTTAAAATACCTCTACCTGATATAAAGAATTTTTCTTTCTCCGTAGTTAGCTCAGGAAGTGCCGGAGTGCTTTTAGACATATCGAAGTTAGAAAGATAGTCTTGCCATTTGGAATAGATATCCGGATAATCTAATCTTAGATCTGGCATAACTGCCGTTAACTGATTAAAGAGATTACTTTTTGCAGATTGTACGCTTGCAGCATATTCATCTGCATCTATACTTATAATTGTTTCTCCTTGACGAAAGGCTTGTCCTTCTTTAAACAACTTACTGCCTTTCTTAAATACACCTTGAACCTCAGCATATAATTCTACACGTTGCTTAGCTGTTAAATTACCATTTGCAGATACTACAATTGGCACTGTACCATTTTCAACTACTTCTGTAAAAACTGTTTTCACAATTTTCTCAGATTTGGGCTTGAATGTTTTTTTACTATCAACAATATACCCCGCTAAAAAAAAGGATACTACAATTAGTAAAATACCTAGTACGGTAAAAATAATCTTTCGCATTTTATTATAATTTATAAGCGTATTTCAAAAAACACAGAATCAAAAATAGTTTTAAATATCCTTAAGGAATATGCTAATTAAATGAAACGACCAAATTCAGAAGTGAAACGACTTTGAACCAATATCAGTTTAAACCAGTATAATACTTAACGAACATCCTTTAAAAAATCAAGCTTCAAAAAAACCAAAATAAATTTCTTTCATCTGTGTAAACATTCAAAATAGTGTTAAAACAGAACGAGTATTTTATAATGATTTTAACTAGAAACTTTTGGAAATCAATTAATCGTTCGCGAAACTACAAAAAATCCATTCTGACATTGAGCGGAACAATGGTTAAAGTAATCACAAAAAACACCGTGATTTTTGTTTTATCTATATAAAAAAAGGGATGCTTTCACATCCCTTTACCTAATATTATATTGTTTTTTAATTTCGTTTTACGTCTTCATATTTAGTATCTACTAAACGTGTTCTACTTGCTTCTGTAGTCCCGAATTTCATGTTTAAAAATTCATCATCACTATCAAAAACAGCTAGTTTTGTACTTTGCATTCTTAACAATGAATTTAATGATCTAAAATCGTTGCCTTGCAATTGCACAAACTCAAGATTGCTCAAAGAAGCCATACCACTTGGCATATCTCCTTCAAACTGGTTATATGATAGAATCAATTCTCTTAAATTAACCAAACGCCCTAAATCTACTTCAATGGCACCTGCTAATTTATTACCGAATAACTCTAAACGCTCTAGATTACCTAATTTTTCAATTGACTTAGGAAGACTACCTTCTAAATAGTTGCTAGATAAATTTAAAGTTTTAAGGGTTGAAATTTCTCCAATTCCTTCAGGAATAGTTCCTTGAAATAAATTATTGAACATAGACAACTCTTCTAAGCTCTTCATTTTAGAGTAATCTTGAGGTAATGTACCTGTCAGCTTATTCATTTCTAAACGTACAGAGGTCAATGCTTCTAATTGAAACATATCTTTAGGTAAATTTCCTTCAATAGTATTAAAAGCAAGATTCAGCGTTTTTAAATTTGAAAGTGCAGAAATACCTTCGGGTATTGCACCTTTTAAATTGTTACGGTATAGCTTTAAACTGGTTACATGACCGTCTATAATCTCTACACCATACCAAGAGGAGGGATCTGCCTGTAAGTTCCACTTATTCTGCCATTGCTCACCAAGTGTACTTTTGTTGAATTCTATTAAATATTGCTTCTCACTTTTTGGTAGCTGCGCATTAACTGCAAAACTGCAAGCCAAAATGAGCATGAAGCAGGTATAGTTAATAATGTTTTTCATAATGAAAAAGTTAAATTATTTGGGGACATTTTTAATAACACTTTTCGTCTTAGCACTGTCATTTAAAAGTACTGCCGTAAAAAGCACTTATACCATAACGTGCAAAAAATACATTTATGATACTTTACGAACGTTAATGTTCAAAAAGAAGAAAGAGATGCTGTTCAACATCTCTTTCTTTCACCAAACTAACTAAAAGTGTAAACTACTCTTACTCTTCTATATCTTCAAACTTCGTGTCTGCCATTCTGGTCTTACTGAAGTTGATATCTTTAAATTCTAATTTTCTGTCTTCTTTGTCATAATCAAAAACTAAATATTCTTTCGTTTCTAAAAATTCTAAAGCTTTAAAAGAACTGAAATTATTGTTCTGTATTTGAAATACTTCTAAACTCGCTAACTGAGAAAACTCATTAGGTATATCGCCAATAAGTCTGTTATTGGCCAAAACCAATTCTTTCAACTTACTTAATTTGCCCATATCTCTTGGTATGGCGCCTTCTAATCTATTTTCAAAAAGACCCAAAGTTTCTAATTGAGATAATGCACCTAATGAACTTGGTATATCTCCATAAAATTCATTACTAGAAAGATTTAATACTTTCAAGCCCGTTAGATTACCTACCGTAGCAGGAATTTCACCAGTAAAGAAATTATTGAAAGCTGATAGTTCTTCTAATTGTAATAAACTACCAATACCTTCAGGCAACTCACCATTAAACCTATTCATTTCTAATTTCAATACTTTTAAATTAGATAGGTTCTCTATTTCTGAAGGCAATTCTCCGGTAAGAGAATTGAACGCAAGGTTCAGCACCTTTAAATTTTCTAAATTCCCAATTTCAGAAGAAATTGATCCCATTAGATTATTGTGGAATAAATTAATCCCTACTACTTTATCATCTTCAACAGTTACACCGTGCCATTGAGAAACCGGAGTTTTTAAATCCCATTTCTTAACCCAATGGTTTCCATTGGTAGATTCATAAAGATCTACTAAAGCTTTCTTCTCTTTTTTAGAGACTTCTGCAAAGCAAACTGTTGTCAGAAATAATAAACTGAAACTTAAATAGTATAGTTTTTTCATGTGATGGTGGTTTGGCAAATTCTATTACTAAGAATTATCCTACAAATTTGAACTAATAACGTTGAAAACTGAAATTTTATCGTTGATTGACCCCTGTTTGTTGTGAAAGTAGCAGAACTTGTTGTGAAAACACTAAAAACGTATGTGAAGTAATTGCTTCTTACCCTAAAGATTCAATATCAATTGTAAGAATTTCCCAATCTTTCATAAGTGTTTCCAGCTTTTTCTTTTTCGCTTGGTAACCATCGAAAAAATTAGCTTTTGCAATGGTAGCATCGTAATCTACCAAAAGGTTATGGTCTATCTCTTTTATTTCTTTTTCAAGAGAACCAATTTTACTCTCAATAGAACTTAATTGATTTTTTAGACTCTTTAATTTCTTTTGATCTTGAAAAGAATTAGATGGTTTAGATTTTGTCTTTTCTGCAACAACTGCTGTTTTTTTCTCAATAGCTCTAAAATCTTCAACCTTACGCTGCTCTAAATAGAAATCTACATCACCTAAATACTCCCTAATTTTTTGATCTTTAAATTCATAGACCTTATTAGTAAGACCTTGTAGAAAATCTCTATCGTGAGATACCAATATTAAAGTTCCTTCAAAATTTAAACAGGCTTGTTTTAGAACGTTCTTAGATTTAATGTCAAGGTGGTTGGTAGGTTCATCCATCACCAGAACATTAAAAGGTTGTAATAACATTTTTGCAAGTGCCAAACGGTTACGCTCGCCACCAGAAAGTACTTTTACATACTTATCCACTTCATCTCCCCTAAATAGAAAGGATCCTAAAATATCTCTTACCTTACTTCTATTCTTTTCATTGGCAGCATCTATCATGGTATCTAAAATAGTCTTGTTACCATCTAAATACTCTGCCTGGTTTTGAGCAAAATATCCTATTTGTACGTTATGCCCAAGCTTTAAATGTCCGTCATACTTCAAATCACCAACAATAATCTTTGCTAAAGTAGATTTACCTTGACCGTTTTGCCCTACGAAGGCAGTTTTACTATCACGTTCTATAAGTAAATTAATATCACTCAACACCAAATTGCTACCGTATGCTTTAGAAAGTTCTTCTATTTCTACCACTACCTTACCTGGTGTAACAGATATAGGAAAACGAAGACTCATAACACTGTTATCATCTTCATCTACCTCTATACGCTCTATTTTGTCTAATTTTTTAATCAAAGACTGGGCCATTGAAGCTTTGGTCGATTTTGCCCTAAACTTTTCTATTAATCGTTCTGCTTGCTGAATTTCTTTCTCTTGATTCTTTTGAGCGTTTACTTGTTGCTGTTTAATTTCATTTCTTAACACCAAGTACTCCGTATACGGCTTGTTATAGTCATAAATACGCCCCAACGAAATTTCTATGGTTCTGTTTGTCACATTATCCAAGAACATTTTATCGTGAGATACAATGACTACTCCACCGGTATAATTATTCAAAAATTGCTCGAACCAAATAATAGATTCAATATCCAAGTGGTTGGTAGGCTCATCTAAAAGCAATACATCATTACTCTGCAATAATAATTTAGCAAGCTCTATACGCATACGCCATCCACCAGAGAACGTTTCTGTCTTCTTATCAAAATCTTCTCTTCTAAAACCTAGACCCTGTAAAATCTTTTCTGTTTCTCCTTGATAGTTGTACCCACCTAATATTTCATAATGATGGCTAACATCATTCAAGTCTACAATAAGCTGACTATACGAATCTGATTCATAATCTGTACGTTCTGCCAACTGATGATTGATTTCATCAAGTTTTAACTCTAATGCCTTTATCTCTTCAAAAGCTTGGTATGCTTCTTCTAAAACCGATCTACCTTGAACAAAATCTATATCTTGTCTTAGAAATCCAATTTTAATATCCTTTTCTACCGCTATTACACCGGTATCCAAAGCCATATCCTTATTCAATAATTTCAATAAGGTTGATTTTCCCGCCCCATTTTTACCTACTAACCCTACTCTATTACCCCCATTTAAACGAAATGAAATTTCTTCAAATAAGTATTCTCCTCCGAAAGAGACTGATAGGTTGTGAACGTTTAACATAAATTCTAATTATTCTTATAGTTACTTAAAAACCTCATTTTTAATTCTGATAATTTTTAAGCTAAATTATTCTTGTAACTGTAGATATACGACCTGAAAAATATCTTAAAATCGTACCTTAGTGTAAAGTTTTGCAAATGTTAAAAAAAGGAAACAAACTCTACAGTATTTTAACAGGAAGTTGTCCAAGATGTCACCAAGAAAGCATGTATTTGGACAAAAACCCTTATCATATGGGTAAAATTTTTAAAATGCATGAGAGATGTGGTCATTGTGACCTCAAATATAAAATTGAACCGTCGTTCTTTTATGGTGCTATGTATGTGAGTTATGGTGTGGGAATTGCCTTTGCCGTAGCTGCATTTGTTATAGCTTATTTATTTATAGGTGCAGACCTTATAGAGACGTTTATCGCCATCGTCATAACCATGATTGTTTTTATGCCTATTATCATGAGATTATCTAGAAATATCTGGATCAATTTTTTCATTAGCTATGATGCTAAGGCAACAATTAAAAAAACTCATGCTTAAGTGAAACGTGCTATATTTATTTCTTCCAGTAATGACACATTAGACTCAATGCGGTCATATAGTGATCTTGCAGCCCAAGGCGCTATTGTAATACCGTGAGAACCAAAACCATTTAATACCCATAAATTATGATATTCATGATGTTGACCAATCAATGGTCTTCTATCTTTTACCGTAGGGCGCATTCCTGCTTCGTGATCAACAATCTCATAAGTACAATCTAAAAGACTATCTAGCTTAGTCATTAGTTCTCTTTTTGCCTCTTCGGTAGTCTTATTATCCTTTTGACCTCTATTATAGGTTGCACCAACCTTATACAAATCATTACCTAAAGGAATTAAAAATATGGATGATTTTATGATATTACGTTCATTTAAGTCTTTTGCCTTAATGACTATATATTCACCTTTTGACCCTTGCATTGGTAAATAATTGAAATACGGATTCTGCATTAATCCATAGCCCTCGGTGAACACTATATTCGTAGCCTTTATATTTTTATATTCAATAAAACTCGAATCGATTAGAAGCTGGTCGTAATCGAATGTTTCTGAATATAGTAGATTCTCTTGCTGTAGCCATGTCTCATAACTATCAAAAAGAAACTTCATATCTAACTTTCCAGTTTCAAGAACTTTACCAAATCCGTTTGGAACCTTAAGTCCTAAATTTTCATTTTTCACCAATGTAGTATCTAAATAAGGTTTCAGTTTTTCCTTATCAGCTGCTTCAAACCATAAATTCTGTTCTTCTATTGATGCAAATTTGCGCAATACATTCAGCTTTTCATCAAACCGTACTTTTAGAAAATTTTCAAGCTTTGTGTAGAAATCAGTAGCAATAGGCAGCTGTTCATCTGCCCTCCATGACAGTGTAAAACGCTTTAAAATAACAGGATTATAAAGACCTCCAGCAACGCGAGACGATGTTTGAGACCTATCATTAAAAACAACGAATGTCTTGTTATTTCTACGAAGGGTATCGCAAAATGTCGTTCCGGCCAAACCCAGTCCTACTACCATATAATCTACCATGTCGCAAATGTAATGACAATTGAATAAAACCTAATACAAAATCAAAAGGCCCAATCTTTCGATTGAGCCTTTTTTATGTGAATTGGATTTTCAGTACGCTTAATAAGCCCACATGTCTTGTTCCTTATCTCTAATTGCTTCTTTAATACGTTTTGCTTCCAACAACTGGAACAAAGCATTGTCAGCAATGTAGTCATCTACTTTTCTATCGCCTTGTACGTTATCTTCTTTATAAATAACCGCATCGAATCTTCTTGCATTTAACAGCATATCAAAAGAAATAGGCTGAGCTGAATTTTGTGAATTAAATACTTTAGCCTCGTGTAACATTTCACGTGCATCTGGATACCATACCCAGAAAAGTTCTACCATATCTGGATTATCATCATCCATAAAGTTAACATCTGGCGCTACTGGAGCAATACCTAAAAGACGGTATTTCAATTCTCCCTGTCTCTTATCAAAATACCAGATTCCCTTTACGTGATATTCTTCAATATCAGCTGCAGAAATACTTCTACGAGTAATATACTCTTCTGAAACAGTTTCTCCTGCATTCATTTGCTCATACCCGTAATCTAGAGTATCAACCATTTGTAAGGCATCTTTTAAATCATCAAAAGATCTTTTTTTAGTGAAATAAGAATCTGTATAAGTTTCTAATTTTCCACTCTTTAAATTTTTAATTAGAACGTGGTATAATGACCTCCTATCTGGGCCAATATCCATAGTATCTGTTGGATAATATAATGGGAAATTAACTCTCTCATCTAAATCTATGGTCTCCCATAAAGTTTTAGACCAAAGTATATCCCTATCATCTACATAACCATATTCTAACGGAGCATCGTTATCCACAGCTTTTTGCGCTTCTGTACGAATACCAACCTCATCTGGTTTTTTAGCATTCAATACATTTGCTTGGGCCATCATTGATAAAGGTAACATAGTTACCACTCCCATTACTAAAACATTTTTCCAATTCATGTTTGCTTCACTTTAAAATTAACCGGGTAAAACCATAGGGCTTACCCGGTATCATTCTACTTATTTAGTTTGTAATCTCCACAACTACTGGAGAAACTTTCTTCAACTTGTAACTTTTATTATTTGTGATATAAGCTTCGATATCAAATATTTGAACGATATCTCCTCTTTTAGCACGTGATAAAGCTGATTTTGCTTTACTATCCATTTTATTTCCTCTTACAGAAACAGTTGGTTGACCTGGTACTTTAAATTTAAATCCGCTTACTGCAAGGTTTAAATCAAAATCGAAGTCTTCTAAGCCAGCACCGATCGTAGCGATCTCAACATTCCTTTTTGGAAGTTTAATACTACCTGTTTGCTTACTTACACTACCTTCTGGTCTTGGAATATCTTTAATTCTAAACTCAGACTTAGAAGATACAGCTTGACCATCTGGCAAAGTACCTGAAGCTGTAATAGTAACGTTTCTTCCAGTTCCTGGAGTCATTACATATTTACTACCACTTACAGCCTTAAGACCTGGAGCAGATGCTCTTACTTTGTTATTTGGTATACCTGGTATAGAGATAGACATTGGGTTAGCAACACCTCTATATACAACATTCATTTTATCAGCAGCAATCAAAGCAGCATTAGGCTTAGATATTGTTGCGAAAGAATTTTTAACCTCAACAGGAATTTCTTCACCGTCTTGCTTAAAGTAGATAGTACCTTTTACTTCATGATCACCAGCAGAACCAGAACCAATCAACATTTTAACACCACCAGCTTCTAATTTGTAATCAGAACCTTCAGATAATTTTCTACCATCTAAAGTCAACTCTGCTCTTACAGGAGTAGAAGAATTATCAGTTTTGCTGATAATGATTTTACCATCATATTTCTCACCTGCATAGTATGCAGATTTAGTAGATGAAAGAGAAGTTGCAAAGTTCTTTAAAGAAACTTGGTTTGTTAGCTCACCTTCTAGCATAGATTTTAAAGCTGCTTCTTCAGTAACTTTAACGTCTGCTTGTAGTGCAGTTAACTTTGCAATAGATGCAATTAAAGGATACCCTTCGTAGTGATAGTTGATCCAATCTTGCATACCATCTTTAGCTTGAACTTTACCTTCAGCATTTCCTGTTTGAAAACGATCGATAACTGAACTTTTTAAAGAAGCTGGTACAATTTTAGCAACATTATCTCTATAATCAGTAAGTCTTTTTAAGAATTCTTTACCACCTTCTGAAAGGTTGTCTCCTTGAAAGAACTTTTGATCTAAGTAATCTGACATGTCCATTCTTGCATAATCCTTAGGATTTTCAAGACCTTCTGTCATTCCAGTTTTAAGTCCCTCTAAGTAATCATAATACTCTTGAGACATTGACTTAATCTGTTGAGCATTCTTGTACAGCTTGTCATATTTAGCTGCATCTTCAGATGCTTTAGTTTCCAGACTACCTAAGAACGCTTCGTTACTTGCGGTTGTCATTGCGTTTGAAGTTTCTAGCTTTTCATTCATTATACCGAATGCGGCTAATACCTCTTTACTCATGTTTAACGCCAACATTGCGATGAAGATCAAATACATTAAGTTGACCATCTTCTGACGTGGTGAATTTTTTCCTCCTGCCATGGATTTATTTTTTAGATTTTAATTAATAATTGACTTGGGTTTTATTAAAATCCAAATTAGTTTTTACTCATTGCAGATAACATACCACCGTAAACACCATTCAATGAAGAAAGGTTTGTAGATAACGATGCCATTTGATCTTTAAGTGCACTTGCATTTTGAACAACTTCTTCATTTACTGAAGCTTGCTTGCTTGCACTTTCTAATTGTACTTTATAAAGACTGTTCAAAGACTCCATTTGAGCTGCAGCTTGAACCATTTCACTAGAATATTTCTTAGTAGATTCCATTGCATCAACTGTTGGAGCGATACCTTTAGCAGCACCTTCAAAGTTTTTAATGCTAGAACCTAAGCTTTCCATTAGACTTGCATCTACACCAGCTTCTTTTAACAAATCATCTAATTTCTTAGATAAAGATGCTTCTGCTTCTTTAACTTCTGTAGCCGCTTGTGCTTTTTTAGGTGCACTGCTTTCACCACCAGCTAATTCTGGGTATACTAATGCCCAATCTAAATCGTCATCTACTGGTTCAAATGCACTGATCGCAAAAATAAGTGCTTCTGTTATAAGACCTATCGCTAGAAGAATACCACCATTTAATGGACCTAACTCCCAGTGAAGAATTTTAAATAATGCACCGATAATTACAACTGATGCTCCTAGGCCGTAGGCCATGTTAAATAATTTTTTTGTGGATTTTGACTGTGCCATGATTTTAATTTAATTTAAGGTTTAATAAAAAAGATTTGGTTAAAAATTAATTTGAATTTATTATAAAACTGTTATTATTATTATTTATTGCGTAGAATCTTCTTCGCCCATATAATCTTGTACTGTTCTGAAACCTATGTAACTACGAGCTGAATCTGCATATTCGTAATCTCTAGTACTTACTTGTAAGAAGTAAGCAACATCTTTCCAAGAACCACCTCTAATGACTTTTCTGGTATTAGATTGATCACCTCCGTTAGGGTTCATTGTTGATACGTAATCATAGGCGCTAGGGTCATAACTTGAGTTTGTCCACTCAGATACGTTACCGGCCATGTTGTACATATTAAAGTCGTTAGGCTCATAAGATTTAGCTTCTACAGTATATAAAGCAGCATCTGCAGCATAATCCCCACGTTGTGGTTTAAAGTTTGCCATGAAACAACCTGTATCACTAATTACATATGGTCCACCCCAAGGATACGTACCACCTTCGATACCACCTCTTGCCGCGTATTCCCATTCAGCTTCTGTTGGAAGTCTAAATTGATTAACGAATTGTCTACCACGACTCTTGTTGTCATCGTTTTTGAATTTCGTTCTCCAGTTACAAAATGCTTTTGCTTGTTGCCAGCTAATACCTACTACAGGATATTCGCTATACGCATCATGCCAGAAATAGTCATTGTGCATTGGTTCGTTATAAGAATATGAGAAATCTCTAATCCATACTGTTGTATCTGGATAAATTTCTACTTCTTCTGTACGGATAAAGTCTTTACGACTACCATTTCCTTTAATGGAAGCTCTTGCTGCAGCTTCAATATCCATCCAGCTATATTTATACTTTAATTTTTTAACGTCAATAGTACGTTGACCGTTATAAGATTCATCTTCAGACAAGTAGATAGAGTCCATTATTTCGGTATAGTACTCATCTGGATAATCTGAAGTATCCCAAACAAGTTCCTCATCTTTGCTCAACGCTCTACCTTCGTAGCCTGTTTCGCCCATTCCAGAGTAATTGTCTAACATATACTTATCGTATACAGATGCTCTAGTTGTATCTGCATCCTTAAATGCATAGTCGCCTATACCTCCTTCTTCAGGTCCGATACCTAACTCATCAGCTAAAATGGCTAACTTGGTTCTAACTATAGAATCCTTCACCCATTCTACAAACTGACGATACTCACTATTCGTGATTTCTGTATCATCCATGTAAAAAGAACGTACCGTAACTGTCTTAGTCGGTGCATTTAATAATTTTGCTTGGTCTTCTTCACTCTTTCCCATTATGAAAGAACCCCTTGGGATAAGTTCCATTCCATATGGTTTTTCTGGATACCACTTTTTTCCCTGGACTCCAGTTAGCTCACCTTTCTGCTTAGACCCACAACTTGTGAGTAAAAAAACAAACGCTATAGAGGATAACAATAGCTTCTTCATACTTTAGGTTAAATTTCGATTATGGTTTAAACTTCAGAATACAATAAATTATTCTAACAACTAAAACTAGGTTTTATATAAAATATTGTATTAAAGTCCTTTAATGCTTTAAAAAAAATAATGTTAATTAAAGCCTTTCTTGTAGGCCTTAAACCACCTTTCAGGAATCTGTTGATTACATGCATCTAAATAATCCTTCTCGGTGCAAGGTAATAACGCTGGTGTATGAGCTTTAGTATGTGAAGTAAAAATAGATGGAACCTCTGTCCACCATCTTTCTGTTAATAAACTTTTGTAGAACACCAATTCTTCATCTTCGCTAGGTACATTATACTTAACAAAGTCATCGGTTTTGGTATATGGAGATTCTTTAATTCTAAAATTGATACCTTCTATGAAGTACCATATTATCTGCGCTATCAGCTGTTGTGACTGTACGGTATTCTCCATTTCGTACAATCCAAAAACAGATACTTTATCACTTATTCCGGCATATCTAGAAATAGCACAGATCTCTCTACCGTTAAATCCGTTAGGAGAAAAATTAGCTGATAAAGAAATTTCACTTGCTTTAACTGATCGCAAATCTAAACTAACCATATGTGCATTTCTAAGCACAGGTTCCGCTAAAGAAATGTCATTTGCAACTTCTCCAAGTCTATAGGCGTCAAAAAATAAACGCTCCATTAAATCTATTTCTTCTTGTGCGTTAAAATAACTTTGATAGCCAATATTTGAGAAATTAAATAGATTATTGGGCTTATCGGTTATAATCTTGCTCATGTAAGAATGTGAAGATATGAGCTCATCTTCTATTCCAAAATCGAACCTGCTATCTATTGCTACCAGGTTGATCATATCTCTAATACCGTCAAAAGCTCTATATGCTGGATAGGTAATATCTTGAGTTGCACCAAGTATAATCGGTATAATATCTTCTTCTAATAAGCCAGCCACAACTTCTTTGACGACAAAATAAGTATCGTCTACAGTAGCTCCTTCTTCAATATCGCCCAAATCTACTATAGTAGCATTCCAGTTTCCTATTAAAAGCTTGTAGAATTGTAATCGTATTGCAGAGACATCTAACTTCTCATGCTTTTTTTCATATGCATTTCTTGATTCCCTTACCCCTACTATAGCTACCGTGGCATTAGCCAACACCGGTAAACCATCCTTTTCGGTATGTATATAGGTGTTTTTACCAATAGATTGACTAGGCAACAACTCATTATGGGCTAAAACTTTGTCCGATACCGGAACTAAAAAATCAAAGGCCATTTATTAAAGGGTTTTGGAAATCATAAAAATACTATACTTACTCTTTTGACCTAAAATTAAATTACTTTTTTGACTTAGGTTTAGCTTTTGCCTTTTTCTTTGGAGTTTTTTTCTTCGGAGTCTTTGCCTCAATCAACTTCTGAGCTTCTTCTAAAGACATATTAACAACATCGACAGTTTTAGCCAATTCTACCTTGATTTTGCCTTTTATTACATTATGACGGCCCCATCTCGCTTTTTCTATACGAATGCCTTCTTCTTCCCAGTTATGTATAACCTTATCTATCTCTTTTTGTTTCTTAACTTCGATAAGCTCTATAATATCGTCGTTAGATAAATTGTCAAAATCGTATTTTTTGTTCACGTTAATGAACATGCCATTCCATTTAATGAACGGTCCAAATCTACCTGTGCCTTTGGTAACCTCCATATCTTCATACATGGCAACCGGCGCATCTGCTTTTTGTTTAGCAATAATAAGTTCTATTGCTCTATCCATCTCAATTTCAAAAGCACTTTCGCCTTTATCCATAGAAATGAATTTTTCGCCAAATTTCACGTAAGGTCCAAATCTACCTACATTTGCTAAAACCTCTTCTCCTTCATAAACCCCTAATTTTCTTGGAAGTTTAAAAAGATCCATTGCCTCTTCATAAGAAATAGTATTCAAAGACTGCTCTGGCAATAAACTTGCGAATGTCGGTTTTTCTTCATCATCAACAGTACCTATTTGTACCATTGGTCCGAATCTACCTAAACGTACAGAGACTTGTTTTCCACTTTTAGGATCTTTACCTAATATTCTTTCTCCGCTTGCACGGTCTGCGTTTTCTTCTACATCTACTACATTAGGATGAAAATCTTTATAAAAATTCTTCATCATTTTCTTCCAATCTTCATCACCGGAAGCAATTTCATCAAAATCTTCTTCTACTTGAGCAGTAAAATTATAATCTAAAATGTTTGCAAAATTAGTTACCAAGAAATCTGTAACAATCATACCGATATCTGTTGGTACCATTTTACCTTTATCTGAACCTACATTTTCGGTAAGATTCTTTTCTTGTATCTTATTTGACTCTAAAATAAGCTGTTGATATTTACGCTCCTTACCTTCTATAGTACCTTTTTCAACATAACCTCTATTAAGAATGGTAGAAATTGTTGGGGCATATGTAGAAGGTCTACCAATACCTAATTCTTCTAACTTCTTAACCAAAGATGCTTCAGTAAATCTATAAGGTGGTCTTGTAAAACGTTCTGTAGCCGATATAAAATTATTTAAAAGACGTTCGCCATCTTTCATAGCTGGCAACATACCTTCTTGTTCTTCCGCAACATCTTCATCATCTACACCTTCCATGTAAACTTTTAAGAAACCGTCAAACTTAATAACCTCACCATTTGCAGTAAACTCTTCTGAATGCTTGCTAGCCTTAATCCTTACATTGGTACGCTCTAATTGGGCATCGCTCATTTGAGATGCAACCGTACGTTTCCATATTAGGTCGTATAATTTAGATTGATCACGCTCCAATGATGGAGATTGATTACCCATATCTGTAGGTCTGATGGCTTCGTGAGCTTCTTGAGCTCCTTTAGACTTACCTGTAAAGTTTCTAGTTTCGCTATATTCTTTACCGTAATTTTTAATAATCGCTTCTTTTGCAGACGTCAATGCCTCATTAGAAAGATTAACACTATCCGTTCTCATGTAGGTAATTAAACCTGCTTCATACAAACGTTGTGCTACCTGCATAGTTCTACCTACAGAAAAGTATAATTTTCTTGATGCCTCTTGCTGTAATGTAGAAGTTGTAAAAGGTGCTGATGGTGATTTCTTAGCAGGCTTTTTATCTAATTTACTTACCGAAAAATCTGCAGAAATATTCTTCTCTAAAAAAGCTTTTGCTTCTTTCTCTGTAGCAAAGGTTTTATTCAATTTGGCAGAAAAAACACTACCTGCTTCCGTTTGAAATTCTGCTGCTATTTTAAATGAAGCTTGTGGCTCAAATGCCTCAATAGCTCTTTCTCGTTCAACTATTAACCTTACAGCAACAGATTGAACACGACCGGCAGAAAGTCCCGGTTTAATTTTTTTCCAAAGTACTGGTGATAATTGATAACCCACCAAACGATCTAAAACTCGTCTAGCCTGTTGTGCGTTTACAAGGTTGTAATTAATTTCACGCGGATTTTCAATTGCTTTTTGAATGGCGGCTTTTGTAACCGAGTTAAAAACGATTCGTTTTGTCTTTTTCTTATCTAGACCTAGCTCTTCTGCCAAGTGCCAAGAAATAGCTTCTCCCTCTCTATCTTCATCACTCGCGAGCCATATAGTTTCTGCTTTATCGGCAAGACTCTTCAACTTTTTAACTAAAGCCTTCTTGTCTTTATCAACTATATATTTGGGTGTAAAATCGTTATCGACATCTACTCCCAACTCTTTTGAAGGTAAATCAGCAATGTGACCAAAGCTTGATTCAACCTTAAAATCTTTTCCCAAAAACTTCTCTATAGTTTTGGCCTTTGCAGGAGACTCAACAATTACTAAATTTTTCGCCATCAACCTTGTTTATACCTACAAATGTATACTAAAAATTGAACTTTAGAATTTTGGAGATTTATTTTTCCCCATATTTCAACAGAGTTTAGCTTGTAAAATCATGAATTTCATTACTATACCCAAGCTTTAAAATTTATCAATACTATTCTTCAAATAAAAAAGGGAAGCTAAACTAGCTTCCCTTTTTTATCATTTAAAAATTTTATAATTCAAATGTGCTTAACAATCTAATATCATTATTTATATACTCATATTGATACAACAATCCATCTCCTATCATCAATAGAGATGAAGATAAAGGAATTACATCATAAGCTACTATATCTTCAAAAGTATTTATTAAAGTTATATTAGGAGCATTACTTTTATCGTATACTTTTAAACCAGACGCACCATCACATATAAATAAGGTATCCTCTTTAATTCCTAATCCGTTTGGTCCATCCATCGGATAAATAACTTTTAACTCTGGATTTTCTAAATTGGCGATATCTATCACATATAATCCGCTTTCTGTATTACCACAGAAACCACCACCTTTCAAAGTTACATATGCATAATTACCATCTACTACCACAGGATCGCAAGCGGTGCCATGCCTAAACTCTGAAATATACTCGGGTTTTTCTGGATTCTCTATCCCATATATATACATGCCTTGCGAACCTCCTATAAATAATATATTACCTTGACTATATATAGTTTCTATATCCCAAGCTACTTGAACATCATCTAAAATTTTCACATTTTCAACATCTTCAATGTCAAAAATGTTGATGTCGCTATAATCAACTACATACAGATAATCTCCTATTATTTTGAAGCGAGCTAATGACCCTCCTTGACCTACGGATGGTTGAGGACTTTCACTATAATTTTCAGATGCATCGGAATTAAGGCACACATCGCAATTAAACTGCTCTTCATATTCGGAAACAAGTCTTCTCTCTGTTCTTACCTCCCAACCTGTTACTATATCCTTATCGTAATCTATATCGCCATAATCGTAAAAATCCGCTTGTGGAAATTCAATCGTTGAAAGCCAGACATCATTATTATATATTGCATTTACAATTCTACTTTGTATAGAAATATTATTGATATCTGAAATATCAAAAATCACCAAATCCCCATAACTATCTGCGTACAGTTTATCATCCTTGATGGAAATATCAAAATTGCCTTCTAATTTTATGAATGCAATACTTTCTGGTGATGATGGGTTTTGATTGTCAATAACGTGAAAACCTTTGTTCACATCATTTACAAAAATGTAGTCTCTATAAGCATAAATTTTACCTGATGATTCAATAGGAATTGGTTCCATAACATCAACCGCTTCTGCTTTAAAAGAGATCGCATCTTGTAAAATTGGTCGAGCTACTTGATAATTTTCATACGGTCCATCATCATCACAAGACACCAATACGGCTAAAGCAAAAGTGCATAAAACAAAAACTAAATTCCTCATAGTTTTAAAATTAGGTGGTTACACCATTAAGATGCGAATAACGGCGAATAGTTGCGTTATTGACAAATTCAAGTTTACACCTCTTGATTAAAACCTACTCCGTCTTTATACATATAATATGCTGGCACTTTACCTAACATTGCAGTAAACAGCACACCTACACAACATAATACGAAACCTAATTGCGCCACAAAAGCGGTTACGAATACTAGACCAAATATCACTAACCAGTTTTTGTTACCTAGCGTAAAGCTAGCCTTCACCATTTCTAATGGAGATAATTCATTTGAAAATGCTAAAAAAGCTGGTATTAATGAAACAGGAACCATTACATAAAACATACCTACCCCGCAAGCTAGTGCTCCAAGAATAGAAAGTCCAAAAGTATATAAAGCAAGAATGAACACTTTGCCCAAACGCCCTTCTTTAAAGTAAAAGAAATAATCATCGCTAGTTTCATCTCCAATATCTTTTTGCCTACAAATTCTTAAAAAAGCAGCATTTAACGCTAAGGCAAATGTCGTAGCCCCAATAACAAAAACTGGAACAAGTATACTCATTGCAACAGCAAGCAGTGGTGGAAATTCATTATGCTGAAGTGCTTCTGGATCAGTTACACCCATTGCAATCATAGGAATATACATAACTATATAAAACGGCAGAATTACTACAAAAGTTAGTAATAAAATAATGAAGCCTTGCAACCATACTTTCTTAAAAAGGTCAAAAGACCTGCTGAATATGGTGCCAAATTCTAAATCTGGCTTCATTTTAATTTGTTGTGTCAAGTTTTCTAAATTCATAAGTATTGGTGGTTATATTAAATGCTAAAACTAAATAATTTTTATACTGAAAGCTTAAACTATCCCTAAATAATCATGCCATCTTGTCATATTTTTGATTATAGTAGTATCTTTGTCTTCCAAAATATTTTATTGCAACGTATTACAAAAATGGAGAAAACCATAGACGAAAATGTGCAGGGCACAACTTTGGTAGTTGAAGGAAAAGAAGTGAACAAACGTAATCTATATATTGAGAGTTACGGTTGTGCCATGAACTTTTCAGACAGTGAAATTGTAGCTTCTATATTAGCGACTGAAGGTTTTAACACCACCCAAACGTTAGAAGAAGCCGATTTAGTACTTGTAAACACATGTTCTATTAGAGATAAAGCAGAACAGACCATACGAAAAAGATTAACGGAGTATAACAAGGTAAAGAAATCTAGACCTCATTTAAAAGTTGGCGTATTAGGCTGCATGGCAGAACGCTTGAAAGACAAACTTTTAGATGAAGAAAAAATAGTGGACATGGTCGTTGGACCAGATGCCTATAAAGATTTACCTAACCTTATAAAAGAAATAGATTCCGGTAGAGATGCAGTCAACGTTATTCTTTCTAAAGATGAAACATATGGTGACATTTCTCCTGTTAGACTAAACACTAACGGTGTTACCGCTTTTGTTTCCATTACCAGAGGATGTGATAATATGTGTACATTTTGCGTGGTTCCTTTTACAAGAGGTCGCGAACGCAGTAGAGACCCACAATCTATTTTAGCCGAAATAAGTGAACTTTCGCAAAAAGGATTTAAGGAAATTACGCTTCTAGGTCAAAACGTAGATAGTTATTTATGGTATGGTGGCGGACTTAAGAAAAACTTTGAGAATGCTTCTGAAATGCAAAAAGCCACAGCTATAGGTTTCTCTAAACTATTAGAAATGGTAGCATTGGCGAACCCAAAAATGCGTATTCGCTTTTCCACATCTAATCCACAAGACATGACTTTAGAGGTGATTAGAACGATGGCAAAGCATAAAAATATCTGTAATCATGTTCATTTACCGGTACAAAGTGGTAGTAACCGAATTTTAAAGGAAATGAACCGTTTGCACACCATTGAAGAGTATTTTGAATTGACTGATAATATTAGAAAAATTCTTCCTGGGTGCTCTATTTCACAAGATATTATTACTGGTTTCCCAACTGAAACCGAAGAAGACCATGCCGCTACATTAAGAGCTTTAGAATATGTGAAGTATGATTTTGGTTATATGTATTCATATTCTGAAAGACCTGGTACAATGGCCGGAAGAAAGATGAAAGATGACGTACCTGAAGCAACTAAAAAAAGACGCTTATCCGAAATTATAGCCTTGCAAAGAAGCCACTGTCAGTACAGAACCGAAAAGCATCTGAACAAAGTACAAGAAGTTTTAATTGAAGGAACTTCTAAAAAATCTAAAGATGAGTGGATGGGCAGAAACTCTCAAAGCACTGTGGTTGTTTTCCCAAAAGAACAATACAAGGTTGGTGACTTTGTAAACGTACAAATTAACGATTGCACTTCTGCCACCCTTAAAGGTGTAGCAGTTGGGTATTCTGATAACAATTAACTTTATAGTAGCCATTTTATATGGAAAGCATACAAAGTATAAAACAACGTTTTGAAATTATAGGGCAAGACCCAAAGTTGAACCGCGCACTTGAAAAAGCAATGCAAGTTGCCGCAACCGATATTTCGGTGTTGGTAACTGGTGAAAGTGGTGTTGGTAAAGAAGCTATCCCTAAAATCATTCATTCACTTTCCCATAGAAAGCATGCAAAATATATAGCAGTAAACTGTGGTGCCATACCAGAAGGCACCATTGACAGTGAACTTTTTGGACATGAAAAAGGCGCATTTACAGGTGCAACACAAACAAGAAGTGGTTATTTTGAAGTTGCCGATGGCGGTACCATATTTTTAGATGAAGTTGGCGAACTACCACTAACTACACAAGTACGACTTTTACGTGTTCTTGAAAATGGTGAATTTTTAAAAGTTGGTTCCTCTCAAGTACAAAAAACCGATGTACGTATTGTAGCGGCTACCAATGTAAATATGTTCGAGGCAATCAAGAAAGAGCGTTTTCGTGAAGATCTATACTATCGTTTAAGCACCGTAGAAATCAACATTCCACCATTGCGAGAACGGCAAGATGATATTCATTTATTATTTAGAAAATTTGCATCAGATTTTAGTCAGAAATACAAAATGCCTACCATAAGGCTAGATGACCAAGCAGTATCTTTATTAATTAAGTACAGATGGCCAGGTAATATTCGTCAGCTAAGAAACATAGCAGAACAAGTTTCGGTATTAGAGGAAAATAGAGCTATTACAGCCGCTACACTCCACGGTTACATACCTAATAATAACACCAGTAATTTACCCGCAGTAGTTTCCAATTCTAAATCTGAAAGTGATTTTAGCAATGAAAGAGAAATACTTTACAAAGTATTGTTCGACATGAAAGGTGACCTAAACGACCTTAAAAAGCTAACGATGGAGTTGTTGAAAAACAATGACTCAGAGAAAGTTCAAAAGGAGAATGAAAACCTTATTCGAAAAATTTATGGGAACGAGGACGAAGAAGATGCTGATATTGAACATGACAGCCAAGAAAAAAAGGCTATGAACGTTTTGCATTTACCTGAACCTAAAAAGGAAGAACCTACGTTTATTCAAGAATCATACGAAGACAAATATCATTTTGCAGAAGAAATTGAAGAGGAAGAAACTCTATCTTTACAAGAGAAGGAAGTTGAATTAATTAAAAAATCTCTTGAACGAAATAGAGGAAAAAGAAAAGCTGCAGCCACGGAACTAGGTATTTCTGAACGCACGCTTTATCGAAAAATAAAACAATACGACCTTTAATATAAAATGAATCCCATTTCAATGAGATCCCTAAAAAAAGCTATTCTTTATATCTTACCTCTAACCCTTCTTTTTAGTTGTGGTATTTACAACTTTACAGGTGGTAATGTTGGTGAAGCAAAAACATTTCAAGTAAACTATTTTCAAAATTATGCAACCCAGAGTCCGGGTTCAACTTTTGAACCTGGTGTTGATAGAGATTTTACGTTAGCGTTGCAGGATAGAATTCTGAACCAGACCAGTCTGGACCTAATTTCATCTGGTAATCCAGATTTACTCTATGAAGGAGAAATTACGGAGTATAAAATTTCACCCATGTCTGCAACTGCGGCACAAACAGCGGCACAAAACAGACTTTCTATCAGAGTCAAAGTACGCTTCTACAATCAACTGAAAGAAGACGCCGCTTTTGACCAAAGTTTTTCTTTCTTTTATGATTATCCAGCTGACACGCAATTAGCTACTATTAAAAGCGAAGCACACGAAATAATTTTCGAAAGACTGACACAAGATATTTTCAACGCCTCATTGGCAGATTGGTAGGCTATATGAACGTTAAGGACTTTACATATTTTCTAGAACATCCTACCAAAGTGGTAGAACCAATTCATACCAAGCACCTAGAAGATATTATTGCAGAATACCCTTATTTTCAGGCTGCACGAGCTCTTCATTTAAAAGGACTCAAGAACTTAAATAGCTATAAATACAATAAAGCCCTAAAAACAACCGCTGCATTCACCACCGACAGAGATGTTCTTTTTGATTTTATAACCTCTAAAGACTTTTTACATCAGAATTCAACTTTTAGCTATGTTGAAGAAAAAGAAAAAATTAAAGACGTTGTAATTATTAACGAAACTGAAATTGACCCAGAAAAGGATGATATTGAAGTTTCCACGACAATAGAGAAAGCAACTATCGAAGAAGATACTGAAATAGCCAATGTAGACATTTCAACAACCGAAATAGAGGTTGCAGATACTGAACCGGAAGGGAATTACGCCGATGAATCTATAGTCAACCCCTTAATAGCACCTTCTGATGACAAGCCCTTACCGCAAGACGAACATGACGCCGATCAAATACTAGATCCTGAATTATTTCAATCTAAAGATCCTGCGAATACAGAGGAAGAAAATGCATTGGATATAGGAAAGCCCATAACTTTTGATGCCAAAGAGAAATATTCCTTTTCAGAATGGTTAAGCTTAGCTTCTAAACAACCATTAGAAAAATCTGAGAAAGAGAAAACTATTGTTGACGATATTGACTCTAAAGAACCAATTGCCGAAGCTCCTATAGAAAAAGTTGAGGAAAAGACTAAAGAAAAGAAAGTAGCTTTAAAACCAGTAAAAAAACCTAAAGTTAAAAATGAAACCATTAAAAAGAAATACGATCGTATTGATAAGTTCATCGCTTCAAATCCTAAAATAGTACCAACAGAACAACAGAGTGTTAGTGTAGATATTTCTAAGTCTTCAAAAATTGACAATAACGAGTTAATGACAGAGACTTTAGCACGGGTTTATCTTGAACAAAAAAAGTATAAAAAAGCTATTCAAGCTTTCAAAATTTTAAGTTTGAAATATCCAGAAAAAAGTAGTTTCTTTGCAAACCGAATTAAGGCGGTAGAAAAATTACGAAAAGATAATAAATAATATAGAATGAGTACATTTTCAATTTTCCTAATACTTATCATAGTCGTTTGCTTATTGTTAGTATTAGTGATTATGGTACAAAACCCAAAAGGTGGCGGACTTTCTTCTTCATTTGGTGGAGGAGGAAACCAAGTAGTTGGTGGAGTTAAAAAAACAGGTGACTTTTTAGATAAGAGCACATGGACTTTAGCGGGTTTATTAATAGTTTTAATCTTAGCATCTAACATTGCCCTTAAAGGTAATTATGGTGACGTAGATTCTAAATTATTACAAGGCGATGACATCGAAACAGTAGTGCCAGAAACACTACCAGAAGAGGTTACACCTCCTGCAACAAACCAAGCTACACCTTCGGATAGTTTATAGAATTATTTACAACATTATATTTAAAATGCCAGCTTATGACAAGCTGGCATTTTTTGTTTCCAATTTGTCAGGAAAGAGGCAATGGCATAATTTCTGCCTTTACTTACACACGAAACTAAAAATCAATTTAAAAATTAATAATTATGGCTAAAGTTAATATCAAACCATTGGCAGACCGAGTTCTTATTGAGCCAATGGCAGCTGAAACTAAAACTGCGTCTGGACTTTATATTCCTGATACTGCAAAAGAGAAACCACAAAAAGGTAAAGTTGTAGCAGTAGGTCCTGGTACAAAAGATGACAAAGTTACTGTTAACGTTGGTGATACTGTTCTTTACGGTAAATATGCAGGTACCGAATTAAAGTTAGAAGGTAACGATTACTTAATGATGAGAGAAAGTGATATTCTTGCTATTATCTAAATAGCAATTGGCTAAAGGTTTATTTCCTTGGCCTTTTAATTTCACGAGATTTACTAATTAATAATTTTCTTGATCCTAAGCATTACGTTTAAGATCAAAATCTAAATAAAAATTAAAAATGGCAAAAGATATTAAGTTTGACATAGATGCAAGAGACGGTCTTAAAAGAGGTGTCGATGCATTGGCAAATGCTGTAAAAGTTACATTAGGACCAAAAGGTAGAAACGTAATTATCAGTAAATCATTTGGTGCACCACAAGTAACCAAAGATGGTGTTACTGTTGCAAAAGAAATTGAATTAGCTGATCCATTAGAAAATATGGGCGCACAAATGGTTAAAGAAGTTGCTTCTAAAACCAATGATTTAGCTGGTGACGGTACTACTACCGCAACAGTTTTAGCACAAGCTATCGTTAAAGAAGGTTTGAAAAACGTTGCCGCAGGTGCAAACCCAATGGATTTAAAAAGAGGTATCGATAAAGCTGTTGAAGCTATCGTTGCTGATTTGGCTAAACAAGCTAAAAAAGTTGGTGATTCTTCTGAAAAAATTAAGCAGGTTGCTTCTATTTCAGCTAACAATGACGAAACAATTGGTGAATTAATCGCTCAGGCTTTCGGTAAAGTTGGTAAAGAAGGTGTTATTACTGTTGAAGAAGCTAAAGGAACTGATACGTATGTTGATGTTGTTGAAGGTATGCAATTCGATAGAGGTTACCTTTCTCCATATTTTGTTACCGATTCTGAAAAGATGGTATCTCAATTAGAGAACCCTTACATCTTGTTGTTCGACAAGAAAATTTCTTCAATGAAAGATTTACTTCCTGTATTGGAGCCAGTTGCTCAATCAGGAAAACCTTTATTGATTATTGCTGAAGATGTTGATGGTGAAGCATTAGCTACATTAGTAGTAAACAAATTAAGAGGTTCTTTAAAAATTGCCGCTGTTAAGGCTCCAGGTTTTGGTGACCGTAGAAAAGCAATGTTAGAAGATATCGCAATCTTAACCGGTGGTACCGTTATTTCTGAAGAAAGAGGATTCTCTCTTGACAATACTACTCTTGATATGTTAGGTACTTGTGAAAAAGTACAAATAGACAAAGACAATACTACTATTGTAAATGGTGGTGGTGTTGCAAAAGATATCAAAACAAGAGTTAACCAGATAAAATCTCAAATTGAGACTACTACATCTGATTATGATAAAGAAAAACTTCAAGAGCGTTTAGCTAAGTTAGCTGGCGGTGTTGCCGTACTTTATGTTGGCGCAGCTTCTGAAGTTGAAATGAAAGAGAAAAAAGACCGTGTTGATGATGCCTTACATGCAACGAGAGCTGCAGTTGAAGAAGGAATCGTAGCTGGTGGTGGTGTTGCATTGGTTAGAGCAAAAACTGTTCTTTCTAAAGTGTCTACTGAAAACGAAGATGAAGCAACAGGTTTACAAATTGTAGCCCGTGCAATTGAAGCTCCTTTAAGAACTATCGTTTCTAACGCTGGTGGTGAAGGTTCTGTAGTAATTGCAAAAATCCTTGAAGGTAAAGGAGATTACGGATACGATGCTAAATCTGAGAAATATGTTGAGATGATGAAAGCTGGTATTATTGATCCTAAGAAAGTAACTAGAGTAGCATTGGAAAATGCAGCTTCTGTTGCCGGTATGATCTTAACTACCGAATGTGCGTTAACTGACATTAAAGAAGATACTCCTGCTGGTCCACCAATGGGTGGCGGTATGCCAGGAATGATGTAGTGACGAGTCGTCAGAGCCAATAATTAATTGGTTTGCGCAGTCAGTATAAATTAAAACCGCTCTTGAAATCTCAAGAGCGGTTTTTTTGTGCGCCACTTTTACAAACAAAAAAAACCACCTTCTTTATCTACAGAAGGTGGTTTTCATGTCCAAATGGTATCGCCTTCTAAAGGCAATAACTTAACTACTTCTTCTTAGGAGCAGCTTTTGGAGCAGCCTTTTTTCCAGCTTTTGCTGGAGCAGGCTTTGCAGCTGGCTTCCCTGCTGATTTTGCTTGTGCCATTAGTATCGAATTAAAGATAAACTTAAGCTAATGTATTTCAGATTTTGATTCGTGATAATCACGTTGGCAAAATATTAACTAAAACTTTTTAAACAATTTACAGCAGTTAAAAACACCTCAACAATTACTAGTACTTTGACTAGTTTTTATGATGCGCACCATCGTCAGAATTATCTTCTCTATACAAACAGCATGGGTGTACGCTATTATATGCTTCATCTGTTGCCTTCAATTCTTTAGTATCATGACCCACGGCTACAATTGCTGTTTTAATCTTCATAGCATCAGTTTTACGCTCATCCATAATAACCGCTAACTGATGGGTCGGAATATCCCAATTTGCATATTTTACTCCCTTTACATTTAATGCAGCCTCTTCAATACGCTCTTTACACATGGCGCATTTACCATTCACATCAAATGTCATTTTCTTATTCTTGTCCTGTGCATAGGTTACCACAGCAATTAATATCATTGCGAAGGATAAAATAGTTGTTTTCATAAGTATAAATTTACGTGTTATAAAATTTTAAATCTAAAGCCGCCATAAAACATTCTACCCATTATTGGCGCATATACAATGGTAGTATCAAAATTTGGACCAAAAGGATTATCAGCGCCCAATACAGGATTAATTTGCTGTACATCCGAAAGGTTTTCACCACCCACATACACTTCAAATGAATTTGAGAATACTTTTGTCACTTGAGCATTCATTAGATTATATGTTGGGGAAAAAGCAGGTAATTGGTATTCCACAGGGTTAGCACTTGTATCTGGCAACCGCGCTTCTCCAAAACTATGAAGGGTATAATCAAATTTCCATTGCGCACCATTATCCTTAGCCTCGGTCTCATACCCTAAATTAATAAAAAATCGATGTTGTGCTTGTAATGGTTTCTGTAGATTGCCGCTTTTATAATCTGTAGATACATCATAAAACTTATACGATGTTCTAAAATTAAGACGGGTCAAAAGCTCATAATTTAATTCTACTTGAAAACTTTTAGCACTACTCTCTCCTTCCAAATTATAAAAAGAAACTTCTTGCGGATTTTCCCAATCTACCACAACCTGATTTTCAAAATCCGTGATGTAATAATCTAGTGAAATATCACCCTTTTTATTTAAAAAATTAAATCCTTGTAGAAAGCTAACTCCATAATTCCATGCATCTTCTGGCTCTAAACCATACACGTCGCCACCCGAACCTGCAATATTAATTTGCCTAGCAGAGGCAAACAATTGCTGATTTTCGGCAAAAATATTTGCAGCTCTCTTTCCTCTACCAAATGATCCTCGAAGACTACCTCTTTCCCATGGGGTATATCTAATGTGAAATCTTGGTGTTACAAAAGTTCCCAATCGATTATGATTGTCTACACGTAGTCCGGCAGTTAAACTTACTTTTTCTAAATTTTCATAACTATACTCCAAAAAAGCACCTACAGACCTATCTTCCCTAGAATAATCATCAGTACTCACCACCTCATCATAACCGTCATATGCAAAAGAAATTCCGGTTTTAAACTTATTTCTTGTATCTCCTATTATAGAATTAAACAGAAGGCTGGAATAAATGCTCTCATGGTTTATATCATACGTTCTAATACCAAAATAGGAATCTTGCTTATGCAGACTATAGGCTGACTGAAAACCAAAACTTTGAAACGGAAGTTCTGGAAAAACATAGCCCAATTTCAATGAGGTATCAAATCTGCGGGTATTTATCTCACTACCCCACACTTCGGCTCCGCTCAGTGAACCACCATTATCAACTCTATCGGTATTAGGATTAAAATCTACTTGCCCTACCTGCTTCTCATCATTCAAAAAACGAACATTTAAGAAACTTACAAAACCTGTTTCAGGATTCTGATACTGCCAACGGTTCATCACATTTATTTGCTCCCCCAAAGGCGCATCTAAAAATCCGTCTTCATTATTATCTTCTTTTTGAGTTCTCGTATTTCCATGAATATACAATCCTGTACTCAATTTATCGGTCAGCTTTTTATTGAAATGTGTATTCAATTCATAACGCCCATTTTGATTGGCATATCCATTTACAAAAACTGCATTATCGGTTAACGGCTTTACCAACTCGGTATTAATCTGACCTGATATACTTTCGTAACCATTCACCACACTACCAGCACCTTTTGTAATCTGTATACTTTCTATCCAAGTACCTGGCGTAAATGTTAATCCATAGGCTTGAGATGCACCACGTACCATAGGAATGTTTTCTTGGGTAATCAACAAATACGGACTCGTTAATCCTAACATTTGAATTTGCTTGGTTCCCGTTAATCCATCAGAAAGATTTACATCAATTGCCGGATTGGTTTCAAAACTTTCTGCCAAATTACAACAAGCCGCCTTTAACAACTCATCACTGTTTACCGTAATAACATTCTGCGGACTAAAATATGTTTTCTGTATAGCATCTCTTTCCTGCTGAACAACAACCTCATCTAATTCATTAGATGGCTTAAGAGTAACTCGTATTGTTTTTGGAGCGTTTATAGTCAGTGTATCCGATTCAAAACCAACATAACTTATAATCAATCTATTAAATTCTTTCAGATATGGAATGGAAAATTTACCATCGAAATCTGTTACCACCCCAGTTTGCGAATCTTGCCAATAGACATTAGCTCCAGAAAGACTTAATGCATTAGATGCGTCAGAATCGAAAACAACACCTTCTACTTTTTCTTGAGAAAAACTAAAATAAGGCAACATGCTCAAAAGCAATACTACTATATATTTATTCATTTAATATTCAATTCAATTTGATTAATCAATTTTTACCGTTCGCAATCGCAATGCATTGGCAATTACCGAAACAGAACTAAAACTCATCGCTAAAGCCGCAATCATTGGAGAAAGCAATAATCCGAAAAATGGATATAGCACTCCCGCCGCAATTGGTATACCTACCGTATTATAAATTAAGGCGAAAAATAAATTCTGTTTTATATTCTTCATAACCGCATTACTAAGGTTATATGCCTTTACAATTCCATGTAAATCTCCTTTTACCAAAGTAATTGCAGCACTTTCAATGGCGACATCGGTTCCCGTACCCATTGCAATACCAACATCGCTTTTTGCCAAAGCAGGCGCATCATTGATACCGTCTCCTGCAACAGCAACCTTTCTTCCTTCAGATTGTAAACGTTCAACCTCAGCCAATTTATCCTGTGGTAACATACCAGCCTTAAAATCTGCCAGACTTAATTGTTCCGCTACCGCTTTTGCCGTATCATGATTATCTCCGGTAAGCATTATCACCGCAATACCGGCTTTCTGCAACTCTTCAATAGCTTTTTTGCTCGTCTCTTTAATTTTATCTCCGATTACAACAAAACCAACTGCCTTATCACCAATAGCTAAGTAAGAAACTGTTTTTCCAAGTTTTTGATGAGAAACTACATCTGCCTTTAAACTATCTAAAATGGATACTTGAGCTTCATTCATCATTTTCTCATTACCTAAGGCAATGAATTCCCCATTTATTTTACCAGTAACACCCATTCCTGTAACCGAATTAAAATCCTCAACTTTTAAAACATTAACATTATTTGCCTTGCCATACTTTACAGTTGCATCTGCCAACGGATGCTCACTTTGCTGATTTAATGAAACAATATATTCTAGAACCTTATCTTGTTTAATCTCAGAAATACTACCCACCTTTTCTACGGATGGTTTTCCTTCCGTAATTGTACCAGTCTTATCTACAATTAGTGTGTCAATTTTATCCATTCGCTCTAAAGCTTCTGCATTCTTTATCAGCACGCCAGATTGCGCTCCTTTACCTACACCCACCATAACGGACATTGGCGTAGCCAAACCTAGGGCGCATGGACAAGCTATTATCAATACAGCAATAGCATTGACCAAAGCATATACATAAGCAGGTTCTGGACCAAAAATGACCCAAACAATAAAGGTGATTACAGAAATGAACACCACAGCAGGTACAAAATAACTAGAGATTTTATCTGCTAATTTTTGAATTGGTGCCTGACTACGACTAGCCTTGTTCACCATGTCAATAATCTGGGAGAGCAACGTATCTGAACCAACCTTCTCAGCTATCATTACAAAAGAACTCTTACCATTAATTGTCCCAGAATTTACAGTATCACCCTCTACTTTTTGTACCGGAACGGGCTCGCCCGTTATCATAGATTCATCTACCGTACTTTCGCCTTCATGCACGCTTCCATCAACAGGTATTTTATCCCCTGGTTTCACCCTAAGCAGATCTCCTTTTACTATGTTATCTATTGCAATTGTCTCCTCTTTCCCATCAACAATGCGAATCGCTTTATTTGGAGCTAGCTTAAGAAGTTCCTTTACCGCAGAATTAGTTTTACTATGTGCACGAGCCTCTAATAACTGCCCGAACAAGACTAGAGTCAATATAACCGTAGCTGCCTCAAAATACACGTGAACCGTACCTTGATCCGTCTTAAACTGTGGAGGAAAAAAATCAGGGACCAAAATAGCAAATACACTAAATAACCACGCTACACCTGCTCCAATACCAATCAACGTAAACATATTCAAGTTCCATGTTTTTACAGAACGATAAGCTCTCTCAAAAAACATCCAAGTTGCATAAAACCCAACAGGAATTGATAGTGCGAACTGCACCAAATTCCAGTTTCTTAAACTCAAAATATTATAAAGCGGATTATTAGGAATCATTTCAGACATTGCTATAATGAATATGGGCAATGTAAAACCTACCGCTATTTTAAACTTTTTTAAAAGCTTATTATAACTTTTCTCTTCAGCAGAAACATCAGCTTGCTTTGGTACTAAATCCATACCACAAATAGGGCAATCACCCGGTTCATCACGAACCACTTCAGGATGCATTGGGCACGTATACTCCTGACCTTTATGAACCGAGGCACTTGCCTCTTCTACCAAATCCATACCACAAACCGGGCAATCGCCAGGCTCTGTATAGGTTTTATCTCCCTCGCAATGCATGGGGCAATAAAAAGTACCATTGCCTTTTTCTACTTTCTTGGGTTTCACTTCTTTGTGTTGATGCCCTCCTAATTCATGAATTGAATAATGACCACCATCTTCTTTCATGGCATTTTGCAAAGTAGCTAAAGTCAATTCTGAATCCATATCTAAAGTAGCTTCAGCTTTTTCTAAATCTACAGAAGCACTGGTTACACCATCAATATTCGCCAATGTCTTTTCTACATGAGACCTACATCCATTACAGGTCATGCCAACTATAGTATATGTATGTTTCATACGTTTATTATAATTATTTTATAAATCCGAATACCTAATTAGATATCCTATTTGACCTTTTAATCCTTCATAACAATGGGCTGTTTATCAAAAATATTAAGCTTGCCGTTTCTATAATTAATTATATACAGCATATCGTCTTTGATCATCATATCCGTTGGTTTTTCTATCTGGTCTTTTAACACCTGTAGCAACTCACCAGTCTTATTAAATACCAATACACGATTGTTTTCAAAATCTGTTACAAACACTTCATCAACCGAAACAAAAATCCCTGTTGCCGCATTCATCTTTTGATTTTGACCCATCATTTGAAGAAAACCGCCTTTTTTATCAAACACTTGTACTCGATTATTATAGGCATCTGCTACCCAAATCTTATCCTTGGTAATCTGTACATCTGTAGGATAATAAAACTCCCCTTCTGCTTTTCCTTCTTTACCGAAAGAAATCCAGCTTTTGCCATCAAAATAGAGAATCCGATTATTGTAGAAATCTGCAATTGCCCGTTCATTTTCATAAACAGAAACTCCCGCAGGTGCATCTAATGAGTCTGAAACCTGCATTATGAACCTCCCTTTTTTATCAACAGTTTCAATAACATCTTTCCCATACTGAGGAATAAAAATTGTCTCCTTTATAGCATCAATATGCATTGGTCTGTCTAATGAATCTACAGTTTCCGTGATTTTGCCTTCTGTATCAATTTTCACCAAACGGTTGTGGTCGCCATCTGAAAGCCAAATAGCTCCATTTACCTGAGTTAACCCAATAGGATTCACGCCATCTAGTTGAATGGTTTTAGACAACACCCACTCTTTAGGAACAGTTGCTTTTTCTTTACAAGCAGACGCAAAGACTAAAACGATGAGTATACATATACTTTTTCTCATTATTTGTAGCTTAAACGTTCGTACTTACAACATGCTGGTAGATTTCCATAATCGTCGGTATGTGCTTGATGATTTTTGGTATCATGACCTGCAACCGCCACTTCTTTTTCAATTTTTTCAAGAGAAGTTAATTCCGAATCAAATGAAACGTTCATGATTTTTGTATCCTTATCCCAAGAAACGGCGGATACACCTTGCACAGATTCTGCAGCTTTAGTTATTCTAGCCTCACACATAGCACAGTTACCGGATACCATTACGTTTTTACTTACCGTGCCTTCAGACTTTTTAGTCATTTCGCTCGCAGATGATTCTTCAATTTCACCATTGGCACGTTCAACTTTTGCGGTAATTGGCGTGTAACCCGCTTTTTCAACTTGCTTCTCTACATCAACTAATGTTAATGCTTTTTCCGCTGGATAAGAAAAACTAAAGTCTCCTGTTTCAATATCTATTTTCACATTCTTAATGCCTTTAAACTCTTTGAATTTCTTCTCAAGTCCATATGCACAAAACGGACAGCCTAGACCATCTACCTGCACCATAAACTTATCCTTACCATCTTGTGCAACCGCACTAAAGACAACCATTAGCGTTAGTAACGCCGATATAATTATTGATTTTTTCATTATTTTATGTTTTAAAAATTTTTATTAAAATGAATATCTAGAACCTAAAAACAGGCTATAGTTTAATTTACGACCTGCTTCAATATCGTTTACCAAAGGCACCTGTACAGCTAAGTCGAACGTAACATTCTTTCTTGCATACTGTATACCTTGTGCGTACAACAATTGATACCAATCACGCTCTACCAGCCATAAATTGGTATATTCAAAATACAGATTGATTTGTTTATTAGGATACTGTGGCTTTAGCAAAGGAAGACCAAAACCAATTTTATGGGTCAAAGCATCTAAACTACCATCGGGCACCCAATTATAGCCTAGTTCGTTAGAAATACCATATTTAAGCGATTCGTAACCTGCAACAATACCATAATACCCTGCATATTTGCCCGTACTTAAATCCATTACATCTAGTTCCCTACCAGTAGGCAATGTCTGAAGTGTTTTCGCAACCATTCTAAAGGTCTTGCCTGTACCATCTTTTCTAAAGAATTGATATTTACCCATTATTTTAATATCCGCTAAACTGCTACCACTTGGTCCGTTTTCGATATCATAATTTATATAAGGTAAATGTAGTGCCACCAAAGAATTAGAAGTTGGCAAATAATGTAGCATTACCGGAACATAGGTAAAATCACCCCTTTCCGTATGCCGTATCTCTGTTAAGGTTTTTGCAGTAAAGCTACCGCCACCCAACATAATTGGTTTATCGGCAGTAATAGGAGGACCTTGTGCCTCACAATATTGTATCCCAAATAGGATAATGGCTAAAAGCCAAGTAAAATTTTTCATTGAATATTAGATTTGATTAAAAAATGTGTGAACGCAAAAAAGCGACGTATAACACGTTTTAAATCAAATCAAAAAAACTTGGTGCAGTATGTTCAAATCCTCTGCCAATATAGGCGGCGGATAAGAATCAAAAACAATTACCTTATCTGTAGACTCTTGAAATAAGTTTAAATAAGAAGTTGTAAAAGAAATTAAGAAGACTTGTTGAGAAAAATCTAAATTAAAAATGTCATGGTTTAAATCATCTTGACCTTGCATGGTAAAAGATTCATCATCACAACAATGTTTTATGAGTTGCGAAGAATCATCCAACAACGCCAAACCGGCATCCATACCACAATCTTTTGCAGCGTTGAACAAGGCAATATCCAATACCCGCCCCATACATAAATGTTTCTCTACCGTCCACGAAATGGTGGACAGCAACAATAGCAAAGCCATTGTTATAGAAAAAAGTTTATGGAGTGAATTTTTCATTATTACAAAATTACAAAAAAATCGATATTTAAAATCCTAAATATCATTTCTTTAACGAAACATTGGCGCGATTAACTATAATTCTCTCATACTTGTTTAAAAAACAGGATTCTTAGTATACGATTATTGTTGTTTTCAAGTTAAAGGAGTAACACATTTTAACAGTTAACTATCATTAACCATTTTAAACACTAATTATTAAATTTAAAAAAACATGAAAAAACATTTAAAATACACGTTTCTAATATGTACTATCGCTCTTTTTATAGGTGGTTGTAGCTCTGACGACGGTTCAGTTTTTGACACACCAATTCCTGACAATACAGGTGGAGAAGATGGTGGTGATGAAACAGAGGAGCCCGAAGTAGCTACCATAGTTTTTAACGAAGCTGTTCCTTCTTCAAATATTACAACAGCCTCTGCAAGCGGAGAAGCAGGTACAACCGTTACTGGTAGAGTTATTTTTACATCAGACGCTACTACCCAACGTAGAATGTACATTACTCAAAATTATTTAGGACAAGGAGAAATGCCTTTTAGTTCTTTTGATTTGGTAAGTGATGATTTAACTAAAGCTTTAAAAGCTGATGGTTCTATTGATTTAGATGGTGCTACAAAAAAAGAAATTGATTTCTCTTTCCCACTTCCAGTTCCAGATATCGATAACGGAGAAATCGTTTACACTTTTTGGACTACAACCGGTAAAGGCGACTTTAGAGATGTCACTAAAAGATTAGCTCTTGGAGCTGGTCAAATAACAGTAACAGTTGGTACAGGTACTAACCCTGCTGCTGCAGTTAGAGAATTTACAGACATTAAATTATTTGCTCCAGCACAAGATGGAACAACAGAATCTTTCTTTTCCCTATTGAACGAAACCGTTTATAGAATTAATGTGGGACCTGAATTTAGAGCATTCTGGGATTTTGGTTACTATTATGGTGCTTCTGGTGATTCAGCCGGTGACAATGCTTCTTTTGCTTCTACCGAACAATATGATGCATCTTTTGGATTTGCTGTAGATGGACTTGAGCCTGGCGCAGACGAAGAAAACTCTGAAACAGAAACATTGAATCAAATGTTCTTTGCTAGCTCAACAACAATAGACGCTGCTGCATTTGACGCAATCACTTTAAATGGTGAATTAAATTTTATTGCTAGCTCTGATGCTCAAAAAATTACAAATCTAAGCGTTGGAGATGTAGTAGAGTTCGTTGACAACTACGGTAAAAAAGGTTTAATAAAAATTACTGCCATTGAACCAGGTTTTAATAATAATGATTTTATTGAATTTGACGTTAAAATTCAACCATAAGTTCAACAAACAATATTGAATTTTAAAAAGAGGATGTTTTAAAAACATCCTCTTTTTTATTTTTATAAGATTGATAACACTACCAAATATGAACAATTCTTACTTTTGCAAAAAAAAGTTATGTTAGAAGCACTTCGTCCACAAGTAAGTTCTATTATAGATTCAAACAACACTGCAGATGCCAAAATGCAAGAGATTTGTGAGCTTTTAAAAGCCGAAGTACCTCATTACGACTGGGTAGGGTTTTATTTTAAGAATGGTGACAAGCGTGAGCTAAAACTAGGTCAGTACGCAGGTGCACCAACAGATCATACCATTATTCCGTTCGGAAAAGGTATTTGTGGTCAAGTAGCAGAAAGCAACGAAAATTTTGTTGTGCCAGATGTTCAGGCTCAAGACAATTATATTGCATGTAGTATTACCGTTAAAGCAGAAATTGTAGTTCCGTTGTTTGTAAACGGCGAAAACATTGGTCAAATAGACATAGATTCTAATACACCAGACCCATTTACCAAGGCAGATGAGAGCTTTTTAGAATTCGTAAATTTTGAAGTAGCCAAAATTCTTTAAAACTTTAGGCTTTTTGTTGATAAACTTGCTCATTTGGTAGCTGCAAAAAAATTACTTTTGCTTGCTTATTAAAAACATTTAAGCATCATACAATGAGCAGTGTAAAAAAAGCGTCTTCAGCCTTAATTTCAGTTTTCCATAAAGATGGGCTAGAGCCTATAGTAAAGAAATTTCAAGAATTAGGAATCACTATTTATTCTACCGGTGGTACAGAAAAATTCATAACCGATTTAGGAATAGATGTTGTTCCCGTAGAAGATGTAACCAGCTACCCTTCTATTCTTGGCGGAAGAGTAAAAACTTTACACCCAAAAGTATTTGGTGGTATTTTAAATAGACAGGATAATGAAAGTGATGTTGCACAACTTGCCGAATTTGAAATTCCACAAATAGATATCGTTATTGTTGATTTGTACCCTTTTGAAAAAACGGTTGCAAGTGGAGCTTCTGAACAAGATATTATTGAAAAAATCGATATAGGCGGAATTTCACTTATTCGCGCTGCTGCCAAAAACTTTAAAGATGTTACTTGTGTTTCTTCAATGGAAGACTATGCAGATTTTCTTGAAGTAATTTCTGCAGATAATGGAAACATTAGCCTAGAAGACAGAAAACGTTTTGCCGCTAAATCTTTTAATGTTTCTTCTCATTATGATACTGCTATTTTCAACTACTTCAATAAAAACCATGATACCGCTGCCTTAAAAATTAGCGAAACACAAGGTAAGGTTTTACGTTATGGAGAAAATCCACATCAAAAAGGATTCTTTTTTGGAGATTTTGATGCTATGTTCTCTAAATTACATGGAAAGGAATTATCCTATAACAATTTATTAGATGTTGATGCTGCGGTAAACTTAATGCTTGAGTTTAAAAACGACGAACCAACATTTGCCATTCTAAAACATAACAATGCTTGTGGACTTGCACAACGCGATTCCTTGCACCAAGCTTACGTAGATGCTTTAGCCGGAGACCCAGTTTCCGCTTTCGGAGGTGTTTTAATCAGCAACAAAGAAATTGACAAAGCTACTGCCGAAGAAATTCATAAATTATTCTGTGAAGTGGTAATTGCACCAAGCTATAACGCTGAAGCTTTAGAAATTCTAAAAGGAAAGAAAAATAGAATTATTCTAATTCAGAATGAAGTTGAAATGCCACAGATGCAAGTAAGAACTTGCCTAAACGGTATACTTCTTCAAGAAAAAGACCATAAAACAGATACAGTTGACGATCTTACCAATGCGACCAATACGAAGCCTACAGATCAAGAATTAGAAGATTTGATCTTTGCCTCTAAACTTTGTAAGCACACGAAATCGAACACGATTGTTATTGCAAAGAACAAACAACTATGCGCAAGCGGTACGGGACAGACCAGTAGAGTTGATGCTTTAAACCAAGCAATACACAAAGCACAAACGTTTAATTTTGACCTTAAGGGTTCTGTAATGGCGAGCGATGCATTCTTCCCTTTCCCTGACTGTGTGGAGATTGCAGACAAAGCTGGCATCACTAGTGTAATTCAACCTGGTGGCTCAATTAAAGACCAATTAAGTGTTGATTATTGCAACGAACATAAAATTTCAATGGTGATGACGGGTACACGTCATTTCAAGCATTAATTTCATTACTTTTGTCGATGAAATACACCCTTTTATCTAAAATTTAAACATCACATATGGGATTTTTTGATTTCTTGACCGAGGAAATAGCTATAGATTTAGGTACAGCGAACACCCTTATAATACATAATGACAAGGTAGTTGTCGATAGCCCATCCATCGTTGCCAGAGATAGAATTAGTGGAAAAATCATTGCGGTTGGTAAAGAAGCCAACATGATGCAAGGAAAGACCCATGAGAACATTAAAACAATTAGACCTTTGAAAGATGGTGTAATTGCAGATTTTGATGCATCTGAAAAGATGTTGATGATGTTCATTAAAAATATTCCGGCATTAAAGAAAAAATGGTTTCCACCTGCATTGCGTTTGGTAATTTGTATTCCTAGTGGCATTACCGAAGTAGAAATGCGTGCGGTAAAAGAATCTGCCGAACGTGTTAACGGTAAAGAGGTATACTTAATTCATGAACCAATGGCTGCCGCTATAGGTATTGGTCTAGATATCATGCAACCAAAAGGTAATATGATTGTTGATATAGGTGGTGGTACTACTGAAATTGCAGTTATAGCTTTAGGAGGTATCGTTTGTGATAAATCGGTAAAAATTGCGGGTGATGTATTTACAAATGACATCATTTATTACATGCGTACACAGCACAACCTATATGTTGGTGAAAGTACAGCAGAAGCAATTAAAATTGAAATAGGATCTGCAACTGAAGACTTACAGTCGCCGCCAGATGAGAAATCTGTTCAAGGACGTGATTTGTTGACAGGAAAACCAAAACAAGTTCAAATATCATATAGAGAAATTGCAAAAGCTTTAGATAAATCTATTTTACGTGTTGAGGATGCCGTGATGGAAACATTATCTCAAACTCCGCCAGAATTAGCTGCCGACATTTATAATACTGGTATTTATCTTGCAGGTGGTGGTTCTATGCTACGTGGTTTAGATAGAAGATTGTCTCAAAAAACAGACTTACCTGTTTATATTGCAGAAGATCCATTACGCGCTGTAGTACGTGGTACAGGTATTGCACTTAAAAATCTAGAACGTTATAAGAGTATATTGATTAAATAAGTTGGTTGTACCAACTTATTTAATCTTAAAAATTTAGGGGTGAATGCAGCAGATTATAAATTTTCTAATTAGGTATAAGATTTTTTTACTATACCTTTTTCTGTTATTAATATCCTTTATTTTTACTTTTCAATCACATTCATACCACCAATCTAAATTTTTAAATTCTTCTAATTTTATTACTGGAAGCATTTATACTTTTTCAGACAATGTAACTTCTTATTTCAGCTTAAGAGAAGAGAACAACAAGCTTGTTGAAGAAAATAAAAAACTTAGAGATAAGCTATTCAATAATGTATTACTTTCTCCTTCAAAAATAGACTCTACTACTGTAGATTACGAAGTTGTAAGGGGTCGAGTTATAAATAACAGTTATGCTGATCAACGTAACTATATTACTATCAACAAAGGAAAGAATGATAGTATAGTTCAAGATATGGGTGTTATAACCGACAAAGGAATTTTAGGTATTGTTGAGAATACATCAGATAATTTTTCTACTGTACAAAGTATTTTAAGTGACAAATCTAACATCAATGCCAAGATCAAAAACTCTAATCACTTTGGATCTTTAGTTTGGGAAAATACAACAGATTATAACGTTGTTCAACTTATTGATATTCCAAGATTGGTACCACTTACTATTGGCGACACTATTGTAACAGGAGCCATGAGTAGTATTTTTCCGGAAAACATTCCTATCGGCACCATTAAAAGATTTGATTTAGACAACTCAAAAAGTTTCTATTTTATTGATGTAGAACTATTCAATGACATGACCAATATTGGTAACATTTACATCATTAGAAATTTAAACCGAAAAGAAGTTTTAGAATTAGAAGCAGAAACAGAAGCCAATGATTAATAGTACTTCATTTTTAATTGTGCTCCGATTTATTTTATTGGTGCTAGTGCAGGTGCTAGTATTCAATAAACTAAATTTTTTCGGCTATATAAATCCGTTGATTTATATTCTGTTTCTTTACTGGTATCCTATCAAACAAAATAGAACTACCTTTATTATTCTATGTTTTTTTTTAGGACTATGCGTAGATATTTTTTCTGACACACTTGCCATAAACGCGGCAGCTACCGTTACCATAGCTTATCTACGACCAACCATTATGCGTTTTGTCTTTGGTGTCAATTATGAATTTCAAAGTTTTAAGTTAAACAACAGTACTAAGGCACAACAATTCACGTTTTTAGCGTTATTGATTATAATACATCACTTGGTATACTTCACTTTAGAAATTTTCAGCTTTTCTAACAGCTTGTTAATTTTGCAAAAAACACTAACAGTGGGTGTATCTACATTGATTTTGGGCATATTGTTCAGTACGTTATTCAGCAGTAAAAAAGAATGAGAAAAATTCTTTTATCATTAATAATAGTTGTCATCGCAATTACCTTTTTGGGAAGGCTATCCTATTTGCAAATTTTTAGCTTTTCTGCAGAGCAAGTTTTAGAAGATCCGGCAATAAAAGCTATTTATGACTATCCTGAACGTGGCTATATTTACGATAGAAATGGTCATCTATTAGTTGGTAATGATCCCGCATACGATGTCATGGTTATACCAAGAGAAGTTAAACCCTTAGATACTTTAGAATTTTGCGGTTTACTTGGTATTAACAAAGAAAAGTTTATTGAAAAATTAAGAAAAGCAAGAGTTTACTCCCCTAGACTTCCTTCTGTTTTGGTTCCTCAGCTCTCTAAGCAAGATTATGCCAAATTGCAGGAGAAAATGCGTAAATACAAAGGTTTCTATATACAGAAAAGATCTTTACGCTATTACGACACCCCAAGTGCAGCAAACGTTCTTGGATACATTAGTGAGGTTAACGAAGGTGATTTAGCTGTCAACAAATACTATGTTCAAGGCGAACTAAAAGGTAGAACCGGGGTAGAACGTTATTATGAGGATTTACTTAGAGGAAGAAAAGGTGTTCAGTATATACAGAAAGATAGATTTAATAGAGATATTGGACCCTATAAAAATGGAACCATAGACACTTTACCAGAACAGGGTAAACAAATAAGCATCACCATTGACAAAACATTGCAAGAATATGGTGAATTATTAATGAACGGTAAAAGAGGTGGTATTGTAGCCATAGAGCCTGCTACGGGTGAGATTCTTTCTATGATTTCTGGACCAACCTATGACCCTGCATTATTGGTTGGGCGTGAGCGGTCAAAAAATTACACAAAGCTTTATAACGATACAATTGCAAACCCTACATGGGATCGCTCCATTCATGCACAACAACCTCCAGGATCTCCTTTTAAAACATTAAATGCTTTAATTGCATTACAAGAAGGAGTATTGGACGAATCTAGCACTATTCAGTGCTATCATGGTTTTTATGTTGGCAAGAAAAAGAGAGGTTGTCACTGTGGCGGTGGTTTACGCAATATGAACCAAGGTATATACCAATCATGTAATGCTTATTTTGCCGGAGCATTTAGAAAAATATACGAAAAATTTGAAACTACCGACGAAGGCATGGATGTTTGGGAAAAACACATGCGGAGTTTCGGCTTGGGAGATTACCTTGGATATGATTTACCTTTTGGTCAAAAGGGACGTATACCAAGTAAAGAGTATTATGATAAATGGTATGGTGACAATAGATGGAGCTCTTCTTATATAATTTCAAATTCAATTGGACAAGGAGAAATATTAGCTACACCTGTGCAACTGGCAAATATGACAGCGGCAATTGCCAATAGAGGACATTACTTTACACCTCATATTCTTAAGAAAATTGAAGGTAAGGATATTACAGAACCTAAATTTACGGAAGCTAAGCACACTACTATAGATCCTAAACACTTTGAACCTATTGTTCAAGGTATGGCAGATGTTTACCGAAAAAGAGGAGGTACAGCTTATTGGCTTCAAATTCCAGATATTGAAATTGCCGGTAAAACAGGTACTGCCGAAAATTTCACCAAAATTGATGGTGTACGTACTCAATTGACAGACCACTCAGTTTTTGTGGCTTTTGCACCTGTTGAGGATCCTAAAATTGCTATTGCCGTTTATATTGAAAATGGTTATTTCGGCTCTAGATATGCTGGTCATATCGCTACTCTTATGATAGAGAAATATTTAAAAGGCGAAATCACCAGAACCGATCTTGAAAAAAGAATGCTAGAAAAAACATTAGAGGCAGAATACGCGAAACCCTACAGTGGGGAAGAGTTCAAAATTAACGAGCGTGTCTGGTAGAAGCATCTTAAAAAGAATTGATTGGCTAAGTGTCTTTATCTATTTTGCACTTGTTTTTATTGGCTGGATCAATATATACTCAAGTACATTCACTGACGAACATAGTTCCATTTTTGATTTTGGCACTTTATATGGCAAACAATTATTCTTTATTGGTGTCAGTCTAGTTACTATAGTTATAATCTTGGCACTTGAGGTAAATTTTTACGAACGCTTTTCTAGTTTGCTTTATCTAATATCCATGATATCCCTTCTTGGGTTATTTGTATTTGGAAAAACAATTGCTGGCGCTACATCTTGGTACGACCTAGGTTTTTTTAACCTACAGCCTTCTGAGTTAGCGAAGGTGGCCACTGCCCTAGCTCTCGCCAAATACCTCAGTGATATTCAAACGGATATAAAGCGCAGAAAAGATCAACTTTATGCTTTTTTAATAATACTTATTCCTGCAATATTAATTATACCACAACCAGACCCAGGTAGTGCATTGGTATTCTTTGCAATGATATTTGTAATATTTAGAGAAGGATTACCCCTTTTCTATTTAGTTATTCTATTAAGCCTTATTCTCGTATTTGTCATCACCCTAATGTATGGTACTGTTTGGCTAATTATTGGTTTGGCTTTATTGATTATAATTTTATTCGCATCAAAACGTAAAACTTTAAAAATACCGGTAATTCCTCTTAGCTTAATCAGTGTAGCAGTTATCCTATTCTCCTTATCGGTGAACTTTGTATTCAATAATGTTTTTGAACAACGACACAGAGACCGTTTTGGACTATGGCTACGATTAGAAAAAGACCCTAATAAATTAGAGCAGATAAGAAAATCTATTGGATATAATACTTATCAATCTGAAAAAGCAATTGAATCTGGTGGGTTCTTTGGAAAAGGTTTTCTTGAAGGCACACGTACAAAAGGTGATTTTGTACCTGAACAACATACAGATTACATTTTCAGTACAGTTGGTGAAGAATGGGGATTCTTGGGTACTGCCACAGTAATAATATTATTTTCGGTTTTATTCTTACGATTGATATCCTTGGCGGAACGACAGAAAAATGCGTTTGCCAGAATGTATGGCTACGGCGTAATTTCTATTTTATTGATACACTATTTCATTAACATTGGTATGGTAATCGGTATTTTACCAACTATCGGTATTCCTTTACCTTTCTTCAGCTACGGTGGATCAGGACTATTATTTTTTACGATTTTACTCTTTATCTTCTTGCGATTAGATACCAACCGATTGAAAGAAAGTTTCTAAAATTTCCAGCCAGTAGTATTTTTACTTCCTTCGAAAGCACTTTGTTGCTTTTCTGATAGTTTGGCAAAAAAGTCGATTCCAGTTTCTTTTTCTATCTCATCAACAGACACTACGAAATTTCGTAAAGATGAAAATTGAGGTTTATTCGGTATCATAAAAGATATTGAATATATTTTGTCTCCATCTTTGCGAGCAATTATTTTATAAAAAACATCTGGCACATCAACATCCTCTTGCCCGATCTCTTCTAATCCACTTTCTAACACGCCACCGGTAAATATATACAACGTACCATACTTTTTTGCCCAACGTCTTGTTTGCTGCTCTAAATCGTTCCATATACCAGCATTGAACTCTCTATCTTGCGGACTTATATTACTTGTATAAAATGTTTCATTATATGCTTGCAATGAAAACCTACGGTCACCTGCAGGCACTAAATGCCCACGATCATAACCAGACCCCTTATAATTACGCCAATCTGCAGATTTAGAGGAAACGTATGGGTCCTCTATAAAATACGGTCGCTTTCTATCATCATATGTCAAGTGACTTTTGTCAAGAGTATACGCCACCCACTCTGCCTGTTCATATGGTTCATTATAAGACAATGTAAAATATTCATGATTTACAATTTCACCAGTAGTTGACGACGGAAGCAGCTCTTTCGGGAATTCATTTGAGATTGGTTCCTTATCACTATTTGAATAAGTAGCCGGAGTATAAAAGTTTTCAAATAACCAAAAGCCAATTACACATACTAGAATTAAAACACTATAAACAGTTCCATTTTTTTTACGGTATGCCATGCGCCAAAATTACCGTAATTTTGTAAGATATTAGGTAATTTACCGACCAATATACCTGGTATTTAAAGTCTAAACGAAAGGAAAAATATGATATTAACTTGGAAAGATATAATTCATTTTTCAGTAGATGGTAACCCTAAACCTGATAGAAGAGTTGAAAAAACAGAACAGGAATGGAAAGAAATTCTAACCCCTGAACAGTTTAGAGTTACTCGAAAAAAAGGTACAGAAGCCCCACATTCTGGCGCACTATGTAGCGCCCATGAAGCTGGAAAATATGAATGTGTTTGTTGTGGCACGCCATTATTCGATTCTACTATAAAATTTGAATCTGGTACCGGTTGGCCAAGTTTTACACAGCCTATTAAAGAAAATGCAATAAAATACCATAAAGATGTTTCATTTGGTATGATACGCGTAGAAGTTTTATGCAATACTTGCGATGCCCATTTAGGTCATATATTCCCTGATGGTCCAGAACCCAGCGGATTACGCTATTGTATTAATTCAGAATCCATGCAATTAGAAAAGGAGGAATCCAATGGCTAATACTAATTTAGAAATTGCCACCGTTGGTGGTGGATGTTTTTGGTGTACCGAAGCGGTATTTCAAGAAGTGAGGGGCGTTCATAAAGTTGTCTCTGGATATACAGGAGGTAAAGCCCCAGGTAGACCAACATACAGAGAAATTTGTTCTGGATTAACTGGTCACGCAGAGGTGGTACAGGTTTCTTTTGACCCATCGATTATTTCTTATGAAGATATTCTTATCATTTTTATGACAACGCACGACCCTACATCTTTAAACCGACAAGGTGCGGATGCAGGAACCCAATATCGTTCTGTCATTTACCATCATAATGAAGCGCAACAGAAAAAGGCTACAGTAGTCTTAGAAGAGATGCAAGCGGTGTATGAAAAGCCTATTGTAACCGAACTGAGTGCATTAGGCATTTTTTATGATGCAGAAGCAGATCACCAAGATTATTACAAGAATAATTCAGAACAGGGTTATTGCCAAGTGGTTATTAACCCTAAATTGGCTAAACTTCGCCAATTTCATGCAGACAAGCTTTTGAATTAAATATATTTTAGCTGGTCTTAAGAAAAATTCCATTCAGCTACAGCTATTTTCAATTCACCTATGAAATCCTAAATATTTCATAGGTGAATTTATTTTTGAGATATAATAACATAAAACCTACTTATTATGAATTCTCAAAAATCAATTTATTATATTGTATTAGCTCTTTTCGCAACAGCGGTTATTGGATCAATCATTAATTCTATTGTAAATTTTGATGTAGTTTCAACCACATTTACAAAGCTAGGTTATCCAGTCTATCTAATTCACATATTAGGTGTATGTCAATCAATAGGACTGTTAATGATTTTTACTAATAAATCTCACTGGTCTTTAGAATGGGTATATGCAGGTTTCTTTATGAATTACACTTTAGGTGCCATAGCCCATTTAGCTATTAAAGATGGTAACGGTGCATCTGCAGTAGTTTGTATTGTCTTATTATTTGTTACTTATATTCAAAGTAGAAAAATACGTAACACCAACAACGACTTGGCAGAATTTGGAAAGCCTAAGTATGCCAAGTACATTTAAAAATAAGTATTCCCCAAAAACAAAAAAAACCGCTACATGTATTATGTAGCGGTTTTTTAATTAAATTTTTATTCTAGTTCTTAACACTAGCCAGTTTACCTTGCTTAATATTATTCATTTTCAAATCTTCTAAGACGTTTACTGCTTCTTCAACATAAACATCTTTTGCTAGAAATTTATGCCATCTGTTACGTTTTTCACGAAGTACAGAATCTTTAGTGAATAACTCTTCTTCATAACCCAAAGATTGAAATGTAAGTTTAGAATCATAATCAGTCAATCTTTTAAAGTATTCTGACTGTTCCTTATCCTTATCCTTTTCTTCTTTATAAACCTCGAAGTTTAATGAAATTTCGGTTTCATCTTGTTCTGCCTTTAACCATTTTGCATTTTCTTCAATCAACTTAATCTGTTGACTAGAAGCCATTCTTTTCTTACTGTCTGCAATGGTTTTTTCATAGTCAATATAACCATCCCAAGCTTTATAATCTGCAGGAGTAATCTTATCCCAACCTAATGGATTAGACTGATCTCTTTCTCCCAAATCAATATAACTATACCTGTCTGGCACAACAATATCACTCTTAACACCTTCTAACTGAGTAGAACCACCGTTAATTCTATAAAACTTCTGTGTAGTAATTTTTATAGCACCTAAATCTCCATGCTCATTACTACGTAGCATATTGTTTAAAGGAATTACGTTCTGTACGGTTCCTTTTCCAAAAGTCTGCTTACTACCTATTACAATAGCTCTTTTATAATCTTGCATTGCAGCTGCTAAAATCTCTGAAGCAGACGCAGATAATTCGTTTACTAGAATAACCAAAGGACCGTCCCATTGAATTCTCTCATCTTTATCATCATAGACATCTTTGCCCTTATCTTTTGACTGTACTTGTACTATTGGACCGTCTTTAATAAACAAACCTGCCATCTCAACAACAGTCTTTAAAGATCCACCTCCGTTATCACGTAAATCAAGAATAAGCCCTTCCATGCCTTCTTCCTTTAAACGCTCTACTTCTTTAGCAACATCGGTTGCGGCATTTCTTTCACTATAATCATTGAAATCAACATAAAATTTTGGAAGGTTTATAATCCCAAATTTCTCTTGGCCTTTTATAATATTGGCTGATTTAGCATAAGACTCTTCTAATTCAACAACATCTCTTGTTAAAGAGACAACATCTAAAGAACCATCTACTTTTCTAACGGTTAAGTCAACAATAGTACCTTGAGCTCCTTTTATCAATTTAATAGCATCATCTAAACGCATACCAATAATATTGATCGGCTCTTCTCCATTCTGACCAACTTTAATAATTTCATCACCAACTTCTAATCGTTGATCTCTCCAAACTGGACCACCAGAAATAATCTCAACTATTTTTGCTCCTTCAGATTTTTTCTGAAGCTTTGCTCCAATTCCTTCAAATTTACCAGACATACTAGTATCAAACTTCTCTTTTTCTTCTGGTGCGAAGTAAAATGTATGCGGATCAAATTCATCTACAATTGTGTTGATATATTGTACGAACCAATCTTTACGTTCTAAATCATCAACGAAATCAAAAAATTCATCTAAAGTCGTTTCAGTAGATTTTCTAGATTCTTCTTCTGCTTCTTCAAGAGAATGTGCATTATGATCATGCTCATCTGTACTTTCTATTTCTTTGTTCTCCATATGGGAGATTTTAGAATCATAAGTTCCTAACGTCGCATATTTCAATTGTTTTCTCCAACGTTCTTTAAGCTCTTCTCTATCTGCAGCAAAAGGCTCTTCATCATATTTAATGCTAATGCTTTCGTTTTCCGAATAATCAAAAGGTGTTTCTAAAACTTCTTTATAAATATCCTTAGCATCGCCCATACGTTGCATCAACCTTTCATATACTATATTGAAGAAAGTGATATCCGTATTCTTAATTTCATCATCAATCTGATATTTATACTTTTCAAACTCAGCAATATCAGACGCTACAAAATATCTTTTAGTAGGATCAATAACGTCAATAAAATCTTCAAAGACATGTACAGAAAAATCATCATTAAGCACTTTAGGCTCATAATGTCCTTTTTCTAAAACATATGTAATTAAATCTAACAACAACTTATCCTTGTCGTCATTTTCAAAAGTTTTATTTGTAAAACTGCACGATGCTACTGTTGCGAGCATTAATAACAGTACGTAGGCTAAATTTCTTTTCATAAAATTATCTTTTACTTTCCTTTTCAATATCTCCGAATTTGAGGGTTATTAGCGACAGCAATAGCCACTTAAACCCCTAAGGTAAAGAAAAAACCATGCCATTTATTGTGCTTAGAATTAATTTTTTGTTAAACGGCATTTCGGGCTTATCATATTTAAAAACGTATTTTTACTACAGAAAGTATGTGTTATGGAAAAACCATTAATCTTAGTAACAAATGACGACGGCATTACTGCGCCAGGGTTACGAATGCTAATTTCTATTATGAAAAAAATAGGCGACGTGGTCGTGGTGGCCCCAGATAGTCCGCAATCTGGTATGGGACATGCCATTACTCTAGATACAGCCCTCTTTTCTAAGAAAATGAAGATTGACCTTGACAGCGATAATATTGATGAATATAGCTGTAGTGGAACACCGGCAGATTGTGTGAAATTAGCACTTCAAGAACTATTGCCAAGAAGACCAGACATTTGTGTTAGCGGCATAAACCACGGATCTAACTCTTCTATAAATGTAATTTATTCCGGCACCATGAGTGCTGCGGTTGAAGCAGGTATTGAAGGTATTCCCGCAATAGGTTTTTCTTTATGCGATTACAATTGGGAGGCAGATTTTACGCAGGCACAAGACTATATTTACACTATAGTTACCCAAGCTTTGGAAAACGGTATTCCTAAAGGGACCGTATTAAACGTAAACATCCCTAAGCTTCTTAAAAAGGAAATTAAGGGTATTAAAGTTTGTAGACAAGCAAAGGCAAACTGGAAAGAAAAGTTTGATAAACGCACCAACCCAATGGGCAAAGATTATTACTGGCTTACAGGTGAATTTGAGTTATTGGACAAAGGTGAAGATACCGATGAATGGGCGTTAGCCAACGGGTATATATCAGTAGTACCAACTCAATTCGATTTAACCGCACATCACGTAATTCAGGAACTAAATACGTGGGACTTTTAATAAAACACATTCATAGATTACAATAATTACGCATAAAAAATTTAAATGAATACCAAAAAAGAAATCCTCATCGGTTTTATAGTAGGCATTATCGCCAATGCTATTGGCACTTTGCTATATATTCTTATATTCTCAGAATTAAGTATTGCTGAAACTTACAAAGCTGCTGTAGCACAAGAACATGTTGGCAGTCTTTTAGCCTTAGGCGCTATTCTAAACCTCATTGCTTTTTTCGGTTTCCTGAAAATTAAGAGAGACCATAGGGCAAAGGGTGTTTTAATTGCTACCATCTTAACCGCATTTGTAATACTTTACTACAAAGTCTTTTAAAATGAAATACTATATAATTGCGGGCGAAGCATCTGGCGATCTTCATGGGTCTAATTTAATTAAGGCGCTGAAGAAACAAGATGAACATGCCAATATTAGATGTTGGGGCGGTGATTTAATGGAACAAGCTGGCGGCACCTTAGCAAAACATTACAAAGAGTTAGCTTTCATGGGATTTTTAGAAGTTATTTTAAACCTAAATTCCATTTTTAAAAACATTAAATTTTGCAAACAAGATATAGCTGCATTCAAACCTGATGCAATTATATTTATAGATTATTCCGGATTTAACTTACGTATTGCAAAGTGGGCGAAGGAACATAATTTCCAAACTAATTATTATATCTCCCCTCAAATATGGGCTTCTAGAGAAGGTAGAATAGAAAAAATTAAAGCGACGGTCGACCACATGTATGTGATTTTACCATTTGAGAAAGAGTTCTACGAAAAGAAACATAATTACCCAGTCAATTTTGTTGGTCACCCATTATTAGATGCAATTGCAAATAGACCGGAATTAATTGAACATTCTTTTAGGACCGCCAATGGACTGGATTCTAATAAACCAATAATTGCACTATTACCAGGCAGTCGTAAACAAGAGGTGCAAAAAATGCTTACCCTAATGCTTTCGTTGACTGAAGGTTTTAATGATTATGAATTTGTTATTGCCGGCGCTCCTAGTTTAGACAAAGAGTTCTACGCTACATTTCTAAATGATGCCAATGTAAAATTCATTCAGAATAAAACATACGATCTGCTCACTATTTCAACTGCCGCATTAGTTACTAGTGGTACGGCAACTTTAGAAACAGCTCTTTTTAAAGTACCACAGGTTGTTTGCTATAAGGCAAATTGGATTTCTTATCAAATTGCAAAGCGAATCATCACTTTAGAATATATCTCTTTAGTGAACCTAATAATGCAGAAAGAAGTAGTTAAGGAACTAATTCAGGATGATTTTACAAAACAGAATTTAAAGAAAGAACTGAACTTAATTTTAAAAGGAGAAGCAAGAGCCAAACAACTAAATGCCTATGAGGAGCTTATTGCCAAATTAGGAGGTTCTGGCGCAAGCTCAAAAGCTGCTTCGTTAATCATTAAAAATGCCAAAACTTCTTAGGTTTAATTATTTTAAAAAATAATTATATAATTTTGAGGTTATACGTACTAAAAGGTACACTCTGTTTTTATGCGCATACTACCATATTTTATTGTTATTTGTTTTTTAGCCAGTTGTGGCGTTAAAAAAAATAGTACTTCTGATAAGGAGCGAAAAATTTCTGTTGCAGCTGCCAATAATGAACGGACAGGTAATACAACAGTAACAACCAGAACAGAAGAACGAACTGTCAACACCTCATTTACAAATACCAAGGCAGACGAAATAATCAATACAGCACTTTCATTTTCTGGCACTAGATATAAGTTTGGTGGTACCACAAAAAAAGGAATGGATTGTTCTGGTTTGCTTTATGTTTCCTTTGGCGAGCATGATGTTCAACTACCAAGAACTTCTTTTCACATGGCAGAAGAAGGGCATCGCGTTACGGTTAAAAATGTAGAAAAAGGTGATTTATTGTTTTTCAAAACTAGCAGAGGTTCTAAACGTATTAACCATGTAGGTATGGTTGTAGGTACCGATAATGACGAAATAACTTTTATTCACGCATCAACATCTCGAGGTGTTACCGTATCATCTTTAAGAGACGGCTTTTGGAACCAAGCATTTGTAAAGGCTACAAGAATTTTATAACATGAAACTCTTAGCGTTTATTCCTATCAGATTAACGCTATTACTAATTGTTGGAATTTTAATAGGTCATTACTTTTCGTTCAACCCTACACATCTCCTCTTTACAACTCTTTTTCTTTTTGTTCTTCTTGCTAGTATTTTCGTTTTTGAAAAGAACACGAAATCTATCCTTTTCGGAGCAATTGCTACGCTATCGTTTATACTCCTTGGCATCTACAGTTATACTGCTGCTCAACCTATAAATAACCCTAGCCACTATAGCAAATACACACAAGCAAAAGATGCGCTTTGGGGTTTAAAAATAAAAGAAATACTAAAACCAAATCAATTCTCTAATCGGTATTTTGCAACGGTTGAAGGTATTGATGACAAGAAATTTAGTGGCAACCTATTAATTACTATACCAAGAGACTCTACTTATCAAACCTTGAATGTTGATGATGAATTGTTAACCTATGCTGATATTCAATCTATTCCCAATCCTTTAAATCCACATCAATTTAATTACAAAAAATACTTAGAAAATCTTGGGATTTATCATCGTATGAACATTACCCCTGGTACATTTGTGAAAATAAAAAACTCGCGTGCAACCCTAATAGGCACTGCTGCCAAGGCACGTAATTATATTATTAAAAAACTTGATCAAGAAAATTTCGGAGCAGATGAATTAAGTGTTATTCAGGCTTTGCTACTAGGTCAACGTTCAGACATCTCAGAAGAGACTTATACGAACTACCAAAAAGCCGGCGCCGTTCATATTTTAGCTGTATCGGGCTTACATATCGGTATTCTACTATTACTAATTCAGTTTTTACTAAGTCCACTACAATATTTCCCTAAAGGCAGAACTATTACCCTAATCCTATCTGTTCTTTTGTTGTGGACATTTGCATTTATTGCAGGACTGTCTGCAAGTATTATACGTGCTACTACAATGTTTACTTTCGTAGCCTATGCCCTCTATTTAAATAGACCTAGCAATACATTTAACATTCTTGCACTTTCCATATTGTTCATTCTTCTATTCATTAATCCTAATTTGTTATTTCAAGTGGGATTTCAAATGAGCTACGCTGCCGTATTTGCCATTTTATGGATATTTCCTTTGCTAAAAAAATTATGGTTTCCGAAGAACAAAATCATAAGATACTTCTGGCAGTTGCTGTGTGTTAGTGTTGCTGCTCAATTAGGTGTTTTACCTATTAGTTTATATTATTTTCATCAATTTCCGGGATTGTTCTTTATTTCGAACTTAGTAATCATACCTGCATTGGGAGTTATTCTAGGTATGGGCATTTTAGTAATATTCTTGACCTTGCTAAATTGGCTACCTTCTCAATTAGTATGGTTTTACAATGAAGTTATCGGTCTTATGAATAGCCTTATCGCATGGGTCGCTAAACAAGAAAACTTTATTTTCAGTGCAATCTCTTTTGATTTCATTCAGCTAGTTCTAGCTATTCTAGTTCTTGTTATGGGCATTGAACTTTGTACAAAATTCACCTATAAACGAATAATTTTCTTCTTAATAAGCATCTTGTGTTTTCAAGGCTGGACGGTGTATCGAAATTTTGAGTCTAATAAAAAGTCGGAAATATTAGTTCTACATCAAACAAGAAAAAGTATTATTATAAATAGAAATGGAAATAATTTATCCATCATCACCAACAAAAATAATACGCCAGATTATTTAATATCTGATTACAAAACTGCAGAACGAATAGATAATGTAAAATTTGATTCGTTAAACAATAGTTATACTTTTCTAGACAAATCGCTATTGATTATTGATAGTACAGGAATTTATCGGAAATCAACATCTAACAGAATACTTCTAACACAATCCCCTAAAATTAATTTAGACAGACTTATTGATAGTTTGATGCCAAATGAAATTATTGCAGATGGTAGTAATTACAAAAGCTATGTTAACCGTTGGAAAGCGACTTGTATAAAAAACAAAATCCCTTTTCACTATACTGGCGAAAAGGGATATTATAATTTTGAATAAATTAAATTAATGAACTTTACCCATTAATCTTTTTATTAGAGGAGATGCCAAAAGAACAATTGCTCCAGCACCTATAGCGTATTTAGCTATTAGCATAAACCCATCTGTATATACAGTTAGCGTTTCAAAACCACCTACGTTTTTATCTGTACTTTCAATTGCAAGTTGCTTACCAATAAAGCCTACTATCTGAAAAGCAAATGCTGATGATAAAAACCAAACACCCATTATAAAAGCAATTAAACGCAATGGTGCTAAATCTGTCATTTTAGATAAGCCTACAGGAGACATAAACAACTCTCCTACAGACAATAAGAAATACATCAATAATAAATATGTGAATGGAACAAAGCCACTTTCGTTTGCACTACCACCACTTAAGGCAAGTACATAGAAACTTATACCCGCAAAAAGCAATCCTAATCCGAATTTATATGGTGTTCTAGGATTCCACTTTTTCTTACTTAACCATGTCCACATCATTGAAATTGGAATAGCCAATATAATAATGAACATAGAATTCAATGAATTTGTTTGGGCTGCAGACATAATACCATCTAAGTCAATGTTTCTAGCTGCAAACAGCGTAATAACACTACCTGACAACTCATGGAAACCCCAAAATATGGTCATAAAAAATGTAAGCAATACCGCGACAAATAACTCTTTTCTCTCCTTTACATTAGCCTTAAACATTTCATACGCCAAGTAAGCAAGTACCGCAATACCTATTCCTGTAAAGATTACATTGACTATATTTTGATCTGCGAACATACCATCAGTAGCAATAGCTTTATAAGATGCCAATAACAAAGCAATTAATGGTGCAGAAAGCACAGCCAGCACTGGCACCAAAATTCCCTGCTTAACTCCAAGAACCTTTTTTTCTAATACATGCTCATTTGGTGGTAAACCCCTATCTCCAAATACATTGGTCTGGATACCTCTCCAAAATACGATTAAGCCTGTTAACATACCAATACCTGCCAAGCCAAACCCATAATGCCAACCGTAGGTGGCAGCTAACCAACCACACAATAAAGGTGCTACCCAACCACCAATATTAATACCCATATAAAATATAGTAAAACCAGAATCCTTCTTGGGATCTCCTTTTTCATATAAGGTACCTACGAATGTGGAAATATTAGGTTTAAAAAAGCCATTACCTACAATGATTAATGATAGGGCTAAGAAAAAAGCCATGTTATCTTCAATAGCCAAAACAAAGTGACCAATAGACATAAGTATTCCTCCCAAGAAAATTGAATTTCTCATTCCCAATATCTTATCCGATAATTTTCCGCCAATTACCGTAGAAGCATAAACTAACGAACCATAAGAAGAATATACCGCAGCGGTAGCGTAATCTCTTTCAGCCAAAGCTTGAAAGATTACATCTATCATGTAAAGTGTAAGTAGTGCACGCATACCATAGAAGCTAAAACGCTCCCATAACTCGGCAAAAAATAAGTAAAACAAACCTTGTGGGTGTCCAAAAATCTGTTTCTGGTCTGAAATTTCAGTACTTTCAGTCATAGTTCAATTTGTTAGTTATAAGTTCTCTTTTATAAAATTGGTCATTTTGTTATACAGGTGAATTCTTGTGTTTCCACCATAAATACCGTGATTTTTGTCTGGATAAATGCCCCAATCGAACTGCTTGTCCGCTTGAATCAAAGCTTCTATCATACGCATAGAATTCTGTACATGAACATTATCATCACCAGTACCATGAATCAATAAATAATCTCCTTCCAATAACTGTGGATAGTTAAATGGCGAGTTATCATCATATCCACTTGGGTTTTCCTGTGGCGTTTGCATATAGCGCTCCGTATAAATTGTATCATAAAATGCCCAGGACGTAACCGGTGCAACTGCAATTGCCATTTCAAAAGTATCATTACCCTTTAATATGCAATTGGTCGACATAAAGCCGCCATAACTCCAACCCCAGATACCTGTTCTTTGTTCATCAACATATGCCAAATCACTTAATTTCTTTGCTGCAGCAATTTGATCTTCTACCTCGTACTTACCTAGTTCCTTTTGAGTGACCTTCTTGAAATCTCTCCCTTTTAAACCTGTGCCACGACCATCTACACATGCAACAATATACCCCTCAGACACCAACATTTGATGCCAATAATCATTTGCACCCATCCAGCTATTAGAAACATTCTGAGAACCAGGACCGCTATATTGGTACATAAATAAAGGATACTTCTTAGCTGGATCAAAATCTTTTGGCTTAATCATATACATGTTAAGATCATTGCCATTAATAGAAATTGTAGAGAACTCTTTTGGACTAACAGCGTACCCATTCAATTTTTCCAATAACTGTTTATTGTCCTTTATATCTTTTACTTTCTTACCATTAATTGCTTGATGTAATGTATACATCGGAGGCATTTCTGCACTAGAGAACGTATTTATGAAATAGGTGAAATCTGCACTAAACGAAGCATTGTTTGTGCCTTCTGTTACCGCCAATGCCTTCTTGTCATCACCACCGCTACTAATATTGTAAACGCCACGATTTATAGAACCATTTTCTGTAGATTGGTAGTAAATTTTATCTTCGTTTTGGTCATAACCATAATATTTGGTTACTTCCCAATCACCTTTTGTAATCTGATTCATTAAACTACCATCTTCCCCATAAAGGTAAATATGGTTCCAACCATCTTTTTCGCTAGACCAAATAAAACTATCATCTTCTAAAAATGTTAGGTTATCAGTTATATCTACATAAGCATCGTCTTTTTCTTCTAACAAAACAGAAACATCACCTTTTTTGGCATCAATAGAATACATCGTTAAATGATTTTGATGTCTGTTCAAGGTTTGAACACTCAACATATTTTTATGGTTTTTCCACTTGATACGTGGTATGTAATAAGCGTCATTTAAATCCACTGCAGTAATTGCACCACTGGCAACATCTAAAAGATGTAAGGTGACAATCGAGTTATTCTCCCCTGCTTTTGGATATTTAAAAACGTGAGGCTGTTGATATAACCCCGTTCCATAAACATCCATAGAGAATTCTGGAACATTGGTTTCATCAAAACGAAGGAAAGCTATTTTAGAACCATCGGCATTCCATTCAAAAGCGCGAACAAATGCAAATTCTTCTTCATAAACCCAATCAGTTACTCCATTTATTATTTCATTTTTCACTCCGTCAACCGTAACCTGCTTGGTTTCACCTGTTGCTATATTGAATAGGTAAATATTATTATCTTTTACGTAGGCAACTTTCTTTCCATCTGGCGATAGTGTTGGCTCTTGTATTTTGGCATCGCTTATTCTAATTACTTCCTTAGCGTCTATATCATATACATAAAATATACCTAAAGTAGAGTGCCTAAATATTGGCTCTATCTCCGTTGATAATATCATCTTTCTTTCATCGTCACTAAAGCTGTATGCTGAAAAGGAAGAAATACCTTGTAAATCTGCTGATGATACTATTGTGGAAACCTTGTTTAATGTTTTATAATCATATTTATCAACCGTAGTTATTTGGTTAAATCTATTTCTGTTTAGAACGGTATATTGAGTGCCATTCTTCATAGATCTTAGCGCATCCATCCCTTCAGTTCTAAAAGCGCCTTGATAAATCTCGGAAATTTCAATTTGTTTTTCCTGTGCCCAAGTAAATACGCTGAATGAAAGTAAAATCAACGCAAATAAGTGTGTTTTTCGCATAAATTATTGAATTTTGTTAAATCTCTCAAGTTTACCACTATTTCCTCAAAAAAACACGCTTTACCCCGAAAAAGAAACCGCATTTAACGCTTTGCCAAGTTAAAATAGATTCTTGTCAATATGCTTATCTTTACTACCGTAATAACATGTACGATTTTTGTAAATTTTGATCTTTACATAACATCAATCATAGAAGAAAGTTATACCTAAATGACCAAGCCAATAAGTGGTTTCTCCAAACTTACGAAAGAAGAAAAAATAGATTGGATCACCGCAAATTACACTCAAAATAAAGAACAATCAAAGAAAATTTTGCAAACGTATTGGAATGAAAACGAAAGCATTCAACAGCTGCATGATGAATTTATTGAAAATACACTCACCAACCTTTACGTACCTCAGGGCATTGCGCCAAACTTCTTAATTAATGATACGCTTTATGCCATACCAATGGCCATTGAAGAAAGTTCTGTTATTGCCGCAGCAAGTAAAGCTGCTAAGTTCTGGTTAAAAAGAGGTGGGTTCAAAGCTGAAATTTTAGGTACTGAAAAGGTAGGTCAAGTTCATTTTATTTTCAAAGGTGATGCCACAAAACTGAATTCGTTTTTCACTTACTTAAAGCCCATATTATTTGCAGAAAGTGCTTCTTTAACCACCAGCATGGAAAAAAGAGGTGGCGGTATTTCTGATATTGTTTTAAGAGATAAAACCTTAGACTTAGATCATTACTTTCAACTTCATGCAACCTTTCAAACGAAAGATGCCATGGGTGCCAATTTCATTAATAGTTGCTTAGAACAATTTGCCACTACCTTAAAAAAAGAGGCTGCAAATTTTGACGGATTCTCCGCTCAGGAGAGAGACGTAGAAGTTGTTATGAGCATCTTATCCAACTACGTTCCTAATTGCACAGTACGCGCCATGGTTAGCTGCGCTGTAGAGGATTTAAAGTTGACTACTGAACTAACTCCGCAACATACAGCTGAAAAAATAATACAAGCCATAAAAATTGCCCAAGTAGAGCCTTACCGTGCCGTTACGCATAACAAAGGAATTATGAACGGAATAGACGCTGTAGTTCTAGCCACTGGAAATGATTTTAGAGCTATAGAAGCCGGCGTACATGCTTATGCATGTAGAAACGGACAATACAGTAGTTTAACGCATGCCGAAATTGATAATGGAATTTTCAAATTTTGGATTGAGCTTCCACTTGCCTTAGGCACCGTTGGCGGACTTACAAATTTACATCCGTTAGTAAAATTAAATCTTGAAATTCTTCAACGTCCATCTGCAGAAGAATTAATGCAAATTGTTGCGGTTGCCGGACTTGCCCAAAATTTTGCAGCGGTGAGCTCTTTGGTAACTACAGGAATTCAAAAAGGGCATATGAAAATGCACCTTTTAAATATCTTAAATCAACTAGGTGCCAATGAAAATGAAAAAGCTACATTGGTAGAATATTTTAAGACCAACCCTGTAACACATAACGGAGTTGAGCATCAACTTAAAAACCTCAGATAATAAGACGTTCATAAATGACCAAAGAATTTTATAGTAACGGAAAATTATTGCTAACAGGTGAATATGCCATTCTTGACGGTGCTAAAGGCTTAGCCTTACCCACCAAATTTGGACAGTCATTAACATTATTAGGTTCAGATTCAGAAAATTTTGTCTGGAACAGTTTAGATGAAAGTGATAATATTTGGTTTAGTTCTGAATTTTCAAAGAAGGATTTAAAAACAATTCATACCTCTGACAGAGAAGTAGCATACCGGTTATCTCAAATTCTTATAGAAGCAAAAAAAATAAATCCTTCATTTTTACAACATTCAACTGATTTTTATTCGGCAGAGGCCAAAGCTACTTTCCCAAGAGATTGGGGACTTGGTACATCTTCCACATTAATTGCCAATATTGCTACTTGGGCAGAAATTAACCCATATCAATTATTAGAAGCTACCTTTGGTGGTAGCGGTTATGATATTGCTTGCGCAACGCACAATACTGCAATCACCTACCGAAGAAATGGTTTTGAACCAATAGTAGAAAGAGTGGTTTTTGACCCTAACTTTAAGGACCAACTGTTTTTTGTATACCTCAATCAGAAGAAGAATAGCCGAGATGCTATTAATAGTTACAGAAATTTAGATTTCAATAAAGAAAAGCTGATATTAGAAATAGATGAGATAACCGATCAAATAATAATGTGTGAACATTTAAAGGACTTTGAACTTCTATTGAATGAACATGAGACTATATTATCTAAAACGCTACAAATACCTACTGTAAAGAATTCTCTTTTTTCAGATTACAATGGAACTATTAAAAGCCTGGGAGCTTGGGGCGGGGATTTCATTTTAGCCACAGGAACTGCAACTGACATGTCTTATTTCAATAACAAAGGCTACAATACTATTCTACCATTTCCAGAAATGATTCTATAAAAAAAGCATCCATTTTTGGATGCTTTTTTATAACTCTTAAAATTACTACTAGTAAAAAGTAGCTCTTTTATCCTCAATTTCAGAACCGTCTTTTAACGCATTGTAAACTGCAGTGTTTACACGGCTAGCTGCTCCTGTTTTTAAAGCATTAGCATATACACTATAATTATCTAATTTAGGAGCTTCTGTTTTCTTTACAATTTCTATTTTAAAAACTCCTGTATTTCCTTGAATTAGACCGGAAGTTGATCCAGCTGCCATTCCGTAAGCAGTACCTACAACTACTGGCTCACTACCTGCTCCTGGAATAGTTGGAGATTTTACAGTAAGTGCAGAAGCATTAGAAATACTTACACCATTATCCGATGCAATTGCACTCATATCCTTGCCCTTGTTGTCAGCTATTATTTTTGCCGCCTTACGTTCTTTTCTAATAATCGGTAAAACAAGAACAGAAGCATCTTCAGCACTCATTACACCTTTAGCATAACTACCTGTTAACTGAACTACCGCATAACCATTATTAATGTTGAATCTTTTGATATCACCAACTTCAGTATCAGCATTAAAAGCCCACTGAACAATATTTCTTTGATTAGATAATCCAGGAAGATTTTCGTCTAAAGCCTTAATTTTATTTACAGGACGAACTACATATTCTTCTTTTTTAGCTAAAGCAGAAAATGCACTTTCATCATCTGTAGTTTCCATTTCAAATTTAGTAGCATTTGTAAACAATGTATTAATTGTTTCTTCAGAAGCTACTATTTCTCTAGATATAGTAGCTATTTGAACTACATCCTCTTTATCGTCTATTTTAATAACATGAAATCCAAAATCAGTTTCAACCAATCCAATAGAACCTTCATTATTGTTAAAAGCAAAATCATTGAATTTAGGAACCATAACTCCTTTTTGGAAATATCCTAAATCACCACCGTTCGGTGCAGACGGTCCGTCTGAGTTATCTCTTGCCAATTCAGCAAAAACAACTCCAGATTTCTTAGCCTCTCTCAATAATTCCTTTGCCTTAGCTTCTGCTTCTTCTTTAGTTCTTGTAACTGCAGGGTTAGCTCTTGTAGCACCTGTATAAGCTAAAAGAATATGACTTGCTTTTACAGAACCATTTGGCTTTCTAGCAATCATTTTAGAAATCTTGTATGAATTTCCATCTTTATAAGGACCGTAGATTTGACCAATATTTAAGCTCATTAAAGTATCTGCTACGCTAGAAGGTAAATTTTTCTTTGCCTTGTATATTGTATCAAATTTAGTATCAGAATATCTATCTAAAAATGCAGTAACATCTTTTGTATTTCTGAATCCTTTAATAGTATCGTTACGGTCTGTTTGAGAATTATATTCAACAGTATCATCTAACAGTTTAGTGATCTCTTCTTTAATAGCATTTTGATCTGCTTCAGATGGCTTCTCTTGAAAATACACATATTGTAAATCTCTAGCAGGATCTTGCTTGTACTCTTCTTTATGCTTACTAACGTAATCCGCGATTTCGCTTTTAGTAACATTTATAGTACTATCTGGAATAGATGTGTAAGGTACTCTTACATACTTAATATCCATTTTTTCGTTAGCTAATTTATAATCTAACTCTCCTTCTTTCAAAGTAGCACCAACACCAGCCTTTACCATATTAAAGTACGTCTGTTCTTTTGCTAACTGAACGATTTCGTTTTCAGTTTGTAACCAAGCACTGTATTGTGCTGGATTGTTAACTTTCCAATCAGCTACCGTTTGCTTAAAGATGTTAGGATCAAACTGACCGTTTTGGTTTTGAAACTGAGGATTCTGTGCGTACCCAGTAGTTCTAAGAAAATCAACAATTTGATCTTGCTCTATACCAATACCTAAATCTTCAAATTGTTCTCCTAAAATTGTTTGTCTAACCTTGTTCTCCCAAACCTGATTTACAACTTGCATAGAAGATGTAGTTGGACCGACTCTATTTGAAGCTACTTCAACTTCTTGTCTGAATTCATCAATAGAAATATCTTCTCCATTAATTTCAGCTACAGACGAGCCTACTTTTTCTCCACCAAAATTACTACTGGTAAATACCCCAGAAATAACAAATGCAAAAAGCGCTAAACCTATTATCAAGATCAACACTGTTGTACGTTTCCTAATATTTTCTAATACTGCCATTCTTATTAACGTTTAAAATAATCGTTTGTGGTTATTGGGAGGCAAAACTACCATTTTTAATTGAAATAATAAAAACTAAAAAGACTCCTAATTTATTGATTGATGCACTGTTATTCCTGTTCCAAAACTTCTATCGAAATCAAATCTATTTTGGTATTGGAAACTTCTAATACCGTAAACTTATAAGTCTCTATTGTAAGCTCTACTTCTTTTTCAGGAATTTCACCTAATGTATGTACTAAAAGCCCGCCAAGTGTCTCATATTCATCAGACACCGGTAGATTTAATTTATAATTTTCATTGATATCATCTACCTCTAAACGTGCAGAAAAAAGGAAATGACGGTCATCAACCCGCTCTTCCCTTAAGTCAGTCGTATCATGCTCATCTTCAATTTCTCCAAAAAGCTCCTCTACAATATCTTCTACCGTTACCAAACCAGAAGTACCACCATATTCATCTAACACTACTGCAATGCTTTTACGTTTCTTGATCAGCACATTAAGTATATCTTGAATTAGCATAGTTTCTGGAACAAACTCTACTGGCAATAAAATGCTTTTTATAGTTTTTGGTTTTTTAAACAACTCATATGAGTGTATGTAACCAATAACATTGTCTACAGTATCATTATACACCAGTACTTTTGAATAACCGGTTTCGGTAAATATTTTAGCTAAATTTTTTGGCGTCTCATGTACTTCTACAGCAACGATTTCCGTTCTTGGAACCATAACTTCACGCGCTTTTACAGCTGCAAATTCTAATGCATTCTGAAAAATTTGAATTTCGGTATCTACCTCATCTTCTTCTTCTACGGCTTCCATCTGTTCGGTAATATAATCACCAAGTTCTAACTTACTAAAAGCCAACTGCACTTCATCACCAGATGTTCCAAATACATATTTTAATATAAAATCTGATATCCAAATAATGAAATCTGAAATAAACGAGAACAAAATGTAGAACAAAAAAGCTGGAATCGCCAATAACTTCAACAGGTTATTAGCATAAATCTGAAAAAGAACCTTAGGTAAAAATTCTGCAGTTATTAATATTATAAATGTAGATATTAAAGTTTGGGTCAGCAGACTAAAATCTGTAATCAATAACTGTAGAATAGCATTATCAGGAACAATGCCCGTAAACCAATTCATGAGTAATTCTCCCATGAATAAGCCATAAATAACCAATGCTATATTGTTACCAATAAGCATAGTCGCTATAAATTTTGATGGTTTTTTGGTTAGCCTGGTAAGTACCATAGCCAAAAATCCCTCTTGTTTTTTCTCTATTTCAATATGGATTTTATTCGCAGAAATAAAGGCAATTTCCATTCCTGAGAAAAATGCTGAAAATACTAAGGAAAGTATAATGATAATACCGGCTGTACCCACTATTTATTGTTATTATCCCGTTTACGTTGTTCAAATTTTTTCCGGTAGTTTCTTCTAAACAAGAACATTCCAATAGAGACTACTGCGAAAAATATGAAGAAATAAGCCATACTTCTATCAGTGTTCCAATCACTAAATATTCTATAAACCGAAAAACCTGCTACTAAAACATATAAGTACTCTGTATACCTTAAAATACTAATCATTCTCTTGTTCTTTATCTTCTTTAATCAACATTAAACCATACGTTTTATGGGCATTTAAAAACTTAAGGTCTTTTTGAATATCCATTCCCTCACCATCCATTACCGTTCCATCATCAGGATTGGTAAACGTAAACTTTTCTTGGGTGAACGCCCACTCGTTACCGCGATCGTAATAAAGTTGTGATGTTGCCAATTTCTTACCATCATCACCTTTAATAAGTACATTACCTCGCAAATCTACGATAGAAGTCTTAGAGTACAATACTCCGTAATCTGCTTCTATAGTAGTTTTCTCATTCTTCTCATTGAAAATTTCCACTAACAAGCCTTCTGGGAAGGTTTGATACGGAAATGTAAGTTGTTCAAAATCGTTTCTAATAGGACCGGACAAAACTGCCAGCACCTTAGAAGAACCAACATCCTCAGATCCCAATTTTTCTGGAGATTCGGTATAGGTAAGCACAAAATCTTCAACTACACCTCTAGGGTATACTTTTTTTGCAGCTTCTTCACCAACTCTCTTGTAATTATCTTGACAAGATAAAAAAAGCATTGCCATGGTAGATACCACGGCAATGCCCTTAAAAATATAAATCTGTTTCATTTTTTCTATAAAGAAGGTACTTTCACACTACCTCCAACCCAACAGCCGAAAGTAACAGTTTTACCAGCCATACCTGAACTAAAGATCATTTCTTTAGATGGCGCTTTTGCACTATAACTGGTTGCTGCCTGACTAGAAGAACCACTTAATGATGGATCTACTCTACCAGCTTTTCTAGCCATATCTGCTGCTTTCCAATACATTGCTCTTTTCTCAAAAGCGCTAGCACCACAATCATTTGCACTAGTTGCATATAAGTTAGCTATTAATAAGTATGCTCGACCGTTAGACGCGTTAGCATCTATTGCCTTTTGTGCATAGCTACGTGCTGTAGACTTACTTCCTTTTCTTTTATTAATTACCGCTACTTTGTAAGCAATCTTAGATTTTTTCTCATTATTCGTTTCTAAAGACAATGCTTTATCGAAATCTGCAAGAGCTCCTTTAGTATCTCCATTCTTCATTTTCAAAGTACCACCGTATACATAAGCATCGGCAGATGGATCTAATCTTAACTGAGCTTCAAATAATTTCTGGAACATTGGATCATCTGTACATTCTTTGTTGAACATAAGACCAACAGCTCTTTTTACCCAAACAACATCGTTCTGTTTCTCTTCAAAACTCTTTTCGTAAAGAGGAATTAAGTTGCTACAATCAGCTAAAGGACCTAATTTAGAATCTATACTTCCTGCAATTTTACCGTAAACTTCAGAATAAGAATTATAAGATTTTAAACGAGATTTTTCTTTAGAAGTTAATGTACCAGCTTCTTCTTTAGGTAAAAGCTTAGCAATTTTACCAGTAAGTTGTTCGTTTTCAACCTCAATTTTTTCAGTAACAGCATCGTACACATCAAATACTTCTTGCAAATCTTTTCTACCAGCCTTATGCTCATCTACCAAACTCGAGAAATAGATATATAATGCTTTAGGGCTTTTAAAATTCTCTTGATCCTTTGTAAAGGCATCACTTAACATACTGTACATTTTAGCATCGTCTGCCATTTTATTATCATACATCACTAACGCTTTGTCAACTTCAGTTTCAGCTACGCTAGTTTTAGATGCAAAATACTTCATCTTATTGTCGTAAAGACCCATAAGATCATTTGCAAATTTTTCTTTGTCGGCGCCCGTTGCCTTACCCATCTTATCTTTTAGTATACGCTCACCATATACATAGATAGCATTATTTAATTGAGGACAAGTTTCATAAACCATTTTCCATGGCTCATAAGCCGCATCATAATTTTTAACTTTCGAATGCTCAGAAAATATAGACAGGTTTGTCATACATTCAGGGTTTTGTGCCTGCGCATTGCTCACCCCCATCATTCCAAGGAACATTATTGCCGTGAAGTAAAGTTTCGATTTCATTTTTTCTCTTTTTAAATGGTTAATGTACTAATTTTTTATTAATTGATTTTTCTTTTCTGGAACCAGCGATCGTTAAGTGAAAGACCTACATTAAACTTAAAATAGCTCTCTTCAATTAAATCTGCTCTAGTAGTTCCTCTTTTACCAAATTCAAAACCTAAGTTAAGATTAGAAAAACTTCTACCCAGTGGTAACCCTAATCCAAAAGTTATGCCAAAATTATTTATATCAACATCATCCACCAACATACCTGTCTGATCTAAACGTAAACCTGCACGGTAAGTAACTCTCTTTAAGTAACTTGAAAAAGAATTATGGTCAGGTGTAATAAAAGCACCTAATGCAAACGAACTTGCATCCTCATAAGAAATATTATCCGCTCCTAGAAAAGAATTTTCAAAAGAACTCATCTCTTGAAAACTATATTCCGCACCTACAAACCATTTATAATCTTCACCGTAACCTATACCCAACGTAGTAGTTGTAGGTATTTTTAATTCTGTATTACTTAAATTCTGAGAAGCTAAGTTCACCTCTAATTCTTCAATTGTACCGCCATTAGCTACAGAAAAAGAACCTATTTGTCTTTCATTCTTAGATACCAAATTACCCTGAGTATTTACACGAATAGAAGTATGAAGTCTTTGTCTTCCTTTTATAATAGGGGTATAATTTAAGGCATAATTAAAATCGAATCCATTAACTCTAGAACTACGTCTATCAAAAGTTCCAAATTGGATATCCTCTACTTGTTGTAATCTTTCACTATCTAAAGTACCAAAATTGAAGTTTATGGTTGCTCCAATACTTAAATCCTCTATAATTTCATATCCTATTGAGTAAAAAGCACGCGTTAACCCACCTTCACCTGAATATACATTAACTAAAGAACCACTTGCAGTTGTTTGTTCTTCTGCCAAATTATAGCCTACAGAAGAATAAGGCATAATACCAAAGCCCATACCCAAACCATTACCAACACTAAAGCCTAAAGCTAAATAGTCCAAGCTGGTAATTGAGCTTTTTTGTTCTTCCGTAAAACTTTTGAGGGTATACTGCTTGTTAGATACACCTGCAGTATAGGTAACCAAACCTTCCTTATCCATTACTTCCAAACCTAACTTACCATAAGCGGCAGGGTTTTTCAAATTTAAATGAATACTATCGGCATATACGCCAATGCCTCCCATCATTTGATTTTCTACCGTACTGGCGTTTTTCAAATCACCGATTCCAAAGAAGGAATAAGGAGAAATAGTACCATCTTGAGCGTACATACCCACGGTGGTTATGTATACAATTGCAATTACAATTTTTCTGATCATTTAGTGCTTGTTGTATTCCAGCAAATAATTAAGCCCTTTCAGGAGAAATTTGGAATCCGCAAATATGGTATTTTTTAATCGTTTAGACAAAAATAGTGTGTCTCCACCGGTTAAAATAACTGTTAAATTTTCAAATCTAGCCTTGTAGAGATCAATGACACCGTCTATTTCAAGAGTAATACCATTTATTACACCACTATGCAGACAATTTTCTGTAGTATTACCTATATAGTCCAACAGCTCTTTTTTTTCGAGTAAAGGCAATTTTGCCGTTTGTTGATGCATGGCATTATACCTCATTTGAACCCCCGGAGATATTGCCCCTCCTAAATATTCATCAAAATCATTAAGCATATCATAAGTAACACATGTACCTGCATCAATCACCAAATTATTTTGATGAGGATTGAAATAATAAGCTGCCGTTGCCAAAGCTATACGATCAACACCTAAAGTCTGAGGCGAAGCATATGAGTTCTTAAATGGTACTTTTGATGCATTAGAAAGCTCATGTAGGTCACAAAAAACCGCCACAACCTTCATTTGCCCCTTAGAAAGCGACCCAACACTAGAAACTATGGAAGATTTTATATTTGGATAATCTTTAAATATTTTTTTTACCGATTCAACGAACAAATCGACAACAACAGTCTCTAAATGAATTAATTCCGACTTTTTAAATATTGCTAATTTGACGTTTGTATTACCTGCATCAATTATTAAATTCATGTTGCAAAGATTAAAAATTAAAAAAACATTTCTCTTTTTTCGCGATTTAGTTTGTAAATCCTAAAATAGAAATTATATTTGCAGCCGCTTACAGCGACATGGTGCCTTAGCTCAGTTGGTAGAGCAATGGACTGAAAATCCATGTGTCCCTGGTTCGATTCCTGGAGGCACCACAATAAATCCTTACTTAACGGTAAGGATTTTTTTGTTTTAATACCTATCTTTCAAATTACGAAAATATATAGGTTGTGTTACAAATAAACGAAGACAGTACATTTATTTCTCTTCAAGATTACTTAAAATCTAAAGGCTGGTTAAAAGATCAAGAGGAAATTACCCAAATATCTAAAGCAGGAGAAGGTAATATGAATGTAGTATTGCGTGTAACCACCAATCTACGCTCCATAATTGTAAAACAATCTAGACCCTTTGTTCAAAAATACCAGAACATTCCCGCCCCTATAGATAGAATTGCTGTAGAGCATACTTTTTACAAGGCAGTCGCAAACAGCACAATTATCTCTCACATACCAACAATCATCGGTTTTGATGCCCATGCCCACATTCTAGCAATGGAAGACCTTGGTGATTGTGATGATATGACTTTTTTATATGAACAACGAAATATTAGCAATGGACAGTTTAACATTCTTATTGCAGTAATTCACCAAATTCATAATACTAAGCCGCCTGAAAATTTCCCTGATAATATTAAAATGCGAAAGCTTAATCATCAGCATATTTTCATTTTACCATTTTTATCTGATAACGGATTTTCATTGAATGACATACAACCTGGTTTACAAGAATTATCAATACTTTACAAGGAAGATGAATTGCTAAAAGAAAAAGTAACGCTCATTGGAGAACGTTATTTATCTCAGGGAGATACGCTTTTACATGGCGATTACTACCCTGGCAGCTGGATGTCTAAAGACAATCAGCTTTTTATTATTGATCCAGAATTTGGCTTTTTAGGGTTTAAAGAATTTGACCTGGGTATAATGGCCGCCCATCTTATTATGGCTACTCATGACATATCCTATATCAAAAAAATAGAAAGTTCTTACCCTTCTGAAATTGATATTGAACTACTACAAAACATAGCTGGCATAGAAATTATGCGAAGATTAATAGGTTTAGCCCAACTACCACTCAACAGAACCATATTAGAAAAAGCGGAATTATTAACCATGGCAAAAAACTTAATTCTATCATGAAATATGTATTCTTCTTAATTATTATTTGTCTAGTAGGATGTAAAAATGATGCCGAAAAATTTGATATTCCCTCTCCAACTTCGAGCAATTATACAAACAACGTAGCTCAGTTACCAGATTCTGTTTACTACGATAAAGTTCTGGGTGCTTTAGTAGGCTCTGCAATTGGAGATGCTATGGGTGCATCTACCGAAATGTGGCACAGAAAGGACATTCAATTAACGTACGGATACATTACCGGACTAACACCTGCCGTACGTGAACAATCACCAGAAGGCACTTGGGACCACAACCTTTTAGCTGGAGCTACAACTGATGACACCCGATGGAAAAGCTTGATGGTTCATTATTTTAAAGCCAATAAGAACAAAACGAATCCTGATAATTTCACTGAATTCATTATTGACTATTATAATACATTAACGACAACGTTAGGTAATAAAGAAATCCAAACTAGTACGGATGCATTAGATACCCAAATTGAAAAAATAGATTGGATCAAAGAATGGGCACGCGTTGCATTAGATTATAAAAAAGATAAAGACAGCTATATAAAAGCCCAGAATAGATTTTATGGCGGAGAAATGTCTTGTGCCGGACAATTGTACTCACCAATGATCGGTCTTATTTCTAAATCGCCATTAGAAGCATATGACAAAGCTTATGATTTGAGTTTATTTGATATTGGCTATGCTAAAGATATTACTGCCTTGGTGTCTACAATGACCTATATGGCAACAAGAACCCAAGACCTGGACTCTATTATGAATGCACCTAAGTTTATAGACCCAATAGGTTATGCAGATAGTAGATTAGTTGGGCGCATACCTACCGCCATCTTAAACAGCGCCCAGATAAATGTTCGTCGTATAAATGAAATAACTTTTGATTCTCTTTTACTACAAGACACACTTACTTACAAAGTACCTAAAGGATTTTTAGGTACTAAAAAGGACTGGATTCGTCAAGAAATGCTTTTCCGCTTATTAGAAAAAGATGAACGTGGTATTGCATTTCATTCTGCAGAAATTTGGCAAATACTTGTTACCGCCCTAGAATATGGTCGAGGAGATTTCGAAAAAACAATGCAATTTATTGTTAATTACGGTCGCGACAATGATACAGTGGCCGCCATTGCTGGCATGATACTCGGAGCCAAATTAGGCTACAAAGCTTTGCCACCGCAACTGAGTGAAACCATTATAAATGTAAATAGAGAAAACATGGGCATAGACCTTGAAGTTTTAGCCCGTGAAATGTCTCAATAAAAGACTAGTCCCAAACACGTTCAACTTTATGCTCTGCAAAATCATCAATTTCAAATTTTTCTTCTGATGTGTTTACAATAGATATTGACCTGTAAAATTCATTAGGAAAAATTTGATTCGTCATCACATATTGCCCACCATTAATAAATAACTCTATTGAAGAATGATCTAATATAAAAACGATTTCAATAGGTCCATCTGGAATATTAGGTATCGGCATTTGCTGAACTCCCGAAGAAAATTTATCACTAAAATCAACCTTGCCAGATTTTCTTCTATCAAAAGTGACTAGTTTTTTATCTCTATTAATATCAATACTTAAACTATCGCCATTTTCGCCCCTAAAATACACTTGCGTATTTGGCACTTTTAAAGTGAACTTTGTTTTACTTTGGTTACTGTATTTAAGTGGAATTATCCTTTTTCTTGTTGGTAATATTTGAAACACACTTTCAGGATACGCCAAGGCAACGTGCTTCTCAAAACTTTTAAGGGGATAATTAAACAATGACACCTCATCTCCCACTTTACGCAAAGTTAGTTCTCTTGGTATGGTCATAGCACTACGCCATTTTTCCGTTGGTGTGTCACGTGCATAATCCCAATTACTCATCCATCCTATAAAAACACGTTCATCGTTTGGTGCGTCATTATAAGTTACACCAGCATAATTGTCCCTACCTAAATCTACCCACTTATTCTCTTTTTGATCTGTGGTAAACGTTGTTCCATCAAAATCACCAATAAAATATTGAGTACCACTGCCTCCATTTGGGGCACCAGGATTAATACTAATTAGAAGTACCCATTTCACTTCTTCTGTACCTTCTATTTTCAATGGAAACAAATCTGGACATTCCCAAACACCTCCATGTGCACCTTTATTCTTGCCAAATTCACTTACTTTTTTCCATTCTTTTAAATCAGGAGAATTCCATATTTGCAAATGATCTCCCGCCACTAAAAGCATGGTCCAGTTTTCTTCAATTTCATTCCAAAATACTTTAGGATCCCTAAAATCTTTGATTCCCGTATTTCCTATTACTGGATTTCCCTCATACTTCGTCCAACTATCGCCGTTATCTAAACTATAAGCAATACCTTGAGTTTGAAAATCTTTTTTCCCTGCCTGCTCGCCTTCCATGTCATGATAGGTGAAAATAGCTACCATTGCCGTTTTATCTTCTGTGCCAAATCCAGAAGTATTATTATGATCCATGACCGCACTCCCAGAAAAAATTAATCCGTTTTCATCAGGGAATAATGCAATAGGCTTATGTTTCCACTTCATCATATCTTCACTAACGGCATGTCCCCAATGCATAGGACCCCAAACCGTACTATCAGGGTAATATTGGTAAAACAAATGGTATACTCCATCATTATAAACGAGTCCATTAGGATCGTTCATCCAACTCTCTTCGGGTGTAAAATGAAACTGAGACCTATACGGTTCCACATAGTGCCCCGTAACTTCTATTTCGTCTGTAACGACCTCATTTTTTGCTTCTTCCTTACAACTAAAATTGCACAGAACACATAGTAGTACAACTAGCTCTAAACCTCTATTTCGTATAGTTTTAACCATAAATTCACTTTTATACAGATACTCCTTATATCTTAATTATAGTACCTTTGCGACCATGAATTTAATCAATTATAAATTAACATTCTGCTTACTCATCTTCCTTTCTATTTCCAAAATAGGTTTAGGACAAGATGAAATATCAAAAGTTTTGGATACTTGGAACAAAGGCTCCATACCCTACGCGTATTTCAACAATATACCTGAAGCCGATTCCATCGTATTTTTAGACACCAGAGAAAAAGAAGAATTTGATGTTAGCCACCTAAAAAATGCCGTTTGGGTTGGGTATAAAAATTTTGATAAAGAAAAAGTACGCCAAACTGTACCTGAAAAATCACAACCAATTATCGTTTATTGTTCTATTGGGGTTAGGTCAGAAAATATTGGTGAAAAATTAAAAAAACTAGGATACACTAAAATTCTCAACCTTCATGGTGGTATTTTTGATTGGAAGAATAAAGGAGGAGCCGTTTTTAACGACAAAGAAATAGTAACCGATAGTGTTCATGCTTTTAACAAACACTGGGGAAAGCTATTGCATGAAGGAATTAAAGTTTACTAGTTAGTATAATTAAAATAATACTTTGGGAATATTACAGAATAACAAAGCGGAGCGAGACGACAAGGTCATAGATTTTACACTCGCAAACTCAAATAATTTATTACTTATTTTCACCCGAAATCCTGAACTTGGAAAGGGAAAAAGGCGTTTGGCTGCTACTGTTGGAGATGAAGCAGCATTAGACATATATAAATTTTTATTAGACCATACCGTAGCGATTACCAAAAATTTATATGCCGAAAAAGAAGTGTATTATTCTGAAGAAATTTGGGAAAATGATATTTGGGACAATCAAAAATTCGGTAAAAAAATACAAGTAGGCGAAGATTTAGGTATTCGTATGGCAAATGCCTTTCAAGAAGGTTTTCAAAACGAATATCAAAAAATCATTATCATTGGCAGCGACATGCTAGACCTTTCTCAAGAAGATTTAGAAAATGCTTTTAAATCTTTAGAAAAAAATGATTTTGTAGTTGGCCCTGCTGAAGATGGTGGTTATTATTTACTTGGCATGAAGAAGTTTATGCCTGCACTTTTCAAAAACAAAACATGGGGAACAGAAACCGTTTTAAAGGATACGTTAGCTGATCTCGAAAATGAAAATACTGCCCTATTAGAAACAAAAAACGATGTAGATTATTACGAGGACATAAAGGATATTAAAGCCTTTGAGCCCTTTTTAAAACATATAAAGTTATGATGAAAGAAGAACTTTTAGAATCTGTAGCATACCTTAAAAACAAAGGTTTTGATCAACCAGAAATTGGGATTGTATTAGGTACCGGATTAGGGAAATTAGTAAATAGTGTTGAAGATCCTATTGAAGCACATTACAATCATATTCCATTTTTTCCTTTAGCAACTGTAGAGTTCCATACTGGAAAATTAGTATATGGAACAATTAGTGGTAAAAAAGTTGTAGTGATGCAAGGCCGTTTTCATTTATATGAAGGGTACGACTTTTTAGATATTACATACCCTATTCGCGTTATGCACATGTTAGGTATTTCTAAACTGTTTATATCTAATGCTGCTGGTGCCGTAAACCTTGATTTTAAAAAAGGTGACATGATGTTAATTGAAGATCATATTAATCTACAAGGAGGTTCACCCTTGGCATTTAAAGGTGTTAGTGAATTTGGTGAGCGTTTTGCAGACATGTCAGAACCTTACGACCTAGATATGCGCAACAAGTTAATGTCCATTGCTAAAGAGCATAACATTTCATTAAAAACTGGTGTATATGCTTCTGTAGTTGGACCACAGTTAGAGACTAAGGCAGAATATAGAATGATTAAATTAATAGGCGCAGATGCTGTTGGTATGAGTACGGTGCCAGAGGTTATTGTTGCCAATCATTTATCGCTACCTATTGTTGCAGTTTCTGTTTTAACCGATGAATGCGACCCAGACAATCTTAAACCGGTCGATATCAGTGAAATTATCGCAATTGCCGAAAAAACCGAACCTAAAATGGTAAAGTTATTTCAAGAATTGATCAAACAATTGTAAGGAATTCTATCAATTGGCTACCATAAAAAGCAAACATTGAGTTATGAATGCTAAGCAGCCAACTATAAGTATTATTATTCCGGTGTTGAATGAAGAAAAGTACATCAAAGATGTACTTTTCTCTATTTCTACTAATGCGAGTACAGACCGTATTAAAGAAATACTTGTAGTAGATGGTGGCAGCACAGACCTTACTATTAAAAATGCTCAAGAATTTGGTGCATCTGTAATTAAGAGCAAAAAAGGACGTGCAACCCAAATGAATATTGGTGCAAACAGAGCTACTGGTGATATTCTTTACTTTCTACATGTAGACTCCTTACCTCCTAAAGATTTTGACCAAGCTATTTTAAATGAAATTGAAAGCGGTTTTGAAGTAGGCTGTTTTCAAATGCGTTTTAATAGTAATAGTCGTTTTCTAAAATTCTTTGCGTGGTGCACCCGAATTAACCATCAAGTTTGTCGTGGTGGTGATCAATCACTTTTTATTACTCACAAACTGTTTCATCATATTAACGGTTTCAATGAAAATTTTGTCATTTATGAAGACAATGAATTTATTCAACGGGTATGTAAATTAAGATCTTTTAAAATTATTTCATCTGCCGTTACAACATCTGCCAGACGCTATGAAGAATGCGGAATGGTTAGATTACAATGGCATTTCGGAATGATTCATCTAAAATATTACTTAGGTGCAAAACCAACAGAGCTGCATCAGTATTATTTAAAACACATTGCAACATAACCTTTACTTTTCTTCAAAATCAAGCAAAATACCTTCACTAATCCATTTAGCAAGTGCTTGACGATTATCAGGGTCTACAATTCTTACTTGATCCTTGGCATTTCTAATATTTCCAATTTCAATAAAAGTCATGGCAGGGTGTGTTTTCTTTACTAAATAAAGAGATGTTCTATCTTCAAAAGTACCTGCATAACTTCTATTTGGCTGGTATTTCTTGTACTTTGCTTCAAAGGTTTTATGAATACTCTCCGCCAGCTTTTTACCGTTCTTACTATGCTCATGATGGTAAAAGAAGACATCTATATTCTGACCTTCACTTCTACTATCTACGTGGGTAACAATTAGTCTTTGATACTTGCCCTTGTTAGATTTATACAGATTATTTACTATCTCTACACGTTGTTTTAGGCGTGCTACTTGGTTTAAAGGAATTGTTTTATCTGGGTAAGCAACCTCATCATGGTCTATTTCTAAAACAAAATCATCCCTAATTCCGTCATTTTCATCTTGTATAATAATATAAACCTTTGCACCATGAGCCATTAATTCCTTTGCCAACCGCAGGGTAATATCATAAGCATATTCATCTTCAGCAATTGCCTTACCCGCATATACACCCATTGCACCAGGATCAGGACCTCCGTGACCGCTTACCAAATAGTAAATATTACCTTTTAAACGTTCACTTTTAGATATTACGTTCTTATGCTTATCTCCAAAAATATCATAAGCAACACTCTCTAATTTTTTAATTTCCTTTGCTTGTTGTTGTAAAGAATCTACAATGGCAACGGTATCTAATTTCACATGCGGAATTACATAAATTTTGCCTGCTATTAAATGTACACTATCACGTAAATCGTGATTATTCAAGGTTACAAATTCATCATAAACATCATATGGATTAACGCCATGCTTTCTCAATAGAGACAAAATTCCGTCACCGGGTTCTGCCACTACCGTTTTCAACGAATCTTGCGCAACGCAAAAGACGCTCAAAAACAATAAAAACAAAATTGTAAAACTGTTGTGTTTCATGCTATTATTAACCGCAAGGTCTATGCCATAGTTTATTTATGACTATCTAGTGAAGTACAAAGATTGCTAAAAATATTGACCAATACCAAAGACAATTCCGTTGTCTCCGTCTTTTGTGATTCCGTAGCCGTAATCTATCCTAAAAATGGCATTGAAAATTCGCTTGTGCATAAATCGGAGTCCTACACCCGGGTAAATTCTAAGATTCTCACTCTTTAGCAAATCATCAAATCCGCCTGCGGGATTTCTCCATGTACCTCCATCTATAAATACGTTTCCTTGCAGTACAAACTTATTTTTGTCAATTAAGGTTTGTCGGTATTCGGTATTCAAAACAATCATACCTGTACCTCTATCAATAGTATTTCCTACACCGCGTATATTTAAATTATTATCTACGGTAAATGGTGCAAACGGACTATCTACATTACTTGCCAAACCTAAACGTAACCTGTTTGCCCAATTGCCTCTATCTCCAATTCTTTTGAAATAAGTAAAATCATTAAACCCAATTAAAAATTCTGGCAAGTTTTCATCTGTACTACCCACATATTGTAAATTAAGCTGGCTTCTAAAACCGTCTAAATAATGATAGAAGTAATTCAACCTATTATAATCATAAATGAATTTGAATAAATGTTTATCTACATTTAAAGCTAAAGGAACCGCGTCATTTGTTGCTCCGGAAATATAAGTATAGTCTTCAGTAAAAAAACTAAAACCTAGCTCTAAACGGTTTTCAAAATTTAGCTCATACAACCCCAACAGCTCAACCCCTGTATTACTATACTTATAATCAGCAGTATTATCCTGAAAAAAAACAGGCTCTAGTGTAGTAAAGTTATTATAGTTCAATGCTAGCCCAAACTTATTGGACAATAGGTAAGGAGCTCTAACACTTACCCCGTAAGAACTATAGTTATCGTATTGATAAAATGCACCTAACGTAATATTACGTCCAAGAAAATTAAACTCTTGAAGTCCAATTCTAAAAGCAAAATCATCGTTCGATGAGCTGAAGAGATTAGCAAACGGAATTAAAGTAAAATTCTCTTCAATAATATATTGTATCTCACAGCTATTTTCATTCAATAAATTTACCCGATAAAAAGCATGAGATATAGCAGGTAACCTTTTAAGACGTTGAACATCTCTTTCCATTAATAAGGTATCTAATAGCATACCTTCCCTAGCTTCCACCAGATTATTTAAAAATGATATTTTTGTATTATTTGCACCTAGAATCTCTAATGTTTCAACCCTTATACCTTGCCCATTTGCTGATAAATACGCGAATAATAGAATTAATAACGGTAGAAATTTTACGTTCATTTATAGAATGCTCATATTATATTATTCGTTATATAGATTTTCAATATAGAACAAAATTAGTGCTCCGTCAATTTTCATTTAAAATCCGCAAACTATTAAAACCAAAAAAGAGCTTGGTTGCACTACACAACCAAAGCTCTTTTAAGGAACACTCAAATTCTATTAAAAAATACCTCTTAATCCTAAATTAAAAGTTTGCCCAAGACCAGTATTATTACCACGAACAAAATTGGTATAAAGTACTTCTAGGTTTAAGGCATCTGTAAGCTGATATTTTGCACCACCGCCCAAAGCTGTGAAATCTTGCGTAAAATTATTACCTAAATCTAGACGTTGAGAATGCTGTGCCAATGCCAAAACGGTAAATTTATTAGTTGGAAAATAGCTAAGAAATAAACCCGGGCTAAGATTTAAACTGTTGTTTGCAAAACTCTCTTCTTTATCTCCAAAACTTAATTCTGAGTTAAGCTCACTAAAAAGCTGCCATTTATCTCCTGGAAATGTATAGTCATAAAAGAATCTGTTTTGCCAGATATACCCTTTTTGATCCAAAAAGACTCCGTTTTCAGATTCGTTATCTACTAACGGAATAAAAAATGAACTTTGAATAGAAAAATTACTGACTGAAGCAATAGGTACAAATTTTACCGATGGAGCTATCGATGTTAGCCCCGATCTAGCTGTATTATTATCCCCATCAAATTTAAAGACATCTAAAGCATCTCTATCACCTACCACGTTTGATCTGAATTCTAAAATGGCACCTACATTCCATCTATTATTTTTACCAACACCTGTATACCCTTCTAATGTAGAAGTAAAAAAAGTTTGCCTTGGCTCTTTACCTTCTGTAAATGTGCTTTCGGTTTGTGTATATAAATTATTAAACCACTTAACATCATACTGACCTTTGCCCACCAATTTAGATGGCGTATACTGCTGTATATTGCTTTTCTGTTGCAAACTATCTTGGCTATACCCCTTAAATAAGGCACAAAAAGCCACTGCAAGAAATACATTTCTAGTTAAAATATTCATTTTTAGGTTTTTAAAATTCTTAGTTGATTATTTAGCTTCGTTCAAAGACCAGTCATACGGGTAATAAGAAAGTTTTGCGTTTTCTGGCAACTTCACTTTTCTATACTTATTGATAAAATCTACCGTACTTCCTTTTTGTTCAAAATCGCTTTTGTACCACTCAAACAATTGTGAAATCTGAGCTTTATTCTTATTTACTTTTATAAAAGTAGGATTGTTCAATGCCATTACGGTCTGCTTTTGCAACTGATTTTCTAATGTTTTAGGTGTGTAAGCAGTGTTTATTATTGGTGGACATCCTAAACCTGCGCATACCAATACAAAATGAAACCTTGCTTCTGTTGGGAATTTTGCTCTCAGCAAATCATTTTCTATTCCGTTTAAGGTTAAGGACTTACCTCCTATTTCATGCTTTTTTTTATCAAAAAAACCAGCAACATCTAAGGGAGATTTTAATGGATAATTTTTTACGATACCATCAATTACAAGTAGGTTATATGCATTGATCCAAAAGGCTTTGTATGTACTGGCATCAGTTTCTGATACAGAAATGCCTTTTGCAGATTCTAAAATAGCATTCAACGTTTTTGGATTATTTTTGATATCAGCATACTTCACTTTACCATCCATAACGTTAGTTTCAAAAAAACTATCGGCACTATTAAAAAACTCGTCTAAATCTTGTGCGGATATACTGGTTACCGTTAGAAATAAAAACAATGTCTGTATAAAAATTCTTTTCATAGTATTTGAAATTTAATATCGCTTTTGAGTTTGTATAGGTCGGTGTTGTTATGAAAACCATACAATCAAAAAAAATTATTATTAATATTCTTTATAAATTTTCAACCAACTATTACCTGATTTTCTGTGTATTACGAATCCGTTTTAAGTCGATTAAAACGCAAACTACGTTTAAAAGTATCACAGAATCATAACAAGTTTATAATCTTTCTAAATAAAAAGGGAGCTGTTAAGTTATTACCTTTAATACCGACACACCCATCAACAAATGTATTTTATGGATCATATTGTAATTATTGGTAATGGTATTTCTGGCGTCACTTTAGCGAGACATATTCGAAAACTATCAGACAAAAAAATAACTATAATTTCTGCTGAAAGCGACTATTTTTTCTCACGTACCGCATTAATGTATGTTTATATGGGGCACATGAAGTTTGAACACACACAACCTTATGAGAACTGGTTCTGGAAGAAAAACAGAATAGATTTAGTTAACGGTTTTGTAGAAAAAGTAGAGACTGACGCTAAAAAGCTTGTTTTAAAAGATGGCTCCTCTATTTCATATGATAAACTAGTTATCGCTACAGGTTCTAAACCAAATAAATTTGGCTGGCCAGGGCAAGACTTAAATGGCGTACAAGGTCTGTATTCTAAGCAAGATCTAGAACTGTTAGAGAAAAATGCACCTAACAATAAGGTCTGCAATCGTGCTGTTATAGTAGGTGGCGGACTAATTGGTATTGAAATGGCAGAAATGCTACGTTCTCGCGAAATACCAGTAACCTTTCTTGTTCGCGAAAAGAGTTTTTGGAACGGGGTTCTACCTGCTGGGGAATCTGCTATGATCAATGAGCATATTCTAGAACATCATATCGATTTACAATTAGACACCAATCTTGAGAAAATTATTTCTGATGATAATGGGCGTGCAAAAGCGGTTGTAACCGATAAAGGCGAAACTATTGAATGCAACGTGGTCGGCTTAACAGCCGGCGTAACTCCAAACATAGATTTCCTTAAAGATTCTGGTATTGAATTGGGCAGAGGTGTTAAGGTCAATCGATTTTTAGAGACCAACGTAAAAGATGTGTTTGCCATAGGGGATTGTGCAGAACAACATGAAGGTATTGGTAGTAGAAGGCCTATTGAAGCGGTTTGGTATACGGGTAGAATGATGGGCGAAGCTCTTGCGCAAACCTTATGTGACAAACCCAGAAAATATACACCAGGACATTGGTTTAACTCCGCTAAATTTTTAGATGTTGAATACCAAACCTACGGATGGGTATTTAGCGAACGTAGCAAAAAAGATAATGAACAACATTTTCATTGGCGCCACCTTTCTGAAAAGATATGTATTACAGTTGCATTTGATAAAGACAGTCATCAGTTCTTAGGACTAAATACTTTTGGCATTCGCATGCGACATGAAATATTTGACCAATGGTTAACAGAGAATAGAGACATTGATCATGTAATGACATATTTAAGAGATGCTAATTTTGACCCTGAGTTCTATAAACTCTACGAAGAAGAAATTGTAGCCAAATACAATGCTGATTTCAATAAGAATATCAGTCCTAAGAAAAAAAGCTGGAAACGTATCTTCAGTATCGCCTAACTAAATAACAAACACAAACAACACCTACTATGGGTAATTTTGACAGAAGTATGTCACTTGCGGGAGAGCCGCCAAAAGCACTAAACACAGGCCAGAAATTGGCTGTTTTAATGGGAATGACCGGTATGGGCATTCTTATATTACAATTGTTCAATTTAAACTTAGGCAATACAGCATTATGGCTTTCGGTTGCTATTCTTGCAATTTTCACCGGTATAATTTGGTTTTCTCAAGCTGCATATGCACATAAGCAAAAAGGGATTAAAAATGATGGAGTTTGGTTTAAATCAATATCTAGCCGTGGTGTACTAGCTTGGATGGCAGGTATTGCGTTAACCGGGTTTTACATTGTATTATATTTCTACCCTGAGTATTTAGGCTTGGTAAAAGACGGTGATAACACTGGCTTAATTGCACTTTTTGATCCATTGAGTAAAGGTTTAAGCGGTAACCCTGCCAGCCAATGGTTTGTATATGGTACCATGTACACCGTAGCTATTTTAGCTTTTGGAGTTAAATTCATATGGAAATATCGTCATAATAAATATGAGCAATTGAGAACGGTAAGTGTTATGTTTTTTCAAACTGCCTTTGCCTTCTTTATTCCAGAAATTATGGCAAGATTAAATGGAGACCTACCGTATTATGACCTTAAGAACATGTGGCCTTTAAACTATTACAATTTTGAGCGTTACCGTATCAATGGCTTTATAGATTCTGGTAGTGTTGGTATGACAATGTTGTTCTTCGGTATCATATCCATCTTTGTAATCTCACCATTTCTAACATATAAATACGGTAAACGTTGGTATTGTTCTTGGGTATGTGGTTGTGGCGGATTGGCTGAAACTGCAGGAGATTCTTTTCGCCAGTTAAGCGACAAATCTAAATTTGCCTGGAAAGTAGAACGTTGGGTGGTACATAGTGTTGTGGTATTCGTAACCTTAATGACTACTGCTGTAATTTATTCTTATTTAGGTAATGATACTAGTAAATACTGGCTTACAAAAACGGTATTTATTTCTGGAGTAGCATTTATTCTAACCGCGGTTTTCGCTTGGGTAATGATTTATAAAAGAGAAGAACTAGCAAAAGATGCCAAATATGGGGCTATAGGCTACTTTACCATTATCGTTGTACTAATAGGAATGCACTTTTTTAGTGACTCAGGTAACATATTCATTTTTAAAGCAGAGACTTTGCGTTCTACCTACAGCTTTTTAATAGGCAGTATTTTCTCTGGTGTTATTGGAACCGGATTTTACCCAATTTTAGGTAATAGGGTATGGTGTAGATTTGGCTGCCCAATGGCTGCAGTTTTAGGTTTTCAGCAACGTATGTTCTCTAAATTTAGAATTACTACCAATGGTGGTCAATGTATTTCTTGTGGTAACTGTTCTACCTATTGTGAAATGGGTATAGATGTACGTGCATATGCTCAAAAAGGAGAAAATATTGTACGTTCTAGTTGTGTGGGCTGTGGTATTTGTTCTGCGGTTTGCCCAAGAGGAGTTTTAAAATTAGAAAACGGACCTGAAAAAGGACGTATCAATTCTAAAGATGTCTTACTAGGTAATGATGTTGATTTAATGGACCTAGTAAATAACAAATAGAATTTATTTATAAACGGCACTATATATAGCAGCAAAAGGATCTTTTTTGTCATGTTAGCCTAAATTATATATCAGGAAAAAGTTCATGGAAGGCTGGTTTTTGCCAATCTTTCATGACCTTTACATCCTATCAACACCAACTTATAACATTAATGAATCGCTTATTTATTTTCATCTTTATAGTTTCCCTGCATGTTCAAGCACAGAAGGAAGTTAATTATCCTGAGGTTGTTTATGGTAAAGAAAACATACGCGCCGCTTGGGTAAGCCACCCAGATATTAAAGGTGGTGAAGATGTTGCCGTATTGTTTCGCAATACATTTAATGTTGATGATTTAAGAGAAGATTTCATCATTAATATTTCTGCTGACAATCATTACTTTTTATATGTAAATGGTCAATTTATTACTCACGGACCTCAATTGAGCGATATTCAGCACTACAAATACGAAACCTTAAACCTTAAAGATTACCTGAACCAAGGGAAAAATGTTATTGCGGTTAAGGTGATTAATTTTGGTAAAAGAAGGTTTTTAGGTATGCAGTCCATTTTTACCAGTTTAATGGTAAATGGCGTTTCTGAAAATGCCAAAATTATTAATACAACCGGATTCAACGATACTTGGATAAGCACCATTGATAAGTCTTATAAAGCGAATGAAGTGGTGTGGCGCGGAGATAAAGAAAAAGCTATTGTTGGCGGATTTTATGCCAACAACCCTACCGATATTGTAGACATGAACAACTACCCTACTCATTGGGAAACATTAAATTTTGATGATTCTGATTGGAAAAAAGTTGAGTTTTTTGAAAATGCCAGTAGTATGGGCGGATCAATTGCCTATTTGCTAGAGCCACGTAATCTGCCGTTACTTTCTTGGGATGAGGAAAGAATAGGAAGTATTGTAAGATCATCTAAACCTATTGCTACAGAATTTCCGGTATTGGGCGAGTTAAAAATTGCTCCAAACTCTAAAACTACCTTTCTTTTGGATCAACAATATGTTACCAACGGATTCCCAGAATTAATCTTCCGTAAAGGAAAATCGGCTAAAATCAGCATCAAATATGCCGAGAATCTTTTTGGTCCCAATAATGAAAAGGGGGATCGTAATGATTTAGAAAACAAACAGCTTTTAGGCTACTACGATGAAATCATTTCTAACGGAGAAGATGCGCAGAAATTTATTCCAAACTGGATGCGTACTTTCAGGTTCATTGAATTTGAAATTGAAACGAAAGACCAAGAACTTGTTTTACAGAAATTTGTAAACCATAGATCAAGAACTACCATTCCTTCCATTGCAGAATTTACATCAGATGATGAAACATACAATGAGATTTTTGATATATGTAAACGTACTATTGATATATGTACACAAGATTACTTTTTAAGTGATGCTTATTACGAGACCATGCAGTATGTTGGCGACACTAAAATACAGGGGTTAATTTGGCAAGCTATGAGCGGTAATGCCGAGCATACTAAAAATGCCATTAGACAATTTGATCATTCTAGAGATTCTGAAGGTAATATCTTAGGTGCCTATCCGCTTCGTTCTACATTTATTTATCCTACTTACTCCCTAGTTTGGGTAGATATGATCGCCGACTATTACAACACCTCTAGCAATAAAGAATTTATTCACACTTATAAAGACGGAATCGTAAATACTTTGGCTGGTTTTGAAAAAAACATGAACGAGCTAAACTTGGTCAACAAAACCCCCTACCGCTATTTTGTAGATTGGTATACAGGACCAAATAACGGTAGTGGTACGGCAACAAAAAATGACGGTCTCAACTCTGCAGTAGTAAGTTTACACTATGTGCGTGCTTTACAGAATGCATCTCGCCTATTTCAAGAAGTTGGAGAGGAACAAACTTCGGTAACATTTAAAAATCGTGCTGAGGAAATAAAAAAATCAGTTTACAATCTGTGTTACGATACCGAACGAAATCTTTTTGCCGAAAGACCGGACAAGACCATATATGACCAGCACACCAATATCATGGCCATATTGACAGATGCTATTCCTGAGAATGAGCAAAGAGCACTTTTAGATAAAATCTTAAATGAAGAAGATTTATTACAAGCTACCTATTACTATCGCTTTTATCTTTTTGAGGCAATTAAAAAAGTAGATGCTCCAGAGTTGTTCGATGCTGTACAAAAACCGTGGGAGAAAATGATTGATGACAACATGACCACAACCCTAGAACGTTTTGAAAGTGCAGAAAAACCAACACGATCAGAGGTTCACCCATGGAGTGCGTCACCTGCATATTTCTATTTTAATTACTTAGCAGGTATCCAATCTGTAAAAAATAACTTTGGCGAGGTGCGTATTGCCCCTGTATTTGGCAAATTACATGCTATGGAAGGCATACTGCCTACAGCGAACGGGAATATAATATTCAACCTGAAAAGAACTAAGAATAAGCTAACCGCAGAAATAAAGATTCCCGAGACAATGACTGGCACATTAGTATGGCAGGGAACTGAAATTGCGCTCAGCAAAGGAAATAAAACCTATAAACTTAAGGGCTCAAAATAATATATTGATTTCTGGTGTTTAAACGATGATGAAGCTCTTAACCTGAAATAATTAGATATGAAACTATTAAAACCAGTATACGCCGTACTTATTTGTTTTGGATTGTTAGCTTTTATAAATCCTGAAGACAAACGTTACGAACGCACCTATTATGATGACGGCTCTTTGGCTAGCGAAGGATGGATGCGATATAATACGAAAACAGATTATTGGACTTTCTATCATAAAAACGGTCATAAGTCTGAACAGGGGTTTTTCGCTTATGGCAAAAGAGAAAAATATTGGTTCTTTTACGATGAAAACCGCATTAGAACAAAAGAAGGCAGATTCGCTGAACATGAAGAAATAGGCTGGTGGTTGTTCTATGACAAAAAAGGTCGTATAAACCATAAATGTCAATTGACAAAAGGCATTAAAGATGGTTACTGTTTAAAATACGAAGACGCTAAATTGATATCTGCCGAGAAATATAGCAAGGGTGAAAAAATAAAAGAATGGAAATCTTTTCGTGCTTTTACCCATGAAAATAGTTTATCTGATTTAAAATAATGACAGACATTAAAGTAATTATACCAGCTTTTAACGAAGCAGATTCCATTGCCCATGTCATCAATGAAATACCAAAAACGGTTTCTGAGGTTATTGTGGTGAATAATAATTCTACAGACGACACTGTAAAAAATGCAGAAAAAGCAGGTGCCACTGTGCTTAGCGAAACTAGAAAAGGTTATGGGTACGCCTGTCTTAAAGGACTAGATTACATTGCCGCGAAATCTAAACAACCAGACATTATCGTATTTATTGATGGGGACTATTCAGATTATCCCGAGGAACTGGACAAGATAGTTGCTCCTATTTTGGAAAATAATATGGATTTTGTGGTAGGTGCTAGAACAAAAAGCTTGCGAGAAGAAGGTTCCATGACCCCACAACAAGTATTTGGTAACTGGTTGGCAACATTTTTAATGAGTTTATTTTTTGGTGCAAAATTTACGGATTTAGGTCCTTTTAGGGCAATTAAATACGAAAAGCTCAAAGAATTGAACATGGAAGACAAAACTTATGGATGGACGGTTGAAATGCAATTGAAAGTTCTTAAGAAAAAAATGACATATACCGAAGTACCAGTACGTTACAAACGAAGAATTGGCATATCAAAAGTGTCAGGAACCGTAAAAGGTAGTATATTTGCGGGCATAAAAATATTGGGGTGGATCTTCAAATACAGTATAAAATAATATGGCATTAGCTCTTGCGTATCTTATCATCGTAATTTATAGTATCTCTTTACTATTAATTTTCTTTTATAGCTTGGCGCAGCTGAATCTATTGATCAATTATTTATCACAAAAAAGAGAGAACACTACCGCGCCTAAATTTAATCTACTAGATCCAAAAGAAATTCCATTCGTAACTATTCAGCTTCCAGTTTTTAACGAGGAGTATGTGATGGATAGATTATTGGAAAATATTGCCAAAATAGAATACCCAAAAAGTAAGCTAGAGATTCAGGTATTAGATGATTCTACAGATGATACCGTAATTACTACCGCCGCTAGCGTTGCAAAACTACAAGAGACCGGTTTAGATATTCAGCACATTACAAGAACTGATAGATCTGGTTTTAAAGCAGGAGCTTTAAAAGAAGGACTTAAAGTAGCAAAGGGTGAATTCATCGCTATTTTTGATGCCGATTTCTTACCGGCCTCAGATTGGTTGAAGAAAACGGTCATTTATTTTAAAGATGAAGAAATTGGTGTGGTACAAACCCGTTGGGGACATTTGAACAGGGACTACTCTACATTAACAAAAATACAGGCATTTGCCTTAGATGCGCATTTTACTTTAGAACAAGTTGGGCGTAACAGCAAAGGACATTTTATCAACTTTAACGGTACAGCAGGTATTTGGCGTAAAGAATGTATTATAGACGCTGGTAACTGGGAAGGCGATACACTTACAGAAGATCTTGACCTTAGCTACCGTGCACAATTAAAAGATTGGAAATTCAAGTATTTAGAAGATGTTGAAACTCCTGCAGAACTTCCGGTTGTAATTAGTGCCGCACGTTCTCAACAATTTCGTTGGAACAAAGGTGGTGCAGAGAACTTTAGAAAAACAGTTTGGAGCGTTGTTACAGCTAAAAACATACCTTTTAAAACCAAGTTTCACGGTGTAATGCATTTACTGAACAGTTCAATGTTCTTATGTGTTTTCTTAGTTGCATTATTAAGTATCCCATCACTTTATATCAAGAACACTTACGGTCATTTAGACTGGGTATTCTCTCTATTAAGCTTATTTACCGTAAGTACAATCATATTATTCGTTTGCTATTGGTTTACGTATAAGAGTATACAAGGTAGCGGCTTTAACAACTTTGTAGATTACATACGTATTTTCTTTACGTTCTTCTCTGTAGCCTTAGGCTTTTCTTTGCACAATACCATTGCGGTTATTGAAGGTCATATGGGTAAAAGAAGTGAATTTGTACGTACGCCTAAATTCAACATCAGTACCATAAAACAAAGCTGGAAAGGCAATAAGTATTTAGCTAAAAAATTATCGCCTAACATGATTTTAGAATTTGCTCTAATGATTTACTTTATGTTTGGTATGTACAGCGCTATACCATTGAATGATTTCGGGTTGTTTCCGTTTCACTTTATGTTGTTCTTAGGCTTTGGGTTTGTATTTTTTAAATCATTGACCTCAAGAGCTTAAAACAGCTTTAAATAAGATATTAAAAAGGGATAGCCATTTGGCTGTCCCTTTTTTTACTTTAATTCTTCTCATTTGTTTAACTTACACATAAAACAGGAATAAAATTACTAGTGATCTTATTCGTCTTAAATAGCGTATAAAGTAACTTGTTACCTTATACAATTGTTGTGCATAATTTGAGAAAACTATAAATTGAAAAGAACAATATTTTATTCATGGCAGTCTGACCTCCCTAGCAATTCAAACAGAGGTTTTATCGAATCTTGTTTAAAAAAAGTAATTAAACAGGTTGATAAGGACATGCCATTCCAACTAGAGTTTAATATTGATCGAGATACAAAATCAGAAATTGGTACGCCTAATATCTTGGAATCTATTTTTAAGAAGATTGATCGATCAAAAATTTTTATAGCTGATATATCAATCATAAACTCTGAAAGTACTGGTAGAAAGTGTCCTAACCCCAATGTTCTAGTCGAATTGGGATATGCGGCAAGAGTGTTAGGATGGGAAAGAGTCTTCTGCTTCTACAATACTGATTATGGAAGCATTGAAGAATTGCCTTTTGATTTGAGACAAAGAAGACCTATTCAATACAGTTTGGATGGATTAAATAAATCAGAAGTTAGAAATTCGGTTGTTCAAATTCTTTCCGATTCAATCATAAAACTTCATGAAAATGGAGGACTATTTGACAAAGTAGATGACTATATAAAACAGAAAGTTGATACCGAAATATTAACAATTGCTGGGCATTTAGGGAAATTGTTATTTGGTTACGAAGGAAAATCAGCTCCTGAAATGCTACAACGCGTTTCGAACTTGACTGACAAAGAAATTGAGGAAACAATAAAATCTCAGAAACCAATTGGATTTCAGATTTTTAAAAACCTTCAAGTTCAAGAAAAGAAATTAAGAGAAATTGCCGATAGTGCAATCTCTTCAGTTCATCAAAATAGAGAAATGGCAAGACCAATTATTGAATTGGTAAGTTGGGTAGGAAGATTTGATGCTTTAAACTCCCCTCGAAATGAAGATACATGGTTTAAAGAACTTGATTCTGTAGACACGAATTACAAAATTATTCCCCCTTCTCAAACTGGACAAAATGATGACTTGCCAAATCGTTTTATCCTATTGAAAAAGATTGACAAAGAAAAGGGAGTTATTAGTGATTTTGGAGATTTTATCTATAAGCCAAGAATTGAAAAACTAACAACCTTTTATGAGTTAGATGACAATAACCTAACCACATTTATATCTATAATAAGACATTTCATCACGGCTGTAGACGACTGGTTAGATTTGACGAATGGCGAAATAATCATTGACTTATACCACAATTTTGAATTAAGAAAAACTAAGCACAACAATGTGTAAAAATGCATTAAAACGCATTTTACACTAAACGTTAAACTCAATATAACTAGATGTCAGATATTAGTACTTTTAATTTTACATGTTCTTGTTGTGATGAAATTCACAGGGGAGTTCCTAATTTAGGTAGCAATGCTCCAAATTACTATTTCTCAATTCCTGATGAAGAAATTAAAAAAAGAACCTTTTTAACTTCTGATACCTGTGTAATTGATGATGTACATTTTTTTGTTAGAGGATGCTTAGAGATACCATTAATTGGAAATGAAGAAGTTTTTAGCTTTGGAGCCTGGGTTTCATTAAGTAAAGAAAATTTTGAGAAATTTGAATCTTTATATGACGTGAAAAAACGTTGAGATAACGAACCAATGTTTGGATGGTTTTCTTCTTGGGTCTGGCCTTTTTATACAGACACAGAAAATATCAAATCCATAATTCATTTAAGAAATGATGGAATCAGACCTTATATAGAACTTGAACCAACAGAACACCCGCTAGCTTTAATACAATCTGAAGGTATTACTTCTGAACAAGTAATTAAGATGTATGAATACTATGTACACGGGAAAAAATAATCATTAAGAAAGCTATAATGAATACGGAGTTTTGTTTTTTTCATACTTCGGTGACGATTGAAAAGTTCGCCAAGACTAATTAGAAAAATAAAGAGATATACAGCTTGCAAACAGAAATTAAAAATTCAAGAATTAAATGTTATAAATGCATGAGACCTTCAAGCACATGCATTTGCAAACACATTAGTCCTTTTAAAACAAAGGCACGTTTTATTATTCTTATGCACCCTAAAGAGTACAAAAAAGAAAAAAATGGAACGGGACATATGACTAAGCTTCAACTTAAAAATTCAGAAATTATAGTGGGTGTAGATTTCACCAATAATAATCGTGTAAATGAAATACTGACTAGAGAGAAAAATTCTTTTTTACTTTATCCAGGAAAAGATAATTTCAACTTGTCTATAAGAGAAAGTTCAGAAATAGATTCATTTATAGGTACTAACCCACACATTTTCATTCTAGATGGTACATGGCCCTGCGCCCGTAAAATGCTTAAACTTAGTAAGAACTTGCAGAACTTAAAAAGAGTGAGTTTCGATAATAAAATAAAATCAAAATTCATCATTAAACAGCAACCAAATTCTCTCTGCCTTAGTACTATTGAATCTGTTTATACGGTCTTAAATTTACTTAAGGAAGGTGATTTAGAACAATGCGAGACAAAGGATTTTCTTATTCCTTTTGAAAAAATGATTGAACATCAACTAGAATATTTGCTAAACCCAAATAGCAAAAACTATTCTTCAACTGCAAAAAAGACCATAATAACTAAGGACATGTATAAGAAAAGTACGGAAAGAAATATAATTTTTGAACTAGAGTAAGTTTGAAAATGCAAGTAAAATCATAGTTACTACTTCGCAATTGGCTTATAAGTTTTTTTTTGGAAATTTGGTTTTACTACCACAGAAAAAGAATATTGGGGATAATGACTTGATCTTTTTGAAGTGGAGCTGGTAAATAATAAATCAATTTAATAATATCTACATCAATTGCTTTAGCATACTTAGGCTTCTATTTACTGTATCGTGTGATTAAAAAGCATACAAATTGCCATTATAATTCAACATTAATTTAAAGTTAGAAATATGCAAAAGATAATTTATTATGTAGCAAGTTCTCTTGTTAAATATATTGATGATTCTGATGATGACATAAGTAAATTTACACCTAGAGTTAAAGGCGTAGAAAAGTATCTATAAGATTTACAATAGTTTAACACCATTAGAATAGGTAAAAGAACCTATGAATTCGGGTATTAATATGGATTGATTATCAAAGTGTCGTCTTATTTACAAAAAACAACTACAAGGTATATGCAACCATGCGCAACCTTAAGAAAGGCGTTGAATTAAAAAAAGCGATTGAGTTGAAATACACCAAACAGTACGGCAATGAAGTAGAAAAATTGATAAATGAAAATTGTAAGTAAAAAAAGGATAGCAAAAAAGACTTGTGACCTAAACAACAATCTATTTGGTTAGTTTGATTTAAAATACCACCTGAAATCAAGCAAACCACTAGCTATCCTCTCTTTTTAAAATTTTATACTGTATTCTATTTGAATAAATGCACAGAAGATTCCTTAAGATTTAACTTTGCAGCTTCTGGAAATTCTGCGTGAACTATTAACACATTTTCATGATGTTGCTCTAATTCGCTTAACACATTTCTGTTTAATAATAATATGGTAGAATGACCATGATGGTCTAATTTATCTAAAATTGTTTTTCCGTTGAACTCACATATCCAATGGGTTTCAGACATTTTTTCTTCGTAAAACACCTCAATAGTAGGTACTTGATAATAATCATGCTCACCAATTCCCTCAAGATCAAAAACTAAACGAAGCAATCCGCTTTCTAACTCTGCGACTTCACTAGAAATTCCTAATTCTTCAAAAGATACTTTACCAGAAGTTGGCTCATTGAATTTCACTTTAATCTCTCCTTGATTAATCTCTACCTTGTTCATCTACGTTTGTTTTTATGATACCACCAAAGCTAGATAACAACGCTAATTTATAATATGATATTTATCAGGATTGGTCAATCTTATACATCGTAGTTATAATAACTCCCTTTCCATCCCTTACCTTCAATAATTGTTTTTCTTTAACTATTTTTAAATTAAAAGGTGCAACTAAAAGATCAATTCCACTCTTTTTTTTTAATCGGGTTCCTTGTCCCGATATAATATCGATATTGGGCACAAAATCACCTTCAGGCACATGTTCCGTAACTATTAGATATTTATAATCATATAACTTATCTATAACTTTTTTCACCTCTGCATTTGATATATGTTGCAGCACTTGACGAACAATAGCACAATCTGCAATTGGCAACTCATCTACGGCAATATCTAAACATTGAAATTCTAGATTTCCCAATTCAAACGCCTGCTTGTTTCGCTCAATTAGCTCAGGTACAATATCAACGGCAATGTAGTTCTCAGTATACATCACCAACTCCTTGCCAACGTTAAAATCTCCGCACCCTAAATCGCACACCGAAACCGGACTTTCAAACGCATTTAAGAATTTGACCAGAGCTTCTACATAAGGCGCTACAATTTCTGAACGATGTGATCCATCACCAGAGTAAAAATCTGAAGTACTGCTACCCCACAGGTTCTTTTCATAGACCTGTTGCATGGCATCTTTCGTAGGCCATGGTTTTTTATTTCGTTTCGCTTTATTTTCTTTTTTATTCACCGTACTCTATATTAAAAAAAACAAGCCATAAACTTTCGTTTATGGCTTGTTAATATACTTTAAAATAGATGAATTCTAATTATTTCTGAGTTGCTATCCAAGTCTTTACTCTACGTTCTAACAATTCTAAAGGCAAAGCACCTCCGCCAAGAATAGTATCGTGAAATCCTTTGATATCAAATTTATCACCTAACTCGGTTTCTGCCATTTTACGCAATTCTTGAATTTTAAGCATCCCAATTTTATAAGAAGTCGCCTGCCCTGGCATTACCATATACCGCTGAACTTCTGCAACAATAGCACCTTGAGAAATTGATGAATTCTCTGTAAAATATTTTACAGCATCTGCTTCTGTCCATCCTTTTGCATGTATCCCTGTGTCTACCACCAAACGTATTGCTCTCCAAATTTCATTTACCAAGCGACCGAAATCATAATATGGATTCTGGTAACCGCCCATTTCTTTTGCCAATGCTTCTGAGTATAATCCCCAACCTTCACTATAGACACTAAAACCAGCCTGAGTTCTAAACTTAGGTACAGATTCTAATTCTTGTGCTATAGAAATCTGCATATGGTGCCCTGGGTTACCTTCATGATACGCAACACCCTCCATAGTAGATTTAGGCATAGCGTTCATTTCTGATAAATGCACATAATAGGTACCTTTTCTAGAACCGTCGGGTGTACCTGCAGAATAGTGCTGTGGCGCACCATCTTGTTCACGAAAAGCCTCAACCCTTTTTACCTGCAACTTAGCTTTTGGCAAAATACCAAAGTAGTCTGGTAACTTCTTCGTTAAATCATCTAAATATTTTGTGGACTCATCTAAATACCCCTGTCTACCTTCGTCTGTATTTGGGAAAAAGAATTGCGAGTCTGTATTTACAAATTTGAAAAAAGAATTTAAATCGCCATCAAAACCAACTTTTTCTTTAATCGCCATCATCTCTCCCTTTATCCTTGCTACCTCAGCAAGCCCTATTTCATGAATTTCGTCTGCTGTTAAATCTGTGGTAGTAAAAACTTTTAAACGATAATTATAAAAATCTTTACCATGCTCATGACGACTTACGCCCGTTGGTGTTTCTTCCGCATTATCAACCTCACTTTCTAACCAAGCCAACAATTTATCATATGATGGTGAAAAATACTCATCAAGAACCTTTACCGATTCTTCTTTTAGTGAAGTAGCCTCTTCTGCCGTAATTTCTTCTGATGCTAAAAGCGCATCAATTTTACCGTTCATATCAATCAGCAATGGTGTACCATCTTTCAATGATTTTGTTTGAGCAATAACCGTGGTAAATGCAAATTTTGGAGGTAAATTTCCTGCTGTGGCTTGTTCTTTTGCTCGCTCAACCAATTGATCAATTCCTCTTGAGACCTCTTTAACCCTAGAGATATAAGCGTTCATATCAGAAAGACTATCTACCTTATGAAAATTGATTAAATAACTTGGTAAACGCGTATGCATACCACGCATTTGATCAAAAACGTAATCTAAGTTCTCAAAAGTGGCACCTTCTTTTAATGTTTCATATTGGTAAACCCATAAATCGTAAGACGTTTTGTCAGCATCATTTAAACTGTCATAGTCAAATTTTTCTTTTAGTTCATTGGTAGTCTTAGTATACCATTCCAGTTCCTTTTTCTCTGCAGCTTTGCTTAAATCATCAATTTTGTCATACTGATCTTTTCTGCCCTGAGCGGTCAACGCTAACGGACTCATTTGTAACTGCTCTTCATATTTATCGTCGAACCATTTATTCAAGGCTACCGTTTGGTCTACCTCAACCTTTGGTTCTTCTTTACAAGAAGAAAGTAGCAGAAAAGCTATGGAAAAGCTTGTTGCAATGCTCGTAGAAATAATTCTTTTCATGATAATTGAATTTGGATTTAGTTTGTTATAATTCTGCTTCTCGTTATTATTCTGAATAGCAGGTGGGGAAGATTTAAAGATACTGATTTTGATTATATACACTCCTCTTTTTATATTCAACACTTAAGGCTTTATCACATCAAAGAATTAAACTATTTTTCTAGACTTATTTAAACTAATCACAAGAATATCCGCATTAAACCATAAAAATATTTATTCACTAACTTAAGATAAATATTAATGCTTAAAATTCTTAACCCTATAGTCTTATCAATGGAACAAATTAAAATCATTTTCTTTCTATTAGCTTCATTCTTTGGTATTGAAGAGAGCAAAATTGCGGCAGACAAAAACACCGTAACTATTTATCCAGAAGACCATAAAATTGAGATTGTACAAGAACATCTTTTTACCATTATACAAACAGAAAAAGATACCGCACTGACCCTAGCACAATGGGAACAATTAGCAAAATGGAAAGAAAATAAACTGTCATGGGCTAAAGAGTTAGAAAATTTTACCAATAAAGATGTGACTATTGAAAATAATGAAGGAACTATAGCACCACTCATTTCTTTCAACTACACTGACGAAAATGATTTGCGCGCTTTGGGTATTTGGTATAACAAAGAGAAAAATCAATATTCAATTAATAATGTTCCAAGAGAAAATACCTCTAGCGAAAACGGTAAATTAGAAGGTAATTATTGGACTTTTGACGGAGGCAGTACATTTAGCTTTACTAATGAAGCTTTTGCTGACCTGCCTAATGAATATAAAAGATTAAAACTTCCAATCACTGAAATCCTTAAGGACTAAATTTCAAATTATGGACTTGCAGAAAAATAAAGAAAATGCCATCGCATTCTACAAAACAGCTTATTTAGGGCAACCAAAACTGGCTATAGAGAAATATGTGGGTAATAAATATATTCAACATAACCCAGATGTAGCTAACGGCACACAAGGTTTCATTGATTATTTTGAACGCATGAAGACAGAATACCCAGAAAAGTCTATTGAATTTGTACGTTGTATTGCCGAAGGTGATTTAGTGGCATTACATACGCACCAAATATGGCCAGGAAATGACCAATACATTACCATGGATTTTTTTAGATTTGATACCAACGGTAATATTTGTGAACATTGGGATTCTATTCAACAAATACCCGAAAAATCTAAGAACCCAAATACAATGTACTAATACCGCAACGGACAAAAGAACTCAACTTTATGAAAAATATTAATATTCAAGGTCTTAATTGGGATGCCAAATCATCGTTTCAACAAGGTCCTGCGAAAGCTCCTAACTTAATTAGAAAAGCATTGTACAGCGATTCAATGAATCTATGTACTGAATTCGGGGTGTCAATTGAAAATGATGCCATAACCGATAAAGGTGATTTTACCATAAATGAGTATTTTGATATTACAGACATTACCAGAAAAAATATTGAATCAGGCGTTAAACTACTTTCATTAGGCGGTGATCATTCGGTTACCTTCCCAATAATAAAAGCGTTTCATGAGCATTACCCAAAACTAGACATTCTACATATTGATGCCCATGCAGATCTGTACCATGACTATGAAGGCGACCCGTATTCTCACGCATGCCCTTTTGCAAGAATTATGGAAAATGGATTTGCCGTAAAATTGGTTCAAGTAGGTATTAGAACTTTGAATCCGCATCAGGCTGCACAAGCAAAAAAGTACAATGTAGACGTTCATGAAATGCGAAACCTTGACCTAAATAACATTCCGAAATTTGAGAATCCGTTGTATATAACTTTAGACATGGACGGTTTTGACCCTGCCTTTGCACCAGGAGTTTCTCATCATGAGCCCGGCGGACTCTCATCGCGCCAAGTTTTAGATTTAATTCATAGCATTGATACCGAAGTGGTGGGTGCTGATATTGTCGAATATAATCCTGATCGAGATTTTCATGACATGACCGCATATTTGGCTGCAAAAATGATGAAAGAACTTATTGGTAAAATGATGGAACGTTAAAACATATTTCAATAAAAACCATTAAATTGACCTTTTACTAAACCCAAACTCCTAATGCCGTTTTCTTTTAAAAATTTTATGAAACTCCATAAGGTTTCCTTAATCTTAGCGGTATTGAGTTTTGTATTCTATTACACCTTTGCATATCACTTACAGAGAACAGATTTCATAAAGCTGCTTACGCTCTTTGTTGCGCTTTTCTTTTTCTGTTTTAAACTTATACAGTTCGAGAAATTGAACTTTAGATTTCTACTGGGCATAGGAGTGATTTTTAGACTTATTTTTCTTTGTATAGAACCTAATTTATCTCAAGATTTTTATCGTTTTATTTGGGACGGACATTTGGTTTCTAGTGGTGCCAACCCCTATTTGCACACCCCAGATCAGTTAATGACAAACATGGTATCTATGATACCAAATGCCAATATACTTTATGAAGGTATGGGCAGTTTAAGTGCACGCCACTATAGCAATTACCCACCTTTGAACCAGCTTATTTTTGCAATTGCAGCATTTGTAGGTGGTAAGAGTATTTTTGCGTCACTGCTGACCCTACGGGCAATTATTATACTTGCCGATATTGGTATATTCTATTTTGGCAGAAAGCTGCTAAAAAATCTGAACAGATCTCCGCATTTAATATTCTGGTATTTTTTAAATCCGCTTGTAATTGTAGAGCTTACCGGCAATCTTCATTTTGAAGGTGTTATGCTGTTTTTCTTTATTCTAGCTATGTTTTTATTATCAATAGATAAATGGAAAACTGCAGGTATAGTTATGGCTTGTTCTATTTCAATAAAACTAGTACCCCTATTATTTTTACCACTTTTCTTTAAGTACCTAGGATGGAAAAAAAGTATCATTTTCTATATGATCATTGGTATCACTTCAATCGTTCTTTTTCTACCATTTAATACCCCAGAGTTTATAGACAACTATTCTAAAACTCTGAAGCTATGGTTCTCAAATTTTGAATTCAATGCTAGCATCTATAATATCGCTAAAAAAACTGCCATACATTTTGATGCAAAGCCGTGGGAGTTCATTAAAGAATATGGCAAAATTACTCCGTTACTTACCATAGCCACCGTAGGTCTATTTACATTTTTACCAAAAAGATATGACTTAAACAGAGTGCTTTGGTCTATGATGTGGGTTTTGACCATCTATTACTTTATGTCTACTACGGTACACCCGTGGTATGCCATTTTTCTGGTGTTACTTTCTATTTTTACAACGTATAGATATGCTATCATTTGGTCTGCCGCTATTGTATTAAGCTACTTGGCTTATTCTCAGGCAGATTTCAAAGAAAACCTCTGGCTTCTTGCCATTGAGTATATTTCAGTGTACGGCTTCATTATTTATGAAATTGTTGCACATAATAACAAAAAGTGAAGTTTTTGTAAAAATTATACGATGAGTGATGTCAAATAAATATAATTTGTACATTTACCCTGTAATGAACGAAAAAAACTACTTTCTATATAGTACCGTGAGCCCAGTTGCTCTTGCGCGTCCGTTCACATCTCGCCGTCGTCGCCCGTAAGGGTAAGATATAATTATGGAATTAGGTGAGTCCATTTCCGCACAGAAAATCAAAACTTTTTTTACACTTTTAAATCTAACTGGCAATGAACTTAATTGTTGCTAACGAATCACATTTTAAATACGCTCAGGATATCTGCGATACCATAGCAGATTCGGCTAAGGTTCGCGGAACAGGTATTGCGAAACGTACACCAGAATACATCCAGAGAAAACTATCTAACGGCAATGCTATTTTAGCGTTGGACGGAGAGAAATTTGCAGGCTTTTGCTATATAGAGGTTTGGGGACATGAGAAATTTGTTGCCAATTCCGGACTAATAGTACACCCTGATTATAGGGGTCAAGGACTTGCAAAAAGTATAAAAGCTAGAATTTTTGAACTCAGCAGAGAAAAATTTCCTGATGCCAAAATATTTGGGATCACCACTGGTTTAGCCGTTATGAAAATTAACTACGAGCTTGGCTACAAACCTGTTACCTTTTCTGAGCTTACAGATGATCCAGAGTTTTGGAAAGGTTGCCAAACTTGCAAAAATTTCGATATCCTTACCAGAACAGAACAAAAAATGTGCTTATGCACAGGTATGCTCTATGATGGTAATGTTAAGAAAAAAACTGAGGAAGTAAAGCATGTGAACAGTAAGGCTTTTACAAGATTAAAAAGTATTAAAGAGAGTTTGTTCCTTAAAAAGAAAGTCGAAAAAAGTAAATCATAATTCTGAAAAGAGACAAGAACGAGCTTCTATTTTAAAATATAGCTATTCTCTATTCAAATTGAATCATATAATTACCCGGATATACTGGGATTGAAAATATTAAAATGAAAAAATTAGTACTAGCATACAGCGGCGGATTAGATACATCTTATTGCGCAAAACATTTATCAAAAGACAAAGGCTTTGAAGTTCATGCAGTAAGTGTAAACACAGGTGGTTTTTCATCAGATGAAATAAAGGAAATAGAAAAAAAGGCTATTCAGTTAGGTGCTACTTCTTACACCTCTATTGATGCCGTACAAACGTTTTATGACAAGGTAGTTAAGTACCTTATTTTCGGAAACGTTCTAAAAAACAATACATACCCTCTTTCTGTTAGTGCAGAGAGAATAGTACAGGCTATTGAAATTGTAAACTACGCCAAAAAAGTAGGTGCTAAATATATCGCACATGGTAGTACAGGGGCAGGAAACGATCAAGTTCGTTTCGATATGATTTTCCAAATCATTGCTCCTGAAATAGAAATTATCACCCCTATTAGAGATAACAAATTGGCAAGGGAAGAAGAGATTGCTTATTTAAAAGAAAATGGGGTAGATTATCCTTGGGAAAAGGCCAAATACTCTATCAATAGAGGTTTATGGGGAACATCGGTAGGTGGCGAAGAAACTTTGACTTCAGACAAAGCATTACCAGATAGTGCTTACCCAAGCCAGCTACAAGAAAAAAATCCGACAGATATTACTTTAACTTTTGAAAAAGGAGAATTAGTAGCGGTTAATGGAGAAAAAGATACGCCGGTAAACAACATTGAAAAAATTGAAGCTCTTGCATCTAAATATGCAATTGGTAGAGATATTCATGTTGGCGATACTATTATTGGTACTAAAGGAAGAGTTGGTTTTGAAGCTCCCGCCTCATTAATTATCATAAAGGCGCACCATCTTTTAGAGAAGCATACGCTTACTAAATGGCAACAATACCAAAAAGAGCAACAAGGTAATTTCTACGGTATGTTATTGCATGAAGGTAATTACCTAGATGCGGTAATGAGAAATATAGAGATCTTTTTGACCGACACTCAAAAAACCGTTTCAGGTGATGTATATGTTGGCTTATATCCTTTTCAGTTTAGGCTGCACGGTATTTCATCTAAACATGATTTAATGACAGATGCTTTCGGTAAATATGGCGAAGTAAATAAAGGCTGGACAGCAGATGATGCTAAAGGCTTTATAAAAATTCTATCTAATTCTGGAAAGATTTACAACCATGTGAATGGGGATCAATAAGAGTAAAGATTTAGGAAAAAGTAGTATTAAGTAATGAGTACAAAGTATTAAGTAAAAAATTAAAAGTATCAACAAAGTACTTCGTACTTAATACTTTGTACTTGATACTGATTTCTCATTCACAAAATAAAATTATGATTAAAGCAGGAATTATTGGTGGATCTGGTTACACGGGTGGCGAACTTATTCGAATTCTATTGAATCACCCCGCCGCGGAAATAGATTTTGTCTACAGTACCACCAGAGCAGGTAAAAAGGTTACTACAGCACATCCAGACTTATTAGGAATAACAGATCTAGAATTTACAGGAAATGTAAACCTGAATGTCAATGTTGTTTTTCTGTGCCTAGGCCACGGTAACTCTACGGCTTTTTTAAAGGAACACAGCTTTTCTACAGATACTATTATTATCGATTTAAGTAACGATTTTAGACTAGTTGCAGATGCTAATTTTGATGGTAAACAGTTTGTATACGGATTACCGGAATTAAATAAAAGCGAAATAGAAAATGCCAAATACATAGCCAACCCTGGTTGTTTTGCAACAGCCATTCAATTGGCATTGCTTCCATTGGCAAAAGCAAAGCTCTTAGAAAATGAAGTGCATATAAATGCCGTAACAGGTAGTACAGGTGCAGGCGTTAGTCCGTCAGCCACTTCTCATTTTTCATGGCGAAACAATAACGTAAGCTGGTACAAACCTTTTACGCATCAGCATTTGGGAGAAATCAATGAGAGTTTACATTCGCTTCAAGAAAATACTGGGAACTTATTTTTTATGCCCAATAGAGGAAATTTCACTCGTGGAATTTTAGCGACTTCGTATACCAAATTCGATGGGGATTTATCGGAAGCTAAAGTATTGTATCAAGATTTTTATAAGGATGCGGTCTTTACCCAAATTTCTGATGAGCCTATCAACTTAAAACAAGTGGTGAATACGAATCAGTGCCATATTCATTTGCATAAACACGATGATTTATTACTGGTGACCTCAGCAATTGATAATCTATTAAAAGGTGCATCTGGGCAAGCCGTTCAAAATATGAATTTGATTTTAGGACTAGAAGAAAATTTAGGACTGAATTTAAAGGCAGGGGTATTTTAACTTCCGCTACACTCAGTACTTTACTCATTACTAAATACTAATTACAACATGAAAATAGCTATTATAGGTACCGGTAATTTAGGACTTTCCATTGCAAACGGAATTCTAAAAAGTAATGGTGCCACTAGTATGTACCTTACTAAAAGGGATACTACATCTATTGCTGATTTTGAAAAATTTGATAAGGTTACGGTTACCAACGACAATCGTTTGGCTGTACAAAATTCAGACATCTTAATATTTGCCGTGCAACCTGTTCACTTTGCCGAAATTTTAGAAAGCATAAAAGACCTGTTAACTGAAAACCATGTAATTATTTCTACCATTACCGGTTTCGGAATCGAAAAAATAGAGGCAGTTATCGGTAAAGATAATTATATTGTTAGAAGTATGCCTAATACCGCTATTTCTGTAGGCAAATCAATGACCTGTATTTGTAGTAATGAAAAAGGTAAAAAACGTATTGACTTAACAAAGGCTATTTTTAATAGAATGGGTCATTCTATGGAAATACCTGAAAACCAAATGCAGGCCGCAACGGTTATTTGTGCAAGTGGTATTGCTTTCTGGATGCGTTTAATACGTGCAACTACCCAAGGTGCCATACAATTAGGGTTTGATGCAAAAGAAGCACAAGAACTTGCCATGCACACCTGTAATGGCGCCGCAAGTTTACTTATAGACTCTGGCAATCACCCAGAAGAAGAAATAGACCGTGTTACTACGCCAATGGGCTGTACAATAACCGGATTAAACGAAATGGAACACCAAGGTTTAAGTGCGTCTTTAATACGTGGCATTATTGCTTCTTATGATAAGATTACCGAATTTAAAACCAAGTAAAACAGCAATAAAATGAGTTCTTTTTTGAACTTGAATCTTTTTGAATTATGAAATTATTCGACGTTTACCCATTATATAATGTTACCCCTATTTCCGCTAAAGGAATTGTAGTGACCGACGATAAAGGTCAAGACTACTTAGATTTCTACGGCGGGCATGCCGTAATATCCATTGGTCATACGCACCCACATTATGTGCAACGTTTAAAAGACCAGTTAGATAAAATAGGGTTTTATAGTAATGCTGTTCAAAATCCGCTACAAGAGGAACTAGCAGAAAAACTTGGTGTAATTTCTAAGTGTGAAGATTATAACCTTTTTATGTGTAACTCTGGCGCCGAGGCAAATGAAAACGCACTTAAAATGGCATCTTTTGCAACAGGGAAATCTAAAATTATAGCTTTTAACAACGGATTTCACGGGCGTACTTCTGCTGCCGTGGCGGTTACGGATAATCCTTCTATAAATGCTGAAATTAACCAACAGCATGAAGTAGTTTTTCTTGACCTGAATGACATAAAAGGTTTTGAACGAGAAATTTCCAAGAATGTCTGCGCCGTAATTATAGAATCTATACAAGGAGTAGGTGGACTAGATGAACCTACCACAGAATTTTTACAGAAAGTAGCAGCACTATGTAAAGAAAATGATGCTTTATTAATTGCTGATGAAGTACAATCGGGATTTGGTAGAAGTGGTAAGTTTTTTGGATTTCAGCATCATAATATACAACCTGATATCATTAGTATCGCTAAAGGTATGGGTAACGGCTTCCCTGTTGGCGGCGTTCTTATTCATGAGAATATTAAGGCAAAATACGGAATGCTAGGTACCACTTTTGGTGGTAATCATTTGGCTTGTGTAGCTACATTAGCTGTTTTAGATGTCATTGAAGGAGAAAACTTAATTGCAAATGCTGAAGAACTCGGGATTTATTTCAATGAAAAGGCAAAAGAAATTCCGCAAGTAAAACGAGTAAAAGGAAAAGGTTTAATGCTAGGATTAGAATTTGATTTTCAAGTAGCTGATCTACGTAAAAAATTGATTCACGAGCATCACCTTTTCACCGGTGGTGCAAAAGATAAAACGGTACTTAGAGTATTACCGGCATTGAATATTACCAAACAAGATTTAGACGTGTTTTTCACCGCTCTTAAGACTGCTTTATCATGATAAAAACGCTCAGCTTAGCAAAAAGGAATGCCGTTCTAAAACGCATGGCAGAATTGGTTCAACAAGAAGAATCTATTTTAATATCTGCAAATGAGAAAGATTTAAATTCTTTCGAATCTGCTGACATTGCAATGATCGACCGTTTAAAGGTGGATAAAGATAAGGTTAGAGAAATGGTTTCTTCCTTAAAAAAATTAGCTGCACTAGCTGATCCTTTACATGTAGAACGTTTTCAATTTACGCATGACAATGGTTTAGAAATTAGTAATAAAACAGCCCCGTTCGGCACTATCATGATCATTTATGAATCTAGACCAGATGTCACTATTGAAGCTGCCGGTATTGCTTTTAAATCTGGAAACAAGATTTTATTAAAAGGTGGGAAAGAATCGTTGAACTCGAACTTGGTTTTAGTCAATTTGTGGCATAAAGCTTTAGAATCTTGTGACTGTTCTGAGGATTGGATTACGTACTTGAATTATTCAAGAACAGAAACGCAGCAGTTTCTAGAAAAACCAGCTCAAAAACTAGATTTAATTGTACCGCGTGGTGGTGAAAGATTGATTGCTTTTGTAAAGCAACATGCGCAATGCCCTGTAATTGTTAGCGGCCGTGGAAACAACTTTGTATATGTTTCTCATGAAGCAGATTTGCAAATGGCTTTAGATGTAATCATCAATGCCAAGACCACAAAAATATCGGCATGTAACGCGGTTGACAAAGTAATTATCTCTAGAGATTTACCCCGTAAAATGGAGTTTTTAAATCACTTGGTTAAAACGCTTAAAAAATATGATGTGTCCATTTTGACCGATGCTAAACTAGCTGGGTTAGATGGTACTTCTCAAATGGAAAATGAGTCCGTGTGGTATGAAGAATTTCTAGATTATAAAATTGTTATTGGACAAGTGCCCGATGTCGATGAGGCCATACAACTTATCAACACCTACGGTGGCGGGCATTCAGCTGCCATTATCACAAAAGACGAAGAAGAGGCAGATACTTTTATGCAATCTGTAGATACTGCGGCTGTATATCATAATGCATCTACCCGTTTTACTGATGGCGGACAATTTGGATTAGGTGGCGAACTGGCAATCAGCACCGATAAATTACACCAACGCGGACCAATTGGCTTACAGCACTTAGTTACCAATAAATGGTACGTCAAAGGAAATGGTCAAGTTAGATAGTTAGGAGTTAGGTAGAAATAATTACCCTGACGAAAACGAAACAAGCATGTTGAAAAAGAGAATTTTATTGAAATTGGGTTCCAATACCTTAACGAAAGACACTGATCATATCTCCCGTGGTAAAATCGAAGATATTGGTAGGCAAATAGCAGCCTTAAAAGATCAATATGAATTCATTATTGTGAGTTCTGGGGCTATTGCCGCAGCAAAACAATTTGTGAAACTGGAGCATAATGGTGAAGAAATCAATGTAAAACAGGCATTGGCTTCTATTGGACAGCCACACCTTATGCGTATTTTTCAAGAGAATTTTAGGGAGCTTGGGCTTTTTACATCTCAATGTTTGTTGTCATATTCAGATTTTGAAAAAGAGCAAACTAGAGTGAATATTAAAAATACAATCAACGTTCTTGTCGCTAATAATTTCATCCCTATCATTAATGAAAATGACACGGTAGCAACAGATGAAATTAAGTTTGGAGACAACGATAAATTAGCAGGACTAACAGCCTCTCTTTTATCCGCAGACATTCTAATTATCGCCACCAATACTGACGGTATATATACGAAATCATCACTATCTACTTCCAAACCAAAAACAATTGAATCCGTATCAGATTTAAGCATTTTATTAAAAGAAATAGGGGAATCTAAATCTACCCATGGCACTGGCGGAATGCAATCTAAAATAGATGCAGCAACCATCGCTCAAAAAGCAGGTATTGAAACTTGGATTACAAATGGTTTAAAAGATCACTTCATTACCGACGCCATTGATAACAAAAGCATATTTACAAAAATTAAAGCATCATGAATTACCTTTCTATAAATGATATTGACTCTTTATCTACTTGGGTAAAAGAAGCTATATCGCTTAAAAAACAACCAAAGAAACATAAAGCTTTGGGAAGTGATAAAACTATCGGACTCCTATTTTTCAATAACTCGCTACGTACTCGTTTAAGCACTCAAAAAGCGGCTATGAATCTGGGTATGGAAGTTATTGTTATGAACTTTGGCAGTGAAGGTTGGGCTTTAGAATATGCCGACGGTACTGTTATGGACCAAGGTACATCTGAACATATAAAGGAAGCTGCGCAGGTAATTTCTCAATATTGCGACATCATTGCAATACGTGCTTTTGCAGGCTTAAAAGACAAAGAATTAGATGAAACAGAAGAAGTACTGAACGGCTTTAAAACATATGCATCTGTGCCTATCGTAAATATGGAGAGCTCTGTTGGTCACCCTTTACAGGCACTTACAGATGCCATTACTTTAGAAGAGCACAACTTTAAGAACAACCCAAAAGTAGTTTTGTCATGGGCACCACACCCACGAGCATTACCACACGCAGTTGCCAATTCATTTATTCAAATGATGCAGAAGCAAAATGCAGAATTTGTTATTACACATCCTGAAGGATATGATCTTGACCCTAACATAACCAAAGATTCTAAAATAGAATATGATCAAGAGAAAGCATTGGAAAATGCTGATTTTGTTTATGTAAAAAACTGGAGCAGTTATACTGATTATGGCCAGATAAAATCTCAAGATAAGAATTGGGAAATGACCTTAAAAAAACTGGGCAAGGCAAAATTTATGCACTGTTTACCAGTACGTAGAAATGTTGTAGTTGCAGATGAAGTTTTAGATAGTGAGCAATCTTTGGTCATAGAGCAGGCCAATAACAGAACGTATGCCGCACAATTAGTTTTAAAGAAAATACTAGAAGATTTAAAATAAAAACAGTGTACAAACTCGAGAACAAAGTAGCAATTATTACAGGAGCAACCAGTGGAATGGGTAAAGCCATAGCCAATTCATTTGTCGCAAATGGTGCCCAAGTAATTTTATCTGGTCGCGATGAAACTCGAGGTAATTCCTTATCTGCTGAACTAGGTGAAAATACTGTTTTTGTAGCTGGCGATATCAGAATTCCTGAATACAACGAGCAATTGGTCAAAGCAGCTATTCATCATTTTGGCAAACTGGATATAGTTTCCATGAATGCAGGAATACTTGGTATAGGCAGTGTAACCGATTTACCAGATGAGTTATGGAAGAACACCATGGATACCAACTTGTCTTCCATCTTCTATCTATCAAAATATGCAATACCTGAACTCCGAAAAAACGAGGGTTCTTCTATTTTAATAAATGCCTCTATAGCCGCTTATAAAAGTTTTCCAAACCACCCTGCGTATTGTGCTTCCAAAGCCGGAGCACTAGCACTAATGCGCCAAATGGCCGTCGAGTATGGTCCTGAAATCAGGGTAAATGCAATATGCCCCGGACCAGTAGATACTCCGCTACTTTGGAATTCGGCAAAGGCTTTTGACAACCCCAAAAAAGCTGTAGAGAATGCAGCGAACAAAACATTATTAAAACGACTGGGCAAACCAAATGAAATCGCTAATCTTGCTTTATTTCTAGTATCAGATGATGCTTCTTGGATTACAGGCACGGCAATGACTATAGATGGCGGAATTTTAAATGCTTAACATGAAAGAAAAACTATCCGTAGTAAAAATTGGAGGAAACGTCATAGAAGATGAAAAAGCATTAGATAATTTTCTCTCTGCATTTTCTCGACTAGAGGGACTTAAAATATTAGTACATGGCGGTGGAAAATTAGCTACTCAATTAGCTACCAAATTGGGAATTGAATCTAAAATGATTGATGGCAGACGTATTACCGATGCCGAAACGGTAGATATTATTACCATGGTTTATGGGGGATTAGCCAATAAGAAAATTGTAGCTCAACTACAATCTAAAAATATCAATGCCATTGGCTTAAGTGGTGCGGACGGTAACAGCATACAAGCTCATAAACGTCCTGTAAAACAAATTGACTACGGCTTTGTTGGAGATATTGACGGTGTTAGTTCTGAATTATTAAAAAACCTGCTATCTATAAACCTTACTCCTATTTTCTGTGCGCTTTCTCATGACGGTGCCGGACAATTACTAAACACCAATGCCGACACTATTGCCTCTGAAATTGCAATTGGAATGGCTTCTGTTTTTGAGACCACCCTCTATTATTGCTTTGAGAAAAAAGGTGTTTTACTAGATATTACAGATGAAAATAGCGTGGTTAAAAACATTGATACAAGCAAATACAAGGAATTATTGTCTAAAGGTGTTATAGCCGATGGTATGCTACCTAAACTTCATAATTGCTTTCATGCATTAGATAACAATGTTGAAAAAGTTTGCTTAGGTGATGTTAGTATGCTAGATAAAAATACAAAACTGTTCACTACCTTAAAATTATAAGATGAACCAAACAGAACTTACAGAAAGTGCAATAGCATTATTGAAAGAATTGATTTCAATTGAATCTTTTTCCAAAGAGGAAGATAAAACCGCAGATGCTATACAGGCTTGGTTGGGAAAATACAATATCCCAACAGATAGGGACCTCAACAATATCATCGCCAAGAATAAATATTGGGACGAATCAAAACCCACATTACTTTTAAACTCTCATCACGATACTGTAAAACCAAATACTGCATATACCAAAGACCCATTTCTACCACATATTGAAGATGGCAAACTATTTGGGTTAGGTAGTAATGATGCTGGTGGACCTTTAGTTTCCCTATTGGCGACTTTCGTTACATATTACAACTCTGAAAATCTCAACCATAATATTTTAATGGTAGCTTCTGCAGAAGAAGAAAATGCTGGGGAAAATAGCCTACGTGGATTATTGCCAAAATTGCCTCATATTGATGTTGCAATTGTTGGTGAACCTACCTTAATGCAACTTGCCATAGCCGAAAAGGGCCTTGTAGTTTTTGATGCCGTAATAAAAGGCACACCATCACATGCAGCGCACCCCAACGAGGACAATGCTATTTATAAGTCAATCAAAGTATTAGATTGGTTCAAAAATTATAAATTCGAGAAAAGCTCTGAAGCTTTGGGCGATGTAAAAATGACCGTTACCCAAATAAATGCTGGAACGCAGCATAACGTAGTACCTGCACAGGTTGATTTAGTAGTTGATGTAAGGGTCAACGATGCCTATAGCAATAAAGAAATTGCAGATTTGCTAAAGAAGGATGCTCCATGCGAATTAAAGGAACGATCTTTGCGTCTAAATTCATCGAAAATAAATAAAGACCATCCGTTAGTGCAGTCTGGCATTGCGTTAGGTAGAACAACTTATGGCTCACCTACTCTTTCTGATCAGGCAGCGTTAAGTTGTCAATCTTTAAAATTAGGCCCAGGAGATAGCACACGTTCTCATTCTGCCAATGAATTTATCTATGTTGATGAAATTGTAGAAGGTATTGATTTGTATATTAAAATATTAAAAGGATTTTTGCACTAAGCTTTCAGCTAGCAATTAATAAATTATAAAGAGCTAACAGTATCTTCAATTTAATGAAATTGATATTTGCTCTTGAACTTGAACTTGACTTATGAAACTCTGGGATAAAGGATTTAGCACCGATAAGAAAATAGACCATTTTACGGTAGGAAATGATAGAGAACTTGATTTGCATTTAGCAAAGTATGATGTAATTGCATCTAAAGCCCACGCTAAAATGCTAGGTGAAATTGGTTTAATAACTCCCAAAGAAACCAAAGAACTTGTAAATGAGCTAAATCATATTGCAGCTAGAATTGAAAAGGGTACATTTTCTATAGAGAAATCTTTTGAGGACATGCATTCAAAAATTGAATACATGCTTACCCTTAGTTTAGGCGATACAGGTAAAAAAATACATACGGCAAGATCTAGAAACGATCAAGTTTTAGTGGCAATGCATCTTTATCTAAAAGATGAACTAGATGAAATAAAATCAATGACCAAATCGCTTTTTAACCTTCTTCTGGTAAAAGCGCAAGAACATAAAGATGTAATGTTGCCGGGTTATACCCACTTACAAATTGCTATGCCATCTTCTTTTGGACTTTGGTTTTCTGCTTATGCAGAAAGTTTAATAGATGATCTTTATTTTATTGAAGCAGCATATAAAGTTGCCGATCAAAACCCTTTAGGAAGTGCTGCAGGTTACGGTAGTTCATTTGCTATTGACCGCAGATTCACTACCAAAGAAATGGGCTTTAGTACCTTAAAATATAACGTAGTTGCCGCTCAAATGAGTAGAGGAAAAGCTGAAAAGGCTACCGCTTTCGGTATTGCCAACATTGCCGCTACCCTATCTAAAATGGCAATGGACATCTGCCTCTACATGAGTCAGAACTTCGATTTTATTTCATTCCCAGATGAATTGACTACAGGTTCTAGCATTATGCCACATAAGAAGAACCCAGATGTATTTGAATTAGTTCGTGGTAAATGTAATAAGCTACAATCTATACCCAATCAATTAACCTTAATCATCAATAACCTTCCGAGTGGTTACCATAGAGATTTGCAATTGGTGAAAGAAATAATTGTTCCGGCTATTCAAGATATGAAAGCTTGTTTAGAGATTTTGACGTTTAGTCTAAAAGAAATTAGAGTGAATAAAAACATTCTGGACGACCCAAAATACGACTACTTATTTAGTGTAGATACCTTAAATGAATTGGTACAGAACGGCATGCCATTTAGAGATGCTTACAAGAAAATGGGGCAAGAAATAAATGATGGTACGTTTACACCTAAAAGAGATATTCATCACACCCATGAAGGTAGTTTAGGTAATTTATGTTTAAAGGAAATTCATGATAAGATGAAAAAGGTTTAACTCACTTTTACATACTTATCTGAATATATTTTGGTAAACTGTGCTCCAAATGTTACTATTAAACTAGAATAGGACACCCATAGCATTACCAAAATTATACTGCCAGCTGCACCATATGTTGAACCTGGTTCTGCTTTACCAAAGTAAAATGCCAGTGCATATTTACCCACTAAAAATAAAAATGCAGTAAGTGCGGCACCAACTTTAACCGCTTTCCACCGCACATGGGTACTTGGCAAGTATTTAAACATTGCACCAAATAATAGGTAGATAAAGGTTAAGGAAATAACAATATCCAACACAAAACCTAGCTCCAACATTCCATCTGGCAAAAGTCTAGATAGTTCAGCAGAAAATGCCGACAAAAATGAGGTTAGCACAAAACTGATCAGAAGCAGAAATCCGAAAATAAGGATAAACCCAAATCCTTTTAAACGCATAAATAGCGTAGATAAAATTTCATTAGTGTACTTTGGTTTCGCTTTCCAAATATCGTTCAATGCGTTTTGTAATTGATAAAAAACACCAGTAGCACCATAAATTAATACTCCTACCCCCAAAATTGTAGCTACTATAGATGTATTCTCACTACCTCTATCCGCAATCATTTCTTGTATAGACTGGGCAGTTTCAGGTCCCATTGCAGACGAAATTTCAGCAAATAATTCTCCACGCACAATTTCCTTTCCCCAAATACCACCAACCAGTTCCAATATTAAAATAAGTAGACCTGGTAAAGATAAAATTGCATAATAAGCTATAACCGCACTTATTTGAAAAGGTTCTTTTTCCATCCAAGAATTATAGGTGTTAACCAATAATTTGGGTAGGTGTTGTAACCTGAACTTTAAAATTTGATTTTGACCATTTTTTCGCTTCATAAATATCCTCCTTTTATGGCATTAATAAAACTACGCTATGTTGTTTTTTGCCATTAATGTTATCGGACAAAATACTACCTCAACTGCTTATATGAGAAGACTATTTTCTATAGAACTGTTATTACTATTTGGAAAATAATGAAATTAGCATCCCCACTAATTTTAGCAAACTATGTCTAAGTGAAAGATTAATTTTGGCGAAGGCTTTAGTAAAGACTAATTACTTTTCAATAAATTATGAATGAATTCTAATTTATTCTTTACTGAATCAGATATAATAAAGGGATAAAGATCATCTTCACCCATTGACCTGTTCATACTATTCAATGCAAATAATAATGGAATACCGGTGTCCATTACCTTCTCAAAGCTAGTTTCTCTATACGGATCGAAACTGGCGTTTATTTTTAGATTTTTCTTAGCCGTTATCTTCGGATTAGTTTTGAGTCCGAAATTATATGCAGTCTCTAAAACATCTGTCAAATGCAAGTAGTGAGACCAGGTTTCAGCCCAATCTTCCCAAGGGTGAGAAGACGCATATTTGCTTATAAACCTTTGCTGCCAATTCGCTTGTGGACCGTTGTTGTAATAATTGTTCAAGGCATCACCATACGATATAGATTCATTACCGAATATATTTCTAAATTCTGCTAAAGTATCTGGTTTATCACGAACAAGTCTTTCCCAAAAATAATGACCTATTTCATGCCTAAAATGACCAAGAAGTGTTCTATAACGCTCAGACATTTGCTTTTTAATCTGCTCACGAACAACCGGATCCGCTTCTGATATCAACAAGGTTATTACACCATTGGCATGACCTGTCTTTATGTCCTTAGACGCTTCTGGTAAATCTTCTTTCGCCAAGAAATCAAAACAAAAGCCTTTTATCTCATCTGTTGTTTTACTGACCACAGGTAATTTAAAACGTAATAATTGATAGACTAATCTGTGTTTAGCAATTTCAATATGCTTCCACTTAATTAAATTATCATCTTCTAAAATATGGGGAATTGTTCTATTTAAGGAACATGCCAGACAGTATTCATTACCCCTAGAAACATCTACTAGCCAATTACAGACATTATGATTGTAATTTTTACAGTACCTATAGGTCTTGTCCTCCAACTCTGGAACATTCCATTGAGATGCTTTCGAATCTAAGGAAACTGTCTTATTATAATACGAAGAATATCCTAAAAGATAACCACAGTTTACACATGTGTTATTTTCAAAAACAACCGTATTCTTACAATTTGTACACTGAAATAATTTCATATATCCTGAAGTCTTATAACCAGACGAGAACCAGGTGTTATTTAATCATCTTAAGGTTTATAACCTCTTGATCCGTTAAATACCTCCAGTGTCCTCTTGGTAAGTCTTTTTTAGTAAGACCACCATAAACAACCCTGTCAAGCTTTTGAACCTTATACCCTAAGGTTTCGAACAAACGCTCAACAATTTTATTTCTAGAACTAAATATTTCTATTCCTACTTCTCGTTTAGGAGCATCGGCAATAAAACTAACATCTTGCACTCTCACTACTTTTTCGTCAACTATGACTCCTTCTTGAATTTTCTTTAGATCGGCGCTTCTTAATTCTTGCTCCAATACTAAATGATAAATTTTACGCATACCATTTATAGGGCTCTTAAGCACCTTCGTCATGTTACCGTCATTGGTAAATAAAAGTAACCCAGTATGTTCTTTCTCCAATTTATCTATTGGTAGCAATTTTGATTTGGACGCACTAGATATCAATCCAGATACATGTCTTTTTCCTTTTTCGTCACGTATAGTTGTAACAAAATCTTTTGGCTTATTAAGCAACACGTATTCTTTCTTAACAGGATTTAATAATTGACCGTCGAATTTTACTTCATCGCTCAACTTCACCTTATACCCCATTTCTGTGATAGGCTTCCCATTAACAGTTACATTACCTGCAGAAATATAAATATCCGCATCTCTTCTAGAACATACTCCAGAATTTGCTACATATTTATTAAGTCTAATAGAATTTGGATCCATTGGCTTACTCGGCGTCACATTTTTCTTAATGGGCGCATTACCTCGAGCATAGCTCTTTTTTTTGAAATTACCTCCTTGTCTGCCTGAAGCATTCTTTCCCCTATTAGAATCATCCCTACTCATAACTGTACTAATTTTGTACAAAGGTAGGAAATTGCATTGCCGTTCAAATAGTTATATGTAACATATTACGAACAACTATAGTATTCTGTTTAAAACCAGGTCTACATCTATTAAAAGAATACTAAAGACACCCATTACAATAATAAGTTTAAGAATATTATGTAGCCATACATAGTCTTTTCGTACTTGGGCTTTAAAAAGCAGAAATATAAACAATACCATTAGTATCACACAAAGCACAAAATAGAAGTTCATATATCCCACATCAAACTTAAATATTAGAAGTAAAGCTGGTACAAGGGTCAATAATATTAAAAAAGTTATTAGCAATTTAGATGTTCGCGCTCCGTATATAATGGGAATAGTTTTATAATTCTGAGCTAGATCTCCAGAAATGTTCTCCAAATCTTTTATCATCTCTCGTGCAAGAATCAATAAAAAGAGAAATACAGCATGTACAAATATGACTGGTTGCAAATTCTTATAATACACAAAGATTACAAAGAAAGGGGTAATCGCCAGGGTAGCTGAAATGAAATTACCTAGAAAAGGTATTTTTTTCAACTTATGAGAATAAATCCAAATGCCAAAAATATAAGATGAGAAAAAGAAAACAGCTCTAAAAGAAACATAACTAGCCGCTATGACTGCCATGAAATTTAATACAAAATATGTTGTTAGCTTAAATCGTTGACTCACCAAACGATCCAACATACTTTTACGAGGTTTGTTGATTAGGTCTTTTTCGGCGTCGTAAAAATTATTTATAATATACCCGCCCGCAATTACCATGGCTGAAGCCAAGACAATTACAAAAAGGTTAAGATCTAAAACCACTTTACGTACTGGCAATTCTGGTGCCAAAATATAAATAGACGCCAAATATTGAGCTAAAGCTATAACAAGTATGTTATACCCTCTAACTACTGAAAACAGACTCAGTACTTTTAAAAGTAAGAGCTTATTTTTTCTATTAAGCATTTTGGAAATTACCTAAAAATTATAAACTACTTCCAGTTTATAATCTTTTAACGCAGTTTTAGCTTTTTCTAAATCTTCTGTAAAACCTAGAATATAACCACCACCACCTGAGCCGCAAAGTTTTAAATAGTAATCATTAGTATCTATACCATTTTTCCATAAGTCATGAAACTTTGCTGGTATCATAGGTTTGAAATTATCTAAAACAACATGTGACAATTGTTTTAGATTACCGAACAGTGATTGAATATTGCCGTTTACAAAATCTTCTACACAAGCATCTGTGTGCTTTATAAACTGATTTTTTAGCATTTTTCTAAATCCATCATTTTTCATTTGTTCCATGAAAATCTGAACCATTGGGGCTGTTTCACCAATAATACCACTATCTAATAAAAATACCGCTCCTTTACCTTCTGCATTCTGAGAAGGTATGCTGGTAGACTCAATATTATCTTTAGAATTTATTAAAATAGGAAGACTTAAATAACTGTTTAATGGATCAAGACCAGAAGATTTACCATGAAAGAACGACTCCATTTTACCGAATATCGTTTTAAGCTTCAATAATTTTTCTCTAGTTAAATTCTCTAAAACCGTTATTTTATCTTGAGCGTATTTATCATAAATAGCTGCTACAAGAGCACCACTACTACCTACGCCATAGCCCTGTGGTATAGAACTATCAAAATACATACCTTCGGCAACATCTCTATTTAAAAGATCTAAATCAAAAGAAACCAAACTAGGCTCTTCAATTGTAAGATTTTTTAAATATTGAGCAAATGCTTCTAAGCTTTTATTAGATTTTGTTGCCTCTTTAGACACACTAGAATCAGATTTCAAAGCTCCTTTATAGAAATTATAAGGTATTGATAATCCTTTGGAATCTTTAATGATACCATACTCCCCGAAGAGAAGAATTTTTGAATAAAAAAGAGGTCCTTTCATTTTTAAAAACTAAACAGATATTGAAACTTAAGTATAAATATAATCAAAGATTCATATAAAGTTGAACGTTTTACCTTAAATGGTTAAACAAAATAGACGAATCATTTATCTACCAACGTTTTTTACCAAATAATAGTACTATAAACACCTACAACTTCTTAGCACCCAGACCAATTCGATCACAAATATACTGTCCATTTTGGCAAAAAGGAACTAACTTCTCTTTAATAAACGGAAAAACGACATCTTTTTCATTTTCCGGATAAAGTACGTGCACATTGGCACCCGCATCTAAAGTAAAACAAACATGAGTATTAGATTCCTCTCTAAACTTCCAAATTTCATTAATAATGGAGAGTGTATTTGGCTTCATTAATATAAAATAAGGATTACTAGTCATCATCATTGCATGTAATGTTAGCGCCTCACTTTCAACTATACTTATAAAATCAATTAAATTACCATCTGCCAAAACCTTACCAAGTTTTTCCAAATTTGTATGCGCCTGATCAAACCTTTGCGTCGCAAATGGGTGTCCATGCATGAGTTCATGACCCACCGTACTACTCACTTGCTTCTCTCCTTTATCAACCAATAAAATGGTATCATGAAAATTATTGAATATTTCATGTACCTCATAAGGATATTTTATTCCATATAAGTTTGAGCTCCCCTTAATTGAAGATGTTTCACCCCATTGTACCAACGGACCTTCAATGCTACGGCATGCACTACCCGAACCTAAACGAGATAAAAATGATACTTTTCTATTAAAATCATTAGTTGTAATATTAGGTAAGAACGTTTTTTCCATCTCCATAAAGCACAATGCCAAAGCAGACATACCACTTGCAGATGATGCTATACCACTACTATGTGGAAAAGAATTAGATGTATTTATTATAAAATGATAGTCTTTCAAAAATGGCAAATACGCCACTATTCTTTTTAAGAACGTATTTATTTTTGGTTTAAATTCTTCTTTTGCCTCTCCTTCAAACAATAGGTCGAACGAAAATTCATCACTATGCTGTGCCTTCTTTTTATAATGTACACAAGTTTTTGTTACACATGCAGCCAACGTAAAACTAATAGATGGATTTGCAGGAATTTGATTTTCTCTTTTTCCCCAATACTTTACTAAAGCAATATTACTTGGAGAAGAATAGGTTACAGAACCTTCTTCTTTCAATGTGGTATATGGAGCTGGAATAAAATCTTTTTCTGACATTGAATATTCAATTTGTGCAAATATAGTTTTTAGGGCTATCAATTGAAATAAATCCTTATTTTAGAGGTAAACACCGACCTATTGAAAAGAAAGCTTACTTACGTTTTTATTGGTATTTTATTATGTACCACCATTGGATTTCTCAGCAGCGTTGTTACGCAAAGCTCTGTAAACGATTGGTATATGACGTTGAACAAGCCAAGCTTTAGTCCCCCAAATTGGATCTTTGCTCCTGTTTGGAGTGTATTATATATTATGATGGGAATTTCTGCAGGTTGGGTTTGGGCGAAAGGCTTTCATCATAAGTATGTAAAAACCGGACTCTATCATTTTGGTTTTCAACTTCTTTTAAATGGTTTATGGAGTATTGTTTTCTTTGGACTAAAGCAGCCCCTTTTAGCGCTTCTGATAATAATTACATTATTAATTATTCTTGGGTTAACCATTAAATGGTTTAACGTTGTCAGTAAATTAGCCGCCGCTCTATTGGTCCCTTATTTTCTATGGCTATGTTTTGCTACAGCTTTGAACTATAAAATTTGGGAATTAAATTAACTCAGTTCTATTAATTTGGTCAAGGTTCTATAATTTCTGGTAGTTGCTAAAACCTTCAACTTTCGCTCAATTAGATTGTTATTTAATTTTGCTTTTCCGTAGCCAGCTTTACACTTGAGATAAATACAAGTATCAGCTATTACAAATTCTTCATTATCAAAAGATTCTGATTCAAAACTATTTAATTCATCTTTATTTGGTTTATTCTTGAGAAGAACAAAATAGATTTGCTTTCTTAAGATTTCGTCATCTGTAATGAACGGATTATGGTTTAGTATTCCTTGTAAAACAGAAACGGTTTTTACTATTACCGGTACATTAAACCCAAACTCGTTTAAAATAGCTTTTGAAAGTAGTTCTTCTAATTCTACCGTATTATCTAAAGTACTATTAAAGACAATATTTCCACTTTGAATGTATGTTTTAACTTGTTGAAGTTTTAAGTCCTCACATAACTTTTTAAGTTGGGTCATTACAATCTTATGCTTACCACTAACATTTATTCCTCTTAAAAATGCTACATAAGTTGTCATATCAATCAAAATTATTATTCAAATCTTCTACCACTCCCTTAGCGGCAATATACCCCCCTGTCCAAGCATTTTGAAAATTGAACCCACCTGTTATCGCATCAACATTTATAATTTCGCCTGCAAAATATAGGCTAGGTAAAATTTTACTTTCATAGGTTTTAAAGTTGACCTCCTTTAAATCTACACCTCCGGCAGTTACAAATTCTTCTTTAAATGTACTCTTTCCATTTACTTGAAAAATACCGGCAGTTAACTGCTCGGCTAGTGTTTGCAATTGTTGTTTACTAACTTCTGGCCACGTAGTTGTATCGTCTATACCAGATGCTTTTACCAAGTTAACCCATAACCGTTTTGGTATATCTAGTACTTTAGATCTTAAGATGGTCTTCTTTTCTACCTGCTTAACTTGTAAAAGCAACTCCAACAATCCGTCTTTATGATATTCTGGCACCCAGTTCACTTGAATTTTAAATTGATAATTATATGCCTCTAAAACTCTGGCACCCCATGCAGAAAGCTTTAAAATAGCCGGACCACTCATACCCCAATGGGTAATCAATAATGGACCTTCTGAGGTTAAAGTAGAAATATCTGATTTATGTAGTTTTACTTTTTTACCAAAGTTCTTTTTAGGAACAACATGCACTTCTGCCTGTGTAGCTACGCCAGGAATAGTCGATATGCGCTCATCTTTAATATTAAAAGTAAATAATGATGGTACTGGCGAAACAATACTATGCCCTAGAGCTTCAATATAGCCCCACATTTTAGGATTGCTTCCTGTTGCCAGAATTAGCTTTTTAGAGGTCAAAGAACTATCACCAACGGCAACCTTCCATTTCTTTTTTCCTGCCTCTTCAATTTGTTCAATACCGGTAACGGAGCAATGTGTTTTTACTTGAATACCTAATCTATCTACTTCTGAAACAAAGCAATCGATTATGGTCTGTGAAGAATTACTTACAGGAAACATTCTACCATCGTCTTCAATTTTTAAAGCGACACCACGTTCCTCAAAAAAACCAACGGTATCTCCACTGGCATAAGTATGAAATGGACCTAAAAGCTCCTTTTCTCCTCTTGGATAATTTTTACTTAAATCAGCCGGGTTAAATTCTGCATGGGTAACATTACAACGCCCGCCACCAGAGACTTTTACTTTGGTAAGAACCTCTTTACCTCGCTCCAAAATTGCAATCTTGGTATTAGGTCTATTCTCCGCAACATGTATTGCCGCATAAAAACCTGCCGCACCACCTCCAATTATTAGAACGTCGTACATTATTTTACACGTTCAGGGAAATTTGTAATAATACCGTCTACTCCTATATGTTTCATGGCATCAATATCTGATGGCTCATTTACCGTCCAAGTATATATTTTAAAACCGGCATCACGAATTTCATTTGCCTTCTCTAAATCTAAATTTTTAAAATATGGATTTATCGCAACAGCATTTAATTCTTTGGCAACTGCAATTGCATCAACAGGATTTTCTTCGGTCAATACTGCTATAGCTACCTTAGGATTACGTTTACGCATTTCCTTTAGCTCATCCAAATTAAAACTTGAGATTATGAAATTGTCTGGAGACCAATTCTTTTTCTCTATATAATAATTCATTATAAAATTAACCTTGTCCGCAGTACCAGCACCTTTCAACTCAATGTTCAATGCAACTTTATTATTAATAAGCTTTAGTACATCTTGCAGCATTGGTATTTTATGACCGCCTTCAACAATTACCTTGTTCAAGTCAGTAATATAATAATCTTCAATATTGCCAGGAGCGTTTGTTAACCGTTCTAAAGTATCATCATGAAAAACTACAATCTCTCCACTTTTTATCTTGAAAACATCAATTTCTATCATATCAACACCCAAATCCATTGCTTTTTGAATAGATGGTAGGGTATTTTCAGTTTCGTGCCCCATGGCTCCTCTATGACCAATAACTAAAGGTTCTTTCATATTACAGGATGCTAACGTGATACATATTAAGACTAGAACTATTCTTTTGAGCATGTTTTAAAATTTTAATTCAAAAATAAAAGATTCTAAAGGATTTAGACTGATTGCAACATGACCTTCACCATTTTCTATTCGCAATGAATTAGAATGACCATAAAGTGCATCTTGTAAAGCATAGGTACCTTCCTTTAATTTCCAGTTCTTCATTAAATCTACAGGTAATTTTAAATCGAACGAAAAATGGTCGTTAGCATCAAAATTGGAAACAATAATTAGTTTTTGATTATCTGACCAACGAACATAAGATAATACCCTATGATTGTAATTTTCTGTAATTTCTTTATTGTAAAAATGAATTTCCCGATAAGCTCCCATTAAAGCTTCACTACTAATAGTGAAATTTAATAATCGCTTGTAAAAATCTCTAAGTTCAGTTTCTTGGGGTGTTGATTGTCCCCCATCGTATTTCTTATTATTAACCCATCTTTGGTGATGGGGAACACCTATATAATCGAAAATAGACGTTCTTGACGGACTCCCAAAACCAGCATTTTCCGCAGCTGGCTCGCCTACCTCTTGACCAAAATAAATCATGGTCGGCGAAGTACTTATTGTTGCCGAAACCACCATTGCCGGTCTACCAATTTCTGCATTACCAACAAATTCTGGACTTGCAATACGTTGCTCATCATGATTTTCTAAAAAATGGAGCATATGATGTTCTATATCTTGTAAACCATTTTGTACCACCGGTAAATGATCAGACCAACCGTAGCCTTTCATTATATGCTTTAACCCGTCATAAAAATCGACCTTATCATATAGGTAATCCATTTTTCCCTTATGAATATAAGTTCTATACAAGTCTGGATTATATACTTCTGCCATAATAAAGGCATCAGGGTTTTTCATTTTTATAGAAGAATTCATAAAGCTCCAAAATTCTACAGGAACCATTTCTGCCATGTCATATCTAAAACCATCTACACCCATTTCTAACCAATACAGCGCTACATCTCTAAACTTTCGCCAAGAGCTAGGAACCACTCTTTTCTTCCAGTAATTAAAATGTTCCATATAATCTTTCTCCCCAAAATCATTAGGTAGCATATCAAAATCTAATCCGCCATCTGGTCTTACACCATAATTTATACGAACGGTCTCATACCAATCGTTCATATCTGGTTGCGGACTTCTAGACCCATTTCCTGTCCATTTCGCCGGAATCTCAACTAGTTTTGTATTTGCAAATTCTGGAATATCCCCACCTAAAGGTGTATACCCATCTCGCCACACTGGGTGCTGAAATTCGGTATTTGGAATGTAATAAAAATTATTATCCTTTTGATATTCTACCGATGTATCATCTCCAAATCCAAAATCGGAAACACCCTTTGGATTCGTCTTGCCTTCATATTTTCTTGCAACATGATTAGGCACAATATCAATGATAACTTTTAGACCTGTCTTATGCGTACGATTTATTAAAGATTTGAACTCAGTTAATCTTTTAGATGGGTCTTTAGCCAAATCTGGGTTAACATTGTAATAATCTTTAACCGCATAGGGCGAACCTGCCCTACCTTTAACTACCGTTGGGTCATCATTTGATATACCATATTCCGTATAATCATTAATGACCGCATGGTGCGGTATACCTGTATACCAAATATGGGTAATGCCTAAGTCTTTAATTTCTGAAAGCGCCTTCTTGGTGAAATCGGCAAACTTACCTACTCCGTTCTCTTCAATAGTGCCCCAAGGTTTGTTGTTGGTATTCGTATTTCCAAAAAGTCTAGTAAATACATGATAAATAACAATTTTACTATTCATGGGGCATTTTCAATTTTTATGATTTAAAACACTGTACAAATTATACCGTAATCAACTCATCTGGATACAATGATACTTTCTTACCATTTACCCGAATAGATACTTCCTCTGTACCCGATAGCTGAAAAGTTGTATTCTCTGCAGTCACTTTTACTTTAATAATTCTATTTCTAAAATTGACTTTAAAGGAATATGTCTTCCATTGATTTGGAATTTGAGGTTTAAAGGATAGTTTATCATTTACAATACGCATACCTCCAAATCCTTCAACAATACTCATCCAAGTACCTGCCATAGAAGTAATGTGCAAGCCTTCTTCTACTTCTTTATTGTAGTCATCCAAATCTAATCTAGACGTTCTTAGATAGAAATTATACGCCTGCTCCATTCTACCTAATTTAGCAGCTTGTATACTATGCACACACGGTGATAGCGAAGATTCATGAACTGTAAATGGTTCATAAAAATCAAAATGTCTTTCAAGATCTTCAGTTGAAAAATCTTCTTCGAAAAAGTAAAATCCTTGTAAAACATCTGCCTGCTTAATGTACGGGGACCTTAAAATCCTATCCCAACTCCATTTTTGATTTATAGGTCTATCTGATTTTGGCAATTCACTAACCTTTACCAAATCTTTATCTAAAAAACCATCTTGTTGTAAAAACACGCCATATTCTTTCGAATATGGGAAGTACATTTTACTAGCTACTTTTTTCCATTTACCACACTCTCTATCGGTAAGTTTTGTTTTACCAACAATTCTATGATAATCATCTGGGTAGCCATTTTTAACTTTTTCTAATTGTGTAAGCGTATAATTTATACACCATTTTGCCAAGTAATTTGTATACCAGTTATTATTGACATTGTTTTCATATTCATTTGGTCCAGTAACCCCAAGCATCACGTATTTATTCTTGACCTTTGATAAGTTTACACGCTGATGCCAAAATCTAGAAATACCAATTAAAACTTCTAATCCCATTTCTGGTATATAGCTATAATCACCGGTATATCTAAAATAATTATGGATAGCAAAAGCTATAGCCCCGTTTCTATGAATTTCCTCAAAAGTAATTTCCCATTCATTATGGCATTCTTCACCATTCATGGTTACCATTGGGTACAATGCAGCACCATTAGAAAAGCCTAATTTTTTAGCATTCTCAATTGCTTTCTCTAAATGGTTATAACGATACTTTAATAATTTTCTAGCAACCTTATCATCTTTTGTTGCCATATAAAAAGGAATACAATAAGCTTCAGTATCCCAATACGTACTACCTCCATACTTCTCACCTGTAAATCCTTTTGGACCAATATTCAGTCTAGAATCCGTACCTAGGTAAGTCTGATTTAATTGAAATATATTAAAACGTATACCCTGCTGTGCTTTAATATCTCCCTTAATAACAATATCGCTCATTTCCCAAATAGCCGCCCAAGCAGCTATTTGCTTTTTCAACAAACCTTTAAAACCTAATTCACTTACTTCACTCAAGCTATTTTTGGCAACCTTTACCAAGTCATCTTTAGGATGATTTCTTGCAACCGTATACCCGCCATACTTTGTTAAAGTAATTGATTCGTTGGCTTTTACATTTTGCTCAAACTTAAGGGAAACAAAATTATCTGTCTTTTCAGCTGGGACACTTGAAACATTTTTATCGCCATATGAAACTGAGGCCTGCATGAAAGTACAGGTCTTAAATTCTGTTTTCATGGTATGTGCTTCAATAAAAGCACGATTATTCTCTGAGCTTACGTTTGTTGTATTCCAAAATTTATCATCCCAGTTACTATCCTCATTCGTAATTCCACTATCTAAATACGGCTCAAAAACTATTTTAGCATCTGTCTTTAAAACTTTAATAGTATATGATATTGCACCAACTTCGTCTACATCTAAGCTTAAAAAACGCTTAACCACTACATCAATTTCAATGTTATTAGAAGTCACCGCTTGAAAGCTACGGGTATAAACACCCTCTTTCATATTTAGCTCTCTTCTAAAACCAGAAACTTTTTTGCTTGTTGCCAAATCAAACTCTACACCATCAACAAGTACTTTAATGCCGATCCAATTAGGAGCATTCAAAACCTTTGCAAAATATTCTGGATATCCATTTTTCCACCAACCTACTCGGGTTTTATCTGGATAATACACCCCGGCAATATAACTTCCTTGAAAAGTTTCACCTGTATAGGTTTCCTCAAAATTGGCACGTTGCCCCATGGCACCATTACCGATGCTAAAAATACTTTCAGATGATTTAACATTTTCACTGTCAAAACCTTCCTCAATAATGCACCACTTATCTGGTTTTATATAATCTTGATTCATTAAATTAAAATTGAGTTTAAATCAAAAATAGAGCAACTATGAATAGGTACCCTTATTTATTTTTATGATTTTTATTAAGTAGTGATTCTAAAAATTCATCGCTTATTTCAGTGAAATCTTTAAAATTATATTTCGCTTCGTTGAGTATGGTATCCTCTCCAATGCCTATACTAATCATATTCGCGGCATTTGCTGCCTGAATTCCAGCAACTGCATCCTCGAAGACCACACATGAACTTGCCGTAACACCCAAATTACTAGCTGCAATTAAAAAGACCTCCGGATCTGGTTTTGCTTTAGTTACACTATTACCATCGACAATACTATCAAAATAAGGCAACAAATCAACCTTCTCCAATATTGGTCTGGCATTTTTACTAGCTGACCCCAATGCTATTGGCACATTCTTTTTCTTTAAATATTCTAAAACCCTTGGCACATCTGGTAGTATTTCACTAGCATCCATTTTTTCAATGTAAGCAAGATAATCTACATTCTTCTCTACCATCCAAGTATCAAACTGTTCTTGCGTTGCCGAAATGTTCCCGATATCTAATAGAATTTCTAAACATCGCTTTCTACTGACCCCTTTAAATAATTCATTTTGTTCCTTTGTAAATTCAAAACCTAATTCTTTAGCCAGTTTATGCCAAGCCAAATAATGATATTTGGCCGTATCAACTATAACACCGTCCAAGTCAAAAATAAACCCTACTTTTTCCATTATCGCAAAATATTAATTGATTGAAGAACCTCTTTTAATCAATGTTGCATTTATTATTTCCGTTTTAAACGGTTCCTCAATTACTTCTACTGACTCCATTCTATTAATCAAGAGCTTAGCCGCTAACTCTCCCATCTCTTGGCCATGTTGCGCAATAGTACTTAGTTTAGGAGATGAGTACCTAGACAATATACCATCTGTAAAGCCTATTATTGAAATATCACTCGGTACATTAAACCCTAAGTGTTGTATAACACTCATAGACTGAATGGCAAAAATCTCATTTACACATAACACGGCATCAATACTATTTTCTTTAAAAAATTTGGTCATAACATCCGTATTATCTATTTCATGAGGTAATGTCAAAATTAAATTCTGATCAATCTCAATATTATTTGACCTTAATGCCACCGCATATCCATCTTTTCTACTTTCACTAACATTAAAGTAATTCTCGGTTGTTATTAAAGCTATCTTCCTACAACCAGACTTAATAAAATGATTAACCGCCTCACAAGCTATTTCAGCATCATTTAATATAACCTTATCACACTCTATCTCTTCAGTGATGCGGTCAAAAAGGACTATGGGTATTCCTTGATCCAACAATTCCTTTAAATGGGTGAAGTCATTTCTTCTTTGTGTTTCCGCACTTAATGAAAGTATAAAACCATCTATACTACCATTTGCGAGCATCTCCATGTTTATAACCTCTTTATCAAAAGACTCATCAGAAATACAAACAATTACATTATATCCCATTTTATTGGCATACATTTCTATACCTCTAAAAACAGTTGTAAAAAAATGATGTACTATATCTGGTATAACAACACCTATATTTTTTGTTTTCTTGTTTTTAAGACTTAGCGCTATATTATTAGGACGGTAGTTATAGAATTTAGCAAATGCTTTTATTCTATCTTTAGTATCCTTACTAATCTCCTTGCTATTTTTCAATGCTTTTGATACAGTTGAAATGGAAACATCAAGTTCCCTAGCAATATCTTTTAAAGTAATTTTTGGTTTCAAAAAAAAGGATTTTAAAATTTTAAGATAAGAACTTAAATTCTTCTAAAAGTAAAAGTCGATTTTTTACTTCTATTTGGTAAATATATACAAAAAAGGATTTTACCTATCTTTGAAGAAATATCGTATATTCTCACTTTAGTTAGTGTAATTATAAGAATATAATAAATTTAGCTATTCACTATCATAATACTCGTAAAAAATAAAAGTTATCAACACGAAACCGTTTTCGTAACATTTAAACTTTGCTGATACTCTTATCAACAAGCCTTTTTACATATTTTTAACAATTGAAATTAAATTAACTCAACTTAAATTAACAATTTATGAAGATTACATTCCTAAAAAGTCTGTTGGTTCTTGGTGCATTTATGTGCTTCGGACTTGTTCAGGCGCAAGAAGTATCTGGAACTGTTTCAGATGCAAGTGGACCTTTACCAGGAGCTAGTGTTCTTGAAAAAGGAACAACCAATGGTACGCAAACAGATTTTGACGGTAATTACACATTGACCGCAGAAGAAGGAGCTGTACTTATTGTAAGTTACATTGGCTACAAAACTCAAGAAGTAGCAATCAACGGTAGAACTTCAATTAACTTCACTTTAGAAGAAGATGCAGAAGCTCTAGAAGAAGTTGTAATTATCGGTTACGGTACTACAACTGTAAAAGATGCTACCGGCTCAGTAACGGCTGTAACAGCTGAAGACTTTAACGGCGGAAATATTTCTTCGCCTGAGCAATTAATACAAGGTAAGACTGCCGGTGTTAACATACAGGAAACTAGTGGTGAGCCTGGAGCAGGAATTCAAATTAACATTAGAGGTTCTAATTCTGTTCGTGCAAACAACAACCCGTTGTTCGTAGTTGATGGTGTTCCATTAGGTGGAGGTGATACATCACCACAAGGTGAAACAGGTTTTGGTCAAAGTGCCGTTAAAAACCCATTGAACTTTATTAACCCTAATGATATTGAAAGTATCAGTATACTAAAAGATGCATCTGCAACGGCTATTTATGGTTCTCGTGGTGCAAATGGTGTTGTTATTATTACAACTAAAAGTGGAAAAGGTAGTAGCCAAGGTGTTTGGGACTTCTCTAGTTCTTTAAGTATCGCTACTGCAGCAAATACATTTGACCTTTTAGATTCTTCTGAATTTTTATCTGGTGTTACCGCAGTAGGTGGAGATGCTAGCGCTGTAAACTTTGGTGCCAATACAGACTGGCAACAAGTTGTATTAAGATCAACAGCTTCTCAAAACCAAAACCTTTCTTATTCTAAGAATTATGGTAGTGGTAATGTTAGAGCAACTTTTGGATACGGCAAACAATTTGGTATTGTTGAAAACTCTGATTTAGAAAGAATTACTGGTAGAGTAAATCTTAACCAAAGATTCTTAGATGATAAATTAGTTCTTGGTCTTCAAATGTCGATCGCTAGAATTAACGATTCTCAAGCACCTATTAGTGCGCAAGCAGGTGCTGCAGGTGATGTTCTGGGTGGTGCTTACGCTGCAAACCCAACATGGCCAGCTAATTCAGGATTTAATGCTGGCGGATTAAACGTGAATCCTCAAAATGCATTAGACAATACTCAAAACATTACTAATACTGATAGATACTTATTGAATGGATCTATTCAGTATAACTTTACTTCAGAAATTTCTGCAAAATTAAATGCAGGTTTAGATGTTGCTGAAGCTACAAATACTTCTGTAATCTCAAGAGACATCAATAACATTAACGGTGTTACTGATATAGGACGTGGTAACTACGGTGTTTTAGAAAGAAATAATAAAACTTTCGAAGCAACGGTAAACTACAATAAGGAATTTGAAAGCTCAAGCCTTGAAGCTTTAGTAGGTTTTGGTTACCAAGATTTCCAAACATTTGGTTTCAATGCAGGTGGTAGAGGTTATACTACTAGTGACTTGAATGCAATGGGGAGAAACTTAAGAAGTGCCGTAAGTGATTTACAGAATGCAGTTACTGGTTCTTATCAACAAGCTTATTACGCTCCAAATACTGGCGGTGTATTAGTAAACAGATTATTACCAACTGTTGTTGCTCAAGAAGCCTTGGGTACTACCCTAAACAGTTCAGTTACTTCTGTATTTACAAACTCGTTTGACAACACAGATGAATTACAGTCATTTTTTGCTAGATTAAACTACACATTAAACGACAAATACTTGTTTACGGCTACAATGAGAGCTGATGGTTCTTCTCGATTTGGACCAGAAAATCAATATGGCTACTTCCCTTCTGGTGCATTTGCATGGAAAATGAATGAAGAAGATTTTGTTGGTGAGAAAGTATCAACTCTTAAATTACGTTTAAGTGCAGGTATTACTGGTAACCAAGATGGTTTAGGATACGGTAATTTTGTAGCAAGACAACGTTTCTCAGATTTAACGGTTCAACAAAACCTTGATATTAACGCTAACGGTACGGCAATTGTTGCGACAGATAGACCTGACCTAAAATGGGAATCTTCTTTCAACTTAAATGCTGGTCTAGATTTTGGATTTAATAACGATCGCTTTAGTGGTAGTTTAGATGTATATAGAACTGAAACTACTGACGTTCTTTTACAAACACCACCTGCAGCACCTGCAGTTGATCCTTTCCAATTTCAAAACGTAGATGCTAGCATTATTAACCAAGGCGTTGAACTTGCTTTAGCTTACGATTTCGTAAGAACAGATGACGCAACTTTCTCTGCAGATTTCAATATTGCTTATAACAATAACGAAGTTCAGAACTTTGATGGTCTAATTGACACAGGTGCGGTTAACGGTCCTGGTTTATCAGGTGCGTTTGCACAACGTTTTGCTTCAGGTCAATCATTATATTCTTACTTCCTTCCTATTTTCGAAGGTTTTGATAGTAGTGGAAACCCAACGTATCAGGATGTGGATGGCAACGGTGTTGGCGATCCTTTTGGAGATAAAACTTTCGTTGGCGAAGATGCGTTACCAGATATTACTTCTGGTCTAAGTTTAAACTTAAAAGTAAAAGATTTCGATGCATCTGTATTTTTCCAAGGTCAATTTGGTTTCTCTGTATATAACAATACTGAAAATGCATATTTCACAGCAGGAGCACTTTCTAACTCTAGAAACGTAACTCAGAATGTATTGACAAGTGGTGAAAATCCAGGAGCTTCTGCTGATGCTTCTACTCGTTTCTTGGAAAAAGGAGATTTTGTTCGTTTCCAAAATGCAAGCATTGGTTACAATGTTCCATTATCTGGTGAAGGCGCTTTAAATTCTTTACGTTTTTCTATTACTGGTCAAAACCTTTTCTTAATTACTGATTATAGTGGTTTAGACCCAGAGGTTACTGCTAATACTGGTGATTTAGGTTCTGGTGTACCATCAAGAGGTATTGACTACGGTTCTTACCCAAGACCAAGAACATTCACTTTTGGTATTAACGCATCATTTTAATTAAAAAAAATTGTATATCATGAAAAATAATTTTAAAATCTTAACGCTTTCTATTCTATCGTTAGTAGGGGTTACCTCCTGTACCGACCTAGAAATAGAAGAAACAGATTCGATCATATCTGAAGGATTTCAAGGGTTGGCAGATCCGTCTTCTACTGTAACGAATCTTTACGGTTCTTTAGCTGGGCAGTATGCCGGTCAAGACAACTATTTTGCCTTGCAAGAGGTAACTTCAGATGAGCACTTAATCCCTACCCGTGGAGGTGACTGGGGTGATAATGGACTTTGGAGAGTTTTACACACACATGATTGGGATGGTCAACATGCTTTTATTGTTAACGTATTTCAATTATGGAACGGTAACCAATTACAAGCATCTCAAGTTTTAGATTCTAGAAGTAATCCATCAGCGACTAACATTGGTGATGCTAGCTTCATTAGAGCTTATAGTATGTGGGTTATATTGGATAATTATGGTCAAGTTCCTTACAGAGATACATCTTTGCCATCTACTTCTGTTCCAGAAGTATTGACAGGACAAGCTGCAGTTGATTTTATCCTTGCAGATATTGAAACTGCTATTGCAAATGCACCAGCAACATCAGCTGCTAGTGGAGATTCTAACCTAAGAGCTAGTAAGGCTGCCGCTAGATATTTAAAAGCTAAAGTTCTTTTGAACAAGCATATTTATGTTGGTGGTTCTCCTGATTCTGGCGATATGGCTGAAGTAGTTTCATTGGTTGATGCTATAGCAGCTGACGGTTATGCATTGCAAGATGGTTATTTTGACCTTTTCTTACCTGATGCAGATACAGAAACTATTTGGTCTTTAGAAGCGAATACTATTAACAAAGTAGTAATGGGTCTTCACTATAACAACACCAGTATTCAAGGTGGTGGTTGGAATGGCTTTAGTACTCTTGCTGAGTTTTACGACTTATTTGAAGGAGATTCTGAATCTAATGAATTAGATGCCGATCAAAACCCAGTTGACGGGCAAGAAGAACGTAGAGGTGGTGTTCCAACTGTAGGTGTAGCTTTTGCTGATCAACCTTATGCTTCTGAATTAGATGGATATGTAAATGGCTCAAATGTTGGTTATGGTTTCTTAATCAATCAACAATACGCTTTAGACGGTACGCCTCTAAAAGACCGACAAGGTGCTCCTCTTACTTTCAAAAGAGATTTTAAAGATGGTGCCGGTGCAGTTAACTTTATCAATAATGATGAAACAACTGGTATTAGAATTCAAAAGTATGCAGCTAGAAATGGTGAAGCTTCTATAAGCCATCAAATTGTATTCAGATACGCTGATGCTCACTTAATGAAAGCTGAAGCTATATTTAGAAGCGGTGGTGACCCAACAGCTATGATCAATGATTTAAGAACAATACGTAACACTCAAGAGTTGTTAGGAACTGTTTCTGAACAAGATATTTTAGATGAAAGAGGTAGAGAATTGTATCAAGAAGCATGGAGACGTAATGATTTAATTCGTTTCGGTCAATTTGGTAGAGACTGGTTGTTTAAAGCACCAGGAACTATTGACAATGATGCTTACAATGTTTTCCCTATTCCACCAGCACAATTACTTGCAAATCCTAACTTGGTTCAGAACCCAGGATACTAAGGATATATAATTTTAAGTTTAAGTTGAAAAGGCCTCCAATTTATTTTGGAGGCTTTTTTATTGGGTCATAACTTCTTTGAGATCAGTGAATAATTTATTAGGTTACCGACTGAATTGCGAATCTAACCTGTTGTATTTAGTATTAAAACACTTTAATATATAGGGTTTAAAAAGTTGTTACAACTAGATTATAATACAATATATAAGAAATCACCTATACACTTTATTTTTTAGCAGTTGAGTTTTGCTTAGAAATTCAGCAGGCCTTACCTAAGCTTTATAATAGCGCTGCTATACCATTCAACTACAAACTAAACTTCCCTAAACAAAACAGTAATTAATTAAAAAAGTAAGCCCCATCACTTAAAGTGATGGGGCTTACTTTTTTAAATCAACCTCTTATTATTTACTTAGCAAAATACACATATATACTAATAACAATTACACAAATCAGTATACCTGCTTGATTCACATATTTGTATGGAGTTATAGAAACTTGATCTGTATACTCTAAAACGAAAGGTTCTTTTCGTGGTCTAATAGCGCCAATAATCAGCATTATTATAATATTGGTAACAAATAATATAGCCATAATATGCAAGAAGTGAGGATATGCTTCTGCCTCAATTAATTTCAATTGCGCAGCATCGGTTATACCTTTAGCACTTGCATCTGCTAATGCTTCGTCCACAAATTTATTCTTTAGCCAGAACTGACTTATGATATATAAAGCAGATCCTGAAATAATACCCACTTTAGCCGCTATTGCCGGCACTCTCTTTGTCAAATAACCAACTACAATTATCGTAAAAATAGGAATACTATATATACCATTTATCTCTTGTAAATAATTGAATAAACTACCTGCATTTGCAATTAGCGGTGCTATAAACATAGCTGCCAATGCCAAACAGATTCCAAATATCTTTCCATATTTTACTACTGTAGTTTCTGAGGCATCAGGATTAATATGCTGCTTATAGATATCTATACCAAACAAAGTAACCGAACTATTTAGAACACTATTAAAAGAACTCAAAATAGCACCGAACAATACCGCTGCAAAAAAACCAACCAATGGTTTTGGCAACACTGCACGAACCAACTCTGGGTAAGCTAAATCACTAGAATCAAGACTGCCGTCAAAATAATGATACGCTATCATACCTGGCAATACTAATATTAACGGACCTAATATTTTTAAAAAAGAAGCCAATAACAATCCTTTTTGACCTTCAGCTAAGTTTTTTGCCCCTAATGCTCTTTGAATAATTTGTTGGTTTGTTCCCCAATAAAATAATTGCACTAACATCATACCTGTAAAAATGGTGGCAAAAGGTACTTCTTGTCCTGCATTCCCTGTAGAATCAAATCGTTCTGGGTTAGCACTAACTAACACATCTAATCCTCCAAATACGCTGCCATCGCCAATCGCCATTAATCCAAAAACGGGTATTAACAAACCACCGATCAACAAACCAACCGCATTAATTGAATCTGAAACCGCAACAGCTTTTAAACCTCCAAAAACAGCATACACTGAACCTATCAACCCAATTCCCCATATACAAATAACGAGAGCTGTACTGTCTGCGACCCCTAATAATGTAGGAACATCAAACATACCACTTATGGCAACCGAACCAGAATACAATATAACGGGAAGCAATACAACAACATAACCCGTAAGAAATAAACCAGAGGTTATTGTTTTTGTAGTTACATCAAACCGTTTGGCTAAAAATTGCGGCACCGTAGTTAATCCACCTTTTAAATATCTAGGTAACAGAAAAATAGCTGCCACAACAATAGCAATGGCCGCTAATGTTTCCCATGCCATAACAGATAAACCGTCTGTATATGCACTACCATTTAAACCTACAATTTGCTCTGTAGATAAATTGGTAAGCAATAGCGATCCCGCTATTACTCCGGCCGTCAAGCTTCGCCCTCCTAAAAAATAACCATCCGAGGTTTGTTCATCGGTCGTTCTGGTCGCGAAGTATGAAATTACAGCCACTAAAATAGTAAAGCCTAAAAAAGATAAAATCCCTATCATTTGTTGAGTTGTTTGTTAATTAGTCAAGGTTAAATATATTGGATTATTTCCATTACATCTAAAAACAGGCTGTAAAATCTCATTATTCATATTATACGATAGCTCCTATAACGTTTTCTTTAAAATTTAACGTGTAATTTCATTAAATAACCCTAGCAAACAGTAGGTATTTGGCTATCTTGCAATTTCATTTTTAAAGAACTATTTGGCTGACTATCAACTCAATTTTAATAGTTTACAAAAATCTGAATGGAATGCGAAATAGAGTAGCACAGATACTTTAAATTAATAGGCAGACTTATGACTGAATAGTCGTTAGTTTTCAATTAATAATTTAATATTCCTCATTATAAAAGAACATATAATGCCATCTCTAATTAATTCAAGAATGAACTCCAATATATTTAAGCTGAGCTGCCTTGGCTTATTTTTATCACTTTTATCCTCATGTGGCTCTAAAGAAGATACGAATACATCTTTAGAAAATTCAGAACCTACATTATTTACACTATTACCTTCTGAAGAAACTGGTATTTCATTTGTAAACAAAGTTCAAAACTCAAAAGAATTTAACATATTCAAATACCGTAATTTTTATAACGGTGGTGGTGTTGCCATTGGCGACATCAACAATGACGGTTTATCTGATGTTTTTCTTACTGGAAATATGGAACCTAACAAGCTTTTCCTCAATAAAGGAGACTTCAAATTTGATGACATTTCTGAAAGTGCCGGTATAGCGGGTAACAAACCTTGGTCTACAGGCGTAGTAATGGCAGATATTAATAATGATGGATTTCTTGATATATACGTTAGCAATGCCGGTAATATGGAAGGAAACAATCATGATAATGATTTATATATAAATAATGGAGACGGTACTTTTACCGAAAAAGCCCATGAATACAATCTTGCGGAGACAGGGTTTTCTACGCATGCTTCATTTTTTGATTATGATAAAGACGGTGATTTAGATGCCTATATTCTAAACAATAGTAATATTCCCGTAAGTAGCCTCGGCTATGCTGAACAACGAGAAGTAAGAGCACAAGATTGGGAAGGTGTACCAAAAATTTTTAGAGGTGTTGGCGATATGCTTTTGCGAAACGACAATGGTAAATTTGTTGATGTTAGCGAAAAAGCAGGTATCTATGGTAGCCTAATTGGATTTGGCCTTGGTGTTATGGTTATTGATATTAATAATGACCTCTACCCAGATATTTATGTATCTAACGATTTTTACGAAAGAGATTATTTATACATCAACAACCAAGACGGAACTTTTAGGGAAGAAGTTCAAAAATGGACCAACCATTTAAGTTTATCTGCAATGGGAGTTGATATGGCCGATATTAATAATGACGGACTTACAGATATCTTTATTACAGATATGTTACCTGAACCTGATCAGCGTGTAAAATCTGTAATGGAATTTGAAGGTTATAATATCTTCAAGTTAAAACAGAGTAAAGATTTTCATCAGCAGTACATTCAAAATACATTACAGCTAAATAATGGTAATGGTTCTTTTTCTGAAATCGCTTACTATAGCGGTGTTGAAGCTACAGATTGGAGCTGGTCTGGACTTCTGTTCGATATGGACAACGATGGTCTAAAAGATATTTATATCACCAACGGAATCAATCACGATTTAACCGACTTGGATTTTGTTGATTTCTTTGCGAATGAAATCATACAAAAAATGGCACTCACCGGCAAAAAGGAATCTATTGATTCTATAATCAATAAAATGCCAGTTACACCATTACCCAATTACGCTTATCACAACAATGGGGATATAACGTTTAGCAATTATAATAAGCAATGGGGATTTGAAATACCTAGTAGATCGAACGGTTCTGCATATGGTGACTTGGATAACGATGGAGATCTAGATTTGGTGGTTAACAACGTAAACATGGAAACCTTTGTTTACCGTAATAATTCTGAATCTCAGTCTGAGAATAATTATATAAAATTAAAATTCGAAGGTTCTGATGGAAACAAATTTGGTATAGGCACCGTTGCCCGCCTTTATTATCCTGATAACATTATCGACCAAACTTTGATGCCTTCTAGAGGTTTTCAGTCTTCTGTTGAATACCCTATGACTATAGGTCTTGGAGCTACTAAGTCTTTAGATTCCATTCGTATCATATGGCCTAATGACGCTACGGTTAAATTGACCAATGTTAAAGCAAACCAAACCATCACTTTTGTTCAAGAGGAAGCAAACGAAATTTTCAAAGTAAAGCAAGAATCTACCCCTACCCTTTTAAAATCTATAGAAAACAACACCTTCTTGACTCATAAAGAAAATAGCTATATGGATTTTGATAATGAAGGTTTAATTTCTAAGTCATTAGCGGAAGAAGGTCCTGGCTTGGCAGTTGGTGATGTAAATGGTGATGGTAATGACGATATATTTATAGGTGGCGCAAAAGGACAATCGGGAGCTTTGTATCTACACAACGGAAACGGTGCTCTTTCAAAACCAATTGTAAAGTATTTTGAGCCAGAGGCATTATTAGAGGATACCACTGCTTCATTTTTTGATTCGGATAATGATGGGGACCTAGACCTTATGATTGGGTCAGGCGGAAATGAACTAGGTATGCAAGGCACTTACGGAATTCGTTTGTATCTCAACGACGGTAAAGGTAATTTCTCCTTGAGTACCAATAAATTACCAAGTATCAATAAAAATGTTGCCGTTATCGCTCCTTCAGATTTTGAAGATGATGGAGATATAGATGTTTTCGTTGGCTCTAGGAGTGTAGTTGGTACGTATGGAATAAATCCTGACCACTTATTTCTGCTTAACAATGGTGATGGAACATTTACAGATGTTACAGAACGTTTTGCTTATGACATAAAAGATGCCGGCATGGTAACCGATGCGCAATGGGTAGACATGGATGGTGACGGTAAAGATGATTTGGTAACGGTTTCAGATTGGGGCAGTCCAAAAATCTATAAAAACTCTGGCAGAAGATTAAGCCATTTTAAAAGCTCACTTGACAGCCTTAACGGATGGTGGGGCGCTATAGAAGGTAAAGATTTGGACAATGATGGTGATCAAGATTTAATTTTAGGTAACATGGGAAGCAATCTTCACTACAAACCTGCGCCAGGCCACCCAATGAAAATGTGGGTAAATGATTTTGATAATGATGGTACTATTGAACAAATAACTACTCAGAACTATGATGGCGGGGATTACCCTCTTCATCAAAAAAAGGAATTGACCACCCAAATATTAGCGCTCAAGAAAAAGAATATTAAAGCCTCTGAATATGCCAAAAAGACTATCCAAGAGTTGTTCCCAAAGAATATTCTTGATAACACAATCTTAAAACAGGCAAACATTTCTGAATCTATTATTGCAATCAATGACGGCAATGGCAATTTTACTATTAAAATACTACCACCTCAAGTACAATTTTCTTGCATATGTGGCATACAGTGTCTTGATGTAAACAACGACGGAAATTTAGACCTTGTAATGGCAGGTAATAATTTTGAATTTAAACCTCAGTATTCTAGACTTGATGCCAATTACGGAAACGTATTGCTTGGCGATGGCAAACTAGGCTTTGAATGGCAAAATTATTCAGAAAGCGGTTTCTTTATTAGAAATGAGGTAAAGCAATTAGAAATAGTCAAGGATAAAAAAGGAAATCAATTCATCATTGCAGCTATCAACAACGACACTCCAAAATTGTATCGATTAAATGAAAAGTAACATACTCTACATATGTTTATTGGTTTTCACCTTTAGCTGTAAGCAAAATTCTGGTGAGTTATTTGTAAAACATGCTACAGAAGAAACGGGCATAGCTTTTGAAAATACACTTACTGAAACTAAAGACCTTAGCATCTTAGATTACCTCTATTTTTATAATGGTGGTGGTGTTGCCATTGGCGACATTAATAACGACAGTCTACCAGATATTTATTTTTCCGGGAATCAAGTTAAAAACAAACTATACCTAAATAAAGGTAATTTACAATTTGACGATATTACTGAAAATGCAGGTGTAGCAGGTAATAGTTCTTGGAACACTGGTGCCATTATGGGTGATGTAAATGGAGATGGACTATTAGATATATATGTATGTGCCGTAGTTGGATTAAATGGCTTTAACGGACATAATGAGCTATTTATAAATCAAGGTGATGCAACTTTTAAAGAAAGTGCTGCAGCATACGGACTGGATTTTGAGTCGTATAGTTCGTCCGCCGCTTTTTTAGATTATGATCTTGATGGTGATTTAGATATTTACCTACTCAATCACGCTATTCATACTCAAGATTCTTATGGTAATGCTCAAATACGCCATAAAAGAGTATATGAAACAGGCGATAAATTGTTGCGTAATGATAATGGCCAATTTGTAGATGTAAGTGAAGATGCCGGTATTTATGGAGGTGTAAACGGTTATGGTTTAGGTATTGCAGTATCTGATTTTAACCAAGACGGGTACCCAGATTTATACATTGGAAACGATTTTCACGAAGATGATTATTACTATTTAAATAACGGAGACGGTACTTTCAAAGAATCTCTCAAAGAGGCTTTTGGACACACAACAAGATTTTCAATGGGTAGTGATGTAGCGGATATCAATCACGATGGTCTACCTGATTTGATTTCTTTGGATATGTTGGGTAAAGACGAAATTGTCTTGAAGTCATCTGAGGGCGATGATGATATTCAAATTCAGAAAATGAAAACCGAGACCTTCGGTTATCACAATCAGTATACTAGAAATATGCTATTTGTAAATCAACCAAATGGCAAGTTCTTAGAAACTGCACTACAAAGTGGTGTAGCAGCTACAGACTGGAGCTGGAGTGCTTTGTTCGGTGATTACAATCAAGATGGAGAACAAGATTTATACATTAGTAACGGTATTCCAAAACGACCTAACGACCTAGATTACATCAACTACATTTCTAACGAAAATATTAGAGCCAAAATAAATAGCACCAATCTCGTAGATCAAAAGGCTCTAAAAATGATGCCCTCTGGTTTCATCGGAAATATGATATTTAAAGGTGCAAAAGACCTACAATTTATAGATAAATCTAAATCTTGGATTGCTCAAGACACCATAATTTCTGGGGCGACAGCTTATGGCGATTTAGACAATGATGGTGATTTAGATTTAGTAACCAATAATTTATTTAGTCCTGCCGGTATTCAAGAAAATACTACTAACAGCACAAACCATTGGCTAAAAATTAAATTAAACTTTACAGAGAAAAATAAGTTTGGTATTGGAACAAAAATTTTCTCGTACGCTAATGGTATTCAACAATTCAAAGAAATGTATACCGTTCGTGGATTTCAGGCATCTTCCGAACCCATAATACACTTTGGCTATGCCGATTTAAAAAAAGTTGATTCCCTTAAAATTATCTGGCCCGACAAAAGCTTTCAAGTGCTGAAAAACATAACTGTTAATCAAACACTGTATATAAGCCCTAATCAAAATCAAGCTTTTGATTATAATTCTTTAAAAAAGAAACAGAAAATATTATTCAAAAAAACATCAAACAACCTTGGTATAGATTACACTCATATTGAGGATGCTTACAGTGATTATTTACGCCAGAAACTAATACCATACCAAATGTCTGACAGAGGTCCGGCTGTAAGTGTAGGCGATTTAAATGCGGACGGCAAAGAAGATGTATTCTTTGGTGGTTCTAAATATATACCATCTCATATATATGTTCAGGGAGATTCCTTATTTCAATTACAGGTTTATCCAGAAATTCAAAAAGACAGTATAAAAGAAGACATATCTTCATTAATTGCAGACTTTAATGGAGATGGTAAAAATGATTTAATCATTGGCACCGGTGGCGCAGATTTTTTCAATCAAATGAAACCATTAACAGATTCTTTCTACGTTGCCAGTGATAGTACATTCAACAAATCGGCATTTCCAGAAATGTTCGAAAATGCGTCTATACTTTTAAAATTAGATTATGACCATGATAATGATTTAGATGTGTTGATCTGTAACCAATCAATTAGCGCAGATTATGGAAAAAAGCCAAATAGCTATATACTAAATAATGATAACGGCAATTTTAGCGTAGCCAACAATCCGTTTAAAAACTTGGGAATGGTGACCGATGCTGTAGTTACCGATTTTAATAATGACGGATGGGAAGATTTATTGTTTGTTGGTGAATGGATGTCACCAAGATTTTTTCAAAATAATGAAGGTGTATTCGAAGAAACATACCCCTTAGAAAACAAAAATATTAATGGTTTATGGCAAGCTGTCACTAGCTTTGATATTGATGGTGATGGTGATCAAGACTACCTTTTAGGTAACTGGGGACTGAACACAAAATTTACCGCATCTGAAAAGTACCCAATGAAAATGTACTATGGCGACCTTGACAAAAACGGAGCTACAGAAACCATTGTTAGCACATATAAAGATGGAAAAGATTATCCAATTGACGGACTTAAAGAACTATCCAGCCAACTAGTTTCATTACGTAAAAAATTTACGAACTACAGCTCATTTGCCGGTAAATCGATGGAAGAAATTCTTGGCAAAGAGATGTTGCCTAACGCTGAAGTTTTAGAAACACATACCTTAAGTTCTGGTTATCTACAAAATGACAACGGTCAATTTATCTTTGTTCCGTTTAATTACGAGTTACAACTGGCACCTATCATGTCATTTTTAGAATTTGATTTTAATGGAGACAATAAAACTGAAGTATTAGCCGCTGGAAATTATTTTGGCGTAAAACCATATCATGGTCGTTTTGATTCTTTTCCTGGAGCATTGATAAATAATGCTAACAATGTTACCTTAGCGAATGAAATTGGACTCGATTTAACAGGAAAATCGATTCGTAGCATGAATATCATAAACTTGAACAACAACAAATACATTTTGCTCACCTTCAATAACGAGGCTGCAGAAGTATACCAAATACTCAAACCATAGTACAATGAAGAGGTATATTATTATTTTAGTAACAGGAATTTTATTATCTAACTGCACACCAAAAAAAGAAGAACCTATTAAAATAACCCCAGAAGAGCTTCATAATTCTATTGACAAAGTAATAGATATTATGATTCATGATATTTTTTCTCCTCCGGTAGCTAGTAGAATATTCGCTTACCCAAATATTGCAGCCTATGAAATAGTAGCGCAGGTAAATCCAAAATACAACTCATTGGCGGGTCAAATTACCGACCTAAAACCAATACCTGAGATGGATACTATATCTGGTATTAATCCACGATTATCGGCTTTGATAGCACACATGAATATTAGTCGTCAATTAATCTTCTCTGAAGATAAATTTGATGTTTTACAAGACAGCTTATTCACACAGTGGAAGGCAACCAATGAAAGTGAATTTGAAGCTTCTAAGGCTTATGGCCTAAAAGTTGCTGACCACATTAAAGAATGGATGGGCAAAGACAATTACAGTCAAACCCGTACAATGCCAAAATTTACGGTAAATACAGACGACCAAACTAGATGGCAACCAACACCACCGGCTTACATGGATGGGATAGAGCCACATTGGAGTAAAATTAGACCATTCATCATAGATTCGGCCTCACAATTTAAGCCAATACCACCACCAGCATTTTCATTAGAAAAAGACTCAGATTTTTACAAAGAGTTAATTGAAGTTTACAATATCAGTAATGAGATAACAAAAAATGGTGATGAATCTGAAGAAGTAGCTATTGCTAAATTCTGGGATTGTAATCCTTATGTTTCCGTAACAAGAGGGCACCTAATGTTCGCTACCAAAAAAATAACTCCAGGCGCGCATTGGATTGGAATCACAAAAATAGCTAGCAAAAAAGTCAATAGTGATTTTGACGATACGGTTTACGCCTATACCAAAACCTCATTGGCAATCGCAGATGCCTTTATCAGTTGTTGGGACGAGAAATATCGCAGTAATCTAATAAGACCAGAAACGTTGATCAACCAGCATATAGATGAGAATTGGAAGCCTATATTACAGACACCTCCTTTTCCAGAATATACTAGTGGACATAGTGTTGTTTCAGGTGCTGCTGCAACTGCCTTAACGAGTATTTATGGTGATAATTTCAGTTTTGAAGATGATACTGAAACTCCTTACGGTCTGCCTATCAGAAAATTTAATTCGTTCAATGAAGCTGCAGACGAAGCGGCTTTGAGCAGAATGTATGGAGGAATTCATTATAGAGCCGCTATTGAAGTTGGTGTGGGGCAAGGAAGAAAAATTGGTGCTCTTTTGGAATCTAAAATTAAGATGAAGAACAATTAAAATGAAAAAAGGAATTACCATTTCAATTGCACTTATTTCTATTGCACTACTTTGGTATTTTTTCATAAAACCACAAGACTATCAAATTAGAGTTGTAGCGAAGGCAAATACCGGTACAATTAACCAAGCCCTAAAATCTTGGAACAAAACTCTTAAAGAGGCTTCTATTCGTCAACTGAGCGACCTTAACCACTTAGAACAAATGATTGCTACTGGTGATTCCACGCATATTTATTTGTGGAACATTAATCCAATTACTGATTCTACCTCGCAATTAGTAGTAGATGTAAAGGACGCTGACTACAGTTTAAATAACAAGTTGGTTATACCTTTCGGTGATACTGATTTTGAAAAACAATCAAGAAAAACGGTTACAGATTTCATTGAAAGTTTAAATATTCATAGAAAAGAATTCAAAACTACCTTTATAGGTGAAGATGAACTGCCATCTACTTATTGTGCTTGTGTTGAGCACAAAACCACCCAAAGTAACAAGGCGTTTGGAATGATGGAAAGCTATCCTTTTCTAAACTCTGTTATTGCAGGGAATGGCATTCAAGTAAACGGAATTCCGTTTATTGAGACTACAGACTGGAACATGCAAAATGATAGTATATCTTTTAATTTTTGTTATCCTATTATCAAAACAGACTCATTACCCATTGTTAAGAATATGGTATATAAAGAGTTTATTGGCAAGAAATCCTTGAAAGCCATTTACAATGGTAATTATATGACATCGGATAGGGCTTGGTATACCCTATTAGATTACGCAAAAGAGAATAATATAAAAATAGAGCAGAAACCAATTGAATTCTTTTTCAATAACCCTAATATGGGTGGAGATGCTTTGCGTTGGAAAGCCGAAATATTCATGCCAATTGCAGAATAAAATGAACAAGATTGCTTTTACATCCTTACTTCTAATCTCTACTTTGATTTCCTGTACAAATTACGGGCAATTAAAAGTGGTTACTGATTTACCTGGTAGTTTAGATGAGAATTCAGGATTGGCAACCTATGGTGATTCTTCGGTTTGGGTAGTGGAAGATAATGGTAATAAAGATGAAATATATCAAGTAAACCTTAAGGGCAAAATTATAAAAATTTTAGAGATAAAAAATGGAGGTAATCATGACTGGGAAGACCTCACCAAAGATGTATCTGGCAACCTTTATATTGCAGATATCGGCAATAATGATAACGAACGTAAAAACTTGGTGATTTATAAATTACCTAACCCAACTAGTGAACCTGGGGACAAAATAGATGCCGAAAAAATAGAACTTTATTACCCAGATCAAAAAGATTTTCCCCCTAAGAAGGATGCTCGTTTGTATGATTCAGAGGCTATATTTCATCACGGAGATAAATTATACATTATTACAAAAAATAGATCAAAACCATTCTCGGGCGAAGCTCATATATATACCGTTCCAGACACTAAAGGAAAGTATGAAGCAAAGTTCGTTGGTTCATTTACCCCATGTACAGATTGGAAAGTATGCCAAATTACATCAATAGATATATCGCCAAAAGGAGATAAAATAATAGCGCTTAGTTATGGTAAACTTTTTATATTCACAGACTTCTCTTGGGATGATTTCACCAAAGGAAACATGCAAGAAATTGATTTAGGTGCCAGAAGTCAACTAGAATCTGTTTGCTTTTTAAATGACAGTACCCTGCTTATTTCTGATGAACGCACTCACAGCACCGGAGGCAACCTATACACCTATTCTTTAAAATAATTATATCTCTAGAATCCAAAACCTAGACCAAATGTAAATCTTGGTCCGTCTTCACTGGCAAATATTGCCGTATTAATGGAGATAATATCAGAAGCGTTTAAAAAGAATCCTCCACCGTAAGAAGTATGCCAACGTCCAGAACTCATTTCTGGATACCAAACTCTACCATAATCAAAGCCTCCAAAAAGACCCATTGCAATTGGCAATAGTCTGGTTCTTTTCTTTTTTAAACTAAATCTAATATCCGTATTCTGATAATATGATGTTTTACCAGTGAAACGTTGATTTCTAAACCCACGCAAGCCATCTAACCCACCAATACTAGCGGCTTGATAAAATTCATAATCGTCGCCAATATTAAATTGTGCCTTCCATTTTGTAGCGAGCACTAATCGACCATTAGGAATTAGTTTATAATCAAAACCTAGACTTGGTATTATATATCCAAAACTACCACTCTCTTTTGAAAGGTTTTCTTTGAAACCAACTTGCAATGAAGAAGACATCCCTAAAGTTGGAAAAGCTTCATTATCCTTATTTTCATATGTATAAGCAGCATTTACACCCACAAAATCGCTATTGGTTTCTTCTCCATTTTCTTGATAAAAAGTATTTATAAATCTATCGTTAGTTTCCTCTACACTAATATTTTCATAAGAAACACCAAATTTTACTTTAGCCCCCAATTGCCCTCTCCAAACCAATGACGGAGAAAAATCTATTTGCCTAAGCTTAACCCTATTATAATCTAACTCTAAATCATCATCAAAATTTTCAGTATTGTTTCCAAAACCAAAGAAGTTAACTGCAAAATTCGGACTCGTAAATCGTGCAGATAATTCAGCATTCCAATTCTCAAAAACATGTGCAAATTCGCCTTGATACTTAAAGTCAAAACCACTTGTTGCAAAATAATATGAAGCCGCAAAAGTATGTTGTTGTGTAAATGGGTTTTGCCTAAAACCATTATACGTATAGGTATTCATAAAGCCTATTCTAACCCCGTCATCTGGATTAAACCCAATAGTAGGAATTATTTGATTATAGCTATTTCTTAGTTTAAGCGGCTGGTATGTGTTAAGCTCATAATCATCAGACAACTTTACTTTTGCCCCACCAGTTTCTTCAAACGTATTTTTCTTGCTCTTAAAATCATACAATGCTACATTTCTACCATCTTCTATTCTATAGATATCATTGTTATGCCCTCCTATAATCCTAACCTTGACTCCAGAATAATTCGACGGATTTTTAACTTCAAAAATATCATCATCATCTAAACCAAAAACCCATAATTCTTTGGTGTCTTCTTTAGTAAAAACCTTATAGTAGAATAATCTCTTCTTTTTATCGCTGATATTTCTGTAAACTTTTACTTCTGTTTCGGTATCATTTAACCTGTTTATTTCAAACCAGTCGTCTTTATCCGTACCTGCAACTACTGCATATTTGTTTAAAATCTTATAATATTCATTCGCGGTTTCTTGAATATTACCTAATCGTGCCAATAGCGTTTTTTTAATTTCATCTACGGTTTCATCTCGCACTTCTACTGGAAAAGATTTAAATGCTTCATCTATATCACTTGACTTCAAATTATCCTGTAAATACTTTGCTTGTGCCAACCATTGACTTTTTTCTGTTTCGCCCAATAAAGTGAGATCTAAAACATAGGTCATTGGCGATGAATTAAATCCTTTTACATTTCTAATTTCGTCGTTAAAACCTTCCATAAGTCTTAAACCTGGTATTATTCTCGTAGCTAAATTCATTAGAGCACCATCTCCCATTTTTGAAAATACTTGATCACGATCTCTTGGTACGGGCCTATAGATTGTTTTATCTTTCTCTTTAAACTCTGCCCAACGCCATTGATCAACATGCCTATCCCAATCACCAAGAACCATATCAAAAAGTCTTGCTCTTAAATAAAGATCTTTGTCTACCTCATATTGCTCGTCATCTCTTAAATCTTCAAGCATACTATCTGTACTCTTCAATTCATTTGAATACCCAAAGCTTGCCAAATCTCCATGACCGTCCCCAGTATGTTCTTCAATCATATACAATTCATCTCCAAAAGAGTCATTAAACTCCTTTAGAGCAGGTTGTTTAGGTACATAATACAAAACTGGGTTGGTGTGGTAAATACCAACGGCATCAGATAATTTTGCTGTTGTAAATGGACCATAAGGATGAGAGCCTGTATAAAAATCTTGTAACAACTCTTGTGTATAGGTCTCTTTTAAATCATCAAGTACATATTGATCTTGAAAAGCCATGGACTGCAAATAAAGTTCAGCGCTCTTTCTCAGTGCCCTCATCACATACTCCCTACCATCCTTCGCACGTAGTCTCAATGATTTAGATTGGTGACCACCACCTTTTTTTACAGGTTCTAAGCCTCCCATTAATGAATCTAAGTTTACCGTAGGCACTTTCACTTCCGTACCATAATATTTACGATAACGTTCTCCCCATATTCCTTTAAAAAATCCACTTTTGTCAATTTCTTTTTGAGAGTAAACAGAGGCTTTTACACTATCAGGAAAAGAGGCTGTTAGTTGATCTACATACTCAATTTGAGTTGGCGGAAAAACTTCATTGGTAAACAAAAACTCCTCACTATTATCATCTCCTACCCCATAGAATCTAACTCTAGACGAACCATCTTTATATACCTCTAAAGTGGCATATCCCATTTTACCGGTATTAAACTGAGAACCGTTCAACAACTTTGTAAAACCTTCTTTTGCCCCTGAACCACTTACAATTTGTGGGGTATTATTTTCAAGTATATACTGCAGCGTATGTTCATGCCCCGATGCGAATATTACACGGTCAGAATATTGTGCTAAGGTTGTTACCCTATTCATAAGCTCTCTATAACGCTTATTATTCACATCTTCTACCGATGCCCCAGAAGTACTTCTCAATACATTAATAAAAGATCCTAAAACAGGAACCGGCACCGCCATTTGTTTTGGATAGAATTGTTTTCTTAACGAATATTGACCTCCGTGCTCCCCGTAACTATTTGTAGGATGGTGCATTGCAATTACGGTTGTACGATCACGATAGCCCTTTATTGCATCTTCGAGTTCTAAGAAAAATTTATCCCTACTTTTTATTTCGCACTTGTCGTTAATATCTGGACGTTTGTCCCAGTTCGTCAAATACCATTCCGTATCTATTGTAATTATCGCAACATCATCACCTATTTCTATCACATCTATGGGGCAACCGTTCTCTGGCAAAAAAGGATCTTTCTCTTTTTCTTTTAATGCTCTTTTTATATAATTTTCTTCACGTTCAAGTCCAATTAATCCTTCTGTATACCAATCATGATTTCCTGGTATAAAAAGTGGTCTTCCCTTAAAGTTATCTAAGGTTTTTATCTGGGCATCTAAATGGTTTGCCGCTGTTCTATATGCTTGTGTAGAATCTTTTGGGTCTGGTAATCCGGCCGGGTAAATATTATCCCCTAAGAAAATAGCAGTACTATTCTTATCCGCTTTATCCAATCTATCCTTGAAAATTTTTAGTGCTGGGTTCATTCCTCCCATCGGAGATAAGCCTGCATCTCCAATTAGATAAAATGTATGAGACACTTCCTTAGCCTCGTTTACATCAACGGCATATTTTTCATCAACGTATTTTGTCTTATGAGTTGCACAACCTGTAATGAAAAGAAAAACCAATAGATATGCGTAATATTTTTTCATAGCACTATAACCCTCTTTAAATTTTCGTAATTTGGGAAATTCTAACAAAACTCTTCCATGTCAAACATCTTAGAAAAGACACAACAATTTGCTGTAGAATTACTTACCAACCAATTGGACAAGAACTTCTTATATCACAATCTAAGACACACTCAACGCGTAGTCAAAAGTACTAAACAAATATTGGATTCATGTTCTCTATCCGATGAAGATAAGGAGATATTAGAGCTGGTTGCTTGGCTACATGATACTGGTTATACTAAAGGCATTAAGGATCATGAAGAGCATAGCTGTGAGATAGCACAAGAGTTTTTAGAAAAAGAAGGATATGACAAAGAGCGAATAGAAAAAGTTAAAAAGTGCATACTTGCCACCAAATGGAATGCCAAACCCACTAATTTGATGGATGAGATAATACGCGATGCCGACTCTTCTCATTTTGCACAAAGTAGCTATATAGAAACTTCAGATTTATTACGCGAAGAGCTAAAACTTCTTGGAATAAAAAAATATTCTTATAAAGAATGGTTAGATATCAATATTCAGGTTTTTAGAACCGACCACCAATACTATACAGATTACGCAAAGGAAAATTGGTTAGAGAAAAAAGACAAAAATTTAAGAAAACTTGTAAAGGATAAAAAGTCTGAAAAGAAACTTGCCAAGAAAGAAAAACTTAAAGCTCAATTTAAAAGTGAGAGCCCTGATCGTGGAATACAAACACTATACCGTGTAACACTAAAAAACCATATTACCCTTAGTGATATTGCAGACACCAAAGCGAACATATTATTATCTGTAAACGCCATTATCATATCATTAGCGCTGTCTAATCTTATACCAAAATTAGACAACCCATCTAATGACTACCTTATTTACCCTACGGTAATATTTGTATTTTTTAGCGTAGTTTCTATGGTACTCGCTGTTTTAGCAACCAGGCCAAATGTAACCAGTGGCGAATTCACCAAAGAAGATGTCAAGAACAAAAACGTAAATCTATTGTTCTTTGGGAATTTTCATAAAATGGCATTAAGCGATTATGAATGGGCTATACAAGAAATGCTTAAGGACAAAGATTATATATACACTTCATTAACGAAGGATCTTTATTTTCTTGGGATTGTACTTAATAGAAAATACTCGCTACTTCGTTGGACCTATACAATTTTTATGATTGGCATGATACTATCTGTAATAGCATTTGCAGTTTCATTCAAGTTCTTTGGTCCTGATCGTAAAATAGAACTACTTAGTCAAGTTCTATTCTTTTAAAGCATCCATTAAATCTTGATAAGTATATGTCTTTTCAGGTTCTTGCTCTCTTTTATAAAGTATTTCTGCCCTAATTGCTTTTAAACCAGACACGCCCTGTAAGCCTTCTAATTCAACAATTTCAATCTTATCGGTAAAGCAGCCTTTAGATTTTAGAAACTTAATATACCTTAAGTATTCTAGCTCATCTTTTTTCTGAGAATATACAATAGAAAGAACCCCTTTTTCAGTTAAACGCTGATTTGTTCCTTTTATATAAGACTTATCTATTCTTTTCTTTATAACCTCGTAACGAGCATTATAGGTACCATCAACATCAAACTGTTTTTCGTCCATTCTAAAACGAATAGATAATGATGTGTTATATACCAATATTAATGATGCTACATCCAACGGTACCGGTAATTTTGGTTTCAATGAATAATGGGCATTTTCCATCTCGCACATTACTTGTAACTGCCACAACCTTAAATTATTAAGATACAAAGGGTTATACCCCTTATTTTCTGAGATTGAAGAACCAATATACATGTTGTGTTCTACACCATCAGTTTTATAACGCTCATAGTAATGCGGATACATTGCCTGTGCGCTTTCTTGTCTTTTATCAATAATTGCGGAAACCTTTTTATTAATCAATGTTACGCTTTCATCGTAATTCTTTCTATGATCATAATATGAACCTGTACCCATATCAATTTTAGACTCATACTTTAAAATATGTTTCTCGATATCTTTGTCGTTCTTTTTAAGATGTTCAAAAACAGGAGTAATCTCATCGTTTACAAAATCGAAAATTGCTTGTTCACTATTGGTATAAAGTGTCTCTTTAATACTTTCTAGGTGGTTATTGACTCTAAAAATCAACTCCTCATAGATAGGCAGCTCCCATTTTTTAAATGCAATATTTAATACATTATCAATTTCAGATAACTGAATCATTAAATCTCGCTGTATGGCTAAATTTCTAGCTTGCGAAGAATCTTTAATATCTATTTGCCCAAATAGTGGATATACATCTTTGAAAACGATTTCCTTGAACGAAGGAGATCTTCCCTCGGTTTCATCAAGAATAAATTTTTTGGCTTCTTCTTGAAATTTCCAATATACCGATGAATGAACAGACGTACACTCATTCTGTATAATAGCGTCTATCCTATTGTTTTCCTCATTTTTAGTACGTACAACTGCCGATACTATAAAAGGCATAACATCATCAAGCTTTTGTGCATTAACACCATTAAGAACGCCTTTCTTCTCAGAAACTATTTCCAAAACTCCTAAAAGGTTATTTTCAAAAGCTATTGGTGCAAAAATAGCACTTTGCACACCTTGCTCTTTTAACCCTTTAAAGGGCTGCATATTACCAGATTGTTCAACTTTAAGGTCTATATCTGCTATAGTATAGTATGAGTTACTTCCAATTAATTTATCATAAGAATCTTCACAAAGGGCATTTTTACAATTCATGTGATGCTCCCCTCTTAAAAGAAAACTTTCGAAACCCATGCCCGCTACCTCTTCAAATTGATCTTTCTTAGCATCAAAAGAGGCAAAACCAACTTTAATATTCGGCAATCTAAAAAAGGATTTAAACGTTTCTTGCAAATCATGCATGAATTTCGCCGGTTGTAAAGTATCCTTTGATATTAATTTCGATTTAATATTTGATATTGCCTGTTCCATGGTAACATCAAACAAATTAGCAATTACAAATCCTTTACTAATAAAACTTTCTGGCGGAATTTTCTCTATCCAAAGCGTTGCATCCGTAGGGTTTGCTAAAAGTTCATCTACATCTTCTTGTGTAATCTCTTTTGCTTTATCGGTAGGTATAATATCAATAAAATCGGCATTATATAAAATGCGATAATGACGCATTACACCAGCTGCATCTGGAATATCATAAAAGTAAGGACGACTAAAATCTAGCTGATAACCGTAGTAATAATTTAAAATAACCACACAGCTCATAATATAATCCATCTCTTCACCAAGATTTCGCAATTCTGGTTCGTAGTTATCCCCTGCTTCACTAATTATAGTTTGAAACCGTTTAGAAGATTTTATAATAGTATTTTGAAAAGGAAGGGTTGCAACCTTTATCTCATTTCCACTTAATGCTTCTGTAAACGTATCTTGTAAAATACGCTCGATCAAATCTTTATTTTTCTCTAATAGACTAAAATCCGAAAAACCGTCACGTAACTCAGGGAAACCTTTTTCAACTGCCAATATTCTTTCTGCTGTAGCAGCCAAAAATGGATTGTCACCTTTTAATTGTTGATCGTACTTCTGTAGAAGTTTTTCAAAACTTATAAGGTGCTTAACCGGCATTTTCAATCTATCGTGCTTTCCCATGACCTAGTTAGTCTACAATTAAGCTGTAAAGTTACAAAACATACCATATTTTTTAGTGTACTAAGTTCTTATGGTTAACGGGATTTTCGGATATTTAACGAAAAATAGACCATGTCATCGGATAGTAGACTTACAAGAGCTTACAAAAACGCTAAAGTTATCCCGTTTGACGACTCTTCTAAGTTTATACTTTTTAGCGATTGTCACAGGGGTGATAATAGTTTTGCCGATGAATTTGCCAACAATAGAAATATCTATTTCCATGCTCTTAAATTCTATTTTTCTGAAGGATTTGACTACTGTGAGCTTGGCGATGGTGATGAACTGTGGGAAAACATTTATTTTGAATCTATTTTTGAAGCCCATAAAAATGTTTACAAACTATTAAAACAGTTTCATTTAGCACATAGACTGCATATGATTTGGGGAAATCATGATATGGTTTATAAAGATGAGGCTTATGTAAAAAAGCATTTATCTAGTTATTTTGAGCCTATAGATGACAAAGATAAATCGTTATTTGAAGGTATAAAATATCATGAAGCCCTTATCTTAAAACATAAAAATACAAACCAAGAAGTCTTTCTTACCCATGGCCACCAAGCAGATTGGTGGAATTATACATTTTGGCGCTGGGGTAGATTTTTGGTAAGAGTGTTATGGAAACCGTTACAAGTTTGGGGTATTGCAGACCCTACATCTCCTGCTAAAAATTATACTGAACTAATAAAAGTAGAGCGACGTATAAAAAAATGGATTTTAAAGAATAATCTTAAAGTAACTGTCGTAGGTCATACCCACAGACCTCGTTTTCCAGAGCCTGGAGATATACCTCTTTTTAATGATGGCAGCTGTGTACACCCAAGAAGTATTACCGGAATAGAAATTGAAAATGGTTGTATTTCTTTGATAAAATGGCAAATAAACACCACAGATGATGGCACACTTCGTGTGGTTCGAATTTTGTTGGAAGGCCCTCAGAAATTAAAAGATTATTTAGATAATATTTAAGATGGATACGCTCCAAGACTTCATAGCGCAAATTCCTGTTAGACATAACATTACTTCTACCATAATGCTATTAGGAGTGGCGCAAAATCTATTTTTAAGTATCGTACTTTTTGTAAAAAGCAAAAACAATAGATTACTACTCTATTTTGCATTTTTATTATTATTCGGAACACTGGTTTTTTTGGATACTTATTTGTGTTACACCGGTCTCATAAAACACCTTCTTGAATGGAATGATTCTTCTGAAGTTTTTGTTTTGCTTATAGGTCCTTTTCTCTACTTTACTATTTATGCATTTTTGAAAAGAAAACCTATTTCTATACGTATGGCTTGGTGGCACTTAATTTTACCACTAGGTTATCTTTTATCACAGATTCCGTTTTACACGGCTCCAGTTTCGGTTAAACTAAACGCTTATTTAGGTGCGTATTTTAATAATTTAGGTACCGCATCGGTTCCAGACACATTTAACTACTCGTACCATCACATCAAAGATATATTTGATTGGTTAATTTTATGTAGTTTACTGTTATATACATTATTATCAATAAAACTAGTCAAAGAAGAACGATATAGAAATAATACAGATAAAGCAAACCTTAAATCCGCTAAATACATTTTCACTCGTAATTCCGCCATAATACTCTTAACTTTTTTCATTCTTCTATTTGCTGTTTTCTACATATATGACGACGATGGCGGAGACCATTTTATTGCCATTTTCCAAACTTTAGTATCATTTGCCACCACATACATTATTATTTCTAAATCTAAGTTCTTTGAAAAATCATGGGTTGCAGATAAATATGAAACACTTTCGAATACAGCGGATGAAATAACATTTAAAGAAATTGAAACATTCGTGGACAACAACTTGTATTATACAAATAGCCATGCCAGTTTAAAACATCTTGCCGCCCAGTTAGGTATTCATCCAAATCAAATTTCAAAAACTATAAATTCAGATTTTGGTTCTAATTATAATCACTATATCAATAACAAAAGAATTGAACTAGCTAAAGAGAGATTAGTAGACCCTAAATTTAGTCATCTAACAATTGAGGCTATCGGCGAATCAGTAGGATTTAAGTCAAAGTCTGCATTTTACAATGCTTTCAAAAAGATTTCGGGTATATCTCCCTTTAAATTTACAAAGTCAATTTCTCCAAAATTGTAATTCAGGACATATGGTAATGTCCAAAATTTATAATTCCAGATTTTTAAATTCAACTTTAATCCAAATCATTAGATTATGGACAAAAAGTTTAGAAGGTATGATATCGATTGGTTGCGAGTATTCGTTTTTACACTCTTAATCATTTATCATTCAGGTATGTTCTTTGTGCCTTGGGGCTGGCATATAAAAAATAACAACATCTATGATTGGTTGAAGTGGCCAATGCTTTTTTTAAATCAATGGAGACTGCCAATATTATTTCTAATTTCTGGTATGGGTACATTTTATGCCTTATCAAAAAGAAATATATGGCAATTTAATAAGGAGCGATTTTTGCGTTTAGGGATTCCCCTTGTTTTCGGTATGCTCGTTATTGTTCCTCCACAAGTATATTTTGAAAGATTGGTACATGGTCAATTTCAAGGTTCGTATTGGAGCTACCTGAGCACTATTGCCTATGACGGCATTTACCCAGAAGGCAATTTAAGTTGGCACCATCTGTGGTTTCTTCCCTATCTACTAATTTTTTCTGTAATACTTTCTCCTATTTTCCTTTATATAAAAAATAATAAAAACAGATTTATACGTTGGATTAGCAAAGAAATTCAAAAACCTTACGGATTATACATTTTTACGATTCCACTCTATTTATTGGAGTCTTTGCTAGAACCTTTTTATGACATAACCCATGACCTAATTAATGATTGGTTTAATTTTTTCTCTTCCATGACTTTATTTTTCTTCGGATTTGTCATGGTCGCTTGCGGACCTATTCTTTGGAATGCAATCGAAAGGATACGCACAAAAGCTCTTTACTTAGGAATTATATGTTTCATAGGAATGCTTATTACTTGGCAATTTGAAGACGGATACACTCGTCACTTTACCGAAGCTTTTCTGAAAATCGTAAATCTTTGGTCATGGATATTAGTGCTATTAGGATATGCCGCTAAGTATAAAAACAAACCTAGTCCACTTTTGAGCTATGCCAATCGAGCTGTTTACCCATTCTACATTCTTCACCAAACCGTAACCGTAGGAATTGCATATTACATAAAGGATTTGCAATGGAGTTTGCTTTTAAAAGCTACAATTTTAATCGTAGGTACATTTTTAATATGTTGGTTAATTTATCATTTAATCATATCAAAAATAAAACCTCTGCACCCTCTATTCGGATTAAAAAAAGGTAGTTAACTATATTTTATGTAAAAAATTAAACATCTAACCATTAACAGTATTAACAAAACTCATAAAAAATTGTGACTTCATTAAACTTTTGGTTTCTAAATAAATACAATCAATTAAACCTTATTGAAATGAAAAAATTTATTGCAGAATTTATCGGCACATTATGGCTTGTTTTAGGTGGTTGCGGTAGCGCCGTAATTGCCGCAGGATTTCCAGAACTAGGTATTGGCTTTGTTGGGGTCTCTTTAGCCTTTGGTTTAACCGTGGTTACCATGGCATATGCCATAGGTCACATTTCTGGCTGTCATTTAAACCCAGCCGTAACCATTGGTGTTTGGATAGGTGGGCGTTTTGACGGCAAAGATGTTTTTCCTTATATAGTTGCCCAGGTAATGGGCGGTATTGCAGGTGCAGCTATTCTTTTTCTTATTGCTTCTGGCAAGTCTGATTTTGTATTGGGCGGCTTTGCCTCCAATGGTTACGGTGAACATTCACCTGGCGGTTATGGCATGACCTCTGCCTTGATCATTGAAGTAGTAATGACCTTCATTTTCCTATTCGTAATATTAGGTTCTACGTATACAAAAGCTCCTAGAGGTTTCGCCGGTTTGGCAATAGGTCTTTGTCTTACCCTAATTCACTTAATAAGTATACCGGTTACCAATACCTCCGTAAACCCTGCACGTAGTACCAGTCAAGCCCTTTTTGTTGGAGATTGGGCGATAGATCAGCTTTGGTTATTTTGGTTAGCCCCAATAGTTGGTGCAATTTTAGCAGGATTAATTTACAAAGCAATTTCACCGGAAATAACAGATAATTTGTAAAATATTTATGACCAAGCTCATCGTATTTAGATAAAGTATGATGAGCTTTTTTTTTATGGTATATTTAGAGAATCAACTAAACTAACTCTTTTAAAATATGCCTTTAATCATTGTAATCATAGGAATTCTTCTCCTATTCATTCTCATTGCCAAATTTAAACTCAACGCATTCATCACATTCATCATTGTATCATTATTCGTTGGTATTGCAGAAGGTATGGAACCTATTAGTGTCGTCGATTCTATACAGAAAGGAATAGGCAATATATTAGGGTTTCTAGTAATCATTTTAGGCCTTGGTGCCATGTTGGGAAAATTGGTTGCCGATAGTGGTGCCGCTCAACGAATTACTACTCAATTAGTAGAAAAGTTCGGAAAGAATAATATTCAATGGGCAGTTGTTTTAACCGGTTTCATTGTAGGTATTCCAATGTTCTACTCTGTAGGATTTGTAATTCTTGTTCCATTAGTTTTTACCATTGCAGCAGCTACCGGCCTACCACTTTTATATGTTGGTCTACCTATGTTGGCTTCTCTTTCGGTTACACATGGTTATTTACCACCTCACCCTGCCCCAACGGCACTTGCCACAATGTTTAATGCTGATATCGGTAAAACATTACTATACGGAATTATCGTTGCCATACCAGCAATTATCGTTGCCGGACCGTTGCTTTCAAGAACTTTAAAAGGAATTAATGCGACACCGCTTAAAGAGTTTTTAAACCCTGTAATTCTAAAAGAGGAAGAAATGCCTGGCATGGCAAACAGTATTATAAGCGCACTTTTACCTGTAATACTTATTGCTGTTGCAGCTTTGGCTCAATTTACAATGCCAGAAGAATTTTTTCTTACCAAAATCTTAGTTTTCATGGGTAACCCGGCAATAGCAATGTTAATTGCTGTTTTAGTCGCCATATACACATTGGGTCTAGGTCGCGGAAAAAGTATGAAAGAGGTCATGGATACTGTTGGTAGTGCTATAACCGGCATCACCATGGTACTTTTAATTATCGCTGGATCAGGCGCTTTAAAACAAGTGTTAATAGATAGTGGTGTGAGCAACTATATTGGCGGTATTCTGGAGCAATCCTCTATTTCTCCATTAATATTGGCCTGGTTAATTGCAACTGTTATTCGCGTATGTGTGGGTTCTGCTACCGTTGCCGGTTTAACCGCTGCAGGTATTGTACTTCCGCTCGTTCAAGGAACTGGTGTTAGCCCAGAATTAATGGTTCTCGCTATTGGGTCCGGTAGTTTAATGCTATCACATGTAAACGATAGTGGCTTTTGGCTTTTCAAAGAATACTTTAATTTATCCGTAAACGATACTTTAAAAAGCTGGACGGTTATGGAAACTACCGTCGGTGTTATGGGGTTATTAGGTGTTCTAGTAATTAATATGTTCATTTAAATTTAATAAATATGCAAAAGAAACCTTCTGAAAGAATAAAGGAACTGGGTTTGGTATTACCTCCCGCTCCACCTCCTGCAGGCTTATATAAACCTGTATTGGTCGTTGATCATTTTCTATATATTTCTGGTCAGGGACCTATGCAAAATGACGGATCTTTAATTATTGGTAGAGCTGGACACGACATGACTATGGAAGAAGCTAAGGTTGCCGCTAGACAAGTTGCCTTAACCATGCTTTCTACCATCCAAACTCATTTTGGTGATATTGATAAAATTAAACGTATCGTAAAGACTTTGGGAATGGTCAATTCTACTCCTGATTTTGGTCAACAACCTTTGGTTATCAATGGATTTAGCGAACTAATGGCAGATCTTTTCGGACCAGATAATGGTGTTGGTGTTCGTAGTGCCGTTGGTATGATATTACCTGGAGGAATTCCTGTTGAAATTGAGGCTCATTTCCAACTACATCAATAGCACATATGCAAAAAGAAAATTGGTATTCCTTGAACCAACCTGAAGAAGTGATATCTCCTTCCTTATTGGTATATCCAGATAGAATTCAACATAACATAGAGTTAATGATTTCTATGATTGGTGATGTAACTCGTTTGCGTCCGCATGTAAAGACGTATAAAAATGCCGATATCATCAATATGCAGATGGCACGCGGAATTACAAAGTTTAAATGTGCCACTATTGCAGAAGCAGAATTATTAGGGGATTGTAATGCCCCAGATGTTTTATTGGCTATGCAGCCGATTGGTCCCAATGCGAAGCGATTTGTTGAATTGATGAAAAAATATCCCAATTCTAAGTTTTCAACTCTTGTAGATAACACTAAAACACTTTCAATTCTCGGTGAACTGGCAAAGTCTAATGATATCAAAATTTCGCTTTGGGTAGATATTAATAATGGAATGAACCGCACCGGTATCATTCCAGATAATGATGCTTCAGAATTGTATTCCCAGTTGCATCAAAATTTAAATTTGATTGCCGAAGGCTTACATGTTTATGACGGCCATTTAAGAAATTCTAACCCTGTTACACGAGAGAATGAATGTAATAGTGCTTTTGATGCAGTATTAGCTTTACAGAAAACAATTATAAACCAAAATATTCCCAGCCCAAAAATTGTTGCGGGGGGATCACCAACATTTCCTTTTCACAGTAAAAGATTAAATGTAGAAGCTAGCCCAGGCACCACTTTATTATGGGATTCTGGTTACGGTAGTCAATTTCCTGAAATGAAATTCTTACCAGCGGCAGTTCTCTTTACTAGAATCTTAAGCAAACCTACAACTGGTATTCTTTGTTTTGATTTAGGTCATAAATCTATAGCCCCAGAAATGCCTTTTCCGAGAATTGAGTTTTTAGATTTAAAGCATAGTAAACAAATTAGCCAGTCTGAAGAGCATTTAGTGGTAGAATATGATGATTTAACCATACCAGAAGTAGGCGATGTTCATTACGCCATCCCAAAACATATTTGCCCAACTGTGGTGAAATATGACACCCTAACCGTTATTAAAAACAATGCAGTTATAGACCATTGGAAAGTAAGTGCAAGAACTCAAAAATCTACAATTTAAGCATGTTCATATTCGACGCCCATTTAGACCTTTCCATGAATGCGATGGACTGGAATCGTGACCTAACATGGTCTATAGAAGAAATAAGAAAAAGCGAACAGGGTTTAACCGATAAGCCTGGCCGTGGTAACAATACCGTTTCTTTAGAAGCCATGCGTCAAGGAAACGTTGGACTCTGTATGGCGACACAAATTGCACGATATGTGCATAAAGACAATACCCTACCGGGATGGAAATCGCCGCAACAGGCATGGGCACATACACAAGGGCAATTAGCATGGTACAAAAGCATGGAAGAGGCTGGTGAAATGGTTCAGATTATCAACAAAAATCAACTTGACGACCATTTAGCCCTTTGGAAGACTGACGAAGAAAAAAAGCCTATTGGGTATTTACTAAGTCTTGAAGGTGCAGATTCAATTGTTGACGTCTCTTACCTACAAAAGGCTTTCGACAGTGGATTACGCGCCATTGGTCCTGCTCATTATGGACCTGGGACTTATGCTCACGGCACAAACTCGGTTGGTGGTATTGGAACAAAAGGAAGAGAACTATTAAAAGAAATTCAACGACTGGGAATTATTCTAGATGTTACTCATTTATGCGACCTAAGTTTTTGGGAAACTATGGTAAACTATGATGGTCCACTTTGGGCAAGTCATAACAATTGTAGGGCATTGGTAAATCATCACCGCCAATTTACAGATGAACAATTAAAGGAAATTATAGCTAGAAAAGGGGTAATAGGGGTTGTTTTAGATGCTTGGATGATGACACCAACTTGGGAACGTGGTGTTTCTACACCTGAATCCGCTAATGTAAGTTTAGAGCAGATAATTGATAACATTGACCATATTTGTCAATTAGCAGGCAATACTAATCACGTTGGAATTGGTTCTGATTTGGATGGCGGATTTGGAAAAGAACAAGGTCCTGCAGATGTAGATACTATTGCAGACCTTCAGAAAATTTCTGGATTATTAGAAAAACGAGGCTACTCTAACAACGACATTGAAAAAATAATGAATGGTAATTTCATTACATTTTTAGAAAAAAACCTACCAAACTAAATATCCTTTTATCGAATAATAGTATAACCTGCAGTATTTTAACGAAGCCTTAAGTACGCATGGCAGGGTATTTGTTATCTTTATTTCATCTTATATACTATTCGATGAGAAAACTTTTTTTTCTTTTTATTGTTTTGTTCTCCTTTTCTGCTGTACAACTTTCTGCGCAAACAGATTTACCTACATCAAAGCCGCTTAAAATTGAGAGTGTAAACCCTATCGAACCAAAAGGCACTCCAAGTGCCGGGGCTGTTCTTAATATGCCTAATTTGATTAAAGAACAGCCAAGTGTAAATATGAAAGACCCTAACCCAGTAAAAATGCTGCGCGATGAAGAATTAGTGCAAGCTGGTACAGGTATGAAAATAGACCCACGTATTGGACCCGGTGAACGATTAGGTGGATCAGGGCAATATTTTGCGGATCAATACCTAGGTGATGTAAAAAGTACAGGAAAATTTATAGGCATTGTTTGCAGAGACCATGAATACGTAGATGGGGATCGAGTAAAAATCTATATGAACGACCAGGTAGTAGAACACAACCTATTATTGACAGGGGCATTCAAAGGTATTAATGTAGACCTGCAAGACGGCTTTAATCGTCTAGACTTCGAAGCACTAAATCACGGATCTTCTGCACCAAACACAGCACAAGTAGATGTTTACAATGACAAAGGAGAATTAATTTATTCTAATAAATGGTTACTATCCGCAGGCTCTAAAGCAACCTTAATTGTCACCAAAGAGTCTATGTAATTCAACTACATTACCTTACCTGCTAAATACCGTTGTACTTCATATACATCAATACTCTTATTAAATTTCTTACTTACGCTGGGTAAATTCTCGCTAGAAATCCAAATCTTTAACTCTGCATCTAAATCGAAAGTACCAGACGTTTCTAAAGAGAACCTAGATATGTTTTTATAGGGCAACGACTTATATTCTACCTTACTCCCTGTTAAACCTTGAATATCAATTAATATCAAACGTTTATTAGTGAACATAAATACGTCTCTTAGAAGAGAAAAACCTAGTTCAATTTGTTCCCCTTCAATTAGTAATCTGCCATATTTTTTTAATAATTGCTCTGCAGAAACTTCACTTGCATTCCCTAATATTTTATTCAATAAGCCCATAATTTCTTTACTTAATTAAATTATCTATTACCCGGACTATACGTTTCCTCTGCTCTTTTTAAAACATCTTCACGATAATAAAGAACTTCTTTCCAATCTATATTTTTATATTTTTCAATTTGATCATCAAAATGTGGCGAGGCAGGATCTCCACTTTGCCCACCAGCTAATATACTCTTGGCTTTTACTTTTTCTCCAAATTCCACTACTGCCACAAAACTATTACCCCGTGTACCATATATTTTTTTTGCACCTTCAGTGGTATAACGAGCTCCATAGGCTGCCAACGCTCCCCATCTACTAGAAGCAAACCCTATAGGAATGCTTGGCTTGGTATCATCAAAATGCTGTATAATATCACCTGTTGTTCGTTGATACCTATTCACTTCTCCCCAAGGCATTATCCAAGTTCCAAAATCTTCAGTCAGTTCATTTATCACTTCTTCAAAAACTTTTACAGCTTCTTCAGTATGTGTTCCAAAATAAGTCATGCGCTCCATATCACTTATATTCTCTGGGTGTTTTGCTCGTTTACCCATAGCCGTACCATAGAAATGTGCCAAGGTCATTGCCACCTGATTTTCACCTGTAGTATAATCCCAATTTTCTAATACAGAAATTGGTTCTCGAAATTTCGGGTTCTTATCGTCATGAGCATTATACGCTTTTACCAAACCAGGAATCAATGCCTTAAATGCAGGCATATAAGGATCATGAGCTAATTGAATTAGACTATCTATTGTATACCCCTTTCTGTCTCTTAATAATTCAATTGCATGTACACCTCTAAAATTTTCTTGGTCTTTAGACATGTAATATGGGTAATCTTCCTTTTTAGGACTGAATTCTAAAGCGGAAGTATAAGGTGTAGAATTACAGTTCTGTATCCAACCATTTTCTGGATTCAATACCAAAATATTCTCATCTACTTTATGTAACCCTTGCCAATCGGTTTTTGGGTTACTGCCGTCCACAGGTTCAGCATAATTAAATTGTACATCCCGTTTTGGAACAAAATTACCATGGAAATAAGCAATATTGCCTTCCGCATCTGCATAAACGGTGTTGTTACTTGAATTGGTACGAATATCCATCATATCTAGAAAGCCCTTATAGCCATTTTGCTTTGTACGAATAAATGACTGCTCTAGCGCTTTAACTGGTTCCCACATCATTGCTGAAGCTGTCCATTGACCATCGGCAACGTGGGTTATGGGACCATGATGCGTTCTATATGCAGGATATTTCTTTTCTTTAAGTTCATTACCATCTTTATACTTCAATATTATTTCAGATGATTTTACAGGACGTAGCTCCTCTCCATATTGGTAGAACAGATTTTCACCATTCTTAACAATGGTTTCTTTAAACTCATCCATAACATCGGTGTAAGTAGATGTATGCATCCATCCAGTTTTTTCATTGAATCCTTGGTAAACGAAAAACTGCCCCCAAGTTACCGCACCATAGGCATTCAATCCTTCTTCCGAAACTACATGAACTTCTCCCCTAAAATAAAATGAAGTGTGCGGATTGATCAATAACATCGCATTACCTGACTGTGTTAACTTACCTGAAATAGCAATTCCGTTAGAGCCTTGTGGCTCTTCTACTTCCTTCTCTTTTTTTAATTTCAACTCTTCCATTTCTGGTAGTGCCATATTGCTATCATAAAAAGCAGCAATTTTCTTTGTTGAAATTCGCTCTATATCTCCACCAATAGACCCTTCGCTAAAATACATAGGCATCCATGGCTCAAAATTTGTCAGTAGCCTTGGTTTCACCTCTGGGTGCGTGTATAAATAGTAATTTATTCCGTCTGCAAAGGCATTGCATAATTCTTTTAACCAAGCTGGACTCTTCTCATAATTTGCTTTTGCTTCTTCTTCACTCATGAATAACTTAGCACGTAGATCACTATACAGCGCTTCCTCACCATCAACTTCTGCCAACCTACCTGTTGCCCATATATAATTTTGTTCCACACGATTAAAATCATCTTCGCACTGTGCATACAGCAATCCAAAAACGGCATCGGCATCCGTTTTACCATAAATATGAGGTACGCCAAAATCATCCCTAATAATTTCAACGTTAGCTGCCTGTGCTTCCCATTTATCAACTTGTGGGTCTTTTGAGTTTTCAGCCTTACAGCCAATAACTAGTATAAAAGCGAATACGTAAATAATCTTATTCATAAATGTTCTATTGTTGATTTATTCAAGGTATATAAATGTAACTGATTTTACCAACTTCCGCTAGAGCCACCACCACCAGAACTTCCTCCTCCGCCAGAGAAAGAACTTGAGCTACCACCAGAAGAACTACTACCTGAACTGAACGAATGCGTTCCTGAAGAAGAAAAGGTTTTTTGATAGTAAGTTTTATCATTCTTTACCCAAGAAATGCTCAAATCTTCTTCACCAGAAATCTTAAGTTTTATAAATGCTATTATTGCGGCAATACCAAAAAATGGAAGAAGTAACCATAATATAAGACCGGGTTCATCAAAAATAAAAGCTGCAGCTTGGGAATTAGACATGTAAATACTGTAGCCTATAATTAGAGGAACAATTATAAACACCAAACCGAAAACACTTGAAAAGGATCCTGCCAAAAGCATAAACACCCCAGGCAACACCCCTAATTTACCCATGAACACCCCTCTAAAAACCTCGATAACATTGACATAACTTTTAAGAAAGAAAAAGCCGCCAACTCCAATAAATATCGAGAAAAATATACCAAGAAATATATTCATATATAGTTTCTCTTTAGAATCTTCGTCGACAATCTCTTTTTTAAACTCCTCTAATGCACTAGGATCATTTAAAAATTCTATAAGTTGATCTGCTGCTTGATTTATTCCCGTGTAATACTCCGCTTCCTTAAAATTTGGAATCATCGTATTTCTTATAATTCTTGAGGCAACAGCGTCTGTAATGTAGGGTTCCAACCCATAACCAACTTCTATTCTAACCTCTCTATCCAGTTCTGAAAATAAAATCAGCAAACCATTATCCTTTCCTTCTTGACCAATTCCATTTTTATTAAAAAGATCATTGGCATAAGTCTCAATAGTATTAAAGCCCAATTGCTCTATAGTAACCACAACTATTTGATTTGTGGTTTTCTCTTCAAAATCTAATAAACGCGTATTTAATTCAAGAACTTGATGTGGGCTAAATATGTTTGCGCTATCGGTTACATAATCTCGTAGCTCATAATACTGCTCTTGCGCATTGGTATACAACGAAAATAATAGAAGTAATAAAAAGGTTTTTTTAAGCATACAACAGTAATACTGATACTCAAATATAAAAACCTTTATTGATAAGTTGCTTCTATATCAAAACCTATTCTAGATTCGGTCAAATCTTTAGAATTGAAGTAACTTGCAAAAGTTTTGCCAGCATACTGCATTGGCTTGGCCTAACACCAAATAAAATCACCTATGTCCGAAAAAAAAGTAAGTATATTAACAGCATTTAAAACTATTATTTGGCCTCGTAGAAAATTGGTTTTCCTAGGCTTATTCCTTATTGTTATAAGTAAAGCCGCAAGTTTTGTTGCACCAGTTTCTCTTCGCTATTTTTTAGATGATATTGTTCCCAACAAAGATTATGATTCATTGAAGCTTCTTGTAGCTGTTGTAATTTTTGCATTCTTGGTGCAGTCAGTTATGTCATTTCTACTAACAAAAGTGCTTAGCATACAAGCACAATATATGATTTCTGAACTGCGATCTCAAGTACAGAAACAAGTTCTTTCACTTCCTATTCGCTTTTTTGACAACACAAAATCTGGCTCTCTAGTTTCTAGAATTATGAGTGATGTTGAAGGTGTACGAAACCTAATAGGCACCGGACTTGTTCAACTTGTTGGTGGAACAATAACTGCTGTAGTATCTCTAATTCTGTTATTGAGAATTAGCCCTACAATGACATTATTAACCTTTGTACCACTTATTCTTTTTGCGGTTATAGCATTAAAAGCTTTTAAAATAATAAGACCCGTTTTTAGAGAACGAGGTAAAATAAATGCGGAAGTAAAAGGTAGACTTACCGAAACTCTTGGAGGCATACGTGTAATTAAAGGATTTAATGCAGAAGCACAGGAAAGTAAAGTCTTCGAAGAAGGAGTTGACAGATTATATCAAAATGTAAAAAAGAGTTTAACCGCTACAGCCATAATGACCAGTTCTTCAACCTTTCTTTTAGGATTGGCTACAACTGGAATAATGATGGGCTTTGGAGGCTATAAAATGATGCAAGGCGAATTAACCACTGGTCAGTATTTTGAATTTACTTTTCTACTAGCGCTTATGGTAGCGCCTATTGTACAAATGAGCAATATAGGAAGTCAGTTAACAGAAGCATTAGCGGGGCTAGATCGTACCGAAGAGTTAATGAACAAAGTATCTGAAGCTGATGAAAAAAACCGAACAATAACCCTTTCTAATATTAAAGGTGATATGGTTTTTAAAGATGTTTCCTTCGCTTATGAAGAAGATAAAGATGTTTTGCACAACATAAGTTTTGAAGCCAATTCTGGTGATGTCATCGCCCTAGTCGGTAGTTCTGGATCTGGTAAATCTACTATTGCAGGTTTGGCAGCTAGTTTCTTAAATCCGGATTCTGGAGAAATCTCTATTGATAGTATTGACCTTGCTACAGTAGACCTAACCAGTTTTAGACAGTTTTTAGGTGTTGTTTTACAAGACGATTTTCTATTTGAAGGTACTATTAGAGAAAACATCCTTTTCCCTAGACCAGGCGCTTCTGAAGAAGAGTTACAAGCTGCAATTAAAGCTGCGTATGTTGATGAGTTTACAGATAGATTTGAAGAAGGACTTAATACTGTTATTGGAGAACGTGGCGTAAAATTATCTGGAGGTCAGCGCCAGCGTATCGCTATAGCAAGAGCGGTATTGGCAAACCCTAGAATATTAATATTAGATGAAGCAACTTCTAATTTAGATACTGAAAGTGAAGCATTGATTCAGAAAAGTTTGGCTGAATTAACCAAAGGAAGAACCACTTTTGTAATTGCCCACCGTTTAAGTACCATTAGAAAAGCGAATCAAATCTTAGTAATTGAAAACGGACGCATTGCCGAACAAGGTACTCACGAAGAACTAATCCTTAAAGAAGGTAGATACCATAACTTGTTTACGTATCAGGCTAGGATATAAGTTGACTGATGGCTGTTGGCTGTTGGCTGTTGGCTGTTGGCTGTTGGCTGTTGGCTGTTGGCTGTTGGCTGTTGGCTGTTGGCTGTTGGCTGTTGGCTGTTGGC
>NZ_FOYX01000001.1:359855-2394081 GCF_900112245.1 Maribacter stanieri
TTGGCTGTTGGCTGTTGGCTGTTGGCTGTTGGCTGTTGGCTGTTGGCTGTTGGCTGTTGGCTGTTGGCTGTTGGCTGTTGGCTGTTGGCTGTTGGAAAATAAAAATTTATTTTCCAACTACAAGGCTATCAAGAGCTCTAAAAACAATCAAACAGATTGCTTCATCAATTTCGATTATATCTCGTTTCCTCGTAATGACAAGACACTTATAATTCTTCGGGAGCAAGTTCTACTTCTAGTCCGTCCATATCTTCAGTGATATGTAATTGACAGCCTAAACGTGAATTATCTTTTACGTTGAAAGCTTCAGATAACATAGCTTCTTCATCATCACCCATTTCAGGAAGTTCAGTATCTGACAATACATAACATTGACATGAAGCACACATAGCCATACCTCCACAAATACCAATTGTACCTTCTGGCGCTAATTCGTATGAACGAACTACTTCCATTAAATTCATGTTCATATCCGTTGGGGCATCTATCTCGTGCAACACTCCATCGCGGTCAGTTATTTTTATTTTGATATCAGTCATTTATAGAATTTAGTAGTTAGGGTTTAGTGAACTAGTTTATATCATGGATTGAATTAGTCCGTAAAGCATTCTAGAAATTTCATTTGACTTATCAATTAATTCAACTGTTTTTCTTATAAATAATTCACGCTTCAAGTTTAAAGATTTTTTAAAAACTAAAACTCCTAAATCTTGTGATTTTTACCACACCTTTAAATCTTCTAAAAGCTGATTCGTCATCACACTAAATAACAATTTTACTAAAAAACTTATTCACTAAACTATTCAATCGCTTTCACTACGGCTTTTGGCGCTTCTTTTTTAGTTCCGTCAAAACCGCTTACACCACCTACGGTTGTGTATTTCATCACATATTTTTTATCTGGATGAATTTTTTGAAAAGCACTTTGGCACATTAGCGTTGCTTCGTGGAAACCACAAAGAATCAACTTTAATTTACCGGGATAGGTATTTACATCGCCAATGGCATAAATTCCAGGAATGTTTGTTTGATAATCGAATGTATCTACTTTGATTGCATTTTTTTCAATTTCTAATCCCCAATCTCCAATCGGTCCAAGTTTTGGTGAGAGTCCGAATAAAGGAATAAAATCATCTACCTCTAAAACAAGTTCTTCGTTATCATCAGAAATCTTTCTGATTAGAACAGATTCCAATTGCGTATCACCATTAAGACCAATAATCTCTGCAGGTGTAATTAAATTTAATTTTCCTTTATCCTTTAGTTCTTGAACTTTTTCAACAGAGTCCAAGGCTCCTCTAAATTCATTTCTTCTATGTACCAAAGTCACTTGCGATGCTACATCTGCCAAGAAAATACTCCAATCTAAAGCAGAATCACCACCACCTGCAATAATCACTTTTTTATCGCGATATACCTCAGGATCTTTAATCATATAGGCAACACCGTTGTCTTCAAATTTTGACAAATTTTCTAACAATGGTTTTCTAGGCTCAAAACTTCCCAAACCTCCAGCAATAGCAACTACTGGCGCATGGTGTTCCGTTCCTTTATTAGTGGTCACCACAAATGTACCGTCTTCTAATTTTTTGATGGTCTCAGCGCGTTCACCCAGAGTAAAGCCTGGTTGAAAAGATTTAATCTGTTCCATTAAATTATCTACCAAATCACCCGCCAATACCTCTGGAAAACCAGGAATATCATAAATAGGTTTTTTAGGATAGATTTCTGAACATTGACCACCTGCCTGTGGCAAGGCATCAATTAAATGGCATTTTAGTTTTAGGAGTCCTGCTTCAAAAACGGCAAAAAGACCCGTAGGTCCTGCGCCAATTATCAATATATCGGTCTTAATCATTACTTCAATTCTTTGTAATACCTTTCAAAATTATCAATCTATAGTTTTATAAATCATGACAATTATCAGAATTTAAGCTTCTATATTAATTACTTCTTGTATCTGGGGAGCATATTTTTTTATAGTCATTTCAACACCACTTTTCAGTGTCATTTGATTTACACTACAACCAACACAAGCCCCTTCTAATCTAACTTTAACAGAAGATTCATCATCAATAGATATCAACGTAATGTCACCACCATCGCTTTGTAAAAAAGGTCTGATTTCTTCTAGTGCTTTTTCAACATTCAATTTTAGTTCAGCTGATGTCATATCTATTTTTTATTAACTGGCGAGCAACCCGCCATTGTTGTAATCTTTATAGCTTCTGTAGGTGGCATTGTCTTATTTCTAGCAACAACCTCACTAACAACCTTTTTAGTCAATTCTTCAAAAGCTTTCTCTATTGGAGTTCCTTCTTGTAAGGCTGCCGGTCTACCAACATCACCAGCTTCTCGTATACTTTGTACCAATGGCATTTCACCAAGGAAAGGTACCTGCAAATCTTCTGCAAGATGCTTGGCTCCTTCTTTACCGAAAATATAGTATTTATTCTCTGGTAACTCTGCTGGTGTAAAGTAGGCCATATTCTCTACAATTCCCAATACTGGTACGTTTATAGAGTCTTGCTGAAACATCGCTACCCCTTTTCTAGCATCTGCCAAAGCAACTTCTTGAGGTGTACTTACTACAACCGCTCCCGTAATTGGTAAAGATTGCATAATACTTAAATGAATATCTCCAGTGCCCGGTGGTAAATCAATTAGCATAAAATCTAAATCTCCCCAGTGTGCATCAAAAATCATTTGGTTCAATGCTTTAGATGCCATAGGTCCTCTCCATATTACCGCTTGGTCTCTTTGTGTAAAAAAACCAATTGATAATAATTTAACGCCATAACTTTCTACCGGCTTCATTTTAGATTTTCCATCTATGTTCACCGCAAGTGGTTTGTCATTTGCCACATCGAACATTATTGGCATTGACGGTCCATAAATATCAGCATCTAAAAGTCCAACTTTAAAGCCCATTTTAGCCAAAGTCACAGCAAGGTTTGCGGTAACGGTAGATTTGCCTACCCCTCCTTTACCAGAAGCAACGGCAATAATATTGGTAATACCAGGAATTGGTTTCCCCTTTATCTCGTTCGTCTTTGGTTTTGCAGCTGGTGCATCAACCTTAACGTTTATTTTAATTTTTGCCTTTTCGTAAACCTCTTTGTGTATGATTTTTAAAATCTCCACTTCGGTCTTTTTACGTGCCTGTAAACTTGGATTTGTAATGGTAATATCAACTTCAACCTCATCACCAAAAATCTGAATATTGGTAACAGCTCCGCTTTCTACCATGTTCTGACCTTCCCCAGGAACCGTAATGTGTTCCAAAGCTTTTAAGATGTCCTTTTTATCTATCTTCATTATATAAATTCATTCTAAACAACAAAGATAATCCTTAGTTATTAGATTAGGAAGCTAGCGTATTGAAAATGAATATGCCATTATAAATAGAACCTCTTATTAGTAAATATTCATTTATTGATTATTTATGATTTTGAGGTCAAAAGAAACTATCTAAAAACTGTAAATTAGAATCTTCTTTAAAATTCAACCAATGTACCAGCCTGTAAAAAGAACTCCGCTTCTATTAACTTTCGTATTTATTATTCTAATAGCTACTGCTTGCTCTAGCTCAAAAAATGAATTTTCTAAAAAGGATGTAAAACGATCTCAAAAACTAGCGGGATTAGATTTTGATAAGAAATATATAGATACACTTTATCCATATTTAAAAAGAAATAAAGAAGGATATGATACTTTAAGAAAATACACTTTAGATAACAATGTAATACCTGCTGTTCGGTTTAACCCATTACCTTTAAACTTCACCCCGAAAGAACAAGCTGGGTTTCCTGAATGGGAGATTCCGAATGATGTGCAATTACCTGCTAAAGAGGCAGACCTTGCATTTTACTCCATACCTCAGCTCGCCTCCCTCATCAAAAACAAAAAAATTAGCTCTTATGAACTGACGCAGTTTTTTATTGAGCGATTAAAAAAATATAATCCCCTACTCCAATGCACTATAACTATTACCGAAGAAATGGCGCTGGAACAAGCCAAAGTATTGGATGCCGAACTTGCTGCCGGAAACTATCGCGGAATTTTGCATGGCATACCTTACGGTGTAAAAGATTTAATGGCCGTAGAAGGGTACAAAACCACATGGGGAGCAGAACCTTACCGTAATCAACAAATTGAAATGACAGCAACTGTAGTAGAGAAATTACAGGCTGCCGGTGGCGTTTTAGTCGCTAAACTTGTTTCTGGCTCTTTAGCTCGTGGTGATGTGTGGTTTGATGGAAAAACCAAAAATCCGTGGGATACCGAGCAAGGTGCTACAGGATCTTCTGCAGGATCGGGCTCGGCAACCTCCGCAGGATTAGTTCCTTTTGCCTTGGGTACAGAAACACTTGGCTCTATTACATCACCAAGTAACCGAAATGGAATAACAGGTTTACGACCAACATATGGTAGAGTAAGTAGACACGGAGTGATGAGTTTAAGCTGGTCTATGGACAAAGTTGGTCCTATGGCAAGAAGTGCCAAAGACTGCGCTATTGTATATAGTGTAATTACCGGTAAAGATTCAAAGGATGGTATGACTACCGATTTCCCAGACGGATTTGAACCCAAAAAAAATTACAAAACACTTCGCGTTGCATATCTAAAAAAGGATATTGACAAAGACACCTCGCTTAGTAAAGACAACTTAGAAAAGGCATTGAAGACTTTTAAAGAAATGGGAATTACGCTAGACGAAGTAGAATTACCAAAGGATATTCCCTACAATAGTTTTGATGTGATATTACGAGCTGAGGCAGGAGCTTTTTTCGACGATTTGGTACGTTCTGAAAATGTTGATAAAATGGTGGAGCAAGATCAACGCTCTAGAGCAAATTCTTTGCGTCAAGCGCGTTTTATTCCTGCAGTGGAATATTTACAAGCTAACCGTCACCGACAAGTGCTTATTGAAAAAATGCAGGCTATCATGAAAGATTATGATGTGCTGATCTCTCCTACATTTGGCAACAAACAATTAATTATCACCAATCTTACCGGACACCCGGTTATTGCAATTCCAACAGGATTGGATAAAGAAAAACACCCTACCAGTATCACCTTAGTTGGTAATTTATATGACGAAGCCAGTATACTTTTATTAGCCAAGGCTTTTCAAGACCAAACTGAGTTTGACGAAATGCATCCTGAAGGGTATGCGGATTAGTGGTTGTTGGTTGTTGGTTGTTAGAATACCGCATTTTTTTTCAGGTGGGAACTATTTGTTTTCAAAAGGTTCGCGACAGTTCTCCTGAGCTTAGCCGAAGTACACCCATTATTCAATAAAAAATTGAATAATGGGAACACGAACTGACATTCGGAAATAAATTCTAACCTATAAGTTTTCAACTACGCTCGAAATAACATTCCGTAGAAATTTAAATCTTTCTACCATCTAAAAGGTTGATAATTCTTGAACCGTACTCCGCATTTTTCTCCGAATGCGTTACTTGAATAATCGTAACTCCGTCCTCTTCATTTAGCTTCTTAAAAAGCTCCATAATTTCTTCGCTTTGCTGTGAGTTAAGATTTCCGGTCGGCTCATCTGCCAATATCAATTTTGGCTTACCAATCAATGCACGGGCTACGCCCACTAATTGCTGTTGACCACCACTTAACTGTGTTGGGAATAAATCTTTTTTACCGACAATATTGAATCTATCTAGCATATCAGCTACCAAAGCCTTGCGTTCAGAGCTTTTTATCTTTTTGTACAACAATGGCATTTCTAGATTTTCTTCCACCGTTAAATCATCTAACAAATGATATGATTGAAATACAAAGCCGATATACTCTTTATACAAATTAGAGCGATATTTTTCTTTTAGGGTATGAACAGATTCGCTCAAGAAACCATATTCTCCTTCATCAAAAGTATCTAACATTCCTATAACATTTAGCAATGTAGACTTCCCTGAACCAGACGGTCCCATAATGGATATAAATTCCCCTTCTTCTACTTCTAGATTAATATCTTTCAACAAAAATACGCGCTGACCGCCTTGTTGTACCCACTTGAAAATATTTTTTAATTGTAATAACATGTTTTATATAGTGTATTAGTTTGTTAGTGAAATAGTGTGTTAGTTGGTTGTTGATTAATGTCTTGATTATTACTCTGTTCGTAAACTTTTTACAGGGTTGGCCATCGCCGATTTTATAGTTTTAATAGTCATAATTAATAATGAGACGACTACCATTGCTATACCGCTCAGAGCAAAAATCCACCAGCTTAAATCTGTTTTAGTTGCAAATTCTTCTAACCAATTATGTAGTCCGTACCATGCAATCGGTGCTGCAATTACAAAAGCGATGAAAACCAGTTTTAAAAAATCTTTTGACAATAAATAATTTAATTGGAATAGATTGGCCCCGAGTATTTTTCGGATTCCTATTTCTTTTCTTCTGCGTTCGGTTGTGTGTATAACCAAACCTAATAAACCTAAACAACTAATAAGAATTGCCAACCCAGTTGCCCATTGTAAGAGTATCGATGTTTTTTGCTCACTTTCATAAAACTGCTTAACAGTATCATCCATAAAAGCATATTCAAAATCAGATTCTGGATATATATCCTTCCAAATATTTTCTATTCCATAGATAGTTTTAGACCAATCAGCTGTTTCATTACTATTTAATTTAAAATGAATGGTTTTGTATTGTGTCCATTTACCACTGTAAGAACTGCCTGTTAATGCCATCGGTGCTACACCGTATTTTAAAGAGTGTTGATTAAAATCTTCCATGACTCCAACTATAGGCAAATTATCACCATCAACTATTAAATTTTTTCCGACTATATCTACAGCATTTTCTAAACCTACAGCTTTCAAATATGATTTATTCACCACGTACTCACTTATAGAATCATTCAAAGGCATTCTACCGGCTAGTAGCTTTAAATTATATAAATCAAAATAGTTGGCAGTACCATACATTAGGTGTAGATATGAATTTACTTCTGTACTATCTTTTATGTATTTCACATCCATGGTCATAGTAGAAAATGAAGCGGGAGGATTACCTGCGAGTACCACATTTGATATGCCTGCCAAATCCTGTATTCTATTTACAAATCTTGTTCGTTTTACAGCCGATGTATCTTGCCATGGAGTTTTAAAATATGCAATTGCCTCTGTCTTAAAGCCCATGTCCTTTTTCATAATATAGTTCAACTGCTTACCTACCATCAGCGTAGCTATAATAAACACTTGCGCAATTACAAATTGAAATACCGTCAAATACTTTCTTAAAGAGCCTTTATCAGAATTAGGTATGATTTGCTGTTTAAATACTGAAACAGGTTTGTATTTAGACATAACTAAAGCAGGATAAAAACCAGATAAAACCGTTACTAAAAAAAGTAACAGAAAAACACCTGACAATAACCATGGGTTTAAAAAAATATCGAAACTTAATCCGGCAGGAATAAAATCTAAAAATAAAATTAATAGCCATTTTGAGATAAATATTGAAAGTACTGCTGCCGATAATGTCAATAAAAATGTTTCCCCTAAATATTGATAAACCAATTGCAATCTAGAACTCCCTAAGGTTTTCCTAATCCCAATTTCTTTCGCTCTTTTTATTGCTTGAGCCGTATTTAAATTAATGAAGTTAATACATCCTAATATCAATAAAATAAATGCTAATAATAGAAGACTTTTTAACGCCGCCTTTGTTCTTCTACTATCATTAAAATCGAAGGTTCCATAATTAGGGTTTAGATGAATATCGCTTAAAGGCTGTAACATGAACCTTCTTTTACTAGCACCCGAATGCGAATTTTCTGGTTCATCATGTTCTTTTGCAATTCGTGTTAGTGTTTTTTGAACATTATTTGTAATAGCATTTTCTGAAAGTTTAAGAAATAATTGAGATGCTGAATTTGTATTGTCCCATCCTGATTCATTTATCGCATTGGTCATATCTTGTCTAGCCGCTGTTTTCAAAGAAATAAATTCTTCAAAAACTATGTCTGTACGACCATCAAAACCATCAACAATACCTGAAACAGTAGCATGGATACTATCATTATAAACAAGCGACTTCCCTACAACGTTACTTGGTTCTTGATTTGGAAAATATTTTATGGCTCGTTCTTTAGTCAACACCACCATATTTGGCTCTTCCAAAGCACTATTTGAATCGCCCGCCAACCAATCATAGTCAAATGTTTTAAAATATGAAGGTTCTGTATAAATCACAAAATCGGGGTCTTTGAATTTATTCCCAGTTTCTTGATTTGCAACATGTAAGGGATACGTAGTAAAGAATGGAGCGACCGTTTCAATCTCATCAGTTCTCAAATCTTTTAGCTCTTGTGCCAAAGGAACCGTTACTCCCGCATTATAAAACACACCCAACGCACCTTCAAACGAAGATGTGACCCTATAAATTCTATCACCATCAGTATGAAATTTATCAAAAGTAAGGTCGTAAAAAACCATAGCACCAATTACGAATGAAGCACTTAAACCAATAGAAAGACCCAATATATTAATCAGGGAAAATGTCTTATTTTTCCAAATATTACGAAAAGCTATTTTTAAATAATTACGTAGCATATTAGTTTAGTTTTACTCTGTTCGTAAACTTTTTACAGGGTTGGCCATCGCTGATTTTATCGCCTGTATGCCTAATGTAAATGCCGTTATGAAGAAGGCAATACTTCCTGCCAAAGCAAACATCCACCATTGAATGGAAATACTATAGGCAAAGCTACCCAGCCAAGCACTCATCATATACCACGCAATTGGAAAAGCAATTAAAGCTCCAATACCTACCAAAATTATATAATCCTTTGAAAGCAACACGACTATTTTTAGTACCCCAGCACCTAAGACTTTACGTATACCAATCTCTTTAATTCGTCTTTTTGCCATAAATGAAATAAGACCGAACATACCTAAACAAGATATAAATATGGTTAGCAATGCAACCACGTTTACTGTTTTTAGCATTCCATCAATTAATCGATATTGTCCACTTACTTTATCACTTAAATCACCTTGGGCATAATTTTTTCTGGAATCTATTTTAGCAAAAGCAGCCGCTATTATGTTCTTTATTTCTTTTTCCTTTCCATCAACAACCCGGACTGTTAGGTAGCGATGTTTGGCTAAATTCTCTTCATCTCTATAATAATGTACCAGAGGTTCTACCGCATTTTGTAAATCTTGATAGTGAAAATCTTTCATTACCCCAACAATAGGGTTACCTATGAAATCGCTGTTTTTATATTTCAATCGTTTTCCCTCTATTGTTGTCCAACCAAAAGCTTCCATGGCACTACGATTAATAATAACCGGCGTTTCTTCTCCATTGTCAATATCACTGTCAAAATCTCTTCCTTCTATCAGCGGAATCTGTAGTGTTTTCAAGTAACCATCATCTGTATATGACCTTCTAAAACGAACATCTGCCTCTGTATTTGGGTCATAAAATGTGGTATAATTGAAATAATAATCTGAAGGAACTGACTGGCTCGTACTAACATAGGTTACATACGGATTGGCTTCTAAATCATTTAACAGCCCTTTAAAACTAGAGTTGGCGGCATCCATATTCTTATAATCAAGGTCTATATTACCTACAATTACATGATCACGCTCGAAACCCAAGTCTGCCTTTTTCATGAACCCGATCTGACTGTTTAAAATAATTGCAATACAGATAAAAAGTATGGCTATAGAAAATTGAAGGATGATAAATGAATTACGTAAAATAAAACTTCCCTTAGCGCTATCTATTTTTCCTTTGATACCTTGTGAAACCGGTAAAGAAACAAACCTTAATGTAGGTAATATGCCCACCACCAATGTCACCAAAATACCTAAGACAATCGCACCTAAAATCACCGGATAATCATTTTTAAGGCTAAAATTAATCTCCCCAAAATCTGCCCCAAAGACATCATTCATTTTCGGTAATAAGAATCCGAAGAAAAGTACACTAGAAATAAGTATGGAAAACAATACCAAAATTCCATTTTCAAGGCAAAACTGGGTAATTACCCCTTTACTATTACCTCCCAATATTTTGCGAACTGCAATGTCTTTTGTTCTCCGAAACATAGTAGAGGTATTTAAGTTCAGAAGATTTACTAGCACTAAAAGCAATACAAAAAAAGAAGTGGCGATGTTACCTGCAATAATTATTTCAACCACAGGTATAGAATCCATTCTAACTTCTGAGTGCGGCATAACCTCCATTCTTGAAATTACAGAAGGATCCGCATAATTCTCCTGAACCAATTTGTCTACCTTCTTTTCAAATAACGCAATATCTGTTTCTGGATTTAGCTTTAAGAATATTGGTGAAAAACTATTGTTCCAATTGGTCTGTTGTTTAAATATAGGATTATCCTTTAAAAGTGTATTTGGCAATAAGACACCTAATCTAAAAGAAGAATACGGACTTATAGGTTCTAACACCGCCGTAATAGTAAGGTTTAATGTATCTGCCGCTTTTAGGCTTTTACCAACTGGGTTTTCTTCTCCGAAAAACTGCTTGCTTACCTTATCGGTCAAGACAATAGAATACTTTTCTTTAAATGCAGTGTTATGGTTTCCATATTTTAGAGGTAGTCCAAAAACCTTAAAGAATTCTGGGTCGGCATAAGTTGTTGTATTTTGAAATTCCTTATCCCCTGCTTCTAACCATACATCTCCCCAACCATGCAAGTGCGTACCTGCTTTTACTTCTGGCGAGGTATTTTTTATTTTATCCAACAAAGGGTATACTACTTCATTGTAATCATTACCATCATTTAAATGTGTCTTTAAGTAATAGATATGTTCTTGCTCTGGAATCATGGAATCTGCTACATAATAGGCATACACAGAAAACATGAGCGTTAATACACTACCAATACCTATACTTAAGCCCAAAAGGTTAAGAAAGGAAAGCGTTCTGTTTTTCCACAGATTACGAAAAGATAATTTTAGATGGTTTAATAACATGGTTCGTTTTTTACTCTGTTCTTAAACTTTTTACCGGGTTTGCCCTAGCTGCTCTAACGGTTCTTGTACCAATTGTTAGAAAGGCAATTATTAATGCCAGCGCACCCGCTGCCACAAAATACCAAATACTCAATTCAATTTTGTATGCATAATTTTGGAGCCATTCGCGCATTGCCCACCATGCAATTGGTGAAGCGATTACAAAGGCAATCAAAACTAATTTCAAAAAGTCTTTGGTCAGAATATAGGTAATTGAGGTAACACTGGCCCCAACTACTTTTCTTATGCCTATTTCTTTAGTTCGTTGCGATACTATTAGCAAAGACATTGCGAAGAGCCCCATACAACTTAGCAAAATTGCTATTATAGAACCACTGGCAATCATTTTAGCCGTTGTTTTTTCTTGCTTAAATGTTCTATCTATATTCTCGTCTACAAAAGATCCTAAGAATTCTGCATTAGGTTCTAGTTTTTTCCATGCAGATTCAATTGCAGCATATGAATTGGCCATGTTAGCTGGCGAAACTTTTACAAAACCATAGGTAAGATTTTGTTGCCTACTCATAAAAAAAGTCATTGGCGCAATTTCCCGATCTAAATCTGTGAAATTGTAATCTTTAACAACCCCATAAACAGGATAAAATACACCGTCATCAATCTCTAATTGTGAAATTAGCGGATCTTGTTCTCCTAATTCTTTGGCCATTGCTTCATTGATTACAACCCCTAAGCTATCGCCGGCACTCTCAAAACTTCGTCCGGCAACCACGTTCAATCCTAATGTTTGGATGTATTCATGATTAACCACTAAAAAATTAGTCATTACAATACGACCTTTATATTCAAAACCAATGCCGCTAGAAGACCTACCACCATCTTTTCCTAGGCCCAAATTACTATCAGAACCGCTGACTGAAATTATATCTGGATTACCGCTTAGCTCGTCACGCAACAACTCTACCATATCGTGACTATTACGTTTGCCGTTTAAAGGAAAGGAAACCACCTGTTCTTTATCAAAACCTAAATCCTTATTCCGCATATAATCAATTTGCCCCCATAAGACCAAAGTGCCAACAATCATAAGAATTGCTATGCCAAATTGAAACACCATAAGTACGTTCCTCACCTTATTGCTGCCCGAAGATTCCAATTTTCCTTTTAAAGACTGAATTGTGCCTAAACGGCTCATCAATAGTGCAGGGTAACCACCAACAAGCATGGTAATAACAAGGACTGTTAGTAAAAGTCCTACTAAAAATACAGGTGATAAAAGTAGTTCTGAAGAAATCTGTGTATTGAACATTGACTTAAAATCATTCAAAAAAACTGCACTCAACACCACACCAATAGTTATAGATAATAGAAAAACAAACAAACTTTCGCTCCAAAATTGAAAAAACAGTTGCTGCTTTTGTGCCCCTAAGGTTTTACGCATACCTATTTCCTTTAGGCGTTTTGCCGTCTTTGCAATACTCATGTTTATATAGTTGACACAAGCAATGAACAATATTAATAAAGCTATACCGAAAATGAGGTACGGTCTACTCCTACTCACCTCAACAAATCCGTTTTTAAATTTTGCAAAATGTACATCTTTAAGCGGAACCAGTTTAAGATTTATAAAACGACCATTTTCATCTGCCGTTGCTCCATCTCTTTTTAAACGATTTATACCTTCCTCGTAGTGAAGGTCTATAAAGGGCTCACTACTTTTTTCAAACACCGAGGCCGTCATACCTTCGTCAAGTTCTACATATACCGCGTGATATTGTCTATCCCACGCTTCTTTACTTTCATTATACTCGTTATGACTTTCAAATCTAGCGGCAATTTGAAAATCTAAATTGCTTTGCGGAAGTATATTGTCTGCAATAGCACTTACCGTAAATGGCGTTTCCTGCCCATTTACCAAAAGGTTAAACGTTTTTCCAATAACATCGGTTGACCCAAATAATTTATTTGCCCCATCTTTTGTAACCACAACAGAATTTAAATTCTCTAAGGGGTTCTTATCATTCCCGTTAAGAATAGGAAAGCTGAACATGGAAAAGAATTCTTGGTCTACCCAAATAATATCCATACTTACCTCTTTGTCATTATAGAGCGCAAGCGTTCCATCTTCTACACATCTGGCTATTCGTTTCACTCCAGGTACCTCAGCATATAATGCGGGGGCTAAAGGTGCTGGTTGAACTGTACCTGCTTTTGGCCCTTTAGGAGTTTGTTCTGTACGCACAACCTTATAAATTGAATCGACATTTGCGTGAAAATCATCATACGAAAGTTGAAACATGGCTGCCATTCCCAGCAATATTACCACGGCAAAAGCTATGGATAATCCCACTACATTTAAACCGGTATTCGTTTTATCTTTTATTAAGTTTCGCCAAGCAATTTTTAAATAGTTTTTAAACATGATGAGTGTTTTTTTTAATGATTGATTGATGGTTTATTCTGATCTCAAACTTTTTACAGGGTTACTTAACGCAGACCTGACCGATTGAAAACTGACCGTAACAAGAGCTATAACCAAAGCCGAAATTCCTGCGATGACAAATACCGAATAACTCATATCTATATGAAATGCGAAATTTGACAACCAACGGTCCATAAGCCAATATGCTATAGGGAAAGCAATGAGCATTGCAATAAAAACCAGTTTCACAAAATCTTTGGACAGCATTTGTGTAATACCCACAATACTATCTCCTAAAACCTTACGAATACCAATTTCCTTTTTGCGCTGCTCGCCCACAAATGCTGCCAAACCAAATAGCCCCAAACAGGCAATAAAAATAGCTAGTACAGAAAAAATGATTCCCACTTTAGCTGTGCGTCTTTCTCGCACATATAAATTTTGCAGATTATTATCCAAAAAACTATAATTGAAAGCGGCATTGGGTGCTACAGCTTTAAATATTGTTTCTAACTGATTGATTGTACTACTGTTTCCTGCTGCATTATAACGAACCAGTGCAAAGGATTTGCCTTCCCCTGTATTATTATGAAAAGCATAAGCTCCTATAGGCTCATGTAAGGATGCAAAGTTGAAATCATCGACCACGCCAACAATAGTATTAGGCACTGAAATATGTACCTTTTTTCCAATAGCTTCCTCAGGAGAATATCCAAGATATTCTATCGCTTTTCTGTTTAAGACCACTTCTACAAGAGTATCTTTTTCTTGTTTAAAACTCGGTAATGTTCGCCCAGCAAGTAGTTTTAATTGTAAGACATCAATAACCGAGGCATCGGTTACGTTGGTCTGAATATTAAGTTTTTCTTTATCATCTTCATTTCTACTTAAAGATCTACCGCTCACCTCCATTCCCGGAAACCCCTGCGCTAAGGAGACCGAAGAAACATTACTTAGACCTTTGAGTTCTGACACCAAGGCATCTTTTTTTTCTGAACCTTTTAGTCCATTGATTGAAATAGCTACAACATTCTCGGCATTAAAACCTAACTTTTGATTTCTGATGAACTCCATTTGTTTTGAAATCATCAACACCCCAACAATCAATACTACGGATGCAGCAAATTGAAATACGACCAAGCCTTTTCGTATAAAAACATTGCCCTTACTCTGAACAATGGAGGACTTTAAGACAATACTTGGTTTAAATTGAGACAAGTATAATGCCGGGTAAGATCCGGAGATTAATGTTACCACTAACCAAAGCACAAACAAGCTTATAAAGAATTCAACATTTAACAGTGAATCTGTGCTTAACTCTTGCCCTGTAACAGAATTAAAAATAGGTAAAGCAGTAAAGGTTAATAATACACCGATTATAAGTGAAATAAGCGTCACCAAACCTGTTTCCATATAAAACCGAAATAACAAACTACCTGAAGATGAACCTAAAGTTTTGCTAATGCCTACTTCCTTAGAACGTTTCTGAGAACGAGCTGTTGTCAAATTCATATAGTTAATACTGGCAATCAATAGAATTAAAAGTGCCAAATAAGAGAGGTTACGGACTTCCTTTATATCACCGATTCTATTTGCATACGCATTATCATAACCAGCAGAATATAAATGAACCTTTTTCATGGGTTGTAGGGAAAATGTGTACCACTGATTTTCCTTTTCCATATTCTTATTTAGCATTTCCTGTAACTGTAATTCTGTGGATGCCAAATCTGTATTAGGTTTTAATAAGCAATAGGTTTCAAAGCTGGCATTATACCAAGAAGGATTCTTAAAAAACCATGTGGTTATTCCCGAAGCCATTATATTACAATCTAGTGTGCTGTTATTGGGAAAGTCTTTATAAACCCCAGTTACCTCCAATTCATACTTGCCATCTACAGTAAAGGTTTTGCCTATTGGGTCTATTGCACCAAAATATTGTTTAGCACTTGTTTCAGAAAGTACCGCCGTATTAGGGCGATCCAATGCCCCTTTTGCTTGACCTTTTATAAATGTAACATCGAAAATATTTAAAAGCTCTGCATCTACCCAAAAGAGGTCCTTTTCAGTAAAATTCTGCTCCAACACCCTTAATGACGCAGTACCTCCAAAATCATTCTTTAAAATTCTTGCAGCATATTCGACATTAGCAACATCGGTCATCATAGTTGGTCCAAGTGATGGAGGTACCGTTGCCCAAATTTCTTGACCATTATCACCGTCTGTATGTAACAACACCCGTTGAATATTATCCGCATTGGTATACATGGTATCAAAACTCTGCTCATGCCTTATAAAGATGAACAATATCAAAGTCACTGCTAGTCCGATAGAAAGACCCAAAACATTGATTGCGGAAAACAAGCGGTTCACTTTTAAATTACGCCAAGCGATTTTTAAATAGTTTTTAAACATGATGGTGTTTTTAGCTAATAAATGATTTACTCCGTTCGTAAGCTCTTTACCGGGTTTGCCCTTGCTGCCTTGATCGCCTGAAAACTTACGGTAGCTATGGTTACCAACATAGCACCGGCAATGGCCAAGGCGAAAATCCACCATTTGAGAATTACCCGATACGGATATTCTTGCAACCAACCGTTCATAATAAAATAGGCTATGGGAATAGCAATGAAACAAGAGATGACAACCAACTTTAAAAAGTCTTTTGAAAGCATATTCCATACATTGAATATGGATGCACCCAGCACTTTTCGAACTCCAATTTCCTTTTTTCGTTGTTCTGCTACAAAAGAGGTTAACCCGAAGAGCCCCAAACAGCTTATTAAAATTGCCAACGCTGTAAAAATACCTGAAAGTGTACCTACACGTTCTTCCGATGAAAATTTTTCACCATACTCACTATTAATAAATTCATACTCAAAAGGTATATCTGGAAAATGCTCTTTAAAAACCCTTTCAATGGTAGCAAGGTTTTTACTGGCGCTCTCATTTGGGTTCAATCTTAAATTGTAATAACTAGCATTATCAAAACGATCATACACATATACACCTTGTTTAACCGGCTCGTAAGGCGATTGAGTTATCATATCTTGTACTACACCAATAATCTTTAAAGGTGGTCCTGGATCTTCTTCGCTATCCTCTTTTAGTAACATACCGATAGGGTTTTCCAATCCTAAATATTTCTTTGCAGTTTCATTAATTAATATACCTAATGAATCTGTTGTAAATTCTCTAGAAAAATCTCTTCCTTCCAGAATTTTAAGGTTTAACGATTTTGCATACTCTGGTGAAACTTCTGTCCAAGCTAAATCTTCTTGAAACCCTTCTGGTTTACCATCCCAAGTAAAACCATTTCTGTTTGAATAGATTTTGGTGGTCGGACTACTGGAGGTAGACATTTCACTAACCGCACCCGATTCTATAAATTCTGAACGCATTAAATCATATTTTCCTATGAAATCTTGACTGAATGTGGGAATCTGAATCAATCCTTCTACATCATACCCAACCGGTCGATTCTTAGCATGATTTATTTGCTGCATTACGATGACTGTACCAATTATAAATGCTACAGATACCGTAAACTGTACAACAACTAATATTTTACGTGGCAACCCTGCATACTTACCAACTTTAAAAGTACCTTTTAAAACATCTACCGGTATAAAAGAAGATAAATACAGTGCAGGATAACTACCTGCCAATAAAGAAGTGAATAAAACAAAACCTAAAGAAATCAACCAAAACATTCCATTATCCCAAGGAAAAGTAATTTCCTTTTTTGACAATTCATTAAACCCATTTAAGGATAAAACTACAACTAGCATTGCTAAGAAAAAGGCAAAAAGAACTACTAAAAAAGATTCACTTAAAAACTGATAAATCAATTGACCTCTTTGTGATCCTATTGATTTTCGAATACCTACTTCCTTACCACGCTTCTCTGACCTAGCCGTACTTAAATTCATAAAATTAATACATGCCAAAAGCAATACGAACGCACCAATTATACCAAATAACCACACGTATTTTATGCGACCACCACTTTGCTTACCATTTTCAAAACTGCTACGTAGATACCAGTCCTGCATCGGAAAAAGAAAAAGTTGCGGATTGAATTCAATTAAATCTGGATTAAGATTTTTCTTTGCATCTTTTATGGTTTTTGTAACATTTTCAAATGATGTTTGGTCGGCAATCTGAACGAACATTTGAAAAGAATTGTTACCCCATTGGTCTTCTGCATTACGTATCCATTCATTGTTTGCCAAATACTTTTCCCATGGAATAATAAAATCGGTATCATTGAACGAATTGTTTACAGGTATATCTTTATAAACCGCACTAACATTTAACTTATGTTCATTACTTACCGTAACCGTTTTACCAATTGGGTCTTCGGCACCAAACAAAGCATTGGCAGTAGATTCAGCCAACATGATGGAGTTAATCTCTCGAAGTCCGTCTTTCTCTCCTTTTAAAATTTCTAGACCAAAAAGTTCCGGCCCCACTTGTTGCATATAATTACCTGGTCTTGATATGCTTATATCTCCATATTTTAAATAGTGATCATTGGTCCATGAACACATAATTAAATGCTTAAAATTATCACCGTACCCATCACGCAAGGTTTTTTCTAACGGTCTTGGAATCGCCGGCCCGGTTCCTATTTCGCCATTGAATGTCTGAGATTGAAAGACTTGTGCAATTTTATCTTTATTCTTAAAGTAGCTGTTATAAGAAAGTTCGTCTAAAATCCAAAGGCCGATAATTAACGTTACCGCCATTCCTAAAGCAAGACCGCCCACATTAATGAATGTATAGCCTTTGTTCTTCCAAAGGTTTCGCCAAGCGATTTTTAAATAGTTCTTAAACATGATGAGTGTTTTTGATGATTGATGTTTTTAACTTATGCTACCTTAAAGAGTGTTTTTAATTTGAAATGTTTCATTCTGACCGCAAACTTTTTACAGGGTTTACTATAGCCGCTTTTATACTTTGATAACTTACCGTTACAATAGCCACTACAATTGCTAAAACCGCTGCGAGTACAAAAACTCCAAGTCCTATTTCTATTCTATAAGAGAAATCTTCTAACCACTTATTCATGGCAAACCAACCCAATGGCAAAGAAATGAGAATTGCTACACCTACTAATTTTAGAAAATCTACTGTAAGTCTATAGGAAATCTGACTTACAGTAGCCCCTAATACTTTTCTAACGCCAATTTCTTTTGTACGCTTTTCAGCATTAAAGGCAGCTAATCCAAATAATCCTAAACAAGCAATGAAAATGGATAGAATAGTAAAAATGAAAAATATTTGACTCAGCTTTTGTTCCGAGTTATACGTGGAATAAAATGCTTCGTCCATAAATTGATAATCAAATGGTTGACCAGGTGCCATGCTATTCCAAATATTCTCAATCTCCGCAATTGACTTTGAATAGTCACCACCACTTAACCTTACTGCCATATTCTCTGCGTTATTTTCGATGTGCAATCCTAATGCACCAATATTCTCGCGAAGCGATTTAAAATGAAAATCTTTAACCACCCCAATTATTGTATAGTAGGTAGGGTTTTCCATATCTATTTCTTCGGAAATCCTCATTCCCAAAGCTTCTTGAGCTGTAACGTTCAAAATTGGTAAAGTAGCTTCGTTGATAATAATTGCTGTCGAATCTGATGCATACTGTTTGTTGAAATCGCGCCCAGCTACAACATCCATTTCTAACGTCTTCAAATAATCCATGTCTACATCCCAAGTCTGCATTTGAATTGCATTTTCCTGACTTTTGGTTCCTTCTTGGAAGAAAGAAGTATCTGACCGCCATGATGGTGTAGGGTAAAAATTACTTAGCGTAACATTTTCTACGTTGCCCATTTTAAGAATCTCTTCTTTAAATGCATTTGTTTTAGATCCTAACGGACTAATTTCATTAATCAACAACACCTGGTCTTTTGTAAAACCCAAATCTTTACTCTGTATAAAATTCAATTGCTGAAAAACTACCAACGTACTTACTATAAGAAATACGGAAATTGAAAATTGAAATATTACCAAAGCATTTCTTACCCTACCATTACCTACACTTTCAGATGCTCCACCTTTAAGTGTTTTAACTGGGGTAAACCTAGACATGAAAAAGGCAGGATAACATCCTGAGAAAAGCCCTAATAATATTGTTGCGGCCAATAACAAAAACCAAAACAAGGGTTGTGAAAATGGTATTGCAATAGACTTACCGGTAAATCCGTTAAAAAACGGCAGCGTAATCATGGTAATCAACAAGGCAGCTATTAATGAAATAAAAGCTATTAAACCAGATTCTGTCAAAAATTGAAAAATCAAATTCATTTTATTAGAACCCAATGTTTTTCTTACCCCAACTTCTTTGGCTCTTTTTAATGAGTGAGCCGTAGACAAATTCATGAAATTTACACTTGCCAGAATAATTAAGAATAGCCCAATAAAAGAAAGTATATAAATGTTTTGCATGCTGCTGGTAGCATTCATTTCTGAGCTTCTATCTGAATGCAAATGAATATCTGTCAGCGCTATAGTATGGTAGCGTATATAATTACCAGATGCCGCAAATGATTCTGCAGTCATACCCGGAAAATACTTTTGCGCCCATGGTAACATATACCTTTCTAGCATGCCTTGTAACGGTGCTTGAAAATCTTCAACTTTAGCTTCCGGTATTAATTTTACAAACGTAAAATAGTTGTTGCTACCCCAAAGTTCCTCTCTAGACGCAACATTACCTGCCATAGCCAAAAAGACACTATACTCATTAAAATAAGAGTTTTTAGGCATGTCATCTATTACCCCTGTTACCGTATACGTATCGGAATTATCTAAAAGCATATTTTGCCCTAAAACATCTGTTGACCCAAAGTATTTTTCTGCGGCAGTTTTTGTAAGCACTAATGAATTTGTGCCCGTTAAAGCAGTTTTTGAGTTTCCTGCCAATAAATCAATACCAAAGAATTGAAAGAAAGTTGAATCGGCGTAGGTTACTTTGTTCTCTTTAGAACTTGTTTCACCACCTACCTTTTTTACATACATACTACCCAAAGTTCTAAAACGAACCGTAGACTCTACTTGCGAGTAATCTCTTTTTAAAGCACCAGCCATTGGTGGGGCAGATTCCGCTGCTTTAATTTCTGCACCTCCAAATTTTATATCAGCATCTATTCGATAAATACGATCCGCATCGGCAAACATTTTATCATAGCTCAACTCATCATAGATGTATAATGAAATCATTAGAGCACCGGCCATACCAATAGCAAGTCCAAATGTATTTAAGAAAGTAAAAAAGGCTTGCTTCTTTAAACTTCTCCAAGCAATTTTGATATAGTTTTTAAACATGATTCTCGTTTTTTGATTGGTGTTGACTATTGTTACTTAACTATCAAGGTCTAATTTCATGCCACATCTTTAAATTATTAATTATCAGTTAGTTAAGTATTGAACTAATCTAATAAGTGTAAAATATTTGGACAAAACATGTCTAATATATATACAGTTGAATGTTTAGTTTATAAATACCAATCTGTTACTTTCATTCGGTTCGCAAACTTTTAACCGGGTTTGCAACTGCCGATTTTAAAGATTGAAATCCTACGGTTAAAAAGGTAATAAGCACTGCAAAACTACCTGCCAACGCAAATACCCACCACTGTATATCTATGCGATAAGTGAAATCTTCTAACCAGCGTTGCATAAAGTAATACGCAATTGGTGTTGCTATAACAAGAGCTATAATTACTAGCTTAATAAAGTCTTTCGTCAATAATTGAACTACAGACCCAATACTTGCTCCTAATACCTTACGAATACCAATCTCTTTTTTCTTCTGTTCGGCAACAAATGATACAAGTCCGAAAAGACCTAAGCAACTTATGAGAATGGCTAGAATAGTAAAAACAATAGAAATTTCTCCTAAACGTTTTTCTTCATCATACAATTTCTCTACTTCCTTGTCTACAAAACGATAATCAAAAGGAACATTATTTACCGTTGCTTTCCATTGTTGCTCTAAACTTGTCAATAACTGTTGGTAGTCTGTAGTTTGGGTCTTTATAAATAACCAGTTTGGTTGATTTACCTTCTGTAGAAATAATGGTGCTATCTCATTTTTTAAGGATGCAAAATGATAATCTTTTACAACTCCTATAATCCGCATTTCATCAGTCTCATTTCCAAAACTTTGAATAAGTCTTGCACTTAGTGCATCTTCTTCTTTTATATTAAATGTGCGTAATGTTGCCTGATTAACAATGATTTGATCCGTGGTATCGGCAGGTGTAAAATCTCTACCTACTACTAAAGGAATATTCATAGTTTCAAAATAACCTTCACTAACACCTTGTCTTTTTACAATGGTATTATTCTCTCGATTTCCACCAGGTAAATACAGACCATTATCATTTAATACTACTTCAGACGGTGCATAATTACCACTAGAAATATTTAATACTCCCGGTATATTTAGAAACGATTTTTTCAGAGATTCAAACTTACTAGAAGCTTCGGCTGTACCTATTCTTAATGCCAATAGGTTCTCTTGCTCAAAGCCAAGGTCTTTACTTTGTGTAAACCGAAATTGCTGTGTTACAATAATTACCGTAGCCACTAAACTAATGGATACTACAAATTGAAAAACTACCAATGCTTTTCTAAACGTGCCATTACCCGATTGTAAGATAGTTGCACTTTTTAGGGCATTTATAGGTTTTATGTTTGATAAAATTATTGCAGGATAAATACCCGATACAAACCCTGTAATGAGCCCTAATATTATTAATATAGTACCAATTCGCCAGTTCAATAAATCTTCATAGCCTAAACTAGCGTTGGTCAATTCATTTACCATTGGCAGGAGCAAGATTGTAATAGGAATACTTATGAGCACTGCAAAAAGTGACAGTAACATAGATTCTCCTAAAAACTGTCGCATTAAACTATTGGCACCTGCACCTACCACTTTACGAACCCCAATTTCTTTTGCTCTTTTACTTGCTCTAGCCGTGCTTAGGTTTATAAAATTTATACAAGCAACCAATTGAATAAAGAAGGCTAATGTGAGTAAGAAATACAGATATTTTATATTAGATACTTCATGAATCTGATTTTTTCGACCTTCGGAGTACAGATGAATTTTTGTGATATTTTGTAGGGATAAAATTTTTCTATCCATGCCTGCATCTTTAAGGTCGTCAGCTCCTCTTTCTTGTAAAAAACCTGGAAGCTTACTTTGTAAACCTTCGGCACTACTATTGGGCTTTAATTTCACATAACTATAGACAAAATTATTAGTAGCGAAACTTTTAAACCTCTGAACAAAAGTACCTATCCCCGGGGTACTCATGCTCACTATATAATTGGGGTTTAAGTGCGATTTGCCAAACGATTCATCAAAAACACCTTTTACCGTTAAGGTCTGGGCATCTTCGCCACTACCCCACGTTACCGCCTTGCCCAATGCTTCTTGATTACCGAATAATTTCTTCGCCAACGTAGAAGATAATACCAACGAGAATGGCTCGTCTAAAGCTGTATTCTGGGTACCCTCTACAAATTTATAGGTGAATACCTTGAAAAACGTAGAATCTGCCATATAGACTCTAGGTTCGTAATAAGCATCTTTACTATCGGCAGCGCTAATCAAATTACTAAAAAACACATCTGTTAAGAATGCACGTGTAGCTTCCTCTACTTCAGGAAAATCTTCTTTTATTGCAAAAGCTATTGGCGGCGAAGCGGCTGCCGTATCAAAACCTTCTTTACCATCTCTTTCTATTACCGTTTCTACCCTAAAAATGTTTTCCGCATTTTCATGGTGTTCATCATATCCAAATTGAGAAAAAACATATAACAATATTGCAAGACAACTCACCGTACCTACGGTAAGTCCCAATAAATTGATACTTGTTTGCTGTTTGCTCTTTAACAGGTTTCGCCATGCGATTTTTAGATATTGTTTGAACATGATTTTCGTTTTTTTGATTTGATTGATGATGAATGATTTACTCTGTACGTAAGCTTTTTATGGGGTTAGCTCTTGCAGATCTTATTGCATGATAACTTACGGTAAGTATGGCTACCGAGACAGCCATTAAACCTGCCAGCGCAAAAACCCACCAACTAATATCAATTTTGTAGGCGTATACATTTAGCCATTTGTTCATGGCATACCATGCAAAAGGTGTTGCTATGAGTATCGATATTAATACTAACTTGATAAAATCTTTTGATAATAAAGCTACAATGCTTGTAACCTCAGCACCCAATACTTTTCGTATTCCAATCTCTTTGGTTCGTAACATGGCACTATATGTTGCCAATCCAAATAGCCCTAAACAAGCTATTAAAATTGCTAAAAATGAAAAAAGTGTAAATAATTTTTTAAACCTGAAATCCGCCTGATATTGTTCGTTAAAACTATCATTCAAGAAACTATACAAAAACGGTCTATGCGGGGCTAATTCAGCCCATTTTCCCTCTATACTGGAGATTGCTTGTTGCATATCTGATGTTTTGACTTTTAGAGAAATATACCTACCGTATTGTGAATAGCGCATAGATAAAGGAGCTACTTTTTCATGAAGAGACATATAATTGAAGTCTTTAACAACCCCTACAATAGTACCCTCACGCCCCCATTGTTGAAATTTCTTGCCTATAATTTCCGCTGGGTCTGAATAGCCAAATGATTTAACCGCAGCTTCGTTTACTATCATAGCACTAAGCGAATCTGATACGAACTCTCTTGAATATGGTCTACCGGCAACTACCTCAATCTCATAATGTGGAATAAAATCAAAATCTATTTCGTACAAGAAAGGTTCAAAATGCTCCATACTCCCTTCAAAAGATTCTATTTCTGTTCCTGCCGCAGGAAAATGACTTCCTGGAACGGTACGTGAACTAGCAACTGAAGTTACTTCTGGTAAACTTTTAAGTTCATTTTTTACAGTCTCAATATTATCTAAAACCTGTCCGTCCCAATTAAAATCGATAACCAGTTGTTGTTCATTATCAAAACCTAAATTTTTGTTGAGCATGAAACCTAATTGATAATACACAATTACGGTACTTGCTATTAATGCTATAGAAAGACTAAATTGAAAAATTACCAGTCCCTTTCTAAGATTTACACCTTGTGGAGAAGAACTTACAAGACCTTTAAGTACACTTATAGGTTTAAAGTTAGATAGGACGAACGCAGGATAGCTACCGGATAATAATCCGGTTATTAAAGCAGTACCAAAATAAAGTAGTAATGTTTTTGTGTTGATAATATTATCTAGCGAAAACTCTTTTCCAGTTATGTTCCCCATCCAAGGAAGGCAAATAGCCACAATCAAAAGTCCTATTCCTGCAGATAGAAACACCATGATCAAAGACTCTCCCATAAACTGATACACAAGTCCTTTTTTATCTGCTCCAATCACTTTTCTAACACCAACTTCCTTAGCTCGTTCCATAGATCGGGCAGTAGCCAGATTCATGAAATTGATGCTAGCAATAATTAAAATAAAGAGTCCTATTATGGCGAAAATATAAATGTTGTTCAAGCTTCCTGTGATACCTGGTTGACGAGCTGCTTTCGATTTTAGATAGGTATCTTTTAAAGGCTCGAACGAAATATTATAGTAATAATCCTTTGATTCTTCTGGAAGTCTACTCTTTAAAAAGCTGGGCATCTTGGCTTGAAAATCCGCAACATTAAAATTATCATCCACTAAAAAATAGGTGTAAAAATCTACATAGCCCCATGAATCGAATATACTTGGTCGAGTTTGGTAAAAAGAACTCATAGACAGTAATACATCGAAACTAAAATGTGAATTAGATGGTACGTCTTTCATTACACCTGTTACCGTATACAAGCCATCATCTGCTCTTCCGCCAACACCATCAACGGTTTTACCCATTGGGTCTTCATTCCCAAAATATTTTTTTGCAGTGCTTTCCGTTAGTACGATAGAGTAAGGTGCTTCTAACGCAGTGTCCGGGTTTCCAGATATTAATGGCCAACTAAAAACATCAAAAACAGTAGCATCTACATAAAAACAATTGCTCTCTTGAAAGGAGTTTTTATTATATTCAAGCAATACATCTGACCTACCTGAGAATTGAACTTTTTCTATCACTTCAGAAAAATCAGCTTTTAATGCTGGTCCAACAGGAGCGTTCCCCCAAATCCATCGGTCATTCAAATCTTCCGACCCGCCATGATGAACAACCCTATAGATATTATCGCCTTTTTCGTGATAGGTATCATAAGAGAGCTCATTGTTTATGAACAAAGCAATCATTAGAAAGCAAGCCATACCAATTGCCAAACCCCCAATATTTATAATGGAGTATCCCTTATTCTTTATTAAATTTCGCCATGCGATTTTCAGATAGTTTTTAAACATGATTCTCGTTTTTTTGATGCTTCCACTACGCTCAGCACAAATTGATGATTAGGCGCTACGCACCTTAAATTGATAAAATCCTATTCGGACCTCAACCCTTTTAAAGGTTGTAAAAGTGCTGCGCCTATAGATTGGTAGCTTATCGTAATAATGGCTATAGTCAACGCAATACCTGAAGCAACCAAAAATATGCCCCACCCAATGGTAATATGATATGCAAAATCTTGAAGCCAACGGTTCATTAAATACCAACCTATAGGAATTGCTATACAGATGGATATTAATATCAGCTTCATAAAATCTAGCGTAAGTAATTGATAGATGCTTTTAAAAGGAGCACCTAGTACCAACCGTATACTGATTTCTTTTTTGCGTTGCTCTACCATAAAAGCAGATAATGCGAAGAGCCCTAAACATGCTACTAAAATGGCGAAGAGGGCAAAACTGTTGAAAATTTTTCCCATGCGTTGCACATCATCATGCATACGTGTAAACTCTTGGTCTAAAAAGTTATAATTGATAGCTTGGTTTGGCACATTTTTATTCCAAACTCCTGTTATACTTGCCAATGCTTCATTAATATTTCCTTTATTCAACTTTATAGAAACGGCTCCGTTATCTTTTCCTATTACAAGCGATAATGAAGAAATATCTTCTTTTAAAGACTTAAAATGAAAATCATCTACAACACCTATAATGGTAAATGCTTGTCCATTATTATCAAGCTCTTTTCCTATTGGATCGGCTAAGCCAAGCTCTTGCACCATTTTTGAATTTATTACGATGGAGTTAATGGAGTCTAAGGCAAATTTCTTTGAAAAGTCCCTTCCTGCATTTAGATTTAATCCTAAGGTTTTTATATAATCATAATCTACCCTCCAAATTTGAGCAGGTATACCTCTACCTTCATTACCCTCATTTGCTTTCCTAAACGTATTACCATTTCTACTTGCACCATCTACCGGTAAATAATTGGTTACCGTAGCACTTTTTACTTGAGGTAATGCTAACAGTTGCTCCTTAAAGGAATCCATGCGATTGCGTAAAACTCCTGCCCCTTCAAGTACAACAACTTGCTCTTTATCATATCCTAATTCTTTTTTAAGGATATAGTCCATCTGCTGGTAAATAATCAACGTACCAATAATTAAAATGACCGATGTAGTAAATTGAAAAACAACTAATCCACTTCTAAGTTTGGCACTTTTGCCTCCTATGCTAAGACTGCCTTTTAATACATTAACCGGTTTGAAAGCCGATAAATAAAACGCAGGATATAACCCGGCAATAGCCCCAACCAATAATGATGTAATTAAAAGTACTGGTAAAAACCACCATGCAGACCACGGCATTGCTATTGTCTTAGCAGCAATAGTATTGAACGATGGTAGTAATGCCCATGCCAGCAATACACCCAACACAAATGAAATGATACTGAACAAAACAGATTCTGTTAGAAATTGAGCAACAAGATTATGTTTAAAAGCACCTATAGTTTTTCTTAATCCTACTTCTTTAGCTCTATTGGCTGACTTTGCTGTTGATAGATTAATGAAGTTAATAACCGCCAACAATAACACAAACCCAGCAATTGCAGCAAATAACCATACAAAACGAATATCACCATGCTTCAACCCATCTGCCATCTTAATATCAGAATACAGATGAATATCGGTTATGGGTTGTAATTTGTATTCTATAGTTCTAAGTACCTCTATAAAATCTGGCGCACGACCTCTATCTATTTGCGCAGGAATCACATAATCTTCAATAATAGAAAGCATTTTTTTCTCTAGTTCTTGAATATTTGTATGCTCATCGACCAATACATATGTAAAATAGTTCTGATTGGTCCAACTCATACGCGTATCTTCTATTGGAAGCAGAAAATCGAAATTAAGGTGCGCGTTTTTTGGAACATCTTTCATGATACCCGTTACGGTATATGGCTTAGCCGAATCATCATCTAAAATAATGGTTTCGCCGATTGCTTTTCCATTTTTAAAATATTTGTCAGCCTTGGTTCTGGAGATGACTATGCTCTTAGGATTCGTTAGCGCTGTTGCCGTATTACCCTGCTCTAGTTGAATTTCTAAAATATCGAATGCCTCTTGATCGGCGAGTACAAAACCTTCTTCAAAATTATTCTGCACTTCGCCTTCTAAATGCATGGCGTGTTTACCTGCGCCAAATATTTCAATGGTATTTACCTTGCCCGCTTTTAATATTTCTGGAAAATCGGCTTCTAATGCATCTGCCAAAGGCAATTGAAAATGGGTGCTTTTTACCTGCTCCCCATTAAACATGCCTTGCATGACTACCCTATAGATTTGATGTTTTTTCTCGTAATGTTGGTCATAGCTAACCTCATTTCTAATAAATAATGCAATTAATAAACAGGCAGCTATACCAACGGCAAAACCACCAATTTTAATGGTGGTAAAAAGCTTATCTTTTTTAATACTTCGCCATGCTATTTTAATGTGATTTTTAAACATGATTCTCGTTTTTTGATGATTGATGATGCGGTGAAATTCACCTAATATTTTTTACTTCATTCTGTACGTAAACTTTTTACAGGGTTTGCTCTAGCTGCTTTTAAAGCTTGAAAACTTATGGTTAATAATGCAATTGCAATTGCAATTGTACCTGCTATAATAAAAGCCCAAGCGTTTATAGAAATTCTATATGCATAACCTTCTAGCCAATTTTGCATAAGTAACCATGCAATTGGACAGGCAATTACTATTGCGATAATGACCAACTTCATAAAATCTTTTGACAATAAGCCTACGATACCAGCAATACTTGACCCCAAAACTTTTCGGACTCCAATTTCTTTTCTACGTTGATCTGCAGTAAACGCAGATAACCCAAACAACCCTAAACAGGAAATAATAATTGCAAGTAATGCAAAGATTTGAGAAAGGCTTCCTATTAGTTTTTCGCTTTTAAATTTGGCGTTGTACGTATCGTCCACAAATTCATATTCAAAAGGAAATGCCGGATTGTGTTTTTTCAACACTGTTTCCATAGTTGACAATGCTGTTGCGGTTGCTATACCTTCCTTCGCTTTTACATATAAAAAACGTGCTTCATCATGATAGTTGAAAAATATCACCGGATCACTAGAGCCATACATATCGTCATATAAATAGTCTTTAACGACACCGATTACGGCATAATCGTTCTCAATTGTTTTACCAACTGCGCTACCTGCACCCATTAGTTTTGCAAAAGACTCACTTACTATTAAACTAGTACTGTCTTTTAATGGATTATCACTAAACCCTCTACCTTCTAGAATTGTCATCCCAGTAGTTTTAAAAAAATCAGCACTTATATATCGTGTAGAAACTAACACATCTTCTGTATCAACTCCACCCTGCCATTCTAAACCAGATGTATTATTCCCGCCAGATAGAATATCTGAATTATTAAGCCCAATGCTCTCTAGCATACCAGATGCCTTCATATCTTGTGCTATAGGATTGAAGTTCTTTATGATATCTCCCCTTACAGGTATCTTAACCAAGTTTTCTTTGTCGTACCCTAAATCTCTTCCTTTAACATGTTGAACTTGTTGATACACAATAATGGTACTAATAATAAAGACAATGGAAACCACAAACTGGGTAGCCACCAATCCTTTTCTGATAAATGGGGCACTACCTTTTGATATTCGCGAACCCTTTAATACATCTACCGGTTTAAAAGAAGACAGATAGAACGCCGGATACCACCCTGCAACTAATCCACAAACTAAAGTTATGCCTACTAAAGTCAAGATATGCACCGGACTTCCTAAACTTAAATCTAACTGTTTATCAATTAAGGTATTAAACTGCGGAATAAGAAGTTTTAGCAATACTATGCTCAATGCTGCCGATAATGTTGCAGTAATCACTGCTTCTGCCATAAACTGAGATATGAGTCCTTTTCTACCTGAACCCAATACCTTTCGCACCCCAACTTCATTAGCTCTCTTTTCGCTTCGTGCAGTAGCTAAATTCATGAAATTGACACAGGCTATCAATAGTATAATAATTGCTATAAGACTGAAAAGACGTACATATATAATTTGTCCTCCAACATTTTTTCCTCCTTCAAAATTTGATTTTAGATGCCAATCTTTCATTGGATGAAGAAAGGCGTACGCGTCATCCTCTTCGGTTTTTATAGGTAGTATTGCCTTTACCTTTTGGTTGACTATATCGAAATTTGCTTCGGGAGCAAGTTCAACAAACGTATCGGAAAAATTAGCACCATACTCTAGCATCCAATTTTTACCAACAGCGAATCTTTCAAAAGGTGCAACCCAGTCAAAACTATAGGTTACATTGCTTGGCAAATCTTCAAAAACTCCAGAGATAGTATAATTAGTATCATTATTAACCCTAAGAACTTTACCAACAACCGAGCTATTTTCACCATATAGTTGCGTAGCTGTTTGTTTTGATATTATAATTGCATCAACCTCATTAAAAGCAGTTTCTAAATTACCTTCCACAAAAGAAAGACTGAACATGCTCAAAAAATCAGGGTCTGCATACTTACCTTTTTTATTGATAGATTTATCATCTACCTGCAACAGTAAATCATCTCTTTTGGTTCTAGCTGCACCAACAATACCTGGTACTTCCGTTTTTAAAGCTTCTGCTAAAGGACCGGGAGTTGCTTGAAAAAAAGTTCGCCATTCACCATCATACTGCTGATTAGTTGGTACATAATAAATTACATCTTGCTTTGCGAAATTTTCGTCATAACCTACCTCATCTTCTACCCAAAGTAAAATCATAGCGGCACAAGTTATACCTATTGCCAGACCAAAAATATTGAGCATACTATACCCTTTATTTTTCCAGAGGTTTCGCCAAGCGATTTTGATGTAGTTCTTAAACATGATACTCGTTTTTTGACTGATTAATTATGTATCCTTGATTAAGGGATAAGTTGGTTGGTTTGGTTTGTTGGCTGACTAATTGTTGATTGATGAATAAACTCCCTTACATCATGGCTCCAATTGCCCTGTTTTGACTTTCGGTAACAATTTGACCATCGAATAGATTTACAACTCTGTGTGCGTAGTGCGAATCTCTATCTGAGTGTGTAACCATTACTATAGTGGTTCCTTCTTGGTTCAACTCCGTTAATAAATTCATTACTTCAATTCCGTTTTTAGAATCTAGGTTACCCGTTGGCTCATCGGCTAAAATTAACTTCGGATTTGTTACAACCGCTCTAGAAATGGCAACACGTTGCTGCTGACCACCTGATAACTGTTGTGGAAAATGCTTTTCTCTATGTGCTATTTTCATACGCTCTAGCACCTTCATAACTTTTTCTTTGCGTTCTGCCTTACCCATTTTTAAATAAATTAAAGGCAATTCAACATTTTCATATACCGTTAGTTCATCTATAAGATTAAAGCTTTGAAAAACGAAACCTAAATTACCCTTACGTAACTGGGTACGTTGGCTTTCTTTTAAACCACCCACTTCATTACCGGCAAAATTGTAGCTGCCATCTGTAGGATTATCTAGCATGCCTATGATATTCAGTAAGGTAGATTTACCACAACCTGAAGGTCCCATAATTGCTACAAACTCACCATCTTCCACTTTTAGGTTGACATTGTTCAACGCCAAGGTTTCTACTTCTTCTGTTCTAAAACTTTTTTTAAGATTCGTAATGGTTATCATTTTCGATTGATTTTAATTGTTATGTAAAAGACAGCGCTACACCGCCCTATGTGACAGTTTATTTCTATTTTAATACGATTCTTTCAGCTTCCCCGAAATTATCATAGTTACTTGTTATTACCTTTTCACCAGATTCCAAACCTTCTAAAACTTCATAGTATCTGGAATTCTGCTTTCCTATTCTTATATTTCTTTTAATAGCTTCTCCACCATCCGTGTTCACCACGAAAATCCATTGTCCGCCAGTACTTTGAAAGAAGCTTCCTTTTGGTAATAAAAGTGCATCGTTAGATTCTCCTAATTGTAATTTAATGTTGTAGCTCTGACCTGATCTAATAGTTTCTGGTTTGTTATCGGTAAAAACTAAGTCCACCTTAAATCTCCCGTTTCTAACTTCAGGATAAACCTTTCTTAATCTTAATGGAAACTCAGCTCCGTTACGTTCTAAAACAGCTACTAAATCTCTTTTTACACGATCAATATAATGCTCGTCAATATCCGCTTCAATTTTATAATCGGTCAAAACATTTATTTGACCTATACGCTGACCTTGTGCAATACTTTGCCCGATTTCAGCATCTAAAAATCCTAATTGACCATCTGCAGGAGCACGTACATTTAAGTGATCTAGTCTTTGGTATACCATACCTAAGGTCTTTTGCATACGGTCTAAATCTGTATCCAAACCTTTTAATGAGGTTGAACGCAACTCATCATCTTGTACGGTTTGCACTTTTATAATCTCATATTGCTTTTGAGACAATTCATAGTTTTCCTTTGATAATTGAAAAGCTTCCCTAGAAATTAATTCTTCATCAAACAACGCTTTATTTTGCTCATAATTTCTCTTCAATCGTTGCAAATCTGTACTTGCGGTTGCCAATGATTTTCTACCTTCAACTTGTCTTGAATCGAAATTTAATTTTGTTGATCGCAAATCATTTTGCTTCAATGCCAAATTACTTTCGCTTGCTAAAATCTGCTCGTACAAATTCATGTTTTCCAGCTTAAGGATGATATCTCCCTTTTTTACCATGGCACCTTCTTCAATAAGTTTTTCACTTACCCTACCTCCTTCATAAGCATCCATATATATTGTGGCTATTGGTGCTACATTACCATTTATAGTAATGTAATCGTCAAATTTCCCAGCGGAAACCTCAGCTATTGACAGCTTGTCTTTTTCTGTTCTAAAGGTTGAAACAGAACTAGCAAACAACAATTGATACCCCACAAATAGTAGTAAAACCCCCAATGCGATGTAACCGTAATGTTTCGGTTTAAGACCTTTTTTCTTTTCTAATTTTATATCCATCTTTCGTGTAAATCTTTCTAGTTTATATTAAATACTGGCAATCCTCTGTAAAAATCTAATGTACTTTTATTTATTTCTGCACGAAGTTTTACCTGTAAATTTTCATTTTGTGCACTGGCGTATAAATTCTTGGCTGTAAAAAGTTCTAAGGCATTTATCAATCCTTTTTCATATCGTTTTTGAGCAATAGTAAAAGCTAGATTTTGAGCTTCCATTTTCTGGTTACTCTGTACCAACTCTACCTCAAGTGAGTTATAGTCTTGTACCAATTGCTGTATTGCTTGAAACAATTCTTGCTCTTGTGTCTTTAGGTTATTCTCTGCACGAAGCTTTTCTATTTTAGATTGTTTTACCCTAGATCTTGCAGACCACCCGTTACTAATAGGTACATTTAAATTTACACCTATATATTGTGAAGTATTGTCTCTAAACTGCTCTCTAAATGGTAACGTATTACCTAAGGTATCTCTTGTGGTTTCAAAATAACCTGTACCTATACCAGCAAAAAATGATAAAGAAGGATATAGCCTACCTCTTGATACTGCCACTTGTTTTTTAGCCGCTTTTGCTCTAAACTCCTGTGCTTTTATCATTGGCAAAAACGCTCTTGCTTCTGTATAAATAGAATCAGATTTCATTTCTTCACTTTCAAAATTAGATACTTCTTCTTGCAGGTCTTTTTGAATTGCTATTTCTGATGTATTCTCTAAATTCATTTCTTGAATTAAGGTCAGCTTTGCAGAAGCCAATTGATTATTGCTTTGCGTTACGTTCAATTTATCTGTCAATAACAAAGATTCTGCCTCATATAAATCTGCTCCCGCTTTTAAACCCAATTCTACTTGCTTCTCTACCAAGTTATAGTTGGATTGCGATACAATTAATTGCTCTTTAGATATTTCTACTAATCCTTCAAAAAATTGGATATCATAAAAAGCTTGCATTACCCTAAATGCCAAAAGATATTTTTGTTGCAACACTTCCTCTTGGGTTGCTTTAAATAAAAATTTTGATGCTTTTATCGAATTGATTTTTTGAAATCCCTGAAACAGATCAATCGAAGATTCTAAAGAATAGTTATTAGAATAAAAGTCTTGATTTACAAACGTTCCCGTATTAGGATCTTCTGCTCTACCGTAGCTAATTAAATAACTAGAAGATGCATTTACAGATGGCAACAGGTTACGAACAGATTGTCTATATGTCTCTCTATTACCCTTATTAGTATATTCGAAGTCGTTTAACTGTAAATTATGTTCTAAAGCATAAGTGACGCACTCATCTAATGTCCAAGTTTCTTGTGCAATAATAGATCCCCAAATGGAGCATATTAAAAATGTCGCTATTTTAAATTTTTGATTCATTTCTTAATTGGTATGCCATTCTCTATACTATATGCGTGCCACAACTTTAATTTATTGATTTACAGTATTTTATATATTATAAAAATTATTTTTAATAGCATCAGTGTAAAAATGTTGTACAGATAATGTCAAATATTTTTACACTGACATGAAAATACGAACTTCTCTATGTAGATTTAGAAGAGTTAATAGAATGTTGCCATGATCGATGCTAAAATACTTGTTGTAGATGATACCAAAAGTGTATTAAGCGCTTTAGAGATATTATTACAGTTTGAATACAAAAGTGTTCAAACCATTTCTAACCCCAATTTACTCACCTCATTCCCTAATCTAAAAGAGATTGATATCATACTATTGGATATGAATTTTTCTGCGGGAGTAAATACCGGTAATGAGGGATTGTATTGGCTACGTGAGATAAAAAAGAAAGCTTCGCACATATCGGTAATAATGATGACCGCTTATGGCGCAGTTGAACTTGCGGTAGAAGCTATTAAAGAAGGGGCTACCGATTTTGTATTAAAACCTTGGAACAACGAACGACTGCTAACTACCGTAAAATCTGCTTACGAGCTTAGGAAATCTCAGAAAGAAGTTCAGCATCTGAAACAAAAAGAAAGTAACCTTAAACAGGTAATTAACCAGAATACAAATTACATTATAGGTAATTCTAAAGCACTAAACGGTGTATTGAGTCTTGTGCAAAAAGTTGCCAAAACAGATGTAAACATTTTAGTTACCGGCGAAAATGGAACCGGAAAAGAATTAATTGCTAGAGAGCTTCATAAATCATCGGTCAGAAACAACGAGGTCTTCATCTCGGTAGATATGGGCTCTATCTCAGAAAACCTGTTTGAAAGTGAATTATTCGGTCATGTTAAGGGTTCATTTACCGATGCCAAAGAGGACAGAGCAGGAAAATTTGAAGCTGCTAACGGCGGAACGTTATTCTTAGACGAGATTGGAAACCTTTCGTTGCAAATGCAAGCTAAACTCCTCTCTGTGATACAAAACAGAGTTGTGGTTCGTGTTGGCTCAAATAAACCTATTGCTGTTGACATACGTTTAATATGTGCCACCAATTGTAATTTAGACCAAATGGTAGCAGAGGGACTCTTTCGTGAGGATCTTTTATATAGAATAAACACCATACAAGTACAAGTACCGGCATTAAGGGAACGTGATAATGATGTTCTGGTGCTATCCGATTTCTTTTTAAAGAAATTCGCTAATAAATATGGAAAGCCCAGTTTAAAAATAAACCAAACAGCACAAGAAAAATTAATGAGCTATGCCTGGCCTGGCAATGTAAGGGAGCTTTTGCATACTATGGAACGTGCCGTTATACTTTCTGAAGGGAATGTACTAAAACCAACAGATTTCCTATTGGAATCCAAAACAACCATGACCATGGAAAACGGTCCGAAAACCCTTGAAGAAATGGAACTAGTTATGATTACAAAAGCCCTTAACGATAATGATGGTAATTACAGTGCCGCTGCTGATCAATTAGGTATTTCAAGACAGACGCTTTACAATAAACTTAAAAAATCGGGTAAATGATGGTTAGCAAAAGTATATACTACCAACTTGTTTTTAGAATTATTCTAATAGCTGTTTGTGCCCTTTTAACCGCATTCCTATTTGCAAAAGAGCATTATCTACTCGCCATCATATTAACCCTTGTTTTTATTGGACAAACTTACGGACTCATACATTACGTTAACCAGACTAACAGGAAAATAGCTTACTTTTTTGATGCTATAAAGAATGAAGATTTTACCTTACGTTTTCCTGAAAAACTAAGTATAAAATCTATTGAAGAGCTGAATCATAGCTTAAACATGTTGAATAACATGATTCAAGATATTCACGTAAAAAAACAAGCTCAAGAACAGTATTATCAAGAAATATTAAGACAGGCAGATATTGGTATTTTTACTATCAATGAAAAAGGACATATTCTTTATGCTAACCCAACTGTTCAAAACCTACTTAATTACAGACCGCTCAACCACATAAAACAATTGAAACAAATAGACCCAAATCTTTATGGTCTGTTCGAATCTTTAGAGCCATTTGAAAGTACCTTATATTCCTTAGGCAATGAGCGTGGCAAAAAAGAACTGACCCTAAAATGCACCCCTATTTCTATTGAAGGAAAGCAATTATTATTAGTGATTGTTCACGATATTCAAAAAGAACTGGATGACAAAGAAACAGATTCTTGGGTAAAACTAATACGTGTTTTAACCCATGAAATCATGAATACCATTACACCTATTACTTCAATATCCGAATCCATATTAAAATATTTCAAAAAAGGAAACCAGCTTTCTACTCCCGAGGAATTTGGTGAACTACAGATAAAAAATTCCGCAAAGGGTCTTGAGGTAATTAAAGAGCAGGGTAATGATTTAATGAGCTTTGTACAGTCCTACAGAACTTTTTTAAGTGTGCCAGATCCAGATCGTGAATTGATACCTGCGAGCAAAATTTTAGAAAAGGTTCGTCTTTTACTTCAAGAATATACCAATGGTCATAACATCATTTTAGAGGTCTCTTCTGATCCAGAAGATTTAGAGCTATTTATAGATGAAAAGCAGCTTACACAAATACTCCTAAACCTAGGTAAAAATGCTCAACAAGCTTTAGAAGGGCAAGATGAGGGTAAAATCATCATTAAAGCAGGAGAAGGTTCAGACGGAAAAAAATACATTACAGTAACAGATAATGGACCCGGAATTTCACCTGAACTTATAGATGAAATTTTTGTACCATTTTTCACCACAAAAAATACTGGAACAGGAATAGGACTAAGCTTAAGCAAGCAGATAATGCGTTTACACGGTGGTTCGATTCGAGTAGTGTCTAATGAAATAACAACGTTTACATTGACCTTTGAATAATATTAAATTTCAGTTTTAAGTTCTGTATAAGGATTCCAGAAGTATTTTTCAAGATCAACAATTTGTAAATCCTTTATCTCTACTCCTTCACCTTCTAACAGTTGTTGCATGAGGTTGGTACCATCAAAATGATGTTTACCAGTAAGGAGTCCGGCTTTGTTTACCACTCTATGCGCAGGAATATCATCCATATTATGTGATGCATTCATAGCCCAACCTACCATTCTTGCACTGCGGGCCGCACCTAAATATTTAGCGATAGCACCATAGGAAGTCACTCGACCTTCCGGTATTAACCTTGCCACTTGATATACTCTTTCAAAGAAATTCTCGTTTTCAGGTTTCATCGTATTCTTTCGTTAATTAAACAACCTAAAAGCAGTGATTACAAAAAGAAGCACCATTAATCCACTTAAAATATAGTTACTGTTCTTAGTGAAGGATTTTGTTTTATGCTCCCACTTATTAAAGTAAATAACATAAATATACATTGCCAAAAATGTACCACTACCTGCAGCCAGAATAAATAAAACTTCATCAACTATTCTGTAGGTCATGATACCTTGCGAATGAAAAACGGTATTTAAGCCACTGTAATACGGAATTGCCAAAAGATTAATTAGCGCTAAAAATACCCCTTTAGAAAAGCTATTTCGCTTCTTCGTCTCTACTATTATAAAAGGCTTTTTAACTTGTTTTCTACCCTTAATAAAAAAGAATATAGCCAACACAAAAAACACCAATAATGCTGTTTGTAATAGCAACTCTACAATATGCTGGTTTCTAGATATTAGTTTAGCTATACGTACTGCAACATAAGTTTGCAACATTACAGCAAGTGCCACGCCTAACGCAAATATTAATCCGTTAGCCTTCCCTTTTTCTACACTTGTTTTAGCAGCATTTAAATTAAGTAGGCCTGGTGGCAACGATGCAAAAAAAGCAGCCCCAAACGTAAAAACAAATAAGATTGGCAATTGTTGCATTAAATCAATTTACCTTGAACCTAATAAAAGTAATAGGCTTTCCTTTTTCAAGATACTGATTTTCATAGAAAGTCTGTATTTCTAAGACCTCTTTAGGGCTACCTTCATTCTTATACACATCATGGTTGGCATAAAGTACCTCTAAACCTAGACCGTGTAGCAACCCTAAGGTATACCCATGCATAAACTCGCTATCCGTTTTAAGATTAACCGTTCCTTCAGGTTTTAAAACTTGTTTGTACCGTTCTAAAAATGTAGCATTGGTCATACGGTGTTTGGTACGCTTATATTTTATTTGTGGGTCTGGGAAGGTGATCCAAATTTCAGACACTTCCTCTTTTCCAAAAAGATGATCAACCAATTCTATCTGAGTTCGAATAAAACATACATTTGGTAAATCTCCTTCAACAGCTTCTTTAGCTCCTTTCCAGAAACGGGCGCCCTTTATATCAATACCAATAAAATTCTTATTCGGAAATTTCTTTGCCAATCCAACAGTATACTCGCCTTTACCACAACCCAATTCCAATACAATAGGGTTGTCGTTTTTGAAATGGGTATTCCATTTTCCTTTCAAAGGGAAACCGTTTACCACTTCATCCCTAGTTGGTTGAATTACGTTTGAAAACGTTTCGTTTTCCTGAAATCTTTTTAACTTATTCTTACTTCCCACAATTATCACTTATAAACTGCGGCAAATCTAAGAAAAAAGAGAGGGTTAGCGTTTATAGTACTTCTTCTATTTGAACGATACTTTTCTCTAAAGTAAAAGAAAACTCCGAACCTACCTCTACAGCGCTTTCCACATATATTTTTTCTCCGTGGGCTTCAATGACATGTTTTACAATGGCAAGACCTAATCCAGAACCGCCTTCACGGCGACTACCACTTTGATCTACCCTATAAAAACGTTCAAAAAGCCTTGGTATATGAACCGCTGGTATGCCTTCACCATTATCCGTCACCCTTACAATAACCTTATTCTTTACTAAATTTTCAACACTTACCTCTGTAGTACCATTCTCATTTCCATACTTTATAGAGTTCACTAATAAGTTGGTAAGCACTTGTTGTATTTTCTCTTTATCGGCAAAAACCAAAATCGGTTTCGGATAAGCAATATCGAATGTTAACGTAATATTTTTTTTATCGGCTTTCATCTCCAACAAATCAAATACACTTTGAATTAGCTCTACAATATTAAAAGTTTGTTTTTCTAACCTAAGATCCCCCACCTCTAATTTAGTAATGAGGTCAAGGTCTTTAACAATGTATATTAAACGATCTACCGCTTTATTTGCGCGAAATATGTATTTCTTTCTTACGTTTTTATCATCGATTGCACCATCTAATAAAGTCTCTAAATACCCTTGAACAGTGAACAACGGAGTCTTTAATTCATGAGAAACGTTCCCTAAAAAATCTTTACGGTACTCTTCTCTAATCTTTAAAGTATCTATTTCTATTTTCTTATCCTTGGCAAATTTTTCAATTTCAGCTGTCAACGTTCGCATATCTGTCATAACAGGATACGATGGTATCGTTGAAGATTCCAACAGCTCTACCTCATCATAGATTTTTTTAATACGCATGTAGATAAACTTCTCTATCCTTACTTGTAAAGTGACAAAAGAAATAATGAAAAAGGTTATTGCAGCCAATATTAAAACCCACCAATTTATGGTGCTAAATTGCCATTGCAATACTGACAATATAAGTGTGCCAATAATTACTATATAGAGTGATGAGCGAAATGCAAAACGATATGATTTTCTAGAACGAACTGGAGCTGCCATTTAAAGAACAAACTTATATCCTACTCCCTTTACAGTTTTAAAATGGTCCTCTCCTATTTTTTCACGAAGTTTTCTAATGTGTACATCTATTGTACGACCACCAACAACAACTTCATTACCCCAAACTTTGTCAAGAATTACTTCTCTCTTAAATACTTTACTTGGCTTAGAAGTCAATAAGGCAAGAAGTTCAAACTCTTTTCTAGGTAAAATGATTTCTACACCTTTCTTAATAATTTTATACTCCTCTCTATTAATGACAATATCACCCACCTTGGTAATATCTTCTTGAGTATTTTCGTCATTTTTAACACGTCTAAGAAGTGCGTTTACTTTACTCACCAATACTTTTGGCTTTATAGGCTTAGTAATGTAATCATCTGCACCTGCATCAAAACCGGCTACTTGAGAATAATCTTCCCCTCTAGCTGTCAGAAAGGTAATAATAGAACTTTCCATACCAGGGGTTCTTCTTAGAATCTCGCAGGCTTCTATACCATCCATTTCTGGCATCATTACATCTAGTATAATAAGGTGCGGTAATTTCTTTTTTGCTTTTGCAACACCATCGGCACCATTCTTAGCTGTATAAACATCATACCCTTCCGCAGATAAATTATAGGCTACAATCTCTAGGATGTCTGGTTCATCATCAACTAAAAGTATCCTAATGTCCTTCTTTTTCATGGTTTTCAAATTAGATTGATTCGCTCAAAAGTAAAGATAATACTCTTACAGCAACGTCACTTAACATTGATTTAATGTAGTAACGTTTAGGTAACATTAACAAAATAAATGTTTAACACCTAGCTAACTCGAACATTACAACCCTTCTCTTTCTTTGCCGTGCAATAAAATTGTACGTGTCAAGAACACAATTACCAACCTAGTTAAATTAATAAATTTAAAAAGAAAAGATGAAAAAAATTATTTGGTCACTTGCTACAGTAACTGCTATAATCGCTGCAGCATCTTGTGAAAAAGAAACAGTTGTAGAAATTGAAAAAGAAGTTATCGTTGTAGATACAGTTACAACTGAAACTGAAGTTCAAACAACAATTACAGTTAGTGATGACATTACAACCGATGTTACTTGGACAGCTGACAAAATAGTTACTTTAGATGGTAGAGTTTTTGTAACTGAAGGAGCTACATTAACTATTGAGCCAGGTACAATTATTAAGGCTAACGCAGGGTCAGGTGTTAATGCTTCTGTATTAATAGTAACAAGAGGTAGTAAAATTGAAGCCGTAGGAACTGCTACAGCACCAATTATCTTTACATCTTCTGCTGATAACATTGAATTAGGTGAAACTGCCGGTACTAACCTTGATCAAAACGATCGTGGTCTTTGGGGTGGTTTAATTATATTAGGTAATGCACCTGCTTCTTTTGATGGTGATGCTGAATCTGCTCAAATCGAAGGAGTTCCTACAGATACTGACGGTGATAAAGGATTATACGGTGGATCTGATTCTGCTGATGATTCAGGTACTTTACAGTACATCTCTATTCGCCATGGTGGTGCTTTGATTGGTGAAGGAAACGAAATAAACGGTCTTACTTTAGGTGCCGTTGGTACTGGAACAACTGTTGACAACATTGAAGTTGTTGGTAATGTTGATGATGGTGTTGAATTCTTTGGTGGAAGCGTAAACGCTACAAACTTATTTGTATGGGCACAAGGTGATGACGGTCTTGATATTGACCAAGCTTACTCTGGTACTATTGATAATGCAGTCGTTATACAAGGGGGTATTTCTGATCACGCTTTAGAAATTGATGGTCCAGAAGGTTCTTTACAAGGTGGCTTTACTTTAACAAACGCTACTTTAATTGGTTTAACCGACAACGTTGAGAATGGAGAAATCGCAGATTACCGTTCAAACGCACAAGGTACTACCAACAATATATTAGTAACTAATTTCACAGGAGTAGGTACTGATTTACAACTTTCTGATATTGAATTAGACAACGAAGGTGTTGCTGCTAATTATACTGCAGGTTCACTAGTATTTACCAACTGGGAAATTGTATTACCAGAAGGTGTTACTGCTTCTTCTGAAGTTTTTAATGACACTACAGACAGTACAACTTTTGAAGCTGATGCAACAACTTTCTCATCTGCTGCAACAGAAGGAACTGTTGGTGCTGATACATCTGCTTTTTCTTGGACTTACGCTAACACAAAAGCTAGCTTAGGTTTCTAATTATAAATACAAATAATAGTTACACATAATAATTGCTCGTCCTAATATAATTTTTAGGCGAGCAATTTATTTCTTTTTAACATTTTCAACTCATTACTTATGAAACTCAAGTTATTATTAATTTTACTCATCACTTTTTCCGCTCAAATAATATCTGCGCAAGAGGGTATTATATCAGGAACTGTGAACGACGGTGAATTTAATGACGTTCTGCCTTTTGCTAACATTCTTATTAAAGGAACTACAAAAGGTACCACATCAGATTTTGATGGAAAATATGTTCTAGACGTAGAGCCAGGCACATACACCGTTACTTTTTCGTATTTAGGATACGAAACAAAAGAAGTAGCAGAAGTAATCGTTGCACCTGGTGCAGAGCAAATAATAGATATTACATTAAACCCGCTTGCCAATGCGCTAGACGAAGTTGTGGTTACTACCACAGTTAGTAAAAACACAGAAGCTTCCGTGTTAAACCTACAAAAGAATTCGGTAGCATTATTAGATGGTTTATCCATACAAAGCATTAAAAAATCTGGTGCTAGCGATATTGCAAGTGCTATTAAATCGGTACCTGGTGTATCTGTACAAGGAGGTAAATTCGTTTACGTTCGTGGTTTAGGTGACCGTTACACTAAATCCATTTTAAATGGTGTAGATGTACCTGGTCTTGATCCAGATAGAAACACACTTCAATTAGATATTTTCCCTACCAATATATTAGATAATATAATTGTTGTTAAATCTGCAACCGCAGATCAACCTGCAGATTTTACAGGTGGTGTGGTTGATATTGTTACTAAAGATTTCCCATCAAGAGCAGAGTACAGTTTCTCTGCTGGTTTAGGTTATAACTCTAGCATGCACTTTAAGGACAATTACCTTAGCTATGATGGTAGTCCAACAGATGCATTAGGTTTTGATAATGGTCAAAGAGATTTAGCAATACCACAAAATATAGAAACTCCTTTACCTGTTGTAGACGGTAATAGATCTGCTGCCTTAACAAGATTATTGGAACCAAATCTAAAAGCACTAGAAAATCAAAGTGGTGCAGATTTCAATATTGGTTTTACAGCTGGCAACCAATACGACCTTAATGAAGATGGAACTAAAAAAATAGGTTACTTAGCCTCTCTTACGTATAAAAACAGTACTGATTTCTACGAAGATGCTGTTAGCGGACAAGTATTTAGAAAACAAGATCAAGACAAATCTGTTCTTGAGCTAACCGATGATAGAACACAATCTGGTAATATTGGTGTTAACAACGTACTTATTAGTGGGCTTGCAGGTATTTCATTAAAAAGCCTTCAGTCTAAATACAAGTTGAATGTATTACATATACAAAATGGAGAATCTGGTGCTTCATATATTAGACAAGATAATTTTAATGTAAACTCTAATACTATTTTCAAAGATGTATTAACGTATACACAACGTTCTATTACCAACATTCTATTAAATGGTGAACACACGAACGAAGATGCTTCTTGGAAAGTTTCTTGGAAAGTTTCGCCAACATTCTCTAAAATCTATGATAAGGATTTGAGAACGACTCCATTTAGATTTGAGCCAGAAACTGGAAACTTTACTATTTCTCCTAGTGAATCTGGAGACCCTAGTAGAATTTGGAGGGACTTAGAAGAATACAATGTAGCTAGTAAATTAGATCTTACAAGAAAGCATCAATTATTTGGTAGAGATGCAAAACTTAAATTTGGTGGTGCGTTTACTATTAAAGAAAGAGACTTTGTTGTTAATCAATTCTCGACACCTATACAATCACAAGCAGGAAACTATAGTTTAAATTTTGAAGGTAATGCAGATTTAGTTTTAGCTCCTGAAAATATTTATGATCCTGAAACAAGAGAAGGTACTTATGTAAGACGTGATTCTAATATATCCGATTCTTTCAACTCTCAAATTACAGTTGGTGCAGGTTATGTTGGCGATGAATTTAAACTATCTGATAGGTTTAACGCAATTGTTGGTGTAAGATTTGAAAAGTTTGACCTACGTTACTCAGGTGAAAACCAAGATGGTGAAGTTTTTGACAATCAAACAATTTTAGATAAAGCAGATTTCTTCCCTTCTGCCAACTTTATATACGAACTAAACGAAGAAGCAAATAAGAAAATAAGAGCTTCGTTTTCTAGTACTACAGCAAGACCTTCTTTTAAAGAGGCTTCTAACGCACAGATTTTTGACCCTGTATCAAGTACTTTCTTTATCGGTAATATTGATATTCAGCCAACCTATATCAATAACTATGATATAAGATTTGAAGCTTATGGCGAAGGAACAAATTTCTTCGCGATCAGTGGTTTTGCTAAAACTTTTGATGATCCTATAGAACTTACTTTTATTAGAGAAGCTAGAGGGCAATTTATTCCTTTAAACCTAGGTGATGCCAAAGTATTTGGTGCTGAATTGGAATACAGAAGAAATATGGGCTTTATACCAGGATGGGAAAATTTCAATTTCAATGCTAACATTTCTGTTATTGAATCTCAGCAAACATACAGTGAAGATGAAGAAGCAGCAAGAATCGATAACTTAAGAACAGGTGAAACATTAGATGATACGAGACAATTACAAGGGCAGTCTCCTTTACTTTTAAATGTTGGGTTTAGCTACGATAATAATGACAATGGATGGCAAGGTGGTATCGTTTACAATGTTCAAGGTAAAACTTTAGAGATTGTAGGTAACGGCGATATTCCAGATGTTTACACGCTACCTTTCCACAACTTAAAAATGAACTTAAGTAAAGAGTTTGGAAAAGAGAACAGCAGTAAAATATCTTTAAAATTCGAAAATATCTTGAACGATGACATTGAAAGTGTTTACCAATCTTTTGGAGCTCAAGACCAAGTTTATTCTTCTAGATATCCAGGACAAGCTATTTCTTTAGGATATAGCTACCAGTTCTAAAATCTTTAAAATTCAGTAGCCAAAAGCCCGCAATTTGCGGGCTTTTTTTATTCTTAATAACCTATAACCATTTGATAACATTTAGCTCATAATAGATGTGGGATTATATCTTAATTTTAGTAAGAATCTTAATATGATGAAAAAAATTACCTTTTTTTTAGCTAGCTTTATTATGGTCATTTTAGCTTCTTGCTCAAAAGAAGAAAATATAGACGAGTCAACATCTGATGAAATATTAAAACCGATTTCTAATGATGATGCATTTCTAATTCCTTCAGGAACACAAATCGTAAAAGACTCATTGCAATTTACAATGAGACTAAAAGACTTTGATTTGGAAATCGATTTTAATGAAATTCACTCAATATCTTTGTTTTTTAAAGACCCCATTTTAAATGAAATGAAACCTTTATCTTATATCGATTTAGAGAGGGACTATCGCATATCCTACGAAGGAGGAAGCGACCTTGAGGAATTAGACTATACCATTTATATTGAAAATGCTGACGGAACCGATTATTTTAGTTCAAGTTTCGAACTTAAAAACCTGACGATTATAGGCTTAAATATTTCCAAAATTAGAGATATCCCTACAGGAACTTTAGATTATAGAGATTTTGATCAGTTAGTTGATTATTTTAATCTTCACGATTAATTCTACTCTTAATTTTTTTAATAAAAGTGCGCAAATTTCGGGCTTTTTTGTTTAGAATAATTCTTACAAGCATAGACTACACGCTACTAAAATCAATAGAAAAAGCGTAGTTAAAGTCATAAAAAGTGCATTTCATCGATCTTTTTGCATTTCATCGATCTTTTCACAATATCCACTCTTACAAAAACTAAAAGGAGTGTTAAATTCATATATTTGTGGCATAGCATTTGTAACCAGCTATATATGAAGCAACTTTACCTAATCATCTTCTTTTTTGTTATTTCCTTCAGCTATGGGCAAAGTTCTCAAAGCAATGGAGATATTGATGGTTTTAGTATGTACCCAAATCCGGTTACCACAGGTAAAGTCTATATTTCTACAAACCTTAATGCTCCGAAAGAAATTTTCATTTATGATGTTTTCGGTACATTATTACTAAAAACTACCATCTTAGGTAAAGAATTGAGCTTGTCAAATTTAGATGCTGGTGTTTACGTATTACGTGTTCTTGAAAAAAACAAAATGTGTACACGTAAATTAATTATCAAGTAATAGAATTACCAATTTTCATCTTACTTCTTATAATCCTTATCGGTTAAATACACATTTTCCCGACGAATAACTTCGCCTATCTCATTGACCTACATAATCTTAGGTTTCACAACATTTTCGGTATCCTAGTAACACTTATATATACCTTTGAAGTGTTGATCCCAAATCAATAAAAAATGAAGAAAATCTACTTTATGCTATTTATGGTAGTATCTGTTGGGCTATATGCCCAAGACACCATAGATATCAACAACCTACGTAACGATGAAATTGCCGGTTTTAAATTATATCCAAATCCAGCAATTGCAGATGTTGTTTATGTAACAACACAGTTAAACAACCTAAAAGAAGTTAAGGTATACGATGTTTTCGGTGAATTAGTGCTGACCGAAAAATTGTCTACAAAGGCAATGAATATTTCCCGCCTATCCCCTGGTGTGTATGTTGTGCAAGTAACCGAAAACGGTAAATCAATTACCCGCAAGCTTGTTATTAAATAAATATCCTACTTAATTTCTATCCAAAACCATTAAAATAATTTGGTTCAGTACCTTTGTCATAATCGGCAAGAACCAATGGAAAATAATGCAATTTTTGATATTCGCACAAAGAGGGATTTTTTAACTCAAGCACTGCGTATTTTCAAGTTTCAATACACCAATAATTCCGTCTACCAAGCATTTTGCAAACTTTTAAATGTTGACCCAGATGCGGTTCTTACTTTAGAGCAAATTCCATTTTTACCTATAGAATTTTTTAAGTCTAAAGAAGTTCTAAGTACTACCACCTTACCAGAAATAACTTTTACCAGTAGTGGAACAACCGGGAGTGAAACAAGTAAACACTTCGTTACCGACCTAAGTATATACGAACAAAGCTATTTAAAAGCTTTTAATCACTTTTATGGAGATATTAGCGACTATTGTGTTCTTGCGCTATTACCTTCATACCTAGAGCGCACAGGTTCTTCCCTAATTTACATGGTTGAAGATTTAATTAAAAAATCTAATCACCCAAAGAGTGGTTTCTTTTTAAATGAATATGGACAACTTCAGGAATTGATACTTGAACTCCAAGAAACCAATACTAAAATATTGATTATCGGAGTTTCTTTTGCCTTACTTGAATTTACCGAACAGTATCAACTATCCTTAAAAGATGCTGTTATTATGGAAACGGGCGGTATGAAAGGGCGCCGAAAGGAAATTGTACGACAAGAGTTACATCAATTATTATCACAGGGTTTCGGAGTGCAACAAATACATTCAGAATACGGAATGACAGAGCTTTTGTCACAAGCCTATTCTAAGGGAAAAGGCGCATTCGACTGTCCTAATTGGATGAAAATTCTAGTACGAGATACCGAAGACCCACTTACCTATTTAAACACTGGAAAATCTGGCGGAATAAATGTTATAGACTTGGCGAATATTAATTCTTGCTCATTTATAGCAACTCAAGATTTAGGTAAAATGAACCAAGATGGCACTTTTGAAATTATTGGAAGATTTGATAATTCTGATATTAGAGGATGTAATTTAATGGTGCTTTAGTTTTTACTTAAAGAGTAATCTAATCCAGGACCATCACAAGCCATCCATAAGCTTGAAATCATTGTAGATGTTCTGTACATTAAAAGTTCTTTAGCATCGCCTGTACAATTGCCTGCTAGCTCTTTTCCCGTTTCAAAAGTAAGTTCTAAGTAATGATTAGCATCATCGTCATATTCAATTACTTCAAAACTACCTGTAGCTTCAAAAATTAACCCATCTATAGTTCTTGACTTTAAGAAAGTGCCCTCAGGCGAAAAGATATAATACCCTTGCCATTCCATTTCTTCTCCTGTTGTTTCAGAATTTTGAAAGCTCCCTGACATTTGCACCAATTCCCATTTCTGTTCAGAAAAAACGAACTGAGTAGACGCTAAACCGAAGTCATCATCACTAGAACAGGATGCAAGAAATACCAGATATAGAAATAAAACGGCATATTTTTTCATAACACAAAGCCTTTTATGTATTTACAAGATACCTAACCGTTAAATAGTTGCGTTAAGCCGATCTTAAATTAAAGCCCTAAAATTTTAGCATCTACAAAGAATGTAGAATTAACCTCTAATTCATGATCTGTACTCATTAATTCATCAGTAACGGTATTCAATCGCAAGCTGAATTCATCTTTCTTTATGTACTCTTTCAAATCTGTATCTGAGGTATCTAAAGTAATGACATTACCTGCATCTTCTGGCACTTCATCCAAATTTGCAATTAGAATTTCTTCTAAACCATCTGCCGATATATACATTTCTATAGAATTTAGAAAGCTGAAATCTGCTTCTTCTGGCGAAATTATAACCAACTCTAAATCTGTTAATTTAATTTCTTCGATTAAGTCTTTTCTGGTGTCATTTACAGCAAAAGTAGATTCTGAATTAGTTTCCATTTCTGGGGTAAAAACGTCAAACGGTAAATTAATTCCTGTAGATGATGGTATGGTAGCGCGTTGGCTATACTCCATATCAAACTTTGTTAATTCATCTATTTTATCGCAAGCAGTAAACAATACAAGTAAACAGATAAAGGAAATATACTTTTTAAACATAATTTGGGGGTTTATGCTAGAAAACGTAATATGAACAAATTTATTCTAAGGGAATAGAAATATTCCCCCTTAAAACTGTCTTATCGTACAAAAATAAAGGTTACCTCATCATCAGAAATCTCTGGACTATCTTCATAAGTAAGTGTGAGTTGCGAACCTTTAACTTCAAAACGAAACACATTACCATCTGAAAAATTTATACGATTTGCTTGCCCTCCGTAAAAATGCTCTCCATTTTCCCTAAAAAAAGCATACTCGCTTTCATGGGTAACAGTTACCATACTTCTTTCAGTATTAAAGTCGATTTTGGTTAACGAAAAATCTATATCAGGTTCAAAACCACAATAGCAAACTACATTAGAGAGTACCCATTCACCCTCTACAGCTTCATCTTCAATTACGCGATCATCATCTGAATTACAACTTAAAAACAGTAATGAAAAAACAATTAACAATCTCAATTTCATTCTACTACATTTTTAAATAAGAGTGCACAACAAGCTCAAAGTTGTTTTTTAGTTAAATACCAATACAAAATAATTTTTCTTACCTCTTTGTAATAGCACAAATTTATCGTTAATTAAATCATTAGCTGTAATTAAAAAGTCTTCTTTTACTTTCTCTTTATTTACCGAAATCGAGTTCTGCTTCAACTCTCTTCTTGCCTCACCATTAGAACCTAAGAAGTTCGTTTTTGCCGCTAATGCCCCAATCATATCAAGACCATCTGTTAATTCTTCTTTTGAAAGTTCTGCTTGTGGCACACCTTCAAAAATGTCTAAAAATGTCTTCTCGTTCAACCCTTTTAAATCTGACGCTGTTGATTTACCAAACAAGATTTCACTAGCTTTTACCGCATTGTCCAAATCATCTTGTGAATGAACCATAACCGTAATCTCGTCTGCCAATCTCTTTTGTAAAAGTCTTAAATGTGGTGCTTCTTTATGTTGTTTTATTAAGTCTTCAATTTCTTGTTGACCTAAAAATGTAAAAATCTTAATGTATTTATCGGCATCTTCATCTGATGTGTTCAACCAATATTGGTAGAATTTATAAGGTGATGTTCTTTCTGCATCTAACCAAACATTACCTCCTTCAGTCTTACCGAATTTTGTTCCATCGGCTTTTGTAATTAACGGACATGTAAGGGCATACCCTTTACCACCGGCAATTCTTCTTATTAATTCTGTACCAGTAGTAATATTACCCCATTGATCGCTACCCCCCATTTGAAGGCTACAGTTATGTTGTCTGTATAAGTGAAGAAAATCATACCCTTGCACTAATTGATAGGTAAACTCGGTAAATGACATACCTTCTTTGGCTTCTGAAGAAAGTCGTTTTTTTACAGAGTCTTTAGACATCATGTAATTAACCGTAATGTGCTTACCTACATCTCTAATAAATTCTAGAAATGAGAAATCTTTCATCCAATCATAATTGTTGACCAAAACCGCAGCATTATCATCACTACCACTAAAATCTAAGAAACGAGATAATTGTTCTTTCAATGCATTTTGATTGTGACGCAGTGTTTTTTCGTCAAGTAAATTACGTTCTGCAGATTTACCTGAAGGATCACCGATCATACCTGTAGCACCACCAATTAAAGCATATGGCTTGTGACCAGCTAATTGAAAATGGCGAAGCATCATTACCCCTACCAAATGACCTATATGTAAAGAATCTGCTGTTGGATCTATACCTACATAAGCAGACTGCATACCTTCTAATAAATGCTCTTCTGTTCCTGGCATTGCATCATGCAACATTCCACGCCACTGTAACTCCTTGACAAAATTTGTCATCTCTTCCTGAATTTTAATTGAAATGCAAATATAAATGGAATTCCTACCAGTACATAGTAGATTTAGGCATGAATTTCACTCCTATTCGCTAAATTTGAACTATGGTATTAGTTACAGGAGGCACAGGGTTGGTGGGGTCGCATTTGCTGCTGAAATTAACAATGGATGACAATATTGTTCGAGCACTTTATAGAACTGCGGATAAATTAACCCACGTAAAAAAAGTTTTCTCTTATTATTCAGACAACTACGAAGCATTGTTTGAAAAAATTGATTGGGTACAAGGGGATATTTTAGATATTCCTTCTTTAGAAACTGCATTTGAAAATATAGCCCAAGTATACCATTGTGCCGCATTTATCTCTTTTAATCCATCTGATTTCAAAAAACTAGAACGTATTAATAGGGAAGGAACTGCGAATATTGTTAATATGTGCATTACCGCAGGTGTCGATAAATTATGTCATGTAAGTACCATTGGCACAATAGGAAGAACTATTACTAAAGAAAAAGCAGATGAAGAAACCGAATGGACGCGCCAAAATGCCAACCCATATGCCATAACTAAACAACTTGCCGAAATGGAAGTTTGGCGTGGTGCTCAAGAACAACTAAAAATGGTAATTGTAAACCCTGGCGTTATTCTTGGACCTGGATTTTGGAATAGCGGTAGTGGTTCTTTTTTTAAAACCGCCTCTAAAGGCTATAGTTATTACCCCCCTGGTGGTTCAGGTTTTGTAACCGTTACCGACGTGGTGAACATTATGATTCAGCTTATGAATTCTACAATTCACAGTGAACGCTTTATTCTGGTTGCAGAAAATTTATCGTACCAAGAGATTTTGCAGAAAATTACGTCTTCTATGGGGAAAAAACCACCCTCTAAACCATTGAAATTTTGGCAACTGAATATTGGCAGAATTGCAGATAAGTTTAGAAATCTACTAAATGGAAGTCCTAGAACAATTACAAAAAATACTATTTACGGCCTAAAAAACCCAACTACGTTCAACAATTCAAAAATTAAACAAGCATTGCAAATTGAATTTGAACCTTTAGAAGAACAAGTAGCATTTTGTTCTAAGCAATTTATTTCTGACCAGTCTTAGCCGCAATAGAGTCCTTTTCTTTTAGCTCTATTTTCTTTTTTGTTTTCTTGGCAAGGCTAATACTATCCCTAAGTTTTTTCTCCATATCCAATTGTACACGTTGCGCTTCTAGCTCAGACTCAACCTTTTTATACATATTCTCATACCTCAGAGGTTTTGAAGCATAGTATCTATCGCTATCTACAAATTGTGCACTATCAATTTCAAATTTTTCAAAAACGAATGTTGTAGGCTCTATTCCGTTCTCCCTTAACTTTCCAAGATTGGTTGTTTTTGCAGCATTGACAATGGCCATTTCTTTTATAATGGACACCATTTTATCTTCCGGAATTAAATTATCTGGCTTTTCAATCAATTCTTCTGCACAAGAAGAAAATAATAACATTCCTAAAACTAATAATAGTACTTGTCTCATGGTCTATTAAATGTTAGTCTTTTTGCATTTCGTTTTTCTGAAAACTGACCATTACTATAACCTAAATGTCCATTAACGAATGTGTGTATTACCTTAGATGAGAATGTAGTATCCTCAAAAGGAGACCATTTACACTTATAAGCAATATTCTCTTTTGTAACCGTCCATGGGTTATTTAAATCTGCTACAACTAAATCTGCATAATACCCTTCACGTATATATCCACGCTTCTCTATCTGAAATAGAATTGCCGGGTTATGACACATTTTCTGTACCATCTTTTCTAATGAGATAACACCGTCCTTTACTTTTTCTAACATAGCATTTAATGCATGCTGAACTAATGGACCACCAGATGGTGCTTTTGTATAAACATTATTTTTTTCCTCTAATAGGTGTGGTGCATGATCGGTAGCAATAACATCTATTCTGTCATCTAACAAAGCATCCCAAAGCATGTCTCTGTCATTTGCTGTTTTTACTGCAGGATTCCATTTTATTAAAGTTCCCTTTTTAGCATAGTCGGCATCTGAAAACCAAAGGTGATGAATACATACCTCTGCAGTTATCTTCTTTTGCTCTAAAGGAATATCATTCTGGAACAAATCGGTTTCCTTACCCGTAGATAAATGAAACACGTGTAATCTAGCACCTGTTTTCTTCGCCAATGCTATTGCTCTTGAAGAGGAAAGGTAACATGCTTCTTCACTACGAATAATAGGATGCAATTCTAACGGAATATCATCTCCGTACTCTGCTTTATATTTTGCTAAATTTTCTCGAATGGTAGTTTCATCTTCGCAATGTGCTGAAATTACCATCTCTGTATTTCTGAAAATATTTTCTATTACTTTTTCGTCATCTACCAGCATATTCCCCGTAGAAGAGCCCAAAAATAATTTTATACCAGAACAAGCATTCTTATCTAATTTCTTTAGCTCCTCCAAGTTATCGTTAGTACCACCAAAAAGAAAAGAATAATTGGCAAATGCCGAGTTAGCAGCTGTTGCAAACTTTTCTTCAAGCTTTTCAATAGTCGTCGTTTGTGGTGTTGTATTAGGCTGCTCCATAAATGTTGTTATACCACCGGCAAGAGCTGCCCTACTTTCTGTTGCAATAGTACCTTTGTGCGTAAGACCAGGTTCTCTAAAATGCACTTGATCATCTATAACGCCTGGCATAATATGTTTACCTGAACAATCTATTACCTCAGCATCTGCATCAGATATGTCTTTTGCTATTTTTACGATTATTTCATCAACAATAAGAATATCACTTTCCTCAATAATCCCTTCGTTAATAATAATTCCGTTTTTTAATAAAATCTTACCCATAACTAAAACTTATTTTTCAAAAATAAACTTCTCATCTTCATTATAAATACACCCCAAATAGCCTCACTTATAATTGATGAACTCATTTTAGATTTTCCCAAAACACGGTCTCTAAAAATTATAGATACCTCTTCTATTTTAAAGTGTTTTAAGTGCGCCCTAAACTTCATTTCTATTTGAAAAGCATAACCTACAAAACGAACGGAGTCTAAATCTATAGCCTCTAATACATGTCTTTTGTAACACACAAAACCTGCCGTTGGATCATGCACGCGCATACCCGTAATTAACTTTACATAAATAGAAGCCCCATAAGATAATAACACCCTATACATTGGCCAGTTTACGACGTTCACCCCATTTTTATATCTAGAACCCACAGCAAGATCTGCTCCGTTTTCACATGCCTTTAATAACCTCAACAAATCTGAAGGGGTATGAGAAAAATCGGCATCCATCTCAAATATATAATCGTAACCCTCGGCTATCGCCCATTTAAAACCATGTATATATGCGGTTCCTAATCCAGATTTTTCCATTCTAGTTTCTAAAAAAAGTTTTCCATCAAACTCTTTTTGAAGACTACGAACACAATCACCTGTTTTATCTGGCGAATTATCATCTACGATTAGCACATGAAATTCTTTCTGCAAATCGAATACCGCCCTAATTATGGCCTCTACATTCTCAATTTCATTATACGTAGGTATGATTACAATACTACTGGACATAAGTTATTTATAGGTGTTTCGACAAAAGTAAGGTTTTAATAGTCTTCTTAAAATGGCCAACAATACCTTTATGAAATTTTTAAACTAGATAGCTAACCTTAAATTTGTAATTTTGTCACTTAGTAACCTATGCAAATGTTGACTAAAATTCCAAAGCAGTTTTACTTTTTTTTAGCTGCAATATTCATTTTAAATCTTATTCAATCCAATTTTACGCAACTCATTTTTGATGAAGCTTATTATTGGTATTACAGTCAGAATATGGCTTGGGGCTATTTTGACCATCCACCAATGGTAGCACTTTTGGTTAAAACAAGCAGCTTTTTCTTTAACGGAGAACTTGGTGTCAGGTTTATGAGCTGTGTATTATCCGCAGTCAATATCTTACTACTTTGGTTGATGATAGACAATCCAAAAAAGAATGATTACGTAAAACACTTTTTTGTTCTTGTCTTTTCCATGACATTATTAAATGCGTATGGATTTTTCACTTTACCAGACACTCCACTTTTATTTTTCACAAGTTGTTTTTTATTGACCTACAAGCACTTTATAAAAAAGCCTACAGCTGTCATAGCCATATTGCTTGGTGTTTTTATGGCTGCTTTAATGTATAGTAAATACCATGCTGTATTGGTCATCTTCTTTGTCTTATTATCTAATCTAAAATTAGTAACCAATAAATACGCATGGCTATCTGTAACTGTTGCTCTGTGCTGTTACGCACCACATTTTTATTGGCTATATGACAATGATCTTGTTTCTATAAAATATCATTTATATGAACGACCCAATGGTGCTTATAGTTTTGAGAAATATACCCTAGGCTTTTTTGTTAATCTGGTTGCCGTATTTGGACTAACATTCCCTTTAATCTATAAAGCTCTTTTTAAGACTAAAGGAAATGACTTATTCAACAAAGCACTTATATACTTAACATACGGTGTTCTTATCTTCTTTTTTATATCTAGTTTTAATAGAAGAGTGCAAACACAATGGATTATTATTATTTGTATTCCTCTAGTCGTTATCGCTTTCAATTATATGCTACAAAACAAGCAAGCCTTAACTTGGATTTTTAGACTTGGTCTTATCAATACAGTTTTAATTATTTATCTACGAATGGGACTCGCCTATCAACCGCTCCTTTTTAATTTCTTTTACGAAAGTCATGGTAATAAAGAATGGGCACAGGCTATTGAAAAAGAAGTAGGAAATATTCCTGTAGTATTTGAGAACTCATACAGAAATGCACCCATGTATTCTTTCTATACTAACGGCACGCCAACATTTTCCTTAAATAATTTTATGTACCGTAAGAATCAATATTCCATAAACGATTCTGAAGAAAAAGTACGTGGTAAGGATGTCGCCTATATCTCAAAATATTCTAACAACCCTACTTTTACTTATACAAGAGAAGATGGCGGACTCTATAAAGGTAAGTACATATCTAATTTTCAATCGTATCGTAAATTAGAGTGTATTATTGAGGACACTCCTGTTTCATTGAATTCTGATGAGGACATTTTACTAGAAGTCTACAATCCTTACAAAGAAAGCATTGAGCTTAAAAAAGTGAAATTCGCAGTTACCTACATGGACGACTACAAAAGTCCTGTTGAAACTCTTAAAATAATACCAGAACTCGTAGAACCAAATACAACACTCTTAAAACAAAAAGACACCACAAATTTTAAATTTCAATTACCTAAAACCAAATTGAAAAACATTGGTTACTTTAGAGTAGTTATTTCTGAAAATGACCTTCTTTATGGGCTAAACGGAAAACCAATTCCCATAAATTAATGGAACCTATTGCAAGAACATTTGGGCAAACCGATTGGATTACCATAACACTTATGGCCAGCTTGCTATTTCCATTAATTGCAAAAAGCATCTATTATCCACGATTTTTAAACTTCATTATTCTTCCTTTCAACAACAAGTACATTAGCATGTACACTAAGAAAGAAAAACTGTTTAATTGGTTTCATTTTCTAATGAGCATCTTTCAAATCATAAATACTACATTATTTATATTTTTTATTTGGCGAGCTTACTTGAATCCTACAGAGTCAAAAAATCCTTACATATTTCCATTATTACTTGCAGGTGTTTTCTTATTTATTACTGCGAAAACAATGTCCCAGCTTTTTAACGGGTTCATATTTAATTCCTACAATACCTTTAATGAGTTGATTTTTAAGAAACTAACCTACCTTAATTATTCCAGCATTATTCTTTTCATTGCTAATGTGTTCTTGGCATATGTTTTTATAGATTCAACAATTGTAATTATTATTGGGTTAATTCTGTTTCTCGTTATTAATATAATTGGTTGGGTTACAGTATTAAGGAATTATCAAAAATTGATTAGCACCTATTTTTTCTATTTTATTTTGTACCTTTGCGCACTCGAAATTGCACCCTTAGTTATTATGGGAAGCTTTCTAAAATAGTGCAGCGTATGAAAGTAAAAACGATTTTGGTCTCTCAACCCGAACCAAAAATGGAAAACTCCCCCTATTCCAAACTTATCGACAAAGAGAAAGTAAAGGTTGATTTTAGACCATTCATTCATGTAGAAGGAGTTGACGCAAAAACAGTGCGCCAGCAAAAGATAGATTTGAATGATTTTACTGCGATTATCTTAACCAGTAGAAACGCAGTAGACCATTTCTTTAGAATAGCAGAGGAGATGCGCTTTAAAGTGCCAGATTCCATGAAATATTTCTGCCAATCTGAAGCTGTTGCCTATTATCTTCAAAAATATGTGGTCTACAGAAAACGTAAGATTTACGTAGGAAAAAGATTATTCACAGATTTGGTACCGTTGATCAAGAAATATAAGGATGAAAAATTCTTACTTCCTTCATCAGATGTACTTAAAAGTGATGTTCCAGATACTTTAGAAACTTTAGGAATTAATTGGAAAAGAGCTATCTTTTACAAAACTGTAATTAGTGATTTATCTGATTTAAGAAATGTATACTATGATATCTTAGTATTCTTTAGTCCGTCTGGTATTGAGTCTTTATTACAAAACTTTCCAGATTTCGATCAAAAAGAAACTAGAATAGCAGTTTTTGGAAACAGCACAGTAGATGCAGCTACAGATGCTGGCTTAAGAATAGACATTAAAGCCCCAACACCTGAAACACCATCTATGACGATGGCACTACAGAAATATATTATGAGTGTAAATAAATAATACACTCAATAACATTATAATAAAAAAGCCTTGCAATGCAAGGCTTTTTTTTATGACTTAAAATGCGTACCGTTGCGGTCCACCTCTTCTTATTTCTTCACTGGCATAACTTTCAAATTTCTTAAAGTTCTCCCTAAAAGCATTTGTTAACTTAAATGCAGTTGTGTAATATTTATCATCATTGTTCCAAGTTGATCTTGGACTTAATACTTCACTTGGCACACCTGGACACTCTCTAGGCTGCGCTACACCAAATACGGAGTGGATATGATACTTATCATACGAATACAAGCCTAAGTCACCGTTTAAGACCGCTGAGATCATAGCTCTTGTGTATTTCAATTTCATACGTGTACCAACGCCGTAAGGTCCACCTGTCCAACCTGTATTTACAAGCCAAACATTTACACCAGACTCCTTCATCTTTTTACTTAGCATTTCTGCATACTTAGTAGGATGTAATGGCATAAACGGTGCTCCAAAACATGCCGAAAATGACGGTACCGGCTCTACAACACCTGCTTCCGTACCCGCTACCTTAGCAGTATAACCAGATATAAAGTGATATGCAGCTTGACTTGGAGTTAGTTTAGATATTGGAGGCAATACACCAAAAGCATCTGCCGTTAAAAAGAAAATATTCTTAACATTCTTACCAATTGATGGTTGTTGAATATTATCTATATGATGAATTGGGTAACTAACCCTTGTGTTCTGTGTAATTGAAGTATCGGCAAAATCAACATTACCATCTTTATCCAATACTACATTTTCTAAGATAGCACCTGGTTTAATAGCACCGTATATTTCTGGTTCTTGCTCTTCAGATAAGTTTATAACCTTAGCATAACAACCACCTTCAAAATTGAATACAGTGTTTCTACTGGTCCAACCATGCTCATCATCTCCAATTAATTTTCTATTAGGATCCGTTGATAAGGTTGTTTTACCTGTACCTGATAATCCAAAAAAGATTGCGGTATCCCCATCTTCACCCACATTAGCAGAGCAATGCATTGGCAATGTTTCTTTAAAAACAGGTAAAATAAAGTTTAAGGCAGAGAAAATTCCTTTCTTAATCTCGCCTGTATATCCTGTTCCACCAATTAAGGCAACTTTATCTGTAAAATTTAAAATTGCAAAATTATGCTGTCTTGTACCATCTACTTCTGCATCTGCCATAAAGCCAGGAGCATTAATTACAGTCCATTCTGGAGTAAAGTCTTTTAACTCTGCTTCAGTTGGACGAAGAAACATGTTATAAGCAAACATATTAGACCAAGGATATTCGTTTATAACCCTAATATTTAATTTATAATCCTCATCTGCACAAGCATAACTATCCCTAACAAAAAGTTCTTTTTCATTTAAATAGGAAATTACCTTAGCGTATAATGATTCAAATTTTTCTTGTTCAAACGGAATATTAATATTTCCCCACCATACCTTATCTTTTGTAATATCATCTTTTACGATAAATCTATCCATAGGGGATCTACCGGTGAATTCACCAGTATTGACAGCAAGCGTTCCATTGCCAGTCTCAACTCCCATACCCATTTCCAGTGTGGCTTTTTGTAGTTGTTCTGGTGTTTCTTGATAATGAAAATTGGCGTGTGTAATCCCATATTGTTTTAGGGATATGGTATTCGCATTTGTCATTGAGCTTTTCATGCTTTAGAAAATTTGTTCGTGTAAAACTAAAAAAATAAAAGCTGAACCATTGATTTTCAGAGCTCAATTAGCCGCATTCGTCGTCGAAATACGAATTCAATTAAAGAATCGTGAAAAATGAAAAATATTCGCAGACACTTTATTCCTTTTAATACACATTATAAAGAAATAACGCATATTAAATGTATTATTGTTATTTTGGAATTAAAATTTTAAGAAATAAATAAAAAAAGTCGTGTTTTTTTGACAACAGATTTTCATTTTACACTGAAATAATCAGCCGTTTTTGTAGCTAAAAGCACGGCTGCGTGCTTCATATTATACTCAAGATCCTTACTCTCATCTTGAATTTCAAATACATCGAAAATACCCCTTTGTTTTAATACATGTTTAGAGATGTCCAACTTTCCACAAATAGCAATTACAGGTAAATCATACCTTCTACCCAAATTAATTATCCCTTGCAATAATTTACCATTCAAAGTCTGCTCATCAATTTTACCCTCTCCTGTAATAATATAATCAAAACGTTCTCTTGCCAAAAGCTTATGAACACCAGAAAGCTCTAAAATAAAATCTATACCACTTAAAAATTCTGCATCGAAAAAAGTTTTCAACCCAAAAGCAGCTCCTCCTGCCGCACCAGCACCAGGTAGTTCCGCATGATCTACGTTGTATTTCTTCGACACAATGGTATTTAGATTTTTAAGCCCCATATCAAGATCTTCAATAATCACATCTGTTGCTCCTTTTTGTTTAGCATAAACATAAGCAGCTCCATTTTCACCGAATAATGGATTGGTAACATCATTTACCGCATAAAACTTAACCTTCTTTAAATCTGTAGATATGGCTGTATCATCTATAGTTTTTAATAACTGTAAGCTAGACCCTATTGTATCTAACTTCTCTCCCTTATCATCTAAAAATAGATACCCCAAAGCTCTAGCCATGCCAATACCACCATCGTTTGTTGCACTACCCCCTAAGCCAATATAAATATGCTCTACACCTTTTTCAACGGCGTCCTTTATTTGTAAACCAGTTCCATAGGTTGTGGTTAACATAGGATTTTGCTGTTCTGGCAACAACAACTCCATACCAGATGCATTTGCCAATTCTATGTATGCAGAATTTGTTTTCTGATTGTATAAGTAATAAGATTGAATCAATTTCCCTAATGGGTTCTCGCTAATTACCTGCATAGAAATGCAAGGTATGTAACTGGCAACGGCATTCATAAAACCATCACCACCATCTGATGCTTTGATGTAGTGAGAGGCATACGGAATACCTGATTCTTTTATACCTGAAATAAAAGCCTTGGTAAAGGCTTCACTCGATAAAGACCCTTTAAATTTATCTGGAATGAGTAATAGTTTCATTTATTTAAATTTTTGGGGGAAACTATTTATTGAAATATCCCATAACTCTGGGAGTACAAAATATACGAAAAAGGTTAATATAATAATAGAAATAACATTCATAAAGAAACCTTTACTCACCATATCCGGTATTCTTAAGTAACCAGACCCAAAAACAACAGCATTTGGTGGCGTGGCTACAGGCAACATAAAAGCACATGATGCCGCCACCGCAGCACCTACCATTAAAACGAAAGGATGCACATCTATAGTCAATGCCATCGGAGCCAAAACTGGCAGTAACATTGCCGTAGTTGCCAAATTAGAAGTTATTTCGGTTAAAAAATTCACTGCTGCGATCAGCACTAGTATCAAAATAATAATTGGCAAACCTGCCAAAGAAGTCATTTGACTTCCTATCCAGACTGCCAAACCACTTACCTCAAATCCCTTTGCCAGCGCCATTCCACCACCAAACAATAGAATTATACCCCATGGCATTTTTACCGCTTCTTCCCAATTTATTATCTGATCTCCTTTCTTTTTAGACGGAATCAAAAACAATACGATTGCAAAAAATATAGCAATAATGGTATCATCTAAACCAGGTAGTATTTTCTGTAATAAAAATGAACGCGTGATCCAACAGAAAGCTGTTAATGCAAATACGAATGCCACAACTTTCTCTTCATATGATATTTTACCAAGATTAGATAACAATCTTTTGATTTCTTCCTTACCGCCCGGAAAGGATTTTTGCTTAAACTTGAAAGCATACTTCGTTAGATATTTCCAACAGATAAAAATAAGTATAATGGATATTGGCAATCCAAAAGCAAACCATTGCATAAAGGTTATTTCATAGCCATAAGTATCTAAAACTACACCTGCTAAAACCAAATTTGGCGGCGTACCTATTAATGTTGCCACACCACCTATAGAGGCACTATAGGCAATTGCCAACATTAATGCCTTCCCAAAAGTTTTATTCTCGTCTTCAGCTGTTTTTGGATTATCTTCTAGTTGCTTAATTATCGCCAAACCTATCGGTAACATCATCACCGATGTTGCCGTATTTGAAATCCACATAGATAAAAATGCGGTAGCCACCATAAAGCCAAGAATAATCTTTCTAACATCTGACCCTATTAAATTGATGATATTTAAGGCTATTCTTCTGTGTAAATTCCATTTTTCAATAGCTATAGCTATTATAAAACCGCCCATATACAAAAAAACATACTTATGACCGAAAGAACCTGATGTTGCCGATAATTCTAACCCACCAGATAATGGAAATAAAACCAAAGGCAATAGCGCCGTTACGGCAATTGGAATAGCTTCCGTAATCCACCATACGGCAATCCAAATGGTTGAAGCCAGCACTGCATTGGCTTGCTCAGAAAGTCCTACTGGATGAAAAAAGAAATGAATTATAATAAATAAAATAGGACCCAAGATCAATCCCAGTAATTTTGTTTTACTCATACTAGCGCCATTATAGGTTGAAAATACGTTATTTAAGTGCTAAAATGCCGTATTAACCTGTCTATTTCAAAATTTTTGACTTCACAATTCCGTAACCTAATAATGCCCAGGCCGCCAATAAAAATAAGCCGCCAATAGGAGTGACAATTCCAAAAACTTTAAAGTCAAAATCTACAAGTGAATTCAAGGCCAGTACATAAATTGAAAATGAAAATAGCACTACACCAATTACTGTACATAGGTATATTGTCTTTTTAGATTTCACCATTTCAAAAGGTATTAAGCCAAGAGCGAACAGAAAAAAGGCATGATACATTTGATACCGAACTCCTGTTTCAAAAGTTGCCACAGCTTGGGCATCCACTATATTTTTTAACCCATGTGCGCCAAATGCACCAAATGCAACCGCCAACAGTCCAAATAGACAAGCTGTACCTAAAATTGTTTTTTTCATAACTTTTTCTATAACATTATTTATAAATGTAACAATTTGATACCTTAGTAAAATCGTTACAATCAAAAATACTGAAAACGTATGATGCGAAAAATTCTTGTTATCGGCGCAGGTAAGTCCACCTCTTATTTATTGGATTATCTTTTAGGAAAAGCGGAATCTGAAAAATTAGAAATCACCATTGGTGATATTAACCCTGATGCAATATCACCAGTTATCGCCAACCATGAATATTGTAATGTTATTGGTCTAGATATTTTTGATGATGCTGAAAGGAAAAAAGTAATTGAAAACTCTGATATCGTTATTTCAATGCTTCCTGCTCGTTTTCACATTAAGGTAGCAAAAGATTGTGTTACTTTAAAAAAACACCTTGTAACTGCTTCTTACGTTAGTCCAGAACTACTTGCTCTTGATAAAAAAGTTAAGGAAGCCGGACTCGTATTCATGAATGAAATAGGTCTTGACCCTGGTGTAGATCACATGAGTGCCATGCAAGTAATTGACCGTATACGCGATAACGGTGGCAAAATAATATTATTTGAATCTTTTTGTGGAGGTCTGGTAGCCCCAGAACATGATAATAACCTTTGGAACTATAAATTTACATGGAACCCAAGAAATGTTGTACTTGCCGGCCAAGGTGGTACCGCTAAGTTTATTCAAGAAGGGACATACAAATACATACCTTACCACCGACTTTTTAGACGTACAGAGTTTTTTGAAATTGAAGGGTATGGTCGTTTTGAGGGATATGCCAATCGCGATTCATTAAACTACAGGGAAGCATATAAGTTACAAGATGCCTTAACCATTTACAGAGGAACCATGCGTCGTGTAGGTTTTTCCAAAGCATGGAATATGTTCATACAATTAGGAGCTACCGACGATACATATACTATTGAAAACTCTGAAAATATGAGCTATCGTGAGTTCATTAACCTTTTTCTTCCTTATTCCCCAACCGATTCTGTTGAATTAAAACTGAGGCACTACCTTAAAATAGATCAAGATGATATTCGTTGGGACAAATTATTGGAACTAAACATTTTTGACCAGACAAAACAAATAGGAATACCTAATGCGACCCCCGCACAGGCACTCCAAAAGATTCTTGAAGATAGCTGGACATTAAAGGCCGAAGAGAAAGACATGATTGTTATGTACCATAAATTCGGATACGAATTAAATGGAGAGAAAAAGCAAATTGATTCTAAATTAGTGGTTACAGGAGAAAATCAAACTTTTACGGCAATGGCAAAAACCGTAGGATTACCAGTTGCCATGGCCGCTTTAAAAATTCTTAACGGCGAAATTAATACTCCAGGTGTACAGATACCTATTAGCAAAGAAGTATATGAACCAATATTAAAAGAGCTTGAGTCTTACGGCGTTAATTTTAAGGAGTATGAATTACCATATTTAGGCTATAATCCAAATTCTGTAGTTAACTAAACCCTTTTAACTGTCAGATTGAAACCAAATAAGTACATTTATGTTTATTTTGATAAAACATGAAAACACCAACTTCTTTGGCTAAAATTGACGGAATAGATAAGAAAATCTTACGATTTTTAATGGAAGATGCCCGTAAACCAGTTCTTGAAATTGCAAGAAGTATTGGTATATCTGGCGCAGCTATACACCAACGATTAAGAAAGTTAGAGGCATCAGGACTTTTATCTGGCTCTAAATTCATAGTAAATCCTAAATCTTTAGGGTATACTACAATGGCATATATCGGTATTTATTTGGATAAAGCAATGAGCAACCCGATGGCGGTAAAACAATTAGAAAAAATACCTGAAGTATTAGAGTGCCATTACACTACTGGTAACTGGTCTATTCTAATTAAAGTACTATGTAGAGATAATGAACACTTAATGCAGGTACTGAACAAAGAAATACAAGCTATAGAAGGGGTCTCTAGAACAGAAACCTTTATATCATTGGCACAACAAATAGATAGACAAATATCTATTTAAGTAGAAAGCAAGAGCAATTCTTCTGATTCTTCACTAAGTTTAATTGTATCTATTTTGTTGAACCCCAATTTACTCAATAGGGCAAGTGACTTTTCATTTGTTTCCATACAAATTGCCAACATGCGATTTAGCTTTAATTCTAATTTTCCAAATTGCATGGTAGCACTTGCGGCTTCGAATGCATGACCATAACCTTCGTATTTTGGTAATAAGGCGAAACCCAAATCTAAAGTATCTAAATAATCTCTTTTTAGAAATCCACAAATACCTATTGGAGTTCCATCTTTGAGGGTTACCACCATAAGTCCAAACCCATTAGTAGTATACCCTACAATTAATGAATTTTGAATATACTCTTTTGCATTATCGAGATTTGTAATGTTCTTATCTCCGATATATTTCAACCAACTATCACTGTTCAGTAGTTCATAAATGAAATACGCATCTTCCGAGTTTGCAGGTTTTAAATACAATCTTGCGGTTTTCAGTTGTTTCATTTGCTTTTAATTAAGAACAAAAAAACCCGCCTTAAATAGGTAGGTTTTTATAATTATTATGAATTGAATTCAAAATTAATCTCTACCACCAAAAACTTGAAGTCCCCAGTATACTAAAGTTGCCAATGAACCAATTGCTGCTACCAAATACGTACGAGCAGCCCATTTTAAGGCATCTTCAGATCCTTTATATTCTTCTGGCGTAACTATATTTTTATTTTTTAACCATGCCAACGCTCTATTACTTGCATCATATTCTACAGGTAAGGTCACAAAACTAAATAATGTAGCAAAGCCCATCATTACCAGACCAGCTACGGCAACCCAATACCCAAATCCTACTCCAGCAGCGGCACCTAAAGCCAAACCACCGAAAACAACCCACATAGACATGCTTGATGTAACACTTACTATTGGCACTAACTTAGAGCGCATTCCTAACCACTCATACGCCTGTGCATGTTGTACCGCGTGACCACATTCGTGAGCCGCAACGGCAGCTGCAGATGCATTTCTTTGGTTATACACACCCTCACTTAAGTTTACTGTTTTGTTTTTAGGATTGTAATGATCTGTAAGCATACCAGGGGTAGAAACAACTTTAACATCGCGTATACCATGGTCAGCCAACATTTTTTCTGCAATTTCAGCACCACTCATTCCATTTTGCAAATGCACCTTGGAATAAAATTTAAACTTACTTTTTAATTTGCTGCTTACTAACCAGCTAACCAAAGCAATGGCACCAATCAATATATAATATCCCATCATAACGTTTCAATTTTTAAATCGATTAAATATACTAAAGATTCGTTCTTTTCTAAGAATCTAATATTATAAAAGCAAAAACCCCGCCAAATTCCTTTCGGAAATGGCAGGGCATATTTTACTGACATTTTGTACAGGTTAAGCGACTATCTCTTCCCAACCAAAAGCTTCTATAATTTCTTGGTATACAACTTCTCCCTTAATTATATTCAGCCCTTTCTTTAAGGTTGGGTCTTTTTCACAAGCTGCTTCCCATCCTAAATTGGCTAGCTTTAAAGCATATGGCAACGTTACATTAGTTAAGGCCATAGTAGATGTATACGGTACGGCACCCGGCATATTCGCTACAGAATAATGAACCACATCGTCTATTATATAAATAGGATCTTCGTGTGTTGTAGGCTTGGTGGTTTCTACACATCCACCTTGATCAACAGCAACATCAACGATAACCGTACCCGGCCTCATTTCTTTCAACATGTCTCTGGTAATCAAATTTGGCGCCTTGGCGCCTTTTAATAAGACTCCACCAATAATTAAATCATGTGTCTTAATAAGTCTTCTGATATTAAATTCATTAGAGAATTCAGTAACTACATGTGGTGGCATTACATCATTTGCATAACGCAGGCGCTTCATGTTAACATCTAATATAGTTACGTGAGCCCCTAAACCTGCTGCCATTTTAGCAGCTTGTATACCAACAACACCCGCTCCTAGTACCAAAACTTTACCCGGAGCTACACCAGGAACTCCGCCTAACAATACACCACGTCCTTTAACTGGTTTCTCTAAATATTTTGCTCCTTGCTGAATTGCCATTCTACCGGCAACTTCTGACATTGGCGTTAAAAGTGGCAAAGTACCTTCTTCATCTTCAACTGTTTCATATGCTATACAAACCGCTTTTTGCTTGATCATAGCCTTGGTCAACGCTTCACTAGATGCAAAGTGGAAATAGGTAAATAATATTTGTCCTTCTTGAATTAAATCATACTCTTCGGCGATAGGCTCCTTTACTTTAACTATCATTTCGCTCATGGCATAAACCTGACCAATAGTATCTAGTATTATAGCACCTGCCTGTTGATAATCTTGATTGAAAAAACCACTGCCTTCTCCTGCTTCTGACTGAACATATACTTTGTGGCCGTTTTTTACCAATTCAAAAACTCCGCCTGGCGTCATACCTACCCTGCTTTCATTGTTCTTTATTTCTTTTGGAATACCAACAATCATGATTTATCATTTTATGTTATACTGCAAAATTGAAACTAATTACTCACATATCAAACATAAAATCGATAAAACATAGGGGTTGTATATTTATAAACATATTTTAAATGTACCACACCCCTCTTTTTATAGGGGTTAATACCGTAAATTATATCAATTACAAATTACTACCCCTATAATTAATTCACTATCCCTACTAACAAAATTGACATCGTCTAACTTTTTAAACTAAACTCAGTCGCTAATTCTATAAAACAAAAAGAGGCGATGAAAATCGCCTCTTTTTTCACTATTTATATTGTAATCATCCTACGATATTGACAATTTTACCCGGCACTACAATCACCTTTTTAGGCTCTCGACCTTGTAATTGTTGTTGGGTTTTTTCATTGGCCATTACCGCAGCTTCTATCTCTTCTTTAGATAAGTCTAACGAAAGCTCTAAAGTAAATTTCATTTTACCATTAAAGGAAATAGGATACTCCTTACTGCTCTCTACCAAGTACTTTCCTTCGAATTTTGGGAAAGGTGCCGTAGCAATAGATTCTGAATGACCCAATTTATTCCATAACTCTTCTGCAATATGTGGTGCGTACGGCGATACTAAAATAGCCAACGGCTCTAGTACTTTTCTACTGTAACATTTTTGCGAAGAAAGTTCATTAACACAGATCATAAATGTTGATACCGATGTATTGAAACTAAAGTTCTCTATATCTTCTTCTACCTTTTTAATAGTCTTGTGTAATGTTTTCCACGATTCTTTTGAAGGCTCATCTTCAGTTACCTGAAAAGAAGCATTTTCATTGGAATGGAATTGTCTCCATAATTTCTTTAAGAAAGAATGTGTTCCTGTAATACCAGCCGTGTTCCATGGTTTAGATTGCTCTAAAGGACCTAAGAACATTTCATATAAACGCAAACTATCTGCACCGTACTCCTCACAAATAGCATCAGGATTAACAACGTTGTATTTGGATTTGGACATTTTTTCGACTTCGCGACCTACTTTAAATGTTCCATCCTCTTCAGTGATAAATTCCGCATCCGCAAATTCATCCCTCCACTTTTTAAATCCTTCAATATCCAACTCGTCCGATGCATTTACTAATGATACATCTGCATGAATTGGAACAACCTGATTTATTCTTAATTCAGCTTTCGCCAACTTATTATCAAAGTAACCAGCAAGCCTACTCTTTAAGTTCATATTAAACTCTTTCAGCATTTCAGACGACCTTTCCAACTTAGAAAACAAAGTATAAGAAATGTAAACTTGATTCATTCTTTGCATGTCCTTCCCTAAGTCAGAACTACTACCTTCAAAACCAAATGTTGCCGGCGACAATCTATACACAAAAGCACTAGTCCCCGTAATCATTCCTTGGTTGATGAGCTTTTTAGCAAACTCATCTTTAGGCACCAAACCTTTATCAAACATGAATTTTTGCCAGAAACGAGAATACAACAAATGCCCTGTTGCGTGCTCACTACCGCCAATATATAAATCTACATCTTGCCAATAGTTAATCGCTTTTTCAGAGAATATGTTCTCGCTATTGTGCGGATCCATATACCTATTAAAGTATTGCGAACTACCTGCCCAACCCGGCATAGTATTCAACTCTAAAGGAAATACCGTTTCATTATCTATTTTATCATTAGAAACTACCTTATTTTCTTTGGTACACCATGCCCAAACCTCAGCATTACCTAATGGCGGCTCTCCTGTCTCGGTAGGTAAATATTTTTCAACTTCTGGCAAGGCAATAGGTAAATACTCTTTTGCAATCATTTGAGGCATCCCGTCTACATAATATACTGGGAAAGGTTCTCCCCAATATCTTTGACGACTGAATACAGCATCACGCAATCTATAGTTTATTTTTCCTTCGCCATGTCCTATTTTCTCTAACTCATATATCGCTAATTTCATAGCTTTCTTATACGGTAATCCGTTTAGAAAATCAGAATTTGCAATAACCGTTTTATCCTTATCTGCGAATGCTTCCTCAGAAATATCCACACCTTCAAATATGTTAGGTATAGGTATATTGAAATGCTTTGCAAAATCGTAATCTCTTTGATCACCACATGGCACGGACATTACCGCTCCAGTCCCATAACCAGCCAATACATAATCACCAATCCAAATTGGAATAGGTTCTTTTGTAAATGGATGTTCTGCATATGCACCTGTAAAAGCACCTGAAATAGTCTTCACATCTGCCATACGATCACGCTCCGAACGTTTTGCAGTTGCTTCTATATAGGCTTCAACTTCAGCTTTTTGTTCTGCGGTCGTAATTTTACTTACCAGTTCATGCTCGGGAGCTAAAGTCATAAAAGAAACTCCAAAAATAGTATCGGGTCTGGTGGTAAAAACTTCTATTTTCTCATCATGCTCCTTCACATTAAAAACAGCCGAAGCACCTTGAGAACGACCTATCCAATTCGTTTGGGAATCTTTCAATGGTTGTGGCCAATCGATTTTCGCCAAACCGTCTAACAAACGCTGTGCATATGCGGAAATACGCATGCTCCATTGGGTCATTTTTTTACGAACTACCGGGTGACCACCACGTTCCGACACTCCGTTTACTATTTCGTCATTCGCCAATACCGTACCTAGTGCAGGGCACCAGTTTACTTCAATATCTGCCAAGTACGTTAATCTATATTGCAATAATATTTCTTGTTTTTTAACATCAGAAAACGTAGTCCATTCCTCAGCTGTAAAAGATTCTATATCATCATCGCATACTGCATTTACATTGGCATTTCCATCCGAAGAAAATTTAGCAATTAACGTTTCTATATCCTCTGCTTTGTCGGTATCATTATTATACCAAGAATTGAATATTTGAATGAATATCCACTGTGTCCATTTGTAATACTCAGGACTAGAAGTACGTACCTCTCTGCTCCAATCAAAAGAAAAACCTAGCTGATCTAACTGCCTTCTATAGGTTTTAATATTTGCAGCTGTAGTTACCGCAGGATGCTGACCTGTTTGAATAGCATATTGCTCTGCCGGCAAACCAAAAGAATCATATCCTTGTGGGTGCAATACATTATAACCTTTGTGCCTTTTATATCGTGCATAAATATCACTTGCAATATACCCTAGCGGATGACCCACATGAAGTCCTGCCCCAGAAGGATAAGGAAACATGTCTAACACATAGAACTTTTCTTTTTCAGAATCGTTCTCTGCTTTAAATGTTTGATTTTCTGCCCAGTATTTTTGCCATTTGGCTTCAATTTCGTTGAAATTGTATTGCATGATCTTTACTTCTTTTCTGTAAGTCGCAAAAATAGGTTTATTCTGTTAAAGGCGAAAGAATAACGTTATGGATACAGCCTGTGCTATACCTCTAATAAATTTCCACTGTATAACACCCACAGCATAGAAGCTAGGGCAGATAAATTAATGAGGTAACCAAACAATTTCATTTCTGACAATGTATAAGCCCTACCCTTAAATATCACAAAAATATCTAATACCATAAACGCAGAAAAGAGACCAAGAAATGATGCCAAAACTATATCTTGAAACCAATACCAAACTAAAACAGATTCGCACACCAATATTAAAAGCATCAGTAATTTTGAATTTTTACGCCCAATTAACGTTGCGGTAGTGCGTTTACCCGAAGCTAAATCTGGTTCTATGTCCATTATTTCACCAGCTATGTGAGCCTGAAATGCAAACAATGATAAATAGACCAATGTCTGCCATGGTAGTGTGTCTAAATTATTCAGTTCTGTTGAAAAGAATACCGTAACCACATACCCAACCTGAATTAGAATTTCAAATGGAGGTCTTTCTTTTATTCTAAACGGCTTAAAATTATAAAGGATATTCACGACCACCATAAACAGTAGTAAAAAGAACATTTTTAAACCAGAAATAAAGGTAAATACAATTACAAACACAGACGTGAGTATGGTATTTTTAGTCAGCACACCACTGAGCTGAGACTTTGAAGCCTTCGCACCAAAAAGAAAATTTCCTTTTCTGTCATTTACGGCATCTGCATCTATATCATTATAATCGTTTAGACCGTAAACCAAATAGTTTAATGGAAAGGTGACAAAGAGTAGCCCTAACCAAAAATTCATATTCAACCAAAACTCTGACTGATTGCCAAAAGGAACTAAATAAATCCAAATTGTAGGAAACCAAAGTCCGGGTCTCGATATTTTTAGATCCAATAAATTAAGCATCTTGTATAATTAGGTTGTGATTTTGGTGAAAATACCAATCTTCAAATAGGCTCTGTATCTTGAATTGAGTTTATTTATTCATCGTACTAAAAAGTATATCTTTAACCAGTGAATATGATGTACTCCAGATGTTTTCTACTTACTATTCTACTAACGTGTTGCGGCATAACTTCATTGCATGCGCAACTAGGTTTCTGTGGTGGTAATTCTGGTGACCCAATTTTTACAGAAGATTTTGGTTCTGGAACAACCGACGGGCCTGCTTTACCTGCCGGTACAACTACCTATAGATTTACCACAGGAACCCCAAACGACGGAGATTACACAATTTCAAGCACATCTAACTACTTTGATTGGCTCTCTATACAAGATCATACACCTGGTGATAGCAATGGAAAATCTTTTATAGTCAATGCCAGTTTTACGGCGGGAGAATTTTACCAGCGAGAGGTAACAGGGTTATGCGAGAATACCACATATGAATTTTCATCGTGGCTCATTAATTTACAACCAACAGGTAGCTGTGAAGGCAACAGTATTCCCGTAAATGTACGTTTTCAAATATGGGACGAAACAGATACTAACCTTCTTGCACAAGGTGATACAGGGAGCATACCTGGTACTGGAAGTACTCAATGGAATCAATACGCCTTAGTTTTTAAAACAGAACCAGGGCAGACATCCGTAATTCTAAAGATGAGAAACAACAGTAATGGCGGCTGCGGAAATGACCTTGCCATAGATGATATTCTATTTAAATCTTGCGGAGATAATATCAACGTTTCTTCTGGTGCCAACGAACAAAGCTTGGTGGTTTGCGAAAATCAAGGCGGTGTATCAAGAACATTAACCGTTACACCAGATTTTTCCATTTTCTCAACACATGCGTACCAATGGCAACAGAGTACAGACCAGCAAAACTGGACAGATATTCCTGGGGAAACGGGTGACACCTTATCGACACCTGCTGTAACCAGTACCACATATTTCAGGGTAAAAACGTCTGAAGACCCCATAAATGTGAACAATGACTTATGCAATGTAGTATCGGATGTTTTTGATATTATAGTTTTACCAGTACCCAACGCCCCAACCAGCGCAGGGGATGTTATTATTTGCGAAGGCGAATTAGGAACCTTAACTGCTACAACTCAAAATTCATATTCCATTAATTGGTATGATGCCCCTACTGGTGGAAATTTAATTTTAGCTGAAAATCAAAATTTAGAAATAGGGATAGCCGGCACGTATTATGCCGAGTCCAATTCAAATGAAATAGAATGTGCATCCATCACTAGGACTGCAGTTACCTTAACCGTTAATCCATTACCCCTAATCCCAGATGATGTAAGCACTTTTATTTGTGAAGACTCTTTTATTACTCTCGATGCAGCTGTTGATAAGGTTACTTACCAATGGAGCACAGGGGCAACCACCAAACTTATAGATATTACTGAGCCAGGTGAATATTCGGTGACCGTTACCAATACCAATGGATGTTCAGAATCTCGCAATTTCTTTGTAGAACAAATAGACTTACCAAGGATAGACCGAATAGAATCTGACGGACCCTCTATTATTGTTTCCACTATTAACGAAGGAAATTTTGAATATTCCTTAGATGGAATTTCATTTCAATCCAACCCAATTTTTGAAGCTGTAAAAGGAGGCTTTTATACTATTTATGTGCAAGACAATACAAATTGTGGCGTAGTAACCGAAGATTTTTATCACTTAGTCATTCCTAAGTTTTTTACGCCTAACGGAGATGCCGTCAATGATGTTTTTGAACCAGACGGGCTTGAGATTTTTAATTCTGTTACGATTTCAATTTTTGACCGCTACGGCAAGCTCATCAAATTCGGAAATACAAATTCGGCTTCATGGGATGGCACTTTTCAAGGTGAAAGATTACCAGAAGATGATTATTGGTATCTAATTGAAGCGGATTCTGTCCAATTTAAGGGACACTTCAGTTTAAAACGTTAACGGTTCAAATTTTTAAGTTCCATTTGACAATACTTTGCTATTTTTACTGCACTTTTAAGTACTATGGCGAACTCTTTCGAAAATTACCAAAGACGCAAACTCATCTCCTCCTATTTTTCTGTGGTGCTAAGTATTGCATTGGTCTTGTTCCTATTAGGAATATTAGGATTACTGGTATTGAATACCAAAAAAATGGCAGACCGTTCTAAAGAACAGATTACCATATCTGTCTTTTTAAAGGAGAACACCAAAGAGATTGAAGTAGAACAACTTCAAAAAACTTTGGCAATGTCAGAATACACCAAATCTTCTACTTATGTTTCTAAAGAAGAAGCAGCAAAGCAACACAGTGAAGAAATAGGCGAAGACTTTGTTGATTATTTAGGCTATAATCCACTAAAAAATTCTATCGACGTAAAACTTAACGCAGATTTCGTAACTGCAGAAAAAGTAGAAGAAATAGCCGATACCCTAGCAGAAAAGAGCTTTGTAGACGAAGTAAGTTATGATAAGGTCTTAGTAAGTATGGTAGCCAAAAGTGTAGAACAAATAGGCTTCTGGATTTTAGTAGCCAGTGCCATCTTTACCTTTATAGCTGTATTATTAATAAACAGCTCTATTCGATTATCTATCTACTCTAAAAGATTTATCATCAAAACCATGCAAATGGTTGGGGCGACAAAGACCTTTATTAGAAGACCGTTCATATGGCAAAATATTAAACTAGGTATGATTGGTGCCGCAATTGCTTTATTGGCTATTGGCGGCGTCGTATATTATGTAAATACTAATTTTCAAGATTTAGGCCTTTTAGATGAACCTTATATTCTGGTAATTTTATTCGTTAGTGTTTTTCTATTAGGAATTCTTATTTCGTTCATTAGTACCTATTTCGCGACCCAACGCTTCTTAAATCTTAGAACGGACGAATTATATTATTAAATTTGCGGCATGAGTAAAAACAATAGAGTAGAACAGCATACCAAGCAAGAATTTATTTTTCAAAAGAAGAATTACGTATTCATGTTCATTGGTCTTGCCTGTATTACGGTAGGTTTCATTTTAATGAGTGGTGGTGGTAGTGACGATCCAAACGTTTTTAATCCTGAAATCTTTAATTTCAGAAGAATTAGACTAGCACCTACTTTGGTACTTATTGGCCTAGGAATAGAGATTTATGCCATTTTGTTGAACCCTCACAAAAAGAAAGATTAATTGGATACTTTAGATGCTATTATACTCGGTATTATTCAAGGATTAACCGAGTTTCTTCCTGTTTCTTCAAGTGGTCATTTAGAATTAGGTAAAGCCATTTTAGGAGATAACTCTGTACAAGAAGAAAGCTTATTGTTTACCGTAGTTCTTCACTTTGCTACCGCACTGAGTACCATTGTTGTTTTCAGAAAAGATATCTGGGAAATTTTAAGTGGGCTATTTCAATTTAAATGGAACGAAGAAAGTCAGTTTTCTGCTAAAATTATCATCTCTATGCTTCCGGCCGTATTCGTAGGTCTGTTTTTTGAAGAACAATTAGAAGCTTTTTTTGGTGGCAATATTAGGTTTGTAGGCTTTATGCTTATCATTACCGCAGTACTATTATACTTTGCAGATAAAGCAAAAGACACCGATAAAAAAGTAAGTTTCGCCAATGCATTTATTGTAGGTATATCTCAAGCAATTGCTATGTTACCTGGTATTTCTCGTAGTGGAGCTACTATTTCTACTTCTGTTCTTTTAGGTGTAGATAAATCAAAAGCTGCTCGTTTTTCTTTCTTAATGGTTGTGCCGTTAATTTTCGGTAAAATTGCCAAGGACCTTATGAGCGGAGATTTAACTTTCGACGGAGAAAATAATGTAGCGATGGGCGCAGGTTTTATTGCTGCCTTTCTTGCCGGTCTTGCCGCTTGTACTTGGATGATTAAATTGGTACGAAAAAGTAAGCTTTCGTATTTCGCCATCTACTGTCTTGTTGTAGGATTGATTGCCGTAATTTACGGATTCACTAATCCGTAGTACTACTTAAACACTCAAATTCATGAAAGATTTGACCAAAGAAGACTATTTAAACGGTCAAGTATTATTGATTGATAAACCATTAGAATGGTCCTCTTTTCAGGCGGTCAATAAATTGAAATGGGCTATCAGAAAAAGGTTTAGTTTAAAGAAATTTAAAATCGGACACGCAGGTACTTTAGATCCGTTAGCTACGGGACTTCTTATAATTTGCACCGGAAAATTTACCAAGAAAATCACCGAATACCAAGGACAAGAAAAAGAATACACTGGTGTTTTCACCTTAGGTGGCACCACACCATCTTACGACCTTGAAACAGAAATAAACGAGACTTTCTCAACAGAACACATTACCCCCGATTTAATTAAAACCACCACTAGCCAGTTTCTTGGTGAAATTGAACAAGCACCACCTGTTTTTTCTGCACTAAAGAAAGATGGAAAACGTTTGTATGAATTAGCTCGCGAAGGCGTATCCGTAGATATCCCAAAACGAAAAGTATCTGTAAGTGCTTTCGAAATTACTAAAATTGACGGTCTAAATATTCACTTTAGAATTGCATGCAGTAAAGGCACTTATATAAGATCAATAGCTCACGATTTTGGCAAAGCCCTAAATTCGGGAGCACATTTAACTGCACTTAGAAGAACCAAAATAGGTGATTTTAACGTAGATAATGCACAAGACCCTTTGGTCTTTGCCGATATATTATTAGGACCTGAAGAAAATAAGTAACCAAGATTTGATTGTCATTTATCGATCTTCTAAAATATTTTGGTGTTATTAAGGTTATATAACCATGAATCTGAACAGAAAACAATTATCATTACTTGCCACTATTTTTAGCTTGTCTATTGTAGTGCTGGTTTTGTATGGAATTCAGTTTGGTGGACAACAAGAATCTCATGAAGATTATGTTGTAGAAATGATCATGGACCAAGAGGTTTTAGAAGAAATTCTAAAAAAAGAGGAACCATTAGAGGAGCAAATCAATGCAGACCCTATAAAAAGCCACTTAGCCTTTAATGAAACGGCAAAGCCAAGTTATGGCAATCCAGAACCTTTACAGACTTTAGAAGAATTAATGGAAGAACGCAGCGAAATGAGCGACGGTGACCCTACCGAAGATATCATTTCTGATACGGGTTATTCTGAGAGAGTAAAAGCGCTGGCTAAAAAGAGAGAAGAAAAAAAACAATTATTAGGTGAAAAGGAGGCTCAGAAGAAAGAGTTTACCAATAACCTAGCCGCAAGAAGAACATCTGTTTCTTACTCTTTGGTTGATAGAAACAATTATAAATTACCTCCCCCCATATATACTTGTATTGAAGGAGGCAAGGTTGTTATCAATATAGAAGTAAATGCATTAGGCTATGTTACCGAAGCAGATTACAATGAAAGAAGTTCGGGAACTTCTAATGGCTGTCTTGTTGAGAACGCTATTAATTACGCCTTAAAAGCAAGATTCAATTCTTCTGAAAAAGATTCTCAAAAAGGTACAATTACTTACTTATTTCAAGGGAAGTAAACTAGTCCAGAAAAGAAACACACAAAACATTGCTAAAAATGCTAATTTGAACTTTTGAGTACCGCCTCGAAATTTTTAATCTTAATTATCGAGTAATTTTAGCAAATCTTCTAGAATACTTTGCCCTTTATCTTTATTATAAAAAATCTGTAAGTCTTGTTTAAATTCTGCTGTTAACTGACCATTTTCCGCTTTATAGGTATCTACCAATTTTGTCGCTTTCATTGACCTTGGTCCCCAAGTGGCTACTACGGTATTTTCCTCTCCATCAATTGCTATTAATTTTGGTATAGACATACCGCCATTGGTTAGAAACTGATTCATAATATCTAAATTCTCATCACGTAGAATTATAGACAATGATATATTAGGATTTAATTCTGTTATCTTGTTCATCACCGGTAATGCAGGTGACGCATCTCCACACCAGCTTTCTGACAATACCAACCAAGATATTTTTTGCTGAACAGATTTAATCTTAGCAACAGCATCATCGCTAAACTTCAAGGTTTTGTCCCATCTTCGCATACGACTATTATTCAATTGCGTGTATTGAGACAATGCTTCCGATTGAACCGGACCTGTTGCCAATCCTTTTTCAGCTAAATCTGAAACCAAATTTCTATATTCTGAATAGCTATAACCAGTTTCTAATCCTTTTTTAACTAAATCTTCTATCACTAATTCCATCAAGCTTACTTTTATTTTTATCTATTCTAATCGAACGCTTTAGTAGTGATAAATGTACAAAGCTTACAAATTCTCTGGATTGACCGCTAGACTATTAAATAATTTAGCCTTAGCCGTAAAGTATTTATTCTCTACCTGATTTTGTTTTAAAACAGCATCTATCAGCTTACTTTCCCTTGAATTAATAAGGAACAGCGAGCTTTCTCCAAAGGTAAATTTTCGTTCTTCTGCTGCCAATAAGGCTTCATAACTTGCCACAATATCATCTATTAAAACATTCTGATTTTCAAATGAATCTAACTCATTGTAAATAGCCGTTATTTTATTTTGAATCTGTACCTCAGCATTATCAAACTCGTACTGAGCATCTTTTAATTTCAATTTTGCCAATTTCAAATCTCCCCTTTCTTTTCTCAGAAATAACGGGAGCTCAAAATTCAATCCACCCTTGTAGTTCTGTGTTTCAAATGAATTTATATACTCTGGTGTTTCCGTAATAAATTTATACTCCACGTCTATTTTAGGCAATAACTTGTTTGTCTTTAAACGCTTATCTACTACCAAACCATCTATTTTATACCCTAATGATTTTAATTTAGGGTGATTATCCAGAACAAAACTATCTAATGGCTTTCCTAAAATTTCCAATGCTTGATCTATCTCTGTATCTAAAGAAGTATCTGGTACCACTTGCGGCTGTAGTTCCATTGGTATGTTTTCACCCATCCACAAGTAATTAGAAAGTTCTAACCTCGCATTTTGCAAAACAACATTTGCTTGCTCCTTTTCTAACGCTCTATTCTGAACTGCTATTTTAGCCTCAACCGTATCTATTGCTGCTATTTCTCCAGACTGCGCACTTCTGTTTACGCCTTTTAATCTAACCTTTGCATTTTTTAAAAAGTCATTAAACAATAAACTATTGCGGTAAGCCTGCAACCAATTGAAATAGGCCAAAGAAGCATCGAACAATACTTGATTGACCAATAAATCTCTATCTGCCTTAGACTGCTCCCTAAAAAATTTGGCTTTTTTTACGGTGGCCATGCGCTCGTTCATCCAAGATCCACGACCTAAAGAAAGAGACACCCCGGCACTGTAAAGCCCGTCATCTGGCACATTTCTTTCGGCATTTAAATACTCACCAGAATACTGCTCAAATTCACCTTTCAACTCTATTCCGTACCAAGTAGGCACTTTAAAAGTAGAATTCAATAAATCATAATACTCCGTTCCTTTAAACTCCTTTGTAGCATAATCAAGGGAAATTTTAGGGTCAAAACCGCCACGTGCTTTCATAAGATTTGCTTGCCCCACGCTCATAACCATCTCTGCCTGTTTGGTAATAGGGTGGTACTTTTTTACATACCCCAAATACTCTTTAAAATTCAATGGTATAGTATCTTCCGTTTGGGCATTTGCAACAAAACCAAGGCACAGATAGAAAAAGAAAATAAATCTTCTCATCGTTATTTTTTTACGGGTTTGTCTTGTGCTCCTTCTGGTTGATAATAATTTGGCGGAAATCCGTTTAATTGACGCCACAGCTCGTACCAAATTGGCACATCTTCCAATAATGCAATTGTATTTGCCCCAGAACCTACACGTAATGCATTTGGCCAAGCTTGATCTTCCTTATCCGGGGACAGCAACACTCTATATTTCCCATTCGGATTTATAAATGTTTCAATGGCAACTACTTTACCGGCATACGTACCGTATGATGCATTTGGCCACCCGCTAAATACTATTGCAGGCCATCCATCAAACTGAATTCTGACTGTTTCTCCTAAATGAATAAGCGGTAAATCTATAGGATTTACAAATGTCTCAACCGCCATATCATAATCTGCAGGCATAATACCAACCAACGGAGTTCCTTCTTTAAAGGTCTCTCCAATACCAGATGTTATTACCTTATTTATATACCCATTTTGCGGTGCACGTATATATCGTAACGCACTTCGCATTTGATAATTTGTATAATCATTCTCCAATTTACTTACCTGTGCCTCAGAGTCAAATTGGTTGGACATCGCCGTAAATTTATCGCTCTGTGCTTTTGAAATTTTATCGGTATACGAAGCCTGCACTCTATTAATTTCTACCTCGGCATTTATAATTTCATTCTTGGCAGCCAATAATTTATTCTCTTGAGAAAGTAATTTTGCTTGCGTTTCCTGTAGTTTTAATCTTTTCTCTTCAACATCTGTTACCGCCTTTAAACCTTCGCTTTGCAATTGCGCCGTACGCTCATATTGCCGCTCCGCGATTTTAATATTGGTTTTAGCAGCTTCAAAATCTATACTATCACTTTGCGCTTTTAGCTTTGACTGCAACAGTTTGTTTTTTGCCTGCTCTAACTTTAACCTTCTTTCATTAAAAAGTGCACCAACCTGATTATCCAATGATTTTACCTTACCCTCGTAAGATGTAACAGAAGAACTTTTAGACTTCAATTGTTGCCCGGTGCGTTCTACTAAATCTGGATCGAAATATTCTGATTTAACTTCAGATATAAAGAGAATAGTATCTCCCTTTTCTACATAATCTCCCTCTTGTACAAACCACTCTTCTATTCTACCCGGTATTTGAGATTGAATAGTTTGTGGTCTTTGACCAGGAGTTAAAGTAGTTAAATATCCTCTTGCATTTATAGTTTGTGTCCAAGGAAGAAACAATACAATAACACCTACTGCCGCAAAAGCAAAAAGAAACCTATTAAAGTGCTTGTAATGTCTATTATGATTAACTTTTTGAACGGATTTAAAACGCTCTATAGACACATTTTGGTTTAGTTTTTTATGAGATATATTAAGCATCTTTTCCTTCGATTTCGTTAATTATCTGTCCTTTTTCCATCGTAATGATTCGCGAACATTTTTTGATCCACTTATCATTCTCACTCACCACTAACAATGCCCAGCCGTTAGATGGGTCACTTAAAAAGCTTAAAATTTTATCTGCTTCTTCAACGTTAAACTGATCTAAAGGATCTTTTAGAATAAGTAGTTTTGGCTTACGCACAATACTTCTGGCTAAAACAATTTTCTTTGACACCGTATGCGGAATCTGTTTCCCCTCTGGATACAGAATTGTATTTAAACCTTCTGGTTGTTTTTTAACAAAATCAGTCAGTCCAACTTTATCAAGTGCCCAATACACTTGCTCATTAGTGGTGTCTTTATCGCCAAAAGTAATATTGTGTAAAATTGTACCTTCAAAAGGCGATTCTTCTGGTAGCGATTGCCCTAGATGAGAACGATAATAATTTAAGTTCATTCCTTTTAAAGAAACACCATTCACATATACTCCACCGGAATCGGGCTCTATGATACCTGCTATAATTCTTAGCAGCGTATTTTTACCAGAACCACTGCTTCCTCTTAATAGAATAGTACACGATGGAGAAATTGTTAAACTTAAATTAGAAATTATCTCTCTTTTAGGTTGCGGTACGCTATATGAAATTTCATTTAATTCTATGGTAAACGCTTGGTTCTCCAAAAATGGTTTTTCACCATTCTGTTGTTCCAATTCCTTATCTACCACCTGTCCCATTTTTTCTAAAGAAGTTAATAGGTCATAAAAAGTTTCAAGTCCTAAAATCAGCTTCTCTACTGAACTTATCACTAAAAGAATAATGATTTCTGCAGCTACAAATTGACCTATGTTCATCTCTTGGTTTAGCACCAACAATCCACCTATCAATAAAAGTCCGCCAGTTACCAAAACCTTAAAACCAATCATCTGTATAAACTGTAGCACTATTACCTTAAAGTGGCTTTCTCTGGCATTCAAATACTCTACTACTAGGGTATCGTTTTTATCCAAAGCATGAGAAGTTTTACCAGATAGTTTAAAACTTACAATTGAACGGGCAATTTCCTGAAGCCAATGCGCCACTTTATATTTACTCTTAGACTCATCTAAACTAGTGTCTAAACCTCGTTGTGCGGTAAACTTAAATACTACATATATCAGCAAAAGCAATAAAATACCATACACGATAAAGAAAGGATGGTAGAATGACAACAGCAATAAACCAAATACAATTTGTAATAATGCGGCAGGAAAATCTATTAAAACTTTAGACAATGATTTTTGAATCGTTAGCGTATCAAAAAACCTATTCGCCAATTCTGGCGGATAGTAATTATGAAGTTCGCTCATTTTTATTTTCGGAAATCTATATGCGAACTCAAATGATGCCCTAGTAAAAATTTTTTGCTGAACATTTTCAATAATTCTAATTTGCATTAACTGAAGTATCCCCACAAATGCTACACCCAAGGTTACCAATACAACCAATACTATCCACGATGTACTTATTTGAGCACCTTGCATTAAGTTAATTATTGCTTGTATACCTAATGGCAAAGACAAGTTTACCACACCAGCAAATATGGCATAGTAAAAAACCTGAAATACGTCTTTCTTATCTAGTTTTAATAAGCCAAGAAAACGTTGCCAAGCAGTTAGTATATTTTTACTCATCTATTTCTTTATTTAGCGTATTGAATACAAGGTGTGTTAGATACTGTGTCGGGGTTACCTTGTCGTTACAATCTGTAAGGGAAGGAAAATGTTCTTTTAAAAAATGCTGATGCAAACCATTTTCTAAAATGGTACTTGCCAGACTTGTTGGATATTGATAATCAGAATCAACTTCTGTAATCATTTCTCCCAGCCTACCTATAAGTCTTTTGTAAATGATGTAGAAACCTTCTTTATTTTCGGCATCTACCTCTTTAGTTAAGTATGACTTAGAGTACTCATTAATAACAATTTTATTTAGCAAAACTTCATTAATGTGAGAGAAAGCAGAATCTTCTTTAACCTCTCTAGTCATTATTAATATTGCTTTTAGCAGTTTTTCTTTTGAGCTTTTAATACTATTAGTTGCGAATACCATTTGATACTCCATCCAACCCCAATACCAAGATGTTAGATATAATAGAAGCTTATGTTTATTCTCAAAATAACGATAAATAGAACTTTCGTTAGAGCCTATTTTAAGTCCTAATTTTTTGAAAGTAAAGTTTTCAAAACCCATTTCATTAATCATCTGAATACTTATTTCGATGATTCTCTTTCCCAATTCAGAGGACTCTGGATTCTTAACAAATAACTTGTCGTTAATCTTAATAGTTACGCCCTGTAATAATCTATCCATTACTCCTAAATTTAAATCTATTGCAAATATAATAGTATTACTATCATACTATAATAGTTTAACATTTTTTAACGAAAGTAATGCTTTCTTATTTGAAGTTTTTGTTATTTTCGAGTTGAATGAAACATCACAGAAAAGATGTTTACAAAAAGAATGTTTAATTTAAAATGTAGTGTTATGAAATATACCATTGTACTGCTTGCATTTTTAATGTTTTCAACGAGCAGCTTTAGTCAAAACGAGGTCAGTAATTTAAAACCTGGCGATATCTTATTTATAAGTAAAGATGGAAACACACCGTTTCAACATCTCTATTTTCCAAAAACAAATTTTATTATTAAGCGCGGCGCCATTGCCAATTATAAAGGTTTAAATGGAATGCATGTAAAAATTGAATCATTAACAGATGACTATATCGCAAGAATAGTACCTGTAAACGGTAGCAAATTTTTTAATAAATTTTCTTACGTAAATGCCAATTTAAAAAATGCATTAAACGACGAAGAATTAAAGCAGTTGAATACTGGATATAAATCTTAACTGTTTATATAATTAGCGATTAACGGAAATCCTAAATGGTCTTTATAAAAGTGCTGTTTAGGATTTTTTATTACCTACAAATCAACAACTGCAGTATTAAAGAAGAGTAATAAAAAGGGATGTAAAATATTTAAAGTATGATTCTAGCTTAGATTACGGTTAAGAATAAAAAACAGGCAAAAGAGATCACAAAACTACTTTTAGAGCAGAATTTGTTATTTACTGCAAACATTTCAACAACAAAGGTTTTTAGAAAGAGTAGGGCTACTGGATTGATTGAAAAACACAAACAGACAGTGATAGAAGGCAAAACAAAATCATTACTATTTGCAGCCATAAACACGCTGTTAAGAAAAAATTATTCCAAAAACATGCCTATGCTTTATGCCGTACCTATTGTTTACATGGACGAAGAAAAAACTAAGCCGCTACGAGACCAGACAGCCAAAGTATAAATACTACAGTTAATCTAAGCCCAAGTTTATATTTGCCTCTGGCAATTACTTTCCCTTTCAACATTACTATAGGAATGCCCATTTATTTGAGTATTGTTAACTGGTTTTAATTTGACCAGAAGCCAATATATAGTACTTTTAATTCATGGATAAAAATAGATGTGGCTGGTGTAAAGGCGATACCCTTTACGAAAAATACCATGATCAAGAATGGGGCGTGCCTGTAAAAGATGATGCATTATTGTTTGAGTTTTTAGTGCTGGAAACTTTTCAAGCTGGGTTAAGCTGGATCACCATTCTTAAAAGACGAGAGAATTTTAGAGTTGCTTTTGACCATTTCGATTATAAGAAGATTGCCAAATATCCTGAAACTAAAATTCTAGATTTACTACAAGACGAAGGTATCATTAGAAATAAATTAAAAGTTAGGGCTACAGTAACCAACGCCCAGGCATATATAGAAATTCAGAAAGAATTCGGTTCTTTCAGTGACTATATTTGGAAATTTGTAAATCATAAGCAGATTAAAAACGAGCTAGTAAATTATAAAGAAGCACCAGCAAATACGCCTATTTCAGATACCATTAGCAAAGACCTTAAAAAGCGAGGTTTTAAATTTGTAGGTAGCACAATTATATATGCATTTATGCAAGCTACCGGTATGGTAAATGACCACCAATTAGATTGTTTTAGATACACCGAAGTCTAAGTAATAACAAATATACCTACCATGAATAATATTCAAGTAAAAATAATCTTAGCTAGTTTTTTTTTCTGTTTTCAACTAGCACACTCTCAATATAAATACGAAAAGGAGCATCGTATTCTTAAATCTCAATTTCCTACAGAAGCAATTGCTATCATTGAAGAAAATATCACAGATTATAAGCGCATTAAATTTTATAAAGAAACAGATAGTATAAAAATCAGTTATGAGGCAAAACTTAAAAAAGATAAACTTTGGTACAGTATAGAATTTAATGAATACGGCAAGCTGGAAGACATAGAAATACTAATAAAATCTACTGACGTACCAAATGACACCTATTCAAACATTGAAAGCTATTTGAACAATAATTTTACTAAATATCGAATTAAAAGACTACAACAGCAATATCCTTCAACTAATGATTCATTTGATGAAATTTTTAAAAATGCATTTCAAAATCTTATTCTACCCTCTAACAACTATGAAATTGTAGTTGTTGGTAGAAAAGAGAAGGGATATTTAGACTACGAAATCTTGTTTGATGCTGACGGTAACTTTAAACAAATAAGAACCTCTCTACCTCCAAATTATGACCACGTGCTTTATTAAGGGATTATTTGTTAGTTTATTTATAGTATGGATAGGAACTCTTAACCTACAATCTCAAGACAATACTACTGCATATTGGGAGCCAGAAGTATCCTTAAACTATAAGGCAACCCCTTTACTAAAACAGAATTTTTCATTATCAAATAGAAATTACATCTACAATGACCAAAAAGCGCAACTTACCGTACGGCAAATAGAAATCTCCCATTTTTCATCTTTGGCAATTGACCCATATAAAAGTATTGGTTTAGGAATCCAATATAGATTTAGAGAAGCCTTTGAAAATGACAAGGAAAATGAGCTTAGATTTACAGAGCAATTTAATATTGCCAAAAAAACAAGTAGCGCACGTTTAGGCCACCGATTTAGAATTGAACAGCGCATACGACCCACTAGTTCTGAACATCGTTTTAGATATAGATTCGCTGTAGATATTCCCTTAAAGGGTTTGAAAATGGATATTGGAGAACCCTATTTAGTAGCTACAACAGAGTCGTTACTTAGCCTTGGAAAAAGTATAAAACCAATGTATGACCAAAGAATAACTTCTCAAATAGGATGGTCTATTTCCCATAATCTAAAAGCACAGTTTGGCATTCAATATAGAATGGAAAATTATACCGAACGTACGGAGCATGTGTTCTTTATTTTAAACAGTCTTGTAATCTCACTTTAAGAATTTTACAAACTCTTTTCTCGAAATTTCTTTAGCACCCATACTTTCTAAATGGTCTGTATGTAGTTGGCAATCTATTATATTGTATTCTTTAGCTTGTAATTCTTGCGCCAATTTTATGAAAGCAAATTTTGACGCATTAGATGTTAAACTGAACATACTCTCGCCGCAAAATATATGACCTAAATCAACACCATATAAACCACCTACTAGCTTGTCTTTTTCCCAAACCTCATAAGAGGTCGCTATTCCTCTTTTATGCAATTCAATATAGGCATTCTTCATTTCCTCCGTTATCCACGTACCATCCTGCCCCGCTCTAGGAACAGAAGAGCAATGTTCTAAGACTTCTTTGAAACACGTATTTACCGTTAAGGTGAATTTGTTGTCACGAATTACTTTTCGCATACTTTTAGAGATTTTAATCTCATTTGGATAGAGTATCATTCTGGGATCGGGACTCCACCATAGAATAATAGAATCATTATCAAACCAAGGAAATATTCCACTTTGATATGCCAACAATAATCGTTCTGGAGAGAGATCACCACCCACCGCCAATAGACCTTCTACATTAGCACTATCTACTGGTGGAAACACAAGCTCGTCGGTTAAAAAGTACATGGCTACTTAGGGTATTCTAAATTTATCTGAAATTAAATAAAGGGTGTAAAACAAAAAAACTTGTTCAACTACTTAAGTTAAACAAGTTTTTTATTTAGAAGGCATACTGCCTTATAAAATTTCTTTACGATCCTTAGAACGGAAGATCGTCATGATCTTCTTCATTTAAGTTATCTGCAGGCTCAAAAGCCTCCATTGGTGGTACTGGTGGCATTCCTGCTGCAGGTGCACCTTGAGATGCTCCTTCTATACGCCATCCTTGAATAGAGTTAAAGTACTTAACCTGACCTTGAGGATTTGTCCACTCTCTACCTCTAAGGTTGATGCTAACTTTTACATCTTGCCCTACTGCATACGTGTTCAACAAATCACATTTATCTTGTACAAACTCTACCATTATATGTTGTGGATATTGCTCGTCTGTAGTAACAACCAATTCTCTTTTTCTAAACCCATTAGACCCAAAAGTTTGGGTTTCACCTATCAATTTAACTTTACCTTCTATTTCCATCTTGAACTCTTTTTACAATAGTCTACAAAAATACATAAAATGATGCGTTAATAAAACATGGTGCAACGATAACAACACAACAATTATTCACAATTAGGGTTATCTTTAGTATTAGATAACTATTGGATGAACTTTATTCCTAAAAACAAAATTTCCAACATTTTTCTATTGATAGGCTCCTTTGTAGTAGTGAGCCTAATCTTATGGAATACCAATAGCTTTTTCAAACAATTTAAGGAAGAGGAACGTTTAAAAATGGAGATTTGGGCTACGGCACAATCAGAATTTTTACAATCATCTGAAACAGTAGATTTAGGAAGTCTTCATCTAAAGGTATTTCAGAACAATACATCTACCCCAATGATTCTTATTAACAAAGATGAATCTATACGGGTAAATAATTTTCCACCTAATAAAAAGCAAGATTCGGCCTATATTCAACAACAACTGAGTAAATTCAAGAGCGAGAATACTCCTATTTCTATAGACCAACAAGGCGAACATTTAGCAACCTTATATTATGGAAACTCTGATGTGCTTAACAAACTAAAGTTTTACCCTATTGCCTTACTCTTAATAATTTTTCTCTTTGCCGCAGTAATCTACTTCTTGTTTAAAACAAACAAAGCTGCAGAACAGAATAAATTATGGGCCGGTATGGCAAAAGAAACCGCACACCAAATTGGCACTCCACTGTCATCTCTTTTAGGATGGAACGAATTGTTGAAATCTGAAGACATCAACCCTAGTATTACTAAAGAGATTGAAAAAGATATTGATCGATTACAAACTATTACAGAACGTTTCTCTAAAATTGGGTCTCTACCAAAACTTGAAGAAAGTGACATTGTAAAAGAAACCCAAGATGCTTATGACTATTTAAAGCGAAGAAGCTCTAAGCTCATTCATTTTTCATTTAACACTAAAGTTGACTATTTACCGGTTATGCTCAATAGTTCATTATATAATTGGACTATAGAAAACTTGGTTAAAAATGGAATAGATGCCATGCGTGGAAAGGGTAGTATTGCCATAGAAATAGTTCAAGACAATAAATTCGTCAACATTTTAATAGCAGATACCGGGCACGGTATTTCAAAAAGCAACTATAATAGTATCTTTACACCAGGTTTCACCTCTAAAAAAAGAGGATGGGGTCTTGGTCTTTCTTTAGTAAAACGTATCGTAGAAGAATATCACGACGGTAAAATAAAGGTGTTATCATCTGGCAAAGAAGGAACTATAATGCAAATTTCTCTAAAAGTGTCTCACTAATTATGACCAAGGAAAAATTAGAAGTTATTAAAGAAGCCAAACTGAACAATAACTGTCCTGAATGTTTTAATCAAGATTTGAATCTTACTTTTTATCAAAAACATACCTACGGTAGCTTCTTTCATAAAATTACATCTGAACTAAGCAACAAATTAGTTTGCAACACTTGCCATTCTACAATCTATCCTGTAAGCTGGACGGATGATATAGAGCGCATGTTCAATTACTACCAAAAGACAGCAGTACCAGCTAAAAAATCATCTAAACCAACATTACTTTTTTACAGTTTAATATTGGTAATGATCGCCTTGGTGGCAGCTGTAATATATTTGTTTATTTCTGGAGCTATTCCACTTTAGCGCCTATAGCCTGGGCAAGATCAGAAAGCTCTTCATTACTTAGTTTTACCTTATGTTGAAAAGTGGCATCTTTCATTTCATTTAAAGGAATTAAATGCACATGCACATGTGGTACCTCTAACCCAATAACCGACATACCTACACGCTTACAATCAACTGTTTTCTCTAAAGCTATACCTACTTTTCGTGAAAATGACATAAGTCCTAAATATGTCTCTTCATCTAATTCTAATATTTTATTGACTTCTTTTTTAGGTATACATAGTGTATGCCCCTTTGCATTGGGGTTGATATCTAAAAAAGCTAGAAAATTTTCATCTTCAGCTACTTTAAAACATGGTATTTCACCATTAATAATCTTAGTAAAAATAGTTGGCATAGTTTCTAATATTTAGTGGCAATAAAAAATCCTACCCTAATGAATAGGATAGGATTAAATATAGTTATTTAAAAAATTTAGGCTCTTGTAATTTCAAGAATTTCAAATTTTATAGCTCCGCTAGGCACAACAATTTCTGCCGTATCCCCTACTTTTTTACCTAATAGACCTTTACCTATTGGAGAACTTACCGAGATCTTACCTGTCTTTAGATCCGCTTCACTTTCTGCAACCAACTTATAAGTCATTTCCATGCCATTATTTTGGTTTTTCAGTTTTACCGTTGATAGCACCAAAACTTTAGAAGTATCTAATTGAGACTCGTCAATTAAACGTGCATTTGCAACGGTATTCTCCATCTTTGCAATTTTCATTTCCAAAAGGCCTTGCGCTTCCTTTGCAGCATCATATTCTGCATTTTCAGATAAATCACCTTTATCTCTTGCCTCACCGATTGCTTGAGAAGCTTTTGGACGCTCAATATCTCTTAAATGATTTAGTTCTGCCTTAAGTCTTTTTAAGCCTTCGACAGTATAGTATGATATGTTACTCATAACTTCCTCGTTTTATAAATAGACAAATCCTCTGCAATTGCCTGTTAGGTCGGCTTTTTAAGAGAGGATTTAACACAAATATACATAAATTTTACGCACATTTGCTTAAGTTTTTCAAAACAAAATTAAAGCATGATGAGCAGATTAAGTATCTTAATTTTATTGATTATTTCAGCCTGTAGTAGTGATGGTACTAATAGAAATCCTTATTTACAAGAAATTAATTTTCGCTTTGAAGCTAATTTAAATTTACCCTCTTATAGTCCACTTACAAATACCGGTAGCGCCGTATACATTCCAAGTGATCTTGCGGGTACAAGAGGTGTTTTTGTTATTAATTCAGGTTTTGATCAATTTAGGGCATTTGAAGGTAGTTGCCCAAATCATGCACCGAACGATTGCTCTACCATGGTTTTGAACGGACAAACTGCTACTTGTTCTTGTGAAGATTATGAATACAGTTTATTTACCGGGCAATTATTAAATAGACCTGACGACGAAAACAGATATTATGATATGTTAGAATACCGTACCAGCATTAGTGGCGGTAGTGTTATTATCTTTAACTAACAACTATTCTTCTAAACGATACTTATCCATTATTTCTTTAAATAATTCTCCCGTACTTGGTGGAGTGTAAGAAATGGCATTCGCACCTGCCTCAATGGCATCAAGAATAGTTTCTTCTGTTTTTCCGCCTGTTGCAATAATGGCAACATTGGCATCTAAATCTCTTATTTTCTTAATAATATCGGATGTTTTACCAGCACCTGAAACATTAAAAATATCAACCCCTGCAGCTAACCTGCCTTTTATATCATCTTTTTCAGATACTACGGTAATAGTTACGGGTATATCAATTTTTTCTTTGAGTAATGTAATAAGACTATTAGGCGTAGGTTTATTTAAAACCACTCCCAATGCGCCTTGAAACTCGGCATGTATTGCCAATTCCAATGACCGTACCCCTGTAGTTAGTCCGCCACCTACTCCACAAAAAATAGGTTTGTCTGCAGCCAAAATAAGTGCATTTGAAATTACCGGTTGTGGTGTAAATGGATACACCGCAATAATAGCATTGGCATTCGTGTTTCTGATAATTGCCACATCTGTACTAAACAAAAACGACTTAATTGATTGACCAAAAACACGAATACCAGAGCATTGTGAAATTACTTCTGGAACAGTAACAATGTTGTTCCTTAACCTACTACCAAACACCGGAATATTACGCTCCATAACCCTGAAAATTAAGGGTCTAAATTAGAATATTCTTTACTACGTTAATGGAATTAGATAAATATTTAAGAGAAATTTACAATGCTATTCTACTATTATGATTTTTAAAAATTTACTGTTGCCCCTAATAAGAAATTAGTGCCTGCTTGTGGATAATATCCTTGAACTTCAAACGTATTTCCTGGTGTAGACCAACTGTCTAAATAAGTATATCCGTTAGATACATATTTCTCGTTAAGGATGTTATTTACCAACCCAGAGAATACAACTGACTTAACTACACTGTTCATTTTAATTTCATAAGTAATATTGAAATCATTAGTAAAATAAGAATCTAATTTAGATTCTTCTGTATCTGTATTACTTAAATACTGTTCACCAACAAACTTGGAATATAAAGAAAGACTTAATGCATCACATGGCATATAACTAAGCACATTACCCGCTACCAAGCCTGGTGAATACGCAATATTAGTATCTCCTAAACCTTGCAAAAGACCATCTCTGTCTATAAAGAAGTCTTTATTCTTATTATCACTAATTGATAAGTTTGGTCTAAGGTTAAACTTATCCCCCAATCTTATATTTGCATCTATTTCAAGACCAAATCTATAGCTATCTCCAACATTTTCTCTTAATGAGGCTCCAACATCATTAAGTTCTCCTGTTAAAACAAGCTGGTCTTTATAACCCATATAGTATAGATTGGTATTCACTTGCACATCAGCAGATACATAACGCCATCCTAACTCATAATCATTTAATTTTTCTGGCTTTGGATTACCGCCTTCATAGTCATTCCTATTTGGCTCTCTATTGGCAACTGCATACGACAAATAGAAATTGTTGTTCGCATTTAAATCGAACATAATACCGGCTTTAGGGTTGAAAAAATTAAACGTATCATCTACCAGCCCGGTATCTTCACCATTTGCCTGATAACCCACTGTTCTATACTGGATATCTCCGTATAGTGACCATTGATCATTTAACTGGTAATTTGCCTTTGTATATAAATTGAAATCCGTTTTCGTAGAGCTATCATCATAATAGCGATCTTGATAGCTACTGTTACTTGCATATTTAGCCCAAATAACTTCCCCAAAATGGTCTCCTTCATACTTATTGAAACCACCACCAACTATTAAATCTAGCTTGTCTTTCCTATAGTTTGCAGAAAATACGGTACCGTAAAAATCATTATCTAACCAACGTCTTCTAATTACATCAGTAGTATTTACATCTATCCCATCAACGTTTATAGGGTCAAAACCGTAGGTAGAGAAATCATCATCTTCTTTGTATTGCTCAAAGTACCCTCTACCTCTAGTATAATGTATCGCGATATTGGTACTCCAGAAATCTGAAATTTTCTCGTTCCATAATAACTGTGCATGGTCTTGCTTGTAATTATCTACTTCATTATTATAAAATTGTGTATTTCCCTCTGAATCTGTATAAATACCAGCAGAATTAAAAGTTCTGTCATCTTGTAAAGTTTGAGCATCAATACCATTCCAAGCTTGATAAGTAACCTCATGACCCCCAAATATTAATGCTTTGATCAATGTATTATCATCTTTGTATGCTCCTTGCAAAAAATAAGAATCTAGATCCGATCGTGCTCTATCAATATAACCATCAGAATTTATTTTTGATAGCCTACCTGAAATTTCAATATGGTCGTTTAGAAGACCCGTACTGAATTTTAAGTTATTTCTCAAGGTACCATAACTACCAATAGAAGTTGATATTTGACCATAGGCATCTTGAGAGAACCCATCTGTTAAGAGGTTAAGACTTGCACCGAATGCGCCGGCACCGTTTGTAGATGTACCTACACCTCTCTGCAATTGCAAACTCTCTGTAGAAGATGCAAAATCTGGCATATTCACCCAGAATGTTCCTTGAGATTCCCCATCGTTATAAGGTATGCCGTTTATGGTAACATTAATACGGGTGGCATCGCTACCTCTAACTCTAATACCGGTATAACCAACACCTGCACCAGCATCTGTTGTGGTTACAACCGATGGTAAAAAATTCATTAAAACAGGAATGTCTTGACCCAAATTTCTTGGCTTAATATCCTCTTTTGTAAGATTTGAAAATGTAACCGGAGATTCATTGGTTACTCTAATTGCAGAGACGAACACTTCGTCTAATACTACTTTTTGACCCTCTAAAGAATCGGTTTCCTGTTCTTGGGCACAGACACCCATACTCAGCGCAAAAAACGCCAAAATTGTGAAAATAGATAGTTTCATTCGTAAAATTATTACGAATAAAAGGGGCTATTATTCTAAGTTAAAATTGATTTTTGAGCAACTAAGCTCGGTTTCCAAAAGATTTCATATGAATAAAAAAAACCATACTACATCTTACTCCAAAAATCTAAAATAAATTTTTGAATTGTCCCTTGGCAGCATTACCCGCCCAGGTTCTTTGGGTATAATCTCAGCTTTATTCTAAATATGTTTAGAATTCGGCACCCCTTTGAGATGCCGCAAATGTAATGCACATAATTCATCTCTCATAAAGAAAACTAAAAAATAACTACTTGTTTATTTAACAACATTTTAGAACTGTTACCCAACGTTTTATCGTACTTATACTAAGTGTATTACTACTTTATATGGATTCTAAAAAGAATAAATTCACCCTTAAGATTACCGTTAGTTATTTACTATTAATCATATTAGGTGTAATAGCATCATACTATATCTACACCGAAGTTCAAGATTATATCGCTACCGAAAACACTAACGAAAATGACAGTAAACTACTAAAAACCAATTCTTTTCTAGCCCAACTTTACGAAGCTGAAAGCCTTTCTAAACTTGCTTTACAGACCAAAAGCAAGACTAATTTTGCGGCATATGAAAATAAGATAGACTCACTTTACATTAATATAGATGAATTAAAAACGCTTACAGATAGTGATTACCAACACGGACTTTTAGACAGTCTTAGCGCTCTACTGAACAAAAAAGTTACCAACATTAATGCTTTACGTTCCCTTAGACTTAAAGACCAAACTGGTACTGCCATAAATTCTGCACTAAAGGAATTTGATAAGCTTGAGGAATCTTTAGGCATTATAAAACCAGAAGGATTGGCACCAAATTTAGAAGAACTATCACCAAAGGCCCAAAGTGCCATTAAAAAAGTAGCGGATTATTTAAATGCAAACGTGCCCGACGAGAACAATCCACAACAAAAGGCACAGACGATGGATAGTGTAGTTCAGGTTTCTAAAAATCTTCTGAAGGATGTACAACAGGAAAACACCTTAAATGAAAATTCGTTAGCCGTACGAGAAACTAATATTAACAGAACAGATATTGAATTATCTCAACAACTACGCTCCATACTTTCTTCTTTTGAGCAAGAGATTATAATGAACAGCATCTCTAGTTCCATAAAAAAAGAGACTTTCTTAAAAAGAAGTATTCGGCTAGCCGTAATTGCTGCAATACTTGGTTTTCTGGTAGTCGCTGTTTTCACATTTATTCTTAATCGAGATTTTTGGAAAGCGAACTTATACAGAGAAAAACTAGAAAAGGAAAAAGCATACTCAGAATCTCTATTAAAAAGTAGGGAACAATTAATTGCTACAGTTAGTCATGATTTGCGAACACCGCTAAATACGATAAGTGGATATGCTACAATAATTGAAGAGTCAAAAAATACCGTAGATAATAAAGAACACATAACCCATATTAAATCTGCCACAACGTATGTAAATAATTTAGTAAACGATTTACTTGATTTTTCTCAGTTAGAAGCTGGTAAAATGATTGCCAAGAATTCTACTTTTAGGTTAGATAGATTGATACAGGAAACTTCTAAAAACATAGCTTCTCAATACAAAAACAAAGAAATTGAGCTTATTCTAAACTTAGGCGAGTCTTTAGAAAACCCAATTATATCCGATGCTTTTCGGTTACGTCAGATAATTTCAAATCTATTGGGGAACGCCTATAAATTCACCCAAAAAGGGAGTATTTCACTTTCGGGTAGTGTGGTCGATACAAATAAATCTAAAAAACTTATCCTACAGATAACTGATACAGGTATTGGTATTTCTAAGGAAAAACAAGAGCTTATTTTTAAGGAATTCACTCAAGCAGAAAGTGATACCGATAAAAAATATGGCGGATACGGATTAGGACTTACAATCACCAAAAAACTTACTGAATTACTAGGAGGCGCGGTAACATTGAAAAGCGAAATTAACGTAGGTAGCACTTTTACTCTTGAAATACCTGTAGCATTTGGCGAAAAAATCGATGAAAGCCAGCATGAACATACAGCGTTAGAATCATTAAAAATATTAGTGTTTGATGATGATACCGCTTTTTTAAAATTGATTGGCGAAATGTTGAAATCTGCAGGAATTGAAGCACACCTCTTTTCTGATTTCAATAACTACCAAACTAATGCTAATTTTGATTTTGATGCTGTATTAACCGATATAGAGATGCCTATCGTAACCGGTTACGAGGTAGTTGACAAACTAAAATCTGGCTCTTACCCAAGTTTTAAAGACCAACCTATTATTGCCATGACTGGCAGGAGAGATCTATCACCTGAGCATTTTATAGAAAAAGGATTTAACAAACTCATTCGTAAGCCATTCTCAAAAACAGAACTACTTCAAAAACTAAACGAAATATTTAATAATTCTGCGGAAGAGATAATAGTAGAGTCCATTAAACCCCACAATAAATCTACAGAACTTTACAGTTTAAAGACCTTAAAAATGTTTTTGGGCGATGATAAAAATGCCTTAGACGAAGTATTGCTGATTTTCATAAAAGACACTGAAGAAAATTCAAATCAACTAGATACAGCCGTTAAAAACATTGATGTAGCGCAAATAAATAAGACTGCCCATAAAATGCTACCTATGTTTCGGCAACTAGAAATCAATACTGCTATTCCTATTTTAGAAATATTTGAAGTATTAAAAATTGATGAGAATACATTTGAAAAATTGATGATCAAAAATGATAAACTACAAAAAGAGATTAATGTATTACTAGAAGCGCTTTCAGCAGAAATAGTTATAAATCCAAATCGTAATAGTTGATTCTGTTATAAAGTGTTTTTCTAGTTACTTGTAATAGCTTAGCCGCTTTAGACTTATTGTAATTGGTACGTTTTAAAGCATTTATAATCTGCTCTTTCTCAAAATCTGCTTTTGAAAGACTTCCTATTTCCACAGATTCTAAAACTGGATTCATTAACTCTGACGGCAATGCTTTTGCCTCAATTTTACTGGTTGTCGTTAATAGTACTGCACGCTGAATTACATTCTGTAATTCCCTAATATTTCCTGGCCAATGATATGCATTGAAAATGTCCCAAACCTCATCTGAAAAATCAGTTATTTGTTTATTCAACTTCTTATTGAACTTTTCTAAAAAGTGTGATGCCAATATAGGTAAATCTCCATGTCTGTTTTTCAATGCGGGTATTTGTAATGAAAATTCATTTAACCGGTGATACAGATCTTCCCGAAAAGTACCCTTTTCTACCGCTGCTTTTAAATCCTCGTTGGTAGCAGATAAAATTCTAACATCTACATCTATTTCAGTATTACTTCCTATTTTTTTAATCTTTCTTTCTTGCAATGCCCGTAATAGCTGTATTTGATTCTCGTATGATAAGTTACCGACTTCATCTAAAAATAAAGTTCCTTCGTTTGCCGCCTCAAAACTTCCAATTTTATCGGCTATAGCTCCCGTAAAACTTCCTTTTATATGACCAAAAAACTCACTAGCGGCTAATTCTTTGGGTATTGCCCCACAGTCTAACGCTATAAATGGTTTTGCTTTTCTAGAACTTTTCTGGTGAATATTCTTTGCAGTCACCTCCTTACCCGTTCCACTTTCCCCAATTATGAGAACAGACATATCTGTAGGCGCAACTAAAACAATATGCTCTTCTAAAACCTGGGTCGCTTCACTTGTTAACACTAACTCATTTGAAGTAGTTATTTCTCCTTCCTCAACATCCTTTATACTATCATTTGTATTTGATGAAATAACAGGTTCTTTAGCACTTGTTGGTTTAGCATTTAAAGCGCCATCAATAACTAATAACATTTGGTCTGGCGTAAAGGGTTTAGATATATAATCATAAGCACCCATTTTCATTGCTTTTACAGCTGTAGCCACCTCTGCGTAACCGGTCATAACAATTACCGGAATACTACCTTTAAGTTCAGAAACTAATTTTATACCGTCATATTCAGGTAAGCGCAAATCTGTAATTACCAATTGAAAATCTTGTTCCTTTATCTGCTTTTCGCCATCTAATCCAGTATGACTTAATACTACATCAAAATTATTTCTTGCCAAAAACCTTTGAAGCATTTGTGCAAAAGAAGTATCATCCTCAATTATTAAAATTTTGGGCATAGTGGTTTGGGTGTTCTAAGTATCTACGTAAAAATACCATATGCCGACTATTAGTATTTTAAAATTATCATAAAGCTTTTAAGAGTTGAATTAAAAAACTGCATAAAAAAAGGAAAGAATAGCATTTAGCTATCCTTTCCTGACCAAACCAACTTGAACAAACAAGTTTCTCTATAATTACATATCTATCCAATTACCATCTTCATCTGCATACACTGTACCTTGTGTGCCATCTTCAAGCGATAGTATTAGCTTAAATTGCTTCTTTTCATTTGTATATGCCTTATCTAAATTTGCCGTTGGAAAATTTGTAGATATTGCATTTGTTACTGCTTGTGGAACTTCAGAAACCGATATTTCTTTAAAATCATCGGCTACTACCGATATTTCATTTACTTGGTTATGAAGTATTCCGTTTTCTGAAAGTAGTGCATCTTGTGCATTCACTGCAAAACCTCCTATTGTCATTGCTCCTAATAAAAATAAAGTTTTCATCTTTCTAATATTTTAGTTAATAATTCATTCCAATACTATTAACATAGAAAAAAGAGTGCCACAAGACACAAACTCACTAAAACACTTGACAATCAGCATTTTAAAATTGTAACACTTAAAATACTATTGGGTAAATCTGTACCCACAATTTATTAGTGTATAATATTTACTCAATAAAATCATCACCAAAAAAGTGATTATAGAACATTATTCCAAAAAAAGGAGCTGCAAATGCAGCCCCCCTCAAACCACCTATCAAACTCTTGTCTTAAAATCTTTTAAATCAACACCTCAATCAATTCAACAACAACTAAAATTGGCAATGCTAATCCGGGGGATTATTTCAAATACAATTATTTGGTGGCACCTTCATAGTTAACGGTTAGTGTTTACGCGAAAGTGATTTTATTTCTATTTATTTCTCTAAACATAATTTTGAAATGATACTTAATGTTAATATCAAAACTGTGCATATAATTGAAATAAATACTATAGTGACCATTGTTTCATAACTTGCTTCACTTATTTAGACACAACATTTTCTGGTAGGTCACATTTTAAATAAAAAAAAACTGCATTAGGCAGTTTTTTTTATTCCCATCTTTAAAATGGGCTATTTTTTATTGAACCAATTACCGTACTGATCAATGTAAACAGTTTTTCTTGTTCCACTTTTAAGCACCATAATTAATTTAAATTCTCCTTTATCATTTTTAAAAGCTCCTCCCAATTTTGATGTTGGATACTGCTTTAATATTTCTTCAATAACTGGTGGCGTTAATTCACTAGATTTTATTTTTACAAACTCGTCTACTTTATTTATAACCACTCCTGTTTTTACCGTTTCTGATGCTGTCATTGCCGTAGCGTTAAACATCATTCCAAAAGTCAACAATACAAGTAATGCGTAATTTTTCATGCGTAATTTTTTAATAATTAATAACTCTCATTCCTTAAATACTTACGGAGGAATCTTACATATGGATTATTAGTTAACGAATTTTTAAAATTTTAAATGCAAAAAAGCTGCCTAGGCAGCTTTTGACAATCAACTAACTCAAACTTATAATATCTACATTTCTAACCAGTTACCTTCTACATCTGCATAGAGAACTGTTGATGCTCCATCTTGTGAAGTAATTTCTAATTTATAATTATTTTCATCGTCAATATATGCTTTGTTCAACATTGCACCTTCATAATCTGTTGCTAATGCATTTACAATTGGTGTTGGTAAATCTGAAGCAGCTACTTCTGTATAATCTTGTAAAAAGATATCTTCCATTATACCATCATGAAATATTATTGGGGTAGCAGCGGTTCCTATTGTTAAACTACCTATCGCTAAAGCTGTTGCAAAAACTAATTTTCTCATCTTTCTAATTTTTAAATTAAACATTCTTGAAATGTATATTAGAAAAATTGTGCCAATAGAAGTAGTAAAGGCTGAAATATATTTAAATATCTGATTTTCAATATTTTGAGATATATTTTAAAATTATCAGTCTTGGGTAAAACTGTGTGTAAATAAAAAAAGTGTGTAGCAACTACACACTTTTTTATACGATACTATATCTTAATATCTAAGCCTGATGCGAATCTTTTAAAAGATCTACCACGCTTTTTACTGGATTAAAGGTTACCAAAGGTACTTCCACAAAAATTGTATTCCAGAATGCCATAGCTCCATTCCATAATCCTGGAAGCTCAAGTGCTTTTAATTCTTTACCATCTTTAGTTTTACCAGTTATAAATCCTTGTTTTTCATCAACGAACTTAAGTAGGTCATACTTTTCACCTTTATAATTACGAACAGCACAAACCAAATCTACTGGATTAAAATGGGTAGAATTCTTAAGAAGGTTGGCTTGCTGAGAATTACTCATATCTATTTGCGCAGATTCTATAATCTGTAGAGAAACTTCTCCTTTACCATTGGTTACCCAAAAAGGACCTCCACCAGGTTCTCCTTCATTTTTCACCATCCCACAAATACGAATAGGTCTATTGACCTTATCCTTAAGTATATTAATTTTTTCTGTATTTGATTTTGAGCCAAAATCATTTGAGAAGCGAACATTTAAATTTGCACTCAAAAAGTTTTTAATTTCTTCAATTTTCTCATCAGACACATCACCTGTATCCAATAATGCGGCATAATCAAATGCCTTACTTTGTTCTCTAAGAAGTACACCTGCCAACACCTTTTTACTATCAGCAACAGCTTTGGCATCTTTCATTACGGCAACATTATCAATATTCTTAATAAAAATAATATCGGCATCTTGTTCATTTAAATTCTGAATAAGCGCACCATGACCTCCTGGTCTAAATAAAACAGAGCCATCTTCATTTCTAAATGGATTATTATCCATATCTACCGCCAATGTATCTGTGGACGATTTTTGAAACGAATAATCTACATCATATGCTATACCTGTATCTGCAGATACTTTTGGTCCAGACTCCTTAAACTCTTTACCAAACATCTCTTCATGTTGTTCAGAGATTGTAAAATGAAGTTTTGCCTTTCCATTAGAGCCTGCATATAATGCTCCTTCTTTTAAATGCTCTTCAAATGGTGTAGCTGCAGAAGACCCATAATTATGAAATGGCAATAATCCTTTCGGGTAAAAACCGTAATTAAGTGCATCTTCCCCTAATAATTCAGAAATGAACTTATATACTTTTTCACCTTGAGAATCTGATTTCAATTCTATTCTATCCATTACCTTTTGGTAAAATGGAAAACGTTCTAAACCTTCAGAAAACTTCTTAATGTCTTTATCGTTTGTTCTATTTAAATAAGTATCTAAAGTTTCTTCTACAGGATTATATGCTGATAAAAAACTAAACAAAGCTTTGAACATTCTAGAAGCTGCACCAGAGGCAGGAACAAATTTTAAAATATCAAGCTCTTTTAATTTTGAATCATAAAATGCTATAAGTTCTTTTTCTTCAATTTCAGAAAACTTAAGAATTCCATTACCAATTACGGCCGCATTCTCTAATTTTACGAAAGGAATACCTTCTTTAAATGTGTTGATATGACTCAACATCGTTTCTTTAGAAATTCCTTTACTCTCTAATTGCTTTAGGTCTTTATCTGTAATTTCAATCATTTATTAATAACGTATCTATATGGTTAATGGCTTTCGCTAAACGTTGTTTTTTACTTCCCTTCAAGGTAATAAAATTTTTGCCATATTTTTCTAATGTATCTTTAAAATAATTGAACATTTCTTCCCTTTCGTTAGGCTTATCCCTTAAATCATCTGCCTCCCAAGGAATATCTATGTACGTCAACAAATAAAGATCATAAGAATTCTCTAAAGCATACTTTTCTAAAACCGGGTCACAATCGCCAACATAATATGCTTCTGAATATACTTTTGTTTCCAAAAGATCGGTATCGCAAATAAGAATTTCTGTTGCTTTTTTAGTAAGCTTGTTTTCTAATCTCATTTGCCCTTCGGCAATAGGCAACAAATCATGAGGTTCACAAGTTTTACGCTCATTGTTCCATTTATCTTGAAGATAATCTCTGGCATACTCCGGTACCCAGACCGTATGATAATGCCTAGCCAATTGTTCCGATAATGTTGTCTTGCCTGTAGATTCTGGTCCAAAAAGAACCACTTTTAAGACATCTGAAGGTTCTTGTCTGTATTTTTCTTCCATGCATTATAACCGTAGACGGCCAATATTGTAAAAATGAGATATTGAAAACTAGTAAACGTAAATCCTTTATAAAAGTATAATGGAATAGATATTAAATCTCCTACAATCCAATATATCCAATTTTCTACTTTTCTTTTGGCCATTAGCCACATACCCACAAAAAATATGGCTGTTGTTATAGTATCGACATAAGCTGTCCAGCTATTCCATTTGTCAAAAACTTGATACACTGTAAACACAAAAATAATGGTAGCTACAAAAATGTATACCGAGGTTATATGTTCTTTTTTGGTTACTCTTGTTATAGGGGTATAATGTTCTGCATCAACCTTTCTTGTCCATATATACCAACCATACAAACTCATTATAAAGTAGTAGACGTTAATTAGCATATCGCCCAACAAACCCCACTTTAAAAGTAAATAAACAAATATTGAAGTACTAATTAGCCCTGTTGGGTATACCCAAATTTTGTTTTGTTTAGAAAACCATACAGATAGCAGTCCAAAAATTACGGCAATAATTTCTAAAGCAATATCTAAAACATCGTATTCGGCATACTGCCCAAACAAATAATCAAAAATGGGGCTCATAGTCGCTTCTATCAGATTTAACTATTTTCATGAATAAAAGACCACGATCCATAAGCTCAAATGCTATTTTAATCTCGGCATTCAACACTTTCATCACCTCATCATATGCACCATAAACTTGAGTACTTAGCGGATTCTCAAGAACCGTTAAACCACAAGCACGTAAATTTTTAATAAAATTTATTATATGTTGTTCAAAATCATCTTGCAGTGGCGAAAAGGTTAATTCTACTGATATTTCCATGATATGCTTCTTGGTATTTATTAAAATTTATTCATTATCTCTAGTGGCATAAACGCAAGTGAAATTTTCAAATTCCAGAAATCGAATTCCGTACATAGAAGATTTACCTTCAAAAATAATTTGAGCAGTCGTCTTATTATTATCAAACATAAAATCCTTCACATTTATATGGTGTAAAAAGCTTAAGCCTTTATGCCCGTAAATCTTATAAAGTGATTCTTTAGCTCCCCAGACAATGGTCAGTTTTCTAATAACAGCAGCCGTATTCGCCAAAGTTCTATATTCTTCGAACTGAGTGAATTTATTTGCGATGCGAAGTATTTTATCGCGCTGCATTTCAATATCTATTCCTACTTCTTCAGCTGTACTAATGATGATGCCCGTAAAATTATGTGAGTGGGTGATCGAAATAAAGTTTCCATCTTTTAAGTGTGGTTTCCCTTTTTCATCATATACCAAATCTACATCTTCATACCCATACTTAGCCAACAGATGCCGAATGCTTAAAAAAGCCCTACGGTGAAGTTCAGACTTCATACCATTGAATCTATTCTGGCAATGCGTTGTAAGTTCTATTCCTTTCCAAAGATCATCTTCAGACTCTTCAACCTTCCATATGGCTAAAGAGGTTTGTTCGTTTACTGTTATAGTTTTGTAAAGCGGCATGGGATTCTTAGTGTTATTCGTACCTTTGCACGAATTAAAAATTGCTGTACACAGATTAACGAAAGTATAAAATAATAAAGATATGAGCACGAAAACTATTCCGTATGTGCCTTATAAGGTTAAGGATATATCCCTTGCTGATTGGGGAAGAAAAGAAATTGAATTAGCAGAAGCTGAAATGCCAGGTTTAATGGCACTAAGAGAAGAGTACAAAGATGAGCAACCTTTAAAAGGAGCTCGTATTGCTGGATGCCTTCACATGACCATACAAACTGCTGTTTTAATTGAAACTTTAACAGCTTTGGGTGCAGATGTTACTTGGAGCTCATGTAATATCTTTTCTACTCAAGACCAGGCTGCAGCAGCTATCGCATCAACAGGTGTACCTGTTTATGCTTGGAAAGGTATGAACGAAGAAGAATTTGATTGGTGTATCGAACAAACCTTATTTTTTGGTGAGGACAGAAAGCCATTGAATATGATTTTAGATGATGGTGGCGATTTAACCAATATGGTATTGGACAAATATCCAGAAATGGCAGAAGGCATTAAAGGTCTTTCTGAAGAAACTACAACAGGAGTTCACCGTTTATACGAGCGCGTAAAAAAAGGTACTTTACCTATGCCAGCTATAAACGTTAACGATTCTGTTACCAAATCTAAATTTGATAACAAATACGGATGTCGCGAAAGTGCCGTTGATGCTATACGTAGAGCAACAGATACTATGCTTGCCGGTAAACGTGTAGTTGTTGCAGGTTATGGTGATGTTGGTAAAGGAACTGCTGCTTCATTTAAAGGTGCCGGTTCTATTGTTACCGTTACCGAAATTGATCCAATTTGTGCTTTACAAGCTTGCATGGACGGATTTGAAGTAAAGAAACTTGAAACAGTTATCGGTACAGCAGATATCGTTATTACCACTACTGGAAACAAAGATATTATTAGAGCAGAGCACTTTGAAGCACTGAAGGATAAAGCTATTGTTTGTAACATTGGTCATTTTGACAATGAAATTGACATGGCATGGTTGAACAAGAACCACGGTAATACAAAAGATGAAATAAAGCCACAGGTTGATAAGTATACTATTAACGGTAAAGACTTAATTATCTTGGCTGAAGGTAGATTGGTAAACTTAGGTTGTGCTACTGGTCACCCTAGTTTTGTGATGAGTAATTCATTTACTAACCAAACACTAGCTCAAATCGAGCTTTGGAAAAATAGCGCTAACTACGAGAATGATGTTTACATGTTACCTAAACATTTAGATGAGAAGGTTGCAAAACTTCACTTATCTCGTTTAGGAGCTGAACTTACAGAGTTAAAGGATTACCAAGCCGATTATATTGGTGTAACGGTTGAAGGTCCATTCAAGCCTGAATACTACAGATATTAATATATTGGTTATATAAAAAAAAGGTCCTGATTTTCATCAGGACCTTTTTTTTGCTTTACACTTTCTTCAAATTAGTTATTTTCTGCCAACATACCATCTAAATAGTAGCAATCTGTTTGCTCTTTAATTTGAGCTAAACCTTCTTCTTTAGAGCTTAACGGATTAATTTTAACCTCTTTACCGTTTGGCATGTAAACGATATAAAAACCTTCTTCAAAAGAGGATAATTTTATAATCTCCCCATTAGGTCTTACGGCATTCCATGACTTTTCACTTGGCTTATAAACCAGATCAATTTTCTTTCCTTTTTTAGGTCCATCAACAACAGTTACCTGCATTCTGTTTTTAGTTGCCGTCATTTGAAAAGTATTACCATCTCTTTCTACCATTTGAGTCTCTGATTCCCCTTCTTCCATGGCTATTGGGTTAGAGCCGCTCCAAAATTCTATTACGTTGAAAATAACGGCATCTCCTAAAAAGAATAAACCGTAAACCGGAATTATATTCAAGCCCCAAAACACCAAGTTATTTACAAACTTACTATCAGAAACACCCTGGTTCCAGTCTTTTAAATTGTTAAATGCACTAAAAGAACCCAAGCAACTAGAGAATAATAATGTACTCGCCATTGCAACACAGATAATTGATTTTTTCATGATATAAATTGTTTAGAATTAGGTTCGCAAAATACCGCTCTACACCTCTTTTACTTTCTCTTATACATATTATTGTTAACTCTATAGATGCTTTTGCCAACACACTACATTAAATGATTGTTAAGCTAGCCTCTATTTATTTCAAAATTCATAGTTTTAATTCTTCATTGGAAAGTTGGTTTTACACTATTACCTTTCTATTAATTAAATCAGAATTTTTTTTATGATACTATTTGTTGACATGGATGAGGTAATTGCAGATACCTACGGCGCCCATATTGAACTTTACAATGCAGAATTTAATGGTGAGCTCACCAAAGATTTATGTTCAGGTACTGACGTTTGGCGAATGGTTCCAGAAGCGCACCAAGACAGTGTTCGTAAGCACGCTACAAGAAGAGGGTTCTTCAGAAATTTAAAACCTATTGCAGGCAGTCAAGAAATATTATCTAAACTTGCGGACAAACATGAAGTCTATATCGCATCTGCCGCCATGCAATTCCCTAACTCTTTAGAAGAAAAAAGTGAATGGCTAGATGAGCACTTTCCTTTTTTACCTTGGCAAAATAGAATTCTTTGCGGTCACAAACACATTCTCAAAGGAGATATACTTATAGACGACAGAAGTTTTAACTTAGAAAATTTCGATGGTAGAAGCCTACAATTTACCTCGCCACACAATGTAAACACCGAAGGATTTGAACGTGTGAATACGTGGTTTGAGATTGGAGAAAAATTATTGTAACCCCAATCTCTTCAAGTCATAAAAGTAAAAGTTCTTTTCGTCGTTCATTGCGACGAAAAGTCCATTTTTGAATGTATCATTTAACGGCACAGTTACCGCCTCACAACCATCAGTTTCGGTGGTAGAAAGATTCACAGCATTAATATAGGCATTGGTTTCCCTATCAAAAATATTGAACTCGCCCTTCTGCTGGTTCGACACAATTAAATAACCATGTCCATCTGTGTAAGATGCAATAGCAATACCTTCTATATCTTCATCAAAATATTCACCACCAAAACAAGAAATCTCTTCATTTCCCATACTTGGTTCTGCATGGTATTTTTTAATGCAGACACCTTCATCAGAGAAATAAACAAAACCATTTTCATCATCTACCGCAATTGCCTCAATTTCTTTAACTCCGCTAAACTTGCCGAATTTTCGAACATAATTAGAGGATACACCAAGACTATCAGCATTAAGAGCATACTGGTACAGATAACCTTCTGCAGGACCAGTTTTTCTACCTACAATAGCATATACAGTTGCATCCTTGGGTGACTTAAATAAGCTTACCCCCATAGGCAATCTATTCACTTCTAATTTCTCATCTTCAAATACCTCAAAACCACCACCGTCTAAAGGCTTCATATCAGGTACAGAAAACATTCTTATTTGCTGCTTCTCACGCTCTGTAAAAACCAAAATATCGGTTACCGTAGAATCGTTCAGTTGAAAGCCATATTCAATATCGACATTGTTTGGGCGTTGAATACCTCTAATAGTTTTATCCTGAATAATTTTTCCGTTCAAATCAAAAGCATAGATAGCACCATTAGTTTTTTTATCGGTTCCAAAAACAATACTCTCAGCAGGATTTTTAGGGTTAACCCAAATAGCAGGATCATCGGTATCGTTCAACGTAAATTCCGTGATAACATTAGGTATAATTTTTGGCAACCTACTTTGTCTGCAAGAAATCATTACAATTGTAAGCACTAGTAAATATGATAAATTTTTCATTTTTGATATTTAACGTGGGTACTGAATTATTTTTTAAACAGGTCGTATTTTAAGCCTAAGCTAAAACGTTGTCCATAAAATTCAATTTGCTGTGTACGCTCTTTAACTCCTTGAAAATAACGCAATGGCTGATTGGTAATATTATTTAAATCTGCATACACACTAAGATTTTTATTAATCTGAAAAGTAGTATTAAAATCTAAAAACATTTGAGTATCGTAGTACCTATCTTCAAAATCGTTACCGCCGATTTCATCAATATAACTATCAGAAAAATTTGCCGATAATCTTGCACTGAATTTTTTATCTGCATAACCTAAAGACCCATTAAACATATTGGGTGCCGTATTTGGCAAATCTAAATCGCTACGCTCATCGCCATCTTCATTTCGTATGCCATCGGCAGAAGATGATAAGTAAGTGTAGTTCAAATAAAGACTAAAGTTTCTAGCGAAACCTGGCAGAAAATCTAACTGACGCTGAAATGCAAATTCCATCCCAAAAATTGTAGCGCTATCGCCATTTAATGGTTGAAAAACATCATAGCCTTCTGTTCCTGCACCTAAATTATCATCAGGTGCCTCATATATAAATGTATAAATGAACTCATCTATATTCTTGTAGAACAAACCTCCAGAAATTAAACCTACACTTTCAAAATAATGCTCTGCCATAAGGTCAAAATTCATAGATGTAGTTGGGTTCAAATCTGCATTACCTAAAACCAATTCTTTGTCCTCGTTAATTACTTCTGCCCTTGGAATTAAATCTTGATAATTTGGTCTTGCCAATGTATTGGTCCATGCAAACCTTAATATGGTATTTGTAGATACATCATATTTTAAATGAACACCAGGTAACACATTTGTATATGAATTTTCGCCAATTACTTCTTCTACCAGTACAGCCTCATCTATACCAGCATCTTCATCTTCCTCTATATAAATAACTCTATTACCCTTAGATTCCAGCTTCGTATTCTCTAATCTCACCCCCACCAAAACACTAAATTTTTCAGATAGTTTCTGATTTAGCATAACATAACCAGCAAACACATCTTCATTTACGTTAAAGTTGCTTGGCGCAAACTCATCTACAATTAACTCGCCATCTGCAATGTTTAAATCTAAAGCACCTAGCCAAGCCTCACTCGCAAAAGAACCTATTTGATACTGACTTCCTGCCAGATAATTTGGGTCACTATAATCTTTTACGGGTACTGTTGCCAAGGTTGGAAAATCATCTTCTAAATCAAATTCATAAAAATTATTGTCCCTTAATTTGGATTTAAATCTACCTCTTGCACCAAATTTTAAGCTGCCTTCACTTTGACTAAAAATATCTGATGGAATTTCAAAATTTACAAATACGTTTAAATCTTCTTCTTCTGTATACTGATTTTCTTCAGTAATCTCACTATACTCGAAATTTTCTAAAGCAGCATCTGCAGTATTTACTACCGAATATCTTGGATACCTAGAATTTAATACATCATTATTAATACTATATTCAGATTCAAACTCTGCATAACGCTCATTTAAACGCTCTTCAGATGCTTTAGCAAAAGAAGTCATCCAATCTACTTTTAAACTGCCCCAAAGATGATTTCCCCCTAAGCTGTAATTTTGCATGCGTTGATCTTCTAAGCGGCGATTTTTATTTCTACCGCTATCAATACCACCTTTAGATTGTCTTTTGACTTCTACAGGGAATCTTGTAGGTACACCGTCGGTTATAATAAAGTCGCTTTCTTCAATATCTTCTGCATCTAAAATCTCATGCTCTAAACGAAATCTGTTTTCACGATCATCTCTCCAATTATACATTGTTTTTAAAAACACAGTATTATTTGCGTCGAATTTGTAATCTAAATTTGCTGAAAAACTACGTCTTATCCTCTGTACTAAATATTCTCGTTGCTCATATACATTTACGTAAGGATCAACATCTACCTCTTCTAAAATTGGTTCTCCATCTCCATCTTCAATTCCAGTATTATATTCGAACTCATCTGTCCACTCCGCCTCTACATTATCAGAGCCAAAATCGTTATCATTACCAGAGACTGAAATCATCCAACCAAACTTATCATTTTTACTACGGTCACCTAAAAGAACCGAGCCATTTAAAATGGGTTTATCTGTAATGAAATTAATACCCGACCCCAATGTAGCAGAAAGTCTAAAACCTTGCGGAGATGTTCTTGTTATCAAGTTTACAGAACCACCCAATGCATCTGCATCCATATCTGGTGTAACCGCTTTACTTACTTCTATAGATTGAATCATATCAGCAGGTATCAAATCCATCTGAACATTTCTGTTATCGCCTTCAGCGGAGGGTATTCTGCTACCATTTAATGTCACGGAATTTAATTGAGGTGATAAACCTCTAACAATAACATTTCTTGCCTCACCTTGATCCATTTGCATTGTTATACCAGGAATCCTTTTTACTGCATCACCTATATTGGCATCAGGAAATTTACCTATTTGATCAGTTGAAACTACATTGGTTATATTCAAATTGGTCTTTTGGGTATTTAAAGCTTTTGATTGACCACTTAACCCGTAAGCAGATACCTCAACACCTTCAAGTTCCACACTTTTCTGTTCTATAGATAACCTAATACTAACGGTTTGGTGAGCAACTACGGTAACTTCTTGTGATAAATCTGAATATCCGAGGTAAGATACTTTTATAGAATAGGTGCCTTCGGGAACATCTACTATTGTGAATTTTCCATCAAAGTCTGTAATCGAACCTTTTGACAATGAGGGGATAATGGCATTTGCCCCGGGTAAATATAATCCGTTCTCGTCAGTAATGACACCCTGAATGTTACCAGATTGGGCAAGTAAAATAAAAGGTAATAATAAGAGCAAGAAGAGTAATACTGGTTTTTTCATTTTCTATGTGGTTGTTATTGGGCCACAAAGAAATTAGAAACGAGTTGAAATAGTGTTGCCTTAATTTTAAGGCTATTTTAAGATTTCTTGAATTTTAATAGATATTTACATTAAGTTAACCCATTGCTAACAAAAAAACCCTCTTCATTGCTGAAGAGGGTTTTTTAAAATAAGTTATTAAAGCTTATGCTTCAAAAGGCTCAATGGAAACAAATGATTTTCCACCAGCTTTTTTAGTAAACTTTACCATACCATCTACACGTGCGTGTAATGTATGATCTTTTCCTGCGTAAACATTCTCACCAGGATTGTGTCTTGTTCCTCTCTGTCTAACGATAATGTTACCAGCGATTGCAGCTTGACCACCAAAAATCTTAACTCCTAATCGTTTCGATTCTGATTCTCTACCGTTTTTCGAACTACCTACACCTTTCTTATGTGCCATTGTCTAAGGTTTTAAATATTATTTTACTTAATGGTTAAGCTTATTTAGCTACACCACCATCTAATTCGTCTTGCCATTTCTGTAACTCGTCCCATTTACCATCAGCAGCTAATTGTGCTTGCTTTGGCCATGTTTCTGTTACGTGATTTCCACGAACGTCAGCAATAATTTCAGAAATTTTAGCTGCGTCTGTTTTTGCTAAATCAGCAAAAGTAGAAATACCTGCATTATTCAAAGTTTCAGCGATCTTTGGACCAATACCTTCAACTTTTTTCAAATCATCACCTTTACCTGTAGCTTTTTTAGCTTTAGGCTTAGCTGCTACCGGTGCTGCTTTAGCTTCTTCTTTTTTAGCTTTTGGTTCGGCTTTTTTAGTTTCTGCTTTTTTAGCTCCTTTTGAAATGATAGATTCGATAACAATCTCAGTTAGAGATTGACGATGTCCATTTTTCTTTCTGTAACCTTTACGTCTTTTCTTATGAAAAACGATTACTTTGTCACCTCTTAGGTGTTTAACGACTTTAGCCTCTACTGCGGCTCCGTCTATAGCCGGGGCGCCGATAGTAACGTTCGATCCATCAGCTAAAAGAAGAACATTGTCAAAAGTGACTTTCTTACCTTCTTCTGCTTGTAAACGGTGAACGTACACTTTCTGGTCTTTTGCAACTTTAAACTGCTGCCCTGCCATCTCTACAATTGCGTACATATTGTTAAATGTAATGATTAAACCTGATGGATTTTTTCCATAGGCGGGTGCAAATATAATTCTTAATCGTGAATTTACAAGTGTTTTTTTACGAATTTTATACTCCCTTTAATTTTGTAGTGTTCGAAGTCTTAAATAGTTGCATAAAAGAGAGCGTTAATACCAGACTAGTGGTAAAGCCCATAATTGCCACAACCAGAAATACTATAGCTTCAAAACTACGATAGGTACTTGCCCATTTCGTAGACAATTCTTCTAAAAATCCCGGCTGAAGCTCTGTAGAATACACTGCAAAGAATAGAGTGAAAATTAGAGTTGCCACCCCACCAGTAATTAAGCCAGCCATAAAACCACCCCCATAAGAAAAGGTACTGCCTTTTTTTAATTTGTAATATTTAATGGATTCATAAATTGCAAAGCCCGTTATAACGACGTTAAAAAGACTATAAAAAACATTTACGTGTAGCTGTAATAATGACAATATTAAAAAGTAAGCAATTAAACAGCCACTGGCAGCTACGCCAAATCTAATAGGAAGAGCATAATTATTCATCGCAGTAATTTTTTGTTTAGACTTTTAAGATAATGAATAAACAACAATTATATTGAATTAATCTGTTAAAGAATACTTATATTGAAGATTGTTCCTACAAAAAACTATTTTGACGTAACAATTTATGAAGATTACTTACTAATGATATAGAACTATAAATTACACTAACTTAAAACTGTTTAAATGAAAATGAAATTACTATTGGTTTCGGCTATGTTCCTCTACGGGTTTAGCGCTACTTCTCAAGAGGTCACTTACGAAGAATACAATTTGGAAAATGATCTTCATGTAATTCTTCACCAAGACAATACAGCTCCTATAATATCCATTTCAGTTCTGTATCATGTGGGATCAAAAGATGAAGACCCTAAAAGAACTGGTTTTGCCCATTTTTTTGAGCATTTACTTTTTGAAGGTACAGAGAACATAGAAAAAGGACAGTGGGATAAAATTGTTTCATCTAACGGTGGATCAGGTAATGCCACTACAAATGAAGACAGAACGTATTATTACGAAGTTTTCCCTTCTAACAATTTGGAATTAGGCCTTTGGCTAGAATCTGAAAGAATGCTTCACCCTGTTATTAACCAAAAAGGTGTTGACACGCAAAATGAAGTAGTCAAAGAAGAAAAAAGACTTCGCGTTGATAATTCTCCTTACGGAAAATTCATAGAAAACATTAAAAAGAATCTATTTCAAAGCCATCCTTATAAAGAAACTGTTATTGGAAAAATGGCCGACTTAGATGCCGCTACTTTAGATGAATTCAAAGCTTTCCAGAAAAAATTCTATTCTCCTAACAATGCCGTTTTGGTTATTGCAGGAGATTTTGAAACCGAAAATGCCAAAAAGTTGATTTCAGATTATTTTAAGGATATCCCTAAGGGAGCAGAAATTACAAGAAGCTTTCCAAAAGAAAATCCTATCACAACAGAAATTAATGCAAAGGCTTACGACTCTAACATTCAAATTCCAGCTTCTATGATTGCTTATAGAACTCCAGGACTTAAAAATAGAGATAGCCAGGTGTTAGAAATGATTTCTACCTATTTATCTGACGGTCCATCTTCAAAACTTTACAAGAAAATGGTAGATGAAGAAAAGCAGGCATTACAAATCGGTGCCATACCGGTAACCTTAGAAGATTACGGTATGTATATTGTTTTTGCACTTCCTGTGGGTGAAACTAGCTTGAGCACGCTTAATACTTCTATTGAAACTGAAGTTGAGAAATTGAGAAATGGCCTTATTTCTGAAAATGATTATCAAAAACTACAGAACAAGTTTGAAAATGAATTCGTAAACAGTAATTCTAGTATTGAAGGTATTGCAGAATCACTTGCTGAGTATTATACACTTTATGGAGATACATCTCTTATCAACAAAGAAATAGAAGTTTACAGATCTATTACGAGAGAAGAAATCAAAGAAGTTGCCAACAAGTATTTAAAACCTAACCAAAGGTTAGTATTAGAATATTTACCTGAACAAAATACTGCAAACTAAAAAAACTATGAAAACTACATATATATTATTCTTAACATTATTCTCGGCAATTACTCTACAAGCACAGGTAGACCGTTCAGTTATGCCAACACCTGGACCTGCGCCTGAAATTAACTTGGGAGAACCGCAATCTTTTAACCTCAACAACGGATTAAAAGTATTGGTAGTCGAAAACCATAAACTACCAAGAGTATCTATGCAATTATCTATAGATAACCCGCCAATTTTAGAAGGTGACAAAGCTGGCACAGCTAGTTTAACCGGCAGTCTCTTAGGGCTAGGATCTAAAAATATAACAAAGGAAGCCTTCAATGAAGAAATCGATTTTTTAGGGGCTAGACTATATTTTAGCTCTCAAGGCGCTTATGCACAATCGCTTTCTAAATACTTTTCTAGAATGATGGAGCTTATGGCAGACGCGGCTATAAATCCGAATTTTACTCAAGAGGAATTTGACAAGGAAAAGGATAAACTTATTACCGGATTAAAATCTGAGGAGAAAGTAGTTTCTTCGATTTCTAGTAGAATTCAAAGGGCTTTAGCCTATGGCAAAAATCATCCTTATGGAGAATTTACTACAGAAGCAACAGTAAACAATGTTACCCTTGGTGATGTTGAAGAGTTTTACAGAGAATATTTTGTACCTGCAAATGCCTATTTAATTGTAATTGGTGATGTAAATTTTGAAGAAGTAAAGACTTTGACAGAAACTTATTTTACATCTTGGACGAAAGCCGTGCCACCAAGTTTCTCTTATTCTCAACCCAAGAATGTACCAAATACTCAAATCAACTTTGTTGATATGCCAAATGCCGTACAGTCAGAAATTACTGTACAGAATATTGTAAACCTAAAAATGAGTGATGACGATTACATTGCTGCATTATTAGCCAATCAAATTTTAGGTGGTGGTTCTGACAGTAGAATAAATCTTAATCTTAGAGAAGACAAAGGCTATACTTATGGTGCATATTCGTCTCTTGGAAATGATAAATACGGACCATCTAGATTTGCTGCTTCTGTTGAAGTAAGAAATTCGGTTACAGATAGTTCAGTTGTACAATTATTAAAAGAGATTGAACTCATTAACACACAACCTGTAAAAGACGAAGAACTTAAAACCACAAAGGCATTATATGCCGGTAGTTTTATAATGGCTCTTGAAGACCCAGAAACAATTGCTAGATATGCTTTGAACGTTGAGAAAGAAAATCTATCTAAAGATTTTTACAAAACATTTTTAGAGAAACTAGATAAGATTAGCAAAGAAGAAGTAGAAACAGCTGCTAAAAAATATTTCAATGTTGATAACGCCAGAGTAATTGTCGTTGGCAAGGGAAGTGATATTTTGACTAATCTAGAAAATGTTCAGTTCAAAGGAAAGAAACTTCCTGTGCTTGCTTACTCAAAAACTGCCGACAGAGTTGAAACTCCAAATTACAATGCAGCTATACCTACAGATGTATCTGCGCAATCTGTACTTGAAAAATATATTGAGGCTATTGGTGGAAAATCAAAACTAGAAGGTGTTAACACGCTAGCAATGATGGCTGAAGCAGAAATGCAAGGCATGAAGCTTAATTTGAACATCAAAAAAACATCTAGCGACCAACTAATGCAAGATGTACAAATGATGGGTAATTCAGTTAGCAAACAAGTACTTAATGGCGATAAAGGTTATATGATTGTACAAGGGCAGCGTAAAGATCTTGCTGGTGAAGAAATAAAAACCTTTAAAGGTGAATCTGCTCCATTTTCTGAACTCCAATTATTAAGTGACAACACCATTACTTTGGAAGGCATGGAAATGGTTGGTGATAAAAATGCTTACAAACTTAAAGTTGGCGAAAACAAATCTGCTTTCTATGATGCCGAAACCGGACTTAAACTACAAGAGGTGACCATAACTGAAATGCAAGGTCAGCAAATTGCAAGCACTTCTAATTTTGAAGATTACAAAGAGGTAGCTGGTATATTGTTTCCTTATAAAATAATGCAGACTGTTGGACCGCAATCCTTTGAATTTATAGTTTCTGAAATTAAAGTTAATGATGGTGTTTCTCCTTCAGATTTTGAATAACAACATACTATTTCCAAAAGAAAAACCCGCTAATAAGCGGGTTTTTTATACTTCTATATTGACTTTATTACTATCCTATTTTTCTAATTCTGGCTTCGCCAAATATTAAACCTTTATCCACTTCAGGATTACCTGAGTAATTCACGTTGGTTTCACCATAGCAAGTCACTTTTAATCGTTCCACAACATTTACCCTAAAATTGCTTTCTCCATAAGCAGTAATCTTAGTTTCCTCTGCTACCATGTTTTCAGTATTTACTTCACTTTCTCCGTAAGCTCTAAATACTTGTCGTGATACTTTACCCTTACCTATTTCCAAATAACTGCTACCGTAAATTGCAACGGTTAATTCATCAATAGAAACCGAATCAAAATAGACTTTAGCCTCACCATATAATGACATTTTAAAATCATCAGCAGTAAAAAGATTTTTACATCTTACTATCTCTTCTCCCCTAATAGATAAATTTTCAAGCTTTCTATACGTTACAGTAACGGAAGCCATTGTACCGTTGTAAATAGATTTGCTACCTCTCCATTGATCACTAGAAATACGTTCAGACTTTGTTACCACTTTTGCACCATCTAAATACAACCTTAAGGTTCTACCTTCTACCTCCACATTTAGTTTATCTAACGAGATTTTTGCATTATCAACCACTACACTTTCTTCTTCACCCTCAACTAGATTAACCTCTATATGCGGACTAACTATTAGTTTATCAAAAGATTTTACATTGAATGTTTTTTCTTGTGCCTGAATTCCACTGACCATGAAGATTATAGCCAGAATAAATAGTGATTTTTTCATGATTTCTGTTTTTTGATTAGTTCTCTAAAAAGACAATACTATTTTTCATTTGTTACAGTACTACTTAATTTTTTCATTCAAATTAGGTTTTTTACGATTTACAAGCCAGACTCCAAATAAGATGATAAGACCACCTAATAACTGAATGAAACTAATATTCTCACCATCTAAAAACCCGAATAAGACAGCAACTAGCGGAATTAAATAGGTCACCGATGCCGCAAATACCGGACTAGATAATTTTATTAATTTATTAAATAGAATGTTTGCCAAAGCTGTTCCTAAAAAAGCCAATGCCATTATATACCAAACTGCTTGATGCATAGCACTATTATGAACAAACTGTTGAAATACTCCAGTATACACAAGTATAATCAAGGCAGGAAAAAAAGCCACTCCAAAACTAGCTGTTGTTACTGCCAACGGACTTAAATGAGACAGATATTTCTTTATGATATTGATATTAAAAGCATACCCTAAAGCCGCAAAAATAATGAATAACGAATACCAGTAATTTTGATTTATATTATTCTCCATACCAGCTGCAATCAGCACCACAGTCCCAAAAAGACCTATTAACACCCCAAGAACCTGCCTACCCTTCAGCATTAAACCAAATAGCGCTATGCCTACCAAAGTAGTAAACAAGGGAGCAACAGAATTTAAAATTGAGGTTATACCACTACTTATTTCCGTTTGTGCCAAAGCAAAGAAAAATGGCGGAAAAAATGAACTACAGAGTCCCGCTATCCCAATCCATTTCCAATCTGTTTTAGAAAGCGTTTTCAATGATCTAAACCCTATAATAAAAAGTAAAGTTGATGCAAAAACAATTCTTAATCCACCTACTTGTAATGGAGTATACCCAATAAGAGACCTTTTAATTAAGATAAATGAAGAGCCCCATATAAATGAGAGAGTTATGAGGTAAAGCCACTTTTGATCTATATTTTTCAAAACTATTAGTTTAAAACAAAAGTGGGATTTTTTACAAGAAAAATATCTAACTACTAGTTTATTTTATCAAATTCTGAATTGCATTTTACATAATTGGTATCTTTACAAGGAGTTTTTGCTCTATTTATTAATCAGTACAAAAGATTTGAAGTATGAAATTTAAATTATTATTTCTTGGATTGGCACTGTTTGTTTTAGCCACAAATGTTTCACAAGCACAAGAAAGTCCTATCAAAATTGAAAATAGAATTACAAATACCATAGTTGTAAATATTGACGGTATGGCTTGTCAAGAAGGGTGCGCAGATAAAATTGCCTCTAACCTAAAAACCAATGACGGTGTAATTTCCGCTGATATTAGCTTTGAAAACAAAAACGGAATTATCGTTTATGACCCCTCTTTAATTTCTATTGAACAAGTTAAATCTGTTATTACAGATACCAAAGTAAAAGATTACAACTACACTATAAATTCTGTAAAAACTCAAGACAACAACTAAAATGAAAAATATTCTTTATACCCTATTAGTAGCTATTTTGTTGACTTTTACCTCTTGTAAGGAAACAAAGAAAGTTGAAGAAACTTCAAAAATGGAGCATGTAATGAGCATACATGATGAGGTGATGCCAAAAATGGGAACTCTAGGAAAACTAGTTGGTCAATTAAAACCAATGGCAGATTCTCTTGGAGCCGAATCTGTAGAAGCAAAAGCAATGAAAGACCTCCAAGAAGCAAATAGATCAATGATGGATTGGATGCAAGGTTTTGGTGACCGTTTTGATGCAGAAGAGATAATGGACGGCAAAGAACTTTCTGACGAAAAGAAAGAATGGCTAAAAGAAGAAGAAGAAAAAGTTAATCAGGTTAAAGAGAATATTAATTCTAGTATTAAGAATGCAGAAGAAATTCTTAACAAGCAATAGAATTTTAAATCTTCTAAAAAGGTAATTTAGAAAGATCTACATTACCACCAGATATAATAATACCTATTTTTTTATTCTGAAAAATTTCTGGCTGTAGTTTTGATTGTTTTAAAACTGCAGCCACAGTTACAGCACTAGAAGGTTCTATAATAATTTTCATACGTTCCCAAACCAATTTCATAGCGGCAACTATTTCATCTTCGGTCACTCTTATGATTCCGCTAACCAATTCTTTAATAATAGGGAAATTCTTATCCCCTAACACTGTTTTTAGTCCGTCCGCAATGGTATTTGTGGTTTCATTACTTTCAATTTTACCACTTTGCAAAGAACGGTAGGCATCATCAGCCTCAAAAGGCTCAGCTCCATAAACTTTACAATTATTACTAAAATATTTAGCCGCCAAAGCAGATCCTGCAATGAGTCCGCCACCTCCTACCGGGCAAAATATAAAATCTAAATCAGGCTGTTCATATAAAAGCTCCATAGCCGCTGTACCTTGACCCAAAATAACATTGTTATCGTTAGAAGGATGTACAAACGTAGCTCCAGTCTTTAATGCAATTTCATCTGCCAAAGCTTGTCTTGCATCAACTGTAGGCTTGCACTCATATATTTTACCACCATACTCTCTAACACCAACTTTTTTAACTTCTGGGGCAGTATCGGGCATTACAATATGCGCAGCAACACCAACACTTTGCGCTGCCAATGATAATGCTTGAGCAAAATTACCTGAAGAATGCGTTACTACACCACATTTTTTCTGTTCTTCTGATAATTGTAAAATTGCATTTGTAGCACCACGCATTTTGTAAGCACCTGCTCTTTGAAAATTCTCACATTTAAAAAATATACTTGAGTTGACTTCTCTATCGATTAGTCTAGAGGTAAGAATAGCGGTATTATGAACAAATGGTTTTATTCGAGTGTGACAATCTAAAAGATTTTGCTTTGTCATCATGCCTTATTATTTTTTCCACCGTAGTGTTTCAATGATACCCCTTATATCATTTTGAAGATATGCGGCGGCCGGAAGAATAGAATCGTAATTGGGTTTAGTATAAAAATAAACAGAACCCGTTAAAAAGTGTTCTGTACTATCCGTTACAAAAAACTGAGATTGAGAGGCTGCATTTCCTTGAACTTCAAATAAAGCCCCATAAATTTTCTCATTAGGATTTACATATGGTTGCTCTACAATATTATCTGCCTTTGAAGCATGCTCATAACTTAGCCTTTTTGAGTCATTGATCAATTGAGACAAGTTACCTTCTATCTTTTTATAACTTAGAAATATGGCACCTTTCATATCAGGGTATGAAATAGTATATGCTCTATCCCCATTAGGCTCCGCCGTTGCTAGTTGATTGTATTTAAAACTGAAATTTTCAGTTTCTAAATCCGCTAATTTACCTTGTGGATATTCTAAACGCATTTTAGCCTTTGGTTTAGGAATTACAGGCTCATCTTTACAGCTAACTACTAAAATAAATAAAATCAAAAATCCTACTAACGAACTAAGCTTCATGTGGCAAGGTCACTTTTATTTGTTTCAATCTTTTTTTGTCCATTCCTTCAACAACAAACGTATAAGAATCAAAAATTATTTTTTCTCCTCTCTTCGGGAAACTTCCCGCTTTTTCTAAAACAAAGCCAGCTAATGTTTCAGACTCCCCTTTGTTTTCTTCAAACAAGTCACTATCCTCCAACTTAATTACCCGATAAAAATCTTTAAGAGGGGTTTTACCTTCAAATACATAATTAAAATCATCTAACTTAGAGAATATAAGATCTTCATCATCAAACTCGTCACTTATATCTCCAACAATTTCTTCAATAATATCTTCTAGGGTTACCAAACCAGAAGTACCTCCATATTCATCAACTACAATTGCCAGGTGATTCTTCTTTTCTTGAAACTCACCCAATAAATCATCCAACTTTTTATTCTCAGGAACAAAATAAGGCTCCCGTATTAAAGTCATCCAATTAAATGTCTTTCTATCTAGGTACGGCAGTAAATCTTTTACATATAGCACTCCCTTTACCGTGTCTATATTCTCGCCAAAAACGGGTATTCTTGAATATCCATTCTTCTTTATTTCACCTAGAACTTCAGGAAATTTCATTTGCTCATTAAGTGCAAAAATATCTATACGAGGTCTCATTACCTGCTTGGTATCTGTGTTACCAAAGGTTACAATACCTTCTAAAATCTTTTTCTCTTCTTTAGTGGTATCTCCGTGAGAAGTTAAATCTAATGCCTGTGACAACTGATCAATACTTAAGTTGGTTTTTTGTTTCCCTAGTTTATTATACATAAACAGTGTACCTGAACGCATGGGTAAACTTAATGGCGAGAAAATAAAATCTAACACACGTAGCGGAAAAGCCATTAAGTGCGCAAAACTCATTCTATTTCTATTGGCATATACTTTGGGCAAGATTTCACCGAACATTAAAATAAGAAAGGTAGCGACGACAACTTCTAAAAGAAAACGTACAGATACGACACCGAACAATACATTAGTTATATTTTCAAAAAGGGTGTCACCAATAATACTGAATAAAAGCACTACTCCAATATTAATGGCATTGTTGGCAATCAATATAGTTGCCAATAATTTTTTGGGACGTTCTAAAAGTTTAATTAAAATGGAACTTTTGGCAGATTTCTCATCTTGTAATTCCTTAATTTCAGTTGTAGATAGACCAAACATAGCCACTTCGGCACCAGAAATAAGTGCAGAGCAAATAAGCAGCACACAAAGCACAATTATATTCATTGCAAAAACACCGTTAACAACCAATGTTGTCATTAAGAACGGTAAGGGGTCTGGGTCCAATAGTTTCTGTTTATAATTTAGTTAGAATGGCAAATCATCATCTGCATCTTGACTTAAAGGAGCAGGTGCTTTTGGTGGTGTTCTGTTTTCAGTATCTGCCTTTTGAGGACTAGGTGCTGAACCACCATTGTTCTGCATACCCTCTTTTTTAGTAGACAAAAAAGTAAATTCTTGCACATGTACCTCGGTAGAATACCTGGTATTACCATCTTCCCCTTGCCATTGACGATTCTTTAGTCTTCCTTCAACATAAACCTTATCTCCTTTACTAAGATATTTTTCGCAAATTTCAGCAGCTTTATTCCTTACAACAACGTTATGCCAATCTGTATTGGTAACGCGCTCTCCCGTAGATTTATTGGTATAGGTCTCATTAGTAGCTATTGGAAATCTACCAATACTACCGCCTCCTTCAAAATAATGCATTTTAACTTCATCACCTAAATGCCCTATTAACATCACCTTATTTAATGTACCGCTCATAACTTAAAGATATAAAAATCAAAAGTACTAAAATTTAAATGCTTTTATAAAGTCTGCTATTAAAACAGGCACAGGAAATTCAGTTAATTTTTTAATCGAAATCTTACCATCAAAATCATTTTCTGTGTTCACTATCCAGAACTTAGTATGTAAATGTTGATGAGATAATTTATGCACAATGGCATTGTCATTATATTCTAACAACTCAACAGATTCCATATCACCTAACGCTTCCTTATACCTTATAGTAATATCATCAATCTCTAATATTTCTTTTGACTCTAAAAGTGGAAATTCCCAAAGGTTCTGCCAAATACCTTTTCCTTTTCTTTGTTTAAGACTTGTAAATTGAGCTCCATCCATATCCTTATATATAGGTATAAGATAATTGAAGTATCTATTTCTAACTTTTGTCTTCTTTAACTTAAAAGGTAATTGATCAACCAGACCTTTTTCAAGACCTACACAACTATCATTTAAAGGACAAAGGAGACATAATGGTTTCTTTGGTGAACATTGTATAGCTCCAAACTCCATTATACCTTGATTATAATCCCTTATTTCCACTGGATCCATCACTTTTTCAGCTAACGCTTTAAAATATTTAATCCCTTCAGTACTGTTTATTGGTATATCTATACCATAGTATCTAGCCAAAACCCTGTATACATTTCCATCTACTACAGCTTGTGGTTCATTAAAACATATAGATGAAATGGCACTAGCCGTATAATCGCCTACCCCTTTCAGTGTTAAAAGTTTCTTATAATTATCAGGAAATACACCACCATACTCATTTACGACCATTTTGGCCGCCGCATGCAGATTTCTTGCTCTTGAATAGTAACCCAAACCTTGCCAAAGTTTTAAAACTTGTTCTTCATTGGCATTGGCAAGATCATGAACAGAAGGGAAATTGTCTACAAAGCTCAAGTAATACGGGGTTCCCTGGGCAACACGTGTTTGTTGGAGTATTATTTCTGACAGCCATATTTTATAAGGATCAGTAGTCTTACGCCATGGTAAACTGCGTTTGTTTATGTGATACCAATCTAAAATTTTACCCGAAAATGACATGCTCTTGAATACTAAGTTATAAAAGTAGCAGTTTATACACTTAAAATTAACCCATTAGAAAGAAAGATTGAATTTAATTTATATATTTGCAACCCGAAAAAACATACAGAAAATCTAATATTGAAAGATGACGAAAGCGGAAATTGTATCGAAGATCTCAGATAAGCTGGGAATTGAAAAAGGAGATGTACAGGCAACTGTTGAATCCTTTATGGAAGAGGTAAAAACATCATTAGAAAGTGGTGACAATGTTTACCTAAGAGGTTTTGGTAGTTTTATCATTAAAACTAGAGCCGAAAAGACCGGTAGAAATATTTCCAAGAACACAACTATTAAAATACCCGCTCACAACATTCCAGCATTTAAGCCTGCAAAGGTTTTTGTAGAAGGAGTTAAGAGCAACGTACACGTAAAATAATTAATCTTAAAAAAAGAACTTTATGCCAAGCGGTAAGAAAAGAAAGAGACATAAGGTAGCTACACACAAGCGCAAGAAGCGTAGAAGAGCTAACCGACACAAGAAAAAGTAGTTTTATAACTACTTTTTCTTTTTAAAATACGTTCATTGACATAGAGGTCCATAGTTTGGATCTCGGCAGATACTTTTGTATTTGTCTATGGTATTGTTTAATCAGTTCGTTCCCTATTTTAATAGTTGGAACAACTAAATATATATTCAGGTGAATAGAGAATTAATCGTAAGATCTAGTTCCCAAGCCGTTGACTTTGCCTTGTTAAAGGACGGAAAACTCACTGAACTACACAAAGAAGAGAATAGTAACGATTTTTCTGTTGGCGATATTTTTCTTGCCAAAATTAGAAAGCCGGTGACTGGTCTTAACGCAGCGTTTGTTAACGTTGGTTATGAAAAAGATGCATTCTTGCATTACCACGATCTTGGACCGCAACTATCTTCTATGCTTAAGTTCATAAAACAAGTGAGTACTGGAAAATTAAAGGATTACTCCTTAGGAAATTTCCCGTTCGAGACCGATATTGACAAAAATGGTGTTATTACCGATGTCATTAAAGCGAACCAATCACTATTGGTTCAAATTGTAAAAGAACCTATATCTACTAAAGGACCAAGAATTAGCTCTGAGCTATCAATTGCCGGACGTTACTTGGTTATGGTTCCTTTTTCTGACCGTGTTTCCGTATCTCAAAAGATAGCGAGCAAAGAAGAAAAAGACAGGTTAAAAAGACTAGTTAGAAGCATTAAACCAAAAGGATTTGGTGTTATAATCAGAACAGTCGCAGAAGGACAAAAAGTTGCCGAGCTGGACAAAGATCTAGAAAACTTGCTGAACAAATGGACAGCAATGTGTAAAAAATTACAACGTGCTCAAACGCCATCTAAAGTATTTGTAGAACTCAATAGAGCATCATCTATATTAAGGGATGTTTTTAATGATAGTTTTACAGGTATACATGTTGATGACGACACCTTATTTAATGAAATTAAGGAGTATGTTGCGGAAATCGCTCCTGAAAAGGAGAGCATCGTTAAGCACTACAACAACACTAATGTGCCTATTTTTGAAAAATTTGGAATCGAAAGACAAATTAAAACGTCTTTTGGCCGTACTGCCGCAATGAGCAAAGGCGCCTATTTAATTATAGAGCATACCGAAGCACTTCACGTAATAGATGTAAACAGTGGTAATAGATCCAATAAAGCCAAAAATCAAGAAGATACTGCCCTAGAGGTAAATCTTTTATCCGCATCAGAAATTGCAAGGCAGTTACGCCTTCGTGATATGGGCGGTATTATAGTGGTAGATTTTATCGATATGATAAAACCACAACATAGAAAAAGGCTTTTTGAACATCTTAGAGATGAGATGAAAGACGATCGTGCTAAGCACAAAATATTACCTCCTAGTAAATTTGGTTTAATTCAGATTACCCGACAAAGGGTACGACCTGAAATGAATATTAAAACAACGGAAGAAGATCCCAACAACACAGGGAAACAGGTGGAAGCACCAATTGTTTTAATAGATAAAATTACAGCGGACCTTGAAAAACTTTTAAAAGGACCTGCAAAGGACAACAGTATATCTTTAAATATACACCCGTTCATAGCAGCTTATATAACTAAAGGGTTTCCATCAATGAGAACAAAATGGTTCTTAGAATACAAAAGATGGATTAAAATTCAACCGCGCGATGCGTATACGTATCTTGAGTACCGTTTTAAAAATAAAGACGGCAAAACAATATATTAATGAAAAAAGCGATTTCCTTACGGAGTCGCTTTTTTTGTGCCTAAAAAGTAGCGAAAAACAAACTAATTAATCAATACACTTTATATGAAACAGGTACTTGCACTATTCATCCTACTATTTTTAAGCTTTAATACTTTTTCCCAGGTTACTTTTGAACCAGGTTATATTATTGACAATTCGGGACAAAAAACAATTTGTCTAATTAAAAACAATGACTGGGAAAATAACCCAGAATCTTTTGATTATAAAATAAATGAAGCTGCAACAGTGCTAGAAGGAAATGTATACAACATTGCCGAATTTTCTATTGATAACGGCAAAAAATATTTAAGGCAAAAATTAGAAATTGATAGGTCAAAATCTCTAGTAAAAAGGTTAAGCAAAAACAAAAATCCTGAATTCATAACTGAAACTTTGTTTCTGGAACAACTACTTGAAGGTGATGCAAATTTATTCTATTATGAAGACAGTAATCTAATTAGATTCTTTTATAACATAAACAATAGTCCTACGGAACAGTTAGTTTATAAAAAATACCTCACCCCTGACAATCGTATTGGAGAAAATACAGATTTCAAAAAACAGCTATGGGACGAACTTAAATGTGATAATTTATCTCTTGATGATGTAAAGACTACCGATTATAAAAAATCTGAATTAATAGAATTTTTTACTCTTTACAACCAATGTAAAAATCCCGCATATGTAAACACTACCGCTTCTAAAATTAATAATAGAAAAGTTTTTAATTTGGGTTTACGCGCTGGTTTAAATTCTGCTTCAATGGATTTTAAGTCACCACAATCAAGCACAAATTTTAACCTAGACAATAGCTCAAGCTTAAGATTTGGAATTGAACTTGAAGCCACATTACCATTCAATAGAAATAAGTGGTCCATATTTATTCAACCCATGTATCAAAGTTTTGAAGGCGAAGCACAATTAGAATTTCAAAACGTCTTCGTAGATTACAAATCTATTGAAACTTCAATTGGGGTCAGACATTACTTTTTCCTCAACCCAGATTCTAAAATATTTATAAATTCGGCATTTCAAATAGATAGTGCCTTAGATTCATATATAGATTTTGAAACTAGTAGTGATTTTGAAATAGCACCTCGTACTTCCTTTAGTTTCGGATTAGGCTTTGCCCATAAAAATGCAAGTATCAAATTAAACTACAATCCAAGAAGAGCACTGCTTAGCAATTACGCTGCTATTTCATCTGATTATAAAGTGCTCTCTTTAGTATTTGGCTATAACTTTTTATAAACGCGAAAAGTCACTGTTGGTTTATTACTTTTGAGATGTATGAATCAAAAAACAAAAGGCTACACAGTTCAAGAAGCCACTAAAAAAATAGAAAGTTATTGTGCCTACCAAGATAGGTGCCATAAAGAAGTGGTTTCTAAATTGAAAGAAATGGGTATGATTCCATTAGCAGTAGATACCATTATAGCCCAACTAATAGAAGATAGATTTCTTAATGAGGAGCGCTTTGCTAAAAGCTTTGCAAGGGGTAAATTCAACATTAAAAAATGGGGGAAGAATAAAATTGTCAGAGAACTGAAATTCAGAAATATATCCAAATACAATATTACCACTGCATTAAAAGAAATTGAACCTGAAGCATATTTGACTACACTAGATGATTTAGCAAATAAAAGACTTCAACAAATTACCGAAACCAATATTCAAAAAAGAAGAAAAAAATTAGCTGACTACCTTCTGTACAGAGGTTGGGAAAGTCATTTGGTGTATGAAAAACTTCAAGAACTTATAAAATAAAGCCATTTAAACTTTAGGCTTGTATTTTTTGTTTTTTGTTAGTTCTAGAAATGGCTTTCTTATTTTTCCAATCTATCCAATCTTGCCCTTTTAGCTTGCGCATTAATACATCATAGTAACGCATTATTACAATGTTGTACGATGCTTTAGCCAAATTTTTGGGGTTGCGCGCTAATGCTCTTAAACTCATTGAAAAACCCGGAGTATTATATTTCATATAATGCCAATAGCCTTCTGGCATATATAAAACTTCCCCATGTTTTAAAGTTGTTTTGAAACCGTTTGCATTCTTTAAAGCAGGCCACTTATCATAATCAGGATTCGAAAAATCTATACTTTCATGTGTAATTAAAGAATGTGGAACCTTATAAAGATTCTCTGTCTCTGACTGAGGAAATAGCACCACCTCTTTTTCTCCATCAAAATGAAAATGAAAAATATTGGCCAAATCAATATCGTAGTGCATAAAAGTATACGAATCTCTTCCGCCAAAAAAAAGCATAGGCAATCCCTTCAAAAGTTTTAAACCGAAATCTGGAAAAGTGTAATCTTTCTGAAGCGCAGGTACTTCCTTTAATATATTCCAAAGAAAAATTCTATACTTAGTAGGCTCCTTTTTTAATAAATCAACATAATCTGCCATTTTCATTTTGGCGTGTGGCTCATTAAAACCATCTTTATGCTGAACTGGTCTATTATCATACAAAGGCACGGTAATATCTCCCGCAACCTCTTTCATATAGTCCAAATTCCACTTATTAAAAGCAGGCCAATCTACAATAGCCTCTTCTAACACTACAGGTTTTTGAGGCTTAAAATAGTCGTTAATAAAGTTGTCCTTGGTAATATATTTTACCCTCGGAATATCTGCTAACTTCAATTACTCATGGTTTTTTAGGGAAGCCAAAGGTAATTAACGATACCAAAACAATTTCTTAAAAAAGTATTAATATGACCTTAGTCAATAATTTTAGCTTTTTGCTTGGCAGTTTCATTACGCTCAATAAAATGCCCAGGTCTAGACCACTTTGGCTTTTCGCCTAAAGATTGAATTTGAGAATCTGCTGCTTCCACTGTTTTTGGCTGAGATACTTTTGTGAATGGTTTTTGTGGATTTAAGCCCAACATTTTAAACATTGCCATATCCTCATTTACATCAGGATTCGGAGTAGTCAATAATTTATCACCTGCAAAAATAGAATTCGCACCAGCAAAGAAACACATTGCCTGCCCTTCCCTACTCATTTCTGTACGACCGGCAGATAAACGTACTTGGGTCTCTGGCATTACAATTCTAGTGGTAGCCACCATACGAATCATATCCCATATAGATACAGGCTCTATATCTTCCATTGGCGTACCTTCTACCGCAACCAATGCATTAATTGGTACTGATTCTGGTTGGGGATTTAATGAAGTTAAAGCAACTAACATACCTGCTCTATCTTCTAATGCCTCGCCCATGCCAATAATACCACCGCTACAGACGGTAACATTACTTTTACGAACATTTTCAATAGTATCTAAACGATCTTCAAAAGCACGAGTAGAAATAACATCTTTATAATAATCTTCCGAAGTATCTAAGTTGTGATTGTAAGCATACAAGCCTGCTTCTGCCAAACGTTTTGCCTGATTCTCGGTAATCATACCCAACGTACAACAAACCTCCATGTCAAGCTTGTTAATGGTACGTACCATTTCTAACACTTGATCAAATTCAGGACCATCTTTTACATTTCGCCATGCAGCCCCCATACAAACACGAGAACTACCTGAAGCCTTAGCTCTTAGCGCTTGAGCTTTTACTTGAGAAACAGCCATAAGATCATTCCCTTCAATATCTGTGTGATAACGAGCAGCTTGAGGACAATACCCACAATCTTCCGGACATCCGCCTGTTTTAATTGAAAGTAATGTAGAAACCTGTACTGTATTTGGGTCATGATTTTTCCTGTGTACAGTTGCAGCTTCATAAAGTAGCTCCATTAAAGGCTTATTATATATTTCTAGGATTTCTTCTTTTGACCAATTATGTCTTGCTTCGCTCATATAATCTTAGGTTGTTACCAAGGTTCAAAAATAACGGAATTTAAATTGAAAAAATAATTGGAGGTTTTAAAATAATAACCTCATCATCAAATCAAACTTTATTTAAATCAGATCATTCATTCTTACTTACTAAAATACTCACAGCATTACCACCAAAACCAACAGCATTTACCAGTATTTTTTTAAGTTTTCTATTCGTAGTTTTTGACTCCACAAAAGGCACTGAAATCATCCTATTATGTTGTAACATTAAAACTGCCAACTCTAGATTTAGCATCCCCGAGGTTGCGAAAGTGTGACCAATTTTCCATTTGTTAGTAGTCAATTGAGGCATGTAATCCCCAAAAACTTCTTTAATAGCATTGAATTCTGACGAATCTCCTTTAATGGTACCTGGCGCATGCATTACAATTGCATCGACCTCAGCAAAATCTATTTCGCCTAAAGCCATTTTCATAGACTTTTGAAAACATAAAGCATTAGCAGATATAGATGTGTTATGTTTTAATATTTCAGTCGCATAGCCTACTCCCTCTATAATAGCCAACGCATTCTTTACTACTCCTGTTTCTAAACAGGCGACTGAAGCAGCTTCGCCTAAAATCATAGAATTGTATTCTTTCTTCAGGTTTAATGCTTGGCAAGGGTAACTTCGGCTTCGTTCAGTTACCGTTGAGATATTGACTACCGAAGCAGAATTCGACTTGGGCGCTTTTGCATAAATTTTCAATGCCTTCATTTGGGCAATAGTGAAATTGGTCAGCGGCGCTTCACTAGCACCAACCAAAAACTTAGTTGCCATTCCGCTATTTAGCCAAGCTACTCCGTTCAATACAGAATGCAAACCCGTTGAACAGGTGATGGAATGTGATATTTCTGGTCCAACAGCTCCTAAATCATGAGATACCCATGAAGAAATGTTGCCCAATGTTGTTGTAGGCGAGCTTAAGGTAGATGTAATGCCCGTTTCCAAATATTCCGCATGATACTGTTCAAATAATTTTGTAGCCCCTCTAGATGACCCTAAATTGATTCCGAACTCTGAAGTGTTTTCCCAACCAGATTTCTGTACTGCCAATCTAGACGCCACCATTGCGAATAGCACACTATCATCTAACTTTTTATATTTAGTATCAGAATTTCTAAGTTCATCGACTTTTATTTTTGCAGCCGGTAACAATGGTGCAACCCAAGAGGTATTTCTATTTTCTTTTGCTAAAGAAAAGTAATGGTCATTATTTTGATATGCCGCCCAAGTTTCTTCTATTGTACTTCCCAGTGGAGATAAGGAGGCAATGGCCGTTATGGATATTTTTTCTTTCAATTTCTATTCTAAAATGTATCTAATGCTTCAGTAATGGCGTCATAAATTTTCTGAAGTTGTGCATTTGTAATTACATATGGTGGCAATACATAAATTGTATTTCCTAATGGTCTTAATAGCACACCTCCTTGTAAAAAGAAGTTATAAAGTTCATCACGTAAATTACCATAACGTTCCATTTTAATCTGAAGGTCTATGGCTAATATTATGCCCATTACCCTTACTTGTTCTACTTTAATATGACTTTCAATTTTCGATGCAAATGCGGTGTGAGCCTTTTCAATATAAGTTCTTCTTTTTAAGACATCGGGAGAATTTAACAGCTCAATACCCGCTATTGCCGCTACACAACCTATAGGATGTGCACTAAAAGTATGCGCATGAAAAAAACCTTTATGTACCTCATCACTTAAAAACCGATTATAGACTTCTTGAGAACAACTAGTAATACTTAATGGGAACATACCCGCAGTAAGTGCTTTACTTAAACACATAATATCTGGCTTATTCACTAAATTATCTGAAGCAAAATCTTTACCTGTTTTACCAAAACCGGTCATTATTTCATCTGCTATACATAACACCTTGTTCTCATGACATACTCCGATTAATTCATCTAAACCTGTAGCGGAATGAAATTTCATGCCAGCCGCACCTTGTACTAATGGTTCAAAAACAAAAGCAGCACAACTATTCTCTTTTAGTATTTGAGCCAGCATCTTTTTTACTTCACCTATATTATCAACTTGGGGAGTAGGTATACGAACGACTTTCAATAAAAAATCTTCAAACGGACCATTGTAGGATGAGAGTCCAGATGCACTCATTGCCCCAAATGTATCGCCATGAAAACCATCTTCAAAAGCAATTAGGGTATCTCTTTTTTCTCCATTATTATGAAAATATTGAAGCGCCATTTTTATCGCTGCCTCAATTGCCGTAGAACCATTATCGTTGAAGAATAATTTTGCCTGATTTTGAGGCAAAATCTCCATTAACTTCTCTGAAAGTTCAATTGCCGGCTCATGAGTTAACCCGCTGAACATCACAAAATCTAACTTCTGCATCTGTTTGGTCATTGCCGAAATAATATATTGGTTACCATGCCCATACATTACCGTATACCATGATGCTATTCCATCAATATATTCGTTTCCTTCCTCATCAAATAACAAAGCATCTTTAGCCTTTACAATGGGTAATTGCGGCTTGTTTAATTTGTGCTGCGTTAAGGGGTGCCATAAATGTTTTTTATCGCGAGTAGATAGATTTTCCACTTTCATAGAATTTATAATTCTTCATTTTATCTATCTTGCAAAGATCGGGAAATAAACCGCAACTAAGAGATGCCCTTAAAAAGAAAGCTAAAAGCATTTTTAAATTTTTCCCAAATGAAAAATACATCCGTATTTCTCATTTTCTCTTTTATCACCTTTTTTATTCGTTTCCCCTTTTTCTTTAGGGATTATGTAGATCGCGACGAAAGTACTTTTATACTTTTAGGTCAATCTTGGGCTAACGGCTTTTTACCTTATACACAGTTATGGGATTTAAAACCACCATTAACATTTGCTTTCTTTGCTTCAATAATATCTGTATTCGGTAAAAGCTTTATAGCTATACGTTTTACAGGTGCGCTTCTAGTAATTATAACTGCTTATTTTACATATAAAATAGCACATACGACCATTCCTAAAAGGGCTTCTGTTATAATTGGCATATGCTGTATTTTTCTATTAAGCCTTTTTGGAAGCCTACAAGGTGTTATGTCTGAGCATATTTGCATTGCCTTTTTTGTTCCTGCACTTTACATTTTGTTTACTAAGAAATCTACCATTTATATATTCTTAGCTGGTATATTAATGGGTGCCACAGTTATGGTGAAATTGAACATGGCGTTCCCTATTCTATTCATTGGTATATTCTTGCTTTATGAATCCTTTTTCTCTAAGAAAAACATTAACCTAATTCATGTATTATTATTTGGAATTGGTGTTGTAACAGTAATTTTAGCGACTATACTTCCCTACTATTTAAGCGACCAAACACTTGTATGGTGGAGATCAGTAATTTTAGCGCCCTTAGAATACACCGAAGCCAGAAGATACTCCATTTTTAAGTTAGCACCCATTTTTATAATTACCGGTCTATTCTTGATATATGCATTTAAAACCAAATATCTAAATTTTAAAAATAGAACCGAACAACTACTTCTAGTTGCCATTTCAGGTGTTCTGTTCTCTTTTGTTAAAGGCGGAAGAATTAATGGTCATTACTTAATTCAACTACACCCAATGTTACTTATTTTGGTTGGGATCGTCATCTATAATTTAATATTACAATACAAGCCAAAACTACCTGCTTACTTAGCTTTTATAGTCTTATTGATACCTGCTGAGAGTTATTTAGAGTATGCTAATGTCATAAATAATAAATACAAGAAAGGAACTTTTTTTAATGGTGAAGGTTTTTCTGCTCCACAATTTATTTTAGAAAATAATTTGGAAACCAAGAACATTCTATTTTTTGAATATCACATTGGTTATTGGAATTTAAATACGCTACCGCCTACAACCGCTTCTACACACCCTAGTAATATATGCAGAGACGAACTATTTTCGTTTTTTAACAATCCAAGAAAAAACTCCATTGAAGAGCTTCAGTTTATAATGGAAGAATTGCAACCTAAAACAGTTGTAATACGAAAGAACCGGCGAATTTTAGATAAAAAGGAGATTGAGGAAAATGAATATATAGATGCCTATTTAGCCCAACATTATAAATTGCTCGCTACCGTAGATAATGCCGAAATATTACAGCGTTTAGAGTGATTTTAATATCCCCTCAAACCTATCTGCATATTTTTTAATCACCTCTTTCGTAAACTCTTTTTCTTCATCTATTCTACCAATTAAAGAGACACCTGTTTTATGAAGAATAATATTTTCTGTATGTGGATTGGCCTCTCCACTAAATATTACCGAAACATCATATCCTTTATGCAACAACCATTTAATTGTTAAAAGCGAATGATTTATACTACCCAAATAATTTCTTGATACAACAACAACTTTATAATCTGGCATGATAATATCAAACATGGTATCTTCATCATTTAACGGCACTAAAATACCGCCAGAACCCTCTATTATTAGGTGGTTTTCTGTTTCCGGTTCATTAATATGAAACCTATCTATTCTTATACCATCTATTTCTGCCGCTGCATGCGGACTCATTGCAGATTTTAATTCATAACTACATGGGTGAAATTTAGATTTATTGTTAGAGATAAGGCGTTTCACTTTATCCATATCCGTATTATCTAAATCTCCAGCTTGTACAGGTTTCCAATAATCTGCTTGTAGTGCTTCAGTAAATATAGCCGATGCAATTGTTTTACCTACTTCTGTTGAAATTCCTGTTATAAATATTTTCTGCATGTGATTTTACTTTGAGTTTGTGATTATACCACAATTTAAACACTTATATTTTCTTTTTTCGAAAAAAGGAAAAAGTTTATAAAATATTCCATTGCTGTTATAAAATGGCTCTGATCGTTGTGCTTTACAATTGGGACATACAATTGTATTTCCATCGTTATCAACTGCGTAAGCTCTAATTTCATCATATATAGCTATAGCCCTTTCTTTATCTTTTGAGTAAACCTGTAATTTTACACCCCCAATTGCATTACTAATTAACGGATCTGAATTTAAAGTATTTTCATCTCTAAGAAATACAGGAATACCTTCAGATTCTAATTTACCCCTAACAATTTGTACGTCGGCAACATATTCAAAAGAAGCCAGTTGATAGAATTTTTCTTCCATGTTTACTTATATAAAACCAGCTAACAATTTCACCAACAAACCAATTTCTTCTTTAGAATTAAAACTATGTAAACAAATTCTAAGTCGTTCTTGCCCTTCAGGTACGGTAGGTGATAGAATCGCCTTTACATTGAAACCTTTATCAATTAATTTTTTAGATACCTGTTTAACTTTTTTAGAACCTGCTACTATACAACCCTGTATTGGAGTATCACTAGGGATAAAAGACCCATCTATTTTATGTACTTTAAGCTGATTTTTGAAAAACTCTATATGCTCTTTCAATGTTGCTTTTGACTCTTTGCCCAGCTCATTAATATATTCATGTGCCGTTATAATTGTTGCTAAGGTATGAGGAGTTAAAGCCGTGGTATAAATAAAAGGCTTAGCGAAATTAACTAGATAATCTTTTAAATCTTCAGAACCAAGTATTGCTGCACCGTGGCAACCAAATGCTTTGCCAAAAGTAACTGTTCTAGCAAAAACATCATTTTCAAGTCCCAGTTCTGTAATTAACCCTTCTCCATTCTTTCCTAAAACACCAACGGCATGGGCTTCATCGACTATTAAATTATAACCATTAGACTTGGAGAATTTCGCCAATGCTTTTAAATCTGGAGAATCACCGTCCATTGAAAAAACGCTTTCAGATACTATATAAACTGCGAAGTCTTCATTCTCATTTCTTGCAGTGTTTAAGTTGATTCTCTCTTCTAAGCTTGATAAATTATTATGCAAAAAACTATAAGCTTTTGCTTTGCTCATACGAATTCCCTCTCGTATACTAGCATGTACAAATTCATCATAAAAAACTAAATCTCCTCTTTGCGGCAATGCACTAAAAAGACCCATATTAGCATCATAACCAGAATTAAAAACCAATGCCGCGTTAGATTTATAAAATGCAGCTAGCAATGGCTCTAATTTTTGATACAATTTATGATTGCCCGATAAAAGTCTAGATCCACCAGAACCATTTGATGCAATACTCTCGGTCAATAACAGCTGAAAGGTTTTAGAAAACAAGGTTTCATTGGTCGCAAAACCTAAATAATCATTAGAAAGAAAATCTATGAGACCATCAAGCGAATTTAACGACCGAAAAGTATCCTCCTTTTTACGATTTTCTAAAACATTAAGTAATTTTTTGGGCAGTTGGTTCATTTCACAAAAATAGCTTTTCTCTGAAATGATTGTAGCCTAATTAACGAATTCCTGAAATTTTTACCATGTGTATCACCATATTACTGAAAGTCATTCAATCTTTCCACAAAACCAGTGCGAAAATCGTTTTATAAATCTGACTAGTAATGATTTACAAAATCAAAAAAACCACACATTAACGAAAAAATTTTATCCAAAATGATAGAAAGATAAACTAATGGCATATTTTTGCGTCTTTTTTTAAAGAAATTTCCTACTTTAATATTAAAGTAATGGAATAAGTGAATGTCTTTTGACAACAATTAAATGAAAGGGAGCAACATTTTTGATAATAATAGATTAGATGCATTGTTGTCATTTGACGTAATGGATACGCATCCAGAGGCTATCTATGACGAAATTACATCACTTGCCGCGGCTATTTGCAACACCCCGTCTAGTTTAATATCACTAGTAGATGATAAAAGGCAATTCTTTAAATCTCACCACGGGTTAGATATTAATGGTACATCATTAGAAGACTCTTTCTGCAAGAACGTAATTAGTGATGATGTAGATTTACTCATCGTAGAAGACACACACAAAGACAATAGATTTAACGATTATAATCTTGTTAAAAACGACCCCAATGTAGGGTTTTATGCCGGTGCATCATTAACTACAGAAAATGGATATCGTCTTGGTACGTTATGTGTGCTAGATTACCAATCAAGAAAACTCGATAGCACTCAAATTGACGGACTTCAAACTCTTGCAAAACAAGTTGTACAATTATTAGAATTAAGAAGGTCTAAAAAGAAAGAGAAAGACCAAAAATTAGATTTAGAAAGAAAAGGACAACTTCTAGACAATATTGTTTCTGCAACGGGAATAGGTATATGGGAACGTAATCTTAATGAGGATTCTATAATACTAAACAAGCAAGCTTTTGACATTTTTGGTTTGAACAAAGATTCTGTTAATCAATTTAGTACAGACATTTGGTTTAGCCTGATTCATCAAGATGATTTACCAGAGGTTAAGAATAAAATGCTGGCATGCTTAAGCTACCCTTCTGTTGGTTGTAGCGTTCAATACCGATTCTTACAAGAAGATGGCACGTATAAATGGGTTCATGAAAAAGGTAAAGTTTTAAAATGGAGCGATACTAAGAAACCATTGGCAATGTATGGTACCATTCAAGATATCACAGATAAAAAAAATTATAACACCGAGCTTCAAAGGGTTAAAAACAACCAAGAAGCCATGATCAATAGTACTAAAGACTTAATGTGGTCTATAGATTTAGAGTTTAAGCTTATTACTGCAAATACAGCATTCCATGAATTAGTTACAAAAATTCAAGGAAAACCTTTTAATGAGGGTAGTTTAGTTTTTTCTGATCAAGTAGATCAACAGATTACCGAAAAATGGAAATCTTACTACAATAGAGCACTAACCAGTGGTCGATTTTCAGTGAAACAAAAAACACAAAATCCTAGAAAATTTTGGACTACCTATGGTCTGACGTCATTTGACCTTTTGTACAATAAGGAAGGTGAAAAAATTGGGATTACCTGTTTTTCTAAAGATATAACCTCAGAAGTTTTATCTCAGCAAGTTTTAATGAGCGCCAAGGAAGAGATGCAAAAAATAATGGATACTTCTTTAGATATCATTTGTACGTTAGATGAGGAAGGATATTTTTTAAGCATTAATAAAGCATGTAAAAGGGTTTGGGGATACAATCCAAAAGATTTAATAGGTACTAATTATCTTTATTTAGTATTTAAAGATGATGTTGAACTAACTAAAATTTCAGCTGAAGCTGTTTCTTCTGGTGAAAAAATAGTCAATTTCGAAAATAGATATGTACATAAAAACGGAACTATTGTTCCTATGCTTTGGTCTTCTAATTGGGATGAGAAAGATCGTATTTATTACTGTATAGCTAGAGACAATACCGAAAAGAAAAAAGCCATTGAGCAATTAGAAAATAGTGAGCGCCGATATAAAACTTTAGTACAGGAAGGAAGTGATATGATATGCATTGTTGACGAGAAAGCCGTATTTTCTTATGCAAGCCCCACATCAACGAAAATATTAAATATTACACCAGAAGAGTTTGTTGACACTAATGCATTTGAATATGTACATCCTGAAGATTATACAACGGTTTATAATGAATTTATAAAAGTTTTAGATTGCCCCCAAGTAGCTATTAAGCCATTTAGATTTAAACATGGTAATGGACATTGGATCTGGTTAGAAACCATTATAACAAATAAGTTAAACGAGCCATCCATTAAAGGGATTGTAGTAAACTCTAAAGAAGTTACCACCAAGGTTCAACATTTAAAAGCTATTGAAGAACAGAATGCCCAGCTTAAGAAAATTGCATGGACCCAATCTCATATCGTCAGGGCCCCTGTCGCTAGATTAATGGGCTTGATTGATTTGTTGAAAGATGATAAGGAAAAGTTAAAACCGGAAGAAAAAGAACGTATTCTTAATTATATAATTACCTCTGCAGATGAAATTGACCATGTTATAAAAGATATAGTTGAAAACACTATTAATGCAATTGACCTAGACGAAATTACATGAATTACCAACTACTATTAATTGAGGATGATCCTATATTCACATTTTTACTGGAAAAGGGAATTGATCATGCAGAACTGGAAGGCGAAGTACTAAGGTTTTTAAATGGTAAACCTGCTATTGATTATTTAACTAAAGAATATTCAGATAAAAACAACTATATCATATTTCTTGACCTTAATATGCCTGTCATGAATGGTTGGGAATTTATGGAGCAATTAGAAGTTTTAGCCAAAACAGATAATTGTATGGTGTTTGTTTTAACGTCTTCTTCATATCGTGATGATATTGAAAAATTAAAGAAAAAACCACTAGTAGCAGAGTTTGTAACAAAACCTATTACCGAGTATCACCTAAAAGGAATTAAAGAAACCATTCTAAATAAATTTGAAAAAAACTAGAGCAACTAAGTCCTATTTTTTTTCCAACTTCTAACGTTTTAATTATTAAAAATTTAATGTAGATACATACTTGAAACAGCTTCATTATCTTAGCTAAAAATCATAGTATGCGCTATTTTATTCTTTTTATCATTTTTGGTTTTCAGTCAATACAAATAATTGCACAAACCAATTCATATTCTATTTCTTTTGAAAATGCCGTTCATCATGAAGCTAATGTCTCTGCTACCTTTCCAGATATAGCATCAGATACTTTAACACTTAGAATGAGTAGAACATCGCCTGGTAGGTATGCTCTACATGAATTCGCCAAAAATGTTTACAACTTTAAAGCAAAGGATAATAAAGGAAATTCACTACAAGTTTCTAGAACAAACCCATATGAATGGAAAGTTTCGGGCCATGATGGTACCATTGTAATTTCATATACACTTTTTGCCAATAGAGGCGATGGTACCTATTCGCAAATAGATGAGTCTCATGCACATTTAAATATACCGTCAACATTTATGTATGCCCCTATATTAAATGAAAGAGAAATTGAAGTAGATTTTAAAACAAGAGACGATTTAAATTGGAAAATAGCTACACAATTACCACACGTAAAAGACAACATCTATAGTGCTCAAAATCTCTACTATTTTATGGATAGCCCTACAGAGTTAAGCAATCATAAGACCAGAGAGTTTAATGTAGATGGACAAAAAATAAAACTAGCATTACACGACCCGGGTACCGAAGAAGAGGCTGATACTTATTTTGAAAAAATTAAAAAAGTCGTACTTGAAGAAAAGGAAGTTTTTGGAGCATTACCTTCATTTGATTATGGTTCATACACCTTTTTAGCATGCTATGTTCCAAATGCATCTGGAGACGGTATGGAGCATAGAAATTCTACAATTTTAACCAGCACAAGAACTTTGGCAAATGGAGGTATGGAAGGTAACATAGGTACCGTATCCCATGAATTTTTTCATAGCTGGAATGTAGAGCGCATACGACCAAAATCTTTAGAACCTTTTAATTTTGAAGAAGCAAACATGAGTGGAGAACTCTGGTTTGCAGAAGGCTTTACAAGCTACTACACCAATCTTATTCTTTGTAGAGCAGGACTAATTACTCCTGAAAAATATGTTGAAGGGTTAACTGGCACCTTCAACTATGTATGGATTTCACCTGCCAGGCAATTTTTTAACCCTATTGAAATGAGTTACCAAGCTCCTTTCGTTGATGCATCAACCTCTGTAGACCCTGTAAACAGGGAGAATACATTTATCTCTTACTATTCGTATGGTAGCGTTCTTGGTTTAGCTCTTGACCTTTCTTTAAGGGAAAAAGACTTAAATTTAGATGATTTCATGAAACTAGTCTGGAATACCTACGGAAAAACTGAAAATTCGTATAGTATTGAAAACTTAAATGAAACCTTGAACATTTATGCCGGTGACACTTTCGGTAATAACTTCTTCAACCGTTTTATTCACAAAAGCGAAATGCCAAGCTATACCGACCTATTTAAAACCGTAGGTGTTAGTTTGTCTCAAAATACAGAAGCGGCTTATATTGGCGCCGCTGTATCTATAACAGATGATTTAAACGGTAAAATTCAAAGCAATACCAGAATTGGGAGTCCCGCTTATATTGCCGGATTAGATAAAGATGATATCATCACATCAATAAACAATAAACCTTTCCCTAACGGAATTCAATTTAATACGTTTATCAAAGATGAATTCAAACCAAAAGATACCCTTTCAATAACATTTTTAAGAGAAGGTATAGAAAGAAAAACAGAAGTCACTTTAACCTCTGACCCAAACTATGCCATCAACTTAATTGAGAAAAATGACAAAACTCCTTCAAAAAAAGTATTAAAAGCCCGCCAAGCTTGGTTAAAAGTTGAATAAATGAGTCTAATTTATACTACAGCCACAACTACTGAAGAATTAATACAAATTCTCTCTTTACAAGAAATGAATTTAAAATCGTCTGTTTCCGATTTAGAAATGGAACAAGAGGGTTTCGTTACCGTTCACCATACTTTAGATGTTCTGACAAGAATGAATAATGCCTGTCCACATATCATTGCCAAAGATGGCGATAAAGTGGTAGGCTACGCATTATCGATGACCGATGATTTTAAAGATGAGATTTCAGTTCTAAGACCAATGTTTACAGAACTAGAAAATGTAAACATTAAAAATTTTATTACCATGGGGCAAATATGTGTTGCCAAAAGCCATAGAAAGTTGGGTATTTTTCGCGGACTTTATAATGCTATGAAAATTGCCTCTTACCCTAAATATGACGCTATCATCACAGAAGTTGATGCTACTAATACTCGTTCTTTAGGAGCTCATTACGCCGTAGGATTCAAAAAAATATGTACATATAATAGTTTAGGTCAAGATTGGGAATTGATCTCTTTGAAGACTCTTTAAAAATACAAAATTTAATTTTATTATTGTTTTTCGATAATTTTTATATATTTGTTATCGTTAAACAATAATAATTGTAATATGAAGAATCTTATTTTTTTTCTATACCTATTAATTTGTCTTTGGATTATAGGAGGATTAGTTGCAATTTTTAGATCAAGTTCAGATCTTTACAACTTGATTTTAATAGAAAACGTCTACGATAACTTAACAATTCCTATTTGCATTTTAATAGCAAAAATTAGTATCAGCAGTATTTTAACCTTTTATTTATTGAAATTTAGTAGAGTCATAAATAAACTAAACCTTGAAAATTTTCTATCCAAGAAAAACGGAAAATCTTTTAAAACTATTGGAAGAGTATTTTTGTACTATTCTTTTATAAGATTATTTATCAACATAATTGAAATTTCGCTAGGTGAAAATTACCAGAAATTAATAGAATATAATACTAAAGGAGTCATTGAAGGTGTTGTAACGTTATTAATTACTTCTTTATTCCTTTTAATTATATCAAAAATAATTGATCAAGGTTATTACTTTAAGAATGAAAACGACCTAACCATATAATTATGAGCATTGTCGTTAACTTAAATACCGTATTAACAGACCGTAATTTAAAAAGTAAAGAACTGGCAGAAATGATTGGTATTACCGAAGCTAATCTATCCATACTTAAATCAGGTAAAGCAAAAGCCATTCGCTTTTCTACTTTAGAAGCCATTTGTAAGGCATTAGAATGTCAACCAGCTGATATTTTAGCTTATAAAAAGGAATAAAAAAAGGCTATACTTTACAGTATAGCCTTCTTATATTTATAATATATTGAGTTAATCTGCTAACACAATAACCTTATTATTCTTCAACTCAATAGTACCGCTAGAAATTTGTAATACTGTATTACCTTCTGCATCTTTAGTAAACTTAGATGCATACTCTTTTTCTAAAGATATATTACCTGAAATCTTGACTTTACCCTCTTGTAATAATGATACAATTGGTGCGTGATCCTTCAACATTTGAAACTCTCCATTAATACCAGGCACCGTTACCGAAGTAACTTCTCCTGCAAATAATGTAGCTTCTGGTGATACAATTTCTAAATACATATTTTTTTCAGTATTCAGTATTCAGTGTTCGGTATTAAGTTATAAAACTGACACCGTAAACTGTTTACTAGTTTTAAGCTTCAGACAACATTTTCTCACCTGCTTCGATAGCCTCTTCAATAGTACCTTTAAGGTTAAAAGCAGATTCTGGTAAGTGATCTAATTCACCATCCATAATCATATTAAAGCCTTTAATTGTTTCTTTAATATCAACTAAAACTCCTTTAAGACCTGTAAACTGCTCTGCCACGTGAAAAGGCTGAGATAAGAAACGCTGTACACGTCTTGCTCTACCTACCGCAGATTTATCTTCTTCAGATAATTCTTCCATACCTAATATGGCAATAATATCTTGAAGCTCTTTATATCGTTGCAAAAGCTCTTTTACTCTTTGTGCACAAGCATAATGCTCTTTACCAAGAATATCAGCAGTTAAAATTCTTGATGTAGAATCTAATGGATCAACTGCAGGGTAAATACCAAGCTCAGCAATCTTACGAGACAATACCGTTGTTGCATCTAAGTGAGCAAACGTTGTTGCCGGTGCTGGATCCGTTAAATCATCCGCTGGTACGTATACCGCCTGTACAGAAGTAATAGAACCTCTTTTTGTAGATGTAATACGTTCTTGCATAGCACCCATTTCTGTTGCTAATGTTGGTTGATAACCTACCGCTGATGGCATACGACCTAATAAAGCAGATACCTCAGAACCCGCTTGTGTAAAACGGAAAATATTATCAACGAAGAAAAGTACATCTTTACCTTGACCTTCCCCTGCTCCATCACGGAAATACTCTGCAATTGTTAAACCAGAAAGTGCAACTCTAGCACGTGCTCCTGGTGGTTCGTTCATTTGACCAAAAACGAAAGTCGCTTTTGAACCTTTCATTGCAGCTTTATCAACTTTGGTTAAATCCCATCCGCCTTCTTCCATAGAATGCATGAAATCATCACCGTATTTTATAATACCAGATTCTAACATCTCACGAAGCAAATCATTTCCTTCACGAGTTCTTTCACCAACACCTGCGAATACAGAAAGACCACCGTGACCTTTTGCAATGTTGTTGATCAATTCTTGAATCAATACAGTTTTACCTACACCTGCACCACCAAATAAACCAATTTTACCACCTTTTGCATAAGGCTCAATCAAATCGATTACCTTAATACCTGTAAATAAAACTTCAGTAGAAGTAGATAAATCTTCAAATTTTGGCGCTTCTCTGTGTATAGGAAGACCATCTTTACCAGATTTAGGTAAATTACCTAAACCATCGATAGCATCACCTATTACATTGAACAAACGACCATATACATCATCACCTACTGGCATTTGAATCGCACTACCTGTAGCAACTACATCAACCCCTCTACTAAGACCATCGGTAGAATCCATAGAAATTGTTCTAACCGTATTCTCGCCTACATGAGATTGTACTTCCAATACTAAAATAGACTTATCCTTATTAACAATTTCTAAGGAATCATAGATTCTAGGAAGATCTGCACCTGATTGAAATTCTACATCAACTACGGGTCCAATGATTTGCGAAACTTTACCTGTAACTTTTGACATTACTTATATGTTTATTTATTACGTTTAATAATATCTGAAAAATGCTCTCATTTTCAGGCTGCAAAGATATAGTTTTCAATTTTAAAGAAAAATTGTTTTTTTTCTTTTTTACAAAAGTAAAAAGGTGCCTATTAAGCACCTTTTAATTCTTACTATTTTATATACAATTATTGTAGTGTTGCCGGGTAGTTTGTAGGGTAATCACCTACATTCAATAAATTACCAGAGGCTTCAAAATTTGAACCGTATGTAGCATCAATTGCTTTCATAAATTCATTTGCCAACAATGCATACCCTCTAGCAGTAGGGTGTATACCATCTAAAGAAAAGGCACTACCTGTGACCAAACTAGATGTTAAAGTGAAATCTCCACTTGTAATACCACCATTTGCCAATTGGTTCAATAATGTATTTGCATCAACTAAAGCTAAACCTGCCTGATTGGCTGTAGCTGCGATTATTTGATTAAAAGCTTCTGTAGCCGCAGCTATTTCTGCTTGCTCACTAGGAATTAAAACCCATTTATCTTCTAACGGAAGCGAAATACCTTCTACCGAAAATTGACCTGCCAATGTTTGAGGCAATCCCGCTTCCATTAAAGCACCAACCGATTCTACATTTACCGTACCAATGATAGCTGAACTTGGTAATACAAATAAGTCATCTGCTGTTGCCTCTCTTGTTTGTCCATAAGTATTACCTAACAACCCAGCAACTAAGGGAGCTGCTTCAGCAGGTAACCCGAAAGATTGTACAAAAGCCGGAAATGTTGGACTTGCACTTAAAACTCCTGCTATCTGAGCAGAAAGATCAGTTAATGTTTCATCTCTTATAACCACTTCACTTGCCGCTGTTGTAGAAAATTCTATGGAACGTTCTGGCACACCCAAGAAAGCATACACTTGATTCAGTTGTCCAAAAATTCCATTTAAAGTCGCTATTTGATTTCCAAAATCTGGGTTAGTTGGATCTAAAGGATTATGAGGTACCGTTGTAAAATGAGGTACATCAGTAACATTTGGAATATTCGCAACTACTCCTTGTGCTCCTCCTGCTGTTAAAGTAGCTATCAAAGCTCCATAACTTCCGTCAAAACCAACTCCTGGCGCTCCAGAAACTGGTGTAATTGGATTTGTTCCATCACCTCCTGTAGTAGCGTATCCCAATACATCATTATTACCTATCCATAAAGAGAAAAAGCTTGGTGCCTGCGCTACCGCCATTTGCAACACACTAACATCTGGAGTTGAACCAGTCATTCTAACAAAATAAGGATTTGCAAGACCTAATTGCACATTGGCAATATTACCATAACCAGGCGCCAATAAGTGAAAACTTTTAGCCCCAGGTACTCCTAAATTATTAAAAGGACCTGTTGGATTATTTAAGGCAATATCAGTTGTAACAGTTACATCTCCAATCAAATCTTCTAAAGGTACTGGACCAGCGCCACCAAAAACCAATCTAGGACTCTGAATTCTAGTACCAGCAAGAGCAAGACCTCCAATATTATCACTAGTTAATGGTTGTGTAAAACTACCACCACCTGCAAGACTAAATTTCTGTGACAACAAATTTGGCATTGACAATGTTTGACTTGCTTGAAACAAGGCACCATCTGTGAAACCTGCCGTTAATGAATTTCCTAAAGAAACATAATTAGAGAAATCTGCTGATCCTGCTGTTAATGCAGGCAACTCTTCAGAAATTACCTCTGGGTCAAGATCAACATCTTCAGGGTCATTACAAGCTGTAAAAGCTAATAGACCTAAAGAAATATATAAATATTTTAAGTTTTTCATTTCAACTTTTGATTTTATTAGTTGTTAATTGTCCAAGATAAGTAGTACATAGAACCTATATATCCAGTTCCGAACGCTGTATAATACTCTTTATTAGTAAGGTTGGTACCCCCTAATTTAAAAGTTGATTTAATACTTGGCACATCATAATTAATTTGTGCATCTACTACATGAAATTCTGGAATTACACCATTTCCAAAAGTAGCTTCCCAGTAATAATCATCGCTAAATCTATACGATACATTAAACCCGAAATTTTCAAAAAGTTCTTTATTTCCGAAAGATGCCTTGAACTTGTGTTCTGGAGTGTTGAAATTCAACATAACATCAGGATTAGCATCGCGATCAAAATCTAATTTTGTAAACGTATAACTACCACCTAAATCAAAATTACCCAATACCTTAACATCAAGACCAATAGAAGCTCCATAAGAATTAACATTGGCATCAGTATTAGTGTATGTACTATAAGCCTGAAAATCTCCATTCGCTATTGCCGCTACAGAAAGTCCGCCATCACCAACTTCTCCGTAAAATGGAGCAACAACCACCTCTTGAGAAATGAAGTCTTCATAACTGTTATAATATGTACTAAAATCTATTACAAACTTATCAACCTTACCTCTATACCCTATTTCAAAAGATGTTACTTTTTCCGGCTTAACTAAATCTGGATTAGCCACTTCAAGTACAGATGGATCTCCGGTTTGCCCCAAAGCCGTAGCAGATGCCGCAGAGTAGGAATTGTTATATGCCGCTGCACCGGTTTGAGTAACCGACGAAGGCTGACCTAATAATTGACCGGTAGCACTCACATCAAAATCTCTTGAATACTGCTCCAAATTATCGGGTGCAGACCCTACTAGAATTGCTCTACCAGCATCCAAACCAATAAAAAGATCTTGAGTAGTCGGGTTTCTAAAACCAGTTTGAGCAGATGCTCTTATATTATGGTTTCTGTTCAACGTAAAACCTGCAGATAATCTAGGAGAGTAAAACCCATCAAAGAATTCAGATTTATCATAACGCAGAGATCCTGTTAATTTTAAACTTTTTTCTCCCGCCATAGGCAATGTCTTTTGAACCTGAGAGTAAATTCCAAATTCGGAATAATCAATAGGACCGTCTTCCTCGGAATCCGTATAAATGGTACCTAAAGAATTTAAACTATATTCTCTAAAAGAACCACCAACTTGTATTTCTGCCCAATCAATCAAATGACTAAAGTTATAATTAGCATCAGCATGATAGTATTTAGATTGATCATAAAACTGTGACCCCACACTTAAATCTGGATCTTTAATTACTTTATTAAATGCAGCTTCAAATTCTGGTGTACCTGGCAACAATCTGCCTGACTCGGCTTGTGCTCTTGCAGCAGCATGAGCTTGAGCATCAGTAGCCCCGCCTAAAGTGGCCTGAACATAAGCTCCAGTATATTCACCAAACCAAGTATTGTCATCTTTCCAACTTCTATTAATGTTGATACCTGTAAATACCATATCATAAGAGTCACCGGCTTTATCACTAACAACATAACCTCTTACAAAGAAGTTATCGTTCCTAATTTCAAGTTTATGTTGTTCTTGAAAAAAACCTGCTATATTATACCTGTTTGTACCTTGATAAATTGTGTTACCTGTACCTACTTTACCAACATAAGAAAGCTCCAAACTATTGTCTTCAATTGGTCTATAATACAAGCCCCAATCTGCTTTAATACTTTCTGCATTATAATTCGTTAAATCACTTTCATTATACCCTGTTCTACTAACAATTTCTGAAGGCACCAAAGCATTTGCTCCTGAAGGTAAAATACCCAAGCCCTCTAAGGTAAGTGCAACTTCTTTAATATTGGTAGACACCTCATCACCATAGACATTGATTCCATCATAGTTCAAGTTATCTCTTGTACCCCCAAGTGTATTTCTATCATCCGTATTATTTGCGGCCCAATCGGTTCCTTTTAAGTAACCGAAGTTAACTTTTGCAGCAAATTTATCACTGAATTTATGTGCTGCTCTAATTCCAAAATCAGTATATGAATTATCACCAGAAGCTTTTTGAGAAGTTATTCCTTGTTTAATAGAAACACTTATACCCTCATAATCGAAAGGACTTTTACTACGCATGAATAAAATACCGTTAAAAGCATTTGCCCCGTAAAGCGCAGATGATGCTCCTGGTAAAAGTTCGACACTTAGTACATCTGGTTCAACTAAACCTACCAAATTACCAATAGGAAAGTTTAATGCAGGTGTTGAGTTGTCCATACCATCAACAAGTTGCATAAAGCGTGTATTAGCAAAAGATGCAAAACCTCTGGTATTAACAGATTTAAATGTTAAACTGTTCGTATTTACATCTACACCTTTTAAGTTTTCAAGACCGCCATAAAAATCAGCAGCTGTGCTGTTTTTAATTTCAGAAACACCAATTCTCTCTACCGTAACAGGTGATTCAAAAATACGCTCTGGCGTTCTTGAAGCAGATATTACAACTTCATCCAAAAACGTTTGAGATTCATTTAAGGTTATTGTAATAGTTTGACTTGCGCTAGTAATATTTTCTGTTGTACTAGTATACCCGATGCTTGAAATCTCTATTTTAAAAGGCGGAACCTCGGAAGTAGCCAAATTAAAATTTCCATCGAAATCTGTTACTGTTCCAATGGTCTTGCCGACAATAACAATATTGGCCCCGGGGATAGGGTCGTTATTTTGGTCAACAACATTACCATTGATATTGGTCTGGGAATACCCGAATGTACCAATAATCATCAATGCTAAAAGTAGTATTGCTCTCATTCTCAATTAAAGTTTAAAATTAGTTGAGGGTTAAGATACAGATTATTTTATATGGATAATAGTAATTTGAAAAAAATTATGCATGCATAGTAAAATTTCCGTAATTATCCATGGTAATTTCTAAGATATACGCAATTAACTTTAAAATAACAGTGATAAAATCATTATCCAAAAAATGGTTTTTAAACGCAAAAAGGGAATGAAATGAATCATGCCCTTTTTAAAATGTGATAAAAAATTAATTTATTCTACCGTAACCGATTTAGCCAGGTTTCTAGGTTGATCTACATTACAACCTCTCATTACCGCAATATGGTATGACAGTAATTGTAGTGGTATAGTAGTCAACAAAGGAGTTAGGCTTTCTAAAGTCTCAGGAACCTCAATTACATGATCAGCTAAATCTCTAACTTGCTCATCACCTTCAGTAACTATAGCTATAATTTTACCTTTCCTAGATTTTATTTCTTGAATATTACTTACCACTTTTTCATAATGCCCCTTTTTAGTTGCTATTACAAAAACTGGCATATGCTCATCTATTAATGCTATTGGACCGTGTTTCATTTCCGCAGCAGGATATCCTTCTGCATGAATATAACTTATCTCTTTTAATTTAAGTGCACCTTCTAATGCCACCGGGAAATTATAACCCCTTCCTAAATAAAGACAATTTGTTGAGTCTTTATATACGTCTGCGATTATTTCAATAAGTGCATTTGACTGTAAAGATTTTTCAACCTTGTTTGGTATATTCTCTAATTCAGTCAAGTATTCATGATATTTTGACTCAGAGAAAACACCTTTAGCTTTCGCTAATTTTAATGCAATAAGAGTAAGAACTGTGATTTGAGTAGTAAACGCTTTTGTAGAAGCAACACCAATTTCAGGGCCTGCATGTGTATATGCACCTGCATCGGTTTCTCTAGCGATAGAAGACCCAACAACATTACAAACACCAAAAACGAAAGCTCCTTTTTCTTTAGCTAATTTAATAGCTGCCAAGGTATCAGCAGTTTCACCTGATTGTGAAATTGCAATTAAAACATCCTTATCCGTAATAACAGGATTTCTATATCTAAATTCAGATGCATATTCCACTTCCACAGGAATTCTTGCTAAATCTTCAAATATATATTCAGCTACTAATCCTGCATGCCATGAAGTACCACATGCTACAATTATAATTCTATTGGCATTTAAGAATTTTTCCATATTAAGGTCAATTCCAGCCATTCTAATTAAACCTTGATCCGCCAATAAACGACCTCTATAAGTGTCTTTAATTGCTCTAGGTTGCTCATAAATCTCTTTCAACATAAAGTGATCATAACCACCTTTCTCAATTTCTTCTAGATTCATTTGAAGCTCTAAAAGATTAGGATATGCCACTGAGTCATCCTTAATTTTTCTAAGCTTAATTTCTTTCCCTAATCTAATAATTGCCATTTCCTCATCTTCAAGATAAACAGCATTATTAGTAAATTCGATAAAAGGAGAGGCATCTGAAGCAATAAAAAATTCTCCCTCACCAATACCAATAGCCAAAGGGCTACCTAATTTGGCAACAACAATCTCATCTGGTTTTTTCTGATCAAAAACTGCAATAGCATATGCACCTACCACTTGATTAAGCGCTATCTGAACTGCCTTTCCTAATTTAACACCTTCAGTTTTTTGAACCTCTTCAATTAAATTAACTAAAACTTCAGTATCTGTGTCTGATTGAAATATATAACCACGCTTTGTCAACTCTTGCTTAATGGACTCGTAATTCTCGATAATTCCATTATGAATAATTACTAATTCACCTGAATTAGAATAATGAGGATGAGAGTTTACATCATTTGGAACACCGTGGGTAGCCCAACGTGTATGACCAATACCTATACTTCCTTCTTGAGAAATACTTTTAGCTTTATTCTTTAAGTCCTCAACTTTACCTTTTGTCTTAGCAAGATTAATTTGATTACCATCATATAGTGCAATACCTGCACTATCATATCCTCGATATTCTAATCTCTGAAGTCCTTTAATTACGATAGGAAAAGCATCCCTATATCCTATGTAACCTACAATTCCGCACATAATACTATTTGTTTGAAAATTTTATTAAAATCTAATTGCATGTTAGATATACGAACATGCCCAAAATTTAGACTATTTAGGATATACAACGTTAATAATCCTTCGCTGGTATGCCATCGATAAAATAAATGAATGTAACCTAAAAATTATACGTTAATCTGCCTTTGTATAAGATATCTCTAATTTTAATCGCTTATCAAAATTAGGATCGGTAGCCTGAATATTACTACCGTACAAGATAGTACCTAATGGAGTGACTGTAGAAGTTGTAGGTAATTCCGTTTCACCATTTGTAACCTTTGCATCAGCAATACTCCAATTCTGAATGTTTGTTGTTAATGTCAATGCCAAAGTAGCGTTCGTAGAATCCCTAACAACCATATTATTGATATGGTCTGTAATCTTAACAGAATACTGTACACCTTTACCGTTAGACTTTTCTATTATCCCATCGAAATTAAGATATGCACCAAATAGGCTAGATGATTCAAGATCAGTTTGTTCAGTTAGCGTATTTATTAAAGGAAATTTATTTTCTGTATTATACAAATACAATCTTGGCGGCTCTATTGCACTACCAGCTGCGTCTAATTGGTCTCTATCAATATAGAAAATTAAATTTGCCTCATTTATAACCCAATTTTGACTTCTAATTTGCTCAACAACACTCTCGCCTCCATCTTCTTCAAATAGATTTATTTCAGCATAAGTACCAGGACCACCTTTTAAATATAATCTAGAAGCATTTTCACCGTTATCCAACGCCTGTAAAATTTGAGGACCGTAGTTTTCGGTAATTAAAGTATTTACAGCATTTCCAGAAACCCCAGTTGCAACCGTAGACAAGAATGAAAATGTAAAATCTTTTTCTAAAATATTATTAGGGTTATCATCACTAGTATCGTCAATGGTACCATTAGTATCGTAATTATCATAACTGTAAGTCATTGTGATATTAGCACTTTTAAGATCAAACATGACCAATACATCATTACCCTCTTGATCAACAATTGAAAAATGTAAACCACGAATAAATTCAGTAAAATTAGATTGACTTAACAATTCTGAACTTCCTTCTTTATCTAGAATATTATTTTGAAAGAATTCATTATCTAAAGCCACTCTAATTCCAGGTTGTAACTTAGTAAATGTTTGAGACTCATCAACATCTTCTGTGGATTCATCATCTTCATTAGGAATTAATATTTCTTCATCAATAATTTCAACTACACCTTCAAACAAAGGGTCGCCTGTAACAAAATCAGGAGAGAATACTTGATTTGAATAATATTGTTGCGCTTCTTGAAAACTTGCATTTGGATCTAAATCGCGCAAGAAAAAAGTTGAACGCTCTACCTTTAAATTAAATGAAGGTAAAGGGGATTTACTTACATCATCATAATTCTTCCCGTTTATATAAATACTATCCAATTCAACCTTTTCGGCAAAACTGTCTGCAAAAATAGTTTCACCATCTCCATCGTTCAACCCATCTCTATCGGCATCAACACTTGAACTATCTAACGGATCTGTATTAGATGCTGTCTCTACAATGTTGGAAACACCATCACCATCATTATCATTACTACTATTATCTGGTTCTAAATCATATTCATCTACAACACCATCACCATCACTATCCAATGAATTAGTTAAAAAAGGAATATAAAGATACACCTCTTTTATTGTTTCATTTTCCTGAATTGTTGTAATAGATTCATCTGTTATACCCTCCCTATCTTCTTTATCTTGAGATAAATTACCAAACGACGGATTAGCAGCACTTAGAAATAACTGAGAAGTTACAGATGCTTGTGTTTTACCATAAATTGGATCATTATAAGTTCCCAATTGATAAATTGGCAATTTATTGGTCTGTACCGCCTCAATATTCTTATTGTAGGCAAAAACATCATATACTTCCTTACCGGTCGTAAATGGCTCATTCCCAACAACACCTGAACCTACAGTTGTTAAATCTTGCTCGCAAGCAACCAAAAGACCCAATACCAAAAACAACCCCGATAACTTAGGGATAGCGGACTTAACAATAAAATTCATTCAGATTATTTTAAAACTTCGGTGTTATAAAAATTAGCATAAGCCTCCTCAAACTCTTGAACGGGGACATATGGCAACACTGGTTTTTCTTGGTTGGATATATGGCTTTCTAATTCTTCAGGAATATCTTCCGAAGCTAAAATAATAGCATCAGAATAATCAACAGCAACCTTTAACAAATTATTATAGGTAGGCTCTGCTAATGATGCGATTGCTTCTTCTGGGATGCCATCAAAAGCTATTCTTTTAATCATATCCTTATCTAAAGCCCCTTCAAAAGTTTTACCGTACACAGACAACACTATTTTACTTTCAGCAAAAAGTGGTTCATCTGCATAGAATTTCTTAAGATACAATGGTAATAAACTTGCCATCCATCCGTGAACATGGATAATATCTGGCGACCAGTTTAATTTTTTAACCGTCTCCATAACACCTTTGGCAAAGAAAATTGCACGCTGGTCGTTGTCAGGAAAAAGAGCTCCTTGCTTGTCAGTAAAAGTAGCTTTACGCTTAAAGTACTCTTCGTTATCTATAAAGTAAACTTGTATTCTCTCTTTTGGGATAGATGCCACCTTAATGATTAATGGCATATCCATATCATTAATGACCAAATTCATTCCAGAAAGTCTAATTACTTCGTGTAATTGATGCCTTCTCTCGTTGATGTTCCCATATCTTGGCATGAAAATCCTAATTTGACCACCATTGCTGTTGACCATTCTAGGTGCTTCATAAGACATTAGGGAAACTTCGTTTTCGGGTAAGTAAGGAACTAATTCAGAAGATACAAATAATATCTTTTTTCCATTCATAAAGGTTATATTTTATTTTTCACTGGAACGCAAGTGCAAAATTACAAAAAATATAGAGATTAGCAGTAATTATAGTAAGTTTGCTCGCTAATGCAATTTTCAATGCTGGTAATAGAGACCAAAAATAAGCTTAAGGAAGTATTAAGTAAATTAGACGACAACCTAAGTCTAGGCCTTGTCCCCACTATGGGAGCACTACATAAAGGCCACGCCTCTTTAATACAGAAAGCGGTAAATGAAAACGACAGAGTAGTCGTCAGTATTTTTGTAAATCCTACACAATTTAACAACAAGGAAGATTTAGATAAATATCCTAAAACTTTAGAATCTGACATTAAATTGATTTCGTCGATTTCAAAAGATATTTTTGTTTTCACTCCTGCAGTTTCAGAAATATATACCGATTCAGTCGTTCCCAAAATATATGATTTTGAAGGGCTTGACAAGGTTATGGAAGGTGAATTTAGAGACGATCATTTTAATGGTGTAGGCACTATTGTTGAAGAACTCCTTACCATTATAAAACCCACAAAGGCATATTTTGGGGAAAAAGATTTTCAACAATTACGTATTATTCAAAAACTTACTGAAATACAGCATATTCCTGTAGAAATAATTGGTTGTGAAATTATTAGAGAAGATCACGGCTTGGCCATGAGCTCTAGAAATGAAAGGTTGAGTAAAAAAATACGACAAAAAGCTGCATTCATTTATAAAACATTGCAAACCGCCAAAAATAAATTTGGCATGGAAAATGCATTGAATGTTAAAGATTGGGTTATAAATGAATTTCAAAAAAACGATGAATTTGAATTAGAATATTTTGATATCACCGATGTTGAAACACTGACCCCAATCAACAATAAAATTAATAATGTAAAATACAGGGCATTTATTGCCGTTTACGTTGAAGACGTAAGGCTAATTGATAATATAGCCCTAAATTAGAATATAGATATGCAAGTAGAAGTAGTTAAATCAAAAATACATCGTGTAAAAGTTACCGGTGCAGATCTTAATTATGTTGGCAGCATTACAATTGATGAAGATTTAATGGATGCCGCAAACTTTATTCGTGGCGAAAAAGTTCAGATCGTAAATAATAACAATGGCGAACGCTTAGAGACATATATTATACCTGGCCCAAGAAAAAGTGGAGAAATAACTTTAAATGGTGCAGCTGCACGAAAAGTGTCAGTTGGTGATATTCTCATTTTAATTTCTTATACTTGGATGGATATTGAAGATGCAAAAAAATTCAATCCATCTTTAGTTTTCCCTAACGAAGCAAACAATCTTTTAACTTAACGTTGAAGAATTCAGTAAAAAAAAATCTTAAGATTATACTCCCAATTGCATTGGGAGTTTTTTTAGTTTGGTACTCTTACAATTCTACAACCCCTGAGAATAGAAAAGAAATAATATTCTACATAAAAGAAGCAAACCCATTTTATGTATTTCTTTCCGTTTTACTTGGTGTTTTAGGGCATGTATCTAGAGCAATTAGATGGAATTATCTTTTAGAACCTCTTGGATATAAACCTAAACTAATTAATAATATTCTAATAATTTTAACTTCTTATTTTGCTAATCTAGGTATTCCTAGAACAGGTGAAATTCTAAGGGCAACAGCCCTAACTACATACGAAAATGTTCCATTTGAAAAAGGCTTTGGAACAATTGTAACCGAAAGGGTTATAGATGTAATTATGCTACTCTTGGTGGTTACTATTGCATTTCTGCTACAGACAGATATAATTATGGGCATTCTTCAAGCACGTGGGTTTAATATAACTGGACTTATTTTACTTGCTATCTTTGGAATCGTTCTGTTCTTTTTATTCGTGTTTATCATTAAAAAGTCAAAGAACGCATTTGCCATTAAAATCAAAACTTTTGTAAAAGGTTTACTAGACGGAGTTTTTAGCATTTTTAAAATGAAAAACAAATGGCTGTTTATACTGCACACTTTTTTCATTTGGGGATGCTATATAGGTATGCTTTGGATTATTAAATTCACTGTACCTGAAACCATCTCACTTTCCCTTAGCCAGCTCTTGGTTGCCTTCGTAGCTGGGGCATTCGCTATGGCAACTACAAATGGAGGTATTGGTCTTTATCCTATTGCAGTAAGCAGCGCTTTAGCGATTTTTGGAATCAGCGCAGTATCAGGTGATGCCTTTGGATGGATAATTTGGATTGCACAGACTTTGATGATAGTCGTTTTTGGGGCAATATCTTTTCTTCTATTACCGTTATTGAACAGAAGTAAATAGTATCTTACAACTAACAATTACTACCTCTATGCGTTATGTATCTTTAATATTCGCACTTTTATTTGGGATTACATCCTATTCTCAAGTGACACAAGAAATATTTGAATCGTTTAAGCTTCAAGAAAGAAGAGACGTTCAATATTATTTTCCAGAGAAAATGGATGAAACCAAAAAGTACCCCCTAATTATAGTACTTGACGGTGAATATCTTTTTGAACAAGTTGTAGCGACATCAAAATTTTATAGTCGTTTTCATGGTATGCCACAAAGTATAGTTGTAGGCATAAACCAAAGTAAAAATGATATTAGGTACGAAGATTGCTCCTTTGATCCAGACAGCGGTCTTCCATCAGAAAAAGGTAAAAATTTTTATGAGTTTATAGGCATGGAACTTATACCATACTTAGATCTTAATTATAGTACAGCACCATTTAAAATGGTAGTTGGTTATGACATCACCGCAAGTTTCATGAACTATTGGTTGTTTAAAGACAATTCTATTTTTGATGGTTATGTAAGCATATCTCCAACTCTTGCTCCGGAAATGGAAAGTAGGGTCCCTATGCGTTTAGGTATTATAGAAAATCAAATATTCTATCAGTTAATTGTAGAAGGCGAAGACAGCAATGATAAGAAAAGGATTATGTCAATGGACAAAAGCCTTAAAGCATTAGAAAAGGAGTCTTTACATTATTTCTTTGATGAATATAAAAACGCCGATCATATATCTGTTGCCACATACGGTATCGGCAAGGCATTTGATAACATATTCGGGATGTTTAAGCCAATTAGCCCTAAAGAATATAAGACTCAAATTCTTACTAGCGATGATCCTGTATACAGTTATTTAGAAAATAAGTACCAAGGTATTGTTGATATGTTTGGCTTTAGCAAACCTGTTGAGCTGAACGATGTAATGGCAATATATGCAGCATCTAGAAAAAAGGAAGATTTTGAATCGTTAAAACCATTATCTGAACTTTGTAAAAAAGAATACCCAGAAACTATGCTTGGATTTTATTTTGAAGCTGAGTACTACGAACAACTAGGTGAACCTAAAAAAGCATTAAGAACATTTGAAAAAGCTTTTCAAATGGAAGAAATAGATTTTTTAACTAAAGAAATGGCCCTTGAAAAAATGGATGCACTAAAAGCCGATTTCGGTTTTTAAACAGAATTAATAAACGGCTAGTCCCAAATTAGCCCAACCTACTTAATTATGATTAAAATTGACGCAATGTACTTCGTGTTTTCCGGAGTGCTCTTTACTTATTTTGGATTAAAAGGAGAATTTATATTAGCCTATAATGGTATTGCCCTATTTATGGCATGGGCTTCATTTTTCCTAGCTTTTAGCGCTTTTAAAAAAGAAAGATCAGGTGAAAATTAATTTTTAATTTCTTTCTAAGATATACTCGTTTCAAACTTCTTGCTACCTTTAGCCACACCTTAAAAGCTAAAGATGGCCAAAACAAAAACTGCTTTTTTTTGTCAAAATTGCGGAACTCAATATGCGAAATGGGTTGGACAATGTTCTGCCTGTAAACAATGGAATACCGTTGTTGAAGAGGTAGTGCAAAAAGAAGAAAAAACCAATTGGAAGTCCTCTTCACAAGCATCAAAAAGAGTATCCAAACCTCTTTTGGTGAATGAAATCAGTATTGAAAAAGAAGTACGCCTAAACACTTTTGACCTTGAATTCAATAGAGTTCTTGGTGGCGGCTTAGTACCTGGCGCCCTAGTTTTACTTGGCGGCGAACCCGGCGTTGGTAAAAGTACGCTCCTTCTTCAAATCGCTTTAAAACTACCCTATAAGACACTATATGTTTCTGGTGAAGAAAGCCAAAAACAGATTAAAATGCGGGCCGATAGAATTCACCCAAACAGCCAAACCTGTTTTATTCTAACGGAAACAAAAACTCAAAATATCTTTAAACAAATTGAAGCTACAGAACCAGATATTGTAGTTATCGATTCTATACAAACATTACATTCAGATTATATAGAGTCTGCTGCAGGTAGCATTTCTCAAATTCGAGAATGTACGGCAGAGCTTATAAAATTTGCCAAAGAGACGAACACACCCGTAATACTTATCGGTCATATTACTAAAGATGGTTCTATTGCCGGGCCTAAAATTTTAGAACACATGGTCGATACCGTTCTTCAATTCGAGGGTGATCGAAACTATGTATATCGTATTCTGAGATCGCTAAAAAACAGATTCGGATCAACCGCAGAGCTTGGTATTTATGAAATGCAAGGCAGCGGATTGCGCGAAGTCAATAATCCTTCAGAAGTATTGATTTCTAAAAACGATGATGGATTAAGTGGTACCGCCATTGCCTCGACCGTTGAAGGTATGCGGCCATTACTCATCGAAATTCAAGCTTTGGTCAGTACAGCTGTTTACGGCACACCTCAACGTTCAACAACTGGCTACAATGCAAAAAGATTAAATATGCTATTGGCCGTATTAGAAAAACGGGCAGGTTTTAAACTTGGAGCAAAAGATGTTTTCTTGAATATAACCGGTGGTATTTCAGTAGACGATCCTGCAATCGATTTAGCCGTTGTTGCAGCAATTCTATCAAGCAATGAAGACATCCCTATTGATAAGGGTATTTGCTTTGCTGCCGAAGTTGGACTAGCTGGTGAAATTAGACCTGTACAAAGAGTAGAGCAACGAATTCTTGAAGCCGAAAAGCTCGGGTACACTACTATTATCATTTCAAAGAATAATAAAATAGGACTCAAATCGACCAAAATAAAAATTCTTTTGGCTTCTAAAATCGAAGAAGTGGCAGCTAATTTATTCGGCTAGCGTTTATCTCTCATTATTCTGGCCAAAACCATAATAACGACAATTACCACTATAATAAGAATTACCTGTCCGAATCCGACTTGTAACAGTACAAGGTTTTGCATATTATGGTGCCGGATTAGGTATGGAGTTGTGAATACCTTCAATTTGCTGAATGATATCATCAGATAGATCCACATCTATGCTTCCAATATTTTCTTCTAATTGCCTTATACTTGTAGCGCCTATAATCGTACTGGTAACAAAAGGTCTAGAATTTACAAATGCCAATGCCATTTGTGCTAATGAAAGACCATTGGTTTGTGCCAAATCATAATATCTTTTTGTCGCCTCCACAGCTGTATCGCCAATATATCTATTATACTGCGGAAATAGACTTAACCTTGAACCTTCTGGCATTCTATCACCTAAATACTTTCCACTTAAAGCACCAAAGCCCATCGGAGAATATGCCAACAAACCTACCTGCTCTCTCATAGCTATTTCTGCCATACCTACTTCGAACAGTCTATTCAATAAACTATAAGGATTTTGAACAGTTATTGTTCTAGGCAATGTTCCATGAACTTTACTTTCCTCTAAAAAGCGCATAGTTCCCCATGGCGTTTCATTAGATATACCTACATGTTTAATTTTGCCTTCACGAATTAAATCTCGCATGGTTTCTAAAACCTGATGAATGTTATCTTCCCAATGGTCAGATATATCATGTTTGTATCCTCTTTGACCAAAATAGTTAGTGCTCCTGTCCGGCCAATGTAGTTGATACAAATCAATATAATCTGTTTGTAAACGCTGCAAACTTCCTTCAACGGCTTCAATAATTGATTCCCTGGTAAAACCGGTAGTACGAATAAACTTCGTCATATCGGCTTTTCCTGCAATTTTTGAAGCTAAAACTATATCTTCTCTATTACCATTTTTCTTAAACCAATTACCAATAACTTTTTCAGTAGCTGCATACCTGTCTTTATGCGCCGGAACTGGATATAACTCTGCTGTATCTAAAAAATTAACACCTTTGTCAATGGCATAATTTATTTGCTCATGACCTTCTTCTTCGGTGTTTTGATTACCCCAGGTCATAGTGCCTAGACAAATTTTACTTACTTCAATATCTGTATGGGGTAAATTGGTATAAATCATTCAACTTAATTATTTGCTAACATTAAATACAAAACTACTAAATAAACCAAGGGTTCTTGCACCCTTTTCGCTAACTCTCTACCTCTATTAAAATAGGGCAATGATCACTATGCTTTGCTTCCGAAAGAATAACAGATCTAGTTAATCTATCCTTTAAAGTAGAAGCAACCATAGCATAATCTAAACGCCAACCTTTATTGTTATTTCTAGCATTTGCCCTATAGCTCCACCAGGTATAATTTTCTGGTTCAGAATTAAATTCCCTAAAACTATCTATGAAACCACTCTTTAAAAAATCTCCCAACCACTCTCTTTCAACCGGTAAAAACCCCGATACATTTTTTAATCCTACGGGATTATGAATATCTATGGCTTCATGGCAAATATTATAATCGCCAAGTACTATTAAGTTAGGATTTGTCAATTTCAGCTTATTGGCATATTCTTGAAAATCATCCATATATGTAAGTTTATGATTTAAGCGCTGCATATTTGTTCCCGATGGCAGATACATACTCATAACAGAAATATCTCCAAAATCTGCTCGAATATTTCTTCCCTCAAAATCCATATAATCTATACCAGTACCAAAAACAACTTTATCTGGCTCGGTTTTAGATAATATGGCTACACCACTATACCCCTTCTTTTGCGCACTATACCAATAGTTGTATTTATAACCTGCATCTTCAAATAAAGAAAGGTCTAATTGATCTTCATTTGCCTTAATCTCTTGCAAGCAGACTACATCTGGAGATACAGTACCCAACCAATCTAAAAATCCTTTTCTAATAGCCGCCCTAATTCCGTTTACATTATAGGATATGATTTTCATCTATCTACATTTTGGCTTAAAAATAAAAAAGAGTTGAAGATTAAAGGTGTATACTTTCTATTAAAATCATAATTTCACAGCTTTAAAATTTTATTTGCATATTAAAACGCATCTCATGTACAAGTTTATTTTATTCCTTTTAGTATTATTTACAACTACTTCTTCATTCGCTCAGGCTTATGGCAATGATGAAAACAGCCATGAAGTAAAGTTGAACATTGGTCAATTTTTAGTTTCCACTACGGTTGAATTTGGCTATGAATATTACATAAATGAAGATACAAGTATAGGAGGAACCCTATATTTTGATGGTAAGGCAACAGATTACAATGGTAACTTTGGTATTGGACCTAATTTAAGAGCATATTTTGGTTATGGACCAAAAAGTGGCTTATTTGCAGAAATATTTGGACTTTACTACACTGGTGAAGATGATGACGATTCTGAAAATTTAGGTAATAGAAATTACGACTATTCTACCGTAGCCTTAGGTCTAGGTGGTGGTTATAAATGGGCAACTAGGAGCCAAAAATTTACAATTGAACTAAATGGTGGACTAGGTAGAAATATTAATCCTGAAGATTTTCAAAATGACTTTATGTTCAAAGCCGGTTTATCTTTAGGTTTCCGCTTTTAATAGGTATTTTTGGGGTTTACACCTCTATGAACAAAATTTTACGACTATTACCGCTTATCATTATTTCATCAAATATTTTTGCGCAAACTACTATTGAAAATGATAGAATTACGCAATTAAACGAAGTAATTGTAATAGATACGCTTACTGCCAAAAACGCTATAGGCATCATTCCTTCGCAGACCATTGGAGCTTCAACTTTTTCAAATTATAGTCCAGTCGATTTTATCAGTTCCATAAATCAAATCTCTGGTTTGTATGCCCTATCTGGCGCACTGAACACTAACAGAATTACAATAAGAGGTGTAGGTTCTAGAACTCCTTTTGGTACGGATAAACTTAGACTTTATTACAATAACATTCCTGTTACCAACGGCACTGGTTCATCTACTATAGAGGCATTTGATTTAGAAAACTTAACTTCTGTAGAAGTTATCAAAGGCCCTAAAGGTTCAGGATTTGGAACGAACTTAGGTGGCGCAATTATATTAAATACAAAACAACTTAGCGACCAACCTACTAAATTCACCAATAATACTACTATTGGGTCTTACGGATTATTTAAAAATAGTTTAGGATTTACACATTCACAAAAGGATTTTTATATGACCTTTCAATATGGACATATGGAGATTGATGGATACCGCGAAAACAACAGATTTGAACGTGACGGATTTCTTTTAAACACCATTTTCAAACTTTCAGAAAAAAGTGAAATCGGACTTCTGGTAAATCATATTGATTACTCAGCTCAAATCGCTAGCTCAATAAGCCAAGAAGATTTTGATGAAGACCCTACACAAGCTGCCTTTACGTGGAGGTCAGCTAAAGGATACGAAGACAACAACTATAGTCTTATTGGTCTTTCTCACACATACAAGGCTAGTTCTAAACTAAAAAATACAACTAGTTTGTTCTATACTTATTTAGACCACTACGAACCCGCACCCTTTAATATTTTAGATGAAAATACAAATGGATACGGACTGAGAACTTTGTTTTCTGGCAATATTAACATTCTTGACAATTCTCTTTTTTACACTTTTGGCGGCGAACTTTATAAAGATGAATATTCTTGGGGAACTTTTGATAATCTATACCAAGAGAATAATGGCAATGGAAGTCTACAAGGCGATAGGCTATCTCAAAATAAAGAATTTCGCAGTCAAATAAACGCATTTGCTACAGCTTCTTATTCTTTAACAACTAGATTAACCGCGCAATTAGGATTAAACATTAATAAAACCCAATATGACTTTAGGGACCTTTTCAACTCAGGAGATACTAATACTAGCGCCAACAGAGATTTTAAAGCACTATTCTTACCAAGTTTAGATATTAATTACACTGTTTCACCAACCAATCAATTTTACGCAAATATTAGCCGCGGATTTTCTAATCCAAGTCTTGAGGAGACTTTAACACCTGAAGGAATAATTAATCCCGATATCGTTCAAGAAACCGGTACAAACTATGAAATAGGCATCAACCATAAAAGCCAAAATGATAGGTTAAAATTAGATATCGCTTTTTACCTAATGCCCATTAAAAATTTACTGGTAGCTAAACGTGTTAGTGACAACCAATATATTGGCCGTAATGCCGGCAAAACAAAACACCAAGGTGTTGATCTAGACTTCAGCTACAAAATTAAAATTTCTGATAAAATAAGAATTTCACCATTTATAAATTACACGTATAGCAATCACAAATTTGTAGATTTTATAGATGATGAAGCCAACGAAGATTATTCTGGAAATGCATTGACCGGAGTACCAAAATATAAAATTAACTCAGGAATACAGACCAATTTTGGAAATGGTTTGTTTGCAAATATTACTCACCAATTTATTGACGAAATTCCGCTTACAGATGCAAATTCCCTCTACAGTGATTCTTTTAATATTTTAAACTTAAAATTAGGTTATAAGAATCAAATATCAGAAAAGTTTCGAGTAGGATTAGAATTTGGCATCAACAATTTAACCAACACAAAATATGCGCAGTCTGTCTTAATAAATGCTAGTGGATTTGGAGGAAATGCCCCAAGGTATTTCTACCCTGGGAACAATCTAAATTATTATGGTGGTGTAAAATTAACCTACACCTTGTAGTTTATTCTATTTTCTTCAACCACGTCTTCATATCTACCGCATCATGAATAATACCATTTAATGCAGATATAGCAACACGCTCTTGTTCCATAGAATCTCTATGTCTTATAGTAACTGTTTGATCTTCTAATGTTTGATGATCAACAGTAATACAGAATGGAGTACCATTAGCGTCTTGTCTTCTATAGCGTCTACCAACGGCATCTTTTTCATCATAAGTAACATTAAAATCCCACTTAAGGTCATTTACAATACTATGAGCAACTTCTGGTAAGCCATCTTTCTTCAATAGTGGTAAAATTGCTGCTTTTACCGGTGCTAAAACTGCTGGCAGCTTTAGAACGGTTCTAGTAGTATCGTTCTCTAATTGTTCTTCTCTTAGTGAATTTGAAAATACTGCCAAGAACATTCTATCTAAACCAATAGATGTTTCCAATACATAAGGCACGTAGTTTTTATTTACCTCGTGATCAAAATATTGTAATTTCTTACCTGAAAACTTCTCATGACTACTTAAATCAAAATCAGTACGGGAGTGAATTCCTTCCAATTCTTTAAAACCGAATGGAAAACGAAATTCAATATCTGATGCCGCATCAGCATAATGTGCCAATTTCTCATGATCATGAAAACGATAATTATCTTTCCCTAAACCTAATGACAAGTGCCATTTCATTCTTTTTTCTTTCCAGATTTCGTACCATTCTTTTTGAGTACCTGGTTGAATAAAAAATTGCATTTCCATTTGTTCAAATTCTCGCATTCTAAAAATGAATTGTCTAGCAACGATTTCATTTCTAAAAGCTTTACCGGTCTGTGCAATTCCGAAAGGAAGTTTCATTCGACCAGATTTTTGAACGTTCAAGAAGTTTACAAAAATACCTTGCGCAGTTTCCGGTCTTAAAAATAAGTCCATAGCACTTTCTGCATTGGCACCTAATTTTGTACCGAACATCAAATTGAACTGCTTTACATCTGTCCAGTTTTTAGATCCAGACATTGGACAAGCAATATCCAACTCCTCTATAAGTGCTTTTACGTCAGCCAAATCTTCATTTTGCAAAGACTTACCTAACCTGCTTAAAATTGTTTTTCCTTGTTCTTGATAATCGACTACACGCTGATTCGTTTTTAAGAAAGTCTCCTTATCAAAAGCTTCTCCAAAACGTTTTGCAGCTTTATTGACCTCTTTTTCAATTTTAGCATCGATTTTAGCGACATAATCTTCTACTAGAACATCAGCTCTATATCTTTTCTTGGAATCTTTGTTATCTATTAATGGGTCATTAAAAGCATCTATATGCCCTGATGCCTTCCAAGTTAATGGATGCATGAAAATAGCAGCATCTAGTCCAACAATATTGTCATTAAGTTGCACCATGGCTTTCCACCAATACTCACGTATATTCTTTTTTAGTTCTGCACCGTTTTGACCGTAGTCATATACAGCACTTAACCCATCATAAATTTCACTAGATTGAAATACATAACCGTATTCCTTGGCGTGAGAAATTACACGCTTAAAATCATCTTCTTGCTTTGCCATTATGTAAAAATAGAATAATACCTAAAAAAAAAGTAGTTATTTCAGTTGAAATTCTGAAGAAGTAATCAAACGTTCGTCTTCAAACACATTTAATGTGTAATTACCTTCCATTAAAGAACCTTCTGGAATGGTAATAGATTCACAGATATACATGTCAACTCCAGTAAAAGAAAATTCAACTCTTTTACTATAAACATTTCCATTAACAGTAATAGTATTGGCGTTGTCTTCAATGATCTGCTTGTTAGGATCAAGAAACTGTAAATAAACTATTTTGTCATTACCGGCTTCACTTTCGTCTGCCAAAATAGTTACACAACCTCTTAATTTCTCTATAATTGATGCCTTATTGGTTTTGGTTGGTTTTGTTCCACGAATTAATCTAAAACCGCTTCCTTCAGAATTAGCCATTTTTAAATAACTCTTGGTCTTTAATTTCTGGTTTAGTTCTAAGATTTTTCTTCTCTGTAAAGCTTCCGCTTCTGCTAAAGAGTTACTATTAGCTCTAAGATTTTCTATTTGCTTACGAGACTCATCATACTTATCTGTAAGTAACATGTTATTATAACGTAAAAAATTGTTCTTTAAAATTAAGCTATCGTTTTTAGATTCTAACCTACGTAACTCTGTTTTAAACTCTCTTAATTTTTTTACGGTAAAATTTAAACGCCCAACTGAATCTAAAAGCTCTTGAACTTTAAATTTTGAATCTTGTAATTCAATTTCGTTCATCTCACTTTTAGCAGATAAACGATCCACATCTGCTTTCATCAAAGTAAGGTCTTTTACCAAAATTGATTTTTCTTGTTCTAGAAAATCTATTTCAGCATTTGACTGGGCATAACTATAATAGAAAGCAATTAATAATGCTATAATAACCGCAACAAATGCCGCGAGTATTATTTTATAATTGAATTTGTTATCTTGACTGTCCATTTAATAAGTGGGCTGTAGGTTGTTTAATCTGTAAAATTTGATGAAAAACAGAATTTCAAATATACTAAAGGATGTTACCAACATACTGTTACCCATATCATGTTTTGGATGTAATGCACGATTATATAGAGGAGAGGTTATACTCTGCACATCTTGCCGACATCAATTACCTCTTACCGAGTACACATTTAACGATGAAAATGCCGTTGACCGTATTTTTTATGGTCGAATTAACATAAAAAAGGCAAATTCATTCTTATTCTTTACCGAAATTGGAATCGTAAAAAATCTCATACATTTTTTAAAATATAAGAATCAAGAAGGAATAGGACGGTTTTTGGGCGATTGGCACGGTCAAATTCTAAAAGAACAAGGCGATTTACCACAAATTGATTTTGTTATTCCTATTCCCCTTCATCGAAAAAAATTAAAAAAAAGAGGCTACAACCAAGTGACACTTTTTGCTAAACAAATAGCCTTTCATATTAATGCTGTTTATGCAGATGATTTACTTGTTAAAACAGCTAACACAAAAACACAGACCAAAAAAAATAGATTAAGCAGATGGTATGACAACCGGTCTTTATATGAGATAAAAAATAGTGAAACCCTTATAAATAAAACCATTTTATTGGTTGATGATGTAATTACCACTGGTGCTACTATGGAAATTTGTGCCAATACTTTTAAAGATATTGAGGGTGTAGAAATTTACATTTCTAGCATTGCTGTAGTTCCAAAGAATTAAATTCTATAAATATGTTGTTTCTTTGCGGTCGATAATCACACTAATGAGCAGAAAAATTTTAGGTTTTATATTTGTTTTTATCATTGTTTTGGTATCCTATCAATGTGCACAACGTGGCACCCCTACTGGTGGACCAAAAGATATTACTCCTCCAGAATTAACAAGAGCAGAACCACCTAATTTGACGACCAATTTTAAGGGCAATAAAATTAGGCTCTACTTCAATGAATTGGTAAAATTAAAAGATATTCAAAAACAACTTATAATATCTCCTCCCTTAAAAAATTCGCCTGTACTTTCTCCAATGGGGAATGCTAACAAATATGTAGAAATAATTATTAAAGACACCTTAGAACCTAATACCACATACACCTTCAACTTTGGGCAAGGAATTGTAGATAATAATGAGGAAAACCCAAATTCATTTTTTACCTATGTTTTTTCTACCGGCAATTATATTGACTCTTTAGAACTTACAGGAGTTGTTAAAGATGCATTCAATAAAAAAGCAGATGATTTTGTTAGTGTAATGCTCTATAAAATAGACACAAGCTATACAGACTCTACAGTTTATAAAAAGCCACCCAATTATATTACCAACACACTCGATAGTGCCGTAATATTTAAACTAAAAAATTTAAAAGAAGGAAAATATGCCCTATTTGGTATAAAAGATGCCTCTAGCAACAACAGATTTGATCAAAAAACAGATAAAATAGGGTTCGTAAAAGATACTATAAATCTACCAACAGATTCCATTTACCTACTGAATCTTTTTAAGGAAATACCAGATTACGGTGTTGCCGTGCCTAGTATGGAAGCAAGTAACAAAATTAGCTTTGGCTATTATGGGGTTGGTACAGATATAAAGATTGAATCTCTTACAGAAATACCAGACTCTGTTAGAACCAAGATTATGAAAGAAAGAGAAAAGGACACTATCAATTTTTGGTTTACACCTTATGAAATGGATTCCCTTCTTTTTACGATTACCAATGAAGCATTAAAAATACAGGACACATTTAAAGTAAAGAATAGAAAAGTTGCATTTGATTCATTAAAAATAGCAATGAGCCAAAAAGGCAATATTGAAATGAACAAACCTATTAATCTTCTTAGCAATACGCCGTTAGTTAGTTTTGATAGTACCAAAATAAAATTGATGGATAAGGATTCTATTGAGATAGCTTACAAATTAAAGCTGGATACATTAGAAAATTTATTGAATTTCGATTTTAAAATTGACCCTGACCAAAGCTATAGAATGGAGCTTATACCGGGTGCCGTGACAGATTTTTTTGAAACTACTAATGATTCTGTGGCATATTCCTTTAAAACCAAAAGCATAGCGGACTATGGAAACTTAACCTTAAATCTAAATGGCAATTCAATTATCTACCCCATAATTGTTCAGCTAACGAACGAAAAGGGCGCTATACAACGCGAGATTTACGCTACCGAACCGCAGCAATATGTTTTTGACAATTTAAATCCTGGTAAATACCAAGCTCGTGTAATATTCGACAATAACGAGAATGGAAAATGGGATACAGGCAGTTTCTTAGAAAAAAGACAACCTGAGAAAATAAGTTATTATCCTACATTAATAGAATTACGGGCTAACTGGGAAAAAATAGAGACATTTAATCTAATAGACTAAACCTATCCCTATCATTTAAAAAGGGTAGTTTATTCCGTATTAAATCTATTTCATTCTTAACGACATCAACAATTAGCACCTCTTCTTTTTTTGAAAGGGAAATTAATTCCCCAAGAGGGTCATATAAACTTGAGTGACCAGGGTAATTGTGTCCTAATCCGTCGGCTCCAACACGATTTACACCAATACAATATGCCATATTTTCAATGGCACGTGCTTTTAATAGAGCATCCCATGCATTAATTCTTGGAGTTGGCCAATTTGCAGCATATAATAGAATGTCAAAATCTTCTGTATTTCTACTCCATATAGGAAAACGAAGATCATAACAGATTAATGGACAAATGGCAAATCCCTTATAATTAACAATTAATCTTTTATTACCTGCGGTGTATTTTTCATGCTCTCCTGCCAAAGTAAAAGTATGTCTCTTGTCATATGTAACATATTTTCCATTGGGTTCTACAAAGAAAAGTCTATTGTAATGTGTATCATCCTCATTAAATACAATACTGCCTACTACTGCGCTATTTATATTGGCAGCCATATCCATCATCCAACTCAATGTAATTGACCCTTCTTCATTTTTAATATTCTCTGGAGACATGGTAAAGCCTGTTGAAAACATTTCTGGAAGAACAATTAAGTCAACATCTTCTACAATTTGTTCAATTTTAGCACTGAACATTTTCCTATTGGCACTTGGATTTTCCCAATGTAATGCAGACTGAATTAGAGCTATTTTCAAATTACCTTTTTCTTGTGCCATACATATTATTCAAGCATATCTATAAAAGCATTTAAACCCTGAGTTTTTGCATGATCCAATGCTGTATTTCCCCTATTATCTTTAATTGTTTTATCCGCACCATTTGCCATTAATAATTTGGCTATTTCCAAACGGTTAAATTGTGCCGCATAAATAAGGCAAGTTGCACCCATTGCATTTCTTTCATTCAATTGCGCACCTTTCTCAATCAGCAATTTTGCAATATCTGTAAAACCTTTAAAACAAACACCCATTAAAGCAGTGTTTCCAGAAGCATCTACAGCATCAATTTTTGCTCCCTTGTCTAAAAGCAACGTTGCAATCTCCATTTCATCATAGTATGTAGCCAAAATTAATGGGGTTGACCCTCTAGTGTCTTTACTGTTAATAAGTACAGGGTTCTTTTCTAACATAGACTTAACCTCATTAAAACTACCCTCTCTAATGGCCTTAAAAAAAAACTCGTTCATAATCTTACTTTATTAAAAATCCTATAAAATTTAGAAAAAAAGTGATTAAATCATGAAGTATTTTCTTACTTACCAACTATTTTTTCTTACCTTAAAGGAAATATGTACCTTTAAATTTAAATCAATAACTTTTGAAAACACTGGCCGTTGACTTTCTTTTAAAAGAGTCCCCCAATGCAATTGCTATCGTCGATACTAAGTTAAACTTTATTAGCTACTCTAACCAGTGGCTGCGTAAATTTACCTTAAACGACAACGATATTATCGACAAACATCTTTTTGATGTTACTATAGAAACACCCGATTTTTTCAAAACTGCGCTTGAAAATGGAGTTAAAGGGAAAGAGGATATTAACCACGGGCAAAAATTTGTTTTGCCCAGTGGAAAAATACAGTGGTTAAAATGGAAAATTCTACCATCAACTTATGATACTAATGGTTTTGATGGAGCAATAGTGTTTTTAGATGATATAACTATAGATAAAAAAGAAATTGAACTCCTTCACAAAGCAGAAGAAGTTGCCAGAATAGGCTGCTGGGAACTTGATTTAAAAACCGGATTGATTAACTGGACCAAAACTACTAAAGACATTCATGAAGTTGATGAAAATTTCACACCCAACTTAGAGGACGGAATTAACTTTTACAAAGAAGGAACTCATAGAGATAACATTACAAAATTAGTAGGTGCAGCAATTGCTGATGGCAAACCGTTTGATACAGAATTAATAATTGTAACCGCGAAAGGGAATGAAGTTTGGGTTTGTGCAAAAGGTGAAGTAGAATTAGTAAACGGTCATGCTTCAAGACTAGTTGGTACTTTTCAAGATATTGATGAACGTAAAAAAGTTCAGTTAGCACATAAAGAAATTACCGAGCGCCTTAAAATTACCACCAAAACAGCGAAAATTGGAACATGGGAATATGATCTTTTAGAAAATGAATTAATATGGGATCAAGAAATGTATAAAATTTTTGATGTTAAAGAAGATCAGTTTTCAGGAGCTTTCGAAGCTTGGTCATCAACTATACATCCAGAAGATAAGGAAAAGGCACTAACAGCTACTAATGACGCCATAAATGGAATTAAAGATTTTGATGAAGAGTTTAGAATAAAGCATAAGAATGGCTCAGTTAAACATATTAAAGGTCTCTCTAAAACAATTAAAGATTTTAATGGTAAAGCTATTAAAATGACAGGTGCAAACTGGGATATTACAGAATTGCGAAGTGCAGAACTTAAACTAGCCAAGAGCACTGAAACTTTTGCAGAAACTTTTGAACACTCTTCTATTGGTATGGCACTTGTAAGCCCTGAACTTAAATGGCTAAAAGTAAATAAAAGCTTATCTAAAAGCTTAGGGTATTCAGAAGAAGAATTACTAAAAATGAAAACTACAGATATTACTTATCCAGATGATTTAAGTAGTAGTGAAGTTTTTAAATCTAAAGTATTCAGTGAAAATAATAATAATTTACAATTGCAAAAAAGATACTTTCATAAAGATGGAAATGTAGTACACGCTATTATTGGGGTTACACCTGTAAGAGATTTAAATGAGAAACCAAGTCATGCCATTGTTCAATTTTTAGATATCACCAATAGTATTGAATCACAGAATAAATTAGAAGCTTTAGTAGAGGTTACAAAGAGCCAAAATGAGAGCCTTACTAATTTCGCACATATTGTCTCTCACAATCTAAGGTCGCATTCTACTAACATGACAATGCTGACTAAATTTTTAAATGAAGAGAAAGATGAAAATGAACGTCTAAATTTAAATAGAATGATTACAAGTGCTACTGAAAGTTTATCTGAAACTATTGATCATTTAAATGATGTAGTTTTAGTAAAAACAGGAGCTCTAGAAAAATTACAGAGCATTAGCATACTTAATACTATTAACCAAATTACAAAAAGCATAAACGGTTTACTAGAAGAACAAAGTGCAACTATAAAAATAGATGTATCAAAGTCTCATTTTGTAAATGCCGTTCCTGCTTATTTGGAAAGTATATTTCTTAACATTCTTACAAATGCTTTAAAATATAGGTCATCTGAACGAACTCCTATTATTGAAATAAAATCTAAAGTAAAGGGTGATTTTATCCAAATATCATTTAAAGATAATGGTCAAGGTATTGACTTAGAAAAACACGGTGATAAAATATTTGGTATGTATAAAACATTCCATAAACATAAAGATGCAAAAGGTATAGGTCTTTTTATTACAAAAAACCAAATTGAAGCAATGAGCGGTACTATTTCTATAGAAAGTATTGTTGATAATGGTACCACAATATTTATAGAACTTAAACACAACTAACTAAAAAAAACTGAATATGAAAAAAGTTCAACTTTGCTGCATAATTGACGATGACCCTATATTCGTTTATGGAACAAAAAGAATTATTAAAGAAGTAGATTTTGCAGAATCTATTCTTGTCTACAGTAATGGACAAGATGCACTTGACGGACTAACGAAAATTTTCTTAGCTAAAGAACCATTGCCAGATGTAATATTTTTAGATTTGAATATGCCGATTTTAAACGGTTGGGAATTTTTAGATGAATTTAAAAACTGCCAAAGTGAAAGATCAAAATCTATTACAATCTATATCATTAGTTCTTCTGTAGACCCTAGAGATTTAGAACGAGTTAAAGATTACGATCAAGTTGACAACTATATTTTAAAACCGATAACTCCTGATGATCTTGCGAAGATTCTAGGCGCTGTCGTGGAAGGATAATTTATATATATCAATCAGTGTTAAGTCCATTGCTAATTGCAACGATTAGTGTAATTTTTTTTCAAAAAAAGGTTATCTTAATTACATAACTTAGCAAATAAATTTGATTACTCCATATAAAAATCTAAATCTGGGTAAGATTTACTATTGAATTATTTTAAAATGAGCGTATTTACAAGTTGTTGTATTATAGATGACGACGAATTTTTTTCTGTTAGCGGTAAGAATATTTTAAAGCAACATAATTTTAGCGATAATATTCTATACTATACTGGTGGTCAAGAAGCTCTTGATGGTCTCATAGGTTTGTTAGTTGAAAATATTACCCTTCCAGATGTTATTTTTTTAGATTTAAATATGCCAAATAGAGATGGCTGGTCTTTTCTAGAAGAATTTGAACAATTACCTGAAGATAAAATAGAACATATTCAAATTTATATCACCAGTTCATTTATAAGCCCTACTTACATGGAGAAGGCAAAAAATTATAAATTGGTTAAAGATTACATTGTTAAGCCATTAACTGAAAGTACGGTTAAAAAAATAATAGACGCAAAAGAAAACGGATAAAATTATCGCACACCAGGTGTAAAATCTACTGGAGCATTCTGTGGCTGATTGATGGTGCCTTCATCACCAGTATCATTAAAAATTACCCACTCAATTGGTTTAAAAATAGGGCTACCAAATTCTATTTCTATATTTCTAACCGCCCTACCATCTTCAAATTCATGGTTAGTGTTACTCCCATCTTGTCCCACAACTCCAAACAAATCTATAATTTTCCCAAAAGGGTCTTCTAGAACTATATTATCATCTCCATTGGAATCTGCCGGAGAATTAGTGCCCGCAGAAATGTCTGGAGCAAAGCCGTAAACTTCTTCAAATTCCTCTGCATTTGGAGAAATCACTAATAATTCTTTCCCTTCCATTACAGAATCAGACAAATCGATTGTGGAACTAACTTCAGTATTATCATTTGTGTATCGTAGCAAAGACCAACCTTTTAAAGACAAACTTTCATTACCAGCGTTATAAAGCTCTATAAATCTTGCACCCGCATTATTGTCAGGGTCTGCTATTTCAGTTATTAAAATGGAATTAGAAGTAAATTCATCAACAAAATCCTCACATCGTTCCTCATTAAAATTTAGGTCATTCTCATCTCTTATTATCAATTGATATTCATTCTTGTCTAAAGTCAAAATACCAGTAGCACCACCCATTTTATCTGGAACTATCTTAGATTGAAAATCAGCGTAACCACTATTTAAAAGTACCAACTCTTTATCACTGCAGTCAACTAGTGTCCTTAAAGTTTCCTCTTCCTCAACTGCATAACTCTTGCCTAGCTCATCTAACTTAAATTCCACGTTATTCACCTTCACTAGAGTATTTACCATGTTCTCATTTAATTCAGATATAGCAACTGAAGTCGGCAGAATACCATTGTTCTCTTTACAAGAGACCAAAACATGATCAAAAACAACATTTTTAGGTAATCTACCCACACTTATATTACCAAAAGAAGTAAGTACACCACCAATCTTATAAATACCATTAGATTGCCCTAAATACAATCCCTTTAATTTTATGGTTATTTGCTGACCAACATCAAAAAACAAATGAGAATCTCTTAACTCTAACTCCAATTGTAGACCTTCAGTAGGATTAGCAGGAGCGTCTTGAAAAAAGACAACATTGAAAAAATTGCCTTTTATATCAGAGGAAATAACATATCCCTGAACAGCAATATCTTCTTGAATTTGAACAGTTTTATCTATATATAAACTTTTTAGCTCTGAAATACTTATGATTGTAAAATTGGAATTTGAACATTCAATCTCAGGCGTATTGAATTCTCTGTTTTTAACACAAGAGCCAAGCACTACACACATTGCTATCATCAAATAAAATATGTTGCTATTACCATTCATATTTAAAAACTAAATGCAAAATTTAAAAAATATGTTCTACCGAAACCATACCAATATTTTGGAGCAAATGATGGATTACCACTTAAATTATCTTGCTTTAACTGACCATAATTACCATTTCTACTTTGTTCATATCCACCAGTTCTGAAAGTGGTATCAAATACATTATTAATACTTGCAAAAACACTTATATACTTGCCCTTTCTAAGCCAAGATTTACCACCAACCATATTTAACAAATAAAAATTATCAAGCGGTTTTTGCTTTAATAATTTTTGAACATTTTCATCTGTTGCATCCGTAAACCTCAATTGTGTCTCAGGGTCAATTAAAAAACTTTGAGTTCTAGTAATGGTAGATATATTAGCATAATTATTCCCTAGATAATTAGCCGACCCACTTATCCACCAGTATTTGGGGTCTCTATATTCGATACCTGCTGCAATAGCTTTTTGCGGACCTTGTGCCAGTTTATACCCTTTTACGGCAGATTGTCCTAAAAACTTTGAACCAGAAACATCGATTAAGTCTTCACTTGCCCCTGCCGTATCGAAATTAATGGTCACGAACGGATTGCTCGCATATTCATATTTTGCTATTGAAGTAACCAAAGAGAGCTTAACCGCACTAGATAACTGATACTCTATACCAAGCTCTGCACCTAAATGTAATTTGTCTAAGTCAGTTAAAACTTCTTGAACAAAATCTGAACCTACACCTGAGTCAACAAAAAAGAAATTTACATCTGTAGTATTCTGAAAACGGGTATAAAAGCCAGTTAACCGCCCGGTAAGTTTTGGCATTCTTAAAAAATAACTGGCATCTACACTGGTTATTCTTTCACTTTGTAAATCGGGAACTATCGCATTATTTTCTCTGGGATTGATAAATATATTTTGCAGAACCGGTCCTCTGTTAATATGTGCGGTATTTACAGCTACCCAATGCCTACCTGTTATAGTATATGTTGCACCAGATTTAATAGACCAATTTGAGAATTTTATTTGCTCACTTTCCCCGATAGAATTATCAAGGAACCGTTCATTCTGGAACAAACCATTTCTTCGAAAATTATCTAAAACGTACTTTCCTGTCACAAATACTTTAACCTTGTTATAATTTGCATTTAACTGGGTAAAAATTGCTGTATTACTACCGTTCAAGTTATAATTGTAATTGAATATTTCTTCTTCAAATTTATTTACATCAGATGAAGTATCGTTGAGCGTTTCTGAAAATGTATCAATATCACGATGATATGCTGCCCCCAACAAATCATTTATTTGAGCAAAGTTTTTTGAACTAAGTCTTTTATGTGTAAAACCAATATCAACTTTTAAATGACTGTTGACATCAATGTTCGAGGTTATGTTTGCGGTAAATTGATTATCCTTAATTACATCATCATATAACACATAAGCTGCCTCTCCCCCTTGACTTATACTACTATTAGCTTTATACAAATTTTCCCAATCTAATTGTGGATTTAATACAAACCCCTCCTTTGCTTGAATAGCACTTTCATAGTTTGCACCTATTGGTGAGTTCAGATAAAAACTTGGTAAATACCTGTAATAAGTGGGGTCAGGATTGGGTGCATTAAAATAACCTAATCTACTTCGCTTGTAGCTCCCTGTTTGATATCCCAAACCTGCATTAATGCGTAAACCTTTGGACTCATGATTATAATTCAACAAAAACAAAGGTTCACTAATATTACGCTCTCTAGAATTTCGAATTTTCCCGTATTGCAGACCTGAATAAGGATTGTATTTATTTCCTTGAATTTCATAAACCTCTTCTGTAATGGCAGATGAACGCCCTCTTCTGTTTGATGCAACTATTGCGGTAGTAGAAATTGTATTTTTTTCATTTAGGAGATATTCGAATGAACCATAAACCGAATAAGAATCATACAATGTACCATCAATATAACCTTGTTTTGCCCAACGTCTAGAAGCAGAAATTATATATGCAAATTTCTCATTTTTAACTCCAGAATTATAGGTAGCCATGAGTCTGCCGCTATAAGTTCTGTTAGATATTGATGAAGATAATCTAGTACCCGGTCTTAAACCAGATGGTCGTAAGTCAATATTTGTATTTCCTAAAATACCACCAAAAGTAAAATCTGAAGCACCTAAACCATTAGAATATTGCTGATTTCTAATTACATCATTTAAGCCTCCCCAATTATTCCATTGAGGTCTGCCATCGTACATTTTATTCATTGGCAACCCATTAAGGTGTACTTCTCCATATTGTGAATCGTAGCCTCTAACCCTAAAAAATGCCTGTCCGAAATCAAAAGCGGCCCTGTTTAGAAAAATATCTTTCGTTGATTGTAATAAAGCTAGTGCGTTAGAATTTACCTCATCATCTAACAATTCGTCATCAGTAATATTGACTAGGTTAATTTCTTTCTCAACCGTAATATCACGTTCTAAAAAAATTACACCTAAATCAATTTCATTTCCAATTAGATGTAACGGTATTCGTTTCGGATTATAATCTGGTGCATATATTTGTAAAATATAATCTCCAGTAATTGAGACGACCATAGCAAACTGTCCCAAATTATTGGTTGTAATTGAGTTTGCCTCACCTTCTAACATTACTTCTACATCCGTAATTAGCTCACCTTTAATTTTATCCTTCACCACTCCTCTAATGGTAGACGTATTTTGAGCCTGAAGTGAAAATATTCTAAGAAAAAATAATAATAAAAGCGCATTCCTAATCATACGATACCTTAACACCTTATTAGTGAGCCCTTAAGATACTATTTTAAGAAATAATTAACATTAAAAATCCGTATACTCGCTATTTATTAAGATAAAATACCCTCAACAATGCGCTTTTTATGTTTTTTGTTCTTTCTGTTCCCACTATACTTATTAGCTCAAGACGGTAGTACCTATCAAATTAGAACCATAGCATTTTATAATCTAGAAAATCTATTTGATACTAAAAATGATACCTTAATTTTTGACGACGATAGAACTCCTACAGGAAAAGATAATTGGACAGAAGAACGTTATCAGCAAAAAATAGAGCAAATGTCAAAGGTTATATCTGAAATTGGCTCAATAGATAACGACACCGCACCAGATATTGTAGGTGTTTGTGAAGTAGAAAACCTAAATGTTTTACAAGACTTAATACAACATAAAAATCTGTCTATTTACAACTATGGAATTGTACATTATGATTCTCCTGATGAGCGAGGCATTGACGTAGCCCTACTTTACAAAAAGAGTGCTTTTGTTCCCGTAAATTTCAATAGCCACAGGTTATTACTCTTCAATTTAGATGGAAAACGAGATTACACCAGAGATCAGTTAATTGTTGAAGGGTTATTAGATAATGAAAAAGTACTTTTTATTGTTAATCATTGGCCATCTAGAAGTGGAGGCGAAGCAAGAAGCAGACCATATAGATTAGAAGCCGCAAAATTAAATAAACGTATTATAGATTCCGTTAGAAGACAAGACCTAAATGCTAAAATAATAAGTATGGGAGATTTCAACGATGACCCTATAGACCCTAGTTTCAAAAAAATTCTAAAAGTACAGAAGAATTTTAAAAGCTTAGATTCCGTTGGATTATACGGACCTATGGAAAAACTATTTAAAAAAGGAAGGGGATCATTAGCATACCGAGACAGATGGAATCTATTTGATCAACTTTACATGACTTCTAGCTTTATAAACAAAGAAAAAGATAGTTACAGCTACTGGAAAGTAGGTATATTTTCTCCCAACTATCTAATGGATCCAAAAGGAAAATATGAGGGCTACCCTTTTAGAACATATGCTGGCGGCAGCTATATTGGTGGTTATAGCGACCATTTTCCTGTCTTTCTTCATTTAATTAAGAAAGTAAATAAATCAGATTAATCTAATTCTTCAATTTCTATATTTTTCCACTTTACTTTAATACCTCCACCAGAGTGTATTTGTAACAAAATTGCACCTTCTCCTTTACCAATACGCCTATCCTTTAAAGAAACCATTTCAACACCGTTTATCCAAGAGGTTACCACTTTGCCTTCAACTTTGATTTTCATATGGTTCCAATCCCCAAATTTTAAAGCTTCGTCTTTATCTGCTGTTGGCTTAATTAACCATTCTCTACCGTAAGATTCATAAATACCGCCTGTAAAAGCACCTGGAGGGGCAACTTCCACTTGCCAACCACTAACAGTTGTACCTTCTACATTAGAGCGAATAAACACACCGCTATTACCATCAGCTTCTTGTTTAAAATCTAAATCAAGTATAAAATTCTTATAATCCTTATCCGTTCCTAAATACCCATACTCAGCATCAGGTCCGCTTTCACATATTAATAAACCTCCTTCTACATACCATTTTTCAGTTCCGTAGATAGTCCAACCATCTAAATTTTGTCCATTGAAAAGTTCTTGCTTTTGAGCGAACATTGAAGCACTAAAAAGCACCATCAATATTATTGACGAAATTTTATTCATTATAAAATTTTATAAGATTAGTTAAACCATTGACCCCAAGGAATTCTGCTAAGAATTAGCAACAATCCTATTCCGTAAAATATAGCAATACTCTTAAATTTCTTATTGCCTTCTACAAACTTCTTGTGTCTAGACCAGCCAATAGTTATAGCTGCTATTGCCAGTATGTTAATGAAAGGATGCTCTACCGCCAATAAACGTGCCGCCGAAGACAAACCACCCATGCCAAATTCTTGAATTGCACTTAACCCACTTGGAGAAACAAAGTATAGTATTAACCCTATTAATAATTGAATATGGCATAAAATAAGTGCAAACAGGCTTAATCTAAGATCTTTGCCCATATTAAAAATTCTCTTTCCTACTAGACCAGAAATAGCGTTGATAACCGCTAAGACCAATACAGCCAATGCTATATATGCCAAGTAAGAATGTAACATGTGAATAGTTTCGTACATAGTTCTATAATTTAAGTTTTAAATGTACTGATTTTTGGGCATAAAAAAACCCTGACTTTGCAGTCAGGGTCTATTTTTACTCTTAATATTTTTACTAGAATTCGTAACGTAAAGTAACGTTCCAAGTTCTACCCCAACCAAAGTAACCTTGGTTAGATACAGCTATACCTTTATACAATTCATCACCAGCTTCTGCAAAATTAGCAGTAGTCAATGTTGAAAGATACTCAGTATCAAGTAAGTTGTTAATGTTACCTCTTATTTTCAACTGCTTTAATTTATCAGCACCTAAAGGAACTCTAAAAGTAATACCAGCATCTAACAAGTTGTAAGAAGGTAATTTCAAATTCTCTTTAACAGCACCAACATCAGAATATAAATTATCATAATATCTCCAATCAGAATCGATAGAGAATTTTTGGTTGATTTTATAAGCAAAACCTAAACCACCAGATAATTGTGCAGCACCACCAACTTTACCACCGTCGTAATCAACGGTTTCAAAGCTAATTATGTTTCTATCTTCATCAGCAACCTGCGTAGTTGCATCACCTTTATATTCCCAATCTCCTACAGAAAATTGACCATTTATAGATAGGTCTGCAATAGGTCTAAGTTTAAAATCTACTTCAACACCAGAGTGTAATTGCTCAGTACCAAAATTGGTTGTAAACTGAAGAACATCATCAACTATGTTAGAGCTAGATACAACTCTATCTTTCCAAGAAGTTCTATACAAGTTAACGTTAGCAGAGAATATTGAACTTTTGAAACCATAACCAGCTTCTAAACCAAAAATCTTTTCATTTTCAGTTAACGGGTTTACTTGGTTTGTAAAGTTTAAGTAAATATTATCGTGGTAAGGCTGACGATTGTAGTAACCAGTGTTTACATAAAATGCGTGAGCTTCAGAAACTTTATAGCTTAAACCTGCTTTAGCGTTGTAACCTAAGTTATCTACTTTTTCAGAATCTGTACCAGGAGTAATACCAGCTGGTATAGGCTCATCTGTACCTTGACTAGAAGTACCATCGATTAATGCTTGATCCGCATATTGAAAAAAGTCAAATCTTTGGTGAGATTGGTTAGAAACCGAACCTTGGAAAAATGCAGACATATTATCTGTAGCATACTCTAATTGCGTAAACAAACCACCGTAAGAAATACGCTCATCATTGCTATATGCAATTTTTTGATCTTCAGGATAAGAATCAAAAGCAGCAGCCCAACCAGAAGGTCTAAAGCTTTCTGTTGCCAATACATTCTTATAAGTACCAAAAGTACCATATCTCTCGTGATTGTTATTTTGATCTCTTAAACGAATTGTTTCTGCCCAAGAATCAAGACCATGAAAATCAGAAACAACTCTAAAGTGCTTACCGTAATATGTTCTTAAATCAAAACCTACATTCCAAGAAAGTTCATCTGTAATTTTAGTTTCGAAGTTTGAAATTAAACCGTACCAGCTATGTAAGTTCATAGAAGAACGAGTAACATAACCTCCACCAGCTGTAAAATAACCACCAGCTCCATTTTCAATTTCACCGTTAGCAGCGTAAATAGCATCATAATCAATACGACCTTCGGCAGTTCTAATTCTGTTACCACGGTCACCAGTACCACCACCATTACCCCAAGAGGCATATAATACAGTAGAAAGGTTTGATTTATCACTGATAGTAAAATCCCAGTTTAAGTTAGCAACCGGTTTATGGTAAAAGTTTCTTCTTTCAGTTTTGTACTCACCATTGTAAGTACCCCAGTTATTATTGTAACGTAAACCATATTGCTGATAATCAGCTATAGATTTTGTAAAGTTTTGATCGTGAAATTGTGGTGCACCAGTTAATAACAAGTTAAAACCATGCTTTTCATTTGGTCTAAAACCAGCAGAAATAAAATAAGTTTGACCTTCACCAAAGTTACCTTCGTTGTAACCATCTCCTTGCCAGTGTGAAAGCATTACACTTAAACCCCAACCTTTTTCAGAAACACCTGTGTTATAACCTGCAGAAGTTTTAATATAGTTATCGTTAGCTACAGTTGCATAACCAAAACCACCTTCGTTCATTTCTGTTGCTTTAGTTACGAAGTTAACCGTACCACCAACAGAGGAAATCGCCAATTTAGAAGAACCTAAACCACGTTGAATTTGAACTCCACTTGCAATATCATTTAAACCAGACCAGTTAGACCAGTACATTTTACCGTCTTCCATACCGTTAATTGGCTGACCATTTAAAAGAAAGGCAGTGTTATCTTGCTCAAAACCACGAACTCTCATATCAGAATCACCAAAACCACCTGCTTGACCAGATACATATACAGAAGGAGTATTAACCAATGTCATGGTAATATCTTGTGTACCTATCTTCTCTTGAATAATCTCAACAGGAATAGAAGAAACAGCAATTGGAGTTTGTCTATCACTAGCAAGGTCAATAATACCTCTACCAACAACAACAACACCTTCTAATTCTTCAGCATTAGGCTCTAAAACAATTGAACCAATATTACCAGCAGAAGTAAAAGCAATCTGCTTTGAATCGAAACCGATATAAGAAATAACCAATGTTCCAGATTCAGCACTTACATTGATTGTAAAATTTCCATCAAAATCAGATGAAGCACCATTTGTAGTACCCTTTACCATTACGGTAGCACCAGGCAGTGGTGAATTTGTGTCACCATCTAATACGGTACCTGTAATAGTGCCTTGTGAAAAAGCAGTTACGGTCATTAAAAATGCCGCTATTGCAAAATACATTTTTTTCATTTTTTCAAGTATTTGTTAGTTTTTTAACTTGCTGCAAAAGTCTTTTAATTTTTGTCCTCTAACGTTAAGGTAACGTTAAATCAGCAGTGCAAAAATACCGTAAAAAATGAAACAATGAAACTGAATATTAAATAGTTATAGTTTTTAGATTAAGATTGTAGAATTGCCAATTATTTCTTAAAATATCGAAGAAGTTGCAACGTTGAGCTGTCATGTTTTGATATTTCTGAATTTTTAATATCATCTAAAATTGTACCCGCCAATTGTTTTCCTAATTCTACACCCCATTGATCATAGCTAAAAATATTCCAAATAACACCTTGTACAAAAATTTTATGCTCGTAAAGCGCTATTAATGAGCCTAATGACTTTGGAGTAAGCTTTTCTATCAATATTGTATTCGTAGGCTTGTTACCTGTGAACACTTTAAATGGAGCAAGCTTGTTAATTTCTAATTCTGATAAATTTTTAACTTTTAACTCTTCTACGACTTCTTCTTTCGTCTTACCATTCATTAAAGCCTCTGTCTGTGCAAAATAATTAGCCATCAATTTATCATGATGATCTTTATCTCCATGCAAAGAATGCTTGAACCCAATAAAATCTGTAGGAATCAATTTAGTCCCTTGATGTATTAATTGAAAGAACGCATGCTGAGAGTTAGTGCCTGGTTCTCCCCAGATTATTGTACCTGTTTCATAACCAACGGTATTGCCAGCTCTATCTACACTTTTACCATTACTTTCCATTATGCCTTGCTGTAAATATGCAGAGAACCTACTTAAGTATTGAGCGTAAGGAATTATAGCTTCTGTTTCAGCGCCATAAAAATTATTATACCACACACTTACCAATGCCATAATTACAGGAATATTCTCTGAAAATTCAGTTTCCTTAAAATGAACATCAACCTCATTGGCACCTTCTAATAGCGCATCAAAATTTTCATATCCAACTGCTAAGGCAATTGTAAGACCAACAGCACTCCATAATGAGAATCTACCACCTACCCAATCCCACATAGGAAATACATTCGCCAGATCAATACCAAATTCAGCAATTTTCTCACTGTTTGTTGAAACTGCCGCAAAATGTTTTGCTATATCTTCTTGTGTACCATGCTTTAAAAACCATTTCTTAATAGTAGTAGCATTACTTAAGGTTTCTTGGGTTGTAAATGTTTTAGAAACAACCACGAATAAAGTCGTTTCTGGGTCTAACGTTTTTAAAATTTCATGAACATGGTCTCCATCTACATTACTAACAAAATGAATGGATAAATGATTCTTATAAAATTTCAACGCCTCGGTTACCATCGCCGGACCTAAGTCTGATCCTCCAATACCAATATTTACTACATCAGTAAAAGCCTTACCAGTGTATCCTTTTAAATCTCCGTTGATTACTGAACTAGTAAATTCTTTTATATGTTCTTTTACTTCATAAATCTCTGGTATTACATTTACGCCATCTACCAAGACTTCATCATCTTTCTTAGCACGTAACGCGGTATGCAAAACAGCTCTACCCTCTGTTTCATTAATTAAGGCACCATCATAATAATCCTTAATAGCTCCTTTTAAATTAACCTCGTCAGCCAACTTAAGTAACAACTGCATTGTTTTCTCAGAAATTCTGTTTTTAGAATAATCAAAAAGAAAATCGTTCCATTGTAGCGTGAACTTTTCTGCCCTATTGGCATCCGAAGAAAATAAACTTCTTAGGTGTGTACCTTTAGTTTCTTCATAATGAGCCGTTAACTTTTTCCAAATGTCAGTTTGTTGTGGGTTAATTTTATCTAGTGCCATTTTATTGATTAAGTGTTAGTAAATCCTCTTCATCTTCTAATAAAACCTTAGGATATATAATACAATCCAATTGTTCTTTATAGGTAGAGATATATGTAAAATATTCTTCTTTTAATGAATCATGCAAGGGTTCTGCTTGTGGCAATTCCTCTCTTAAAGGATCAACCTGTCTTCCATTTTTCCAAAAACGATAACAAACATGTGGACCTCCTGTATTACCTGTCATACCTATCCAACCTATTACATCGCCTTGCCTTACAAATTCGCCCTTTTTAACATTTTGAGCTTTCATATGCAGATACTGGGTAGAGTATGTAGCATTATGCCTAATTTTTACATATTTACCATTACCACCCCTTCTCGTTGATTCTTCAACCGTACCATCGGCAGTTGCCATTATAGGCGTTCCAATAGGTGCAGCATAATCAGTACCCTTGTGTGGACGCAATTTGTACCCGTAATATTTAATTCTTCTTTTTAGATTGTATCTAGAAGATAACCTACCATATTCAACAGGCATTCTTAAAAATGTTCTTCGAAGATTATTTGCTTCTTCATCAAAATAATCTACAATACTTCTTAAAGAATCATTTTCATAAGCAAAGGCATAAATAGGTTTACCGTTATGCTCAAAATAAGCGGCCTCTATTGGCTCAGCACCTGCATAAACCGTATCGTTTATATATTTTTCATTGTAGATAATCTTGAACTTATCATTCTTTTGTAGTCTAGAAAAATCAATAGTCCAAGCATATACATTTGCCAAGTTGTGAGTAACATTATAATCTACCCCTTGATCCAATATCGCCTCTGACAAACTGGATTCTATAATCCCGGAAACTTCACGTTGAACAAATTTCACCTTGTTTTTATCCTTATACACCTTCACGCTATCACGTAAATCTACTACCGTATAATTAATTGGGTCGTTCTCATAAATAAATACCTGAGCCTGTGCCAATGTATCTTTAGATTGTAAGATAACATATGGCTTACCTACCCTAATTTTACGAACATCAAAACTGTCTCTAAAATTTTCTGAAATAGATAAGACCTTTGGATAATCAACTTTATGCTCTTGCATTAATTCACCAAAACTATCACCATACCTCACTGTATCTAGTTTAACATTGAATTCATCTAAATTAAAACCAAATCTTTCATTTACTTCTGGCACTTCAATTACACCAATCTCTTGCGCTATATCTTTCTTCTGGTCATTAGCGTCTTTGCATGATGCCATTAAAGTCAACACTAATATTATGCCCCAATATTTCTGCATTACTCTACTCTTGATTTATCTGGATTTAACATATGGTCTACCCATTGCTTACCCCAATTATTTAATTCTTGCTCTGTATACAATTCTGGAAAAAACACAATCTTCTGAAAGCTTGGTGGTAAATACTCTTTCCAATTTGTACCTCCCGTAGCCTCAATATCACCAGTATCTTTTCTTAAATACCTATGGGCAGAACCCATATGCATTAATTGCCAATTTATATTGGCGTTCATATCTAAAGTTTTTAACGCACTTACCAATGCACTATCTTCTCTTTGCTCTTTGGGTAAACTTAAGTATTTATGATATATTGTTGCGTTTTCCACCTGTTTGGCAATTCTTATTAACCTTGGCGTATATCGATACTCAAACTGTTTTAATGTTAAAGTTTTTTCTCCGGTAGATAAGTCTGTCGCTCCCTTTTTCCAATAGATATATTCGTACAATTCTTCAATGGAATCTTTTGATGAAAACTGAGCCCTATCTGTAACGTGAACCAAATTTTCTAAAGGAGTAGCGTACAACTCAATCATTCTAAATTGCGCTGATTGAAAACCACTTGCAGGAAGCAATGCCATACGGTATTGCAAAAACTGCTCACGCTCCATACCCTTTATCATTACACTAAAAGAGGATATAAGTACTTTATAATAGCTATTGACCCTTCTAACTTTTTCTATAAAAAATTCTAAGTTTCCACTTTTATCATCTACCAATTGTTTTTGCTCATGCAAAATCAATTTAAAATACAGTTCAGTTATTTGATGGTACATGATGAAAATTTCTTCATCAGGAAAGTGTGTTCTTGGAACCTGTAAGCTAAGTAAGGTATCTAAATGAATATAGTCCCAATAGGTAAGATAACGCTGGTGTAATAAGCCATCTAAATAAGAGCCTAAATCTTGCCCTGAATCTTTATATTTTTCTTCTAGTTTAGATATCTGGGATTCGATTTTCTCTTTATCTTCCATTTACGGTCTAATCCATTATAATTTTAAACTGATGCTTAAGACCATTATACCCGTCTAAATCTGCTTTTATAGCACCTACCGCTAAATCTGCTTTAATTCTTATGGGAATTCTGTTGTCATCATTCGACACCCATAACGATAAGCTTTCTTGCTCTTTAAATACACGCCCAGATTGAACTAGTGGTCTAAATTTTAAGCATTCTACTTTACCGTATTTTGTATTTAAAACTTCTAAACCTAAATACTTAAGTTTAAAGTCGAAAATACCATCATCATCATAAAGCATTTTCAAGGTAATCGCTTTTCCTACTTCAAGGTCCTCTGTTTTATAATTGTTCCTTAAAAAATAAAAAGCGGATATTAAGTCCTGTATATTGTTCTCTAATGTAAAATTAAGCTTTTTCTTGTTTTTCTTATCATTAAGTTCGGCTTTAGACGCATTATGATCAAAGTTTATTTCAACGTCTTTAGTATAACCGCCTTCATCAATTTTTCGAACAAACCTATATGGCTTGCCGTCTCTTTTATCGAAATAGCTTTCATAAGTATCATCTACTTTAAAAAACCAACTAGCGACACCAGTTGTTTCTCCATGCCCAACCACATGATATACAGGCTTGTCATCTATTGTTGTAGAATTAACTTGAAGTGTAGCATAACTGGCATTTAAAAAGCCATAGTGCATTCTAAATTTTAACCACTCACCTGTTTTAAAGGCAGATTGGGAGCTTTGACTTTGGACACCAAAATATGTTAAGAAAAGGGCGAATAAAAATATTTTTTTCATAGTCCGTAGTTTAATGTAAAAATAGTAATTGATCTTAATCAATCACTTTCGTTACAATATCTTAAACAATATTTATTCCAAAGTATTGTATAAAAAAAGCCCAGTCTAAAAACTGGGCTTTTCCTAAATAACCAACCAAACTTTAAATTATGAAAAACCACTACTTAAAGTTGTAAGGGAACCACCCCTTAGCTGATGTAAATTTAAGGCACATTATTATACCTATAGTACGGTTTAACTTACTTTAATGATAAACTTAACAGTTATTCACACTTCTAATTGATAATTGGGAATTTCTTAAGAAAACAAAATGTAGTTTAAGCTTTTTGAGCCATTATTATTTCTTGGTCATGATCAAAACCAATAGCCAATACTAACAAAAAACTGAGACCTTTCTATTTCTGGCGTCCATGAGTACATAAGGTTTATAGGTCCCAAAAAAGATTCCCAACCATAACCAATACCGTAGCCAGAATACGTTGGTGCCTGAAACCAATCTCCAGTTCTAAACAAATCATCATCTACATTGGCAAAGTTAGCGGAGAATAAGGCATGGTTCTTTTTAGCAAATTCATAATCTAACCTAGCATAGGCTTTCACAAAACTATTACCGGGCAGACTAATAAAATCATAGCCAACAAAAGGTACTAGGTTATTTATAAAATCTGTACCGTAACCTCCTAATATAAAATCGAACGAGGTTACTTTAGATGTACCTAATTTAAAACCACCTTCTGTTTCTATATTAATAGATAGATTTTTAACTAACGGTATAGCCATACCCATACGAGCTTTTGATACTGAAAAATCCTTAAAATTATTATTATAATCTGATGACAATACATAGTAATGCATATCACCACTAAAATATAATCCTCTAGATGGAAAATATTTATCATCGTACGTATCTAGTTTTAATTGACCATAAGTACTAACAAAATTACTTCTTTCAAAATACGTTCTACCACTGCTAGTAGTATTATCTGGCACAGTGGTGTCAGGTATATCCCCAAAAGTTCTAGTACTATATTGTAAGTGTTTAAATTCTGCCCCTAAAGTAAAAGCAAACTCTTCTTTAACTACGGTTTGAATATATAGTTGATTTGTAAAGTCAGATACATTCAAATTAATTGTATTAATTCGGCTTCCTGTGCCAACCTCAAAATTATCCTCTATTAAATCGAAATTTATTTCCTGTTCAAAATCATTGAATCTAGAATTAAAACCAAAACTCCAATACGAACCTTTATCTACATAATACTCGAAATTATATCTAATATTATCCCCTAAAATTAAATCAAAGGAAGCAACATCATCCTTTGATAATATTCTATGCTTTGTCAGGTTAATAATTGCAGCACTTTTATACAAATCATCAAAGTGAGCTCCTAATCTTAAAAATGAGGTATTCCTAGTTTCATCTAAAGGAAGAATTAAATCTTCTCCTCCATTTAAATTATCTAGCAATTTGTATTTTATGGTTCTAAAATTACCTGTTGCAGATAAATTACTAATACCCTGTTGTAGTTTTTTAAAATTAATAGATTCATCTAAATTGAATCGTAATTTACCTTTTACATACCCTCTTGTATGATTAGTATTACCATCAATCAACAATCTATTTACCGTAAGTTCTTCATCTGCCTCAATTACAGAGATTGAATTTTTGTTCTTCTTATAATCTGTTGCCAGCTCTCTTAATTCTTCTATTTTTAAATTTGCAGCATCTTCACCGGTTTTAACTATGTCTGCCAATTTATTGAAATCCAATACGGTATAATCTTCTATTTTAGGTTTTATATAAATATCGGTTTTTGCAGACTTAACTTTCATATCCGCAACCGTTCTATAATTATTAATCTGCAATAGAATTTCAGTAGCGGACAACAATGCTTCCCTGTCAGATAAATCATGCTGAACATCTACACCAATTATTATATCTGCTCCCATAGCCCTTACTTCATCTATAGGATAATTATTAACCACACCACCATCTATTAAAACTTTATCATTAATAACGGTAGGCTCAAATAAAGACGGCAAAGTACCACTTGCCAAAATAGCCTCTGGCAAATAACCAGAATTCAAAATTACTTGTTTACCTGTTTCAATATCGGTTGCTATGCAGACAAATGGGGTAGGCAATTTATTAAAGTCATCTATATCTTTCACATGATACAAAAGTCTAACAAACTCATTATATATATTCTGACCACTAGAAAATGCTGGTGGTACAGTTACTTTAAAGTTTTTAAAAGGCAGCGTTAATGCGTACCGTTCAGAGTCCTCTTTTTCATAAAAAGTCTTAGCACTTCTAGGGAGATTATCTTGTATTAACGAGCCTATATTTGTCGCTTTAAATAACGAATCTAATTCATTAGCGGTGTAACCTGCGGCATATAATGCCCCAACAATAGCACCCATACTAGAGCCACCAATATAATCGATTTCAATACCAGCTTCCTCAATTACTTTTAAAGCACCAATATGTGCCATCCCTTTTGCTCCGCCACCACTTAAAACAAGACCTATCTTTGGCTTCTTCTTTTCCTCCACATTTTGAGACATTAAAGAACTAGCGGTTAACATTGCCACCACTACCCAGATTATTGTTTTATCCAAATTATTATTTATGAAAAGACTCATATATCTTTTTTGCTTTTGACACACCTACCTCTTGACTTAAACTCTCTACCGAAGCTTCTTTGATACGCTTTACCGATTTAAATTTTTTCAATAATTGCTGTGCCGTTTTTTCACCCACTCCATCTATACTTTCTAGCTCAGAATTAATAGCTCCTTTACTTCTTTTATTCCTATGAAGGGTAATACCAAATCTATGCGCCTCATTTCTTGCAGTCTGAATGATCTTTAAACTTTCAGATTTTTTATCTAAATAGAGCGGAATTGGATCTTCTGGAAAATAAATTTCCTCTAACCTTTTTGCAATTCCTACAATAGCAATTTTACCTCTTAAACCTAAAAGGTCAAGACTTTTTAAAGCTGAAGATAGCTGCCCCTTACCACCGTCAATAACAATTAACTGAGGCAAAGGTTGCATTTCTTCCTGTAATCTTTTATACCTGCGATACACAACCTCTTCCATCGAGGCAAAATCGTCAGGTCCGGTTACTGTCTTTATATTATAATGTCGGTATTCTTTTTTCGACGGTTTACCATCTTTAAAGACAACACATGCAGCTACAGGGTTACTACCTTGTATATTACTATTATCAAAACATTCAATATGCCTAGGCTCTGCAGATAATCTGAGATCTTTTTTCATTTGTGCCATAATCCTATTGGTATGGCGATCGGGATCAATTATTTTAATTTGGTTGAATCGTTCTTGCCTAAAAAATTTGGCATTACGTTCAGACAGATCAAGTATCCGTTTTTTATCCCCTAGTTTAGGAACAGTTACCTTAAGACCTGGTGACACTGCAATTTCAAAAGGGACATAAAGTTCTTTTGAATCTGAGTTGAATCTTTCCCTTATTTCAACAACGGCCAATTCTAAAAGATCTTCATCTTGCTCTTCAAGCTTCTTTTTTATCTCCATGGTATGAGACCTAATTATAGAACCATGTGCCAATTGAAGAAAATTTACATAAGCAAAAGAATTGTCTGATATAATACTGAATACATCAACATTACTAATCTTAGGGTTTACAATGGTAGATTTAACCTGATAGTTTTCAAGTACATCTATCTTATCTTTAATTTCCTGAGCTTCCTCATATTTCATTTCAGCAGCCAAAGCTTTCATTTGACTTTTAAAATAAGTAATAGACGATTTAAAATTACCCTTAACAATTTGCCTTATATCATCTATTTGACGTTCATATTCGGTTATAGATTGATACCCCTCACAAGGTCCTTTACAATTCCCTAAATGATATTCTAAACATACCTTATACTTACCTGCATTAATTTTCTCTGCGGATAAATCATAATTACAAGTTCTTAAAGGATATACACTTTTAATAAGGTCTAAAAGGACTCTTACCGTTTTCATACTAGTATAAGGTCCAAAATATTCTGAGCCATCCTTTATCACCCTTCTCGTCGGGAATAATCTTGGAAACCGTTCATTTTTCAAGCATAACCAAGGATATGATTTATCATCCTTTAATAACACGTTGTACCTAGGTCTTAGCTCTTTTATTAAATTGTTCTCTAACAAAAGGGCATCTGATTCCGTAGGGACTACTATATGTTTTATAGCCCTAATTTTTTTTACTAAAACACGTGTTTTTCCGTACTCATGATTCTTATTAAAATATGAGGAAACACGTTTCTTTAAATTCTTTGCTTTCCCTACATATAAAATACTGTCATTACTATCATAAAATTGATAAACCCCCGGTCCGGTAGGCAATGCACTTAATTGTATGTTTAAGGGAATTTCTGTCATAATTCAACACCACTAATTTAGTCTATAATAGCCACTTTATATTACACAACAATGCTTAATTATTAATGCTAAAACCATAATTGCAGTTTACGAATTTGATATTTTTATAAATCTGAAATTGACAATTAAATAAAATTACAAACGTTAAATTATAACATTAATAATGTGTTTAAATCTTGATATAATTAATTTATTGATTTTCAGGTGATTAGATTAATAAATGTTGAGAAATATATACCATAATGTTAATTTTATTATAAAAAAGTGCATTTCAACGAGAAAAAAGTGCATTTCAAGGATAGTGTATTAATTATTTTACCTATTTTTAACTCAACAACAACGATTATTGGCTCATTTACAAAAAACAAAGACTATGGACAGTTATATCATCACCTTGGGAACTTATCTTATTTTAATGTTATTTTTTAAGGTATTTTTTGCTGTTGCAGGTAAAGAATAATTTGATAAATAATATCATTATACTCTCTTCACTATGCTGAAGAAAGATTTACGCATAAAATATTCTCTGCTACGTAGTTCCTTATCTACCCAAGAATTATCATCTAAAAGTATTGCAATTGCAAATTCAGTTTTGCAATTGCCAATATGGAATAATCAATATTTCCATATTTTTCTACCTATTGAGCAAAAGACTGAAATAGATACAGAAGGCATTATATCTATACTTCTTGGTTTGGATAAAAATGTAATTGTCCCAAAAGTTATTTCACCTACTCAACTGGAACACTTTCTACTTACTGACAATACAAAGTTTACAACCAATAATTTAAATATACCTGAACCTGTTGATGGTATTACCATTGAAACTAGCAAACTGGATGTAATATTTATTCCGCTTTTAGCTTTTGATGAATCAGGAAATAGAATAGGATACGGCAAAGGATACTATGATCGTTTTCTTAAAAATTGTAGAAAAGATGTCATAAAAATAGGTCTATCATTTTTTGAAGCTGAGGAAAAAATAGATGATATTGCACCAACAGATATACCGTTAGACTATTGTGTTACCCCTTATAAGACCTACTCTTTTAGAACTTCTTAATCTTGCAAAGTTTCATTTGCTTCAACAGCAACTTCTTCCTCTTTGTTAAAAGCACGTTTATTGAAAACAAGTAGAATACCAACACCTGTACTTATTGCTGTATCTGCAATATTGAATACTGGTTCAAAAAATCTAAAATTCTGACCTCCTACCATAGGCATCCAAGAGGGCCACGTAGAATCTACCATTGGGAAATATAACATATCCACTACTTTACCATAAAACAATTTACCATATGGCTCATCAGAAAAGAGCGTTGCTACTTCATTATAACTTTCATTGAAAATTGCACCGTAGAAGACTGAATCTAAAATATTCCCCAAAGCTCCCGCAAATATTAATGAAACTGCCCAAATCAAAGTATTGGATGCTTTTTTCTTAATAACATCAAAAAGCCAATAGCCAATGCCAAAAATTGCAAATAACCTAAAAACGGTCAGTACTAGTTTTCCTATATTATCTGATATAGGTAAGACATCACTTAGCTTTGCTCCCCAGGCGGCTCCTTCATTTTCAATGAAAAGAATTTTAAACCAGTTAAACACTTCAACAGATTCTCCCAACACAAAATGGGTCTTTATATAAATTTTACTCCATTGATCAATTATTAATATCAATAAAATAAATAGTACAGATTTTTTAATGTTCATGGGCTTTAATCAATGAGCGCAAAAATATAAATATTATTCGGTTTTACTAAGATCTATATTTCCGGTAACAGTTTCTAATTTATAAGTAGATGTTCCATAGGGAATAGAATTAAAAGATACTTTGCCATATTTACTTGTAGCGTTAATTTGAGCTGACTCAGAGACTACTTTTATATTACCACTCTGCGATTTAACCGTAGCATCTGCATCTACATTATTCAACAAGCAAGTGCCATCAGATAAGGACACGTTAAGCTCTTTATATACTCCATCTATGACAACTCTAGAATTAGTACCGAAGATTTCTAACTTTTTATGTACAGGCATGTTCAACCTCAACAAAATAGAAATTACTTTATGTGCACTTAATTTATCATTAGGATTTTCAAAACTTGGTGTAAAACCTGTTTCTACAATCAATGTATTACCATTTGTTACAACCTCTAAACCTAAATCTTGACTATACTCGCCTTCTATTTCTGCCTCTACGCTAATCTCGTTCCCTAAGCTAGTATGCACTTCTACAATGTAGCAATTGGTAGCATCTATTTGTATTAAGCCTATATGATCTGCTAATATTTTATTGTAAATTTTCTTTTGAGCATTAAGCCCCAAACAAAGCAATAGCAGAAAATACAGTAAACACTTCTTCAAAATATAGCTATTAAAAAACGCCCCTAAAGGCGTTTTAATTATGATTGCATATTCTTAGCTTCAATACTAAGCGTGGCATGCGGCACAAGTTTTAACCGTTCTTTGTTGATTAGTTTTCCTGTAACACGACAAATGCCATATGTTTTATTTTCTATACGTAGCATTGCATTCTTAAGATCACGAATAAATTTTTCTTGTCTAATAGCCAATTGCGTATTAGCTTCTTTACTCATTGTTTCAGAACCTTCTTCAAAAGCTTTAAAGGTAGGCGATGTATCATCTGTACCATTATTACCATCATTCATATAAGCACTTTTTAATAGCTCTAAATGACTTTTAGCCTTTTCTATTTTCTCTTCGATTAATACCTTAAATTCTGCCAAATCTTTGTCAGAATACCTCACTTTTAAATCTTCTGCCATCTCTTAATGTTTTTCAATAAACAATTTTGTGTTCACCTCGTCAAAAGTAATTTCAACACCTTCGTCCAATTTTTCTTCAAAAACCAATTCTGCTGTTAAAGTCTCCGTTTTAATATACTCAATATTATTCTGAACAGCTACTTCAACAAAACCGTCTTTTAAAATTTTAACCGTAATCTTATCAGTTACTTCAAAACCAGAATCTTTTCTTATGTTTTGAATTCTATTCACTAATTCCCTTGCAACACCTTCATTCCTTAATTCCTCATTGATGGTAACATCTAAAGCAACGGTTAATTTTCCCGAAGTTGCCACCATCCATCCTTCAATATCTTGCGAAGAGATTTCTACATCTTGTAACTGTAAAGTAATACTTTTATTATTTAATTCGATTGTTAATTCGCCATCCTGCTCAATTTTTTGGATGTCATTCTGAGTAAACCCGTTAACAACTTGAGCAATTTGCTTCATTTCCTTTCCGAATTTTGGACCTAAAGTCTTGAAATTCGGCTTAATACGTTTTACCAATATTCCAGATGCATCATCTAGCAATTGAATTTCCTTAACGTTAACTTCAGATTTTATTAATTCTGATACTGCTTCAATTTCTTCTCTGTCCTTATTATCTAGAACAGGAATCATAATTTTCTGCAATGGTTGACGGACTTTTATCTTCTCTTTTTGGCGAATAGATAATACCAAAGACGAAATTGTCTGTGCTTTCTCCATTTTAACCTCTAAGCTTGTATCTATCAAGGTTTCATCTGCTACAGGGAAATCTGCCAAATGAACACTTTCAAATCCTTTTTTCACGGTTGCTTTATTTAAATCTAAATACAAACGATCCATAAAAAACGGAGCAATCGGTGCCGACAATTTAGCAACTACATCTAAACAGGTATACAAAGTTTGATAAGCCGCAATTTTATCTTGAGCATATTCCCCTTTCCAGAAACGTCTTCTGCACAAACGTACATACCAGTTACTTAAGTTCTCTTGAACGAAATCTGATATTGCTCTCGCTGCCTTGGTAGGCTCATATTCTTCATAAGCCGTGTCTACAATCTTTATTAACGAATTCAATTCTGACAAAATCCAACGGTCAATCTCTGTACGTTGAGCCATTGGCACGTCTTCCTCGGCATATGTAAACTTGTCTAAATTTGCATATAGACCAAAAAACGAATACGTATTATATAAGGTTCCAAAAAACTTACGCTTAACCTCTGCTATACCTTCTGTGTCAAATTTTAAGTTGTCCCAAGGGTTGGCATTGCTAATCATATACCATCTTGTGGCATCTGCACCATGAGCGTTCATAGTCTCAAAAGGATCCACGGCATTGCCCAATCGCTTAGACATTTTCTTACCATCTTTATCTAAAACCAGACCATTAGAGACTACGTTCTTATATGCGACCGAGTCAAATACCATTGTTGCTATAGCATGCAATGTGTAGAACCAACCACGAGTTTGATCCACACCCTCTGCAATAAAATCTGCAGGAAATGTCTTTCCTTCATCTATCAACTCTTTATTTTCAAATGGGTAATGCCACTGGGCATAAGGCATAGAACCACTATCAAACCAAACATCGATCAAATCACTTTCTCGTTTCATCGGCTTACCTGAAGCCGAAACTAATGTAATTTGGTCAACAATATTTTTATGTAAATCTATTTTATCATAGTTCTCTTCAGACATATCGTCCACTACGAAATCTGCATAAATATCCTTTTCTAAAACTCCAGCCTCAACAGCCTTTTTCATTTCAGATTTTAATTCCGCAACAGAACCAATGATTATTTCTTCCTTACCATCTTCTGTTCTCCAAATTGGTAATGGAATACCCCAATATCTTGAACGAGACAAATTCCAGTCATTGGCGTTTGCCAACCAATTTCCAAATCTACCTTCACCTGTTGCTTTTGGTTTCCAGTTAATGGTTTTGTTCAACTCAAACATCTGATCTTTTACATCAGTTACTTTAATGAACCAAGAATCTAATGGATAATATAGAATTGGTTTGTCCGTACGCCAACAGTTAGGGTAACTGTGTACATATTTTTCAACCTTAAAGGCTTTGTTCTCTTCTTTTAATTTAATGGCAATTTCAACATCTATAGAACGTTCTGGAGCTTCGCCATCTTCATAGTACTCGTTCTTAACATACTTACCACCTAATTCTTTTAATTCAGGTCTAAACTTACCTTGCAAATCGACCAAAGGAACCAAGTTTGCGTTTTCATCCAATACTAGCATTGGCGGAATTTCCGGTACTGCTTGTTTAGCTACAAAGGCATCATCTGCACCAAAAGTAGGTGCCGTATGCACTATTCCGGTACCATCTTCTGTTGTAACGAAATCACCAGCTATTATTCTAAAAGCATTTTCAGCATTTTCATACGGAAGCACATAATCTAACAACTGCTCATACCTAATACCTAATAAGTCTTTACCCTTAAACTCTTTTACAACATAAAAAGGGATTTTTTTATCACCAGAAGTGTATTCAAGCAATTCAGATTTATCTGAAACTTCATTGAACTTTCCTGAGAACTGCTTACCTACCAAGTTTTTGGCAAGAATAACGTTCATGGGTTCAAAAGTATATTGGTTATAAGACTCAACTAATACATAATCTATTTTAGAACCTACAGTTAGTGCCGTATTAGAAGGAAGAGTCCAAGGTGTGGTAGTCCAAGCCAAGAAATAAATAGTGCCTTCGTTCTGCAAAAAATCTGGCAATGTTTCTTCTACAGCTTTAAACTGTGCAGTTACCGTAGTATCTGTAACATCTTGGTACGTACCCGGTTGGTTTAACTCATGAGAACTTAAACCTGTACCTGCTTTTGGTGAATATGGTTGTATGGTGTAGCCTTTATAAATCAAACCTTTTGAATAGATTTGCTTTAACAGCCACCAAACGGTTTCCATGTATTTAGATTTGTAGGTAATGTACGGATCCTCCATATCTACCCAATACCCTACTTGTTCGGTCATTGAATTCCAAACATCCGTATATCTCATAACCGCTTTCTTACAAGCAGCATTATACTCTTCAACTGAAATCTTTACTCCGATATCTTCTTTTGTAATACCCAGTTCTTTTTCAACTCCAAGTTCAATTGGAAGACCATGCGTATCCCAACCAGCTTTACGTTTTACTTGAAAGCCTTTCATGGTCTTATACCTAGGGAAAATATCCTTTATGGTTCGAGCCATTACATGATGTATACCAGGCATACCATTTGCAGACGGCGGACCTTCATAGAATACATAACTATCCTTACCCTCACGGGAAGAAATACTTTTCTCAAAAATGGCATTCTTTGACCAGTAGTCAAGTATTTCTTCTGCGACCTTTGGTAAATTCAATCCTTGATATTCTGTGAACTTCATACGAAATGCTTATTGTACTGGGATTTAAAGGCTGCAAAATTATAAAATTTTGGTCAAAAAGGAGCGTATTAATAGCATTGAAATGCCTCTAAACCATGTAATAAATGAATTATTAACCTGCTAAACATCCAAAAGTTAAATTTCTACGTATATAACTCCGAACAATTAACCATTAAACGTTTACACAAATGAAAAAAGTAATTTTAGGATCATTAGCAATTTTAGCACTTAGTATGTCTGTTTCATGTAGAGATGCTGCCGACAAAGCTAAATCTGCAACTGAAGAAGCTGGCGCTGCTTTAGAAAATGCAGGAGAAGAGTTAAAAGAAGCAGGTCAAGATTTAGAAGAAGCTGGCGAAGGTGCAATGGATGCTGCTAAAGAAGCAAGCGAAAATGCAATGGATGCTGCTGAAGATGCAGCTGAATCAGTAAAGGAAGCTGGTCAAGAAGGTATGGATGCCGCTAAAAAAGCAGGTGAGGATACTATGGATGCTGCTAAAGAAGCAGGTAATGATGTAAAAAAAGCAGCTAACGATGCAGCTGATCAAGCAGCAAAAAAAGCTGACGAAGTAAAGAAGGCGGTTAAACACTAACAATAACCTTTTTTTTATAATTATAAGAGACCCGTTAATAGCGGGTCTTTTTATTTAAAAATTATACCCTACACCAATAATTAAATTTATTCCCGGCGCTACTATACCAGAAGAATATGTTCTATATCGCTGATCGGTAAAATTTTCTAAACTACCTGTTACCTTAAAACGGTTGGTAATATCATACTGAGAGCGAAAATTTAAAGTATACCATGATGGTGCATATGGGTTTCCATTTTCATCTACAGCATAGATATACTCTTTTGATTGCTCTGACATTGCCAAATCATCATTAGCTATTTCCCCATTGTAATTCATAAACAAATCTGTGCGCAGCCTTTGATTTTTCCATACCACATGAAAATCTCCAAAAGTTGGTGCCGCATGTCTTGCAGGTGTTTCCGTACCGTCATCTTCTTCTTCTATACCTTCCGTCAACGTTAAATTAGAAGATAACGACCACTGCTCAGTCAAATATGCTTCTACTCCAAATTCAAATCCATAAACATATGCTTTCGCTGCATTTTGAATGGCTTGTACATTACTTAATTCACCACCATATTCTATTTCTGAGAAACCATTGAAACTAAAATCTCTACGCACCAAAGCATCTACTAAATAGGTATAATAAGCAGTACCTTTTAAAATAATCTTATCATTTATATTTCGCTGAACTCCTACTTCGACATTATATGCATACTCAGGTTCTAAATCTGTATTTGGTACAACAACAGAACCTGGCTCTGAATCGAAAATTTTACCAACATCGTCAATATTTGGAGCTCTAAAACCGGTAGACCCGTTTAGTGTAACCTGGAGATTTGCTCTAGGAAACCAGCTAAAACCTATACTACCGGTCAATGCTCCCGTACTTAAATCTGCTGTTTCAAATGGAAAGTCATAAAAAGTATCATCAAAAATTGCATCGACCCATACGTGACTGTAACGCAAACCAGACATTATTGTAAAATTTGGTTTTGCCTTGTATTCCCCATTTACATAACCTGCCAAACTTTGCCATGATGAATCATCTGGATATCGCGATGCCGCCGCGGTTCTTTCATTAGTATTGATATTCAGATCAAAACCGGTGGATCCAATTTTATTGTAGATATACTCACTACCATAATAAAGCCTAAAATCACCTAATTTTTTATTTTCGAAATCTACAGTAAAGTTTACTGCATCTACTTTTTCTTTGGTCGTATTTCTTACTTCATCTTGAAAATCCCTATTAATTCTGCTTTCTTCAAAATGTTGATATGCCAAGCCTAATTTTAAACCGTCGTATACTTTACCATCTCCCTTTTTCTGTAATTGAGCATTACCCATAAACCATTTTTGCGGTCCATAATACCATTCTGCAGAGCGCAAGCCCAAACCATCGCTCGTTGGTCTAATTAAACGATCATATCTAGAATAGTCTGAAGTTTCAGTGTAATATGCACCTAAATTTAAATCCCACTTAGCCTTTGGTTTATATAGGAATTTCTGCATTAGATTAATTTGATCGTAACCGGTTGGCACTTGCTTCTTTGGTGAATTATTCTCCACCAATTCATCAACTCCATTTACCGTGCGAACAAACGTATTTCTTAAATAAGAATCAGGACCATGGGCACCCATTCTCAAATCATTAAAGTTATTATAAGTAATACTGGTTAACGACGACCATGTTTTCTTTCCTAAATTAATATCTGCATGTACCGTATTCTCCATATTGGCAGAGGCAAACCTATAGTTGGTATTTCCATGCAATAAAATACTATCATTCTGGGACAGCATAGGTTTGTTCGTATAGAAATTCATTACCCCACCAATAGCATCGCTCCCATAAATAACCGATCCAGGACCAAATATTACCTCTGTATTTTTAATGGTAAAAGGGTCTATTGATATTACATTTTGCACATTACCTCCTCTAAATATCGCATTGTTCATACGTACCCCATCTACTGTCAATAACAATCTATTTGTAGCGAAGCCCCTAATCATAGGGCTACCACCACCCATTTGGCTTTTTTGAACAAATACTTTACCACTATTTTGAAGTAAATCTGCAGCCGTCTGTGGTGTAGTAAAGGCAATTGACCTGGCATCAAGAGAAATTATTCTATTTGGAATATCTCGTTTTTGCTGCTCCCATTTAGAAACCGACATTACCACTTCATCCAGTTGCTGCGCTTTCATAATCAAGAAAGCCTTATGACCTTGTCTCTGTAATTGTAGCCTGGTTGTTTTAAATTCTTGATAACCAATATGCTTTAAGGTAATGCGCTCTTTATCCATAAAGACGGCTGCATCAAAAACACCGTCAAAATTCGTTAATGCAATTTTAGACTTGTCTTTGTTAAATACGGCAACATTGGCAATCTCTTCACCACTATCCGCGTCTAAGACAGTTATTTGCTGGGCACTAACAATAGTGCTACATAAAAAAAGTGCTACAAACAGATACTTATACATACGTATTGAAAACTTCATTTAAAACGGCAAGCGACTTTGGTTTCCTGAATCCTTGTAAGTGTAATTCAAAATAAAGTATTAAGGATTTAAGTAATTCTTGGCGATTGGTTTTTTTCATCTTTACGGTATGCATTGCATCAAAATTTATGCCCAAGAAGGTCTTGAAATAATAAATATTTTCTCCCCTAAGAATCGGATTCAATGATTCTATAGCTACAAACTCACCTTCTAGCAAATCAAAATACGGCTTATCTATCTGATATACATCTGGATAAAAACCTAAAAACCGAGTTAATGACAACATAAAATACAGATGAAAATTAGCCACATCTTTATTCATATCCAACCATTGTAACGATGCTATAAGATATTCGAATAAATCCTCATTCTGTTCCTCTTCTCGAATACTATTGCCTAAAAGCTCTGCTAAAAATAATGTCATGGCATTTTTAGCCATATCTGCATAAAGTGTTTGGTAATGATAAGACACCTTTGCTTCTTTTATCGTCTCTAAAGTACCTTTGTTTTTATGGTTCGCTACAATTTCTAATTGCGTTAAAGGCTGAAAATAGGCTGACTTTAATTTCCCTTTTTTTGAAGCTAAAACTCCTCTTAACAAATAAGATTTAATACCGTCTGATGCTGTAAAGGCTTTTACAATAAGACTTGTGTCGCCATATTTAATTGCAGAAAATACTATCGCCTTTGTCGTTACCTGCATATTATAACATCTATTTCAACAAAGATAGTTGATTGGAGCTTGGTGACGAAAGGGTATAAAAAAATGCGAGGTTTCATAATAGAACCTCGCATTATATATAAAAAAGATATATTTAATACTAAATAACCCCTTGTGCTAACATAGCATCGGCAACTTTAACGAAACCTGCAATATTGGCTCCTTTTACGTAGTTACAGAAACCATCTTCTTCTTTACCATATTCAATACAAGAATCATGAATATCTTCCATAATATCTTTTAAACGCTCATCAACCTCTTCACGTGTCCAGCTAATTCTTAGTGAATTCTGAGACATTTCTAAACCTGATGTTGCTACACCACCAGCATTAGATGCTTTACCTGGTGCAAACAATATTTTTGCATTGTTGAATTCATGAACAGCATCTGTATCACAAGGCATATTTGCACCTTCTGCAACACACATACATCCATTACTCAATAGATTCTTAGCATCTTGTTGATTCAACTCGTTTTGAGTGGCACATGGTAATGCGATATCACATTTAACATCCCAAGGAGTTTTACCCGCGTGAAATTCTGCAGAAGTATACTTATCTGTATATTCAGAAATACGTCCTCTTCTGTTGTTTTTAAGATCCATTACAAAAGCTAGCTTCTCATCATTAATGCCATCTTTATCATAAATATACCCACTAGAATCTGAAAGTGTTACCACTTTTGCACCTAATACAATAGCTTTTTCAGCTGCAAATTGCGCAACGTTTCCTGAACCAGATATAACTACCGTTTTACCATCAAAACTTTCGTTTTTGGTCTTCAACATACTTTGTGCAAAATATACGGTACCATAACCTGTTGCTTCTGGTCTAATTTTAGAACCACCCCAAGAAAGCCCTTTACCAGTTAATACCCCGGTAAACTCGTTACGTATCTTTTTGTACATACCAAAAAGGAACCCAATTTCACGAGCACCAACACCTATATCACCAGCAGGTACATCTGTATTAGGACCAATATGTCTATTTAATTCTAACATAAAAGCATGGCAAAAACGCATTACCTCATCATCAGATTTTCCTTTTGGATCAAAATCAGAACCACCTTTACCACCACCCATTGGCAGTGTTGTAAGGCTATTTTTAAATACTTGCTCAAAAGCTAAGAATTTAAGTATACTAGCATTTACGGTTGGGTGAAAACGTAAACCACCTTTATATGGACCTATGGCCGAATTCATTTGTATTCTATAACCACGGTTTACATGTATTTCACCGTCATCATCTACCCACGCAACTCTAAAAGAGATTAAACGCTCTGGCTCAACCATTCTTAAAAGAATGTTCTTACCATTATATATGTCTTGATTTGCAATATATGGTATAACAGTTTCTGCAACTTCTTGCACCGCTTGTATGAATTCTGGTTCGTGACCATTTCTGGCGATAACCTCATCCATAAATGCTTTTATTTTATTCTCCATAAAGCTATTTACACTTATTTAAATTATTGATTTCAAAATATAACGTCAAAATTATGCTATTTGTGTAATTTGATTGCTTATTTTTTTAAAAATCGATATAAATTGTTGTTTTGGCAACAAACTACCTATTCTTACTACACATAATTTAACATTTAGGCAATTATCCTATCGCTTGCTCTAAATCTGCTATTAAATCATTAACATCTTCAATACCAACACTCAATCTAATTAACGAATCTTCTATTCCACTTTTTAGTCGTTCCTCCTTTGGAATACTTGCATGGGTCATACTTGCCGGATGACCTGCTAAGCTTTCTACCCCACCCAAAGACTCTGCTAATGTAAATATGCGTAGCTGCTCTACAATCTTAATTGTATCGTTATAACTACTTCCTTTGGGCACGAAAGAAATCATACCCCCAAAATCTTTCATTTGCTCTTTTGCAACTTTATGATTGGGATGGTCCTCAAAACCAGGCCAATATACTTTTTCAACCTTTGGGTTACTTTTTAAATATTCTGCTATTGCTCTTCCATTTTCACAATGGCGTTGCATACGTACATGTAATGTTTTAATACCTCTCAATACTAAAAAGCTATCCATTGGCCCACACACGGCACCACTTGCATTTTGAATAAAATAAAGCCTATCTGCTAATTCCTTCTCCTTAACTATTAGTGCACCAACAACAGTATCACTATGACCCCCAAGATATTTAGTTGCCGAATGCATAACAATGTCTGCACCCAACTCTAATGGTAACTGTAAATAAGGCGTGGCAAAAGTATTATCTACCGCTAAGAGAATATCCTTATCCTTAATCAAATTGGCTACTGCTTTTATATCTATGATATTCATCATAGGGTTCGTAGGTGTTTCTACCCAAATCAACTTTGTTTTGGAATTGATTTTATCTTGAATTGCATCCGCACTTTGCATACCTACAAAATGAAATACTATACCAAAGTTTTCAAAAATCTTTTTAAAAATTCTATAAGACCCACCATACAGGTCATTGGTTGAAATTACTTCGTCACCTGGCTTTAATAATTTCATTACTGCATCTATTGCCGCTAACCCACTACCAAAAGCCAAACCAAACTCACCACCTTCTATGCTTGCCAATGAATTTTCTAAGGCAGTTCTTGTAGGGTTAGCACTACGAGAATACTCATACCCCTTATGCCCACCTGGTGTAGTCTGTGCATATGTAGAAGTTTGATAAATAGGAGGCATTACCGCCCCATAGGCTTCATCTGGTTGTTGACCACCGTGTATTGTCTTTGTATTAAACTTTATGTCTTTTGCAGCCATATTAAAGTATTTATCATACAAATGTATCGTTATGTTTTGGGGTATACAATGAAGCTGTATTTTTACACTAAATCTAATTTTTCCATGAAGTCCAAGTTTACCTGCCTTATCATCTGTATTCTTCTTTTTGCCTGCAATAATAAGAACACTCTTTCTTTTGAACCACTAACAATAGCTACTGATTCTTGTGAAAACTGTACTACGGTAACCATAGAAATCCCTACTGCTAAAGGCAATACCAAACTAAGTGAAACCATTAATTCTGCTTTAGAAGGAGAAATAATAGCTTTGTTAAATTTTGATGAAGAAAGCAATGCCCAAAATCTTGAAGATGCTAAAAAAGCTTTCGTTTTTGATTACGAAGAACTAAACGGAAAATTTCCTGAGGAATCTATGCCATGGGAAGCTAATATCGAAGGCACTATTACCCACGAAAATGAAGAAATAATTACCATTGAAATACAAACATATATTTATACCGGTGGAGCACATGGCTACGGCACTAACCGCTATTTAAACTTTGACAAAGTAAAGGGCTCAGAATTATACCAAGAAAACTTATTCAAAGACATAGATGGTTTCAAATCTTTTGCCGAAACCTTATTTAGAAAACAAGAAAATATACCTGCAACAGGCTCTATTAACGATACTGGTTTTATGTTTGAAACTGAAAGTTTTTATTTACCCGATAATATTGGATATACTGAAAACGGATTAATTCTATTCTATGAACCATACGAAATAGCATCTTTTGCAGATGGTCCAATTATTTTGACCATACCCTACACAGATGCAAATCCCTTTTTAAACTTTCCACAAAAACTGTAGCACTACTGCTTTAGCAACAAAGATATTTGCCCAATATGTAATCCTTCATGAAATAAATTAAAAGCTATGGCATCCTCTACATTTCTAAGGGTTACACGAGCACTTGTGGTATACTCATTAAAAGTTTGAAAAAGCGCAGTATTATAATCTTCAATAAGCCATTCTGCCGTTGAAATCAAAAAATCTGCAACCTTCATGATTTCCTCATCTGAGGCAGTACCATCTGGAACAGTTCCTTTACTAAATTTCGAAATCAAATCATCTGGCACACGCATTTGTAAACCACTGAATTTATATATTAGAATTTGTTGTGTAACTACGGTATGCGCAATATTCCAATAAACATTATTATTAAATCCTTCTGGTATTTTAAGTAATTTTTCTTTTGGTGTTTTTGTCAATATCGCATGTAGATTTCTACGATTTTGTAACATTACTTCAAAAATATTCTCTGTCATCATTTCACATTTAAATGCATTGTAAAAGTAGCACATTAAATGATATTTAAGTTTCTTTGTACTCCTAACATCGTTTTTCAAAAACGAGTGTTTTAATCATCTATAGTATTAAATACACTTAATAAAATATCCAAAAGCATGAAAAAAATATACCATTTAAGTACTTGTTCTACCTGCCAGAGGATTATTAAAGAATTACAACCACTTACTGATTTCGAATTACAGGATATAAAAACAGAACCGATTACCGCTTCTCAATTAGAGCAAATGCATAGCCTTTCTAATAGCTATGAATCTTTATTCAGCAAAAGAGCAGTTTTATACCGTGAGAGAAACTTAAAAGAACAAAATCTTACAGAAGCAGATTTCAAAGACCTAATTTTAGAACAATACACCTTTTTAAAACGACCTGTTATTATTGTAGAAAACCAAATTTTTATTGGGAACAGTAAAAAAGTGGTTGAAGCCGCTAAAATGGCAATTCACTCGTGAACAAAAGACTACTCGCCATACTTGCTGCCTTAGGAGCAACTACCATCTATGGGGTAAACCACACTATCGCTAAAGGGATAATGCCACATTATGTTCAACCTTTTGGTTTCATTATCCTTAGGGTAACAGGTGCCGCTATTTTATTTTGGCTGATTTCACCTTTAGGGCCAAAAGAACGTATTGATCCTAAAGATTATCTACGTATGCTCATCTGTGCTTTATTAGGCATGGCAATGAATATGTTGGTTTTTTTTAAAGGGTTATCACTTTCTACCCCTATTAATAGTGCCGTATTAATAACCACTGTACCTATCGTAGTCTTAATACTATCGGCTGTAATTTTAAAAGAAAAGATTTCAGGCAGAAAAGTTCTAGGTATTGCCATAGGACTTCTTGGGGCTCTAGGTTTAATATTATTTGGAACTGAAGTTAGGCAAGACGCCCCAAATATTCCTCTTGGGAATTTCTTGATATTTATGAATTCTGTATTCTACGGCTCCTACCTTGTTTTAGTCAAAGTACTAATTTCCAAATACCACCCATTCACTTTCATGAAATGGCTATTCTCATTAGGTGTACTTATTTGTTTACCGTTCGGGTATGAAGAATTTATGGAAATATCATGGAATACATTACCCCCTGAAGCTTATTTTGGTATTGGCTTTGTAATTCTAGGAACTACATTTTGTACATACCTATTTAATATTTTTGCCTTAACCCAATTAAAAGCTTCCACGCTAAGTGCTTTTGTTTATGTTCAGCCTTTAGTAGGAATATTTTATGCCGTATTAACGGGACAAGATACAATCACAACTATTAAAATTGTAGCTGGTTGTTTTGTTTTAGTTGGTGTTTACCTTTCTAGTAAAAGACCAAAGCGACAAGTTCAAGAAATTTAAAGATGTGATTTTTTAGCGTTTTCTAAATGAAGTGATATTATTTTTACAGCTTGTTCCTCATCTCGTTGATGCATAGCTGACACCAAATTAAGATGTTCTTTCATAATTTCATTCAAAGGTCTATTTAAACCCACAAGATCCATGAATGATAAGATTTTTGCAGATTTAAAAAGCTGGTATAATGTTCTATTACCACAATTTTTAGCAATAAACTCATGAAAATATCTATCTATCTTATAGAAAACGTAGTTGTTTTTTGGACCATTTTCAAATGGAACAAGAAGATTCCTTAAGTCATCAATTTTAGATTGTGGCGCGTTACGGGTAAATAATTTTACCGTCATTGTTTCCAACGCTATTCTACAATCAAACATTTCTGCAATCTCTTGTTCACACAATTCCCTAACCAGAAGACCACTGTCCAAACTCCCTACCAGTAGATTCTCTTGTTTTAGCTGAAGCAGCACAACTGGTATGGTATCGTCTTTAATATTTAAGGTGTGCGATAGCCTATGTTCAGTTATTAGCTGACCAGGCGCCAATTTCTTGGTGACAATCAACTTTTTAACTTTACCGTATGTCTCTTGAAATACTTCTTCTGGTAGGCTAACCATTAATTCATTATAATTTGTTACTTAAAAATAACCTTTTTAACATTCCAATTCCTATAAATTTTTAGGAACTCTCGCGAATTTTCTAGAATCTTCTTTTGTAAGCACCTTAAAACCATCTGCTTTTTCTAGCGCACTGAACTTACTAAGTAAATCATTAGTTAAGCCTGTAAGCTTTCTAGCTTTTAAATCTATCCACGCACCCATCATTTCGCAACGGGCTATATTCTCGCCTTTATGATTATAAAAATTATGATGAAACTCAAAAAACATTCCATCTTCGCTTAAACCCATAATTTCTAAAGAAACTTTTATTGGCTTGCCAGGAAATGCTTCTTTAAAATAATATACATGCTCATAAAACACCACAGGTCCTATTTCATGGGCAGCCATTGTCTTATGATCAAAACCTTGCTCTATTAAAAAAGCCATACGCGTATGGCTCATAAAGTTAATATATGCCGAATTGGCCAAGTGACGGTTTGCATCAACATCGCTCCATCGTATCTCAAAATCTTTAAAGTACATATTTATATTTTTTGTTATGCATGCATAATACCCCATAAAAATAACATAGTTTTGAAATCTAAGAAATAAAGAACACCGTTTTTTATAGTTATTTTTAAGTCTCTTTCAAAATTCATATTGTTATGTCAACAAAACCTGCTTTCATAAAAGAATTATCATTACCAATAGTTGCAGCTCCAATGTTTTTAATTTCTGGACCACAGTTGGTCATTGAATGCTGTAAAAATGGTATTGTCGGTACTTTTCCTGCTTTGAACCAACGTTCAACTGAAGGATTTGAGGAATGGGTTATTGAAATTAAATCTGCCTTAAAAACGTTTGAAGAAGAAACAGGTAAAAAAGCTGCACCGTTTGGTGTAAATCTAATTGTGCACGCAACAAACCCAAGATTAGAAGCTGATATTAAAATTTGTGTAAAACATAAGGTACCGTTAATTATTACTTCACTAGGTGCAGTTTCACAAGTTGTAGATACTATTCATAGTTATGGCGGACTGGTTTTTCACGATGTTATTAAAAAACGTCACGCAGAAAAGGCGGCAGAAGCTGGTGTTGACGGATTAATTCTTGTTGCAGCTGGTGCCGGAGGTCATGCGGGTAACATTAACCCAATGCCATTAGTTGCAGAAATAAAGAAATTTTTCCATAAAACTATTCTACTTTCTGGTTGCATAAGTACTGGTAGAGATATTGCCTCTGCATTACAAATGGGCGCGGATTTAGCATATATGGGAACTCGCTTTATTAATACCAATGAAAGTAAAGCCACACCAGAATATCGCCAAATGATTATTGATGCCGGTGCTAGCGATGTGGTTTATACCGCTTCTATTTCTGGGGTACATGCCAATTTCCTTAGTGCCAGCTTAAAAGCTGCAGGTATTACGGAAGACGATTTAAAAAAAGATGTAAAAATAGATTTTGGAAAAGAGCTGGATACTGAGGCTAAAGCATGGAAAACCATTTGGTCGGCTGGGCAAGGTTCCGCTCTTATTAATGATTCTACCTCGGTAACCGAATTGGTATCCCATTTAAAAACTGAATTTAAGGAAGCCGTTGAAGAACAAATAAAAGTATTGGAAACTTACCCAAAGTAAATTCAGAAATTTAGCTTTTATATAAAGATGCCTTTAATAGATTCTTCATACAACCCGCCTTTATTTTTTAAAAACGGACACCTGTCTACCATATATTCTGGACTGGTAAGAAAGGTTGAAAATCTAGAACAAATACGCATTCGTATTACTTTGCCCGATTCTGACTTTTTAGACACCGACTGGAGTTATGGAAAATCTCCTTCAAACAAACTGGTAATAATAATTCATGGTTTAGAGGGTAGTACAAAACGGGCATATATAAAGGGAAGTGCTAAATTATTGACACAATCTGGCTTTGATGTTTGCGCTATAAACTTAAGAGGATGTAGTGGTACTGCAAATAAGCTCTTTCGCTCTTACCATTCTGGTGCCACCGAAGATTTACAAGCGGTCATTGAACATGTATTACAATTAGATGAATACACTAACATTTATTTACACGGTTTCAGTCTTGGTGGTAATCTGTTACTAAAGTACCTAGGTGAAGAAAGACAATTACCTAAAGAAATTAAAGGCGCGGTTGCTATTTCCGTTCCTTGTCAATTAGCAGATTCACTTCACCAGTTACTTCAATTTAAAAATGCATTGTATGCTAGAAGATTCAGAGGAAACCTTATTGATAAGCTAAAACTAAAACAAGAGCTCTTCCCTGATAATATCTCTGATACCGATATTGATAATATTAAAACTCTTAAAGACTTTGACGACATTTATACGAGTAGGGCTCATGGCTTTAAAGATGCAATGGATTATTACACAAAGAGCAGTAGTCTTCAATTTTTAGAAAATATTACGGTCCCAACGCTAATTATCAATGCTCTAAACGATTCTTTTTTAGGATCTGAATGTTACCCTATAGAAATTGCAAAACACCACAGAAACCTTTATCTAGAAACACCAAAATATGGGGGCCATGTTGGTTTTTATGGCAGCAACAACTTTACTTATGCAGAACGCCGTACATTAGAATTTTTAGAGAATCTCGCCTAAAACAAGCCTCTTAAATAGAACAGATATAAATTGATATCACAAATTTGTTAATTGCTTACTATTATTGGTGAAAATCCATAATACAACATTATTAAAATATACTGCAACCCCGCAAAAATTCATATATTAGTCGCTCATTTGATAGACAACATTTAAAATATAAAAAAGGTATGCGCAAATTATTCACTTTATTAGCTCTTAGCACATTGATTATCAGCTGCGGAGAAAAGAAAGAAGAGAAAAAAGAAGGTTTTGAAATGAACAGAACCAAAAAAGAAGTTAAAGCTGAAACAGCAAGCCAAAGTGTACCAGTAGATTTAGATAATAAAGGTGTTGGTCCTATAACTAGTGTCAAATTTGACGATACTATAAACGAGGAAATGGCTGCTGCCGGTAAAGAAAAATTTCAGGCAATTTGTACTGCTTGTCATATGGCAGAACAACGTATGATCGGACCTGCATTAAAAGGGGTTTACGAGCGTAGAAGTCCAGAATGGGTTATGAACATGATTATCAATCCTGATAAAATGTTGAAAGAAGATCCAATTGCAAAGGCATTATTGAAAGAATACAACAATGCTATTATGCTTAATCAAAATTTAAATGAAGAAGAGGCGCGTAACTTAGCAGAATACTTACGTACACTCTAAATTAAAACGCCAACCTAATACCGAAAACCCTTTCATATTTATGAAAGGGTTTTCTTTTTTTAAGCAACTCCCATTATCTTTATAAAAAGTATGTTTTCACCACTTTTTACGACCAAGTAGGGGTAATATGAAATGATCGAGATATGCAAAACGATAAAATAAAAATAGATATAGTTTCTGATGTAGCTTGCCCTTGGTGTTATGTTGGTAAGAAGAGATTAGAGAAAGCAATAGCGCAGTGGGATGGTGCCGAAATAGAAATAGAGTGGCATCCTTTTCAATTAGACCCTAATATTCCAAAAGAAGGATTGGATAGAGACACATACTTAACCAACAAATTTGGAAGTCTTGACGGTCCTCTTGAAATGACAAACCGCTTAATAGAAAGTGGGAAAGAAGAAGGTATTACTTTTAATTTTGGTAACAAATGGTTGGCCGTAAATACCTTACCATTACATCAACTATTACATATTGCAGGTGAAGAAGGATTTAAAGATGAATTGAAAGAACGTTTTATGAAAGCTTATTTTGATGAAAATCTTATTTTAAACGATGTTGATGTTTTAAGTTCCATCATGTCAGAATATGAATGGTCTGCTGAAAAAACACAGAATATACTTAATGATGACGCTATCGCATATGCGGTAAAACAAGAAATTGCACATTACCAACAACGTGGTGTTAATAGCGTTCCATTTTTTATAATCAATGATAAATTTGGTATTAGTGGTGCACAACCACCAGCTGCCTTTTTAGAAGCTTTTCAACAAGTGGCTCCTTTAAAAATTATAGGTATAGGAGACAGCTGCGACCCTAGTACTGGAGCTTGTTAATTTTAAAACTAATATAAAACTGATAAATCAAAAGATATGAAATCATCATTTTCTGAAATAATAAAAGGGGAAACTCCAGTTTTAGTAGACTTTTTTGCTGATTGGTGTGGACCATGTAAAACGCTTGCTCCTATTTTAAAGGAAGTAAAGGGAGACTTAGGCGACGCTATTAAAGTCGTTAAAATTGATGTAGATAAAAACCAAGCATTAGCCTCTCAATATCAAGTTAGGGGTGTGCCTACTATGATTTTGTTCAAAGATGGCAAGCAAGTCTGGAGACAGTCTGGAGTAGTTCCAAAAAACGACTTACTACAGGTCATTAAATCTAACTAGTAAAATTTTAAGCATACTGGACTAGGCAAATCAACCTGGCTTACAAAACCTAGGGTTCCATTCTCTGTATCCCTTTTAAAAACAACAATATTGTTGCTTCGTTGATTTGCTACCAGTACATATTTTCCTGAAGGATCAATAGTGAAATTTCTGGGCCAATCTCCTTTTACAGACTCTCTGCCCAACAATTTTAATTTTCCTGTAGTATCATCTATTTTAAAAATTACTACAGTATTCTCACCTCTGTTGGTACCATATAAAAATTTACCATCTGGAGATAAATGAAGATCTGCGCCATAGCTATCACCTTCAAAATCTGACGCTACCGTATCAAGGGTTTCAATACCATAATATTTATCTCCATCTTTTTTAAATACGGTAATGGTAGAATTCAACTCATTAATAACATAAAGATATTCTCCGTTAGCAGAAGTTACAAAATGTCTTGGCCCAGCACCTTCGGCAACCACCAATTCTTTCTGGTTACTTGCAACGAATTTTCCATTCAATTCACTGTATTTTTTTATTCTGTCTAACCCCAAGTCTGACACAATTAATTCATCATTTAAAAACGATGCCATGTGAGCGTGTGCCGTTTTACTTGTATCTATATGCTTATGATCAATTACTTGAGGAGACGGTTTAAGACTCCCATCTTTTAAAGCATTATAAATCGCTACATTTCCGCCGGTGTAATTGGCAACGGCAACTAATTTTCCATTTTCACTAACACCAACATAACATGGATTAGCACCATAAGTAGACTGTTCATTAACCTTAACAAGGGCTGTATCTTTAACTGTAAATGTGGTAATTGAACCATCATCCTTTTTGAAATCATTTACCTCGCTTACGGCATATAAAGAACTTCCGTTTGTAGAAAATGCTATATAAGAAGGATTCTTAATTTTTGCAGCTACTACTTTATTTTTTAATTCCCCGGTATCTAGATTGAAATTAAATCTATAGATTCCTTCACTATCACCATCTGTATAGGTTCCTACGAATAGTACCTCTTCATTTTTAACTTCTTCCACTTTACAGCTGTTTATAATACATAATGTGGTAATAGTTATTAAGACTACTACTATGGCTTTATATTTCATCCTTTAAAAATAAGAACAATTTTTACGCGCAACACCTATGTCGTAACAAAAATTGCTTTATTAAATGATTAGAACTTAGCCTCTAAAAGTGATGTAAAATCAATATAATCTAAGGTCTTTTTATGGGTAGCTTCTAAAACTACAGCAGGAGCAACACCAGCTTTATAAGCTTGTAACCAACGTTTAGCACATAAACACCATTTATCACCTGCTTTTAGACCTGGAAAATTATACATGGACAACGGAGTGATTAAATCATTTCCTTGATTTTTTGAGTATTCTAAAAATTCTTTGGTCATAACGGCGCATACTGTATGTGTGCCGCTATCTTCTAGTCCTGTTTTGCAGAAACCGTCACGATAAAAACCAGTTAGTGGCTCGTAACAACAGGCTATTAATTTGGTATTTAGAACATTAACTTCCATACTTTAAATTTTAAAGTTTCTTAATGAATTATCAAGGTAAATAATTTCTATACCATTAAAATCATTCATTTTCAAATCGAAATAAAATTACAAACAATATCATGTTTAAGACAGCATAAAATAAAGAAGGAAAAGATAATATAAATGGGTCTTTAATTTTAACTCTTACCATAAACCCAATAGCCATTAAAACCGCCAAACCTAAACTTGCTAATATTGCCCAATTTTTTGAAAAAAAACCAAGAAAAAGACCTAACGAGCCTAATAATTGAAGTAGACCTACCAAAACTCTAAATTTCTCTAAATCATATCTTTTAAACTCTAGAACCATAAAATTCGAGAACAAACAACTGATTCCAAAAAACAGAAATGATACTCCCGAAAATATGATAATCGCCTTGGTCAACCACATGTATTCTTTAAAATTTGTAAATAACATATCCAAGTTTAAAATATTTTGTTTAATTTTATTTCAAATATATTAAACAAAATGGATTATATCAGTATTCTAGCCAAAGTAATTATCTTCATATCAATAATTAATGTGTGGTTTTTTCGCTTTAATAAGAAAACAATGTACAGAGGAGGTGACGCTTCTTCAATGAAAGAAGAATTCGCCGCTTATGGATTATCAGAATCTACTATGTATTTTATTGGCGCCTTAAAAGTACTTAGTGCTCTAGGCTTAATAGTTTCAATCTGGGCACCTATGTTAACCCTACCTTCTGCCGGTTTAATGGCAATACTAATGGTAGGTGCCATATTAATGCATGTAAAGATTAAAGATTCACTAAAACAGTCAATGCCCGCAGCAATATTCCTACTACTATCTCTTTTTATTATTAGTCAATCCTACATGGTATAAATGGCTAAAAAAGATATGCTATCCTTGATAATTTAGAATCTTATAAGTAGCACCCATATATTAAAATAGATAAGATTTTATGTAACAAAACCTCCAAATTCTCTACATATAAGAAAGATATGACGATGGGATTCTCAGGGCATGCAACACAAGTTTTAAAGTCAAATAGGCTTTTACTTAAGAAAAGTAGAAGCTTTAGAGAATTACGTAAAGATTATATTGACTACTCACAAGAAACAAAACTTCACTTTAAAGAACTAACCGATCTTGAGCGTAAAGTAGTACGTGACAAAATAAGAGCTCAAGCCAAAAAAGATAACATACAAGAAATAGGTTTTTATATACTTTCTCTAGCTATTGTTTTAGGAATCTTTTACGCTATCTATCAATTTTAAGTAACAACAATACCTTAAGTAAGGTCTTCTATAAACCCCAAAGTTTAAATGGGTTTTTGGTTTCGGCATCTTTTGTTTTAGAAAGAGGCTTGTTTACCATAACCTTATATGTTGGGTCTTCCATAACATTTACCTCAATAATTTCTTCAGCATCAGCTAATAAACGAATGCAGTCTTTACTTAAATGACGTAGATGAAGTTTTTTACCGACTTTGGCATATCGTTCTGTAATTTTATTCAAGGCTTCTATACCACTCATATCAGCAATACGGCTTTCTTTAAAATCGATAATTACTTCATTTGGATCTCCTTGAACATCGAATTTTTCATTAAAAAGTGTTGTAGAACCGAAGAATAAAGGTCCGTAGATTTCATAATGCTTAACACCAAATTCATCAACGTATTTTCTAGCTCTAATTCTTTTAGCACTTTCCCAAGCAAATACTAATGCTGAAATTATTACTCCTATCAAAACTGCCAACGCTAAATTGTGTAAAATAACCGTAATTAAAGTTACCAAAATCATTACAAAAATATCTGATTTAGGCATTCTTCTAAAAGCTTTAAAACTTGCCCATTCAAATGTACCTACCGATACCATGACCATAACCCCTACTAATGCAGCTATAGGAACAAGTTCTATTACAGGTGCTCCAAACAATATTATTAACAATATAGTTAACGCAGCAATTATACCAGACAACCGAGCTCTTGAACCAGCGGATAGATTAACCAATGTTTGTGCAATCATTGGACAACCACCCATTCCTCCAAAAAATCCATTCAATATATTTGCTCCTCCTTGAGCCAAACACTCTCTGTTACTATTACCTTTTGTACCAGTAATCTCATCTACCAAGTTTAACGTAAGCAATCCTTCTGTAAGTCCAACTGCTGCCATTATTAATCCGTACGGTAAAATAATTTTAAAGGCTTCTAATGTAAAAGGAATAGTTGGTATATGAAAAGAGGGTAAAGACCCACTAAGCGACTTTAGTTCTTCTCCAGGTAGCGTGTCTTGATTGATGATATCCACTACTTGTTTGGTATCAATATTTAAAAAATACACCACTATAAAAACCACAATAATCCCTATTAATGAAGCTGGGACTGCTTTGGTAATTCTAGGAACAAAAACAATTATTGCAATTGTAAATAACACCAAGCCTACCATAGTGTACATGGCAGAACCGGTAAGCCAAACTGCAGCATCTCCTACGCCTACCTTAAATTGGTCCATTTGGGCCATAAAAATAATAATGGCCAAACCATTAACAAACCCAAACATAACGGGCTGTGGTACCAAACGAATAAACTTACCAAGCTTTAAAAAACCTACAATCAACTGAAATACACCTGCCAAAGCAACTGCTGCAAAAACGTATTCTAGACCGTGAGAATTCATTAGTGCCATTAGTACAACCACGGTCGCACCTGCTCCACCAGAAATTAATCCTGGTCTACCACCAAAAATTGCAGTAACCAATCCCATTATAAAAGCACCATACAAACCTACTAATGGTGAAAATCCTGCAAGAATTGCAAACATCAATGATTCTGGAATCATTGTCATAGCGACCGTTAAGCCCGCTAAAATTTCATTTTTATAATCTACCTTCTGATTGAAATCGAATAAATTGAAAACCTTCGCCATGTTCCTCTAACTTTAAAGGGCGCAAAAATAGTAATATTTACTGGCCTCACCACAAACCTGCTAATTATTACCAAATTATCTGTCTACCAGTCTTTTAATCCCAATAATCTTTCTCCTAACGGTGATAGTTTAGCAGTTTCATATTTGGTTTGTTCCCATTTACGCGGATCACCCGGAAATGCATACCCTTCAGGGGCGATTTTGTTCTTCCAAGAGTTGACTCTCCAATTACGCATTTCTTCATTTTCTGGCTCAGCTGGCATCATTGAAATGTACTGTGCTATCCTAACTTTATCTTCAGATTTATTAGGTCTTATACCATGTGGTTGGGTACTATTGAAAATCAATAAATCTCCCGCATTCATTTTTACTTTTACAATTTTATCTTCCAAACCATCTAAAGAAGGTTGAAAACGGTCTCTATCATCTGGTTGTGATAATTTCCAAGAATCATAATTGCGGTACAACCATGGTATACATTGAAAGCCACCCATATTCTCATCATCTTGATCAGCCAATGCCAATACTCCTTGAACGTTTTGTGGTTTGGTTTCCGGATCATAATCCCAATGAATAAATCCTTTCTTTTCTACTCCCTTAGGTAATGGAAAATTGAGATTAGCTCGATCAATGGTCACCCATAACTTTTCTGTTCCCCATACATCTACAAATGCATCATATACTCTTTGCATTTGTCTATTGTTCCATAAATGTTGATGGTTGTAAACCTCAACCATACCTGTTCCAGTTAATTCTTTCATTTGCATTTCTGCTCTTGGTGGCGCGTACCATGTTGAAGAATCTGTAGGATTCTTTTCATCAAATTCCCAAAGAAAATCAGCGGTTGCTTTTGCCTGGTCTAAAGGCACTGCATTTTTAATGACAATGTATCCGTTCTCTATCCAAAATTTCCAATCCTCTTCGCTGAGTACACGAAGTGAATTTCCATTAGAACGATCATTTAATTTTTGTTTACTACTAGTTGCGGTAGATGGATTTCCTGGAATATCTTTGTGTGCTTTATTACCTTGCTCTACAATATTTTTAGTCTGTTTCATAATGTTTGATTTAAGTTATTGTTCATATCAAAACTATTGAGTCTTAGCAACTTAAACCACCGTAATATTGACCATAATTTGAACAATATTGATTTATAAAACCCTAAACACATAAATTATCTGCAATTTTGTTACATTTATCGAATGAAGATTGAACTAGAAACCATCGATTCTAACTCTAAAAGTCCGTTCAGACTTTTGCACGACCCCAAGTTGAGCCATCTTTTCTTTTGGCATTTTCATCCAGAATATGAGCTAGTATATATTGAGAATGCAAATGGAACTAGACATGTTGGCGACCACATTTCTGAATTCGAAGAAACAGACTTAGTTCTTATTGGATCTAATATTCCCCACTTAAATTTCGACTATGGCGTCAATACAGATTATCGTAAAGAAGTTTTACATATTAAACCCAGTTTTAAGAACACATTTGTAGACCCTTTACCAGAATTACAAAGCCTAAATAGATTATTAGATTTATCACGCTACGGAATTGCATTTCATGGCGAAACAAAGAAAGAAGTGGGTAATTTATTAAAGGAACTGCACACTCTTAAACCTTTTGAATATTTTATGGCTATTATGAGTATTCTTAAAAGATTGTCGCAAAGCAATGAGTTCGAATTACTTCATAAGAAGCCTTATAAAAATAGATACAGTAAAAAAGAGCAAAGCAGAATACGTGATATTTATGCACTAATTGATGAACGTTACCAAGGTAAAATTTCTGTAGATGAAGTTGCTAAATTCTGTAATTTAACGAAACCAGCGTTCTGCCGATATTTTAAAAAAGCTACCGGCAGTACTTTTATAGAATTCTTAAATCAATATCGTATTAGCCAGTCTAAACGCATGTTACTTACTGGAAAAAATGTAACTGAAACATGCTTTGAATGTGGTTTTGAAAGTCTTTCTTATTTCAATAGAACATTTAAGAAAGTAACAGGGGAAAATCCATCTGCGTTCAAAAAAAGATTGCACACCAGTTAAATGAAGCATCATTATAGGCAATAGAGGAAACTTATAAAGTGAGACCATATTATTTTTAGAAAAATATTATTAATCTGTACAGCATAGCACATTTGCGACACTGTTTAGTTTCTAAAAAACAACCATGGAAATCTTTGATCCACTTTCTTTGAAAACCGTTTTACAAATGTGTATTGCGGCTGTTTTCATCTATTTATATATTATGTTCGTTACTAGAGTAACCGGTAAAAGAACATTTGCAAAAATGACAAGTTTCGATTTTGCCGTTACTATTGCAATGGGGTCTATTCTTGCTGATGCAGTAAACAAACCTGTTTCTAGTTTGATGCCTGCAATTGTCTCTCTTGCCCTATTGGCAGGATTACAAGCCATATTCGCAAAAATACTATCATCTTCTGATACGGCTCAAAAAGTTATAACAAACACTCCCATTTTATTAATGAAGAATGGTGTTATTCTTAGAGAAAATTTAAATAAAGCTTTGGTAAGTCAAGCTGATTTAATGGGGAAGTTACGAGAGGCTAATGTTTTACAACTATCCCAAGTAAAGGCAGTCATATTTGAAACAACTGGAGATATTTCCGTTTTACATTCAGAAGACCAAATAGATATTGATGCTATAATTATGGAAGATGTTAAATCTGATACTTAAAAAAAATGCCCTATTCAAATTGAATAGGGCATTCTTAAGACAATCAACTTAAAAACTATTTTGCTTTCTTCCTTTCAACATTCATTGTTGGGTTAGAAGATTTACTTCTCTTTTTACTCTCTGCACTTTTACTAGACTTCAAATACTCTTGGTAACCCCTTCCTTTAAATTCGTAAGTAGTTCCACTATCTGGGTGATATAATTCTATAGTGCTATCGTTTATTACATATAGTTCAAAATAATCATCACCCATAAAATTATAGTCTAAAGTCAATGTTTTCAATGAATTATCACCCTGTATATTGTACACTTGGTAATCACCTTCAAAATCCCATTGTAAATAAGAAATATTCGTATTTGGGGCATCTAAAGAAGACCTGAAAAAACGTGGTAAAAACTGTAGGTAATTTTCATTATCAAAATCATTTAATGCACCTGTTTCACTGGTATAGATTTTCTCCCAAGCATCATACTCTTGTATGAAGTAGTTGATATTATCATAGAATACCGTGTTATAATCAAAATTATTAATCTGGTACCCTTTCAAATAATAAGAAGTATCTGTACTGGCATCATACAACTCAATGGTATTATTATTAACCGCGTAAACTTCTAAAAACCAAGACCCGTCAATATCATGATCTATATCTACTGTACCTCTTAGGGTACCATAAGTACCTACATCAATACCATAGCCACCACCTGTTTTACCTATACCAACAATGTTATTATTAGCATATAATACGCCGCGATCAAAAGAAACCGTAAACGCCCTTTGTAAAAAAGGAACCTCACCATTACCACGTGTTGCATTGATATCTACATACCAAAGGTCATAGCTTTGCAAAACTTGATCTGTATTAAAAGCTGACTCTTCTATAAAATCATCTTCAATAATTACCTCTGTATAACAAGAAACCATTAAAGTGGCCAAAAGGAAATATCCTGTGAGTAGTTTTATTGTTTTCATATGATTTGATTTAAAAGATTATCTACCTAGAAACAATCTCTATGCCAAAATTTAAATAAGACTGATACTAATCATATTATGAGCATCTAAATATTTGGTAAATTTACACCATGAACAAGGATGCGAAATTTGCGGTTTTAGGAGGTGGAAGTTGGGCTACGGCTATTGTTAAGATGTTGACCAACAACCAAAAACAAGTAGGTTGGTATATGAGAAATACCGATGCTATTGAACATATAAAAACTCAAAAACACAATCCAAATTACCTTACTTCGGTTGAATTTAAACCTGAGCAATTACTCTTAACCAGTGATATCAATGAAGCAGTCGACAATGCAGATGTTTTGATTTTTGCAATTCCTTCTGCCTTTTTAGTAGGTGAATTAGAAAATTTAACCTCTTCACTAAAAGACAAAATTATTTTTTCCGCTATTAAGGGTATCGTACCTGAATCTGGATTAATAGTTGGCGAGCATTTTCATGAAGTTTTTAAAATACCATTTGATCACATTGGTGTTATTACCGGTCCATGCCATGCAGAAGAAGTTGCTATGGAACGCCTTTCATATTTAACGATTGCATGTGCAGATAAAGAAAAAGCCCAACTGATAGCGAAAAACTTATCAAGTAATTACATTAAAACGAATATTAGTAAGGATATCATTGGTACAGAATATGCCGCAATGCTAAAAAATATATATGCTATTGCAGCTGGAATTGCCCATGGTCTGGGATATGGAGATAATTTTCAAAGTGTATTGATGAGCAATGCAATTCGTGAAATGAAGCGATACACTAAACGTATTCATAACCTGGATCGTAACATTAATAAATCTGCCTACTTAGGGGATTTATTGGTTACAGGATACTCCATTTTTAGCCGAAACAGAATGTTCGGCAATATGATAGGTAAAGGGTACACGGTAAAAAGTGCACAAATGGAAATGAGTATGATCGCTGAAGGATATTACGCAGCAAAAAGCGCTTATAACATTAAAGAAAACTTCAGCAAAAAGGTTAAAACACCTATTATAGATGCTGTCTATAAAGTTCTCTATGAAAATAAGAATCCTAAAAAGGTTTTCCACGATTTAACCGACAAACTAGATTAAGGTCTTTCTAAAGAAAAATCTGAATGTTCTTTTAGTTCAGCATTAAGAGTTGTTCTCCATTCTTCAACTCTAGCATCGTCGACGCCAAATCTAAGTTTAAATTCTGCTAATATAGGCTCCATAAGAGTTCTTATACTGTCAATATCGAAATATAATCTACCCGTTCTTCTTATAAAGAAGTCCATTGGGTTCTGTACCATTTCATAATCAATACCAAATGCTAATTCTGCCTTAGCTAAACGAACATATTTATCTTCGTCAACTAATGTAGCGTAAGTTTCAAGGATCTTAGAGGTTTGTTTACCATAATTAGTTACTAAAAACCAAGCATCATGTTTGGTAAAACCTTCTTCTTTAATTTCACTATACACCTGATCAATGTATTTTTTAACGTGTTTAAATTTCTTGAAATTATCATTTCCACTTAAAAATATCTTCTCGGTGTAGCAATCTTTTAATTCAATATCATGCTCATCCTCCATCTTTTTAGCAATACGGTCTACCACTCTTTCCGCCATTTTACGGTAACCTGTTAACTTACCACCTGCAATACTTATTAAGCCCGAGTCTGATACAAAAATCTCGTCTTTTCTTGATAATTCTGAAGCAGATTTACCTTCTTCATGTATTAAAGGACGTAAACCTGCCCAAGAAGAAACAATATCATCTAACTCTAAATTAATATCTGGAAACATGTTATTCACCGCTGAAATTAAATAGATGGCATCGGCTATATTTGTTGTTACCTTGTCTTTATTATCATTATAGTTTGTATCTGTAGTACCAACATAGGTGATTTTACCTCTAGGTATAGCAAACATCATTCTACCGTCTGGAATATCAAAATACACAGATTGTTTAACCGGTAATTTCTCATAAGGGAATACCAAATGCACACCTTTGGTTAAATGAAGTTGTTTCCCTTTTTTAGAATTGTTTAAACTTCTTAAATCATCTACCCATGGGCCAGCTGCACTGATTACGTATTTAGATTTAATCGTAAATTCTTGACCTGTAACCTCATCTGTTGCTTTTACTCCGGCAACTTTCTCATTTTCATATATAAACGCGTTCACTTTGGCATAATTTAACGCCTGTGCTCCAAATAACAAACTTGTTTTAATGTTTTCAATAGTTAAACGGGCGTCATCCGTTCTGTATTCGGCATAATATCCCGCACCGTTTAAAATTTTCTTAGGTAATAAAGGCTCCAACTTCATAGCCTCCTTCTTTTCTATCATTTTTCGTTTATCGTCTCCAGATACCTGAGCCAGAATATCATAAACTTTAAGACCAATAGATGTTAACCATTTACCATAAGAGCCATTTTCAATTAACGGTAATAACATCTTCTCTGGCAATACCAAATGTGGCGCTAATTTATGTACAATTGCACGTTCAGAACCTACTTCTTTTACCAACCAAAAATCGAACTGTTTTAAATAACGAAGACCACCATGAATTAATTTGGTTGACTTACTACTAGTACCAGAAGCAAAATCACCTTTTTCCAGCAAAGCGACCTTTAATCCGCGAGATGCGGCGTCTAATGCTATTCCACCTCCAGTAATTCCACCACCAATAACCACTAAATCAAAATCTTCAGATTTTAGATTATCTATTGTTTTTTGGCGTTCCAAATTGGTGAATTTTATATATTTCATCAGTAGCGATCTATTTAGTTATTTAAAAGGTACTTATATAAATAAAGCAAAGTTAAAGCCCATTACCTCCTATTCTATGCTCTAAAGAATTAAAAAATTGTAAAATTGATTCGTCTACAATTCTTCGTCTTCCCATCCTTTGGTGCGTTCTACCGCTTTCTGCCATTTTTTATACAGACGCTTTCTTTTTACCCTATCAAAAGTTGGTTTAAAGATTCTGTCCATTGGTCTGCTTTCATCAATATCCGATTGCTTCCAAAAACCTACTTGTATTCCTGCAAGAAATGCAGCTCCCATGGCTGTAGATTCAATTATCTCTGGTCTATGAACTTCAGAATCCAAAATATCGGCTTGAAATTGCATTAAATGATTGTTGGCACATGCACCACCATCTACACGAAGGTTTTTAAGTTGAATACCAGAATCATCTTCCATTGCTTTTAAAATATCTTTGGTCTGATATGCCAACGCTTCTAAAGTTGCCTTTGCTAAATGTGCTTTGCCTGTATCCCTAGTTAACCCGAAAACGGCACCTCTTGCATACATATCCCAGTAGGGTGCTCCTAAGCCTGCAAATGCAGGAACTACATAAACAGGATTTTCACCTTCAATAGAGTTAGCCAGTTCCTCCGTTTCATTTGCATCTTCTATAAGCTCTAAACCATCTCTTAACCATTGTATAGCCGCCCCTGCAATGAAAATACTGCCTTCTAAAGCATAATTAACCTTACCATCTAAACCGTAGGCAATCGTAGTTAAAAGTCCGTTTTTAGAAAACTGTGGTTTTTCTCCGGTATTCATCAACATAAAACAACCTGTGCCGTATGTGTTTTTTGCAGTGCCCTTCTTAAAACAAGCTTGACCAAAAAGAGCCGCTTGTTGATCCCCGGCAATACCTGCAATAGGAATCTTTATACCATCAATTTCGTAATCGCCAAAATGAGCCGAAGATGGCTTTACTTCTGGCAACATAGATTTTGGTATCTCAAGAACCTTTAACATTTTATCGTCCCATTTTAGATTTACAATATCATAAATCATGGTTCTTGACGCATTGGTATAATCGGTACAATGCTTTTGATCTTTCGTCATATTCCAAACCAACCAAGTATCTATAGTGCCCATCAATAAATCACCCGCTTGGGCTTTCTTTTTTGCGCCATCTACATTATCAAGTATCCATTTTACCTTGGTTCCAGAAAAATAAGAGTCAATGACTAAACCCGTGGTCTTCTTAACATGCTCTGTTAATCCAATTTTTTTAAGGTGTTCGCAAATGTTTGCTGTTCGTTTATCTTGCCAAACAATTGCATTATATACAGGCTCACCGGTGTTTTTATCCCAGACAACAGTAGTTTCTCTCTGGTTGGTAATACCAATACCCACTATTTCTGTAGGTTTCACTTTTTCCTTTTCCAGAAGCTCTTTTAAAACTTCTAACTGTGAGGATAATATTTCTTTTGGATCGTGTTCTACCCAACCAGATTTAGGAAATATCTGCTTAAATTCTTTTTGAACCATTCCTTGAATAGTTCCATCATGGTCAACCAATAAAGCTCTAGAGCTCGTTGTACCTTGATCTAATGATACTATAAATTGCCTTGCCATGTGTTTTTAAGTTATTTCTTTAAATATAGCAGATTTAATACCTAATTCAAATATGAACTATAGAGGTATTAAGAATTTCTATAAAATGAAAAAATAACCTGAAGAAGATTTATCAAGTCAACACACGTACTACATAAAAAAAGGATAAATTTTTAAGCTTAATCTAATTTATAAACTCTTTTTCTACAAAATAAGAAACAATAGCCTCTTTCATTAAAACAGTTTGCTCCCCCGCTTTTAATGTTGGCAATTCTTCAACCACGTTATAATGCGGCCAACCTTCTTCATCAAAAAAACTAAACTCATAAAAACCATAAGGTTCTAAAAGACGACAGATGGCAATGTGCATTAAATCTAATTTATCATCCTTTTTATACTTTCTATGGTATTGCCCTAATTCTTGCACTCCGACTAAATAAATTATAGCATCTAACTCCAAAGGATCACCATCAGAAAACTTTCCAGAAAGCTTTTCCACCAAATAATCCCATCGTTCTTTTAATTGTATATCCCTAGCCATATAAATTTGTTGAGCCTGTAGTAAGGTACAGACCTTGCAAAGGTACAAATCAAAGTTCTATCTTTGTTAAAACACTTTACTAATGGGACTTTTGGATATTTTACTTGGATTACCCTTAATTTGGGGGCTATGGAAGGGATATAAAAATGGTCTTTTTATGGAAATAGCCTCTATTGTGGCATTAGTTGCCGGCATTTTTGGGGCAATCCATTTTTCATACATTACGGGTAACTACCTATCGGAACATTTAGATTGGGATGAAAGAAATATGAGTATTATAGCTTTTATTATTACATTAATTCTCATAATTATCATCGTTAATCTTGCAGGTAAAATATTGACCAAAGTTGCCAACTTTGCCATGCTTGGCTCTTTAAATAAAATTGCAGGTGGAATTTTTGGGGTTTTAAAGGTTGCTATTCTTTTAGGTGCCGCTTTCATATTTTTTGACCGAATGGATAACACATTTGGTCTAATAAAAGAGGAAACTAAACAGGAGTCTGTTCTCTACCAACCAATTAAGGATATTGGAGCACTAATTTTTGATACAGTATTGAAAAGTGAAGTATTGCCAAAAGAGTCTACCGAAGAACCTGTTACCATATAACTACACTGAACGCTAATCTTACTTTTTATACACTTTATCGAATAAGCATTTTTGTTATCATCCTGCATTTAATTTTTCAATAATATTACTATATCGATAACCCAAATCGATTTAGAGAACTTAGAACATTCTCGTTTTTCTTACCTACTACGCTACGCCGAGAGGCTACATAATTAAAAGACACTTATATGAAAATGAGATTGCTTTATGCGGTCCCTGTCTTTTTATTACTTTTTCTTGGTTCTTGCACTAGCGACTCTGTTGATGATACGCCGGTACTTGAAGCTGAAAATGTATTAACTATAGAACAGGACCTTCTAGAAATTGTCAATGAGCATCGATTAAGCTTAAATACCAATACTTTGGAATTTAGCGATGTGGCATACAAATACGCGAACCTTCATACTGATTACATGATATCTAAGGGCAGCATTAGTCATGATAATTTTAGCTCAAGAGCATCTAATATTAATACTGAGATAGCTGTTGAAATGGTAGCAGAGAACGTTGCCAAAGATTATCAAACTGCCATTGAAGCTTTTGAAGGTTGGTATACAAGTAGCAGTCATAAAAAAACCATGGAAGGAGATTTTACTCACACCGGTATTAGTGTAAAGAAAGACGATTTGGGTAATTATTATTTTACCCAACTATTTTACAAGCAATAATCAACTAGCTATTATTACCTAAAAACAGATAATTTTTAACTGCAGTTTAACCCATATGGGTTGACATGGTTCTTTAGTCGGACAAAGTGGGAAAAATCATATTAAATACACTTTTTGACGTTGAAATTTTACTTGTATTTTATCGATGAGGACCGTTTTTATCAATAGACGTAGCTTAACGAGTTTTTTGCCCTCTCTATAGATGTTTTTCTTCTTACCATTTACGTTGAGCCTATTTTTGAAACTCAATAAAAAAAGTTTCCCACTTATGAAGTACACATTAACTTACTTAGTATTAATCATTTCGCTATTATCATCTTGTTCTAAATATGAAAACTTTGCAGGATATGACAATGCAGAGGAACCTTTAACAAATTTTACTTTAGCTTCTTCTGAATCTCACAGTACTTTAGAAGATGAGCTTTTTGAAATGATAAATGATCATAGAGTTAATTTAGGTTTAAATGCATTGGTATTTGAAAGTACCACCTATTATTATGCAAATCTTCATACAGCCTATATGATTTCTAAAGGAAATACCAGTCATGATAATTTTACCAAACGTGCAGAGAATATTGCAAAAAGGACAGATGCTATCTTTATTGCTGAAAATGTAGCAAGAAATTACGATACTATAGAAGAGGTTTTCGATGCTTGGAAAAAAAGTTCTGGGCATAGAGAAAATATAGAAGGCGATTACGATTATTCTGCAATTAGCATTATACAGAATAGCCATGGTGATTTTTATTTTACACAAGTATTTTTTAGATAAGCTTAAAAGAAACTAATTTTATAATAGCCTTTGTAATTCAAAGGCTTTTTTTATGCTTAACTTTTAGGTAAGAAATAACGGTTTATTTAACTTTCACTTAAATTCATAAAAATGAGTATACAAGCACCATTTAATCTAACTAAATGGATAGAGGAAAACCGAGGGCTTCTTAAGCCACCGGTAGGAAATAAAAACCTATATAAAGATGCCGGAGACTATATTGTTATGATCGTTGCCGGACCTAACGCTAGAAAAGACTACCATTATAATGAAACAGAAGAGCTTTTCTATCAACTTGAAGGCGAAATAGAAGTACACATTCAAGAAGATGGTAAAAAAAGAACCATGCAACTAGGACCTGGTGATATGTATTTACATCCTGCCAAAGTGCCCCATTCCCCTGTGCGTAAAGAAGGTTCTATTGGTTTAGTCATAGAGCGTAAACGTGCAAACATGAATGTTGATGACGGCTTATTATGGTTCTGCGATAATTGCAATCACAAGCTATATGAAGCTTATTTTACGCTTCATGATATTGAAAAAGATTTCCTTTCACATTTTAAGCATTTTTACAGTTCAAAAGAATTAAGAACTTGCGATAATTGCGGCACTGTTATGCCTGTAGACGAACGTTTTATAGCTAAAGAAGAATGATAATTATAGCCAAAATTATTACCGCACTTGTTGCGCTCATACATATTTACATTCTTTGGATAGAAATGTTCTCATGGACCACTACTGGCAAAAAAGTATTTAAAAATTTTCCTAAAGATTTATTTGAACCTACCATACAAATGGCAGCCAACCAAGGTCTCTATAATGGTTTCTTAGCAGCTGGTTTAATTTGGTCATTTTTAATAGATAGTACAGAATGGTCAACAAACGTTGCTCTTTTCTTTTTAGGCTGTGTTACCGTTGCAGGTATTTACGGTGCTATTTCTGTAAGTAAAAAAATATTCATTATCCAGAGCATACCTGCTTTGATCGGAATTGTTTTATGGTCTATCATAAAATTTTCATAGTTTCAATTAGTTCTACTTGTGGATAAAATTCTTTGTATTTTTGTAATATATCTAACATAAATCACGTAAAAAGTTATAAAATGTCAAAAATAGCAGCAGATTTCGGAATACACGACGCTCTTAAAGCATTAGGAATTAAAGATGTCAATGAGGGAACTTCAACGGGATCCAATAATTTTTCATCCGGAGATATTATTTCTTCATATTCTCCAGTAGATGGTTCTTTGATTGCAAAAGTGAAGTCAACTACAAAAGCAGATTATGAAAAGGTAATGTCTACTGCTACAACTACATTCAAAGAATGGAGAACAAAACCTGCTCCTTTACGTGGAGAAATTGTTAGACAATTTGGTGACAAATTAAGAGAACTTAAAGAGCCGTTAGGTAAACTTGTTTCTTACGAAATGGGTAAAAGCTACCAAGAAGGTTTAGGTGAAGTTCAAGAAATGATAGATATTTGTGATTTTGCAGTGGGTCTCTCTCGTCAATTACACGGGTTAACTATGCACTCAGAAAGACCTGGGCATAGAATGTACGAGCAATATCACTCTTTGGGTGTGGTTGGTATTATTTCTGCTTTTAATTTTCCTGTAGCCGTGTGGGCATGGAATACTGCATTAGCTTGGATCTGTGGTGATGTTTGCGTTTGGAAGCCATCAGAAAAAACACCTTTATGTGGAATAGCATGTCAAAATATTGCTGCTGAAGTTCTTAAAGCAAATAATCTTCCTGAAGGCATTTCTTGTTTAATAAACGGTGATTATAAAGTAGGTGAGTTAATGACTCAAGACAATAGAATTCCGTTAGTATCCGCTACTGGATCTATTAGAATGGGTAAAATTGTTGCCCAAGCAGTTGCTGCTCGATTAGGAAAATCTTTATTAGAACTTGGTGGTAATAATGCTATTATAGTTACTCCTGATGCTGATTTAAAAATGACAGTTATTGGTGCCGTTTTCGGTGCTGTAGGTACCGCCGGTCAACGTTGCACATCTACTAGAAGATTAATCATTCATGATTCTATGTACGATAAAGTAAAAGAAGCAGTGGTTGCAGCATACCAACAATTAAGAATCGGTAACCCATTAGATGAAAATAATCATGTAGGTCCATTAATAGATACTGATGCTGTAGCACAATACAACAAGGCCTTAGAAAGAGTTGTCAAAGAAGGTGGTAAATTAATTGTTGAAGGCGGAGTGTTAGAAGGTGAGGGCTATGAAAGTGGTTGCTATGTAAAGCCTGCTATAGCTGAGGCTAAAAACGACTTTGAAATTGTACAGCATGAGACTTTTGCCCCTGTTCTTTATCTTTTAAAATATTCTGGTGATGTTGAAAATGCCATAGCAATTCAAAACGGAGTAGTTCAAGGTCTTTCTTCGGCAATTATGACAAACAATCTTCGTGAGGCAGAGCATTTCCTATCTGCATGGGGTAGCGATTGTGGAATTGCAAATGTTAACATTGGTACTTCTGGAGCTGAAATTGGCGGTGCCTTTGGTGGTGAAAAAGAAACAGGTGGTGGTCGTGAAAGTGGATCTGATGCTTGGAAAGTTTATATGCGAAGACAAACGAACACCATAAATTACACTACTGAGCTACCATTAGCACAGGGTATAAAATTTGATTTATAGATAATTTTTTAATTTTCTTTGCATGCTGCTTACTAGGTTGCTTTTCTGCCAGCTGGTTCATTAGACCAACTACCATGTAGTAAAGTTTGAGCACCCAGTACAATAAACATGCAAAGAAAATTTATAGTATTTTTTATTTTTTTCTTCATTTTTACAAGTGTAAATACCTTTGTATTAAACTAGTAAATTCCTCTATTGATTTCAATAAATTCTGTACGGCTTTACACAAATATTGTATAGTTGGATCATAGATTAGATAAATCTTAAACATAAAAAAATCCTGTCTACTAAAAGAAGACAGGATTTTTTAACCAACTAACTCAAAACTTTACACTGTATACTCAATGCCCAAACCTTGTGGGGAGAAATATACCGTTTAAGTATCTACGCAAAAATGCAAATAATAGTTGTTGTTCCTTACACTTTTTTTACCATCTAACACGTAGATCGTATAGTTGGTAATATATTTAACATATCTGAAATTTAGATAATGATTGATTCTAAGGTAATTAGGTTACAATCTTTTAACATTTTTAAGATTTTTTTAATAAATTGTGGACTAAACACTAAACATAAATTACAATGACGAAAACAACAAGGTATTTATTATACATGTTGATTGCCATTGTAGTTGGTACATTCCTTTACATAACCTATTGCAGCGAATGTGGTGCAGTAGCCACTGTGACAGAGCCAACTACAGAAAAGGTAATCATAAAAGAGCCCTCGGCAACATCATATCCATTTGCAATTGATGGTAATGGGTTCGCCTATAATACCAATGATAATTATAATTTTAATGTTTCTTCCCATAATATTCTTATGCCTTTAGGAGCTGAATTAACACAAGGTATTTCTGGATTACAGAATCATTTAGAAACCAATGACAGTAACGTTATAAACATAACGGGTTACTATACCAGTGAGGAAGAAAATAATACTGCATTTCCCAACCTAGGACTTGCAAGAGCAAATTCTATTAAAAATGATTTAGCATCTAAAGGTATTTCTACCGCTCAAATTAACACAATGGGTAAACTTATGGATGAGATGATTCCAAAAGATGGCACATATTGGGGCGCTGCTACCTTTGGCATTGTAGAAAAATCTGCAACCGCAGAAGATGATCTTAAGGCATTGTATGAAAAAATAAATGCAGATCCTTTAATTCTATATTTTAACTCCGCAGAAGCATCAATTAGTTTAGACGCTACCCAAAGACAAAAGGTTGCGGATATTTCTAGGTATTTAGATAAAGTTGCCGGAGCTACTACAAATGTAGTTGGGCATACAGATGCAACTGGGCAAGCAAGTACAAATATGAGATTAGGTAAAGAAAGAGCTGAATTTGCTAAAAGCTATCTAATGAAAAACGGTATCGCTGCCGATAAAATTATAGTTTCTTCTAAAGGACAATCACAACCAATTGCTACTAATGCAACTGAAGAAGGCAGAGTAAAAAATAGACGAACAGTAATTACATTAAACTAAGACATACACTAATCCTATAAATAAGTAAAATCATGAATTTTGAAAATATGAATATTTGGTGCTGGCTAATTCCAGCTTTAGTTGGTATTATCTGCGGTATATTAGGCTACCTAATAGGTAGACTTTTTGGTAAAGATTCTGTAGAAGTTGTAGATAATTCAGTCGAAATATCTAATCTTAAAGCTAATAACGACAAGTTAAAAACTGACTTAGCTGATTTAAATAACCTTAAGGCAACCAACAGCAAGTTAAAAGCAGATTTAGATGCATGTAACCAAAGAGTAATTGCCGCAAGCAAGGTCGTTAAACCTGCTCCGGTTACTCCAAGTGCGCCAAGTACAAATCTTGGTGCCTCTGCTGCTTCTTTCGCTGCAGGTGCCGCTACAAGTAGCGCGTTAGCTTTTGACGGATCTGCTGCCAAAGCTGCTTTCGGAAAGAATATAAAACAAGACGATTTAAAACTGGTTGAAGGCATAGGTCCTAAAATTGAAGGTATGTTCAAAGACCATGGAATTAAAACTTGGAAAGAACTGTCTGAAGCTAGTTTAACAGAATGCCAAAAAATATTGGATACAGGCGGAACTAGGTATAAGATTCATGATCCTTCTTCTTGGCCTTTACAAGCAAAAATGTGCTACGAAGGTAAATGGGCAGAACTTGTGAAATGGCAACAAGAACATAAACACGGTAAACTATAGCTTACTGTTTAAAGCAAAAAAAAAATCCCGATCATAACCGATCGGGATTTTTTATTTATAATGCTCCGTTTGCCTCTACCCACTTAAAGTGATATTGGTCTTGAGGAAATTTCATTCGCTCTGCAATTCTCTCTAATCTAGAAGGTAACTTAATTAAATAGTCACGTGCCTTTTCAGCTTCTTCATTTAATGAACGCACTGAATCTAATTCCCAATACGCATTTAGCTTTCTTAGAATCTCTACATAATCTTGTGCCGTATACACACCTAAGCGTTGTGCACAGTTAGAGAAATTCTCAAACGCTGATCCTATTGTACCACCAGACTCACGTAAAAAGTGCGCGGGCATTACAATCTTTTTCTTCATCATATCAGCAAAGGCAATCATCATACCAGATGGATCCTCACCAAGAATAGTCTTTACAAATTCTCTATATGCTAAATGGTGTCTCATTTCGTCACCAGCAATAATTGTACACATTTTACCTAGAAGGACATTTCCTTTTTTCTTGGCCATTTGCCCAACACGCTTATGAGAAATATTGGTTGCTAATTCTTGAAATGATGTATAAACAAAGTTTTTATATGGATCACGATCCGTACCAATATCAAAACCGTCAGATATTAAATGCTGGGTTGTTATTTCTATTTCTCTCATATTTACCCTTCCAGATAAATACAGATATTTATTCAACACATCTCCATGTCTATTTTCTTCAGCTGTCCATGCGCGAACCCATTTTGCCCAACCATTTGTTTTATGATCTCCATGCTGGTCCACACCTACTACATCCATTAACCAAGACTCATAAGTTGGCAATGCTTCTTCTGTAATAGTATCAGCTACCATGGTAACCCAAAAATCATATCCTAATTCTTTAGACTCCTCACGAATATCTTTTACTTCTTGTAAGAAAGTATCTTTCTCAGAATTTGGTAAAAAATCTGTTGGCTGCCATATATCCTCTGGTTGTATAAGGAAGGAATCCATAAATCCTTCTACCTGAGGTTCTAGAGCCTGCATCACTTCTAATCTTATATTTTTAGTAGACATAGTTTAGTTTTTATCAAAGATCGTCATTAAAACAATCTATTTTTTAGTAAAGTTAACGGTTTTCTTAGTTTCTTCCATTTTCATTAGGATAAAAGGTATATACCGGCTCACTTTGCCAATACTCTTTAGTATCCGCATTAAATACTGTCAATGGACCTTTGAATGCTGCACCCGTATCAATATTCCAAACATTGGCTGCTTTTTGCGGCGTAGTTTTTCCTATTCTTGTAACTGGCGTATGACCAATATAAATTTCCGAATAATTTTTTAATCGCTTCGGATAATGAATATGATCTTCTTCTAAGTCTTTATTAAGTGAAAGTGCTAACTCCCACAAGGTACGATCCCAATAGAACGTCTTTTTAAAATATTCATGCTCTATACCCTTTAAGTTTGTAAAACCTGCATGTAAAAACAACCTGCTTTCCGAATCTAAATGATAGTTCTGCAAGTTTTCATAAAACTTTAAATGCAAATCTTTGGTTTCCTTCGAGGCGTTACCATATGAATTGGATGTTGCTTCGCCACCATGCATAAACCAGGTTGGGTTATCCGCTTTGCCAGTTAACCACTCATAACAAAGTTCATCATGGTTACCTCTTAAATAAATACAATTATACTTTTCCTTTAATTGTAAAAGATAATTTACAGTTTCTACCGCTTCACTCCATCCATCAATATAATCTCCTAAAAAAATTATAGTATCCTTTTCTGTAATGGCAGCTTTTTCAAGTACCTGTTTTAAGGCTTGTAAACCTGAATGAATGTCACCTACTACCAGTGTTCTTTTTAAATTCATTTAGCAAAAATCGCAATTATGGCTATTATGACAAGGATAAATATTACTAAAAAGAAAATTTTCCAAAACGAATAAGGTCTATTTCCGCTTAGTACTCCTGTTTGGCCGTTAATGTAAAAATTGAACTCTTTACCATCATACCTATATGAACTTAGATAAATCGGAAGTAGTACATGTTTAAATTTCTCATCTGTTAACTTAATATCGGCATTTGCTACTCTTTGAGTATCCCCGCCAATATCTCGCTTAATCCAATTATAAGCTATCTTTTTAGCTTCTTGAAAAGATTTATGATGCCCTTCTTTTAAGGAAACCGTATATTTTTCCGTTACAAAACCTGATAGATATTTAGAATTGAAAACAACCAAATCTTTCAAGTTCCAAAAAGCGACTTTAGCGGGAATTTCCCTGCGTTTCTTTTCTGAAGCATTGATTAAAATATCATCTACAAAACCATCTACCTTGCCAGAAGCATACGTCCACCTTGTTTTTCTAACCTGTCTTGTTCTTTTTCCTTTATTACTATTATAAGTTTGGGTTTCATAGTAATAATCTCCACGTTGCCCTTGATAAGATGCAAACAGATTGGCATCAAACGTCCAATAAGGCACATAAAGACCGTGTAATCCTTCTGGATCTAAAGCAGCTTTTTTTAAATTGTCTGGTGCAAACCAAATTTTACCTACCCATCCTTTAAATATGGCTTGTGCCTTTTTAGCATCTAACTGAAATGGCACCAGAGCTCCAGGTAAAATCCACCCTTCTTTTTCAATATCTTCACGAATTAAAGGTTCGCTACAATACACACAGTTTAACGATTTATAATTCTCCTCTACATGTTGGTTGGCACCGCAATTTTTGCAATGCAATAGCTCTATGGTTTCGGTATACGCATTTTCGCCTACTATTTTTAGGTAGTGATCTAATTCTAGTTCTTCAAAACTACTTTTTGATTGCTCAATAAATTCCTCATAACCACAGTATTCACATGTAAGCTGATGAGAGCCTGGCTTAAATTTAAGCTCTGCCCCACAATTGGCACATGCTTTTTTAAACTCCGATTGTTGAATATCGTCCATAGAAAGTATCCCTTATCTATAAAAGGTATGTTATATGATAATTGTTTCTGATTATGCCGTTGGTAAAGGTGGTGGTGTATTACCGCCTAAGAAAGATTTTAATTCTTCTACTTCTTTCAAAGCGGTCCAACTTGCCATTCCTTGTTTCCAAATCAGAGAATCCCTATTAATGGTTCTGCTTGCAAATAACTCCTTAAGCTTTTCTAATGAAACCGGACCCAATTGCTGACCACTTACCGCATAAAAGTATGTAATCTGCGCAGGCATTGGCGGTGGTGCTTGTGGCTGTGCAGCTTGACCCCCAAATGGTTGTGCCGCAGGTTGCCCCATTAGACCACCCATTTGTTGTGCCAAAACAAAACCCATGCCCATGCCCATACCGGCACCAGCGGTACCACCTTCGTTTTTAGCCGCTAATTCCATTGCTTTTGCAGCTTTGAACTGGGCTAATTTGGTCATGTCCAACTTATCTAATCGGCTGTATTCGAAAATTTCTTTCTTCAGTTCTTCTGGCATCGATACATTTTCGATGTAGAATTTCTCTAATTCTATACCTACCCTATTAAATTCTGGTTGCATAACCACCTGGCATGTTTCAGAAAGCTCACTGGTATTGGCAGCATATAATTCTATTGGCAAGTTAGCCTCGCCTACTGTATCTGTAAAACGGGTTACTATTAAACTTTTTAAATGTTCATTTACTTCATAATTCGTGAAGTTACCATCTGTGCCAACTACATCTATAATAAACTTACCTGGGTCATTAATTCTAAAACTGTATGTCCCAAAAGCACGTATTTCTACAAAACCAAATCTATCATCACTAAGTATAAATGGGTTTTTAGTACCCCATTTTTCATCGGTAAAAAGGTGTGTATTTACAAAATACACCTCAGCTTTGAACGGACTGTCAAAACCGTATTTCCAACCTTTTAAAGTCGTTAATATTGGTAGATTTTGAGTGTTTAAAGTATAAGTACCAGGTTTAAAAACATCTGCTAATTGCCCTTCATTAATAAAAACTGCTGTTTGTCCTTCACGAACAATTAACTGTGCGTTGTTCTTTATCTCATTTTGATAACGTTCAAAACGATGGACTATAGTATCGTTTGTAGTATCTAGCCATTCAATAATATCAATAAACTCATGGCTTAGTTTCTTCTTAATCTCATCAAATATACTCATGGTTAGTGTGTGTTTTAAAATGTATAATATCAAGATATGAATTTCATGACCAGAGCCAAAATTAGCGGCATAATAAATCAAGAAAATAATCTACAAACTACAATAATTTAATATTTCCTTAAGAATATTTAGGAAGTAGGTCCTTTTTCTAATTAACTTAGATTTCCTTATTTTTCTTTTAGAACTATGAAAAAAGTATTTTGTATTGGTGAATTGCTAATTGATTTCGTTGCTGAAAACCAAGGTAAAGATTTATCTAAAGCTAAAGAATTTTCTAAAAAAGCCGGTGGGGCACCTGCCAATGTTTCTTGCGCTATTAGCAAGCTTGGTGGCGAAAGTCTTTTTATTGGATGCGTAGGTGACGACCCCTTTGGCACCTTTTTATTACGTATTCTTGAAAATGAAAAAGTAGACATTTCTTCAGCACAAAAAAGTGACACCTTTACTACTCTAGCATTTGTATCGATTGATGCCGATGGAGAGCGAGATTTTGTTTTTAGCCGTGGTGCAGACAAAGAACTTACCTATGATTCATCTCTTAAATCTAGATTTGAAAATAATATATTGCATTTTGGGGCTGCTACCGCGCTTTTGGGTGGTTCATTAGAGGAGACGTATAACAGATATTTATTTGACGGAATCACTAAAAATGCTTTCATCAGTTTTGACCCAAACTACAGGGTAGACCTTTGGAAAAACAAAGAGGATGTTTTTATTCGTAAATGCCATCCTTACATAGAAAAATCTCATTTATGTAAATTTAGTTTGGAGGAAGCACAACTTCTTTCAGGCAAGGATAATTTAGATGAGGCATGTCAAGTTTTCCATGAAATGGGAACCCAAATTATAGTAATTACCCTAGGTAGCGAAGGCACATTACTAAGTACTGCTAAATTCAGTAAAACTATACCAAGTATAAAAGTTAACCCAAAGGATACAACAGGTGCCGGCGACGCTTTTATAGGCTGTTTATTGCAACAAATCTCGCAACATTCTAAGTTTGAAAATGTATTAGCAGATGAAAAATTGCTAACCAATATGGTTGCCAGAGCTAATAAGGCTGGAGCAATTACTACCGAGAATTTTGGGGCAATTGAATCACTTCCTACTTTACAACAATTAGACTCTTAAAATGAACCAAGCTGAATTACTAAGGTTATTGGCTGAGAGAGGTCAAAAGAAAAAAGGTACAAATTCTTTAACTTCTTTATTTGAGCAAAGATTAGCGACCAATCTTTCTATTATTAAAACGCAGTTTTTTTCATTATACCCAGAATCAGAGCATAAAGCCTTTTTCTATACTCTTTTAGATAAAATAGAGTTACTGTTCAAAGCCCGCCCTACAGAACTTCAAAAGCAAGATATTGAAAGATTAGAGTCTGGAAACTGGTACCAGAGCGAACAAATGGTAGGTATGCAGATGTATGTTGATCGCTTTAACAAGGACATTAACGGACTAAAAGATAAATTATCATACTTTGATGACCTAGGCGTAAACTTTCTTCACCTTATGCCCATTACCACTAGACCAGCTGGTGAAAATGATGGTGGGTACGCTGTAAATAGCTATCATGAGATTGATAGTAAATATGGCACAAAAAATGATTTTACAACCTTTACAAAAAAAGCTAGAGAACATAACATATTCTTAATGCTTGATTTTGTTGTCAACCATACTTCAGATGAATTTGAGTGGGCACAGAAAGCAAAAGAAGGAAGCTTACACCATCAAAATTATTATTATACCTATTCTGACCGTCATATACCAGACGAATTTGAAAAAACACTACCTGAAATTTTCCCACAATCGGCACCAGGAAATTTCACCTATAATAAGGAAATGGAAAAATGGGTAATGACCTGTTTTAACAACTATCAGTGGGATTTAAATTATAGAAATCCAGAGGTATTTATAGAAATGCTTGGTAACTTAATGTCATTAGCCAACTTAGGTGTTGATGTTATCCGTTTTGATGCACTTGCTTTTCTTTGGAAAAAATTAGGAACCTTATCTCAGAATTTGCCAGAGGCACATACACTTATTTCTCTTTTTAGAATGTGCCTACAAGTTATAGCCCCAGGTGTTATTCTATTAGCAGAAGCTATCGTTGCCCCAAGAGATATCATTAAATATTTTGGAGAAGGTACTGCTGAGGGCAATGAATGCGAAATTGCTTATAACGCTTCATTAATGGCATTGTTATGGAATTCAATTGCCACCAAAAAGGCATCTTTAATGGTTAAAAGTGTAACCGAAGTACCAAACAAACCTAAAGATGGTACCTGGATCAATTATATACGATGCCATGACGACATAGGTCTTGGTTACGAGGATGATTTTGTACGTGCAATAGGATCTGAACCTGCTGCCCACAAACAGTTTTTATTAAATTATTACTGTGGCAAATTAGAATGGTCTCCGGCAAAAGGGCTCATGTTCATGTATAACCCTAAAAATGGTGATGGTAGAATTACCGGAAGTGCGGCATCTTTACTAGGACTAGAAACTGCTCTAGAACAAAACAACAAGAATATAATTGACTATGCTATCTCCAAAATTTTAATGATGCATGGTGTTATTCTAACCTATGGCGGTATTCCAATGATTTATGCTGGTGATGAAATAGGGACATTAAACGATTATAGTTACGAGCAGAATGAGGACCATGTTAATGATAATAGATGGGTAAATAGGCCTATGCAAGATTGGGACGCTGTAGCTCAATTGAAAAAATCCGATAACAATACTTCTGCTATTATATTCAACGGATTAAAGCATATGATTCGTCTAAGAAAAGAACATAGCGTATTTGCAGATTCCAATGATATAAAAATTCACGGCTGCCCTAATCAACATGTTTTTGCTTTCCAAAGAACCCATGAAGATGAAAGTGTTTGGGTACTGTCTAATTTTAATGAAGTTACCGAAACCCTAAATATTGGCTGGTTACTTTCTATAGGTATTCACGCAGGTGAAAATTCTATTGACCTACTTACTGGGAAAAATTTTGAGCTTATCCATAATGAGTTGCCATTAAAGCCCTACGAACAACTTTGGATTAAGAATATTTAACTTTCCTAAGCACGCGGAGAGCCTCTTTTAAAGAAGCATTTATTTTTGGGTATTTTGGTTTTAAGACTTGTCTGGCAAATTCCATTTGTTCTTTAGCTTCTTCAAATCCGTTTAAAAAGCATATTAAATAAGAATCTGCTAAATACTTTAAACTCCTTACCTCCTTAATGGATAGCTCCATACTTTTCTCCACCTTTACTACCAACTCATTATTACGCTTGTAAATCTTTTGTAATTCGGTAACATCATATGTTGGTGGCTCAAAAAGCAAATCGCTCTTAATTTGGTATTTGCCATTTTCACTGAAATTGATGACCACTTTTTCTAACGGAAAATATTTTTGCTTTGCCCCAAGACCCAGTTGCACAAATTCAATTGTAGTAAAAGAGTCATTATCAAAGCTAATAGTGACCTCATCTAAATTGGAGTAGAATAGTTTTACCTGTTCGTTTATTAATTCTATATCCACACGATAGTGGTAAGTAATTCCATTAACTACTTTTTTGTTCCCAGCCCAACATACTACAAATTGTTCTTTAAAAACTTTATAGTTGCTTTCAAGGTCTTTATGCCTGTAGTTTATAAAATCAATAACACCATCTAGGGTAAGTTCAATATTGTTTTTAGCATGCTGCTCAATAGTAGCAACAGCATCAGAATTTATATCTTTTAACTCTATACCATAGGCTTTAGGTAAACTAATACTCCCCTCTCTAAAAAAAACGGAACCCCCATAATATTTCCAGATATTCTTACGAAGAGAACAAACTTTACCTATAGATTTTATAGTCACCAAACCCACCACCTTACCTTCTGGTAAATGGGGGAAAGGTATGTTCTCATATGATATTAACGGAGGGTTATCTAAGTAGGCGTTTACCAAATTTTGAATTTTACTGTCATCAAAAAAATCAACACCTACTATTTTATTATCCTCATCTTCTACCCCAACTACTATAAAAGAATTGTTTGCCGGGTTACTGTTTGCCAATGCACAAACGTGCTTTAAAAATTTCCCTTTTCCCTCTTTTTCTCCAATGGAAATAAATCGCTTTTTGTCGTAAAAACTATTCTCGTCGTTATGTGCGAGCAAGTTCTTTACCAAAAGGCGTTTATTGATCATTTTTTAAATATTTAGCTCTTTAAAGGTTTGCAATATGTGGGAAGACTAAGATTTATTTACAATAGTTGAAGATGCTTGTGCGGTTGGCATAACAACTAAATCCGCAATATTTACATGGTATGGTCTAGTAACTACAAAGTAAATTATATCTGCTATATCTTCTGGTTTTAAAGGTTGAAATCCTTTGTAGACATTCTCTGCCCTATCTTCATCTCCTTTAAAACGAACATTACTAAATTCTGTTTCAACTAAACCTGGGTTTACCGCCCCAACACGAATACCTGTTCCATTTAAATCTATACGCATACCCTGGTTAATTGCATCTACAGCATGCTTACTGGCACAATATACATTTCCTTTTGGGTAGACTTCCTTACCTGCGGTAGAGCCAATATTTATAATATGACCACATTTTTGAGCAATCATTTTTGGAATTAATGCTTTTGAAACATAAAGTAATCCCTTCACGTTTATATCTAACATAGCATCCCAATCATCTAAACTACCATCTTGTATGGTATCTAAACCATGGGCATTACCGGCATTATTAATTAAAATATCTATTTGGGAAAATTCTTTTGGTAAGGAATCTATAGCCTCTTTTACTGATTCTTTATCTCGAATATCAAAATTTAAGATATGTACTTGTACCTCTTTACCAAGCTCTTCTTTTAAAGCATCTAACCGATCTTGTCGTCTACCACACAAAACCAAGTTGATTCCGTTAATTGCAAAATGAATTGCTGTTGATTTTCCAATTCCGCTTGTAGCTCCTGTAATGAATGCTGTTTTTGTCATTTTATCAATTAATTATGCAACTTCATGCCCTTCGTTAGCTTCTAACATCAGAAACCAATCTTGTAATTCTAAATTAATGGCTACTGCCTCCATCGCCATTTTTAAACGTTTTGGTGTCGCCGTACCAACAACAGGATGCACATTTGACGGGTGTTTTAAAACCCAAGCCAATAAAAGCTGATCTTCTGTAGCATCATATTTTTTAGTAAGCTCCACTAAAACCTTTTTAATTCTATCATTTGCCTTAGATTCTTCTCTAAAATAACTTCCAAGAGGACTCCAGCTCATTGCTAACCTATCATAAGTTATGCAATCATCTAAAGTACCATCGTTCATAACTGCATTAGAAGATAACGAAAACTCCACTTGATTGGCTTCTACCTGAACTTCCTTTTCTATAAGTTGTATTTGAGACGGAGTAAAATTAGACACTCCAAATTGTCTAATTTTCCCATCCTCACTTAACTTATCTACAGCCTCTGCAATTTCTGAAGGATTCATCAACGGGCTTGGTCTATGTAATAAAAGTAAATCTAAGTAATCTGTCTGTAGCATTTTTAAAGACCTTTCTACAGATGAGATAATATAATCCTTATCGTAATCATAATGCTTTACCCTATTGGATCTTTCTTTTACATCAAATTGAATCCCGCATTTACTGATCAGCTGAATATTTTCTCTCTTTATACCACTCTTATTGAACGCTTTGCCAAAATCTTCTTCGTTTGTATAATCACCATAAATATCGGCATGATCAAAAGTGGTAATATTATTTTCCACACAATGATTCATCAACGCTATCATTTCAGCTGCAGAATGTTGTTTCCCCCATTTGCCCCAGGTCATAGTTCCTGCAATAATTCTAGAATATTTCAATATATTGTTATTTGATTAATGAAATTAAAAAGAAATCCCTTAAAACCTTCATAAAAATAAGGGGTTTTCCAATTTTTTAACCTATCATTAACAGCGACTGAATGAATAAATTTTCAATTTGCATGACTGTTAAAATTAGAAGCCTTAACAATCAATAATATAAAGTTTTAAATGGAAGAAAATACTTCAATTGACATTAGTGCCGTAAATGAGAAGATTGCTCGCGAAAGTGCTTTTATCGATTTACTGATGCTTGAAATGAATAAGGTAATCGTTGGCCAAAAGTATATGGTAGAACGATTACTAATTGGTCTTTTAGGGCAAGGGCATATCTTATTAGAAGGTGTTCCCGGTCTAGCAAAAACCTTAGCCATTAATACGCTTTCAAAAGCTGTTAAAGGTAGTTTTAGTAGAATACAGTTTACACCAGATTTGCTTCCTGCAGATGTTGTAGGTACGTTGATCTATAACATGAAATTAAACGACTTCTCTATTAAGAAAGGTCCAATTTTCGCCAATTTTGTTCTTGCGGATGAGATTAACCGTGCACCAGCAAAAGTGCAGTCTGCATTATTAGAGGCAATGCAAGAAAAGCAAGTTACTATTGGTGACGAAACTTTTATTCTTGACAAGCCTTTTCTAGTGATGGCTACTCAAAACCCGGTAGAGCAAGAAGGAACCTATCCACTTCCGGAAGCACAGGTTGACCGTTTTATGTTGAAAACGGTTATCGATTATCCAAAAATTAATGAGGAGCAATTAATAATGCGCCAAAATTTATTGGGTAACTATGAGACCGTAAATGCTGTGGTATCTATAGAACAAATACTAAGCGCACAGAAAGCGGTACGTGAAGTATATATGGACGAAAAAATCGAAAAATATATTCTTGATATTGTCTTCGCTACTAGATATCCTGAAAAATATAATTTAGAAAGCTTAAAACCTTTAATCAGTTTTGGTGCTTCGCCAAGGGGAAGTATCAATTTAGGTGTCGCTGCAAAATGTTATGCCTTCATTAAAAGAAGGGGCTACGTTGTTCCTGAAGATGTACGAGCTATTGTACATGATGTTTTAAGACATAGAATAGGAATTACCTACGAGGCCGAAGCTGAAAATATTACCTCTGTTGATATCATCAACAAAATTGTAAACGAGATCGAAGTACCTTAAATTCAGTTCTTAATATTTATCGCTCGTAATATATTTTATTACTAAATGCTAAATATGATTTACTGAAACAGAGACTGTAAACTGTTTACTATAAAAATGGATACCAAAGAGCTACTCAAAAAAGTACGGAAAATAGAAATAAAGACGAGACGTCTTTCTGACCATATATTTGGTGGGGAATACCACTCTACCTTTAAAGGTCGTGGTATGACGTTTAGTGAAGTACGCCAGTACCAATTTGGGGATGATGTAAGAAATATTGATTGGAATGTTACCGCCCGCTATAGTGAGCCTTATATAAAAGTTTTTGAAGAGGAGCGAGAATTAACCATGATGCTTGTGGTAGATATTAGTGGTTCAGAATTATTTGGTACCACTAATCAATTTAAAAATGATATAGTAACAGAAATATCGGCAACCTTAGCGTTTAGTGCACTAAAAAACAATGATAAGGTAGGTATCGTTTTATTCTCTGATCAGATAGAGCTTTTTATTCCGCCTAAAAAAGGGAAGACTCACGCTTTACGTATCATTAGAGAATTACTAGAGTTTAAACCAAAAAGCAATAAAACAGATATAGCCCAAGCATTAAAATTCTTGAGCAGCGTCATGAAAAAGAAAGCCATTGTCTTTGTCCTTTCCGATTTTATTGATGAAGGATATGAAAAAACCTTGAAAATTACCGGAAGAAGACATGATTTAACCGGTATTCGTATTTATGATGAACGAGAAGAATCTATCCCAAATTTAGGGATGGTTCAAATGCAAGATGCCGAAACAGGAAAATTACAATTGGTAAATACCGCGTCTAAAAAAGTAAGAAATGCGTATGCAGAATTTCACAGAGAACGTGTAACTTATTTCAAAGAGTCTTTCACGAAATCTGGATGTGGGGTTTTAGATTGTAGAGTAGACGAAAGTTACGTTAAAAAATTATTGGGCTATTTTAAAAGAAGAGGTTGATACGAATGATTTATATAAATAGAATAATTGAAAATGGTGCTTCGTTCATAAAACGAATATCACCCTTATTCGTATTTCTACTGTTCATTTTTGAGCTATCTGCGCAAGAACGCCCAAATATCTCTACGAAGGTTGACACTACTTTCATAAAAATTGGCGAGCAAGTTCAATGGACCGTTACTGTTGATATAGATTCTACCGACTTTGTTATTTTCCCTGAAGGACAAACATTTTCCCCTTTAGAAACTGTAGAAGCTTTTGCGACAGATACCACAAGAAAAAAAGATAGACTAACACTTCAAAAAATATATGCCCTAACCCAGTTCGATTCTGGCGCATACAAGTTACCGTCTCAACGTATTGATATTAATGGAACAGGTTTTATGACCGATTCTATGTTGATTAATGTGGCTACTATTCCCGTAGACACACTAAATCAGAAAATGTATGACATTAAGCCACTTATTAATGTTGAGAAAAGTAACTACGATTTTTGGACCTACTTACTTATAGGTCTTTTAATCCTATCTATTTTAGGGGGATTATTATATTGGTTCGTATTCCGTAAAAAACCGTTGACAGAAGAGGAAAAAGTAGCCCTGTTACCTCCTTATGATAGAGCCTTACTTGAACTTAAGCGTTTAGAAAATTCTAAATACTTAATACAAGATGAATACAAACAATACTACTCTGAATTAACCACCATTGTACGTTCTTATCTAGAAGAAGATGCGCATGTAACAGCATTAGAAAGTACTACCGGACAATTAATTGAGAAATTGGAACTCTTAAAAGATGCCGGTGAATTGAAATTGGATGATGATACCATCAAACAATTTCAACAAATACTACAGACGGCAGATTTGGTGAAATTCGCTAAGAACAAACCATCTACTACCGTTGCAGAACAAGATAGAAAACTGGTAGAACAGATTGTAGAAAAAACTCATGAAGCTTTACCAGAACCTACAGAAGAGGAATTACTGGAACAAGCAGAATACCAAGAAGAATTAGAGCGTAGAGCTAAAAAGAAGAAAATTAAAATTGCCATAATATCCACTATTGCCGTGATACTTATAGGCATTACTATTGCTGGGGTCAAATTTGGGTTTGGCTACATGAAAGATACTGTTCTTGGTCATCCAACAAAAGAATTATTAGAAGGAGAATGGATTCGTAGCAGCTACGGTTTCCCTCCTATACAATTAGAGACTCCACAAGTATTAATACGTCAAAAAATAAAACTACCTGCAGAGGCAAAAGCTGCAATAGCAGATATACAAGCGTTTCAATATGCAAGTCCAATTGGTCTTTTTAATATTGGTACTACTTCCATTACTCTAACACAACAAGATGTTGAACCCGATTTTGAAAAAACAATTGAGCAAATTCTATCGAATTTTGAAAGTCAAGGCGCAAAAAACATCATTACAAAACAAGAAGAATTTAGTACCATAAGCGGGGTTAAAGGTCTAAAAGTTTATGGAAGTGGTCAGTTTATAGCACCTGGTGCAAAAAAATTAACGGAAGGTGAATATACCGTACTACTTTTTGGTGGCAAAGGTTTTCAGCAATACATTATTCTAACTTGGTTAGAAGACGATAACTACGCTCAAGAAATAGTAGACCGAATTTTAGCATCGGTAGAAGTTAAAACAGAATTATAAATGTTCGATAATATATCATTTGCAAATCCTGATTTCTTTTGGCTGTTCCTATTACTGCCATTGGCAATTGTGTGGTATATCTTTAAACAAAAAGAGCAAACTGCATCTCTACGAATTTCTAGCGCCAAAGGATTCAGTTACAATAGCATTTTACCAAAACTAAAACCAGGTTTATTCCTTTTAAGATTGTTGGCGTTAGGTGCTATTATTGTAGCATTGGCAAGACCACAAACAGAAGATATTTCTACACGATCTAAGACCACTAAAGGTATTGACATTGTTATGGCAATAGATGTGTCTTCTAGTATGTTAGCACGAGATTTAAAGCCAAATAGACTTTCTGCATTAAAAGAAGTAGCTGCAGATTTTATTAAAGAAAGACCAAATGATCGTATAGGTCTTGTTGTTTATGCAGGTGAAGGTTACACAAAAACACCTATTACTACAGACAAGTCAATTGTACTTAACGCGCTTTCAGAAATTAGTTACGGGCAATTAGATGATGGTACCGCAATAGGTATGGGGTTAGCCACTTCGGTTAACCGTTTAAAGGAAAGTAAGGCTAAAAGTAAAATTATTATTCTATTGACAGATGGTGTAAACAACTCCGGTTTTATTGAACCACAAACTGCTGCAGATCTTGCTATTGAATTTGGAATTAAAACCTACACTATTGGTATCGGTACAAATGGTAATGCCTTAACACCTATTCAATACAATCCTGATGGTTCTTTTAGATATGGAATGCGACAAGTTGAGATAGACGAAAACCTATTAAAAGATATTGCTACCGCTACCGGTGGAAAGTATTTTAGAGCTACTGATAATGAATCTTTAGAGGAAATCTATGACGAAATCAATAAACTAGAAAAAACAGAGGTAGAAGAATTTAAATACTACCGCTACGAAGAGAAATTTAGACCTTGGATTTTATTGGCGGGAATATTGCTGTTGTTAGAATGGATTTTAAGAAATACGCTATTTAGAAGCTTTGTATAATATGATACAGTACGACGAAACATTATATTTCTATTTGCTCATTATCATTCCAGTGATAGTGGTGTTGTATCTATTGGTATTGGTATGGAAAAAGAGAACCCAAAAGAAGTTTGCAAATACCGATCTTCTAAAAAGGTTAACTCCAAACCGTTCATATAACAAAGCAGGTATAAAATTAATTGTTTTCATCCTTGCATTGGCGTTATTAATTATTGGCTTGGTTAACCCTAAAATAGGGACAAAATTAGAAACCGTAAAGAGAGAGGGAGTTGATATCGTTTTTGCAGTAGATGTTAGTAAAAGTATGCTAGCGGAAGATATTGCACCAAACAGATTGGAAAAAGCTAAAAGATTGGTTTCTGAAATTATAAATCAATTAGCAAGTGACCGTATTGGTATCATTGCCTATGCCGGGCAAGCATACCCTCAATTACCGATTACCACAGATTATGGCGCAGCAAAAATGTTCTTGCAAGGCATGAATACAGATATGCTAACGTCACAAGGTACAGCCATTGATCAAGCAATAGAATTGGCTACTACCTTTTATGATGATGCTGAACAGACTAATCGTGTTTTGTTCATAATTTCTGATGGTGAAGACCATTCTGAAGGCTCAACTTTAGATGCTGTAGAGGATGCTGTTGATGAAGGAATTATAATTTACACTATTGGTGTTGGTAAAGAAAAAGGAGCTCCCATACCAATTAAGAGAAACGGAATTTTAGAAAGCTTAAAAAAGGATAGTCAAGGCGAAACCGTTATTACCAAATTAAATGAAAGTATTTTGGTTGATATCGCTAATGAGGGAGAAGGGCAATATATAGATGGTTCTAATACAGATGTAGCAGTAGAATTTATTAAGGAGGAGTTGTTAAAAATGGACAAGAAGGAATTTGAAGCCAAACAATTCGCAGAATATAAAGATCAGTTTCAATGGTTTATCGGTGGGGCATTGTTGCTTCTTTTTTTAGATATATTTATCTTGGACCGCAAGACGAGCTGGTTAAAAAAACTCAATTTGTTCAATGAGAAAAGAAATGAATAAAATTAGCGCAATTTTACTTTTGGTTTTTGCTTGCTTATCATCTTTTGCTCAAGAAGTTGACGAGAAGGAAAAAGAAAAGGCATTAAAATCATCTACAAACCTTACGTGGGATGCTAACAAGGCATTATCAGAAGATAATTTTGTTGCAGCAGAAGTAGATTATAGAAAAGCAATTGCTAAAAGTGGAGAAAATAGTGCAGCTCCCTATAATTTAGGAAACGCCTATTACGAAAACGAAACGTACAACGAAGCTTTTGGAAGATTTAAAGAAGCTGGCGAAGCATCTACTTCAAAAGCTGATAAACACAAAGCCTATCATAATATGGGTAATGTTTTCATGAAACGTAAAGACTATGCTAAAGCTGTTGAAGCTTATAAGGAAGCTTTGCGTAATGATCCTACAGATGAAGAAACTCGCTACAACTTAGCTTTGGCGAAAGAACTCCTTAAAAAAGACCAAGACGATAACAAACAGGATCAAGACGATAAGGATAAGGATAAGGACAAAGATCAAGACGAGGATAAAGATCAGGACAAAAAGGACGAAGGAGAAAACGAGGATAAAAAAGATCAGGGAGACGAAGGTGACAAGGGTGATGAAGGCGATAAAGATGAAGAAAAGAAAGACGACAATAAAGAAGGCGAAGGAGATAACAAGTCTGATCAAAAGAAAAAGCCAGAACAAGGCGAAGGTGATAACGAGCAAGAGCAACAACAACCTAGACCAAATCAACTTTCTAAGCAACAAGTTGAAAATCTATTGAGAGCCATGCAAAATGCAGAAAAAAAGGTTCAAGATAAAATAGATGCAAAAAAAGTAAAAGGTGCTAAAATTAAAAACGAAAAGGATTGGTAGACTTTAAGTCCATAACAAAACTTGGGTTACTTATAACCATTTTTCTATCATCAATATTGATGATGGGACAAGATAGTGATACCGTAACTTTTGAAATGAAATTGAGCAAACCAAAGCTTGGTTTAAACGAAAGATTACGCGTAGATTTTATCATGAACCGTGATGGCGATAATTTTAACCCTCCGGATTTTACCGGATTTAAAGTAGTTATGGGACCATCACAATCCATTAGTTCTTCTTGGATAAATGGTGTTAGAAGTTATTCCAAATCTTATTCTTATACACTAGCTCCTACTTCAAGAGGTAAATTCACTATTAAGCAAGCTTCTATTGTTATTGGTGGAGAAACTTATAAATCATTAGCTAAGGAAGTTGAAGTTACCGCTGCTGTAGATAAACCTAGCGATCAGATGACCGCTGATGATGTGGCAGATGAAAATCTACATTTAGTTGCTGAAATTTCAAAAACGAATCCGTATTTGAATGAAGCCATAACTGTAATTTATAAGCTATACGTTAGCCCTAACATAAGTGTATCAAACTATCAACCGCTAGATAATCCAACATATAATAACTTCTGGAGTCAAGACATTAAAGTAAATGCCCTTAGTGCACAAAATGGCACTTACAAAGGCAAACCTTATCGTTATGTAATATTAAAACGCGTTGTTCTTTATCCGCAGAAATCAGGCAAACTAGATATTGAACCTCTTTCTCTTGATGTTACCGTAGACGTACCTTCTAACAGACGAAATTTCTTTGGTCAAAGAATGTATGACCAAACTAACAAAACCGTATCTGCAGGTAAAAGAACAATTAATGTAAAGCCTTTGCCTTTAGAAAACCAGCCTGCTGATTTCAACGGTGCTGTAGGTGATTTTGATTTTTCAGTAACAACGAGCAAAACAAGCTTAAATGCTTCAGAATCTTTACAAGCAACCGTAGAGGTAAGTGGAAAAGGAAATCTTAAATTATTTAAGCTTCCTGAATTGGAATTACCAAGTGCGTTAGAGGTTTACGAGCCTGAATTCACAGAAGGTGTAAGAACAACTTTAGCAGGTATGCAGGGCAAGGTGAGCAACCAATATACCATTGTGCCTTCATTTAGAGGTAAATATCCTATTTCACCTTTAAATTTTAGTTATTTCAATCCGTCTACCGGGAAATACACCACCTTAACATCAGACGAAATTGTTATAAATGTTTTAGAAGGTCCACTAAGTGCATCTGCTAATGCCGAACAAAATTCAAATACTCAAAAACAGTCTATAATTACCAGTGGAGATCAATTTAATTTTATAAAATTGAATCCTGACTTAACAAGCAAATCTGTATCATACTTTTTTGGATCCACTTCATTCTATATTTGGCTGTTGTGTCCACTACTATTAATTCCTTTAGCTATAGTATTTAGAAAAAGAAGAGACTCCTTAGCCGGTGATGTTGTAGGTAATAAAATTAGAAAGGCGAACAAACTAGCCCGTAAGTATCTATCCGCCGCTAAAAAAGAACTTGGAAACAAAGAATCTTTTTACGTTGCCCTAGAGCGAGCGCTACATAACTATTTGAAAGCAAAGTTAAAGATTGAAACTTCTGAATTCAGTAAAGATAAAATTACGGAACTGCTTACAGAAAAACAGATAGACGATGCTACCGTAAACAGTTTCATCGACCTTCTTAAAAATTGTGAATCTGCCAGATATAGCCCTTTTTCTAACGTACAAATGCAGGCAGATTATGATAAGGCAAGTGAAGTAATCTCTAAAATGGATAAACAATTATAGGTATGTTCAAAAAGCTAACTACACTTATTATCCTCTTTACAGCGGTTCTTTGTGCTGCTCAGAACAATCAATTATTTGAGCAAGCAACTGAAGCATACAATGCCGGTGAATATGAAAAAGCTATAAGTTATTACGAGAATATTTTAACGAACGAAAAGCATTCGGCTGCAGTGTATTATAACCTCGGAAATTCTTACTATAAGCTTAATAATATTGCCGAGAGTATATATTATTACGAAAAAGCGTTGTTGTTATCCCCAAATGACAAGGAGATAAAAACGAATTTAAGTTATGCCCAAAATATGACCATAGATGCAATAGATACTATGCCAGAAACGGGTTTGTCTAGATTATATAAAAATATAACCGGTAAATTAACTTTTGACCAATGGGCTTATACAGCTATAGGGTTTATGCTCCTTTTTGTACTATTTTATATCCTATTTTACTATTCTAATTTTTCCACTAGAAAAAGGTTTACGTTTATTGGTAGTATAGTTGCCCTATTTCTTTGCATTATCTCAATTCTTTTTGCCTACATACAACGAAATGATTTTGACCAATACCAACCTGCAATTATATTTGCAGAGGAAAGCGTTATTAAATCTGAACCAAACGATACTAGCGCTCAAGTATTTTTAATTCATGCAGGAACAAAAGTGAATGTTCTAGATCAATTAGATTCATGGAAAAAAATTAAATTAGCAGACGGAAAGACTGGTTGGATTCAAAAAGAAGAACTAAAAATGTTGAAGGATTTTTAGAAATTTGTTAACAGTTTTTAAACCTTTGCAAACTATCTTTACCGCTCGATTTTAGTATATGAAATTTTTTGCACGCATTATTCTTTTGTTATTATGGCTTTTTGCAGTTACTGCACCAAGCATAGTAACTTTATGCGATGTTGAGAACCCAATTGTAATTACCAATCTTAACGAAGAAGAGCAAGAGACTGGTAAAAAATCTATGGGCGAAGAAAAGTTTGTTAAAGAAAGTTTATTAGATTTTTCAATAGCAGCCATTTTTGAAAATTCTATAATCAGCAACTTCAGCATGATAGGCTATATAGATCTGTCATTAGAAGTTCCATCTCCTCCTCCCGACTACATTAGTTAATTTCTTCTTTTTTATTTTATATCAATTAACTAATCTGTTCCAAAATAACTTTGGGACATAAACTTTTTATACATGTTTAAACATATTAAGAGCGATATTCCTGCGAGTATCGTTGTATTCTTTGTAGCCCTACCATTATGTCTTGGTATAGCATTAGCTAGTGGCGCACCTTTATTTTCAGGATTAATTGCTGGTATTGTTGGTGGTATTTTTGTTGGCGCACTTAGTGGTTCCAAAATTGGAGTAAGTGGTCCTGCAGCTGGTTTAGCCGCAATTGTATTAACCGCAATAGGTGCTTTAGGTGGTTATGAAAATTTCTTGGTAGCCGTTGTATTAGGTGGTATTATTCAAATTATTTTCGGAATTTTAAAAGCAGGTGTCATAGGATATTATTTTCCTTCTTCTGTAATTAAAGGTATGCTTACCGGTATTGGTATCATCATAATTCTTAAGCAAATACCTCATTTCTTCGGTTATGATCCTGATCCAGAAGGCGATTGGGCTTTCTTTCAAGTTGATGGGGAAAATACCTTTTCAGAAATTTTCAATACCATAAATAATATTAGTCCTGGTGCAACTCTTGTTGCCGTTATAGGTATGGCCATTCTTTTATTATGGGATAAAGTTCTTTCTAAAAAAGGAAAAATATTTCAACTTGTACAAGGTCCTTTAGTAGCTGTTGCAGTTGGTATCATATTCTTTATTGTTACACAAAACAGTGAAATATTTGCTATTTCATCTGAGCATTTGGTTAGTGTACCTGTTCCTAAAGATGCAGCCTCTTTTATAGGTCAGTTTAGCTTTCCTAATTTTAGTGCCATCACAAATCCGCAAGTTTGGGTAACAGCTTTTACCATTGCTTTGGTAGCTAGTTTAGAAACTTTACTTTGTGTTGAAGCAACAGATAAATTAGATCCACATAAAAATGTTACGCCAACTAACAGAGAATTGCTTGCGCAAGGTGCTGGTAATATCGTATCTGGTTTAATAGGTGGTCTGCCTATTACACAAGTTATTGTTCGTAGTTCTGCTAACATACAATCTAATGGTAGAACTAAGCTTTCAGCAATAATTCATGGTTTTCTATTACTGATTTCTGTTATTTTAATTCCTACACTATTAAATATGATTCCGCTATCAGTTTTAGCAGCCATATTATTTATTGTAGGTTATAAACTAGCGAAGCCAGCGTTATTTGTAAAAATGTATCAATTAGGTTGGAAACAATCCGTGCCTTTTTTCGTAACGGTATTCGGTATCGTTTTTACAGATTTATTAATCGGTATTAGTTTAGGTCTTGCCGTAGGTATTGTAGTAATTCTTTTAAAAAGCTATCAAAACTCGCATTTTCTACATATTGAAGATAATAGTAATGGTAAGCATAAGATAAAAATGTCTTTGGCAGAAGAAGTAACCTTTTTCAATAAAGGTGCTATTCTTAAAGAACTAGACAATCTTCCAAGAGATACGTATTTAGAATTAGACATTTTAAAGACCAGGTATTTGGATTATGATATCGTTGAGATTTTAGAAGATTTCAGGCTTAAGGCATCAGAGAGAAACATAGATATTAAGTTAATTTCAAAGAGAGGTGTTGTTGAAAATCCGCCAAGTTTTATAGGATTCTTTGAGGAACGCCCAAAATCTAAATTGAGCTTAAGCTAACAGATTGGGATTATATTCAATCAACTAAAAAAAACAAAAATGAGTAAAAAATATAAAATCGTTGTTTTCTCAGATTTGAAAAAATCTTTGGGAAATACACTTAAAAGTACGCTTAGCCTAGCTAAGATGCTCAATGGAGAAATAGCCATTTTCCATGTTAAGAAAGCGACAGAAGTAGTTACTGAAGACAGCCATCTTTCAGCAATACGTTCTTTGAATAGTGAATATAGAGATATGGATAACGATATAAATTCTATCGTCACAACATATTCCAAAGATTTTGGTGTACCATTAACCTATTCTTGTACTATTGGAAATCTTAAAAATGAAATAGCCAATTACATTGAAAAGGAAAAGCCAGATTTTATAGTATTAGGAAAAAGAAAATCTAAGGTATTTAACATCCTTGGAGACAATCTTATTCCGTTTGTACTTAAAAAGCATAATGGACCTGTTTTTTTGTCTGATGAAAATCAAGTTCTTAACATCGACAAAGATTTATCTTTAGGTGTATTAAGTGGTGACGAAGAGACATCAATAGCTTCACTGACAGAAAATTTACTTTTACATTCGCAAAAGCCTTTAAAATCATTTAGAATATTAAAGAATGCTGACACTTCAGATAAAACAAAAGTGTCAAAAGAAAGAAAGGAGATTGAATTTGTATTTGATAGTAACGATAATTCTATAAAGAATATATCAAACTATGTAGCTATCAATAATATTAATCTACTTTGCATCAATAGATCACAAAATAAGGGAGATTCTAAAAACAAATCTCTTTCTATGCCCACTAATATTAACGACATCATCAATAATCTTAATGTTCCTCTAATACTAATGGGCCAAACAAATTATACATTGTAAATAATTATAAAAAAATATGAAAGCACATACTAAAGAAACACAATCAACGATGACTCCTAAGAAATCATTAGATTTCTTAAAAGAAGGAAATCAAAGATTTCAGAATAACCTAAAAGCTAATCGTAACCTTTTAGAGCAAGTAAATGACACTAGCGAAGGTCAATTTCCTTTCGCTACTATATTAAGCTGTATAGATTCAAGAGTTTCTGCAGAACTAGTTTTTGACCAAGGACTTGGAGATATCTTTAGTGTTAGAATAGCTGGTAATTTTGTAAACGAAGACATACTTGGAAGTATGGAATTTGGTTGCAAATTAGCTGGCACCAATTTAATTGTTGTTTTAGGCCATACAAGTTGTGGTGCTATAAAAGGTGCTTGTGACCATGCCAGGTTAGGTAATTTAACTGCGCTTATCAAAAAAATAGAGCCAGCTGTAGATGCTGTTAAAGAACCGACCGATGAAAGCTTACGAAATTCAAAAAACTTAGATTTCGTAGATAGTGTTTCAGCAAAAAATGTTGAATTAACTATTGACAATATCAGAAAACAAAGTCCGGTATTAGCAGAAATGGAAGAAAATGGTGAAGTCATGATAGTGGGAGCTATGTATGATATCGCTACTGGTGCCGTTGATTTTTACAACTAGAATCAACAGTACATAACACAAATAGAGCCGATGTTAAACCATCGGCTCTATACTTAAGGGAAATCAATCAATTATTCGCAGCCAACGAAAATTTATTAATTAAACACGAGTAGAATCACTTCTAATTATTGTGACTCTATCTCATTAAAATTCATTATTTTAAATTATGAAGAATTTATTTTCAAATTTCAGAGGAGATTTATTTGGCGGTATTACAGCGGGTATTGTTGCTTTACCTTTAGCACTTGCGTTTGGGGTTAGCTCAGGTTTAGGACCTAGTGCCGGACTTTATGGTGCTATTTTTATAAGTTTTTTTGCAGCACTTTTTGGCGGAACCAGTACACAAATATCTGGACCTACAGCACCAATGACTGCTGTGAGTATGGTGGTAATAGCCGGTATTGTTGCCATGAACGATGGTAGTCTTGAAAAAGCCCTACCTGCAATTTTAATAGTTTTTCTTTTAGCGGGATTAATGCAAATTGGCTTAGGCCTTTTGGGTATTGGAAAATACATTAGATATATTCCTTACCCGGTAGTATCTGGTTTTATGACAGCTATTGGTGTTATAATTTTAGTTACACAAATTTTACCGGCTATTGGGTATTACCCAAAAGAAGATGCTGAGTTTGTAAACCTATACAAACCTATGGCCGAAGAGATTATTCTAGATAATATCTTAAAAGAAGAAGCTGGTGAAGGTATATTAGTTTTAGAGGATTTTAAGGAGACTATCTCTCGTGCTGAAGGAATAACGGAAGCCGATATGATGAAAGAGGCTCAAACATTAGCTAAATCTGAAGCATCTGGGGTAATAGGTGCTATTAAAGTATTACCAAGAGCACTTAAAAACATTAATTGGCTCGAATTAATTCTTGCCCTTTCTACCATTGCCATCATTTATGGTTTCAAAAAAATAACCACTACAATTCCAAGTGCTTTGGTTGCACTAATTGTGGTGTCTGGTGTGGCTTATGGATTTGGCTTAGACTATAGACCAATAGAACAAATACCAAGCGGTTTTCCTATGCCTAACCTTGGCATATTTACCCAATTTCAATTAAGTTCCGTAACTCCATATGTATTTACCGCTCTTACGTTAGCATTACTTGGTGCCATAGATTCACTTTTAACTTCTGTAGTTGCAGATAACATGACCAAAACCAAACACAAGCCAAACAAAGAATTAGTTGGTCAAGGTATTGGTAACAGTATTGCTGCAATATTTGGTGGAATACCAGGCGCAGGAGCTACTATACGTACTGTTGTAAATATTAATGCAGGTGGTAAAACAAAATTATCTGGTATGGTTGCCGGTGTTCTACTACTGATTGTACTTCTAGCTCTTGGCCCTATTGCTTCTCAAATTCCTGCTGCGGTACTAGCCGGTATTTTAGTTACGGTAGGTATTGGTGTTATGGATTATAAAGGTTTAAAGGCAATTCCAAGTTTACCAAAAGATATGAGCTTAGGACCTATTAAATTTAGCTCTGAGGTAGTTATAATGCTTGTAGTTCTGGTACTTTCTTCTGTTTGGAACTTGGTTTACGCAGTTGGTGTAGGTCTAGTAATTGCTTCTTTAATGTTTATGAAGAAAATGGGCGATTTAACAGCAGAACGATCAGATGTAAAATCATTAGAAAAAGAAGTAAACTGGCCAGATGAAGCTGCGTTTCCTAAAAGTCTACAAGAAGAAGTATTTATTAAGCATTTGAAAGGACCGTTATTTTTTGGATCTACTAGTGAGTTTCAACAAATGGCAGATCAAATACCTGAAACGGCATCTACCGTAATTATAAGAATGGGTAGAATGCAGTACATGGATCAATCTGGTCTATATACTCTTGAAGATGTTTTAATTAGCCTTAGGAAATCTGGGATTAACATACTTTTTGTTGAAGTATTAAAACAGCCTCGTTATATGATGGAACGTGTTGGGGTAATACCTCAATTAATACCAGAAGAACATATTTTTGATACATTTGATGAGTGTTTAGTATGGGTTAAATCTAACGTAAAAGACAAATTCGTTACTAGTTAAACCATCAAAACCAATAAAAACATATCATACCTCTTTTAAAAGTTTTAAATTTGGGGCTTTAATCAACATTCATGATTGATAAGATAAAGGAACAAATCTCTGAAGTAGCATCGTTCACAGCTGATAATTTAGAAGCCGTTGAAACGTTTAGAATTAAATATTTGGGTAAAAAGGGTATTCTTAATGACTTCTTTGCGGAGTTTAAGAATGTGCCTAATGACCAGAAAAAAGAGTTCGGGCAAACCATAAACGAACTTAAACAAGCTGCAACGGAAAAAGTAGAATCTTTAAAAGAGGTTTTAGAAAATAATCATACGGATGAACAGGTATATGGCGATTTAACCAGACCTGGAAATCCTATTGAATTAGGAGCGCGTCATCCTATTTCTATTGTTAAGAATAAAATCATTGACATTTTCTCTAGAATTGGCTTCAACGTTTCTGAAGGACCTGAAATTGAAGATGACTGGCATAACTTTACTGCTTTAAATCTTCCAGAATACCATCCTGCAAGAGATATGCAAGATACTTTCTTTGTTCAAACAGATCCAGATATCTTATTACGTACACACACCTCATCGGTACAAGTACGCTACATGGAAAACAACCAACCTCCCATAAGAACCATTTCACCTGGTAGAGTTTATAGGAATGAGGCTATTTCCGCTAGATCTCACTGTTTCTTTCATCAAGTAGAAGGGCTTTATATTGACAAGGATGTTTCGTTTGCAGATTTAAAACAAACACTACAATATTTTACGACAGAACTTTTTGGGAAATCCAAAATTAGGCTTAGACCTTCTTATTTTCCTTTTACAGAACCAAGTGCAGAAGTAGATGTTTATTGGGGACTGGAAACTGAAACAGATTATAAAATGACCAAAGGTACCGGTTGGTTAGAGATTATGGGCTGCGGTATGGTAGACCCCAACGTACTTAAGAACTGTGGTATAGACCCAGATATATATTCCGGATTTGCCTTTGGGATGGGTATTGACCGTATTGCACTTTTACTGCATCAAATTTCAGATATTCGTTTATTGAGCGAAAATGATTTACGTTTTCTAGAGCAATTTAGAAGTGCCCTTTAAAATCACTTTGTGAAAAAAGATATTGAAATACCTGTTGTCAAAGATGTTCATGTTGCCATTATTAGAGAATGGAACGAAGAATTTTTAGATAAAGACTGGAATGCCTATATCATAAATGATCGTAATACACCTATTGAATTGACCATGGTAGTATCCAAAGGTTATGATGGTGAACGCAAAACGTCAATAATGAGACACGCTATTGGTGATCTTGAATCTAAATCTTACAAGAAAATTGAAGTTGTTCAAGAGGACCTACTCGCTTTGGACAATGAATTTTTTGTTACATTTTATGCGGATAATAAATTGCACGAAAAACGCTTTGTGTTCGAAAAGAATACCGTGACAGAAAATAACTTGATTAACATTCAATTGATCGATAAAGAGGGCATTTTGGCTAAATAAGGTTTTAAAAAGCAACCTATGCGTCATGCGGCTATCTAGTAAATAAAACATGAAGCTTAAAATTGTAATCTTATTATTCATCATTATTTTAAACAATGCCTGTGACGTTTCTCAGGAAGGAACAGATTGTTCTTTAGTTGATTGTGCAGTTGGACAATTATTTTCTGTTGAGTTGATCGATAATCAACGTAATAATTTGATAACTAACGGTACCTATGCCATTTCAGAAATATCAATAACTACTAATGAATCTGAAATAGATTTAATACCCTTTAACTCTAACGATTTTCTAAATTTTATAGTTGAAAATAAAAGTGGAGAAAGCATTTATACCATACGATTTTCAGAATCTGAAATTGATACGTTAAATCTCAATTTGGTTGAGTTGAACCAAACCTCTGTATGCTGCGGTCCCTATTATTCAGTTCAAAATGCTACTTATAATGGTGCCGATCATGAGATACTGGCTAACGAGAATGATGATTTTTTTAAAATTACTGTAGTCAAATAACTAAAATTATTCCATTTCTAAACTCCTATAAATAGTAGAGATATAGGGCTAAATAGCTGTTTAACGGTATTCTACAACAACTTCGATTCTTCTATATTTCAATACTTTAACAATTTTTAAGTTCTTTTGGTTTGTTTGTAACCGAACTAATCATACCTTTGTCCCTTCAATTTGCGAATTATGGAAAAAGAAGAAAATAAACAAAGGTTAATAGAGGAGCTTGGAGTTCACTTTGAAGCCGAATATAATTTACCTCCATTAGCAGCAAGAATATTTGGAAATCTTGTAGTAACCGAAGAGGTTGGACTTACATTTGATGATTGTCTTACAAAAAGAGGAGCAAGTAAAAGCTCTATTTCAACATCACTCAATTTGTTGCTTCAGTTAGGTATGATTACCTATTTCACTAAATCTGGAGATAGAAGAAGGTATTTTAAGATATCGGATAAAAGCACATTTTTCATTAAGAAACTTGAACAAGCACTTAAAAAAGCAGCAAAAGAATCTAAAATGATACAAACGGTTGCTGAATATGATCAAAAGTATAATCCTGAAAAGTATGCATCTAATAAGCCAAAAATAGAAGCTTATTTAGAATGTCTTAGTCAAAATGAAAAAACATACCAAGACACTATTGAAGCATTAAAAAAGCTACTTTAAAAAAATTTAATCATTTAGTTCGTTTTAAACCGAACATTCAGAATTAACAAAACCTTAACAAGTACAAACAACTATTTAATACATATAAACATCCATCTAAAATGAGAAAGTTATCAATTATAGCAATTTTAAGTGCGACTCTTCTTTTGAGTTCCTGCTTTGGGTCATCTGAAAATCCGGCACAAGGAGCAGCAGCACCTCCTCCACCAAGCTTAAAAGTTGCCCAATTAAACAAACAGGATTTAACCGTTTACAACGAATTTTCTACCACACTTGAAGGAAAGCAAAATGTAGAAATTTGGCCTAAAGTTTCTGGCTTTGTACAAGAAGTATATGTTGAGGAAGGTCAGAAAATTAAAAAAGGGCAATTACTTTTTAAACTAGAGACACAAACTTTAAACCAAGATGCTAATGCAGCCAAAGCATCTGTTAACGTAGCTCAAGTAGAAGTTGACAAATTAAAGCCACTGGTTGAAAAAAACATCATCAGTAGTGTACAATTAGAAACCGCAAAAGCACAATTAGAGCAAGCAAAAGCTAGCTACCAAAGTGTAGCTTCTAATATTGGTTACTCACGTATCACTAGTCCGGTAGACGGTTATATTGGAGAAATTCCCTATAAAATTGGTGCTTTGGTAAGTTCTGCTATGAGTCAACCGTTAACTACGGTATCTGATGTTAGTGAAGTTCGTGCTTATTTTTCTATGAATGAAAAAGAGTTATTGAAGCTAAAAGAAGCTATGCCTAAAAATGACAAAAATGTTATGGACTTAGAAAAAGCTCCAAAGGTTTCGCTTATTATGATCAATGGTGAAGAATATGCTGAGCAAGGAAAAATTGCAATGATCAATACTATTATTAATAGTACAACTGGTAGTGTAACTGCAAGGGCAGATTTTGACAATAAAAGTAATTTACTAAGTAGCGGTAGTACTGGTAAAATAAAAATACCAACAGTTTATAATGGCGCTTATGAAATTCCACAAACAGCAACTATTGACCTTCAAGGTAAAAAATTAGTTTACGTGGTTAAAGATGATAATACAGTAACTACAATGCCATTAAATATCATCACTACTACGCAAAAAGGATTTATTGTTGAAAATGGAATTGATGAGGGAACAACTATCGTTTTAGAAGGGGTTTCTAAATTAAGGGACGGAATGACCATTAATCCGGTTAAGTAAGCATCCGCCAATAAACATAACATATAAATAAAGAACAATGTTTCAAAAATTTATAGATCGTCCCGTACTTTCTACGGTTATATCGATTATTATAGTCATCCTAGGTATTTTAGGTTTATCAACCTTACCTATTGAAGAATATCCAGAAATAGCACCGCCAACGGTGCAAGTAACAAGTACTTATACGGGTGCCAATGCAGAGACCGTACTTAAAAGTGTTGTTATACCATTAGAAGAGCAGATCAACGGTGTTGAAGATATGTTGTATATGACCTCTAATGCCAGTAATGATGGTGCTGCAACCATAAATGTCTTTTTTAAATTAGGTACAGATCCAGATATTGCTGCTGTAAACGTTCAAAATAGAGTTGCCAGAGCAAATAGTGTTTTGCCACAAGCAGTTGTGCAAACTGGTGTTATTACCCAAAAATCTCAAACTAGTGCATTGTTATTCTTTTCTCTGTTCTCAGATAATGATGAATATGATGCAACTTTTGTAGAAAACTATGCTAGAATTAATCTTGTACCTAAGCTTCAACGTATTGAGGGTGTTGGTAATGTAACCGTTTTTGGTGCAAAAGATTACTCTATGCGTATATGGTTAAATCCTGAAAAGATGGCTGCTTACAAACTTATGCCATCAGATATACAAGCTGCACTTAATGAACAAAACCTTGAAGCGGCTACTGGTAAAATTGGCGAGAATGCCGATGGTGTTTATGAATATGTATTAAAATATAAAGGTCGTCTTTCTGATGAAGCTGAATATGAGAACATTATTATTAGAGCTCAGGAAAATGGTCAATTCTTACGCTTAAAAGATGTTGCCGAAGTTGAATTAGGTGCCTTTAATTATGGTACCAAGAACGAAGGTATGGGTAAACCCGGTACTGCAGTTGGTATTTTTCAAACTTCAGGTTCAAATGCAAATGCCATAATTGATGAAATTCAGACTATACTAGATGAGAGTAGTCAAGATTTTCCTAAAGGATTGGATTATGTAATTCCTTATAACACTAAAGATTTCTTAAGCGCATCTATAGAGCATGTTGTACAAACATTAATAGAAGCATTCTTATTAGTTTTCTTAGTGGTTTTCATATTCCTTCAAGATTTCAGATCTACTTTAATTCCTGCTATTGCCGTTCCGGTGGCAATTGTTGGTACGTTTTTCTTCTTATCCTTATTTGGATTTTCAATTAACATGTTGACTTTGTTCGCAATGATACTAGCAATTGGTATTGTGGTAGATGATGCCATTGTAGTTGTCGAAGCGGTACATGCCAAGATGGAAGAAGGTGCTACCAATGCAAAAACGGCAACTAAATCTGCAATGTCAGAAATATCAGGTGCTATAATTTCCATCACCTTGGTTATGTCGGCAGTATTTATTCCGGTATCATTCATTAGTGGTTCATCTGGTGTGTTCTACCAACAATTTGGTATAACATTAGCAATCGCAATTCTTATTTCTGCTGTAAATGCATTGACTTTGAGTCCGGCTTTGGCTGCACTTTTGTTGAAACCACATCATAACTCCGAAGAAAAGAAAAAAAGCGTTGTAAAACGTTTCTTCTCAGCTTTCAATACAGGTTTTGATGCTGTTACAGATAAGTATATTGGTTCTGTAAAATTCATTACCAAAAGAAAATGGATAACATGGGTATCTCTTGCTGTCTTTGGAGTAATAGCCTTTTTGCTGTTCCAATCAACACCTACAGGTTTTATTCCAAATGAGGATAAAGCTATTGTATTTGCGGATGTTACAATGCCTCCTGGTACCACTTTAGAACAAACACAGAAAACGGTAAAGAAATTAGATTCTATCTACCAATCTATGGATATCATTGAAGCACGTATGAATATTACAGGTTTCAGTATTTTGAACAGTGTAAACGGTGGTTCTTACGGGTTCTCTGTGCTTCGTCTTAAAGATTGGGGCGAAAGAGAAGGAGAAGGAGAATCTGTTCAAGAAGTGATAGGAAGCCTATTTGCTAAAACAGCCGGATTGAAAGATGCAAAAATATTCTTCTTTACTCCGCCAAGTGTTCGTGGTTTTGGTAACTCTACCGGTTTTGAAATGAACTTGCAAAGTAAAGATGCTGATGATTGGCAAACAGTCAATAAAGTTACCAATGAATTCTTAGGTGCTATTAATGCAAGACCTGAGGTACAATATGCTATTACAAACTTCAACGCCAATTTCCCTCAGTATGAGTTAGATGTAGATGTTGAAAAAACAAAAATGGCAGGTTTAGCGGTTACCGATGTTTTCAGTGCCATGCAAGGATACTATGGAGGATTGTATACAACAGACTTCAACAAGTTTGGTAAGCAATATCGTGTTATGATCCAAGCTAAGCCAGAAGATAGAGCAGATGAAAATTCATTGAATCATATTTTTGTTACAAACGCCAATGGAGAATCTGTCGCTGTATCACAGTTTGTATCGTTAAAGAAAATATATGGTCCTGAAGTGGTAAGTAGATTTAACCTTTTGAGTTCTGTAAAAATTAACGGGGCAATGAACCCTGGCTATTCTACAGGGGACGCAATTAAGGCAATCGAAGAAGTAGCCGCCGAAGTATTACCAAACAATTATACGTTTGAATATTCTGGTCTTACTAAAGAAGAAAATAGTGCGGGTAGCCAAACTATCATGATATTTATATTGAGTTTGGTATTTGTGTACTTCTTACTAAGTGCCCAGTACGAATCGTATATTTTACCATTAGCAATTTTACTTTCATTACCGGTAGGTATTGCAGGCGCTATTGGTTTCGTAAGCATGGCAGGACTTGAAAATAACATTTATTTCCAGATTGCATTGATCATGCTTATTGGTTTGCTTTCTAAAAATGCCATTCTTATTGTAGAGTTTGCATTGCAACGTAGAAAACATGGTATGTCTATTATTGACTCTGCCATAGATGGTGCAAAAGCAAGGCTTAGACCAATTTTAATGACCTCATTTGCCTTTATACTTGGTTTAATGCCGTTGGCACTATCATCTGGTATTGGTGCTGTAGGTAACCGTTCTATTGGTATGAGTGCTGTTGGTGGTATGTTAATAGGTACCATATTTGGTGTATTCGTTATACCGGCATTGTATGTTATTTTCCAAACTATGCAAGAACGTATTACTGGTGCTCCACAAGAAGCTATTGAAGAATCTAAGAACTAAAGAAATCATGAATAAATTAGTATCTAATAAAATTATATTGGTCGCCTTTCTGCCACTTTTGTTGCAGTCTTGTTTTACCGCTAAAACATATGAACGACCAATTGTAGAAACCGAAAATCTTTACAGAACAGATAATCTGCCTCAGGACAGTGTTTCTTTCGCTTCGGTTTCCTACCAAGACCTTTTTACAGATTCTTATTTGAAGACATATATTCAAAAAGGATTAGAAAACAACCTTGACATTCGCATTGCTCTTCAGAGCATTGCGGCTGCAGAGGCTTATGTTAAACAAGGAAAAGCTGGTTATTTACCAACTATAAGCGGTGCCGCAAGTGCAACTAGAACCGCCAGAACAAGTGAAAACGGACAGTTTGGTAGTTTTTTCACTCAGCCTTTTAATCAGTATGAAACCTCTGGCACAGCTTCTTGGGAAGCAGATATTTGGGGGAAAATTAGAAGTACCAAACGTGCTAGTGATGCAAGTTACTTACAAACAGTAGCGGCACATAAAGCTGTAAAAACTAGTTTAGTGGCGCAAATTGCTACTACTTATTATCAGATATTGGCTTTAGACAAACAAATTTCCGTTACTGAAGAAACAATTGAAAACCGTTCTAAAAGTTTAGAAACGATTTCTGCGTTGAAAGAGGCGGGACAAGCAAATCAGGTTGGTGTTGACCAAACTGCAGCACAACTATATAGTGCTCAAAGTCAATTGTTAGACCTTAAAAATCTACTTTATCAAGCGGAAAATACCTTGAGCATTTTATTAAGTGAAGAACCACAAACTTACGAGCGCAGTTCACTAGACGAGCAGTCTTTAGCTAACGAAATGCAATTAGGTGTACCTGCTCTTTTACTTCGAAACAGACCTGATATTATGCAGGCGGAATATAGCTTAGTAAATAGTTTTGAATTAACGAACGTTGCTAGAAGTAACTTTTACCCATCTATAACGTTATCTGCACAAGGCGGATTTCAAAGTTTAGATCTTGATAATTGGATAGATTCTAGTTCAATATTCGCTAATCTGGTTGGTGGTTTAACACAGCCAATATTTAATGGCAGAAAAATTAGAACGGCTTATGAAGTTGCTCAAGTTCAACAAGAACAATCTTTGTTAAGCTTTAAAAAAGCGCTTTTAAGTGCCGGAAAAGAAGTTTCTGAAGCTTTATATGATTACAATATTTCTATTGAAAAAGAGGCATATATCTCTAAACAAGTATCGGCATTAAAAAGAGCCGAAAGTAATTCTGAAGAATTGTTGAATAGTGGTTACCTAACCTATTTAGATTTGTTAACTGCAAGAGAGAATTCTTTAAATGCTGAGTTAAATTTAGTAAACAACAAATTCTCTCAATTATCAGCTACAGTTGAATTATATCGCTCTCTTGGCGGTGGATGGCAATAGGCTTTTGATATTGTTAAAATGCAGAAAAAAAGTGAATGTGTAGCGTTAGCTTTAACGCTTTTCTCTAAGTATGGATGCAAAAGGGTCGGAATGGATGATGTTGCTGAGACCCTTGGCATCTCTAAGAAAACGTTGTACGAATTGTTTGAAAACAAAAACAATTTAGTCCAAGAAAGCGTTACACTTTTACTTAATAACACTCATGAGAAAATGAGTGGTTTTTTTCAATTACCTGAGTCATCATCTGACCCGTTTACCAAAATTATTCATATTTATAGCGTAGGACTTAAAGAACTAAGAAACTTAAGTCCTAATTTTTTAATTAGCCTTAAGAAGTATTATCCTATTGCTTATAAATCATATGATGATTTTGTTAAAGCCATAGTTTGGACTTATGTTCTTGACCTTTTACAAGAAGCTAAGAATAACGGCCAATTAAGAAGCAACATTAATATAAAACTGATTTGCGAATTATTTCTACTGCGAATCAATGAGATACTTTTACCAAACCGAGACTTCTTTGATAGTTATACTACAGAAGAATTATTAGAACATTTAATTATTGTACCATTAAAGGGTATTAAAAGAGCTAATTGATTACCCCCTTTTTTAATTTACTCCCAGTTAATAAAAGGATTTTTACTCAATTGAGAGTTGTAATATTTCACCTCTCCAGTAACTTCTTTGCCTAACCAATCTGGTTTGGCAAACAATTCGTTTTCAGAATTCAATTCTATTTCAGCAACTGTTAATCCTTGATTATCTCCGTAAAATTCATCAACCTCATATACATGATCACCCAAAGGAATTTCATATCTGGATTTTTCTAAAATCCCTTTTTCACACAATTTCAATAATGCATCTGCTTCTTCTACAGATATTTCTTTTTCCCATTCAAACCTAGATGTACCGGTATCGTTAGATTTCCCTTTAACGGTTATATACCCTATATCTCCCTTTATTCGTACTCTAACCGTTCTGTTAGGATCCGTATTTAAAAAACCTTGAACAATTCGTGTTTTAGTTCTTGCTCTAGCTTTATAAGCTTCAGATTTTACTAAAAATTTACGTTCTATTTCTATCATATCAATGGGTAAAACTTCTATACTTAAACTAAGATAAGTCTTAAATTTGCTTATGCCCAATGAAATGCCGTTACGAAAAATTATCCATGTGGATATGGATGCCTTTTATGCATCTGTTGAAGAATTGGACAACCCAGAACTAAAGGGTAAGCCATTGGCTGTGGGTGGTAGTGAGAAAAGAGGTGTTGTATCGGCCGCAAATTATGAAGCTAGAAAATTTGGTGTCCGTAGTGCCATGAGCGGATTTCTCGCTAAAAAAAACTGCCCGCATTTAACCTTTGTAAAACCAAGGTTTGAACGGTATAAAGAAATCTCACAAATAATAAGATCCATCTTTTTTGAATATACAGATTTGGTAGAGCCGCTTTCTCTAGATGAAGCCTATCTTGATGTAACGATCAACAAAAAAGGTAATCCTTCGGCAACTATGCTCGCCACTGAGATTAGACAACGTATTCTTGAAAAAACGGGCTTAAATGCATCGGCAGGTATATCTATTAATAAGTTTATTGCCAAAGTTGCGAGTGACATAAACAAACCAAACGGACAAAAAACAGTTAACCCAGAAGAGGTAATTCCATTTTTAGAAAATCTAGACATACGCAAATTTTACGGAGTTGGTAAAGTCACCGCCGAGAAAATGTACAAGCTGGGCATATTTACCGGTAAGGACCTAAAGAACAAATCTATTGAGTTTCTCGCAGAGAACTTTGGCAAAAGTGGTCCCTATTATTATCATGTTGTACGTGGTATTCATAACAGTGAGGTAAAACCACATCGCATACCCAAGTCTGTTGGTGCAGAAAGAACGTTCAATGAAAATCTTAGTAGCGAGATTTTTATGCTTGAACGCTTAGAGCATATTGCACAAGAACTTGAGAGGAGATTAAAAAAGGCTACCATAGCTGGTAAAACAATTACGCTTAAAATTAAATACAGTGATTTTACCTTAAATACAAGGAGTAAAACAATGCCCTATTTTATATCTGATAAAGACCTGATTTTTGAAACAGCAAAAAACCTTCTCTATCAAGAAGAGCTTCAAAACTCTGTAAGATTGCTTGGTATTTCTCTTTCTAACTTAAATACAGATAAGAAAACCGCCAAAAAACTTGAGGATAAATCAATATTAGTCCAATTAAAGTTCGACTTCTAAGAATTCATCCGCCATTTTTAGACTTTTATTTAATAATCTTAAATGTTAACAAAAATTAACGGGATATACTTGTACAGCATTAATTGCTAGAATAATTTTGACCTCTTAAATGAAAAAGAGTTTTTTAAAATTTCTTATTTCTACCTGCATATTACTGTCAGGAGTATTTAGCCCTCTATTTGCATATAGCAGTTTAGAGGATTCTTCTTTTAATTCAATTGAACAATTTAGGAGTACACCTACAACTAACCAAGAATTAGTTGCACATCAAAACGCCACAATTAAAGGTAATTATGGCAATTTAGATAAGACTCTTGAAATTGAAGCAGTAGAAATTGAGGAGGAAGAAAATGAGCATTCTTTCTTGAGCAAGGAGATTGAGTACCAAAAAGCTACAGTTTCTTTCTACCTTTTATCTATACTATTCTTATTCAGTTATTTTACAAATAGCAATTCACTACAAAGGCTATTTATTTTTTTACCTACAGCAAATAGGCGCTTTGTCCTATACCAAGTATTTCGTATTTAAAATCAATTTTAGTCAAAATTCTATTTTGACGTGACATCAATTTTTAGGCATCAGCCAATTTAGATTTTTGAATCTACATGCCTATAAATCTGTATGTCTCTGCATTTTTAAATTTCATTTTTCCAATCAATTAAATATTCATTTTTATGACCAAGAGCGTACTCCTGATCGCTACTGCATGTACTTTATTTATTGCTGCGAGCTGTAATTCCAAAAAAGAGAAAAAAGAAGAACACACAAAGTTTCTTATTACAAGTCCCATTAAAAAAGACACGTCGATCACCAAAGATTATGTATGTAATATTAACTCCTTTAAACATATTGAGCTTAGAGCCCTAGAAAAAGGGTATTTGAAGGAAATTCACGTAGACGAGGGTCAATTAGTGAAAAAAGGGCAAAAAATGTTCAATATCATGCCTAATATTTACGAGGCTGATCTACAAAAAGCCAAAGCCGAGGCTAAGGTTGCCGAAATAGAATTACAAAATACCCAACTTTTAACTGATGGTAATGTAGTTTCTAAAAATGAGCTTGCCATGGCAAAAGCAAATTTTGACAAAGCAAATGCCGAAGTTTCATTGGCGCAAACCCATTTAGGTTTTACAAATATTCGCGCACCATTTGATGGTATAATGGACCACCTGCATGCACGAGAAGGTAGCCTTTTAGATGAAGGTGAACTACTAACAACATTATCGGACAATTCTAAAATGTGGGTATATTTCAATGTTCCAGAAGCGGAGTATTTGGATTATATCATTAGCACGGATAAGGATACCAAAAAAGAGGTGCAGCTTTTAATGGCCAACAACAAAAAATTCAATCAAAAAGGAATTGTTGAAACTATTGAAGGAGAATTCAATAACGAAACTGGTAACATAGCCTTTAGAGCAACTTTTCCAAATCCCGATCAAATTTTAAGACATGGAGAAACTGGTAGCGTTCTTATGACCATACCTTTTAAAGAGGCAATGATTATTCCGCAGAAAGCCACTTTTGAAATACTAGACAAAAGATATGTGTTTGTTTTAGACCAAGATAACGTGGTACACCAAACTGAAATTTTTGTTGCTGCCGAGCTTCCTCATTTGTTCATCATAAGCAAAGGTTTGAAACAGAGCGACAGGATACTAGTAGATGGTATTAGAATGGTAAAAAATAATGAAAAGATTGAAACTGAATTTGCTGAACCAAATGAAGTGATTTCAAAATTAGCCGTCTACGCGGAATAACTAAAAACACATAAAAGATGTTCAGTAAGTTTATAAAAAGACCGGTATTGGCAATCGTCATATCGGTAATAATCGTATTCGTAGGATTGCTTTCTATTAAGCAATTGCCTATTTCACAGTTCCCAGATATTGCGCCTACAACGGTCAATATCTTTATTGCATATCCTGGTTCTAGTGCAGATGTACTGGTAAAATCGACACTTATTCCTTTAGAAACCGCTATTAACGGTGTTCAAGATATGCGATACATTGCTTCTGATGCCACAAGTGCCGGTGAAGGTACTATACGTATCATTTTTGAGCCTGGCACAGACCCCGACCAAGCAGTCGTTAGGGTAAAAACAAGAGTGGATCAAGTAATGCCATTATTGCCCGAATTGGTGCAACGAGAAGGTGTAATTATTACTCCAGTACAGCCAAGTATGTTGATGTATGTAAACTTGTATAGCGACAATTCTGATGATCACGAGTTGTTCTTATATAACTATGCATACACCAAAATGATTCCTGAAATTCAGAGAATTGACGGTATTGCAAGTGCTCAAATTTTAGGTAGTCGCAAATATGCAATGCGTGTTTGGTTAAAACCTGATCGTATGCGTGCTTATAATGTTTCCGCAGAAGAAATATTAAAAGCAATGGAAGAGCAAAGTATTTTAGCTCGCCCTGGTAGAATTGGTCAAAGTTCTGGTAAAACATCTCAATCTTTAGAATATGTTCTCATGTATCAAGATAGGTATGATGAGCCACAGCAGTATAAGGATATCATTCTCAAAGCAAATGCAGAAGGTGAAATTTTAAAATTAGGTGATGTAGCCGATGTAGAATTGGGCAGTGAATTTTTTGATATCTATTCTAACCTAGATGGAAAACCATCTGCTTCCATTGTACTAAAACAAACTTTTGGCAGTAATGCCAGCGATGTTATTGATGAAGTAAAAGAGAAATTAGATGAGCTTAAAAAAGACCTGCCTACTGGTTTAGATTACAAGATTAGTTATGACGTTTCTAATTTTTTGAACGCATCAATTGAGCAAGTACTACACACGTTGAGAGATGCCTTTATTCTGGTAGCCATTGTGGTATTCCTCTTTTTAGGAGATTGGCGTTCAACTTTGATTCCTATTATTGCAGTACCAGTTTCTCTAATTGGTGCATTTTTTATCATGCAACTTTTCGGACTCTCCATTAACCTTATTACCCTATTTGCTCTGGTGCTCGCCATTGGTATTGTTGTCGATGATGCTATTGTGGTGGTTGAAGCGGTACATGCCAAAATGGAAGAAACGCACTTAGGACCTTATGAAGCGGTAAAGCTTGTGGTCAATGAAATAGGTGGGGCTATTATAGCCATTACGCTGGTTATGGTTTCTGTATTTATACCTATTGCATTTATGACCGGACCTGTGGGTGTCTTCTATCGGCAGTTTTCTATTACCATGGCTGGTTCCATAATTTTATCTGCCATCGTAGCGCTTACGCTAACGCCTGTTTTGTGCGCTATGATTCTTAAGAACAATCACAGCAAGGAGCGCAAAAAATCTCCTATAGATAAATTTATAGATTGGTTTAATAGGGGATTTGAAAAATTAACGGGTAGATATGTCAAAATACTTAATAAGATTGTCGCCAGAAGAGTTCTTACTTTTGGAATTCTAGGAGCTTTCTGTGTTGGTATTTTCTTTACCAATAAGACGCTACCAGCTGGTTTTATACCAAATGAAGATCAAGGTATGATCTATGCCATAATACAGACTCCACCAGGATCAACGCTAGAACGCACCAATGATGTTGCTAGAAAACTTCAGAAAATTTGTGAAGAAACCGAGGGTGTTGAATCTGTCTCTTCTTTGGCTGGTTATGAAATAATGACCGAAGGTCGTGGGTCTAATGCTGGTACCGTATTGATCAACCTTAAATCTTGGGGTGAACGTCATCACTCTGTTCATGAGATTATGGAAGAGCTAGAAGAAGAAACGAAAGACCTTGGTGCCGTTATAGAGTACTTTGAACCTCCTGCAGTACCTGGCTTTGGTTCTTCTGGCGGATTCTCAATGCGTTTATTGGATAAGACCGATGGTACGGACTATCATGAATTTGAGAAAATTAACAATGATTTCATGGAAGCGTTGTCTAAACGAGATGAACTTACCGGTTTATTTACTTTCTATTCTGCCAACTATCCTCAGTACGAATTAAAAATTAACAACAAAATTGCTATGCAAAAAGGGGTTTCCATAGACAAAGCAATGGAAAACTTGAACATTCTTATAGGTAGTACTTATGAACAGGGCTTTATACGTTTTGGTAGATTCTTCAAAGTTTATACTCAAGCTGCTCCAGAATACAGAGCATTGCCTTCCGATTTAGAAAAATTGTTCGTAAAAAATGAAGAAGGTGAAATGGTTCCCTATTCTGCATTCATGTCCATGGAAAAGAAACTTGGACCTAATGAAATTACCAGGTACAATCTATATAACTCTGCTTCTATTAGAGGGCTTCCTGCTGCAGGATATACAAGTGGCGATGCAATTAATGCTATTAATGAAGTTGCAGAACAATCATTACCCAGAGGTTTTGACGTTGCTTGGGAAGGTTTATCATATGACGAGGCGCAAAGAGGCAACGAATCTATCTACATATTTCTTGTAGTATTAATTTTTGTTTACTTCGTGCTTGCCGCGCAATATGAGAGTTTTCTACTTCCATTCGCAATCATCCTATCCTTACCCATTGGTATTCTTGGATCGTTTTTTATGCTAAAAGCAATGGGTCTGGCAAATGATGTATATGCGCAAATAGGGCTTATTATGCTTGTAGGTCTTTTAGGTAAAAATGGTGTTCTTATTGTAGAATTCGCTGTTCAAAAAAGACGACAGGGCAGCACTATTTTAGAATCTGCCATTGAAGGTGCAAAAGTGCGGTTTAGACCTATTCTTATGACATCTTTTGCTTTCATTGCAGGATTAATTCCATTAGTGATAGCGCATGGAGCCGGTGCCATTGCCAACAAAACTATTGGTGGTTCAGCCATGGGCGGTATGCTTATGGGTACGTTAATAGGGGTGCTGATTATTCCTGGTCTTTATTACGTTTTTGCTAGAATGGCAGATGGTCGCGGACTAATTAAAGGTGAATCTGATGAGCCTATTTCAGAAGAATTTGTAAGAATAAGCGAAGGTGAAAGTAAAACGCGCCAAAAACTTCGCGAACTAAAGCAAATGATTAAAAAATTAACCAAAAAAGAAGAAGATGATCAAAATTAAAAAAACCATGAAGCATGGAAAACTACTTTTGGTGCTTCTAACCAACATAGGTTTGTTTTATTCTTGTGTTCCAACAAAGGAACTTAAACAAGAAAACAACAAGTTACCAAACCACTTTGCACAACAATCTACGGATACTACCAACAGTGCAATTATAAAATGGAAAGATTTTTTCAAAGATGATAATTTGATAAAATTAATTGATACTGCTTTGGTTAATAACCAAGAGTTGAACATTATGATGCAACAGATCAATGTTGCCCAAAATGAGGTAAAAGCTAGAAAAGGAGAATACTTACCGTTTATAACCTATGGCGTTGGTGCCGAAATTGAAAAAGTAGGCGAGTATACCAGAAATGGTGCTGTAGAGAAAAATCTAGAAGTAAAAGAAGGTAAAGAATTTCCTGAACCATTAACAGATTACTCTGCCGGACTTTTCGCTACTTGGGAGTTAGATGTATGGAAAAAACTACGTAACTCTAAAAAAGCTGCTGCTCTAGAATATCTATCTACCATTGAGGGTAAAAACTTTATGGTTACTAGATTAATTTCCGAAATAGCCGATTCTTATTACGAGCTACTAGCCTTAGACAATCAATTGGCGTTTATAGAGCAAAATCTTGAGCTTCAAGGTAATGCCCTGAAAATGGTTCGGTTGCAAAAAGAAGCTGCCCGTGCTACGGAACTCGCTGTTAAAAGATTCGAGGCTGAGGTATCAAAAAATCAAAGCCATAAGTTTGAGGTACAACAAGAAATTATTGAAATGGAAAACAAGCTCAATTTTTTAATAGGTAGACAACCACAGCCTATTGCCCGTAGTTCCGGCGGGTTTATAGATACTCCTATGGATACTATTTATGCAGGAATACCTTCTCAATTACTCTTGAACAGACCCGATATTAGACAGGCTGAATATGAATTAGAAGCTGCAAAATTTAATATCAAAGTAGCAAGAGCCAATTTTTATCCTTCAATAGGGCTAAAAGCAGGAGTTGGACTTCAGGCATTCAACCCAAAATATCTTACCGAGACTCCTGAGTCTTTAATTTATAGCGCGGTTGGCGATATTGTTGGTCCATTGATTAATAGAAACGCAATCAAAGCAGGATATAACACTGCTAACGCTAAACAAATTCAAGCCGTTTATGAGTATGAAAAAGCCATTTTAAGTGGGTATATAGAGGTGGTTAATCAATTGTCTAAAATGGACAACCTTAAAAAGAGTTATGAATTAAAGGAAAACCAAGTGAAGGCATTGACAGCCTCTATAGATTTATCTACGCGATTATTTCAATCTGCAAGAATTGAATACATAGAAGTTCTTCTAACACAGCGCGAGGCTTTAGAATCTAAAATGGAATTAGTGGAAACTAAAAAAGACCAACTTATGGCAAGGGTGAATGTATACCAAGCCTTAGGTGGCGGATGGAATTAATACTGTAATTCTAACTTAATTATAACCAAGCTTTAAACCCTAATAGGAATAATTCTTATTAGGGTTTTTATTGTTTTATTGATTTTTAATGAAAATGTACTCACTTTATGTTCAACCTTTTAAATACATTTTAGTGTATAAGTAGAGATTATTTAAACATTTCTATTAATCGTCTCTTAAAATTATAACTGTAGTCCGTAATTTTTTAGCTTTATGGCAAATTGCTGTGAAAAAGAAATTTTTATTACCAAGCTAAACTGTATAAAATGACAAATTTAAAAGATTACGACAATGCCGTAATCAAGTTTAGAAAAAATTTAAAATTAACCATGTTACCCGTTTTATCATGGGACTTTTATGCTTCAAATTATGAAGATATAAAACGAACGGAAGAAGATACCGTTTCACTTTTAAATCTAGTTGCTACTAATTCTTGGAATATTGATACCGATATTTTAGATGTTAAATTGAAAGCAGAGAAGAATGTTGTGGTTGTTACCGATACCAAATTAAATATCGTTTTTGCCACTAAAAATATGTGGAATATGAGTCAATACCATCCTGAAGAAATTATAGGTAAAAGTCCTAAAATGTTTCAAGGTAATTTGACATCAAAATCTACTTTAAAAATAGTCTCTGATGCCGTTAAACAAAAGAAACCTTTTGAAGTTACCGTTGTAAATTACAGAAAAGATGGATCTACATATAACTGTTGGATTCAAGGACAACCTGTTTTTGACCTTAAAGGCGATATAGTAAACTTCATTGCCTTTGAAAAAGAAGTAGCGTAATTATTATAGTTTAAAACATAAAAAAGGGTCGCTCATTAGCGACCCTTTTTTTATATAGAATAATGTTGATCTGCTTAAATATCCTCAGATTCAATTTCACTAACTCTTAATGTATTTACCATTCCTTTATCTTTAATAGGCATAGCTGCAAGACTAACTAGCATGTCACCAACCTGTAAGTATCCTTTATTAAAGGCGATACGGTTAACATCATCAATAGTATCATCTGTAGATACATACTTATCATAGTAAAAAGCTTTAACTCCCCACAAAAGATTCAACTGTGTAAGAATTCTTTTATTTGATGTAAATACTAAAATATGTGCACTTGGTCTCCATGCTGAAATTTGAAAAGCGGTATAACCACTATTTGTCAAAGTAGATATCGCTTTCGCTTTGATATCATTTGCCATTAAGGCTGCATGGTAACAGATAGATTTTGTAATAAATCTCTTTGTACGAATATGTGGTGGATCATGAGGAACATGAATTAGATCAGAACCTTCAACACTCTCAAGTATACTAGACATTTTTTCTATAACCTGTACTGGATAATTCCCAACAGAAGTTTCACCAGATAACATTACTGCATCTGCACCATCCATAACAGAGTTCGCAACATCGTTTACCTCTGCTCTTGTTGGCGTAAGGCTAGTAATCATTGTTTCCATCATTTGGGTAGCAATAATTACAGGGATTCTAGCTTTCTTAGCACGTAATACTAGTTGTTTTTGAATCAATGGAACTTCATGTGCAGGAACTTCTACACCTAAATCTCCACGAGCAACCATTAGACCATCACAATAAGCAACAATTTTATCGATATTCTCAACAGCTTCAGGCTTCTCAATTTTAGCTATAATTGGAATTTTATGATCTGAATGCTTGCTTATAATGTTTTGTAGATCAATTAAATCTTGACTGAAACGTACAAAAGAAAGTGCGATCCAATCTACTTCTAAAGAAATAGCGAATTCAGCATCTTTAATATCTTTCTTTGTAAGCGCAGGTAAAGAAATATTAGTGTTAGGTAAGTTTACCCCCTTTTTAGATTTTAGTGGCCCACCTTGAATAACTTTAGCTTTCACCTCGTTATCACCATTGGTTTCAACTACTTCAAACATTAATTTACCATCATCTAAAAGAATACGCTCCCCAGCTTTAACATCTCTAGGAAATTCTTTGTAATTCATGTAAACACGTTCTGCAGTACCTTCAAACGGCTCACCAGTAACGAAAGTTATTTCATCACCAGGACTAACCACAACATCACCGGCCATTACGCCTACACGTAATTTAGGTCCTTGTAAATCCGCTAAAATGGAGGTGTTGATATCCATTTCTTTATTTAATTCGCGTATCATTGATACACGCTCTTTTACATCATCGTAATCGGCATGAGAAAAGTTTATTCTGAATACATCGACTCCTGCACTAATCATGCTCCTGAGTACCTCTTTCTTGCTAGTTGCAGGCCCTAATGTGGCTACAATTTTCGTCTTTTTTACAGTTGGCATATTTAAAAAATTAGATTGTTCTTTGATTTTAGTTTTTCTGTACTTATTTCATATGCTGCCATAACTCTAGGCAACATTAGTATATTCTTAATTAAGGAATTTGTATCAAAATCCTTTTCTGTTTCTATTTTTAATAGATAATCAACATCTTTATACTCAGGTATTAACCTAGGTGTTTTATATGTTGTTTCATTCTTAAATAAATCATCATGTGTTACGAGTTCTTTTTCACTGCTATGATTGGCAACTAAAACCCAATACATGTCATTAAACTCATCTTCCCATTCAAAAATGGGAAACGATTTATTTTCAGCAAGATTAAAATTCTTTTTTGCTCTTACAAATTTTGCCTTAAGACTTTGGTTTAAACCGTAGGCTAAAGCAAAATCTTCTAAGGTAGTGTGTAAAGCAATAAGGCTAAAGGATTCATCGTAAAAATCATCATTTATTTTATAAGTAGTAGCCATACTTCAACAAAAAGGTAAATATAGAACTTCTAAGCTATAATGCCTAGTTACAAAAAATGATAAAATCATATTAATAGTTATTAAAATGTTAGCATTTTATCATTTTGGTAAATGATCAATTACCCATCTTATCCTGTAGCGCAAAAAAAGCTCTTTTAGATGCTCTCTCTTCTGCTTTTTTCTTTGAAGTTGCCCTAGCTTTTGCAACTACATTACCCCCAATTGAAAGTTTAACCGCAAAATGTTTTAAAGCATCATTGCCGGTATCTTCATACACATCAAAATCAAATGATTTCTTTTGCTTTTGACACCATTCAATCACTAAACTCTTATAACTAATAACCCTACCTTCTAACTGCTCGATATCTACATAGGGTTCTATAACTCTCTTTTTAATGAATTTTTCGCAGTACTTATAACCACGGTCAAGATAAATTGCGCCTACCAAAGCTTCAAACACATTACCATGTATGTTTTGACCAAAATGTGATTTAGGAATTCTACTTTCTACAAAATTAATTAACCCTAAATCTTTACCTAATTCATTTAAATGCTCTCTACTCACAATTTTAGAACGCATTTTTGTAAGATATCCTTCATCTCCTTCTGGCACTTCAAGGTAAAGGTGTTTAGAAATAATAGTGCCTAGCATAGAATCTCCTAAAAATTCTAAACGCTCATAGTTCATAGCATTACCTTCATCATCCTTTTTATTCATTGACCTATGAAGAAAGGCTTTTTTATAAAATGATAATGTTTTAGGCTTAAAACCAAGGATTTTGGTTATTCCCAAAAAAAAATCCCCATCCTCTTTTGGATGGGAATTAAATAAGTTTGTGGGAAATGACATAAAACTAATTAATCGATTTTTTTAAAAACTACACATGCATTATGACCGCCAAAACCAAATGTGTTACTCATGGCAACTTTTACATCTCGTTTTTGTGCCTTATTCAATGTAAGGTTTAAACTAGGATCAATATTCTCATCTACCGTAGTATGATTTATAGTTGGTGGAACAACACCGTGTTCCATTGCCAAAATTGAGGCAATTGCTTCTATGGCTCCTGCCGCGCCTAATAAGTGGCCGGTCATTGACTTGGTAGAATTAATATTTATGTTTTTGGCATGATCTCCAAATACTTGGGTAATTGCCTTAAGTTCCGCAACATCTCCTAATGGTGTTGAAGTACCATGTGTATTAATGGCATCAACATCTTCTATAGATAAACCTGCATCTCTTAAACAGTTCTCCATTACTCTAACCACTCCAATTCCATCAGGGTGTGGTGCCGTCATATGATAAGCATCACTTGACATACCGCCACCTGCTACTTCTGCATATATTTTTGCTCCTCTTGCAATTGCGTGCTCATATTCTTCTAGAACCAATGCCCCTGCTCCTTCACCTAATACGAAACCATCTCTAGTTGCATCAAAAGGTCTTGAAGCCGTTTCCGGACTTTCATTTCTAGTAGATAATGCATGCATTGCTCCAAAACCACCCATACCTGCAATAGTTACCGCTGCTTCACTACCACCTGTTACTATAACATCACAATGTCCTAAACGAATATAGTTTAAGGCATCTATCATTGCATTGGCCGAAGAGGCACATGCAGAAACAGTTGTATAGTTAGGCCCCATGAAACCATGTTTTATGGATATGTTACCCGGTGCTATATCAGCAATCATTTTTGGTATAAAGAATGGATTGAATCTAGGCGTACCATCACCATTAGCAAAATTCATTACTTCATTCTGGAAAGTTTCCAACCCTCCAATTCCTGCTCCCCAAATAACGCCAACACGAAATTTATCGACTTTTTCTAAATCTAATTTAGAATCAAGAATAGCTTCATCAGAAGATACAAGTGCATATTGTGCAAATCTATCTAGCTTACGGCCTTCTTTTCTTTCGAAATGATCTTCGGTCTTGTAATTCTTTAGCTCACAAGCGAATTTAACTTTGAATTTTTCTGTATCGTAATAAGTTATTGGCGCAGATCCACTTTTACCGTTGATCAATGCGTCCCAATACTCCTCAATATTATTACCTATTGGGGTAAGTGCCCCCAAACCTGTAACTACAACTCGCTTTAACTGCATTTAACTTCTTATTTGTTTAAATCTAAACCAAGCGTAAATTAAAAAAAATTATCCATGCGGAGCATTTACCACATGGATAATTTGAATTCTATTCAAGAAAACATGTTTTACTTCGCTTCTTCTATATAGCTGATGGCTTGACCAACAGTTGCGATATTCTCAGCTTGATCGTCTGGAATTTGGATATCAAATTCTTTTTCGAACTCCATTATCAACTCTACCGTGTCTAATGAATCTGCGCCTAAATCGTTAGTAAAGCTAGCCTCGGTTACCACTTCGTTTTCATCAACTCCTAATTTATCAACGATGATAGCTTTAACTCTTGATGCAATGTCTGACATAATAATATTTGTTTTAAAAATTTAAATTGAAGGCAAAAATAAAAAACTTTGGTTTAATTACACTAATTGTCGTTAAAATGTATTGTAATTTAATAAAATTAAAGACATGTGCTGTAATTTTACCGTATTAAATATTTTGTTTCGGTAACGTTTTTAAAAGGTATTGAAAAGAAGTGAGGTAATAGAACTATAGATGATAATCGTTTTTTTCTAAATACTGACAAGCTTTTTATTTGCTTTTTTTGCCGAATTTAATTTCATTGTTCGCTCTCTTAAAAAGACCACTTCTATTGAAAACCAAAAAAATTATTCTTTTTGCCTCAGGTTCAGGATCTAATGTTGAAAACATTGCCAACTATTTTAAACTCCGCAAAGATGTTACTATATGCTGTGTATTAACTAACAAAAGCGATGCCAAAGTCATTGAACGGTGCAATAGACTTGAAATAAATGCCCTATTTTTTAATAGACAAGCTTTCTCTAAAAGCGATTTTATACTAAATATGCTTCAATCTTTAGAGCCAGACCTTATTATATTGGCAGGGTTTTTATGGAAAGTGCCAGAAGCTATTACCCTCGCCTTCCCTAATAAAATAATAAACATACACCCGGCACTATTGCCAAAATACGGTGGCAAAGGCATGTACGGTATGCATGTTCATAATGCCGTGAAAGAGCATAAAGAAACAGAAACAGGTATTACTATACATTATGTAAATGCGCACTATGACGAAGGAGCTATAATTAAACAGGCAAAAGCTACCGTACTACCCAACGACAGTGCTGAGGACATTGCGTCAAAGGTGCATCAATTAGAATATGAGTATTTCCCTAAAGTTATTGACGAAATATTATTGAAACAGTAATGGCAAAAAAAGGAAAGTTCTATGTTGTCTGGAAAGGAAAGAAGCCTGGTATTTTTGATTCTTGGAAAGAGTGTAAAAAATCCATAGCTAATTATGCTGGTGCCGAATACAAGTCTTTTGAGTCTTTTGAAACCGCAAAAAAAGCCTACAATGGTAATTATGCCGATTTTAAAGGAAAGAAAAAAACAGCATCATCCCTGTCAAAAGAAGAACTTTTACGAATAGGGCAACCTAATTATCACTCTATTTCTGTTGATGCAGCTTCCAGCGGTAATCCTGGTGTTATGGAATACCAAGGTGTAGATACCAAAACAGGCAAGAAATTATTTAGACAAGGTCCATTTCCACAGGGTACAAATAATATTGGTGAGTTTTTGGCTATTGTACACGGGCTCGCATTTTTAAAGGAGCGCAAGAGCGACCGTATCATTTATACAGACTCTAGAACAGCCATGAGCTGGGTGCGCAAAAAGAACTGCAATACCAAATTGGCAGTAACCGCTAAAAACAAAAATCTTTTTGAACTTATAGACAGAGCTGTAGATTGGTTAAAGAAAAACCAATACAGTACGGTAGTGGTAAAATGGGAAACGAAGGCTTGGGGGGAAATTCCTGCAGATTTTGGTAGGAAATAATTACTATATTATATCAACAGCTCCTCTTTGATAACTAATGCAATTTGTATTTAATAAACCGTTTTAATTCGCTTTTCAAAACCTTATATTTGCAGCTTAAATTTTTTCATATTTATGGGCAAGCTTTTAATAGTAGGAACTGTCGCTTTTGATGAGATAGAAACTCCTTTTGGTAAAACAGATAAAATACTAGGTGGCGCAGCTACTTATATTGGTTTGGCAGCGTCGCAATTCGATGTAGATTCAGCCATTATATCTATAGTAGGTGATGATTTACCTCAAGAATATTTAAACTTACTTACCGACAGAGGTATCGATATTTCTGCTTTAGAAATTGTAAAAGGTGGTAAAACATTCTTTTGGAAAGGTAAATACCACAATGATTTAAATTCTAGAGACACTTTAGCTACAGAATTAAATACGTTAGAAGACTTTAACCCTGTTGTTCCTGAGGACTATAATGATGCCGATGTAGTAATGCTAGGTAATCTTCACCCAATTGTTCAAATGGGTGTAATTAAACAGATGAAAAAACGACCAAAGTTAATCATATTGGACACCATGAATTTTTGGATGGACAATGCTTTAAGCGATTTAATGGCGGTTATTAAACATATAGATGTATTAACCATCAATGATGAGGAAGCTAGACAATTAACTGGAGAATATTCTTTAGTTAAGGCGGCACAGAAAATTTTTACGATGGGACCTAAATATGTAGTGATTAAAAAAGGAGAACATGGCGCTTTGTTATTTAACGAAGACCAAGTATTCTTTGCACCAGCATTACCATTAGAAGAAGTGTTTGATCCAACAGGTGCCGGTGATACATTTGCCGGAGGATTTTCTGGATACTTGGCAGCAAGCGATGATAATTCTTTTGAGAATATGAAAAAAGCTATCATTCACGGATCTAACCTAGCTTCGTTTAGCGTCGAAAAATTCGGGACCGAAAGAATGATAAGTTTAGATCGTAAAGAAATTAGAGAAAGACTGCATCAGTTTAAAAAACTGACCCAGTTTGACATAGAATTACAATAACCCCTAGCCCCAAAATTTTTGGGGTTTTTTTAATACCAAAAACAATGAGTGACGCAATTAAGCATGAGTGTGGTATATCTGTAATACGGTTATTGAAACCGCTAGAGTATTACAAAGAAAAATACGGAACAGCATTTTATGGTGTAAATAAAATGTATTTAATGATGGAAAAACAGCACAATCGTGGACAAGATGGTGCAGGTTTTGCCAGTATTAAATTAGATGTAAAAGCAGGGGAACGTTACATGAGTCGTGTTCGATCATGTCAACAGCAGCCTATACAGGATATTTTTGCTCAAATTAATGACCGTATTAATACAGAGTTAAAAGAACATCCAGAATATGAAGATGATGTTGCGTTGCAAAAAAAGCACATACCTTATATAGGTGAGCTCCTTTTAGGACACGTGCGTTATGGTACTTTTGGTAAAAACAGTATTGAAAGTGTTCACCCTTTCATAAGACAGAACAACTGGATGCACCGTAATCTTATTGTTGCCGGTAACTTCAACATGACCAATGTTCATGAACTTTTTGACAATTTAATTCAGTTAGGGCAACACCCTAAAGAAATGGCAGATACAGTTACTGTCATGGAAAAAATTGGTCATTTTCTTGATGATGCGGTAGCAAAATTATACAAGCAGATAAAAAAAGAAGGTTTTACAAAACAGCAAGCTTCACCTTTAATTGCCGAACGTTTAAAAGTTTCTAAAATATTAAGAAGAGCGGCAAAGAATTTTGATGGTGGTTATGCAATGGCCGGTTTATTAGGTCACGGCGATGCCTTTGTTTTAAGAGATCCTAGCGGTATTAGACCTGCATACTATTATAGAGATGATGAAGTTGTTGTTGTTGCATCAGAACGACCTGCAATACAAACAGTATTCAACGTACCTTATGATGAAGTGAAAGAACTCGACCCAGGTGCTGCAATCATCATTAAAAAGAACGGTACAAGTGCCATTAAGCAAATACAGGAACCTAAGGAGCGTAAGGCATGTTCTTTTGAACGTATATATTTCTCAAGAGGTAGTGATAAAGAAATCTACCAAGAAAGAAAAGCATTAGGGAAATTGGTATTTCCACAAATATTGGAATCTATAGAAGAAGATATCAAAAACACGGTCTTCTCTTATATTCCAAATACCGCCGAAACTTCTTTCTACGGAATGGTCAAGGAAGCTCAAAACTATTTGAACAAGAAAAAGGAAGAGCAGATTTTAGCTTTAGGTACAGGAATTACTGGTGAACAATTACATGAAATATTAGATGTAAGACCAAGGATCGAGAAAGTAGCCATCAAAGATGCCAAGCTTAGAACATTTATTACTCAAGACAGCAGCAGAGATGATTTAGTTGCCCATGTTTATGACATTTCTTATGGTTCTGTAAAGGAAGGTGACAATCTTGTAATTATAGATGATAGTATTGTTCGTGGTACTACCCTTAAAAAGAGTATTCTTAGAATATTGGATAGATTATCTCCAAAGAAAATTATAGTGGTCTCATCTGCGCCTCAAATTAGATATCCTGATTGTTATGGTATAGATATGGCCAAACTAGAAGACTTTATTGCCTTTAAAGCTACTTTAGCCTTACATGAAGACAATAACACTATGCATATTGTAGAGGAAATCTACAAGAAGTGTTTAACACAGGTTAATACCCATGATAATGATGTTATCAATTATGTGAAAGAATTCTACGCTCCTTTTACTGCGAAAGAGATATCAAAGAAAACAGGAGAGCTTTTAAGTCCTGAAGGGATTAATGCTGAAGTATCTATTATATACCAAACCATTGAGAGCTTACACGAGGCTTGTCCTAAGAATTTAGGAGATTGGTATTTTACCGGTAACTACCCAACACCAGGTGGAAACAGAGTTGTAAATAGAGCATTCATCAACTTTTACGAAGGAAACAATGAACGTGCTTATTAAATAATATATCGATGAAATGCATGCTTTTTATGCATTTCATCGACGAATAAAGCGTTTTATCGACTGAATAGTCGGATTGACTTAACCATCTTTACTTTTAAAGCTACCATAGCATAAGTAGGTTAAGTTCATGGTAAGATTTGGGGCAAAAAAGGTGGAGACTTCTCCGCCTTTTTTATTTTCATAACTCAAGGTTTCTATAATTTGTAAACCTTTTCTGCCCAATGCCCCCTTTAACGTTATTTCGAGAAGTTCAGCCAATACCTTTCCTAGTCTCTAATAAGGCAATTACATTTACAGAACCATAGCATAAGTAGGTTAAGTTCATGGTAAGATTTGGGGAAAAAGGCGGAGCATTGCTCCGTCTTTTTATTTTATACCTATTTCTGATTCCCTTCTTCCAAAAATTATCGTTCAAAATTTACATTTTGCATTACAACCTAAGTTTAAGACTTACATCGAATAGCTTTTTAATAAGCACCCCACCACTATATATTTACAGAACCATAGCATAAGTAGGTTAAGTTCATGGTAAGATTTGGGGAAAAGACGGAGCAATGCTCCGTCTTTTTATTTTATATCAATCGGCTTATCTTCTAGACAGTTACCCTAACTTATTACTCCCTCACAAAAGTCCATTAGCAAAATAAAAGTTTAATTTTTTCACAAAATTCCTTTTTTTATTTACTCAATACCAGTAATTTAGTATTGCCATAGCATAAGTAGGTTAAGTTTATGGTAAGATTTGGGACGAAAAGGGTGGAGACTTCTCCGCCCTTTTCTATTTTTAAAAACGAAAAAACCACCCATGAAATTTTCATAAGTGGTTTCCTACAAAGTAGTTAAGAATATTTCTACTCTTATTTACTTGTTACTTGCATAAAGTTTTGAAACTTCATCCCAGTTAATTATGTTGAAAAATGCTTCAATATAATCTGGTCTTTTGTTTTGATAGTTTAGGTAATAAGCATGTTCCCACACGTCTAAACCTAAAATTGGATGACCTCCACAACCAACTCCTGGCATTAAGGTATTATCTTGGTTTGGAGTAGAACAAACTTCTACTTTACCACCTTTTTGAACACATAACCATGCCCAACCAGAACCAAATCTAGTACCTGCAGCAGTTGTAAATTTATTTTTAAATTCTTCAAAAGAACCAAAAGCACTATCAATTGCTTCTGCTAATTCGCCACTAGGTTTTCCACCACCGTTTGGTGATAAAATTGTCCAGAATAATGAGTGATTGTAAAAACCTCCTCCATTATTTCTTACAGCACCATTGTTCATATCCAAACCAGTTAAAATATCTTCTATTGATTTACCTTCTAGATCGGTTCCTTCAATAGCCGCATTTAATTTAGTTGTATATCCGTTATGGTGTTTTGTATGATGTATTTCCATAGTCCTCGCATCTATATGAGGCTCAAGAGCGTCATAAGCGTAAGGCAATTTCGGTAATTGAAAAGCCATAATTTTTTTGTTTTAAGATTAATATTAATAGTCACTCAAAACTACGAATTTTAACATTTATATTCACCAAATAATTTGTTAAGAACCGTGCAGGAATCCTTAATTTGCAGTAAAAACTAGTGTCAAGCAATTCATTTACCATATATAATGCTTCTGCGGGATCCGGCAAAACCTATGCCCTTGCTAAAGTATACCTGAAAATTATACTGGCATCTCCTCAAAATTTTAGAAAAATATTAGCTATCACATTTACTAACAAAGCAGTAAATGAAATGAAGCATCGAATATTAAATAGCCTATTTGAGTTTTCTAAAACCAATTCTATTGAAAATGCCTCTCCCTTATTTAAGGATATATTAAATGAAACCAATTACACTTTTGAAGAACTACCAGTACTAGGCAAACTTCGCCTAAAGCAAATTTTACACAATTACGCTTTTTTTGACATTTCCACTATAGATAAGTTCACACACAGACTCATAAGAACTTTTGCTAAGGATTTAAAAATTCCGCAAAATTTTGAAGTTGTTTTAGATGTTGATCTTCTTTTGCAAGAAGCTGTTGAACGTGTTATTAGCAGAGCTGGCGAAGACCCAGTATTTACAAAAGTCCTTTTAGATTTTGCGCTTGAAAAAATTGAAGATGATAGAAGTTGGGATATAGCATTCGATCTATTAAAAATTGGTAAACTTATATTCGATGAAAATAATGCCGATCATCTAAAACACTTAAAACAAGTGGAACTTGAAGATTTTTTAAAACTTCAAACTCATCTTAAAAAAGAAACAAAACACTTAGAGAAAAAAATTGTTGAACTCGCTTCTAAAGCCCTTGAGATAATTGTTGCCAGCGGATTGGATTTTAAAGATTTCCCAAGGGAAACATTACCAAATCATTTTAAAAAAATACAGGCTGGAAATTTTAACCCAACTCAACTTTACAACAACAAACTAGAAGATAATTTAATTGATGGTAAAATAGTAAAAGCGACTATTAAAGACGCTCCACAAGATTTAGCCCCACAATTACTTGCCCAATATCAAGCTATTAAAGAGGTTATCTATAAAAGAGGACTGTACGCTAATATCAATAGGAATATTATTCCTTTCGCTCTTCTAAATGCTATTCAAAAAGAATTAAAAATTATTCAGGAAGAAAAAGACCAACTCTCTATCTCTGAATTCAATACTTTAATCGCTAAAGAAATTAAAGACCAACCTGCACCTTTTATTTACGAGCGCTTAGGAGAAAAATATCGCCATTATTTCATTGACGAATTTCAAGATACGTCACAAATGCAATGGGAAAACCTTATTCCATTAATAGGTAACGCCATGGAAGGCGAAGATGAGCTCGGTACTACAGGGTCACTTTTTTTAGTAGGCGATCCAAAACAGGCAATTTACAGATGGCGTGGTGGTAAAGCAGAACAGTTTCTTGAACTGGCAACGCACCAATCGCATCCATTTACGGTAAAATCCGAATTGGTCACTTTACCAAAGAATTATAGAAGCTATGCCGAAGTCATTAATTTCAATAATAATTTTTTTCAAAGCATTAGTCCGTTTTTAGAAAACGAGGTATATCAAGAATTTTTTAAAATTGGTAACACCCAAGAAACTAACCAGAAAGAAGGTGGCTATGTAAATATTTCATTATTAGAAGAAGATTCTGATGAGGAGTATGCTACTAATACATTAGATACCATTAATAAATGTTTGGAGCAAGGGTATACCTATAGTGATATCTGTATTATTATCCGTAAAAAGAAACATGGTCTTTTATTGGCAGATTTTTTAATGCAACATCGCATACCTGTTGTATCATCAGATTCATTATTACTTAGTGAAAGTGCCAAAACTATATTCCTCGTGCAGCTTATTAGGTATATGGTTCAACCCACGGAACTAGAGATACAATATGAAATTCTAAATTTTCTATCCGAAGGAAAAAAAGACAAGCACGCTTATATCTATGAAAATTTAGGTCATCTAGATGAGCACTTATTAGCTGTATACGGTTTTGATGCTTCCCAACTTAGACAGACTTCAGTTTTTGATGGTTTAGCTTATGCTATTAAAACTTTTGACCTTATTCCTTCTTCAGATGCACACCTTTCGGCATTTATGGACTTGGTTTTTGATGTAGAGCAGAAATATGGTTCGGACATGCAATCCTTCTTAGATTATTGGGACAAAAAAGGTAATTCTGCCAGTATCAGTACACCAGAAAATATAGAATCGGTACAAATAATGACCATTCACAAATCTAAAGGGTTAGAATTTCCGGTGGTTATATTTCCTTACGCAAACTCTAATGTATTTGAAGAAATAGACCCAAAATTATGGTTACCGGTAAACAAAGATGAATTCCTTGGCTTTTCAGAAGTACTAATCAACAAAAAACAAGAAGTACAGGAATATGGTGAAATTGAATCACTTTTATATACTATTGATCACCAAAAGCTTCAATTAGACGCCTTCAATCTATTATACGTTGTTCTTACCAGAGCCGTAAATGCCCTGTTTATTATAAGCGCTAACAATCTTGACAAGAAAGGGGCGCACAACCCCAATTACTATTCCGGACTATTTATCCATTTTCTAAAAAGTATAGGTGCTTACCAACAAGATAAACTATCATATGATTTTGGTGATTTCTCATTGAATGAAGTAAAAGAACATACTACTACAAATCAACTTACTATACCTTATATATATACCAATAAAAATAGAGCAGATTTTAAGATACTTGCTTTGGCAGGTACACTCTGGGATGAAGGTTTAGATGTTGCCATTAACCAAGGGAATGTTATACATTATATTTTAGGTGCTATTTATACCACTACAGATTTAAATAGGGCTATACAAATGGCACTACAGAAGGGATTGATAAAGGAACAGGAGGTAAAAGAGATAAAGGAAATTGTAAAAAAGGTAATACTACATAAAGATTTAAACCAATTTTACGAGAAAGGTATAGAAATATTAAACGAGCGCGATTTGTTAATGGCAGATGGCACCATACAAAGACCGGACAGGGTTGTTATTAAAGATAATCATGCCTCTATAATTGATTATAAAACAGGAGAACAAAGTCCCAAATATCATCATCAATTAAATACTTACGCAGAGAGTTTTTCAAATATGGGATATATTATTGACCAAAAAATCATTGTCTATATTAATACAGAAATAGAATTAGATTATATATAAAAAGATATGTACGGAAAAATAAAAGAGCATTTACAACAAGAAATTGAAAACATTAAGAATGACGGACTCTTTAAAGAGGAAAGAATTATTGTTTCGCCTCAAGATGCAGTCATAAAACTAGATACGGGACAAGAAGTAATTAATTTCTGCGCCAATAACTATTTAGGGCTATCATCTCACCCAGATGTTATTCAAGCAGCAAAAGATGCTATGGACACGCATGGTTTTGGTATGTCTTCAGTACGGTTTATTTGCGGAACCCAAGATATACACAAAGAGCTTGAGAAGAAAATAGCACATTTCTATGGTACCGAAGACACCATATTATATGCTGCTGCATTTGATGCTAACGGTGGAGTATTTGAACCATTATTATCTAAGGAAGATGCTATTATTTCAGATTCTTTAAATCATGCCTCTATAATTGATGGTGTTCGTTTGTGTAAAGCCATGCGCTACCGTTATGCCAATAGCGATATGCAAGATTTAGAAACGCAGCTTATTAAAGCCAATGAAGATGGTGCACGTTTTAAAATCATAGTAACCGATGGGGTATTTTCTATGGATGGTATTGTAGCGCCTTTAGATAAAATATGTGACTTGGCAGATAAGTATGATGCTTTGGTTATGATAGATGAATGCCATGCAACCGGTTTTATAGGTGAAAAAGGTAAAGGCACCTTAGAAGAAAAAGGTGTTATGGGTAGAATTGATATTATTACCGGTACGCTAGGTAAAGCTTTAGGTGGCGCCATGGGTGGTTATACTACAGGGAAAAAAGAAATTATCACTTTACTAAGACAACGTTCAAGACCCTATTTGTTTTCTAACTCCTTAGCACCTGCAATTGTTGGTGCATCTATTAAGGTATTTGATATGTTAGAAAACGATACTTCCTTGCGAGATAAATTGCAGGAAAATACTGCATACTTCAAAAAAGGCATCAAAGCTGCTGGTTTTGATATAGTTAACGGAGATTCTGCCATAGTCCCGGTAATGCTGTACGACGCAAAATTATCACAAGACATGGCAAATAAGTTATTGGAAAAGGGCATTTATGTCATCGGTTTTTTCTATCCCGTAGTACCAAAAGGGAAGGCGCGAATTAGAGTTCAACTGTCTGCAGCGCACTCAAAAGATCATTTAGATGCCGCCATTAAGGCTTTCACAGAGGTGGGGAAAGAATTAAAAATCGTTTAAATGCATTATTTAATCTATTAAATGCATTAAAAAAAATAGGAAATTGATTTTGTTAATAATATTTAACAAGTTACATTTGCAGCTAATAAACACTTAAACTTAAAATTTAATACATGAAACATCTTAGCAAATTATTGGCGGTTGCCCTACTTGTAGTAGGTATCAACAGCATACAAGCGCAAGACGAGAATAACCCTTGGCAAGTGCAATTTGGGGTTAATGCCATTGACGTATATCCTACTTCGGATGTAAGTTCTTTCGGTAACGAATTCTTCAATGTGAACGATCACTGGAACATTTTACCTTCTATTTCTTATGTAGGAGTATCTAAGTCAATCGGAGATGGTTTCTCTGTAGGTGCTAGAGGTTCTCTTAACAAAATTAGCAAACTTGGTGACGTTAGCGTTGACGATCTTTCTCACTACGCTATAGATGGTACAATTAAATATGATATCATAAAAAGACAAACTGTTATCGATCCTTTCGTAGAAATCGGTGGTGGTTATACTTGGATTGACGAAATCGGTGCTGGTACTGCAAATGGTGGTGTTGGTGTTAATATCTGGTTTTCTGAAAACTTAGGTCTTACATTACAATCTTCTTACAAGCATGCTTTCGAAGATTACTTAGCTCCACATTTCCAACACTTAGCTGGTATTTCAGTTAAATTTGGTGGTACTGATACTGACGGTGATGGTATCTATGATAAAGATGATGCTTGTCCAGAAGTTGCTGGTCTTGAAGCATTCAACGGTTGTCCTGATTCTGACGGCGATGGTATCGAAGACAGCAAAGATGCTTGTCCTAACGAAGCTGGTTCTAAAGAAATGAACGGATGTCCTGATGCTGACGGTGACGGTGTTGCTGATAAAGATGATGCTTGTCCAAACGAAGCTGGTCTTCCTGCTTTAGCTGGTTGTCCTGATGCTGATGGCGATGGTGTTGCTGATAAAGATGACGCTTGTCCTTCTGAAGCTGGTCCTGCTGAAAACAAAGGTTGTCCTTGGGCTGATAAAGACGGTGACGGAGTATTAGACAAAGATGATCAATGTCCTGATGTTGCTGGTACAGTAGCTAACGCTGGTTGTCCTGAAGTAACTGAAGAAGTTCAAAAGCAATTGAATGATTACGCTAGAACTATCTTGTTTGATACTGGTAAATCTTCTATCAAAGCTGAGTCTACTTCTGTAATGGTTGACATTATCACAATCCTTAAAGAATACCCTAACGCTAAGTTTACTGTTGAAGGTCATACTGACAGCGTAGGTAGCGAAAAATTAAACCAAAGCCTTTCTGAGTCAAGAGCTCTTTCTGTAAAAGAATTCTTAGTTGATAAAGGAATTGAAGAGTTTAGATTATCAGCAGTTGGTTACGGTGAGGCTAAGCCTATCGCAACAAACAACACTAGAACTGGTAGAACTCAAAACAGAAGGGTAGAAATTAACTTAGTAAAATAAGTTTAAAACAAACCTTAAGTGTTTTAATAAATAAAAGCTCCGCATTATTGCGGAGCTTTTTTATTTTTACACTATGCAGAGCTTTATAAAAGATGTAGTACAAGACGTATTAAGAAATAACCAAGACACAGGTAACGTAATTTTTATATTACCCAGTAAACGTGCAGGTGTATTTCTAAAAAAAATACTGTCCAAATCACATACTAAAACAGTACTTGCCCCAGAAATCTATAGTATAGAAGATTTCATTGAGAAGGTATCTAACCTAGTAACGGCAAATACAACCACCCAATTATTTGAACTTTATAATGCCTATCTAAAAGTGGGCGATTATGAAAAGGAGTCTTTTGATTCTTTTTTAAAGTGGGGACAAATACTTCTTCAAGATTTTAACGAAGTAGATCGCTATCTCGTAGACGCATCTACCCTATACCAAAATGTTGCCGCCATACAAGAGGTGAACCACTGGTCTTTGAATCCTGATAATTCTGAGATGATAGAGAATTATCTTCATTTCTGGAGATATTTAGAAGACATTTACAATCAATTCAATAACCGATTATTGGAACAAGGTCTTGGTCACCAAGGACTTATTTATAAAACATCGGTATCTGAATTACCTAACTACCTTAAAACAACCAGTAAAAAACATATTTTCTTAGGCTTTAATGCCTTGAATACTGCAGAAAGTATTCTCATACAAACCATTCTAGAAAAGACAGAGGCTTCTATCTATTGGGATATCGACCCTTACTTCTTAAAAGACAATATACATGATGCCGGTTATTTTATAAGAAATTATCAAAATACCTGGAACATCCTAGAAGGAAAACCCCTTGCCGGATTAACCAATTACTACAATACTGAAAAGAATATTGAAATCATTGGGGTACCTAAAAACATATCTCAAGTAAACTATGTGGGCGAATTACTGTACAACATACAGAATGAATCTCCAGATGCTTTACGTAATGCCGCAATTGTTTTAGGTAATGAAGAGTTATTAAATCCTTTACTAAACTCTATTCCTGATAATATACCGGCTACGAATATTACTATGGGTCAAAAGCTAGAGTCCACTACTCTTGCCAGCTTTTTTACCAATCTCATAGAGTTTCATGAACAAAAAACAGATAAAGGCTGGTTCTATAAGCATTTATTAAACTTATTAACACATTCATATGCAGTATTACTATTTGATGCTAATAAGGTTTCTGCAGATATACTAATATCAAAGATTAAGACCAACAATTGGTCGTATATCACCAATGAACAAATCAGTGCATTATTACCTGAGAATGCAGCCATACAGTTATTGTTTGAAGACGTTAAAAACAATCCAAATAGATTAATAGACAACTTCTTATCGCTTATTCAATCTATTAGGGTTATAGAGGTTGTAAAACAGAATTCTCTGCTCTTAGAACAGCTATACAAGTTTTTCACCCTATTCAATCAACTGAAAGATTTATGCAACAGTTTTACCTATATCAATAATCTAAAAAGTCTGAAACATCTGTTTAAACAACTCCTCAGTTCAGAAACTTTAGATTTTCAGGGGAATCCTATAGAAGGTATTCAGATTATGGGTATGCTAGAAAGTAGGTTGTTAGATTTTGAAACCATCATTATCACTTCGGTGAACGAAGGCGTACTACCTTCTGGGAAATCTAATAATTCATTTATTCCGTTCGATTTAAAAATTAAAAACGGATTACCTACTTACAAAGAGAAAGATGCCGTTTACACCTATCACTTTTATCGTTTATTACAACGTGCTAAAAATGTATACATACTATACAATACAGAACCAGATGCATTAGAAGGCGGAGAAAGAAGCCGATTGATTACGCAATTGCTTACCGACGATAATAGAACTGACATCAAATCCTTTATTGCAACACCAACTATACAGCCTGTTACCAAAGAAATTGAACAGGTAGAAAAAACAAAATCGTTAGTTGATCTTATTCAAGATAAAGCTAGAAAAGGATTTTCACCTAGCTCACTCAGCAATTACATTAGAAACCCTATAGATTTCTACAAACAGAATCTATTGAACATAAACGAAGTACTGCAGGTAGAAGAGACTTTAGCACCAAATACTTTTGGAACTATTGTACACGATAGTTTAGAAGAATTGTACACCCCATTAATCAATAAGGAACTAACGCCCGATTTACTAAACGGAATCCGAAAGCACATATCTAATATCGTTGCCAAAAATTTTGATAAAACATACAAGGAAGGGAATATCAGCTCTGGCAAAAACTATATTTCTTTTCATGTCATTTTAAAATACATACAAACCTTTATTGATGCTGAAGTAACGGCATTGGCAGACCATACAATAAAAATTATAGCCTTAGAGCAATCTTTATCTGTACCACTAACGGTTAACGGATTAGATTTTCCTATCATTCTAAAGGGTAAATTAGACCGTGTAGATGAGTATGATGGTATCACCCGTATTATAGATTACAAAACAGGGAAAGTAGAACGCCGTAATGTAGAAATTATAGATTGGGATATTCTAACGGATGAATATCAGTACAGTAAAGCTTTTCAATTGCTTTGCTACGGATTAATGTATTTTAAAACCAACCCGAAAGAGAACTTATCTATACAAGCAGGTATTATTTCTTTGAAGAATTTTGCGGAAGGTACGTTGTTATTTGCACAAAAAGAATCTGCCCGAGGAGCCAAAAACCACATCATAAATAATGAAGTGATTTCTGATTTCGAGCAGATACTTGGTCAGCTTATTACAGAAATCTGTAATGCTGACATTCCGTTTACAGAAAAAGAAGTGTAAGCTTACTTCTTATCTGGTCTTGTAGGCCTTACCTCTATTTTACTAGGTAAGGTTCTTTCGTTCATTTGTAAAAGATCCAATACCAATTCACCAATATCTTCTGGTTGAATTTTCCATGCATCTTTTTCATCTGGTTCATTATGGTTAAAGTGTGTTGCCACAGAACCTGGCATAATGGTAGAAACCTTGATACCGTACTGTCTTAAATCTAACATTGCCGCTTGTGTAAAACCAACTACACCAAATTTAGAAGCATTGTACCCTGCACCTTGTGCAAAGAAATTAGTACCTGCCAAACTAGCCAATGTAATATAATAGCCTTCCGTTTTCTTTAGACTTTCTACAGATGCCTTTAGGGTATGAAACACTCCACTTAGGTTAATATCTATCATCTGGTGCCACTCTTCTTCTGTCATCTGATCAACTGGCGCAAAATTACCTACACCGGCATTGGCCAAAACAACATCTAACTGACCCCATTTGTCCATGATTTTAGAAACGGCATTTTTCTCATCTACCATTTTCGAGACATCAGAAACAATTCCTAAAACTGCATCAGTATTAAAATCTTTAAGTGCCTTGTCTACACTTTCTTGAGATCGACCACTAATTGCAACTCTCATACCTTGGTTTAGCAATGTTTGTGCAACTGCAAAACCAATACCTTTAGTGCCTCCCGTAATGTAGGCTACTTTATTTTTCAAATCTTTCATCGTTCAATTTTATAATTATCACAAGTTACCAATTCTTTGATTTTTTTGTTAACCCAAAAGGTTACGATTTTGTGGTTTTCATTCATTATATTTAACAACAACTTAACACTCAACAATGAACAGAATTATCGTATGGTCCATTACCGTGGCCCTCGCAGGATTTTTATTCGGATTTGATACCGTAGTTATCAGCGGGGCAAACGAACCTATAAAACAATTATGGAACACTTCTCCGCTTTTTCATGGAACTTTTATCATGAGTATGGCCCTTTGGGGTACCGTTGCGGGATCACTTTTTGGTGGTATCCCAACAAAAAATCTTGGTCGTAAAAAGACCTTATTATGGGTGGGAATATTATTTTTCGTTTCTGCTTTAGGTTCCGCATTGGCACAAGATCCTTACTCTTTTTCAGTATTTCGTTTTATTGGCGGTGTCGGTGTAGGTATTTCTTCTGTTGCAGCACCTATCTACATTTCTGAAATTACATCTAAAGAGAATCGTGGAAAATTAGGCGGACTTTATCAGTTTTGGTTGGTGTTCGGTATTTTACTTGCCTTTGTATCTAACTGGTTGCTAAAAGGTTTTGATGGTGCAAATGATTGGCGTTGGATGCTAGGTGTTGAAGCCATACCTGCATTCATATATACCATAATGGTATTTACAGTTCCAGAAAGCCCAAGATGGTTGGCATTACACAAAAAAGACGATGCAGGTGCCTTAAAGATATTAGAGATCATACACTCTAAAGAAAAAGCCGCTCTGCAATTGACCGAGATAAAGACCGATTTACAACACTCCACCAAAAGTGAAAGCCTTTTTCAAAAGAAATACTCAAAAGTACTTTGGCTCGCTTTCTTTATAGCATTTTTCAATCAGTTGTCGGGTATCAACTTTGTACTGTATTATGCGCCCGAAATTTTGGAGCAAGCAGGTCTTGGTGGTAAAGAATCACTTTTCAATTCTATTGCCATTGGTATCGTAAACCTCGTATTTACATTTATAGGTATTCGTTTACTGGATAAATTGGGTAGGCGCCAACTGATTATCATTGGATCTATTGGCTATATTATTAGTTTAATCATGGTAGGTCTATGTTTTCAAATGAATTTAGGATCTACACTTACCATTATCTTCATTTGTACTTTTGTTGCCTCTCACGCCATTGGGCAAGGTGCGGTAATTTGGGTATTTATCTCAGAGATATTCCCTAACAGCGTACGTGCATACGGGCAATCTTGGGGTGTTAGTGTTCACTGGGTATTTGCTGCGATTATAACTTTGATTACTCCGTTTTTCTTAGATGCTACCCAAGGTGTTCTTAAAGACCATGTTTGGTATATCTACTACTTCTTCTGTGCTATGATGGTATTGCAACTCATTTGGGCAATTACCAAAATGCCTGAAACTAAAGGGGTTTCATTAGAAGAACTGAGTAAGGAGTTGGTGAAAGAATAAAGAATTATAACCCATTATTACATTAAAAAGACAGGCAAACTATTGTTATAGTTTGCCTGTCTTTTTCTTAATACTTTTTCAATAAAAAATATAATAATTATTTGTTTTCAAAAACCGTTTCATAATGGTTTACCGATGGAAAAGAATCATAATAATCATGTAACAGTTCTTTCCACTTCAAATAACCTTTAGATTTTCGAAAGCCTATTTCATGACTTTCAACATCTATCCAATCTACTAATAATATATATTGCCCATCAATCTCAATACATTTACGCAAGGTATGTGAACAATATCCATCAATTGCCTGAATGTATTCACTAGCGAGTGCAAAATCTGCTTCAAACTTACCTTGTAAATTTGGCTTAACATGTAATATGGCGACTTCAAGTATCATATTTCTTCTATTATCGAGTTGCCTTTAGATTGGTCGCCAGAAGTCCATTGCCAGCTTTCATGAAGTCTTATTTTTCCGTTTTCCATAATTTCGGGAACAGAGACACACCTACCTGTCATTAACGCTCCTTTTATATTCACCTGATGATAACGCATGTCAATAGTACCATCTAAAGCCACCAACCCTATTAAGTGCCCTTCGAGTATTTCTCCGCCACAATAACTAGCGGTAAGTATATTTTCTTTTTGTGTATACTTAAAAAGGGTTTCATGGCTAGTTTCACCATTCTTAGTATTGGCTACCGGTCTAAATGTTTTATTATTATAATTCATGCTGTATCGGATTAGCTTTTTATATACCAATACTTTAATTCACACTAAACTTCTCACGATATGCCGTTGGGCTGATACCTTCTTTTTTTTTGAACAACCTTGAGAAATAGTGCGGATATTCAAAACCCAATTCATATGCTACCTCAGCAATACTTTTACTGGGATGCAACAACATATTCTTGGCTTCATCTATTAACAACAATTGCAAATGCTCAGTGGTTGTTTTTCCGGTTTCTTTCTTTAAGGTATCGCTCAAATAACGCTGGGAAATTCCCATTTTATAAGCAATCTGTTCTATACTCGGTATACCGTTCTCCTGTAGCTGACCCGATTCTACATATTGGGATAATTGCTCATTAAACTGTTCTAACAAACTCGTAGAAAGTTCTTTTCTGTTCAAAAATTGTCGCTCATAAAAGCGATTAGCATATTTAAGCAAGGTGCTTAATTGAGAAATAATGATGTCTTTACTGAACTCATCTTGGTTGTTTTGGTATTCTATTTCAATATTTGCTACAATAGATGCTATCTGCTTTTCTTCTTTTGGAGATAGGTGCAACGCTTCATTGACGGAATATGAAAAGAATCCGTATTTTTTGATCTGATGCGCCAACTCGGTTCTTTTTAAAAAATCTTTGTGAAAGTTGATGGAAAAGCCTTTTTGCTCAAATACAGCACTATTATCCCATTGTAAGACCTGCCTAGGTGCTATAAAAAATAGCACACCATTGGTAAAGTCATAGGTTGTTCTACCGTAGTTTAAATCTCCTTTTATGATTTTTTTAAAACTGATGGAATAACAATCATTTGTTATAGGTGGCGAACTTTCTTTATGGCATGGCAAAAAACCTTCTCCTATTGCAGAAAATACACTTAACATAGGGTGTTCCGGACTAGGAAGTTCTAGATATTCCAAATAAGCGGATAATGTTTTAAAGTGCTGCATATTATTTCTTCATTTCTTTAGCTGCCAACTGTAATTCCTTATTATAACTGTCAATTCTTGCTTGGGCCGTACCATCTACCAACAGAATAACAACTAACATAGCTATAGTGGTGATCATGCTTGCCCTCCAAATAGGTGTACTTACAAATAATAAAACCAGAGCACAAACCACTATAATTATCGGTATGGCTTTAAAAACAACAGTATCATATTCCTTTAAGGTAGCTTCTGCACGTTCTAATTCTGATGCCACGAATGCCGGTGCATCTACTTGGTAGGCTTTTTCAAATTGGGGAATTCTTGATTTGTTGGTAAAAAATAATCCCAATCCTATAATTAAAAGTAAGCTACCTGCTACCAAGGTGGGTAAGATGTAAGCTCTAGCCATATCGGTCTTGCCTAATTGCCAAAAACCGAAGCTTGCCACTAAAAATGCCAAACCGAAGAGCATGAAAAACGGTGTTGAAAAAAGTTCGGCCTTTGCCCAGTCTGTTGCTGCTTTCAATATATCCATTACTATAATTTTTGTCGTTTACTAATTTACAAATTCCAAGTTACACCGGTTTCTTTTTCAGAAAGCTCCCAAAGCCTTTTCATTACCGATTTATCTTTCGCGTGCGGTTCTAGTTTACACTCACCTACGGCCCCTGTCCAATAATTTTTTCCTGTTGGCCCGTAAAATCCTTCTTGATCCAAATCTGGTTCGGTGGCACACATCAATTCTGGGTACGCCCCTTTCTCTGCAGATTGTACCATGGGCGTTAATTTCATGATCTGCCAAATAAATCTTGTCAACAAGCTACCGCTGGTCTTGATCAATGATGTTGAAGATGCACCAGGGTGGCATGCGTATGATTTCACACCTGTTTTGCCCGCCGCCTTAAGTCTATCTTGCAATTCATAAACGGTCATGATCTGTGCCAATTTACTTTGACTATACACGCCGTTCGGGCTGTAGTTCTTGTCCCAGTTCATATCATCGAATTGTATGGTCTTAATGCCTAAATTGTAGCCCATACTGCCCACGGTTACTATTCGCCCGTTTGACTCTTCTATACGTGGGTATAGCAATGCTTGCAATAAGAAATTACCGTAATGGTTTACCCCTAACTGACTTTCAAAACCATCTTCGGTAAAGGTTTGTTTGGGTACTTGGGCAATGGCTGCATTGCACATTAAGGCATCTATTTGCGGTACAGTTTTAAGTATTTCATCTGCAGCTTTTTTAACGGATGCTAATGATGCCAAGTCCATCTCTATATTGCTTACCGGTATGGCATTACCTAGCTCTTGCTTTAAGGCTGCTATAGTATCGGCAGATTTTTGTGGGTTACGGTTAAGCATCACCACTTTTGCCCCTTTTTTCAAAAGTATTTTTGCAGCTTCAAAACCAGTGCCACTGGTTGTACCAGTAATAATGAATGTTTTGCCTTCAAGGCTGTTTATTCTATTTGGTGTCCACCCATTGTTACCAAATTGTGTTGTACTCATATCGCCTATTATTTAAGTGTCTAAAAGAATAGGACAAAGGTATATGCGAAGATGCCGAGAGCACTTACACGCATTTTCGAATCTTGTGTACTTTTTGGTGGGAATTAGTTTGATAGTAGAATAGTGGGATAGTGGGATAGTGGGTTTAGGAATTACTGCTATATACCTTCAATTTTATATAGCTCATCTCCTGGGACTAAGTCTTTTTTATGTTCACAAATCCAGATTACTTTACCATTATAGAAACTTTCAAATTCCATGGTAACGGCTTCGTTCCCAATTGCACATAATACATCACCCGATTTTACCCTATCACCAACTTTAACATACCACTTTTCTAAAACCAGAGGCATCTGATTTCCCAAATCTGGAGATATACACACACTTATTTCTCCTTTCTTGAGCTCTGGAGCGACAAAAGCATTAGATTTTAGGTCTTCTTTGTTCATTTCTTCAGTAGACCTAAAATGAGGATTAGCTTTAAGATCTTCACTATACTGGGCGCTTTTCTTATTATATTCAAAAAGCTTAGCTAAATATGCTTCTATTATTTTTATCAAATTATTGATGGTTTACTGTTCATCTTAAATGCACTAATAGTTGCTTACCTTGATCTTTCTTTTTCTTAGTTCTTTCACCAAATCTTTATTGAATAATAGATTATTGGTTCGTTTTAAGCGTGGTAGATATTCAATATCTGCTATGCTTTTCACATCAAAACAGTCATCTTCCCCGTCCCAAAAAGGATACAGCTGACTGTAAATTTCACTGCCTCCGTCCGGATATAATTCTTCAATATCTATTAACAGGCTAGACGGTATTTTGATGTTCTTAAAGTACTCTACCGCTTCTGGAAGTATGTTATAGCCCCTTTCCTCAATATCGATATCATGTGTTTTGGCAAAATCATAAATATTAAACTTTGGCAGCAGCACCTCATCCTCATACATTAATTTCTGAATGACCAATAGCTTAAAATTAAGGTCAGATTCAAATAAGAAGTCTCCTTCTGGGTATTCAGAAAGCTTTTGTTTTGCCTTGGCATCAAACAAAGCCCTGTTTCTTAGTTCCAAATCTAAAACGCGTTTTGGAATCTTGCCCATAATTTTTGGCAATGTTTCAAACGGATTCTTCTTCAGCCCCAATACTTTTAATTGGGTCAATTGACCAATACTTTCTGGTAGTGTTGTTAACTGTGTCTGCTCTAAATGAAGCTCTTCAAGCTGGGTAAGTTCTCCCAACCAACTCGGTATTTCTTGCAAAGGGTTTTTGCTAAGAATTAGTACCTTTAACTGACTCAGTTCTTTTAAGGCTATCGGTAATTCTGTTATAGCATTGTTTGCCAAATTCAACTCTGTTATCTGCTGCAGACCCGCTATACCTTCCAAATTAGTAAACTGGTTATTGTATACACTCAAGGTTTTTAAATGCGACAATCTACTTATCTCTGCAAAATCGGTAAGTTGATTGCCATCTAAATTCAGGTATTTTAGATTTTGTAACGCAACTAAATTCTCAGGTAAAGTTTTGAGCTGATATTGGTGATCTAATGCGTTCGATGAATGTCTGCCCAATGTAAGGCTTACCAAGTTTGGCAACGTATGTAAATTATTTAAAAATGCATCTGGAATGCTATGCATATTATACACGCTTACATTACTCAGCTGCTGTAATTTAGAAATTTGCTCGTTTAAAAAATCGCCAAATTCATTCCAGACCGATAAATCTTGAAGGTTTATGCACTCGTACAATTTCTCTTTTACAGCGCTATCTTCCCTGCCGTAACCCCAATATAACTTTTGAATATAAAAAGGCGGCTTATCACCTATATTGTCTATTTCAGTAAGGTCAGTAAGTGTATCTTCATTAAAAGTACACTCTTGCAATAGCTTTTCGTAAAAAGCGTCACTAGGCAAGGTGTAAAAAGCCTCTATATTATCTAGATTACTTAGGTAGGTATTGGCTATATAAACTTCGTTCGGTTTTTTTGATAGTTTTTTATCTAGAGTTTCAAGCAGCCCCTCACGCAACATTAGCGTCTTGTGTAATTCTTTTTGTTCTGCCGTTCTAAACAAACCCTTACCGCTTAAAAATTGCTTGTATTGTTTTGCGCTATTGCCCAGTAGGTGTTGCCTAAAGTAAAATGCATACTGCCTGTTTGTATTGTTATTGTTTATATAAATCTGCAATAAAGCATAACAATCGCCTTGGGTATTTGTTGTTTTAAAGAGAATATCACCGAAGGAACTCATAGCTAGTATTTCTCTTGATTTCTGGTCTTGAAATACAGCTTGTAGCAGTTTTTGTTGGCTCATACTTTAAAGAATTTGCTTAGGGATATATTATAATTTAAAGCGTTGCTATTGAAGTTTTATTGCTTTAAAAGACATTTAGAATACGTTTTATTTAAGCTAGTTCTTCGGATACTACCTCAACAATCTCACCGTTGGTATTAGTCGCCCAAATTTGTAATGTGTCATAGCCATTTCGTTTTACACTTTCAAAATCCATTTTGGTACCATCAATAAGTTCTAGCAAACCATTGGTATCAACCTCTTCTCTAAACTCATCTTCATAATCAATACCATAATATGTGCTTATGGTTATTTCAAAAACTTCGTTTCCTTTACTATCCTTATATTGGTTTGCTAATGGTCTATTTGTAATTTGTTCAGGTGTAAAAGTATCGCAAAACATAGCATTATACCCGTGTTTACAACCGTCAAACAAGAGAATTTCTTCACCAGTAACTATATCAACTGCATATACTAAAGCAGGTGCAAAATCTGTCTCAACAATAAGATTGCTATAATCCTCATGAAGCGCTCCGTAGAATTTAATTTTGAATTTTCTGTTCGCTGAGGCAGTCCTTAGTTTTCTGCGCCATTCATGTGAATGCAAGTCTTTGGGTTTTTCAATATGTTCAGTAAAGCCTTTAAGAAATGTTGGTCCTGAAATTCCGTTTTCTGTATTTAAGATACCGGACTTATTATCCTCTTTTTTAAACAGGTCGAAAATTCCCATTATTTTATTTTTATTTGTTTTATCACAGATGTAAGAGGTATTGCAAAAACACCGTCATCATTTAATAAGAAAACAATATCCTTTGTCTTGCCAATTAGCTTACCCTTTTTTATTTCGTTATCTACCATAGTAATGGTAATATCTCTTTGATTGGTTATTTTTTTCTTCGTGTATTTACCGTAAAAACCAGCAGATAAAAACAAGTATATAACAAAACTTATCGCTATTACTGTAATTCTGTATTGTTTAAACCACTTCTTTTTATCGCGCCCAAAATTCATTTTTGAATATGATTTAGGCCATCTCTTTAACCAAACATAATCAAGGTAAAACAGCATGGAAATAAACAACGTGGATGCCGCTGCAAAAAGGATGATGTAAAAATCTGAAAAGGGTGCAATTAAAAAATCGAAAACATCTCCGTAATCAAAAATATTTATACCAAACTCAGCATACTTTTTATAATTAAAAATCATACCTATACCAACAGCCAAAAGATAACAAACCGTAATCACGGTTTGTATTTCCTTTATAATTAATTCATAGGTATCTTTTATTAAGCCTTCTTTCATTTTTTAAAAATAAGGATTAAGGTTGATCGAAGTACTTTGTCTTGATACATATAATAAAAAAGCTCAAAGAATCTAATTTTAGAATCTATGAGCCTAGAATAATATTGTCTCAGATTAAAGAAGAATTTGTTTGTTTTTTACCTCAGTTCTTTGTTAGGCAATGTTTTTAATTTATTTCATTTAATTCAAAAGTATCAGAACCATCTTCAACTAAACAATTTCTTATGTTATTTAAAAGAGCTTCGTCTCCAGTTTTAGTTAATTTGCATTGCAAAACCTTAGTCAGCTTAAGTCTATCCATAACTCTTGGATGAAGAGCAAGGCATAGACCATTTCCATCACTTTGAACACTAGGGTATAAAACTCCATCGGCTCCATTATTTACAACAAACTCTGTGAAAATTGAACTAATCATATAATTGTGATTTTCACCATTCACAACTTTTTTAGAAAACTCGGCTGCTAAGAACTTAAGTAATTCATCTCTTTTTTCTGTATCATCTTTAGAGAGTATTTGTTCATTATATTTATCTCGGACATCATTAATATATTGAATGTTGTAATCTTTATTAGGATCAAAAATTGTAATGACGGAAATCAAATCTTGAACTTGCCATTTTCCAAATGTCACCAACCTTTCTCCGTCAGTATTTTCTCTTAATAAATCTATTACTTCTGACGCACCAACAATTCTTGCGTTAGTGATTTCATCTGCACTAATTTGTACTTCGGGAATTACTGAAGCATAAAACATTGTGTTGTCGGGTGTACTAGCTCTTAAATATGTTTTATTATATTCTTGTGGTTTATAAGAAACTCTAGCTTTAGTGTTAAATAAGGGTTCTTCTTCTGTATTATTTACGGCTCTATCTATTTCTTTTGGGTGATTATAATCTGTTGTCATTATTGGCACACCACCTTGAAACATTTCTGCTAAAATTCTTTTAATATCTTCAACTGGTTCTTGTGACAAGTCAAGAGATTTTAACTCTTCGAGTAATTCGGGATTATACATTTATTCTATTTTTTATATACATTTGTTAGGCAATGCTATTTATTCGTTCTTTTATTAGCATTCTTAATATTTTTCTGTCCTTTTCAGAATAGTAGTCAGAACTAATGTTGAATGAATCAAATAAATTTATCATACATTCTAAAGCTGACGTTTCAAGAACCATTAGAAAGCCTAAATTTTCAGGAAATGGCTCATTAATTTCGAAATAAGTTAAGCTATCCGAGTTTTGAGTAAATTCTGCGACATCTTCTTTCTCAACTCCATTTGCATTTAACACTATTAACGATTCTTTTAAAACTGATTTTCTAAAATCTTTACTGTTGAATTTTGGAAATGCTTTTCCAAAATATTCTAATACTTGAATTTTATCTTCACTTTCTCCAACCGTTACATTAGCATACGTTTCCAAAGTTTCTAATTCAAATTCTTTAGGTTTTACAGGTTCAGCATCTTGCTTAGGCTCATTACTCCAATTAATAACGTCATCAGTCCATTTTTCTAATAATTCTCTCCATTGAGTCCAATTTTTAAACTCTTTGGATTTAGGCATTACTTCTTTTTCCAGGTCTTCTGTTATTTTTTCGTCAGACCAACCAGCTCCTTTTAAAGCACTAACGTAGTTATTTAGAATTATTGACCCTTTTCTATTGTCCCAATATGAAAATCGATTCCTACAAATTCCTTTGATGTATGCCATTTTTTGTTTTAATTCTGGCATATTTTTTAAAGCACAAATTCCTCCAACTTTATCAAAAGCCTCCTCAACACTTTCTTTGGTTATTTTACCTTCATCATCAAAAGTTAGATATTTTTTATTAGCAATATCAATTGATTCTAAAATGTCCTCAATTGGGAATTTTTTGATTAATTTTTCCAAAGATTTTAAACCGCTTTCATTTAGTGAATACGGGTTCATCATTGAAGCCCAGTAATCACTAACCATTGTAACTTTCTCGTCTTCAAATTCAGTTAGAGATTTTTTCCAGTCAAGCATTAATTCAAGTTGCTCTCGTCTTTCTTGAATTAATTCCATTTGTTTTCTCTGTTTTTTTACAACAGTATCGTCATTAAGCAATCGAGCTTTTTTTCCTTGATTACAATCAAAACAACTTGTAATAAGATTTATTAACTCGTTTGTACCACCATTCGCAACTGGGTCAATATGGTCAACATTTAAAACAACTTCAGGTGCTGTATTTCCACAATATTGGCATTGAAATTTATCTCTTTTAAACACTTCAAAACGTGTCTTTTTAGTAAGTGATTTTCTTTTTGCCATTTGGTTTTCAGGATGTTTGTTTTAATATTGCCTAACAACGGTATAAAGCAACAAGTTACTTTACACCTAAATATTAAATAATATAGTAACATTCTAAAACGGCAGGGGAAGTAGTGTTTTAGAAACGACTAGAAAGGTAGTATTTTTCTTCAATGCAGCATTACGGGAAAGCGTAATTTGTAAAAACGGTTACACTTTATTCTTTTAAACTTGCTAGGCTAAAGTAGTTTCTAGCCATTTTGTATTCAATCCCTTTACCAATAACCACAGCGGTAAAATCAATTGAATTAAACCCATTGGTAACAACATATTCATGCTAATGCCTTCGCCTAAAATGGAAGCCAGTATTTCAATAAACATTAATAATACGGCTATCATACCAAAGCCAGAAAGTACTCTAGGTATCAATTTTGTTTTGTAGAATGCGAAATATAGAACAAATACAGAAAAGCAAGATGTCAATAAACTCAAATAATGTGTCCACCAATGTTTTTGGGAATATATAGGTGCAATAGCCTCTAGCATGCTAGTATTTACCTCAGCATTAGTCACATATTCTTTGCTTAGTTCTAGCATCGCCAAAACACTGGTATTATCTATACTTATGGCGACAAAATCTAGAATACTAAATGCTAAGTATAGAACAGCTAGTGTAATGCTATATTTTTTAAAAACAGGAAACAGCATTGCCGCAATACAAATAGAGAATAGTCCACTTAAACTTCCAAGTAAGACAGAGGTAATTAATTTTGGTGCATTTGGCGTAGCGTTAATTAAAAAGTCATCTGAAAATAAAATGGGTCCCTGTAGAAATTGATACACAAAAATACCCATGACAAAAATGAGTAGAAATAGTAATCCTATTATCCTACCTACAGTATTGGTCGATTTCATGATTGTGATTTTTGATTGATTGATTGATTGATTGATTGACAATAGGACGTTTACGCCATGCAATTGTTACAAAAACAGAGAGGAAATAGTTATAAGTCTTAAGTACGGAGTATTGAGTATACGCAGTTCTATCTATCTACCGGGAAGCTGCATTGTGAGTTTTCTGGTAACCATAGCATTTGATCATTGGTGAATTGCCCTCTAAAATCTCCGGTAAAGCCTATGACTTTCCCTTGGCAATCATATAAAATAGAGACATAGTTTACCAAAGGATTACAGTTGATATTATAGAAAACATCATCGCCCAAATAACGCGCACTTCGTATATACTCAAATTCTGAAAGTGTGGCAACCCATTCATTTAACCATGCTAATTCTTCTACAGGGTCTTCAACAGAACAAATTAGGTTACTATCATCATCACTGCTACAAGAATATAAAACCATTACCAAAATCATACAACCAATGACCCTAAATAACATACCAGTGTTCATAGTTTTAATATTAGAATATACTAGATAGATGCGTTACAGATAATTGGTTGCTTCTGCTGTTTATATCTCTATGTTCAATTCATTGGCTACAACTTCTTTTCCACCAGCCATGAGTCCGGCAATTTTTTCATTTTCAATTTGTAACTGCACGGTAATGGCGCTAGGTGATGGCGGTAAAAAGATAAAAAATAAAACCCAGAAAAAGCTTCTGGGTTTTACAATAATACTACCGGTTTATTTATTATTCAGTAGGTGGTTGTAGCGTGTATCCCATAGACGTCATTACGTTTAATTGATCGTAATAATGCGCCATCATTTTAATTTTACCATCTTCAACAACACAAGTAACCTGTGCAGGTATAGCAATTTCTTGACCGGTTTTCTTACTTGAAATAGTGTCTGTAGTCCAAACCATAACCCACTCGCCCTCGTTTATGCCACCAGTTACCTTTATGGGTGCATAAGACGTGTTTGGGTCAATTGAATGTTTAGAAGTTGCAAAACTAGCTTTATAATATTCAGACAATTGAGAAGGATTCATTGCGTCTGTAAATACTTCGTTTAGACCATAAATTTTGGCATCACCTGCTAATTGCGCTACCATAGTTTCCACATCTCCGTTTTGCACTGCATTTACGTAATTCGACACAACAGCTACATTGGCTTCTGCATTCTCAAAATCCATGGTAGCCGAAATTTCTTGTGCGTTATTGACAAGTGGCATGAAAAGTACAATTAGCGTTAAAAGCATAGTCATTTTAATAGTTCTCATAATATATAATTTTTGGTTATTATTCTTGTCATTAGGTGTTTTACCACAAAGGGGGAATAATGCTACCGGCAATACATACTAGGGAAACTTATTTGCTTCAATAATGCTTTTACAAAAAACATTGTTTAGACACAATATCTTAATCCTTAGAAAGTTAGTGAAAATTTATATATCTTAAAATATAATTTATATGGTATTTCTTTTGTAAAATCAAATCGCTTGAAAAATTCTCTTGGAGTACAAAGTGTTAGGCACTACGTAAATGGTTGCTTCTGCTGTTTATATCTCTATGTTCAATTCATTAGCTACAACTCCTTTTCCGCCAGCCATGAGTCCGGTTATTGTTTCATTTTCTACACGTAACTGTACTTCAAGCGCACTTGATGATGGCGGACTCATGTATTTGCCTTGCTGAATTTTAAAATTGGTTTGCTTTTGCTGCAAGACATCAAACAAATAACTAGCTAAAGGACCTGCAGCCATTCCCGTTGCTGCTTCTTCTAAAATACCATAGCGTGGCGCGAACATTCTTGTTGTCGCATCTATTTCTGCTACTGCATCAATTGTAAACACATAATATCCTATCAAATTAAATTCCTCGCTAATGTTTTCTATGGCATCAAAATATGGTGTAATATCTTCTAGCGTTTTTACATCTTTCACAGGAATCAATAGAAAAGAATTACCGGTATTGACTACTTGAATTGGTGCGTTTGACAGCAAATCTGCTTTTGTTAATCCTAATGAATTTAAAATGTCATTTTCTCGTTCAACTGGGTCTACATATGTTGGTGCCAATTGCTCCATAAATGCCAAATCGCCCTGTATTTCTATTTTTCTATTTCCATCTATGGTCTCTTTTGAAGAAGTTTTGCCTTTTAACAATCCCAATTGTTTCAAATATGAAAAAGTGGCAATGGTGGCATGGCCGCAATGTGCTATTTGCTTTGTTGGCGTATAGAAATCTAATTTATAATCTGCCGTATTGGAACTGTATACAAATGCGGTTTCCGACAGTCCTACTTTTTGGGCAATGGCTAATTTATTTTCATGCGATAAGGCATCGGCATGTAGAACAACACCTGCAGGATTGCCGCCTTGATCATTCTCGGTAAAGGCATTTAATATTTGTACGGTTACTTTTTTTTGATCATCCATCATAACTTATTTAAGGTTTATAACAGATAGACGTGGTATATTAGAAAAAGACGTAGCTATTCTTCATTATTTTCAAAATCGAGCAATTTTCCTGTTTGGTCAGACGCCACATTTGGGCAACTAAGTAACTGTATTTTTAATATGTCCCTAGCTTTTTGAACTCTAGATTTTGTACCCGAATATGATATGTTCAAATGCTTTGCCAACTCTTTTTGAGAATATTCTTGAAACGTAGTTAATACAATAGCTTCTTTATGCTGTGCAGATAACTGTTCTATTTTCTGGTTGATGCAATTGGTCAATTTTGAATAGTCAAAATCGCCCGACTGTTCTTCTGGCATATCAAAATCGGTAATAGCAACGGTGTTAGAACTTGGCTTACGAAAATGGTCGATTATGGTGTTTCTTGTAATCTGATATACCCAAGAGGTTAACTTAGAAGTATGTTGCAGCTGGTGGATCTTGGTCTGTATTTTCAAGAATACTTCTTGGTGAATATCTTTTGCTACCTGCTCGTCTTTTATCTTCCCTAAAATAAAATGATACAATTCTTCATTGAGGTCTAACCAAATGGTATGTATTTCATTTTTCATAACTCCTTTTTTGGTTAGAACTCATTTTCATGAGCAATTAATGCCCGCCAAATAGCTATGAAATCTTGTACACTTTCTTTATCTAATTCTGTGTTGACCAATAACAGCTTTCCGACCTTGGTTTTTTCATTGAAAAACATATGTGTAACTACGCTTGGATCACCTCCCGTATGCCCAATTTGCCCTTTTGAAGATATGCCCATAAAAACCCCCATATTGTATTCGTCATTATACTCCTTGTCACTTCGGTCTTTATGATTTTCGTCTGTCAATTGTGGTATAAATAGTTCTTTATAGCCTTCTGCGGATAAAATAACACCATTACCTGCATAGCCTTTTATAATTTCAGATAGGTATTTTGCCAAATCGTGGGAGGAAGTAATCAGTCCGCCATCTGGGTAATTCACCAATTTGTAAAATGCCAGTTCGGTATCTTGATCAGCATATAATTTTGAATGCATAGAGAAATCTATGGTATCAAAAGACCATCCAGAACTTGTCATTTCTAAGGGGTCAAAAATATGTTTTTGGGTAAATTCTGGAAATGATTCTCCCGTTGCCTGCTCTAAAACATATGCCGCCAATCCTGCTCCAATATTAGAGTAGTTGAACATGCCACCTGGAGAATATTTTGAAAATGTTTTCTTTTTATACCACTGACCATCTTCACTCAAAATAGCTTTAAGATAATCGCCCAAGGACATCATTTCACTTGGAGGCAAGAAATTGCCATTTACCTTGGCAGTACCATTTTCGACTTCTTTCAATATATAGCCTTTGCTCTCATATTCTGCAGGATCTTTTATACTTGACGTATGACTTGCCAATTGCCGAATAGTAATAGGTGTATTTTTAAATTTAGGATGCACTACTTTAAAAGGCAAGTAGTCGTTTATGTCATCATCTAAATGTAGTTTGCCCAGTTCTTGCGCTTTCAACAATGCTACCCCAATAAAGGTTTTTGATATAGATCCTATATTTTGAAGGGCCTTTTCGGTGTATTTTATGTTTGCTTTTTTATCTGCAAATCCAAATCCGTTTTCATACAAGGTGCCTTCTTCATTAACGATAGCTACCGAAAAACCAACTAAAGAGCCATCTGTAGCAATTTTGTTTAACTCATTGGTGAGTTTGTTAGAAATGGAATCATTGGTTTGTGCGTAGGTTGTAACCACAACTAATGTAAACAGAATTAGTTGACTGATTTTTTTTACTATCATGATTGTAAACGATTTGATTGATTGATGAATGAACTGCAAGTTAGGAATTTATGGGGAAGGAGGTAGGAGTTTTATCTGTTTGCATGCCGTGGTTGTCGTGAGTGGAAAGTTTTACTACCTACTACGTTTTTAATACCTTAGTCTTACCAAACAAATTAGAACCAAAACACCTTACAATGTCAAAGCTTCTTTTTACCCTTTTCTTGTTTTTATCGCTTTCTTCAGGGATAGCTCAAAACAGTTTTCAAGAAGTATTTTCAAGTACTAAAAGACCTCTCAAAGAAAACATACGTATAGAATTTCAAGATTCTAGAAATAATAAAGCCTTTTTACCTATATCTATATTAAAAGGAAAGAGCGAAGGACCTGTTTTTACAATTGTTGCCGGAGTTCATGGATTTGAATATCCGCCTATTGTAGGTGTTCAAGAGCTTTTAAGAGAATTTAATATCGATGACTTAAAAGGTACTTTGATCATTATACCCATTGCAAATACAAGTTCATTCTTTTCAAGAACCTCAATTGTTAATCCGTATGACCAAGTGAATCTTAACGGTGCTTTTCCTGGAAAATCCTCTGGTAGCGTTACCCAGAAAATAGCAGATTTCATTACTACGACAATAATACCCGAGAGCGATGTTTTTTTGGATATTCATGGCGGTGGAGTAAATGAAGACCTGATTCCGTTTGCACTTTTCTACGATAACCCAAATTATCCGGAACAAACAAAAAAAGCTAGGGAACTTACAGAGATCAGCGGATATGAATACATTGTTTCATATCCTTTTACGTTAAAGGATAATGAACCTGCAAAATATGTTTTTAAACAAGCCTCGCAAGATGGAAAAATAGCCTTAAGCTTTGAAAGCGGTAAATTAGGAAATGTACAGAAAGATGCTATAAGCTTCATAAAAAACGGAGTGTATAATATATTGAGCAACATGGATATGTACAATAAAGGAACCGCTCCGCATGCCAACCTTATTCAGCTAAACAATCCTACCTATATCAGTGCCACCGAAACAGGACTTTTTTACAGTGATCTTAAAGCAGGTGATACTGTTACAAAAGGTGATATTGTAGGATATATTACGAACGAATTTGGCGAGAAACTCAAAGAATATATAGCTGATGCTACAGGTATTATTCTGTACAAAATCTCTACTCCACCGGTTAATGTAGATGATACGCTGTTTTGTATTAGCTCTAGTTTGTAAGTTATTTTTTTGTAGTGGTTTGCAAAAACATTCCTATTTGTTTAATTACACATAGCATCTTTGAATGTTAGTATAAAAAGAAGAGCCTTCACTTTTGTTAAGGCTTAACCAAATGTGAAGAATATCGAATTCGAACCTATGAACCGGTGACCTTCCCGAATGCTTTCGGGACGCTCTATTCTTTCTTAACTGTAGAAATTAAATACTCAATATATTTTCGACTTTTCTTCTTTTTAATTAAAAGCTCAAAAGCCATTGCCTCTGGTCGCGTTTCAAAATTGCGCTGCCATTTTAAAACCCAATCATTTGTCTTTTTAGTATACTTAGAGCCATTTCCTTTATTATGTCGTGAAACTCTCTCTTCAATATCTTCACAATGACCAACATAAAAATGATTTATAGAATTACTGTAAAGTATATATGTTGAAAACGGCATCCTTAAAAATAGTCAAATAAAAAAGGCTTCCAAAACCGAGAACCTTCATGTGTGGAGAATACCGGATTCGAACCGGTGACCTTCCCGAATGCTTTCGGGACGCTCTAAACCAAATTATCACTCTCAGATCAAAACCAAAAAAAAAGCTCCCAAAAATGGGAGCTCTAAGTGGAGAATACCGGATTCGAACCGGTGACCTTTCCCGAATGCTTTCGGGACGCTCTAAACCAAATTATCACCCTCAAATCAAAACCAAAAAAAAGCTCCCAAAAATGGGAGCTCTAAGTGGAGAATACCGGATTCGAACCGGTGACCTCTTGCCTGCCAGGCAAGCGCTCTAGCCAACTGAGCTAATCCCCCAAAATATTTAATATAAAATAAGCGAAAAAACGATTTTCCGAATGTTCCGTTTTAAAGCTTGTAAATATAATTCATTTTTACAGAGATCCTACTCATCTCAAAAGTATCTTTTTCAGCTTAATAGTTCAACCAACAGAGTCCATTTTAAAAAAGTCGGGCTGGCTAATACTCCAAAATAATATTTGTCTTTCTCCATCTTCTTCCCGCAGCCGATTTTAAATACTTTTCTCTTACTCTAGCCTCTTATTTATTATTGTACTCTTCCGTATGAACAATTCTCCAAGGTACATAAGGCTTTGTACTTTTTACTTTACTAGAATTATGTATTACTAAACGATTCTCTAAATCGTCAGTCATACCAACATAGAACCTTTTAAAAATATCGCTGTAAAGAACATATATATAACTCATTATCTGAAAAATTGCGCTCCCTGCCCGAACATGCCTTTTTCGGCATGGGCGGGTAGCCAACTGAGCCCGCCTAAAAAGTCGGGCAGGCTAATCCCAAAAAATCTTTTAACAAGCCATCAAAGTACTACTTAATCTTTCTTTACACTTAATACCAATACTGGTACCGGGGCATAAAACTCAGATTTTGCGATGGTACTTTTCTCCCATAATTTCTTGAAAAAACCACGTTTTCTTCTAAAAACACACAATAAATCGGGGTGTTTTGCTTGAAAATGCTCTAATACACCATGGTATGTAGTTGAATTATCAGTAAACGTTAATTGCGAACTGATATCCATTAAAGCAGTATTTATCTTTAGATCGTCATCTGAATATCCTGGTGTTTTCACCATCAATAAATTCACACTTGAATTATGCTTATTCTTAATTTCAATTAACGGATCTAAAATTCTTTTTCTTTTTAGAATACCAGATTTAAAAGCAACTAAAATGCTCTTAAATTCTTTATAAGACGTTCCTTTTGGCACTATCAATGTAGGAATGTTGGTTCTTTTTATAATGGCACCAGAGGTTTGCCCTAAGTAGTTCTCTTCTTTAATATCATTACTTCTAGGAGCCAAAATTATAAGGTCTATACCTATACCCTTATTAATCTCTTTTAGTCCGTCTTTTAGCTCACCGTTAAAGCTTGCTATTTTAATAGAAACATTTTTGGTCTCTACTCTTCCAATAACTTCCTTTAATCGCTCTTTAGAATTTTCGGCAACTTTTTGTGTAACGTTTGTTAGTGTTCCTGTTTTTCCGGTTACGTTGAAAACGTCCATTACATATATTGCTGCCCCAAAGGCTTCTGCAAAATCTACTGCATATTGTAAAGTTTCGTTAGCATTTGTAGAGGTCCCAATAGGAACAAGAATATTCATCATGATAAAAAGTGTTGATTATAACTCTAAATTTACAATTTAATTAAATTGCTTCAATGATAGAACCTGCAAAGATCTCGCAAATACCCGAAATTTTATCCATGACCGATGCTTGTAGAATTGCAATGGAAGAAAATGGTATTTATCAATGGACAACAGCATACCCATCTAAACAAGCATTTGAAAAGGATATAGAACGCAATGAACTTTATGTTCTTTTACAGGATGATGAAATAGTAGGTTGCGTTGTTATTTCATTATTTATGGATGAAGAATACCGTTCAGTAATCTGGTTGACCGAAAATGGTACTAATTATTACATTCATCGTTTGGCGGTACATCCTAAATATCAAGGCAAAGGTTTGGCCCAGCAGTTAATGGCTTTTGCAGAAAACTTTGCTAGAGAACATAATGCCCACTCCGTTAGGTTAGATACCTTTAGCCAAAATAAAAGAAATCAGAAATTTTACGAGCAACGTGGCTATACCAAATTAGGAGATATCTTTTTTCCGAATCAAAGCCAACATCCTTTTCATTGCTACGAACTCGTATTATAGAAACCATATTTTTTGAAAACGTCCGTTAACTTTAAATCTATAAATGCTTTAGCTATTCCCGCTACTATTGCCGGTATTGCCGAACCTTTATTGTCCATTACAGATACAGCCATTGTAGGGAACATTCCTGTTGACGGATTAGAGTCTTTAGCCGCCGCTGGTATTGTTGGGTCTTTTCTTTCTATGCTCATCTGGATTCTTGGGCAAACCCGTAGTGCCATTTCAGCAATTATTTCTCAGTATTTAGGTGCAGGCAGATTAGAAGAAGTTAAAACATTGCCCGCACAGTCCATATACCTCAACATTGCTTTAAGCATACTTGTTTTGCTCTCTACCATATTTGTAATTCAAGAAATATTCGAGCTTTTAAACGCTAAAGGAAAAATACTGCAATACTGTATTAGTTACTATTCTATTCGCGTTTGGGGATTTCCATTAACCTTATTCGTTTTTGCCGTAATGGGTATTTTTAGGGGACTGCAGAACACATACTGGCCTATGGTCATTGCCATAACCGGAGCCGTTTTGAATGTCATTTTTGATTTTGCTTTTGTATACGGTATTGAAGGTTTTATACCCGCCATGTACTTAGATGGTGCTGCTTATGCAAGTTTATTGGCACAAGCAATAATGGCGATTATGGCCTTCTATTTACTTTGGACAAAGACAGATATTAGCTTGAAACTAAAATTACCGATGCACCCAGAATTAGGTAGATTGATTATCATGAGCCTAAATCTATTCGTACGTGCCATTGCCCTTAATACCGCTCTTATACTTGCTGTACGAGAGGCAACCGCTCTTGGCGACAAATACATTGGCGCGCATACCATTGCCATAAACCTATGGCTATTCTCGGCATTTTTTATAGATGGTTACGGTGCGGCAGGTAATATTATGGGCGGCAGGTTATTGGGAGAAAAGAACTATGATGAGCTCTGGTTACTCGTGAAAAAAATAACCAAATATGGACTTTTGGTAAGTGTAGTTATTATGGCACTGGCGACTATTTTCTACAAACCCTTAGGAAGCTTGTTTTCTAATGAAAGTTTAGTGCTATCTGCCTTTTACGGCATTTTTTATATTATTATTCTAGGGCTTCCTGTAAATACAATTGCCTTCGTTCTTGACGGAGTTTTTAAAGGTCTTGGTGAAATGAAATATTTACGAAACACCTTACTCGTAGCTACATTCTTAGGTTTTGTACCCATGCTGTTTTTAGGGAAATATCTTAACTGGGGATTAACAGGAATTTGGTTATCCTTCACCGTTTGGATGTTTATAAGAGGCGCCGCTTTGGTGTGGAAGTTTAGAAACAAGTTTAAACCTTTATTGCAAAATCCGTAGTTTTGTATTAGCTGCTTCTAGATAAATTTCGAAGTATGTAATCTCGATTATCGAGTCAAATATAATGCTATGGTCACTACAAGAAAAAATGGAAGTTTATATACACGAATAGATGGTAAAGTTGCTCACGTAGAGTTTGGACACCCTGCCAGTAATTCATTCGTTTACGAACTACTAGAACGCTTAACAGACACTATTAATGAGCTATCTGATAACGAAGCTATTTCTGTTATCCTATTAAAATCTGAGGGTGAAAAAGCATTTTGTGCCGGCGCATCTTTTGATGAACTTTTAGAGGTATCTAATTTAGAAGAAGGTAAAGCATTCTTTAGTGGTTTTGCTCATGTGATCAATGCCATGAGAAAATGTAAAAAAGTAATTGTAGGTCGTGTACATGGTAAAACCGTTGGTGGTGGTGTTGGTCTTGCTGCTGCCTGTGATTATGTGTACTCAAATGTAAACGCATCCATAAAACTATCAGAACTTAGTATAGGTATCGCACCTTTGGTTATTGCACCCGCAGTAGCGCGTAAAATAGGAACTGCTGCCTTAGGCGAAATGTCATTAGCACCTACCGAATGGAAGAGTGCTTATTGGGCTCAAGAGAAAGGACTGTTTAATAAAGTATACGACTCTGCACAAGAAATGGACAAAGAATTAGACTTCTTTATTCACAAATTGGCAAGCTATAATCCTGATGCTTTAACAGAGTGGAAGAAAGTTTTGTGGGAAGGTACCGACCATTGGGATACCTTATTGACAGACCGCGCATCTATTACAGGAAAATTAGCCCTTTCCGATTTTACCAGAAATGCACTGTCAAAATTTAAAAAATAAACAATAACTGAAACAGCGGTACGTTCTGTTTCTAAATAATAATTATGGAATTCTTTCAATTTTTAAACGGAAACCTTGTTTTTCCAGTGCTTGCACTGTCTGTATTGATCATCTATTTTGTAAATAAAGTACGCGCAAAAAGAAAATACAAAAGGTAATCTAATACCCTACGCAACTATTTTGCACTTGTACATCTCTTAATAAAGCATTCTTTATGTACGCAAAAATCTTTCTAGTATTTATTTCCCTATTTCTGGTTACTTGTAGTAATAAAAATGAACCAGAGCTACAAGATTGTAGCATGGTAGCTTGTACCCTTAATTTTGTAACGATTTCGGTTAGCGTAAAAGATGCATCTGGCACAGCTGTTGCATTAGACAGCTATGAGATTATAGATACTGAAACGGGTGAAAACCTGGCAACAAATTTTAACGGCGAAGAATATCAGTATTCCAAAGAACAAGGTATCTATCCTATTCTTAGTGATGCCAATCGTGTTCAATATCAAAATAAGTCAGCAACTCTTACCTTCAAAGGTTATATTGACAATGAAGAGGTCATCAACGAAGTTTATGAAGTTGGTGCAGACTGCTGTCACGTAAGCTTAATAACAGGAAATACGGAGATTGTTTTAGAATGATTTCTAAACTATAAATCCTATCAAAGTTCCCTACCTTTGCCATATAATTATAGGCTATGAGCAACATTCGTATTACCAAACAATTCAATTTTGAGACCGGTCATGCACTTTACGGTTATGACGGTAAATGTAGAAATGTACACGGTCATAGCTATAAACTATCTGTAACCGTTATTGGTCGTCCTATTACCGATACTAGTCATGTAAAATTAGGAATGGTAATAGACTTTGGCGATTTAAAAAAAATTGTAAAAGAAGATATCGTAGATATTTTTGACCATGCCACTGTTTTCAATAAGAACACACCGCACGTAGAGCTTGCAAAAGAGTTAACAGATAGAGGGCACAATGTAATTCTTGCCGATTACCAACCTACTAGCGAGAATATGGTGATAGATTTTGCGGCAAAAATACAGTCTAGACTTCCTAAGAACATTTCATTATTCTCTCTTAAGCTTCAAGAAACCGACACCTCTTTTGCAGAGTGGTATGCCAGCGATAATTAAGTTGAACTAAACTTAATCGTTAACTTTCTTTACATCGTTTAAAATTGTTTTATTTTAAGGGTAATCTCTTAATATGACACAACATGGTAAAGCATCACATTTATTGGTGGAATCTTGAAAACCTATTTGATATTGAAAATTCCCCTAGAAGAAGTGAGTTTTTAAATAAACACTTAGGCAAAGAACTTGACGGATGGAATGCTACCGTTCTCAATCAAAAAATTACCAACCTTACCTCAATAATATCAAAATTCAACAACAACCAAGGACCTGATATCTTGGGTGTATGCGAGGTTGAAAATGAATTTGTTATTGAATTGCTCATTGCTTCCATGAGCGCTGCGCTTAATAAAAACTACGCATTTGTAATTTCTGAAGGTGACGACAAACGAGGCATTGACACCGCACTAATATATGACAAGGACAAATACGGTCCAGAACAGTCCACCTTTAGTTTACGTATCATAAAAAGAAATACTACTAGAGATTTATTTCAAGTTCATATAAATACTGAAAATGGCAATAAGCTTGTTTGCATACTTAACCATTGGCCTTCAAGATCAGGCGGAGAATTAGAAAGTGAACCATTTAGAATTATGGTAGCCGAGAACTTATCGTATTGGATCGAAAGAATTTATGAAGAGCAGGGTAAAGATGCCAATATTTTACTGATGGGCGATTTTAACGATAATCCGTATAACAAAAGTATTACGTCGTATTTAATGGCCATCAATAATAAGGCTTTGGTAAAAAGTAATAGAGTACGGTTAAAGTATTTCTATAATGTAATGCATAAGTTTCTGGATGCTCAAATTGGTACGTTTGTCTTTGGCAACGAGTATAATTTGTTAGACCAGTTTATGATTTCTAAAAGCATTTTATCTGAAAAATCTGAATTGCCATTTAAATTGAGTACTGCAGAAATTATTGCTTACCCTGAGCTCACTTCTGGTTCCTATCAAAAACCTGTGAAATTTGGCAGACCTAATTCATCCACATTTAATACAAAGGGATACAGTGATCACTTACCAATAAAAATAGTTCTGAACGAAAAAGATACATCCGTATAAATTGTAGGGGTTATTAAAACCATGTCTTATTTTGACCTTGGTATTCCCTTGGTCAGCAAAACAGTTATTATCTTTACATTCTGATGACGAACATTGAACTTCCTGCAGGGAAAAAAGTATATTTTGCTAGCGATAATCACCTAGGCGCACCTACTATGAAAGAAAGTAGGCAGAGAGAACTCAAATTTGTTCGCTGGTTAGATACGATTAAGTCAGATGCAGGAGTCATTTTCTTGATGGGCGACCTGTTCGATTTTTGGTTTGAATACAAAACCGTAATTCCAAAAGGATTTACTAGAACTTTAGGGAAACTTGCAGAACTGTCTGATGCCGGTATAGAAATACACTATTTCGTAGGCAACCATGATCTATGGATGAACGGTTATTTTGAAGAAGAATTAAATATACCTGTATACCACAAACCTCAGCAATACTCCATTAACGGAGCTTCATTTTTTATAGGTCATGGAGACGGATTAGGACCAGATGATAAGGGTTTTAAAAGAATGAAGAAGGTGTTTACGAACCCCCTGGCTAAATGGTTCTTTAAATGGCTACACCCAGATATAGGTGTTCGGTTGGCCAAACATTTATCTGTAAGTAATAAGTTGATCAGCGGTGACGACGATGCTAAATTTTTAGGTAATGATAAAGAATGGCTTGTGCTATATGCACATAGAAAATTAGAACAACAGCATTATGACCATTTCATATTTGGACACAGACATTTACCGTTGGAGATAAAACTGAATGAAAATTCAAAATACACCAATCTTGGTGATTGGATCAATTACTACACCTATGGCGAATTTGACGGCAAGGAACTTTCCTTGAAGAAATTCAACTAAATAGTAGCAAAAATATCGACGAACTACACATTTTTATTTGTAATCCTTTTCTTACAACAAGAATTGAGGTGTTCACAACAATAGTTTTCTAAAACTAGTAATTGATTATATCTTTACAGTGTTATTAAGTTTAAGTGTTGATCCCAAATCTTCACATTACCTACAAGTTCACCCCCTTAATGACCCATGTCTTAAGAATACCTACTTTAAAGAACAGCCCCTATTTTAGGGGCTTTTTCGGTATTTAACTTTTTAAATACAGAATCTAATTTTTTATATTCTCTGAGATATAGATACCTCCACGAAATCTACTTTTAAAAATATATTATAAAATAACCTGCAATTTTTTAATTCTCATCTGCATCCTATTTACACTAATAAATGTCAATAAATAAACATTAAACCACATGTAATCCTTTTCCTACAACTTAAATTTAGCAATTGACAACAAAAGTTAGTACAAACTACACATTGGTGATATCTTTACAGTGTTGTTTAGATTAAGTGTTGATTCCCAAATCTTCAATTTACCTACAAGTTCCCCCACTTAAGACCCAAATCTTAAGTACCACCTACAATAAAAAAAGCCCCTAAACTAGGGGCTTTTTTTATGCTCTATTTTTAAAGCAATTAGCTTTCATGCTCTTCAACATCTTTCTGTAAATCTAACCTACGGAAACCAGGAGAAACAATTGCCGTAAGTCCAACTGTTAATAACGTCATAGTACCACCAAAAACAACTGCTGTTACCGTCCCCATTAGTTTTGCGGTTACGCCACTTTCAAAAGCACCCAGCTCATTAGACGAACCTACAAACATAGAATTTACCGAAGCTACACGACCACGCATATTGTCTGGAGTTTTTAATTGTAATATAGTTTGTCTAATAATCATTGAAACCCCATCTACAGCCCCACTTAAGAACAGAGCTATAACAGAAAGCCAGAAATAGGTAGATAGACCAAATACAATCATACATACTCCAAAACCAAACACTGCAATCAATAATTTCTTACCTGCATTTTTATGTAGCGGAAACCTTGTTGACCCTAGCATAGTTATTGCCGCACCAACTGCCGGTGCAGCTCTTAAAACACCAAAACCTTCTGAGCCTACATGTAAAATATCTTGTGCAAAAATGGGCAATAATGCCACTGCACCACCAAATAAGACCGCAATCATATCTAAAGTTAAGGCACCTAATATCGCTCGAGTCTTAAATACAAAATTCAATCCTTCTTTTAAACTTTGAAAAACCGGTTCTCCGATTTTAGGGTTAAGTATTGGCTTCTTAGAAATATTAAATAGTGCCGTCAACGCAAGTAATGAAAACCCGAAAATGACACACATAGACCAATGTACGCCAATTAAGCTTATGGAAAACCCAGCTAATGCCGGACCAAGTACAGATGCCATTTGCCATGTAGTACTGCTCCAAGTTGCTGCATTTGGATATATTTTTTTGGGAACGATCAAAGCGATAAGAGAAAAAATAGTTGGTCCTAAAAACGCTCTCACTAGTCCACCAAAAAATACAAGGGTATAGATGCCGTATAGAATTGCTTTGGTGTCATAAGTTTCTAAAACCGAAGGTAGGCTCAACATAAATAACCCGAAACTTATAACGGAAAACCCAAAAATACACTTGATTAACAAATTTCGCTTTTCTTTCTGATCCACGATATGACCAGCAAAAAGTGCCATACTTACTGCAGGTATTACTTCCATTAACCCAATTATACCTAATGATAATGGGTCTTTTGTCATGGAGTAGACTTGCCACTCTATTACAATAAATTGCATAGACCAGGCAAAAACCATAGCAAAGCGAACTAAAAGAAAAATATTGAATTCCTTAAATCTTAAGGCAGCATAGGGATCATTTACGCTCATATGGCAATCACTAAATAGGGTCCAAAGATATTTAATATATCATTGGAGATATGAAGATTTATCAATTAATTATAGCACAAATCTGAGCAGTTCTGTAACATTAACTATTCTATACCCAGCTCTCCAAAAAAGGAATCTAACTCTAACTTAAACAACGTACCACTAATTAAATCTCTGATTTCTATAGCCTCTTGATAGCTTACTGCAAAAGTTATTTGGTGGGCAGGACTATTCAATAAAAGAGACCTACACGATTCTTTTGTTTTACAATCACCACACAGATTACCTTTTCCATTCTCTATGGTGTTCGTAATACATTTAGAAAAATAGCGTAATTCACTTTGCGTAAGCAGTAGGCCAATATCCCTGAAAATTACCTGAACTTTGTTTGATTGACTGGGTTTATCTTTTTTCCACTGAAAGGCTATTCCAAAATCATTTTGGTATATAGGTTTGATATCGTTCATAAGAATCTACATATTTAGTATAAATATATGAATCTTATTTAGAATAATTATAAATAGTAATGTTAAATGGTGATTTCTATCTGATTACCTTCTGGATCTAAGACCACGCTTTCGTAATAACCATCTCCTGTAGTTCTGGGTTCGCCGGTAATTGTATACCCATCTGCACGTAATTCATCGGTCAGGGAATTAACTTTCTCTTTTGACCCCACCGACATTGCAAAATGTATAAATCCCGTACGTGTCGTATCAATATTAGACGACTTACCAATACTTGGTTTATACATGATTTCTAATCTTGCACCATCGGTAAATCTTAAAAAGTAAGATGAAAATTCTTTGGTAGGGTTATAATATTTCTCTCCAGATACAGCATTAAAATATCGTTCATAAAATGTTCGCATCATTTCTAAGTCTGTAACCCAAATAGCAATGTGCTCTATTCTCATTTTATATCCTTTAGCTTCAATTGAATACTAATATTGCCTTGCCATTCATTTTCATCCAACGAAAAAACAGCATCAAAAGGTTTTCTGCCGGTAACTAACGATAATTTATCTCCCATATTAAAACCAATACCGTCAATTCTATGGCTGTCTTCTTGTACTACCGCAATTTTTAAATGTGCCTCTTCTTTACCTACACCTTTAGCATAGCCGGTATCGTGTACATTTTCTGCCATAAAAGTTGGAGACATATTACCTGGTCCAAATGGAGCAAACTGTTTTAAAATTCGCATTAATTTCGGATTAATATCCTTCAACTCTATAACCGCATCAATCGTAATTTCAGGAATCAACATCTGTGGATCAATGGTTTCCTTAACCACTTTCTCAAACTGATGTTTAAAGTTGTTGTATTGATCTTCTAACAAGGTTAACCCAGCTGCATATTTATGACCGCCAAATTGTTCTATATAATCTGCACATCCTTCTAGAGCATTGTATACATCAAAACCTTTTACCGATCGTGCCGAAGCAGCCAATTTATCTCCACTTTTAGTAAAAACCAATGTAGGTCTATAATAGGTTTCCGTCAATCTAGAGGCTACTATACCAATAACCCCTTTATGCCAAGAATCTTTATAGACTACAGAAGTGAAACCTTCTTCCTCTTCATTGTCTTGAATTTGTACTAAAGCTTCTTGGGTAATTTCTTGATCCAGCCCTCTTCTATCTGTGTTAAACGTTTCAATTTCAGAAGCGAATTTTATAGCTACATCCATATTCGTTTCCGTCAATAGATTTACGGCATGTTGGCCATGTTTCATTCTACCAGCAGCATTTATTCTGGGGGCAATTATAAACACTACGTCTGTAATGGTGAGAACGCTTTTGTTGATTTGATCAATAATAGCCTTGAAACCAATTCTAGGTTGCTGATTGATAACCTGTAAGCCATAAAAAGCTAATATTCGATTCTCCCCAGTTATTGGTACAATGTCTGCTCCTATTGCAGTTGCCACTAAATCAAGGTAATAAATAACATCATCAATAGTATCTCCTCTTCGAGAACCTAATGCTTGAATTAATTTAAATCCGACACCGCACCCACATAATTCATCGTACGGATAGTTACAATCATCCCTTTTTGGGTCTAGAATTGCAACGGCATCAGGTAAGTCTTTACCTGGTCTGTGGTGATCACAGATTATAAAATCAATGTCTTTTTCTTTTGCATAAGCCACCTTATCAATAGCCTTTACTCCGCAATCTAAAGCAATGATTAATGTAAATCCGTTATCCTCAGCAAAATCAATTCCCTTAAAAGACACGCCATAACCCTCTGCATAGCGATCCGGAATATAGGTTGCTACATTGGGGTAATAGCTTAACAAATAAGATGACATTAAAGCAACGGCAGTTGTACCATCTACATCATAATCTCCGTAAACCAAAATGTTTTCACCATCTGCAATTGCCTTTTCAATTCTGGCAACGGCAATATCCATGTCTTTCATTAAAAAAGGGTCATGAAGGTCACTTAGTTGTGGGCGGAAAAAATTCTTTGCTTCTTCGAAGGTAGAAATACCTCGTTGTAATAACAGTTGCGCCACCAATTTATCTACCTGAAGCGCATTTGCCAAGGCATCAATGTCTTCTTGTTTCGGTTTCGGTTTTATGGTCCAGCGCATTTTAGAAGTTAAAGTGTTCAGTAATCAGTAACAGGTGGCAGTTACAGTTCTCATAATATAATCTACGTCGTCTTTGCGAGGTACGAAGCAATCTCTCACTTAAGAAGACAAAACAAACAGATTGCTTCGTACCTCGCAATGACGTATTATTTCTTATGAAAAATAGTCTTGATATCCAGCTCAGCAAATTGTCTGAACATTTCCATTACACCACAATATTTTTCAATAGATAGATCTACCGCTCTTTGCAGTTTTTTTTCATTCAAGTTTTCACCATGAAAATGATATTCTATAACTACTTTATCATAAAACTTAGGATGCTCATCTGTAAGATTGGCAATTGTTTCAATATGAAACTCATCTACTTCAAGCTTCATCTTTTTAATCAATGCAGCTACATCTAAACCAGAACAACCTGCTAACGAAGAAAGCATTAAAGCCTTTGGTCTAAAACCACTACCATCACCGCCATCTTCCTTGGCAATATCTATTCTTAATGAATGTCCTGAAGGATTGTTACTTTCGAAGGACATGTTGCCCAACCATTTTGTGCTAATATGATTTGTTGTGCTCATAATTTTTTGTTTCTTGTAGAATACAAAAATACAACAATATAGGCTGTTATATGATCCAACAAATAGATCAAAGCAGCCAATACTTGGTTAACTCATCTTAAATAAATACTTAAAAAACACGTATGGCATTAGTAACACCGCTTGACCCAAACCATGACCCAGAAACTAAAGAATTAGCAGCGTTTTTCAATGAAACTCTTGGTTTTTGTCCAAATTCTGTTTTGACAATGCAGCACAGACCTGCCATATCTAAAGCATTTATAAACCTCAATAAAGCCGTGATGGCCAATGAAGGTCGCGTAACTTCTGCCCTTAAAAGAATGATTGCATGGGTAAGCAGTAATGCTACGGGTTGTAGGTATTGCCAAGCTCATGCTATTAGAGCTGCAGAACGTTATGGAGCAGAGCAAGAGCAATTAGATAACATTTGGGAATATAGAACTCATTCAGCATTTTCAGATGCAGAACGTGCCGCTTTAGATTTTTCTCTACAGGCTTCTCAAGTGCCTAACGGAGTTGATGCCGAAATAAAAGAGCGACTTTACCAACACTGGAACGAAGGTGAAATTGTTGAAATGCTAGGCGTGATTTCTCTCTTTGGATATCTTAACCGTTGGAACGATTCTATGGGAACATCTATTGAAACCGGAGCCGTAGACAGTGCAGACCAATACTTAGGAAAACATGGTTGGGAAAAAGGAAAGCATGATGGATCGGTTTATTAGAAAATAGCAGTTAGTTAAATTAAAAGTATGTCGTTGGGTGGTACCAATGAGATACTTTTTTTTTAAAAATCATTTAATGATACAATTAAAATTATTTTCCATTTGAATTTTAGGTTATAGATTTATAACAATAAAACTATTATATTTGTCATAATGTAAAGTATTGTTTACTTTTAGTATAAAATACTGGAGTTATGAATTTTCAAATTTTGCCAAATAGATTTAAGACCATTGGATTATTTCTCTTTATAATTGGTTTTGTAATACCTTTAATATTTGCATTTACCAGCGGTTTCTCTGAACCCTATACCTCTAATGAAACATCACGTCTAACAGAAAAAGTAATTGATTCTTCTTTATCGAAATTGTTAGATATTCTTTCTATCGTGGGAATGTTAATTTACATGTTATCAAAAGAAAAAGTTGAGGATGACTATATCATTAAACTTAGATTAGAGTCTTATCAATTAGCTACAATACTATGCCTAATTATAATATTTATACTTCATATCGTCAACAATGAAATGATATTTAATGTCTCTGATATTATTTATGCATTCATAATATTATATTTAATTACATTTTATCTTAAAAAGAAGATTATTGTATGAAAAATCTAGTCAAAGTAGAAAGAGCAAGACTAGATTGGACACAAGCACAACTAGCAGAAGAATTAGGAGTTTCAAGACAAACTATTCATGCAATTGAGAAAAATAAGTTTAATCCTTCAGTAATTCTAGCAATTAAAATGGCAAAATTGTTCAACGTAACAGTAGAAGAATTATTTAGCATCGAACAAGAATAAAACCTGTTAATTATTAAACAACTAGTCCAAAATCTTAGCAACCAATTCCTGCAACTCACCAACAACATCTTCCTCGAACCAAGGATTTTTACTACGCCAAAAGCGATTTACAGGTGATGGATGTGGTAGAAGAAAATATTTAGGCAAGTATTCTTTGTAATGCAATACATTTTCGGTCAAGTTTTTTTTGGACTGCTTCCCTAAATATTGATCTTGAGAATATTTACCGATTAAAAGAATCAATTTTACATTAGAAAACTGTTCCCAAACACGTGAATGCCATAAGGGAGCACATTCCTTTCTTGGTGGTAAATCGCCCGTTTTTCCTTTACCAGGATAACAGAAACCCATGGGCAATACAGCAAAATTATCGGGATTATAGAATACCTCTTCGCTTACACCAAGCCATTCCCTTAATTTTCTTCCGCTTGGGTCGTCCCAAGCTTTATTTTCTACATGTGCCTTTCTACCTGGTGCCTGACTTACTAATATAATTTTAGAATTAATAGTACCTGCAACAATAGGTCTTGGTTCTAAAGGCAAATGTGCCTTACAAACCTCGCATCCTCTTATTTCAGATAATAAACCTTCCATCTTATTTTATTTATGGTCATAACCTTCCCAATTATTGTAGACGGAAATAATTCGTACTAATTTGACAGACCTAAGTACGCCCCTTAAATCAATTTTAATGCCTCACCATCAAAGCTTAAACCATCAAACCCCGTATTCATAAAACTTCTAATATTTTGATGCGAACTTCCTTTTAAATCAAGAAGCACTTCATCAAAATAATATGCTCCAAAACAAGCCAAGGTTTCCTCTTTTGTAAGTCCTTCTTTTACTGCAAAAGAAAATAATTTACAAGAACCCGAATTTTGACCAGCATCATTACTTACTGTTCCGTTTGTGTATGCCGTAGGTGTAAAAATGTATTTAGAATCTATAGCAACCATTGTTTCTGAAAAGGAAATATCCTTTGGACTAGCAGCTAATTTTTTCTTAAAATCATCTAATGTCATCGTTAATACTTTAAGCCTTAAATAGGGTTAATATTTAAATATTGATATTCAAATATAACGAAACCCTATTTTTAACCTCTACTTTTCCTTCGTTCAAATTCTGAGAGATAGGAATCATACTTGAAATGCCCAGCGCATACCTGTTATAGTTAGTTTCTAAACCAAATCTCGCGAAATATACATCACCTCTGGTATCAGGAACTGTTAGATTGAATTCTCTATTTTCCTCAAAAAATTCAGCCCCTAATCCAAACTGTGGAGTAAGGGAAACTGACGGAGAAACATAAAATGTTTTATAGGTGTTTACTGCAACATTCCATTGGTTACCGAATAAATAATTTTTACTGTTCTCTGTTTTAATAGTGTAATTTAACAATGCAGATAACCCCCAATTTCTGTGGGTAACTCCATAATTGGCCGCTAAAATATAATCCCAACTACCTGTGCCCAACTGAAAACTTGGATTAACACTGCCTTCAATATTAGCAGCATCAAAACTACCGGTAGGTAATTTTACACCAACACCAATTTGAAAAACATGTTCCGGTTTTATGGAAATAATACTATCTGGAGTTTGCCGTAGTACATTGTAATATGCCAAAACAGTAGCATCACCTACGCCCGTTATGGTCTGCTCAGTATTATCTGCAAAGGTTCTGTTATGAAAATGATACGGCAACAGGGCATTGATCAATACCCTTTTCCCAACCGGGAATTTTCCCCAGGCCTGTACCGTATTGAAGTTTTCGTTGATCCAAGGGGAATTATCAAAAATACCATCTCTTGAACGATACTTCTGACCTATATATCTCAACCCTACGAAATTATTGTTCAGCCCTGTTCCAAAACCCATGCTACCACCGTTACCCCCGCAACCACAGGTGTCGCAGAAATATTCAAATTCGGTATTTTTCCAAATACAATAAGATCCTACTTCTGGCAAATCATTTGCTTTGGCACTTAATAGTCCGCCAAGCAACAACATATATATTATAATCTTGTTCATTTTTTAATATTCTGAAAATCGTTCGTCATTTATAAAAGTCTCATCTGTCAGTAGTTCAAAGAAGGCCAATAGTCCTTCTTTTTCCCTATCACTTAATGCTATTCCAAGTCCGTCATCTTTTCTTAAAGAATCATCCAATGTTTCTGAATCTACCACGCCATTGGTATAAAAATTTAGTACGGATTCTAGGCTACCGAACCTACCATCGTGCATGTAAGGAGCCGTTAGCGCTACATTACGTAAACTGGGCACTTTAAACTTATAATTATCATTAACACTACCGCTGACCTCAGCCCTACCAACATCGTTCAATTGAGGATTGGGAGGCAATCCATTGTTTCTAAAACTACCATCGGTAAATAAATCAGTAGCATGGCAAGTGGCACACTTTTGTTGAAAAACCGTTAAACCATATGCTTCAACTTCGGTTAATTCCCCGCCCTCTTCATTTCGTACAAACTTGTCATACTTAGAATTTGAGGAAATCATCATGACCATAAACTGGGATAAGGCTTTTAAAAAATTCTCGGCGTTTACACCACCTTCTTCAAAAGCATTTTCAAACTGTTGCTGATATTCACTGTCCGCTATGAGTTTATTGATGACTCCTGTCATGGTCTCCCCCATTTCTACCTCATTGGTTATAGGTATAATTGGAAAAAGGTCTAAATGAGATGTAGCACCATCCCAAGCAAATTCATTAAAAAATGCCATGTTAGAAATGGTAGGCGTATTTCTTGTGCCTTCCAAATCATCTACACCGTGACTAAATTGATGACCGTGGTGGGTGAATGCAAAATTTTGCTCATGGCAGAACCCACAAGAGATAAACCCGTTGGAAGAGAGTTTACCATCATAGAACAATTTTTTGCCCAACTCAAAACCTAATTGTGTTGGCGGATTGGCTTCTATGTCATACACCAAGTCAGGAAAATTCTCAGGAACTTCTACCGTCAACAAGGTATTCTCCAATGGTAGATATTCCTCATTATTGCAGGACACCAAACACACTAACAGCAATACCCAAAATAGATATTTCATCTGTTTTAAATTTAAAACAGGGCCGCTAAAACTAAGCGACCCCATATGTGATTAATGTGAGTGTTCTGATCCGTTATGTACGTGATCTACCGTAAACATACTTGCCGTATTTAAGGCCACCAATGGTGACTTTTCTTCGCTTACCATAATTACCGACTGTTCAGAAAGTGATAATTTATGCGCTCCGTCTAAAATAGCATTGGCATCTGCCACTAGGTGAACAATGGGAGACATTTCATCACTTACCAAAGCATCTGTACCCAGGCTTAGGGTAACTTCCTTATAATTATCCAAGCTTGAACCATGACTACCCATATGCACTTTAAAATCTGTTGTTTCGGTCACGGTTTCCGAAGTAAACGTTCCTTCGAAATTTAAAAACTTATAGCCTGCCTGCCATGACCACATCATATTGGTCTCTTCGGCTACGGTTAAAAAATCGCCCTGACCTTCAGCACCTTGAAGGTACTTTTCTTGATCTACACCCACACCAAAAGTGATAGACACATAGGTTCCCGCAGGTATATTCTCTAACACTACCTCTGTATTACCGGTTTCTTCACTGGTAACAAAGTAGCTGTCATCTTTTTCATAAGTAAAGGTTTCACCTTGATCATTGGTTAAACGAAAATTACTGACAATATAATTGAGCCTTGTAATTGTCAATGTTTCATTTTGGGAATTGGTATAGCTAGATGTTGCCAGTAAAAGATCATCTGATCCCACACTGTTATCAAACTCAATCGTTACACTGTTCTCGCCAGTTAACTCCGTAGCAGTATCATCATCGCTGCTACAACTAACGAATACGGTTAATACTAAGGTTATTGCTAATATTTTATATATAAATTTCATCTTTTGATATTTTATTATGAATGCAGAAGCCATGTAAAGCTGGCTTGTTACATTCTTGTCATTGTAATGGTTTCACCTTATGCACAGGCATAAGATATTTTTAAATAAAATAATTGATCAGTTACCCCCGACTTCAGGATTTGAGTCGTGGTAATAACACATAGCTGGGCACCACTTTAAATAAGCTTGCCTAATCTATAATGCTATTTAGGAGATGAAATTTGGTGGACGAAAAACAGTAGATATAAACTGTTGTTCGTTCAAGTTAGGATGCATTGAAACCAAAGCTGTTTTGATCAATACACTTTCAAAATCAACATCAAGAATATTTACAAAGCCAATAGGATATTCGCGAAGATCGGCAGAAGGTATATCTTGATGATCTTTTTCTTGTTGCTCTTTGATCATTTGTGCCAAGTAACATTTACCATCACAATTAAGCATGGGCTTGTCTTTATTGATACACAGTACTTCAGCAATATAATCTTGATTTATCACATATTCTAACACAGGCAATACTGGCTTTACCATTGCAGTGAGATAAAGAAGAATAAAGGTATATGTGAGAATTTTTTTCATGCTAAACTGGAGTAAAGGTAATTCTCATTTTGAAAATTTCTTAATTATTTCTCCAAATTAACACTTAGGGCTATTGATTTTGAATGATTTGGGTGAACAGCGTTTTATGAGTATCAGATAATCAGAAAAGAAACGTTATATTTCAATATACAAACCCTTTTGCATTTATAATATGAGCAATAGACTCCTAAGGTTATCTTCGATTAAATTCACATTTTCATTCTTGTTTATCTTTATTATAGCCTGCTCTTCAAATGAGGACATCGTTATTGATAATGATGATGATCAAATAACCGAGGAGGTCGAAGAACCGGAAGAAGAAATTGTAGAACCTTTACCAGAAGGACCATCAGAGCAAGAAATATTGCAATCAAAGAATGATTTACTTCAGCTTTTAATTGAGAATACATTAAACAATGGAGTAAAAAAGACTTGGCACATTTCAAGCGCTTCATTAGTTAATGCTACGGGGACATTAGATATTACCGCTAATAGCAGCATTTTGGATGATGAATTTATTTTTACATCTTCTAATTCTTCCGATGAAGTATCAGGTATTTTAACCTGGAAAAAGAGAAAAGGTATAAACCATATTGCCGATGCAAATTCATCAGTCGCGAATGATAATTATTCGTCACCTGTTGAGCTTGACTTTATAATTAATGATAATATAGAAATAGTACATCCAGATTTTACACTGATCAAGGACACTGAAAATACAATTACCGGTGAAATTATAATTGATGAAGCCACTAATTCCAAGTTAATGGTTTCATTGGTCCAAAAAACTAGTGACGATTATAAAATAGCTCCGACTAACATTAACTTTAAAACATTTGCAAATTTCAACAATATTACCAGCTATAATAAAACTACTGGATTTGTAGGGAGCAATAACACCAACAGTTTATATCTATCTTACCGTGATGATAGCAGTTACCCAAGAGTTAGAAGGGTCTACAAATATGATATTAATTCGCAGGTTTTGGATTCTACCGAAATTACGTATAATGGTTCTGAATTTACTTCAAGCAGATTACATTTAATTGATGATCAATTAGTGGTTGTGGGTTCAGGACGAGTATCAACAATGAAAAATACATTAGATTCTGAAATTAGTACCTACCCATATTCTTCTAATTTATCAAGAGCTGGTTCTACAGCGGTCGATTCTCAAGTGTATTTACTTGGAGGAGATTTAACTGTTCTAGACAATCCAAAAGTTCCTTTCAAAATTCGAAGTTTAAACAACAGCACTTATGATTTACAAGATGTTTTTACAATAGAGGAATCAAGGACTATTGCAGAAGGAGAAATAGTTGATTCTGATTTATATGTTTTTGGCGGATTAGTTGAGAACTCAAATCCATATGAATTAATTAAAACCGGTTATAAATACAACCTGGATAATGGCTCTTTAGATTATTTTGATTTACCTAAAGGAATATTTGAAACTACAGCTTGCAGATATGAGAATCTAATCTTTGTTTCAGGTAAATTACCTTTTGTGGAGAATGAGCCAAACTTCTTTTTTGGTGTCTTAAATGTAGAAACAAATTCTTTTATAGAAACCTCTATCAATTTTGAAAGTATAGATCCGAGTTTAGTGGATATTGAAGGCTTAACTATTGTTAACGATACTTTATATATTGCTGTAGAAAATATTTCAAACTCTAAAATTGTTGTAGAATATGTAGATCTAAATTCACTTTAATTTAAGTGTAAAACTATTATTTATTCCCCCCAACCACAATTACTATTTCTCCTTTTGGTGGTTTCTCAGTAAAGTGTTTCAGAACTTCTTCGGCAGTACCTCTAATTGTTTCTTCATAAAGTTTTGTCAACTCCCTTGATACGGAAACAGGTCTTTCAGCTCCGAAGTATTCTACAAAATGAGCCAAGGTCTTCAATAATTTATGCGGAGATTCATAAAATATAATGGTACGTGGTTCTTCTGCCAATAGCTTTAAACGGGTTTGTCGCCCTTTCTTAACCGGTAAAAACCCTTCAAAGACAAATTTATCGTTAGGCAGTCCACTATTAACCAAAGCAGGAACAAAAGCTGTTGCACCTGGTAAACATTCTACCTCAACACCTGCTTCAACACAGGCACGTGTCAATAAAAAACCAGGGTCAGAAATTGCGGGCGTGCCAGCATCTGATATCAAAGCAATGTTCTCACCTCCCTTTAATTTGCCAACTAAATAGTCTACCATATTATGCTCATTGTGCATATGATGACTTTTCATTTGAGTACCAATCTCAAAATGATGTAATAACTTACCACTTGTACGGGTATCTTCAGCAAGAATAAGATCCACTTCTTTAAGAATTCTAATTGCTCTTAAAGTCATATCCTCCAAATTGCCTATTGGTGTTGGCACTAAATAAAGCTTTCCCATTTATTTTTAAAGTAAAAAACCCAACACAAGTGCTGGGTTTGTGATACACAAAATTATCATTATTAAGAGAATCTTCGAGATACTAACTCAATAAATCGTTCTTCAAACGGTTCTTTTCCAGCCCAGTTATTGTAATCTGGTTTTACCATATTCTTTATAAAAGATATAGAACGTTCTTCTGAATCTATCGTATTCAATTGAGATAATACACGGTTATAATCTTCCATACTATTATTAAACAAATGCTTTACAAATGCCAAACGGTCATTTAAGTCAACCTTTACATTGCTTTTTGCCAAACGATCATTCAATGATTTTGGTGCTGCACTAGTTTGTTTTAAATCTTCTTTTGATGGCATAAAGAGTTCCTTGTCATTTTTCATCAAATCTGGCTTTGACATAAACTCAGCCAAAACATCCTCTAAATCATCATTACTAGGCATTTCAGATATGAAACCTTTTATGGTTTCCATACCAGGGTGCTTAACTATATCCTCATCATGCGGATTATTCTCCGGTACTCCTGTGTTTCCCTTTAATACCGCGGTTGCCATTTCTTCAAATTTTGCCGCAATAGCATTTTTGGAAACATCAACTTCCATATCATTTAGTTCAACCTCAATAAACTTAAGCACAGCAAGTTTCTCATATAGGTTTTTAGAAACCTCATACAAATTTGTTACATCATCTAAATTATCAGCAGTCAAAATTTCTGTAGATAACTTTCTCAATTCCAGTTTCAACTTATTTTTCATCTCACAATTTTTACGGTAAAGACCTAAATAGCGGGTTTTTTAAATACCTTTATCATTCTTAAATAATAAACGAAAAACCCATTATTTTCGTCTAAAATTACAAAATGTTTCTTGAAAACACAGTTAATCCTAAAGAACAATTCGGCTGGATAGAAGTCATTGCCGGGTCAATGTTTTCTGGAAAGACAGAAGAATTGATTCGTAGACTTAAAAGAGCACAGTTTGCCAAATTAAAGGTTGAAATCTTTAAGCCAATGGTAGATACACGCTATGATGATGAAATGGTGGTATCTCATGATGCCAACGAAATTCGTTCTACGCCCGTACCCGCCGCTGCCAACATTAGAATATTGGGAGACACATGCGATGTTATCGGTATTGATGAAGCCCAATTTTTTGATGACGAAATAGTTACTGTTTGCAATGACCTAGCTAATAAAGGTGTTAGAGTTATTGTAGCTGGTTTGGATATGGACTTTAAAGGCAAGCCTTTTGGACCTATGCCCGCTCTTATGGCTACGGCAGAATATGTTACTAAAGTACACGCCATTTGTACCCGTACTGGTAATTTGGCCAATTACAGTTTTAGAAAATCTAATAACGACAAATTGGTAATGCTAGGTGAGGTAAATGAATATGAGCCTTTAAGCCGTGGTGCATATTATAAAGCTATGCTTAAAGAGAAAGTGAAAACGATGGATGTAAAATCTGAGGAGATTGATACAGTCAAAAAGAATGCTAATGGCTAAGGCAGAAGAGACCGTTTTAGAGATTGACCTAAAGGCACTTGGTCATAACTACAGATATTTACGCTCTAAAATAAAGCCTGAAACTAAATTTATGGCAGTCGTTAAGGCATATGCTTATGGCAGCGATTCTGTTTCTATTGCTAAACATTTGCAAGATTTAGGTGTTGATTATTTCGCTGTAGCTTATGTAAATGAAGGCATTACTTTAAGAGAAGGTGGTATTACCGCACCTATTTTAGTACTTCACCCACAAAAAATTCATTTTAAGACTTTAATTGAACATCGTTTAGAGCCAAGCATATACTCTAAAGCTATATTGGCAGATTTTATAGCGACAGCCCAGAAATTGAATACTTTAGATTATCCAATTCATTTAAAATTTAATACGGGACTAAATAGGTTAGGTTTCTCTGCGGATGAACTCCCAGAAATTTCAGTCCTTATACAGCAACAACAAGCGGTAAAAATTATTGCTATATTATCGCATTTAGCTGCCACCGAGGATAGTAAAGAAACGAAATTCACCAACCTTCAATTACACCGTTTCGATGCTATTTGCCAGCAGGCAGATGCTTTATTTAAAACCAAAACTTTAAAGCATGTATTAAATACTTCTGGTATTATCAACTACGCACATGCCCAGTATGATATGGTGAGAAGTGGCATAGGACTTTATGGTTACGGCAATGAACCTCATGTTGATGAAGCATTACAACCTGTAATGACTTTAAAGACTATCATCGCCCAAAAGCATAGTATTCCTTCAGGGGAATCTGTAGGTTATAATCGTAAATACAAATCGAGCTCGGAAACCGTTACCGCTACTTTACCCTTGGGTCATGCAGACGGTATTGGTAGACAATATGGACAAGGTAAAACCTTTGTAAGCATAAATGGTCATATGGCTCCTATAATAGGAAATGTTTGTATGGATATGATAATGGTAGACGTATCAAATATAGAGTGTAGTGAAGGTGATGAAGTTATTATCTTTGGCAAAGAATTACCGGCAAATACATTTTCCCAAACTGCAGAAACAATATCATACGAACTTCTTACTGGACTCTCTCAACGTATTAAGCGGGTTTTAACAAACTGATTTATTAACATTTCATTAAGGTTTGAGCTTTTTTTAGTAAATTGCGGTACTTATTTATATAACCATTAATAATAAACACAAGAACATGTTAAAAGAATTTAAGGATTTCATCATGACAGGTAATGTCATAGATTTAGCCGTAGCCGTATTACTTGCCGGTGCTATGGGATTAGTAGTTAGCGGTTTTGTTGGCGACATTATGATGCCAATAGTAGGACACTTTGCAGGAGGTGTAGATTTCGCTGATTTGAAAGTTGTATTAGACGAAGCTGTTGTTGCCGCTGATGGTGCAGTAACTAAGCCAGAAAATGCAATTCTATATGGTAAATGGATCAATGCTATTATCAATTTAATTATCGTTGGTTTTGTATTGTTCATGATCGTTAAAGCTTATAACAAAACAAAAACTCCACCAGCTCCAGTTGAAGAAGCTCCAAAAGGACCTACTGCTGAAGAATTATTGGTAGAAATTAGAGATGCTTTAAGAAAGTAATTTATAATACTCCCTAATAAATAGGGAACCGTTGCACTGCAACTAACAATAACTAAAACCGTCAACTTTGTTTCGCTAACATTGTTGACGGTTCCTTTTTTGTTCAATATTCTAAATAGTACAATGTTATAAATAAAACATTTTGTTATATTTTGATTATTCTTTTCTTTTTTACTTGTGTAAGTACCAGTATTACCTATTTTTGCCGCTTAATATAATTGTTTAACAAATGAAAGTAGCTGTAATTGGTGCCACAGGCATGGTTGGCGATGTAATGTTGAAAGTATTGGCTGAACGTAATTTTCCATTAACGGAATTATTATTAGTTGCCTCTGAACGTTCTGTAGGTAAGAAAATGACCTTTAAAGGAAAAGAGCATACGGTGATAGGCTTAGCAGATGCTGTAGCCGCTAGACCAAATATTGCTATATTTTCAGCAGGTGGTGACACCTCTCTAGAATGGGCTCCAAAATTTGCGGAAGTTGGTACGACTGTAGTAGATAATTCTTCTGCTTGGAGAATGGATCCTACTAAAAAATTAGTGGTTCCTGAAATTAATGCTCATGAGCTTACCGCTGAAGACAAAATCATTGCAAATCCTAATTGCTCTACAATTCAGCTAGTAATGGCATTATACCCATTACATAAAAAATATAAAATGAAACGCGTTGTAGTTTCTACATACCAATCCGTTTCAGGTACTGGTGTAAAAGCTGTTAAACAACTTGAAAATGAAATTGCAGGTGTACAAGGTGAAATGGCATATCCTTACCCAATTGGTAGAAATGCATTGCCTCATTGCGATGTTTTTATGGAAAACGGTTACACTAAAGAAGAGATGAAACTGGCTCGCGAACCTCAAAAAATATTAGATGATCGCACATTTTCAATAAGCGCTACAGCAGTTAGAATACCTACTGCTGGTGGTCATTCAGAATCTGTAAACGTTGAATTTGAAAATGATTTTGAGTTAAACGAGGTTCGAAGATTGTTAAATGAAATGCCCGGTGTAACAGTTCAAGATAATCCTGATACCAACACCTACCCAATGCCAATTTATGCACACGATAAAGATGAGGTTTTTGTAGGGCGTTTACGTAGAGATGAAACTCAAAGAAACACTTTAAATATGTGGATTGTTGCCGATAACCTTAGAAAAGGTGCTGCAACAAACGCTGTACAAATTTCAGAATATCTAGTTGAAAAAGGCTTAGTATAAATTATACCTTTTTCAACGTTAAAACCTTCAAAACATAGCTGTTTTGAAGGTTTTTTTATGGTATTTTAGTGCAAACTCAACTACTAATGAAAAATATAATCTCTGCGCTACTTATCTTGGCGCTGATTTCTTCCTGTAAAAATGAATCTAAACCTGAACCCATTACCGTGAAATACCCCGTTACCGCAAAAGGTGATACTGTAGATACTTATTTTGGCACCGAAGTTAAAGACCCTTATCGTTGGTTAGAAGATGATCGAAGCCCAGAAACAGAAGCTTGGGTAAAAGAACAGAATAAGACAACTTTCGGGTATTTAGAACATATTCCCTTTAGAAATGATCTAAAAAACCGTCTTGAAAAACTATGGAATTATGAGAAATTAGGATCGCCTTTTAAAAATGGTGATTACACCTATTTCATGAAAAACGACGGACTCCAAAATCAATATGTCGTTTATAGAGCTAAAGGTGATGAGAAACCCGAGGTTTTTTTAGATCCGAATACATTTTCTGAAGATGGCACTACATCTTTGGCGGGTTTGAGTTTTACTAAAGATGGTTCATTAGCAGCCTATCAAATTTCTGAAGGAGGTAGCGATTGGCGAAAAGCAATTATTTTAAATGCCGAAACCAAAGAGATCGTTGAAGACACGTTGATTGATATTAAATTCAGCGGACTCTCTTGGAAAGGTAAAGAAGGTTTTTACTATTCTAGTTATGACAAACCAAAAGGCAGTGAGCTATCGGCTAAAACCGATCAACACAAAGTATACTATCATAAATTAGGCACACCTCAAAAAGACGACGAACTTATTTTTGGAGGAACTTCTCTAGAAAAGCATCGCTACATAGGAGCTAATGTTACCGAAGATAATAAGTACTTATTAATAAGTGCATCTGTTTCTACCTCTGGCAACAAATTATTTATTCAAAATTTAGAAGACCCAAACGGATTACTTATTCCTATGGTCGAAGACACTGATTCTGATAATTACGTTATTGACAACGTCGGTTCTAAGCTCTATATCGTTACCAATAGAAATGCACCTAACAAGAAAATAGTTACTGTTGACGCTGCTAACCCAGAAGCAAAGAACTGGGTAGATTTTATCCCGGAAACGGAGAATGTATTAAGTCCGAATACTGGTGGCGGTTATTTCTTTACCGAATATATGGTAGACGCTATTTCTAAGGTAAATCAATATGATTATGACGGTAAACTGATTCGTGAAGTAAAATTACCAGGTATAGGTTCTGTTGGCGGATTTGGTGGAGAGAAAGATGATAAAGAACTATATTTCTCTTTTACCAATTACAACACTCCCGGTTCTACCTATAAATTTGACCCTACAACCGGCGAATATGAACTGTACTGGAAACCAGAAATAGATTTTAATCCTGCTGATTATACTTCTGAACAGGTTTTCTATGCTTCTAAAGATGGTACCAAAGTACCTATGATTATCACCTATAAAAAGGGAACAGAATTAAACGGTAAAAACCCGACAATTCTATATGCCTATGGCGGATTTAATGTAAGCTTAACTCCGTCTTTCAGCATCGGTAATGCCGTTTGGATGGAACAAGGCGGAATTTATGCTGTTCCTAATCTACGAGGTGGTGGTGAATATGGTAAAAAATGGCACGATGCGGGCATCAAAACTAAAAAGCAAAATGTGTTCGATGACTTTATTGCTGCTGCAGAATATTTAGTGGCTAACAACTATACTTCAAAAGAATATTTAGCAATTCGCGGAGGTTCTAACGGAGGATTACTAGTTGGCGCAACAATGACGCAAAGACCAGATTTAATGCAAGTAGCGTTGCCTGCAGTTGGCGTTATGGACATGTTACGTTATCATACGTTTACGGCTGGCGCCGGATGGGCATACGATTACGGTACCTCAGAAGATGATGAGGAAATGTTCAAATATTTAAAAGGCTATTCGCCTGTACATAATATAAAAGCAGGTACAGCTTACCCAGCTACTTTGGTTACAACAGGTGACCATGATGATAGAGTGGTGCCAGCCCATAGTTTTAAGTTTGCCGCAGAGCTTCAAGAAAAGCAAAAAGGTAACAACCCAACATTAATAAGAATTGAAACAAATGCCGGACATGGTGCTGGAACTCCTGTAAGTAAAACCATAGAGCAATATGCAGATATTTTTGGCTTTACACTCTACAATATGGGCTACACCGAGCTACCTAATAAAAGTGTTTTAAAAGAATTTAAGAAGTAATTCCTTTTTAAAATCAATAATTTATTGAAAAATCCGTTTCATATTGGAACGGATTTTTCAATTTTGCATTCCTAAGTACAAAAGCATGTTACGAGTAGAAAACCTATCATTTTCTTATGATAAACTTCCAGTATTAGAATCCATTAATTTACGTATTCAGCGTGGAGAACATGTGGCTATCATTGGTGAAAGCGGGTGTGGCAAAAGCACCTTGTTGAAACTTATGTACGGACTAATGGATTTAGATCAAGGTGAGATCTTTTGGGAGGACGAACAAATTTTAGGTCCGGCTTATAACTTGGTACCTGGTCCTGCATTTATGAAATATCTATCGCAAGATTTTGATTTAATGCCTTTCACTTCCGTATCCGAAAACATTAGCCAATACCTTTCTGTCTTTTATCCAGAAGAACTTAAAGAAAGAACACAAGAGCTATTAGAAATGATAGAGCTTACCGAATTTGCCAATACAAAAGTAAAAACACTTAGTGGAGGGCAACAACAACGCGTTGCATTAGCTAGAGTATTAGCACAAAAACCAGATATTTTACTACTAGACGAGCCTTTTAGCCACATAGATAATTTTCTTAAAAACAGTTTACGCCGTAATATTTTCAATTATCTGAAAGAGAATAGAATTACAACCATTGTCGCAACACACGATGTAAACGATGTGTTGCCTTTTGCCGATCGTGCAGTTGTTTTACGGGACAGAGGCATTATAGCTAGGGCAAGACCTATGGAGCTTTATAAAAATCCAAAAAATCTGTATGTCGCTTCACTTTTCGGTGAATCAAGTATGATTTCTATAGATGTACTTAAAACATATGCGAATACAAAAAGGAAAATTATCGTTTATGCTCACGAGTTTCGAGTTTCGCCTTCATCAGGATTTCATGTTACTGTAGAAAAAGCTTACCCAATGGGTGCCTATTACTTAACCGAAAGTAAAAGTGATGATGATGAAACCATCTTTTTCAATGCAGATAAATTACTGCCAAAAGGAAAAGAGGTTTTTTTAAATGTCGCCATTGAAACTATAAATCAACGAATACAAGAGGCTGCTACGAGCTAACTTTTCAATTTACAGAAAGTACTCTTGACCAAAAAATGTTCCAATTTTACATAAAAAATAGGGCAATTCTTTTTTTATACATTTGCTAAAAGCATGTTGTGAACCAAGAACAAATACTAAACGAGTTACAGTTTAAAGCTATTAGAAGTAGTGGTCCCGGTGGGCAGCACGCAAATAAAGTATCCTCTAAAGTAGAATTATCATTTCATATTGAGTCCTCAGCGGGACTTACAGAACGTCAGAAAAAAAGAGCACTTCTAAAACTGGGAAATAAAATTAGTAAAGAAGGAAATTTAATTTTACAGTGTGATGAATCTCGTAGCCAGCACAAAAACAAAGAATTGATTACTAAAAGATTCTTGAAACTTCTAGAAAAATCTTTGATAGTACCTAAGGCACGAAAGAAAAGTAGACCCACGAGATCGTCTATTGAAAAAAGATTAAAAGGCAAAAAAATTGCCTCACTCAAAAAGACGAATCGCGGTAAGCCAGACTACTAATAGCTATATCATTTTATGCAAAGATGGAATAGAATACAAACACGGTTATTGCACCTGTAAGACCAAGAACTCCCGTACCTAAGCCGAAAAGTCGATACCCTGTTTTTACGTTCATGCCGCTCATTTGTGTTACCACCCAGAAAAAACTATCGTTTGCATGAGAGATTACTGCAGAACCAGCCCCGATAACAACAACTACCAAAGCTTTCTGTATTTCGGTATCAAAACCAAGTGATGACATCATAGGCATGATTATCGATGCTGTTGTTACCAATGCCACCGTCGAAGAACCTTGCGCGGTTTTCAACGCTGCAGCAAGAACAAAAGGCAAGAAAATACCCATATTATAATCGGTCAATGTTTGCCCTAAAATATCGGCAATACCAGAGTTCTGTAATATTTTACCAAAAATTCCGCCGGCACCTGTTATCAATAATATAGAAGCTGCATCTTTAATTGCCTTACCTACCCAACCAGAAGAAGAAAGCATATCATAATTTAATTTCTTTGGTAATAATAGACATAAGAACACACCAATTAATAAAGAAATTACAGGTTCACCTACAAAATTTATTAAGGCAATTAATTCACCGTCTTGAGCAAAATTGACCGAGTTCAATACTGATTTGAGAACAATAAGAAAAATAGGAACTAAAATAGGAATTGATGCTTTTAGAGCACTAGGTGAATCTTTTATCTCCCGTTCTGCTTCCATCGCATCTTCAACATTAGGCTCAATAAGTGTTTTAGAAGCATATTTCTTGGCGAATATAATTCCCACAATCAAAGCCACTATACTTGTTGGAAATCCAAAAGCGATAACGAGCCCTAAATCTGCGCCTAAAATACCTGCGGCGGCAATTGGTCCTGGTGTTGGCGGAACCATAGTATGTGAGGCCATTAGGCCCAACCCTAAAGCTATTGCTGGTCCTGCAATTGATATCTTGGCTTTTTTAGAGAGACTTTTGTTTAAAGGGTGCAACAGCATAAAACCGCTATCGGCAAAAACAGGTATAGAAACAATGTACCCAATGATACCCATGGCTGTTGGTACTCGTTTTTTGCCGATGATACTTAGTACTTTTTCGGCTATTGCGAAAGCACCACCGGTATGTTCTAGAAATGCCCCTATAATGACACCTAAAACAATGATTAATCCAATTTTACCTAGCGTACCACCAAACCCGTCATTGATTGAAATAATAATTTCGGCATAAGGCATACCTGCAAAAATTCCGTATAAAATGGAAATTATAAATAGCGCTAAAAAAGCATGAATCTTAAGCTTTGTAGTCAATATAATTATGGCAATGACAGCGATAAGCAAATAGAAAATCTCCATAACTAAAAATCAATCTATATTTTATTCAATGCCTAATTTGACCCTTTTAAGGCTGACTTTAGAAATTCTAATTACCAATTTTGATGGTAACCGAGTGAAATTTCAAATACGACAGCTTTAAGATAGCTAAATAAAATTCAACATTTAACTAATGTATACTTACAATAGTTAATGAGTTACCATTGAAACTAAAAACATCGCTAACAGCTTTACCAAAGACGAGTTTACCAATAGGCGTTGCAGCAGATATACAGTATACCGACTTAGGCTTACTTTTGAATTCTCCTGCTGATATAGCTATATAATAAATGAAAGTATCTGTGATGACCAAACTCCCTAAACCTACTGTTTGAGCTTTTCTTTCTTTTGGAACTTTTGAAAGTAATTGTTGCGTTTTTTCTAGTTCTGCTAATTGCTGACCTAGTTTTTCTCGCTCCAACTGTATCATGGCGCGACCGGTTTCGTGCTTATCGCCAGCACTACTTTTTGTTTCTGACGAGAGCGCAGCTTCAAGCTCTTTAATTTGTTTCTGTATTCTAGTCAACCTATCGTTAACAAAACGCTCGCAAAAGTGATAAGCGTCTTTTTTTAAAATATTAAATGATTCAGTTTCCTTCAATGTGATACAGATCTGCCAGTTTATAGATCAAGTAATTTACGATTTGATTATCACTTTCACCATCACTTAGCATTTTTTGAATCTCTATTTTATTTTCTGCTTTAAAATATTCTAAATCACCAGATCGATCTTCACTAAAAATATTCCAAGATTTTAATCCGCTCAACATTGCTTTATGCGCTTCATACCTTTTTGTTATCGTTTGTACCCTTCTTTTATCAACCTTACCCATTGCTTCATCATCATGCAATAATTTGTAGTCTGCCGTAATTTTTGCATCTGCTTTTTCCGCTTCGGTTATAATTTTGAAGTACGCCTTTGAAACTAATGATTCATATGTGGCATTAAAGCCCGTTGCTACAATTTCATCTTCTGCTAAAGGAACATCACTATCTGAACTTGCATATAAATCAACATTAGTATATGAATTTTTGGCTATAAGTGATTCTTTCCAAGCCTGACTTTTAATATGCTCTTTCCAAACTTTAGCGTATTCTCGTTGATAATGGGTTTTAGATAAACCACAACTGTTAAAGCATATTATTACTGCAATAGCTGTAAGGGCAGCCATTGAAATTCTTTTTATCAATGTTCTCATATAGTTTAAATTCTATTACAAACCATCTTAGCAGTCTACTGTTCTAAGTAAACGGATAAGTGCATTTAGGGTAATAGATAAAATGAGGGGACGTACAATTTATAAATAAAAACCAGAGTACAAGGCGCTTTTAGATAAGAATTAAAAAAACGGGTTAAACGGTGGTATATTAATTATAAATATTGGCTAATTTCTTACCTATGGTACTGCCAATTGCAATACCCATACCACCCAAACGTACGCCACATGCGACATTTTTAGACAATTGCTTTATAATTGGTTTTTTCTGTTGACCAACACCCATAATACCACTCCAGCTATAATCAACTTCAATAGTTTTCTCCGGTAATATGACCGTTTTCAAAAGGTCTTTCAACTTATTCCCAACCAACATTGTAGTACCAAATTCAGTCGTTTCTTCAGATTTAAAATCTAAATTTCTGCCGCCACCCAATAAAATTCGATTATCGATATTTCTAAAATAATAATAGCCTTCTTCGAGATGAAACGTTCCCTTAATTTGTAAGTCCTTAATTGGTTTCGTAATGAATACCTGAGCTCTTGCCGGTTTTACGTCCTCAGATAAGAGCTGTGCGGCAAATCCATTTGTAGCTATCAATAATTTCTTGGTCGTAAACTCTAAATCTTTTGTTTTAATACTCACTTGGGTACCAGAATCTTCAAACCCTTTTACATATGTAGCGTTTAAAATTGTTACTCCCTTTTGTAACGCTAATTGAACTAAAGACTTCATCATCTTACCAGTATCAATCTGTCCTTCAAAAACTTGAGTAATATAGTGCTTGTTAATGCCCTTAAAATTAAATCGGTTCGTAGTTCTTCTAAAAGCATCATCCTTAAAAACTGGATGAAGCATTTCATTTACCATCTTAATTTTATGATGACAATGTTCGAATAGTTCTTGGTCACTCTCAAAAAACAACTCATGCCCTCCATTATTTTCATAAGCAATTGCATCATCTCCTAATAGCCCACGTAAATTTTGTATGCCGTCATGTCTATCTTGCACAAGTTTAACAACGTCTTCTTCTGAATGTGTTTTAAGGTCAGATAAAACTTCAGAAATACTGCCAAAACAGGCAAAGCCAGCATTTTTCGTACTTGCGCCTTGAGGAAGCATACCCTTTTCCAAAATTAGTATACGTGCCTGAGGGTGCTTATTTTTTAATTCTAAGGCACAATTTAAGCCCACAATGCCACTACCAACAATTGTATAATCTATGTTCGCAAACCATGATGTACGTTCCCAATAGCTTAAGTTCATTGTATAATTAAGTTTAAAGAATTATAACCCTCTTGAGTCCATTTCATCTTTTTCATACCTACTATCTTCTGCCGGGTATCTAAGACTGTCTTCATATTTTCCCGATTGTTTTGCCAAAGACCAAATAAGACTTTCGCCAGCAAATTCTGAATTAGGTTGATGTTCAAAAACTTCATCATCATATGCTTTATCGGCATCAATAATCGTCCATCCCTTATTTATAAATTCTTGTATCAAGTCCCCTAAAAACAAGGCTGAAGTTAAATTATGATGTAATAATATAGTGTGGTTAATATGTCGGTCGTTCAACTCATACGATAGCTTTTCATAATAATTTGCCCTATCTATTAAATGCTGTAAATAATACTTCTTAAACTTAGCAACTTCTGCATTTTCAAACCCCACTTCTTTTATTTGCTTTAAAAGGCGTTGATTTATATACCAATCAGATGCATCAATAGTGACATACCCATTTTTATATTCATGAGCTTTAAGAACATTTCTTATACTATCAACCTTTAGTTTATTTGCTCCTTCTTTCAAATATGGAAACCTAAAATAGTTGACCGAATTACTAAACTTAGAGATGATGGAATCTGTTTTATTCAATTCATTTTCAAATATTTCAGTATCATTTTTAACTGAATTAAAATTAGGATGTGTAAAAGAATGGTTAGCTATACTATGCCCTTCTTGATTCCAGCTATTCAATAAATATTGCCCTTTTTTATCCAATTTGTTTTTACCGGTTACAAAGAAAACAGCCTTTATCTTATTCGTTTCTAAGTGATTTAACAACATTTGGTTCCAATCTTCAAATGCAAAGCCGGCCAAATCTGATGTTATACCATCATCAAATGTAAAACTGATAGTTTTGTTTGAAGATTGTATTTCTTTTGTTTCTGCTATAGCTCCTTTAGATTTCTCACTAGGAATTTCTTTACATTCAAAAAAAGAAACTAATAATAGTGCAGTTATAGGTATTATTTTGGTCATTAAAATAATTGGAATTTACAATGAGTTTTTCTTCCATAAATATACTTAAACGATGTAAAACCTGATTTCTAAAAAAGTTTTAAAATAAAAAACTCCAACATTGCTGTTGGAGTTCGTTATTAACTTTCGGGTTGAGGATTCATTTTCCAATCGTTCATAAAGGCTGTTGTGTAATTTCCAGCCAAATAATCTGGATGGTCCATTAATTGCCTATGGAATGGAATGGTCGTTTTAATTCCCTCAATTACAAATTCGTCTAATGCACGCTTCATTTTGTTAATTGCTTCTTCCCTTGTTTGGGCCGTTGTAATTAGCTTAGCGATCATTGAATCATAATTTGGAGGAATACTATACCCACTATAAACATGTGTATCCATTCTTACTCCGTGACCACCTGGTGTATGTAAGGTTGTAATCTTACCCGGTGATGGTCTAAAATTGTTATAAGGATCTTCTGCATTAATTCTACACTCTATAGAATGTAATTTTGGAAGATAATTTTTACCTGAAATTGGTACACCTGCAGCTACAAGTATTTGCTCACGTATTAAGTCATAATCAATAACCTGCTCTGTAATTGGGTGCTCTACCTGAATACGGGTATTCATTTCCATAAAATAGAATTTACGGTGCTTATCTACCAAAAATTCTATGGTACCGGCACCTTCATATTTTATGTATTCCGCAGCTTTAACAGCAGCTTCACCCATTTGTTCCCTTAACTTATCTGTCATGAAAGGTGACGGAGTTTCCTCTGTCAACTTTTGGTGACGTCTTTGTATAGAACAATCTCTTTCAGATAGGTGACATGCTTTACCATATTGATCACCAACAATTTGAATTTCAATATGTCTTGGCTCTTCAATTAGCTTTTCCATGTACATACCGCCATTACCAAAAGCAGCGGTTGCTTCGTTTACGGCGCTATCAAAAAGTTCTTCCATTTTGTCTTCAGACATTACGGCGCGCATACCCTTACCACCACCACCGGCAGTAGCTTTAATCATTACAGGGTAGCCCATTTTCTTGGCTATCTTCTTAGCATCTGCAACATCTTTCAAAAGACCCTCTGAACCAGGTACACAAGGTACACCAGCTTCTTTCATGGTTTCTTTGGCCGTAGCCTTATCTCCCATTTTGTCTATTTGATCACCAGAGGCACCAATGAACTTGATTTCATGCTCAGCACATATACGAGAGAACTTAGAGTTTTCTGAAAGAAAACCATAGCCCGGGTGAATGGCATCTGCATTTGTAATTTCTGCAGCAGCAATTATATTTGGTATCTTTAAATAGGACTCGCTACTAGCAGCAGGGCCGATACATACCGCTTCATCTGCAAAGCGTACATGCAAACTCTCTTCATCTGCCTTACTATATACAGCTACCGTTTTAATACCCATTTCTTTACAGGTACGAATAACGCGCAAAGCGATTTCTCCCCTATTGGCAATCAGTATTTTTTTAAACATCTTTTAAATTTTAAGTTCTAGGTTCGACAAGATTCTTACATACCGTGATTATAACAGTATCTAACAACTACTACTCAAAATTTAGTTAAGAAGGATCTACCAAAAATAATGGTTGATCAAACTCTACTGGTGAAGAATCATCTACTAATATCTTAACGATAGTACCAGAAACTTCAGATTCTATGTCGTTGAACAATTTCATTGCTTCAATTACACAAAGTACATCTCCTGTACCAATTGTATCTCCTACCTCAACAAAAACAGGCTTGTCTGGAGATGGCTTTCTGTAGAAAGTACCAATAATAGGAGACTTAATAGTGATGTATTTATCATCCTCGGCTTTTTTCTGCTCAGCCTCTGTAGGTGCAGCAGCTTGTGCTTCTACCGGTGCTGCAGCAACAGCTGGCATAGCTTGTTGGGCCATAGGCATAGTGTGCACATAAGTTGGCTCAGAATTCCCACTTAAGCTTCCGGTACGAATGGTAATCTTAATATCATCCGTTTCCAATTTTACCTCGCTAGCGCCAGATTTGGCTACAAACTTGATAAGGCTTTGAATTTCTTTAATATCCATATTTCTATAAGTTATAATTGGTAGTTGTTGTTGTTAGTTATAAGCCCATTTTAAGTAGATAGAACCCCAGGTAAAACCACCACCAAAGGCGGCAAAAACTAAGTTATCTCCTTTTTTAAGCTGTTTTTCGTAATCAAATAATAAAAGTGGCAATGTTGCAGATGTTGTATTACCATAGCGCTGAATATTCATCATCACTTTAGAGTCATCTACACCCATTCTTTTGGCAGTGGCATCAATAATACGCTTGTTTGCTTGGTGTGGTACTAGCCAGTTGACATCATTATCAGAAAGTTCATTTCTAGTCATGATTTTTGCCGCTACGTCTGCCATATTGGAAACGGCAAATTTGAATACCGTCTTTCCTTCTTGAAAAATAAAATGCTTTTTATTGGTGACGCTTTCTATGGTTGCTGGCATAATAGATCCGCCACCTTCCATTCCTAGAAATTGTCTTCCGCTACCGTCTGCTCTTAAGTACTCATCTTGCAAACCTAAACCTTCATAGTTAGGCTCAAAAAGTGCAGCACCGGCACCATCTCCAAAAATTATGCAAGTGGTACGATCGGTATAATCTATAATAGATGACATTTTATCCGCACCTATTAGTAGTACTTTCTTGTAGCGACCTGTTTCTATATGACCTGCAACTGTTGACATTCCAAAAAGAAAACTAGAACATGCAGCCAATAAATCATAAGCAAAGGCATTTACGGCGCCTATTTCAGAAGCTACAAAAGCTGCTGTTGATGCTACCATACTATCTGGAGTTGCGGTGGCAACGATAACTAAATCTATTTCGGAAGCATCAAGGCCCTTCTTTTCCATAAGGTCCTGAGCGGCTTTAATGGCTAGATAAGACGTGCCCTCACCTTCTTCCTTTTTTAATACCCGTCTTTCTTTAATACCAGTTCTGCTAGTAATCCATTCGTCATTGGTATCAACCAATTCCTCAAGCATTTTATTGGTCATTACAAACTGGGGAACATAGCCTCCTACCGCGGTAATAGCTGCTGTAATTTTGGTCATACTTTATTTGCTTTCTTGTAAAAAACTTAAAAAACGAGTCAAAAGTCATGAAAAATAATGATTTTCAACGACTTTTCGTGTAAAGTTATCGGGTTTTTAAAAAATTGCAATTGATAGCTGTAAAGCTATTACACCTTAAATTATCTGAACAACAAGGTGCTAAAATATAAATTGGACTAAAAAAAACTCCCTACTTCTAATGAAGTGGGAGCTTAGTATAAGTTCAAAAAGTCTTAAGCTTCTGCCTCTTCGGTTTTATCAACCAAAACTTGACCTCTATAATGTAATTTTCCTTCGTGCCAGTGAGCTCTGTGAAATAGGTGAGTCTCGCCAGTTGTAGAATCTGTAGCCAAAGTAGGAGCTACTGCTTTATAATGTGTTCTTCTTTTGTCTCTCCTTGTTTTGGAAATTTTTCTCTTAGGATGTGCCATTTAAACCTTATTTATCCGTTAATAGTTTCTTTAATTCGTCCCATCGGGGATCGCTTTCTTCTTTATCTGATCTTTTCTCTTTTGGTTGAAGCTCGTTTAACCTGTCTAACACTTCAGATTCTAAAGTGCCATCTTCAATACCAGGATGAATTCTTTTTTGTGGAACTGCCAATACAAGCATTTCATACACATACTGCGCAATGTTCAATTGGTGTTCGTTATGAGGAAGAATTAATATTTCATCATTTTCATCATTATACTCTTCACCAAACTTAACCACCAAATGTAAATCTCCGCTTAAAGCTTGATCATACGGTTCGCTAGTTATATCACAATCAACATTTACTGTTCCTGATGCCTCCAAATCAACCTCCATCATTGTACTTGTTTTATTAAGTACTACATCTAAATTGATGTTAGCAGCATTGAACTCATCGTATCCAAAAGAATCAAAGAACGTATTTTCAATCTGGTAATTAAAGTTGTGTTTTCCTTGCTTCAATCCTGAGAAAGGAATATTGAACTCCTTTTGCTTCATCACGTACACACTTAAATTAACACTATTCGCCCTTAAAAGGCGGGTGCAAAGATACTATAATTTTAATAAAAGACAATAGTTATCAACTATTTATCTTTATAACTTTTTAATCTTATAAAAAATTAACGCTCTCTCTTTAAACGCTGCTTTTTTAATACGTCTTTCGTAAGCTCTTCATATTCTGTTCTATTCTTAAAAATCTTTAAGGCCATAAAAACCGCTTCTTTAAAAGAGCTCTCGTCAGCAACACCTTTTCCTGCTATTTCATACGCCGTTCCATGATCTGGTGATGTTCTAACTTTACTTAATCCTGCTGTAAAATTAACGCCTTGACCAAATGAAATTGTTTTAAAAGGAATTAAGCCTTGGTCATGATATGCTGCTAAAATGGCATCGAACTTTTTATATCCGTCCGACCCAAAAAAGCTATCTGCAGAATAAGGTCCATATACTAGATGACCCATATTTGACATTTCTTTAATTACCGGCTTCATTACCTCATCATCTTCTTTGCCAATTACTCCGTTATCTCCGCTATGTGGATTAATGCCTAACAAAGCTATTTTTGGTTTACGAATACCAAAATCCATCATCAATGATTTTTCTATGGTATTGATCTTATCGCGTATAAGTCTAGGGATAATTGCCGCCGAAACATCTTTAACCGCTACGTGATCCGTTAATAACCCAACCTTTAGTGTATCTGTTACCATAAACATTAAACTCTCGCCATCTAGTTCTTGAGCTAAATAATCTGTATGTCCAGGAAACTTAAACTCTTCTGATTGAATATTGTTTTTATTAATAGGTGCGGTTACTAAAACATCTATATCACCTTTATTTAATGCCGCTACTGCCGCTCTTAAAGATTTAATAGCATACTCACCACCTTCTTTTGTTGACTGCCCAAAATCTATTCTAGGCATTTCTTTCCATACATTAACAATATTGATTTTATTGTCTATTGCTTTTGAAGCATCTGGTATACCATTAAATACAATGTTAAGCTTCAATTGCTTCATTTGGAAAGAAACCGTCTTGTTTGAAGCAAAAATAACGGGAGTACAAAAATCTAACATTCTACTGTCTTCGAAGCTTTTTAATGCCACTTCACAACCTATTCCATTTAAGTCCCCTATTGATATGCCTAACCTAATTTTCCTATTTTCCTCCATGATATTCTGTACCTTTGTACTCAATTTTGAATATTCAAAATTACTTAAATTAAACGACACATGTTTACGGGAATTATTGAAACATTAGGTAAAGTAACCTCGCTTGAAACTAAAGGCGGTAACTTAGACATCACTATAGAATCTAGCTTAACACCTGAATTGAAAATAGATCAAAGTGTTGCTCATAACGGGGTTTGTTTAACCGTTGTTAGTCTAACAGACACCACCTATACCGTAACGGCAATAGCCGAAACACTAAGTAAAACCAATCTTGACAGTTTAAAAATCAACGATTCTGTAAACTTAGAACGTGCAATGATTTTAGGGTCTAGATTAGACGGACATATTGTTCAAGGCCATGTAGATCAAACAGGAGAATGTACCAACGTAAGGGAAGATAATGGTAGTTGGATTTTTTCTTTTACCTATGACGCAAAAACTGGAAACCCAACCATTGAAAAAGGTTCTATTACCATTGACGGTACAAGTTTAACTGTAGTGAATTCTGGCAAGAATACTTTTGAAGTTGCTATAATACCTTATACATACGAGCATACTCGTTTTAACACCTACAAAGCTGGTACTATTGTAAATCTGGAGTTTGATGTTATTGGGAAGTATGTTGCAAAATTAATGGCTAAATAACTACCTATACTTTTATAAATATCTTTTTCTGATAAAGAAAGTAGCCCACAAAGCTATAAAACAGCACTACAGTTAATCCATATAACAAGGAAGACGTTTCTAGTGCAAGAAAATCATGCACATATACCTTTTGAAACAACCACCCATGTAATGACGTTTCGCCAACTTGTATCTGACCCATTACTTTGCTAATAAAACTCGATAAGAAATAAATTACAATAGCATTTGCCCCTGCATATCTAAATATGGAACCAAATTCTATTTTCTTAACATCGGTCAAGTAATAAATAAGTGCCAGAATTAAATTAGCCCAGCCTGCGGTTACCAAAACAAAACTACTTGTCCAAAGTGCTTTATTGATTGGGAATACAAGATTCCAAATATGACCAATAATTAAAAAACTACCACCAATACCCATTAATATAGTTGCCTTCTTTTTTTGAGTACTCGTTAATATAAGACCCGTAAATACACCTAACAAAGAGCTGGCAATAGAAGGTATTGTACTTAACAAGCCTTCTGGGTCATAATCTGCCTTGTAGTTGTGCGAACCAAATACTTTTACATCGATCCAATTTGCTAAATTATTAGGTGCTCTTTCTAGAGTTGAAGCTACACCATCAACGGGAACAAAGGTCATTAATAACCAGTATCCTATTAAAAGTACCGCGGTTACCCAAATTAAATTTTTCCAACTTAGGTTAATGAACAGTAATGCAGCAAAAAAGAATACCACACCTATTCTTTGAAGTACCCCAGGAAAACGGATATCACCAAAATCTTTAAAGAATGGAAAGTGAATAACGAATGCTCCTAAAAAAAGTCCGAGTCCAATCAGCTTCAATGCCCGAATTCCTATTTTACGATATGCCTTAACATCTAAAGTTCTGTTTTTATATGAGAAAGCAATAGATGTACCTACAATAAATAAAAAGAACGGAAAAACTAAATCGGTTGGTGTATACCCATGCCAATCGGCATGTAGAAATGGACCATAAACATTAGACCATGTTCCTGGTGTATTTACCAAGACCATTAATAATATGGTAGCTCCCCTAAAAATATCAACCGATAAAATCCTATCCTTTATCATCTTGATATTATAATATGTTATCCTTTAAACGATTCCAAGCTTTTACCAATAACACTGCCGCTATAGTAGAAACAACCGTTAATACAATTGCTTGTGTAGTTCTGCCATAAATCCAATATCCTGTAGCAAACATAATTGAGTAAATTAATACCACACCTAACAACATAGCTGTTAAACCAGCCGGAACGCTCCATTTTTCTTTATCCTTAACAATCTCTACCGCATCTGTTTTTGCATCACCTACCACTTTTGCCCAACCCGGACCTCCTGGTTGAATTTTTCTATAGAAGCTACGTAATGTATCATTAGATTCTGGTTGAGTCATATACGTTGCCATCAACCAAATTGCAGTGGTTACCACCACAATAAATATGTATTCTGACCAATCTGGTAATAGACCAGTATCAGTAGCAAAAAGATATGCCCCTACCGGAGTCAATTTTAAAATAATAGAAATAATACCCGATGCGAACATTGCAGTAATTTCACTCCAAGCATTAATCCTCCACCAAAACCATCTTAAGATAAATATAAGTCCGGTACCTGCACCAAAAGCCAATAGTACATCAAACAATTGAAGTGCATTTTGAAGTAACAATGCTAAACCAGCACTAAAAATCATTAGTACTACAGTAGAAATTCTACCTACGGCTACCAATCTTTTCTCAGATGCATTCGGATTAATCTGTTGCTTATAAAAATCATACACAATGTAAGACGACCCCCAATTTAACTGTGTACTAATAGTACTCATATATGCTGCAACCAATGAAGCTAGTACAACTCCTAAAAGTCCGCTAGGTAATTTTGTCAACATTGCTGAATATGCTAAATCATGACCTAATTTATCTGGAGTTACATTTGGGAAAGCCTCTTGTATACTTGCTAAATCTGGGTATACAACTATAGATGCCAATGCAACCAAAATCCATGGCCAAGGTCTTAATGCGTAGTGCATAATATTAAAAAAGAATGTTGCACCAATTGCGTGATTCTCATCTTTTGCCGCCAACATACGTTGTGCAATATAACCACCACCACCTGGTTCTGCACCTGGGTACCAAGAACTCCACCATTGTACCGCTAATGGAATTATAAATAAGGTTATCAATGCTTTCTTATTACTGAAATCTGGAAGTATATTTAGTTTAGAAGCTACATCCTCATTTGCCATTAAAGCCTTAATACCACCAACTTCAGGTATATTCACTAAATAATAAGCAGCACCTATTGCTCCTGCCATAGCTACGAAGAACAATAGAAAATCTGTATATACCACACCTTTAAACCCACCTAAGGCACTAAAAGTAACCGTAATTAGACCAGCACTTACTACAGTTTGCCAAGGCTCTAACCCAAGCATAATGCTTCCTATTTTTATTGCTGCCAGTGTAACTGCAGACATGGTTATTACATTAAAAATTACCCCTAAATAAATAGCTCTGAATTTTCTTAAAAAACTTGCGGGCTTACCGCCATAGCGCATTTCATAAAACTCAAGATCCGTATTTACGTTAGACTTACGCCAAAGTTTAGCATAGACAAATACCGTTAACATACCGGTGATTAAAAAACACCACCAAACCCAGTTACCCGAAACCCCGTTGGTACGTACTATATCTGTCACTAAATTGGGTGTATCTGTGGAAAAAGTGGTCGCAACCATTGAAAGCCCTAAAAGCCACCAAGGCATTGTACGTCCTGAAAGAAAAAATTCTGAAGAACTTTTACCTGATTTTTTTGATACATAAATCCCTATTCCTAAGACAAGAGAAAAGAAAACTATAATAAAAGTATAGTCTAGCGTACTGAGTTCCATAAGTTGGTTTTAGGTTGATTGTTAAAGATATATTATTTTAGGACATTTTTACATCTAATACGCTAAACGTACCACGTGCTTCTATCAATAACTACTGAAATTACCCCAACCGCTTGGATACTTGCTTCTATAGCTACGTTTATAATCGGTTTGTCAAAAGCAGGTATTAAAGGTATCGCTGTTTTAAATGTCACTATAATGGCGTTGGCATTTGGCGCTAAACAATCTACCGGTATGGTAGTTCCTTTACTGATTCTCGCTGACATTTTTGCCGTAATCTATTACAATAGATATACCCAATGGAAGTATGTTTTTAAGGTACTGCCATGGATGATTTTTGGTCTAGTGATCGGTGTTTTCGTCGGGAATGAAATGCCAGAGAAATTTTTTAAAATAGGTATGGCAACCATAATTATCATAACTGTAGGTATGATGTTTTATTGGGACCGTAAAAAAGATAAAAATGTACCATCGCACTGGACTTTCGCTGGATCCATTGGTACTATCGCAGGCATCACTACTATGGTTGGCAATTTAGCCGGCGCTTTTTCTAATATTTATTTTTTAGCCATGCGCCTACCTAAAAACCACTTTATTGGTACTGCAGCTTGGTTATTTTTAATAATTAATATTATAAAACTACCCTTTCATTTCTTTGTTTGGAAGACCATTACATTAGAGTCATTGACCTTAAACCTAATGCTCTTACCTGGTATTCTATTAGGCTTTTTTGTCGGTATTCGTTTTATTAAGCACATTAAAGAAGCATTTTTTAGAAAGATGATATTGGTTTTAACTGCCGTAGGTGCCGTGCTTATAATGCTTAGTTAGCACCTCAATTTCATCTATATTTCACAGGTGGTTGAATAAAGTCCACATATTTAAGATTAGGGTTAATCTTAACTTCAGCTTACATGTACTTTTATGAGCACTAATCAAGAAATATTTTCAGCTCATGAATATCATAGGAAATTTCATAAAGGGTGTTATAAATGTAACCGATAAAATTACCGGTGACGACAACCCAATAGAAGAACAAAAAGAAGTTCTTAAAAACCTTTTAGAAAAAGCAAAAGATACTTCTTTTGGTAAAGCTTATGAGTTTGAAAATATTCTAGAAAGTGATAATCCTCAACAATCATTTCGTAATGCGGTGCCCTATTTTGACTACAATCAAATAAATAAAAAATGGTGGCATAAATTACATGAAGATCAAACGGATGTTACTTGGCCTGGCAGCCCAGATTATTTTGCATTAAGCTCTGGTACAACAGGGAAAACAAGTAAGCGTATACCTGTTACAGATGAAATGATAGACGCTATACGACAAGCAGGTATTAAACAGGTTCTAGCTCTATCTAATTTCGATTTACCGGCAGATTTCTTTGAAACAGGAATTCTTATGCTGGGTAGTTCTACTGATCTAATTGAAAATGACGACCATTTAGAAGGAGAGATTAGCGGTATTAGCGCTAGTAATATACCATCTTGGTTTAGCGGTTATTATAAACCAGGAAGAGAAATTGCAAAAATTGAAGATTGGGACGAACGCGTTGCAAAAATTGCCGAAAAAGCAGCAGATTGGGATATTGGGGCTCTAAGTGGCATACCTTCTTGGATAGAATTAATGCTGAAAGAGGTTATTAAAAAACACAACCTCAACAACATACATGAAATATGGCCTAATCTACAAGTTTATACTTCTGGCGGAGTGGCATTTGGTCCTTACGAAAAGAGTTTTAACGCATTAATGGGAAAACCCGTAACGGTCATAGACACCTATTTAGCATCCGAAGGTTTCATAGCTTTTCAAGCAAGACCAGAAACCGATGCCATGAAATTGGTAACCGATAACGGAATCTACTTTGAATTTGTGCCTTTTAATCCAGATTATATTTTAGAAGATGGATCTCTTTCTCAAGATGCTCCTTCACTAACATTATCTGAGGTTAAAACCGGTCAGAATTATGTACTTATTATTAGCACCGTCAGTGGTGCATGGCGCTATCTTATTGGAGATACTATTGAGTTTACAGATGTTGAGCGTGCCGAAATTAAAATTACAGGGCGTACTAAATTCTTCTTGAACACCGTTGGTTCTCAATTATCAGTAAATAAATTAGATGATGCCCTAAAAGAGATCATGGAAACATTTGATATTGAAGTACCGGAATACACGCTATGTGCAAAGAAATATGAAGACGGATTTTACCATACTTGGTATTTAGGTACTAAAGCAACACAAGACCCTAAAGACATTGCAGATAAGCTAGATGCGTCTTTAAAAGCAGCTAATAAAAATTATAAGGTTGCCCGTTCAAAAGCTTTGAAAGGTGTAAAGGTATTTACAGTAGATCCTGATGTTTTTTATAGCTGGAACGATAGCAATAAAAAGAAAGGCGGACAGGTTAAAATGGAACGTGTTATGAAGGAGGAAAAATTTGCCGAGTGGGAAGGTTTTGTTGAAAAACAGAACAATAAATAATATTGCTAATCTATACTGGCAGCATCCCGTTCTTCAACCAAAATCATGATTTCTTCTGGCGATAGATAGAAATTTTTAATTCGGTCTACGTATTCTTGGGTTAATCCTGCTTCCTTTAAGATAAATTCTTTAGTTGCAAGAATATAAGTTTCCATACCATGGTTAACGGCATATGAATCTGCACGGCGTTCTGCCTCACGAATATAGTTTTTAGAGGTTACATATTTAAATCCGAAGCCAATTAGATTAAATCCACTTCGCTGCTCAAAATCCATTACGTGACCTAATTCATGACCTAACCACCCTATCATTATTTCAGAAGGTATGTCTTTAGTATAGTACACAGAATCTGCAATCTTTATTCTTTCACTTATTAATATATTATAAGACCTCTTCTTCTTTGACTTAAAAACACTCCAAAAAGAAGGCTGTGCCTGCATTGTAGATTTTTTAATATTCTTTTTAAACTTAAATTCAATTTTAGTATTAGTTAATTCTGGATAGTGCGAAAGGGCTATTTTTGCCTCTTCGGTTATTTCATGCGGAATTGTATGTTGTGCAGATGCAACCATAGAGTAACTTAAAATTATTAAGATTAAATAGTTCAATTTATTCTGTTTTATTAAAGTAGCGGGCTAAAAAATTTAGCTAGTCCTTCTAAAAATTTACTAAAAGGTGATCTATTTTTAAATTCCTCCAAATCAACTTTTACATCTTCGGTACAGTGCTTCGTAAATAGCTTTTCAATCTCCGATGCTTTTTCATCATCATAGACTATAGCATTGGTTTCAAAATTGTGCTCAAAACTTCTGTAATCAAAATTACCCGACCCTACAGATACTATTTCGCCATCAATAATAATTACTTTACTATGAGAAAAATCTGGTCTAAGATAAATGTTAGCCCCTACTTCTAACAAAGCTTCGAATGTGGAGAACATACTGTATTGCGCAAGTAAGGAGTCGGATATTTTCGGAGTTAACAACGTAACTTTTACGCCGCTCAAAGCTGCTATCCTAATAGCTTCCAATACTGGTTCTCCTGGAATAAAATAAGGGTTGGCAATACAAATGCTTTTTTCTGCAATATTGATCATTGCCAAATATTGTTGCATAATTGCAGGGTATCTAGAATCTGGACCGCTTGATATTATTTGTGTAACGGTTTTACCCGTAGGTTCTACTTTTGGAAAGTACTTGTCTTGTAACAACAATTCTTCCTTTCCCGCAAAATGGTAATCTTTTACAAATACCCGCTGTAAACTATTAACGGCCGGACCTTGAATACGTAAATGCAAATCTTGCCAGATTCCAAGTTCTGAAACTGGTTTCATGTATTTATCTGACACATTGAATCCGCCAGTAAATCCTATTTTACCGTCAATAATTAAAATTTTTCTATGATTTCTATAATTAAGGGTAAACAAGAGATTTCCAAATCGAATGGGCATGGTTGAAAATGCCTTTACCCCAATATCCTTAAATCTTTTTACTCTTTTGCCACGCATAGAATTACTGCCAAAAGAATCATATAACATTCTAATCTCTACCCCTTCTTTAACCTTCTTTTTAAACAGCTCATAAAATCTATCTAACAACATACCATCTTCTAAAATGTAATATTGTAGATGAATAAATTCTTTAGCTTCCTCTATCGCTTTAAAAATAGCTCCAAATGCTTCCTCTCCACTATTTAACAGCTTTATATCATTGCCTTCGTATGGGGCAAAATAACTATTCTTTCTAATGAGCGATGCTAACTTTTCTCGTTTATAATCATCAAAATGGTGAACACTTTGTTCTCCACCTTCCAGTTCTTTATAAGTTTCTGAATAGAGCCTTCTCTTTTCGGTTTGTTTTAATTTAAAGAGCTTGAATTTTCTTCTATTTATTCCAAATAAATAATATAGTAGAGGTCCTAAAAAAGGAAATATGATAACAGATAAAGACCAACTAATCATCTTAGTCGCCTTAGATCCATTAAAAATTATATTGACAATACTCCATAGAGTAACTGCAATGTAAGCTAGCCAAAGAATTGTATTTATCACTCTATTTGTTGTTTCTTAACAAGATACTATAAAATGACCCACCCCAGCGTAGCAAAAATCTTTCAAGATACTTTTAGTTTGAAACGAGTTAATTACTGGATGTGGTTGTGAGTACTTTTAAAAAAAAGTGATGGGAGTAATTGCTATGGATAAAAAACAAATAACCCTTTATTACAGTTCAGAAAATTCAATTGGAAAACAATTGAATGCATATGTAGAGTCTTCGGGTAAAGACAACTTAACAATAGATATTTCTAAAACCAACGTTACCGGAACCCAATGGGCAGAACTTGCCGATGGATTAGGTAAAAAAATATCTGAATTGGTGAATACCGAACATCCAGATTTTAAGGATGTATATGGCGAGGATACCATAGATTTAGATGATGATGGATGGTTGAAAATACTGAACAAATATCCAAGTTTTCTAAAGAATGCAATCGTTATAAAAGGTGAGGAATATATTGAACTTACAAGTGCATCAGATTTTAAACAATACATGGATCCCGATAGTGCTGGTATAGAAAAACCATATAAGTAATTGCTTTTACTTCTAAACATAGGGTTCCCAGAACTTCTAATTAGATTCTATTAAAACAACCCTTATGTCTAAGATTTTAAAATGGCTTATTGTAGGTTTTATTGTCTGTATTGGTGGTTATATGCTTGCCCAATGGAAAATGAAAAGCGAAGTCATTAGCTTTTTAGAACGTAAAGTTCCTAATCATATAGATTTCGCATATGATAATATCACTATCGATCTTCTTAAAGGAAATATAGCCTTTGAAGAGGTTGTGGTAGTTAGTTTAGGTAAGCAAACCTCTTCATGCGAAATTAAAGTAAATGCAGACAGATTATCTATTACTGGATTTAGTTATTGGAAGCTGCTTTTTAAAAAGTCTATTTTTCTAAAGACACTTACACTTACCAAACCTCATCTTAATTTTAAGACATGTCCAAATGATTCTGACAATGAAGAAGCAAATAAGAGCAATCCTATAAAATTGCTTAAAGAGATTTTTGTTGAGGAATTAATTTTTGATTCTGGTATTGTTGAAATTTGGGATGCTAATGAAGAAGTAGAATTAATTTCAATTGAATCTATTGATCTTTCTTTAAAGCAGGTTACAACAAATCCGGAAATTATAACTAAATATGTTCCTTTCACTTTTACTGAATATAAACTTGATTTTCAAAAATTCAACGCTCCACTGGGAGAATTTGAAGCGTTGAAAATGGAATCTATGGTCATTGATAATTCTAACATTGAAATCAACAACATATCACTTGCAACTATTTATTCTAAATCTGAACTAAGTAAAAAAATTACTTATCAAAGAGATCACATAAATCTATTTATTCCTTCCATTAACGTTAAAGATCATAATTATGTAGTTTCAAATGACTCGCTACAAGTTAATTTTAAAGAGCTATTTCTAACGAAGCCAATGTTAGAAATGTACCGAGACAAGTCTAGGTTAGAAGATTATAGAAATAAGCCACTTTATGCTGAATTACTCCGAAAACTACCCTTTAAAGTGGCAATTGACTCTGTTTTTATAGAAAAAGGATCTATTATCTACGAAGAAGATATTCCTAATAACGTAAAAGCTGGCGCATTAAGCTTTGAAAAATTAGATGCCACTATAAGTAATCTGTCCAATTTAGTAAATGTTGAAGACCCCCTTAAAATTCAATTGAGAGCCAATTTAATGGGGGTGGGTAAATTTCATCTTGATTGGCAATTTGACGTACAGGATTTACGAAATACATTTCTTATCTCTGGCGGACTCTCAAATTTTAATACAGCTAATCTAAATGATTTTCTTGTTCCCAATTTAAGAACACAAACAACAGGAACAATAGATCAATTATATTTTACAATTTCAGGTGATGATAATGTAGCTACTGGAGATATTAAAATGAGCTATGAAGATTTTAAGTTTCAAGTACTCAACAAGGAAAGAAACGGTATAAAAAAAGTTCTTTCTTTTATTGGAAACCTATTCGTTAACGACGGATCAAAAGCAGATGAAAATGGGTACAGGTATGGTGATATAAACGTGGAACGTGTTAAGAATAAATCGTTCTTTAATTACTTATGGATCAATTTACAAGACGGATTATTAGATGTATTAACCGGTAATGGCAAAAAGGATTAATACACTATTTATAAAATTAAAAAGCCAAGTAGTAAAACTACCTGGCTTTCTTTTCATAGCAATATTTTATACTAGTTGTCATCAGTAGCATCTTCTACCGCATCTTCAACCTCATCAGCTCCGTCTTCGATTCCGTCGCCAATATCATCAATTCCTTCTTCCATTTTTTCTCCTGCAGTTTTTTCTTCTCTACAGCTTGTTGCAACGCTAATTGTCATAAATGCGAATACAATCATTAATAGTGACTTTTTCATAATATAGATTTTAATAATTAGGTTAACATTTTAAATAATAGGCACGGCGGTTAACTTGTTAACGATTTAGTTCCTCATACCTGTCAATACAAAAATGCCACTATTATGTTGGAGTGCTTGGTTGTAAAAAGTGAAATATTAACTCATCCACCAAAAACGTATTTAGACTAAAACCCTTTACTTTACTTTAGGTACTGCAGATACAAGCTTATTCTTTAGAATTAATTTGGTTTAGAAATTTGACCTATATTGTTGGGTATATTATACATTAATGGGCACAAAAAAAGAACTTAAGGAGTTAAATGTGGTAGATGTTGTAAAAGATATTGCCAATAGATTACAGGTAGCATACAAAGAAGAGAACAATGAAATTTGTATGGATATTCCTGAAGAAGCTGGTTCTGGCCATATTAAAGCAATAAACTTTTCTCATGGTGTAGGTGTAATGGATGTTGACATTACTTTAAAAAAAGAAGTGCGTTTTGTGCTTAATCAATCTTTAGTACAGCCCCTACAAATAGTTTTCAATAGAAAAACCAGTTTGTTACACGAGTTTGACGGTCAAGAAAAGCAAACGGAGATTAAACATTTAGAAAGTGCTATTTTTTCTTGTAATAGTAAATATGGTAATGTTCTTAACCTTAAAGCAAACGAACCAATTTCCTTTTTTAATCTTGAGATAAATAGAAAACTGTTCGAAGAAAAAATTGAATCTTTTCTTCCTGAAATGAATGAAGATTTAGAGGGTCTTTTTAGAGATGTAAATGGTGTTAACCTGTTCTTTCATAAAGGTCATTATAGTTTGGATATTGCTAAATGTATTGAGGAAATAAACCAAAGTGAAGATACCGGTTTTACCAAAAGTGTATTTATAGAGGGTAAGTGTTTTGAAATACTGGCTCATCATCTGCGCCAATATGTCGATGATGCATCGCCAAGTGAAAAAAGAACCATATTAAGACAATCTACAGTCGTAAAAATTGAAGAGGCTGCGCACATTATTGATGATACCTTAGAGGAGACTCCAGATATAATTTCGTTATCAAAAAAAGTAGGGTTAAATCAAAATACACTACAAAACGGATTTCAAAGTTTATTCGGCTTATCAGTAAAAGAATATATTCAAAACAACCGGATGGAAAAAGCCAGACATTTAATGGAAACCACCACTTTGAACATCACTGAAATAACATATAGAATTGGTATCAACTCTAGAAGCTATTTTGCCAAGCAATTTAAAGAACGGTATGCGATGACTCCAAAACAGTATATGCAAAAACTTGCTTCTAATAACAAAGGAGAAACCAATACAATCTAAAATTATCCTTCAGAAACACTTCTTTTAAAACTATCAAAAATCCATTTTAACATTTTCAGTGAAATCAAAAGTGCTCATTTATGTCAATTAACATTTCAAAAGTGTTAATGTAAGTCTCTTAATTCTAGTTTTTTTGTAAAGTACAATTTGCATTGTGCTTTAATAAAAGAAATGAGAGAGTTAGTATTAAACGGTTGTAGTTCTGATGATGTGTTTGCCCATGTACAAGATTGTATTAAGGGTAAGCTTACACAACATTGGGGTGAAAGTGTTTTAACTTTTGATAACAATATTGGTAAAGGCTCTATAAGAACTATTAGTTTTAACTGGGGCGTCTCCCTTATAGATTGTGACCTTACACTTTCAAAAGAAACAAAGTTGGTTTTTGACACAAAAGAGCTATCACCAATTGAGTTCATCTTTATCACTAAAGGGTTTTTAAAATACAGTGAAAACAATACAGATTCTTACACAACCATAGCGCAATTTCAAAACACCGTAATTTCAAATAAAAAAGGTGCTCATAAAACTTTTCTATTTCCAGAAGACGAACGTTTAAAAATCAACTTCATCCGTATTGATCGTCAAGAATATTTACAAAAGAAAAATAATAATGTCTGTCAACTAGACAGATTATTGGTTTCCATATTTAATGATAATAACGGAGATGTGGCCTATACACATGGTGGCAGTTATAGCTTAAAAATTGCAGACGAAATTAAAATGCTAAATAATGTTGACTCCACTAGCGGAATGCTAAGATCTCTATCTCTAGAAGGCAGACTTTATCTTATTCTATCGCTACAGCTATTGGAACATAAAAATTTTGAAGAAAATATGAATTTACCTGAAGCCCTTTCTAAAGAAGATATCCTTAAAATACATAAACTAACTACGTTTATTTTAGAAAACATATCTGAACCAACAACCTTAGCTCAGCTCAGCTCAGTGTCTGGTTTAAGCCCAAAAAAACTACAAATAGGGTTTAAGATTCTTTATTCTAAAACCGTTAACGAATATGTAAGACAATTGAAATTGGAAATTTCTAAGGATTACCTCAAAAATTCCGATTTATCCGTATCAGAAATCGTTTATGCCATTGGTATAAAAAGTAGAAGCTACTTTTCTAAAATATTCTTTGAGGCGTACGATATTCTACCAACAGATTATAGAAAGCATCTCAAAAACAAAAACTCTTCTATCCGTTAGTTTTCTGGATACTCATATGGCATTAACATACTATCATATGATATATCTTGATTAAAAAGGTTTTTGGCAATGGGTCTTATTTCTAATGTTGTTTTATGAGGTGGTTGTGCTATTTCTATTGCACGCTCTGTTGTGGTATCGCTTGAAAGCCATTCACCCTTATCGTTATGGTCTATAATTATGGGCATATAATCTACCAGATTTTGATAATCCACAATTTCCTCTTCAAGGGGTCCTGTTAATAGGGAACATGTTATAAATCCATCTTCTAGAACAGTATAAATTCCTGCCAGGTATAACATTCCTCCACTCTTTTTACTTACATGGTAAGGATAGATTTCGCCATTCTTTAAAACTGAGGTAAAGAACCCTGTAACCGGAATGATACACCTTCTATTCATAAAAGAATCATGATACCAAATATCAATTTCCGAATTGCGAACCGGTATGGTAAGCGTATTCGTCAATCTTTGAAATAACTCCCAATCATCTTTAAAACTAGTTGGTAACAAACCCCATATTGCCAAAGAAATTGCTTTGGGCTCATCCATAGTAACAACGGGTATCGTTGATTCTGACAAACCGCTAACAACTACTTGTGGTGTATATAAATTTGGAAATTTGAACATAGCATTTACATCTCGTTCTATCTCCTTCATCTGCGCTGTATTCGAAATTTTAAAATACATATCAATCATTAGATTTAAACATAAAGTTCGTGATATTAACGAGGTTCTCTTATTGCAGAAAAACAAAAATATAACCCATTAGAATAAGTTTCTTTTTTGTGTAAATAGAATGATTCTATGTAGAAATTGGGCACAAAAAAAGAGGCTATTAATAGCCCCTTTTATTATATATACATTTTAATTTATTTAATATCCTCTAACATTTTAATATTTGCCAATCCGTTTTGTATCGCCTCTTTTTGGCTTCTTAAAATGGTTGCCGTAGTTGAAGGTAAAGAAGTATCTCCTAAAACTTCATCATACTCTTCAATAGCACTCTTTTCTCCTCTAATTGCTTCTTCTAACATAGCTTCTTCATTATCTAGAGAGAACAATGCTTTTACATCCATCCAAGCTCTGTGCGCCTTTCCTGCAACACTATCACCTTTATCAATTTCTTGACCAAAAGACTTAATTTCTGTCTTTAGTTCATGTCCAAAATCATAACGTTGTTTAGACTTGCTTTCAAAAAATGCTTTTAACTGAGGATGCTCTGTATTGTCTGCTGCTTTTTTAAAGCCTTTTTCAGCATCATATGTTTTTTCTAAAAGCTCATTTAATTTGTTTCCTACTTCTTCTGTATATGTTCCCATTGTTTATAGTTTTAATTATGTGATTATTATTTAAAGATGCCAATCACAATTACATCTTATAAAACTTATTTCTGTTCTTAAATTCTTGGAGCTTTCTTTTTAGCTCTCCTATATCTTTTCTCTTAGATGAATCTGAATACATTAATACATGTTCCATATCAATTTCACAAAAGGCATCTTCTTCATCAATATCGAAATCATCTACACCTATATTAAGGATATAATCTCTTATTAATAAACCGATGAAAGCTGAACCTATTAGTATAAAAATACCTGCAATTAAATTTATCATCTGTGTTGTTTTGATGACAAATATATATTTGATTCTGGGTACTTTTTATCTTAATACATATTAGCTTTAACTCCTTTGAATAGGGTTAATTTTCAATATTTTAGGATTAAAAATATAACGTGTTTCCTATACAATAATCAACAGATTCATAGAACTTGCAGTATCAAATTAGTTCTCAAGTTTGTGCATCTATAAACGGTATTTTCCATCACCGGTTCTCCAAAAAACTAGCTGTGATGGAAAGCACAAACTTTTAATACATTTATTATGATACGAAAAGGTACAGTTGTAAAATGGTCTTGGGGAAATGGTACTGCAGAAGGTACCGTTAAGGAAACATATACTTCAAAAACGACTAAGACAATAAAAGGAAATGAAGTAACCAGAAATGGAGATAAAGACGACAAGGCACTTTACATTAAACAAGATGATGGAGACTATGTTTTAAAGAGTGAAAGTGAAGTTGAACGCGCAGATTAAATTCTCCCTATTTCTTTTCTGTTAAATCTGATAACGGATTAAAACCTGATATTAAATCTAACAATGTAGCTTCTGCTGACGTCTGGTATTCTGTAGATGATTTTTCCTCTAAGCTTTCAATAACTTCGTTCAACTCATTTCTTTCATACTTGCTTACCACATAAGGGTGAACATAATACTTCTTGCATACATTTCTTGTATTACCCAATGCTTTTGCAGTGTCATCAAAGGCTTCAATTACATTCTTTTTAATTTCATTTTCTGTAGTGGTAGCTTCTTTTTCTAGAAGAGACTCAAAGAAAATAATAGTTCCAGACCACGTTCTAAAATCTTTGGCCGTAAAAAGATCTCCACTAATTTCTTGTAGGTATTCATTTACCATTCCGCTATCAACACTGGTTTTTATACCATCTTCGTCAAAAAATTGAAACAAATTCCAACCTGGTATTTCTTCGCACTGCAAAACCAGTTTTCGCAGCCTTCTATTATTTAAGGTTATACTATGCTTTTTTCCTTTCTTGCCAGTAAATTCGAACTTCAACTTATTCTTGCTCGTTTTTAAATGTCTTGTTCTTAATGTTGACAAACCATATGTTTTATTTCTTTTGGCATATTGCTGATTGCCAATTCGTATATGGGTTTCTTCCATTAACCGAACAATAAGGGCAAGTACCTTATTTTTAGGCCAACCTTTTAGTTGTAAATCTTCATCTACCTTTTTTCTAATTAATGGTAAACATTTACCAAAATGATGCATTCTTAAAAACTTGGTTCGGTTTCTAACCCTCATCCACAAATCATGATACCGATATTGAAGCCTATGTTTCAAATCATAACCAACGGCCTGTAAATGGGCATTTGCTAACGATGCAATTTTAACTTCTTGCCATGCCGGTGGTATGACAAGCTTTTCTATTCTAGATATTTCTGACTTCTTATTTAACGGTTTATTCTTTAGTAAATACAGAAACTTATCTTTCTCTTTTATCCGTAAAATAGATAACGCTTCTCTATTTACATATTTTAAATGCATATGAGCTGCAACATCATGTGGTTCACTCGCTAATAGTTCTGAATAGGTCATCTTTACGTCGTTTAAATAGCATGGCAAATAATTGTAAAATAAACAATTCTGTTTACTTTTTTTAGCATACTGTGAAACAAAATTAAATAATCAGATTGCTAGTTTGGTGTTCAATCCAACTCTTTTGTAACCTTAAACCACCTAGCATTAAGATTACTAAAAATAGCACTCAATTGGATTGCGGTACTATTTTTACTTTACGGATTCATTTTAAGTTTGAAAGTTGTATACCTTTCCCCCTCACTTATTACTACAGCTTATGAAAGGATCACCAATGTTAATATGTATACCAGACATAAGCGGTTTTACTGAATTTATGAGTGAAACTGATTTTGAATTGAGTTCAAAAATAATTCCTGCTCTACTTAACCAAATTATATACACCAATAAAATAGGGCTAAAAGTATCTGAGATTGAAGGTGATGCCGTGCTCTTTTTCAAGACAGGTGAAATGCCCAATTTAGAAACTCTTATAGAGCAATGTAGGGTGTTTTATACCGAGTTCTATAAAGAACTTGACGCGTTAAGAGAAAAGTACAAGACTAATAAAGATGCTGCTGTTATACCAGAAATTCTAGGACTAAAAATCATTCTTCATTACGGAAAAGAAATTGCGTTGACCAAAGTTGGCAATCGTATAAAATTATTTGGCGAAGATTTAATTATTGCGCACAAGCTTCTGAAGAATAAAATAAGATTGAGCGAATATCTACTCTTAACAGAAGGTCTAACCAACTATTACAAAGAAAATAATCTAAATGATAAATTTGACTGGGGTTCTTTAAAACAGAACTCTACAGAATACGATCATGTTGGTGAAATTAACTACTCGTACATCAATTTAAAACCACTTGTTAATGAGTAATTTTTCTAACGTTAAATAACGTTAAAGTGTTCATGATTAAGTCTTCAGAGTTAATCGATCTAAGTAGAATTAGTTAATTTTATGGTACAATAATTAAACAAATTATCATGAGTTATTTAGACATTAAATCAAAAGATATAGCGCCAATTGTTGAGGAATTAAACACTCTATTGGCGGATTATAATATATACTATCAAAACCTAAGAGGATATCACTGGAACGTTTCTGGTAAAAACTTTTTTGACCTTCACATTAAGTTTGAAGAGTTGTATACAGATGCAAGAATCAAAATTGATGAAATAGCAGAGCGTATCTTAACTTTAAGACAAAATCCAACTAGCGAATTTTCTAAGTATTTTGAAATGTCATCGATTAAAGAAACTTCATCACTTATTTCTGATACTGAAATGGTGAAGAATATTTTAGATCAACATGAAACTTTGCTAAAGCAAATGAGTAAAGTGGTTAAAAAAGCTGAAGCTGGTGGCGATGAAGGAACCATTGATATGATTGGTGGTTATATTGGTAGTATTGAAAAAGTAAGTTGGATGTTAGACGCCTGGACAAAGGAATAATTCTTTCAGTAAAGTATTATATAAAAAAGCACCTTTATAAAAGAGGTGCTTTTTTATGTAAACTAGTATTTACAAATATAATTCGTCTATAGTATTACTTAACTACTTTACGCATTATATAGAGCATACCAAATTTTTTGGCTGCAGAGAATGCAGTTGAAACCCAATTGTACGGACTCAAATCTTCCTGCACATCTTGCTTTAATCCTTTTAATTCTTCTAAAGCAATTTGTCGCTCTAATTTTAGACGTTTTAAATTGAATTCTATCTCATCAAAGTTTTTGTACATATCTCTATTAGTTAAAGAATTTATCAGATAACTTTCTTACTAACATGTTATCTATTTTGCGTCTAAAAATATAGGCTAAAACCAATAATACTATAAATAAGGCACCAGCAATTAAACAGGCACCTACCATACTATTAAGAATATTTGCAAGAAATACAACCCCCGCAACAGTAATAAATATAAGTGCCAAAAAAGCAAGACCACCAATGACTGCCATTTTCAGCAGCATACCGGTGGTCATTGTTAATTGTTGAAACACTTTTAGTCTATAATATTCTTGGGTTTTCTTATAGTAAACCTCTCCTACATCAATAGCCTTATTAGACGTTTCGTTAAGTGAATCAATGACTCCCATTTATACTGTTTTCTGCAGTTTCTTATTCTTCATTTTCAACTCTGCTAATTTCTTCTCTAGGGTTGAAATTACATCGTCTGTCTTGTAGCTTAAATCTGATACCAAAGACTCAACTCTTGTATCTAGAGTCTCTTTTTCTTCAGACATTTTTGATGCAACTCTGTTCTTCAAATCAACAGCGCTTTCAGTGAAATTGTCTCTTGTTGCAGCTGCTTGATCAGCAATAAGTCTTCTAGTATTTTCTCCTTTATCCGGAGCGTAAAGAATTCCTAAGGCTGCACCAATTGCAGAACCTGCTATAATTGCTAATAATGTATTTCCACTATTGTTCATGTTATAAATTTTTAGATTAAACTGTTCTTTTTTAAGAGATGATATCTTAATAATCATCCTCTACAAATGTCTATATTATAGATAGAATTACTTAACTCAAAACCTTTTAATATTAACGTTAACAATAGCTCGAAAGGGTTAAGAATTAAATGAAACGAATTAATTCATAATCTTGTTTACCTCTAAATTTGTACCCATGAAAGAATATCAAACAAAGAATCCATATAACGGTAGTGTTATAGCTACGTATTCTCAAGATACCGCAGCTACTATTAACTCTAAATTAGATAAAGCCATAGCAATTGAAGCTACTTGGGCAGACATGGAAATTGCAGATAGGTGTCAATTATTGACCAATGTTGCAGAATTGTTGATAGACCGTAAAGAGGATTATGCAAAACTGATGACACAAGAAATGGGCAAACCTTTTTCTCAAGGTATATCTGAAATTGAAAAGTGTGCTTGGGTCTGTGATTTTTATGCTCATAATGCAGAAGATTTACTGGCCGATGAAATTATAGAGACAGATGCTGATGAAAGTTTTATCAGCAATGATTCACTTGGATGCGTTCTTGCCGTAATGCCTTGGAACTATCCTTTCTGGCAAGTTATTCGCTTTGCCGCTCCAACATTGACCGCTGGTAATACAGCTTTATTAAAACATGCACAAAACGTAACAGGTTGTTCTATTGCTATTGAACAATTGTTTTTGGATGCAGGTTATCCTGTAGGATGTTTTCAAAGTTTAAAAGCAGGACACGAAGAAATTGAAAAATTAATAGCCAACGACGGAATCAAAGCTGTAACCTTAACCGGAAGCGAAAAAGCTGGTAAATCAATAGCACGTACCGCAGGTGAAAATCTGAAGAAAACGGTTTTGGAACTTGGCGGAAACAATGCCTGTATTGTATGGGAAGATGCTGATTTGGACCAATATATAGACACAATGGTTACTGCACGTATGCAAAATACTGGGCAGAGCTGTATTGCCGCCAAACGTTTTATAGTTTGTGAGGACATTTATGATGCTTTCCTAGAAAAATTCACCAAAAAAGTGAAATCACTTAAAAGCGGTGACCCCATGGACGAAGATACATTTATTGGTGTTATGGCTCGTGAAGATTTAGCGGAAGAACTACAAGAACAGGTTAATAAATCTATTAAACAAGGTGCTAAAGTTGTTCTGGGCAACATGCGAAACGAAGCCTACTTTTCACCCACTATACTTACAGATGTTACTGAAGATATGCCTGTTTTCAAAGAGGAAACCTTTGGTCCCTTAGCTGCTATTATCAAAGTTAAGGATAGGGATGAGGCAATTGCTACTGCAGCAAATTCTAGATTAGGATTGGGTAGTATGTTATTTACTGAAGACATAGATGCTGCAATGGCTATTATTTCCAAAATACCAGATGGTGCATTTTTTATAAACGATATGGTAAAATCTGATCCAAGATTACCATTTGGTGGAACAAAAGCTTCTGGATATGGTAGAGAATTATCTAGAGAAGGAATATTAGAATTCGTAAACAAAAAGACAGTTTACATTAAAAAATAAAAGACATGAAAGAAAATACAGAAGAAACAAAGTTTGTAAAAGAACCTGAAGAAGACACACGAGAATACATCCTTCAGAAAAATAAGAAAACAAAGCTAGGAGTTACTATTCTTACGGCATTTCTAGTGCTTTTAATTATTGGAATAATAATTTCTAATGTGTTTTTCAATAATTAGAAAAGCTAATTAACATAAAAATTTTTATGACCAACCAATCCGGCCAACTTAATTGGACAAAATTTAAGATTGCCAAGTCTTTTAGTTTTACAATTGTACTACTACTACTTTCTTCATGCGCAACTTTTAAGGAACAAGGTATTTCCAATATTGTAAATGAGACGCCTAGCAATACAATTACGTACTCGTTTTATATTGCTGGTGGTTTAGGAAATGCTTCTGGAATTCTAAATCATGATCTGTTAAAGCGTTTTAAACAAGAGCTTAATAATGCATCAGAGAATAGTACATTAGTTCTCACCGGTGATAATATTTCTCCCGAAATTGGTAATTGGAAAGTAGACAGCCTACTGGTAAAACAACAACTAGAATTGTCGGCTGGTTTTAAAGGTGAAACTGTTTTTCTTCCTGGTAATAATGAGTGGAAAAGTTATGAGCTTGATAAAATTGAAAAAGTTGAGAATTACTTAAAAGAGGTTGAACGAAAAAATACAGCAGTTGTTCCTAATAATGGTTGCCCTATAGATTATAGGGTCATTAACGATGACTTAGATTTAATATTAGTAGACTCTAAATGGTTTGTATCTAACTGGTCTAGAATTGAAGGTATTAACAGTAAATGCACAGATATTGTTACCCGTAGAAGATTCATGGAAGAATTGGAAGGATACATTGGTGACGGGCAAGGAAAGAACATTGTTATTGCCATGCATCATCCGGTATTCACTAATGGAACTTATGCGGGCAAAACTACAGTAACCGACCACGCAACACCACTTCCTGTATTGGGTACCATTAAAAACGCCGTAATGGACATGGGTGCTTTTAATCCAGAACATGTAAACTCTAGAAGATATAACTATTTACGAATAGCGGTTAGTGCACTAGCGCAGGCTAACGATAGAATAACATTAATTTCTGGGCATGAAGAGAGTCTACAATTACTTGAAGGTGGGGGTATTCATCAAATAGTAAGTGGATCTCTTGGTGAAAAAAGCGCAACTAAATTAGGACCTGGTAGAATAACTGCTATTGGTGGTTCTATTGATTATCAAGGAGAATATGCTTTCGGAGAAAGAGGATTTGCGCGCTTAGATTATTTCGCTGACGGTAGCTCTAAAGTGACATTTATTACAGAAAACGACCTTAACAATAGTAAAACATTCGCAGTTCTTCCCGCAAAAGAACCCGTAAAAGAATATAACCAATTTACAAGTAATAATAATAAAATAGAGGAGACAACAATCCTCAACGACCCAAAAGACTATGACAAAAGTGGCTTTTACAAATTTTTATGGGGTAATCGTTATCGTGAATATTATGGTAAATCAGTTGAAGCTCCAATTGTCAAATTAGACACACTTTATGGCGGTCTGTCCGTCGTGAAAGAAGGTGGTGGGCATCAATCTTTCTCGCTGCGTTTAGAAGATGGCAACGGTAAACAATATGCAATGCGTTCCTTGCAGAAAAGTGCATTAAAGTTTTTAAAATTCAAGCTGCCAGGTATTTCATATAATACACAAGACTACCAAGACACTTGGGCAGAAAAAGCTATTTCAGACTTTTTTACAACAGCTCACCCTTACATGCAATTAATAATAGACCCACTTGCTGCATCTGTAGATATTAACCATTCAGATACAGATTTATTTTATGTTCCAAAGCAGGATAGTCTAAAGCAATTCAATGAAAATTATGGTGATGAGCTTTATTATATAGAAAGAAGACCTTCTGAAGAACAAGCGCATTACAAAGGCTATAGAAGAACTATTAATGAAACTTCTGGTAAGGTTACCGACTATGAAAGCACTACCGATATGCTTGAAAAAATTAAAAGCGACGAGTCTTACTACGTAGATGAAAGAAGTTTTATAAGAGCTAGAATTTTTGATATGTTGCTTGGCGATTGGGACCGCCACCAAGATCAATGGAGGTGGATAGAATATGAAAGCCCAGACGGTGAAAAAGAATTTATGCCCGTACCTCGTGATCGGGATAATGCCTTCCCAAAATTTGATGGCAAAGTTATACCTTTCATTCAATGGTTTATGCCCAACGCAAGAAATTGGGAAACTTATGATGATGACATTGACAATGTAAAATGGCTCAATCTTTCCGGTAATAGGTTAGACCGAACTTTATTGACTTCATATGGTCCAGAGGTTTGGGTAGAAGAAGCCAAGGCTATACAAGAAGGAATGACGGCAGACGTAATAGAAAAAGCTTTTACACGCCTACCCATATCTGTACAAGACGAAACTTCTGAATACATAAAAACAAAATTAAAACAGCGTCTAGCAACATTAACAGAAACTGCAAAGGATTATGCGGAATACCTCAACAAAATAGTTGCTGTTACTGGAACTGAAAAAGATGACATTTTTACCATAACGCGAATGGAAAATGGCGACACTAAAGTTGTAGTAAAACGTATTCTATCTGATGAGAAAAATAAAGAAATGTATTCTAGGATTTTTAACGATAGCCTCACTAAAGAAATATGGATTTATGGACTTGGAGATGATGATGTTTTTGTTGTTGAAGGAAAGGAAAACCCTAAGACCAAATTAAGAATTGTTGGAGGATATGGCGAAGACAGTTATGACATTGCGAACAAGAGAAAGATTAAATTATATGACTGGGAACATGAAAAAATAAGTTTTGAAAATTTAACACCGCCGACATTATTAACGGATAACTACAAAACCAATACATTTCATTTTAGATATTTTAAACCGAATACAAACGTGTTAGTCCCTACACTAGGTTTTAGAACCGATGATGGTATGTTCTTGGGAGCATCTAACACCTATACACAGAACGGTATTGATGGTAATACTTTTAGGCAACAACACACTGTAAGTGCTAACTACTATTTTAAATTTAAGGCGGCAGAATTGTCTTATTCAGGAATCTATGGCAGTGTTTTCCCAGGATGGAATTTTGAAATGGATGCCTATTATGCCAATGACCGCTATGTAAGTAACTTCTTTGGTTTTGGTAACGAAACGGTAAATAATGAAGAGGTATTGGATAGAGACTACTACAGAGGAAGAATTAGAACTTTTAAGGCAAGTGCCGGTTTAGCTTACTACAGTCTTAGAATTAAAGGATTGTTTGAGTCTTTTAAGGTGGCCGACAACCCTGACCGACTTTTCACTATCGGTAACTTAAATGATAATGTTTTCGAAAATCAGAATTATGGTGGAGCCGAATTAACTGGAGAATATGATCGTGACGATGCTGGTGATTTTCCTTCCAAAGCTATTTATTTCGGCTTTTCTGGAGGCTATAAAATGAATCTTAACAATAACACAAACAAATTTGGATACGCTTCTTTAAAAGTTGGTTTTGATCACAAATTAGAATCAAAAGGTAATTTAGTGTATAGCACCATGGCTGAATATAAAGGTCTTTTCGATTATAACGATGTTTACTTTTATCATACCCCTTCTCTTGGTGGCGGAAATGGACTACGCGGTTTTAGAGATGAGCGTTTTACCGGTAAATCATACTTTTATCAATCCTCTGATATTAAGCTGAAACTTAAAAGATATGTTACAGCAGTGTCACCAGTTACCATTGGTATGTATGGCGGTTTTGATTATGGTAGGGTGTGGATGCCAGATGAAAGTTCAAATGTGTGGCACACTTCACAAGGTGGTGGTTTTTGGATCAGCAGCCTGAAAGCGCTAACATTTAATATCGGCTATTTCAATTCTAAAGAAAGTAACCTAATTCAAGTTGGTTTTGGACTTTCCATATAACACAAAATTTATTTTGTACTTTTCTAAAGTATTCCAACCATATAGATATCATGTCTTCAATAGTTTCTAAAGCCGAAGTATTTGCCACCGATAAATTAACTGGACATATAAACCCAAATTATCTTTATCATAATCTCAGGCATACACAACGGGTGGTTGATAGTACCAAAGAATTAATTGAGGGGGAAAATATTAAGGACAATGAAAGTGAATTGCTTTTAGTAGCAGCTTGGTTTCATGACCTTGGTTATACTATTACATACCATAATCACGAAGAGCATAGTTGTAAATTGGCTAAAGAGTTTTTAACTGAAAACAATTATCCAACACCATTTATAGAGCAGGTATGTAGCCTAATAATGGCAACTAAGAAAAATTACTCGCCCGCTAACGAATTAGAAAAAATTATGCGCGATGCAGATTCTTCTCATTTTCATATAAAGAATTATATGGCGACTACCGAACTACTGAGAGAAGAACTTTCGTTGTTAGGTATTCAAAGCAATACCCCTGTAGATTGGCGAGAAGAAAACATCAAACTTTTACGCACCAAACATAGGTTTTATACTGACTATGCAATTCGTACCTGGCAAAAGGGAAAGGATAAGAATATTAAAAGGCTTATTAAGGCTAAAAAGAAAAATAATGAACTAGTCAAAAAAGAGAATTTAAAAGCTCATTTTAAAGGGGAATTGCCCGACAGAGGAATACAAACATTGTACAGGGTTACGTTACAGAGCCATTTAAAGCTTAGTGATATTGCCGATACAAAAGCGAACATTCTACTCTCTGTAAATGCAATTATAGTTTCTATGGCATTGGCAAATTTAGTTCCAAAATTGGATAACCCTTCAAACGATTATCTATTTTACCCAACATTTCTTTTTATAGTTTTCAGCGTAGTTTCTATGGTGATGTCAATTATTGCCACTAGACCCAATGTAACATCTGGACAGTTTACAGAAGAAGAAGTAACCAGCAAAAAGGTTAACCTGCTATTCTTCGGAAATTTTCATAAGATGAAATTAGAGCAGTATAACTGGGCAATGACAGAGCTAATTAAAGATAAGGACTATATCTACAGCTCATTAACAAAAGATCTTTATTTTCTTGGGATTGTTCTGGAAAGGAAGTACCGAATTTTACGGTGGACATATACCGTTTTTATGACCGGTATGATTATTTCAGTAATTGTATTTGGTATTGCACTTAAGTTTTATGGTCCGGAAAGAATTTTAGAACTCCCCGTTATGCAGCCTTAAAAAGGCAATTATATTCCAAAAGCCATTAACAGCACACATAAAAGTATGCCAATGGCTGCAATTACAATAGTAAATTTTAATGCTTTCGCTAAAACTGATTCTTTGCTTTGATTATCGACATTTACTCTGGTCATGTGTGGTGGTTTATTTAGTATTATACCACAAAGTTAAAAATTGACATGTTGAAGTTTTAACCTCATACACTAATTTCTTATCTCCATCACACATAAACTAATTAGCTGTTTTTGTGACAACTACCACTTTTTAAGTTTATTCGCTTAACTCATTTGAATCATTGTTTCCTTAAACTTTGCCTTTGGTGCAGAACAAACAGGACATTCATAATCTTCGCCTATATCTTCAAATTTTGTGCCCGCTGCAATATTCAAGGCTGCATCCCCAAAAGATTCATCATAAACGGTTAGGCAATCTTGACACTGAAACAATGTCTGTTTTGCTTCAACCACCTCCACATTTGTAGTCTCTTCTGCATCATCTAAACGACCTAATTGTTCAAAATACATCTTACTCAATTCCATCAACAAACCAGGTAATTCTATCTTATCTATATCTTGAGCGTAAGTAATATATTTTTGGCTGTTAGGGTCAAAATGTTCAAAATGTAGAACATTGTATGTTGGGCGAACCTCAAAGTCTTTAACAATAGTGGGCAAACTATTCTTTTCAATAATCACCGAGGCAAAATGAGAACGTTTACCCACCTCATTGCTAATACCAAATGTTAGACCGTAAGTACTAATATCATTTTGATCAAAACTTCGAACCAAATACTTCTTTAGCTCCAGCGCCTCGCCATCATCAATAGGCACATGCCAATTCATCTCTAATTGAGAATGCCTTACATTGATTCCTCTTTTACCTAAAAAGCGCTCTAAGGCTGGTCTGCTAGATTTCTTAATACCTTTTACTACAAAAGATTTCCATGGGGTAATGCAGATTTTACCAATACTATTATCTAGGCAAAAGCCGCAGAATTCTTTTAAGAAGGATAGGTCATATTTATTGTTTCTCCAATAAAGACCAAGCCAATACATATCTGATCCCAAACGGTTCATACCCTCATAGTATGGGAAGGTTTGAAAAGGAACTTTTAATTCCTTTTCCATGGTTTTGTTGTTGGTCTCTAAATTCTTGTTCATGACAAAAAACAACTCATCTATGTCCGTAATATCTTCGTAAATTTCTTCAAACTGTTTAGAGATAGAATTAATATCCCAACTATAAATAAGCACCGGATAAAATGCGGACGATTTCCAGTGTGGTAGTTTAATATTCAAATACCAATAATCTTCTTGTTCAGATGCTATAAAGTTGAGGTTACCACTAAAAATAGGAACTAAGCGTTGTCTTGGATCAGTAATATTGATTTTCAACTTGGGTAAAAAATCAAATCCTTCTAAAATATATAAGTAGGTAGAACCTTTTAACCAATGGGTCATATCAAAAATATCTGCAGAGACGTAAGAGCTAACGATATTCTGAAATGAACGATTAGCAATAATATCTGTATTGAATTTAGAGATACTTTCTAGTTGTTCTTCTTTTGCATCCTTCAGGGGAAACAAAATATCTTGTCGAGACCCAAAATTTACACTTGTAAGTCCGGCAGACTCCAGCATGGTAATAATATCTTTCAATTCACCAGGAGATGTAACTCCGCCTTTTATCAATATTCTATGAAGATCATCATTCATGTCTCGCTGTTTTAATTTGCTAATACCAGTTGTTTCTTTAATAAATCTTTTATTTCGGGCTTACAACTTCCACAGCCCAAACCTGCGCCTGTCTCTGAGCATAATTTATTGAAATCCGAACATCCACCTTTGATGGCATCTACAACATTACCTTCACCAACCTGACTGCAAGAGCATACCAGTTTCCCTTTTAAAGCAACAGATGTTGAAGCACCACGCAACAATTCATTCCGTTTTTCAGATAGTTCAATCTCTTCTTCTATCAGTCTTTTAAATTCTGCAAATTCATTTTTATCACCCAATAAAATGGCACCTTTTAACGTATCGTCTTTTACAATACATTTCTTATAAAAACGCTTACTTACATCCATTAAAATGATTTCCTCATAAGTAGCATCGCCAATGGGTGAATTCACCATACCAATACTACAGAGGTCCAGATTTTCGAACTTTAAAATATTCATCAATACCGAACCATTGTAAATACTACTAAAGTCTCCAAGAATAAAGTTAGCCGCAATATTTGCTTGTTGCTCAGCAGCTGAAGTAATACCGAAAAGCGAATTTTTGAACTCTGCTATTTCTCCTAATGCGAATATAGATGGGTCGCTACTTTGCAAATATGAATTTACCACGACACCTCTACGCGTATTGATGCCTGTTTGTTTTGCCAATTCAATATTTGGTCTGGTACCGATAGCATACACTATAGCATTACATTGAATAGTACGACCTGTTTTAAGATTTACAGAAAGACTATGTTTTTGGTTCCTATCCTCAAATACGGTACTTACCTCATTATCGAAATACAGATTTATACCACGCTCCATAACATCTTCTGCCAATAAACGACTTGCAATGCTATCTAGCTGCCGTTCCATTAATCGTGGTGCACGTTGTATAATACTAATATTGATATTGATTTTTTTCAATGCAGCAGCGAGCTCTAGTCCTAATAGGCCTCCACCTACAATAACCACATTTTGGTCTTTTGCCTGTAACCCGGTTTCAGATAAATATTTTCTTAATTTATCGGCATCTCCTCGTTCACGCATCGTAAAACGACCGGGTAATTGTATCTGAACATCACTAGGTATAAAGGCTCTACTACCGGTTGCCATTATTAGTAAATCGTACGTATGTTTTTCTCCTTTAGAATCTACTATAATTTTATTTTCCGAATCTACATTTTCAATTCCTACTCCGGAATGTAATACTACATCTAGCTTTTTCAACTCCCCATCTTTAAGTTTCTCTAAAGCTTCCCAAGAAAGTTCATCACTTACATATTCTGGGAGTAAAACACGATTATAAAAAGGGTCTTTTTCTTTTGAAAATACATGAAGTTCATCAATACTATTTTTCTCTCTATATGATTGTATAAAGCGATATGCCGCAGCACCTGCTCCAATTACAACAACCTTCTGTTTTTCTTTGACAAACTTGGTAACCTCAACGGCACAATACTTAAAATCTGGCTCTTTTGAAACGGGATCCACTAAATCATTAGTCAGGTTATTTGCCCTACCAAAATCATTGTTCAATACTTTACCCCAATGCATAGGCAAGAAAACAACAGACTCTCTTATGTCATAATTGAGCTGCACTTTTACTTGTACTTGCCCTCTTCTACTTTTTACTACCGCAATATCACCTTCTTTTATTTTTCTCAAATAGGCATCTACAGCATTCATCTCTAGATAAGGCTGCGGTATATGGGTCAACAACCTTTTTACCTTACCAGTTTTGGTTCTAGTGTGCCACTGATCACGAACCCTACCTGAATTTAATATTAACGGATAGTCATTATCTGTTTCTTCAGATTTATTGTAGAGTGTAGGTGGCGCATTAAAATGTGCCTTTTTATCGTTGGTAAAGAACTTGCGATCGGTAAATAACCTTGGTGTACCCTTATGTGTTTTATGTGGCACTGGCCACTGAAAACTACCTTCATTGATCAAACGTTCATATGATAGACCAGAAATGTCTATTTCAGTGCCTTTTGTCAATAAACAGTGCTCGTCATAGACTTCACTGCTATTCTTATAATCAAAACCTTTATAACCCATTGCCTGTGCGAAACGCCAAATGATTTCTGCATCTGGTAATGCTTCACCTGGTGCATCTATAACTTTAGGCAAATGACTAATTCGTCTTTCTGAATTGGTCATGGTACCTTCTTTCTCCAACCAACCTGCTGCCGGTAATAATAAATCGGCAAATTTGGTGGTTTCTGAGTTATGGGATATATCTTGAACTACTACGAATTTTGCCTTTTTTAAAGCTCTTTCTACTTTGTTAGAATTAGGCATACTTACGGCAGGGTTGGTACATACGATCCAAACTGCTTTTAACTTTCCTTCATCTAGGGCATCGAACATTTCTGTTGCTGTGTACCCTGGTTCGGCTTGTATTTCGCCACCTCCCCAAAAATCTGATACTTCTTTTCTATGTGCAGCATTCCCTAAATTTTTATGTGCTGCGAGTAAGCTTGCCATACCACCTACTTCTCTACCACCCATGGCATTTGGCTGACCTGTCAATGAAAACGGTCCAGCACCTGGTTTTCCTATTTGCCCAGTTAACAACGATAAGTTTAATAACGAGACATTTTTAGCCACACCAATAACACTCTGGTTCAACCCCATAGTCCACATGCTAATAAATTTTTTAGCATTACCAATATACTCGGCAGCTTTGCGAATATCACCAACGGGAATACCACATTTTTTAGCGGCTTCTTTCAGTGATAAGGTAAACGCCATTTCTTTAACCGCCTCATAATTTACGGTGTGCTTTTTTATAAAGGCGGAATCTATTTTTCTTTTCTCAATTAATCGGCGGGCTATGGCATTGAAAAGAATAACATCGGTACCCGGTAATATCTGTAAATGTAAATCTGCCCCTGCGCACGTCTGTGTTTTACGTGGATCTACTACAATTATTTTTACCTGCGGATTCTCCTCTTTATGCTTTTCTAATCTTCTATATAAAATAGGATGGCACCATGCCGGGTTTGCACCTGCTATCAAGAAGCAATCTGCCAACTCAATATCTTCATATGAAATAGGCACAGAATCTTCGCCCAAGGTTTTTTTATACCCTACCACGGCAGAACTCATACACAGCCTAGAATTGGTATCTATATTATTGGTGCCAATGAACCCTTTTGTAAGTTTATTGATGAGGTAATACTCTTCTGTTAAACACTGACCAGATACATAAAAACCAACACTATCTGGACCATGTTTGGCAATAATACTTTTAAAAACTGCAGCGGCACGTTCAAAAGCAGCGTCCCAAGAGACACGTTGCAAAGGGTGATTTCTGCTCCATTTCATTTCTGGATACAGAATACGATCTGTAGTATCTTGAGCTACGTAATTTAGATTACGTCCTTTGCTACACAGCATTCCTTTATTAGATGGATAATCGGGATTACCATCTACTGAAATAGTTCCTTTTGCGTCAACATCTACAAGTATACCGCAGCCTACACCGCAATAGGAACATATTGTTTTATGAGTTTTATTGCTATTCATTTTATCAATGATAAAGAATGGTTCAGAAGTATACTGCAAATTATAAAAAGTACGTATAAATACGTATTTTTTTATCGTAAATGTTCTGCGTAATATCGAGTGATCCGCAATTATCACCCTTTAAGACTGAGAATAGATCAATAAATAGGAAAGTGAGGTATTGAAATGTTAAAGTGGAATGTTGATAGACGAAACTGTACTGAGAATACTTTTAAGCGGAATTGACTGTTTTAACTATGAACATTAGGGAAGTAAATCTGTGTTTGCTTTCCGACACCCACATAGCGAAGTTTTTTGGTTAACTCATTTTACTTGTCTTCACAATAAAATTCCAATAGTTCATAAGTCAATCTCGGAATGTTTTTTCTAGTTTCTCTATCAATTCCTTTTACACTCTGTAATTCCGATTTTAATTTTAAATAAGGATTAGATGTTAAAAGTCCTGCTGAATTAATATCTTTTCCCAATTCCTCGTTTAATATCGACTTGTCAATTTCAAGATTTTCAATGAAATCAAATCCAGTTTTTAAAAGGTCATTATTTTCAAATTGTTTCGCCTGTTTTTGAAGAAACGATTTTCCAAATTCTTTAAAGTCATTGACTATTAGTTCAATGATTTCAGTAGTGGTTTTCACTCGTCCATTATGAAAGTAGTAAGCTTCCTCCGCAGGGATAATTCCAGTTCCTTTCTTTAAAACAAGCAAGTCTATATGTGGATTAATTAGTCCTGAATTATAGCTGTTAGAATTTAAATAATTTTTATTTATTCGTGAGGCTACAGAACAGCTAAAGTTTCTGTCTTTTAGTGCAAAAATTACATGCAGGTATTCATTTATATTTCGACCATTAATTATTCGGGTATTCTGGAATGTGCAACAACCATTTCTATATTCTAAAAAATCAAATTCTGGCAATCCTCGTTCAAATTCTGAAATCAAAATCTGTTTCATTTGCCCCCTTTTTAATTCAGGTGAGTCATCTTTCTTTTCAATTTTCGATTTGATTTTTAAATACCAGCTCATTTTTTTCAGCTTGTGCACAACAATAAGGTAGGGGAAACTTTAGATAAGATTATGCTTCTGTGCCTTTTTAGAAAGGTCGATAAGGTTTTTTACATCCATCTTACGCATTAAATTAAAACGATGCGTTTCAATTGTACGTTTACTGTTTTGTAGTTTTTCTGATATCTGTTGATTTGTTAAACCAGACAATACCAACTCTAATACCTTAAGCTCTTTGTTGGTTAAATCAAAAACATTGTCAGCGCTTTTACGTGGCTCTTCTTCTTTAACCACTTGTTTTTTAGCTCCCAATAAGTTATTTACCAAAACATTACTTATATCTCCACTAAAGTATTTACCGCCTTCTCTAACGGTATGTATTGCCTTAATAAATTCTGACTTGTCGGTGTCTTTTAATAGATACCCATTTGCGCCTGAACTAATAGATTTTAAGATATATTCTTCAGAATCATGCATGGAAAGTATAATGGTCTTCACCTCTGATTTACTTTTGGTAAGTTCAGCTACGGCATCAATACCGTTCATGACGGGCATCCTAATATCAATGATTAAAAGATCAGGATTTACCTTGCCTACCAATTCAATAGCCTCTTTACCGTTCGATGCTTCACCGATCACTTCCAAATCAGATTCGGACTCCAATAAAGAACGGATTCCGTCCCTAACCAAGGCGTGATCATCTGCCAATACTATTCTTGTTATTTCACTCAAAATATAGGTAATTATACGTACCGTGCTAAATTACATATTTTAAAAACAACAATACGGTCTACACAACCAATGCTGCATAGACCGTATAACTAACTAAATTCTTGTAAAACTCTATTCTTTTTTGGTATTCAAAAACTGAGGCTTAATGGTCAACTGTACCCAAGCCCAGTTTTGGCTACTTGCCGCTAAATCTTCTGTAACCCCTTTTAGCTCATACATACCGTCAGCAGCGAACATTTGAGAATACCCAACTGCTAACCCATAACCATTGAAAGCCTTTGAAAAGACCAAGTCAATTTCTGTACCCAATGATTTTTCTCCGCTTGGCAATTCTTGTTCTCCACTAAAATTTAAGACTTTAACCAGTAAGCTAGATTTCTTTCCTAAATCGAATTTTGCACTGGCGTGAATGTCAAACAGACCTACAGAATTTGCATGGTTACCTACGTAGAAATAATCCATGAATCCGTTAAACTTATGATTGGTTCCGTATAACGGAAAAAATGCCTCTGTTTTGTCTGTAGTATCGGCTTTGTTTCCACTGATAACTTCTGTACCTAAACCTAAAGCTACCTTATCACTAGCCTTATACCCAAGCTCTAAACCTAGTAAATATGCACCACCAACTTTTACTTCGTTCTGTCTTTCTCCCGTTTGTAAAAATAAGTTGGCATTTGCACTGAAGCTTCCTGCTTTATATGCTAAATGTGTACCAATAGTTTGCAAGCTACTTACCCCATCTGCAGCACCTTCAGTATCAAAATTTTGGAAACCATTATTCAATGCCAATATGCTACCGGAGAATTTATCCCATTGTTGCTTGGCATAAAGGTATTGCATGGTTTTATATGTAAAAAAACCTGATGTATTATATGCTGTACCTACAGATTGAAACCCTGTTGGGTTATCAAAATCTTGACTAAAAGCAAGACCTACATCTAACATGAATTTATCTTTCTTATACTTTAAAAGTCCCGCATCATGGTTTCTACCTTGTTGCGCCCAATCTAATCCGCCAAAAATACGTTGGTCATCATAAGAGATTACTTGTCTTCCTAATTTAGTAGACCATCCTTTGCCTAAATTAATATTTGCCCATGCTTCAAATACTGCAAAAGAATCGTTCTGATCATCTGGTAGAATTTGTCTGTTCTCGCCCCAAACCATTACATCTTGTATGCTTAAGTAAAACTGATACGCTTCTGATTCATATTTGGCATTTAACCGTGCACGGGTAGAGATTGCGAAACCGGCATCTGCAGCATCAGGAATTATGCTTCCGAAACCATTTCTGTATTCTGTTCTTGGTCTAAACTGCCCGTCTAACGTAAATTGGGCATAAATTGAGTTTGCCGCAAGAAACAATAAGGTGATGATTAAGTATTGTTTTTTCATAATCGTAATTTTTAATAATTGATTGAGTTATTTGTTAGTGTTCTAAAAAGTCTATTAGGTGTTTTCTATAGGTGTAATAATCATCGTTCTCTAAAACGGATTTACGAGTTCGCGGTCTTTCAAAATCAATAGAAAGAATATCTCCAATTTTTGCCTTTGGTCCACTGGTCATCATAATGACGCGATCTGCTAGAAAAATAGCTTCATCAACATCATGTGTAATCATAACCGCAGTAATTTTCTCCTTGTTCCAAATCTCTATAAGAATATCTTGTAATTCTCCCCTAGTCAGCGAGTCTAACATTCCAAAAGGTTCATCTAACAACAATACTTTTGGCTTAATAGCAAATGCTCTTGCAATACCCACACGTTGTTGCATACCTTGAGATAATTCTGATGCTTTTTTATGGAAGGCATTCTCTAGACCTACTTTGTGCAAATAGTATTTTGCAATGTCTTGGCGCTGCCCTTTTGTTGCATGAGGAAAAACTTGATTAACCCCAAGCAATACATTCTGCAAGGCCGTCATCCAAGGCATTAAACTTGGCGACTGAAAAATAACTCCCCTATCTGGTCCAGGACCTTTTACAGGATTTCCTAATACCGAAATATTACCTCCGGAAATTGGATTTAAACCTGCTATCATAGAAAGCATGGTTGTTTTACCACAACCTGAATGCCCTATAATCGTCACAAATTCTTCTTTCAAAATTTGAAGATTCAAGTCTTCGAGCACTACGTAATCTCCCTTTGGTGTTGGATATACCTTTTTTAATTTAGAAAGGTCAAGCATTACTTTTGATGGATAGACAATGCCATTTTCTGAATATACTTCGTTAGCTTGTTGTGTTGTGTTCATATACTATTTCTTTAGGCTACAAAGCTCTTAGGCGTTAGCTCTGGTAATTTATATTCTACGTCAGAAACTGTTTTTCTCTCATCACCTATATCCATTAAGTATTCGATGATGGAGTTTCTTGTTTTCTTGTACTCAGGATTATCGTTCATTGCCGTTTTATCTCGAGGTCTTTCAATATCAATCTTAAACTCTGGACCTAAAGTGGCATTCGGACCTGGTTTTAATGGAATTATTCTATCTGCCATATAAATACCCTCATCAACATCGTTGGTAATCAGCAATGCGGTTCGCTTGTCTTGGCTCCAAATATTTAAGATTTCATCTTGTAAATTTCCTCTTGTCAAAGCATCTAATGCTCCTAAAGGTTCATCCATAATGATCATTTCAGGATTCATGGCCAAAGCACGTGCTACCGCAACCCTTTGTCGCATTCCCCCTGATAATTCTTTAGGTCTCTTATTAATTGCCGGAGTAAGGTTTACCATGCCTACGTAATTTTTCACTATTTCCATCAAGGCTTTTTTATTCTCCTTCGGAAAAGCTTCTTTTACCGCCATGTAAATATTTTGACCCACTGTCAACCAAGGCAACAGCGAATAGTTTTGAAAAATAACGCCACGCTCATGACTAGTATCGGTTACCGGAACTCCTTTAAAAAGAACCTCTCCGCTAGTTGGTTGTAATAGCCCGTTTATAAGATTTACTAAAGTGGTTTTTCCACTTCCGGTAAATCCTACAATAGCTACAAACTCACCTTCATCCATAGTCAGGTTGATGTTAGAAAGTACTTCTGTACTACCATCTCCCTCACCATAGGTTTTATAAATATTATTTAGTTCTAAATATGCCATGTTCTATCTTTTGAAAGCGTTATGCCATTTCATTTTTATTGAAAGAAACCATATTCTGTACAGCAAGCATTAGTCTATCTAACAAGAAACCAATGATACCAATGACGAACATTGCCACAATAATTTTTGAGTTAGAATCGTTAGCACCGTTCTGAAATTCTTCCCATACGAAAAGACCTAATCCCTGACTTTGTGCTAAAAGTTCAATGGCAATCAATACCATCCACGCCACAGATAGCGTAATACGAAGTCCCGTAAAAATTAACGGTAAAGAAGAAGGTAATATCACCTTGAATACTTTTTGAAAAGTGCCCAACTTTAATACTTTGGCAACATTGATATAATCCTTATCTACAGATGCAACACCCATCGCCGTGTTTACCAACGTTGCCCACATGGCACAAAGACCTACACTAATAAATGATATTACAAATGCATTATCAGAACTGTCGCCGATATACAATGTCTTTACGATCATAAAAACCAATAGGTACCATACAACTGGCGATACTGGTTTAAAAATTTGAATGAACCAGTTGAAGGCGCTTCGTAATGAAGGACTAAGACCTATAACTATCCCTATAGGTACTGCGATAAACATTGCTAAAAGAAAACCGGCAAATACTGTTTTTATACTTGTTAATACTATATCTACAAATGAGGCTCTACCTGTATATACAATAGGATCTTTACCTTGAGAAATCATTTTCTCATTAGTGACCGCCATTTTCTCGGCAAATGCCGCTTTATCTGCACGTATAACTTGATGATCCGCTATCAATGATTGTAAGGATGCCCATACTTGAGATGGTGATGGCAAAGTATTGGGCTGGCAACTACTGTCGCCAGATTCAATACATGCACGTTCAGCAACTGCAGCCGCTTCTCCCTGTTCTTGCAGTGCTTTTTCCACTCTGTAATTTGCCTCTTTGTTATACAAGGCTTTAGACCCCATCTGCCATAAACCAATAAACAATAAGATGGATAGAAGAGTTATACCAGTATTTTTTAAGGATTTTATAATGCCATCTTTTTTAATACTTGGCGTAAGTTTCAAAAGCATTTGCTTCAAACTAGAAGACAAACTATTTTCGTTTTTTAAGACCATTTCTTGTTCCATACTATTTAATTTAAGGTCAATGAATTACTTTAATTATTTCTTGTCTTTATTTCCGATCGAGAAACTGTTGATATACCCAATTGGATCCTTGGCATCATAGCTAGTACCATCTATAAAGTCTGAAGTCACTGCTTTGTAACCATCTGTATCTGGCACGTCTGCTGCTGGTATTTGACCTTCTGCAACCAAAAGATCTGCGGCTTTTTTCCATATATCCGGTCTGTAGATATCTTTAATCGTACTTGCGTACCAATCAGAAGATTTTGATTCAGGAATTTGACCCCATCTACGCATTTGTGTTAAGAACCATATTCCGTCAGAATAGAAAGGATATGTTGCATTGTACTTATAGAATACATTGAAATCTGGCATTTCACGCTTGTCTCCTTTTTCGAATTCAAATGTTCCAGTCATAGAGTTTGCCAATACCTCTTTTGGTGCACCCACATATTGAGACATGGAAAGTATATCTACAGCCTCTGCTCTATTAGAAGGTTCATCTAGCCATTTACCAGCTCTAATTAATGCTTTTGTTACCGCTATAGCAGTATTGGGATTTTGCTCTACAAACTGCTTTGTCATTACAAATACTTTCTCAGGGTTGTTCTTCCAAATATCATAGTTGGTTGTTACCGGTACACCAATACCTTTAAATACCGCTTGTTGGTTCCAAGGCTCACCTACACAGTACCCATAAATAGTACCTGACTCTAATGTAGCTGGCATTTGTGGCGGTGGCGTAACTGACAATAATACTTCAGCGTCTATCTGCCCTTGCACATTATCTGCTGTATACATACCTGGATGAATACCAGCGGCAGCTAACCAATAACGCAATTCATAGTTGTGGGTAGAAACCGGAAAAACCATTCCCATTTTAAATGGTTTCCCCTCATTTTTATACGAAGTAATTACCGGCTTTAAAGCATCTGCTTTAATTGGGTGAATAGGCTTACCATCTGAATCTGCAGGTACATTTGGCTTCATTTTAGACCAAACATCATTAGAAACCGTAATTCCGTTACCATTTAAATCCATTGAAAATGGAGTAACCAATTCTGCTTGTCTACCAAAACCTGCTCCTGCAGCAATTGGCTGACCTGCCAACATATGTGATCCGTCTAATTGACCATCTATTACACGGTCTAAAACATTTTTCCAGTTAGATTGTGCTTCTACCGAAACAAAAAGTCCTTCTTCTTCAAAAAAGCCTTTTTCTTTTGCAATGGCCAAAGGCGCCATATCGGTAAGTTTTATAAATCCAAAAGTTAATTGTGGCTTTTCAATGTCTAACATTTTAGTTTTTGAGGCTACAGCTTCTTCTGAAACCGTTTCGGCTTTCTTGCTTTTTGTATCTCCACAGGCCGTAAATACCAAGGCGAGGGAAAGGGTTAAAACAGACGAGGTAAAAATGTTTTTCATAATCTTATTATTTAGTGTTCTACGTATTAATACTTATTTCTACAAATATATACGTAACAGCATTTTCCATAAGTGATATAAGCGATGTTTAAACCTCTTTTTACCACATATTAAAACCCAGTAATTAGCCATATTAGAAACTGCTAAAAAACATGTTTTACAAACAAACCATTGTTTTACAATAGTTTACATACATTAAAGTGAATCGTGTTAACTACGTAAATTAAAGAATGATAGAAATACGTACTATTAGCTGTCTAGGTAGAAATTGTGCTCTGATATTTCTTTTTTAAGCAATTCAATATTAGAAATACCAACTCTTTTACCTTTGGTAAGTAACAAGCCTTCTTTTTTAAGAATAGAGAACATTCTTATGACCTGTTCTTCTGTGGTACCTGCATAATCTGCATACTCACGTCTACTTAATAAAAGAGAAGAAAATTCGTTAGTTTGTCCAAACTTACGATTGATATATAATAAGGTGTCTATGACACGTTCTCTAACCGTCATTTGAGATAACGATTTTACTCGGATTTCACTACGATTAAGTTCATTCGCGTAAAACAACATAAAATCATATGTTAGACTAGGTGTTTCCCTTAATGTTTCTTGAAGTAATTCTTTTGAGAAATAACATAAGGTACAATCTACCAAAGCAATGGCACTTATGGGGTACGTCTCTTCTGTACCAAAACCTCTATGCCCAATAATTTCTCCCGGAGTTGCAAAGCGTACAATTTGTTCTTTGCCATGAAGACCGGTTCTCAATACTTTGACCTTGCCACTTAGCAGAAAAAATAGCCCGGTAACAGAGGCACCTTCCATAATAAACTGCTGCCCCTTTTTACATTTAATTTCTTTTCTAGCCTGAACTAATTTTTCAATATTAGAAGAATGAATATTCTTTTGAATTAGGCATTTCTTATTGGTACAAATACTACAGGCACTATCAAGTAGTTCAGAATTATTGGAAGAAAACTTTGATATGTTTGTTGTGCCTGTACGCATAGATAATCTTATTTATATAGTACTTGGAGATAAATCAATTACAGGCTTGCTAACTGTATTCAATTCTTCTTTCACTTGTTTTTCATCTTCTGTAGAGAATTTAATAGCAAGTGTTGTTAAGGCCGTAACGACTACAAAACCACCAATTATAAAGTAACCACTTGACACTGCACCCGAGGCAGCAGCAGCTTGCGCCGCTTTCATAGCCTCTTCTCCTAAATTTGCGTTCGAAGCCAATGCATTGGTTTCTGCCAAGGATGATTTTGATTTTAGCAATAGTGCAGCTAAAAACGCACCTACATTACCACCAGCACCAACAATACCTGAGATAGAACCAATTGCTTTTTTATTTATGAAGGGAACTACTGAGAAAGTTGCTCCTTCTGCCATTTGGACCGTTATACTAAAAGCTATTAAGAATATAATGCCCATTGCAAAACTTGTGGTCAATGAAAAGACCGAAAGCATCGCACCTTCAAGTGCCAGAATTACGGTTAAGAAAAGTACTCTACCACGTAAACCCTTTAATCTACCAAAACGGTCACCGAAAAACCCGCCTAACGTTCGGGCAAATATATTCATGAGCGCAAATGAAAGTACCAAGTTACCGGCAGTGGATCTTGTTAGTCCGAATGTGTTTTGCAAGTAATCATCCATAGTACCATAAACGGTAAGCTCCATTCCAAAAGATGCTGCATATACAATGAAAAGTATCCATACTCTATAATCTTTCAGTACACTTACAAATGATTCCTCATCTTTTTTAAGCTTCGGCATTTTACCCGCTTCCTTTAACTCCTTAAAATTACCCTCTGGAGTGTCTTGAGTAAAAAAGTAATATACAACACCCATTATCATTGCAATAACACCAGCTATAATCATGGAGTAACGCCAAGCAATTTCATCTGCAACTCCAAAACTGACCACTGCAGCAGCTATTAAAGGCATACCAAGACGGTTGGCACCACCACCTAAATTACCCCATCCTGCTGAGGTAGCATTGGCAGTACCAACAATATTGGGGGCAAACATAATAGAAGTATGAAACTGAGTAATTACAAATGATGCACCTATAAAACCTATAAACAACCTACATATTAAGAATTGCGTTGGTGTTTGAACAAAGCCAATAAGTATTACAGGTATAGCTCCTAAAATCAACAAATAAGTATAACATAATCTTGGGCCATATTTATCACATAATTTTCCAATTAACAATCTAGCGAAAACAGTACCGGTTACTGCCAGTATAATCGAATTCCACTTTTGATCGGGAGTCAACCCCAAATCCTTAACCACATCTGGCATAAAAGGAACTATACCAAACCATGCAAAGAAGCATATAAAAAACGCTATTGATGTAATCCAAAAAGTACGTATTGGCATACTTTTCAAATCAGTTAACTTTAAAGTGGTCGATTTTTTGGATTGATTTTCCATAATAATATAGATTTCATTTATAACTCAGTACAAACCTACTATAATAAATACGTAATTATACGTAGTTTTAAATATTTTGCTCATTTACTACGTATAATTACATAATACATATAATTTGGAGCTGATAATTATTACATTAGGAATTTCAGGAAGACGAAAATCAATTATTAGGAATTTTCAATTTGAAACAGAGGTTGGTTCCAAAGAATACTAAGTAAGCATAAGTATTTGATGTTAAAAAAAATTGCTAAATAGCATTATGCAACACACGTTGTACTTCCTCTTCAAAAAAGGAAGGATGATCTGCTACAACATCACCTATTACTATAATTCCATGCATCGTTGTATCTATATTAGGTGTATGATGATGAATACTATCTAAGGTAGCTACAACACATCTTTCATTCTCTGTAGTTCCATTTTGTATTACGGCTATAGGCGTAATTCTACCCCTATATTTACTAACCTCATCTACAATTTCACTAAGTTTTCTTATTCCCATTAATATTACCATTGTGGTAGATGATTTAGCGGCATATTGCAAATCTTGTGAGAATGTACCATCTTTTTTAGTGGCAGTCATTACCCAAAAACTACTGCTTACCCCTCTTTTGGTCATAGGTATTCCTTGACTAGATGGTACGGCAATTGAACTTGAAATACCTGGTATTATACTTACAGGAATACCAAAGGCTTCTACATACTCTATCTCTTCATTTGCCCTACCAAAAACAAATGGATCACCGCCTTTTAATCTCACCACATGTCCGTATTCGAAGGCATATTCGACTATCAATTCATTAATCTCATCTTGAGTATGAGAATGTTTTCCGCATCTTTTACCCGTATATATCTTAGGAATATCAGTACGTAGTTCAGATAACAGTTCATCACTAATTAATGCATCGTATAATATAACATCTGCCTCGTTCAAAACTCTCAAACCCCTTACTGTTATTAGGTCTTTTGCTCCAGGTCCTGCTCCAACCAAACTTACTTTTGCCGTTTTCTCTAATTCCATCTTCATAGTATTTAGCATTATAAATTATCGATTCTTCAACAAGAATACGTAATTATTTTCATAAAATTATCAACTATATACGTATTTATACGTAATATTGCTAAGTAGCTAAATAAGTAAGCGTATGAAAACTATACTAGTTGTCGGTAATGGAATGGTAGGATACAAATTTTGTGAGAAGTTTGTCGCTAAAGAAGAAAGCAAGCAGTTTAAATTGGTTGTTTTTGGAGAAGAGCCCAGACCTGCATATGATAGAGTTCACCTAAGTGAATTTTTCGAAAACCAAGATGCTAAAGCCCTAGAAATGGCTCCTGCAGAATGGTACACAGAAAATGGTATAGAATTAATTGTAGATGAACGCGTTGCGGACATCCACAGAACCAATAAAACCATCACTACCGCAAAAAATAGGGAGTTCTCATATGACTATTTGGTTTTAGCCACAGGGTCATCTGCTTTCGTGCCGCCTATTAAAGGTGTTGAAAAAGAAGGTATTTTTGTATATAGAACTATTGAAGATTTAGAAGGCATGCTGGCGTACGCTGCTAAAATAAAGGCAAAGAACCCAAATGCTAAAGCTGCTGTTTTAGGTGGCGGACTGCTAGGACTAGAAGCTGGTAAAGCGGTAATGGATATGGGCTTGGAACCACATATTGTGGAGTTCGCACCTAAGTTAATGCCAAGACAGTTAGATTCTAGAAGTAGTCAGGTACTACAATTAAAACTGGAATCTATTGGTTTAAACATTCACTTGAGCAAAGCTACCAATCAAATTCTTGGGGATGACGGATACATTACAGGAATGGAGTTTGGAGAGGATGATGTTTTAGATGTTGAAATGTTAGTGGTTTCTGCAGGTATACGCCCAAGAGACGAGCTAGGTAGAAGTTGCGGATTAGAAGTTGGTGTTCGTGGCGGTATTGTTGTAGATAACAAAATGCAAACATCTGATAGCAATATATATGCTATAGGCGAGATTGCTCTTTATAATCAAATGATTTACGGATTAGTTGCACCTGGCTACGATATGGCCGGTGTGGCAGTAGACCAAATTATAGGTCTTACAGAAACTCTAATGCCTGCTGAAATAGACATGTCTACCAAATTAAAATTGATCGGTGTTGATGTAGCAAGTTTTGGTGAACCTTTTATGCCTGCAGCTAAGGGTCACTCTATCATATTCGAAAATAAAACACAGCATTTATATAAAAGAATCAATGTAAGTCTTGACGGCAAAAAACTGTTGGGAGGAATTTTAGTTGGTGATGCTTCAGATTATAGCATGTTACACCAAATTTATTTGAACGGAATGCCTATTCCTGAAGATGCTTCTCAATTAATTTTACCTGCTAGTGAAGGTGGTGGTTCTTTTGGTGATGTTATGGATTTACCAGATGGAGCACAAATATGTTCTTGTGAAAATGTTACAAAAGGACAAATTTGCGGTACTATTGAGAGTGGTGAATCTAAAGACCTTGCCGATGTGGTTAGTTGTACTAAAGCAGGTACTGGTTGTGGAGGATGTAAGCCCATGGTAAAAGACCTTACCGAGGCTACTCTAAAATCTTTAGGCATAGAAGTTAAAGATTCAATTTGCGAACACTTTGATTTAAACAGACAAGATTTATATAAAATCATTCAAGTAAAAGGCTATAATACTTTTAATGAAGTTCTTGATAATCACGGAAACGGTGGTCATGGTTGCGAATTGTGTAAACCGGTTGTTGCTTCTTTGATGGCTAGTATTAATGCAGATACTGCTAATAAAGAGTATGCCATACAGGATTCTAATGATAGATTCTTAGCAAACATTCAGCGTAATGGAACGTATTCTGTTGTTCCTCGTGTTCCTGGTGGAGAAATTACACCAGATAAGCTAATTGCTCTTGGAGAAATTGCTAAAAAATATGATTTATATACCAAAGTAACTGGTGGTGTTCGTATCGATTTATTTGGTGCTACCTTAAACCAATTGCCATTAATCTGGAAAGATTTAATTGATCATGGTTTTGAAAGTGGACATGCCTACGGGAAATCTCTACGTACAGTAAAAACTTGTGTAGGTTCTACATGGTGTCGATACGGCATGGATGAAAGTGTAAGTTTTGGTATCGAATTAGAAAATAGATATAGAGGAATACGTGCTCCACACAAAATTAAAGGTGGTGTTTCTGGCTGTATTCGTGAATGTGCCGAAGCTCGTGGAAAAGATTTTGGTTTAATTGCTGTAGAAGGTGGTTGGAACTTATACCTTGGCGGTAATGGTGGCGCTACACCCAGACATGCTGAATTATTTGCAGAACAAATAGATAATGCAACCGTAATTAAATATATAGATCGTTACCTAATGTTATACATGCGTACTGCAAAGCCTTTACAAAGAACAGCAGCATGGCAAGAACGTTTAGAAGGTGGACTTAATTATTTAAAAGAAGTAATTATAGATGATAAACTAGGGATTGCAGAAGATTTAGAAAATGAAATGCAAACATTAGTTAATAAGTTTGAGTGTGAATGGACACAAGCTATTAACGACCCAGAAATGATGAAGCGTTTTAATCACTTTGTAAATAGTGAAGAAGAAGATGACAACTTAGTTTTCGTTCCATTAAGAGAACAAAAAATGCCAGAAAAATGGGTCTAACTACGCTTTAAGCAACCAATTTCTAAAATTTAAACAATGACTATAATTTCAGATAAATATAAGACCGTAAAACCAGAGGAAGTAACAGTTTGGTTTAAAGCAGCACCAGTTACTGCGTTTCCAAAAGATGGAGGCGCTTGTGTAAAATATAAAGATCTACAAATTGCTGTATTTAATTTTGAACGACTAAATACATGGTACGCTTGCCAAAACCTTTCTCCCGAAAAACAAGAAATGGTTTTAAGCAGAGGTATGATTGGTGACCATAAGGGTATACCAATGGTAGCCTGTCCGTTACACAAAAAGACATTTTCATTAGAAAATGGCGAAAATTTAAATAGTGATTTGGACCCAATAGCGGTATATCCTATTAAAATAGAGGATGACTTTGTGTATGTTGGCTTTTCTGAATAGCTTTGAGTAAATTAATGACTTATGGCGACGACAGATAAATTACGGGTAGCATTTCAACATTTTGACGAAGCCAATACCCAAGACCCAAATACTGAAGTTTTTGAAGGTACTACCTACCCTAAAGAAGTACTCTACGGTATTCGAATGACCGAGCGCCTTAACGAGTTTGACCCAACTGCATCTGAAGCATTACGTTTAACCGCCAGATGTCAGCATATTTGTAGATGGGAAATACCAAGGGAGTCATATGAAATGAATCGCGAAGGGTACCTTAGATGGAGACAAGATCTAAAAAAATTCCACGCCAATAAAGCTGCGGCTATTTTAGAGGAAATTGGTTATGATCAAGATACAATTGATAAAGTGCGTTTTCTATTAGAGAAAAAACAGCTGAAAAAAAACGAAGAAACACAAAGCTTAGAAGATGTTATCTGCTTGGTTTTTCTAGAGTTTTATTTTGAGCCTTTTGCCCATAAACATGCAGAGGACAAGACTATAGACATTCTTCAAAAAACATGGAGAAAGATGTCTGAAAAGGGGCAAAGTGCCGCATTAAAATTACCATTATCTAAATATTCTTTAGATTTAATTACCAAGGCGCTACACGCCTAAAATAATTTACTTCTTATTATTTATGGCCAATAACGACCACAATATACCATTGGACACGGCTACCTTTATACGTATACGTAAGTGGTATCTATTGGCATTGGCGGCTATTGCTATTACCGTCATTATTGCCCAAGTACTTATCCAATTACACCTAAAAGCGCAATCTGGAGATTCTCAACTTATAAATATAGCCGGTAGACAACGTGCTTTTAGTCAAAAATTGACCAAAGAGACCTTACTTTTAAAAGATTTAAGTGATCCAGAAGATAAGAAGATGGTACTCTCTGAAATAGAAAAGACTCTTGAAATTTGGAAAGTATCTCACGTAGGGCTTCATATGGGCGATGCCTCCTTTAACCTGCCTTACGAAGATGACCCTAAGGTCAAGGCATTATTTAAAAAGCTTGATCCGCACCATTCGGCAATGGTTGGTGCTTTAGAGCACGTACTTGTAAAACATCAACAAGATATTAATGCATCTGTACAACAAAATGATCTAGATGCCTTGCTGAACAATGAGCGTCAGTTTTTAAAACTCATGGATCAAATTGTAAACGAATATGACGCACGTAGTAATGAACAGCTTCAGAAACTAAAACAAAAGGAATACTGGTTATTGGCTTTTTCGTTATTAATTCTCTTGTTAGAAATCTTCGTGATCTTTAGACCGCTATCCATCCAAATTAAAAATACTATTGGTCATCTTATGGGTAAGGATGAGGAATCTAAAGGTCAACTAGAAAAGATTCAAAACCTGTATGAGGAAAAGGAACAATCCTTAAAAGAGTTACAAGAACTGAATTTCGTTATAGACAACGCTGCCCTATTTGCGAGTATTCGTAAAGATGGTTCCATAGTTTTTATCAGTAAAAAATTTTTAAATCTATTAGACCATGAAACTATACCGGTTAATAAACCTTTTTCAGAAATACTAACCACAGAGGAAGGTCAGCAATCATACCTAAAAGAGGTATTGAAAATAAACAGAAAGAATATTATTCGAAAAGAAGAATTGCAAGTGGTCACTTCTAAAGGAACTACAATTTGGCTAGACATGTCAATTGTACCCATGCATCAATCTACCTTAGAACAAGATATTTTAATTCTATGTTCAGATATCACCGAACGAAAAGAAAATCAGCTTAAAGTACAAGAACTGACCAAGCAGAATTTTGAGGAACGCATGCAGCAAAAAAAGGCGCAAGCGAGTCAAATAGTAGAAGGGCAAGAAGAAGAACGCAAGCGTATTGCCAAAGATATTCATGACGGAATAGGGCAAATGCTAACTGCTCTCAAATTCAATATCGAATCTATAGATATTGAGGATAAAGCTAAAACCGGTGAGAAAATTACCTATTTAAAAAGCTTAACGTCAGACCTAATAAAAGGGGTAAGAACGGCCACTTTTAACCTTACTCCCCCAGAATTAAGTGACCACGGCATATTTCCTGCTATTCATAAAATGACCACAGAGCTTTCTAAATTAACCGGTAAGACGGTTCTGTTTAAAAATAAGACCGATGCTAATATTAGGTTCGACTCGCTAGCTGAAACCAATATTTATCGTGTTACCCAAGAAGCGGTTAACAATGCCATAAAATATGCAGAAGCAAATTATATTTTGGTTACCTTAAATTACTCCTATCCTATTTTAAGTGTAGTCATAGATGATGATGGCAAAGGTTTTGATGATTCCATTTTAGGAAAATTACCAAAAAATAATAGTGAAGGCGGTATGGGTCTGTTTTTTATGAAAGAACGTATCGACTATATTAACGGTCGCTTATTCATAAACTCTGAACTTGGTAAGGGTACGCGTGTCACCATTAATTATAAAACCGAAGAAAACAAAATTTCACATGGAACGGAATGAGCTTTACCCTGTATTTTTAAAAGTATCTAACCTTCATATTTTAATTGTTGGCGGTGGAAATGTTGCGCTGGAGAAATTGACATTTCTATTAAAATCTAGTCCTAATGCACAAGTAGAAATGGTAGCACCTATGTTTAGGGAAGAAACCGTTGAGCTAGCCAACAAATTCAATATAAAAATGAATGTGGCAGATTATGATGTTTCTTATTTAAAAGGGAAACATATTGCAATTGCCACTACAGATAATGTACCCGTAAACGAGCAGGTATATCATGATTGTAGGGAAAGACAGATTCTAGTCAATGTTGCAGATAACCCACCTTATTGTGATTTCTACATGGGCGGCATCGTTACTAAAGGCAATGTAAAAGTGGCCATTTCTACCAACGGAAAATCACCTACAACAGCCAAAAGACTTCGTCAATTTTTTGAGGATGTTATTCCGGAAAATATAGACGATCTTGTAAAAAACCTCAACGAGTTTCGAAAAACCATAAAAGGCGATTTCGAAGAAAAAGTGGAAACCTTAAATGAGTTTACCAAAGGTTTAGTGAATAAGAAAGAGGAGTAATCTAGTTCTCATTACTAACATGCGCAACGTCATGACTACAGCTGTAATGTGCATTATCGGCAGCATAAACAGAAGCATCTGCAGATTCTTGCGCATCTTGTATTAAGCGCTGTGCTATACGCATATGGTATTGTAAGTTGCCAAGATTGTTCGCTTTTGCAGCATTTTTGACATTCTCAAAAGCTTCCGTAGAAAAATCACGAGAATCTATGGCGTGCCTTTCAGCATCTATGGTATAACTCATAACTTCTGCCAAGCCGCAACTTTCAGAATCGTATTGCGCCTCAGAAGCTAAAATTACCGCTTCATCCGCGGCGTTTACTGCCTGCCCCATTAATAACATTACTGTTTTAGTGTTTTTTCGCGCCTTAGTTATAGACGCATCAAAAGAAGCTATTTCAGCTGAAGTACTCAGTGAGTCTGAAAGCTGACTTACTTGCTGCATATAACTCTGAACATCACTTATTTCACTTTTAAAAACTTCACATTGGGCTTGTAAATATGTTGATGTAAAAAACAATAATACAGCAACTTTTAGGCATGTTTTAATCTTGTTCATTCTTGGGGGAAATTATTTGGTTATGGTATTAACTTCAATAATTTCAAAATCGTATTATAATTAGGCCAACTGCATAAAATAAGGAGAATTCTTGTTAAATGGACTTAATTTAGACTTCTTACTACTATCCCCTAACTAAACTAAGTAGAGTTTGGGAGATTTAAATATCTTTAAAATCTATATCACATTATCATACCTATGACCCACCAATCTATCTTACATATTCTATTAGAATTTAACCTCAACACAAGCAAATTTGAATTCACTACTTTAAACTCAGGTCTAATAAACGATACATATTTGGTCTCAGGTGATACAGGTCAACAATATATTCTACAGAAAATAAATCATAAGGTATTTAAAAACCCTGAGGTGTTGATGAATAACATTAATTATACCCTGCCCTCTTTGTCTGCAAATGATTATGCTCAAATAACTTTTCTTTCTACCACGGACGGACAAAACTGTCTTAAGAAAGATGATGAATTTTGGCGTATAATGACATTTATACCTAATAGTACAACGTATGACACCACTACGGATACAGACATTGCTTTTGAAGCAGGACGAATTATTGGTAGGTTTCATGATTTATTAAAAACGGTAGATGTTGAGATAATTGAAGACACCTTACCTAAGTTTCATAATCTTGCATATAGAACTCAAGAGTTCAAAGAAGCACTAAAAAAAACTACTCCAGAAAAAAAGGAAATTGCTCATAACGCTATCGAACAGGCGCATCATTTTCTTAAAGAATTGGAACAATTAAATAATGAGAACCTACCTTTTAGAGTTTGCCATAATGATACCAAACTGAACAATATTTTGTTCACTAAGGCAACCCAAAAAGCACTTTGCCTTATTGACCTTGATACGATTATGAAAGGCTATTTTTTCTATGATTTTGGTGATGCCATTAGAACGGTCGTAAATAATGCTCCTGAAGATGAGCAAAATCACGATTTAATTCATTTCGATGAACATCTTTTCAAAGCCTTTGTTGACGGACTAGCTTCTAACAATACATTTTTATCTTCTGCCGATATTTCAAGTCTGCCCTTAGGAGCCGTATTTATGCCATTTATTCATGGGTTACGTGCATTGACCGACTACCTGAACAACAATAAATACTACAAGGTAACTTACGAAAACCAAAATCTAGACCGCTGCCTTAGCCTTTTCAATTTTGCAGAAAAAGCATTGGCCAAAAAAGACTTTATGGCAAGTTATACGCAACAAAAACTTGGACGCTTATAGCCTTATTTTTTATGTTTTTTATCCCACCAAATATAAGCCCCAAAAGCAAGTAAACTAATTACCGAACCCCACAGCAAACCCATTTTTAACTCATCTATACTTTTGCCGAAAATTGCAATAAACGCAGTTAAGGGGGCTATACCTACCAAGGTTGCACCCATAAATTTCCAATACCCCATTCGTAGTAATCCGCCAACGAAACTAATGGCATCGTTAGATAAAAAAGGATTTAATCTTGTTACAATTACTGCCCAAAATCCGTAGTCATCTAAAAAAGATGCTACCTTTTTCTCAGATTTCTTTCCAATAATGCGCTTTACAATGGTGTCTCCAAAGTAACTACCTATAAAATACCCAACAGTAGAAGCCGCGTATACCGATGCAATGATTATAACACTACCCCAAATAGGTCCGTACGCCAAGACGGATACCACCATTAAAAGAATACTAGGCACTACCAACAAAAACATTTGGGCAATCATAGCTAAAACCAATACTATAGGACCTAACCACCCAAAACCAGATACCCATTTTTGTACGCGCTCTTCATCATCACTAGTTAATACAGACCATGCCTCATCTAAAAATTCCTTTACTTCTGGTATTAAAAAGTAAGAAGTCACAATACCAAATACCAAAGCAATTGATATATATAATGGCAGTTTGCTTTTCGTTGTCGAAGATGTATCGGAATAGTTTTTCGTCATTGGCCTATAGCTGTAATTTTAACTTGGTGATAGTTCCTATACCATCTTTTTTGCCTTCACTAGAAATGTACAATGACCCGTCTTTCCCAAAGGTGATTCCCTCTGGTTGTGGAAATATATTTTTATCTAAACGATACCCTTTTTTAGCTGTTCCGTTTTCATCTAAAATCAATAATTTAGGTTTTGCCCCTTCTAACATATACATTTCCTTTGTTTGTGGATGAATGGCAATATCCGAAGGGCGAAAGTTTTTATACACTTTTTTTTCTCTAAAGTGCTTCAATACCTCATCATCCATTTCTAATTGCAGGACAGGATTATCTACTAATTTATAATCCTCTAAGGAAAAAGCATATACTCCTTTTCGATCATCCGAATCTATGTCACGATCTTTAGGTATTATCAATAATTGATGATTTGCTAAGTCTAGCTCAAGACTTTCCATATTGTTCTTTTCGTTGAATTTGGTTTTGTACGATGTTGTTTTTTTATCGGAATCTTGATACTTCTCAATAATGGTTATAGTACCATCACTCTCCAATACATAGGCGTCTTCACCTTCAATAGCCAAACCTTCATAATCGCCAGCGCCTCCAAATTCAATTTCTTTAACTACTTTTTTCTTATCAAGGTCATAGATAAATATGATTCCGTCTTCGTCTTGCACTGCAGCTATTTTATTTTCGCCTATCCAGGAAATACCAGATACTTCTCGTAGTTCTGATGGTAGCTCCCAACGACCAGAAATCTCATAAGCTACCTTATCTGCACCATCATAGGGCATCCAATCCCTAAAGTTCATGAAGAGGAACCCCATGCCTAAAACAATGGCAGCGATTGTCCAGAGTTTTATGGTTACCATATTCAATGTACTATTTGTAGTTTTCATAATTCCTTTATTTAAAACTATTTATATAAAAATAGCCTTCAAATCTGTAAAGAAATAGGAACAAGTGTTTTCTAAAAGACTTTTACAAAAACCTTAACTTTTTTATGGAAATATTAAGGTGAACATGTGTTGTCCTTCAAATGAATACTGCAGTTGAAGATGGTACTTATCTGCAATAGCCTTACTAATGGCAAGCCCTAATCCGGTTGAGCGACTATCTGCAGATGATTTTTTGAATCGCTTAAATAGATTGTCGGAATTTAATGCGCTATTGGTTCCATGATTTTTAATGGTTACCGAGTGCTCTTCTATACAAATGTCTACGGTCTTACCTGTTTCACCATGTAAAATGGCGTTTTTGACAAAATTAGAAATCATGATAATTGCCAGATCTTTATTCATCATGCACGATACCGCTGCACTTGAATTTACATTTATACGCATATCTCTATGTTCGGCAAAATCAGCAAAATCATTTGTAATAGAATCGACAAGGGTATTAACATTTAAACGTTCCTCCTCTAAGTATTGTTTATTATCAATTTTAGAAAGCAATAATAACGATTTATTCAGCCTAGTTAAACGAGTAAGGTTATCTAAAACCGCACCTATTTCTTGCGTTTGTAAGCCTGATAATTCATTCTTCTCCAGCAATAATTCTAACTTATTAATTGCAATGGCAAGTGGTGTCTGTAATTCGTGAGCGGCATTTTCTATAAATTCCTTTTGGGCAATGTAACTATCACGAGATTTCTCTGTTAATCTTTCTACGCTTTCATTAAGTAGTTTAAACTCAACAATATCAGTAGGCTCTTGTTTTATTGGATCATCTTTTTCGATACGGAAACCCTTTAGTCGATCAATAAGTGTATAGAACGGTTTCCAAACTTTTTTCATGACCAAATTATTAAGAACCACAATACTCAGTATTAATAACAGATAAAGACCCACCAAATATTTAAACAGGTTCTCTATTTGGTCATCCTCTTCTACCATAGAGGTAATGAGCTTTATCTTATAGTGATTACCATCTTGCTCAAAGATACTTTCAAGTATACGTATAGGCTCATATTCATCTTCATTCTGCATGTACATTAAAGTATCCCTATAACTATCTTTTAGCTTAGTATGACTATCAATTTCTGTCCTTTTTATGGTGTAATTATTAACACCAAACTCATTATCATGTAATAAATCTGGGTCAACTTTTACTGCCCTTATAATAAGCTCTTTTTGGTTTTCCAATCCGTCATCTAAACTATCGTACACCTCATCTAACATTGCAAAATAAAAAATAACCGCCCATATAGATATGAGTACGATCAGCAGTAATGCAAAGTATTTTGTAGAGTGGTTTAGAAGCTTCATAATATTCGAAAAATTGTTCTGTCAAGTATGTTACACTACTTGTAATTTATAACCTACACCATATACTGCCTCTATTTCTATGGTGGCAGTAGCATCTGTAAGTTTTTTGCGCAGGTTTTTAATTTGCGAATAGATAAAATCGAAACTATCGGCTTGATCAATGTGGTCTCCCCACACATGTTCAGCTAAAGCTGTTTTGGTAACTAAACGGGTTTTATTAGAAATCATATACAAGAGTACGTCATACTCTTTGCGATTAAGTGTCACTTCTTTATCATTTATATGAACACTTCTATTTTCTGGGTTTATGCTAACGTTGCCTATTTCAATGAGCTTGTTACCATCAAAACTTCTACGACGAACAATAGCTTTTACACGCGCATGTAGTTCTGCCATATGAAAAGGTTTGGGCAGGTAATCATCTGCACCTAAATTAAGCCCTTTTATACGGTCATCTAAAGAATCTTTGGCTGATACAATGATTACTCCATCATCCTTACCTAGTTGCTTCAATTGCTTTAAAAGCTCCAGTCCATTTCCATCAGGCAACGTAATATCCAACAAAACACAATCGTAATCATATACACCTATTTTAGTACTGGCTTTCTTATAATCAGAAGCGGTCTCTACCGTATAATACTCGCGCTCTAAAGTCTGCCGCATATTCTCTAACATCTCTGGCTCGTCTTCTATAATTAGAATTTTCATGACACTATAGTTTGCAACAACAATATAGTAGAATTCTAGAAAGAAATGGGAATCGTAAGCCTATGTTACTGACTCTAAAAAAATAACGGTATTCCCAATTCCTTCTAGATTTGGTCTGTTTCTTTGAAGCGAATTTAAAAATTAACTGATAATGAAAAATAAGAATTTAATAGCGGTAGTATTAACCGTACTTGGAACATTTACCGTTTTTGCACAGGACATTGATCCAAATACCGTACCTACAAATTTAAGACAGAGTTTTGAACAGCATTATCCTCAGGCAAGTGATGTGGAGTGGGAGTTAGACGGACAGTCATACAAGGTTGAATTTGACCATAATAGACTGGAGCATGAAATATGGTATGCTACGGATGGAAAAGCTACTAGAGCGGAACATGAAATTACCGAAGCAGATTTACCACAGGCCATTACATCTGTAATAGCCAGAAACTATGTCGGATACAAAGTAGATTCTGTCGAAAAAACTACCGTAAACGGGTCTACTACTTATGATGTAGAGCTTGAAAAAGGATGGAATGATGAAAAGGATGTTGTCTTTAATGAAAGCGGAAAAGTACTTAGCGAAATGATTGATTAATGTTTCTTTGATTGGGAGATGTGGGAAAGGCCGGAACTTAGTTTTCGGCTTTTTTTTGTTTCAATTTCTAGAAATATTTACTGCTAATCACCTTGTTTTTTTATTAGTAAATCATCTAACAATGTTCTTACTTTTTTACTGTTCCAATCTGCTGCACCGGTTTCTTTAATGATAATATTTCCTTTACCGTCAATAACATAATTTGTGGGTATGCTATTTTCTTGCAACACCTCTGGAGCTTGCATTTGCGGAAAATAGATTGGAAGGTCATAACCTTTTTTCGTAATAAAGCGCTGTACCTTTTCTGGTGCTTCTTGGGTCAACAACATAAAATTAACCTTGTCTCCATAATTAGTATACAAATCTTGAATTCCTGGTAGTTCTGCAATACAAGGCGGACACCAAGTTGCCCAATAACTAATAAATGTAACTTCTCCTTTTCCTACCGATATGCTTTTAGCTTCACCCTCCATATCTACAACAGTATATTGAAACGGAGTTACTTGATTTTGGTCTTCTACATCTTCTACGGTTGGCGACCAAATTGCAACTTTCAATTTGTTTACTGCAACCTGAATGGGTGTTCTCGTCTGCGGTATGAATAGCAGAACTATGAACACTACAAAAATGATATCGCTGATTTTAAACTTTCGTTTTTTCATGTGAAGTCTGAGTCGAGAAATAAGGCTATTCTTTACAATTGTATTTTATTGTCTCTTTTACATTACAAAAAGGTTTGAAATGTTCAATTTGTTCAAATTATACGACACTTAAGCCTTTCTCTTTTCTTTCAAATATCCGTTTAACATTATTCCGAATAAAGCAACCCATAGTAAGCGAAAGAACCAAATATTCATTTCAAAACCGAAAAATTCACCTGTATCACTCGTTGTGAAAAAGCTATACACAATCTCAATTAATGCTATTACCATTCCAATAATGGAAAATACTTTTCTCATCTTTTTGATTTTAAATTAATATCCGACTAAAACTTAACACCTACTTTCTAGAATCTAATTCCTTTTTCAAGGCTTTCATGTTCTTTATATTCAACGGGATTATAGCTGATAATGCCAAAGGAACGGCTAATAACGGAGTAATACCATCTTGAAAGGAAACATAGATAAAGAAAAGTAATATTCCGCCCAAAACGATAGACAAAAGCCAAACCATAGTCTTAGCTGCGGTATGTTTCTTAATTAATTCTTTAGTGCTGAGTTTAGATAATGATGTCTGATTCATGTGCCTTTAATTAAAATAATTTCACCAGTTTCCCTTTTCATAGGTTAGTGCTATAGCTTTCTTTTAAAATTTATTTGCAGTTCGCTTGTGTTGCCTTATTCCTCCATTGAATCCAGTATTCTTGTAAGCCTTCTGGTGTGGTTTTCAAATCACTAATATGCAGTTCATCGTCAGGTAGTAAAACATTGCTTAATTCTTTCTTTCTAATCGCTAATAACGGGGCATGGTTCCAATCGCCCACATGGTCAAAAGAAGTAAAGGCATCGCATGGTTCGGTAACTGAAATAAAAGGAATTAGCAGTTTATGGGTAACCATACCTGAGCCCATACCCAATGTGGTCATTTTAATACTAGCAAAATCAACCTTGGTATATAAGCCCTTGTTATAGTATTCTTTTAATTTATCGCCAACTTTATGCGACATAGTGTTGGAGAACTGATGGGCAACATCAGATCCGTTTATAAATTCCGATCCATAATACGTGCCCTTACAACCATTTTCATCACATTCAATAGTAGTAGTGTTTGTATCATTAGCCAGACCATAAACCGTAGTTGGTAAGCAGCTTAAAATAAAGGGTAACAATAAATAATATCGTAACATAGAAATCCATTACTTAAGCTTCATTAATACTATTGCTCGTTCTCTTCTTCTTTAGACTTATTGTATTTAGTAAACTCTACCTTTTTATCTTCCAAAATTTTATAAAAGCGTCGGTGAGATATTTTAAGGTCTTTCGTTATTTGAGCTACCTTTTTCTTTTTCTTCTTGTACAGTTTAATCTCTGCAGTTACTGCCTTATTAAAATAATAGTTGTGCAGGGCATCCACAACCTCTAGTTCTGTCTTATTACTTGAATTTACAAGGTGGTCTATTTCAGATTTTATATTTTGTAAGCCTTTCATTTCTTTGGTTATTTTTCGGGCACAGGATCCGTGAACCTTTGTGTAAGATCGGCGTACTTTTCTAAATCTTCTAGGGAATGATTTCCATAATCATTGACAACATTGAATTTCACATTGTTGTTTGCTAAGAAAGTGGCTACTCTTTCTAATTCTTCTGGGGAACCTTTAATTTCAATCTTTGCCATTATTTACAAATGCATTTAGTTTAGTGTTTGCCTAATTTAACATTATTCTTTTGAATATGGGCAAGGCAGAGCCCAACCAATAGGTCTACCTCTTAAAGTTAATTCTTTTTTTAAGTTCCTTTCTACCACACTATCAATTCTATATGTTTTATTAAAATGGTTGAATTATTTTTTCTTGTATTGTGGTAACGGCTTGGTAAATCAGATTCTTTTACAAAACTATCTAAACAAAAAAAGCAGCCCAAAGGCTGCTTTTATATTATTCAAAAAATATCATTATTCTTAGTCACCGTAATAGGTAAACGTGGTTAAGTACGTTACGTTATCGCCACCATCTGCAGATACTGAAGAAACAGTTGCCGCTGTTGGATAATCGCCATCATAAGTATAAGACAGATTTATAGTGTATTCAATTTCACCTTCTGCGTTTTTATATACTATTTGAGATGGGTTGTTGTTTGGGAATAATGCTTTTGCCCTTACAATTTCTTCTGCCTGCGGTGCCGCTGCAAAGTTTAATTTAATTTGATCCAAGACATCGATCATACCTGCAGCCTCAGCTGTTTTGTAAAACGGATTCGGTTTGTTGTCATAAGAGATTTCTGCCGTATAATACACCACTTCTTCTTCCCCGGTCATATAATCATAATCGTACTCAATAAACTGCAACACAGATGGGTTTCCGTTCTCATCATACTCTTCTATTTGTCCGGTTTCAAAAGCATCATACGGAGATTCGTATAATTCTTCTACGTTTCCATTGTCTCCGTTACCGGTTACATTACTTAGGTTTCCATCTTCATACGTGAAATTGGTAGTTTCGGTTCCGTCGAAAATAGAGGTCAATCGTAAATCTCCGTTATAAGAAAATAAAATGTTATTACTCTCATCTGGATCTTCAACAGACGTAACATCAATAGAAGTAATTAGCTTTGTTTCTACATTTCCGTTTACATCTTCAAATTCTTCTGAAGTAGACTTCTCACAGCTAAAATTTATAACTGCAATCGATGATAATAATAGTAGGTGATTAATTCGTTTCATAGGTAAATTTTGGTTTTAATTTATTTGTTAGGTCTATACTTAACACATGTATTTTATAAATATTGCACGTGCCTTTATTACGGATTTCCGTAATATTTAGAACAAGTCAACCGCTATGGGATTTGTAGGAATATTTTGATGTAAATCTTTCTTGAAATTTTAAAAATGGCAACTATTTCTTAACATCCAATATTACATAAAACAGATACTTTGTGAGATACCTTAATTCCCTGTTAAACTTTAAAACAACAGGGGGCACCTACTATTATAATTCTTATTTTTAGTTAAGATACATGGTTCATGTATCACCAAACCAACAAACTTAAATCAACAACAACATGAAAAAATTACCAGTTTTCCTCATGGTCTTTTTATGCACCATAACTTCTTCAATTGCAAAAACTACAGATGTACTCCCCGAACCTGAAAACACCTTTATTGGCACTTGGACCATAGATGTCGTCGGTGGCGGTGTCGCTTGGCTAAAAGTGCATGAAGACCAAGGCGTTTTAGATGGAGAATTATTATGGATAGGAGGCAGTGTGCTTCCAATATCCGATGTGTATTTGGTAAATGAGAATACTTTGATCGTTACCCGTACTTCTGATGAAAAGCTTAAAACAACTTCAGGAAATGAACGCACACACACCAGAACATGGACAATGCGCATTACCAAAATAAATGAAGCCATTGCTGGTACCATGACCGGACCTGCTTGGGGAAAAACAGGCGAAAACATAAGTTATTTTACAGGTTCCCGTATGCCTGCTGTTGGTCATGCACCTAATTTGAAAGCATTAAAATATGGAAAGTCTATAAAGTTATTTAACGGAAAAGACTTGACCGGATGGAGAACCATTGACCCAAAAAGCCCGAACGGATTTAAAGTGGTAAACGGAACCATGCAAAATAACCCGGTACAACCTGAAAATGGAGAGCACATTTATTATGGAAACCTACGTACCGACCAAGAATTTGAAGATTTTAATCTAAAATTAGAGGTTAATGTACCTAAAGGAAATAATAGCGGTGTTTACCTTAAAGGGTTATATGAAATACAAGTTGTGGACTCTTACGGTCTAGAGTTAGACAGTCATAATATGGGAGCATTATATAGTCGTGTTACTCCAAGTGAAAATGCGGAAAAACCTGCAGGCGAATGGCAAACCCTAGATATTACCCTTGTAGACCGTCATGTAACGGTTATTTTAAATGGAAAAAAGATAATTGACAATGCTGCCGTTGAAGGTCCTACTGGTGGGGCAATCAGTTCTGATGTATTTGCTCCGGGTCCTATTTACTTACAGGGCGACCACGGTAATGTAGCTTATAGAAATATTGTATTGACGCCAATACAAAAATAACTCGTCTAGAATACAGAAAACACTCAATAATGACATCGTTATATAACAGTGTCATTATTTTCTGTGGTTTTAGATGTCACATAACAACTTATTAAAATCAACCTATGACCATCAACTTTAAAATCAAAAACCGACTGCCATTTCTTACCACAATGGTATGTGCTGTTTTATTCATTCAGTGTAAAACAGAACCCAAACCTGTTGCAAAAACAGTTATTAATGAAACCATTTTAAAAGCTCCCGACGGATTTTCAGTTGCCGAAATCGGTAAAGATTTGGGTGCTGTGAGGCATTTGACCGTTGCAAAAAACGGAGACATTTATGCCAACAGATCTGTATTAAAAGACGGTAAGGCAATTATCTTACTTAAAGACAGCAATAACGATGGCACTATAGATGAACAACAACAATTTGCCGAGTTGCCAGGCACCGGAATTTTAGCTACCGATGACTACCTATATGCTTCTTCTAATTCTGCCGTATTCCGTTATCAGCTAAATGAAAACCATGAGATTGTTGACACAAATTCTCCGGAAAAATTAGTGGACGGACTCATTGATATGGGTATGGACAATGCCAAGCCTTTTACCATTGACAATAATGATAACCTATATGTAACCATTGGTTCTTGGAACGACGCCTGTAGGGATGATAATTCAGGTATGATGCCGTGTACTTTATTGGACTCTGCAGGGGGTATCTGGAAGTTTAAAGCCAATATGCTCAATCAAACTTTTGCTGATGGTTCGCGATACGCTACGGGACTTAAAAATGCGGTGGGTATCAACTGGAATGCTAAAACGAATTCCTTATTTGCAACAGATCATGGTCGCGGTGGATTGCACAATTTTTATCCTGATGTATTTACCCAAAAACAGGATGGTGAATTACCTGCTGAAACTTTATATGAGCTTAAAGAAGGCGATGATGCGGGATGGCCTAAAACCTATTACGATCATTTTAAAAACAGTCGATTGCTTGCTCCTGAATATGGTGGTGACGGTGAGCAAATAGCCGAAGAAAATTTTATAAAACCTATAGCAGCCTTTCCTGCACATTTAGCCCCTAATGATTTGTTGTTCTATACCGGTGATATGTTTCCTGAGAAATATAAGAACGGAGCGTTCATTGCCTTTCACAATCAATCGTCTGAACTTAAAAAAGGATTCTTTGTAGCTTTTGTTCCTTTTAAAGATGGAAAGCCTAGCGGTGATTGGGAAATTTTCTTGGACAACTTTGCTGGATTCGATTTAGCAAACCCATCAGAAGGTACATTAAAACATCGCCCTTGTGGATTAGCACAAGGTCCGGATGGCGCATTATATGTGTGTGATGATTTTGGCGGAAGTATATTTAAGGTAACCTATTAATTTTCACACATGAAAAAGCATTTTATTCTAATCATTGTTGCCGTTTTTCCTTTGTGTGGGTTCGCTCAAGATGTTACGATTGTAAATCAATTTATCAGCTCGTTGACAGCGCCACAAAAGTCAAAAATAGTACATGAATTTAAAGAAGATACACGAGAAGATTGGCACTTTCTACCTTGGAGTTCTTATGAACGACAGGGACTTCCTTTAAAAGAGCTAACCGCAAATCAAAAGAAATTGGTTCACAAGCTTTTGCAATCTTCATTAAGCGAAAAGGGCTATAAGCAGACCACCGAAATTATTGGTTTAGAAAACGTATTGGCTGCTATTTCTGGAGACTCGGTCTATAGAGATCCCCAAAAATATTACGTTTCTATTTACGGCAACCCTGCAAATGAAGATACATGGATGTGGACTTTTGAAGGGCACCATGTGTCTTTACATTTTACAACCGTTGCCGATATGGTTTCCTATTCACCAAGATTCTTTGGTTCTAATCCTGGAAGAATAATGGATGGGAAACATAAAGGATTTAGTCCGCTGGTAAATGAAGAAGACTTAGGGCTAGCGCTCGTAAATATGTTAAGCGATAACCAGAAAAAGATTGTAATTTTTAATGACAAAGCATATAACGATATTCAAAGCTGGAATAATTCTGTAGCAGAAAAACTTCCCTCTGAAGGCATTTTGGTGAGCGATTTAAACGCAAACCAGAAAAAACAGGTTATGCGTATTATACATGAATATGTATCTACCATACCAACAGATCAAGCCAAGGAAAAAATGGATGCAATTAGAAACGAAGAATTAGATGACATGCGATTTGCATGGGCTGGGGCAACGGTTCTTGGTAAAGCACATTATTACCGTATTCAAGCCAAATCATTTATGATCGAATTTGATAATAGCCAAGACAATGCCAACCACATACATTCTGTCTGGCGCGATTTTGATGGTGATTTTGGTAGAGATTTATTAAAAGAACATTACAAAAACAGTACACATCATCACTAAGGTTTTCTTAGAATATTAAAAAAAAGCCCATCAGAATCTGATGGGCTTTTTTGTATTTAATTAATTATTTCTAAAATCACTTACTCTGCAGCACCTTCAAAAATGCTGTTGAAAATAAGCTTGTACGTTCCTCTTGGTTGCGCTCTAAATTGAGGTCTAAATGCAAACAACACTACAGAACCTTTACCATAAGTTGCTTTTACCATAGCTGGCTTTTTAGCAATGTACTTTTTCTCGCCCATTGCCCAGCCGCTCATTAATAAATCTTTTTCTGCATAGTTGGCAATAACTTCAACCTGTGGTGCCGGAGCATCTTTGATATCTTCTGTACCGCCTTCTCCCTTTTTCTCTTGTTTATCTATAACAAAAGCACGACTCTTATTAAAAGAAACCGCAACAGTGTCTTGCATACCAAAAGCCAACGGATGGGTTGTGTCTATCCCTGTTTTTATCAATGATCCAGGTATAAAGAACTCCTTACTATCCGTGCCTTCCGTAGCATCTTTAATTGGCAAACCAAATTGCTCTATTACATAATTACTGGCATCATCAAAAGCAATTAACGTTCCTCCATTTTTTACATAGTTGCTTAATGCTAAAGATCCTTCTAAACCAATACCTCCTGTAAATTTCTCTGGCATTTTTAATGGCGAATTACCATGTAAGATTGATTTTGCACGTTGAGACGGAAGTATTAAAACATCATACTGAGACAAATCTTTTGTTTGAATATCTTTATCATGAAGCGTATCTGTTTCAAAAGCATATTCATCCATTATAAAACGTGTCCATCCTTCATCCATATTAGAAACCCAAGACTTGTATAGCCCTACTTTTGGAGCATGCACCTTGGTCAATTCTACTTTTGGCTTTGCCGATAGCCCTGTAACTTCAAGACCATATTCGTTTGCCAAATCTTCTATAGAAGCACTACCACCAGATACAATATAAGAACCTGCAGGATACTCTGTTTTCCCAGATTTAAAGGATGCTTTCGTTTTATATGCCGTACCACCTGCTTTCAACACTTTATTTGTTGCTACTACAGATGCATTGCTATTGGCACTTAATAAATATCCAAAAGAAGCATTGCCTTTTACCTCACCTTCATAGTAAGATGCTAAATCTGACAACTTCTCTGTAACCACTTCAAAAGGTTCCGCAATTTTATCTACCGTAACTCCCATTTGCATAGGTAGTGTCCAACCAGCTAAATCATACGGAGTATCTGGAGGACCTCCAGGATATTGAAACCGAGTTGGATAATTTTGCTTTTCCATCAAGTCCATTAAATAGGGTCTAAACGCTTGTGCCGTATAAATTACATAAGCTCCTTTTTCATATTTCTTTCCGTTGATTTCAACGTTTTTGGTCGTTCTTTCTATTTCAATTCCACCTCGTTGCAACACATTTACAAGATTTACAGACTCAAAAGCATCCCATTGTTCTTTTCCGATTACATAAGCAAACGGACCTTCTGTTTTAGACTCTTCAATTGCAGAAGCACCCATTTTGTAGATATTATGCAAATAGTTGCTTTTGCGGTCAGCTGCTAAATCTAACGTTGCCCATGTAGCGGTCAACATATAATCTACGGCATCACGAAAATGAGATTCGCCACCTTTCCAGGGATCTGGGTACATAATATCGGTACCATCTGTAGGAGTACCACCGGCAACTGTTTTAGGTAGTTTTTCTGGATCATAGAATCTTGGTGTTGGTGAGGTATGACCCACTTCTGTCAAAATACCGATCATGTTATGGTAGTAAGGTGTTGTACGACCTCCACCGTTCCAAAACATGGTATAAAAGTTATCGGCAATTGCACCAGGCATATTCTCCAATGAAAAACGTTTGGTCATCGCAGAACCTACTTCACTAACTCCCGCAGTAATCGCTGGATGAATTTTAGGGTTCACTGGATCTGCATATGGGGGCAAAGATATTTTTGTCCACGATGGAGAAGATTGGTGGTGGTTATATACAATCTGCGGATACCACTCGTTGTATAAAATCTTAGTGACATTGTACGTCTCTGGCATGGTATTCATAAACCAATCCCTATTATTATCATGACCCATATAGTAGTGATATAAAATTGGAGGTCTAGATGTTTCATAGGCGGTACCTAAATTTTTCTTGTACCAGTCTACCACAATATCCAAACCATCGGGATTCATTACCGGCATTAAAATAGTAATGACGTTTTCCCTAATTTTTTTCATTTCAGTACTTTCAGAAGTGGTCAAGGTATACGCCAATTCTGAAGTCATTTGACCGTGAGCTAATTCGGTAGAGTGCATTCCGCCATCTACCCAAACAATTGCTTTACCTTCTTCAGATAATTTTAAAGCTTCATCTTCAGAAACTTGTACTCGTGCTAATTTGGTGCTGATGTCTTTCCACTTGTCTAAATCTTTTAAGTTCTCTTCACTAGAAATAAACAGGATGTACATTTTTCTACCCAACACCGTTGTGCCTATTTCTACTTTTTTAACCCTATCGGATGAAGCATCTAATTGAGATAAGTAATCTTCAATTTGGCTGTAGTCTGCCAATTTATAATCGTCGCCGACCTTAAAGCCGTAAACATCTTCTGGAGAAGGTACTTTTTGCGCCATCGAAACAGATATGCACGAGAGGGCTAGTACAAGGGTCAGTAACACCGACTTGCACTTAGAGTTTTTTGTAGTCATTTTCGAATTAGTTTGTTTGAACTAGGAATTTAAGAAATAGTAGAGAGCTAGATAAATGTTACGAAGAAAGATTATGTTAAAAGAAATGTTAATTTCTAAGTCGGTAATCTAACGGGGTTGATTTTATTGAATTGTATGTTAAGCTGAATTCTATCAGTAATTTAGAAAACACTTACGAGCTAATACTACCTAGTGTAAAAAGAAAATCACTTTACAATATTGTTATTTATTGGACCAGGCTGTTGAACTTTAATAGCGCGATTATAGGCAGGATTATTTTGAAAATACTCCGCCCGAGTAATTTTAGAGGTTTTGTGATCTCCCGTATGGCTCCACCCTGGTGGCATAAAAACATACATAATCTTATTTTTTATTCCTGGTGCCCTACTTACATCTTTAAAAAGAGCCGCGAACTCACCAAAATAGACATCAAGAAAATTACCCGAATCCATTTCTCTAGTAATACCATATTCTATTTCAATTTCTTTCTTCTCTTCTTGATACGTACCAAAAGCATGGTCCCATATATTCAATAGATTACAGAAATTAGTATCCATATACAACGGATTTCTTGCATGATGTACACGGTGGTGAGATGGTGTAAGTATTATCTTGTTCAAAGGTCCAAAACGTGCATCTTTAATTACATTCTCGCCTATATGGATAAATGCTCCATAAGTACCATCTATAAACATAATTAAAAACAACAGTTCTGGTTGAATACCCAATAAAATACAGACCGTAGTACGTATAATATCTGCATAAGGCGCCTCTAAAAAGAAATGTGCATGCGTTACCGAAAGATTCATGTTTTCAGGTGCATGATGTGTGGAATGAAGACACCAAAAAAGACGGACTTTATGACCCCAATAGTGATATAGAAAATGAGCAAGCTCCCACACGATATAGCCATAAATGAACCAATACCAAGTCATTTCTGTCTGGAACGGTGCATAAGATTGAAATAAGCCAATGCAAATTGTTACCATTGCAATAGCGATAAACCTACCTATAAATCTATTAAACACATATATTAAGAAATTTACCTTGTAAACTTTGGTATCTGGCTTTTTATAGATTAAACCTAGAATCAATTCTAATATTAATAAGAGTGGTATAATAGGGTAGATGAGCGATACTACACCATCAAATGTTCTGAACTTACCATAGTCTCCTGTCTGTAGTATTTCAAAAGCATTTGAAATACCTAGAAACCCAATTATTTCATTAAAAAATGTTTCGAAAATTTCCATGCTTATTGTTTTAGTAAAATATTAATGACATCACTACAAATACGTCATTAATTCTGATCTGAAATTATAAATATGGTTGATTCTACTAAAGAACTTTAAAAATAACAAAGGCATAAACAAATTCGACGAACAAGAGATCGGGGTCGACCGAAGTTGGAATTTATTGAATGGAGTATATTCTAATAAAACAGGTTTCTAGGCTTAAATTATTACGGGAACTTTGAAAAAATTAGAGGTTGAGCAAGTAGATATAAAGCGTATACCTGAATTACGACATTCTTAAAAACAAAAAAGAGAAGCCTTTTTGGCTTCTCTTAGTGGTCCCACCTGGACTCGAACCAGGGACCACCTGATTATGAGTCAGGTGCTCTAACCAGCTGAGCTATAGGACCGGTTACAATTCTATATGTTGCTCTGTAAACTCTTTTTTCGATTAAAATCGATAAAGACTGGTGCTCAAACCAGCAATTACAGAACTCGCGAATTGCGGATGCAATATTACTACTTATTTTTAACTGACACAAACAAAATAGTCCTTACTCCCTAATTTCTTGACACAGCTCGACCAATACCCCATTTGCAGTTTTTGGGTGAACGAAAGCAACTAACTTATTATCAGCTCCTTTTTTAGGCTTTTCATTCAGAAGTGTAAACCCTTCAGACTTTAATCTAGCTATTTCTGCTACGATATCTTCTACCTCAAATGCTACATGGTGTATGCCTTCTCCCTGTTTTTCTAAGAATTTGGCAATAGGTCCATCTGATTCTGTGGCAGCCAAAAGCTCGATTTTATTAGGTCCGTTTTGAAAGAAAGAAGTCATTACGCCTTCAGAAGCTACTTCTTCTTGTTTATAGGGTGCTACACCCAATAATTTCTCAAAAAGCGCATTGGAATCTTCCATGTTTTTCACCGCTATACCTAAATGTTCAATCTTTTTCATGTCTAAATTTGCTTCAGAGTGCATCACATAGGGGTTAAGATACATTTTAATATGTATTTTTGCAGTATGGAAACGCAAAGACAACGTAAAATAGCTGGGGTCATTCAAAAAGATATTGTAGATATTCTACAAAAAGCTGCCATTGATGGTGGACTTCGTAATACCCTTATATCTGTGTCTAAGGTTGCAGTGACCACAGATTTATCTATCGCGAAAATTTACCTAAGTATTTTTCCGAACGATAAAGCAGGTGAATTAATGGAAGGTATTAAATCTAACCAACCATTAATTAAACACGAACTTTCTCAACGTACCAGAAACCAACTGCGTAGGGTGCCAGAATTATTATTCTATTTAGACGATTCATTAGATTATATCGAGAATATTGAAAAGTCTTTAAAAAGAGAAGAAAACCCTATAGAGAATAGAGATTTATTACCTAAGCGTAAAAAGTCTTAATCGGTTGAATTTTCCGCTCTATATCGCCAAAAGATATGTACGTTCAAAAAGTACCCAGAACGCGGTTAACATCATTAATTTTATCACCTTTTTAGTTATAGTTATTGGTTCTGCAGCACTGTTTATTGTGCTTTCGGCTTTCGCCGGATTAAAAACCTTTAGCCTTTCCTTTACCGAGTCTTTTGATCCACAATTAAAAGCACTACCCGCAACTGGAAAGATTTTTACCCTATCACCAGAGCAAGAACAACGTTTACAATCTGTAGACGGACTCGCATTTTACTCTAAAGAAATAGAAGAGAAAGTATCTCTTGAACATCGAGGCAAAAATCATATTGCATATATAAAAGGTGTGGATAGTAACTACACCAAGGTTACCGGTGTAGACAGCACGCTCTATATTGGAGATTGGACTATTAACGACACTCAAGTTGTAGCGGGTTTGGGTATTGCCAATATTCTTGGGGTAACCATTAACCAGTTTCGCAGTCCAATGCAGATTTATGCTTTTAAACCCGGTAAAGGCTCTATATCTCAACAAAGTATATCATCGCTCTACAATCAATTGCCTATGGTTATTGGTGGGGTATATGCCGTAGAAGCTGATTTGGATAATAAATATGTATTTGCCGATTTACGTTTGACTCAGGCATTATTAGAAAAAGATTCCCTACAGATTTCTGGTATTAATTTTAAGATGGATGATGGTGTTGAACCTAGTGCTGTACGCTCAGAAATTCAGGCTGTTTTAGGTTCTAATGTGCAATTAAAAAATAGACAACAGCTGAATAGTACCCTCTATAAAATGTTGAATACCGAAAATGTAGCTACGTATCTTATTTTCACCTTAGTACTTATTATTGCTCTTTTCAATGTTGTTGGTGCTATCATTATGATGATATTAGACAAGCAACAGAATTCAAAAACACTGTACAGTCTTGGTACAACGATTAAGGAGTTAAGACGTATTTACTTTGTTCAAGGAATTCTTGTTACAGGTTTTGGAGGATTAATTGGCGTGCTAATAGGCGTGCTAATTGTATGGTCACAACTGGCATTTAGTTGGCTAAAAATTACACCATCACTAGCCTACCCAGTAAAGTTTGAGTTCATTAATATTACCATTGTTTTGGCAACAATTATTGTACTTGGTGTTATTGCTTCTAAAATAGCTAGTAGCCGTATCAATAAAAAATTGGTAGACCTTTAGAAGGCCCTCATTATCTGCCCAATACAATATCCCACCTTTGTTTTTGTTATCTTATAGCACAATTAACCATTAACAAAGGCATGAAGATTTCAAAAGTACCCTCCCCTACACTTTTAGTTATAACATTAATTATCTGTTCTCTTTTCACCACAAACGCACAGAAAGCTGGTGGGTTTTACGAAAAGCTACGAGAATTTAATTTCCCGTATTCCCCTGCTCCTGCTGGTGTAGTATATTACAAAATGGACCACAATTTAAAATCTGGTAGTATTACCATGAAAGACTACCGTGGTGAAATTGTTACTATCGATAATTTTAACCATAAGCGTCCCACTTATCATCCTGACTATAAAAATTATACGAATCCGCTTAGTGTGCTTCAAACGTATGATGACTTAAAAAGCAATAAAACCAACACCATTTATTACAACCTAAACAGTAGTAATATTGAATTGTATTACAATAAAGGTGAAAGCGATACTATCTATGATGTGTTCGCCAATTTTAAAGCTAAATATACTGCCAAATACCATGGCAAAATTATAGCTGAAGATTCTTTAATATTTAACGACAAAGTAGGCGAAATTGTTAGTAAGCTTAAAGGCAAAGATTTTGCTATAGTAGCTGTAAATAAAAGTAAAAATGTTTCCTACGATGCAAATGACCAAATTCTTGTAACGGTACATAATGCTTACCAAGGTTTTGTAAGAAGAGCACAAATGTCTTATGGCAAAAACAATATGGCTTTTATTAAGCTTAAGAAAACAAAGAAACTTGCTTCTGAAGATGACGTAAACCAACTTACGGAAGCTATTAAAAACTTGCAAGCCATAGATACAGGTCTTAAATCTAGAAATACAAGAAACGAAGAAGTACAACGGTTAATTGAAAAAATTACTGCCTTAATTGATTCTGAAGATTACAAGACATACGATGATTACAAAGTGTTTGTACACGGAAATTTAGGCTCGTTATATACTCTTCTAGAGGATTATGACACAGCAATAGCTCAATATGATTTAGGCGCATCACATAGCTCTCGTGGCGGTCTAAGTTCTTACCTGAATGATGGTAAACATAAAGCCGAATTTAGAAAGGAACGAAAAGAAAAGTTGTTTCTCGATGGAGAAAACAGCGTTAAACCTGAGTTTAGCGAAAGATACAATAAGCGATACCAAGGCAACTAACCAAAATTTATCTATAGACAGTATTTCATTTTCAGAACATGAAATACCCTAAAACATCTAACCAATGATCAAGAAAATCATTCCATTACTATTTGTTGTTCTCTTTAATTTACAGCTACAAGCTCAGTCTTTAAAATCTAAAGGTTTCAGGGTGTATATGCCCAACTATGCTGAACAATTGGCGCCCAGACAAAGCGAAACCTATTGGGCAGAAGTAGTATTAGGACCAGAAGAGGTATTAAACTTTACAAAAGACGAATTTCAAAAAGGTCTTCAGCTTGAGGATTTTAAAGAAATAACAGGTGAACAATCTCCAGATATGTTTTTTGCCATAAACGGTATATCAGCAGATGACTTAGAAGTTACAGGTACAATTGCACCTATAGCAGGTGATACCTATAGTATTGATATATCTCCAAAAGACAATAAAAGCGTAAAACTCCTTTTCTATTATAAAGAAGAATTGACACAATTATGGCAAATACCCCTTTTGCCAAAAGTAGATGTGCAAGGAAATAAAATTCCAATCACCATCAACTTTCCTGAAGATGAAAAAGAAAAGTATCTAATGTTAGAAAGTGGGCGTGCGGTGCCAGATATAAGTCCGTATATGGTAGAAATGTACTTGGATAAAAAGCTTGGAGAATCTTTTCTTTCGAAAATCATAAATACAATACAAGATATCTACGATAATAATATGGTGGAGATTTATACCAATTTTTACTTTGTAAAAGACAAGAAAAACAAAGCATTGGCAGATGAAACCAAAGACAAGCTTTCTGAGATGTCAGAACTATCTAAAGCCAGTTTATCTACCCTGAGTGCGGTAAGAGAAAATAAGAAGGAGATAGATGCACATATCACCTATTGGAAAAATTTATTACCAAATTATAAAGATACCAGTGACAAAAAAATAGCTAAAATTAGATGGGGTATACTTATGAACCTATCACAGTTGTCACTAATGGTAGAAGATTTTAAAAATGCAAACACCTATTTAAACCAAGCTTCTGAACTAGATGTAAAATCTAACGCAGTAAAACAATCACAAAAAGATTTAAGTAAGCTTTATTCTGATTACATGTTAAACTATAACGAAGCAACTGGAGAAAGAAAATATTCCAAAGGCTATGAAGTTAGCACCTCTGCAAAAATAATAAGAGTGTTATAATCTTATAGAGATTATGGATTCACAAATTCGTGATCTCCAAACTTTTGCATCACCTCATCAAAGGCTGCAAATACCGATGCAGAATCATCACTGGTCACCATCTTCATGCGATATTCCTTAAAATTTGGAATTCCCTTGAAATAGTTGGTATAATGTCTACGTGTCTCAAAAACACCTAGTATTTCTCCCTTCCAGTCAATGGACATTTGTAAATGACGACGAGCGGCATCTACCCGTTCTTCCATAGTTGGTGGAGCTAAATGGGTTCCTGTTTCAAAAAAGTGCTTAACCTCTCTAAATATCCAAGGATAACCAATACTTGCCCTGCCGATCATTGCTCCGTCCAAGCCGTATTCATCACGCATTTTCATGGCTGCTTCTGGAGAATCTACATCACCGTTACCAAATACAGGTATATGCATTCTAGGATTGTTCTTAACCTCTCTAATCGGGTTCCAATCTGCATTTCCCTTATACATTTGTGCACGGGTTCTACCATGTATTGAAATTGCTGCACAACCTACATCCTGTAATCGTTCTGCAACCTCAACAATTTTTATAGAATCATCATCCCAACCCAACCTAGTTTTAACGGTAATAGGCAAGTTGCTATGTTCAACCATAGCTTTGGTCAGAGAAACCATTAAATCTATGTCCTTTAATATTCCGGCTCCAGCACCTCTAGAAACCACCTTTTTTACCGGGCAACCAAAATTGATATCAATAATATCTGGTCTTGATTTCTCTACAATCTCTACAGATTGTAACATACTTTCTAAATTAGCCCCAAAAATTTGAATACCTACAGGGCGTTCCTTTTCATAAATATCAAGCTTCATAACGCTCTTTGCAGCATCACGGATTAACCCTTCAGATGATATAAATTCAGTATAAACCACATCGGCTCCCTGCTCTTTACAAAGGGCACGAAAAGGTGGGTCACTAACATCTTCCATTGGCGCTAAAAGCAATGGAAAATCTGGCAGTTGTATGTCTCCTATTTTTGGCACTGGTGTATTCTAATTTTCGGGTGCAAAGTTATATAAAAATAAGAGAAGCTCATTACATGCCAATTTTAGTAAACCTGATGGTTTTGAACCTCATGTTATATAATTAAATGCTAGTTTCTAGAAAGAATGTAAATTAGTGCCAAAACCAACCTTCTACTGTGCACATGCGCACAATCTAAAAAATCAGCTATAAAGTTTTAGACAATAATCTTATGAATAGTGCTATGCTTATTGTCTCCATTCCCTTTGAACCTATTGTATTTGGGATTAAATTAAACATGCACCTTATTCTTGAATACCTAGCCTTTTTTATAGGATTCAGGTATTACGTTTACTTACGTAAAAAAAGTACCGATATAATTTCTTCTAATAATCGCCTATCAATTATAATAGGTGCTGTTTTTGGTGCTTTGGTGCTTTCTAGAATCGTTGCCTTTTTTGAAAATCCGATAGCTCACCATAATGAGGATTGGCTTTTTAACCTCAACAATAAAACTATTATGGGCGGACTCTTTGGTGGGTTGTTAGGGGTAGAGCTTGCCAAAAAAATTATTGGTGAAAAACATTCTTCTGGAGACCTTTTTACGTTACCTATAATTCTTGGTATTATCATTGGTCGCTTGGGTTGTTTTCTCGCAGGTATAAAAGAGTTTACCTATGGAAAAGAAACTTCATTTTTTATGGGCATGGATTTAGGTGACGGAGTTACAAGGCACCCAATAGCGCTTTATGAAGTAGTTTTTCTTATACTTCTTTTTATAATCATAAAACGCCTTCAAAAAACAGCTATCTTTTTTGTAAATGGGAATTACTTTAAGCTTTTTATGGTCAGTTATTTCTCATTACGTTTCTGTATAGAATTTCTAAAACCAAATAGTTTTTATATGCTAGGTCTCAGTAGCATTCAATTATTATGTTTAATTTGTTTGATTTACTACTATAAATTCATCCTTCAGGGAATTACATATGTCCGAAAAAAACTATACGTATTATGATTTTACACTAAGTCTTTGTCCAGAATGTCTTAGAAGGGTAGATGCCAAAATCGTTTTTGAAAACGAGAAAGTGTATATGCTTAAGAACTGCAAAGAACATGGTAGGTCTAAAGTTTTAATTGCTGACGATATTGAATATTATAAGAACATAAGAAACTATAACAAAGCTTCTGAGTACCCAAAAACCTTTAATACAAAAACACACTATGGTTGCCCTTACGATTGCGGACTATGCCCAGATCACGAGCAACATTCATGTTTAACCGTAATTGAACTTACAGACCGTTGCAACCTTACATGCCCAACCTGTTATGCAGGATCTTCGCCCACTTATGGCAGACACAGAACCTTAGAGGAAATTAAAAAGATGTTGGATGTCATCGTTAAAAATGAAGGCGAGCCAGACGTTGTTCAGCTTAGTGGTGGTGAGCCAACTATACACCCAGAGTTTTTTGAAATACTGGATTACGCAAAATCACTTCCTATTCGGCATTTGATGTTAAATACGAACGGAATTAAAATTGCAAAGGATTTTGAATTCGCAAAACGATTGGCAACCTATGCCCCAGATTTTGAAGTGTATTTACAGTTCGATTCATTGGATAACAAAGTATTAAAAACACTAAGAGGCGCAGACCTGGCAGATGTTCGTTTACAGGCCCTTGACCATCTTAATAAATTAAACCTTTCTACCACACTTGTAATTGTTATACAAAAAGGTCTCAACGACCATGAAATGGGTAGCACTATTGACTTTGCCTTAAAACAGAAATGTGTACGTGGTGTTACGTTTCAACCCACGCAAATAGCTGGGCGATTAGAGAATTTTGAAGTGGATGAAAACCGAATTACATTAACCGAAGTACGACGAAAAATACTTGAGCAATCTCCTATTTTTGAATCTGATGATTTGATACCTGTACCATGTAATCCTGATGCTTTGGTGATGGCTTACGCCTTAAAATTAGGCGATGAAGTGAATCCGTTAACACGTTTTATAAACCCCGATGATTTATTGAACGAAGGTAAAAACACTATTATTTACGAGCAAGATGAGCAGCTACATGGTAAAATGATCGAACTTTTTAGCACAGGAAATTCTGTAGAAAAAGCATCGGAAAATCTTAAAAGTATTATGTGTTGCCTACCAGAAATTGATGCTCCAGAATTGGGTTATGACAATTTGTTTAGAATTATAATCATGCAATTTATAGACGCTCATAACTTTGATGTTCGTGCTATTAAAAAATCATGTGTACACATTGTAAACAAAGATTATAAGATTATTCCGTTTGAAACAATGAACCTTTTTTATAGGGATGATAAGATTGAACGTTTAAAAGAACTACAAAACGAAATGCTATGATATTAGAAGTTGGTAATCTAGACGGTCTTGCTACTTTATTGTTTCTTATAATGTTTGGTCCCGCAATATTGTTCATTATTATTGGAGCTATTTTGTTTTATTATAAGAAGAAAAAAGCGGGGAAAGTCTTTATGATTTTAGCAGGTGTATATTGCCTAATTAGCTTAGGAGTCTGTGGTGCAATGATGGCATAAACAAATTATAGACGTTTGCCTTCTTCAGTGTTTTTTCGTTTGTAATTGTCCCGTATTTTGGTATTTCCAAACTTATATCTAAAGCCAAATACGAACAATCGGGTCTCTTTTCTAGTACTTGTAATGTTATTTTGATCTAGATAATCTCTAGTAGAAAACATATTTCCGTTATTAAAAATATCATCAACACCCATAGAGATACTGGCATCTTTGTTCCAGAAAGTTTTTCTAAAATTTAGCCCTAATTTACTATACGATTCATAAGTAGCGTTTCCTTGAATAGATGGAGACAAATAAGTAAATGTTACATCTGCATAGAGCGATTTATCCTTTAAAAGTGTAAAGTAATTATTAGCGCGAAGATGAGTGGTCCAAATAGAATTTTCTATGGTAGTGTTTGTTTCTACATCTATAAAGCTATCCTTATCATGATAGTGGCTTACAAGAAAATACAAATACCAAAACGAGGTTAAATCTTTAGAAACACTCGCATCTATACCGTAAAAATAATTGGTTTCTAAATTTATATATTGAGCCCTAAGGGTATTGGTGGCATTGTCCTGAAAAATTTGTTGCACTTGCTCGTTCGATTTTTTATTGGCAAAGACTAGAACTTTAAAATCTCGGTCATAAACATAGTCAAACTGGACATAGTCACTATAGGCCGGTTTTAAACTAGGATTCCCTTCAGAAATAGAATTTGCTGACAAGTAAAATTGAAACGGATTTATACTACTATATCTTGGTCTGGTTATACGTCTATAATACTTAAAGTAAATAGCATTTTTCTCTTTCGTATAAGACATCGACATATTTGGGAACAGGTTAAAATAAGAACTGGTGTTTTGTAATGAAAGATTGTCTAATTCTCCTTTTGTATCTATATACTCCGTTCGTAAACCCAAATTTAATTTCCATTTATTCCAGCTGCTGTTTACACTAGCATAGCCTGCGTAAATTTGTTCGTCGTAATCAAATATACCCGAGCCTGTAGGGTTTATACCTTCTAAAGTATCGTCAAACCCAGATTGTATAATACTTGCCTCTGAATTTATCGTTGCAATTCTTAAACCTGTTTCCATTGTGGAGTGTTCAGATAACGGTAATGTAAGATCCGTTTGGGCACTAAAAAGATTAATGATTTGGTCAGAATTTATATTCAAGGTATTCTCGGAAGTGTTTTCTGTAAAACCTTGCACAATATCATTATTTACTTCTTGGTTTAGTTTAGAATCATAATATGTAAAGTGTGCATTAGTAGATAATTCCGCTCCTTTATCATTCAGCTTATAAACCCAATCTAAATAGTTAGACGAGTTGAATTTATCTGAATTCAAAATATTAAGTCCGTATAAACGCGCCATAAATTCACCCGTGGTGTCTTCTATATCAGTTATTGAAGAAAAATTTATTCCGCCGTTAGGTGAAAAGCTTGATGTGGAAGAAAGGCTAATTGCATTTTTCTCGTCTAATTCAACATCTAAGAAAAGGTTTAGATTATGGCTTCTTTTATTGCTTATAGATTTCTGTTCGGCCGTCCAAACTTCACTTTCTTGTCCGCTTTCAAAATAGGTAGTAATATCAGAATATCTCGTCCAATCTCTATCATGACTAAAACTGTAATTGGTAGAAAAATCTATCTTTTTTCCCTTAAAAAAATGATCCATACCCAAAGTATGTTTAGGTAATACTCCTTGTGTATATCTATTAAAAAGGGCTCCATTATACCCAGCAACTAGGTTTTTTTTCATTTTTATGTCAATCAACAAACCGCCTTCTGCACTGTATTTAGCCGGCGGACTCGTAATCACTTCTATAGATTCTACGTTGCTTGCAGAACTGCCCGTAAGTAGATTAATAATATCATCTTCCGGTAAATTAACGCGTTTACCATTGATCATAATATTCACCTTAGAACTACCATTTACATACAAACGATTATTCATCACCATTACACCCGGAGTTCGTTTTAGAACATCCCAAATATCACCATCAGAAAGTGCGGTATTTTCAACATTAAAAATATGACGATCTGCTAATTGTTCTAGTTTTGGTTTTTTTTGGGTTACTATAACCTCATCTAATTCTTGTGAGCTCTGTAGTATAAGAGGTGATATTTCAATACTTTCTGTAATGGTAGTTAATGGACTCTCTACCGTATTGGCAATATAACTTGCAACTATACGATAACTACTAGGTGATATAGCCTTAAATTCATAATATCCTTGATCATTTGTAACGGTACCCTTTATAAATTCACCTTCTTCACTTAGTAAAATTACATTTGCAAGAACCACAGGCTCGCTATTGTCATCTATCACTAAACCGTTTATAATAAAATCTTGAGAAAACGCCAGGGTAAACGTAAGACAAAGTAGTAATGTTATATAAGTATCCCTAGCCATTAAGTGTGCAAATTGTATTTAAATGTAGGAAAGTAATATTGAATTATCTTACAGTATTCTTAAATTTTTCTTAACAAATAAATAACCTGCTGACTACGAATATTTTAGCTCTATTCAAGGCGTTCGCGCTCAATTTTTTCAATATCACGTTGGTTGTCTTCTAGGCGAAAATTACCAAAGTTGTACGTGAATCCGAACTTTACATATTGGGTTTCTGGAACCGTTAAATAACCGTTGTCTTGGTTTAAATATTTAGAAGAAACAAACGCATTGCTTTTATTTAAAAGATCATTAGCGCTAATACTAAGTACTGCTCTATTTTTTAAAAAAGATTTTCTAAGACCTACGGTTAGGTTGGTAGATTCTTCTTGTATAAATGAGCCCTGCAAAAAACCAGAGAGATAAGTAAATCCCAATTCTCCTTTAAAACTACCATCTTTAGAAAGTGTAATATAATTGGTAAGATCAACGTACGCTCCATTAAAACTATTCTTATAAGAATATTCATCGCTTTGTAGAGCAATAAAAGATTCATCTTCATGAAAAATGGAAATATAGCTATACAAATACCAATTGTTTGTTATCGATTTACCGTATGTAAAATCAAAACCATACGATGTGCTTTCTAGAACGTTTTGAGTAATGTCTCGTAAAACAAAATTATCATTGTCCTGAAAAGTGAGCGTAGAAATATACATTCCATTATCACGATAATAGAAGTCAAAAAAGTATTCTTGATTAAGGGTATAGTTTAAGTTAAGATTGTGGCTAAAACTAGGTGTTAAATTAGGATTTCCCTCTTCAAAAGTTCGTTCGTTTATATAGGTTCTAAAAGGATTTAAATCTTCGTATCTAGGTCTTTGTACTTTTCTAGCATAATCAAAAGATAAGCTATGATGCTCATTAATATTATGAAGAACATATAATGAAGGAAAAAGTTCAAAATAACTTAACTTATTCATATCAGCAACATTTACAGATAACCCAGAACTTTCTGTCTGTTCTGCCCTAAGACCTGTTTTTAAGCTCCATTTTTCCCAATCTTTTGATAAGCTAAAATAACCAGCATAAACACTTTCATCATAGGTATAATCATCAGATAAATTAGGTATAAATTCTGTACCGTTATTCTGTAAAAAATAATCTAATCTACTTTCAGAATCAATAAAAGAACCTTTTACACCCGTTTCAAAAAATACACTACCTAAATAATCAGTATAATCTATTTGCGCCGTCTTTATATCTATTTGTTGATCTGCAAGGGTAGAGAAATTGAAATCGCGTAAAAAAGAACCACTAGGTAAAAAATAATTGGAATTAACATTTTGGTTACGATCTAAGTCGAAATAGGTATAGTGCGCATTTGCAGTTATATTTCCTTGATTTTTAAATTGATGTTTAAAAGTAAGGTCGCCCGAAATGTTATTCTTTTTTTCATTAAAAAAGCTGTTGGTGTTAAAAATAGAATCTAGAACTCCCGCGCCATTTTTAATTGTTGTCTCTTGAAAAAAATCTGCATCTCGCTTTGGCTGAAATTGTGCATTACTAGTTAAACTAAGAGAATTCTTATCATCAAATTCATAATCAACAACAAGACCAGCACTATGGTTATTACTTCTAATCACTTGGTCAAAATCAGTATCCCAAATAGAAACAATACCGCTGTCGTCCATAAAATTTGTGTTATTTATAGTGTTCTTATACTCCTTTTTGGGAGCATAATTATAACTGGCATTTAGGTTTAACTTCTTGGTCTTATAAAAATGAGAAGTGCCAAAATTATATTTAGGAAATACACCTTGAGTATACCCTGCATTAACATTACCCTTATAGCCTATTGATAGATTTTTACTGGTAACAATATTTAAAATTGAACCTCCTTCGGCATCATAACTTGCTGGTGGATTATGAATAACCTCTACCGATTTAATATTCTCGCCCTGGTAATTTTCTAGAAGACTTCTTACCTCTTCTGCAGATAATTGAACTTTTCGGTTATTAATATATACTGTAGTAGCTTGGTTTCTAACTTTAAGGTCATCGTTCATAACAATAACTCCAGGTGTTTGGCTTAAGATATTCCAAGAACTATTCTGAGAAAGCACTGTGTTTTCCACATTAAAAACAATACGGTCTACCTTACGTTCTACCACAGGCTTATTGCTTACAACGGTTACTTCGTTAAGCTCTTCTGTATGTTGTTCTAAAATTAAGGCTCCAATTTTAGTGTCTTTTAAAATCTCAATAGCTAAATTATCTGACATTTGACCAACGTAAGATGCCTTTAAAAAATATAGCCCTTCAGCAATATCTGAAAATAAAAAAACTCCATTTTCATCGGCAGAAGTACCTTTTACCAATACAGAATCTGTTACTGTAAGTAGAAAAATAGAAGCAAAAGCTACGGGTTCTTGATATTGGTCTTTAACCTCACCTTTAAGTTCAAAGGTTTGGCTATGTCCATAATGAGATAACCCTATGGTAAAGAATAAAATAGCAATTATTAGTTTCAAAGGCAATTTGGGGTTGATAGTCAAATCTAATTAAAAAAACGTTGTAATCCTTTACAATATATGTAATCCAAAGTAATCTAGACAACAATAATTAGGCAACCACACTAAAGCTTAGCGATATAAATTAGATTATATTTGCAATTGCTCTTTAGTGCCGGGCATTATTTCTAATATAAATTGGCATTATTATTACTGTTACCGCTATGAAAAACATTAGAAATTTCTGCATTATTGCACATATTGACCATGGTAAAAGCACCTTGGCAGACAGACTGTTAGAATTTACTGGTTCTGTTACCGATCGAGAGAAAAAGGAGCAATTACTTGACAGTATGGATCTTGAGAGAGAACGTGGTATCACCATTAAAAGTCATGCCATACAAATGGACTATACTTATAAGGGTGAACAATATATTCTTAATTTAATTGACACTCCTGGTCACGTTGATTTTTCATATGAAGTTTCTAGATCAATAGCGGCTTGTGAAGGTGCATTGTTGGTTGTAGATGCGGCACAAAGTATACAGGCACAGACCATTTCTAACCTGTACTTGGCTTTAGAAAATGATTTAGAGATAATTCCTGTTTTGAACAAGGTAGATTTACCTAGTGCAAACCCAGAAGAGGTAACAGATGATATAGTTGATCTTTTAGGCTGTAAAGCTGAAGATGTTATACCTGCCAGTGCAAAAACTGGTATAGGTATCGAAGAAATACTAAGCGCAATTATTGAAAGGGTACCCGCTCCAAAAGGAAACCCAGATGAAGCTTTACAAGCACTTGTGTTTGATTCTGTTTACAATCCTTTTAGAGGGGTTGAAACTTATTTTAGAGTAGTAAACGGGTCTATTAAAAAAGGACAAAAAATAAAATTCGTTGCAACCGATAAAAGTTATTTTGCCGATGAGGTAGGTACTTTAAAATTAACGCAACATCCAAGGAAAGAAATTCATGCAGGTGATGTTGGTTATTTAATTACTGGTATTAAAGATGCACGTGAAGTAAAAGTAGGTGATACAATTACTGATTCTGCTCACCCAACCACAAATGCAATTGCTGGTTTTGAAGATGTAAAACCAATGGTATTTGCAGGTATATATCCTGTTGACACCGAAGATTTTGAAGAATTAAGGTCTTCAATGGAAAAATTACAATTAAACGATGCTTCTTTAGTTTTCGCTGCTGAAAGTAGTGCTGCCTTAGGTTTCGGTTTTCGTTGTGGATTCTTAGGAATGTTACACATGGAAATCATTCAAGAGCGTTTAGAGCGTGAGTTTGATATGACCGTTATTACAACGGTACCCAACGTTAGTTATCACGCCTTTACACGTAAAGACCCTGATGTTCCCCTGATTGTCAATAACCCTACGGATTTACCCGATCCATCAACAATAGATCGTGTAGAGGAACCATATATTAAAGCAACCATTATTACAAAATCTGATTTTGTTGGTAATGTGATGTCTCTTTGTATAGAAAAAAGAGGGTTGATTACCAATCAAACTTATCTGACTACAGAGCGTGTTGAGCTAAATTTTGATATGCCACTGGCGGAAATAGTATTTGATTTCTATGATCGCCTTAAAACGGTTTCTAAAGGGTATGCTTCTTTCGATTATACTCCAATTGGTATGCGCGAATCTAAATTGGTTCGTGTAGATATTCTTTTAAACGCACAACCGGTTGATGCACTTTCCGCATTAATACATTTTGATAGTGCTACTACCATTGGTAAAAAGATGTGTGAGAAATTAAAAGAACTAATACCAAGGCAACAGTTTGATATTCCTATTCAAGCAGCAATAGGTTCTAAAATTATTTCTAGAGAAACCATAAAAGCTTTACGTAAAGATGTAACCGCTAAATGTTATGGTGGTGATATTTCTCGTAAAAGAAAATTATTAGAAAAGCAAAAGAAAGGTAAAAAACGAATGCGTCAGGTTGGTAATGTAGAAATTCCACAAGAGGCGTTTATGGCTGTTCTAAAATTAAACGACTAGCACTCCCGTAATATAATTTAATTTATTTGGCAGGCCAATTCTCTAAAGACCTCTTCATCTGTTGAGTTTTCCTTTAATTAGATAGCTGTTGTAGTATAAAGTAAAAATCTGCTCATGACCTTAAAATGAGCAGATATGAAAATACCATAGAAATTATTCTATGGTATTACAAATGAAAAGAACTTTGTGGTTATTTCGTATTGTCGTTGACCTCTTCTTTATCAGGGTCTTCCATAGGGAACATTTTACCCAAGTAAGCCAATTTGTATCCTTTTTGAATGTCGGTAAAGTCTTTACTGAAAGCAGTTATAATTTGAATATCTCCATCTGGATCTATTAAAAATAACGGCACAATGTCAGCATCAGCCTTTGTTATTTCTATTAAGCCTTCATAATGTTCTGTATCATGAAGTTCAATTTCGTGTATGGAAGGATATTTTCTTGCCGCTTCTGTCAATTTGATAAAATCATCGGTATGTGAAAACAATCCTTCTTTAGGGTTGTTTTCTGGGTCTCCCATTTCATCTGTGTCAACTAATCTAAAAGAACCATTCTCGCCAAATACGTCTTGAAACTTATCTATGGCATATCTATTTATATCAGAATTTGGGGTCAAAGCCATTAAATAACCTATATCGTTAAGCTCTATATTATCGGTTAGATTATCAGAATATATATTGGCTGAAATCGCCTCTAATCCTAATTTATTCGCCTTTTCGATGTTAGATTGATTGTTGTCAATAAGCACTACATGTCTATCATTTTTATGTAAATAATCTCCAATTAATCGAGATACTTTAGAAGCTCCTAAAATCAATATCCCTTCAGACTTATTAAGAAAAACACCAACTAGTTTAGCAAAAATTCTAGCGGTAGTCGCATTTAATAATACTGTACCTAAAACAATCATAAATACTAAAGGAGTAATATATTCTGCACCAGCTTCTCCCCTAGACAGTAATTTTGATCCAAAAAGTGAGGCTATCCCTGCCGCTACTATACCTCTTGGCCCTACCCAACTAATAAACAGTTTTTCATTTAATTTTAAATTAGAGCCAATAGAACTCAAAAACACTCCCAATGGTCTAATTATTAATACGATGGACAGGAATAATGCTATTGTTTTCCAAGTGTATATTAACTCTAAGTCTGCTATATTGATGTTAGCCGCCAATAATATGAATAATATTGATATTAGAAGAATACTCAATGATTCTTTAAAATAAAGCAACTCTTTAATGTTTGGCAAGTTTGTGTTCCCCATTACCATACCCATAACCACAACTGCTAAAAGACCAGATTCATGTGCAAAAACATCAGACATTACAAAAACCCCCAACACCACAGAAAGGGATACCACGTTTAATAAATAATGCGGAATGAAACTCTTTTTAATTAAGAATGTAAGCGCATGGGCAAAAGTAAATCCGAAGGTAAAACCAAATAACAGAATTTTTCCAAACTCTATCAGTGCCGTAAGTGTATATGCCTGACCTTCACCTACACTAATAAACTCATACACCAAAACCGCAGCCAATGCACCTATAGGATCAATTAGAATTCCCTCCCATTTTAAAATTGCCGAAACATCCTTTTTAAGTGGAATATTTCTTAAAATAGGGGTGATAACGGTAGGTCCCGTTACAATAATCAAAGCAGAAAACAAGAAACAAAGTTGCCACGAGAGTCCGAATAAAAAATATGCAGCCAAAGAGGCTCCAAAAAAAGTAGTTAAACTACCAAGTGTTATTAGTTTGGTTATAACTGGACCAATGTTGCGTATCTCTGATCGCTTTAAGGTTAGACCCCCTTCAAATAAAATTATACTTATAGCTAACGATACAAAGTAGTATAAACTTTCGCCAGGAAACAAACCATTGTTTCCATTCCAAATTGGTTCTATAAGTTTAGATCCATCTTCGGTATATAAAGTGGACAACGGACCTACAATTAATCCTATAAGAATTAGAGGTAAAATTGCTGGCAATTTTAATCGCCATGCAACCCATTGAGCAAGTATACCCAAAATGATAATTCCAGCAAGCTCTATCATTTAATTAGTTTTGGATAAAAATAACAATTAAACAGCATTATATCTCATAAAATCCAAAGCCATGAACGGCTATTTTAATTGTTTGATTTAACGGGGTTGGCCCTACTTCTTATTAATTAGCCTTACCTTGGAAGACACAACCTAATAACCGTTCACTTATCAAGTTATATAACTCCATTTTATTCGGCTTTGCATTTTCCCCTTCTCTAAAGGTAAATATATTAGAATCTACACGTATTGCATATTACTTAAACTGCAAACTTATTTTACTTCATGTAGGTGAAAAAACAGCTGAGAAGTCTGCCAAAATTGATGAAATTATTTCTGAAACAGATTATAGTGACAGTTTTATTGAAGTAATATGGAAAGAAGGTAACCCTGAGACCGTAATTACGAAAGCCTGTTTGGATCTTAAGATAGATTTACTGATTTTAGGAGCCCTTCAACATGAAAATAAATTTCAATTTTATGTTGGTTCAATTGCTAGAAAACTTACTAGAAAAGTAAATTGCTCTGTACTATTACTAATAAAACCCGCTGAAAAAAGAGTGCCCTGTAAGCATGTAGTGGTAAACGGGTTAGACGCTCCTGAAACACCCTTGGCTATTGAACATGCTTTTTTTATTTCTAATCTATTAGGTGCACAACAAATTACCATTGTAGAAGAAATCCACACAAAAGAGATTCATGTTGCTGTTGAAGATGATCGCTCATTAAAAAAAGCTAACATTATAAAACAACGCTTAAGGCATAGAGAAGATTCTAGGGTAAATAACATAGTAGGTACATTACCCGAAAATATCACCAAGGGCATTAAAGTAAAAACACAAAGTATTTTTGGTAAAAGAGGTTACTCCATAGGGCACTATGCAGAAGTGGTCAGAGCTGATTTACTAGTTATGAACGCCCCTATTAAAACAAGTATTTGGCATCGCATTTTTCCCCATGACATCGAATATATTCTTTCTGATTTACCAACCGATTTATTAATTGTTAGAAAATAGATTTGATCGCTAAAAAAAGTAAAAAAGCAAGTTTCATTTCAACGCTTCCTAAGAATTTATTTTCTGGATTCGTTGTTTCACTAATAGCGCTTCCTTTAGGTTTAGGACTGGCTCTTGCTAGTGAGGCTCCTCCTATTTCAGGTATTATAGCCGCTGTAGTTGGTGGTGTGGTCGTTGCGCTGTTAGGAGGTTCTAATGTAACTATAACCGGACCAGGCAATGGTTTAGTAATTGTTCTGTTGGGAGCTATTACAACGTTAGGGGGCGGAGATCTCTATGCGGGATATCTATTTACACTTGCTGCCATTGTTTTCTCTGGAATATTGATGCTTATTTTAGGTTTTCTAAAAATGGGACGATTAGCAGATTTTTTTCCGGCATCTGCTATTGAAGGTATGCTAGCAGCAATTGGGTTGGGTATATTGGCCAAGCAGTTTCATATAATGATTGGGCATAATAATGAACATGGTAGTATAGTTCAGCTTTTAATGCAGATTCCCGAAGGCTTAATAGATCTCTATCAAAACTTTCATATAGAAGAATTTATAGCTGCAATTATTGGTGTAATTGCACTTTTAATTATGGCAAATTATTCTAAAATTAGAAACAAGTATCTACACTTGATTCCCGCTCCTATGTGGATTCTAATCCTATCCGTAAGCTTTAGTTATATTTTTGTGTCGTTAGACTTACCATACCCATTAGAAGATAAGTTTTTGGTTAATATCCCAGATAACGTATTATCTAATTTGGCTTTTCCAGATTTTTCAAAAGCACTGGAAATTGATTTTATAATGACTGTTTTTGCTATTACCCTTATTGCCAGTATAGAATCTTTATTAAGTATAAAAGCTGTTGATAAACTAGACCCTGAAAGAAGACGATCTAATGTAAATAAAGACCTTAAGGCACTTGGTTTAGCTACTTCTCTTAGTGGTTTGGTGGGTGGTTTAAATGTCGTTACCGTTATTGCCAGAAGCTCAGTAAACGTAAATAACGGAGCAACCAATAGGTCTGCCAATATTTTTCATGCACTTTTCTTAGTCATTTTCGTATTGCTTTTTCAAGACCAATTAAGACGTATACCATTGGCTGCTTTGGCAGCGATACTAGTATATACCGGTTATAAACTTGCTACGCCAAAAAACCTACAAAAAATTGCTCTTATAGGTAAAGAGCAGATTATTATATTTTTGGCTACACTACTAACTACGCTGTTTACCAACTTAATAACGGGAATTGCAATAGGTATTTTAGTTACGTTTATTATACATGTAGTTTTAAATAGAAGTATCTCCCTTTTTGTAAATCATCTGGCCAAACCAAACATATTAATGTTCAAGGAAAAGGACGCTGGCAACTACTATATAAGCATTAAGTATTTTGCCACTTTTCTTAATTTTTATAAACTAAAAAACAAGCTAGACATTATCCCAGAGAACGAAAATGTAATCTTAGACTTTTCTTTATGCAGTTTTGTAGATCATACAGTTATGGAAGGATTAGAAAACTACGTAGATACGTTTAGTAAAAAAGAGGGAAGCATTGAAATTATTGGACTTGACAAGCATGGCGCAGACTCTAAACATCCCTTTGCTATTCGTAAATTATTACCGTTTAGTAAACTTGGTTCCATTGAAAAATACTTTACCAAAAGGCAACGATTATTAAAAACATTGGCCCAAGAATACAAGTGGTCTTATGAGCCAAAAAGGTCAGATAAAACTAAGTTTTTAAATAAATTCATATTCTTTAAAAACAGAAGAGTTCCTTATTTCTACAATAGTTTTTATGATGATTCTAAAACCTTTCATCTATTTGATGTAGAGTTTAATGAAGGGGAGTTTATCGCCAAAGAAATTGTTAAAACCACCATTTTACATATTAAATTAAAGCAAACTATACCTGTATTTTCCTTGGACAAAGAAGGCCTTTTGGATTTTGTATATGGAATGGCAGGATTTGAGGATATTGAACTAGAAAACCATCCGGATTTTAACAAGCGTTTTTTCTTAAGCGGTGAGCATAAAACAGATATTCAAGATTTATTTACAGACGAGTTAATTCTCTTTTTAGAAAGTAACCCTTATTACCATATTGAAACCAATGGTAATTCTATTCTGATCCTAAAGAAAGAGCGATTACTAAGCGTTAAGGAGATTAAGGCTATGCTTTACTTTGGAAAACAACTTAATCTACTATTATCTGAGAGTGTTTCTATATAAATGTAGAACAAAATAAAAGCAATTATTTAAATGATTTTGAGTGCTTAAGAAGTACTTTATTAATATCAATTTATGAGTATTGAACAAGTGTCTAAACTTTATAAAATCATAACCCTCTAATATACAATTCTTAAGTGTTTTTCTTACACTACTTTTTTATCTTACAAAAGACGAAGAAAATACGCCATTTTAGACAATACTTATTTAACTTAGCATAGCTCCCCAAAGCTCAACCGAATATTGTTTTAGGTAAAATGATTTCAATTGTTATTTATTCTTCTTTTATGGGGAAAGTATGTTGTTATCTACCAAAAACAGCCACACATCTTGTATGGTATAGTAGAATTAAATAATAAACCTAGTTAACCACAAGTATAATTGAAAAAACCAAAAATGTCTGAACCCGAAAAGAGTTCCGTCTTTAAAAACCCCTTATTATATGGTTTTTTAGCGTTTTTTCTTGTGCTCATTATTACCCAGTTCATTGCCTTTCAAAAATACCAACTTCATCAAAAGACAGAAAGACAAGAAATAGAACAAAGAGTTGCTACCTTAAAGGTGGACTTACAGAATGTATTAAGTCAAAGCTTTTACGCCACACAAACTTTATCCTTTATTGTTGGTCAATATGGAGTACCAAAAAATTTCGATAGCGTTGCACAATTACTTTTAAATAGTAACAAAAGTATTGATGCTCTTGAGTTAGTAAATAGTGATGGAGTAATTACCCATGTTTATCCATTAGAAGGAAATGAAGTATTAGGTCTTAACATTTTAAATGATCCAGACAATAAATTTGGAGCAAAGACCACTCTTGAAAAAGGAGATTATTACACCGCCGGACCTATATATTTAAGACAAGGTGGCTCTGGTATTATTGGAAGAAGACCTTTATATAAAGAAGGTGAATTTAATGGTTTTGTAGCAGCCGTTGTACGTTTAACAACCGTAGTTGATGAAATACAAATAGATACTATTAAAGAAGCTCCATTCGCTTATCAACTAGTTAAAATCAATCCAGATAATTCTGAAGAGACCTTTTACGCTTCTCAGGACATTAATAAGAATGAAGCAATATCTGTTCCACTTATAGCAAGCCAAGGAGAATGGAAACTATATGTTTTTTCAAATAACAACAGTTCGTATTCAACATCTATTCTATTTTCAGTGTTAGGCTTTTTATTATCTCTAGTTTGTGGAATTCTGTCTTGGTTTTTGATGAGGCAGCCGGCAAAATTAAACAAACTGGTAGATGAGAAAACAGCACTGTTAAAATCAAGTCAAGATAGATATCGCCTTTTAATAGAAGAGGCTTCCGACTGTATTATTTTAAGTGATTTTAGTGGTAATGTTTTAGACATCAACCCTTATGGGGTTCAAATGTTTGGTTATACTAAAGAACAATTGTTGACCAAAAACTTAAAGGATCTTGTTTCTGCCGAAGACTCAATTCAACTTCCATCTCGTTTTTTTAAATTAAAAGAAGGCAACACCATTCGTTCAGAGCGAAATTTCATTAAAAAAGATGGCACACCATTTTATGGGGAGGTAAGCGCAAAAAAATTAAATGAAAATGCGGTTTTAGGTATTATAAGAGATATTACCGAAAGAAAAGAACTTGAACTAATTGCCGAAGAAAATTTAGCGAAATTCAGTAAAGCTTATAATAATCGTTTTGTAGGTATGGTCATTAAAGACCACAATAACCGTTTTGTAGATGCTAATTCTTATTTTTTAAATTTAACGGGTTACACGTTAGAGGAAGTAAGAGGTAAAACAATTTCAGAATTAGGTTTAATGAATTTTGAAGAAGCACTTAAAAAGAATCCTAATCTAAATGTCTTTACAAATTCCAACCAAGTAGATAAAATAGAGGTTGAATTTACGGCCAAGAACGGTAAAAAACTTCATTTAGTCACCTCTATAGAACCATATGAATATTTAGGCACAAAATTTAGCTTAAGAACTTATATAGACCAAACGGAGGCTTATAATGCAAATTTAGCTACACTACAAAGCGAGAAAAAATATAAACAGTTTACAGAACGAATTTCAGATGCTTTTGTTGCTTTTGATAATGAATGGAATTTTGTTGACATCAATGCAAAGGCGGCCAAAATCGTTGGCATGGATGTTAATGAAATGCTAGGGAAGAATGTTTGGGACGAGTATCCAGATTTTAAAAACACAGAAGCTTATGCCATGTTCAAAGGTGCAATGGCAAGGCAGGTTTACACTTATTTTGAACAATATCATCCCAAAACAGATCGGTGGATTGAAAATCACATTTATCCCTCCACAAACGGATTATCGATATATTTTAGAGACATCACCCATAGAAAAAAAGAAGATCAGGAAAAACAAAAACTTATTTCTGTAATAGAAAATAGCCCTGGGTTTATTGGTTTGGCCACTATAGATGGCAAACCCATTTTTTTAAATGATGCTGGTAAAAAACTGATTGACTTACCATGCGATTTCGATATAAAAAATGCCACAATACATGATTTCTTCGCAGAGGAGTATAAAGATGTTATAACGAATGAACACCTACCTACCATCATGAAAAAAGGATTGTGGACCGGTGAAGTTCCCCTTAAAAATTTAAAATCTAAAAAAACAATTCCTCTAGAATTTTCGGGTTTCATAATAAAAGATAAAACTACTAATGAACCCATAGGTATTGGGTCTATAGGGTTTGATCTTACCGAACGTAAAAAATCACAAAAAGAAATTCTAGAACTGCAGGGCAAAATGAATGCAGCTATTAGAATTGGTAAAATTGGGTATTGGGATTTTGATGTAAAAACAGAAACATTTATTTGTTCCCCACTAATGTATACTATTTATGATATTGCTCCAGATAACGTACTAACAATTCCATTCTTAGAAACAATAATTCATCCAGATGATGTAGAAAAGCACCGCCAAAATGTTAGAGATTTAATAATAGAAAAAAGCACACATGCATTTACATACAGAATAATTGTTACTGATGGTTCTATAAAACATCTGATGGTGGAGGTTGAAGTTATTAGAGATCCAGAAAATATGGCCGTTAACTTTAGGGGTACCGTAATTGATATTACTAAAGAAAAAGAAGCCGATTTTGAGATTATAGAGCTCAAGGACAAGATGGATATTGCCATGCGTATTGGTAAAATAGGGTATTGGGATTATGATTTTTTTACAAAAATTCTTTATTGGTCTCCTAGGTTATTTGAAATATATGATGTTGATCCAGGAACAGAAATAACCTTGTCGTTCGTAGAAACTTTAATACACCCTGATGATTTAGAGAAACACAGTGAAATAGTGTATAATATAAGTGAAGACATTGATAACTATTCCATGTCATATAGAATAATACACAGAGACGGCACAATAAAATATTTGCTTGCCGAAATGGAAGTTGTACGCAACAAAGAAAAATCACCCTTAAAATATAGAGGTACTATTGTAGATATTACTAAGCAGAAAGAGGCTGAAAATGAAATACTATCGCTACAATCCAAAATGAATGCGGCAGTACGAATTGGAAAATTTGGATATTGGCATTGGGAAATGGACACCAACGTTGTTGAATGGTCAAAAGAAATGTATGAAATACATGAAATTGATCCAAGTGTTGTAATGACACCAGAATTGGTACGGGAAACAATCTATTCTGAAGATGTAGGTCTCATGGAAGCTAAAATTGCACAAAAGAAAGACCAGGGCAATTCAACTCCAAGTTTTTATAGAATTCAGCTAAAAGACAAATCGTTTAAATACTTTTTAGCATATTCAGAATTGGTTTATAATGAGAATAACGAGCCTATAACATACCGTGGTACGGCAATGGATATTACCAAAAGTGTATTAGCTGAAGAAGCCCTCAAAGAAAGTCAAGAGAAATTCTCAAAGGCCTTTCAAACAAATTTAATAGGTATGCTAATGTTAGATAGTTCCAGAAGAGTTATTGAAGCAAATGAAATGGCATACACTATTCTAAATACTACTAAAAGCAAGCTTATTGGTAAAACAATGCTGGAGAATAGAGACATTATTGTCAATGAAAATGAGCGTGAAAGATTATGGAAAAAGCTTAATATAGAAGGAGAAATTGTAAATGAAGAATACAAAATTGAATTAGAATGTGGTACCAAAAAAACTCTTTTACTATCTATGACTCCTCTGTATCTTAATGGAAAGAGAAGTTATCTTGTAAATATTTTTGACGATTCTAAAAGAAGAGAAGCAGAGAGAAATTTAGAAAATCAATATTTTGAGCTTCAAAAAACCAACTCAGAACTTGATAGTTTTGTTTATAGTGCCTCTCATGAATTAAGGGCTCCATTATCTTCTGTTCTAGGTCTAATTCATTTAATACAAATGGAGGAAATAGACCCTAAACTTTTTCAGCATATGAACATGATGGAAAAATCAATTGAAAGGTTAGACAGCTTCATTAAAGATATAATTGAATATTCTCGAAATAAACATGTTCAGGTTAAGCTAGAATCCATAAATTTTACTAATTTAATTGAACAATCGCTTGAAAGCTTCTGGTATTTAGAAAACACCAGTAAAATAAATATAGAAATTAGCGTAGATGAAATAATCGAATTTGTATCGGATAGTAAACGAATTTCAATTTTATTGAATAATTTTATATCAAACGCTATTAAATATCATGATGTGAATAAGGTTTCACCTTCAATTTGGATTAGTGTAAAAACGACCAAAAAAGAGGCAATCATTGAAATTAAAGATAATGGTGTTGGTATGGCCAAAGATCAATTAGAAAAGATTTTTAAAATGTTTTACAGAGTCTCATCTAAAGTTATGGGGTCTGGTATAGGGCTATATATTGTTAAAGAAGTAATTGTAAAATTAAATGGTAAAATAGAAGTAAAATCAAAGCTTGGAGAAGGTTCAACTTTTACTTTAAAAATACCAAATGAATCAAGTAGATTATAATATGACTAAGGATATAAATATTTTATTGATAGACGATTCCGATGTGGATAATTTTATAAATAAAGCCATCATTTCAAAAGAGGATAATATTTCTCAAATTACCACTATGACCTCTGGTCAAGATGCCTTAGAATATTTAACAGGTATAGTTGAAAATACCGAAGCTTACCCAGATGTAATTTTTCTTGATATTAAAATGCCAGGCATGAATGGGTTCGAGTTTTTAGATGAATATCAAAAAATGCCCGATTCAATTACCAACCATTGTAAAATATATATTTTAAGTTCTTCTATAGATTCAATAGATTCAGACAAGGGAAAACAATACCCTGTCGTTAGAAAACATTTAACTAAACCATTGGCTCATCATCAAATAGGGAATTTACTTGCAGAAGACTAATTACTTTAATGTAATTTGACATTGAAGTCCACGTAGTCTTTTATCTTGTTAAATTCAGTTTAGTAAGTACAAAATTAAAATTGTCCTTATAATCTGATGGTTAAATGATAATATCTTCTTAATATTTCTAAGATTACATGCACTTTTATTATTTTGCCCTTTATGAAAATTTATCCCGTTGAAACCGGTAATTTTAAACTAGATGGTGGCGCTATGTTTGGCGTAGTTCCAAAGACCATTTGGCAAAGAACAAACCCCGCAGACGATAATAATTTAATTGATATTGCAGCTAGAAGTCTTTTAATTGAAGACGGTGATCGATTAATTTTAGTTGACACCGGAATGGGCAATAAACAATCTGACCAATTTTTTGGATACTACTACCGTTGGGGAGATTTCAATATTGACTCGTCATTAAAAAAGCACGGGTTTCATAGAGATGATATAACCGATGTTTTTTTAACTCACCTTCATTTCGATCATGTTGGTGGTGCCATTCAATGGAACAAGAATAGAACAGGGTATGAACCTGCTTTTAAAAATGCCAAATTCTGGACCAATGAAAAGCATTGGAAATGGGCTACAGAACCAAACCCACGCGAAAAAGCATCATTTTTAAAAGAAAATCTAATGCCAATGAAGGAGAGTGGTCAATTAAACTTTATTGATCACACCAATGAAAGTTTCTTAAAAAATAGCCTCCTCGGTTTTGATATTCGTTTTGTTGATGGCCATACAGAAAAACAAATGCTACCCCAATTTTCTTATCAAGGAAAAACAATAGCTTACGTAGCAGACCTTATACCTACAGTAGGTCATATTCCTTTGCCATATGTTATTGGTTATGATACAAGACCGTTGATAACTATGACAGAAAAAGAGCTGTTTCTAAACGAAGCTGTTGAAAATAACTATTATCTATTCTTTGAACATGACGCACATAATCAACTTTGTACTTTAAAACATACAGAAAGAGGTGTGCGGTTAGATCAAGTTTTTACATTTGATCAACTCTTCAATTAACATTACACTAATAAACACAAACTATAAACATTTACTAAAAGTTACCCTCATATGACAAACACATATTTTAAATCAATTTTTGCCTTTTCTATTGCAGCAATATTAACTGGATGCGGAAGTACAAAAACTGCAGGTGGAAGCGGCTTGGTACTTACCCCTGTTGAAAACATTGATACAACACCTCTAAAAATTTCCGACTTAACCACAAGCGAGAAAAACAACTGGGGACATTTAGATTTGGTTACCGACACTATACCGGGTATGAGTGTTGATAAAGCATACTCAGAAATCATTAAAAACAAAAAAGGAACAAAAACTATTGTTGCTGTTTTGGATTCTGGTATTGATTTAAACCATGAAGACCTAGTAAATGTATTATGGACCAACACTAAGGAAAAAGCGGGTAATGGTATTGATGATGACGGAAATGGCTTTATAGATGATATACATGGGTATAACTTCTTAGGTGAATCTTACAATGAGCAATTAGAATATGTTCGTATGCTTCGTTTAAATATTGGAGATGCAGCGACCTTGTCTAAAGCGAAAGCAAAACTAGACTCAAAATATAATGAAGCATTACAAGGTAAAGAGCAGTATGAATCTATATACCAAGCTGTAAAAAATGCAGATGCAGACGTTCAAAAGTATTTAAAGAAAGATGTTTATACCAAACAAGATTTGTCTAGCATAAAAGCAACAGATGAAGCTATGCAACGTAACGTTGCCATATTAAATCAAATGTTCGGAATTAAAGAAACTATTCCAGATGTACTTAAAGATTTAAAAAATGGGCTTACTTATTATACAGAACAACTTAATTATAATTTAAATAAAGATTTTAATGGTAGAGAGCCTGTAGGTGATGATGCCTATGATATTACCGATGTTAATTACGGAAATGGAAACCCTATGAACAGGGTTGATGATGAAAGCCATGGTACCCACGTAGCGGGTATTATAGCCGCAGAACGTAATAACGGTAAGGGTGTAAACGGGGTTGCCAATAACGTTGCAATTATGAGTATAAGAGCTGTACCTAATGGTGATGAATACGATAAAGATATTGCAAGAGGTATTAGATATGCTGTGGATAATGGCGCTCGTGTAATAAATGGTAGTTTCGGAAAATCTTTTTCACCGAATGCAGAATGGGTTAATGAGGCTATAAAATATGCAGCAGATAACAATGTGCTTTTTGTTCATGCGGCTGGTAATGATGGCGCTAATTTAGATGATCCTATCAATGCAAATTTTCCTAATGATCAAATAAATAACGGACCAGAAATTGCCGACAACGTAATAACAGTTGGTGCTTTAAATCCTAAATATGGTTCTGAATTGGTGGCTAGCTATTCTAACTACGGTAAAATAAATGTTGATGTTTTTGCCCCGGGTACAGATATCTATTCTACTTACCCAAATAATGAATATGAATATTCTCCTGGTACTTCTATGGCTGCTCCTGGTGTTGCCGGTATTGCCGCTTTAGTTATGTCTCAATACCCAAGCCTAACGGCTGCTCAGGTTAAAAAAATAATTCTACAATCTGGTTTACCTATAAAGTCAAAAGTTGTTTTAGGCTCAGCGGGTAACAAAAGCGATACATTAGATCAAATATCTACATCTGGTAAAATTGCAAACGCATACAATGCATTGGTTCTTGCAAGTAAAGTAGCTGCAGGACAGGTAAAATTATAATAATTACACAACTCACATGACTAAATCATTTTTTACATTATTTACGGTATTATTTACAGTTGGATTGTTTGCTCAGAATAAAACCGACTATTGGCAACAACATGTAGATTATACCATGGCTGTAGATATGGATGTTGACAATTTTCAATATACCGGTACGCAGACCTTGGTCTATACCAATAATTCTCCCGACGAGTTAAATCGCGTGTATTTCCATTTGTACTTTAATGCTTTTCAGCCAGGTAGTGAAATGGATATTCGTTTACAAACTATTGCAGATCCAGACGGACGAATGATTACCGTAGACAAAAAAAGTAAAATCTCTTTACTTACCGAAAGTGAAATGGGTTACCTACATGCTACCTCATTAACACAAGATGGTAATAAAGTTTCTTATTCAGAAGAAGGTACCATTTTGGTTGTTGATTTAGCTAAGCCTATACCTGCAGGAGGAAAGTCTACTTTTAATATGGAATTTAAAGGGCAGGTACCATTACAAATTAGACGTTCTGGTAGAAATAGTGAAGAAGGTGTTGCCTTATCAATGAGCCAGTGGTTTCCAAAATTGGCTGAATATGACTTTGAAGGTTGGCATGCAGACCCTTATATAGCTCGTGAGTTTCAAGGTGTATGGGGTGATTTTGATGTAAAATTGACTATCGATAAAAATTATACAGTTGGTGGAACAGGTTATTTACAAAACCCAAACGAAATTGGTCATGGCTATGAGACACCAGGTACTAAGGTTAAAAAGCAAAAAGGTAAAACGTTAACTTGGCATTTTAAAGCCCCAATGGTACATGATTTTATGTGGGCTGCAGATCCAGAATACATTCATGATATTCAACAAGTACCTAATGGACCCGTGCTTCATTTTCTTTATAAGGACAATCCTAAAATCTTAGAAAACTGGAAAAAACTTCAGCCTAAAACAGTAGAGGCAATGGAGTTTTTCAATAAGAACATTGGTCAATATCCTTATGATCAATACTCGGTAATACAAGGTGGTGACGGTGGTATGGAGTATGCCATGTCAACACTTATAACCGGTGATCGTAAATTTGGAAGTCTAGTTGGTGTAATGGCGCATGAAATGGCGCACTCTTGGTTTCAACATATCTTAGCAACAAATGAAGCTAAACACGAGTGGATGGATGAAGGGTTTACTTCTTTTATCTCAAAGCTTTGCATGAGCGAAATAATGGATTATGAAAAAGAAAATCCTTTTGAGAGTACGTACAAAGGCTATAGAAACTTAGCTCTTTCAGGTAAAGAACAACCTCAAGGTACATATGCAGATCGTTACGCTCTTAATTTTGCATATGGCATTTCTGCATATAGCAAAGGTTCTATTTTTCTATCTCAACTAGGTTATGTTATTGGTCAAGATAAATTAATGGAAACTATTCGTAGGTATTACGATGAGTTTAAGTTTAAACATCCAGTACCAAATGACGTTAAACGTGTTGCGGAAAAAGTATCTGGCTTTGAATTAGATTGGTATTTAACAGATTGGACACAGACAACAAATACTATTGACTATGCAATTAAAGAAGTTGCAACATCAGAAAATACTACCAAAGTTACCTTAGAGCGTGTTGGTTTAATGCCAATGCCTATGGATATTTTGGTTGTTTACAATGATGATACAAGAGAAACTTTTTATGCGCCGTTACGTATGATGCGCGGAGAAAAAGCAAACCCATATGATGGTATTGAAAGAACGGTTATAGAAGACTGGGCCTGGGCTTACCCTACCTACGATTTTGTAATCAATAAACCAATGTCTTCCATAAAAGCAATTGTTTTAGATCCTTCTCAGTTAATGGCAGATGTGAATTTAGAAAATAATGTTTGGCAAGCAGAATAGTATCTTCTTCTAAAGTTTTAGATATTTATGCCCCCTTATTGGGGGCAAATTCTTTTTAATATTTATTTTATAATGGATAAATCCTTCGGAAAAAAGGAAAAACTTAAAAGCAAAACACTCATCACACAATTGTTTGAAGAGGGTAGCGGTATTTCTGTATATCCGTTGAAATTAATTTATCTATCCGTAGAGAATATTGAAGTACCAATTAAAACCGGGGTTACAGTTGCCAAACGTAATTTTAAAAGTGCAGTAGACAGAAACAAGATTAAACGTTTGCTTAGGGAGTCTTATAGACTTAATAAAGCACAGGTTTTTAACAATACAGATGCAAACTTTGCGTTTCTATTTTTATACCTTGGTAAGGATATGCCCACCTTTGAGCAGTTAGATCATAAAATGAAGCTCGTTTTAAACAAGTTTAAGCTACAGATTGATGAAAAAAATAATAAGTAAAAAAGTACTTGTACCCATAATTGCCATTGCCTTTCTATTTATTGGAAGTAGTTATAAAAGTGACTTTTTTGAAATAGCTAAACAGATTGAAATCTTTACCACCCTGTTCAAGGAATTGAACATGAATTATGTGGATGAAACTAACCCGGCAGAATTAATGGATACAGCCATTAAAAATATGCTAGAGGAATTAGATCCTTATACCAAATTTTTAAACGAACAAGACGTAGAGACTTACCGAATAAATAATGCGGGAGAATACTCTGGTATTGGCGCAATGGTACGTTCTTTTGACGATAAATTACTAATTATTGAACCACACCAAGGTTACCCGGCAGATAAAGCTGGTTTAAAGGCCGGTGACGAAATAATACAGATTGGAGATATCAAGGTAGCCGATTTTGAAAATAATGCCAGTGAGCTTTTAAAAGGGGCTAATGGCTCTACGGTCAATGTAACATACAAAAGACAAGGGAAAATTAATTCTACAAGTATTACCCGTGAAGGAATAGAGGTAGATGCAGTTCCTTTCTTTAAAATGATCGACAACAAAACCGGATACATTGTTTTGGCCAAGTTCAATGCCAAAGCTACAGAGCAAACAAAATCTGCCCTATTAGACTTAAAAGGAAAAGGTGCCGAGAAAATCATTTTAGATCTAAGAGGCAACCCTGGCGGATTATTATCTGAAGCTATAAATGTTACTAATCTTTTTGTTCCAAAAGGAGAGTTAGTGGTTACCACAAAATCTAAGGTCAAGAAATTTAATCGTGAGTATCATACCAACAATCAACCTGTAGATGAAGAAATTCCATTAGTTGTTTTAGTAAATGGTAGTAGTGCTTCTGCCAGTGAAATTGTTTCTGGTAGTTTACAAGATTTAGATAGAGCAGTAATTATGGGTGCCAGAAGTTTTGGAAAAGGCTTAGTACAACGCCCTCTTAAATTAACTTATGGTACACAATTAAAAGTTACTATTTCTAGATACTATACCTCCTCTGGTCGTTGCATACAATCGTTAGATTATTGGAACAGGGATGATAGTGGTAACGCCGTTCGCAATACTACTTTTAATGATTTTACAACCCGTAACGGTAGAAAAGTACAAGATGGTGGTGGTATTTTACCAGACATAGAAGTAGCAACTTCCAAAACCAACGACCTTACTTTAGCATTGCTACAGAACAATGTCATATTCGATTATGCTACCAATTATCATTATGCTCATAATTTAAATAACGTAACAGATTTTAAATTCTCTGATTCTGATTTTAATGAATTTAAAAATTATGTAAAGCAAAGTAGTTTCTCTTTTGAAACCAAGGCAGAGCAGGCAATTAAAAAGGCACTCTCAGGGGATGAAAACGACTTTTTAGGTTCTGATGTAAAGGATAGTTACAAAACCTTGTTAGCGAACATTGAAAAAGGTAAAATAAATGCGTTAGATAAGTACCAGAGCGAAATACAAAAGAATCTAGAAGATGAAATCGTAAAACGTTATTTCTACAGAGACGGTCTTTATCAATATTACTTAAATAATGACGACGCTATTCTAGCGGCTACAGAATTATTAAGCAACAATTCTAAGTATAGCGCTATTTTGAAATAGTTTACTTTACTTAATTCTTAAGTGACCGATCTAATTATAGGTACATGCTTTTGTATCTGAAACCTGGTAATACTCCTTATAATTACTTGCTTTTGGATCAGTGCACCCCTTTAGATTCCTGATTTTAATATCTCTAAAATCAATTGGCTGACCTTCACTTTGTAAAGCAATAAAACCTTCTTTCAAAAGCTTACCATCTTGTTTCATTTTAGGATCATAACCATTTGCTACCTCACCCCCAATTTGTGGATTTGTGTATTCTAACACTGTTTTACCATTAATGATGTGCTTAACTAACGAATCGTGATAAACTACTAACTCTGCTGTTACCCACTGATTCCCATAATACGTATCAGAAGTTGAATTGATACAATGTCTAGGATCAATTTTACCTTCAAAAACTACATCGGTACCTGGTGAACACATATTACCGGTTGGGCGTTCTTTACCCTCTTCTATACCTGCTAAAAACTGTATTTCTACACTTATAGGCCAATCTTGTTCTTTCAACATTGTCCGTGGGTCTTGCGAATGAAACATTACACCGCTATTCAAAATGGTATACTCTGGTGCGCCAGTATATAATTCCCCAACAAATCTATATTGTACCGTAAAATGAAAATCTGAAAAGGGTTTATCATAGTATAAATGTGAAAACCTATTATTAAAATCTCCCTCATATTTATCATATCTCACTTTCACCATATCATCTTCAGCGCGAAAGGTATCTGCATAATTATCCCCAACTTCATAGTGGTGAACTTTTGTTGTCCATCCGTTTAAATCATTTCCGTTATACATGGTTTCCCATCCATCATTTGTTTCTTGAGAATTGATAACTCCGCATCCTAATAACAATAAAAGAGAAGCGCCTAGTACTTGCGATTTAAGTTGTTGTTTATTCATGTTGATGGTGTTTAGTTGAATTATCAAGAAAGGGAACTGAGGTAAAAAATACATATATAAATATACTCAATGTTCTGATATCTTAGATGAGGCGATTATTAAGATGTATTCCAATCAATACCAGAATATCCGTTCATATATTATCATTACTTTTAAAAGTACAAACTAACAATACCATCAATACTTTTACTCAAAATGAGAAATCTACTATTATTAGCTACCAGCCTATTGTTTCTTCAATTTTCGCAAGCTCAAGAACCAAAAAAGGAAACTAAAAAGAAACCCATATCAGAAGCAAAATCTTTTATTACCAAGCACAAAGGGGTTTTTGGTGGTACAGCTATGGACTATACTACAACAGCTAAAGAAACTTTTTTAACCAATAAGGATGGCGATTCTATTGCTACATTTTGGTCTGTGGCGTATACAAAATCCAATATAGGAGATGTTACCAAAAGACCAGTTACGTTTGTATTTAACGGTGGTCCGGGTTCTGCATCAATGTGGTTACATATGGGATTTTTTGGACCTAAAATTGTAAAAGTAGATTCTGATGCTAAAAACGATGATGGTGCAGCACCTTACAATTTAGTAAACAATGAACATGGACTATTAGACATAACAGATTTGGTTTTTATAGATCCTGTAGGTACAGGCTATAGCAGATTAGTTGGCAAGGGTAAAGGAAAAGATTTTTACGGTTTAAAAGAAGATGTAGATTCATTTGCACAATTTATAAGAAAGTGGGTTACCGAAAACGAACGTTGGTTTTCTCCTAAATACTTAGCGGGTGAAAGTTATGGAACTACACGTGCTGCTGCACTTGGAAAAACCTTAGAGGGTTCTGGGCAAAATATGGCTTTAAATGGAATGATTTTAATTTCTCAAGCATTAGATTATGCCGGGTCTACTTCTGTAAAGAACAATATTACTTCATTCATTACTTATTTACCCAGCATGGCTGCTACTGCTTGGTATCATAAAAAAGCAGGTCAGGGCAAGTCTTTAGAAAGCTTTACACAAGAATGTAGAGATTTTACATACAACACCTATATACCTTCTTTGTATAAAGGCAATTCGTTAAGTGAAGTTGAAAAGAACACGATAGCAGAAAAACTATCTTATTTCACAGGGTTGGAAAAGAACTATATTCTACAATCTGATTTACGAATTTTAATGGGCCGTTTTCAAAAACAATTATTGTCTGACAAGGGTTTAGCCATTGGTAGATTAGATGGGCGGTTTATGGGTGATGAAGCTGATAAACTATCAGAAAATCCTCATTTGGGCGATGCTGCAAGTTATCAAATAAGTGCTGCCTATACTGCTAGCTTAAATCATTATTTTGCTTCAGAATTAAAGGTTAAAATGGATAGACCCTATATAACTTCTGGTGGTGGGTCTAATTGGAGATGGAGAACAGTACCCGATGGTAAATATTGGGAACCTATGCCTGTAAATACTGCTCCAGATTTAGGTGAAACTATGCGTAGAAATACTGCAATGAAAATAATGGTTGCAAGTGGATATTATGATTTAATTACTCCGTTTTTTGATGCAGAATATACTTTTGATAGAAATGGTATAGTAAAAGAACGTGTTGATATGAAATATTATGAAGCGGGCCATATGATGTATACACATGAGCCAGATTTAATAAAATTGAGCAAAGACATTCGTGAATTTATTGCTTCAGAATAGATAATTTAAAAAGGAATTATTACTGGTTTTTCTTTAGGATAACCGCCTGCTGCTCATTACACTTAAGATTGTAAAAGTTGACTATGTCCTTAACATGTTTTTTCTTAAACTCTTTGTTCTGAATCTTAGTTACTAAAACAGGACAATCAGAAAAATATTCTGATGCTGCATTTTTAAAATTTTTGCTAAAAAGTTGATTTGAGCCTAAATGCGTAATTTCTCCACTGTTTCCTTTACTTACATATAAATTGTTTATGTCGTAAAAGTTGCTGTGCATCATATTCATTTGACTATTTGCACCACCCACATACATTGGTGCTGAATAACCTCTTTGTTCAAGAACATATAAACTTACAGGTCCTATTTCTAGTTCTCTAACAACATTAAAAAAACCTTTGCGAATTTCTAAATAGATATACGTGGAAGGTTCTTCCCTATCGTTGATAACTACCTGTGCTAAATCTTCAAAATGATATCGTTGGGCTTTCTCTCTTTTTGCGTTTCTAAACTTTACTTGATCGCCATTTATAAGCTTGGCAAGACCATGAAGTTTCCTACCATCCTTAAAATATAATGTACCAACATCGTTTTGAGCAATAGTTGTAAATGATCCTAAAAAACAGCAGATTAAAACAAAGAATAACGTTTTTTTCATAGCAAGTTATTGATAGTGAACTATCATAAAACGAGCTTAACATAACAATGTTATAATTTTTATCTTAAAAACGATGAACTACCAATTCTATAAACTTAGGTTAATCTTTTAGAGGTTTAGTGATATTTAAATTCTTTAGTAGCGGATCTTCTTGATTTAATAATCGTTGCGTTCTTAAATAACGTCCAACATTAAATTCATCGTAATTTGGAGAATCTTTATCAACACTACTTATACGTACCATTTCAGATGCATGTATAAACTGATTATCACCAATCCACATACCAACATGAACTACCTTCTCTGAAGTTGTTTCTGTTGCTTTTCTTCCAAAGAACAACAAATCGCCTTTTTCTAATTTACTAAAATCTGAAACTGAATCTATTGGCATACCAGCATGTACTTGTTGTGATGCATCTCGTGGTATTACCATACCGTTTAAAAAGTAGATGGTTTTGGTATACCCACTACAATCAACTCCTTTGGTAGAAGTACCACCCCATAAATAAGGAACACCTATTAGAGTTCTTGAAGTTTCTATAAGTGAATCTGCTTGGTAATCTATGTTTGATAACCAAGTGTTATATTCTAGAGCCTCTTCTTTAGAAACATAAGCTTTTCTTCTATCTGGAAATTCTACTTCAAAAAAATTATCATCACTATTCAAAACTTTTAATAAGCTTCCTGCAACTAGATCAGACACTCTATTTTTAGCATCTATAGATGTAAATGCATGCCCATATGTATTAGTATAAATAATCTTTTCTGATGCTGTCCATTGCGCTACATCCTCTTCTGTCATCAACTGTATTCCACCTGGATCTACCCATGCTAAATACATATCTGGTGTTTGAATCAAATACCAATCTCCTTCTTTCTTTAAAACATTAACAACAGTCCCCAAAGTAGCTTGTGTTGCCAACTCTGCAGAGTGTTTTGGATTGCTTCTAAGGTTTGCTGCAGAAATGTTGATAATTGCTTTTGTCATACCTTCTAAATCATTAGCAGGTAATATTCTTACTTCATTCTTAGCTTTTATACCTTTTTCTTTTAAAACAATTTTCAATGAATCTATTGCTTTTGGCAAGTTGGTTTCGCCAACCAGAGTAAAACCTGATGGACCATCTAATACTTCTATATTAAAAAGAGCCGTTCGTTTATCTGGTGCAAATACATTCTTGACACCTTCAATTTCATTTGCCATCATTTTTTTTTCGTCCATATGTACGCCACATGCAGTATTTAAAGCAATCAAAATCAACACAAAAGTCTTCTGTAACAGTATTCTCTTCATCTCTAAAATAATTTCTAGTAGTATTTACCATGTGAAATTATGTAATTTTATCGCAAATGAAGAAACTAAAGGTCATAGAGCTTTTTGCAGGTGTTGGTGGATTTCGCTTAGGATTGGAGGATACTGATAGCTATGAGGTAGTTTGGAGCAATCAATGGGAACCCAGTACTAAAATACAGCATGCCTCAAAGGTTTATGAAGCTAGATTTGGACCCCAAAACCATCGCAATAAAGATATTTCTGAAGTGCCTACCAAGGATATTGCCGATGCAGATATTCTAGTTGGTGGTTTTCCCTGCCAAGATTACTCGGTTGCATCAACACTAAATAATTCTAAAGGTCTTATTGGTAAAAAAGGGGTTTTATGGTGGAGTATTCATAGAATTTTATCGGAAAAAAAGAACCCACCAAATTACCTATTTCTTGAAAATGTAGATCGATTACTAAAATCTCCTTCTAATCAACGCGGGAGAGATTTTGCCATAATGCTTAAAAGTTTAGATGACTTAGGTTATGCAGTAGAATGGCGGGTTATTAATGCTGCAGATTACGGAATGCCGCAAAGAAGAAGACGTATTTTTTTCTTAGGATACCATAAATCTACTCCGCTTTATAAACAATTTAAAAAAGCTACAGCCAAAGAGTGGATTTTTGAAAAGGGAACTATAGCAACCGCTTTTCCGATAACAAGCACTTCTTTAAAAATGACTTCTTTCGATATCACCGATAACTTAGTATCGCTATCTGAAAATTTTAATTTGGGTGAAAAATTATCTCCCTTTCAAAATACCGGCGTATTCATTAAAGGAAAAGTATACACCACTAAAACTACGGCTAGTTATATTGGTAAAAGAACAGTTTTAGCTGATGTTTTACAAAAAGGTCGTATACCTGAAGAATTCTACATTCCTGAAGAAGAACATGATAAATGGTATTATTTAAAAGGATCAAAAAAAGAAACCCGAACTTCTAAATCTGGTTTTGCTTATCATTATAATGAAGGTAATATGATTTTTCCTGATGCTCTAGACAATGCTTCAAGAACAATTATTACAGGGGAAGGTGGTAAAAGCGCATCAAGATTTAAACACGTTATCAATACTAAAAAAGGACTGCGCAGATTAACACCTGTTGAATTGGAACGCTTAAATATGTTCCCTGATAATCACACATTACTAGATGGTATTTCAAATACAAAAAGAGCATTTTTTATGGGTAATGCACTAGTAGTTGGTGTTGTAAAAAAAATTGGTGAAACCCTTGCCGAAAAAATTAAAACAACCTAGTTAATCTTCTTACTTTTCTTATTTTTTAGGATATACTTGTTTTTTAAAAAAACGTACTTCTTTTTAATTATTAACCACAACATATTGTTAATCAACGTTTAAAATTAGGAATTGTCCTTTTTTTTGTTATTTTATTAGGTATGGTAAAAGTAGAAAAGTCAGAAAATATAGAATTTTTAGAAAAATCAATTCAACATCTAGAAGCCACTGGGTTCGAGAATATAAAAGCTGATATGGAGGGTTACGAAACTCCTAAATCTTATTCTAGAAAAGGAAAAGAGGATAATATTACACCAGACATAGTAGCTATTAAAAATGGTAGAAAATATTATTTTGATATTAGTCTTAAATCTCCTAAAACGAGATTACTTAAATCTAAATGGCTCTTTTTAGATACCTTAAGTAGAATGAACTCTAACAGATTTAGAATTATTACTACCAGGGGCCATTATAAATTTACAGATAGTATGTTAGAGGATATTAATCTAACCAACAAAACACCAATTAAAATTTAAATATTCTATTTCAATAAAACTTATAAAAAAGCCCGCAAGTTGCGGGCTTTTTTATTTTTTGATCATTGCTATATGAGGTATACCGTCTTCTAAATACTCTTCTCCTGTTGCATTAAATCCTAAATCAGTATAAAATTTGGTAAGGTATTTTTGAGCTGAAATTTTTATTTCATTTTCACTAAAACGTTCTTCTACAGCTTTAATAGAAGCTTCCATAATTACTTTACCATAACCAAACTTTCTATGTTGTTTATGTACAGCTACTCTACCAATACTAGCCATATCAAAATAGATACCCGATTTAAAAATACGTGTATAAGCAACTACCTCATTATCATTTAGTCCTATAACATGAAGGGCCCTATCATCTTTACCATCTATATCTTGATAAACACAATCTTGTTCCACTACAAAAATCTCACTTCGCAATTGTAGTACTTTGTAAAGCTCTTGAATATCTAATTCTTTAAATTCTTTAATCTTAATATCTAGCATTAATTTGTTTATTTAACCAGTTATGTTCATATCTATAAACTAATAACTATTTAAAAATGAAATAGTTAAATATCTAATTTCAGGTTATTAACAATGTTAACAACAGATTATTGTAGTGGAATCTTTTCAATTCTGCGTTCATGCCTACCACCTTCAAAAGAAGTATTTAAAAAAGTAGAAACCATTTCAAGTGCTTGAGGTAGTGCTATATATCTAGCTGGTAAACTTAAAACGTTAGCATCATTATGTTCTCTAGCTAATTTAGTTATCTCTTTTGTCCAACATAAAGCAGCTCTAACATTTTGTTGTTTGTTTGCGGTCATACAAGCTCCATTACCACTACCACAGATTAAAATACCAAAATCTGCGTTACCACTTTCAACATCTAATGCAACGGGGTGCGCAAAATCAGGATAATCAACACTATTAGTGCCATCGGTACCATAATTTATAACTTCAACCTGTTTAGATTTTAATAGACCTATAATAGCTAACTTATATTCTGTACCAGCGTGATCGTTTCCAATAGCTATTTTCATATGCGTAATATTTAAAGGTTAATTGTTCATGATTTATATCCAGTGGGGGTGGAACTAAACCATGCTAAAGGTACAATAATCAGCGTTTCACAACAAAATTAGAGGGGTTGACAACAATAGTTACCTAGTAAATAATAATAATTGTTAATTAGTATGTTATAAGCAAGATTACTTCCTGCATAAATTGTTTAGAAAAAGTTGCTTAAAAATTTGGTTATTAAAGTTGACATCTGCTTACACTTTTAATCTACTTAACACGAATTTAAATATTATAAAGTGTTAGATGATTTTCATCAAATTAACAACCCTAGTTAACATTAAAATTACATTTAGTTATTAATAAATTCATGTTAATAGCAGTTATAAACCACGTTTAATAACTTCTCAAAATACTGATTCTCAATTGTAGATTATAAAAATAGATCGTCAACAAGTATTAGTATCTCATAATGTCAAGTAATATCCAAATAAGTTATTGCAGATATTAACAAGCTATAATAATCATTAATATTTAATTTAATTTAAAAGAAAAAATGCCATTTATGATATATATGTTAATAACAACTTATTTACTTAACTTTTCAATAAGAAGTAGACTAACAGGTAGTGAATTATAATTCGTAATTTTCCAATAAATTAAAAGTTTAATGTCAAAAAGAAATAAGAAGGCGAATAATCATAAAAAGAACGAAATTACCAAGGGTATTTTTACCGTTCTAGAGAAGGACCCGAATAAAAGTTTCAACTATAAGCAGATTGCTGCTAAGATTAATATTACAGAAGCTCAAGATAGAAATACCCTGATTAAAAGATTAACGGAGCTTAAAGAGAAAAAAAGAATTCAAGAAGTAGAAAGAGGTCAGTATAAAGTTTTAGAAAATACAAAATCTTACTACGAAGGCACAGTAGATGTTACAGGTAAAGGAAATGCCTATATTGTTGTTGATGGTATGGATGATGATATATTTATCCCTGCCAATAAATTAAACAAAGCTTTTCATAAAGATAAAGTAGAAGTTTATATCTACCCGAGAAGTAAAAGTAAAAAACTTGAAGGTGAGATAGTTAAAGTACTTGAAAGATACAAAACCACCTTTGTTGGTATTGTTGATATGCAAAAGACTTTTGCTTTTGTAAGACCTTCTGACTTTAGAATGTATACCGATATTTTTGTTTCTAAAGATAAATTAGGTGATGCAAAAGATGGTGAAAAAGTACTGGTAGAAATTACAGATTGGCCAGATGATGTTGATTCTCCCTTTGGTAAAGTAACAGAGGTCTTAGGTATACCTGGAGAACATGATACTGAAATTCATTCAATTCTGGCTGAATACGGTTTACCATATTCTTTTCCTGCAGATGTTCAGAATTTTGCTGATGGATTAGATACAAGTATAAAAGAGGAAGATATTAAAAAACGTAGAGATGTACGTGATGTGCTCACATTTACTATAGATCCAAAAGATGCCAAGGATTTTGATGATGCATTATCTTTTCAAAAATTAGAAAATGGGAATTATGAGATAGGTATTCATATTGCCGATGTATCTCATTACTTACAAAAGAATACTATTTTAGATGATGAAGCTTATGAAAGAGCTACATCTGTATATTTAGTTGATCGTGTGGTACCTATGTTACCAGAGGTTCTTTCTAATAATGCATGTTCACTAAGACCTAATGAAGAGAAATATACCTTTTCGGCCATTTTTGAACTGGATACTAATGCAATAATAAGAAATCAATGGTTTGGTAGAACTGTAATTGATTCTAACGAACGTTTTGCCTATGAAGAGGCTCAATATATCATTGAGACCGGTAGCGGCGATATACCGCAAGATATATCTATAAGAGATGCTGCTTATACAGTTTCTAAAGATGTTGTTGAGGCTACTTTGGAAATGGATAGATTAGCTAAAATTATGAGAGATAAACGTATGGATCAAGGAGCATTATCCTTTGATAAAGTTGAAGTACGTTTTAATTTAGATGAAAACAGTAATCCAATAGGTGTTTACTTCAAAGAATCTAAAGATGCTAATAAGCTTATAGAGGAGTTTATGCTGCTAGCGAATAGAAAAGTGGCAGAATTTATTGGAAAACAAAAACCTAAAAAGACTTTTGTTTATAGAATTCATGACGATCCAGACCCAGATAAATTAATGGCTTTGAATGGTATCGTCTCTAAATTTGGTCATAAATTAGATTTCAAGGATAAGAAATCTATAAGTTCTTCTTTAAACCAATTACTACAAGATGTAAAAGGCAAAAAAGAACAGAATATGGTAGATACGCTAACAATACGTAGTATGAGTAAAGCTATTTATACAATTGATAATATTGGTCATTATGGTTTAGCTTTTGATTATTATACTCATTTTACTTCTCCTATTCGTAGGTATCCAGATGTGATGGTGCATAGATTATTACAGCATTATTTAGATGGTGGTAGTTCTGCCAATGCAGAGGAGTTTGAAAAGAAATGTAAGCATTCTTCAGATATGGAGTACTTGGCTTCTAGCGCAGAGAGAGATTCTATTAAGTACATGCAGATTAAATTCATGCAAGATCATAAAGATGAAGAGTTCCGTGGTGTTATTAGTGGAGTTACCGAGTGGGGAATTTATGTGGAAATCATAGCTAACAAATGTGAGGGAATGATTCGTATTAGAGACATAAAAGGAGATTATTATATCTTTGATGAGAAGCAATATGCTATTATTGGTGAACGTACCAAAAAGAAATATACTTTAGGTGACGAGATAACTGTTATGGTTAAGAGTACCGATTTAGTTAAAAGGCATTTAGATTTTGCTTTGATTCCGGATAGTAATAAATAGTTTGGAATAGATTTTGGTATATGATGGCTGAATAGGAAAAACTATTGTTAAAAAAGTTTTTCTACAAAAATTACACGTAAAAGAATGAAACAAGTTTTAGTAATAATGTTTCTCTTAGGATGTCTTTTGGTTACTGGCCAGGATAATAAGATTACCCAAAGTTTAGAACCTTTTAAAGAATTGAAAGGATTTGATGGGTTATCCATTAACTTAATAAAGTCTACAGAAAATAAAGTAATCATATCAGGTGAAAATACTGATAAGGTAGCTATCGTTAATAACGAAGGTGTTTTAAAAATCCGAATGCAAATCGGTAAAATCTTTAGTGGATATAAAACCTTTGTAGATTTATATTATGCTGGCGATATTTTGGTGATAGATGTCAATGAAGATGCTAGAATTGTAACTGAAGATTTAATTCAACAAGATGTATTAGAGTTAAAAGCTCAAGAAGGTGGAGAATTAATAGTTAGTGCCAATGTTGAACAGATGTTAATAAAGTCCGTTTCTGGTGGAATAATAAGAACTACTGGTACTTCTAATCTACAAGATGTTCAAATAAACACTGGTGGTGTTTATGAAGGTAAAAATTTTGAAACGAATTTTTCAACTATCAATGTAAATGCAGGATCACGGGCGGAGATTAATGCTAGGGATTATGTGAAGGCTACGGTTAAAGCTGGTGGTGAGGTATTAGTATTTGGTAATCCAAAAAAGTTAGAAGAAAAAACAGTTTTTGGTGGTACAATTAAAAGAATGTAATAGTAAATGTTAGAAGATATACAGGCAGCAATTCCCTTAGGTTTTTTCTTAAGTTTTATGGTAGGTCCTGTATTCTTTGTTCTTTTACAAACAAGTGCTGTTAAAGGATTTAGAGCTGCTATAACTTTTGATTTAGGTGTTTTATTAGCTGATATTCTCTTTATATTAGTTGCTTATTTTAGTAGTTTTCAACTTCTAGAAAACTTAAGTAACCAACCGGGTTTATATGTTTTTGGTGGTGTTATTCTTTTGATTTACGGACTTTTTACTTTTTTTAAAGTTGATAAAAAGGTTATACCGGTGGAGTCTAAAAAAATTAGAAAATCAGATTTTTTTAGTCTTTTTATAAAAGGTTTTTTGCTGAACTTTATTAATATTGGAGTATTAGTATTTTGGTTAGGTATAATTATTATTGTTGGTCCCAGTTTAGATAATGAACCCAATCGTTTCTTTACTTTTTTCTCCACGGTACTCCTATCCTATTTTGTAACTGACATTTTCAAAATACTCTTAGCAAAGCAATTAAAGCGTAAGTTAACTCCTGCTAGGATATTATTAGTTAAAAAAATTATAGGTATCATCCTTATTATATGTGGACTAGTTCTTGTCGTTAAAGGTTTTTTACCTAAGAATAAGTTTAATATTGAACATGAGTTGGAAAGATTTGAAACCAATATTATAGAATAAAAAAAGCCGGCTATTAACCGGCTTTTTTTATTCTATATAAGTTTTTATTATTTCTTGTATTTATCGTTAAGAAGCTTAACAATATCAGCTGTAAGGTCATTGTCCTCTGTACCGTACAGTACACTACCACCATCTCCTCCACCTAAAATATAAGAGTATCCATTAGATTTTCCGTAAGCTTTAATTTCTTCTTTTACTTTAGAAACTATGCTGTCCATTTCAGTTTGACCTTCCATTTGTAATTGTTGGTCTTGCTGTTGAAGTTGTTGACCAATAATTTGTCCTTTCTGTTGCATAGCGGCATATTCCTCTTGAGCTTTTGATTGAGACATAGATTGTGCTTTTGTTTGGAATGCTTGCGCTTCCATTTGAAAAGCTTGAGATATACTATCTCGGGTTTTAGCTAAGGCATCTGCCTTTACTTTGAATTTAGATTCAACATCAATTTTTTGTTGATATTCATCCATCAATTTTACGTTATCTACGTAACCAATTTTTTCTTGTTGACAAGAAGCTAATAATGCAATAGCTAAAATTACAATTAGGTTTTTCATTTTTTTATTTTTGTGAGTTGCAAAAGTAATAAAGGTTTTAGAATGTAATTGTTTTAAAATTGATAATAGTAATGTGATTTTTGATTAAATAAGATATTCTTATATTAAATATTATTATAATAAATAAATCTTATTTTAAGTAGCTATTTTAAGTTGTATTTAATAGCTTTTTATAAAATTTATGATTAAGAGTATGATAATGGATTCAAATCTCCTTAAATCGTTTTAAAATGGCTTTTTACTTCTTTTTAAGGATGTATATAAGAGAAGAATACTCACCATTTGATTTTGCCTTAATATTTGATATCAAACCTCTGTAAAATGCTTTTAGATAGTTTGACTTTCCATTTTTGTATTTCTCGGATAAAAGAGAAACATAAAAAGAATCAAAATACATAGGTAGTGTTTTAGTTACTTTGAAATTATGTTTCTCAAATAGTATTTTAATTGCATCTTGTGAGAAGTGCCATAAATGTCTAGGCGTATCATATGCTGCCCAAAATTCTTTATAATGTTTTGCATCATAGGATTTATAATTTGGTACCGCTATAATTAAAATTCCATTGTCATCTAACTTTGTTTTAATAAGAGATATTTTTTCGTTTAAATTAGGCAGGTGTTCTAGTACATGCCATAAACTTATTATATTAAATTGTCTGTTTGGTAAATCTTCTAAGCTCTTATATATTTTAAGGTTTTTATTTGATGCTTTATTTCTTGCATTCTGATTAACCTCTACCCCAACAGTATTCCAATTTTTATTTTTCGCATAAGCTAAGAATTCACCTGTACCACATCCAATATCTAAAAGGCTTTTCTCATCTAATGAATATTGGTCGATTAGTTTTACCTTTTCGTTTAATGTTATTTTTTTTACTTGTTGATATACTTTTTCTATAACACTATTTTTATCATCTGAATGAGAAATATAGTTTTTAGGGTCGTAATATTTTTCTATATTTTCTGGTTGTGGTTCAGTTATTAGCATGTCGGATTCTTTATCAAAAATTAGATTGAAATATTCCTGGCTTACTAAATAGTCTTTTGTTTTGAATTTTATTTTTTTATCAAGCATATTTGGCTTGGTTGATGTATTTGATATTGATTAAATTTTCAATGTTCCACGTGGAACAATTTGTCCTACCTTCCGAGATATACTAAAAGAACACTGATGTCGCTTGGTGTAACTCCGCTAATTCTTGATGCTTGTGAAATTGTAACAGGTTGAATTTTTGTCATTTTTTCTCTTGCCTCAAATGACAAAGATTTCAATTTTGAGTAATCAAAATTGACTGGAATCTTTACAGCTTCTAGTCTATGTAGCTTGTCTGCATTTACTTTTTCCTTTGCTATATATCCTGAGTATTTAATTTGTACTTCTGCTTGTTCTAATATTTCGCTATCAAAATTGTTTTCTTTTACAAAGTTCGAAACATCTTCTAGTTGCAACATGTGGTCCATGGTAACGTTAGGTCTTGAAAATGCTTTGTACATTTTATCAGATTGTTTTACTAAAGAAGAATCAACGCTTTCAAAAATGGGATTAATATCTTTAGGAAGTACACTAGTTTCTCTAAAGAAGTTAACTAATGCTTCAGATTGCTCTAATTTTTCTTCCATCCTTTTCATGCGAGTATCTGTGGCTAAACCTATAGAATGACTTAATGGTGTTAATCTTAAATCGGCATTATCTTGTCTTAACAATGTTCTATATTCTGCCCTAGAAGTAAACATTCTATATGGTTCTTCTGTGCCTTTGGTAATTAGGTCATCTATAAGAACACCAATGTAGGCTTCATCTCTTTTTAATATTAAAGCATCTTTTTCTTGCAGTTTTAAATGTGCATTTATCCCAGCCATTAAACCTTGAGAAGCTGCTTCTTCGTAACCTGTAGTTCCATTAATTTGACCAGCGAAATATAAATTTTCAACTAGCTTAGTTTCTAAGGTATGTTTCAACTGAGTTGGTGGAAAGTAATCATATTCTATTGCATAACCTGGTCTAAAGAATTTTACGTTTTCAAAACCAACAACAGATCTTAATGCTTTAAACTGTACATCTTCTGGTAAAGAAGTTGAAAATCCGTTCACATAGACTTCTACAGTTTCCCAACCTTCTGGTTCAATAAACATTTGGTGACTGTCTTTATCTGCGAATCTGTTTATTTTATCTTCTATGGATGGACAATACCTTGGTCCTAAACTTTTAATTCTCCCATTGAACATTGGTGATCTATCAAATCCTTCTCTCAATAAATCATGTACCATGGCACTGGTATGTGTCATGTAACAATCTCGTTGATGAGTTAATGGTTTTGTTTTGGTATAAGAAAATTTTTCAGGGATAACATCTCCTGGTTGTACAATCATTTTAGAATAATCTAAGGATCTACCATCCACTCTTGGTGGTGTGCCGGTTTTCATTCTCCCACTTTCAAATCCTAATTCAACTAGTTGTTCGGTTATTCCTGTAGCTGCTCTTTCACCTGCTCTACCTCCACCAAATTGTTTTTCACCAATATGTATCAATCCATTTAGGAATGTTCCGTTAGTTAAAACAACAGATTTTGATTTTATATTTATTCCTAAGGATGTTTTAACTCCAACAACTTTATTGTTTTCTATTAACAATCCAGATACCATTTCCTGATAAAAATCTACGTTTTCCGTTCTTTCTAACATTAAACGCCATTCTTCTGCAAATCGCATTCTGTCATTTTGGGTTCTTGGACTCCACATTGCAGGACCCTTAGATTTGTTAAGCATCTTAAATTGTATAGCAGATTTGTCTGATACAATTCCGCTATAACCTCCTAGAGCGTCAATCTCTCTAACAATTTGCCCTTTAGCAATTCCTCCCATGGCTGGGTTACATGACATCTGTCCAATATTTTGCAGATTCATGGTTACTAATAAGGTTTTTGAACCCAAGTTTGCAGCTGCTGCTGCCGCTTCTGCACCGGCGTGTCCTCCGCCAACTACAATTACATCATATTCTTCTTCAAACATATCTTCTATTGTTCCACGTGGAACAGCTTTATTTTTTCTTCTTCTTTAGCGCGCATTTCGGTAGTAGCTGTATCCGATTTATCCGAATAACCCATAAGATGTAAAACCCCATGGATCATTACGCGCTTTAATTCGTTCTCAAAAGTTACATTAAATTCTGTTGCGTTCTCTTTAACTCGATCAATGGAAATGTATAAGTCTCCAGAAATATTTTTTCCAGATACATAGTCAAACGTAATAATGTCGGTTAAATAATCGTGTTGTAGGTAATCTTGGTTGATTTTAAGTAGATAATCATCGTCGCAAAAAATGTAATTCAATTCTTGAATTTTATATCCTTCCGTTTGGCAAGATGCTGTTATCCATAAATTGAATTTCTCCTCTACATCTAATTTAAAATCGCTTAGGTAATTATAATTAATCATTTGCTTTAAAATACTCTTTAACCTTTGTTTGAAAATTTTGCCGCAAAGGTAAGCTTTGCCTATTTAAAATTTCAACTTCATTATGATAATTATCTAATAATGAGGGTTTAGTAGTAATGGGGTTTGTGAAATCTTTAGTATTTCTACTACTTTCTCTTTCAGATTTCTCCCCTTGTTTTAAAGCTGCGTTTTCTAATTTTAATAATTCGTATTGTATAGTGTTGACTTTGTTGATAGTACGTTGTGTAATTCCGTTTTCTAGCAAGTCGTTCTCAAAATCTTCCATTTGTTTAATAAGCTTTTGACCAAGTTTTTGATCACCGCTATTAATCATATTTTTTAATTGATTTTCTAATTCTTGTCTGATTTTTTGTTGACTTTGGTAGATTTCGTAAATTTCTTTTAACTCAGCTTCACTTATTGAACCTTGTCCCTCCCCACCATTTATACCGTTTTGTCCATTTCCTTTCCCATCATTTCCACCTTTTCCATCTTTGCCGGCTTTTCCATTTCCCTTTCCTCCATTTTCACCTTCATTTTTTCCCTCGCCAGTTCCTTGCCCGCTCTTTCCATTAGCGCCTTGTTTTCCACCATCTCCTTTCTCCCCATTTTCACCCTGTTTTCCTTCACCCTGTTTTCCTTCCTTGCCTTCTTTTCCGGAATCACCTTGCTGACCCATTTTTTCTCCCAATTCCTGTTGACCTTTTATAATATCTGGTAATTGAAATCCACCTTCGCTTTGTCCAGAACCTTTTCCCATTTGCATACTTTCTTGCATATTATCCATAACTCCTGCTAGGAAATCCGCAAGACTATTTGCAGCTGTTAGAACATATTTTTGATGGGATATCCCTTGAAACATCTGTCCATCGGCCATTGTTTCTAATGATTTATCGATATTGTAATAGACTTCAGTAATTTGCTCGTTCACAAATTCAGAAAGTTCTGCCTGTCTAAGTGATAGCGCGAAAAGGCTGTCATCTACATGTTCAAAAAGACCCCTTAATTCATTTTGGTCACGAACTGTTTCTGAATATTGAGTAGCATCTTGGTCTTCTCGTGCAGTAAGTTTATCAAAGAGCGTCTCTTGTTTAAATGAAAATATGATAAGGTTATCAAGAATTTGTCGAAGCATTTCTGCATCTTCGGCAACAGATGAACCACCTCCACCTCCAGAAGAGGATTCTCCTAATTGTTCACTCATTTCCTTCATTTTATCCGCAGCAGATTTTTGTTTTTTACTCGCGTCAGATTTTGATTTGGATTCTGATGATTCTTCAGAATCTTTTTCTTTTTCTAGTTGTTTAAGCGCATCGTTTAGGTCTTCCTTTACTGCTTCTTTCTTAGCATTATCTAATTTTAGATCAATCGGATTTTTTAGCTTTTCATTGTCTCTTTTTAGGTCATTCAATTCTTCTGAAATCTTTTGAAATTCATCATTTAATTTTTCTTGTTTTTCAGGAGTATTTTCTTCTTTATTTTTTTTAGATAATTCTTCTTCCTTCTTAGCAATCTCTTCTAAATCTCTTGCTAATTGCGAAGCTTTTTCAGTAACATAATACCGTTTGGTCAATTCTAATAATTGCTCTAAACTTCTTTCACTATTTTGTTGCTTCTTTCCCAGTTCTTCTAGGCGTTTAGTTAAATCTTCCTTTTTGATTTTATCAGCAACTTTATTTAATTCTTCTAGAAGTTTTTGATTCTTTTTGGCTTCTTGTTCTTGACGTTCTAATCGCTCTTGTAACAATTGGTTTAATTTGTTATCCTTATTTTCATTATTTAGATTTTCTTTTAATTCCCGACTAAATTTTTGCATCTGTTCTTCTTGACGCTCTTGCTTTTTTAAGTAGTCTTTTATTTGAGTTTTATCATTAAAATTTAGACTGGTTTTTTCTTTCTGATTTTGGTTAATTTCTTTCAAAGATTCTTTTTGTTCTTTAGAACGTTCTAGAGAATTATCTAAATCTTTAATTAATGATTGTTGAGACTCAAGTTCGTTGTTTTTAAGTTGATTTTCATCCAGCAATACTCGTTGGTATATTTGACTTTTTGTTTTCTTACCATTATGTATTGCATCATTGTCAGTTACTTGAAAATAGAAATCGTAATTTTTTCCGGCTTCTATTTCTAACCCAGATGGAAAGGTGTAATAAAATTGTTGGTAGTTATTATTTGGTTTGGTAAGACTAATTGATTTTGACTCGTTTTCATTTCCAACCTCAAAATAAATTACATCTATATTAGTTAATCCGTAATCATCAGTTGCACTTCCTATATAGTATGATACATTCGGATTTATAGAATCCAAAACCTGATTCACTTTAATTGTAGGATAGCTATCTTTAATAACTTTAAAATCATAAGATAGTCGCTCATAATCTTGTGCGTTTTGGTTGGTGGTGGTTAATTCATAATTAAGGTTATTGTATACACGTTTTTCAATTGAAAACGTGTTTTCATCCTTATTAAATGGAATTATAGTGTCATTGGTTACTAGATTAATCTTATCGGTATTTTCTCCTAATATTTTCCAAGTAATTTTTGTCCCTTCTGGTATTACTGCGTTTCCGGTGCTTTTTATAGTTTCGTTTTTCTTTTTTAAATAGGAAGGATATGTTAAATCCATAATGAAATCTACAATAGAAGGAGTTTCTAATGCTATAAGGGAGTATTCTCTTGATGTAACTTCATTTGCACTGAAATTGAAGTTTGTGGTAGTAAGTGGCGGTGAAAAAGTATACTCAAAAAATCCATTTTGTTGTTGTAATAAAATTGATTTTCCATCAATTACAATAAATACATTTTCTGGTTTTACACTTCCTTTTGTAGCAACTTGAATAGTAAAAGATTCGTCTTGTAAAGTGCTTAGGTTATTTGTTAAAATTTCAAACTGAAATGGTGCAGGTTTTTCGTAAGCCATTTCATAATTAACAACACGCTCATAGGTTCCAAAAAAGTTATTCCAATTCCCAGAGATATATAATACCCCAATAATAAGAAGTGGGATAATTGCATACTTCAAATATTTTAATGAATCCTTAAAATTTATGGCACTAGAAAAAGGAATGGTATCCATTTGTTTGGACCGTTGAGCAATACTTGCCAATAAAAGTTCTGATTGTTGAGGATTTTCGGCTAGGTCTAATAAATTTTTAAGCTTATCTCCTACTTCTGGGAAGTGCTTGCCTATAATTGTAGCGGCATCTTTTGGACCAATTCCCTTTTTTAATTTTAGAAGATAAAAAATAGGAGTAAGTATATATTTAAAGAGTAAAAAGAGTTCGACACCTATAAAAATGGCAAATAATACCAATCGGCCTGTTGTATTTAACCATAGGTAGTACTCTATGCCTAATATTATCAGAAAAAACAACAATCCAAATGCAAAAAACAATAATACTCCTTTTAAAAGTACTTGAGAATAATGCTTTTGAATGAACTGATTTAACCGGTCTAAAATGTGCTTATAGTCTTGCAATTGCGTTTTTTATACCAAGATAACGGATTAAAAGACTGATTAGTAGGAATTATTTGTTAAAAGGAATTTCTAATCATTAACTGTTTATAAGAAAAAGGTGCGATATATATTAAATATACATAGCACCTTTTGTAGAAAATAATACTTGATAATTCTAATTAGTTTCCAAAATAACTTCATAATTAAGTTGGTTAACTACACCATTATCTTCAATAAGAAAGTAACCTGTTTTATTAGCAGCTATTGCGTTGTAGTTTTCTTCACTTAGAACGCTACTTGATACTGAAGAATTATAAATACTGTAGTTAGTTATTTCATAATTTACCGCAACCCATTTGTCAATATCAAAATTGACTAATTCTTCTGAGAAAGTAACGTTTAATTGCCCTGGAAAATACTGACTGTCCGGTGTAATTAATTTTGCCTCCAATACTGTTATATCTGGATGTACTGGGTAATCGTTAGTGGTAGTGAAGGAAGCTGTAGATTCTTTGGTTTTATAAGTATTTTGTGCTCTTGCGGTAACTATGACTTCATAGTCAGTATTTCTTTCAAAATCTGTTGGTAACGGAAATGGCTCTTGAAAAAATGTAATTTCTTATTCTGTTTCTGCCCCGCTATAGCTAATAGCTATAACTTTAATAGAGTGTTCTTCGCCCTCAGGATTGTAAAACCTGTGGTTTCTGTTGTGTAAGAACCGTAGGTCTTATGATATTCACCGTCTGTAAAAAGTTTGTAATAATCATCAGAACCATCTTCAATAGTAGGTGTTTGCCAGTCAATACCAACTACGTCATAAGTAATAAAATCATAGGTAATAGGAAAAGCAGATGGTGGCGTACCCAAAGTATGAAGCTCCGATGTATTTATACTGTCTTCTGCATCTTCAGCGGTTGTAACCACCTTTACAGGATAATTTCTAATTCCTCAACATTGTATTCTATTTCGCTAAGAATTTCTGCTAGTAATTCATCATCTAGAAACAAACTGTAACTTACAGTACTATTATTAGATGCGGTAACTTTTGTCCACATAATTTTAGCACTAGTTTGTGATATGTCTTGAAACTCAATTTCTAAAGAAGTAGCGTAATTTCATCGTTTGTGTTATCTACCTCAGTCATAGAATCGTCAGTAGAATCTGAGCTACAGCCTGTAACTAATAGAATTTAAAACACATAAAGGAAGTTCAAATAGTATTTCATTTTTCTTGGTTTAAGATTTTTAATTAACGTTGAACAAATTGTAATCGTATATGTTTTTACAATTTTATAAATCAGATATTTCATGTCGTTTTTATCTAGAATTTTCACTTGGTTTTTGGGGTCAAATATTCTTTTTTAATTCTAATCTGTACTAGATTATTGAATACTAGAGTTGTAAAGGGAATTTGTAAATATTTTTGATTTTCAGAAATTAATTAATGGACCGTAGATATATGGCTAAAGGTGTTTTTTATACCTTTGCCAAATGACAAAGAAAGTTCGTGTTCGTTTTGCCCCTAGTCCTACTGGGCCTTTACATATTGGTGGTGTGCGCACTGCCCTATTTAATTATTTATTTGCCAAAAAACATGGTGGAGATTTTATTCTAAGAATAGAAGATACAGACCAAAATAGATATGTTGAAGGTGCCGAGCAGTATATTATTGATTCTTTGAATTGGTGCGGAATTCCTTTTGATGAAGGTATTGGTAAAGATGGCGGTTTTGGTCCGTATAGACAGAGCGAGCGTAAATCGTTGTATAAAAAATATGCAGATGATTTGGTTGATAGCGGTAATGCATATTATGCTTTTGATACTTCTGAAAGTCTAGATGGGCACAGAAAAGATCATGAAGAAAAAGGTAAAACCTTTATTTACAATTGGCATAATAGATTAAAGCTTGATAATTCATTGTCTTTAATGCCAGAAGAGGTTAAAGCAAAGTTAGATAATGGCGATGATTATGTTATTCGTTTTTTAACTCCGCCAGATGAAACTTTACACTTAAAAGATTTAATACGTGGATCAATTAAAATTGATACCAACGTTTTAGACGATAAGGTTTTATTTAAGAGTGACGGTATGCCAACATACCATTTAGCAAATATTGTTGATGATCATTTAATGGAAATTAGCCATGTAATTCGTGGAGAAGAATGGTTGCCATCTATGGCGTTACACAAACAATTGTATGATGCTTTTGGTTGGGATTCTCCAGAATTTGCGCATTTACCATTGATAATGAAACCTGTTGGAAAGGGTAAATTAAGTAAGAGAGATGGTGAAAAAATGGGCTTTCCGGTTTTCCCTCTTTCTTGGAACGAATCCGTTGGGTACAAAGAATCGGGTTATTTCCCAGAAGCAGTTATAAATTTCTTGGCTTTATTAGGATGGAATCCTGGTACGGAACAAGAATTATTTTCTTTAGATGAATTGGTAGAAACCTTTAGTTTAGATCGTGTTAATAAATCTGGAGCGCGTTTTGACCCAGAAAAGACTAAATGGTACAATCAGCATTATCTTCAAGAAACAGCTGACAATGAGTTGGCTAAGTTATTTTTACCGACAATAAAGGAGAACATTTCTGATGATGATAAACTGAATTTAGATTATGTTACCAAAGTGGTTACGCTTATAAAAGAACGTGCAGTTTTCGTTTCTGACTTTTGGAATTTGAGCGATTATTTCTTTGTTGCTCCTACTGAATACAATGAGAAAGCAGCGAAAAAACAATGGAAAGAAGATACCGCTTCAATCATGAACGATCTTATTTCAGTCTTAAAACCTGTAGAAGATTTTTCTTCAGAAAACACGGAAAGTATAGTAAAAGCTTGGATTGGTGAGAAAGAATTATCTTTTGGAAAAGTAATGCCTCCTTTACGCCTATTCTTAGTTGGTGATATGAAAGGACCTCATATTTTCGATATTATGGCAATGATTGGAAAAGAGGAAAGTGTTTCTCGTATAAAAACAGCCCTAAATAAATTAGGTTAATTATTAATTTTCAAGGAAATAAAAATTGCTTATTTCCTTGAAAATTTACCTAAAACTTATTACTGTCTTATTCTATATTTTTAGATACAAAGATTTGATTAAGATAATTTGTTATAAATAGATTGTTGTTCTCTCTGCGCTACTTTAAATTATACGCTAAAGGAATTAGTGACACTTTAAAATCGGTTTCTGCTGCTGTAAGAACGATTTTGCGGGTTTAAAAAATAAAAATCGACCCTTCGGGTCTTTTAATAATTTAGAACGGCTTAAAACACGGCTATTTTAAATCTATTAACGCTATTATTTATTTTCCCAACGTTCATCTGCCCATACTTTCATTTCGGTTGGTGATAGAAAGGTCCAAGCAATTATTCTGCTCATTTTGTTTCCCTGTCCCATTGGTGTAGTCTTATGTTCTACAACGCCAACTTTTTCTAATCGGTCGTAGAATGAACGTAGATTTGATTGCTTAGACACCAATGTAGAAAACCAAGCGGAATTTTTTGAGAATTGTGTGCTTTCATTGATCATGTTTAAAACAAATCGTTTTTCTCCCCCATCTGTCCACAGTTCTCCACCTTGACCGCTAAAATTCAGTTCAGCTTTTTTAACCCTCTTTTTCTTTAGATTACTCAACTTACGTAAAGTACCCGCCTCGGCTTCTGCTTGCGTAGCATGAAATGGAGGGTTGCAAATCGTTAAATCAACTTTATCGGATTCATTTAAAATTCCAGAAAAAATATGCTCAGGTTTTGACTGTAATCTAAATGCTACTTTACCGTGAAGAGAAGGGTTAGAGGTTACAATTTTTTGTGCAGCTTCAATTGCCTTTGCGTCAATGTCTGAACCAATAAAGGACCAACCGTATTCGTTATTTCCAATGATAGGGTACACACAATTAGCTCCTACCCCAATATCTAAACATTTTATGGCATCCCCTTTTACTAAAACTCCGTCATTACTAGAGGCTAAAATATCAGAAATGTGGTGTATGTAATCTGCGCGCCCTGGTATTGGCGGACAAAGAAAACCATTAGGTATATCCCAAAAATCTAATCCGTATTGAGATATCAATAATGCTTTATTTAAAGCTTTTACAGCTTTCGGATTAAAGAAATCAACAGTAAAATTTCCGTATTTATTTTTGGTAACAAACTCCTTTAGTTCAGGATTTACCAGCTTTAATTGTTTTAGATCGTAACGACCGGTATGTTTGTTTCTAGGGTGTAAAGTTGGTTTTTCTAATTCCTCTTTCTTCTTTGAGTCTGCCATAATAATAATTGATTATTGAGACTTCAAAGCTAAAGCTAATTTTTAAGCAGTAGCTTTATTTCTTCGCATCCTCTTTGGTCCATACCAAAGCCAGAATCCAGTAATCGTAAAAACTAGAAGGGCCACACCCATAACCGTTGTGTAAAATACTTTTATTTGATTATTGCTAGTACCTAAATAATCATCTAAAATAGAACCATCGTGTATTTGTTCGATAAGATCAGAGTACCTTCTTTCTACATGTAATATTTCACCTGTGGTGCCATCCAATTGCAGACTCCAAATGTGGTCGGTATAAATAAATTTTACCATCCCTTTTTCTTTTCTTATATCTATTCGGTCAATTTCTGTAGATAAATCAGCTGATATAGAATCTAAAAGATAAGTATTTGCAATGATGTGTAATTGGTCAACGGGCATCCAATCTTTTAAGTTAGTGGACACTCCCTCATATGATTTAGATAAAATGATTCCGCCACTATGTTTTTTCCAACCTAAGAGAAGCCCGCTAATGGCAATAAAGAAAAAGAAGACAAATAATGCAGCTCCCGTAATCCTGTGTACTTTTCTAAAATTACGCAACCATTTGGCCTGTGTCTTTCTTTTAGTGTCTTTATGCATTAGTTTGGGTGGTTAACAGGCAATATAATCAGATTTAAAAAAGCGATATTAGAAGGAATTGTTAAAATATAATGTTTAACATTTTACAGCTCTTTAAGACCAATTGATTTAGTCTATTTTAATTGGAATTTTCGTTTGAAAGTTCTGGGTTTTCTTTAGTTATTGGTTCTTCGGTAGAATTCCACTCTTTTAAAGATTCATGGTTTTTTGCGATAGAATTTGTGTATAACAAAGCGTTGAATAAAGCTCTATAGGTTCCCATAGATTGTCCTCGCCATTGGGGCTGAAATCCAAAAAGAATAACATGTCCATCTTTATAGCGAACATCTACAGCCGCAGCTTTGTCATTCATGTATTCTTCACCTACCAAATAACCAGATAGTAAAGGCGAACCTTTTTCTTGATATTTTGATAGTATTTCGCCATCAAAACCATCAAGTGTTTTAAAAACGGGACTACCAAAAACAAATACACCAGATTTTTCTGGCATACCCGCCATAATAGGATGTTGATTATTATTGGTCACTTCTAGTATTGAACCACCCGTGAAAAATTGACTTTTTGTTAATTCTTGTACATTGTTTTCTATTGGTAAGTGAAGTTCATTTATTGCAAAATTTGTGCTTTTATTTAGGCAAACTAATGTTCCGCCGGCACTTACAAACGAGTCAATGTTTCTAACGCCCAATCCTTTTAATCCTCCTGCATACTGTGGTGGAGCCATACCTTTTTGAAAGCCATCTTCAATGATTCCCGGTCTTTCCGAAGCCATTAAAACAACGTCAAACCTGTCATTTAGATTTCCGTTATTAATATCTGCATTTCTAATTATAACATATGGTATATTAAAATTATCTAAGAGCCACCTTGTCCAGCCCATATCCATACTAGCCGTCCACGGATCATAAACTGCTATTCTAGAGTGCACATTAGTTTTAGGTTTGGTTGATGTAAGTCTAGCATTTACGGCATAATCTTTCACCCACTTTTGCATTTGTGATCTTGATGCATTACTTATAGCATACGTTTGTTGTTTTGGATTAAAACCAATAGCTAGATTTTGGTTCATTGCATCGCCAATAATTCGAAATGAATTGTTCTCTTTTGGGTCAATAACCATGGTACCACCACTACCCTTTAAAGTTCCGGGTAACGGCACTATTCCTGCAGCTACTTCATTAGTGTCAAAACCCGCTCCGCCTATAAAATCTGCTTTACTTAAATCTATACTGGTATCTGTGTTTTCCTCTAATGCTATTCCCTTAACCGGAATTAAAGATGAAGATATTGATTCTGGTAAAGGAGACATGGCTGCAACAACATCTACTTCCATTTGATATGGTAATGTCCAACCCGCAGCATCATAGGGTCGTTCTAAAGGACCGTCTGGTGATTCCCTTAAATCTGGATATTCTTGAATGTCTATTAGTTGTCTTGCCAACTCTCCAAATTCCTGAGCCATAGGTATAACCCATGTCCCTTTCGGATAGGTATTCCCTTCGAAAAATGTTTCAGAATCTAATTGAGAAATTTTAATTCCGTTAAAAGCTAGTCTTTTCAAGAATTCTACCGGGCGTACGGGATCGCGTTGTTTTTGTTTTATAAAATAGGCATAAGGTGGTTCTTGCTTATATTTTTCAATTGTGGTTACGCCTGCCTGATACTTGTTGAAAAGTAGGGTTTCTTTATATTTTGCGGCATAATCTAGAACGGCTATAGATGCTGTTTGCATATATTGAACAGCATCTCCTAGACGCCACCACCCACCTTTCCATGGGCTAGAGTACAGAGATTCAATACGTAAATCTGCTCGTTCTTTCGGAAAATCCTTAATGGTATAAAAGTGCGGAGTTGCAAATTTATAAAGGGATGTTTCTGTCCAGAACGATGGTATGTTCTGCATCATTGGCATGTAATCAATATAACCAGGGTACCAAGCATCAAAACCTTTACCCATATGTACAGCGCCTGGCAAGCCTTCCGTTTCTAATTCTTGTGCCATAGCCATACCAATCATATTTACTTCTCTGGCCATTAATGGCGGAGTTTGGGGAGCAACTGGTTCTGCAAAAGGTGGCAGCCAAATTCTAGTAGGAAATGGGGAAGATTGATGATGTACATGAATAATACTTGGTTCCCACTCACGCCAAGTGCTACCAACAACACGAGATTCAAGCTGATTTAGCATATAGGCATCACGATTATTATCGTGACCTACATATTTTTGATATAACCACGGTGTAGGCGCAGTTTCATAAGGGGTACCCACATTTCCTAAATACCAATTGGCAATGATATCTTGTCCATCAGGGTTTAAAGAGGGCCATAGAATAAGTATTACATCTTCAAAAATGGTCTGGTACTTTTCTGTTTTGGCTTTATTTACCAATTCATAGGCCAAAGTTATAATGTGTTGTGCTCCGGCAACTTCTGAGGCGTGTAGACCACCACTAATATCCACAATTGCTTTTCCTTCTTTTGCCAATGCTTTTGCCATCTCTCTTGTTAAGTTTTCAGGATGCGCTAATTGCTGTGAAATAGATTTATAGTGATCTATCTTTTGTAGATTTTCTGGTGTAGAGATTAATACATATTGCCATTCCCGTCCTTCAGATGTTTTTCCGGCATATCTCATCTCTACCATATCACTTGTGGCAGCTAGTTTTTCAAAATAATTAATTGACTGATCGTAAGTTGCTAAATTAAAATCCGAACCTATTTCAAAGCCTATTACCTCGGTTGGATTAGGAACTGCTTGAGCATTCGATTGCTGTATGAAGGAAAGAATTAGGAATAAGGGTGATAATATCAGATGTATAAATGCCACTTTTATTTTTGTGAATTTTGATAATATACTTTTATCAAATGATTTCATGAGGTTTGAATGTTAGTTTGTCTTACTAAATTATTAATTATGAGATAGCTAGTGTTATAAACAGGCTATAAGTGATTATCTTTATGATATTCTAATATTTACGGTAATAATTAAGTCAGTTTGATAATCGAATTGGCGTGATGCAAAACAATTAAATATTATACAATAGATTTTATCTATTTAAAACGAAATATTGATAAGTAAAATATTTATAATTTTACTATTGAGAAGTAAAAACAACTTAAAATTTATATAATCATGAGTAGTACTAACGGAAAAGGTGAAGCTTGGGATGTAAATGATCCCGCTGCAGCAAATTGTCCATTTTTAAATGGTGAAATGCATCAGGCAGCTGGTGGTGGAACAACTAACAAAGATTGGTGGCCAAATATGTTGAATCTTAATATTTTAAGATTGCATTCTAAAATGGCAGATCCAATGGATGATGATTTTAATTATGCTGAAGAGTTTAAATCTCTAGATTTAGCCGCCGTTAAACAAGATTTGACAGATTTAATGACGAATAGTCAAGATTGGTGGCCTGCAGATTATGGTCATTATGGACCATTCTTTATACGAATGGCTTGGCACAGTGCTGGAACGTACCGTATATCTGATGGTAGAGGTGGTGCGAGCGCAGGTAACCAACGTTTTGCCCCATTAAATAGTTGGCCAGATAACGCCAATCTAGATAAGGCCCGTTTATTATTATGGCCTATTAAGCAGAAATATGGCAAGAAAATTTCTTGGGCAGATTTATTGATACTTACTGGTAATGTTGCTCATGAAAGTATGGGATTGCCAATGTTCGGATTTGCCGGTGGTCGTGAAGATATATGGCAACCAGAAGAGGATATTTATTGGGGATCTGAAACAGAGTGGTTAGGAAACAAACAACGTTATGATGAAGATGGCAATGAGTTAGAAAACCCTCTAGGTGCTGCACATATGGGCTTAATTTATGTAAATCCAGAAGGGCATAATGCAAATCCTGATCCATTAGAAGCCGCTCATTATATTAGACAGACATTCAAAAGAATGGCAATGGATGATTATGAAACCGTTGCGCTTATTGCAGGTGGACATACATTCGGAAAAACACACGGTGCTGCAGATCCAGAAAAGTATGTAGGTTCTGAGCCAGCTGCTGCAGATATTACAGAACAAGGTTTAGGTTGGAAGAGTACTTATGGTACTGGGTCTGGTGCAGATACTATAACAAGTGGTATAGAAGGCGCATGGTCACAAACACCTACAAAATGGAGTCATTATTTCTTTGAAAACTTATTTGGTTTTGAGTGGGAATTAACTAAGAGTCCGGCTGGAGCTTGGCAATATAAGCCAGTTGGCGATGCCGGTGCTGGTGAAATGCCAGATGCTCATATACCAGGTAAGACACATCAACCATTTATGTTGGTTACCGATATGTCGCTACGTTTAGATCCTGAATATGAAAAAATTTCAAGAAACTTTTTAGAGAATCCAGACGAGTTTAAAGATGCCTATGCAAGAGCTTGGTATAAACTAACTCACCGTGACATGGGACCTACTAATCGTTATTTAGGACCAGAAGTACCAAAAGAAGTGCAGATATGGCAAGATCCAGTACCTGCCGTTGATTTTGATTTGATTGATGATGCCGATATTGAAAATTTAAAGACATTAATTTTAGCTTCAGGACTTTCTACGGCAGAAATAGTTTCTACTGCATGGGCTTCTGCATCCACTTTTAGAGGGTCAGATAAGCGTGGTGGTGCTAATGGTGGTCGTGTGCGTTTAGCTCCTCAAAAAGGTTGGAAAGTTAACAACCCTACACAGTTGGCTAAGGTTACCGCTACTTTAGAAAGAATTCAGAAAGAATTTAATGATAATCAATCTGGTAACAAAAAGGTGTCTTTTGCCGATTTAGTTGTTCTTGCTGGTTCAGCTGCTGTCGAAAATGCCGCAAAGTTGGCTGGTTTTGATACCAAAGTTGCTTTTAACGCTGGTCGTACAGATGCAACTCAGGAGAGTACTGATATTGAATCTTTTGATGCGCTTGAACCTATGGCAGACGGATTTAGAAATTATACAAAACAAAAACTATCTGTTCAAGCAGAAGAGTTATTAATTGATAGAGCAAACCTATTAACTTTAACTGCACCAGAAATGACTGTTCTTGTTGGTGGTCTTCGTGTACTTGGCGCCAATTATGATGGTTCTGATTACGGAGTATTTACTGATAAACCAGGATTGCTTACAAATGATTTCTTTATCAATTTATTAGATATGGGAACTACGTGGAAGGCTGCTTCTGACAACGATACTGTGTTTGAAGGTAGTGACCGTAAAACTGGTCATGTGAAATGGAAAGGGACTAGAGCAGATTTAATATTTGGTTCTAATTCTGAATTACGAGCATTGGCAGAAGTATATGGTACGGAAGATGCAAAACAGAAATTTGTTCGTGACTTCGCAAGAACTTGGACCAAGGTTATGAATTTAGATCGTTTTGATATCTAAATATATTCACTTTATAAATATTAAAAAGACAGCTATAATTAGCTGCCTTTTTCTTTTTAATATCTATCATTTGTTCAATGATTCTCCAAATGTCAGTAAGTTACTATCGGGGTCTAATAGAGCAAACTCCTTTTGTTTCCAAGGTTTAAGCTCTAGTTTTCCATTAGGGTGTATAGCTACATTGATATTTAATAACGATTGGTATAAGGTTTCTATATCGTTGGTGCGGATATAGACCTGTCCGTAGTTCTCTTTTGGATTTAGAGCTTCGAACAAAAAGAAATGTATTTCGATGTCATCCTTTTCTACCATCAAATACTCAGGATAATCTATTGTGCCTACTTTTTTAAACCCGAGTGAATTAACATAATAATCTATGGTAGCACTTTTGTTTCGCATCGGTAACTTCGGATTTATAGAGACAAGCATAGTTTGTGTGTTTTGATTAGCTCTAAATTAATCAATCTAAACCTAAGTTATGAAAGTCAGAAGTTCATTGATATAGTTTGAAAACCTATCGTAATCACAAAGTAGATTGAAGATTATGTATTTCTAGGCGCTATTCTGTAACAAATATGAAATAAATGCTACTAATACTATGAAGGCATTTAGTATCTTTCAATATTAACCTTAAAAGAAATAATTATGGGCTCATTTATTTGGATTCCGATTGCGTTTTTAGTGATTGCCACTATTCTATCGGGTGTATTTATTGTAAAACAGCAAACAGCGGTATTAATTGAAACATTCGGAAAATTTACTAGTGTAAGACAATCTGGTATTCAATTTAAAATTCCTTTTGTGCAACGAATTGCCGCACGTATTGGTTTAAAAATTCAACAATTAGATGTTATTATAGAAACTAAAACCTTAGATGATGTTTTTGTGAAACTTAAAGTATCAGTACAATATGTGGTGATTAAGGAAAAAGTTTATGAAGCATATTACCAGTTAGAATATCCACATGAACAAATTACTTCTTATGTATTTGATGTGGTTAGGGCTGAAGTACCTAAAATGAAATTGGATGATGTTTTTGTTAAAAAAGATGATATTGCCATAGCTGTAAAATCAGAATTGCAACAAGCAATGTTAGATTATGGATTTGATATTATTAAAACCTTGGTTACCGATATTGATCCAGATGCACAAGTAAAAGAAGCCATGAACCGTATTAATGCTTCTGAGCGTCAAAAAACTGCTGCGCAGTTTGAAGGTGATGCTGCACGTATTTTAATTGTAGAGAAAGCAAAAGCTGAGGCTGAAAGCAAAAGATTACAAGGTCAGGGTATTGCAGATCAAAGAAGAGAAATAGCTCGTGGTCTAGAAGAGTCTGTAGAGGTATTGAATAAAGTTGGTATTAATTCTCAAGAAGCTTCTGCATTAATTGTGGTAACACAACATTATGATACATTACAGAGCATAGGGGAAGCTACTAACACCAATTTAATATTATTACCGAATTCGCCTCAAGCAGGTAGTGATATGCTTAATAATATGGTTGCTAGTTTTACCGCTAGTAATATGATTGGTGAAACAATGAAAAAAACAAATAAACCTAAACTTAAAGAATAGCTCATTTTAGGTTTGATTATTTTTAGGAAAACCCGAGAACAAATGTTCTTGGGTTTTTTTATGCATTTTAAAAATTAGGACAAAGAAAGATATAGCTTTAAAAATTCATTTTAAGAAGCTATTTAAGCATTTCACAACCTTTATGATACCAATGGGTTTGTAAATTGAAAGAGGCTCGTAGACATTACGTCTTCGAGCCTCTTCTTATAAGAATATTCAATACTATAGAATAGTAGTAATAGGTATAACTAATACTATTTTTTCTCTTGAACTTTAGCCCAAGAATCTCTTAAACCAACAGTTCTATTAAAAACTAAATTATCTGCAGTGGTATCTGGATCAACACAGAAATAACCTATTCGTTGAAACTGAAAAGTATCTCCAGGTTGTGCATTTTTTAATGCAGGTTCTACATATCCGTTAATTACAGTTAATGAATCCGGATTAATAAAATCTAAGAAATCCTTGTCTTTATGTGTGTCTGGACTTTCATCTGTAAACAGGCGGTCATATAATCTAACTTCCGCTTTAACAGCATGCTCAATAGATATCCAGTGTAATGTTCCCTTAACTTTACGCAAACTTTCTTCTGTACCGCTTCCACTTTTACTTTTTGGGTCGTAAGTACACTGTACTTCAGTTATATTCCCTTCGGTATCTTTTGTACAGCTTTCAGCTTTAATAATGTAACCGTTTTTTAAGCGAACTTCATTGCCCAATTTTAAACGGAAGAATTTTTTATTGGCAGCTTCTCTAAAATCTTCCTGTTCAATATATATTTCTCTAGAAAATGGAACTTCTCTAGAACCTGCATTTTCATCTTCTGGAGAATTTTCTGCAACTAACCATTCCGTTTCACCTTCAGGGTAATTTGTAATTACCACCTTAAGTGGGTTCAGAACTCCCATTACCCTATGGGTTGTTTTATTTAAATGTTCCCTAACATTGAATTCAAGTAAAGAAACATCAATAAGGTTATCTCTTTTCGCAATACCAATAGTATCTACAAAATTGCGAATAGATTCCGGTGTATATCCTCTTCTACGTAATCCTGATATTGTTGGCATTCTTGGGTCATCCCAACCATTTACTACTCCCTTTTCAACCAATTGTGCCAACTTCCGCTTACTTACTACGGTATGGCTTAAGTTACGACGAGCAAACTCTCGTTGCTTAGGCCTTACTTTAGTTTCATCATATACTTGATCTAAAAACCAATTATATAACTCACGGTGCATTGCAAATTCTAGCGTACAGAAAGAATGTGATACTTGCTCTATATAATCACTTTCACCATGTGTCCAATCATACATCGGATAAATACACCAATCGGTATTTGTTCTGTGGTGCGCTTTATGTAATATACGGTACATGATAGGGTCTCTCATCAACATGTTAGATGAGGTCATATCTATCTTAGCTCTTAATACGTGAGTTCCTTCTTTAAACTCTCCGTTTTTCATCTTTTCAAACAGCTCTAAATTTTCTTCTATAGATCTATTTCTATTTGGACTATCTGTACCCGGTTCAGTAGGAGTTCCTTTTTGGGCAGCCATTTCTTCAGAAGATTGATTGTCCACATATGCCTTTCCTTGTTTAACCAATTCTACCGCCCAATCATATAGTTGCTGAAAGTAATCAGACGCATACCGTTCGGTATCCCACTTGAAACCTAACCATTCTACATCTTTTTTGATAGCATCTACAAATTCTTGCTCTTCTTTTGCAGGGTTTGTATCATCAAATCTCAGATTTACAGGTGCATTATACCTTAGACCTAAACCAAAGTTTAAACAAATAGAGCTTGCATGCCCAATATGTAAATAACCATTAGGTTCTGGAGGAAAACGAAAACGTAATTCGTCTTTGGTATAACCATTTACCAAGTCCTCTTCAACAATTTGTTCAATAAAATTCAAAGACTTTGATGTCTCGCTCATGTCATTATATTTCAAGCTACAAAAGTAGCAAAAATGGCTTAAAGGATAGGTTTAAATTGGATACACCTTACATAAAATGAGTTTCACAACATAAATCTTCCTTCCGACAACATAAAATTTCACTTCGTCGTATTAAATAACATATTTGTCTATGAAATGATGGTATAGTGAAATAATTTATTAACCAACTTTTCAACCGTAGTGGCCCCCATAACTACAAATACCTATGAGAACTTTGAACAAACTTACCGTAATTACAGCACTATCCATGCTTTTCTGCGCTTTTCAATTATCTGCGCAAGCAATAGTAATTAATGCTCCAGAACCTGCAGACAATCCAAATCTGTCAGGAAGTACACCATGGTCTGCCGTTTGCGCAGGTAATGGTGGTTTTAACGAATACTATGTAAATGTTACATGGATTGGAACTGCGAACGCAGGTAACGAGTTTATTCTCGAATTATCTGACGCCAGCGGTAGTTTTGCCAATGCACAAACATTGCAAACTATTACCGATCAAAATGCCGTAAAGGATTTTGATACCAGTTTTGCCATACCTACAGATACACGTGGTGAAGGGTATAAGATGAGGGTTAGAAGTACTGACCCGGTAAAGATCGGTAGTGAATCTCCTGCATACAATATGTATTACATGGATGTAACTTCTAATCTTAATATTAGTGAAAAAGGTGACGGAGTTCCCCCAGGTACTGTTTGTAGTACAGGACCGATTACTTTACAAGTTGATAATATAGCAAACCCTGAAACCTATCAATATATCTGGTTTCGAAGTGGGACAGAATTAACGTCGGAAACCGGACATACTTTGAATGTAACCCAATCTGGTATGTACAATGTATATATTAATTATGGACCGCGTTGTACTGGTTCTGGTAATACAGATTCAAATATAGTTGATGTAACTATTGGAGGGTCTGGAACTGGTATTGCCGTTACCGCACCAAGCAAGACTTCTTTGTGTAGTACGGACACCGAAATTTTAAGTATAGATCAAACCAATGCTTCATGGAGCTACCAATGGTTTAAAGATGACGCTGCAATTTTAGGAGCGACTGGAACAACTTATACAGTAAATGCTGCAAATGCAGGTTTTGAAGGAGATTATGCAGTTGAAATATCTGGTACTGGTATCTGTAATGAAAGATCAGCAGTAGTTTCTATGAACAATGCAGAACTATATACTGTTACAGTAGAAAATGAAATTAATACGGTTTTATTACCTACACAAACTCAATTGTTAAGTGTTAGCACAACTGCGAACACTCCAAGCTATAAGTGGTTTAGAAACAATGTTGAAATAAGCGGAGAAACAAGTAATTCAATAACGATATCTCAAGACGGTGAATATTACGCCGAGGTAACCCAAACAGGTGGTGCATGTGCTATCTCTTCAAAAAATTCGGAAACTACTACTGTAGTATCTCCTGCTTCTTTTGAGATGACTATAAATTATACTGATGCGTATACTTCTTGTGAATCTACAACTACAACTTTAGGTGTTGAGCAAATTAATGCTGTTGCAACAGATGGTACAAAAACAGATGTTACAAGTGCTTTAGTTGATGGGTTTACCTATCAATGGAGTAAAGATGGTGCAATTGTAAATGGTGCCACAAATAACGTTATTAGTTTAGCATCGAACTTAGAAAATGGGGACTATGAATTAAATGCGACCATTGATAGTTTTGATATAGATTCTAACTCGTTATCAATACAGCTTTTAACTAACGAAACTATTTCTATTACCAGTTCTGGAACTGTTTTTTGTAGTGGCGGAGAAACTATTTCACTTAGCACCACCAGCAATTTAAGTTCATCTACTTACGAATGGCAATTAGATGGTATTTCAATTAATACAACTGATGCTGTTTTGACGGTTTCTACAGCAGGTACCTATAGACTGACAATGGATAAGGATGGCTGTTCTTTGATCTCTAATGAGATTGTAGTTACACCGTTAGATGAGAATCTTATAACCCTTGACCCAGGTACTGAAGTTGTAATGCCAGAAGGCACTACTAAAACAGTAACTGCAAGTGGAGGTACTGCTTATAGATGGTTAGATGCAAATGCCGCTGAATTAAGCAATTCTGACAGCGTAACTTTTACAGATGCAGGTACGTATACCTTGATAGCATCTATAGATAACTGTGAGATTGTTAGACAGGTAGAAGTATCTTACTTAGATACATTTAAAGTACCTAATGTAATAACAGTTAATGGAGATGGTATTAATGACCAATGGGTTATTCCAAACTCTTACTCTAATAAGGCCGATGTAAATGTTATTATTTACAACGAACAAGGTCAAGAGATCGTAAACGAATTTGATTATAAAAATAATTGGCCGCAGTCTACTACTGCATTCACTAAACAAAATATGGTATTCTACTATAAAATTAGAAATGCCAGTGAAGTACTTAAACAAGGTACGATCACAGTAATACGTTAAGCTCACCATGCTAAAGAAAAGTGTTTTATATCTATTGTTATTTGTGTTAGCTATCATGAAGGTTAGCGGGCAAGAGGAGAATCCGTTTGTATCATACGACGTTCCTGCCCAGAATCTATTGAAGTATAACCGATTTTTAATCAACCCAACGTTTTCAACGGTTAGGGAAGACAAATCTTATATTAACTTGTTACACCGAAACCAATCGGTACAATTTGATGATAACAATCAGAACTATTTCTTAAGCTATAGTGGTCGTATTAGTGACAAAACAGGACTTGGATTAAGCTTGTACTCACAAAGGGAAGGTATACTTAGTAACTTTGGTGTACTGGCAAATTATGCCTATGGTATTAAACTGAACGATAAGAGTAATTTTACGTTCGGTGCAAATGTATCGTATTACCAAAGTGGCTTTGATAATGGTAGGGCTTCAACAGTAGAGGAAGATCCTTTTTTATCTGGATTGCAAGATCAGAACTTGTTATCGTTTCAGCCAGGTTTCAACCTTTCTTATGGTAAGTTTGATGTTGGTATGTTCGCAGAAAACCTTTTCGATTATAACTTAAAAACAAGTGAATCGGTAACGGAGTTTAAAGACAAAACATATTCAGGTCACCTACAATATACCCATCAGTTTGAAAATCAAACAGGAATTTTTGAAGAGGGTAGGTTGATGCCTTTGGCAAGAGTTAGAAAAGTAGGTGAAGAAGATGTAACCTTAGGCGGTAGTTTAATTCTTGATCTACCAAAATTAGGATGGATTCAAGGTGGTTACGATAGCTTTTATGGTGCAGCTGCCGGTGTTGGTTTTAACTTAAACCAAAGGATTTCTTTAGGCTATACCATGGAAAAAGGATTGTCTAATAACTTCGATAATTTTGGAGTTACACATGAAATATCATTTGCATACTCATTCTCGCCAAATCTTACTGAGGATAGGGTTATGTTAGAAGATGAATATGAAGATGATTTGGTACAGAATGATGAAGAGCCAGAGAATATTGCTACTAATGAGGAGATTGAAGAATTGAAGATGAAATTGGCAGAAAACGATGCCATTATTGAGGAGTTAATGTTCCGTCAAGATTCATTAGAGGCTATTCGCCAATCTGATTTAGAAAGACGTTTTGCCATGGTAATGCGTATGGTTAGAAATGAAACCAACGGTGAAAGACCAGATCTTGAGAATAAAGCAAAAGAGCTTTTTCTTGATGAGAATAGCAATACCGAAATTGCCTCTAACTATAACCCGAGTAATTCAGGTGAGGCAGTTACAAATAATCAAGCAGCTAGTCAAACGCAAAAAGATAGGGTAGCAATACTAACAAGCGAAAGAAAAGACCCTGTTGCAGAAAGACAAGAAGTTGTCGAGTCTAGTTCAGATGATAATACTTCAGTTGATAACAGGTTTAATGAACAAGTTCAGCCAAAAGATGCCGTAGTTGCAAATAGACCTCGAAATACCGCTAAACCTGTTGCAAAAACAACAAGAGAGGTTGCGCAAGATGCTGTTAAAAGTAGAAGATTTAAAGATTTACCTGATGTTAACGATGGGTATTATGTAGTTGCAAATGTGTACAAAGGTGGTCAGTATATGAATAACTTTATTAATGACCTTAATGAGAAGGGTATTAATGCTGATTATATTGATAACCCTAATACTGGTTTAAAGTATGTGTATTTGGACCGTTTTGAAACCTTTGAAGATGCTGTTGCCGCACATAATTCTAATCTAAATGGTAGATATGATGGTGCCATGTGGATTATGAATGTAGACAACAAATACACTAATGAAGCATATGCAAGTAATGTAAACAAGATTAAAGAAAAGAAATCTAAATATGATGCTGATGTGCTTACCTCAAATGTCATAGTTCGGGATAATGTTGCCTCTACAGATACTGATTCTAAGAATATAGTTATTGACGGAGCTGGATCTGGTTATTACTTAATTGCCAATGTATTTGCAAACCCAAACAATGCTAAGAAATTTGTAGCGCTATTAAATTCATTCGGTTTAAGCGCTAGTTATTTTATCAACCCCAAGAACAATTACAGATACGTATATCTAAAGAAGCACGACTCTTGGACCAATGCGTTAATCTCATATTACTCTAAGCTGAATGATGCTTATAATGATAAAATGTGGATTATGCGGGTTAATCAAGAACTCCTGGTATAGCGCGACTATTAACTAACTCAACGATTACACAAAGACCTTATCATCTCAGATGATAAGGTCTTTGTTGTTTCTACTGAATACAATTTCTAAGCTATACAAAATTGTATTTAATTTAATTCTAAATATACTCTTCATTATATTTTAATTGTTGTTGAATATTGATTCACTAACATTCATCAATAAAATTGAGTTGAAAAAAATAAAATACACATATAAAATATGATACCAATAAGTATTTTTATATATCACTTTTATTTGATTGTATTTTAAACCTAGATTGCATTTCTGCTCAAAGCGAAAATACCTTAAGTTTAAATTCATCATTTTCATAATTGCTAAATGCTATATATCGATTGAATATTGATTTCTTGATGCATTACTTCTTACTAATTCTTATCAAATGAATCGCAGTCAAATTACTAAGATGTAAAATCAACTTATATTCTTCAAAAGAGATTTTTGAACTATATATTTCTTGAGTATTCTTTAATTTTATAATAAGATGTTCATCTTCCAAATACCAACGTATCTCCTCTTCATTAGGTAGCTGAAACCAGTCACTATTTGAAGTAATCAATAGGCGCTGTTCTTCTTTAAATTTAAAAGTAGTCCCAATCATTTCGCTAAAGTCATTTTGTAGGCAAACTCCTGTTCTAGTAACTTGAACTTTTTCAATCTTCCATGTACCGATTAATTCTATCTTCAGTATAATATCAGACGCAACTTGACTTTTAATTAGTATAAGAAGTACTATTAGTATTCCTTTCATAAATTCAAGACGAATGAAATGACCTTAGGTTACTTGAGATTAAAATTGAGGACCAACTTTGAAATACGAACTTATTATATTGCTAATTTGAAAGTACTTGTACATCGGTTGGAACGGTTCTTGTTTTTACCAATTTATGAGAAAACCAATAATCTTGCTAATCCTCTTTTTTGCTCAATTATGTTTTGGTCAAGAGAAAGAAATATCTAAATCTTTTCTAATTGATCGTTGGAAGGTTGATAAGACTATAAAAGAAGGTGATACTGAAATTACAGTTTATAGGCGAAGTAGGACTTTGAAAATTGGTAACGAACTTCGTTTTTTGAGTACAGGCGAATATCGCATAACTTTTAATTCTGGAAGGAAAATAGGGCGGCGGTGCGGAAATGAAATTCGCTCGGGAGGGGTTAATGGATATTATCGTTTTAATTCCCAAGAACAATCAGTAACCCTTAAAAGCTACAATACTGATCCAATTATTAACTGGGATCTTGTGTGGATTGATGAGAATTCATTTGGAGTAAAAAAAGCAAAAGATAACATCACTTATAAATGAGCAAGTCTTTTTACTGTTGGTATTTGCCAATCGATATTAAAAAAAATACTTAGCAAGTAACCGGAAACCAAATAGATTTCCGGTTGTTATTTGTTATATTAAATCATGATAATCAAGATTTTTATTTTTCCCATTTAAATTGAAGTCCGTTTTTTGAAAATCAACCTAGCCGATATTTATTTTCAATATTATCTACGCTTTTTGTTTACAACGCTATACTTACAAACGTTCTTTCCCTCGTACCTAATTCTATGTTCAGATAATAGTTGTGCTATTATTTCTCTTGTTTCATCTTCATCCAGTTGAATTCTTTCTCCAAGATCTAGTTCATTTAATTGGCCGTTATTTTCAATCAGAGCTTTAATGTATCTTTCTTTATTTTCCATTTTTAGTTTTTTTTACTGCTATCATCATATGTGGACTAAAAGGTAAAATGTAGCTGTCGTTTTCTGTAATTTGAATAAGATCCATTAAATTTTTCTTCTTTTTATTATTTAGCATATTAGTGAAATAGTCTTTATCTAGCCAAGCCATTCCTTCAACGGCATAGGTATTTAGGTATGTTAATTCCTGATTTATAAATTCATTTTTTAATTGTTCGGGTTTGTGATAATAAGCCTCAGCTAAAAGCCAAGGAAAATCATCTGGGGGATTGTGAATTCCTGTCGTCAATTCACTCTTACACATTTCAAAGAATGACTTTTTATGAATAAGACCATTTAATAGACCAACTAAAGTTGATGCCGTATAATTTATAGCAAAACCCAAAATGATTCCGTTATTTTTTAAAACACGTTTAGCTTCTTTAATACTTATATCTCTATCTTCCTTTTTTTGTAGGTGATAAAGTGGTCCATGAAGAATTATGAGATCTGCAAATTTATTAGGAAAGTCTAATTCTTTAGATTCACCTGATTTAACTTGAAACTTATTCTTAAGTTTATTAGTTCTTTGTTTTGCTATTTGTAAATGTTTGAAAACAGGCTCAACCAAATAAACCTGATGTCCTTTTCGAGCTAGCCATTCTGAATATTTTCCTGTTCCTCCACCTATATCAATAATTTTTGAAGTTGTTGAAGGGATATACTTTTCAATGAGAGATTTAATTCTTTCAAATTCAATTATACCCATACCTTTTTCGAGTCTAGTTTCTTCAGATGCTTTATTATAAAAGTCTTCTATATTTCTACTTATTAACTGTTTACTTTTCATTTTTAATTCATTGTAAGATTATCACAATTTGAAGAATTTAATATCATTCAAAGTGATGATTCAACTGATTTTTAATCAATTGACTTTGTTTAAAATTTGATAATATAATTGGGTGTATTTACCTAGGCACTGGAAGATATCCATGCACTATTTACTCGATTGTCGAGATCGTCTTTTTAGAAAGACTCAGATAATATGTAGAATTAGTATAACAGATTTTAAAGATAGAAATTCTTAATTAATATTCCTGAATTGATTTACATAACAAGTAATTAAAATATAAAGGCAATGTGGTCTTATTGGTAGGTGAGATATCTCATAGTCGAACAGAATTTATTGCAATGAGTCTTCAGGCAGGCGATAATGTAACTACTATTGGTAGCCAAACTTCAAGTGCTGATGGTAATGTTAGTCGATTTGAAATGATAGGTAGCTATAAAACCATGATAACTGGTGTAGGAATATTTTATCCGGATAATACCGAAACTCAAAGAAAAGGTGTCAAAATTGAAATGGTGTGTAAACCAACTATCGATGGTATTGTAGCAGAAAAAAATGAAGTCTTAGAATGTGCTTTGAACTATATTAATAACTAAATGCTGCCCATTTCAATTAAAAGGGTTTAGAAAATGATATTTGCTTACAACTACATTATGCATTACTCGTAATAGGATAGCGCAACACTGTTTTTAAGCCAAAAGAAGTGTGTTTTTATAATTTCCCAGGAAGAACCACCCGAGTATATGAAAAGCCGCTAGAGCGGCTTATAATAATTCCTAAATCTTGTTTCTGTTGTGTGAAATTCTTGCCTAAAAAACCTTAAAAGCGCTTTATTTGGTAAACAATTAGCTTATAAATTGTAAAATAATCTGATTTCAAAAGCATTTTATTTTTCATTTCCTCTATAAAAAGCAAAGCGATTTCGCTAAAAATATAGTGTATTTATATGATTGTTTTGGCTGTTTAAAACAGTACTTTTCAAGTCAATATTATAGTATTTAATACTATAATAGAATAAAAAAAAGAGCGATTCTTTTAATCAAATTAGCTCTAGAAAACATGAAATTTTGCAACTCTTCAAAAATATTTTCATACTATATTTTTTTGAAATTACCTCAAACGATTAAATATTAAGATTGCGCTGCTAGGTGTATTATCGTTGAAATGCACTGTTTTTTTAAAAAACAAACCCATTCAATTTGCTGTTTCACAACAGAAAACATCGTTACTACAACAATAAATTCTTCACGTAACTACTAAGGTTAATATTTGTTATTGGAGAATTCCGCGTGGAACGATATGAAATTAATATTGCTTGAATGGATTCTTCAGAAATTATAGAAGATGACCAAACTGACTAGTTTTTTAGAATTTACCAAATACATTTCTCTTATGGGAAAACATTACTCAAAATGTTTATTTTTCATTTTATTCTTGGCATTAGGTTTGCAAACTGCGGTATCGCAGGTTAAAGAGCCTTTTCAAGTGCGATATGAGGCTGATATTCGTGGAGAATTAACATTCATTGCAAACAACATTGTTAACAGATACATACCAGAAAGTACAGGTGGTAGGTGGGTTAGAAATGGAAGAAGATGGAGATATGAAACATTTACAATTCCAGAGGTTTCTCCCAATGATCCGCTTAATGATACCGGAAACTCTTCTGATTACAATGATAATTACGACATGCAATATATTGATGTCGATAGTGATAGCAGCACATTTAGTTCTAGTAGTGCATATTTAGAAATACCCGATGTTGATTGTTCATTGGTACGTTATGCAGGATTGTATTGGTCTGCGGTTTATGTAAATTCTGATAGAAGTAACATTGATGATATTAAGTTTAGAACTCCGGGAGGAGCCTATCAAGACATAACGGCAGATGAGGTTATTTTTGATGGTAATGGAGATGCAGATTTTGGTTATTATAGTCCATACGCAGCCTATAAAGATGTAACCTCTATAGTCTCTGGATTAGCAGATCCCAATGGAGATTATTTTGTTGCCAATGTAAGAGCTAGTACAGGAAACAGTATTTCTGGTGGTATTTCTGGTGGTTGGAAAATGGTTGTTGTTTATGAGAACCCAAACCTACCAGGCGATAAATTTATTACCACTTTTGATGGTTATGCAGGTGTAAAATCAGGCGAGAGTATTGATATACCAGTAAACGGATTTACTACTTTACCAGCTCCATTTCCGGTTTATGCAAACATGGGTGTTGCTGCTTTAGAGGGTGATAATAGAATTGGTGGTGACGCATTACAAATAAATGCAAACGGGTCTTTTACAACATTATCAAACGGTCAAAACCCAGGAAACAATTTCTTTAATTCTAGTATAACTCAATTTGATACGCAGTATACAACAAGAAACCCAAACAGTATAAATACATTAGGTTGGGATGTTGACCTTTTTGAGATACCTAATGGTGGTGCTAGCAATACAATTATTCCTAACGGTTCAACTAGTGCTATTTTAAGGGCTAGTTCTTCTCAAGATAAGTACGATATCTTTTTTACTTCTTTTGATGTGGATATTATTGCTCCCAATATTGTATTGGAAAAAAGAGTACAGACTCCAGGAGGTGTAGATATTACAGGGCAAGGTGTACATTTAGGGCAAACATTAGATTATATTTTAACTTTTGAAAATATTGGTAACGATGATGGTGTAAATTATACGATTAGAGATGTATTACCAGTAAACGTTTCTCCTCCAGATGGCAGAAGTTTTTTCAACGCTACAGATTTTACATTTCCCGCACCTATATGTGAAGGCTTTCCAAGAACTTGTCATGAGATTACATATACGTATGACCCAGCTACGAGGGAAATAGTATTCAATATTCCAGATGTTTATGTTGATGATGAAGATGGTGAATATTCAATTGGTTTTAGAGTTCAAGTAGCTGAAAACTGTTTTGATTTCATAAATGCCTGTTCAGATTTAATTGAAAATTTAGCGTATAGTTCGTATAGAGGAGAGAACAACTCTGCTCAAGTTACAGATGATCCAAGTGTTACTGATTTTAATACTTGTGGATTTGTTGTTCCAGGAGCTACCAACTTCCTTTTAGATGATCTTTCTGATTGTAATTTTGAAAGAACGATAGAACTATGTGGTACTAGTGCTATTTTAAATGCTGGTGATGGTTTCGATTCATATATATGGTATCGAGATACAAACAGTAATGGAGAAATAGATGCTACAGATATTGAAATTAATGATGGTGATCCAGATAATGATCCAAGTACACAGGTTGTAACACTTGTTGGTCAATATATAGTAGATAAAATTGTTGCTGATCCTTGTAAAGGATTTAAAGAAATTATTAATGTAGAGCCATTTGGTTCTGGTAATTTACCAAATCCGGTAACAGAGTATTTTAATGAGGTAAATGGAGATACTGACCCAAGTAACGATATTCCTGGTGAAATAGTTTTCTGTAGTGATGACAGCTCTTTTTTACCAAAAATATTTTTATGTGGTATTAACGATTCACAACCATTAGCAGTCAACATTGTTGATGCTCAAAGTGTTTCTTGGGAATTGTTAGATGAAGGTAGTTGTGGTATTAATGCTGTTGTAGGTGAAGATTGTGCCAACAAAGCACTTACATGTTCTTGGACAGAGGTAGGTACCGGTAGTAATTACTTATTGAATGCGCCTGGTGAGTATAGACTTTCTGTAGTTTACCAAAATGGGTGTACAAGCCGTTTCTATTTTAAAGGTTTCCAGAACAACCTAGATATTGAATTTAATAATAGAGATATCGTTTGCGATACTGACGGCAATATTACTATTACAAATCTTGGAAGTGGATATGGATATCAACTTGTAGATAATGATACTAATGCTACTATCGTTCCATTTAGTGCAAACAACGGACCAAGTTTTGATTTTGCTTCTGGTGAAAATGGTTCTTATAGAGTAGAGGTCACTCAACTTGATACTAGCGGTAATCCAATTCAAGATGCTTGTATTTTCACAACTCCTGTTATAGGTATTCGTGAGCGTGCAATAACATATGATGTTAACGTTACGCCAGAAACTTGTTTTAGTTTAGGGACTATTAATCTTCAAATTACAGATGCAGATGCACCATATGCATTTGAAATAAGAAGTAATGATGGTACAAATGGCGGACTTGGAACTTTAATAGATAGCCAAAATGGTCATGGAGATAACAACTACACTTTTACAGATGTAAGTGCAGGTGATTATATCGCTTATATTTCAACAGATGATGGTTGTTCTTATAGTGAGGAAATTACCATAATTGATGAAAATGATTTAGCGGTAACAGCAAGTGTTTCTCAAGCTATTACTTGTGAAGACGGTACTATATTAATGAATGCTACAGGTGGAAATCCAGAATATACATATGCCATTTGGACCTATGTTGATGAAGGCGGAACTACAGTTACTTCGTTCCCATCTTTTGCAGATATACCGGCAACCAACTTTCAAACTAGTCAAACATTTAATGTTTCGGCACCAGGTGATTATACATTCTTAGTATTGGATAGAAATGGGTGTTATGTAGAATCTAACACGGTTACAATAGAGTATCAACCAACTGCAGATTTCGATCCTACAACAGTTACAGATGTGCTTTGCTTTGGTGAAGCTACGGGTAGAATTCAATATAATATTTCAAATGCTAACGGGTATACTTTACTATTTACATTGTTTGATTCGGCAGATCAACCTTTGGCAAATAATAGTTCTGGTAATTTTCCAAACTTAGCGGCAGGTGATTATAGAGTTACCATAAATCAAACTAGAGGTGCTGCTTCTTGTGATTCAGAAGAGACATTTACGATTGCTGCTCCTTTAGCTGCAATTAGTGGTGATGCAGTTTTAGTGCAAGATTATACTTGTTTGCAAGATGGTATCATTGAAGTGCAAAATGTTGCTGGTGGTACCGCTCCTTATTCGTATAGTATTGACGGAATTAACTTTGTTCCAGATACGACTGCCAATGCAAATCGTTTTGAAAATTTAACAGACGGTTCTTATACCCTTACCATAAGAGATGCTAACGATTGTACTTTTGTTACTAATCAAATTGTAATAGATAGACCAAATCCACCAACGGATTTAACTGTTGTTGAGTCTCAAATTACATGTCCGGCGCAAACTGCTAATTTAACGGTGAATGCTATTAATGGTACTGCACCTTATGTGTATTCAATTATTGCTCCCGCTACAATTGCACCAACTAGCACAACAGGAAATGAAGCTGCTTTCAATGGTCTTGCTCCTGATACGTATACAGTAAGGGTTACTGATGCCGATGGTTGTTTTTATGATGAAAATTACACGATTAATGCTATTAATCCAATGTCGGCAAGTGGTCAAACAACGCAACCGATTAGCTGTTTTGGTGCTGCAGACGGTATTATAAGTTTTAATGTAAATTTCCAGGCGGGTCAAAATTTCACTTACACGGTTACAGGTCCAACAGGAATTGTTAGAACAGGAGGTACAGAAGCTGTTATTGATAATATTAATGGTTTAGTTGCAGGTAATTATACAATTGATATTGTAGACACTGATACCAACTGTACATATACGGCTACCCATGAATTAGAAGGTCCGGCTTCGGCATTGGCAATTTCTAGTTTAACAGAAATACAACCAAGTTGTACTTCTGCCGGTAGTGTAAGTGTTCTTGCAACAGGTGGATGGGGTAGTTATGTTTACGAATTAAACAATCCAGACACTACAGTATTTGGTTCTAATTCTACAGGTTCTTTTAATGGGTTATCCCAATCTGGAACATATAACGGTACTATTACCGATGCTAACAATTGTAGTATTCCGTTCACGTTTGACCTTAATCCTGCAACAGCACCAGTTCTAGCTATAACCCCTAATCAAGAATGTTTTGATGATGCTGTTTTATTAACGCTGACAGCTAGTGTTTCTTCTGGTGGCGATGGTACTTTTGAATATAGCTTAAACGGTGGTGCTTTTAGTAGCACAAACGTATTTGCTAACCTATCTGCAGGAACATATACTGTTGATGTTAGAGATGGTAATAACTGTACGGACTCTGGTAGCATAACAATTGACCCTGCTTTAACGGTTACAGCAAGTGCCAGTACTATTACTGCTTGTGGCACAGATACCGATATAGATATTTCTGCTGCTGGTGGAGATGGTAATTATGTATATGCAGTAGTAGGTGACGGAGTTACACCAACTGCGAGCGATTTCGGTGTAAACAGTACAATTTCAGTTACCGGTACAGGTGATTATGATGTGTATGTAAGGGATAATAGTGGAAATGTTGATTTCTGCGAAACACCATTCGATATTACAATTGATCAAGATGCACCTTTAGCATTAGCGATTTCTAATTCTGATATACTTTGTAGTGGGGAAAACCAAGCGACTTTAACTATTGTTGCTACTGGTGGTGAAGCTCCAATTACTTATAGCATTAATAATGGTACAACATACCAACCAGAAAACACTTTTAACAATCTAGGAGCAGGCTCTTATAACATTCGAGTAAGAGATGTAAATAACTGTGAGATTGCTCAAACTTATACCATTTTAGAACCTTTCACACTTTCAGCATCTGCTGCGGTTACTCAATTAATAGAGTGTAATCCTAGCGATGGTGCTGAGGTTAGAGTAACAAATGCTCAAGGTGGTACTTCACCATATACTTATAGTTTTGATGGTGGTAGTACGTATGGTACAAGTGCAACAGGCTTTCTTTTGGCTGGTACACATACTATTTATATTCAAGATGCTAATAATTGTACATATCCAATGAGTGTTACAATTGATCAAGCACCAACTCCTCCAAATGTAGTGTTGACTCCAGAAGTTGATTATTCATGTGACGGAACTGGGATTGTAACCATTACACCAGATAATCCAAATTTAGATTATACCTATAATCTTAATGGTACAGCAAATACACCTGCAGATTCTAACGTTTTCACTAATGTACCAGTAGGTACACATACAATTACGGTTGATTATATTAGTAATACACCTCCTGCAAGAAGTGAATTATTAAGAGAAGATTTTGGAGTAGGACCAAATGTTTCGATAACACAAATTGATCCATTATTTTGTTATGAACCTCAAGATGGAACGCCAAGTTCTTGTGCCTCTTTTGGCACAGATACTCATATTCAAGATGGAGAATATTCTGTTACTAATACTATTATTAATCCTTATAATTGGTTAGTTCCAAATGAGCAATCAGGTGTAGCAAATGGAAGATATTTAGCAATTAATATTGGTGGTGTAGCAGGTGTTAATGGAGTTGTTTATGCTAAAAGAGGTGTTGAGGTAATTCCAAATAGAGATATTACAATTGCACTAGATATATTTAATTTAAAATACGTTGGTTCTACAGGTGCTAACGCTAATTTAGATATTCAACTTGTTGATTCTTCTGGAAATGTAATTACTAATTTGGTGACTGGTGAGGTTCCTAAAAGTACTGACCCTGATGTTTGGGAAAATTATACATTAACTCTTAATCCTGGAGCAGAAACAAATATAGATATTGTAATACGAACTATCGGTACGGCAACTCAAGGTAATGATGTTGTTATCGATAATATTCTTGCATTTCAAACTCCAGAACAATGTTCTCAAACCGTTTCTATTGATGTAACGGTTGATGCAGGTAATGCTTTCGAAGCAGCAATGCTTTCTTCAGAAGATTTAGATTGTAATGCAGATAATTCTGGTTCAATCACATTTGAAGTAGATAATTATGGAACAAGCGGATTTGAATATAGTTTGGATAATTTTGTGAGTATTTTAGGTAGTACTACAGTTTCACCTCAAACAATATCAGGTCTTGCTGCCGGAAATTATACAGTGTATGTTAGAGATGCAGGTAGTACACTACCGGGTTGTTCAACTTCATTTGACCATACAATTTCAGAGCCAACGTTAGTAGTTGCCGATGCAGATCTTACACAAGATTTTACTTGTAACAATGGTGGTGCCGAAATAACGGCAAGTGCAACTGGTGGAACGCCAGGATATGAGTATCAATTAGAAGAAGATGTTCTAGGTATTGTGACTGCATACCAAACAAGTACCGTTTTTAGCGGATTGCCTGCTGGAACGTACAATGTGCGCGTTATGGATGCTAATGGATGTATTGATTTAACCGATACGACGATTGTTATTACGGCTCCAGAAACACCGGTCTTCACTTTACAAGAAACGGTATGTTATAGCGGAAGTAATGATGCAACCATTCTTGTAGATGTTACTGCAGGAAATGGCGATTACCAATTTAGAATCAATGGTGGTTCTTATGTAACCCCGGCTCCAGTAAATGCTACGACATATACGTTCACGGGACTTTCAAACGGTACATATACTGTTGAGGTTACCGATGCTTTTGGTTGTGATGCTCCGGCTCAAACAGTAACCATAGAACAAGAAGTTACGGTTAGCGCAAGCGCTAGTACAATAACGGCTTGTGGTACTGATAGTGAAATTAATATTACCGCTGCAGGTGGTGATGGTAATTATGTATATGCGGTAGTTGCCAATGGTTCAACTCCAACAGCTGGCGATTATGCAGCAACCAATCCAGTTACCGTTTCTGGTGCTGGAGATTATGATGTTTATGTTCTTGATAATAATGGAGGCACAGATGCGTGTTCTGCAATGTATGATATAAATATAGCTCAAGATGCTCCTGTAGCAGCAACACCAACGGTTGTTGATGTTACTTGTTTTGGTGGTAACAACGGTAGTATTTCTTTAGTACCAAGTGGTGGTGAGGCTCCATATACCTATAGTATCAATGGCGGTACTTTTGGTACCGTAAGTTCATTCAATAACCTTACGGCAGGTACTTATGATGTTCGAGTAAGAGATGCAAATAATTGTGAGGCGGTATTATCACTTCCGGTAAGCGAGTTACCAGAAATAGTAGCAGAAAGCGTACAAACAGAAGCGTATACATGTAATCAATTAGCTGAAATTACAGTTGGTGGGGTAACACCTACAACTGGTGGTTCTGGTTCTTATCAATATAGCTTAAATGGTGGTACTTGGACTGCAGCGAATACTGGTGGAACAGTTTTTACTGGTTTATCTGATGGTACATTTACGGTTCAAGTTAGGGATGCGAATAATATTTCTTGTGTAAATAGTCTTCCAAATATCATTATTGCACCTTTACCAACAGCTCCTTTATTAAGTAGTTCTGTAGATTATAGTTGTGATGGTACAGGTATTATTACAATACTGCCAAATGATGCTTCTTATACCTACAGCATTGATGGAAATACACCACAAACTAGTAATGTATTTAACAACGCTACAGTTGGTCAACATACCATTTCTGTAGATTACGGTAGTGATTGTACTACAGACATTATAGTTGATGTTCAAGATGGTAATGCTTTTGATGCTGCAATTTTATCTTATGAAGATTTAGATTGTAATGCAGATGGTTCTGGTACGATAACTTTTGAAGTTGAGAATTTTGGAGCGGGAGGTTATGAATATAGCTATGATAGTGCTTTTGCTACTATCGAAGGTAGCGATACAGCACCTACCCATCAAATTACTGGGTTAGCTGCGGGTACTTATACTATTTATATTAGAGATGTTGACAATCCAATAGCTGGTTGTACTGAAATATTGACTCAAACAATTATTGAGCCAACCTTAGTGGTTGTCGATGCAGATCTTACACAAGATTTTACATGTAACAATGGCGGTGCAGAAATTACGGCTAGTGCAACAGGTGGTACTCCAGGTTATACGTATCAATTAGAAGAAGATGTACTCGGAATTATAACTGCATACCAAACAGAAACCGTTTTTAACGGACTGCCTGCCGGTACGTATTATGTTCGTGCGAGGGATGCAAATGGTTGTTCAGACTTAAGTGATACTCCAATTGTAGTCACTGCTCCATTAACTCCGGTATTTACACTTCAAGAAACGGTATGTTATAGTGGTAGTAATGATGCAACTATTGTTGTAGATGTTACTGCAGGAAATGGTGATTACCAATTTAGAATTAATTCAGGATCTTGGTTGACACCAACGCCAAGCAATGCATTAAGTTATACATTTAGCAATCTTACAAACGGAACCTACACTATAGATGTAAAAGATAGTTATGGCTGTCCTTCTGCTCAACAAAGTATTACCATAGAGCCACAATTGCAAGCTTTTGTTGATGTTGTGGATATAAGTAATTGTGCAGATGGTACTATTACGGTAACGCCTTCTGGAGGTGATGGCAATTATGCATATGCTTTTGTACCAACGACCACAAGCCCTACAGGCTTATTTGGGTCATCAAATTCATATATAGTAACCCCTGGCAATGAAGGTATTTATGATGTATATGTAAGAGACAATGCAGCGGGTACGCCTTTCTGTGAATATGTGGAAACTGTAGAGGTAGATCCAGCTGTAGCTTTAACTTTTACAGCATCTGCTACAAATCCAATTTGTCATGATGGTTTAGGAAATATAGAAGTTAATGTCACTTCTGGTGAGAACCCGTTTACTATTGAAATTATCGATTTAGATAATGGTGGAGCATCAAATCAGACTTTAACTAACGTTGTTACTTCAACAACAACATTTTACAATCTTTCTCCAGGAAATTATACTATTAATGTAAGAGATAACGATGGTTGTTTAATTTCTGATACGCCTGTAGAAATTGATAACCCTGATGAATTAACAGCAGATTTTGACCCTATTTTACCTCCTGGATGTGATCCTGATCCAAACCAGTACGGCTTTAGACTAATTAATTACCCTACTACTTTAGGAACTTTAGAATTTAGTGCAAATGGAGGGGCATCATGGCAATCAGGCGATACTTTCGTAGGTGTGCCTTATGCTTCTGGAACGGAAGTGGAACCTGCTATTAGGGTGGTTGGAACTAATTGCCGTATTGATTTGCCAAGATACACTATACCTTATCCTTTAGATAATCTTAATATTGATCTTACCGCTAATCTTATTAGCTGTAATAATCTTGAAGTTACTGTACAAGGAACGGCAGGTTTAGCGCCATACCAGTATACATACTCCGAAGATCCGGCAAATTTTGACTCTTCTACAGCTGTATGGACTGCTTATACACCAGGAAATCATGTATATTCTGGGTTAATACCTGGGCGAACGTATGTTTTTTATGTGCGGGATAGTAGTCCTTGTTTACGTCAAAGTAGTGTTAATGTAAATGACATTGCGCCTCCACCAGTGCAAATAGATGCCTTGGTAACCCCAACATGTGACGGGTTTAACAATGGGCAAATTACATACACTGTCACTGAAAATACATTGGGAGAACTAGGGGGTTCTTTCGATTGGGATTTTTACAGATTAGAACCTACTTTAGCACCAACCCTTGTTGATTCGGGTTCTATTCCTACATTTACTTCTGGAGATAGTTTTGTAGTACCTACCCCAGCAAGTTTACCAGAAGGTGATTATTATGTAGAAATTAGAGGTAATGCTCCAAATAATTGCATTATTGGAGGTGAAAATATTCGTGTTAGAGAATTAGACCCAATAACGTATACACCAGCTGTATTAAACGATATTACTTGTGCGAATAATGGAATAATACAGATTCAGAACATTCAAGGCGGTGGCGGAACTTATACTTACACCCTTAGCAGTAGTAATTTCACTTCAAACATTGTAACAACGTTGAGCTCTATAGAGGTTCCAATTTCTAATTTAGATGATGTTACAGTAACTCCTTTTGATATAAATATTGATGTAACAGATCAGTATGGTTGTACAGTGGTAACACAGACTGTTTCAATGAATACTGCCCAAAGTCCATCAATTGATAGTATTTCAATTGCAAATTGTGCAACACCGCTAAGTTTGACAGTAAATGCTACTGGTGGAACGGGAACATATTTATATTCTATAAATGGAGGTACCACTTATTTGGATAATGGAGGCGTATTTAACAATATAGCTTCAGGCGTATATAATGTATCTATCATTGACGGAAATGGATGTACAGATACCGATACGGTAGATGTTAATCCTGTTTTAGAAGCTGATGTTAGTCTCACTAAATTGTTGGATTGCTCTTCTTTACCTGATGCAGATATTACGATTGATGTGAATTTTGGCTCTGGTAATTATGATTATGAGATTTCTAATGGCTTGGGAGCTGTAGTAACAAGGACCAATCTGCCGACCAACCCATATATTTTTAATACGTCAGTGCCAGAAGATTATATCATTACCATATATGACAATAATACTTCCTTACCTGAATGTAATAGGGTGTTTACTATAACAGTGCCGCCAGCAGTAATGCCAGTAATATCTATTGACTCTTATAGTGACGCTAATTGCAATGATTCTGATGATGGAACTATTACGGTATCTGCAATAGATAGCGGTATAAGCCCCTTTACTTTTGAGATTATTTCAGGACCAGGAAGTAGCGCAACCTTTCCAATTGCGGCAACATCGTCTACAGCAACAAGGGCTACTTTTGAAGGCTTAGAAGGCGCGGTTACAACAGGAATTACGTATACCATTAGGGCAACTGCAGCTAATGGATGTTTTGTGGATACCACCCAAAATATTATTGAACCAGATGTTATTAATAATATTGATGCTTCTGTAGTTGAATTTGGTTGTACCGTTGGTAATAATTCAAACAATGCGACAGTAACAGTAGATACCGCTGCAATTACTGGAGGTAGTACTAATTATGTTATTTACGAATTCGTAGATAGTAGTTCTGCAGTAGTTCAATCTGGAGCATCGAATATATTGACCGTTACAGATAGAACTGGCGAGACCTATACTATTAATGTATACGACGACAAAGGGTGTTCTGGTAGCACAACTGCTACGGTATTACCTTATGATGAGATGACAGGTGCAACGGCTGCGGTAACCACTACAGTTACGTGTGCTCCAGGAAGTGATGGTGTAATTACGGTTACAGCAACATCTTCTGCTAGCGATAATACAAAATATGAATACAGTATAGATAACGGAACTACTTATGTTCCTACTAATGTCTTTGGCGGATTATCTGCTGGAAATTATAATTTCTTAATAAGACATATCGATACCGGTTGTGTTGTAACAGCTTCAGCTATAATTGAAGAACCAAATACGTTTTCTATTGATGTTGTTAAGACAAGTGATGTAGTTTGTTTTGGAACAGATACTGGCGAAGTAACCTTTGAATTGGTTGACGCAACGTATAACACAGGATTCGATTGGGAAATTTTCCGAACTGATAATACTTCTGTTGATAGTGGTTCGGAACTGGCAAATGGTCCAACTCCAATTATTAACTTAGGTGTTGGTGAATACTATGTTTCTATTTCGCAGGCTAATAATCCTTTCTGTACCAATGTTGAATATTTCAATATTGCAGGTCCCGATGCTGATATTACCGGAAACACTGTAGTAACTGATATTACTTGTGTGCCAGGAAACGATGGAACAATCACTATCACTGATGTTATTGGTGGTTGGGGTGGCTATACGTATTATGTTGACACGGTAGCACCAACATTGCCAACTGATTTCGTAGCCAACGCTACTTTTGATTCGTTACCTGCAGGTACATACCAAGCTTGGGTACGTGATGCTGAGGGTTGTGAGAAACTTATTCAAGATAATATTGTACTTGATGTTCCGGATCCGATTGCGGCAACATTACAAGTAAACATAGAGAACTGTACAAACCTACAGGGAGAGATAGAAGTGAGTTTGCCAACAGGTGGACAAGGTAGTAACTATACCTACCAATTGGTAATGGATAATGCTAACTTCCGTGCACCACAGAACACCAGAGTATTTTCAGGATTAGGTGCTGGGGAATACGAAGTAATTGTTACGGATCAGTGGGGTTGTACATTTACTACGTTACCTGTAGAATTATACGAACAATTAAGCGCAACTACTTCTGTAGACAAAGCAATTGATTGTACGGGGACAATTGGTGGAACAATATCAATAAATGTAACTGGTGGTTCTACAAACCTTGAATTTGTAATGACGCCTCCAACAGGTGCTGCAGTAACTCAGGCGAATAATCCAATTTTTACCGATCTTGTAGATGATGGTACCTATAGTTTCTTAATTAGAGATTTAGATACTACAAACCCTGTTTGTGAAATAACGGTAACGCAAGAGTTAGCTCCGGCTATTCAGCCAATATTTGCTGATACCCATATAGATATTACCTGTTTTGGAGCCAATGACGGTTCAATTACACTGACACAAACTGAAAACGGAGTAAACCCGTTGACATTCACTATATCTCCTGTAGCAGGAACATTTAATGCTAGCAGTAATACGTTTGAAGACTTACCTCCAAATACGTATGTAGTAACTGCAACAGGAACCAATGATTGTAGTTCAGTATCAGGTAACATCGTTATTGAAGAACCATTGCAGATTCTTAATGTGAATGCAGATGTAGTAGAGTTCGGTTGTACTGCTGGTAATAACCCGAACAATGCTACAATTACTGTTGACGAGACTGCCATTACCGGTGGTAGTAATACTTATGTTATTTACGAATTCGTAGATAGTAGTTCTGCTGTGGTACAATCTGGAGCATCTAACGTACTTACTGTTTCTAATAGAGCAGGAGATACATATACTATTAATGTTTATGATGATAAAGGCTGTTCAGGTAGTACAACTGCGACCGTACTTCCTTTTGATGCCATAATCGATGTAACTGCAGATGTAACGAATACCGTTACATGTGCGCCAGGAAATGACGGAGAATTGACAGTAACCGTGAATTCAACATTAAGTGACCCAACCAGGTTCGAATATAGTATTGATAATGGTACCAACTACCAAGCTTCTAATGTGTTCGGTAGTTTGTCTGCAGGATCGTATACGATATTGGCAAGACACATAGATACAGGTTGTATTGTTTCCGCAGCACAAACTATAGCAGAACCAAATACATTTACTATTAACATTGTTAAAACAAGTGATGTCATTTGTTATGGAACTGCTACTGGTGCGGTAAATTTTGAACTAGTAGATACAACATACCCTGGCGGATTTACTTGGACTATTTATGATACCAATGGAACTTTAGCGAATACGGCTGATGATACGGTTGTAATTTCTAATACAGAAGCTGCAAACGGTCCTACCGCAGATATCAATTTAAACGCAGGTAGTTACTACGTTTCTATAACCCAAGATAATAACCCATTCTGTACAAATACAGAAGCATTCACTATAAATGGACCAACAGCTGATATCAGTGGAAATACTGTAGTAACTGATATTACTTGTAATCCAGGTAATGACGGTTCAATAACTATTACCAACGTAGTTGGTGGTTGGGGTGGCTATACGTATTATGTAGGTGTAGGTGTTCCTATAACTACAGATTTCGTAGCAGGTGCTACTTTCTCTCCTCTTTCTGCAGGTACATACCAAGCTTGGGCACGTGATGCTGAAGGTTGTGAAAGATTGATTCAGGATAATATTGTACTTGATATTCCAGACCCGATAGCAGCAATATTAGAAGTAAACATAGAGAACTGCACAAACTTACAAGGAGAAATTGAAGTTAGTATGCCTACTGGCGGACAAGGAAGTAATTATACATACCAATTAATCAAAGACGGTACAGATTTCCGTGCACCTCAGAATACTAGAGTATTCTCTGGTTTAGGTGCTGGTAGTTATGAGGTATCAATTATTGATCAATGGGGTTGTCCTTTTACAACTAATGCGGTGGTGCTTTATGAGCAAATGGATGTTTCTGCGACAGTAGATAAGTCTATTGATTGTACGGTGACTCCAGGTGGAGAAATCACGGTTAACGTAACCGGTGGTTCTACAAACCTTGAGTTTGAAATGACTACGCCATTAGGTAGTATTGTAACGCAAACTACAGGTGTATTTACAAACTTAACCGAGCCAGGAACATACACATTTGAGGTTAGAGACCTAGATACAACAAACCCTGTTTGTGAAAGAGAAGTGACCCAAACATTAGATGCACCGGTAGACCCAGTCTTATTGAATGCTACGATAGTAAATGTAAGTTGTTTTGGAGATACTGATGGTAGTATTAGAGCCAATATTGACCCAGCTACCGACGATAACCCTGTTTATCAATATGAATTATATGAAATAGCCGATTTGGTAAATCCGATTGTTCCAGCTCAAAATGACCCATTATTTACAGGTTTAGCGGCAGGAGAATACCAAGTAAGAGTAATTTCTAGTAGAGGTTGTGAGGGTATCAAGAATGAAACTATTACTGAGCCAACACAATTAACGGTTAGTGCGGTGGCAACAGAATTTAGCTGTTCCCCAAGTAACAGTGTGAACGCTGCAACCATAACGGCAACAGCTGGTGCAGGTACTGGTACCGCTCCATACTTGTACAGTATTGATAATGTTATCTTCCAATCATCGAACACATTCAATGTTACAGATAATGGAAGTGTTCAAACCATAGATGTTTATGTAAAAGATGCCAATGGTTGTTCTGAGCCTACGACTGTTACGATTCAACCATTAAATACATTTACGGCGACTGTCGCTCAAAATGTAGCTATTAATTGTACGGTTGATGAAACGATAACGATTACCGTTGCTGATAATGGTTTGGCACATAACTACGGTTATGAGTTGTTACCAATTGGTAATGCCACAGGTACTTTGGTAAGTACTACAGCAACTTCTGCAACGTACGATTTAAACACTGTTGGTTCTTATGTATTTAGAGTTACAGATTTAGATACGGGTTGTTTTGTAAATACAGCTAGTTATACGGTTGCTCCGTTCGATTTAATTACGGCTACTGCAACTGCTATTTCAGAAGTAACTTGTTTTGGTGATACTAATGGCAGTTTAGAAATTGATATTGATGGATATACTGGTAATTATAATTACGAGGTTTTTAATACTGCTGGTGTTTCAGTAATAGCATCGACTGCAACTGACACTAGTATTAACCCAAGAACAATAACAGGATTATCTGGTGGTAGCTATTACGTAACTATTACAGAGACTGATATTCCTTTATGTTCTGAAGACACGAACATAATAACGATTATATCTCCAGATAGACCTTTAAGTGGTGTAGTTACTCCGCTGGCAGAAGCTACTTGTACAGATGATCAAGGAGAAATAAGAGTTGCCGTACAAGGTGGATATAAGCCTTATGATATTGTTGTAACGAATACTACAACTGGTGATATATATACAATGGATGATGTTAATGAAGGTATCTTCACGGAACTAGCTGCGGGTGATTTCACAGTAAGCATTACCGATGATGCCGGATGTGTAGTAAACTATACAGAAACATTGACTCCTGCTACTCCAATAATAGCTAATGCAACTCCGCTTGTTACGGACTTAGCTTGTTACGGTGACACAGGAGCTGTGGTAACAGCAAATGTAACAGGAGGCGGTAGTGGTACATATGGATATCAGTTAAATTATTATGATGCAACTGGTTCAACCATTATAACTACAACGGGAGTACAAACGAATCCTAATTTTAGAGATTTAGGGGCTGGATTCTACAGTGTTACTGTTGTTGACGGATGGAACTGTGATACCACAACAAATACTGTTGAGGTTAGAGAGCCAACGGAAGTACAGGCTAGCTTAATTAGAACCGATGCTTTAACCTGTGCAACAGGAGCAGAATTTGAACTTACCGCAACAGGTGGTAGTGGAACGTATGAGTATAGTGTTGATAACATCAATTTCTTACCAATGACAGGCAATGTAGTTTACTTGCCAGAAACGGGTACGTATCAAGCTGGTAGATACCAATTCTATGTGCGTGATGCCATTAACGGTTGTGAATCTGCGATTTCTAATGCAATAACTGAAAGTGAGATTCCACCTTTGGAATTAATGGTTGATAGAACAGCAGCTGTACTTAACTGTACAGGAGAAAGTACTGCAATCATTTATGCAAGTGCTGATGGCGGATTAGGAAACTACCAATATGCATTGTTTACCGATAGTTCTTTAAACGTAGCGTCAAGAATTGCAGGTCCTCAATCACAGGGAGTATTTAGAGATTTAGGAGCAGGTACATATTATGTAACAGTAACAAGTGAAGACTGTGAAACTACAGCTGAAGAGGTGATAATTGTTGACCCTATTCCATTATCTTATACTGAAAATGTGATAGATATTACATGTTCTGGTGAGAATGATGGTGAAATTACGGTTACATTATCTGGTGGTGCAGGAGGTTATCAATATGCAATTTCTCCGAATTTAAATCAATTCTATACTGAAGGGGTATTTACGGAATTGGCTCCTGGAGAGTATACTGTCATCGCTCAAGACCAAAATGGTTGTTTCGAATATTTAACATACACTATTTCAGAACCGGCAAGTTTAGCGGTAACCGTAGATACGACACCAGAAATTTGTGTTGATAGTCAAGATGGTTCTATCATACTTGAAATTACAGGAGGTACGGCACCATACAGTACGGCATTGAATTCTAATGATGATGCAGATTTTGTGTTGAACAGAACAGAATTCTTTGACATGGCTGCAGGTAATTACCTAATCGTAATTAAAGATGCAAATGGTTGCGATACCAATGTTGTAGTTGATATAGAAACAGGTGTTAACTTAAATGCTACCATAGAGCCATTTTATGAATGTTCAGGTGCTACTCCAGAAAATTATATAAATATCACTTTAGAAGATGATAGTGTAATTGGCGATGTGCTTTATGCGATAGATTCTGTTGATCCGGCGGCTTTACAATTGAACCCTGATTTTAGAAATACAGCACCAGGTAACCATTACATTACTATAGCTCATGCTAATGGATGTATTCAAACAATTGATTTTGTAATTGAAGCATTTGAGCCATTGACGCTTGCTCTAGAGCAAAATAATATGAACGAAATAACAGCAGTTGTAGAAGGTGGTAGAGAAGGATACACTTACTATTTCGATGGTTATGATAATGGAGATAATAATACGTTCTATATCACAAGAACAGACACCTATGAGGTTCGTGTTGTTGATGAGAACGGATGTTCTTCCATCGCTAATATATTTATGGAGTTCATAGACATTGAAGTGCCTAATTTCTTTACTCCTGACGGTGATGGGCAGAACGATTTATGGATACCTAGAAACATAGAACAATACCCACAAATACTAATAAAAATATTTGATCGTTATGGTAGAGTGGTTTCAGAACAATCTGTTGATTCAGAAGGTTGGGACGGAACATATTTAGACAATGAATTGCCAACCGGAGACTACTGGTATGTAGTTAAACTGAATGGCGATAGAGACGAAAGAGAATTTGTTGGACACTTTACCCTATACCGTTAAAACTTAACCTAAAAATGATGATGCGGAACAGTCTATTGACATTGGTATTATTTATAAGCGTTTTCTCCCTTAGAGGGCAGGAGCTTACGATACCTCAATTATCTCAGTACCTTGCTGATAACCCTTTTGTAATGTCACCTACATACGCAGGTATTGGTGACCACGTTAAAATAAGACTTAACGGACTTACACAATGGGTAGGTATAAAAGATGCACCTGATACCCAATCTCTAGCTGCAGATATGCGAATTGGAGAAAAATCTGGTATTGGTACCTTATTATATAATGATAGTAATGGTGAAACAAAGCAACAAGGAGCAAGGTTTTCTTTTGCGCACCACCTTACCTTAGACCGTTATGATGATGAATTTTTGTCTTTCGGTATTTCATATAACTTTAACCAGTTTAGAATTGATAATACAAATCCAGATTTAGTTGCCGATCCTTCTTATGTTGGTGATAAGGCTACAACAAACCATAACTTTGATTTAGGGGTGTTGTACAGGTATGATAAATTCTATTTCAGTGTTAATGCATCTAATATTTTAGATAAGGATTTAAGTAATTTCAACGCTTTATATGAGCCTAATAGATTAAGAAACTATTACGTTTATACGGGTTACAGATACATGAAGAAAAGAACCAGTAAGATGGAAATTGAGCCTTCTGTGTTATTTCAATTGTTTGAAAGTGATGGTCGTTCTGTTACCGATTTAAACTTGAAATTCAGATTTTACGATTTTGAAGATTATTTCTATGCAGGTATCAACTATCGTTTCTTAAATGATCAAATTGGTAATCCGCTTTATATTGCTCCAATAGCAGGTTTAAAGAAGAGTAATTTTTACTTCGGATATTCATATCAGGTAATTCTAAACGAACTACTTGGGTATAGTTCAGGTACTCACGTAATCACCTTAGGGGTAGATTTATTTCAAGGTATCAGTAATTGTCGTTGTACGTATTAATCCTTCATGGAGATTCATTAAGTTTGTTCTCCAGAAAATAGCAAATGGGTAAAGTACAATTAGAGAATATAAAAGCATATGCCCATCATGGGTGTTTGGCTGAAGAAACGAATATTGGCAGTGACTATTTAGTCAATGTTTCTGTAGATACAGATTTACTGACAGCTTCTGTCTCCGATCAATTAAAAGACACGGTAGATTACGTACATATCAATCGGATAGTAAAGCAAGAAATGGCAATACCATCTAAGTTGTTAGAGCACGTAGCCAAAAGAATCATTGATCGTATATTCATTGAACTTCCAACAGTAGATACCGCAACAGTTTCTGTTTCTAAAATTAATCCACCTATAAATGGGGATGTAGAAAAGGTAACTGTATCATTGAATTTGCAAAGAGGACAAACAGTAAACTAAGGCGTTAGACCTTAAATATCATATTTCCTATAATTTCTTGGTTTTGAATGCAGCTTAGATTGGGATAATTGTTTATTTTTGCTCTCGCTTAAAAATGGCATCGTGGCCGAGTGGCTAGGCACAGCTCTGCAAAAGCTTGTACAGCGGTTCGAATCCGCTCGATGCCTCCAAAACCCTCCAATTAGGAGGGTTTTTTGTTTCTTATCATTTGTGAATAAAATGATTCCGCGAATTATTAAGTCAGTTTTCTGCTCTTGAAAAAAGAAGTTTCTAAGCTTGCAAAAGGAATACTAGTATAATGGTGGGTATAAAATATACTGCAATGGTTTTAGCACCTTCGTAATCTTTGGCAATTCTTTGTCCAAATAACAACATAAGTAATGTTATACTAGATAGAATTGCGCCATAGAATGCAAATTCCGTTGCTTTAGAACTTAGAATTTGATAGATTCCAACGACACAAAGTAAACCTGCTACAACCTCCGTAACCAATATTATGCCTACTAATAACGGAACAATATTTTTAAATGGTGTTTCAGAAAAATGTCCTTTTAACCAAGAAATATTGCCGTTCCAATCTGTAATTTTATCAAAGCCACTTTGTAAAAAAGTGATAATCAAAAACAATAATAATAATATTTCAGTGGCATTATTCAATACTGCATTCATATTGGTGGTTTATTTAAGTTCAGATTTTTTTCTGTGAAGTAATCGTGTTAGTTTAATAGAAAGATCGGTAAAAATTATTTTTGAATTTCCATTTCTTTCTACATGATATATGGCATCCTCTAATTCTTTGGTGATATCTAAAATATTGTTTTCATGCACAAAAGGCGCAAACTTTTTTAATTGAAATCCTTCTGCGTGAATTTTTAGATATGCGAGTTCCTCTGCTCCATAATTAATCATTAAGGCTTGCCTCATGACAGTTATGCAATAGCTCAAGAAATTCTTTTGTGTTTCTCTACCTGTTTTTGCAACTTCTTCGCTCCACAATAACAATTCATGAATAGCTGCCTTATTACCTTTTGCTTTGAATGCAGTGCGCACCCATTGCACAAACCAATTTTCGAACACTAAATCTTCAGAATCGTTATTTAAAAGATCAAGGGCTTTGTTAAAGTTACCGTTAGCTTCATGCGCAAGACGCATTGCTTCTGGTTTAGCGGCACCTTTTTCGATTAAAGCATTTGCAATGGTATCTTCTGCCAAAGGCGGAAAATGCACTACTTGACATCTAGATTTTATAGTTTGTATAATCTGCTCTTCATCTTCACACAGCAGTAAGAAAATGGTTTTATCGGGCGGTTCTTCTATAAGTTTCAATAGTTTATTTGAAGCTGCTGTGTTCATTTTTTCAGCCATCCAGATCAACATCACTTTGTAACCACCTTCATATGATTTTAAAGACAGCTTCTTTACAATATCCTGTGCTTCATCAACACCAATTTGTCCTTGTTTTTTTTCTATTTCAATATGGCGATACCAGTCAAAAAGGTTTCCGTAAGGTTGTGCTAAGATAAACTCTCGCCATTCTTTCATGTAATGATTGCTAACGGCATGAGATTTTACTCTATCAGAATTAGATACTGGAAATGCAAAATGTACATCTGGATGTGCAAATGACTTGAATTTTAAATTGCAGGCTTCATTTCCACCATTGTTTTCTCCATTCGCGTTTTGGCAAATAACATATTGAGCGTAGGCCAAAGCCATAGGCAGAAGGCCACAGCCTTCTGGACCCACAAATAATTGCGCATGAGGTATTCTACCAGCATCTGCACTTGAAGATAAGTGGTTTTTAATATGAGAAAGTCCTAGAATATCATTGAATAACATAGATTCAAATATAGTTGTTTAAAGCACAACAAATTTAATGGTATTACGTGTAAATTATCCTATTTAGCACTTTACCCCAAGCCTTTTAATCTTTACATTTGCTACTTAATAAAAGGAAAATCACATGAAAGTACTGAATGACTTTAATTTTGAAAATAAAAAGGCGTTAATAAGAGTGGACTTTAATGTTCCATTAAATGACAAATTTGAAGTAACGGATACAAATAGAATAGAGGCTGCTAAACCTACTATTATTAAAGTTCTGGAAGACGGTGGTAGCGCTGTACTTATGAGTCATTTAGGAAGACCAAAAGGAGAACGTAATCCAGATTTGTCTTTAAGTCACATTGTAGATGCTGTATCGGCAATAATAGGAGTAACCGTAAAGTTTGTTGGAGACTGTGTTGGTGAAGAAGCTGAAAAGGCAGTTGCCGAATTAAAGAACGGAGAGGTACTTTTATTAGAGAACCTTAGATATTATAGCGAAGAAGAAAAGGGTGATGAAGCTTTTGCTGAAAAGCTTTCAAAACTTGGAGATATATATGTTAATGATGCCTTTGGTACAGCACACCGTGCACACGCTTCTACTACTGTAGTAGCTAAGTTTTTCCCAGACGCTAAATGTTTTGGCTATTTACTAGCGAAGGAAATAGAAGCTATTGAAAAAGTAATGGCCACAGGAGACAAACCGGTTTTGGCAATATTAGGGGGTGCAAAAGTTTCTTCTAAAATTACCATAATTGAAAATATACTTGATAAAGTAGATGATTTGATCATTGGAGGAGGAATGACGTACACCTTTATTAAAGCTCAGGGAGGCAAAGTAGGGGATTCTATCTGTGAAGATGACAAGATGGAACTTGCTATGGAGATTCTTGAAAAAGCGAAGCAAAAAGGAGTGAACGTTCATATTCCTGTAGATGTAATTGCTGCTGATGCTTTTGATGCGAATGCAAACACACAAGTGGTAGATGTAGACAAAATACCAGATGGTTGGCAAGGTTTAGATGCGGGTCCAGATACTTTACAGAATTTCAAAAAAGTAATTCTAGCTTCTAAAACAATTCTTTGGAACGGACCAATCGGAGTTTTTGAAATGGAAAAATTTGCTGCTGGAACTATAGCTGTAGGTAATTATATTGCAGAAGCTACTAAAGCAGGTTCTTTTTCATTAGTTGGTGGTGGAGATTCTGTTGCTGCCGTGAAACAATTTGGCTTCGAAGACAAAGTTAGTTATGTATCAACAGGCGGAGGTGCAATGTTAGAAAGTTTAGAAGGTAAAACCTTACCAGGTATCGCTGCAATATTAGCATAGTAAAGGCGTTATCGACAAACGGCATATAACGAAAATTTGTGCATTTTAAGAGAATATATTTTATTCTCATTAAAAAATGTACGATTTTCGTTTGTTCCGTTAACATATTTTCGCCCCATGATAAATAAAGTAACCTATAATTGTTTTTATTTTTTAGGATTAGCACTGGTTCCCATCTTAGGATCAGCTCAGCAGACGAATCCTATTGCTACTGTCTCAGATTCCTTAAATACCAATATTGTAGTTGTAAATGACTCACTAAACAGTGTAGTGCCATTAAATCAATTAGATGTTGTACAGGGTTCCAAAACTGAAAAATTAGTATTATTTAAAGAAACAGAGGCATCTTCCTATAATCTTCAGGATAATAAACTGGCAGCAAAGTTTGATAGTCTATGGATGAAAGAACTTGTTGATGCCGCACCTCTTTTTGATGAAATGTATCAAGAGGTAATGGAGTTAGACACAGCTTCTACAATCGTTTTTGATCTACCGACAGATACATTAAAAATGCGTTTGGCAAAATTAAACGCAAAGACGCCATTTAATGTAGAATACAATAAATCTTTAGAAAGCGTTATTAAATCTTTTTTAACTAGAAAAAGAGGTTTAATGGAACGTATGCTTACCATTAGCCAATTTTACTTTCCTTTATTTGAACAAGAATTCGACAATAAGAATATTCCATTAGAAATGAAATATTTATCTATTGTTGAGTCGGCTTTGAACCCTAAGGCACGTTCTAGAGTAGGGGCAACGGGACTATGGCAATTTATGTACGGTACAGGTAAAGAGATGAAATTAAACATCAACAGCTATGTAGATGAGCGTAGTGACCCTATTAAATCTACTGCAGCAGCTGCTAACTACTTAAATAGATTACATAGAATATATGATGATTGGGATTTGGCTTTGGCAGCTTATAATTCTGGACCTGGTAATGTAAACAAAGCTATTCGTAGAAGTGGCGGAAAAAGAAATTATTGGAATATTAGACACAACCTGCCTAGAGAAACAGCTGGTTATGTTCCAGCTTTTCAAGCAACAATGTATATTTTCGAATATGCAGAGGAACATGGTCTAAAAGCAAAAAAAGCAGATCGCGCTTATTTTGAAACAGATACCATTCACGTAAAGAGTCTTATTACATTTGATCAGATTTCTGAACTAACGGATATAGATAAGGAGGAACTTACAGTTTTAAATCCTCATTATAAGTTAGATGTAATCCCTTTTGTAGAGGGAAAAATACATGCATTAAGACTACCAGTTCATAAAATGGGGAAGTTTGTTGCCAATGAAGAGGCTATATATGCACATGTTGAAAAAGAATTAAAGAGTAAGGAAAGTCCTATTGCAGAAATAACAAAGCAAGCAAGCGAAAACAGTATTCGATACAGAGTAAAGGATGGTGATTTTCTTGGAAAAATTGCTGAGCGCTTTGGGGTACGTGTAAGCCAATTGAAACAATGGAATGGTTTACGTAGTAATAATTTACGTATTGGACAACGACTTACGGTATACCCAAGAAAGAATAATACTTCATCAGTAAAACCTAGGGAAACACCATCTAGGACTGAAGTTGCCAATAATTCAAAAACCCACGAAGTAAGAAGTGGAGATTCATTATGGACTATTTCTAGAAAATATCCTGGTGTAAGTATTGAAAATTTACGAAAGTGGAACGGTATTAGTGGTAATAACTTAAAACCGGGCACAAAACTTAAATTGTGCGACTGTTCATCGTAAACCAAAATACCAATGAAAAAAAGAATTTCACTTTGTTTTTTAGCAATTTTAGGATTGTCAATTGCCTGTAAAGAAGAAGGCAAAGCAGATTATCTTCCAGAATCTGTAGGCGCTATGAATACCTTAACGGTAGTTATAGACAATGATCTTTGGAATAGTAGCGTAGGTGATGCCATTCGTGAGAATTACACGGCAGCAGCTCAAGGATTAACTTGGGATGAAGCGCTATTTAGTGTTACACAGATTCCGCAACAAATTTTTTCAGGATCTATTCGTAATACTAGTTCTGTTTTATATGTAATGGAAGACACTTTAAATGTAGCCCACATGAAGTCCAATATGTACTCCAAACCACAAAAGGTAGGTGTAATAAAGGGGCGAGATAAAGAAGAACTAATTGCAAATATTAACAAAACTGCGCCTGAGTTTATTGCTGATTTTAAAGAATTAGAAATTGGAAAAGCTCAAAAGCGATTTGAAAAGTCTTTAAGTAAAGAAAAAGCATTTCAAAATAAATTTGATATTTCCATGAAAATCCCATCTATATATAGAGTGGGAAGAGAAGAAGATAACTTTGTGTGGATAGATCGTCAGATTCAAAAGGGAAACATGAATATTATCGCCTATACCATGCCATGGGATAGCTTTAAAAACGATTCTACCTTTGTACAAGACATTATTAGAATGCGAGATTCTATTGGTGAACTTTACATAGGTGGTGAAGATATACCTGGCAAGAAGAATCATATGGTTACCGAAAAGGCTTTTTCTCCATATGTCTTCCCTGCTGAGGTTTCAGGAAAAAAGGCAGCAGAGGCAAGGGGTATTTGGGAAATGTCCGCTTACCCTATGGCAGGACCGTTTTTAACCTATATTATCAACGATAAAGAGAACAAACGTAAGTTAATTCTTGAAGGTTTTGTTTTTGCTCCAGCTACTAAAAAGAGAGATTACATGTTCGAGCTAGAAGCAATAATGAAGTCTGTTCGGTTCAATGTTGGGGAAAAAGAGAAATAATTTAATTAAAATATAGTAAATGTAAAAGGCTCAGGAAATTCCTGAGCCTTTTTTATGTGGATCGGTGTAGAATAACTTGGTACACCTTTATGTTTTATAATTACTTATAAATTACTGAATGAAAACCCTGTTGACACTCTATAAATTAATGCATATGCTGCAAAAGCAATTAACAAGAAACATGACCAAGAAAATATTTTAAAGTAATTTTCTAAAATAAAACTTTTCCAATTTTTAAAGGCTTCTGTATAAATTTCTTTGACTAGAGTAATTTTTTCCATTTTCAATAATTTAGTTGTTGCTTGGGGTAAAGTTGTTGATTATTAAAGGCTTTATTGAATAGATCAGTTAAAAGGATAATTTACTCTATAAAATGTACGTAGTTAAATTGAAATTCTATGAACGGTAAATTAGGCAGGTAAACTACAACGTAGGCTAATTTTTGAAAGTCGATAAGTAGTTTATAATATAGGATTAACGGAAGACGTACACACTGATCACCAGACACTTATAATGCTGTGTTATTTAGTTAGAATCATTGCAAGCATTAAAACCGGATTTATATAAAACAAAAAGACCCGCCAATTGGCGGGTCTTTTATGATACCTAATTTTTACATTACATATTTACTATAATGAATTCTGATCTACGGTTAAGGTAGTGCTGCTCTTCTGTACAACGTACTGTTCCATCACAGTTGTTAAGTAACTGCTCTTCACCATAACCAATTGCACTTTCTATTCTAGATGGGTCTATACCCTGCGCTATAATATAGTCTCTAGTAGATTTAGCACGCTTGTCAGATAAATACTTGTTATAGACTGCATCACCCCTAGAATCCGTATGAGATTCAATTTTAATTACCATGTTTGGAGAATCGTTCATTACAGCAACTAACTTATCAAGTTCTAAGGCTGCATCTGTTCGTATATAAGATTTATCGAAATTAAAGTGAATCATCTCTGTCTTAAGTTTCTTGATGCCATTTTCAACAGCAATCATATCATTAAGTTTTCTCATGGAAACATCTACATTAACTATCTCATTCTCCTTCGTGGCAGCTTCCCTAGTGTCATCAAAGTAAGATCCTTTAGTTGTTTTTAATACATACCTAGTATCTGCGTCTAAATCTTCGAAAATAAAGTTACCGTTCTCGTCGGTCTCCATTTCTTTAAGTTTAATGTTGTTCTCATCCAATAACTGTACTAAAGCGTTCGGCATTAAATCTCCAGTAATCAGTTCTGTTACTATACCAGATATGGCATTAATACTGGTCGGTATTTCTTCAACATGTAATGTTTTAAAAGAGTAAATATCATCATCTCCTTTACCACCATCACGGTTAGAGGCAAAGTATCCTTTTTGAGTTTCTTCATTTACTATGAAAGAAAAATCATCTTTTTTACTATTTACTGGCTTACCTACATTACGTACTTCTAAAAAGCCATCTTCGTCATCAAAGGCAACTTCAAAGACATCTAATCCACCTAATCCTACATGACCGTCAGATGAAAAGTATAGTTTTTTATCATTTATAAAAGGGAACATTTCTTTATGTTCCGTATTTATTTCAGGACCAAGGTTTCTAGGAGAAGAGAATGAACCATCTTCTAGTACATCTACAACAAAAATATCTGTTTCACCTATACTACCTGGCATATCCGATACAAAGTATAACTGCTTACCATCTTTGCTCAGTGCTGGGTGACCGGTTGAGTAATCATCACTATTAAATGATACTTCTTCTGCTTCTAACCACTCACCATTTATTTTTTTAGAGCGGTATATTTTAAGGTGGTTAATTCCGTTTTTATCACGTTTTAATTTTTTACCATAATTATTTCTGGTAAAATACATCGTCTCGTTATCTGGAGAAAACGCTACAGATGCTTCATGGTATTTTGTATTTATCTTTTTAGAAAATTTAATAGCATCTTTAAAGTCTTGAGATTCTTCATTTACTTTAGCAACGAATAAATCTAAGTAAGGCTGATTGTTCCATTTGTACTTTCTAGTTGTAAATATGGATGAATCTTTTGCAGATGCATAAACCACTTGGTCTCCATTATAATACATTGGAGAAAATTCAGAATATTTTGAGTTAATATTAATGTTCTTTATATCAAACTTTTCTTCCATTCGTAAAAGTCCGTCCAATACAATTTCATTTTGTTTTGTAACTGGCTCAATCTCTTCGCCGGCTAATTTCTTGTTGTATAATTTTAAAAGTCGCTTAGACCTTTTATAGTTTCCAATTCCTTTAAGAGAGTGTGCATATTTAAATAAGTAGTCAGAACTCATCTCAGATTCATATTTCGTATAAAGAGTGTTGTACCATTTATACGCATTTTCCATATCCGTATTAAAGTAGTGCGCATCGCCAGCTTTTTTTAATACATCATATGAATATGCTTTTTCTCCCTTAGACAAAGCTTGCTCATATAATTTTGCAGCTTCTGCATACCACATTTTATCAAAATATTCATCTGCTCTTTTTATCAGTTTGGTTTTCGCTTCTGGACTATTGTCTTTAGCTTCACTTAACATATTATAAGTTACATCTTCAACAGGTATTGCATTGGTGTCATCAACAGATTCGGTTTCAATAGCTGTCAAATTTGTATTTTCAATTGGTTCAGATTCAACAACTATTGAATCAATGTCTTCAACTATTTCGCTTTCGCCGTTTAACATTTTAAGAACCCAAACTTCATCTTCATAACGGTTGTCAAATTTTGTTGAACAATCGTTTAAAGCATCTTTCCAAGAAGTGTAATGGTTTAGATATAAATAGTATAATTCGTTTTGAGGATTTTGAAAATATCCTGCATCGAATCCTTTTTTGTTTAGCTTCTTTACTTGTGATTTTAAATTTTTGCTTTTAGAGAAGGTTCCGGCAATTACGTAATATCCATTTTCTGTGCTTTCAATATTTTGAAAAGCTCTGTATGGAATAGCAATAGATTCTGCCGCTTTTTGGAATTCCTTTTTATCGTTTTCTGCAAACTCAGAATCTAGAGACGTATCAGTATTGGTGGATACATCTGTCACAAATTCACCTTGAATGTTTTGAGCTTGGGCAAATATGATAAAGACCAGAAAAAATAAGTTTAATACACTTCTCATAGACATAATTCTAAGCTAAGCTTTACGCTCAACAGGGGTTTTAAGTATAGTACCAACGGTTATTAATAGATTTTTAGTACTATATGTCTAACGAAATTAGCCGTAAAGCGATATTCTAAATACTTATTGTTGTGAAAGAGGGATTTTTTGTCGTGTAAGTATGATAATTAGTAGCCTCATTGTTCTAGATGGTACCGTTTAACGGATATTTTGAGAGTTTTATAGTGAAGTAATTACCATAGAAAGTAAGATGTTGAATGTGGAAAAAGTATACGCATAAAAAAAGTCCTGAAATACAGGACTTTATAATTTTATAAGTAGAAAAATTGGATTTAATCCTTTTTCTTTTCTTCTAATTGTTCATCTTCTTTGGATGCGTCTTTAAATTCTTTAATCCCACTTCCTAAACCTCTCATAAGTTCAGGGATTTTTTTTCCTCCGAATAATAGTAGTATAACCACTACTACTAGAATTATTTGCGGGGCACCTATAGCTAAAAAAGTAGATAAAATTGTCATAAGACTATAATTTATGAATGGATTTCAAAGATACTAAAAAGTTATTAGTTTGGTGTTAATATTAAAGGCAAGTGAAATTTATTTACAATTCTAAATCCGAACCTCTTTTATTACTGTAAAATGGCTATTAAGAGCCTGTGATTATTAACATAATACGTAGTGGTATATTTTTTTATTTAAAGGAAACGAGTTGATTTAATTCACATAATATTAGATATTAATTGAAAACAAAGAAAAATCTCATGAGTTCCAGAGTTATAAGTACCTAAGTTGTTCGTTGTTAAATCATATACATGACCCAAATTGAATTGTGGATTTATTTGAAAACTTTTTTAATAACGAATAACCACTTGAGGTAAGGTCGTGATTGCTGGCTGTTTTGTTGTGGTGCTTGTATTTAATAGTAAGAGCTTCTTAAATTTGTGCGCAATTGGAAGAAAATTGCACATTATACCAATCACTTGTTTTATTGAAAGTAAATAAAATAACAACTTGAATTTCTCGGTTTTATAAATATTATTCTCATCAAAGTTGAATATACTTTATTGTAATAATAATACTTGCATCAACATATTCGCTACATAGAGCCATAATTTATAATTGCGTGATAAGATTTAGTCTGTATTCTGAATAAGTTTACTGTTTAAATATAAAATGATGAAAGATGCGCTTTATGTGTTGTGATATTTGAGCTCTCATTATAATTGTTGACAACAAACCTGGACTTTATCATGATAGCTTTTTAGGATAAAATTTAATTAATTTTACTGTAAACCAGAAAGCGTATAAAACTTAAGTTAAGAAAAATTGAACTAGTCTTTTTAATAATTACTTTTAAAGACTGTCATAATTAAATTCTAAGTTTATCTTTGTTAGGATGGCCAAGAAAAAAGTCAAAAAACGTAAAGAAATAAAACGAAAGTTACTTCATAAGTACCGTTTGGTAATATTGAACGAAAGTACTTTTGAAGAAAAGATATCATTTAAATTAAGCAGACTCAATGTTTTTGTAACAGGGTCTCTTTTTATGATTACTTTAATTTGCTTAACTACCTTGTTAATTGCTTTTACACCATTACGTGAATATATTCCAGGATATTCCTCAACGAGATTAAAAAGAGAAGCTACAGAGTTAACCTATAAAACAGACTCTCTAATTAGAACTTTAAACTATACCAATAGGTATTTAGATAACATACGTATGGTTTTAAAGGGCGACATAGAGAATACGGTAGTAAATAGAGATTCTCTATTTCAACAATTTAAATTAGATCCGGCATCTGTAGACCTTACCCCTATAAAGGAAGATTCCTTATTAAGAGCTGAAGTTGCGCTTGAAGATAAGTACAATTTGTTTGAACGAACAATTGACAAGAAAAACCTGGTTCTATTTACACCCGTTTCTGGATCAATTTCAATGGATTTTAATCCAAATGAAAAACACTATGCTGTTGATATCACTGCCGTAACCGATAGTCCGGTAAAAGCAATTGCCAATGGTACAGTTATCTTTTCTGAATGGACAGCAGACACCGGTTATGTAATAATTATTGAACATGAAGGTGGTTTACTAAGTGTATACAAACATAATGGCTCATTATCTAAATATCAAGGGAATATAGTTAGAGGAGGCGAAGTTATTGCCGCGGTAGGGAATACCGGTGAACTTACCACTGGACCACACCTTCATTTTGAAATTTGGGACAATGGAACACCTATAGATCCTGTAAATTATATTGATTTTAATTAAAATTAAATGTCTTTAAAGACCATTGCTGCTAAAATATTTGCGCATCGCATTGCCAAAAGAACGGAGAAGTGGGTGAGCAACCCTATTGAGACTCAAGAAAAAGTTTTTAAAGAACTTATTTCTAAAGGGAGTACGACTAAATTTGGTAAAGATCACAAACTGAGTAAAATACAATCGCATAATGATTATATAGCCCAAGTTCCAATTAGGGATTATGAGGAACTTAAGGAATATGTAAGTTTAGCTGTCAATGGAGAAGAAAATATTTTATGGCCAGGTAAGCCATTATATTTTGCAAAAACTTCTGGTACAACTTCTGGTGCTAAATTCATACCAATTACTGAGGGTAGTATCAAAGAACAAGTAAAAGCATCAAGAAATGCAATTTTAAATTATATACACGAAACTGGTAATGCAGATTTTGTATCTGGTAAAATGATTTTCTTGCAAGGCAGCCCTGTTTTACAAGAAAAAAACGGTGTCAAGCTTGGAAGACTTTCTGGAATTTCGGCACATTATGTTCCTAATTATTTGCAGAAAAATAGAATGCCAAGTTGGGAAACAAATTGTATAGAAGATTGGGAAACCAAAGTGAATGCTATAGTCGAAGAAACCAAGAATGAAGATATGACCGTAATTGCGGGCATACCTTCGTGGGTTCAGATGTATTTTGAGAAGCTGAAAGAAAATACCGGTGAGTATGTTGGTGATTTATTTAAAAACTTTGAACTTTTTATTTATGGAGGTGTTAATTACGAACCATATAGAAAGAAATTCGAAACACTAATTGGAAGAAAAGTTGCCAGTATAGAATTGTTTCCTGCAAGTGAAGGGTTTTTTGCATACCAAAATTCCCAAAAGGAAAACGGAATGTTACTGTTGTTAGATGCAGGAATATTTTATGAATTTGTAAAATCTGATGAGTTTTTTAGTGAGCACCCTAAAAGAATTACTTTAAAGGATGTAGAAATAGGGGTAGATTATGTTATGATAATAACTACCAATGCAGGGTTATGGGCGTATAATCTTGGTGATACCATTCGGTTTATTTCTACTTATCCTTTTAAAATAGTAGTTTCAGGGCGTATAAAGCATTTCATTTCAGCATTTGGTGAACATGTTATAGCCAAAGAAGTAGAAGAGGCAATGTTAGTAGCAACCAGTGCAACTGATGCTAGTGTAAGTGAGTTTACCGTTGCACCACAAATTACGCCACAAGAAAATGAATTGCCTTTTCATGAATGGTTTATAGAGTTTGAAAAAGAACCTAGTAACATGGCCTTTTTTATTCAAGAATTGGACTTGGCGCTACAGAAACAGAACAGTTATTATTATGATTTGATAGTGGGTAAAGTTTTACAAACACTAAAGGTTACTCCAGTTAATAGTGGAGGGTTTTTAGAATACATGAAATCAATTGGGAAGCTTGGAGGTCAGAACAAAGTTCAGCGATTATCTAATGACCGTAAAGTGGTTGATGGTCTATCTAAATTTAAGAAGCAAAACGGTTAGTTTTAAATAACTAATTATAAATCGTAATTTTGTTTGAAATCACCAATGGGAAAAGCAATTACTACAACTAGGGCACAAGAGTCTACAAATGCAATAGAACGCATGTATATTACTATGCGTCATCTTTTTAATAGAGGTTTTTATAAACCTAACGGAGTTTCTGGTGAAGCTTTAAAAAATGCATTGCTGCAATTGAGACCTGAAATTTACGGTTCGGTTGGTGAGGAGAAGGCTGAATTAAATGGTCTTATTTATGTGCTTGAAAGGTTACCAGAAGGTATAGAACAGTGTTCGTTTATAAACCTGACTTCTGATGAAGGATATGGTATTTCTCATATTAATCCAATAATTCCACCTAAAAGAAGAAGAAATTGCTATCGTATAGACGAAGAGCAAATGAATATTGAGATAACCAGAGGTAGGTCTGATATCTATGATATTCTAACACACTTAACTTTTCTTTTCATTGAATCGGAAAAAATTTGTAATCGTGTATTAATAACCGATACTAATAGAACCATTAGAGACTGGGCCAAACTAGAAAGTGCAGTTCAAAAGGATGAATTGACTCAAGCGGAACGCGAAATTGCTCTAATACATACGGCAAACATTTTAGGAAGATCTTTTGAGGAAATTTTAGATGTCTATAAAAAATTCTCGACGAAGAATAATCCTGATCGTTTCTTAAATGTTATTTATTGGTTAGGTAAGTTGGCTTTAGATGAGGAAATCTCTGGAGAGAAAAGAGCCGTTACTTTTAGTGCATTACTAAGAGAAAGACTAGGTCACCATATTCATGGAGAAAGGTGGGCTAATAATATTAAAGAGGTTTTAACCAAAAACAATCTTTTACATAGGCCTATTCATATCATTTCGGCCAATATGCATAGTGTGATGAATTCATTGTTTGCCAAAGTTGCTTTAAAAAGTGAATTTCCAAATACAGATTCCTTAGAAATTTACGAGGCGCTAAGTAGTACTGGCAATGCTGCACTTAGAAAAAAGGTTACTGATTTGGCAGAGAAAAACGGTATGATTTCTATGGATGATACCTCTGGAACTAATATTGATGTTCAAATTTTTGACACCGCTAAAATAAAAGTTAACAATTGCTCATATGAGTTTTCTGAAAAGGAGCTTGATAAGAAACCTGTTATATTCGTAATGGATTATGCATTTGGTGAGCAAGCGTATGAAACCATAGATGAGTTGTTAAAACCATATATTACTAAAAAGAACGCACCGTCTCTAATAAATGTGGACTCTGTTTCAATAATGGGGAAAGCAGGTATTCTAGAAGGTGGGAAAGGAGATTTAATGATTCCTTCTGCACATATTTTTGAAGGTACAGCAGATAATTATCCTTTTAAAAATGAATTGTGTGCTAAAGACTTTGAAGGTTATGGTTTAGAGGTTTTCGAAGGTACTATGGTTACTGTTTTAGGAACATCACTTCAAAATAAAGATATTCTTAAGTTCTTTCATAAATCAACTTGGAATGTAATTGGTTTAGAAATGGAAGGTGTGCATTATCAGAAAGCAATACAGTCAGCTTCTAAAATAAGAAAGAGTATAGGTGAAGATGTAAAAGTGCGTTATGCATATTATGCATCGGATAACCCATTAGAAACAGGAAGTACTTTAGCGTCTGGCGGATTGGGTACAACAGGAGTAAAGCCAACATATCTTATTACAGATAAAATTTTAAAGCAAATATTTAATACATAAAATGAACGAGAATCAAATACCAGATAAACAGAATAGTTCCGACGAAATTGATTTGGGGCAATTGTTTCAATTAATAGGCAATGGTTTTAATGCCATTTTTAATTGGTTTTTAAGAGTATTTCTATATCTAAAAAGAAATTTATTATTACTTATTGTTTTAGTTGTTATTGGTTTAGCGATTGGGTATGGTCTAAATCAGATTATTTCGGAAAAGTATAAATCAGAGGTAATTGTTAAGCCTCAATTAGAAAGTAAAAACTATTTATATGACGTTGTAAATGAGATACAATCTAACATACAAGCAAAAGATACTTTATTTTTTAATACTATAGGAATTGATGATGTTGATTTTACAGGTTTGAAAATTGAAATAGGTAGGGTAGCAGAGGCAAGCAATTCTGAAAGTGATTTAAAATATTTGGAGCTGCTACAAAGTTTTGAAAATACGGATGCAATTGCAGATATAGTTAGAGAAGAATTACAAAACAAAAGCTCTTTTAACCATAGAATTACTTTTTATTACAACAACGCTGCATTTGGTAAGGAGTTTGCAAAAAAGGTCTTAGATTATATTAACTCCAATTCATATTTTAACGGGCTATTAAAAATTTATAGAAATAACGCTCAGAATCGAATTGAACAGGATGAGAAATTATTGAAACAAGTAGACGAAATTATAGTTAATTATACTAATGGTCTAGTTAAAAAAGGAAATAACACAGCAACAGATAAAATTATTCTTGATAACCAAGAGCAAGTAAATATAGCTGATATTTTTGAATACAAAACGGGATTGATAAGAGATATAGAAACTAAAAAACTAGAATTAGAAGAACGTACTGTGCCAGTAAGTGTAATTAACCTTGGAGAAACACAGGTAGAGCATAAATCCTTTTTTGGCAAGAGTATAGTTTTGATTCCTATTTTACTTGTTTTAGGGTTTTTCATATTCTCAGCACTCATTTATTTAAATAAGAAGGCAAAATCTTTAATGTAGTTTATGACAGACCAGCCATCTAACAACACAATTCTAATTACTGGTGGTGCTGGTTTTATAGGGAGCAATTTTATTGTTTACTTATTAGCGAAATATCCGAATATTAGAGTAGTTAACTTAGATAAACTAACCTATGCTGGAGACGTACACAATTTTAGTGAATTGAGGAGTAATCCTAATTACACTTTTATTGAAGGTGATATTTGCGATGCAACCTTAGTTTCAAAATTATTTCATAAGCATCAAATAAAGGGCGTAATCAATTTTGCCGCAGAGTCACATGTAGATAATTCAATTAGCTCTCCTGGGCAATTCATAAAGACCAATATCGAAGGTACTTTTATATTATTAGAGGCAGCTAGAAGCTATTGGAAAGGTAAAAATTATAGATTTCATCATATTAGCACAGATGAAGTTTATGGGTCTTTAGGTGAAAATGGGTTTTTTACCGAAGGGTCAAATTACCAGCCAAATAGTCCTTATAGTGCATCTAAGGCTTCATCTGATTTTTTGGTTAGAAGCTATCATCATACTTATAGTATGAACGTAGTGACCAGTAATTGTTCAAATAATTTTGGACCAAAACAGCATGATGAAAAATTAATTCCTACCATTATTAGATCAGCTATAAAAGGATTAAAAATTCCGATTTATGGCAATGGTAAGAATGTAAGGGATTGGTTGTTTGTAGAGGATCATTGCAAAGGAATAGATCTTATCTTTTTTAATGGCATAGCTGGTGAAACCTACCTTTTGGGAGGAAATAATGAATATGATAATTTAACGATAGCTGAAAAAATTTGTGAATTTATAGATACAAAAGTGCCCAAAAGCAATGGCAGTTACAGAGACCAAATTAAATTTGTTGATGATCGATTAGGTCATGATTTTAGGTATGCCATTGATGCATCTAAAATTAAAAAAGAACTAGGTTGGAATGCTTTAGAAAGCTTCCATACTGGTTTAGAGAAGACAGTTGACTGGTATTTAAAAAAGTATCAATCTAAATAATTATGAAAGGAATTTTACTTGCAGGTGGTACGGGATCGCGACTTTGGCCTTTGACAAAAGCATTAAGTAAACAGTTAATGCCAATTTACGATAAGCCAATGATTTATTACCCGTTATCTACGCTAATGATTGCTGGAATAAGGGAGATTTTAATAATAACGACACCAGATGATTTACCGTTATTCAAAAAACTACTGTCGGATGGTAAGCAATTGGGTTGTACATTTCAATATGCTATTCAGCCAGAACCAAAGGGTTTGGCCGAGGCTTTTATTATAGGTAAGGAGTTTATTGGAAATAGTAAGGTTGCTCTAATTTTAGGAGATAATATTTTTTATGGTAATGGTCTGGAAAAATTATTAAAAGAAAATTCTAAGCCAGAAGGCGGTATAATTTATGGGTATCATGTAAATAACCCAAATAGATATGGTGTGGTTGAATTTGATGAATTTGGAAAAGCTATTTCAATTGTTGAAAAACCTCAAATTCCTAAATCTAATTACGCTATTCCGGGAATTTATTTTTATGATAATAATGTAGTAAAGATAGCAGAGCAAATAAAACCGAGCAATAGAGGAGAACTGGAAATCACAGATGTAAATATTGCTTACTTAAATAAAGGTAACTTGAAAGTAAGTGTTCTTGATAAAGGAATTGCTTGGTTAGATACGGGCACCTTTAGTTCTTTGATGAACGCATCTCAGTTTGTGCAAGTAATAGAAGAACGTCAAGGTTTAAAAATAGGTTGTATAGAAGAGATAGCATATACCCAGGGCTTTATTAAAGCAAAACAACTGGAAAAGTTAGCTGAGCCGTTATTAAAAAGTGGATACGGAGAATATTTAATGCGCCTGATTAAATGAAAATATTTGAATCAAAATTAAAAGGATGTTTAATCTTGGAACCCCAAATTTATCAGGATGAACGAGGGATGTTTTTTGAGGTATTCAGAAAAAATGAATTGGAGTTCTTTTTAGGTTATAATATTGATTTTGTTCAAGAGAATACCTCTATTTCTAAAAAAGGGGTTTTACGTGGGTTGCACTACCAAAAAGAACTAGGAGCCCAGGCTAAATTAGTTTCCGTCCAAAGAGGAGAAGTAATAGACGTGGTGGTTGATTTAAGACCAAGCAGTGAAACTTTTGGGCAGCATATTAAGGTAAATCTATCTGATCAAAACCGTAAAAGCCTTTTTATACCAAAAGGTATGGCTCATGGTTTTGTAACACTTTCCAACGAAGTAATTTTCACTTATTTATGTGATAGTTATTACGACCCAGAATTGGAATCGGGCATTTTATATAGTGATCCAGATTTAAGAATAGACTGGAGCTACCCGATTTCAAAACTAATTGTCTCAGAAAAAGATATGCTTCTACCTAGTTTCAAAGATTTCGAAAAATGAAAAAAGTATTAGTAACAGGAGCCAATGGCCAACTAGGTCAATGTTTGCAAAAAATAGCCCCTTCATATAAAGAATTGAATTTTAAATTTAACAGTTCCAAGGAGTTAGATATTACTGATATTTTAGAAATCGAAACAGCATTTGTAAAGGGCAATTTTGATTATTGTATCAACTGCGCCGCATATACTAATGTAGAACAAGCTGAGAAAACACCGGATATTGCTTACAAGGTAAATGTAGAAGGTGTTAAGAATTTAGCTAATGTTTGTAAAAGTTATAACACAACCTTAATACACATTTCTACCGATTATGTCTTTGATGGTGAAAAAGATGAACCGTATACTGTTAAAGATGTACCTAATCCAATTAATGAATATGGTAAATCTAAATTACTAGGTGAAAAGCATATTCAAGAGATAATGGACAATTATTGTATTATAAGAACATCTTGGTTGTATTCTGAATTTGGTAAGAATTTCTATACTACTATTTTAAAAAAGGCTAAAGCTGGAGAAAATCTTTCGGTTACCGATGAACAGTTGGGTTGTCCTACTAATGCTAATAATTTGGCATTGCATATAATAAGGAAGTTGACTCAGAATAATATCTGCGGTATTGAACACTTTACGGATGGATATTCCTGTACATGGTTTGATTTCGCCAGAGAGATATTAATTGAGCATGAATTACAGATGATGGTTCAATTACACAGAGATAAGAATTATCGTACTTTTGTTAAAAGACCAGTAAACAGTGTGCTGAAATAGCATTTAATAAATCTGAATTATGAAAATACTTAACCTTATTGGAAGGGAAATCGAGTTATTTGAGAATGATATTGCCACCCATGAAAACGAATTAAGTGAAATAGTAGGTAATTCCTCGTTTCTTGTCATTGGTGGTGCGGGATCTATAGGGCAGGCTGTGACAAAAGAAATATTTAAACGAAATCCTAAAAAACTCCATGTCGTTGATATTAGCGAGAATAATATGGTGGAATTAGTTAGAGATATTCGTAGTTCATTTGGTTATATAGACGGTGATTTTCAAACTTTTGCTTTAGATATTGGTTCTAGAGAATATGATGCTTTTATAGAAGCAGATGGTAAGTATGATTATGTGCTTAACCTTTCGGCTTTAAAACACGTTAGGAGCGAGAAAGACCCTTTCACATTAATGCGTATGATAGAGGTCAATATATTTAATACCGATAAAACTATTAAACAGGCAATAGCAAAAGGGTCAAAAAAATATTTCTGTGTATCGACAGATAAAGCTGCAAACCCGGTAAATATGATGGGGGCTTCAAAACGCATTATGGAAATGTTCCTAATGAGAAACAGTGCAGAGATACCCATATCCACTGCCCGTTTTGCAAATGTGGCTTTTTCTGATGGGTCATTATTACATGGTTTTGATCAAAGAATTAAAAAAGGTCAACCCATTGTAGCGCCTAATGATATAAAAAGATATTTCGTTATACCTCAAGAAAGTGGTGAGCTCTGTTTAATGTCTTGTATTTTTGGCGATAATAGGGATATTTTTTTTCCAAAGCTAGATGAAGGGCTGCATTTAATATCGTTTGCAGACATTGCAGTAAAATATTTAAGATCGCTAGGTTATGAGCCTTACTTATGTGAAAATGAACAAGAAGCTAGAGATTTAGTAAAAGTACTTCCTAAAGAAGGAAAATGGCCATGTCTATTTACTGGTAGCGATACAACGGGGGAGAAGGATTTCGAAGAATTTTTTACAAATTCGGAAACTTTGGATATGAATCGATTCCAAAAATTAGGGGTCATAAAAAACAAACTTGAGGTCAATCATAAAAAGTTGGAATATTTTGAAAACACTATTGACCAAATAAAACAGCAACGAACTTGGTCAAAAGAGCCAATTGTAGATTTGTTCTTTGAAATGATACCTGCTTTTGGCCATAAAGAAACCGGTAAGTATTTAGATAGTAAAATGTAGCTTTAATGATTCAAGAAACAATAGATTTTATTAGGTCGCATTATGAGAGCGAAGACTTTATACCTCTTCACGAGCCTTATTTTGCCGGTAATGAAAAAAAGTATTTAAATGAATGTATTGATACAACATTTGTATCTAGTGTAGGTAAATTTGTCGACAAATTCGAAAAGGATATAGCAAATTTTACGGGTTCAAAGTTTGCGATAGCCACTGTAAACGGTACTTCAGCTTTACATATTGCATTACAACTTGCAGGTGTAGAAAGAGAAGATGAAGTGTTAACTCAGTCATTAACGTTTATAGCCACTTGTAATGCAATCAGTTATATAGGAGCTAACCCTGTTTTTATAGATGTTGATAAAAATACAATGGGGCTGTCCCCTGAAAAATTAAAGCAATTTTTATCAGAGGAAACAATCATTAAAGATGAGGTTTGTATCAATAAAAAGACCAAACGCAAAATAAAGGCGGTAATACCAATGCATACATTTGGAATGCCAATTAATATTGATGATTTAAAAGCTGTTTGTGAGCCATATAATATTAAAATTATAGAGGACGCAGCAGAATCGTTAGGAAGTTATGATAACCATGTTCATACAGGAACGAAAGGTTTGGCAGGTACATTGAGTTTTAATGGAAATAAAACCATTACTACTGGTGGTGGTGGAATGATCTTAACAAATGACGAACATCTAGCAAGAAAAGCCAAACATATAACAACTACCGCTAAAATTCCTCATCGTTGGGATTTTAAACATGACCAGATTGGATATAATTATAGAATGCCGAATATTAATGCGGCACTTGGTTGTGCCCAGTTAGAAAAATTACCTGAAATTTTACAGAACAAACGAGATTTAGCCCAAAAATATGTAGGCTTTTTTAATAATAAATCGGCACGTTTTGTTACAGAACCTGATAATACATCTGCAAACTATTGGTTAAATTCCATTGTTCTTGAGAATCCTAATGTTAGAGATGAGTTTTTGTCGGCTACTAATGATGCAGGAGTGATGACCAGGCCTATTTGGAAGCTAATGTCTAGCTTGCCCATGTTTAAAAAAGCTCAAAAGGGAAATCTGGACAATTCTATTTGGCTAGAAGAACGTGTAATTAATATTCCAAGTAGTGTCAAAAAATAAGCAAATTTATTTTTTAGGATATTCTGGACATGCATATGTTGCAATGGATGTCGCTTACGATAATGGTTTTGACATTAAAGGTTATTTCGATCGGCAAGAAAATTTAGATAATCCATATAAAATTCAATATTTTGGAAGTGAAGCTAATATAGATTTAAAAGATTTTGTAAAAGATTGTTATGTATTTCCAGCTATGGGGTCGAATACCATAAGAAAAAGATTATATTCATTATTAAATCAATTAAACATTAAACAATTGGTATTAGCACACTCTACTGCCTTTGTCTCTGATACAGCAGTAATAGGAGAATCTACTTTAATAAATCCTAACGTTTCTATCAATGCTTTGGCAAAAATAGGAAAAGCATGTATTATCAATACTGGAAGCATAATAGAACATGAATGTCATATTGGTAATTTTTCACATATTGCACCGGGAGCCGTGTTAGCTGGTAACGTTAAAATAGGAGAAAATTGTTTTGTAGGAGCAAGGGCCGTTATCAAACAAGGGGTATCAATAGCTGATAATGTTATTGTTGGTGCAGGTTCAGTGGTTTTGAACAATATAGATGGGAAAGGGACATGGGTAGGAAATCCTGCTAAACAACTAATAAAATAATGAAAAACAGAGTACTGATAATTGCTGAAGCGGGTGTAAACCACAATGGGGATATTACTTTAGCAAAAAAATTAATAGATGCAGCAGCAGATGCAGGGGTAGATTACGTTAAGTTTCAGACATTTAACTCTAAAAAACTTGTTAGTAAATCAGCTCAAAAAGCCGATTACCAAAAACAAAATACCAATGATGAAGTAGAATCTCAGTTAAAGATGCTACAAAAACTTGAACTAAGTAAAAACGACCACCTTATATTAATCGATTATTGTAAAACCAAGAATATTAAGTTTTTATCAACCGCTTTTGACCTAGATAGTATTGATTTTTTAGAAGAACTTAAAATTGATTTGTGGAAAGTACCTTCTGGTGAAATTACAAATTTACCGTATTTAAGAAAACTAGGGGGCTTAGGAAAACCGGTGATAATCTCCACAGGTATGGCCGAGATGTCAGAAATTGAAGATGCAATAAATGTTGTTACTTCATCTGGTACAGATATAAAAGATATTACTGTTTTGCATTGTAATACAGAATATCCAACACCCATGCAAGACGTGAACTTGACGGCGATGAACACTATAAAAGATGTGTTTAAAGTGCCTATAGGTTATTCTGACCATACTTTGGGGATTGAAATCCCTATAGCCGCTGTAGCTCTTGGAGCCACCGTTATCGAAAAACATTTTACCCTTGATAACAGCATGGATGGTCCTGATCATAAAGCCTCGTTAGAACCCCAGGAGCTTAAAAAAATGGTGACTGCAATAAGAAATATTGAACAAGCTATGGGTAATGGAATTAAAGTTCCAAGCCCAAGTGAAACCAAGAACAAACCAATTGCTCGTAAAAGTATCGTTGCCAATAGAGAGATTTTAAAGGGAGAGATTTTTGATGAAAAAAATTTAACTATTAAACGTCCTGGAACGGGTATTTCACCAATGAAATGGGATAAGGTTATAGGAAGTAGAGCTAAAAAAGATTATAAAGCTGACGATTTAATATGAGAAATATTGCCGTTGTTACCGGAACTAGAGCAGAGTATGGACTTTTAAAACCATTACTGTACGCAATTAAGGAGACAGAAGGTTTTAAGTTACAACTTCTGGTGACAGGTATGCATCTTATGTCTGAATTTGGAAACACTTACCAACAAATAGAGAAAGACGGATTTGAAATAGACGCAAAAGTTGAAGATGGCTTAGAAGGGGATGATGCCCTTGCTATTTCATCTGCAGTGGGCAGAGCAGTAATAGGTTTTGCAGAAGCGTATAATCGCTTAGAACCAAACTTGATTGTAGTACTTGGAGACCGAAGTGAAATTCTTGCTGCCGTGACTGCTGCCATAATAGCAAACATACCGGTTGCACATATTCATGGAGGGGAGACCACTGAAGGTGCTTATGATGAGTTTATACGGCACGCAATCACTAAAATGAGTCATCTGCACTTTGCAAGTTGTGAAATTTATAGAAAGAGGATAATTCAATTGGGAGAAAACCCCACTACAGTTTTTAATGTAGGGGCTATAGGAATTGATAGTATCAAAAAATTAGAATTATTGTCTATTGATGAATTTGAAAAAGCTATAAACTATAAACTTAATAAAACTAATGTTTTAATAACATTTCACCCAGTAACACTGGAAGATGATACAGCTGAATATCAATTTCAAGAATTAATTGATGCTTTAGACATTTTGTCTGAAGTAACACTAATATTCACTAAACCTAATTCTGATAAAGGAGGAGCATCTATTGTTAAAATAATAGATAATTACGTTACCAGAAACCCCAATAAGGCTATAAGTTTCAATTCTTTAGGACAGCTTAGGTATCTTTCAGCGTTACAGTATGTTGATTTTGTTATAGGAAATTCCTCAAGTGGGATATTAGAAGTTCCAATATTTAAAAAACCTACAATAAATATTGGAGATCGCCAAAAAGGTAGAGAAATGACCAAAAGTATCATTAATTGTAAACCGAATAAAAAAGATATATTTCAAGCTATTCAAAAAGCTTTAAATGCTCAATTTAATATCGAAATTCAAAATCAATCTAATCCGTATGGCAATGGCACAGCAACTAATCAAATAATGGATGTTTTAGTGAGAAGTCATTTAAAAAATACTAAAAAGTCATTTTACGATCTTTACAATGAATTATGAAAAATATAATAATACATAAGAATAAATCAATTTTAGAGGCCTTAGAGCAGCTAAATTCTATCCGAGATGTAAGTCGCTTAATTCTTTTCGTTTATGATGATAATGAATCTATAATTGGATCGTTAACGGACGGCGATATAAGAAGAGCGCTTGTTAGAAATAAAGATTTAAATCAAAAAGTTTCTTTGGTTTGCAATATTAATTTCAAATTTATTCATTCAGATTATGACTTTCTGAATTTAAATGAATACCGAAAAAAAGATTTAAAAATTCTGCCAGTATTATCAGCAGAAAAACAATTAATTAAGGTATTGGACTTAGAACGAATAAAATCAGTTCTTCCTTTAGAATGTATGATTATGGCTGGAGGTAGAGGAAAGCGATTGAGCCCGTTAACGGACAATACCCCAAAACCAATGCTAATTTTAGGAGATAAGCCAATAATAGAACATAATATAGATAGATTAATATCATATGGAGTTACTAAAATTTATATATCTGTTAAATACTTAGGTGAACAAATAAAGGAATATTTCGGGGACGGAAGTTCAAAAGGAATTTCCATAGAATATATTTGGGAAAATAAGCCGTTAGGAACTGCAGGGGCATTGACTTTAGTAGAAAAATTCAACTCCAGAAATGTTCTATTAATGAATAGTGATTTATTTACTAACGTTGACTTTGAAGATCTTTATCTATCCTTTTTGAAATCAGATGCCGAAATGGCAGTGTCGTCAACAGAATACAAAGTGGATGTGCCTTATGCTGTTTTTGAAACTAATGGTGATGAAGTAATAGATTTTAAGGAGAAGCCAACATTTTTTTATCAGTCAAATGCAGGAATTTACATTTTGAAGAAAGAATTAATAGACGAAATTCCTAAAAATCAATACTATGACATAACTGATTTAATGGAAAAAATAGTAAAAGAAAAGCGAAAACTAATTTACAACCCTATAACTGGATTTTGGATTGATATTGGAAAACCTGTAGATTATGATTACGCTAAGAATTTTATAAAACATTTAGATCATTAATGAATAATTTAGTTGTTATCCCAGCTAGGGGCGGGTCTAAAGGAATTCCTGGCAAGAACATTAAAATTTTTAAAGGAAAACCTCTGATATTACACGCTGTAGATGCAGCAAAGAAAATTTTTAACGATAATGAAATTATTGTTTCCACAGATGATATTAAAATAAAAGAGGTGGTCGAAGATAGTGGCTTAGTGGTTCCGTTCATCAGACCTTCAAATTTGGCTACTGATACTGCTGGTACATATGAAGTCTTATTACATGCTGTTGATTATTTTGAGAAAATCCATGGAGAAATAGAAACATTGGTATTATTACAACCTACATCACCATTTAGAACCTCTGAACATATAAGAGAGGCCTTAGAGTTATACAATTCTTATAGCAATATTGATATGGTTGTTTCAGTATCAGAGACAAAATCTAACCCATATTATGTTCTTTTTGAGGAAAATGATGAAGGTTTTTTGAATCATTCAAAAAAAGGAAATTTTATAAGAAGACAAGATTGCCCTAAAGTATGGGAGTATAATGGTGCAATTTATATTATTAATATTAAAGCTTTAAAGAAAACTAAACTATCAAGTTTTAAGAGAGTAGTAAAATATGTAATGGATGAGAAATCTTCACTAGATTTAGATTCGCAAATAGATTTGTTATTTGCAGAATATCTTTTAAAATTGGAAAATGACATTTAAAGCATCGTTTGTAATATTTATCATAGGATTATTTGTTGGAGATAATCCAGAAGTCAAAATAATGTTATCAAACATTGAAGGAAGAACCACGATATTGACACAAAAAGGTTCGTCAAGAGCAACAGCTTACATAGATTCGAATAAAATAATAGAAACTGAGGAACATGTTTTCACAACCTATTTAATATATGAAGATGGTAAACATTTTATAGCTTTAAAATCTTTCTCTAAAGAAAATAAAAAATGGTCAAAAGAGATTGTTTTGGATGAAGTAAATGATAATCATGGTGGCGGTTCATTATCAATTGATAGTCAGGGTTATTTACATATAGCTTATGGTCCACATGTGGGTCCCTTTGTATATAGGAAATCTGTTAATCCGAACGATATTGGATTTTTTGGCGATCCGATGTTCGTTGGTAACAACATGACTTACCCTTCTCTCGCAATTGATAATAATGATAAAATTTATCTACTTGGTAGGCATACGATAATTAAAGGAAAGTGGAGCCTAAGATTATTTCATAAAAATGCGGAAGATAAAAATTGGTCATCAGGAAAGGATATTTTGTACTCTAATTATGCTAACTGGCCAGATATAAAAGATATTAAAAAAGGTGATCCAAAGTACTTATATGTAAAAAATGGATATTCTAGATGGAACAAATCAATAGTAATTGATAAATTAAATAATCTACATATTACTTTTAAAAATTATGAATATTTACCAAGAAATGAAAAATATAGTTTTACTAATAACGGTAATGGAGGTTCTTATTTAATTGGTTATTTAAAATCTGAAGATGGGGGGATGACTTGGAAAAATAAAGACAAGTTAATTACAACCCCAGCTTATCCATCAGAAATAGAAATAATAGATGGTAACTCAGACCCCAAAAAAGTTGAATGTAATTATGGCATAAGTAATCTAATTTTAGATAAACATAATACTCCGCATGTAGCATTTTCAAAAGAATATGATTCAACATCAACTTTTTATTTAGCTTATAAAAAGGGGGATATTTGGGAACGTAAATTAATAAATCACGATAAAACTAATCAAAGCTTTATGTATTCGCCTTCTTCAATTAGTTATTTTGATAATCATTTTTATATTGTTGCAACTGCAATAAATAAAAGTAATTACGATAGGCAGGAACTATGGGGTAAAGAGCAAAGACATTCCTTCTTACAGATATTTAAATTAAATTCAAGATATAAAATTGTTAAAGTTTTTAGTAGTCAAGACTTAATGGTGAGTAATCCATCTTGGCTTCCAAGCTTAGGTCGAGGAAATGAATATCCACCTAAATTATTATTTACTCAAGGTGATAGTAAGTCTAATAGTACGGTTGTGCATTATACCGATTTGAATTAAATTATTTTTAATGAGTCAACTAAACCGTATTGAGAAAGAATTCAATATTGCTAACATTAAACATGATGGGGTCTGTATTTGGCCAATCATTAAAAGTTATTTAATTACATTAGAACCAACCAAAAGTGAAATACTTAAAAAGCCTAAAAGCATAATAAAATTATTGTTGAAAAATCTATTTCTAGATATCTTTTCAACTCATAAAATTTTCAAATCTAAAATATGGGTATTCACAAATTCTGAAAGAAGATATGCAATTAATAATTCATATTTTGATAGAGTAACATCTGGTTTGTTAGATTACTTTGATAATTATGTATTATTTGAAAATCCCATTCCTAAAGGGCGTTCTTCTAAAAACAAACTTCAAAAAGGTGAATTTTTAATTGGAATGTCTTGGATTTATTTAATTCAATTTTTAATTCTCAAATTCTCAAAAACACCAAGAATAGAAGCTTTTGTAGATTTAGAAAATTACTTAGAACAGGATTTAAGTAAAATAAAAGATATTTATCATCGATATCATGCTGGATATTTATTTTATAATTTCTTATTCAAATTCATAAAGCCCAAGGGGGTGTTTTTGGTATGTTATTATTCTAATTTTGGCTTGGTAAAAGCCTGTAAAAAAAATAGAATACCTGTTTTGGAATTGCAACATGGAATTGTAACCAAAAATCATAGGGCATATAACTTTGCTAAAACTTTAAACGGACCGTTTACACCAGATTATTTTTTAAGTTATGGTCCCTATTTTAATAGTATTGTTAAAAATGGAAATTTGGTGTTAAAAAAAAATACTTTAAACTACGGGTACTCTTTTTTATATGAGGCAAACAAAAAATTGAGAAAGACCGATGAAATAGAAAAGCTTTTAACAAAATTTAATAAAGTTATATGTATAACTGGGCAATTAGAAAATACTGACCGTAAACTACTTAAGCTTGTAGGAAATGTTTCAGATGAGTTTGCGGATATTTGTTTTGTTTATAAGCCAAGGAATAAAAATAATATGGTAACATTTAAAGAAAAAAGTAATTTTATTAAATGGGAAGATATTAATACTTATTTATTAATGAAGTATTGTGACTATCATATTACAATATATTCTACCTGTGCTATTGAAAGTATTGCACTTGGTACTCCTAACATCGCAATCAATATTGACAACCTTTATTCCGCCCATTTAAAGGATATAATAGGAGATAATGAATACAACCATGTGGTTGACAGTGAAAAGGAGTTAAATAAGCTTCTATTACGTTTGTCTAATACTAATTATAATAATAAAATGGTTGTTCAATCCATAAGTAATGTAATTTCTCCAATGATATCAAAAGAACTTTTCTCTAATTTTTTTAATAAAGTAGTGAAAGAGAAATCTAACCATCATTAAAAAACTTTTTAATTTACTGTAGCCTAACACTTTATTATAAAAATTAAAATTGTATTCAAGTAAATCAATTTTGTTTGAGGAAATAGAATCTTCATGTTTACGATAAAATGAAAGAGCTAATGGCAAATTATAAGCAAATTCAGATTTTTCTATTATGTTGATAAAAAGACTCCAATCTTGTCTTTTACGAATATTGGCCATATATATTTTCCCCAATTTTTTAGCATTATAAATAACTGTGGATGTGAGTATATAATTATTTTTTAAAAGATCATTTCTTGAAACAACTTTTTTACATCTAATATTTTTTTTGTTTTTTGTATTGAACTGAACATAATCGGTAAATGTAAAAGTGTAACTTCCGTCTAACATGAATTCTACTTGTTTCTCAAGCTTTTTAGGGTCCCAATAATCATCGTTGTCTAAAAAAGCGATAAACTCTCCCGTTGCCTGTCTAATTGCATTATTTCTTGCGACTGCAGCGCCTTTATTCTCATTATGAATAACTGGAGAAATTATTCTGTCATCATTATAGTTGTTAATTAATTCAACACTATTGTCGCTTGAATTATCATCACAAATTATTAATTCCCAGTTTGTATAAGTTTGATTTAAAACAGAATTTATACAGTCTTCAATATATTTTGCGCCATTATAATTAGGAACAATTATAGAAACAAGAATATTGTTAATCATTTATGTTGGGGTTTAATATATTACTTTTTGATGTGTTTTCTAATAGTGCGAAAAATATAACAAACAACATTATTCCTCTTTGTCTATAAAGTATACATTCCATCATTAATAGTAATGTAAAACTTATCCAGAAAAAAGCTAAAGCATAATTTTGTTTTTCTATTGCTTGTTTTATAACTAAAATAAGTAATAATGAGAGGGTAATTAAGCCTGCGTAACCCCAATCAATATAATTATTAATAAACTGATTGTGAGTATTATAAGTTTTGGTTTTGAATGGAAATTCGTTTTTGAACTTTTTAGAATATGTATTTTTAATTTTCTCTTCTGCTATACCAGTACCTTGAATTCCTCCATTACCTTCATTAATTACAGATGCCCCCAGAATATAAATTTTAATTCTATTATTAATAGAGTAATTTCTTTCTAATATATTATCTCTTTTTCCATACCATTCAAATACTTGTGAGTACCTATTAAAAAGAAGAGTATCCTTAAAAACATAAGTAATTGAAAATAAGCTGGCAATGCAAAATATATAAATGAATAGATATTTGAGGTGTTTTTTTTTAATAATTGCTAGGATAAAAAGGTAAATTAAAGAGCCAAATAAAATTGAAATAATCATAGCTCTAGAACCTATCATGAAAAGGTGAATAAAGAAATAGGTTAAAGTGATCCACTTTAGCCTACTTGTGGTCAACTTAAATTGATAAATTAGTATAGCAGAGAAGAAAGTGTACAAGCTTAAATATATATGATTAAAGTAATTTGGGTTGGTATACCTGGTATATAAAAAGCGATAATATTCACGACCTTCTTTAACTATAAACAATGATTGATTAGTAATCATATCAATAATTGCCGATATATCAAGAAAAACTAATAAAATTATGTTGCCTAAAACAAAACAATTTATAAATAACATGTTCTTATTTCTAAGATCTTGAAAAATATAGAATAGAAAAGGACTAAATAAAAATGGCAATAATCTTGTTAAGTAATTTTTTTTGGATTCTGGATTAATAATTACCCCTGTAACTCCAATGAGAAAATAAGCCACCATTAAAACTATTATTATTTTAGATGTTCTTTGTAGTATAATGTTCTTCTTCTTCTTTATCAAATTAACTAGGGAAAAAAAAATGAACCCTATGAATAAAATAGCACTAATATTCTCTTTTAAGAATAACCCGAATATAGTTATACAGCCTAGAATTACTAAACAATTTTTTAAATTAAGATTTTTCAATTGTGTTTAGTTTTAAGTAAGGAATAGTCAAAATTGCTATAAAATTAAATAGTGCAAGTAAAATTCTCAAACTACTGGAATATGAAATTTCCGCCATCCCTATTAGATAAAACAAAATGAATAAATTCCACCATAAATATAATCTTCTATCAGGCATATTATCTGTTCCTTTAATGATGGGAAATATAATTATTAAAAAAACTATGTAGGAAACTATGGTAAACATGAAACCATACCTAACATGAAGATCACCAAGAAAAATAGTGGGTGCAGCACCCTTTTCATTATATCCAGGATATATTTCTTGAAATGTTTCCTTTTTAATTACTTGATATTCGTAAATATCTCCTTTATATAAATTCCTTCTTTTCATTGAGATTCTGGTGATAAATCCTGAACCTTGCGTGACAAAAAACCTTCTTGGTGGCGATTCTAATAAGTACATGAAAGTTTCTTTATTAAATTCTTTGCCCTTACTTATTGTGTAAATAACCAACATACCCGAGATGGCAAAAAATCCTATCAAAATATATTTGAAATTGAATTTGATACCAGAAAATAACAATGCAAATATTATAAAAAAGGTTACCAAACCCTTATGACCCCCTGATGTAAGTATAAACACCACTATAAGTAGCAATAGAATCTTTGATATATTACCTTTAATATGTTTAATAAAAAAGAAATAACCCGAAGGAATAAAAATCATAAAAAATGATGAAAACGTATAGAAGAGCTTAACAGAGTCGGATTGATCAAACCTTTCTGGTAAATTACCTGTTAAAATAAATTTGACCAATGGTAGTTGATTTATATATACTAAAAGATATAATCCAACAAGTATAAACCAAAATAAAAAATATAGAAACATTAATTTTTGATTTCTATCTCTGTAGTTTTGAAAGTATTTATTAAGTATTGATTTTTTGGTATGCGCTAAAATATATGAATAAAATATTGAGATGGTAAATATAATTGTTCCATATATTTCAAAAACTATAACGTCCTGCCACTCAAAGCTATTGGAATAGGAAATATAGCCTAATTCATAATAAACCGCCGGTCCGATAAATATAATAAACAGAAAGAAAAAATGAATAATATAGGAACTTGCAAAAAGATTTTTCTTTTTGAAATAATAAACGTTTAGAAGAAAAACGAACAATAGTAAATAAATCATAACTAACTTAATTAAAAAATTTTGAATTAGTCATCTCGATTAAACATACGTTTCTATTTAAGGTTAAATTGTTCATAAACTTCTATTGTGAGTTTTTTTTTCATACGTCTAAATTCGGTAAATAATTATTATTTAGGATGGCTTTAATGAAGAATTAATATTCTTTATTATAACTGGAATGTAAAATTTAATTAATAAGAGTGATTTATACTGTGGACATTTTAATAAGCCTATATCTCTTATTGTTATAATGTCAAACTTTTATGTGCGAAGTTTAAACTCTCCAAATAAGTGACTAAAACAATTTATGTATGTATTTTAAATTGATTTACCGGGGTGTCTGTTTTATTTGCACATAGTTTTTACCATTTCTTAAATTTTATTTGAGATGAAATTCAAATCATTATTATAGTTTACATGTTTAAGTATATCAATTTTCTTTTGTCTTGTTTCTGTCCCATTTTGTTTTGTTTTTTGTCCCAACATTACAAAGTACTTTAATATAGACGTTTTTTTGAGGTAAGTTCGATTTTTAATCCTTGTTGGCTAAAATTTTAAGATATTATAATTTGATTTTCATAATGTTAGCTATTTTATATTGGTTTAAAATTACTGTTAGTAAATCTGAACAAATCAGTATTCTTGATTTAAGAATATTTAAAGGTCGTCATTTAGAATTTTCGATAATAATAGCTCCAATATTGTGTAGAGTACTATATATGAAACTAAGGTGGCAAAAGCTGCACCAAATAATCCCCATTTAGGAATAAGATAAAAATTTAAAATGATATTGATTAAAGCGCTTATGAAAGATAGACTAGCTATCCAACCTGTTTTTTCTTCAAAAAATAGTTGATTTACTTTAAATCTATATAAACCTTGAAAAAAGTAGCCCGATAATAGAGCTAAATAAATAGTATTTTCAACTTTATAATCTTCTCCAACATAAAATTTGTAAATAAGGGGCATAATAAAATAAATAATTATACCAAATATTAAAATTGATAGTGAATAGTATTTAAATGTTTTGTTGAAAATTATCATGAATCCTTTTTTGTCTATCGCCATGTTTTTCATAAAATATGGAGTCCATGCCATTGAAAATGAAGTAATTAATAAACTCATTACCATGCATAGTTGATAAATGACAGAATATTTGCCTAATTGCGCTGTTCCAAGATAATCGTTTATGAAATAGCGATCTGCGTAATTTAAAATGTTATTGAAAAAAGTGTGTAAAATTAGCGGTGATGAATAAATCAATATTTTATTCAGTAACTTTTTGTCTACTAAAAAAGTAATGCTCTTATCTTTTAATAACAGATAGCCAATGAATAATGCTGATAAGAAAGAAGAAGAAAAAAGTGAAAATATCCTTACATTATAATTATTGTATAGTGACAAGAAAATGATTGATAATATAATATCTAAACCTGCCTTACTTAACCTTATTATGGCAAATTGTTTCAAGTTTTCTTCATTTCTTTTTAAAATTAAAAACCCTTCGATTATTAAGTTTAAGAATACATAAAAAACAATTAATATCACTAATTGTTTTTTATCGGTATTAAGGTCGAAAATATTGAATGTATATGTGCCGAGTATAGACAAGAGTGTTGATCCTACGCCTAGAATTAGAATACATGTGAAAACAACAGAAATGTATTTCTTTCTATTTTCTATGGTAAAGTATAATTTACTAATAGATTGAATAATACATAAACCAATAATAGGAGTAAGAAAAAAGGTAGATGTTGTGAATAAGTCAATTACTCCAATATCATTTGAACTCAAATTCCAAGTTAGTATTGGTAAAATTATAAATGGAGTGAGGGAGTTTAAAAGATTTATAATTGTGTAACCGCTAAAATTTAGAAATAAGCTCTTTTTTTTAAAGTTCATAAAAAATTAATGATTCTATATTTTCCCAAATTAATTATAGTTGAAAACAAATGTAATTTTTTTATGACCAGTATAGTGATATTAAATTGGATTAAATTCAATTAGCGTATTTGATATATGGATGTTTTTGTTCTTTTATAATTGCATATGAGAATTGCCAATACATGTGATTTTTTACATAATGATATTGCTTAAAACATTAGGAATATTAGTTATTAGAGTATTCGTTAATGCTATAATTGTTTAAAAGTTCAAATAACATAGTTGTTTCGAATCAAAATCATTTAATTTGTAAAGTAATTTTTAAAAATAATTTTTCGGCTTGAAATATAAAAAAGGTAGATGGTCTAAATTAATTAAGCCATTAATGTCATTAGTTGATTTGACAATATTAGTATTTGGCGTTTTTTTATTTGAAATTAAATTAGTCAACTATTATGTATTTATTGGGTATGTAATTATTGCTTGGATAATCATATCATTAAAAAATGAATTTTATAATGTTGAGAGACAAGCAAGAGTTATTCAGTTATTTTCCCTCTTAATAAGACAGATTTTATTGTTTATAATTGTCTTATATGCATATATGGGCTTTTTTAAACAACCTGAGGTTGGAAGACTAGCATTAGCAAGTTATGTTGTTTATGTTACTGTTGTAGTTTTTCTCTTTAAATATTTGGCATTTTTTCTTTTAAAGAAATTTCGGGTTTTGTTAAAGGGCAATGGTAGAAGTGTTATTGTAATAGGTGATAATGCGAAAACAAGGCAGCTTATAAAGATTTTTCAGACAAAATTGGATTATGGGTTAAATTTTAAGGCTAAATTCTCTGTTAGAGATAAGGATTTTTCCTTGATGAAATGTTTGGAATATGTTGTTGAAAATAATATTGATGAAATTTATTTTTCTGTGGCTGAGTTATCTAATGATCAAATAACAAATCTTGTTAATTTTGCAGAAAACAACCTAAGAACGTTAAAGTTTATACCAGATAATAAAGATATTTTTGCAAGAAATTTAAAGTACGAGTATTACGATTATATTCCAATTCTATCCTTGAGAAAGATAGCTTTGCATGACCCGATTAATGCTTTTATCAAAAGATTCTTTGACATCATCTTTTCTTCATTGGTTATATTATTAGTGTTGTCATGGTTAACGCCATTAATGGCTATCTTAATCAAATTGGAGTCTAAGGGTCCTACTTTGTTCTTACAAAAAAGGCATGGTTTGGATAATCGGGAGTTTTATTGTTTTAAATATAGGTCGATGGCAGTTAACCGTGGTAATGATGCACTGCATGTTACGAAGAACGATATGCGAGTTACCAAAATTGGAAAATTTATCAGAAAAACTAGTTTAGACGAAATGCCACAGTTTTACAACGTATTCTTTGGTCAGATGTCTGTTGTTGGACCTAGGCCTCATATGGTATCCCTCTCTGAAGTATATATGAAGAAAGCTAATAGGTATATGCTACGACATAGTGTTAAACCGGGTATAACTGGCTTGGCTCAAGTAAGTGGGTTTAGAGGAGAAATAGAAGCAGATACAGATATAATCAATAGAGTTAAATATGACATTTTCTACCTAGAAAACTGGTCTTTGTTATTGGATTTAGGTATTATTATTCAAACTGTTACAAATCTATTTAAGGGAGAAGAAAAAGCCTACTAGAATTATTATGAAAAAAATATTAATTACAGGTGCCGCTGGCTTTTTAGGTTCTCATTTGTGTGATCGTTTTATAGATGAAGGTTTCCATGTCATTGCAATGGATAACTTGATTACAGGAGATTTAAATAATATCTCTCATTTATTTTCGCTTTCAAATTTTGAATTTCACCATCATGATGTAACAAAATTTGTACATGTATCTGGTAAACTTGATTATATTTTACATTTTGCCTCGCCAGCTAGCCCTATTGATTATTTAAAAATTCCAATTAAAACCTTAAAAGTTGGATCCTTAGGGACGCTAAACCTTCTAGGCTTGGCGAAAGAAAAAGGGGCTAGAATTTTGGTTGCTTCAACTTCCGAAGTTTATGGTGATCCATTAGTTCATCCTCAAAATGAGGAATATTTTGGTAATGTAAATCCTATTGGTCCTCGTGGGGTTTATGACGAGGCTAAACGCTTCATGGAGTCTATCACAATGGCTTATCATAGACATCATGGACTAGATACTCGAATTGTACGTATTTTTAACACATATGGCTCTAGAATGCGTTTAAATGACGGACGGGTAGTACCAGCATTTATGGGGCAAGCGCTACGTGGTGAAGATTTAACGGTTTTTGGTGATGGTTCTCAAAGTAGATCTTTTTGTTATATAGATGATCAAGTAGAAGGAATATACCGTTTATTATTTAGCGATTACACTGACCCTATTAATATTGGAAATCCACACGAAACAACTATTAAAGAATTTGCTGAGGAGATTATTGCTTTAACTGGGACTAAACAGAAGGTAATATATAAGCCGCTTCCTCAGGATGACCCTACACAACGTCAACCTGATATCACCAAAGCGAAGGAAATTTTAGGATGGGAGCCAAAAGTGCATAGAAATGAAGGATTAAAAATCGTATACGATTATTTCAAATCGTTGTCACCAGAAGACTTACAGAGGAAAGAGCATAGAGATTTCTCTACTAAATAAAAATTTAAAAGAGCAAGAAGTATTTTTGCAAAAATTAATAAAATGAATATTTTAATTCTAGGATCAGGAGGTCGCGAGCATACTTTTGCTTGGAAATTGGCACAGAGTAATAAATTATCGAAACTTTTTGTTGCACCAGGAAATGCTGGTACAGAAAAAATCGCAATAAATATACCAATTGGTGTAAACGATTTTGATGCTATTAAAAAATTAGTGTTAGAAGAAAATATAGAACTTGTTTTTGTAGGACCAGAAGATCCTTTGGTAAATGGAATTCATGATTTCTTTCTGAATGATCAAGAATTAAAAACTATTGCAGTTATTGGTCCAGAAAAATTAGCAGCAACACTAGAGGGGAGTAAAGAATTTGCAAAGGAGTTTATGATGAGACATCATATTCCTACTGCTCAATATAAAAGCTTCACATCCGAAACCGTAGAAGACGGATTTAAATTTTTGGAAGAACTTAATCCTCCATTTGTTTTAAAAGCTGATGGATTAGCTGCAGGTAAAGGTGTGGTAATTCTTAATGACCTTAATGAAGCAAAAATAGAGCTTAAGTCAATGTTGGTTGATGAGAAGTTTGGAGCTGCAAGTGCAACTGTAGTTATTGAAGAGTTTCTTGACGGTATAGAACTAAGTGTTTTTGTACTAACCGATGGTGATAGTTATAAAGTTTTACCAACGGCAAAGGATTACAAAAGAATAGGCGAAGGGGATACCGGACTAAATACGGGAGGTATGGGGGCTATTTCACCCGTTCCATTCGCTGATAAAGCTTTTATGGACAAGATAGAACAGAGAATCGTTAAACCTACCGTAGAGGGTCTTAAAAAGGATAATATGCCTTATAAAGGTTTTATTTTCATCGGATTGATTAAAGTAGGTGAAGATCCTAAAGTTATCGAGTATAATGTTAGAATGGGCGATCCAGAAACTGAAGTTGTACTTCCCCGTATTCAAAACGATATGGTTGAACTGCTAAAAGCGGTAGCTAATCAAACATTATCTAATATTGATTTAAAGTTAGACGATAGGACGGCAACAACAGTAATGACCGTTTCTGGGGGTTATCCTGGGTCTTATGAAAAAGGAAAGGAAATAAAAGGAATTGAATCCATTAAAGATTCTTTAATTTTTCACGCGGGCACAACTTTAAAAGATGGTAAAGTAGTAACTAACGGAGGTAGGGTAATGGCAATTACTTCTTTTGGTACGGATTTTAAATCGGCACTTGCGCAATCGTATATAAATGTAGAAAAACTTTCCTTTGAAGGAATGAATTATAGAAAAGACTTGGGATTTGATCTTTAGGTAAAATGAATCTTATCGACTTTAAAACTCTTAAAGTCGATAAGATTCAACTTTATAATTATAAGTATGAATGAGAAGTACTTGATTTATCTTCTACTCCTTCATCGTTATACTTCTTTAATTCAAGCATCCAATAAACGAATGCTACAGAACCAATTAACATAAATATCCAATTAAGGATATTTGCCAAAGCCCAGCTATCGGCAAAACGTAAAAAATCTAACGGTGCAAATAGAACATTTACGAACAAATCTGCAATTCCTTCAAAAAATGATTTCATCTTATTACTATATTTACCAGCAAAAATATAAAAAGCTTAGATGATTTCAAGCATTTTTGAGAAAACAAAACCGGTGAATTTCATCATTCTTCTGGTTTTTTTGTTTCTATTCTACTGGTCAGTTCAATTTTATCTACTAGATTCAACGTTTAGCGAGGTAGAATTAGTGCCTTCAATAGGTGTTTTAGCTATTCTTTTATTCAGTGTTTTTATCGTTGATTTTGTAGTTAAACGTAATAAACTAACTGGATCCAATTCTTTTGCCATTCTTTATTTTACACTACTCTTTGTAGTTTTTCCAGAAACTTTAGGCGATAACAAAGCTATCTTTACAAGTTTCTTCTTATTGCTTGCCATGAGGCGGTTGTTAAGTATTAAATCTTTAAAAAATATAAAACTTAAAATTTTTGATGCTGGTCTTTGGATCTGTATTTCAAGTATTTTTTATGAATGGGCACTACTTTATTTACTTTTAGTTTTTGCGGCTATTTATATTTACGAACCTAAAAACATTAGAAATTGGCTGGTAATTATATCTGTTGGGGTTTGTTTCATTTTAATACTCTATGGTATATTAATATTTTTAGATAAACCATATTTCATACAAAAGCATTATGATTTTGCTATAAATTATGATGCTATATTCCCTATAAAATGGTGGTCTAGCTTAAAAATGTCATTGTTTGCTATATTAAATATGGCACTAGCATTTTCAACATTTATACATTTAAGTAAATCTGGGGTAGGCAAGGTCATTATAATGAGATTAATAGCTTTTTCTTTTGTAATTGGACTCGTAGTTAATATTCTAGTTACTTCAGATAATAACAATGCGGTTATGATTACATTTTTTCCTTCAGTGATTTTTATCGTAAATTATCTGGAGTCTATTAAAAAGCCTAAGTTTCTAGAACTAGTACTTATTTCTAGTATTGTTGTGCCAATTATAGTTTTTGTAACCAAACTATAGGTTTCCTCTTTAAACTTTATCTTTGTAAAAAAGGACTCTATGTTTAGCGAATTCGCATTTAATATATTTAATACTAGTATTGAAAAATATCACATTAAAGATGATGTGTATCAAAATTTTGAAAATCCTTATTCTAAAGATGATATAGAACATCTGTTATACAGAAAGAATTGGATTGATACTGTACAATGGCATTATGAAGATATCATTAGAAATCCTGATATCAACCCTAATGATGCGTTAGTTCTTAAACGAAAGATTGATGCTAGTAATCAAGATAGAACAGATTTGGTAGAATTTATCGATAGTTATTTTCTAAATAAATATAAGTCGGTAGAGATAAAACCGTCAGCTACTATTAATACTGAAAGTCCTGCTTGGGCAATTGATCGCCTATCTATTTTGGCATTGAAGGTTTATCATATGAAAGAGGAGGCAACTAGAGTAGATGCTTCAATGGAGCATAAAGAGAAATGTCAGGCAAAGTTGAATATTCTATTGGAACAAAAAAAAGATCTTTCCTTGGCTATCGATCAATTACTTAGCGATATTGAAAATGGTACTAAGTATATGAAGGTTTATAAGCAAATGAAGATGTATAATGATGAGGAACTAAATCCCATCCTTCGTGGCAATAAATAATTCTACCCACATTCTGGTTATTAGATTATCCGCTATGGGTGATGTTGCTATGACTGTTCCTGTTATTTTAGGTGTTATAAAGAAGTATCCTCAGATTAAAATTACCGTTCTAACAAAATCATTTACAGCACCAATATTTGCAGATATACCAAACGTTTCTGTTTTTAAAGCTGATGTAAAAGGTAAGCACAAGGGTTTTAAGGGACTTTGGAGGCTCTATCGTGAATTGAAATCACTTGATGCTGATGTTGTTGCAGATTTACACAATGTATTGCGTAGTACTATCCTAAAACAGTTTTTCAGATTTTCATCAATTCCATTTATTCAAATTGATAAAGGAAGAGCTGAAAAGAAAGAATTGATTAATCCTAATAGGGTTTCACTACAACCACTTACATCTACTTTTGAACGTTATGCAGATGTATTTAATAAGTTAGGATATCCAATTGCTACTAATGAAATGGGGTTTCTATCTTCTAAACCTATTCCTGAAACGTTATTTGATTTAAATGTTACTAAGGGAATGATGCTAATCGGAATTGCCCCTTTTGCCGCGTTTCAGGGTAAAATGTATCCGTTGCCATTAATGGAAAAGGTGATAAAAATCTTGAATAATACTGATAAGTATAATATTGTTTTGTTTGGAGGTGGGAAAAAGGAAATAGAAGTACTTAATACGTGGGAACAGCAATATAATAATTGCCACAAAGCAGCGGGAATATTATCATTTTCTGATGAACTTAATTTAATTTCAAACTTAAAACTGATGTTGGCAATGGATAGTGGTAACGCCCATTTAGCGGCTATGTACGGAGTGCCAACCTTAACTATTTGGGGAATTACCCACCCCTATGCCGGTTTTTACCCCTTTAGTCAACCTAAAGAGAATGCGCTACTATCCGATAGAAATAAATATCCTGCGATACCTACATCCATTTACGGCAATAAATATCCTGAGGGTTATGAAAATGTCATGGAAACCATTTCACCAGAAACTGTTGTTGCAAAAGTAATAGAGGTTTTAAATAGTAATATTTAAGATATAACTTTTGATTCTATACTCTTAAAGTACTGACGCAACTGAGACATAAATCGATATTTTTTAGCTGATGGTGCTGCACTTGTCATTAAAGTTCTTACTCCAAAATAAGAGCTCATTAAAAAAGTAGCTGCTGCTTCGCAATCTACATGACGATCTAAATACCCATTGAACTTTCCTTTTTGTAATGCCGTAACCAGATTTACTTCCCAAACAGTAACAATTTCGTTTAAGTGACGCATGATTACCTCATTCTTGCCATTAAATTCAGTTAAGAAGTTACTAAGAATACAACCATAATCAAGTTCATTATGAACTGCGGTTTCCATAGCATCGTCAAAACATTTTGTTATCAAGGTTAGTGGATTATCGTGACCTTCAATAGGTTCTATTAAAGTGCTGTAAATTTTACGTGCCAATAAATTTTGAATGATCTGTATGAAAAAGTCTTCTTTAGAATCAAAATGATAATAAAATGCACCTTTAGATAATTCTAGTTTTTTTAGAATATCATCTACACTGGTATCGTAATACCCTTTGGCATAAAACAATTCTAATCCGGTAGTCTGTAAACGTTGCATGGTTGCCATGCGTTTTAGGCTCTTGTTCATAATATTGAGATTGGGGTAAATCCGACCATATGGTCTGTATATAGAACTTCCGATTTATAATAAGCTTTAATATTTCTAGACTAGATGCATTTTTTTTCGATAAACGTACATTTTATAGGTGTTTAACATCCTTTTTACACTACTTAACAAACTAAGTGGTCAGTTTGAGAATAGGTTTTTAATAAATTGTTTTTTTAAAATTAAGCCTTGATCAATTGTTGATGAGCATATTTTTTCACCCTTCAACATTTATTACTTTTTATGGCTTTAAACAATTTTACTTAGGCGGGTTTGTATTATTTAAGTTCAATTAAGAAAAATTAAAACATTTCACTTGAAGTAAAACACTTTTCTTAATTTCACTTTTTTCAAGAGATATTATGTGTTACTTAGTTTTATAAGATTTTGTATTTCAGAGAATCATAATGGGTGAATTATGTATTAAGTAATCTTTAGATTTTAATGTAGTTGTTTTGTTATTAAATTTTAGTTTAAAAAATTTTATTTTATGAAGAGAAAACTCTTAGTATTTGTTTTAGTCGCTGTTTTGTTTTTAATGAATGCCTGTCTTCAACAAAGTCAAAATAGGAAATTAGACACTTCAACGTATAAAATAAAAACAGAAATAGATACAGTAAATTTATTAACAGATGTTTCTCCCATTTTTGAAGATGGTGATGTAAACGCAATAATTGAAATTCCTGCTGGAACAGTGGATAAATGGGAACTTAATAAATCAAATGGAAAAATAGAATGGGAATTAGTTGACGATAAACCGCGGATAGTTGAATATTTAGGATATCCAGGTAATTATGGAATGATTCCAAGAACCTTACTTTCAAAGGAGAATGGAGGTGATGGAGACCCCCTTGATATTATTGTTTTAGGGTCTAGCATTGAAAGAGCAAGTATTGTTAAGTGTAAGATAATTGGTGTATTGTATTTGTTAGATAGGGGAGAAAAAGATGATAAATTAATAGCAATAGCGGAAAATTCAACATTTTATAAGGTCAATAATATTGCTGAATTGGATGAAAAATATAACGGTATTACAGAAATTATAGAATTATGGTTTTCTAATTATAAAGGTCCAAATAAAATGATTTCAAATGGGTTTGGAGAAAAAAATAATGCCCTTGATATTTTGAAAATTGCAATAAATGAATATCAACTAAATAAGAATAAAGTTATTAAGAAGTAGTTTTGAGTTACCAATCTTTTAGAATGTCAGTTTTTTTTGAATTGATTTTAAAAAAGTATGAAAAGTTATATTATCTCGGCATCAATAGCTTATTTAAAAAAAATAATTACTTCGCTAGGTGTATATTTAGATTATTAAACATAAGCTGTTTCAAATGGAAAAATCGGGAATACTTTTAAATTTGTTTAACCAAATAATTTTTATACAGAAGTTTGTCTTGGATTTTTTATAAGTATACTAAAAAATAAGTTTTATTTATTCAGAGATTTGGATAATTAAAAAAGTTTTAATGCTAGTAACAAGAATATGACTAGATGCCCAAGTTTCACCCTTGGATAAATTTTCATTCTTAGGTTTTAGAGGTTTAATGTTAAACCAATTTATAGGCTTTATGAAACAAGTCGACCTTGCACTTTGTAAATATATTCTTTCAAAACCATTAGTAAGTATTAACTTTGTAAATTAACTAACAACCAGATTCTATACAATTATGAATGAATTACTCAGTCAATTTGAATTAAACTCCCAAGAAAATTTTTCAATTCTCACTTTTTTATTAAATATTATAATTGCGATTATTCTACTTTTTATCCTTTCTAAATTATATGTAAAATACGGAAATTCTATTTCTAATAGAGAACAATTATCACGTGTTTTTATATTAGTTGGTGTAACCACCTTTATTATTATATCAATTGTAAAATCTTCCTTAGCCCTTTCGTTGGGTTTGGTAGGGGCTTTGTCCATAGTTCGTTTTAGAACCGCTATAAAGGAACCTGAAGAATTGGGCTTTTTCTTTATTTCAATAGCTGTAGGTCTTGGAATGGGGGCTAATCAATTTTTACCAACATTTACTGGTTTTGTATTACTTGCTTTAGTTATAGTTTTAATGAAAAAAAATAAATTAAGTGATTCTATTTCTCAAAATTTAATTTTAAGCTTATCTACAACAGACAAAAACGGAAATGAAATTATAGATGAAATTAGCTCAGTTTTGTCTATGCATACTACACAGCTAGAAATGAAAAGACTTAATATTACCAAAGAAAATTTTGATGTTAATTTTTTAATTAATCTGTCAAATTTAGAAGGATTACAAGTTATAGCAAAAGAACTAAAAAATTTAGATGCGGATATTAATATTACTTTTATTGATAGTGGCATTTAAATATGAGAGAAAAATTAATGTCTTTCTACTTCCCTTATATAAATTTTAAAAAATTGCTATGAGAATACAAAATAATAGAAAATCTTTCAAATTTGCTATTCCATTATTACTCCTTATCCCATTAATTCTCTTTTCCTTACAATTAGCTTTTAATAAAGAAAAGGTAACGAAAAAGACTGAAAACAATGTAAGTGATTTTATGTCTCCTACTGTTTTAAAAGACGCATTCAGCATAAATAAGATTATAGTTAATGACATAAATAATATTCATAAAGATTCAATCTGTTCCATACATCTCATCAATGAATTTGGTAGAACCAATTTATATTATGTATATAACGCGCCACTGACATCAAGACAATTAGGTGATAAATTTTTTCTACATATTTATCTAAAAGATAATAAGGAATGGGCAAAATCTGGGAAAGGTAAATTTATCAATTTGGATTTTTATACCAAACCTGTGGAAACAACTATAAACGGGAAGACTTATTTTGTATTCAAAAGATTATTTGAACATAAATTAATGACACTTGATAATATAGATTATATAAACACTGGGCGTTTCAAAAAAGGAATTTCCGGAAGGTCATATGGTTTGAGTAAACTTAAAATTAACAATATTCCATTATCAAATAGATTAAATAATCTAGAAAACATCGTATTAACATTAAAGGAGAAAGATTATGACAAATTAAGCGACAAAAGAAAATCTGCATTAGAAATAGGGATTTTAACTTCCGAAGATAGTGATTTTGTTAAAGCTACTATTTCCTCTAAACACATTGGTAGATTAAAATCTGAATTGCGTTTAAAAGGAGATTGGACAGATCATTTAACTGATTCTGTCAAATGGTCGTTTAAAGTTAAATTGGAAGATGAGAATACTTTTTTTGGAATGCGAAAATTCTCTATTCAGCAACCAAAGGCACGAAACTATGTGTGGGAGTGGTTATTTAATAAATCAATGAAGGATAATGATTTAGTTGGCTTGCGATATGATTTTATAAATGTTGATTTGAAAATAGCAAAAAAGAATACTACGGTCAATAAAATCATGGGTATAATGGCAATTGAAGAATCCTTTGATAAGTATTTAATTGAAAACAACAAAAGAAGAGAAGGTATAATTTTAAATTTTGATGAATCTTTATTGTGGGCAGATAGAAGTAAACAAAGAGAGTTAAATTTACCTAGTTCTACTATAGATTCAGATTTGTCTTTAATCGATAATGCTCCTATCTCTGTTTTTAATGAGTCAAAAGTACTTTCTTCCCCAATTTTAAGAAAACAATTTAATATTGCAAAAAATTTATTGAATGGTTTGAGAAAAGGAGAATTGAAAATTTCAGAGGTGTTTGATCTTGATAAGCTAACTTTCTATGTTGCTTTGTCAAATTTGTTTGGAGGTCATCATGGTTTAATTTGGCATAACTTAAGAATATATTATAACCCTGTTACAAATAAATTGGAACCAGTATCTTATGACTCTAATTCTGGAACTAAAATAGATTATATAAGAAATTATATTTTTTATGAAAATGATGACCTATATAAACAGAAATTAGTAGAAAAGTTAGAGTTGGTTAGCAGTAGTGAATTTATTAACAATTTACTTAATTCAAATTATAATGAGTTAAATTCATTAATAGTTAATCTAAACACTGAATTTGACATTAATTTTGATAGGTCTATACTAGAGCATAACAGCAACTTTATTAAAAAGCAGATTCACCCCTCAGATGCTGTGATCACGCATCTATACAATCACACTTCAAATGAGATGGTGTTAAGGGTTTATAATATTTCTAATTATCCAATTACCATCAATTCCTTAAAAACATTTAAAGGAACAATTCTCTCAAATCAAATTCAAAATAGTATTATTTTGCCAGATGAGAAGAAAATTGTTTCAATTCCATTGAAGAGTTCTTTTATAAATGCTTTTGTTTCTAAAAAGAATAAAAAAGGAGAATTTCGTTACCCAAAGGATGTTAGTAAAATACATTTGGATTTTAATATTCTTGGTTCAAAACATAATGACTTCGTAAATATAATACCATATAAGGAAGAGGATGCTGATTTTGTAAAAAAGTATAATCAATTTTCGGACTTAAGTTTATTTGAATTTATCACTGTTAATGAAAATGAAAAAAATATAGTATTTAAATCGGGTACTTATAAAACAAATAAAATAATTCGTATTCCTTCTGGGTATACCGTTCAAATTGAGAAAGGCTTTAGTTTAGATTTGTCAAATAAAGCTTCATTATTATCTTATTCCCCTATGATTTGCAAAGGAACCAAGACTGATCCTATTACATTTAAATCTTCGGACGGTACAGGGAATGGGATTTTTGTTTCCAATTGTGACCAAATTTCTATTTTAGATTTTTGTCATTTTAGCAATCTTTCTAACCCAAATGTTATGGATTGGAGCCTATCTGGAGCAGTAAATTTTAATGAAGCGAATGTTCGAATTACAAACTCAACTTTTGAAAATAATAGGTGTGAGGATGGATTGAATATTATAAGATCAGATTTCTATTTAGGGTCGGTCAATTTTAAGAATACCTTTTCTGATGCCTTTGACGGTGATTTTGTTACAGGAAAACTAGAAAACTGTTCTTTTTTAAATAGTGGGAATGATGGTATTGATGTTTCAGGTTCTTCATTGGAAATTAAGAATGTAGTCGTTACAAATGCTTCTGATAAAGCCATAAGTATTGGAGAAGGTAGTAAATTGACTGGAGGACAAGTGAAAATTGTAGGTGGGGAAATTGGAGTGGTGAGTAAAGATTTGTCAATTATAGAACTTGATAACGTGAATATCACAGATTCAAAATTAGCGATTTCTAGCTTTCAAAAGAAAAGTGAATATGGACCTGGCACTATCAGTCTTACTAATTTAACTTTAATTGATAATACGTTAGATCATTTAATTGAAGAAAATTCTGAATTAAGCATAGAGGGTAAATTAGTAGAAACCAAATCTTCTAAAGTAATTGATAAAATGTATGGCAACGAGTATGGAAAAAGTAGTAAGTAATACCGCAAAATCGTCAATACTTTCAGAGGATAATCTAAGATATGAACGTAAATACATTTGTTCCAGTGCTTATTTGGAAGATTTAGTACAAAATCTTTTTTCCAATAGTTATGGTTTTAAAGAGATATTTGAAAAACGTAGAGTCAACAATGTTTATTTCGATGATTATAATTACAACTTTTATAAGCAAAATGTTTCAGGTATAGGTAATCGCGAAAAATTTAGATTGAGATGGTATGGCGATAATTTTTCTGTAGTAGATAAGTCAGCTATTGAAATTAAAAAAAAATTTGGAGAAGTAGGGGATAAGATAACCCACAGATTAGATGATTTAGTTTTAGATATAAAATCTGTTAACATTTACAATTTGGTGGAAATAATTACTGAAAAGATTGAAGATAATTTGGTTTTAAAAAATCGATTACAACAATTACAACCCACTCTTTTCAACTCTTACGAAAGACGGTATTTCTTGTCTGATTGTAAAAAATTTAGAATTACATTAGATTTTCATCAAAGGTTTTATGATCCTTATTACACTAATTACGTTGCTTCTGAAAGACGTATTGAAGATGATATTGTGGTGTTGGAGTTAAAATATAATCTTAACGATGACGGAGAGGCCAGAGGGATTTCTCAAGAATTTGAATATAGGGTTTCACGAAATTCTAAATATGTTCAAGGAATAGATTTAATTAAAGGGTTGTCTTTTTAAAATACCTTTTTAGATAATTCTAATTTTTTTAGAATATCATCTACACTGGTATCGTAATACCCTTTGGCATAAAACAATTCTAATCCGGTAGTCTGTAAACGTTGCATGGTTGCCATGCGTTTTAGGCTCTTGTTCATAATATTGAGATTTGGGTAAATCCGACCATATGGTCTGTATATAGAACTTCCGATTTATAATAAGCTTTAATATTTCTAGACTAGATGCATTTTTTTTCGATAAACGTACTATATAATGGTGTATGGCAATGTTTTTAAAGCCGTTTACAAACTAAACGGTCAGTTACTTTTTCGTTATTTTATTAAATTTGGAGGGTGTTTTAAATAAAAACCGCCAGATGTAAAGCATCTAGCGGTTAAATAATTAAAGCTTCAAATGGTGTTAAGCAACAGTACCTTGGCAGCTACTACCTGCACCTGCCGTACAACCATAACAATGTTGTGAAATAATAATATTTCTATCGTTTAATAAATCTTCATTGTAGTCTTTAATGTGCTTGACCTTGCTAGCTACTTTTAAGTCTAACATCTGATTAAAATCACAGTCATACAACCATCCGTCCCAACTAATGGAAATAGTGTTTGTACACATTACATTTGCTACGGCAGAAGGGTTGTATGCTTCAACCAGCGCATACATATAATCTTCATAATTCTCTGAGGCTATCAAATAATCTAAGAAACGTGCAATAGGTAAGTTGGTAATAGCAAAAAGACTGTGGAATTGAATATCAAAATCTTCCTTTAGGGCTTTTTTGAAATCTTTTTCCATTGCTACTTGGTCACCTGGTAAATAAGCGCCTGATGGGTTGTAAACCAAATCCAACTTTAAATCGCTACCTGGCATACCATACCCTCTTTCATTCAATTCTTGCAATGCCTTTATCGACTTATCAAAAACTCCGTCTCCTCTTTGTTTATCCGTTTTACCACGGGTATAATGTGGCATTGAAGAAATAATGTGGACGTTATGCTTTTTAAAGAAATCTGGTAAGTGATAGTATTTCTTGTTTGCCCTTATAATAGTTAAGTTAGAACGAACAATAAAATCTTTGATTCCAGCTTTAGCAGCTTCTTCTACAAACCATTCAAAATCCGGATTCATTTCTGGTGCTCCACCAGTTAAATCTAAAGTGTGGGCTCCTGTATTTTTTATGACCTCTAAGCATTGTTGCATAGTTTCACGAGTCATAATCTCTTTACGATCGGGACCAGCATCTACATGGCAATGTTCGCAAACTTGATTACACATGTAACCAACATTAATTTGCAAAATTTCCAACTTTTTTGGACGTAAAGGAAAATGTCCTATCTCGGCAATTTTATCCTTAAAATAGGGCAATTCGCCATCAGCGAAGATTCCTCCGTTTAGTATTTCTAATTGTTTATTGGAAACTGCTAAATCGTTCCCTTTAGCTTTTAATGATTTTGTAGCCATTCTTTTTTTGTTGTTGGTTGATGGTTGTCTGTTGTTCGTTTTATTACGAACCTAAAAACAATTCAACCTATTTTAATTTCCTTTTAATAGATAGCAATTTCTATTTCTTCTTTAATATCAAAATTGTTCTAAGGCGATGTAGAAAATAACTAACAACCGACAACGAACAACTATCAACCAAACTACATGGACAATTTATTATACTTATTCATCATTTGTACACCATGAACCAATGTTGCTCCACTTTCAATTGCAGCCCCAACATGTACAGCCTCCATCATTTCTTCTTTTGTTATTCCCTTTTGTAATCCGTCTTTGGTATAGGCATCAATACAGTACGGACATTTAACAACATGAGATACAGCTAGTGCAATTAGAGACTTTTCTCTAGCACTTAGTGCGCCTTCTTCGAAAACCTTACCATAATAATCGAAAAATTTTGTTCCTAATTCTTCGCTCCACTCTGTAATTTTTCCGAATTTTCTTAAATCTGCTGGATCGTAGTACGTATTTGCCATCTTTTTTTGTGTTTTAGGTTTTATTGAATCTTTTTGTTCTTGGTTAAAATGAATCGGAATTCCCTGCCCCATTTTTTCTATTTCTGGGAGAATTTCCATGTTATCCCAAATACCAGAAGTAAGCGTGTCTCCATAGGCTTCAGGTAAATGATTTTTATACATTAATTTTTGCGCTGTTTCGGCATCGTATTCAAATGATTGATGTGTGAAGCTTACTTCGCCATTAATAACATCCAAAAGCATATACCAAACTCTATTTGTACCATCATTTGCTGGCATACCAATTACGCCAGGGTTTAGCCATAGCTTATCTTTTATAGATTGATGAAATGGTAGCCCGCAATGACCTGCTATGATGATATCACTTTTAGTCTCATCAAAACATCGTTCTTTACTTTCGGTGGCATTTGACTTGAATATAAATTCAGAAGTATTTCCATAGTTTCCATGGACAACGGTTACTTTTTTACCAGCATAATCAAAACTGATGTACTCTGGTATTTCTTTCATCCAATCTAAAGATTGTTGCGATAAATGTCCTTTCGTATACGGAAACCACATTTTTGAAAAATCATCGCAACGGCTACCACTTTTAAAATCGCATCCACAGTCTTCACTGTCACTAGCTAGTTGTAGTTCTACATTACCTGCAATGCTTAATGCACCCCATTTTTGAAACAATTGAATAGTTTCTTCAGGTTGTGCACAGTAACCGGTTAAATCGCCGGTACTTATACAGTTCTCTGGTTTTACCCCAGCCTCCTCAGCTATAAATATTAACTTTTCCAAAGCTTGTAGGTTGCTATAAACCCCTCCAAAAAGCAAAAGCTTTCCTTCCTTTACACCAATATGTTTTATTTCTTTATCCATGTAGGTATTATATAAACGAATAGGCAACAGATGATGCCCCAAAAATTAATCCAGAGTAAACTGGCGTATTTGCCAGTAGTAAATATCATATTTTCTGGAAACCAATTAAATATTAAAAGGAAGCCAAATAACAATCCGACAAAAACACTTAAATGAAAACTGATTTTAGGTGCTTTGTCTTTCCAAAAAATAAAAATAGGGGTCAAGCCTATGACCATAGTTCCGCTAATGGTAGTAGCAGATAATATCTCTGCATCTAAAAAAACAGGAATTGTACCTAACACTGCAATAGCAACCATAGACCAACGACCGAATTTTAAAGTGTTTCCTAAATTTAAGTCTAGAGCTAATAGTTTAGAGAATGAGGAAAAAGTAGAATCTAATGTAGAGGCTGCGGAAGTAATCATAATAAAATTGATGACCAACAATATTATAGTTCCAAAGGCTTTCCCAACTTGTACAGCTGCCTGCCCTTGCATTCCTTGAGATTGTGCGTAAACACCAATAATACTGAATAGGATTATACAGATGGCACCCAGTACGCTTGCCCATAAAAAACTCTTTAGTGTAACCTTTGGACTGCTGATAAATCCTCTATCCGTCAAAACCGGATCATGAAAGGGATAGCTGAAAGATTGAAGTAGCGCTGCAAACAGTAAATTAAGACCTGTTTCAAATGACCATATCCCAGTACTTGCAACTTCAGTTACAGATAAATCTGTTTCCTTCCCAAAAATTGTGAACAATATTACCGCTAAAAGTATTGAAAAGAGCCCCATTTGGACAACATCGGTAAAAATTGAACTACTCATACCTCCTTTTAAAACATAAGCCAAGGTCAAGGCTGTAAACACTAATATTGACCAATAGTAGGCACTAGTACCCATATCTCCAAAATAAGAACCTATGACCATAGTGTTACTCCACACTTCATTGAATAACCGGAATGCTATAAGAATAGAAAAGATGGTAACTGCTGTTTTACCAAACTTAGACGATAGAAAATGATGTATACTGGTGTATTTACCATGTAGCCTCATTTTATAAATGACGATACCCGCAACTGCAAAAGACAAATAATACCCTGCATAAGCTACGCCACCAACGATACCAAAATCTAATCCTAAATTTGCAGCATTAGTAATGCTCTTTGCAAAAATCCAAGAGATGATTAAGCTACCCATCAACATAAATGTATTGGGCGCCTTCTTTTTTTGGACTGCCTTAAAAAACTGGTTAGTGTCTTTTGCCCATGGGGAAAGGAAAAACAACACCAAACTAGATGCTATTATTAATCCCCATTGCCATATTTTCACTTCAGTCATAATTATTTTATTTTCCTAACTCCTAACTATTGCTCATCCCACCAAACAGGCACATTTATACTATTACCTTCCGTATTGTTTGAAGCAGTGTTATAATTGACACTATTTAATGCTTCTTCTTCAGAAGGATAGGGCATGCGAATCGGAATTAAATTGTTATTTAAACTAGCCGATATCGTTTTCAATTGCGGGAAACCGGTTCTTCTATATTCTACCCAACCTTCATAGCCGTTTATGCTATTTGCAATCCATTTCTGAGTGATAATATTTTCCAATGTGTTACCATCGTTCAGTGCAGCATCAACCGTTAAATAATCCGCAGGTAGGTCAACTTGCCAGTAATCAAAAGCTTGAGTTACCCCTGTGTTATATAACGTTTCTGTATCGGCTGTTATAAGCCCTTTTTGTGCAGCTTCAGCCAAAAGGAAATGTGTTTCCATGCTTGTCATGAAATTGGCGTCTAACAACCCTGTATTCTCTCTAAAAATTGTTCCTAATAAGGAATAATCGGCTAAGGAAACTCCGGCAGAGGCATCTATTCCATTTAAGAGTCCGTTGTATCCGTTATCTGAACTATTTGCAAATGGGCGGTAAAGACGATTAATACGCGGGTCATTTAAGTCGGTCAATATTTCGTCCATTGTTTCAGAAAGTACGTAATTGTTGAAATCACCTATTCTTAATCTGGCTAACCTAAAATTATTTGGTTCTCCATCGGTAAAGTTGAAAATGGCATTTTCACTATTATCATCAATGAAATTACCTTCGGCAACTATGATTTGTAATTGGGCGGCAACATTTATTTTGCTCGAAACTCGCATTAGATATTTAATCTTTAGCGAGTTTGCAAAACGAATCCATCCCTCTAAATCTCCATTGAATAGAATATCACCGTCTAGTGCAATTGTACCTGTATAGTTTTCTATAGCAGCAATACCTTTATCAAGGTTATCAAAAACACCATTTTCATCCATGTAAATAGATTCTTGAGAATCGTAGACCGGAGTAACGGTTTCTGTATCACCTTTAAATGCTTCAGAATAAGGAACATCTCCAAATAAATCTGTTAACCCTGCTGCCATGTAGGCTTTCATTATTCTTGCAGGACCTTCATAGACCGCAAAGGCAGTATTTTCTTGAGATAAATTCAATATGATCTCATTGTCTCTTAGATTTTGATAGAATATAGGCCAAGGATTACCTCCTAGTTGAGGTGATTTTAAATCATGTCTATCAAATAGATTGAAATCAAGAGCAGTACTATATTGTCCTAAAAGATTGCCTGCCGTAAAACCTTCATAAGACATTTGTTCCCCATAATCATAGATTACTTGCCTAAGCAATAAACTAGGTTGCACTGTTACCGGTGCGTTTGTATTCGTATTAATTTCTTCAAAGTCTTTTGTGCAGCTAATGATTAACATTAAGACTAGAACGGTGTATATATATCTCATCTTCTTTTTCTTAAAAATTAAATCCTGCTTTAAAACCTATACTTCTTGTTGTTGCATATGACATATCTTCTACGCCACTTATAAATCCTAGTCCTTGCACCGCTAATTGCTCTGGGTCAAAATGCGGATTCTCTGTAATGGCAAACAGATTCTTTCCAATTAGGGATAAATTCAAGGTTGCATTTTGATTGAATACACTAAGATTTTCAAAAGTGTAACCAATAGATACTTGACGTAGTTTTAAAAAGGAAGCATCATACGTATTGTTTTCCTCATGGTTTCTATCATAAAACTGTCGGTAGTAACTTTCTGCAGAAACCGCTACTGTATTTGGTGTGTAAACAGGATTTTCTTGAGTACCTGTATTTACAACGCCTTCGGGTACAATTCCTGTTTCTGGTCTAAAAGCTGTTTCTGCCAGCTGACCACCAACATTACCCAATGCTCTTGTTCTAGAAACTATGATTCCACCTTGTCGCCAATCGAATAGAAAACCTAAATTCCAGTTTTTATAATTGAATTGATTATTGAAACCTAACATAAAATCTGGATTGTAATTCCCTAATTTTTGTAGTTCATTATCTGGAATGTATCTGCCTTCATCCGTTAAGATAAAATCTCCATTTTCGTTTTTCAAATAGCCAGTTCCGTATAGATCACCAACGCGACCACCTTCTTCTGCCTGTAAAAATACCGTTTGGTTTTGACTGTCGTATATTCTTGAATATGCCAGTGTTAACCTACCTTCATCTTGTGGTAAGCTTTCTACGGTAGACCTGTTTGTGCTAAAATTTAAAGTACTATTCCATTTCAGATTTTGACTTATTACTGGTGAAATACCGAGAATAATCTCCACACCTTTTGAACGTACTTCACCACCATTGACTACTTGTTGGTTATACCCTGATGAAATGCCTATAGGCAATGAAATAATCTGGTCTTTCGTTAATGCGTTATAGTACGAGACATCAAAACGAAGCTGATCGCCAAACAATCTTACATCTGCACCTACTTCAAAAGAAGAGGTTGATTCTGGTTGAAGATTTGCATTTGCGATAGTATTTGAATTGCTGAAAGTAGGCTGACCATTAAAAGGTGTTTGAGCAACAAAAGCCCCTGTTGTTTGGTACGGATTTGTATCATTACCAACCTGTGCCCAACTTGCCCGTAATTTTGCAAAAGAAATTGTTTTAGGTAACTCAACTACTTCTGATAGAATAAAGCTACTGGAAACCGATGGATAAAAGAATGAGGTATTATCTACTGAAAATGGAGTTGCCAATGCGCTAGACCAATCGTTTCGTCCTGTAACATCTATGAAAAGGAAATCTTTATATCCGAATTTTGCCAAGCCGTAAAAACTGTTGATTCGTTTATTTGATTCAAACTCGAATACTTCTATAGGGGATGCGGCATTGGATAATCTAAAAATACCTGGTTGTGCTAAACTTGTTGTCTGCGATTGTGAGGTAAATGCTTTTTGGTCTAAACGATTTCCACCAAGTGAAACATCTACACTAAAATCATTAAATTTATTTGCATAGTTTAATAGAAAATCTGTGTTTACCTCTCTATAGAACACATCATGTTCGGCATATCCGCCATTTGAGAATCGATTAGAACTATAGGCTCTTTTTAATTGACGTAGTTCACTAGAGTAATCCATTCCTGTTCTAATGGACGCTGTTAAATTTTCTGTGATATCGTAGCTAGCTGAAATATTTCCAAAAACCCGATCCCTATTAAAAGAGTTGGTGTTTTCATTAAGGATAAAATAAGGATTGTCAAAAAACGTATAGTTATAAGAATACTGTTGTATGCCTTCTAAGCCAGGTTGCCAATAGTTTTTTAAATTTTCAATATTTAAGGAACGTGGTCCCCATGCTACCAAAGAATAATTTGCGTTTTCTGATCCGTAGCCATTAGAGGGTCGGTTGTCGCTATTAGAATTGATATAACTTATGGATGAATTGATGCGGAGCTTATTAATAGGTTGAAAACTCAATCGTGTACTAATAGTTTGTCTGTCTAAATTAACCCCTGGAATAATCGACTCACTACGCAAATCTGTAAACGAAAGTCGATAGTTGCCTTTTTCAAATCCGTTAGAAATAGCAATATTATTAATCAGGGTAGTTCCGGTTTCATAGAAGTTCTTCAAGTTATCAGGATTCGATTTAAACTCCGTAGGTGTTATCGTATTCCCATTATAAAGAGCTGTATCTCCACCTCGCACTACGGTTCCATCTGCTAGTGTTACTGGACTATCATATTGGGGAATTAAGTTACCGACATCTAAACGAGGTCCCCAACTGTAGGTAATCAAATCATTGGTGCCACCACCTAATCCGTCTACAAAAGCAAACTCACCAGAATTACCTTGTCCGTATTCATTTTGAAAATCTGGTAGTTGAAAAGCGGAATCCACAAAAAAGCTGGTGTTGTAGCTTACTCCCAACCCTTTCGTATTCTTACCACTTTTAGTTTCAATAATAATAACACCATTAGAAGCTCTTGTTCCGTATAGTGCCGCAGCACTTGGACCTTTTAAAACGGATACTTCGGCAATATCATCAGGGTTTACCTCCATAGCTCCGTTACCAAAATCAATTTCTTGAAAGCCGGCAGCAGCTTCACTGGTAAAATTAAAAACCGAGTTGTTATTAATAGGCACTCCATCTACAATAAACAACGGATTGTTATTAGAGAAAGAAGCTTCACCACGAATAGTAATTTTTGAGGAAGAACCAACTCCAGTTGCGCCTTGGTTAATAGTTACACCTGCTAATTTCCCCGAAAGGTTATCCAAGAAATTTACAGATTTTACCTCCGTAACTCCCTTGGCATCTAAACTTTGTACGACATAACCCAATTCTTTGGTTTCCCGTTTTAGTCCTAATGCGGTCAATACTACTTCGTCTAAAACTTCAGAAGAATCATTTAAAGTTATATTAATGGTTCGTTTATTGTTTATCGAAACTATTTGAGTTTCAAATCCTAAAACAGAAAATTCAATTGCTCCCGAGAGGTTAAGAACTTCTAATGAATATATTCCATCTTCATTGGTCGTTGAACCGGTTAACGTGCCAGACAATAGAATGTTTACGTATGGTATCGTATTGCCATCGGTATCGGTCACAATACCTGTAATTGTTTCTTGAGCATTGACCATGTTTAACATAAACAATGTCAACACTAGTACTAAGTGTTTCATATATAGCTTTGGACTGATTTTTCATTTACCCAACTATTGGATAAAGGGGGATTTAGATAAATGAAACTACAGGAGAGCCTTTATTGTAAAGAAAGCTATTAGGTAATAGAGTTGAGAAGTTCTGGTTAGCGTAGAATAGACTTCTGGTTCTTTTTAATAAACCTATAATCAACAATAACAAAGTGGATGATAGGCCAAAGGAAAACGATAGTATGGAATGTAAATCCCTTTCGTTATCCAAATCCTGTAGAACAGGTAATTTTATTAATTCAGACGATTCTTCTTGTAACCACAATGAAATTTGGTGGTATAAGCTGAATCGTTGCCATGGTAAATTTTGAAATTCTGCAACTTCGAAGTTAGATTTTTGTAAACCTAATAAATAGAAACCGCCATCAATAGAAGGACCAATTACAGTCTTACCTAAAGCTAATTGATTAGCAGTATGTTTAAGATGTTGTGTTTTTAAATGGGGAGTATCATTACCAATGGTAATTAAATTAGAAAATCCTTTATCAAAAACAGTAGCAATAGCATTTGTAAAACGTTCGCCAAAAGTAGCGCCAACTTGATCTTTATCTGAAAAATGAAAAACAGGTAAACCTGTGTTTTTTGCTTTTTTAAGAGTGGTTTTGGTTAGTACATCAAATAATTGCTCACCTTTGGGAATTGACTTATTCGCCAAGTCTTCTTTGGCGGAATTGGCAAATACCAAAATTGCAGTTGTACCCTGTGAATTCAATTAAATTTTCTTTCTCGTTGTTAAACTTACGTAAAAATAAAGCAAAGGTTTTCTAAGTATAACTAATTTGTATCATTAAAATAGACGAAATATCTTACTTTAAGTCAAAATGTCAGTTTTAGACCATGTGGTCGGTTTCAAACAATAAGGTTCATTATCTAACTTATATAATCACCTATAAACATGATATATAATAGGATAAAGTACTTCTTTTTGAGTATTTGCCCATGCTAATTTTATGCTTACAGACCACTTAGTCTAAAAAATCCCTTAAAATTTCAAAAAGTTTTAGATTTTTTTTAGCATTGACAGGCATAGACATGGCATAGCTATTGCCGTTAAGGCATCAGAAGAATTTTAAAAATTAATTATATATGAAATCAGACACAAATACCAAAGGCGCTTGGAAGGTTTACCTCTTCTCAGCGGTTATTGCCCTTGCAGTTAGTTTAGGGGTAATACAATTGAACAAACAAAACGAAAAAGAAAACACAGGAGTAACGGTGGTTGAATCTGTTCCTGGTGCACATGCTTTGTATACAAAGGATAACGAAGGAAATATTAAACCGTTAGATTTTACCGATACTTCAGAAAAGGTTCTAGATGCTGTGGTGCATATTAAATCAACCCAAACGGGATCATCCTATCAAAATCAAGGAGCTAGGGAATTGCCAGACCCTTTTAAAGAGTTTTTTGGTGATATGTTTAAAGGACAATCTCCAGAAGGTACGCGTTCGCAACCTAGGGTTGGTACGGGATCAGGAGTTATCATTAACGACAAAGGTTATATAGTAACCAATAATCATGTAATTGACAATGCTGATGAGGTTGAGGTTACCTTATATAATAACCAATCTTACAAGGCTACCGTAATAGGTACGGATCCAACTACGGATTTAGCACTTTTACAGATTAAAGCTGACAATCTTAAAACTATGTCATTGGTAAATTCAGATGATGTTGAAGTGGGAGAATGGGTGTTGGCTGTAGGTAATCCGCTTGGATTAAATTCAACGGTTACTGCAGGTATCGTTAGTGCCAAAGCGAGAAATATTCATATTAATGCCGATAAATTTGCCGTAGAAAGTTTTATACAGACAGATGCAGCTATTAACCCTGGTAATAGTGGTGGTGCGCTAGTGAATCTTGACGGTAATTTGGTCGGAATTAATACGGCTATTGCTAGTACAACCGGTACTTACACAGGTTACGGATTTGCAGTACCTAGCAATATAGTTACTAAAGTGGTTGAAGACCTTTTAAAATATGGTAACGTGCAACGTGGTATGCTAGGGGTAACCATTAGAACGATGGATAGTAACTTGGCCAAAGAGAAAGATGTTGATTTTACCAAAGGAGTTTGGGTAGAGCAAGTTGGTGAAGATAGTGGTGCAGATTTGGCAGGTATTGAATCTGGAGATATTATTATTAGTGTAAATGGTAAAGAAACAGCTACATCACCTAGACTTCAAGAAATTATTGCAGGTAAACGACCAGGTGATAAAGTGACTATTGTAGTAAATAGAAACGGTAAAGAAAAAGAGCTAGAAGTAGAGCTTCATAACTCTCAAGGTGGTACCAATATCATAAAGAAAGAAGATAAAGAAGTATTTAACCTTCTTGGAGCCGATTTTGAGAATGTCAATAAAGAGATAGGAAAGAAGTTTGGTTTAGACGGTGCTGTTCAGGTGACTAAATTATATCCTGGAAAAATTAAGAAAGAAACTCAAATGCGTGAAGGGTTTATTATTACGCATATTGACGGTAAACGTGTAAAAGATATTGATGATGTAGCATCTGCGCTAGAGGGTAAAAAAGGTGGAGTTATGTTAGAAGGTATTTATGAAGACGGAAGTAAATATTATTATGCCTTCGGATTAGATTCATAGTCCGCATTAATGATTAATTTTATGCCGAGCGGATAATAGTATTCGTTCGGCATTTTTTTTGAATTAATTCTAGATAGATGCAAATAGGTTCTAAGTCCATAGGTTTGGTGCTTTCCGGTGGGGGCATTAGAGGCATGGCACATATAGGTGTTATAAAGGCAATGCAAGAGTTTGGTTTAGAAGCCAATGTTGTATCCGGAAGTAGTATTGGCGCTTTAGTAGGCGCTTTGTATGCAGCAGATAAGCCTGTTGTTGATATGTTGCGGTTTTTTAAAGAAACGCCGTTATTCAAATACAATTATTTTGCGGTAGCAAAACCCGGATTATTAAATAGTGAAAGCTATATAAACTCTTTTAAACAGTATTTTCCAGAAGATAGTTTTGAAGCTTTAAACAGAGAACTTCATGTGGTAGCCACCAACTTGCAAAAAGGCGAAGAACTATTCATTGATAAAGGTGAATTGATAAAACCCTTATTAGCTTCTGCAGCATTACCTCCTGTTTTTAGTCCGGTGGAGTATAACGGTGAACTATACGCAGATGGCGGAATCATGAATAATTTTCCTTCAGAACCGGTTTTGTCTAAAGTAGAATATGTTATAGGTAGCAACGTTTCTGTCGTTTCTAAATTGGAGAAGAAACACCTGAATAATTCTTTTCAATTAACGGGTCGTGTAACCGGATTGATGATTTACGCCATCAACAGACAAAAAATTAATAATTGTCACCTTATTCTTGAGTCACAAGAGTTAGAGCATATCGGTTTATTAGACAGAAGGGGAATTGAAAAGGCATATGCAATAGGTTATGAAACTGCTGTAAATAAATTTAGGGCAATTTTCCCTGAATAATTTAAATGCTTAAAGCATGGCACTTAATAATAAGGTACCAACAATCCATAGCACAAGAGAAATAACTCCTCCTATAACCAGAAAGTGTTTAAACTTATAAATTCCCATACTGTAGATAAGTGCGTTAGTTTGGTAGCCTAATGGTGTAAAAAAACTAAAGTTTGCAGCGAACATTACACAGAGTATAAAAGGTTTTGGGTCTAAGCTTAGACCGCTGGCTAATGAAATACCTATAGGAGCCATAATAATGGCAGTGGCATTATTAGAAACTACACTGCTTAAAACCATGGTGGTTAAAAACAATAAACCAATAATAAATATTGGTTGTTGCCCAGCCATTAGCGCTAACAATTCCTCTGTAATCCACGTATCTGCTTTTGCATTACTCATGGCAATACCTAACGGTATCATTCCTGCCAATAAGAATATAATTTGCCAGTTTATCTTTTCATAAATGCGATTCAATTCTACACATTTAAAAAGTAGCATAGCTAGCGTTCCAGTAATTACACTAGTCATTACTTCAAACACACCAGTTGCTGCCATGGTTATGGTAGCAATAAGAATTAAGATGGATAAGTTTCTTTTAAATGGGGTAGCAGGTGTACGGCCTTCATATTGGTTCAATACAGCTAAATTATTACTGTTTTCAAAATTTGAAACATATTCAGGTTTGGTTTGAATCAATAGTCGGTCACCAACATGAAGTTTAGTAAATTCATGGTTACTTTGGTGTAATCGATTTTTAAGAATTCTTAGTTTTTTTCTTTTATTGACCGCTAATGGAATTGCCCTAGGGATCAACATAGTTTTTAGTTCAGATAGGTTTCTACCAAGAAACTTAGACCCAGGTAATAACAATAATTCTAATAGTAAGTTTTCGTCTTTTGTCTCGTTAGTGTCTTCATCTTTTTTATTGGAATCGCTTACCTTTTTTATTTGTGTGTTTTTGGTGGATTTGAAATGGTCTTTTTCTTCTAAATCAATTTCAAAATAACCTTCGCCACGCATTTTTTGAAGATTTTCTAAACTGCAATGCAAAAGAATAATATCGTTCGGCTTAATGAGTAAATCATGATTTAACAAGTTTTGGTCGTACCCATTACGTGTTAAACGCAAAACGGTGATATCCACTTCTTTGAACATGAAGCTTTCACCAATGGGTTTTTCTGCCAAAGGGGAATCGGGTTCTATGGTCAAAGTTAATAGGTATCGATCTAGGTCATAATTATCAGACAGTTCGCCGTTGTCTTTTGGTAAAAAGCGATAAAAGAGTGCAATGATACCCATTGAAATGCCTAAGAAAGTAATCCCAAATAATGAGAATTCAAAAAAACCGAGTTTCTCGCCCGTGTATCTGGCAGCAATATTACTGACTAATAGGTTAGTTGAGGTACCCATTAAGGTACAGCTACCACCAAGAATACTAGCGAAGGAAATAGGTAGTAAAAGCTTACCTGGAGGCAATTGATACTTCTCTCGTAATTCTGCAACAATTTTTATAAATACAATGACTACAGCCGTTGAACTTACAAAGGCAGAAATACTACCGGCAATTAGCATAATGGCAACCATTGCTAATACTACGGGCCAGTTTTTTAAAATTTTTAATCCTTTGGCGAGATAGGATATTGCTCCGTTCTCTTCTAGACCTATTGCTAAAATCATTAAGCATAATATGGTAATGACCGCTTTGTTAGAGAATCCACTAACGGCTTCCTCCGGTGAAACCAACCCTGTAAGTAATAAAGCGGCAATAATGCAGAAGGATATTTTATCCATCGGGAAAATCTCAAAAGCAAATAAGATAATTACCGCTGCGATTATTATGAATACACCTATGATTTCTATGGACATAGCTAGTGAGCGTTGAAAATACTATCAAAGGTATTTTAACGTCCCAGATAGAATAACTCTATCGAATAAATTTTAGCTTTTAAAAGAGTAAATAGGAGGTAAAAAAAACGTCTTTGCATGGTACGAGGCAATCTGGTAGATAATAACAATTATTCAACAGATTGCCGCGTTCGCAAAGACGTTACAATTAAGTTTGTTTAGCGCTTATCTAAACATCATCATAATCTACCTTAATAGTAGGTGTAGTAGCGTGTGCTTGGCAGGTAAGAATAAATCCGTCTGCTATTTCCTTATCGGTTAGAATTTGGTTCATCATCATTTCTGCTTTTCCTTCAGTTACTTTAGCAATACAACTACTACATACTCCGCCTTGGCATGAGTATGGCGCATCAATATTTTCTTTTAAAACAGCATCAAGAATTACTGTTTTCTTATCCATGGTAAACTGAAATTCTTCATCGTCAACAAGTACCGTAACAGAAGTTTGGCCATCTACTTGTACCGGTAATTCCTCTTTTATTTCTGTTGGAGTAAAAAGTTCAAAATGGATTTTATCCTTTTCAACTTCATTTTCTAATAAAGTGTCTTGTACCAAACGGATCATTTCTTCTGGTCCGCATAAATAGTAGCCATCAAAATCAACATCCTTATGCTTGTTCAATAGGGCATAATTGACGGTGGAAGTATCTATTCTACCGAATAAAGCCTTGTCTTCACGTGTTTGACTGTTGGTGAAGTATACAAAAAACCGATTGGCATATTCTAGTTCTAGTTTTACCAAATCGGTGTAAAACATTGTCTCTTCGTATGATTTGTTTCCGTAAACCAAAACAAATTTGTTCTTAGGGTTACCATCTAAAACAGACTTTACAATACTCATTATAGGAGTAATACCACTACCTGCAGCAAAAGCTGCTATATTCTGAACATCTTTCGTTGTTTTAAAAACGAAACGACCTTCTGGCTCCATAACTTCTAGCGTATCACCAACTTTTAATTGTGAATTTGCGTAGTTAGAGAATCCGCCATTATCCACTTTTTTAATGCCAATGGTGATTCCGTCTTTTTCAGGAGAAGAACTAATAGAATATGCTCTTCTAAGTTCTTTACCTTTAATTTCTTTTTTTATGGTGATGTACTGACCTGCCGTAAAAGTGAAAGTCTGTGCCAATTCTTTCGGAATTGAAAATGTAACGGCAACTGAAGTTGGCGTTAATTTTTTAATATGTTTTACCGTTAATGGGTGAAAATGCGACATATGTTGGTTTCTTTAAATCGAATTACAAAATTAAGCATTGCTTTTACGATATAGAATGACATTTGTCAAAAAATCTGAATCTCTAAGTTTTTCAATGATAGATTCATCTAAATAATCCTTAATTTTTCTCTTTCGAAAAAAAAGTTCTAAAAAATGTCCCTAATTTGATTTTGGTAACGTCATGGGGTAAACAATGAGAACTTAGAGCGAGTTCTATGTAAAATTAAAACAGTTAAATTATGAAAGATTTTATGATGATTTTCATCGGTGCAGATTATCAAGAATTAGGTTTATCACCAGAACAACTACAAACACGAATGGGTAAGTGGTTCGCTTGGAACGAAAAAATGCAAAAACAAGGAATTGTTAAGGGAGGTGAAGCTTTAGTACCTAGTGTAAAAAGAGTTTCTGGACCTAAACGTACCGTAACTGATGCTCCTTTAATAGAAGGTAAAGAATTGATCGGTGGTTACTATATTGTACAGGCTGAAAATGCCGATGCAGTGGTTAAAATTGCCGAAGATTATCCAGATTATGATTTAGACGGAACTGTTGAAATCAGGGAAGTAATGGTTTTTGAACAATAATATATTATGGAACATAATGTAGTAGACCATCTTTTTAGACATCATTACGGAAAGATGGTCGCTATTTTAACCCGGTTTTTTGGACTCTCTTATATTGAAACTATTGAAGATGCGGTACAGGATACCTTTATAAAAGCAACTTCGCAATGGCGAACTAAAATACCCGATAATCCAGAGGGATGGTTGAACCGAGTTGCCAAAAATAGAACCATTGATATTCTTCGTAGTATACAGGCAGAAAAGAATAGAAACCTTAGCATTACAACTGGGGCATCATCTTTACAAATAGACGAACTGTTTTTAGATCATGAGGTTGCAGACAGTCAGTTGCGAATGATTTTTGTTGCCTGTCACCCAAGTTTACACCCCAGCGAACAAATAGCCTTTGCTTTAAAAACCATTTCTGGATTTAGTACTAAGGAAATCGCTGCCGCATTATTGACTAAAGAAGAAACAATTGTCAAACGATTGACCCGTGCTAAAAAATCTATTCGAGAAAATAACATTCAATTTAAATACCCAGCTCCCGAAGCTATTCCTGAAAGAATGGTACGAGTTATGGAAGTAATCTATTTGACATTTAATGAAGGCTTCCATTCTACAAACAAAGAAAAATTAATAAAAGAAGATTTGTGTGGAGAAGCTATTCGTCTTTGTCAATTACTTTTAAAAAAGGAACAATTTAGAAGTGGCAGTTTGTACGCACTTTTTGCATTGCTTTGTTTTCATATGTCACGACTAGAAAGCAAAGTTTCCTCTGATAATCAAATAGTTAATTTGAAGCATCAAGACCGTACCAAATGGTATTTTCTATTGATAAAGATGGGAAACAGCGCTATGCTTAAAGCTATGGATTATGATGACACGTCAGTTTATCATTATGAAGCTGCCATAGCCTCGGAACATTTAAATGCCAAAACATTTAAAGATACCAATTGGAAAAACATCTCTTATTGGTACGAACAATTATATACGTTTGAACCTAATATGTTTACGTTGTTAAATCATGCAACAGTATGTCTTCAGTTAACTGATTTTGAAAAAACACATCAATTATTAAAAATAGTTGATGTTGCAGAACTTGGTCAAAGAGCCTATTTATATTACGGTTGTTATGCGGAATATTATATCAATAAAGGAGAGAAAGAACTAGCAATTTCTTTTTTAGATAAAGCATTGCTGGAAACTTCGAATTCGCTAGAGAGAAATTTTTTGATGAAGAGGAGGGATGATATAACTTGTTGATAATGAGTAATAAATAATATAAGTAAGGTCTTGTTTAAAGATATATTCAATAAGTCTTGTAACAAACTCAAGATTTTTCTTACTTATATTCTGAATACTAAAACCAACCGAATGTTTAAACGTTTTTCTTCATTACAATGGAAATCCTTTTTTAGGTCTTCTAACCTTGGTAAAAGTCTGGGGATAAAAATAGTAATGGGCTTTTTTGGCGTATATATGCTTTTATCACTTGCTGCTACAGGTGCAGGAATGTACTTTATCTTAAAAGAAGTATTTCCAGATCAGAGCCCTATGTGGAGCATTAGTCAATATTTCATTTACTGGATTTTAATTGAATTATTTTTACGATACTTCATGCAGAAATTACCGGTGATGGATATAAAACCATTCTTGACTACACCGGTCAAGAAAAGCACCATCGCACATTATATATTGGGAAGATCGGCGGCATCTATCTATAACTTATTGACACTATTCTTTGTTGTACCCTTTGCAATTGTTTTATTGGTTAATGGCTACCCTGCAGTAAATGTTTTATTATGGATAGTGGGTATCATGGGTATTATACTTAGTATTAATTATGTTAACCTGCTTGTAAATAAGAATGATAAAGTTCTTATTGGGATAGGAAGTATTCTTGCATTGGGATATGGATTGGATTATTTTGGAGTGTTCTCTGTTAAAGAGTTTTTTGCACCTGTTTTTCATGCGCTTTATGCATATCCAATTACGGTATTGATTCCGATTGCTTTAGCAGGAATTATATATTATGTCAATTTTAAATACCTACGAGATAAGATTTATCTAGATGCTAAGCTTCAATCGAAATCAGTAGAAGCAAATACTTCAGATATGTCTTGGACAAAGCGTTTTGGAGAAATGGGTTCTTTCTTGCAACTTGATTTAAAAATGATTTGGAGAAATAAACGAACCAAGTCTCAAGTATTTATTTCCTTACTTTTTGTTTTTTATGGCTTGGTGTTCTATACCGTGGAAGCCTATAGTAGTATGATGCCAATGAAAGCATTTGTTGGTGTATTTATGACAGGAATTTTCTTAAGTAATTTTGGTCAATTTATACCAGCTTGGGATAGTAGCTATTATAGTATGATGATGTCGCAAAACATACCAATGCGAAAGTATTTAGAATCTAAAGTTATTTTGATAACTGTAAGTGTTGTGGGTATGTTTTTATTGACGATACCTTATGTTTACTTTGGTTGGGAGGCTTTAGCTATTAATTTTGGTTGCGCACTGTATAACTTAGGTGTAAATATACCGGTCATTTTATATTTTGGTTCATTCAACAAAAAAAGAATCGAATTGGATCAGAGTCCGTTTGGTAACATGCAGGGCGCAAGTGCTACTCAGTTTTTGGTAATGCTTCCGGTAATGGTGGTTCCAATAATTATCTTTTCCATCTTTTATTACATCTTTAATATAGAAGTTGCAGTCGGAGTATTATCGGTTCTAGGCATCATTGGTTTTGCCATGAAGAACTATTTACTAGGTTTAATTACGGAGCAGTACAAGAAAAAGAAATACGGAATGATTGCTGGTTTTAAAGAGAAGGCTAGTTAAGCTTTTTCAGTTTATAACATCACAATTCATCTCTAACAAATTAGAATAACAAGATTATGATTACAATAGAAAATTTATCAAAAATATACGGTTCACAAAAAGTCCTTAATATCGAATCTTTAAACATTCCAACAGGGCAAAGCTTTGGTTTAGTAGGTAACAACGGTGCAGGTAAGACAACACTTTTTAGTTTGTTGCTAGATTTAATACAACCTACTACTGGTTATATCATTAATAATGATGTTCAAGTAAACACCAGTGAAGATTGGAAACCGTTTACTTCATCGTTTATAGATGAAACGTTTTTAATTGGATATCTGACTCCCGAAGAGTATTTCTACTTTATAGGTGATCTTCGTGGTCAAAATAAAGCAGATGTAGATGCATTATTGGCACAGTATCAAGATTTTTTCCACGGCGAAATTTTAGGTCAAAAGAAGTACTTGAGAGATTTATCTAAAGGAAATCAAAAGAAAGCTGGTATTGTAGCTTCATTTATTGGGAACCCTAAAGTGGTTATTTTAGACGAGCCTTTTGCAAATTTGGATCCAACCACTCAAATTCGTTTAAAGCAAATTATTAAAGAACTGGCCGAACAAAAAGACGTAACCGTTTTAGTTTCTAGTCACGATCTAATTCACGTGACCGAAGTTTGCGAACGTATTGTGGTGTTGAACAAAGGTGAGGTGGTTAAAGATATAGAAACATCTGCTGAAACATTGAAAGAACTAGAGGTATTCTTTGGTGCGGAAAGTGCACAGGTAGTTATGGAATAAATAGAGGATTATATGTCCTTTAGAGTGCAGTCGAGAACTACTTGTAGTTGAAAAATCAATTAGATTTCGATTTTCCTAAATTAGACAAACTGCATTATACACAAAACTTATAAAACCGACCCAATGGTCGGTTTTTCATTTCTATCATTTTAACCGATGTAATATAAATTCCGATAAAGATGTTATTCGCTAGATAAAGTGCAAGAAATTGAATTGCGCTTCACAATTTTGACTCAGAACAAACTACTTGGTCGGTAAAATTTAATGGTATAAGTTTAGAAGTGATGTAAATGCTTAAAAATAAATATGCGGTTTACCGATGAACGGCATAATATTCTGGTTGTTTTTAAGTTAAACATACATACGTAGATCATCTATTTTGAATCTTAGAAACAAACTTATTTTATCCGGTGTTTTGGCGAGTATGCTTTTTAATGCATGTTCGACCAAGAAAGATGCTTTTATTAATCGTAATTGGCATGCGCTAAACACTAAGTACAACACATTATATAACGGTAATATTGCTTTTGAAGAAGGGCGCAATACCTTAAATGACACCTACCAAGATGACTATTTTGAAGTCTTGCCTATAGAGCGTTTAGAGGTTAGTGGCGAAATTAAACTAGATTCAGAAGACAACAATCCTAATTTTCTTATTGCGGAAGAGAAAGCTACAAAAGCTATTCAACGCCATAGTATGGATATTAAAGATGAGGAGCGTAACCCGCAAATAGATGAAGCTTTTCTATTATTAGGTAAAGCCCGTTATTTTGATGAACGCTACATTCCTGCATTAGAATCATTTAATTACATCTTAAACAAATACTCTCAAAGCGATAAGCTTAACGAAGCTAGTATTTGGAGAGAAAAGGTGAATATTAGATTAGAGAACGATGATCTTGCCATTAAGAATTTAAAACGCTTGATGAAGTATGAGCGTTTAAAGGATCAAGAGTATGCAGATGCAAGAGCAATGATGGCGCAAGCATTCATAAATCTTAATGCACCAGATACAGCTGTTCAAAACCTAAAAATTGCATCGCATTACACAAGTAAAAATCCAGAAAAAGGAAGATACTATTATATAATAGGACAGTTGTACAATCAGCTAGGTTATAAGGATAGTGCTAATTATGCTTTTGACAAGGTGATAGATTTAAATAGAAAATCGCCTAGGGTTTACATGATCAATGCGAAAATTGAAAAACTAAAGAATACTGAAATTACCGCTGAAAATAAAGAAGAGGTTTTGGAGTATTTGACTAAAATGGAATTGAACAGGGAGAACAGACCCTTTTTAGATAACATATATAGACAATTGGCTGAGTTTCATTTAGCGCAGGAGTCTGATAGTTTGGCATTGGTGTATTTCAACAAATCTTTGCGTGCATCTCAAAACAAGCCAAAACTAAATGCGCTTAATTATGAGAATTTAGCAGAGTATAACTTTTACGAAAGTGTTTATAAACCTGCAGGTGCATATTACGATAGTGTACTTACTAACTTAAATGAGAATACGAAGAAGTTTCGTGCTATTAAAAAGAAGAGAGACAATTTAGAGGATGTTATTAAGTACGAAGACATCGTACAATACGCAGATAGTGTAATTACAGTATATCAAATGCCAAAAGATGAGCAATTGGCATATTTTGGAAAGCATATAGAGGAGTTGCAAAAAGCTAAAGAAGCTGCTCAGAAAAAAGAAAAAGAAAGAATTACAGATGGCTTTGCCGCATTTTCAAATAGTAAAGGTGGAAAGGAAAATAAAGGAAAATTCTATTTCTATAATATTACCAGTTTAGGTTACGGTCAAAACGATTTTAAAAACCGCTGGGGTAATAGAGAATTAACCGATGATTGGCGTTGGTCTGACAAATCGGTTGTAAATACTGATAATTTAGCGTTACAAAACGCTGTGGGAGCAAATGATAGTTTAAGTGTGGTTAGTGATGATGAGAAATTCTCATTAGAATATTATATGGATCGTTTACCAACCGATGTTGCCGTAATTGACAGTTTAAAAACAGAACGTAATTTTGCTAACTATCAACTTGGGTTAATATATAAGGAGAAGTTTAATGAAAATCTTTTAGCGGCCGGTAAATTAGAGAATGTTTTGGCATCGAATTCAGAAGAACGATTGATTCTACCTTCTAAATACAATTTATATAAAATCTACGAAGAAGTAGATAGTCCGTTAAAAGAAGCTATGAAGGCCGATATTATTGCCAACCATGGAGATTCTAGATATGCAGAGATTCTATTGAATCCGCAGGCGGTATTGGCAAATAGTTCTGATAGTCCAGAAAAGCGATACGAGAGTTTATTTAAACAATATAAGGACCAACAGTATTTACAGGTCATTACAGGGGCAGAGGAAAACATCAATAGGTTTACAGGAGATCCTATTGTTCCTAAATTTGAAATGCTGAAAGCAAACGCAATTGGTAGACTACAAGGTTTTGAGTTATTTAAGGAAGCACTTAATTATGTGGCTTTGACCTACCCTAACAATCCGGAAGGTAAAAAGGCAGAACAGATGATTGCTGAACAGCTTCCAAAATTAGAACCAAAGGAGTTTTCACCAGAGACAGATTCTAAGGGAACATCAAATTGGAAAGTAGTTTTCCCTTTTAAAAGAAGTAATACAGAGAAGGCATTAAAGCTGATGGAAATGTTAGATAAATCTATTGAAGATCTTAAATACAAAAATGTAGTTTCTAGGGATATTTATAACCTCGAAGATCAATTTGTAGTGGTTCATGGCTTTAAGTCAAAAGAATTTGCACTTGGCTATGCAGAGCTACTAAAAAACAATAAGGATTACCGCGTTGCTGATGAGAATTTTGTAGTTTTATCGGAGAACTATAAGATTATTCAAGTGCACAAAAATATAATCGATTATAGAAATACGCTTTTAACCCCAAAACCGTGAACAATGTTTTCAGACAGACAAAAACCTAAGACTATGAGTGAAGTAGGAGGGCAACCTAATAGAATTGAAAAGAATACAAAGATTAAAGGAGATATAATTTCTGAAGCAGATTTTCGTATCGATGGTAAGCTAGATGGTAATGTAAAAACTTCTGGTAAAGTAGTAATCGGTAAAGACGGTTATATACATGGTAAAGTAGAATGTGTAAATGCCGATATAGAAGGTAGCTTTAATGGAGAACTTTTAGTGTCTGATTTATTATCTTTAAAAGCATCTGCAGTAATAGAAGGTGTAGTTTCCGTAAGTAAATTAGCTGTGGAGCCAGGCGCAACTTTCAATGCATCTTGTAATATGGGTGGTAAAAAAGGAGCTGCTAACAATGAAGGTCATAAATCATCTAATAGTAATGGATCCACAAAAGCCTCGTAATGATAATTCTGAGCTTTTAAGAAATGCCGCAAGCTTATCTGGTGTAGCTATACAAATGGGCGTCACTATTTTCTTGGGCAATCTTTTAGGGGAATGGTTAGATCAAAAATTTGAAAAAACGTTTTTAGAGGATACATTTACATTACTTGCTGTATTTTTGTCTATCTATTTGGTCATAAAAAAAGTTATGGCATTAAATAAATAAGCGTTGTTAAAAAATATCATATTATATATAGTCGTGTTCACTGTTGTGGGCGCGACTTCTTATTTTCTGCAAAATTTCGTTTTATCTACTCCACCATCCTATTTTGGTCCGTTGTTGATAAAAGCCTATAGTTTTCATTACCTGTTTTCATTAACCTTGGTTATAGTGTTCTTAATTGCATCAAAAAACAAATCTTTTTTTGAACAGTTGGGTTTTATTTATATGGGCGTGCTCGTTTTTAAGTTAACACTCGTTGCAGCTATATTCTATCCATACCTTTTGGGTGAATTGGTTATGCCTCAATTATATAGGGGTTTGCTAATGCTCCCAGCAATTATTTTTTTGTTTCTAGAAGTGTTTTTTATTTCTAAAATTATGGGGAATAAAAGACTCTAAATTTTAAAGCTTTAAAATTGGGTAGTTTATGCAATAATTAACTACTTTTGCGCAAAATTTCTAGGGGCTTAATTTTTGACAAATAACTAATGATGCAAGTTTCAAATACGTTTAAAACCTTATTACAACTTCTAATACTTTGTTTTTCAATGCAAAGTTTTGCGTTCTCCGATACGGAGCAAGAAGGCGCAGTAAGTACTAAGGAACAGGTAGATGAGTATATTTTACATCACCTTAAAGATTCTCATGACTTTCATTTATTCTCTTATTCTAATGATGCAGGAGAAAGAAAGCACGTTGGTTTTCCTTTACCGGTAATTTTATGGTCTAGTAACGGTTTGGCGACTTTTATGTCATCAGAATTCCATCATGACGATAATGGTCAGGTTATAGTTGAGAGAAACGGCTCAAAGTTTGTAAAACTTCACAGTAAAATTTACGAATTAGATAATGGCGCATCTTCGGTTAGTTTTGAAGAAGAGCACCATGCAACCAATGCTCATAAAGTTTTAGATTTTTCTATTACTAAAAGTGTAGTTGGGGTTTTATTGGTAGGTCTATTAATGTTATTGGCATTTTCTTCATTGGCTAAGCAATATGCAAAGAAAAGTATCCCTACTGGGTTCGGTAGAGTATTGGAGCCTTTAGTACTTTATGTTAGAGATGAAATAGCTAGGCCTAATATTGGTGAAAAGCATTACAGAAAATTTACGGGGTACCTGTTAACCGTGTTCTTTTTTATATGGATACTAAACTTAATGGGTCTTACTCCTTTTGGCTTTAATGTTACTGGTCAGATTGCGGTAACTGCATGTTTGGCAATATTCACCTTAGTTATCTATACAGTTAGTGGAAATAAAGATTATTGGATGCACATTTTGTGGATGCCAGGTGTACCGGTTTTTGTAAAGCCTATTTTGGCTATTATAGAATTAGCTGGTGCATTTATCATTAAACCTTTTTCATTATTAGTTCGTTTGTTCGCAAACATATCTGCAGGGCATATTGTAGTAATGAGTTTAATTGCAATCATGTTTACACTTAAGAAAAGTTTAGGTGTGGTAGGTGCTACAGGTTTATCTTTGGTATTGTCATTTTTCATCACCCTTATTGAGGTGTTGGTAGCCTTTTTACAGGCATATATATTTACAGCACTTTCAGCTCTATTTATAGGTATGGCGGTTGCGGAACATGATCACGATCATGAGCATGATTCTCATGGTCATGAAGTGGCGGATGTTGAGGATGTAAGAGGAGATTTTATTTAACAAGAGTTTTTTTAATTTAATTATATAAATCAATTGGTATGGTAACTTACAATTTAATTGGAGCAGGATTAATCGTAATCGGAGCAGGTTTAGGTCTTGGTCAAATCGGTGGTAAAGCAATGGAAGGTATTGCTCGTCAACCAGAAGCGGCAGGAAAAATTCAAACTGCAATGATTATTGTAGCTGCACTTTTAGAAGGTTTAGCATTCGGTGCTTTGTTCTTAGGAAAATAAGAACTCGAAAACCCAAAGACATCTTCCTGTAACGGTTGGTTACAGGAAATGTTTTTTAATTATTGATTTAGATTTTAAAGATTTAAGATATGGAAGTTTTATTGAACGATTTTTCACCTGGTTTGTTTGTAGTACAGACAATATTATTATTAGGTTTAATATTCTTAATGGTAAAATTTGCTTGGAAACCTATTTTGAATTCGTTGAACGAAAGAGAGAGTGGTATACAAGAAGCATTAGCTGCAGCTGAAAAAGCAAAGGCAGATATGCAGAACTTACAGGCTGATAATGAAAAAATGCTTCAAGAGGCTCGTTCTGAGCGTGAAGCTATGTTGAAAGAAGCACGTGAGATCAAAGAGAAAATGATTTCAGATTCTAAAGAGCAGGCTAAGATAGAAGGAGATAAGATGTTGAAGCAAGCGCAAGCTGCTATTGAAAGCGAGAAGAAAGCTGCTGTTGCAGATATTAAGAGTCAAGTTGCAGAATTGTCTGTAGCTATCGCAGAGAAAGTTATAAAAGAGGAGTTATCTAGCAACGAAAAGCAATTGAAGTTGGTTGATACAATGTTGAGCGATATAAAACTTAACTAAAAAAAATAATGAGCGAATCTAGAGCTGCATTACGTTACGCAAAGGCGATATTGGACATGGCCAAGGAAAATAAAGCCTTGGTTGCTGTTGAGAAAGATATGCGTTCAATCGTCGCTACTATTTCAGATAGTAAAGAATTAAAAGATGTATTGGCAAGTCCGGTTGTATCCGGTGCTTCTAAAAAGAATGCGTTACTTGAAATTTTCAAAGGATGCGATTCAATTACTGAAGGTACTATTAGCATGTTGGTTGATAACAAGCGTGTAGGTATGCTAAATGAAGTTGCTTTAAAATACATTATTCTTAATGAGCAATTAAAAGGAAAAGGTGTAGCTTATGTTACTACTGCTGTTCCTTTAGATGCTGCTACAGAGAAAAAAGTACTTAAACATATTGCTACCATTACTTCTGATGAGGTAACTATTGAGAATAAAATCGACGAAAGTATTATTGGCGGTTTTATCTTAAGAGTTGGAGATTTACAGTACGATGCTAGTGTAAGCAATAAGCTTAACAATTTAAAAAGAGAATTTTCTAATAGTCTATAATAACTATATAAGGCAAAAGACGATTTGTCAATAGCCTAATATCTTATACTAATTAAAAATGGCAGGAGTAAAAGCCGCTGAAGTATCAGCAATTTTAAAGAAACAATTATCAGGATTTGATGCTACCGCTACTTTAGATGAAGTAGGTACTGTATTAACTGTAGGTGATGGTATTGCAAGAATCTACGGATTAGCCAATGCTCAATACGGAGAATTAGTTGAGTTCGAAGGTGGACTTGAAGGTATCGTTCTTAACCTGGAAGAAGATAACGTAGGTGTGGTTCTTTTAGGACCTTCTAAATCTGTTGGTGAAGGTGATACTGTAAAACGTACGCAACGAATCGCTTCTGTAAAAGTTGGTGAAGGAATTGTTGGTCGTGTGGTTGATACTCTAGGTAACCCAATTGATGGTAAAGGACCTATAACTGGTGATACTTATGAAATGCCATTAGAGCGTAAAGCTCCAGGTGTTATCTACAGAGAGCCTGTAACTGAGCCAATGCAATCAGGTATCAAAGCAATTGATGCGATGATCCCGGTTGGTAGAGGGCAGAGAGAGCTTGTTATTGGTGACCGTCAAACTGGTAAGACTACGGTTTGTATCGATACCATTTTGAACCAAAAAGAATTTTATGATGCTGGTGAGCCTGTTTACTGTATCTATGTTGCCATAGGTCAAAAAGCATCTACTGTTGCCGGTATTGCTCAAGTATTAGAAGATAAAGGTGCAATGGCATATACTACCATTGTAGCTGCTAACGCATCTGATCCAGCACCAATGCAAGTATATGCACCATTTACTGGAGCGTCTATCGGTGAGTATTTCCGTGATACAGGTCGTCCTGCATTAATTATATATGATGATTTATCAAAACAAGCGGTAGCTTACCGTGAGGTTTCTCTTTTGTTAAGAAGACCACCGGGACGTGAAGCGTATCCAGGTGATGTTTTCTACCTACACTCTAGATTATTAGAGCGTGCAGCAAAAGTTATCAATGATGATGATATTGCAAAAGAAATGAATGATTTGCCAGAGGTGTTAAAGCCAATGGTAAAAGGTGGTGGTTCTTTAACGGCTTTGCCAATTATTGAAACACAAGCAGGTGATGTTTCTGCTTATATCCCAACAAACGTAATTTCTATTACTGACGGACAGATATTCTTAGAGCAAGATTTATTCAACCAAGGTGTAAGACCAGCAATTAACGTAGGTATTTCTGTATCTCGTGTTGGTGGTAACGCTCAGATTAAATCAATGAAAAAAGTTGCAGGTACTTTGAAACTAGATCAAGCACAGTTCCGTGAATTAGAAGCTTTTGCTAAGTTTGGTTCAGATTTAGATGCAGCTACGTTGAACGTTATTGAAAAAGGACGTAGAAACGTTGAAATATTAAAACAAGCACAAAACGATCCTTATACTGTTGAAGATCAGGTTGCAATTATCTACGCAGGTTCTAAGAACTTGTTAAGAGATGTACCTGTAGAGAAAGTAAAAGAATTTGAACGTGATTACTTAGAGTTTTTGAACGCTAAGCACAGAGGTGTTCTTGATACATTGAAGGCAGGTAAACTTACTGATGAAGTAACGGATACATTGACTTCTGTTTGTAAAGAGCTTTCTGCAAAATATAAGAAATAAATAAGTACTGAGTTAGAGGTACAAACTTTTACTTAGTTGGTATTGGTTTGTACTTTTTGCTAAACACTGAATATAATGGCAAATTTAAAGGAAATACGAAATAGGATTTCATCGGTTTCTTCAACGATGCAGATAACCAGTGCCATGAAAATGGTATCTGCTGCTAAACTGAAGAAAGCCCAAGATGCTATTACGGCAATGCGTCCATACTCAGATAAGCTAACTGAATTACTACAAAACTTAAGTTCTAGTTTAGAAGGTGATACAGGTAGTGTTTATGCCGATAATCGTGTTGTAAATAAAGTTTTAGTGGTTTCTATCACTTCTAATAGAGGTCTTTGTGGCGCTTTTAACACTAATATTTTAAAGCAGTCAGTTAACCTTGCAGAAAATGTTTATGCTGGTAAAGAAGTTGACTTTGTAGCTGTTGGAAAAAAAGCAAACGATTATTTAGGAAAACGTTATAATGTCATTGCAAACCATAGTGGCATATATGACGATTTAACTTTTGATAAGGTAGCTGATATTGCTGAAGATTTAATGGAACTCTTTACAGCAGGTACATATGACCGTATTGAAATTATATATAATAAATTCAAGAATGCGGCTACTCAAATAGTGATGACAGAGCAGTTTTTACCAATTGTTCCATTACAGGAAGTTGAGGTAACTGCAAGTGCAGATTATACATTTGAGCCTACAAAGATTGAAATCATTGAAGAATTGATTCCTAAGTCTTTAAAGACACAATTGTATAAAGGTATTAGAGATTCATTTGCAAGTGAACATGGTGCTCGTATGACAGCTATGCATAAAGCAACAGATAATGCTACCGAAATGCGTGATCAGTTGAAATTAACATATAACAAAGCAAGGCAAGCAGCTATTACCAATGAAATTTTGGAAATTGTTGGTGGAGCAGAAGCTTTGAATAATTAATTGCAGTTGCTAATATAGCCAAGCGATTATATATTTATCATGATATTTAAAACCCCACTGTACAGTGGGGTTTTTCATTTTATACATTTTAGAGTCCTTTTTTTATCCGACTTTTGTCTTGACCATGAAATCTAACAAAACAGCCTTACTTTTTATTTTTATTACTATTCTAGTAGATGTTATTGGTATTGGTATCATCTTACCAATTATACCTGACTTGATCATGGACTTGACAGGAGAAGGAAATCACATGGCTATTATATATGGCATGTGGCTTACGACCGCTTTTGCTGGTATGCAATTTTTGTTTTCTCCGGTACTAGGGGAAATTTCCGATAGATTTGGTAGACGACCAATTTTACTTTTGGCACTTTTAGGTCTTAGTATAGACTACTTAATTCATGCTTGGGCGCCAACGATAACATGGTTATTCTTAGGTCGGTTTTTAGCAGGAATTACAGGAGCTAGTTTTACGGTAGCATCTGCCTACATCGCAGATGTAAGTACAAAAGAAAATAAGGCAAAAAACTTTGGGTTAATTGGCGCTGCTTTTGGAATAGGATTTATAATTGGTCCCGGTATTGGCGGATTTTTCGGAGAGATTAATATTCGATTACCGTTTTACATTGCTGCAGGCTTAACATTTGCCAATTTCCTATTTGGTTATTTCTTTGTACCTGAGTCGTTGACAGTGGAGAATAGGCGACAAATTAACTTCACCAAGATGATTCCTGGGGTTTCTTTGTTTGCATTGCGAAATTATAAAGGCATCCTTTTATTGATATCTGCATTCTTTTTAGCAAATCTGGCAGGTCAGGCATTACCATCAACTTGGTCATATTATGGCATTGAAAGATATGATTGGAATCCTAGACAAATTGGGTTGTCACTGATGGTAGTAGGCTTATTGGTTGCAATAGTTCAAGGTTTTTTAGTAGGTAAGTTGGTTACAAAATTTGGGAAGCGTAAAGTCATTATTTTCGGATTTCTTTTGTGGACGGTTGGTATGTTTCTATTCTCTTTCGCAAAAGAACCTTGGATGCTGTATGCTTTCCTAATTCCATATGCACTAGGTGGTATTGCCGGTCCAACAATACAAGGTGTAATATCAAATCAAGTCTCTGAAAAAGAACAAGGAATTTTACAAGGTTCTATAACAGGTCTTGTGAGTATTACCGCAATTTTGGGGCAATTCATATTCGCTCCCGTATTTTATTATTTTATACGACCAGAGGCATCTATTTATTTTCCTGGTGCTCCATATGCCCTAGCGGCTATATTTCTTTTAGCGGCGTTTGTATTAGCTTTTACGGCTATAAAACGTATGGATGTAGAGCCAGAATAATTTTTTTTGATTTTTCATGTAACATTTTTTAATAATTGAATCTAAAGGGCAAACAAACAAAAACTCTTACGATGAAAATTATTAAAAAATTACTATTCGCGTTTCTAATTCTTTGCACTCTTTCAATCACTGCTCAAGACAATCCTTTTAAGGTTGATGTTGTTGGAGCCGGCGAACCAATTCTTTTGTTTCCGGGATTTGCATGTACAGGTGATGTTTGGAATGATACTGTAAGCGAACTATCTAAAAATTATGAATGTCACGTTTTTACTTTTGCAGGTTTTGGAAATGTTCCGGCTGTTGAAAAACCATGGCTTCCAAAAATAAAAGAAGGTGTTCTTGCTTACATTTCAGAAAATGAACTGGAACACCCAATTTTGATTGGTCACAGTCTAGGTGGTGCGTTAGCTTTATGGATGGCCACTGAAAGTAGTTCTTACAAAAAGTTGATTGTTGTAGATGCCTTGCCGTCAACTGGTGCCTTAATGATGCCTGATTTTAAAAGTGAATATATGGTGTATGATTCCCCTTATAACAAACAGTTATTAGAAATGAACGATGCCGATTTCGAAAATATGGCAATTCAAATGGCAGGTAGTATGACTTCCAATAAATCAAAACAATTACAAATTAAAGACTGGATGCTTCAGGCAGATAGAGAAACTTATGTGTATGGTTATACCGATTTATTAAAGCTAGATTTACGTGAAGATCTTTCTAAAATAAATACACCAGTTACTATATTGGCTGCCACGGAACCTTATGGACTTGAAATGGCTAAATCTACTTATGATACACAATATAAAGCTTTAGATGAATATACTGTTGAATTTGCTAATGGTTCATCGCATTTCATCATGTATGATCAACCAAAATGGTTCATAGAAAACCTTAAAAATGCTTTAAATAACTAATGGCTTCTAAAGAGAATACATACAAGAATATTTATAAGGAAAACTATGCTAAGGTAATGCGTCTATGTATGGGTTATACGGTAGGTGACGAAGCTCTTGCTAAAGATTTAGCTCAAGAAACCTTTATAAAGGTTTGGCAAAATCTAGATGGTTTTAGAAATGAGAGTGGAATTGGAACGTGGATTTACAGGATATGTGTAAATACTTGTCTAGCTGAAATTCGAAAACAGCGTAAAAAAGATAGAAATCTATCACTTGATAACATTCAAGTAAGCGATTCTGATGAGAATCCTAACGAAAAAGAAGATATGCTGGTTCAATTATATAGCTGTATCGATAAATTAAGTAGTATCAATAAAGCTATTATTTTATTGGAGTTAGAAGGTTTGCCCCAACTAGAAATTTCTGAAATTATGGGGATAAAACATGAAGCTATTCGAACTAGAGTGCATAGAATAAAACAACAACTTACAAAATGTGTCAACAATGAATAATTTTGAAGAATTACAAAATAAATGGCAGAACCAATCTGGAATGTCTGCTACCGACAATGGATTCGAAGCCTTATTAAAAAGTGTAAAATCTATCGAGAACAAGCAAAAAACAGGAAACATTGTTTTAACGATAACAATCCTTATTCTCTTGTCTTTTTTAATCTACGTTTCTGGATATAATAGCAACACATTTTTACTAGGAATCGGCTTAATGGTTGGGAGTTTAGTGGTTAGAATTGCTATTGAATTGTATAGTTTAAAGAAGTTAAGGAGTATAAATTTCAGTAAAGATTCTAATACTTTCAAAAGTGATTTAACCAATTATTATAGTTTCAGAAAATATACCCATTATCTAATTACGCCTTTAGCCTTAGTGACTTACGCTATCGGATTTGTAATTCTATTGCCGCAATTTAAAGCGACTTTATCTCATGGGTTTTATCTATATATACTATTCTCAGCAATAGTGTTTCTTTTAATTTTCTGTGTATTTATATACAAACAGATTAAAAACGAACTCAGTAAATTGAAACAATTACAAGTACAGGATTAATTGTTATATGTGATAGCAATGTTAAATGACTTATTAAACCCATATTACTTATTATCTTTATAAGAATAATATGGGTCTAATGAAATACGTACTTAGTTACTTTTTACTTTTCTGTCTTTGTTTAACCAGTTGCACCTCGCAGAAAAAACTACAAACGGAAACTCCGTTCGAAATTGGTAAAGCTAGTAGCCAACCCTATGTTGGCGGACGAGAAGAAAGTGGTTCTGGTACTGAATTACGTATTCCGGTTTCATTACTTGAAAATTCTGATATAGTAATAAATGAAGTTTATTTTCGTGGTAAGCAGGTAAAGGCATTAGTGAATACGGTAGATAATCAAAATATGATTGTAGTTAGAATACCCAATGATAGTCCAGAATCGTCAGAAACAAAGGATTTATCATTAAATTCAGATGAAGCAGTTATAAGTTATCTTGATAATGGTGAAACTAAATATGCTAAGGTAAAGGGTGTAAAACAAAAGCAGCCTTTAATTTATAAGGGCGCACCTAAAAACTAACTTTGTAACTAGGCTTTTAATAGGTACTTTTATCACCTGAATTTATAGTGTTTGAATCCACTCAAAAAACTTTTTAAACAAACGGCAATTTATGGCTTGGCAACTGTCTTGCCACGGATGATTTCGTTCTTGTTGGTGCCTATTTATACAGATGTAATGGCGCCTGGGAAGTATGGCGAAGTCACCCTCATTTTTTCTTGGTTTGCCATTTTTAATGTTTTTCTGGCCTACGGAATGGAAACTGCCTTTTTTAGGTTTTATAAGGAATCGGAGAATAGAAAGAAAGTAGTTAGTACTTCATTATTGTCTATAATGGGCTCTACGGCATTGTTGGTTTTAATTGGTATTCTATTTAAAGAAAAATTATCTGCAGCATTAAATATTGATTTGCCTTTCATGAATTATGTGTTAGGAATATTAGCTTTAGATGCATTGGCAATAATACCTTTTGCATGGCTAAGAGCTAACGAAAAACCAATGCGATATGCTATTGTAAAAATTCTAAATGTTTCGCTTAATCTAGGTCTTACATTATTTTTCTTAATTCTGTTGCCTAAAATTGCTCAAGAAACGTCGACAGGGTTTTTACATTCTCTCTATAAAGTCGACTATGAAATTCCTTATATTTTAATTGCTAATTTAATTGCAAGTGCAATAACATTGTTATTAATGATAAGGGTTTATATACGTAGACCTTATGAGTTTGATAAGGAGCTTTGGAAAAGAATGGTGCGTTATGCAATGCCTGTTATGGTAGCTGGCGTAGCATTTACTATTAATGAGGTTTTTGACCGTTATTTACTTTCCGAATTGTTACCTGAAGATATCGCTAAAAGTGAAATGGGAAAATATTCGGCATGTTATAAATTGGCGCTTTTTATGACACTTTTTGCGACGGCTTTCCGTATGGGAATAGAACCTTTTTTCTTTAGTCATTCCGATACTAAGAACCCTCAAAAAGCATATGCGCAAATCACAAATTATTTTGTGGTTTTAGGGAGTATTATTTTATTGTCGGTTGTAGTTTTTTCTGATATTCTTAAGCAACTTTTGGTTCTTAATGAGGCGTATTGGGATGCTATGCCAATTGTACCTTTAATTGTTTTGGCCAGTTTTTTTCTAGGTATCTATCACAATCTATCTGTTTGGTACAAGGTGACCGACCGAACTAAATTTGGTGCGTATATTTCATTAATTGGGGCAGTATTGACTATAATCGTCAACTTGATTTTTATACCTTATTTTGGATATATGGCATCGGCAGTGGCGACACTATTAGCTTATGGAACGATGATGTTTCTTTCGTTTTATTTTGGAAGAATGTATTATCCAATTCCTTATAACTTCAGAAAAATTATATTTTATTTAGTAGTATCCATCTTGTTTTCTACTATTTCATTTTACATTTTTGATAGAAACCTTTTAGTAGGTATACCGTTATTATTACTATTCTTAGGCTTGGTGTATAAGTTGGAATTTGATAATCTTAAAAAATTATATTTAAATAGATGAACATAAAAATTATAAATAAATCGAATCACGATTTACCACATTACGAAACGGAAGCATCTGCTGGGATGGATTTAAGGGCAAACCTTACTGAGTCCGTTACATTGCAACCGTTAGGCAGAGCTATTATACCAACTGGTCTTTTCGTTGAATTACCTATAGGTATAGAGGCTCAAGTTAGACCTAGAAGTGGATTGGCTGCTAAAAAAGGTGTTACTGTACTAAATGCGCCTGGCACAATTGATGCTGATTATAGAGGCGAAGTCGGAGTAATATTGATAAATCTTGGTAGTGAAGATTTTATCGTTGAAAACGGTGAACGTATAGCACAAATGGTTATTGCCAAACATGAACGTGCAGAATGGAATGTTGTAGATAGTTTGTCTGAAACCGCAAGGGGTGAAGGCGGATTCGGTAGTACGGGTGTAAAGTAATAGCTTATAGAACTATATGAAGAAGTTAATTTTTTTGGGTTTAGTCATTGGAGTTTTCAATTCTCCAATGTCAAGTTATGCTCAAGAAGATCAAGATATTGATGTGGAACAGAGTGCAGAAGTTTTTCTAGAAGAATACTCTGACACTTTTCAAGAGAACTTTTTCGAGGGGTTAAAGCAAAAAGGAATTAGAAATTACGACCGGGCTATTACCTATTTCTTAGAGTGTAAAAAGTTGCAACCACAAAATACGGTAGTTTCTTTTGAATTGGCTAAGTTTCACTTGTATGATAAGCAATTAATCGTAGCTCAAGAATATGCTTTAGAGGCACTCAACGGTGAGCCAGAAAATTATTGGTATGCGGAAACGCTGATTAATATAGTTGAAGCTAGAAAATCGGTAATTGAAGAAGTGAAAGAAGAATTGCCATGGAACAATACTGTTTTAAGAGGAAACATCGCTGAAATATACTTTTTAAAAGGTGATTATCTAAATGCAAAATCTGTATTGAAAGGGGTTAAAACTTCTAAGAAATATGAACGTTTAGAAATGAAAATTACAGATTCTATCGCTAAACAGTCAAAGAAAATCAATCCTATTTTACAGTCACCAAAGCCGGTTTCTAGTCAAGATTTAGATAGTGTAGAAGATTATAAAATTCAGATTGAAACACTACTTGGCGCTACTACCGATAATGTAAAGCTATTTCAAACCACAGAAGAGGCAATAGAGAATTTTCCGTCTCAACCTTATTTTTATTATGCTAATGGGGCGGCTTTAAATAGGGCTCAGAAACATAAAGAAGCTATAGATATTTTAGAGACAGCATTAGATTACCTTATTGATGATGTTTCTCTGGAAAATGCTATTTATAAAGAATTGGTAAATGCCTATACAGCTACCAACAATACGTCTAAGGCAAATATGTACCTTAGTAAAATTAAATCTTGATTTTAGATGATGAAGTTTTTGAGAACGATTAAATCAAAGCAAATTTTTACTGCAGTCATGATAATTTTTATGGCGTCTTGTAAAAGTACAAAGGTGGTTTCTGGAGGTACTGTAGATGAGAAATTATCGTCTAAATCTGTTATAAAGGCACACTACCAAAATGAAGCTGGCTTTAAAACATTGAGTGGTAGGGTTAAAATTAGCTACTCAGATGGTGAATTTACCCAGAACGTATCTGTAAGCATACGAATGGAAAAAGACAAAGCCATTTGGATGAGTGCTCCACTTGGTATTGTAAAGGCATACATTACTCCTGATAGGGTATCATTTTATAACAAGTTACAGAATGAATATTTTGATGGTGATTTTTCTTATCTGAGTGAATTGCTAGGTACCGATGTAGATTTTTCCATTTTACAAAATCTATTAACGGGTCAAGCAATCGTAGATTTAAGAGAGGAAAAATATGATATTGATATTTCTGATGATTCTTATAGGTTAACACCAAAACAGCAAGGAACTTTATATAAGACCTTATTTAAAGTGGAGCCTAAGAATTTTAAAATGGCTTTACAACAGCTTTCCCAACCTACTGAGAAGCGATTACTAGAGATAACCTATCAGAACTATCAGATTTTAGATAAGGAAATTTTACCTAATGAAATTATGGTAAGGGCAATTAGTAAAGACCAAGTTAATAATATTGACCTTGAGTTTAAGAATTTGGAATTGAATGGTGCGGTTAACTTTCCTTATTCAATACCAAAAGGTTTTAATGAAATAGAGCTTTAAACAGATGTTGTTCAAATTAAGTAATATTCTTTTTCTGTTAGTATTGATCACTACGGTGTCTGTCTTTGGGCAAACTAGTGAGCAAAAGGCTTTGGAGGAAAAACGTGAACAACTTCAGTCAGAAATTCGCGATATAAACCGCTTGCTTTTTGCAGAAAAAAAAGAAAAAGGTAATGTCTTAGATCAAATGGAAGCCCTTGATAAAAAGATTACTGTTCGCCAGCAATTAATACGGGTAACCAACCAACAATCTAATTTGTTGAATAGACAGATCAATACTAATATTAGAAATATTGGTAAACTAAAAACTGAACTACAAGAGGTAAAGGATGAGTATGCTAAGATGATTCAAAAATCATATCAGAACAAATCCAAGCAAAACAGATTAATGTTCCTGTTGTCTTCTGAAAGTTTTTTTCAGGCATTTAAAAGGCTTCAATACATGAAGCAGTATACGGATTATAGAAAGGAGCAAGGAGCTCAGATTTTAGCTAAAACCGAAGAGCTTTCACGTCTAAATGCAGACCTAAACGAAGAGAGAAAGGTAAAGGAAGTGTTATTAGCTCAAAATAAGAAAGCAAAAGACCAATTATTTGGCGAGATACAAACGCAAAAAGCATTGTTAGGTACTATTCGTAAGAACGAGAGTAAGTATGCCAGTGCCATAGATGCAAAAAAGAAGGAAGCTAGAAAGATTGATCAACAGATAGAGAAGCTTATTAGAAGTGCAATTGCAGCTTCAAATAAAAAATCTGGTAGCACTACTAAGAACACTAGTAAGTTCGTCTTAACTCCTGAGGCTACTATAATCGCAAATAACTTTTCGGCAAACAAAGGCAAGTTAATATGGCCGGTGGAGAAAGGAATTAAAAGTCAAGGATTTGGAGTTTATGCAGATCCAGTATATCCAGGAATAAAGCATCAAAGTAATGGGGTAATTATAGCTACGGACGAAGGGTCTAAAGCCCGTGCTATTTTTGAAGGAGAGGTTATTGCTATTTTGGCAGTACCTGGCGGTAATAAAGGAGTACAGATTAAGCATGGTAACTTTATAAGTACCTATTACAATCTGTCTGAACTGTATGTGAAAAAAGGGGATAAAGTAGCTAGTAAAGAAGAACTCGGTGTTGTATATACCAATAGGAATAATGGTCAAACCCGATTAAAATTTTACTTATATCAAGATACTTCGCGTTTAAACCCAGAAGATTGGGTGTATCGTCTTTAAAACTTTATAAGCATGAGTGAACAACACACTATATCAGATATTAAAGGAAGCTTTGAATTACGTAACGGGGTAAAGATGCCGTACTTAGGTTTGGGAACTTACCAATCAGATAATGACCAAGAAGTTGTAGATGCGGTAAAGAGTGCACTTCAATTAGGGTATCGGCATATTGATACTGCGGCAGCCTATAAAAATGAAGAAGGTGTAGGGCAAGGTATACGCGAAAGTGGAATAGATAGAAGTGAAATATTTTTGGTGACCAAAGTTTGGAATGCTGACCAAGGATATGACGAAACACTAAAAGCTTTTGATGCGAGTTTAAATCGTTTGGGTGTCGACTACCTAGATTTATACCTTATTCATTGGCCAGTTGCAGGAAAGTACAAAGAAACTTGGAGAGCTTTAGAACATCTGTATGCTCAAAAGAAAATTAGAGCTATAGGAGTTAGTAATTTTCTAAAACATCACTTAGAAGATCTGATGAGCGAATGTAAGGTGGTGCCTATGGTCAACCAAATGGAGTTTCATCCGTACTTGGTGCAGCAAGACCTTATCGATTTTTGTACTTCGAACGGAATTCAATACGAGTCTTGGTCTCCTTTTATGCAGGGTAAGGTGTTTGAATTAGATATTTGTGCGGACTTAGCTAAAAAACACAATAAGAGTGTGGCACAGATTATTTTACGTTATAATCTGCAAAAAGGTATTGTTGCAATTCCAAAATCTGTACATGCAAAACGTATAGCATCTAATGCCGATATTTTTGATTTTGAGTTGTCTATAGCTGATATTACTTTTTTAGATGGATTGGAAACAGGAGAACGTTCAGGACCTGATCCCGATAACTTCAATTTTTAGCAGCTAATTTTATCAATACTATTTTTCTGTTATTTTAATAATATGATATCTTTAATTCTGAGTTATCATATTGATTTTCATGTTATTATGTAAGTGTTGGTTGATTAATTTTTCCGAATTTTACTGTATTAATTAGTAAAAGGGAACTATTATGAGCAACACGATCACTTTAAATTCAGAGTCTACTCAAAATCAATTAGAGAAGAAAACTAAATCACCAAGTTTTAATTTCAACTGGTCTCTAAAGCCAATTGTGGTATATGTCGCTTTCTTAGCTATATGTTTGACTTTAGCTTACGGTGGACTAATTGCATATTCTATCTCCTTTTTCATAATAGGAAGCATTGGTCTGGCTGCACTTTATATTTGGAATAATGCAAACAAAATTGAAATGGACCTTTCTTTTAAAGTTGATTTGAAACAATCAGAGTTGGAAAAAGATTTGTACCGAGAGGTGGCTTAATAGAATTTTTATTAAAATAAGTTATAATATAGTTGCATCTTCAGCCCCTATATTTTCCGCGAAAATAACTCGCTAAGCTACTTATATTTTATTATGCGTATTACTTCGTAAACAAAGCTTTAAGTTCGGTAGCGTCATCAGGCTTCATTTTACCTGCTAAAACCAAACTTAATTGCTTTCTACGTAGAGCACCTTCAAAACGGGTAATTTCTAATGGTGTCTCTGGAACTAGTTCTGGTACTTCTGTAGGTTTACCTGTATCATCAACTGCAACAAACGTATAAATAGCCTCATTTGCCTTGGTGCGCTTACCGTTAAAACGGTCTTCGATCCAAACATCTATGTAGACCTCCATTGAGGTGTTATATGCTCTAGAAACGGCTGCTTCAACTGTAACTACACTTCCTAAGGGTATTGCTAAATTAAAGGCTACATGATTTACCGATGCGGTAACGGTAATTCTACGACTATGTCTACCGGCAGCAATACTTGCAGCACGATCCATACGGGCCAATAATTCTCCTCCAAATAGATTTTGAAGTGCGTTGGTCTCACTTGGGAGTACCATATCGGTCATTGTAGTACGAGATGCTGCTGGAGTTTTTGTTTCCATTAATTAGAAATTTTCCGCAAAGATACGGGCATCAACAGTAGTTATAAAATGTGTGCAGGTTTATTTTTCAGATAATAACCAAGCGTCTTTTGATTGTGTACGCTTAATTTCACGCAAAGCATTTAATGCATCGGTAGAATTTGTATAACTGTCAAAAGTAACCATGTGAAGACCGTGCGCGTTTGTGCCGTAATAGCCTGCATTAAATCCATTAGCCTTAAGCTGCTCAATTTTTCTGTCTGCGTTACCTTTTACTCTAAAAGCACCTGCAACTATATAATGGGTTTCACTATTATCGTTGGCTAAAGAAGTGACATTTGAGATGGTAGAAGCATCAACAGTAACTGTAGGTAACTCTAAAGGAGATAAATCAAAAAACGTAGCTTCTTGAATTTGTTTGTTTACAAACTCTTGAGCATCTTGTCTTGCAACTTGCTCATTAGTACGTTGCTGTTGAAAAGCACGATAACCGGTTACACCAGTAGAAAAGGCTAACATTAGTATAGCAGCATATTTTAAATAAGGTCTAAAACCTTTATTTTCTCTGCGCTCAGGACTAATTGTAAACGGTACTTTTTCTTCTATTTGAACAACTTCTTCTTTTAAAACTTCTCTTGTAACAGGAATAGAATTAAAATTTGAAAGTCCAAAAGATGAGGTTAGATAGTTTGTTTCATTAGCTGGTTGAAACAATATCTTGTCTTCATTATTTTTTGATAAAGAACCTATATTTTTTAAGTGTAGCGATGTTTCTTGAGATAAAACATCTTGCCATGCTTTTACTTGATTTTCAATTTCTACCAATGCTGTTTCAAAAGAAACTTTTTCTGCATTTGACACATAAGAAACCAATAGCCCGTCATTTATAGCAAGTTGTTTGTTGAATACAATAGACTTATTGGGCGCGCTAAACGTATTGGTAACCACGTTTAATTTGGCAGAATTTTTTTGGGTAAGGAATGCACCAAAACCTGGGACAACAACACAGTTGTACCTATAAAGTAAATCGCTGATATAGTGTTCTAGAACCATAGTTGCACAAATATGAAAAAAATAAAGAGGTATAAAAACATCTTTGGTAACTTTTTATTAACATATTTTTTCCCCTAATTTGTGAACAGGAAATGAAAACTATACAACACACTGCTGATGAACTCATTGCAATACTTAGGTTGCAACATGTTCCAAATATTGGAGATATCCTTGCTAAGAAATTAATTTCGCATTGCGGGAGTCCAACTGCAATTTTTGAAGACAAAAAGGAAAATCTGCTTAAAATTGATGGAATTGGGACACATACTATTAGACATTTATTTGACTTGGAACATTTAGAAGCTGCAGAAGCAGAATATAATTATGTTTTAAAGAACAATATAACATGTACCTATTTTTTAGACGATTCATACCCTACTTATTTAAAACATTGTATTGACGGACCTATTCTTTTATTCCAAAAAGGGAATATTGATTTGTACCAACGTAAATTGATTAGTGTAGTAGGCACTAGAAATATTACTAGTTATGGCATGGCTTTTTGCGAGCAGTTTATTGAGGAAGTAGCTCCTCTTAATCCTGTTATTATTAGTGGCTTTGCTTACGGAGTAGATATTTGTATTCAAAGAGAAGCAATAAAACACGGTTTGCAAACTGTAGGATGCTTAGCACATGGGCTAAACCAAATTTATCCAAAAGTTCATGCCAAATATCAGGCAGATATTCTAAAGAATGGTGGATTCTACACTGAATTTTGGAGCACGAGTAATCCAGAACGAGAAAATTTTTTAAAACGGAATAGGATAATAGCGGGTGTTAGTGAAGCTACTGTAGTGGTGGAATCTGCGGAAAAAGGAGGGAGCCTTGTAACTGCAGATATAGCCAATAGTTATAATAGAGATGTTTTTGCAGTGCCTGGTAGAACAACGGATAAGTATAGTTTGGGATGCAATAATCTCATTAAACAGCAAAAAGCGCATGTAATGACATCCGCTGCAGATTTGATCTATTTACTAGATTGGGATATAGAAGAAAAGAAAAATAACCCCATTCAAAAGCAACTTTTTATAGAGCTTAACGAAACTGAGCAGGGTATTTATACCTATTTGCAAAATAATGGCAAACAGTTGTTGGATAGTATTGCGCTAGAGTGTAAAATTCCAATTTATAAAACATCTTCAACCTTGTTATCTATGGAAATGAAGGGAGTCATTAGACCTTTGCCAGGTAAATTGTTTGAGGCTATTTAGATTTTTACAGACTGGCTAGTTTGTTTCTTAATGAGTAGTCAGATTAATTTTAATTAATAATTCTTTTCATCGATATTTTGTCATTCCAAATCGGATAATGAAATAAGGTGGTAAGTTTATTAAAAACAAAAAACCGACCATTTGGTCGGTTTCGTTGTAATATCAATTTTTAAAGAATTTATTAGTAACCGAGTTTTTCACGAACTCGTTCCAAAACACCATCCGCTACTTTTCTAGCTTTTTCCGCCCCTAAAGCTAAAGCATCATCAATCTCATTTAGGTTGTTCATGTAATAATTGAATTTTTCACGAGGCTCTTCAAACTTGTTAACTATCACTTCGTACAATGCTTGTTTAGCATGTCCGTAACCATAATTTCCAGCTAGGTAATTTGCACTCATTTCTTCAATTTGTGGTTGTGAAGCTAAAATTTTATATAAAGCAAATACGTTGTCATTGGTTGGGTCTTTTGGTTCCTCCATTGGAGTACTATCCGTTTGTATTCCCATAATTTGCTTTCTCAATTGCTTATCCGTTTGAAAAAGACTGATTAGGTTTCCTTTACTCTTGCTCATTTTAGCACCATCGGTACCTGGTATGTACATAGTTTCTTCTTGAACCTTTCCGTCAGGTAGAACAAAAGTTTCTCCTAATTGGGCATGAAAACGAGAAGCTACATCACGTGTCATCTCAATATGTTGCATTTGATCTTTTCCAACTGGTACGATATTGGCATCGTATAGTAAAATATCCGCAGCCATTAACATTGGGTAAGTAAAAAGACCGGCATTTACATCATCAAGTCTATCAGCTTTATCTTTAAAGGAATGCGCAAGTGTTAACCGTTGGTATGGAAAAAAACAACTTAAGTACCAAGATAACTCTGTAGTTTGTGGTACATCACTTTGTCTATAAAATACAGTATTCTCAATATCTAACCCAAATGCAAGCCAAGTAGCAGCCACAGCATAGGTGTTATGGCGTAATTCTTCGCCATTTTTTATTTGAGTCAAGGAATGCATATCTGCAATGAAAAGAAAAGATTCATTAGCAGGGTTATTAGCCATTTCTATTGCAGGCTTTATTGCTCCTAGTATATTTCCTAAATGTGGTGTACCTGTACTTTGTATACCAGTTAAAATTCTTGCCATTATCTTTATTTCTAAGAAAGCAAAGGTAAAACAAATACAAAAAAACTATCGTAAATAACTACTTTTGATTTATGCTTAAATTGGTTAAACAAACCGGTCAAACTATATATCGAATTTGGTTTTATATTCTAGTGGCCGTTCCTATTCTACTCTTTTTTCCATTTCTTGTCATTTTTGCTTCAAGGGAAGCGTGGTATCCACAGTTTTTTTGGATGGCCAGAAACCTCTGGGCTAGATTTATACTATATGGTATGTTTTGCTTTCCAAAGGTAACCTATGAGCAGAAGTTGGTTAAAAATAAGAGCTATATGTTAGTTGCCAACCATACCAGTATGTTAGATATTATGCTAATGCTCGTGGTAAGTAGAAATCCTTTTGTATTCGTTGGTAAAAAGGAATTGGTTAAAATTCCATTGTTCGGATTCTTCTATAAACGGGTATGTATTATGGTAGATAGAGACAATACCCAAAGTAGAACTGGTGTATATAGAAGGGCGCAAAAAAGACTTCAACAAGGTTTAAGTATCTGTATTTTTCCAGAAGGAGGCGTACCAGAAGAGCATGTATTGCTTGATAAATTTAAGGATGGTGCCTTTAAAATGGCTATAGCCCATAAAATTCCTGTAGTACCTATGACTTTTTATGATAACAAGAAACGTTTTTCATTTACTTTTTTTAGTGGAGGTCCTGGTAAATGCAGGGCTAAAGTGCATTCATTTATAGAAACTAAGTCACTGGAGGCAGATGATACCATAACATTAAGAGAAGGGGTTCGGGAAACAATTCTTAATGATTTAGTCAAAAACGTTTAAAACCTGTAGCCAAGATTAATACCGCCTTTACCTATTAATGTAAAATCTCTATCGTTTTTAAATAGATTACGACCTATACCTGCATCTATTTCTACGATAAAACCTCTTTTAGTGAGTAGTTTAACACCTGTGCCAATACCTAAGGCAAAATCGACTACATTTTCTTCGTAGCCAGAATTGGAATAATATGAGTCAGTTGGTTCGTCGTAATATGAATCAAAAATGTAATCATCAACAGAATTCAACATTCCAAAGGCTTCCACAAAGAAACCAGAAGCATATTTCTTTCCAAAATATTGACGGTAGTAAGGTGACACATAATAGTTGACATCAATAGTCTCGTCATCATAAGTAAATAGAACATCAACACCAATACCAGATTCTTCGTTAAGTAAATATTGATAATCTAACTCAATAGCGCCTAAGATTAAAAAAAGACCATTTATTTTTAATTCTTGATTTTTATCTGAAGTAATTATTTGGTCATCTACATGTTGCGAATAGATAGAAACACTTAAAAGACAGATGCAAAACAGAATTATTTTTTTCATGTTTAATTTTTAAAACTTAAAAGTAAGACCACTATAAACTCCGACGGAATAAGGTCTAAAAGTTCCGTTAATTTCTGAAAAGGTATTCAATTGATATTTGAATATTGGCTCAACATTAAAACGGATTTTTTGCGAAAAATTATAGTTAAGTCCAAGTCCCATATTGGCACTAAAATTTAGGTCGTTTATGTTGTTCGCCTCCCCAATTTCAGTGGTAAGATCACCGGCTGTCAAAGAAACAGAGTTATTTATAAGAAGAAGAGAGCTTACGCCGCCAATTATATTTACACCAAATTTTTTATCAATAAGTGCGTAGTTCAATTCTATCGGTAACTCTAGGTAACCAAATTGTTGGGACATATAACCTTCTCTAGTTGGGCTTTTTGCCGTTACATCTAGCGCAAAGTTTGCCGTACTATATTTATCTGAAGTAACTATCTTACTAGAGATAGTTAATGTGTTGGATGTTTCTGCATAATCGATGGTTGCTAATTGTCCATTGCTAGATGCGAAACTTGAAGAAGAAGAGAAAGCAACATCTTCGGTATCATATCCATAATCTACTTTATTAATACCTGATCTAATGGTAAGTTTCTTTGTAACGGCATAGGCTACAGAAACACCATAACTCATGTTTACATTTCCTGATTTGGAATTAGGTGTAAAGATTGAATTTACAGGGGATCCCTCGCCAAGAGCACTAAAATATACTGGTGCAACATTAGGTCCTGCAGACCATCTGTTACTTGCAACTTTTTCCTTTTTTAATTCCTCCTGATTTTCAATTTCTTCAAATATCGATTTCTTATTTGTATCAGGCTCTTCTACTATTTCTTTGATTTCAGTGTTTTTCGCAATAGTACTTTCTGCTTCCATTTTTTTGAAGTCTATCGCTTCTTTAGAGTTTTCATCAATTTTGGCAATACTTTCTTTTTTGATAATACTGTTTTCTGATGAATCTATGCTGTTGTTATTTTTTTCTTGTAAAGCGCTATTCTCTGCTATCAAAGCATGAGATGTGCTATTGTTAGAATTAGTATCGCTTTCACTAAATTTAACTGACGGTGGCGATTTATGAGTATTGCTCTTGGTATTTTTATTTGCTATGTTATTTACAATAGCGGACTCATTTTGCCCTTTTGGTATAGGGTTGTCAGAATTGTTAACAACATTCTTCTCAATGATGCTTTGTTCAACTAGTTCATTGTTGTTTAGATTTAGTGAGTCTAGAAGTATATCTTCTGCTGAATTTGATGACTTCTCACTGTCTTCCTTTATAGGATTCTCAGTGTCAACCAATATTTCATTCATCGGTTGGTCGCTTGAAACTGAATTAAATAGGATTAGACCTATAGCCAAAGCAGCTGCAATACCACTTAATTGCCACCAGATTGGTATAACTCGTCTTTTTTTCTTCTTATTTAATGACGCATCAATTGCCCGCCAGACTTTATTGTCTGGTGTTTGCTTGAAGTCCGATAGCTTGTCTCGGAAAAGTTCGTCTAAATTCTTCTTCTGCATCTAGTACTTTTTCTGTCTATAATCTAAAAGATTATAAAAAGTGTGTTGTTATTATTATGAGGACGCTAATAATTGATTGCGTCAGCTTAGTCTCTATTTTTTCTTTTAACAATGCTCTTGCCCTGGCAAGATTAGATTTGGAGGTGCCTACTGAGGTTCCTAACAACTCGCTAATCTCTTTATGGGTGTATCCATCCAAAACATATAAGTTGAATGTAGCACGATACTTATTTGGTAATTCTTGTATAAAACCTAAAAGGGTTTGTAAACTTATATCGCTAAAGGCATCATCTACGGTAACTTCTTCTTCTGTGTTCTCAGAAACCACATTTAAGTACTCTTCTTTTCTGTATTTCTGTAAAGCAGTATTAACGGTAATTCTTTTCATCCAACCTTCAAAAGAACCTGTGTTTTTAAACTGACCTACTTTATCATAGATAGTCATGAAACTATCATGTAGGGTGTCTTCTGCCTGCGATTTAGATTTGGAGTATTTTAAACATATACCAAAGAGGGTAGTTGCATAGGCTCTATATAATAGTTCCTGCGCTTTACGGTCTCCTTTTTTACAATTATGTATGAGTTCTTCTAGACTCACAAATGGTTGGTTGTTTTAAGATTTATTTACAGGAACGACAATTTCCATATACTGGGCTTCTCCTTCAGTATTGTCTCCAATATAAAATTTAAATGTGTAGGGATCGGTATAGATTACTTGAAAGTTGAAAGATGCCGTTTCTTGAACAGACTCTTCCATGCAATTATCAATATCCGTTCTGGTTGCGCCTACAGCAACAATACTTCTTACGGTCAAGGAATCTTTAACAACATCAAAACCTTCGTAATACGTACAAGTATCAGGTTTTAGGTAATTTACAGAAATCTTATAGGTTTTATTTAAATCAAAAGATTCTGGTACTTCTGCATCGACAATTTCTAAAGCAGTAAAATAGAAATTGGCGTCATCATCATCAATAGAACAACCATTGCATATAAATACTACGATCATGGTCAATAGTATTAACTTATTTCTCATCATATAATAGTTTTATTTATAAGATGAAAATGAAGTGCAATGGTTGCGTTAATTCATTTATGTTAACTTAAATAAAGCTGAACTTAAGCATTTAAGGCAGCAATGGCCTCTCTAATTTTGCCATCTAATTCCTCAAAAAGTTCAGGGTTATCTAAAAGTAGGTTTTTAACGGCATCACGACCTTGACCTAATTTTGTATCGCCGTAGCTAAACCATGACCCACTCTTTTTTACAATTTCGTATTCAACACCTAAGTCGATAACTTCACCAACTTTAGAAATACCTTCACCATACATAATATCGAATTCAGTTGTACGGAAAGGTGGTGCCACTTTGTTCTTTACAACTTTAACTCTGGTCTTGTTACCTTGAACATTACCGTCTGTATCTTTTATTTGTGTAGATCTTCTAATATCTAAACGAACAGATGCGTAAAACTTAAGGGCATTACCACCAGTAGTAGTTTCTGGGTTACCGAACATTACACCAATTTTTTCACGTAATTGGTTAATAAAAATAACGGTACAATTGGTTTTACTGATAGACCCTGTTAGTTTTCTTAATGCTTGTGACATTAAACGTGCATGAAGACCCATTTTAGAATCTCCCATTTCTCCTTCAATTTCACTTTTAGGAGTCAATGCTGCAACTGAATCTATTACTACAATATCTATAGCTCCTGAGCGAATTAGGTTATCAGCTATCTCTAAACCTTGCTCACCATTATCTGGTTGAGAAATAATTAAGTTGTCTATGTCTACACCTAATTTTTGAGCATAAAAACGATCAAAAGCATGCTCTGCATCTATAAATGCAGCAATACCGCCATTTTTCTGTGCTTCTGCAATTGCATGTAGGGTCAATGTTGTTTTACCTGAAGATTCTGGTCCGTATATTTCAATTACCCTACCTCTTGGGTAGCCACCTACGCCTAATGCAATATCCAAACCTAATGAGCCAGAAGGTATCACTTCAACATCTGCAACAACACTATCACCCATTTTCATTACGGCGCCCTTACCGTAGGTCTTATCCATCTTGTCAAGGGTCAACTTTAATGCTTTTAATTTTGCTTCTTTTTCAGAACTCATTTTCTATTTTTTTTGGAAAGCTAAATTACCAAATCTTTTTTGATTTGAATAATATTGAACCGATTACGCAACCATTTTAGTCAATAACTATCTTTTAGAAAATAGAAGTTACTTCATTGGTTATAAATAGCTGTTTTAGTGAATGCGATTATAGGTGGCTATATCCTTTTTATATTCTTTTAAGAATGCTATGAAAAAGAAAAAATGGAATAGTCGATAAAGAGTCTTGTTACAAACAAGGCTCTTTTTTTATGCTTTAAAGTGGTTAACCTTAATAAAATAGGTGCTTTTTTCAATATTATAGTTATTTTTGCCATTCGAATTTTTTCTATAAACCTTCTGTCCATTGGCAGACTTAAATTATTAGTATAGCATGCAACTGTACAATACGTTAAGTGCAATAGAAAGAGCAGCTTTAATCGAAGAAGCGGGTAAGGAACGCCTTACTATCTCTTTCTATACTTATGCACACATTGGTAATACCAACATTTTTAGAAATCACCTTTTTATTAACTGGAACGAGATGGATGTTCTTGGGCGAATTTATGTTGCTCATGAGGGTATTAATGCCCAACTTTCTGTACCAGCTGAAAATTTCAATGTTTTTAAAGAACATTTAGATAGTATTTCTTTTTTAGAGAATGTGCGTCTAAATATTGCCATTGAGCAAGACAATCTTTCCTTTTTAAAACTGAAAGTGAAAGTGCGTAATAAGATTGTAGCCGACGGATTAGAAGATAATTCTTTTGATGTCACCAATAAAGGTATTCATGTGGGTGCAGAACAATTTAATGAACTCATTGAAGATCCAGATACGGTTCTCGTAGATATGCGTAATCATTACGAGAGTGAAATTGGTCATTTCAAAAATGCAATAACACCAGATGTAGATACGTTTAGAGATTCATTGGATATTATTGAGCGAGATTTAGCCGATCATAAAAAGGATAAAAAATTGGTCATGTATTGTACTGGTGGAATTCGTTGTGAAAAAGCTAGTGCCTATTATAAGCATAAAGGCTTTGAGCAAGTGTACCAGTTAGAAGGCGGAATCATTGAGTATACACGACAGGTCGAAAATAACAATCTTGAAAATAAATTCAAGGGAAAGAATTTTGTTTTTGATCATCGTAGAGGTGAGCGAATTAGCGACGATGTTATTGCTAACTGTCATCAATGTGGCGAACCTTGCGACGAGCATGTAAATTGTGCTAACGAAGCTTGCCATTTACTGTTCATTCAATGTAAATCTTGTGCTGAAAAAATGAACAACTGTTGTTCGGATAAATGTAAAGAGGTTCATGAACTACCTTTTGAGGAGCAAAAAGCCTTAAGAAAAGGTAAAGTTGTTAGTAATAAGATATTTAAAAAGGGTCGTTCAGAGGTGTTGAAGTTTAAAAAATAGAGGCTAGAATTTGAAGTTGAATAGGGAGATAATACCTGGTTTTAATTTTTAAAAATAACAGATTTAAGGTTGTTGAATCTTGTTTTTTCAACTATCCCAAATTAAGGGTAAAGTCACTATTTAAAATAGTTGCCGTTAACTTAGCTTTTATTTCACATTAAAAAAACTGTATCTTTACCTATAAGTTTTTTATGAACCTTTTTTGGTGAATTTTAAAAGATTCGACCAAGTCAATATATATAATATGGGTTGTAGTAGTTGTTCTACCGGTAAGGATGGACAACCAAAGGGATGCAAGAACAACGGTACTTGCGGTACAGATGGTTGCAATAAATTGACAGTCTTTGACTGGCTTTCAAATATGTCGCTCCCTAATGGGGAACGACCATTCGATTTTGTTGAAGTACGATTTAAAAATAGTAGAAAAGAATTTTTTCAAAACACAGAGAATCTTTCACTTTCCATTGGCGATATAGTTGCCACACAAGCACAATCAGGTCATGATATTGGTATGGTTACCTTAACAGGTGAACTTGTACGTGTGCAAATGAAGCGAAAGAAAGAATCTTTCACTGTTGAAGATGCTCCAAAAGTCTACAGAAAAGCTAGTCAGAAAGACATAGATATTTGGCAGAAATGTCGTGATCGAGAAGAAGAAATAAAGAAAAGAGCGCGTGAAATTGCTATTATCTTAAAGCTTCAAATGAAGATTTCTGATGTTGAATTTCAAGGAGATGGCTCTAAAGCTACGTTTTATTATACGGCAGATGAACGTGTAGATTTTCGTCAGCTTATAAAAGACATGGCAAAAGCATTCGGTATTCGTATAGAAATGCGTCAAATTGGGTATCGACAAGAAGCTCAAAGACTTGGTGGTATAGGGTCTTGTGGTAGAGAATTATGTTGTTCTACATGGCTAACAGATTTTAGGTCTGTAAGTACGTCTGCAGCTCGTTATCAGCAGTTATCATTGAATCCGCAAAAACTTGCTGGTCAATGCGGAAAATTAAAATGTTGTCTTAATTATGAGCTAGATGTTTATTTAGATGCTCTAAAAGATTTCCCTTCTCAAGATACTAAGTTATTTACCGATAAAGGACTCGCTTTTTGTCAAAAGACCGATATTTTTAAAGAGATGCTTTGGTTTTCATATAAAGAGGATCCGGGTAATTGGCACGTTCTTTCTAAAGATCAAGTAAATGAGATCTTAGAGAAAAACAAGAAGAAAGAAAAGGTAGCTAGTTTAGAAATGTACGCAATGGAAATTGTCGTAGAAGAAAAAGTAGTTTTTGAAAATGTTGTTGGTCAAGATAGCTTAACACGTTTTGATAAACCTAAGGGTAGCGTCAATAGGAACAAAAATAAGAATCGGAATAGAAACCGAAATAAGAACAAGAACAAAAACCGTAACAAAAATCAGAAAAATGCGTAGCTTATCTTGTTGCTTTTTAGCCTTAGTGCTTTTTGCATCTTGTGATAGTAATATTATAAAATCTGAATATCAAAGCTTAGAAGATGGTGTTTGGAATAAAGATAATGTACTAGAATTTTCCCTTTCCGAAATGGATACCGTTTCTGGGCATGATATATTTATTAATGTTAGAAACGACAATACCTTTCCCTATAGTAACTTATTTATTATAGCTTCTATAACTACGCCAGAAGGTGAAGTGACTAAAGATACTTTAGAGTATGCTATGTCACTACCAGACGGTACTTGGTTAGGAAAAGGTAGTGGAAGTATCAAAGAAAATAAATTGTGGTATAAAGAAAACATCGTTTTTTCATCTTCTGGCGTATATACTATTGAGGTATCACAGGCGATGCGTAAAAATGGTAATGTTTCTGGTGTAATTGGACTGGAAGGTATTACCGATGTAGGTATAGAAGTAACAAAAAGCACCCCTTAAAAATGGCAAAAGCGGTAAAGAAAAAAACAACCAATAATTTCTCCAAATTCATTATGTGGTTTTGGATTTTATTTGCGTCAGGTATTGCCTTAGTCGGATTAATATTCTTGTCTGCCTCTTGGGGTTTGTTCGGTGAACTTCCTCCTTATGAGTATTTAGAAAATCCGCAGACGAACTTAGCCTCTCAAATTATATCTTCTGATGGTAATTTGCTTGGTAAATTTTATTTAGACGATAACCGTACAGATGTAAAGTTTGATGATTTACCAGAGAATTTGGTAAATGCATTGATTGCAACTGAAGATGCACGTTTTAAAGATCATTCTGGTATTGATGCAAGAGGTACATTTAGGGCATTTGCATATTTAGGGAGCAAAGGTGGCGCAAGTACAATATCTCAGCAATTGGCACGTCAACTATTTGTTGGGGTTCGTTCTAGAAGTAAGTTCGATGCTATAAAACAGAAAATAAAAGAATGGGTTTTAGCAATTAGATTAGAACGTAGTTATACCAAAGAAGAGATTATAAGTATGTATTTTAATATATACGATTTTGGTAATAATGCGGATGGTATTCGTTCGGCAGCTCGTATTTATTTTGGTAAAGAACCAAAAGATCTGAAGACAGAAGAGTCGGCAATGTTAGTGGGTATGTTTAAAAACTCATCACTTTTCAATCCACTTCGAAGAGAAGAAATGGTAAAGAATCGTAGAGATGTTGTTTTGGCTCAAATGGCAAAATATGACTTCATTACAGAAGTAGAAAAAGATTCGCTACAGGCTATGAAAATGGATATTAATTACAATCCAGAAACGCATAGTGTTGGTTTGGCTACTTATTTTAGAATGTATCTACAGCGTTTTATGAAAGACTGGATAAACAAGAATCCGAAACCAGCTATTGGAGACGAATCTGACAGATACAATCTTTACTTAGACGGACTCAAAATTTACACGACCATTGATTCTAAAATGCAGGCTAATGCAGAAGAAGCTGTCAATGAACATATGACAAAATTACAAGCTGAGTTTTTTCATCAGAATACCCCTGATAGAAATAAGACAGCACCTTTCTTAGATATTACACCTGAAGAAACTAAAGGTATAATGGAACGTGCCATGAAATCTTCGCCTAGATGGAAAATCATGGAAAGTGCTGGTAAATCTGAAAAGGAAATTCGTGAGTCTTTTGATAAGAAGACCGAAATGACGGTTTTTGATTGGAAAAGTCCTACTAAAGAAAAAGATACTATTCTTACACCTAGAGATTCTATTCGTTATTACAAAGCTTTTTTAAGAACGGCAATGATGTCAATGGAACCACAAACAGGTCATGTTAAAGCGTGGGTCGGTGGTATTAATTACAAGCATTTTCAATATGATAATGTAATTCAAGGAGCAAGACAGGCGGGTTCTACGTTTAAACCATTTGTATACGCGGCAGCAATTGATCAATTGCGACTGTCGCCTTGTGAGACTCGCCCAGATACGCAATATTGTATAGAGGCTGGTAAGCATGGTAACGTTGAGCCTTGGTGCCCAAGAAACTCCGATATGAAGTATTCAGGAACTAGTTATACCTTAAAAAGAGCTTTAGCAAATTCTGTGAATACAGTTACTGCTCAATTAATAGATGAGGTTGGTCCAAAATCTGTGGTAAGCATGGTTCGTAACTTAGGGTTATCTGGAGATATTTTAGAAGTGCCTTCTATTGCGTTAGGAGCTTTGGATGTAAATGTCTATGAAATGGTAGGTGCATATGGTGCTTTTGCCAATCAAGGGGTTTATGTAAAACCAGTTATGGTTACACGTATTGAAAATAAAGACGGAACGGTATTGTATGAATATGTGCCGGAAACTAAAGATGTATTGAGTAAAGATGTTTCGTACGCTATTTTAGATTTAATGAAAGGCGTAACTCAAGGTGGTTCTGGTACACGCTTACGAACGACAAATGCTAATAAATGGAGACCTGAATATGATGAAATTATTACAGGTTACCCTTATGAATTAACTAACCCTATTGCTGGTAAAACAGGTACAACCCAAAATAATAGTGATGGTTGGTTTATGGGTATGGTTCCAAATTTAGTTACCGGTGTTTGGGTAGGTGGAGAGGAAAGAGCCGTTCACTTTAAAAGCATTACTTACGGTCAAGGAGCATCAATGGCTTTACCTATTTGGGGTCTTTATATGACAAAAAATTATGCTGATGAAGAATTAGGTATTTCTAAAGAAGATTTTGAGAAGCCAAGTAATATGTCTATCGAGATTGATTGCGATAAGTTTGCTGAAGGTATTAAGAAAGACAATGATATTGAAGACGACTTAGAAGATTTAGATTTTTAATAGAACACCAAAGCATATTTAAAAAGGTCTTAGCATTCGCTAAGACCTTTTTTTATTTTATCCCATTTATAATCGGTATTTTAGTAACAAGATAATTAAGAATAAAATGATACGTAAAACAGTAACGAATGTAACCGATGCATTAGCTGGAGTACAAGATGGAATGACCTTTATGTTAGGTGGTTTCGGTCTTTGTGGTATTCCTGAAAATGCTATTAGCGAGTTAGTAAGATTAGGTGTAAAGGATATTACTTGCATTTCTAATAATGCTGGAGTAGATGATTTTGGCTTGGGATTATTGTTGCATCAACATCAAATAAAAAAAATGGTGTCATCATATGTAGGGGAGAATGATGAGTTTGAACGCCAAATGCTTAGTGGGGAATTGGAAGTAGAATTAACTCCACAAGGTACTTTAGCAGAGAAATGTAGAGCGGCACAAGCCGGTTTTCCTGCATTTTTTACTCCTGCAGGTTACGGTACCGAAGTTGCCGAAGGAAAAGAGGTTCGTGAGTTTGATGGAAAAATGTACATTTTAGAAGAGGCTTTTAAGGCAGATTTTGCATTTGTAAAGGCGTGGAAGGGCGATGCTGCCGGTAATTTGATTTTCAAGGGTACTGCAAGAAACTTTAATCCTTGTATGTGTGGTGCAGCGACTATTACTGTGGCTGAGGTTGAAGAGTTAGTTCCTGAAGGGGAATTAGATCCTAACCAAATACATATTCCCGGAATTTTTGTGCAACGCATTTTTCAAGGAAAAGATTACGAAAAAAGAATAGAACAAAGAACTGTACGTCAAAAATAAGCTCATGTTAGATAAAAACGGAATTGCAAAAAGAATTGCACAAGAAGTGGAAGACGGCTATTATGTAAACCTTGGTATAGGTATACCAACTTTGGTTGCAAATTATGTTCGGGATGATATAAGTGTAGAATTTCAAAGTGAAAATGGAATCTTGGGTATGGGTCCTTTTCCTATAGAAGGAGAGGAAGATGCAGATTTGATTAATGCAGGAAAACAAACCATTACTGCTTTACCTGGTGCATCTTATTTTGATTCTGCTACTAGTTTTGCCATGATCAGAGGAAAGCACGTAGACCTTACTATTTTGGGTGCTATGGAAGTTTCAGAGAATGGTGACATAGCCAATTGGAAGATTCCCGGTAAAATGGTAAAAGGTATGGGTGGTGCAATGGATTTGGTTGCGTCTGCAGAGAATATTATTGTAGCTATGATGCATACAAATAGAGCAGGTGAGTCTAAACTTTTAAAAAGATGTAGTTTGCCTTTAACAGGTGTTGGTTGCGTTAAAAAGATCGTTACAAATTTAGCGGTGTTAGAAGTAACGGAAGATGGATTCTTATTATTAGAAAGAGCTCCTGGTGTAACCGTAGAAGATATTAAAGCTGCTACAGAAGGTAATTTAATTGTTAAAGAGGATATTTTAGAGATGAATGTTTAGGTAAATCATCGGTAAATTGTGCTTTTCAATTTTTTCACAACATGTTATAATCACTACACAACAATTATTGTAAAAAACGAGGATAACCAATGTATATTTAAAACTCAATTATACCCCATAACCTATTAATTACTTAACCATCATGAATTCTCAAATTAACCACACCGCTAACGAAAACAAAATTCAAGTTTATAGAAATGACTTTTTTAGTGGATTCTTAAGACTAACTAAAAAGTTATTTATGTTATAAATTACTTTTTACAATTTTAAAAGAGCGACTTATTTAAGTCGCTCTTTTTTTTTGCTCATTTTTCACCTTAGTAGCTATAATTCTAAACGGTATTCATTCTATTATTCTGTGTGAAAAGAATTTATCTTTTCTGTTGATGAACTAACTTTATAAGGTTCACCACAGTTTTAATACATTTTACCACAAATATTATTTTGTAAGAAAAAGACTACATATATTTGAAATGTAATAAAGAGTGAATCCCAAATCGCTTTTTGAAACTTAACCTAAAATGAAGTATTTATTAAGTTGTCTTGTCTTGTTGGTAGTAGCTACCTCATGTTCAAAAATCGAAGAAAATAATGATCCTATTATTGGTATTTGGCAACATACGGTAAAAACCGCTACCAATACAAATAAGATGGTAGTTGATAATGAAGAATGGATATTTAACGATGTCTATTTAGGAAGGTTTCATGGTTATAAGAACGGTCAAGTTGTATACCTAACAGATTTCAACTGGAGTGTAAATGGTTCTATTTATACTGTAAGTTACCCTGGTACAGATTTTCCAGATGATTTTGTAGAAATGCAGAAAACCGATGAAGGAGTACTGCTGATTAGAACAGAAGGTAAAATATTCGCAGAAAAACAGTAATAAGTTCGCAATTGAAAAATGCCCATGAACACTTGTATTGTACATAATTGACAATACACAGTATAATAAATTACCAAATCAACCTTTTTATAACATTTCCCCCGAATAGGAGCAAAGTAATTTGCTCCTTTTTTTATTTTAGTGGTATGGAACTTACATATACCCTATGTTCATTAGAGGATCTGCAGCTACTAAGACAAATTTCTGAAGAAACTTTCTCTATTGCCTTTGCAAAAGATAACAATCCTATTGATTTTAAAAATTATATTGAAAAAGCTTTTGCATTAGTAAGAATTAAGGAAGAATTGTTAAACCCTAATAGTGATTTCTTTTTCGCATATCATGATAATGAACTAGTAGCGTATTTTAAGGTTAATGTAGAAGAAGCTCAATCAGATGTTAAAAGAGATGATAGTTTAGAGCTTGAGCGTATTTATGTATTATCACAATTTCAAGGATTAGGTATAGGGGAGAAACTTCTCGATCACATAAAAAAATTGGCTTCTGAAAAAAACAAGAAAATGCTTTGGCTAGGAGTGTGGCAAGAGAATAAAAAAGCTGTAAAGTTCTATGAACGTCATGGATTTGAAAAATTTGATACCCATCCCTATTTTATAGGTTCAGATGAACAAACAGATTGGCTAATGCGTTTCAATTTAAGTACCTTGTAATATCAAACTAACTCATATGAAATTTAATTACCTCGTTTTCTTCGCGCTTTGCGGTTTCTTAAATCTAAGTGCCCAAGAATATTATTTTCCTAAAGCAAATGCAGATTGGGAACAAAAATCTCCTAAAACCTTTAAAATTAAAGATGCTCCGTTACAAGAGGCGGTTGCCTTTGCTGAGGCGAACGAATATTCAGGTTCTAGAGACTTGCGTATTGCAATAGTAAAAGGTTTTGAGCGCGAACCATTTCATCAAATACTAGGTCGTACTAAAAAGCGTGGTGGACCTGCTGGTATGATTATTAAAAATGGCTATATAGTTGCACAATGGGGAGATACCAAAAGAGTAGATATGACCTTTAGTGTAACCAAAAGTTTTTTAAGTACTATGGCCGGGCTTGCCGAAGATGAGGGAAAAATAGCTGACACAAAAGATTTAGTTATCGATTATATCTGGGACGGCACTTTTGATGGTGCACATAATTCTAAGATAACTTGGGAACATTTATTACAACAAAACTCAGCTTGGTCAGGTGAACTTTGGGGAGGAAAAGACTGGGCAGATAGACCGCCAAGTGATGGTGATATTGATGATTGGAAATTAGCACAGCCAAAAGAACCTGGTACGGTAATGGAATATAATGATGTTCGTGTAAACGTATTGGCATACTCACTTACGCATGTTTGGCGCAAACCAATGCCTTTGGTTTTGAAAGAGAAAGTTATGGATAAAATTGGTGCCTCTACAACATGGCGCTGGTTTGGATATGATAATGCTTGGACGGAAATTGACGGACTTCAGATGAAATCGGTTACTGGTGGTGGTCATTCTGGTGCCGGTATGTTTATTAGTGCAGAAGATATGGCGCGCTTTGGGCTGTTGTTTTTAAATAATGGAAAGTGGAAGAATGAACAATTGATTTCAGAAAAATGGATTAAGAAAGCAACTACGCCCTCAACACCCAATGCTAACTACGGATATATGTGGTGGTTGAACCAAAAAGGAGATAGGCATTGGGAGGGATTATCTGAAAATATATATTACGCTGCCGGTTTTGGCGGTAATTTTATTGTGATAGATAAAGAGCACGATTTGGTAGTGGTAACCCGTTGGCTAGAACCTAGTAAAGTAGGAGAATTTATGACAAAAGTAAATGCCGCTTTTTAAATTTCAATAATCATAATTTACAGAGAATTTGAACTGCTTGTTCTAATGTTTCTTGCTTTTTTGCAAAGCAGAATCTTAGCATATGGTCATTTCTATTATTGACATTAAAAGAGGAGATCGGTATAGATGCTATGCCGTTTTCGGTGATTAATCGTTTGCCAATAATTTCATCCTGTTCCATTGAAATTGTAGAATAATCCAATAACTGGAAATAGGTGCCTTTTGATGGTCTAAATTTAAATTTAGACGATTTTATTCCTTCTAGAAAGAAATCACGCTTTTGCTTGTAAAAATTGTTCAAATCTAAATAATGCGATGGATTTTTCAAGTACTCAGCTAATGCTCGTTGCACAGGGTGGTCTACACAGAACACCGCAAATTGATGCACCTTTCTAAACTCTTTCATTAATTCTGCCGGTGCTACGCAATAGCCAACTTTCCATCCTGTTACATGAAATGTTTTTCCGAAAGAGGCACAGATGAAACTTCTCTGTGCTAAATCATTAAACCGAGATGCGCTTTCGTGAGTTTGTTTATCAAAAATTATATGCTCGTAAACTTCGTCGCTTAATAAAAGGATGTTGGTTGGTTTTAAAATAGCTTCTAACTGCTCCATATCCCATTTAGATAAAATGGTGCCACTAGGATTGTGAGGTGTGTTTAAAATGACCATTTTGGTCTTATCCGTAATTTTTTGTTGAAACACAGACCAATCAATTTTGTAATCTGGAGCATCTAATTGAACATAAACCGGAATGCCACCATTTAAGATTATTGCCGGCTCATAACAATCGTAAGCGGGTTTTATGACAATTACTTCGTCTCCCTTATTAATAAACGCTGTAATAGCCGTAAAAATAGCTTCAGTTGCACCTACTGTAACAGTTACTTCATTCTCGGGGTCATATGTGCGATTATGAAGTATTTCTATTTTTTCTGAAATAGCTTCCCTAAGACCAAAATATCCTGGCATTGGTGCATATTGATTATGACCATTATTCAAAGCATCTGTAACCAATGATTTTAATTTATCATCGGCTTCAAAATTCGGAAACCCCTGTGAAAGATCAATAGCATTATGCGCTCTAGCAAGATTACCTACTGTTGTGAAAATCGTTGTTTTAACATCGGGTAGTTTTGATGCCTTTATAAGTAGTCTATAATCCATAGCAGTAAATGTATGAATTTTGAGAATGCTCATAAAAAAAGCCCAACCGATTGGTTGGGCTTTTCAATTCTATTAAAATGAATTATGCGTGTTGCATTTCATGTTTTCCTTCTTTTATTTCCTCAATTAATTTGGAATTAAAAGCAGGTAAATCATCAGGATTTCTACTTGTTACAAATCCTTCATCTACAACAACCTCTTGGTCTACCCAATTGGCTCCTGCATTCACCAAATCATCTTTAATAGAATTAAATGATGTCATTTTTCTTCCTTCTACTACTCCTGCACTAATTAATGTCCATGGTGCATGGCAAATAGCCGCTACAGGTTTCTTTAATTTAAAGAAATCGCGTACAAAATTCAATACAGTTTCTTCTCTCCTTAGTAAATCAGGATTAATTACTCCGCCTGGTAAAACAAGTGCATTATAGTCTTCTGCCTTTACTTCACTTAATGTTTTATCCACTTTATAGCTGTTAGACCAATTTCCATCTGTCCAACCTTTTATCTCTCCTTTTTCTAAACTTACTATTTCTACATTAAAGCCTTCTTTTTCCATGGCTTCTTTTGGAGATTTTAATTCACTTTCTTCAAATCCATTTGTAGCTAAAATTGCTATCCTCTTCATATTATATAGTTTTAAACGATTATTAATTTGTTTGATACTAAGTTACAAATCAGTTAGGGCGAAAGTCGTTAAGGCTATATTAAATAAGGGTTGGCAACGGTTAAACATTTATTAAATGAACTTTATAAATCTCATTTTGTGCTCATTTGCACGCTGTTTAAGTGTACAATCGTTTTAGTAATACATTCTTCAAGATTTTTCTTCACTTCGGTTTCCCAAAATCTAAACACGGTGTATCCGAGCTTATTCAATTCTAAATTCACTTCTTTATCGCGTTGTATGTTGCGTTCAATTTTTGCAATCCAAAACTCTCTATTGGTTTTAACTTTGGGTTTTCGTTCTTCCCAATTTTTACCATGCCAATATTCCCCATCAATAAATATGACAGTTTTGTATTTAGGTAGGGCAATGTCTGGTTTGCCTATTAATTTTTTATAATCTATACGGTAACGATATCCTTCTGCATATAGCGCTTTTCTAAAAGCAAGTTCTGGTTTGGTGTTCTTGCCCTTTATCTTACTCATTATTTTTGAGCGTTGTGGAGTGGTATAGAAACCAGATTCCTCATTGAATCTAGGAACAATAATTCGTTCTTTTGAATAGTCTTCTGGCATATTATAAAAATAAAAAATCCCGAACCTTTACGGTCGGGATTTTAAAAACTTTATGATAGTAAGCTTAACCTTTAACGTTAGCGCTTAAAAATTCTCGGTTCATTCTTGCTATGTTTTCTAAAGAAATTCCTTTCGGACATTCCACTTCGCAAGCACCAGTATTGGTACAGTTTCCAAAACCTTCCAAATCCATTTGTGCAACCATGTTTTGAACACGATCAACAGCCTCTATACGACCTTGTGGTAATAAAGCATATTGAGATACTTTTGCACCTACAAATAACATAGCGGATGCATTTTTACAACTTGCAACACAAGCTCCACAACCAATACAAGTTGCAGCATCCATAGCCTCATCAGCAGCATACTTAGAAATAGGAATAGAATTGGCATCTTGAGTATTACCGGAAGTGTTTACAGATATATACCCACCAGCATGTTGAATACGGTCAAAAGAACTTCTATCAACAACTAAATCTTTTATTACAGGAAATGCCTTAGCTCTAAATGGTTCAATAGTAATTGTGTCACCATCTTTGAACATACGCATGTGCAATTGACATGTTGTTACACCTCTATCCGGTCCGTGTGCCTCACCATTTATGAACATTGAACACATACCGCAGATACCTTCTCTACAATCGTGGTCAAAAGCTACTGGTTCTTCACCCTTGTTAATTAGTTGTTCGTTAAGAACATCCATCATTTCTAAGAACGACATATGTTCAGAAATCTCTGTCACTTTATAATCGACCATTTTACCCTTAGCTTGGGCATTTGATTGTCTCCAAATTTTTAATGTCAGATTCATATTTTAAGTATTGAGTAGTGAGTATTATGTAATGAAGTAAATCATTTGTAATAGCTCAATACTATTTATTTATAACTTCTTTGTTTTAATTCGATTTCGTTGAACTCTAATTGTTCTTTGTGTAAAACGGCATCTCCAGGTTCTCCTTTATATTCCCATGCAGAAACGAATGCGAAATCAACATCATTACGTTTAGCTTCACCTTCTTGCTCGCCACCTAATTCTACAGATTCTTCTCTAAAGTGACCTCCACAAGATTCTTCTCTTGCCAAAGCATCTTTAGCGAATAATTCTCCTAATTCTAAGAAATCTGCTACACGACCAGCTTTCTCTAACTCGGCATTAAGTTCAGTTGCAGTACCAGGTACACTTACATTTTTGTAGAAATCTTCACGTAAAGCTTTGATTTCAGACATAGCTTCTTTTAAGCCTTTAGCGTTACGAGACATTCCACATTTCTCCCACATAATATTACCTAATTTTTTATGGTAATAATCTACGGAATGAGAACCTTTGTTATTCACAAAGAAATTAATTTTATCAGTTACTTCCTTTTCAGCAGCATCAAATTCTGGAGTATCGGTTGCTATCTTACCTGTACGAATTTCGTGAGATAGGTAATCGCCAATTGTGTATGGCAATACAAAGTAACCATCAGCCAAACCTTGCATTAAGGCAGAAGCTCCAAGTCTGTTTGCACCGTGATCAGAGAAGTTTGCTTCACCTATACAGTAAAGACCTTCTACAGTAGTCATTAAGTTATAATCTACCCAAACACCACCCATAGTATAATGTACCGCTGGGTAAATCATCATTGGAGTTTTGTATGGATCTTGATCAACGATTTTCTCATACATTTGAAACAGGTTACCGTACTTCGCTTTTACGATAGCGGCACCTAATTCATATATCTTATCTGCAGAAGCGTTGGTTATATTATGAATTTTAGCTTGTTCAATTCCGTAACGTTCTATTGCAGAAGCAAAATCCAAATAAACAGCCTCACCAGTTGCGTTAACACCATAACCAGCATCGCAACGTTCTTTTGCAGCTCTCGAAGCAACATCACGTGGAACCAAGTTACCAAATGCAGGGTATCTTCTTTCTAAGTAATAATCTCTTTCATCTTCAGACAAATCGGTTGGCTTTTTCTTGCCTTCGCGTATTGCCATCACATCTTCCATATTCTTAGGAACCCAAATACGACCATCGTTACGTAAAGATTCAGACATTAACGTTAGTTTAGACTGATAATCTCCAGAACGAGGAATACAAGTAGGGTGAATTTGTGTATAACAAGGGTTTGCAAAAAATGCTCCCTTTTTGTGTATTTTCCAAGCTGCAGTAGCATTAGACCCCATTGCATTGGTCGAAAGGAAATAAACGTTTCCGTATCCACCAGAAGCAATAACAACAGCATGTGCGGAGTGGCGTTCTATTTCACCGGTAACCAAGTTACGAGCTATAATACCACGAGCCTTGCCATTTACTTTTACAACATCTAACATTTCATGACGGTTGAACGGGGTAATTTTACCACGTGCAATTTGTCTGTTCATTGCTGAATAAGCTCCAAGCAATAATTGTTGTCCGGTTTGTCCTTTTGCATAGAAAGTACGAGAAACTAATACACCACCAAATGAACGGTTGTCTAATAGTCCGCCATAATCACGTGCAAATGGTACACCTTGAGCAACACATTGGTCAATGATGTTTGCAGATACTTCGGCTAATCTATATACGTTTGCTTCTCTTGAACGGTAATCACCACCTTTTACGGTATCATAAAATAACCGGTACGTAGAATCACCATCTCCTTGATAATTTTTTGCAGCGTTAATACCACCTTGTGCAGCAATAGAGTGTGCTCTTCTTGGAGAATCTTGGTAGCAAAATGTTTTTACATTATAGCCTAATTCTGCTAAAGTTGCAGCAGCAGAACCACCTGCTAATCCAGTACCAACAACTATAACATCTATATTACGTTTGTTGGCAGGGTTAACCAAATCAATATGGTTCTTATAATCGGTCCACTTCGTTTTCAACGGACCTTTAGGTACTTTTGAGTCTAATACAGACATAAGTAATAGGTGTTAATGATGATTAAAATGATGAAAAAGGGCGATTACTATGAATCCCAAAGGAATTGCAATAGCATACACTTTACCAAACAATTGTAATTTTTCTTTTCTCATACTAGATGCACCGGCAGACTGAAATGCAGAACTAAAACCGTGCATAAGGTGTAGTGATAAGAAAATAAAGGCGATTACATAAGCGCCAACGCGAAGTGGGTTTTCAAACTTATGGGCTAGTTCTTCAAAATATCTGAAGCCTTCACCATTAGGCAATAAACCCGTCATGTCGCCTTGAATATACTTCGTGTTAATTTCTGGAATCCAAAAATCAATAAAGTGAAGTACCAAGAAAGCCAAAATGGTTAAACCGCTGTAAATCATATTACGGCTCATCCAAGATGAATTTGCTGCACCATTGTTTTTAGCATATTTTTTTACCCTAGCACCTCTGTTTCTTGCTTCTAAAATGAAACCCATTACAAAGTGATAGATTACACCGAAAATTAAGACAGGTTGCAAGACATATTGTACGGCCCAAAAAGTACCCATAAAATGCGAAGCTTCATTGAACGCATCTGGACTGAAAACCGATAACATGTTAATTGCAAAATGCTGAAGTAGAAAAAACATTAAAAAGAAAGCAGAAAGCGCCATTGCGTACTTTCTACCAATCGAAGATTTAAAAAATCCGCTCATTAGTTGTTAATTTTATATGCGAATTTACATCACAAGCAAGTTATTAACAAGAATTAATGGGTTTTAGTATGTCTATTTAGATTGATTTTAAAATCAATTTTCAAGATGTTTAAGATTTATCTTGAATTAAGGCTTCGGAATTGTGAATCTTTCAACAAAACTCAGACTAAGAAGGAACCGAGTCTGCCGGATTTTTAGAAATTTTTAATGCCCAGTCAACAGCTTTGTCCAAATCTGTAAATTCTTTAATTCTTTTTGGAAAAATTAAACGCTTTAACATCAAGCTTACTATGTTACCACTTAAAGGACCTACTGAAGCAATATGCTGCATGTCAAAACGGTTTTTATGAAACTTGAACCAATCAAATGGAGCTACATTATATCTATTGATTCTATTGGCAATATATATTAATGGAATTGTATTATCGTAAATTTCTTGAGCTGCGTAGACAGCTTTTTTGGCATTATCCCATTTGAAACGAACTCCTTCATGCATTTCAGATATTACAATACCTCCTTTGAAAAAGTAGAACACACCAAATTCAAACTCCCTAATCTCCTTGATTTGATTAAATAATTCGAGTTCTCGAATTCGTTTCATGCCTGTATCTTAACGGGAGGCAAAAATACTGATTATTACCTTAATAGCTTATAAAAACATCGATAAACGGTATGCTTATTAGCTAGAATCAGTTTTTTAAAAAGTAAAATTACTTTTCCATATCCTTTAGCTGTATTTCTAAGGCCTTTGTAGATAATTGTACTTCTATTAATGATAGTACTAAAGAGATCATTAACGCAAATAGGCTAATGCTAAATATTAAACTAGCCCAAAAAATTAAATCTGCATAAATAAGTGCCATAGTTATAACAGCCAATAGAAAACTAACAATCGCTGTAGCTTGCATGTTTTTTATGATTGTAAGGCGCTTGCGCAATTTTTGAACTTGTAGACCAACTGAAGGTGATGCAGTTTCCTGGTATTTTTGATGCAATTGACGTATTAATGCTGCAATGGCTAAATAACGCGCATTATAGGCTAGCATAGTCAATGAAATAGCTGGAAAAAGTAGTGCCGGTATTCCTAATGTTAATTCCATAATTATTTCTTCTTAATCTGTGGCTATGCCAAAATAGGTCCATGTAGCGTCTATTGAAAAAGGATTGCTCTGTCCGTGAATCTCACCTGGTTCTATGGTTATACAATTACCAGGACCAACTTCATAATCTTTTCCTGAGATTGTAAAAATCGCTTTTCCCGTTTGAATATGAAATACCTCGTACATCGTATCATGTTTGTGTAATTCTACTTGTTGACCAGGTTTAAAAACGGCGGTACCGTACATCATTAATTGTGGTATTTCTCCACGATTTATCAAAGTTCTCTTTTTGATCTCTGGGTTATGGCTAACTCCTAAATCGGGTAGTGCATTCCAATCGACTATCTTCATAGACTATTCTATTTCAAAAGTGATGTTTTCAGTTGTACCGTTCCCTTTAATTTCTACCGTATATGACCCTTTAGGTAGATATGTACTACCATTATCTGCCTGCTTCAATTCTGTTTTATGTTTTTTAAGGTAACTCAGCTTTCCAATTTTGGAGAATGCTAAATCGTAAGATAAAATATTCAATCCCTTATTGGCTATTACTTCAGTTTCGCTAACTACAATATCATCAGAAGATTTAATTTTAGCTTGGTACACATCATCTCTATCAGAATAAAAGGTAACGTCTAAGCCTGGTGTGCTTGCTTTGGACCATGAGCTCCATGAATTTCCCCAACGACTAGAATGCTTTATGTTTTCTAGTGGATAGGTGTGTAATGCCTTTTTTAATACCTCAGGAGACATCGTTTGTAATGCTGAAATATCTGCCTTGTAAATACTTCTACCGTGTGTGCCAACCAATAAGTGTCTAGCCTTTTTCTGAATAGCCAAATCATGAACCGCCACATAAGGCATTCCATTTTGAAAAGAATTCCATGATGCCCCACGATCTAAGCTTACGTATAAGCCATTGTCAGTACCAACAAATAATACATTCTCATTTTCGGTGTCTTCAATTATTACATTTACAGCAGATGTAGGTATGTTGTTCGAAATATTTTTCCAAGTAGCACCTTTGTCTTCACTAACATATACATAAGGTGTAAAATCATCTGAACGATATCCATTTAAGGTTGCATAAACTCTATTCTTTTGATGTTTAGATGCGATTACTCTACTTACCCATAAATTCTGAGGTAGGGTTTTAGATATAACCTCCCAGCTTCCACCTCCATTATCTGTTCGTTGTATGAGACCGTCATCACTACCGGTGTATATTAATCCAAATTTAAAAGGGGATTCAGATATAGTAGCTAAGGTTCCAAAAGCTACATTACCTTTTTTTCCGCCTTGGGTTAAATCAGCCGAAATAGCTTCCCAAGTATCACCTTGATTCAATGAGCGATGTAACTTATTGCTCCCCATGTATAATATGTCTTGGTTATGTGGAGATAATAGAATAGGGGATTGCCAATTGAATCGATACGGAGTCTCGCCCAATTCATGTTTTGGCTGAATGTAATTTCTCTGGTTTTTTTCTAAATCTATTCTAAAATAATTTCCAAATTGATAGCCTGTATAAACTATATTGGCATTTCTACTATCTACTTGAACTTGCATACCATCTCCACCTAATATAGATTTCCAAGGGTACTGTCCTGTCTGTTGCCATTTGGTATTTTCTTCGGCATTATGTGGTCCCATCCATACACCATTATCCTGTAGGCCTCCGTAAACATTGTACGGTTCTTCATTATCTACGGCAATGGCATAGAATTGACCAACGGTTGGCGAGTTGTTTTTAAACCAATTTTTACCATCATCATAACTAGTGTTCACTCCACCATCGTTACCATTGATTAAGTGCCCTGGTAAATTAGGGTTGACCCAAAGTGAATGGTGATCAGAATGTACATTATCGCTATTAATAGAAACATATGTTTTGCCGCCGTCTTTAGATGAAATAATGGGAACACCGGATAGATAAATGGCATCTACATTATTGGGGTCTACACTTATTTGGGCAAAATAATAACCGTAGCTATAGAAAAGATCATCTATATATTCATCGTTTTGCTTTGACCATGATTTGCCGGCATCATTGCTTCTGTATACTTCAGCACCTATTACAGGTGTATCAAATAACATAGAATTCGCATCTTCTAAATACAGTGCTAGATCTGCGGGTTGTACAGAATTACTTCGTACCAATTGTTTTACGTTGGCAGCTCTATATTTTTCCTGAAAATTATTGGTCTTTAGAAACTCGTTCAGGTCCTTATCATCCAAGTCTAGAAATTGTGCTTTTGTGAGGGATTTGAAATCGTCTTTTGTTAAGCCAGCTTGCTTTTCTTTCATCTCATTAGATTTATTTCTTCTAAATTGATTGTCATGAACAGCATAAACGGTATTGTCGTCAAAGACAGCTAAGCCTATTCTACCTACACCATTACCTGTAGGGAACCCGCTAGTTGGTGTAGAAATTTTAGACCAAGTATTTCCTGCATCTGTACTTTTGTAAATACCAGACCCTTCACCGTTTCCAATAAAGTCCCAAGCTTTTCTATCTTTTTGCCAAGCTGCGGCATATTGAATGTTATAATTATTTGGAGAAACCGCTACGTCTATAATACCTGTTTCTTCATTAATGAACAATGTATTTTTCCAAGTTTTACCACCATCTGTGGTTTTATAAATTCCACGTTCCTTATTCGGTGAATATAAATGTCCGGTTACACCAATTGTTACTTCATTTGGATTGTTGGGGTTAATGACAATTCGCCCAATATGATGTGAATCACTTAAGCCCATATTTTGCCACGTTTTGCCTTTGTCGGTAGACTTTAAAATACCGATTCCTGCGTATGAAGAACGAGACGAATTATTCTCCCCTGTACCAACCCAAATTGTTCCACTTTGCCAGTGTACCGCTATGTCTCCAAGATTTTGGGTCTGGGTATCATCCATTACAGGAGTAAAAGTATTTCCGTTATTATTGGTATACCACAAACCGCCAGAAGCATAAGCAACATAATATTCTGTAGGATTATCTTTGTTTACCGCTAAATCTACTACTCGACCGCTCATTACAGACGGACCAATATTTTTCAACGGAATATTTTTAACCAAAGAATTGGCGTCCATGGCTTTTTTAGCCATTAAAGATTCATCTATTTTTTGTGAAGTAGTAGGCTGTATTTGTGCCGATGCGATTGAAATACTGGTAAGTAGTAGAAAGTAGAACTGTTTCATTTTCATGTTTTGTATAGCTAACGGTAAGTTAATGATAACTTTTTCTCTTGGCAAAACTTGTGCTTATACTGCTATTTTGTCTCGCGTAGAGATTTAGTAAATTCATTGGATTTAGTGGTAATATTTAAATGCGCCTTTTTAATAGCATCTGATACTGTATCGTCTGTTTTAGGCACTACATCGTTTACTGTTGAGATGGCTTTTTTATACCAATCTTCCCAGGCTTTCAAAATGATAATTTCATCTTCAATTTTCTTTCCCGTTTTAATGGCTTTAAGACTTAATTGATGTTCCTCTTCTAAACGTTCAATTGCTCTTCGTTCTAAATTTGAGATTTGATTCAATGCAAAATCAAATTTTGCATTTACCAATTCTAAACCACTAACTAAAGCAGCTGTGCCTACATTTTTTAAAGTTTCTTGAGATACTTTATCTATGCGGTCATTATCGGTATGGTAAAATTGATCTGTAAAATGCCAAAGTAGTAGTCCGGGTATATTTGCTTTCAAAAAAGGAGTGTGATCACTACCTCCTTCAAAAGGATTGGTTTCTACCACCCAATTGGCGTGTTTGCCTTGTTTTTTGAAAGTGGACAGGATGAAATCATTCAGGTAGTGTGGTTTCATTTCGTCAATAGATAAAACTTCACCACCCCATTCACTATGCTTGTCTTTTCCCCGGGTCCATATAGCACTTGGGTCTGGCATTTTTTCGATTAAAAAAGTACCTCCTGTAACAGCGGTATTTTCACCTACCATGTCCAAACTAATTCCCCACTTAATGCCTTTCGCGCGTTTAGAGTCTTCTTCAATATACCTACGGGTAGATATAATCTCATCTCCCCATAAAAAAGTCATAGTTCTGTCAAACTCAATTTTTCCTTCAGCGAATAATTTGGCAGCTGTTTTAGCCATTTCTAATTGAGCACCTACACCAGTTGCGTTGTCATTAGCACCAGGCTCTTGAATATGTGCACTGTATACTAAGCGTTCATCAGGTAATACGCTACCTTTTATATTAGCAATAATCGTTAGTTCTTCTGATGGGTACCTTTTGGTCTGAATATTCACAAGAACTTCTGTTTTGCCTTTTTGGAGCTGTGTTTTTAGTTTCTCTTTTGCTTCGTAGGATAATGCAATGCCCCAAAAATTCCCATTATCTTGAGAAGGAAGACTTCTAAACTGAATTGAGGTTTTATTTTTCTTTGGCTGTAAATAAGCCGGATTGTCATAGGTGATAATACCTATGGCACCATTTTTAATAGCTGTCTTGGTGATTTGACGAGCCTTTAGTTTTGCAAAAACAACTTTTCCTTTTACCGAAATAGTGTTTAAATCATCTATAGATTTGATCCAAACTACTTCAGCTTTAATTCCTTCTTTTGGAGTAGAAACGGAATTTAAATAGGTCATGTTACGGTTGGTTTCCGAAAGTAACAATGGTGTGTCTTCGCCAGCAATTTGCAATGAAGCTGATATGGGTTCCCAAGTTTGGTTGTCCATTACCCGTTTTTCTATACGATAGGTAAGTCGGTCTTCTGTCTTGGCATTTTCTTCCAAAATAAAACCGGCAGCTTGTAAACTATCTGCAATTAGGTAGATGGTTTTATTAAAGCCTGTGTTGCCAACAACACGCCAGTAATCTTCTACAAAATCTGTGGTTTCATATGCAGTTTTACCAGTAAATTCAGATCTTATTAGACTAAAATAACCCACTGGTTTTTCTTCAGAATGCTGAGAGCATCCTGTTAAAAAAGAGAAACAAAGTATTGAAAGTATAATACTCCGTTTCATCTTTATTGTTTCATGTATATGATTAAATATTATTCTTCCCATTTCCATTCATTACCAATGATCAATTTCTCTTTTAAATCATTCTTGATCATGAACTCTTTGGTAGTTTCACTATCCATTTTGGTCGCTGGTAATTTATCGGCATTTGCAACGGCATATAGCATCATTGTGCCAAAACGTGCCGTGTTTTTCATATGGTCTTCATTTACCAGATTAAAATCATCACAATCAGAATGATAACAACCGTAAATAGAGCGGTCTAAATTACTGTGTACAGATAAAATTGGAACACCTTCTAACATAAACGGTTGGTGATCACTATGTAGACCAGATTTGTTTGAAAAAGTATTCTGGTAGATAGTATCCTGTTGCTGAATTGCATCACCTAAATCGGTAAAAAATTGTTCGTTATCTAGTTTTCCGCCAGCGTTCATACCAATTGGGTTACCAGACATATCTAAGTTCATCATGTATTTAATGTTCTCAATAGTCTTGTTTTCAATAGCTTGCTCAACTAAAAATTTAGAACCAAGTAATCCTTGTTCTTCACCCATGAACATTACGAACTTTACCGTACGTTTTGGTTTTAAGTTGTTTGCCTTAAAAGCTCTTGCAATATCTAAAACAGCAAAAGAGCCAATACCGTTATCTATAGCGCCAGTTGCTAAATCCCAAGAATCTAAATGCCCTCCAAGTACAATTTCTTCTTGCGGTATTTCAGTTCCGGGTAATGTTGCAACAACATTTCTTGCTTTAATGACATCACTGGTATTGGTCATATCAATTTTGGCAGTAGCTTTTTTAGATTTTAATGTCTCTTTTAATGCCATACCATCTTCTTTGCCAATACATACAGCAGGAATAGGAATTAATTCTCCTGTTACAGAAGCCGTACCAGTTAATAAAACCCCATTGTCTACTTGATTAATGATGATGATGCCAATTGCACCATATTTAATGGCTAAAGCTGTTTTTTCACTTCGGTGTAAATTACTTAATCCTTCTTCACTTCCTGGTAAAATAGAAATATAAACTAAGGAGATTTTTCCTTTCACAGCATCTGGGTTAGCAGCATAGTCCGCATCTAAACCATTGCCCATATCTATTATTTCTCCTGTTACATTTGCTTTAATAGGTGCGTGACCTAGTGTTACAACTTTTATATCTTCGTCATTAATCTGTAATGAAACCTCGCCTCTAGCCCATGCTTCTACTTCAAAAGTTTGGTAAGCAACATCTTCAAAACCATATTCCTTGAATTTATTGAATGTGTATTCTTCAGCCTTGGCTCCGTTTGTAGATCCGGTTAATCTATGACCAATGGTTTCTGTAGCCTCTTTTAAGGTGCTATAACCTTTTGAGTTTGCTTTGATTTCTGTATCGATACGCGCAAAAAGTTCAGATTGAGTTTCTTCTTTTTTGGTTTCTGAGCATGCCTGAAGGCACAAAGCACCTACTAATAGGTAAGCGATTTTTTTCATGAGTTGTATGTGTTTGGTTTAGGTATACAAGTTAGCCAATTTGTAGTTAAGAATATGAGAAGGTGTTCTTGTAAATCTTATAATTCTATGCCCTATTTTTTAAGGAAACAACACATAATGCGTAATTTTATATCAAAATAAGAATTCATGAAATACGATCAAATACCTAACTCCCTATTTATAAAGAACCGTAAGAAGTTTATGGACCGCATGCTGCCTAAAAGTATTGCTGTATTTAACTCTAATGATATTTACCCTATAGGAGCCGATAGTGTTTTACCTTTTGAGCAACATAGAGATATTTTCTATCTGTCTGGAGCTGATCAAGAGGAAACCATTTTGGTACTTTTCCCCGATGCAATTAATAAAAAACATCGCGAGGTTCTTTTTGTTCGCGAAACCAATGAACATATTGCTATTTGGGAAGGTGAAAAATTAACGAAAGAGAAGGCTACAGAAGTTTCAGGTATTGAAACTGTTTGTTGGTTGCAAGATTTCGATAAAATTTTCTTCGACCTAATGACTGAGGCTGAAACTATTTATTTCAACACCAACGAGCATTATAGACAAGCGGTAGAAACGCAAACTCGCGAAGATAGATTCATAGAAAAATGTAAGCGTGAATATCCTGCACATAAAGCTGCTAAAAGCAATCCTATACTTCAGGAGATTAGAGGAATCAAGGAGCCCGAAGAAATTGATATTATGCAAACTGCGTGTAATATCACAGAAAAGGGATTTCGTAGACTACTTGGCTTTGTGAAACCTGGGGTGATGGAATATGAGATTGAAGCAGAATTATTGCATGAGTTTATACGAAACAGATCTAAAGGTTTTGCATACCAACCAATTATTGCTTCCGGTAACAATGCGAACGTATTGCACTATTTAGAGAATAATAAGCCATGTAATGATGGCGATTTAATTTTGATGGATGTTGCTGCAGAGTATGCTAATTATTCTAGTGACTTAACAAGAACTATTCCTGTGAACGGTAAATTCACGAAGCGCCAGAAAGAAGTATATAATGCCGTTTTACGAGTTAAAGATGATGCCACCAAAATGTTAGTGCCAGGTACACTTTGGGCAGAGTACCATAAGGAATGTGGTAAACTGATGACTTCTGAACTTTTAGGGTTAGGTTTATTGGATAAAGCCGATGTACAAAATGAAAATCCTGAATGGCCTGCATATAAAAAATACTTTATGCATGGTACAAGTCATCATATTGGGTTAAATACGCATGATTATGGTGCGTTAAAAACTCCTATGAAAGCAAATATGGTATTCACTGTAGAACCGGGAATTTACATTCCGGCAGAAAATATGGGTATTCGTTTAGAAGATGATGTAGTAATTCAAGAAAAGGGTGAACCTTTTAACCTTATGGCTAATATTCCGATCAAAGCAGAGGAGATTGAAGATTTAATGAACAAATAAGAATAGATGATGAAATTAGTATCGTGGAACGTTAATGGCATTAGGGCTTCAGTTAAAAAAGGATTTGAGGATATCGTTAAAGATTTTGATGCAGATGTGTTTTGTGTTCAAGAGACAAAGGCGCAAGATGATCAGGTTGCTGAAGCATTGAAAGATATTACCGATTACGAGCTCTTTAGTAATAGTGCAGAAAGAAAAGGTTATTCTGGTACCGGAATTTTATCTAAGCAGAAACCCGTGGCATTCAACAAGAATATGGGGATTGAAATTCATGATTTAGAAGGAAGGATTACCCATTCTGAATTTGAACACTTTCATTTGGTTAATGTCTATATTCCGAATAGTGGTAGTGGATTAAAACGTTTGGATTACCGTGCCGGATGGGATAAAGATTTTACCAACTACCTTAAAGAATTGTCAAAAACCAAACCTTTGATTATTACGGGCGACTTTAATGTAGCGCATACTGCTAACGATTTGGCGAACCCAAAAAGTAATTACAACAAAACATCAGGATTTACACAAGTTGAGATTGATGGATTTGACCATATGCTAAAGGAATTGAACTTGGTAGATAGTTTTAGAAAATTACACCCTACTACGTTCGATAAATATACCTTTTGGAGTGCGAGAGGTGGTGCAAGAGGTAGAAATGTAGGTTGGCGTTTAGATTACTTTTTGGTAAGTGAATCTATTTGGGATAAAGTAACATCGGCTGAGATACACGATCAAATAATGGGTAGTGATCATTGCCCAATTAGTTTAGAAATAGAATTTTAGAATATGGGGTTGTTTTTATTAATGCAAGATGCTTCTGAGATTGAAAAAAAGATTCAGGAAGCACCTGATAACTCATATGAAATAGGTGTAGCTATTGGAACCTACTTGCCTTTTGTGGCAATGGTTTTAATAGCTTATGCCTTTTATTACTATTCTAAGAAGAGAAAAAACCGATAGTACTTTTTTTGAAATTTATTCTGGCTTACTTCTGTATATAATGTTAGCGGCGATAAACACAACCAAAGCAGGTAATACCCAGCCCAAACTATATTGCTGAAGCGGAATCCATGAAAATGTATCTGCAGCAGGTGACAATGCACTTATGCTTCCTAAGAAATCTGGAATACTAAAAAGTATAGTGGTAATCGTTACCGCCTTAAAAACTATAGATGATGCATATTTATTTGGTACTACATTCAATAAAATAAGGATTATAGTAATTGGATAGATAAACATTAGCGATGGTATGGCTACAGCAATAATGTAGGCAACGTTAAATTGCCCTACCAATACCCCAAGTACACTTCCAAGAATTGCAGTTATTGTGTAGACTGATTTCGAATCATTGAATCTAGATGCTGCAAAATCTGCAGTTCCGGTAACAATACCCACTGCTGTGGTAAAACATGCTAATCCTACCAGAATACTCAGAAACAAATTACCAATGTTACCTAGGCTTTGTTTAGCTAAACCAGACAATATCTCAGTTCTAGTAGTTTCCGCATTAAAAGCGGTATGTGACAATGCACCAGAAAGAATTAGTCCCATATAAATTAAGAACAATGCTAATCCGGCAAACCATGCCGCATTTCTGATTAATGTTTTCTTATCCTCATAAGATGCATGGGTGTATTTCAAATTGATAGAAATAATGATTACGCCGCCAACTACTACAGCGCCAATAGCATCAAATGTTTGGTAGCCTTCTAGTATTCCGTTAGTAAAAGGACTAGCTATAGAAGTACTGCCGAAGTCGAATGGGAATGAAAAAATGGTTATTCCAATTATTAAAATCAGGATGATAATGATCGCAGGCGTTAAAATTTTGCCCAATATGTTCAATATTTTAGATCGGTTTAAAGCGAATAGTAAAACCAAGGCAAAATAAATACTGCTAGTAAACCAAGAAGAGATGTCCCAATACGGCTGTATGGCCATTTCGTGCGTTACAGATGCTGTCCTTGGGCTTGGTAAGGCAATAGCTATAGCGTAAATGAAGAATGCATAGATTAAACTGAACGTTGGTGAAACTTTATTTCCAAAATCAATTAATGTGCCTTGCAACTTGGCATGTGCCAAAATACCAAGAACAGGAATGGCCACTGCCGATAATCCAAAACCTATAGTTACGATAAGCCATTGATTTCCAGAATTAAAACCTAATAATGGAGGTAAAATAAGGTTGCCAGCCCCAAAAAAAAGCGAGAACAAAGCAAAGGCTGTAACGAGAGTTTCCTTCTTTTTAAACATGGGTACAAATTAAGTGAAAGATTATTAAAAAACAGGTAAGCCAAGGTTTTTGATTTTCTGAAACAGCAAAATAAAGCACATTGACAACAGGTTATGTAAAACTCACAACAAATAGTGGTACAGGCCTTTAATATACAGTACTTTAACTAAAGGAAAATAAGCGTATGCATATTTCCTTGAGTTTCAACCTAAAATATTAATCGCATTTTCTCGATCACCCAAATCGGAATTTTTGCAAAAATACCTACAGCATGAAAAAAATATTCTGCAGCATTTTCGGACATCACTATTCTATTTCCAAAAAAGTAACCTCTCATATTAAAGAGTACAAATGTATTCACTGCCAAAAAGAGGTAACAACAGATGTAAGTGGTAACCTATCTATTTTAACTCCTGAATTACAAGATATCAATAGAACTTTAGAGCATATTTACCAAAGAAGACATACTGCTACGCAACAAGTAGCATAATTAGCTTTCTTTTAGTTAAAAGAATTCCAACCCTGTGCGGTCAATGGAATCTTAGTATTGTTCCTGGAAACCAAGAATGCTCCTTCGTCTTTTCCCGTGGTATGCCCTATGACGGTTAAGTTTGGATTGCCTTTTATTTTCGGGAATTCTTTTTGGTCAATAGTGAATAACAGTTCATAATCCTCACCGCCACTTAGTGCAACAAGGGTACTGTCCATTTTAAACTCTTCACAAGCAGAAATAACCGTTGGGTCTAGTGGAATTTTATCCTCATAAAGATCAAAACCTATTCCGCTGCTTTTGCTTAAGTGTAAAATCTCAGATGAAAGTCCGTCACTTATATCGATCATCGATGTAGGGTGAACATCTAATGTTTTCAATAAATCGGTAATATCTTTTCTAGCTTCAGGCTTTAACTGTCGCTCTACTATATAAGAATACGGCTCTAAATCTGGTTGACTGTTCGGATTTACTTTAAAAACTTCTTTTTCGCGCTCTAAGACTTGTAGTCCCATGTAAGATGCGCCTAAATCTCCTGTTACTACTAACAGGTTATTCTCTTTTGCCCCTGATCTATAGGCAATATCTTCTTCATTAGCGACACCAATAGCGGTTACACTAATCATTAACCCAGTTTTTGATGAGGTAGTATCACCACCAACTAAATCTACGTTGTAACTTTTGCATGCTGTAGCTACACCTGCATAAAATTCTTCAAGCGCTTCTAAAGGAAATCTATTGGAAACGGCAATTGAAATAGTTACTTGTGTAGCAGTTGCATTCATGGCATAAATATCAGATAGATTTACCATTATAGACTTATAGCCCAAATGTTTAAGCGGCATATAAGCAAGATCAAAATGTACGCCCTCTATTAAGAGGTCTGTACTTATGACTGTTTTTTTATTTTTAAAATCTAAAACCGCAGCGTCATCACCAATCGCCTTGATGGTAGATTGTTGTTTGATTTTGAAATTTTTGGTAAGGTGTTCTATGAGTCCGAATTCACCTAATTTCTCTAACGAGGTTCTTTCTTGATCTTTATCTTCTAGCATATTGCAAAAATAAGAAGTAAAACCAGATGTATGGCATAAAAAAAACCGAAGCTTTTCAACTTCGGTTTTAGTGTAAAATTTATGTTGTGTTTTTAAAGTCTATCCTACTGAATAACCATCTCTATAGGTACGTTTTACATATTTGTTTGCTGGCTCAAAATTGGTAATTTTCATATTTGCAGCATCCCACTGTAGGCGTTTTCTACCGTGATATTGTTTTCCACCACCCCAGAAACTCTGGTTTTCAACAGTTGGGTCTACTTCAAAATAAGATTTAAGTGCCAAATTACCGATGAGAATACTTTCTGTAAATGGTCCTGCGTAATCAAAAGAAGAACTGGTTTCTGCATTTCCGTAACCGGCCATACAGGCATTAACCCATTGTAAATAATGACCTTCTGGTACACGAGCAATCGTCTGTTCTACTTCAAACTGTTCGTTAAGTGTCAATGGTAATAAACGTGGATTGGCGCCATAGCAATCTGCCATTAGTTTCCCTTTTGTACCAATAAATAGTACGCCACCATCCCAGTTTCCTAGTGCTTCATCATCACCTAATTCTTCTGGTCTTTCCGGTAGTAATCCACCATCCATCCAAGTAACTTTTATTTTTCCTTTCCCGTCAGTTCTTGGGTAGCTTAAATGTATTTTACTTGAATTCGGGAAACTTTTTGGGTAATCTTTATATTGGAAATTACCACTGAAAGAATCGGAAACACTGCATTCTACAGTATCTGGATATAATATTGGCAATATTCTATATACAGGGTCCATAATATGGCAAGCCATATCGCCAAGTGCACCTGTTCCAAAATCTGACCAACCTCTCCAGTCAAAAGGTAAATAAGCATTATTGTAATCTCGCATCGCTGCAGTACCTAACCAAAGATCCCAATTTAATCCTTTTGGTACGCGGTCTTTTTTAGTAGGAGTTTGTAGTGCTTGTGGCCAAATTGCTCTGTTTGTCCAGCATTTTACGGTATGCACTTCACCAATAATCCCTGTATCATAAATTTCTTTCATGGTACGTACACCATCTCCAGAACCGCCTTGGTTACCCATCTGAGTAACTACTTGAAACTTTTTAGCTGCTTCTGTCAACATTCTTGCTTCCCAAATATCATGGGTCAACGGTTTTTGAACATAAACATGCTTGCCCATAGACATTGCCTGGTAAGCTGCAACGGCATGGTTGTGATCTGGTGTAGATACTGATACGGCATCAATATTTTTGCCTTCTTTATCTAACATCTCCCGAAAGTCATTGTAATAGCTTGCTTTAGGAAATGCCTCTCTGGAAGCAATTGCCTGTCTGTCATCAACATCGCATAAGGATACAATGTTTACATTAGGGCTCTCGGCAAAGGATGCAATATCGCTTTGACCTTTACCACCTGCACCAATACCGGCAATATTTAGTTTATCGCTTGGTGCAATATAACCGGTGCCGCCTAGTACGTGTCTTGGTACGATCATAAAACCGGCAGCGGCCATGCCAGTGTTTTTCATGAATTTTCTTCGAGTGTTGTTTTTGTCGTTTGATTTGTTGTTTGACATAGGTTGTTGTTGTTTGATTTAGTATTGAAGGTAATTTAATTCTTTGAATTTAAGGAAGGTTGATAGGTTTAATGGATTCCTTATCATAACAATTTAAAACGTTAAGTTTTGAAAATTAATAATTTATATAATTATTTTGATTTGTCTTTTAACATTTTCTTTACTTTTTAAAATGTGTAGTCTGTGGCTTGCAAAAGCAAAATCAGGTATTCTTAGGAAGGTTTTAAGTTAATTATGATGGTTTTTTAGAAAGCAAATTGTTTGGATTACTAGTAATATGCAGGCAGAGCACTAGTAGTGGTTGTTGGGTAGTTTGGGTAATTCTTTCACTAATCAACATTAAAAGAAAACGTATAATTTATCCTATATAAATTATACTAATACCGCTCTTTTCAATTATAGTATTTCTCTATCAACTTATACTTTATATTAATGTTAGGTTCTATGGAAAAAACCTACTTATGACGTATATTTGTAAACTATTTAGATTAAATCTAGTTAATTATGATTCAAGTATCAGAAACGGCTAAACAGAAAGTTATCAACCTTATGACAGAAGAAGGTTTTGATGCTACAACGGATTTTGTTCGTGTGGGTGTCAAGAGTGGCGGATGTAGCGGATTGTCATACGAGTTAAACTTCGATAATAAGAAAGACGATGCAGATAAAGTGTTCGAAGACAACAATGTACGTATCATTGTAGATAAAAAAAGCTTTTTATATTTAGTGGGTACGGTTTTAGAATACTCTGGAGGTCTTAACGGAAAGGGTTTTGTATTCAACAACCCTAACGCACAAAGAACGTGTGGTTGTGGCGAGAGTTTTTCATTATAAGAATTGAAGTTTTAAATATGTAAAAGACTAGGTGGGTAATTTTTTGAACTCATTTGTTTTTACTTATTAACTATAATATATGGCATATACAGAAGAAGAATTAAAGAAAGAATTGGAAACCAAGGAGTATGAATATGGTTTCTATACAGATATAGAATCTGATACATTCCCTATTGGCTTAAACGAAGAAATTGTTATTGCTATTTCAAAGAAAAAGGAAGAACCGGAGTGGATGACGCAGTGGCGTTTAGAAGCTTTTCGAGTTTGGGAAAGTATGGAAGAGCCTAACTGGGCGAATGTACACTATGATAAACCAGATTTTCAGAATATTAGTTATTATTCTGCGCCAAAATCTGCTGATCCTAATAAAACCTTGGATGATGTAGATCCAGATTTGTTAGAAATGTATCGTAAGCTTGGTATTTCTGTTGATGAACAAAAGAAATTACAGAATGTTGCGGTAGACATCGTGGTAGATTCTGTTTCTGTAGCAACAACTTTTAAAAAGACGTTGGCAGAAAAAGGAATTATTTTTATGCCAATTTCAGAGGCTATAAAAGAGCACCCGGAGTTGGTGAAGAAGTATATGGGTACTGTTGTGCCACAAAAAGATAATTTTTATGCTGCTCTAAATTCTGCGGTATTTACCGATGGTTCTTTTTGTTATATACCAAAAGGTGTTAGATGCCCAATGGAGCTATCTACGTACTTTAGAATTAATCAAGCAGGTACAGGTCAATTTGAGCGTACATTGCTTATTGCAGATGAGGATAGTTATGTAAGTTATTTAGAAGGTTGTACCGCTCCTTCAAGAGATGAAAATCAATTGCATGCAGCGGTTGTAGAGCTAATTGCTTTAGACGGTGCAGAAATAAAGTATTCTACCGTTCAAAACTGGTTCCCTGGAAATAAGGAAGGTAAAGGGGGTGTTTACAATTTCGTAACTAAAAGAGCAATTTGCGAAAAGAACGCTAAAGTATCTTGGACACAAGTTGAAACAGGTTCGGCAGTTACATGGAAATATCCTTCTTGTATTTTAAAAGGAGACAATTCTATCGGTGAATTTTATTCTATAGCCGTAACCAATAATTACCAACAAGCAGATACAGGTACCAAAATGATTCATCTTGGTAAAAACACTAAGAGTACTATTATATCTAAAGGTATTTCTGCAGGTAAATCTCAGAATAGTTACCGCGGATTGGTACAGGTGAATAGCCGTGCCGATGGGGCTCGTAACTTCTCTCAATGCGATTCTTTGTTAATGGGTAACGAATGTGGTGCACATACCTTCCCGTATATTGAGGCAAAGAACAAAACTGCAATGATAGAGCATGAGGCTACTACTAGTAAAATTGGTGAAGACCAAATTTTCTATTGTAACCAAAGAGGTATAGATACAGAAAAAGCAATTGCATTGATCGTTAACGGATTTAGTAAAGAGGTACTGAATAAACTACCAATGGAATTTGCTGTAGAAGCACAAAAACTATTGGAAATTAGTTTAGAGGGTTCTGTAGGATAAAAAGCAATTAAGATTATAATAAAACGCCGTAGGCACGAGAATATTTAAAGTAACATATTATGTTGAAAATTAAAGATCTACATGCTAATGTAGAGGGTAAGGAAATATTAAGAGGAATTAACCTAGAGGTAAAAGCAGGTGAGGTACATGCTATAATGGGACCTAACGGTTCTGGTAAAAGTACATTAGCTTCTGTAATTGCTGGTAACGATAATTTTGAAGTTACTCAAGGTTCAGTTGAGTTAGAAGGAGAAGATTTAGAAGATGTTTCTCCTGAAGAAAGAGCGCATAAAGGTGTTTTTCTTTCTTTTCAGTATCCTGTTGAAATTCCTGGTGTTTCTGTAACCAACTTTATGAAAACGGCTATTAATGAGTCTCGTAAGGCGAAAGGTTTAGAAGATATGCCGGCAAAAGATATGTTGAAATTGATTCGTGAAAAATCTGAGTTATTAGAGATTGATCGTAAGTTTTTATCAAGATCTTTAAACGAAGGTTTTTCTGGTGGAGAAAAGAAGCGTAACGAGATTTTTCAAATGGCAATGTTAGAGCCAAAAGTGGCAATTTTGGATGAAACCGATTCAGGATTGGATATCGATGCATTACGTATTGTTGCTAGTGGTGTTAATAAATTGAAGAGTAAGGATAATGCAGTAATCTTAATAACGCACTACCAACGTTTGTTAGAATATATCGTACCTGATTTTGTTCACGTTTTACACAATGGAAAAATTGTAAAATCTGGAGGTAAAGAACTTGCCCTAGAGCTTGAAGAAAAAGGATACGATTGGTTAAAGCAAGAAACTGCGGTATAATTAAGTATACAGTAGCAGCGAACATTCTGTAGAATGATTTTCTGCCACTGCCAACTGGCAATTGAAAAAATATGGATTTAAAAGATAAATTAATTTCCTCTTTTATGGCGTTTGAGAACAACGTGGATGTGGAGCATCCCGTACATGATGTTCGTATGGCCGCCATTAAGAATTTTGAGGAAAAAGGATTTCCTTCTAAAAAGGAAGAGGCTTGGAAGTATACTTCATTAAATAATATTCAGAAAATAGATTTTAGCATTTTTCCTAAACAGGAAAATTCGTTGGAGTATAAAGATGTAAAACGCTATTTTATTCACGAAATCGATACCTATAAAATTGTTTTCGTAGATGGTATTTACAGTTCTTACTTGTCTGAAACAACTCATGATGGTGTAGATATCTGTTTAATGAGTGCAGCGCTTACAAAGCCAATGTATAAGCAGGTAATTGATGTGTATTTTAATAAAATTGCATCTAAAGACGAGTCTTTAACAACTTTGAATACAGCATTTAGTAGAGAAGGGGCTTACATATATATCCCTAAAAATAAGATGCCTAAAAAGCCAATTGAGATTTTACATTTCTCAACAGGTAATGAGGCTTCTCTTTTGTTACAACCAAGAAATTTAATTGTAGTAGAAGAAAATGCCGAGGTTCAGATTATTGAGCGTCACCAGAGTTTAACTTCTAACGAAGTACTTACTAATGCGGTAACCGAAATATTCGCTGCTAAAAGTGCTATCGTTGATTTATATAAAATACAGAACGATGTTGCTACGGCATCATTGATCGATAATACGTATGTAGATCAGAAAGATAAGAGTCTTGTAAAGATTCATACCTTCTCTTTTGGTGGTAAATTAACGCGTAACAATCTTAACTTTTATCAGAATGGGGAGTATATAGACTCTACAATGAAAGGGGTTACTATTTTAGGAGAAAAGCAACATGTGGATCACCATACATTAGTACATCACATTCAACCTAACTGTGAAAGTCACCAAGATTATAAAGGTATTTACGGAGATAGTTCTACTGGTGTTTTTAATGGTAAAATTATAGTAGATAAGATTGCCCAAAAAACAAATGCTTTTCAGAAGAATAATAATATTCTTATTAGTGATAAGGCAAGCATCAATTCAAAACCACAATTAGAGATTTTTGCAGATGATGTAAAATGTTCTCACGGTTGTACTATTGGTCAATTAGATAAAGATGCATTGTTCTACTTGCAATCTAGAGGAATTCCAGAAAAAGAAGCTAGAGCATTATTAATGTATGCTTTTGCAAATAACGTATTGTCTTCAGTTCGTATTCCTGAATTAAAAGCTAGAATCAATAAATTGATAGCGAAGAAGTTAGGGGTAAACCTTGGGTTCGATTTGTAGAGACGTGAATTATTTAGTCAATAAAAATTAACGGTTCGTTAGGTTATTCTTAACGAACCGTTGTATTTTCCTACGCCAGTATAATCTATTTTAGCTTTGTTAATTGTCAACTAAACTAAATATGAACAAAGTTATTCTAGCCTCTTTTTTAGTTTTCTCTTCTTTTATAGTGCACGCTCAAGACCAGAAATGGAGTGTTGAGGCTAATTATCCATTAGTTGCTAATAGTAATCTGCAAAATGATTTCAACGGAGTTTTGGATTTGGGTATCAAATACAGATTTGCAAATCTTGGTCCTGTTATTTTGGGCGCAGGATTCAATGCAGCTTATTTGAAAAACTTTGACAGTTTTACTTACGGTGGTCCAGGATTTCAGGATCAAGAATTCGATTATAAAGCAAAACAATTCCTATTTCAACCCAAAATTTTTGCAGAAGTGGCGATACCAGGGTTGGCAAAACTTAAGCCTCAAATTGGAGTGGGTTACGCCAAAGTAATAGATGATGTTTATTTGAAAGATGGTGTCGATGTGCAGACAGATGATTCAAAAACAGATGGGGGATTGAATTTAAATTTTGGCATTAGTTATGACCTTTCCGATAAATTTTTTATACAAGTTCAGTATGATTTTTTAAATGTTCATAGAAAAGGAGAGAATACTAGGGACAATCAAACTTTTACCTACGATTTTAATGAGAAAATAGGTCTTATTAAAGCTGGTGTCGGTTTTCGATTCTAATTCTCTGTAAATACATATTATCACAAAAGGATAATGCACTATACCCAATATGTTTTCATTATCGGGTATCTTTGTATATAAGAAGATTGACTATGTTAGATATTAAAAAAATAAGAGAAGATTTTCCAATTCTTAAGCGAGAGGTAAATGGTAAGCCATTGGTCTATTTAGACAATGCCGCTACATCGCAAACTCCGCAACAGGTTATAGATGCGATTGTAGATTACTATCAAAACTACAACGCAAACATTCACCGTGGTGTTCATACACTTTCTCAAGAAGCTACGGATAAGTATGAGCAGGCTAGATTAAAGATTCAAAAGCATTTTAATGCTGCGAAGTCTTATGAAATCATATTCACGTCGGGAACTACCCACAGTATAAATCTAGTTGCTAACGGATTCTCTGCCTTGATTAAAAAAGGAGATGAGGTTTTAGTTTCTGCTATGGAGCATCATTCTAACATTGTGCCATGGCAAATGTTATGCGAACGAACCGGAGCAATCTTAAAAGTAATTCCGATGAACCAAGATGGGGAATTGCGAATGGATGTTTATGATGAATTACTTTCAGATAAAACAAAACTGGTTTTCTGTAACCATATTTCTAATGCGTTAGGAACCATTAACCCTATTGAAGAAATTATTGAAAAAGCTCATAAAGTTTGTGCTGCAGTTTTAATTGATGGCGCACAAGCTGCTCCACATTTGGTTGCCGATGTACAAGCTTTAGATGTAGATTTCTATACCTGTTCTGCACATAAAATATGTGGACCAACCGGTGTTGGTATGTTATATGGTAAAGAAGAGTGGTTAAATAAGTTACAGCCATACCAAGGTGGTGGTGAAATGATAGCCGAGGTTACTTTTGAAAAAACAACTTATGCCGATTTACCTCATAAATTTGAAGCTGGTACACCTAATATATGTGGTGGTATCGCTTTTGGTGCTGCATTAGATTATATGAATGCTATTGGCTTTGAAGAAATTGCCAAGTATGAGCATGAATTATTGGAATATGCTACACAAGAGCTATTAAAAATAGAAGGTTTAAAAATATACGGTACAGCAAAGAATAAAACATCTGTTATCTCTTTCAATATAGAAGGTATTCACCCATATGATATGGGTAGTATTTTAGATAAACTAGGTATTGCAGTGCGTACAGGACACCATTGTGCACAACCCATAATGGATTTCTTTAAAATACCTGGAACAGTACGTGCAAGTTTTGCTTTTTATAATACAATAGAAGAAGTAGATATTCTTGTTGCTGGTATTACTAAAGCTAAAAGTATGTTGTTGTAAACCAAAGAGTCATAGATAATGTTAAGGTTTGAAATGCTACAATTGTTATCGTATTTTTGCATAAAATAAAGCAATGGAAATTAAAGAGATACAGGAAGAGATTATAGATGAATTTTCTATGTTCGATGATTGGATGCAGCGATATGAGTACATGATCGATCTTGGCAAATCACTTCCATTAATTAACAAAGAGTTTAAGACAGACGATAACATTATTAAAGGTTGTCAAAGTAAGGTTTGGGTGCACGCCGAATTAGAAGATAATAAACTGATTTTCACTGCAGATAGTGATGCTATTATTACAAAAGGTATTATTGCCATTCTAATACGTGTATTTAGTAACCAAAAACCGCAAGATATCTTAGATGCCGATACGAATTTTATTGATGAAATTGGGTTGAAAGAGCATTTGTCGCCAACACGGGCAAATGGTTTGGTTAGTATGATCAAACAATTAAAATTATACGCAGTAGCGTATCAAACACAAATTGAAGATTAAGATTATGAGTGAAGAAAATATAGCTGAAGGCAGTGCAGATTTAGGGGAGAAAATCGTTAAGATTTTAAAAACCATATATGATCCAGAGATTCCTGTAGATATCTATGAATTAGGGTTAATTTATGATGTTTTGGTCAATGAGGATAATGAAGTTAAAATTCTAATGACGCTTACATCACCTAATTGTCCGGTTGCTGAGTCTTTACCTGCAGAGGTAGAGGAGAAGGTAAAATCGTTAGATGCGATAAAAGATGCAGAGGTAGAAATTACCTTTGATCCACCTTGGACACAAGATTTAATGAGCGAAGAGGCAAAATTAGAGTTAGGGCTACTTTAAGTTAGTGCTGATTTAAAAGAAGCTTATGCAAGATGAAATTGTAAATAAAGTTGCTCAAAGCAAACTGATTACTTTTAACCTAGAGGATTACTACCCTAAAGGAGACAGAATGGTATTGGATATCAAAGACTGGCTTTTTGAGGGTTTTATCTTAAAGGAGAAAGAATTTAGAGCTTTTGTAGAAGAACACGATTGGTCTCAATATGAAGGGGCTTATGTTGCTATGCATTGTTCTACTGATGCTATAGTACCTGGTTGGGCTTACATTTTATTAAGTGTTAAACTTAGCGGAATAGCCAAGAAAATTATCCAAGGTTCATTAGTAGATTTAGAGACTAGTATCTATCAATCAATCATAGAACATCTTGATATTTCTGAGTATCAAGATCAATTGATTATTATTAAAGGATGCAGTAAAAAGCCTGTACCTGCAAATGCATATCTATTTCTTGCTGAGCGTTTAAAACCAGTGGCAAGGTCCATTATGTATGGCGAAGCATGCTCTTCAGTACCGTTATACAAAAGAAAATAACATAATCCTACTTATAGAAGTTGCGACTTATTATTACCTTTGCGCCACTATAAACTATAAACATTAATTATTATGAAGAAAATTGTATTAACACTAGCACTTGCATTTGTTGCAACCGTTGGTTTTTCTCAGACAGAAGAAGAACTTAAAGGTCAATTAGGTGCTGCTAAAGATTCAATAGCTGCTATTCAAGGAAGAGCTGATGCTATTCAAGGCGCTATAGATGCATTACCAGGATGGAAAAAAGGTGCATTTGGTACTATTGGTGCTAACTTAAGTAGCTTTAACAACTGGTACGGTCAAGGTACTCCAGATTTATCTTCTGGTAACATTGGTGTAACTGTAAATGCTTTTGCTAATTTGAACCAAGAGAAATTCTTCTGGAGAAACTCTGGTAACATCAATTTAGGTTGGGTAAAGTTCGACGATAAGAATGACGATACTGACGATGACAGTTTCAAACAAGGTACTGATGTATTCAATATTAGTTCTCTTTACGGAAGAAAGCTTAATGAAAAATGGGCTATTTCTGGTTTAGGTGAGTACAGAACGACAATATTGAACAACTTTAACGATCCTGGATACCTTGATTTAGGTGTAGGTGCTACTTGGACTCCTATTGCTGATTTAGTTGTTGTAATTCACCCATTAAACTACAACTTTGTATTTAGTAATAACGATGCAGTTTTTGAATCTTCATTAGGTGCTAAGATTGTTGCTGATTATACGAGACAAATTGGTGCGGTTAACTTTAAGTCTAACCTTTCTATGTTTCAAAGCTATAAAAGCGGTGACCTTTCTAACTTAACTTGGATCAACTCTTTTGGTTACACGTTATGGAATGGTATCGGTTTAGGTTTTGAATTCGGTTTACGTGATAACAAGCAAGAAGCTTTAAATTTCGCATTAACTGATACGCCTACTGAAACGTTTGATACTGTTGACAACAAGTTACAGACATACTTCTTAGTTGGTCTTAACTACTCTTTGTAGTCTTAAAACGTATTTTTAGAAAATAGTGTATAATAAAAAAGCCCTCTTTATAGAGGGCTTTTTTCGGTTAAGTAATTATCGTAAAATTTGGGATTTTACTTTGTAGTTTTCATAAGTTAAATATCGATTTGGGGTCAAGACTTATACTTATTTACACTGTAAAATTAATGCATAAGGTCTTGTTGAGAACAATTTATGTTGTGAACTGAACTCAAAATGTGGTGAGATTTACCAACGGTTTCATTTCATCGATAAACTACACGAAATCCATTAAAATCGGCATTTAATACTCGTCTAAATGTTCTGGATAAAGGAAGTTGTTATATGGGAAACGAGTAATGTGAATATCTCTTACCTCATCATAAACACGTTTTCTAAATTCATCTAGATTTTCCTTATTTAAGGCAGATATAAATATAGCACGGTCACCAACCTTTTCCATCCATGTTTGTTTCCAATCATTAATGGTAAAATGTCTACCGGTACGTTCTGTAATTAAATCATCATCATCAATGGTTTCATGCTCATATTGATCAATCTTATTAAAGACCATAATCATTTTCTTATCAGAACTTTTAATTTCTGAAAGAATTTGATTTACAGAGGCTATATGCTCTTCAAACTGAGGGTGGGAAATGTCTACTATATGTAATAGCAAATCTGCTTCACGCACTTCATCTAAAGTACTTTTAAAGCTTTCTACTAGCTGTGTTGGTAGTTTTCTAATAAATCCTACCGTATCACTTAATAGAAAAGGTAGGTTGCCTATAACAACCTTTCTTACTGTGGTATCTAATGTTGCAAATAACTTATTCTCTGCAAAAACATCACTTTTGCTGACAACGTTCATAAGTGTAGATTTACCCACATTGGTATACCCTACCAAGGCAACTCTTACCAAAGCACCACGGTTACCTCTTTGGGTTTCCATTTGGCGATCTATCTTTAGAAGCTTCTTCTTTAATAAGGTAATACGGTCACGTACAATACGTCTATCTGTTTCAATTTCCGTTTCTCCAGGACCACGCATACCAATACCACCTTTTTGACGCTCAAGGTGCGTCCAAAGTCCGGTAAGTCTAGGTAATAAGTACTCGTACTGTGCAAGCTCTACTTGTGTTCTAGCATAACTTGTTTGTGCACGCTGTGCAAAGATGTCTAGTATTAAACTGGTACGGTCAATAATTTTACAACGCAATTGTTTTTCAATATTACGTTGTTGACCAGGCGTTAGCTCATCATCAAAAATTACAGATCCTATTTCATGCTCTTCTACATACTTCTCAATTTCTTCCATTTTCCCAGTTCCGATCATGGTTTTGGGGTTGGGTATATCCATTCGTTGGGTAAAGCGCTTGTACACTTCTCCACCAGCGGTATAGGTTAGGAACTCTAGTTCATCTAGATATTCTTTAACCTTTTCCTCATTCTGCTCTTTATTGATTATACCAATAAGAACCGCTTTTTCATAATCTACCTTCTTCTTTTCTATCATAATAATGTAAAGTGCAAAATTAAGCAATTACCGATAAGCTATTTCGTATTTTTATTGACTCGATAATCGAGATTTTATGCTCTGAAACTTATCGTGGCGTTTTAAATTAACTTTCCCCGATATTTTCTTTGCATCCTTGGTGCGAATTATTCATTAATATAATACATGCGATTTCCATTCTTCAAGAAAAAGACAAAAAAGCAGCGTTATACGGTTGCGTTCTACAATTTAGAAAATCTATTTGATCCAAAGCGTAATTCTAAAATTCTAGATAAGGATTATACGCCAGATGGTGCTAAAAAGTGGACTGTAGAGAGATATCAACGTAAATTGGCTAAACTCGCCAAAACAATTGTCAATATTGGTGAAAAGGATCATCCATATCCTCCTGCTTTAATTGGTGTTGCTGAGGCAGAAAATAATAGTGTTTTAACAGCGCTATTACATACAGATCCTATGGATGATTTAGATTACGGATTTATTCATTTTGATTCGCCAGATGAACGCGGTATAGATACAGGGTTAATTTACAGAAAACGTTTTTTTAAAGTTTTACACTCAGAACCATTGGTTTTATTGGTAGATAACCCAGGGGGCGTTAGAGATACTACTAGAGATATACTATATGTAAAGGGAGAATTAAATAAAGAATTGGTTCATGTATTCGTAAACCATTGGCCTTCTAGAAGAGATGGTGATGTAGCAACGGAGTATAAGCGGGTTATAGCTGCTAAAGAGATCGTTCTAAAAATAGAGCAAATTAGGTTGGAGGAATTAGATCCTAATATTATTGTTATGGGAGATTTTAATGATGACCCTTCTTCAAAAAGTCTACAAGATTTAAAAGAAGGTGCAGCGCTATTCAACCCAATGGAGACATTACATATTCCAGATAGCCAAGGTTCATCGGTTTATGGGAACAAGTGGAATATGTTCGATCAGATCTTGGTATCCAATTCCTTTTTCAACTATGAAAAGAATACACATAGTTTTGATTCTGCAGCTATATATGATGACAAATCGTTGAAGGAGAAGAAAGGGAAGTATAAAGGGTCGCCCTACAGAACATTCGTTTCAGATAGATATATGGGTGGTTACAGCGATCATTTTCCGGTCTATGCTATGTTTACATTTAATTCTTGATAGGTTTTAAAATAGAAAGAAAAATCTTACACAACAGAAATTGACGTTTTCACAACAAGGTCAACGTAATGTTTAGGTAATTCATCGAATAAAAGTGTTCATTCACCGAACACAGCATATGGTTTTTATATTTGTAGTCCAAATCCTACAATCTTAACCTAACGATGAATACCTATAATTTCACCTACCGTACAAGTAGTATTCTAATACTACTATTTTTAGTGTTTTCTGCAGCGAATATCGTTAATGGACAAACTTCTAAGCAACGATTAAGTATCGCAGCAAATGATAAGAAGACCGAATTGGCAAATTTCAAATCTAATTTAGTTTCTGAGTATGCTCTTGAAAAGACGCGTCTTCATGAGGTTGCAAAGCAAAACAATTGGAAATTAAAGGAAACACTTGCAAGCGGTAAAAAAATTGAATTGCAAGGTATTGGTACAGATGGTAGTCCTTTATACTATGAAACGTATTCAGATGAAGCTGGTTTGGTTTCTAGAGCAAGCACATTAAATACGGATGGTATGATGGGATTGCATTTAGATGGTGACGGAATGAAAGTTGGTGTTTGGGATGCTGGTGTTGCTTTAAGTAACCATATTGAATATACTTCTAGATTAACAATTGGTGATGAAAATGCTGATGTAGATCCACATGCTACAAGAGTTTCTGGTAGTATTATCTCAACCGGACTTAAAAAAGATGCTAAAGGTGTTGCTAGTATGGCTAAGATTGTTTCTCATGATTGGACAAGAGATAAAATAGAAGTTGCCGATGCTGCTGCTGATGGTCTTCTTCTTTCTAACCACTCTTACGGTATTAAAGCAGACCGTGTGCCAGATTGGTATTTTGGGGCCTATACTAAGGTTGCTCAAGATTGGGATAAAATAATGTATAATGCTCCTTATTATTTAATGGTAACCGCTGCTGGTAATGCACAGAAAAGTAGAGATAATGAAACACCTACTTATGGTAAGACTGCTGATGGTTTTGATGTTTTATTAGGCTTTACCATTTCAAAAAATAATATTACGGTCGCAGGTGCAAATTCTGATATAGATAAAAATGGAAATTTAAAAAGTGCCGATGTTTCTACTTACAGTAGTTTTGGTCCTGTTGATGATGGGCGTATTAAGCCAGACATTGCAGGTAACGGTGGTTCTGTTCTTTCTACAGATTCTGCTAGTAATACAAGTTATAACACATCTTCTGGTACTTCTATGGCAACACCGGGCGTTACTGGTTCTTTATTATTATTGCAACAGTACAACATGGAGTTATACGGTTCATATATGAAAGCAGCTACCTTAAAAGGGCTGGCTTTGCACACGGCAGATGATATAGATGCTCAAGGACCTGATTATAAAATGGGTTGGGGTATCATGAATTCTAAAAATGCCGCTGAGGTATTAAATAATAAAGATTTTTCTAGTCATGTTGCCGAGGAGTCTTTAGAAAATGGCGAAGAGTTTTCTTTTGAAATTACAGCAAATGGTAATGAAACATTAATTGCTTCTATTTCTTGGACAGATGTAGAATCTAGTTTTATCAATTCTGGTGAATTAAACAATACTACTGCTGCATTGGTAAATGACTTGGATATTAGAATTACTAAAAACGGACAAACATTTTTACCTTGGAAATTAAATGCTGGTCAGGCTAACAATGCTGCTACTAAAGGAGATAATAGAGTTGATCCTTTTGAAAGAATTGAAATTCCTAATGCAGAGGGTACATATACTATTACGGTATCGCATAAGGGAGACCTTGTAAATAACGCACAAGATTTTTCATTGATTGTTTCTGGTGTTCAAATGACTACATGTTCTATTAATGCTCCTGAAGATATTAGTCTTGAGGAAACTGAAGCATCTAGTGTAAACTTAACTTGGAATGCTTCTGAAGATGCGCTTTATGAAATTCAGTACAAAGAAGTACACCAACAAAATTGGACTACAGAATACATTTCAGTAAATAATTTTAGCTGGAATGGGTTATTACTTGATACTACGTATTCTTTTAGATTGAGAACTTTCTGCTCTCAGAACATCGCTTCTGAATTTAGCGAAGTAGCTACATTTACTTTTAGCGGAGAAGATACAGTATTAGAAACGCTTAATGCTTTGAGTGCAGATTCTGAAATTCCTTTCAGTGTGTATCCAAACCCTGCGGTAGATGAAATTCAATTAAACGTTCAAACTTCAGAAACCTCGGTTTATAGAATAATGAGCACTAGCGGCGTAGAATTGAAAATGGATTCAGCTACAAATGCAAGGATAAATGTTTCTGATCTTCCATCTGGACTTTATGTATTACAGATTCAAGATTTCAACGTAAACAAAAGCACTAAATTCTATAAGTACTAAATAGCGTTAATTTATTCTTCTTGATTGTGTAGTAAAAGAAAGACCTTGTTGACCAACGGTAGAGTTCATAACACCTTCAAATAATGGCTCTGGGCAATCTTTTGGTGCTTGCCATTCGAAAATAAAGTTAGAACCGGTACCACCTTCCACGTCCATTTCGTCAATAATAATTTCAGCCGTTTCTAAAGGTGCTAAATAAATAGGGTGGTTAAAGTAATTTCTTAACGAAACCCCATGTGTGTCAAAATACTCAGCTTTAGAAAGGTAAATAGTATCTACATCACTTGTATTTCGTAAACTGACCATAGCAGTTAGATTATGGGTTTTATGTTCAGAGCTACTATAGATTTGAGAATAGATAGATAAATAAGACTTACCATGCTCTAAAGAATCTTGAACCTTCATGGTAATTTTTCTCTTCGCCCAATTTTCAGGATGTATAGAGCTTATCTCTTTTTCTTGTATACAGCTAATAAATACGGTAACTATGGAGAATAATAAGATGATTTTTTTCATAAATATGGCTCGTTTTTGAACAAATGACGTTACTAACAAAATTACATCATTAGTGCTGTTTTTATATGGATAGATGCTAATTTTAACGCGATTCTATTCATTAGCAACTTTCTTTACTTCATTATCGGCTAAAAGTTCTTGATTTCTTAATCTTAAATAGACCTGTGCGGTAGTTAATACGTCTAATTCGCAATAGGTGACAATACGGTTTAAATCATTTTCTTCATAATAGACTACACGTACCATACTACCATCAATATCTTCTTTAGGGGAAGGTATACCCAACACATGCGCCATTAATTTTAATGAAGTAAAATGCTTGTAATCACCAAATTTCCATAGCTCCATGGTGTCTATATGCGGTATCTCCCATGGTTTTTTACCAAATAGATCTAGTTTTTGAGGTAAAGAAATACCATGGATAATCATTCTTCTAGCGATGTACGGAAAATCGAATTCTTTACCGTTATGGGCACAAAGCACGTTTTTAGCATGATTAAAGTGCTCGTCTAATAAGATTTTAAAATCAGCTAACAGCTTGGCTTCATCTCCGTGAAAAGTGGTTATTCTAAAATTTCTAACACTGTTTTGAAACGTAAAATAACCAACGGATATGCAAACAATTTTACCGAACTCCGCCCAAATACCGGCACGCTCGTAGAACTCCTCGGCAGTTATATTATCTTTTCTTTGATATTGAGATTTGTGTGCCCACAGTTCTTGCGTGGTTGCATCTAACTGGTCAAAAGAGCTTTTTTCTGGTACGGTTTCTATATCTAAGAAGAGTATATTTTCTAATTGTAATTTATCAGGCATAGAAAAGTAAGTTACTAATAAGTAGTAAATTATGATAATTTCTTTGCTATCCTTCTTAATATAATATAAAGTTCTTCAGCTCTTACTAATAGAAATTTAAAATATGTTGCCAAATTTGAGGTTAATGATTTGGATTCTGTAATTGAAATCTATTGTTCCTTTTGGATTGTTATTGCAGTTTTTCCATTTATTAAACCTGTATTAATCAATGTACCATAACCAAATTCATTATTTGTTATCGCAGCTAAAAAAATAGTTGGCATTCTTTTATCGCCTAAATAGGCAAATACCGCGTCATTTTGTTTTGATATGCCCATAGAACCTTGTATTCTTCCTTTAGAAACAGAGGCTTTAGAATTTAAATTGGTAAAATTTATTATTGTATTTGCAGGTATGACTTCATTTCCATTTATCCATATAAGGTCATTTTCATCAAAACCAAAATGATTTCCATTCCATTCAGAATCTGTAAAACGAATTTTTAAATTTGGTGAGATGTCTACGTTAGTTCTAATAGAAAATCCATCATTATTTGTTGATTGCATTGAAACGAAAGAAATACTTCCTGTTTTTAATAAATTATTAGTGCTATTGAAATTAATATTGGATAACATAATGATTAAAACTAGAAACACGGATATTATATTTAGTTCTTTCACTTGTAATAGTTATTTAAAGCGAAAATACTTGGCATTCTTAATTTGAAGGTTACGTAGAAATCATTAAATAATTAATTTATTTTCCAAGTGTTTCTTTAATGTTATTTAAATATAGACTTTGCTGTCTTATCAATGGATGATTTGAGTGTCCTTCCCAAAATTTTATAAATATTCCAAACACCAATTTCCTCATTTTGATATTTTATGTATAACCCTCAAATTATGAATGGTTTAGGTCAAAGAAAACAATTTCGTTTCGGTCTGTACCTGAAACTAAAGCTTATTGTTTAAATTTTTTTCTTGTCGATAGTTAAATCCATGAGATTTAGATGTAAAGTCCGCATTACGTTTTGGCTTTGTTGAACACGAGTTTTTTAACCCAATAAATCTGTTAAGTAAACAATTCCGAAAATCCAACCAAGATACAATGTCGTATAACCGAGAGAATAAATTGCTGAAATTCCTATATCTCCTTTAGTGTCTTTTGATTTAGAGAAAACAAATTTTAGCGCTCTAAAAAACACCCAATAGAGCATTGTCAAAATTATAAATATTGAAATCCAGAAAACTGCTTCTATAAGAATAAGAAGAACGAAGAGAATTATTGTCATTGCAATCCATAGTAGTATTGACATTATAACTCCGCTAATGCCATCACCAACCTCTATACTTGGTAAATTTGCTCCATTTCCTGAATTTGCAATCAACTCACCAGTTTTAAATTCTCTGAATTTTGGAAAGTTGTCAGTTAATCCTATTCCTTTATAAAGACCATAGGTGATAAACAAGAAAAGAGCTGTTCCAATTACAAACAAGGATAAATAAAGATTTGAAGTTATAGTTCTGTTATAGTTTTCGCCTGTTAGGTAAACGGTCGTTATTGTAATTACAATAACGACTAATGAAACTTTAAAAATTGACTTTCCTTTTAGATATGTTTGTTTGGCTTTCAATAGTTTTTTAGCTTGTGCTTTCGTTAATTTTCTGAATTGATTTTATCAATCTCCATAGTTGCCAATTCTAAGGATTCTAATTACCATTCTATTTGTTTGTAATGATGATAAACTTCATCAAGAAATTCAGTCAATTGTTCTGGTTCTATTTCACGAAATTTTCCAGTTCTTCTTTCGAAACTATATTTTTACTTTAAAATGCTATGCAACGTTCAGGTATGGCACGTGTTATATCATCTGTTAGTAGCATTACTTTTCAATAGTTATTTGTTCATTGAGCCAGTTGTCAATATTGTATTCTAAAACATCTAATGGAAGTGATCCACTACCAAGAACAACATCATGAAATGCTCTAATATCAAACTTATCTTTCAGAGTTGTTTCGGATCGGTTTCGAAGTTCTTTGATTTTTAGTTCACCAATCTTATAAGCTAAAGCTTGCCCTGGCCAAGCAATATATCGATCTACTTCAACCGTAATATCATTTTCGCTTTTTCCTGAATTCATTTTAAAATAATCTATGGCGTCTTGTCTAGACCATCCAAAAGAATGTATACCAGTATCAACAACCAACCGTATGGCGCGCCACATTTCATAAGTTAATTGTCCGTATTTAGAATATGGATCATTGTACATTCCAAGAGTTGGACCTAGGCTTTCGGAATAAAGTCCCCAACCTTCTATAAATGCAGTGAAGTTTAACATGGTTCTAAACTCTGGTACGTTCTCTAATTCTTGAGCAAGAGCAATCTGTAAGTGATGACCAGGAACTGCTTCATGAATACTTAAGGCTTCCATTTCCCATTTGGGGCGACTTTTTAGATTGTAGGTATTGGCAAAGAAATATCCTGGTATTCCCGCTTGCAATGAACCCGGATTATAATATGCCGTTGTGTTCCCTTGTTCCGAATATGCGGGAACTCTCTTTACGCCATAAGTGAGCCTTGGCAGTTTGCCGAAAAGTTTAGGTAAAACAGGGTCGATTCTTTTACATATATCGCGGTAAGCAGCTAATAATTCTTCAGGGGTATCAAAATAAAATTGAGGGTCTTCCCTTAAGAAATCGTTGAAATCATTAATATCTCCATCAAATTTAAGTTCTGATATAATCTTTTGCATTTCAAGTCTGATGCGTGCTACTTCAGAGAGTCCTAAATCGTGAATCTCCTTAGCGGTCATATCTGTGGTGGTATTATACTTTATGCGTTCATTGTACCATGCCTCTCCGTTTGGTAATTCCTTGAGGCCATAGGTTTCACGTGTGTTTGGCAGGTATTTTTCTTCTATAAAAGAGGTGAAGCGATTTAATGCAGGATTAATGCTCGTAACAATTATTTCCCTAACATTCTTTTGAATAGGCTCCTGGTCTTCCAGATTGGCGAAAGGCATATAAAACACACTTTCCTCTGGTTTTTCAGCATTGATGTTTCTTAATTGGTCAGGAACTAATTCCACCGTATTTTTTGGCATTACAATTCCTTTTTCAATTCCTTCTGAAAGGATCGTTTCAACTCCTTCTAAAAGAGCTGGAATCCCCTTAAGTCTAGATATGATGTTTTCAATAGCTTCTGGAGAATTGGTGGGCATCATTTGAATAATCGTAGGAATGATAGTATGAATGCCCTGAATTTGATCTAAGATTAAGTATTGTTCTGGAAATTGACTGTTAAGAGAATATTGGTTGCCTATGGATATATTAAAGATGTTGAAATTGACTTTGTCATCTTCTGTTAATTCATCGAGGTTAAACCAATCTTTAGATTCGTCAAAAATTTTCAGGACAGATAAATTTTTCTCAAATCCATCAGGTGAAATATCATCCCAAAGGTGATCATATCCGGGTTTGCCAAAAAATGTAGCCAGTACTGGAGAAGACTCTATTTGGTATTGAGAGTACGTTTCAAAAAGTAGTTTTAGACGCTCGCTCTCACTATTGAAATTCTTAGGATTCTTAATAAAGTTAAGCTTTTCAATAATTGTACCTTCTGGCAATGCTGTAGGTAGCGTACTTATTGGAGCATAAGAAAACAGTAGTAAAGCCAGTGCTACTACGGTAAGGTTTAAAAGGCGATTATTCATAAGATTTATTTTTTGCTGCTAACGCCTGAGCTAAGCATAGCGGGGGAGGTAAGGAAACTTTTCGTTTCCGTCTGTGCAAGGAGCTAAAGCTTACTGCCCGCCCGTATCGAAAAGGCACGTTCGGGCGGGTTTAGTTTTTTCTTGTCGAAAGCTAAATCCATAAGATTTAGCGGTCGTCATAAAAATACAAAAACCTTTCGATTATGTGCAAAGATCGTATTGTTTATATGTTGTGTTACAGGTGGTTATTCATTTTTATTAAAGGGCAGACAATAAATGACATATATAATTTCGCTATCTTCAATAAAAATAAAAATGGCAAAAAACTCGAAGGCAGACTATAAAGTAATTCAAATATTAATTGTGTTTTGGTTTACATTTATCAGCACACAAACCAATGCCCAAGATAGTGAAGCAGTAAGCATTAATGAAAAGCTTGATGTGATACGCAACTATCCATTTGATATGCCGTTCGAGCGAAGTGATATCAATCTCCTTAATTGGCAGTATTGGCCTTATAGCCGTTATGCAAGTCATCACCCACGAGAGTTTATACCAATGGCTACCATCCACGCTGACCCTGAAGCAGTAGCACTTGAAGAAATAAAAAATGACCCCTTCAATCTTATGGAGCTAAACGTTTCTGTTGATACGGAAAAAGATGTGCTATTACCAGACCTTCTGAAGTCAATACAAATGAAAGGTTTTGCAGTGATGCATGAGGGGAAACTAGTTTTTGAAACCTACGACCAAGGCATGCAAAAACATGATATTCAAATTTTACAATCTACTTCTAAAACATTCACCGGTATGTTAATCCATAAGTTGGCAAGCGAGGGCCTATTAGATTTAGGCGCTAATGTGGACGAATATTTACCTGACTTGAATGCCGATGTTTTCAAGGGTTCTACGCTGCAAAATATGCTTGATATGGAAGTGGGGTTTCCTGACTTTGGTAGCTACCACAAGACAGAAGATTTTGGCTTTATGAGTGAAGTTCATATGGGGCTGAAGCCAAAGGCGCTAGGCGTTGAACATCGTTCAACTTTGTTATTTATTCAACAGTTTCAAAAACCATCGTTCGCAGCTGGCAGCAAATTTTCATATAATGATATGAATACTCAGGTGTTGGCTATGATTGCTGAGCAGGTTACAGGTAAGCAATATGCACAGTTGATAGAAGAAAACTTCTGGCGCCCCTTACAAGCCCGCTATGATGCAGCTATTTCGATTGATGAAGACGGCAATGCAGGCGCTAGCTGGGGTATGGCAATAACACTAAGGGATGCTGCTAGGTTTGGCCAAATGATGTTAAATAGAGGTAGTTTTAAAGGTAAAAGGGTAATCCCCGAGAGTTATTTTGAAGCAACATTTGACCAACCACCTACAGAACCCTTATCGCCTTATTTCGTACTTGGACAACAGGAAGATTACAGAAATCAAGTCTGGATGCTGCGAGATGATGGGTTGATGCATACGATAGGTTCATTTGGCCAGTTTATTTTTGCGGATTACAAGAACGAAATCGCCATAGTTTTCATGGCAAATTGGAAGCATACTAGTCACTTAGAAAGCAAAGAGCATTTGATCCGAATTGTCCGTGCAGTAGGCGAACAAATTAATCGTTAACCATTTTATTAATACTTTCTCTATGCAGGGTTCTTTAGCGCTTTGTTAAGTTCTCTGATGTAATTTAGTATTTTCTAACCTGTAACGTCTCGGCTATGGCAAGTAGGGCAGGCAAGGAAACTTCTCGTTTCCGTCTGGTCTGCGAGCCAGAGCTTTTTGTTTTGTAATTATTTTTTCTTTTTTAATTGCCAAATCCAAAAGATTTTGCGGACTTAGTAAACAAGCCCAAGCCTTTAAATATAGCGCTTTTTGCCCTATTTGCTATAGCCATTGTTACCAACTGTTTTTCTCCGTGTGAGTGAGCACGTTTTAGTCCGTTTTAATTCCATCCGAGTGAAGTCCATCTTAGGTTCGATTGAATTCTAGTCATAACCTTCTACCTTTTTAACTTCAAGGTTTTGGATGTTTTTACGTTCAAAAATTTTATTTGACCCTTTTACACTATCATGCAAAAAAAGGAAGTTTTGCGTCTGTCCAATATATAAAATGCTGCTTGTAGTTGAGTATTCTTTATTTAAATATTCAAATTCCACTTGGTATTTTCCCACTTTTGAATATCCGATATCCTTTATAGCTGAAGATATAGAACCCCAAATAAAGAACATTAGAACATAGCTTAAAATAGAAAAATACGAGTGATTTTTAATCTTCTGTTCAGTTACTAGGTATATGCTAATTTCTTCCCAGATTATGGTCCAGAAAATAACTACAGGATATAGTAACAAGAAAGTCATTTCAAATTTTTCTCTAGGTTTATGTCCTGAAATATCAAAAATAAAGTCATGTGGTATTATGAAGAAAATTAAAATTAATACTGCCAAAGGAAACAGAAAGCTAGTTTTCTTTACATGAATTATTAATCTATTCCAAAAAGGCAAGGAACTAAGTTTGTCATAATCGGTACTAGTTTTATTTCCTATATGTCTTGTGAAAATTAAACCACCCACAATGCCTATAACTATCATTAGGAAATACTTTAAAATGTCGGGCATGAATAATGTCAATATTTCTTTTATTTCTAAATACTCGTTTATTCTTATTCCAAAATGTGAGTACACAATCCATAAATTCATGTAGCCACAAATAATTAAAAATCCTGTTAAGATTGGAATGGCAACTCCAAATTGTTTTAAAATATCATTCATTATTGGTTGTGAAGTTGGTTGCTTTAAAATAGTTGGTAACGTACGTATAAACTGACCAGGGAACGTTTATTTCTTGTTTTGGCGGTTAAAGCGTACCTAGCTAATATACTATTAAAGAATAAACCTACAATTAACATCTCAGATTCCAATACGGAAAACCATAATCGCTATAAAATCTATGGAGGTATTTGGTATTCATAGAACTCAGAATAGAATTGCTCTAAAAATAACGAACCGACCACGTAGTCGGTTTTATACTTGTAGCATATGTTTACAATTATGGATAGTAACGACAGCACTCGCAATTGTATCGATAAAATGCAACGAGTACTAGGTTTAGAGGGTGTTTTGGGCGCTTAACAAACCAGGTGGTTTGTTCTTTAATCGGCTAAACTGACTGTTTTAGAACAAACTTTGCTGTTTAAACGGACTCTCATGGTTTAATAACCACTGTTTTCTGTGTAAGCCTCCGGCATAGCCCGTAAGAGAACCATCAAGACCAATAACTCGGTGACATGGCACAACAATCCATAACGGATTTCGAGCATTTGCCGAGGCGGCTGCTCTGGTGGCATTGGGATCTCCTAAAGATTTTGCCAGTTCTAAATAAGATGTAGATTTCCCGTACGGGATGTTTTGCAACGCTACCCAAACCTTCTTTTGAAATGTTGTTCCTTCAGGGTTTAGTTTTAAATCGAAGTTGGTTCTTATCCCTTCAAAATATTCGTTTAATTGATAAACGGCATCTTCTAAAGATTCAGGAATAACATCGGTAAGAGGTTCGTCGGAATTCAGTACGGTTATAGAGGTAAGTCCGTCAGCATCGCCAATAATTTTGGCAACTCCTAAAGGTGTATTTATATAAGCAATATCCTCTTCCATGGCATTCTTGAAGTTTATTCGTCTGGCGAAGTAGGCTTTTCGATCACTCCGGTTGCCTGAGCACGTTTTTCCCAGTTTTTACGAGCAAGACTCTGCAAATCGGCAATATTGTCGCTCTCATCCATTATTTCAAGTCCTAGAAGCGTTTCTATAACATCTTCCATAGTTACAATTCCACTAACTGAACCATATTCATCAACAACCAACGCAATAGCTTCACGTTTTTCAATGAATATTTCAAATAGGGTAGGTATTGGCGTACTTCTTCGCGTTACCAGAATTTCGCGCTTAATATCTTTCAACGGAATTTCTCCGTTCTGATTGATCATTTCTTCTAGAACATTATCCTTCAAAACAAAACCGGTAATATTATCAATGTTTTCAGTATAAACAGGAATTCTAGAAAATCGCAATTTTGGGTTGTCATTAAAGAAATTTGCAATCGTTTTTTCGTCAGATGCTACTTTCATAACCGCTCTTGGCGTCATAATATCTTTCACCAAAACTTCATCGAACTTTAGTAAGTTTTTAATGATGGTAGATTCAGATTTTTCAAAAACACCTTCTTCATGTGCCATATCTGTCATGGCATGAAAATCTTCTCTACTTAAAACACTACCATGGTGTTGGCCACCGCCTACCATTTTGGTAAAAAGACGTAATAACCATAACAAGCCAGTGTATTTTAAGCCTAAAACCATAATGTTCAGAGCTTTTGTAGAGAAATTAGCAAGTTGTTTCCAGTATGTTGCTCCAATAGTTTTAGGTATAATTTCAGACGCTACCAAAATAAGTATGGTCATAATGGTAGAAACTACCCCAACCATTAGATCTTCTGTAAAAGATATACCAAGTATTGTTTTGGTTTCGCTACCGTATAATTCGGCGTATGCCACTTTTGCTTGTACACCAACTAAAATTGCGCCAACAGTATGGGCAATAGTATTTATGGTTAAAATAGCAATTAAGGGTTGGTCTACATCTTTTTTAAGTGCCTCTAAGGTTTTGGCATAAGAATGGCCTTCTTTCATTTTTACATTTATGAAAGTAGGAGTAATACTCAATAATACTGCTTCTAATATAGAACACAGAAAAGAGAAGAAAATAGAAATAAACGCGTAAAATAGTAGTAAGCCCATAGGGTTGTTTTATAAATCGAAGATATTAATAAATATACTAAGGTTTGTGCTGTTTTGATTTATCAAATGCCTGATAAAAAATTTGTTGTATTGCTGGTCTAATATTTAAGTCGTAAATATTACGATTTTCTCTAGTAGGATACACTCTATTCGAAAGAAATATATAAATCAATTGATTCTCTGGATCTGCCCAAACAAAGGTGCCTGTAAAACCACTGTGTCCAAAACTTGTTGCACTAACTTCTGGAGCGGGATAAGCATTTGCCAATGTAAATTGATGATTATTAAAATAAGGCTTATCGAAACCTAAACCTCTTCTATTGTCATTTTCTGGATATTGAACTTGAATAAATTCCTCGATGGTTTTTTTTGAGATGTATTGCTTTCCTGCATACAACCCATTTTGCGCGAACATTTGCATAATAATAGCCAGGTCATTTGCCGTACCAAAAAGACCTGCATTACCAGAAACTCCTCCTAATAATGATGCATTTTCATCATGAACCCAACCTTGTGTTAAGGTATGTCTGAAAATAGTATCTTCTTCTGTAGGGACAATTTTATTCGAGAAATCTTTAGTACTTGGTAGAAATCCAAAAGTTTTCATATCAAGTGGTTTGTAAAACTCCTCGTCCATATATTCTGCATAGGGCATACCCGTGATTTGAGAAATTAACTCGGGAAAGATTAGAAAAGATAAGCCAGAATATTTGTATTTTTTATCTGCTGAAACTTCAGAACGAATTATGATTCTGTACATTTTTCTATGGAATCTATTTTTTACGTAGATACCTTCAAATGCTTGGTTTTTGAATTTTTTATTCGATTTCTTACGAATAAACCTTTTTTTAAACCGACCGTTATTTTTTAAAGTTTCACTGAGAAAAACAATGTAAGGTTGCAAGCCAGCCTGATGTGCTAAAATCTCGCGAAGCGTAATATTTACTTTGTCTTTCTGTCTTCTCCAAGGTTTCCAGTAGGTACTAAAAGGAACATCTAAATCTAACTTGCCTTCATCAACCAATTTCATAATTGCAGGCAACGGACCTAAAATTTTGGTGATAGATGCCAGATCATAAATATCATTTAATGCAACTGGTTGAATACTATCATAAGTGTGAAAACCGTAAGCATTATGAAAAATAATATTACCCTCTTTTGCAACTAAAATTTGAGCACCTGGAAAAGCTTTATTTTTTATACCATTTGTTATAATGCTATCTACTTCTTTATAAATCTGCACAGAGTCTAGTGCGTATTTAGCCATGTTGGATTCCTGTAAACTGGAACCAATAGGTAGAAATAGCTGGTTATTCTTTTCTTCTTGTGCCACAAGAATTAGACTGAATAAACCAAATAGTATAAAAAATATTTTATTCATTAATTATATATGAACTTTATCCTAGAAGCTTAACGGCATCTTTAGCAAAGTAGCTTGCTATAATATTTGCCCCCGCTCGTTTAATAGCAGTTAGTTGTTCCATCATTACAGCATCATGATCTAACCATCCTTTTTCGGCAGCAGCTTTTACCATGGCATATTCACCAGAAACTTGATAAACGGCAACAGGTACATCTACTTCATTTTTAATTTCACGTACAATATCTAAATAGCAAAGTCCTGGTTTTACCATAACGATATCTGCGCCTTCTTCAATATCCATTTGGGTTTCTCGAATAGCTTCAAATCTATTCGCGTAATCCATCTGATATGTTTTTTTATCCTTAGGTACATTTTTAATATCTACAGGGGCAGAATCTAGCGCATCTCTAAAAGGACCATAAAAAGCACTGGCATATTTAGCGCTATATGCCATAATACCGGTGTTTAAATATCCTTCGTCTTCCAAAGCTTCACGAATGCTAAGAATACGACCATCCATCATATCGCTTGGGGCAACAAAATCTGCACCAGCTTTGGCGTGAGATACACTCATTTCTGCTAAAACTTCAACACTTTCATCGTTTAAAATCTGTCCGTCTGCAACAATACCGTCATGACCATAAGAAGAATAGGGGTCTAAGGCAACATCGGTCATCACCAACATTTCAGGACACGCATTTTTAACCGTTTTAATGGCTAATTGCATTAATCCGTTTTCATTCAGAGCTTCAGAACCGCTGTTGTCTTTTAAATTATCTGGGACTTTTACAAAGAGTAAAACAGAACGTAAACCCATTTTCCAAAGTTCTTTTACTTCTTTCGTTAAGTTGTCAAGACTTAAGCGGTAGTAATTGGGCATTGAGGCGATTTCCTCTTTAATACCTTTACCTTCAACAACGAAAAGCGGGACTAAAAAATCACTTGGCGAAATTATAGTTTCTCTTACCAAACTACGTATAGCTTCTGAACTTCTAAGTCTTCTATTTCTAATAAGTGGGTACATAATTCTATTATTATTTCAATATTTATTCAGATTCCTTACTTTTTCTGATAATGCTTTTTAACCGTTCTTTTCTAAGCGCAGCTTCTTTTTTCAATTTGTTCTTCTTCCTATCCATTAGCTTGGCATGCTTTGCTTTGTTCAACGTATTTTTAGCCTTGCCTTTTTTTGCCATATCCGAACATTTATATTCAAACGCTTTATTGCTTTTTGTCCGCAAAGTTTAGACTTTACTTCATCAAAGCATATATATCTTGAAGTTCTACAAAAATAGGGGAATTTGAATAATAGCTACAGCCGTTGTCACTTATTTTTATGTGGTAGTCGCTAAATGATTCTTATAAGAGATGCCTATTAAAGCAGTTTACTTTCAATTTAAATGACTTTTACGATTTGAATAAGAATAATTACCGCTATTTTGTAAGTGAAGTAATATGAAATAAGTAAAATTCTTATTCGCTGGTGTAACTTTTTGATAATTTTAAACACATATTAGATATCTAGATACTAACCTTGAAAACCAATTAAATTATGCTTTCAATTACCAATTTAAACAAAACCTATCCTAACGGAACAAAAGCCTTAAATAATGTCAACTTAGAAATAGGCACCGGTATGTTTGGACTACTTGGACCAAACGGAGCTGGTAAATCATCTTTAATGAGAACTATTGCTACGTTACAACAAGCAGATAGTGGTGATATTAAATTTAATGATATTAACGTTTTTACCGAGCCAGATGAACTTAGAAAGGTATTGGGGTATTTACCTCAAGATTTTGGAGTATACCCAAAAGTTTCTGCCGAGATGATGTTAAATCATATTGCGAAAATAAAAGGGATACAGAGTAAAACGGATCGTAAGGCATATGTTGCCGATTTATTGAACAAAGTAAACCTCTACAAATTTCGCAAACGTAATCTTGGTGATTATTCAGGTGGTATGAGACAGCGCTTTGGTATAGCGCAAGCATTGATAGGTAACCCTAAACTGATTATTGTAGATGAGCCAACTGCCGGTCTTGATCCATTAGAACGTAACCGTTTTCATAATTTATTAAGTGAGCTTGGTGAAGATGCCGTAGTAATATTATCAACACATATTGTTGATGATGTAATTAACTTATGTACGAATATGGCTGTTTTTAATGAGGGTAGTGTAGTGGTGCAAGGGCATCCGTTAGAACTCTCAAATACATTAAATAACAAAGTATTTCGTAAAAATATTGCTAAGGAAGAAGTTGAAATATACCAGTCAGAATATAATGTGTTATCTACTTATTTACGTAGTGGAAACCTATATATAAATGTATATGCAGAAGGCGTGCCAGGTGAAGGGTTTGAAGAAGTTGCCAATAATTTAGAAGACTTCTATTTCTATAGTATTAACCAACCTCAAACTGTTTAATATGAAAGAAATATTCTTATTTGAGCTAAAGTATAGGCTTAGACGACCGGTCACTTATATCTACATATTTATTATGTTTCTAATACCCTGCTTACTTGGTGTATTTGATGAATCTGTAACTGCAGAATTCACGAATAGTCCGAATAATATAACTGGTGTTTTTGGAGTGTTAAGTGTATTTGCATTGTTCTTTTATGCCGCGATTATGGGTGTACCTGTGTATAGAGATGAAGAACATAAAACTGCCCAGACCTATTTCACTTTTCCTATTTCTGAAAAGAACTATATATTGGGTCGTTTTTGGGGTAGTTTTACTATCGTCACTATAATGAACATTGCCGCTATGCTTGGTGCAATGTTTGGTTATGTATTAGGTGCATTATTAGATAGGCCCGACTATGGTACGTATATCGATTTTAATTTTTGGTCTTACTTTTTTCCCTTTTTATACCTATTAGTTTTTAACTCCTTTTTTATAGGTAGTCTTTTCTTTTGTCTGATGACGTTTTTTAAAAGAATGCCAATCTTATATTTAGGAGGTATTTTAATATTTATTGGTACATCGGTATCGGGGCAATTACTATCTAGTTTAGATACAGAATGGCTTAGTATTTATGTTGATCCTTTTGGGCAATCTGCTTATAGTTTTTTAACAAAATACTGGTCTGTAGACGAGTTAAACACTACCCAATTGGCTTTAACAGGTAAGTTTATGCTAAATCGTTTACTATGGTTGTCTTTAGGTATTTTGATATTTGTATTTACACTTTTTAAATTTTCATATAAAGGGTTTTTATCCTCTAAGAAAAAGAAGAATGTAAAAGAAGATAATGATCTAATGGGAACTACAGAAACAATTAGTGTTGTTCAAGAGTTTAGTGAAAAAGCGCAAAGACAAAATCTATGGTCTTTAAGTAAAATAGAATTTTTATCTATCGTTAAAGAACCTGTATTTCTTGTGTTAATCATAATAGGGGTTATAGTAGCAGGATTTATAACCTATCAAAATAATCAATATAATGGTACGCCGTCATTACCGCTTACTAGGTTTATGGTTGCCTATGTTTCTGGCGGGATAGCTTTATTTTCCACAATTATTCTAATTATTTATTCTGGTGAAGCAGTGCATCGTACAAGAAGTAATAAGACTTTTGAATTTTATGATGCGCTACCGGTAAGTAATACTACACTGTATCTTTCAAAGATTATTTCACTTATTGGTGTTGCCGTTTTGTTGACATTAATTAACATACTGGTTGGTATTATGTATCAGACAGGTAATGGTTATTTTGATTATGAATTGGGTATGTATCTTACCTATAATTTTACGACTCTTTTTCCTTTGTATGTTTCTACATTGTTATTGGCATTTTTTATTCATGTACTGGTAAACAATAAGTTTTTAGGTCATTTTATTGTGATTATAATTTATGTAGGTATACCTATTTTGGTGGGTTTAGTGTTAAAAATAAATAACCCACTTTTAGCTTTTGGAGAAACAACACCCGGTTTTATAAGTGATTTAAATGGATTCGGACATTACTTAACTGGTCAATTTTGGTTGAACTTATATTGGGTTCTTTTTACAGGTACATTGGCTGCTATTGGTAGTGTATTCTGGAGTAGAGGGTTTTATTCTTCAGCGAAAGAGCGCTTAAAATTAGCTAAAAGTAGATTTAAGGGTAAAACAGTTGCCTATACTTTATTCTTCTTATTCGCTTTTATTTCTGTAGGTGCTTATAGCTTTTATAATATAAAAGTTCTGAACCATATGGAAGATAGCGATTCTAGTGAGAAGCTTTCTGCTGATGCTGAAAAGACATATGGTAAGTATATAGATAAGCCCCATATTCAAGTAATCGATTTAAAAGCTGATATAGATATTTATACAGATACACGTGGTGTCGATGCAAAGGGAGTGTTTACAGTTATTAATCCTTCAGAAGTGCCAATTGATACGGTTTTAATGGAAATTATGTTTCCTACTTATGATACTAAGATTACAAAGGTGGTTTATAATGACCAAGAGTTAAAACCGTTTTTAAGCGATTCATTGTATCGTTTGTTCATTTACAAACTACCAGAATCTTTACAGCCGAAAGACACTGCTAATTTGGTTATTGAAACTAAGGCAAGAACACATGGGTTTGCTATGGATAGGGAAACTGCAGTGTTGAATAATGGTTCTTTCTTTAATGATGCTATTTTTCCAAGCTTTCATTATGATATTGCTTTGACAGAGAATGGTGCTCGTGAAAAATATGGGTTGGAGAAATTAGACTTTCTTTTTCCGCCAAGAACAGATAGCATTGCTTTGAAAAAGAATTTATTTAATGAGGATAGTAATTATATGGATTTTGAAGCAACGATTAGCACATCAAAAGGGCAAACAGCTGTTGCGCCAGGTGTATTAGTTGAGACATGGGATCATGAAGATAGAAGCTATTTTAATTACAAAATGGAAGATAAATCTGATTACTTCTTCAATTTTGTTTCTGCAACTTATGATATTGAAAAAGATGTTTGGATTGCACCTAGTGGAAAGAAAGTGACTATTGAAGTGTATCACTCTCCGAAACACAAGAAAAACTTAGCTTCATTTATAAAAGGGATTAAAGTTTCGTTAGATTATAATTCTAAAAACTTTTATGAATATCCATATTCTGTAATTAGAATAATTGAGTTTCCGGCACACACGACATTTGCACAATCTTTTGCGACAACGATACCTTACTCAGAAGATTTTGGCTTCGTAGCAGATTTTTCTAACGAAGGAGATTTTAATTATGCTTTCAGGGTAACAGCTCATGAAATTGCACACCAATGGTGGGGTCATATCGTTACGCCAAGTAAAACAAGAGGAGCAAATATTATTTCTGAAACTTTAGCAGAGTATGTTTCATTAATGGCTTTAAAGCATGAATATGGTGAAAATGGTATAAAAGGATTTTTAAAGCCTTCTTTAGATACCTATTTGTCTAGAAGATCATTCAGTTTTAAGCCAGAGCGTTCTTTGATGGATGTGGAAACTGGCCAGCATATTTGGTACCAAAAAGGATCAATGATTATGTATGATTTGCAAGATGTCATTGGTGAGGATGTTATAAATGCGGGACTTAAAACATTCTTGAATGAATATAAGTATTTTGAAAAGGGAGTATATGCTACTTCTGAAGATTTCTACAAAGCTATTTATAATGTTACTCCAGATTCCTTAAAATATAAGGTTGACGATGGTTTCAAAGAGATTGTTCTTTATGAGAATCGCGTAATGGATGCTAAAACCAAAAAGCTAGATAATGGCAAATGGGAAACTACATTCACGGTAAATTCTAAGAAAATTTATTATGATGATACGGGTAAAGAGAAATTGATTGATGATAAGAAGAACTTAGTAGATGTAGGTCTCTTTGGAGAAGATATTACCGGTGACGATGGTGTTACTATCAAGAACCCATTTTACTTCGAAATAAAGTGGCTTTCTGCGGGTGATAATACTTTTACTATCGTAACTGATGAAAAACCATTAAAAGCGGGTATAGACCCGTACAATAAATTAATTGATCGTAATTCTGATGATAATTTAGAAACGGTAGAAGAGTAATTTTTTCAATTTAGTTAAGTATAAACCTGTTCGTAAATGGCAATTGTCATAAAACGGACAGGTTTTTACTTTTTTATTGTACTATTTTCGTCGTTTTCATGTTTAATAGAAGTATCAAATCAACCATGTTGTATTGCAAAAATTAAGTGATAATCTAAAATTCAAATATACCTGGCGAAACTACCAGCAGAAGTTTTTAGATGGTTTTCAAGAGCATATAAAAGACGGACATTTACATGTTATTGCACCACCTGGTTCGGGGAAAACTATACTAGGTTTAGAAATTTTAAAACGGATAGGAAAACCTACCTTGGTTTTATCACCAACGTTGACCATTAGAAATCAATGGCGAAGTAGGTTGTTGGAGTTTTTTACGGTTAATGGCAATTTTGATAACTACTCATTAGACATAAAATCTCCTGAACTAATTACTTTTTCAACATATCAATCCTTATTTGCACTTTCTAAATCTTTCGGTGAAAATAGTAAAGAGCAATTATTGGCGTATATAAAAAAGCATCAAATTGAAACGTTGGTTCTAGATGAAGCACATCATTTAAAGAATGAATGGTGGCATTGTCTGTTTCACTTAAAAGCAATTGAGGGGTTAACCGTAGTATCGCTAACGGCAACGCCACCTTATGATAGTACGGCAACAGAAATTCATCGCTATTTTAGTTTGTGCGGTGCTATAGATGACGAAATCGCTGTTCCTGACCTTATTAAGAACGGAGACCTTTGTCCGCATCAAGACTTTATCTACTTCTCAAAACCAGAAGAGGCGCAAATTAAATATATTGTCAATTATCGTGAACGGATATTGAATTTTACCAATAACCTTCTTGCAAATACAGATTTGCAAGAAAAATTAATTACACAAGATTTCTACGTGAACCCTAAGAAGTCTCTAGATTATATTTATCAATACCCAACTTTTTTTTCGTCGATAATTATTTATCTGAATTCTTGTGGCTTTGCCTTAAATGAGATGAATCTTAAAATACTAGGCTTCGCTAATAACGATGTAACCTTTCCAAGTTTCAACTATGAATGGTCAGAAATTTTGTTACAGCATTTATTAGTAGATCAACGAGAAAAATTTATTTCTTTTGAGGATGTTTTAATGCCTTTGGAAAAGGATTTAAAGCGAATTGGTGTGCTTGAGAACAAGCGGGTCAATTTTATTGGTGATGAGGTTTTGTATCGAAATCTATCTAATAGCCCAAGTAAATTAGAAAGTATATTTAAAATTGTTAACCACACAGACCTTAGTTTACAAGAAGGTGCCCGAACCGTTATTTTAACTGATTTTATTCGAAAAGAATTTTTAAATCTTGAAGGTGACGATACTAAGCTTATAAATAAACTAGGCGTTGTTCCTATTTTAAAATATATACTTGCTAAGCAACCTAACAATGCTTCATTAGCGGTTTTAACGGGTTCTTTAGTAATTGTTAATGAGAATGCCCTATCACATTTAAAGGAATTACTGGCAATAGCGCAACTTGTTGTAAAACCTTTAGAAGGTTCTGCGGGGTATATGTTCATTCAAGTTCCTGATGCACTAAAGAATAAAATTGCGGAATCTGTTACCCAGCTTTTTAAGGAGGGAATCATTAAAACACTTATTGGCACAAAAGCTTTCTTAGGTGAAGGTTGGGATGCTCCGTGCATAAATACGTTAATACTTGCTTCTTATGTGGGCTCTTTTGTTTCTTCTAACCAAATGCGAGGTCGTGCTATTAGAGTTGATGCTGATAACCCAAATAAAACCGGTGCCATTTGGCACCTTGCCTGTTTAGACCCAACTGCAATTGATGGTGGTAAAGACATGGAAAAGCTTCAGCAACGTTTTGAGGCTTTTAACGGTGTTTCAATCCGTGATGAAGCTTATATTTCAAATGGAATAGACCGATTGGTATTACCTTTGAACTGGTCAGAAACATCCGATTTATCGGCGATTAATGAAGATATGCTCTCTAGAGCGCAACAAAAATCTGTTTTTACAGAAAGATGGAATGAAGCTATTGCTAATGGAAATGTTTTGGTACGCGAATTAAATATTCCGTTTTCCGAGGCACAGTCTTTTGCCAGACAAAAACAATTAAATGCATTAAATGCAGGCAAGTATGTAATACTTGAAGTTGTGTTAGGTGTTTCCTTATTTATTCCTGAATTTTTAATAAAGAATTTTGGTGCGGTTTTGAATAAAGGAATAGTTCAGGTTATTTATTTATTCTGTGCTGCTCTTATTTTTGGCTTTGGTCCTAAAACGTTTAAAGCATTGAAAATCTATTTCTTATTCGGTAATCAATACAAGAAAACTAAGAAAATAGGAAAAGCACTATTACATTATCTGTTGCATGAAAAAACATCAAATTTTGAGTCTAAAAACGCAAAAATTTTTGCAGAACAGAATTTGAAGGGAACTTTTTCTATTTACTTAAAAGAAGCTAGCCAGCATGACTGTAATGTTTTTATTTCTTTATTAGAGGAAGTTATTGCACCTATCGACAACCCTAGATATTTATTGGTCAATGGTAATTTTATAAAGAGAAGACTCGGTATTAGAAATTATTATGTAGTGCCAAAGGATATTGGAAAAAACAAAATCGAAGCATTAAGGTTCAAGGGATATTGGAACAAACATGTTGATGGTTCTAAAATTTTATTTACACGAACATTAAAGGGTAGAAAAGAGTTGTTGAAGGCTCGTTTTTCCCACCTTAAATATCAATTTGAAGAGGTTTCTAAAAAAACAATTACTTGGAAATAATTACGTGGAATATATTTCTATTTCACCTACTAAATAGCAAACTCCATGTCCAGATATTTTTACTCTATCTCCATGAAATTCACATTCTAATTCGCCACCACGTTCAGATAATTGTTTGGCGGTTAATATTTTCTTACTCAACTTCTCTGACCAATACGGTGTTAAAGTTGTATGCGCAGAACCGGTAACCGGATCTTCTGGAATGCCACATTGTGGCGCAAAAAAACGAGATACAAAATCAACATCGTTTCCCTTAGAAGAAACGATAACTCCTCTACAATCTAATTCATTTAATAAATGAAAATTTGGGGCAATAGCTTCTATTTCAACCTGAGATTCATAAATAAGCATGTAGTCAGTTTTGCCTTTATAGGTTTCTAAAGGTTGTTTTCCTATTGCTTTTGAAATGTTGAGTTGTTCTGGTACGGTAATTAAATCGTCCGTTGGGAAGTCCATTGTTAATAGTCCCTCGTTATTTTTTTGCACTAATAATTCTCCACTTCTTGGAGAAATAAACCTAAGCGTATTTTCTGTAAAACCGTAGTAGTTAAAGATAACAAAGGCAGTTGCTAGGGTTGCATGGCCACAAAGGTCAACTTCAATTTCTGGTGTAAACCAACGCAATTCATAATGGTCATTTTTATTGACAGCAAAAGCAGTTTCGGCTAAGTTATTTTCTGCCGCTATTGTTTGCATCAATTCAGTATCTAACCAGTTGTCAAGAATACAGACTGCTGCCGGATTTCCACCGTACAATTTAGTTGTAAATGCGTCTATTTGATATATTTTCTGTTTCATGGATAGCTAATATTATTCTATCCCAAATTTACGACTTATCTCATCGGCCTTGGCAATCCACTTTTTTGGAGCATCAAAACGGTATCCTACATAAAATTCTAGAAAACTAATAGAATCATCTAAAATAAAGTTGTCTGCTGAGGTGTGTGTTAGAAGTTGTGTATTAATATTTACGCCACTAAAAAAAGATTCTGAGTTATAACCGCCTGTTAATCGAAAAACCAATTGTGCCAATCCGTTAAAGGAAGTTACCCCTTGAGATTTTGATAGGTTAAAGCCTAAACCACCAGTTGCACCGGCAGATACAAGATAGTTCTCGTCAAAAACCCAATTGTAATAATATCCAGGACCAATAGCAAGTTTGAAAGAATGTTCCAATTGATTTTCTATGATAGGGTCTTCTAATTTAAACTTGGTGTAATAGTAAGAAATACTAGGGATAAAACTGCCTACACTTTCTTTCTGCCATTCGTTTTGAAACCCGATAGCACGAAAAGAAAAATCTGAATTAAAAATATAACTAGATGTCCCACCTATTTTAAACGTTTTCAAATCATTTATTGGCAAGGTCAGATCTGAGGTACGAATAAAGAACCCCTTCTGTTTATAGATATCTACGGTCTGCATGTATTGACCGAAAAAGGTGCGAATATTAAACGTAATTAACTTAGAGTCGCCGTTATCTTTGTTTTCTGATAAAAAGTTAGGAGCATAACCAAAATCGACTTCTAAAAACCGAAATAAAACGGACAAGCCTAAATAGCTTTTATCATTAGGTATAAATTCGGTTTTACTACGTGTTATCTTGTCTCTAAGCGTGAAATTATTAGAAGTGGTCTGTAAGGACAGTCTAAGGGTAATCTTATCAGGAAACGCTTCTTTGTAATGAGAGTTTTGGGCAGAACAAAAATGTAATGCGCAAAACATGCACATAAAAAGAACTGTTCTTATACCCATTCTTTTGGAGCACTTAGAATGTTCAATAACCTTTCTTCTTCACTTCCTTCCTCAGGTTGATGGTCATATACCCATTGCACATGTGGAGGTAGGCTCATTAGAATACTTTCTATTCTTCCGTTGGTCTTTAAACCAAATAAGGTGCCCTTGTCATGAACTAGATTGAATTCTACATATCTACCTCTTCTAATTTCTTGCCAATCCCTTTGTTCCTTACTGTATTCAAGGTCTTTTCTTTTTATAACAATTGGTACATAACTGTTTAAAAAGCTATTGCCAACTTCGGTAACAAAATTATACCAGTCTGGTATACTTGTAGTTTCGGTAGCTTTGCAATAGTCGAAAAATAAACCTCCAATACCACGCGCTTCGTTTCTATGTGTATTCCAGAAATATTCATCGCAGCGTTTTTTATAGGTGCTGTAAAATGTTGGATTATGTTTATCGCAGGCAGATTTGCAGATTTCATGAAAATGTTTGGCGTCTTCATCAAATAAGTAATACGGAGTTAAATCTTGACCTCCTCCAAACCATTGATCTACTATTTCTCCATTTTTTCCATACAGTTCAAAATAGCGCCAGTTCGCATGAACCGTAGGTACCATTGGGTTTTTTGGGTGAAGCACTAAGCTAAGGCCGCAGGCGAAAAAATTAGCATCTTCAACTTTGAAATAAGCTTTCATGCTATCTGGAAGTTCTCCATGTACACCAGAAATATTTACGCCACCTTTTTCGAAAACGGCACCATTTTCAATAACACGTGTACGGCCACCACCACCTTCTGGACGCACCCAAATGTCTTCTTTAAAAGTGGCTTTACCATCTACCTCTTCTAATTTTGCGGTAATGGTATCTTGAAGTTGTTCTATATAAGCGTAAAATCTATCTTTCATTCTTTAAAACGTAAAGTTCCATATCTAATGGGTCTTCATTAGGCGGAGTATGTTCTTTCAATAAGGTTTCTTTCCAAAGATAACCACATTTTTCTGCGACCCTAATGCTACCAATATTCGTTTTGTATACAATAATCCGTAGCGTATGGATATTCGGCAATTGTAATGTCCATTTAGAAATGGTTTCTACCGCAATAGTGGTGTATCCTTTATTGGCTTGGTTATAATCTATGCAATAGGCTAATTCTGCTTCATTTTTAGCAAGATCAATAGCTTTTACATACACCAGCCCAATTATGTTACGGTTTTGAGGCTCTTTTAGGGTGAATAGATATTCCTCGTTTTTAATAAACTCGCTGACTTTCTTTTCAACAAAGAGCTTGGACAAGGTTGGATTTAAATTTGACGCAAGTGTACTAGGGAAAAATCTGCTTAAGTGATTTTCGTTTGCACAGCAAAAATCGCATAATCGCCACCCATCTCGCTCCGATATAGGGTTAATTTCGAAAAAAGCAAATGTAAAGTTACCCATGCTTTATTTAAAGGTTATATTGCCAAATCCTCTTCGGATACAACATTGTATTTGTTCTTACTTTTTTTATACCATAGTGCTAATCCAAAAGTCAAAACTCCTAAGCGTCCTATAAACATTAATATAGATAGGATTATTTTACCAAAATTGTCCAAGTCTCCTGTAATCCCTGTACTTAGACCTACGGTACCCAATGCAGAAGCTACCTCAAAAAGAATATTTTCAAATTTAAAATTGTTGGTATAGCATACCAGCAGTGTACCCAATACTAATAGAAGTGTATAAAAAATGAAGGTGGATATGGCAATCTGTAAGCGTTCACTAGGAATTTTCCTACGCATAAAAGTAACGGTTTTTTTGCCTTGTAAACCACTTTTCATTATTGCTAAAACGGCGGTCAATGTGGTAATCTTGATTCCACCAGCAGTACCGGAAGGAGATGCACCGACATACATTAAAAATATTGTAACCATGAGTATGGCTTGAGAAAATAGACCAATATCTACCGTATTAAATCCTACTGTGGTCATAGCACTCATTGCTTGGAAGAATGATGCCATTAAACGTTCATTTTCATTTATAATGGAGAGCGAAGGCTCTGCAAAATACAGGAGTACAGTTCCCATTATCAATAAAATTATGAAACCATAGAAGATAATTTTGGTGGTAAAGCTCAATTGGTGCGATTTATTTTTTATCCATAAAAAGATGTCGGTAACAACAATGAATCCCATAGAACCACAAATGGCAAGCATACTGGTTGTGAAATTAATAAGTCCGTTGTCAAGATATGAGGTAAAACCATTAGGGTCTAGACTAAAGCCAGCAGTGCAAAAAGCACTGATACTGTGAAAAATTGATGACCATACTGCATTCCAAAAACTAAACCCTGCACCTTTAAAGGCAACAAAATACAATATTGCTCCAATAGTTTCCATGACCATTGTAAAAATTGCGACAGATTTTATGAAATCCTTTATATGTAAAGTATTGGGCAATGCAAATTCTGTCTTTAGAATTTTTTGATGCCAATGCGTCATTTTTCTAGTGGTGGACAATATTATAAAAGTGGTAAATGTCAAGTAGCCAATACCTCCCAACTGGAATAAAACCATTATGACCAACTGCCCTAAAAAGGTATATGATTCCGTTAACGGTATAGTAAGTAATCCTGTGGTTGAAACGGCAGAAGCTGCCGTAAACAGATTGTCTACCCAACTAACCGGTGTTTTTTGTAAAAGGGGTATGCACAGTAATATAAACCCAAATGTAATATAGGTAAAGAACCCATAAAACAAAGTTTGTTGTGGTGTTAAGCCTAATTTAAATTTCTTGTAGGTCTTTCCAATATTTTTGAAATACCCCATACGGTACGTATTAGCCTACTTTATATTCCTTTACAGCATCAATAAACGCTTTTGCATTTTCAACTGGTACATTTGGTAATATACCATGCCCTAAATTTACAACATAGCTATCCTTACCAAACTCATTGATCATTTGGTGTACCATCTTCTTAATATCGGAAGGTGGGGATAACAATCGTGCTGGATCAAAATTACCTTGTAACGTAATTTTTCCACCACTTAAGTAACGCGCATTTCTTGCGGAACAGGTCCAATCTACACCTAATGCAGAAGCACCTGATTTTGCCATATCACCTAAAGCGAACCAGCATCCTTTACCGAAAACAATTACAGGGGTTTCATCTTTCAGCGCGTCAATAATTTGTTGAATATACTGCCAAGAGAACTCTTGATAATCGATAGGAGATAACATACCGCCCCATGAGTCAAATATTTGCACAGCATTAACGCCTGCAGCAACTTTTGCTTTTAAGTATGCAATAGTAGTATCTGTAATTTTTTGCAATAATTCATGTGCAACTACTGGTTGTGTAAAACACAATTCTTTGGCTTTATCAAAAGTTTTGCTTCCTTGACCTTGTACGCAGTAGCATAAAATGGTCCAAGGAGAACCTGCAAAACCAATTAAAGGAACTTCATCGTTCAATTTTTCCTTGGTTGCCTTTATAGCTTCCATAACGTATCCTAATGTTTCATGAACATCTGGTACAATTACACTATCTAAATCTTTTTGAGTACGAATTGGATTTGGTAAATATGGTCCAAAATTAGGCTTCATTTCTACTTGAATGTTCATTGCCTGTGGTATTACCAAAATATCACTGAACAAAATTGCGGCATCCATACCATATCTACGAATAGGTTGTACGGTAATCTCTGATGCCAATTCCGGAGTCTGACATCTGGTGAAGAAGTCATATTTTTCTTTGATTGCCATAAATTCTGGCAAATATCTACCTGCCTGACGCATCATCCACACTGGTGGTCTTTCTACAGTCTCACCTTTTAAGGCTTTTAGAAATAAGTCGTTTTTTAAGCTCATATTCTTTTATTAGCTGCTAGCCATTAGCTTTTAGCTATTTTTTATTTTACTAATTAGACTATTAATCATTTTAGATTCTATTGAAATTAATTCAAAAATTACCTTCAAGTCTTTGCTGTCTAAAAATTTTAATTCTTTTGATATTATTAATTGAGTTTCAACTTCAAAAAGGGAACCTAGTGCAATCTCTAAAAAGCGTTTAAATTCAATTTCACTATTTCGACTGCATCCTTCCGCAATATTAGAAGGAACTGAAACTGCTGCTCTTGAAAGTTGACTTTTAAGTCCGAATTTTTCTTCGCTTGGCAATTTTTGCACTAAACCATAAACATGCTTAACTATGGTGATTCCATTTTTCCATATTTCAAGCTTTTTAAAGTCCCTCATAATTTATTAAAAAAGCCAAAGGCTAGCAGCGAAAAGCTAAAGGCGATTTATTGATCAACATAATCTCCATTCACCAATTCTATAACACTTTCTACAGTTGGTATTTTAGCAACCTTAACTTCCTTGAAATGTTCTCTAGCTACTTTTGCCGTGGTTTCACCAATACAATAAGCAACTTTATTTGTTGGATTCTCTTTTAGATAACTTTCAACATTAGACGGACTATAGAACATGATACCTTTTGTGGATTCTGGTATAGATTTACCAGAAAGTTTTGTTCTATACGCTTCTATTGCATTCACCGTAATATTGTTCTCTTCTAAAATGCTAGGCAATTCATCTAAACTTAAATTTCCGTGGAAATACGTAACCTCAGCACCATCAATGAATTCTACCAAGTGGTTTGCTAAATCTTTAGCATTGTTTTCAAAGTGAGTAATTTTCCCAAACTTGTTTTTAATGAATCGGCGGGTTTTTCTGCCAACACAGTAAATGTTTTCAAAGTCCAATTCTGCCGCACTTCTACTAGATAACACGGCCTCTACAGCATTTTTGCTGGTAAAAACAACATTTTTATGCGCCTTCTTAAGAATGATTGGTGAAATACGGTTCGGATTAATTTTTATAAAATCATCTGAATCTGCATTTACAGAAATGTTCAATAGTAATTGTTGTGGCGGAGTCAGCTTTTTAGTAGAAAAGATGTTTATTTCTAAATTAGCATTAGCCAACTCGGTCATAAGTCTTTTACCGCCTCTTGCTAAAATACTCTTAGCGCAATCAATACCTAAATTTTGATGTTTGCCTAAAGGTGCAGTTAATTCTGCCTCTAACTTTTTACTTCCATCAACATTAAGTAAGACACCTTTAAGGGTAACAATGTTTTCTTTATTGATATACGATAACGCTCCGATCGGTGCGCTACAGCCACCTTCCAGTTCTCTAAGAAATTCTCTTTCTAAGGTAACACAGGTATCTGTTTCTTCATGGTTTAATTGGGCGCATGCTTCACGGATTTCTTCATCCTCCTCCATTGCAACTACCATAATGGCACCTTGGGCGGGAGCAGGTAACATCCAAGTTAAACCAATAGTGTTTTCTGGTTCCAAGCCAATACGTTCTAAACCTACCGCAGCGAAAATAGCGCCGTTCCAGTCATTGGTATATAGCTTTTCTAAACGGCTATTAATATTTCCCCTTAAATCAACAACAGTATGTGTTGGGTATCTATTTAACCATTGTGCTTGCCTACGTAAACTACCAGTTGCAATTACAGCGTCACGAGAGCCTAAAAACTCTTCGTTATCATTGAACGCCATAATGTCCATGTAGTTACCGCGCTTTAAAACAGCGGCCTTTACAATACCTTGTGGTAATGCAGTAGGTACATCTTTCATGGAGTGTACGGCAATATCAATGTCGCCATTGATCATGGCAACATCCAATGTCTTTGTAAAAACACCTGTAACACCTAATTCGTATAGGGGTTTGTCTAAAATTAAGTCGCCAGTAGATTTTACCGGAACTAATTTAACAGTGTGTCCTAAATCTTGAAGTTGTTTTTTAACGGTATTCGCCTGCCATAGCGCTAATTCGCTATCGCGTGTGCCTAATCGTATTACTTTACTCATTTTTCGTCCAATTCTAATTGAAATACTTTTTGGATAAATTCTAAACTTGAATTGGAATCTACCGAGTCATCTTTAAGATGATTTGCAAATTGCTTGGTTATTTTTTGAATGATGCGATTTGTAACCACATCTGCTTGGTGCGAATTAAAATCGACCGTTTTTTTGGATTGGTAGTCAAGCTCCTCATCCTTTATAGTCTTCAATTTCTTTTTTAAAGCTTTAATAACAGGAGCAAATTTTCTAGTTTCTAACCATTGGTTAAAATCATTCTTAACTTCTTCGTTTATTGCTTCTGCCTCAGGAATAAATTGTTTTCTACGCTCTAAAGTTTCATCGGTCATTTGAGATAAATGATCTAAATGAATTACCGTAACATTTTCCATATCTGAAATGGATGCGTCTACATTTTTAGGAACCGAAAGGTCTAAAATCAATAACGGTTTGTTCGTATAGATCAATTCTTTGGTAATCGTAGGTTTTTGAGCTCCTGTGGCAACTACCAAAATATCTGAAGTCCTTATTTCCGATTGTAAATCTCCATAATTTTTTACCATAAGGTTAAACTTACCAGCTATTTGCTCGGCTTTACCTTTGGTTCTATTGATTAGGGTAATATGCGGATTTTTAGTGTGCTTAATTAAATTTTCACATGTATTGCGGCCAATTTTTCCTGTTCCGAATAAAAGAATATTCTTCTCCGCTACATTTTCAACATTGCGTAAAATATATTGAACCGATGCAAAAGCTACAGATGTAGCTCCGGATGAAATTTCGGTTTCATTTTTAATACGTTTACTTGCTTGTATAATGCTGTTGCAAAGACGTTCTATAAAAGGATTGGCAATACCCAATTCTTTTGAACGCTTAAAACTCTGTTTTAATTGACTTATAATTTCAAAATCTCCTAGAATCTGACTATCCAATCCTGTTCCTACTCTAAATAGGTGGTTGATAGCTTCTTTATTTTTATATACATATGCAACTTCTTGAAATGCCTCAACGGTTCCGTTAGAATGATCACATAATAATTTGATAAGTTGAAAAGGATGTTGAGCAAAACCGTGCAATTCTGTACGGTTGCAAGTAGACGTAGCCAGCAAACCATCTATACCTTGGTTCTTAGCTTCTACTAAAAGTGAATTTACAGCGACCTCGTCTAAACTGAATTTACCACGAGCCTCAGCATCAGCCTTCTTATAGTTGAGGCCAATGGTGTAAAAGGAGTTGTGTTTAGAAATGTGATAGTCCTTCATAAAGCGGATACAAAAGTATGGGCATACTTTCAATAAAAACAACGCTAGAGGTACAATTAATGTCGTCTGCCGAATTTTTAGACAAAAAATGATATTTATCAGTTAATTAGCTATAATTTTATGGAGCTGTCAGAGAATTTCATGTATTTTATTTAGATGCTTTCTAAATAGATTAAAATAGAATTAATAAAATGGAGGTTAAAAGTAACGCTCAAGGGTCGTATGATGAAGTTTTGATTGAGGACGGATTTTACGTACTCAAATTTCAAAATGAAGAGGATGCTGTAGTACAGTATACACGAGAAATTAATAAACGTTTCATTCAATTTCATTTCTGTTTAAAGGGTAGCGGAACCTATATTTTTAATCAGGGGAATTATAGTTTAAATGTAAAGGAAGAGAATTCTTTATTGTTGTATAACACGCAGTTAGACCTTCCTTTGAATTTAAAACTAGAACCAAAATCATCTTTGGTATCTGTGGTAATGACGTTGCGAAAATTTCATTCCCTATTTACTGCAGAAGCAGATTATATTCCGTTTTTAAGTGCAGATAATACAGAGAAAAAGTACTATGCTCAAGAACCTTTTTCACCTTCAATAGCAGTTATTTTAAGTCAGATTGTCAATTTCAACTTACACCCTTCCATAAAATCTTTATATGTAAAAGGGAAGATTTATGAATTAATAGCATTGTATTTTAATAGAAGCCCCAATGCAGATATTGAGCAATGCCCATATTTGGCAGATGAAGAAAATGTCAAGAAAATAAAAAAAGCAAAAGAAATTATTTTAGCGAATATGGCAGAACCTCCAACGTTAGCAGAATTATCTAGCGAAATAGGATTAAGCTTAAAACGCTTAAAAGAAGGCTTCAAACAGATTTATGGCGATTCGGTGTACAGTTTTTTATTTGATCATAAAATGGATTATGCGAAACGTCTTTTAGAAACCGGTCAGTATAATGTCAATGAAATTGGGCTAAAGGTAGGGTATAGTACCTCAAGTCATTTTATAGCGGCATTTAAGAAAAAGTACAATACTACGCCAAAGAAATATTTATTGGCATTAGCGGGTAGTTAGATTTTACAAGGGTCTTGCCACCATTATACCTGTATTGCTTTTAATGCCTTTAAGGTAATCTGCAAGTGGTAATTTGGAAACCTCAACTTCCATAGATCCGGTAGATGCATGTAATAAATGAATTCTACCATCTTTTTCGCGGGTTGCAATTCCTGTATGGGTAACATCTAGTCCATTTATTGATGTTGCCAAAGCTATTATATCTCCTGACTTAATTAAATGCTCGTTCTCGGCAATTTTACCTTGTGCTAATACACAAATAGCCTGGCTGTTCAAATAATTTTCTGAAGCTTTAATTTTACCAAAGTTGACATCATCACTTAAAAATGGATAGAGGTCTCTATGGGTACTCATGAAATTGATGTCTTTGGTAATTTCTGCACCACCAATTTCTCCGGTGATATCTTTAAGAAGTCCTTTCTCCGCATTGTTGGCAATCCATTCAGAAAAGTAATGCAATCTAGAGGCGTATCCATCTAGTTCCCCATCTTTATATCGAACAACTTCTAAGTTTTTTACGAATGCTTCAAAAGAATCATCCTCTTTTCTTAGCAGCTTTGAGAATGCCAGTACATTTTCTACAAAGGTTGTGCAATCTAAACCCTGAAGGTTTACTACAAGAGTTTCGGTATCACCAATTTCCAACGTTTTGGCTACATATGGCGTTTTCATGAAAGTTTTACCAACATTAACCATGGTTTCTCCGAAGTTGTCCTGATACATTCCGTCAATTTCTAAAAGCTTGTTTTCAACAGCTGCTTTGTCTTTTGGTGAACAGGTTATTTGTTGGGAATAGCTAAAAGAAAGGAACCCCAAAAGAAAGAAGAATGTTAATATCTGTTTCATTTTGCTAAATTATGAATTGTTACTTTCATCCGAAGATTTTTCCAACAAAACCCTGTTCCTCGCAATACTCTCTGGGTAGTTTTGTTGCAAGAAAGTGATTAATTTTTCACGTACAAGAACACGTAAATCCCATGCGGTAGGCGAATCTTTGGCACTCATTAAAGCTCTTATTTCTACACTGTTTTGTTTGCTTTCAGTTACTTGTAAAACATTTACCTCTTTGTCCCAAAGGTCTGTACTTTCCAATATTTTGGTTAATTCTTCACGAATAGCATCAAAGGGTACATTGTAATCGGTGTAAAGAAAAACGGTCCCTAAAATATCTGAAGAAGTCTTGGTCCAATTTTGAAAGGGTTTTTCAATAAAATAGGGGGTAGGGACAATCAATCTACGTTTGTCCCAAATTTTTACGACAACATAGGTCAGGGTTATTTCTTCAATTCTGCCCCATTCTCCTTCAACAATTACAACATCATCAATTTTAATAGGCTGTGCTATAGCAATTTGTATACCTGCTAACACTGTCCCTATCATTTTTTGGGCAGAGAAACCAATGATAATTCCTGCAACACCTGCAGAGGCAAAAATACTTACACCTAGCTCTCGTATACTTTCAAAACTCATTAATACTGCACCAATGGCTAATAGAACAATGACAAACATGAAAATGCGTTCCAGAATATTGAACTGTGTATATATTTTTCTTGCTTTTAAATTGTTTTCCACATGAACATCATAATTGCTAACGATAATTTTTTTGATGATTTTCAAAAGATTCAACATTAGCCAAGTAACCGAGAAAATAAATAGAATGGTACTTGTCTTTTTAAAGAAGTATTGGTGTTCGTTAAGATTTAATATGGTGCGTAATGCTTCAGAACGAATGAGTATTGAGATAAAAACGAAAAATATAGGCCAACTCAGTTTTCTGAAAGTGCCTTCTGGCAATAAGTATTTAGGGTCTCTACCAAATTTTCTAAGAAAGTAGGATATGAGCCAATACGCAAATAGGATGGCTATGAGGGAAACTAGAAAGAGATAAAGTTCACTTCTGGGGACGGTATCAAAAAATGTATTCATTTAAAATAAGTTGTGGTTTTTGATCTTCTACAACTTACTAAAATTAAATAGGACTAAAAATTTATTGGTCAGTTATTAGATTGCTTTATGAGAGTATAGAAAAACTATTGCCTAAAATTAAAATTTCATCGATTTGCATGTGTTATTTTTGCAATCGAATAACAAACATATACGCTATGAAAGGAGTATTATTGGTCAATTTGGGTTCGCCAGAGAGTCCTACCGCAAAAGATGTTAAGCCGTATTTAGATGAATTTCTAATGGATGAGCGCGTAATTGACGCTCCTAAATGGTTAAGAACTATACTTGTAAGAGGAATAATTTTACAGACTAGACCAAAAAAATCTGCAGAAGCATATGCTAAAATATGGTGGGAAGAAGGTTCGCCGTTAGTTGTTATTTCTGAGCGTTTCTCCAATAAACTAAAAACACAGACTGAAATGCCTGTGGCTTTAGGTATGCGTTATGGCACCATGTCTATTAAAAAGGCTATGCAAGAGTTGAAAGATAAGGGAGTTGATGATGTGTTATTGGTACCACTATACCCACACTACGCAATGTCTAGTTTTGAAACTGTAGTAGTAAAGGTTTTGGAAGAACAAAAGGCTGGTTTTCCAGAAATGAAAATTACCACATTACCTGCTTTTTATAAGCATCCAGAATTTATTAAAGCCCTCTCTGAAAGTATTAAGGACGGATTAGAAGGATTTGATTATGATCATATTTTATTTTCATACCACGGTATTCCTGAGCGTCATATCCGTAAAAGTGATCCTACCAGTTTCCATTGTAAAATAGATGGCACTTGTTGTAACGTAAATTCTGTTGCGCATAATACGTGTTATAGACATCAAGTATATGATACAACAGAAATGGTAAAAGCATATTTGGGATTAAAGGAAGAGCAAGTGAGTTCTTCGTTTCAATCGCGTTTGGCCGGTGATCCATGGTTGAAACCATATACCGATTATGAGTTTGAACGATTAGCAAAAGAAGGCAAGAAAAAATTAGCTGTTATTACTCCTGCCTTCGTAAGTGATTGTTTAGAAACCTTGGAGGAAATTGCTATGGAGGGTAAAGAACAGTTTATGGAAGCCGGTGGTGAAGATTATAAGCATATTCCTTGTATGAATGATAATGATGCTTGGGTTAATGTAATGGCTAAATGGGTGAATGACTGGCAAGCAACTAATAAATTAGATGTAGTGCCAAGCACCTAATAAAATTAAAATTCTAAGAAAATCACTGCTATGAAAATCGAAGAAATAGAAATTATATTACAACCGTTAAGAGAAAAATTAAGAAATCATGCGCTTTATGCGGAGTTGAAATCAGTATCTGATATCCAGATATTCATGGAGAGCCATGTGTATGCCGTATGGGATTTTATGTCGCTTTTAAAGGCATTGCAAATTAACTTGACCTGTACTTCATTGCCGTGGAAACCGGTAATCAACACAAATACCGCTCGGTTTATTAATGAGATAGTTTTGGAAGAAGAAACTGATGTTAATGAACTTGGAGTTTTAAAAAGTCATTATGAAATGTATTTGGACGCTATGGTTGAAGTAGGTGCAGATACTACTAAAATATCAGAATTTCTCAATAGCATTGATGAGTTGGATAGTGTTTTGAAAACAATTCAAAATTCTGATTTAAACGCTGCCGTTAAATCTTTCTTGAGCTTCACTTTTGAAATGATTAATACGCAACAACCACATAAAATTGCCGCTGCCTTCACTTTTGGTAGGGAAGAGTTAATACCAGATATGTTCTTGAAGATTGTAGAAAGTGCAGGTAAAGATGCATATCCTAAACTTGAATATTATTTAAGAAGGCATATAGAGTTAGATGGTGATGAACATGGTCCGCTTTCCATTAAAATGATAAAGGAGTTGTGTGGTGATGATGAGGTTAAGTGGCATGAAGTTCTAGAATGTTCAGAAAATGCATTACAACAACGCATCAATTTATGGAATCATATTGTAGAAGCTATTCAAGAACGTCAACAAATTACAGCCTAATTTGCGATGGTGTTTTAAACAAAATCAGTAATCAATAAATTCAACAAATAATGGCAAACGTTTCCGCAGAACAACTGGGTACGGAATCAATTTCGAGTTTGCTCATTAAACAAGCAGTACCCGCTAGTATAGGCATTTTGGTAATGTCGTTGAATGTTTTGGTAGATTCTATTTTTGTAGGTAATTGGATAGGGTCAATTGCAATTGCGGCAATCAACGTGGTTCTTCCAATTTCTTTCTTTATTGGTGCTTTAGGTATGGCAATTGGTATTGGTGGAGCCAGTATTATATCTCGTGCATTGGGTTCGGATAATAAAGAGAAGGCATTGCGCACTTTTGGTAATCAAATATCCTTTACCATTTTGATTACCACCATTATGGTTACAGTGGGTCTTACATTTGTAGATACACTAATTCCTGCATTTGGTGGCAAAGGTTCTATTTTCGAATTTGCTAAAATCTATTATGTTATCGTTCTATATGGTGTGCCTTTTTTGGCACTTAATATGATGGGTAATACGGTTATACGGGCAGAGGGCAAACCTAAATTTGCCATGATTGCCATGATAATTCCGTCCATAGGAAATCTTGTATTAGATTATCTATTTATTAATGTACTTGATTATGGAATGGAAGGTGCTGCTTGGGCTACTACTATTAGTTACTTTCTTTGCTTTAGTTATATCCTATATTTCTTTCTGTCAAAGCATTCAGAACTAAAACTGAATCTACAGTATTTTAGAATTGATTTTTCCATTTTAAAAGAAATTAGTTCCCTTGGATTTGTGACCCTTTCTAGGCAGGCGGTTGTAAGTATTATTTATTTGTTGATGAATAATATTCTCTTTGATTTGGGTGGCGAGGCAATGGTAGCGGTATATGCTATAATTGGAAGAATGCTAATGTTTGCACTGTTTCCGGTGTTTGGTGTTACACAAGGTTTTTTGCCAATTGCAGGATTTAATTACGGTGCGGGCAAATATGATAGGGTAAAAGAGTCAATTTACACAGCCATAAAATTTGCGGCTATATTAGCAACTATAGTTTTCACGGGACTCATGATTTTTCCGGCAGATATTGCAGGGCTCTTTTTAAGCCAAAAGGCAGACATGAGCGATTTGGAAATAGCAACAAACGCTTTTGTTCTTGAAAACACACCTTCTGCCATGCGTTGGGTGTTTGCCGCTACACCAATTATAGCACTACAACTTATTGGTGCTGCCTATTTTCAAGCAATTGGTAAGGCTGTACCGGCATTACTATTAACGCTATGCCGACAAGGTTTTTTCTTTATCCCATTAATTCTAATCTTGCCGAATTATTTGGGAGAGTTAGGTGTTTGGATCTCTTTTCCTATTGCAGATGTGCTTGCTACAATAGTAACTGGTTACTTTTTGCGAAAAGAAATCAATACCAATTTGGTTAAATCCACATAAAAAGCAAACCTAAGTGGACATTTATCGTAGATAGCTTTAGAAATACTAAAGAATACTATCATGAATTTTATTTTGTCACAATTAATCGCTGCTGCCATTTTCTTATTGATATGGAAACTTAAAGAATTGGTTAATAATCAAAATGTATATGTCGAACTACTAAGGGAAGAGTCCCCTAGCAATTCAAAATTTAAATAATGTGATTAGTTTGCTGGTTTAGCATGCAGCAACTCCATACCGGTTGAAGATCTAGGTTTAAAACCCGTCCAGTCCTTGTCATTAGAATTTTCTTGAATATCTAAGAACTTGGCATTATCTTGATTTTTAAGGTGTTTACCTATAAATGCAGTTACAAAATGTTGATTTACATTGTTTAGCTTACGCTGGTCCCATGAAGGTTCTGCATATCTATAGTATTCATCTATATGTAAACTTGGTGCCAATGCTTCTACTGGTGGAGGGTTTGGTGCAACATTATGTCTTGCATTTTTATAAGTCAATAAATAACGATCTGCATTTACAGCACCTTCGTAAATTGCTTTGATACCTTTTTCATAACCAGATATGTCATCTTGGCTTCCTGCAATAAAGAATGTGGGTGTTTTTAGCCCTTTTAATCCTTCTGCATCCCAAACACCACGTTCCATTCCCCATGGGGCAAAAGCTACGATGGCTTTAATTCTAGAATCAGCCTTTTTTTCGTATTCTGCGTTACCTGCTATATTTATCGTGATTGCAGTACTGCCACCTGTCATGCCTGTAAAAAACTGAGCTAAACCTTGACTATATCCCGCTCCGCCCACATTTAAAACTCCGTAACCACCCATAGAATACCCTATAATCGCCGTGTTATTGGCATCTACAAGTCCCGCTATTTTATTTTTGGAGCCTTTTGCTCCTAATTTTTCCATTTCGTTAATTACGAAGCGAATGTCATTTGGTCTATTTAAAAGGGTGCTTTGAAATGCGTTGGCATCTTTAAATGTTGAATCTGTATGGTCAATTGCTGCTACAATATATCCTTTAGATGCCAAATTTTCGGTCAGGTAAGTCATCAAATATCTTGAGCCAACATAACCGTGAGATACTACAACCAATGGAAATTTGCTTCCTTTTAAAGCTTCAGCATCTCTATATGCTCGTCCTTTAAAAGTAAATGGTGTTATGGGCCGCAATGTGTCGCCTGCTGTTCCCATTACTTCGTTGTAGATTACCGTTTTTGCGTTATTATCTACACTGGCAGGATACCAGATTTCTATAGTTATCGGTCTGTCGTAGCTAGGGTCTTTACCATCTTTAGATTTTAAAATATCGACTTGGTTTGTATTGATAAGGTTTACTGTTTGTACGCCCACAGCATATTCTCCTTTTTTACTTAATTCAGGCGCATCAGGTAACGCATCGCCGTACAAAAAGTCTTGAGTTTGGGCGTTAATTGAAGTAAGAGCAAGTCCGTTAAAAAGAAAGGCTAATAAGAATAAGGAAAATAATAGCGGTCTAATTTTCATAATTGTTAGTTTGTTGCCTTAAATATAGGAATACTTTAAATATCGAATATCTTTTTTTCATTTTGTTGAACTTAACTACTTTGGTTAAAAATGCTTTTAATTACACTTGACTATCACCAGCGGTTGAATGTATAATTTATTTAATCATATATCAGAATTTTAAAAACAGCTTTTGATAATTAATAACTAAAAGAATACTTAGATTGATGATTTGATAAATATGATTCTATACCACTCCCAATAAAATCTTAAAATCAACATTTTTACAACTATTTGTTTAATTTTAGAGGAGACTAATATCAAACTATCAAAATGAAAAAGCACCTTACCAATGCTAGCATTATCATGCTAGCACTTTTACTATTGCCCCTATCCTTGTTATCTCAAAGAAGGAATAAATCTCAAAATAACACACCAACGTATCCAGAAGAATTATATTCTAGTTTAGAGTATAGGTCCATTGGTCCGTTTCGTGGTGGTCGTTCTGCAGCAGTAACTGGTGTGCCAGGCGAGCCTAATTTATTTTACTTCGGTGCTGCCGGTGGTGGAGTATGGAAAACATTAGATGGAGGACGTTCTTGGGATAATATTTCTGACGGACATTTCGGTGGAAGTATTGGTGCTATTGAGGTTGCTAAAAGCGATCCAAATGTTATTTACGTAGGTGGTGGTGAAAAAACCTTAAGAGGTAACGTTTCTTCTGGCTACGGAATTTGGAAAACAGAAGACGGTGGTAAAACATGGGCTACCGCAGGTTTAGAAAAAAGTAGACATGTACCAAGACTTCGTGTACATCCTACAGATTACAATACTGTTTATGCAGCGGTCTTAGGTGATATTTATAAACCAACAAAAGAACGTGGTGTTTATAAAAGTACAGATGGTGGTAAAAACTGGAAGCAAGTTCTTTTTGTAAATGAACAAGCTGGTGCGGTCGATTTGACTTTTGATCCTAATAATCCAAGAATTTTATATGCATCTACATGGCATGCACAACGTACACCATATAGCTTAATTAGTGGTGGTGATGGCTCTGCATTATGGAAAAGTATGGACAGTGGAGAAACTTGGACAGAAATTTCTAAGAACGAAGGTTTTCCTAAGGACACATTAGGAATCATTGGTGTAGCAGTTTCGCCAAAAAATTCAGAGAAAGTTTGGGCTATAGTAGAGAATAAAGAAAAAGGTGGTTTATACCGTTCAGAAGATGGTGGTAAAACATGGGCTGTTGTTAATGAAGAGCGAAAAATTCGTCAACGTGCTTGGTATTATACTAGAGTATATGCAGATACACAAGACGAGGATGTAGTTTATGTGTTGAATGTAAACTACCACAAGTCTACCGATGGTGGTAAATCGTTCAATACGTTTAATGCACCACATGGCGATCATCATGATTTGTGGATATCTCCAGAAGACTCTCAACGTATGATTATTGGTGATGATGGTGGTGCGCAAATTTCTTATGATGGTGGAGAAACGTGGAGCACGTATTACAATCAGCCTACGGCACAGTTTTATAGGGTTACCACAGATAATTCTTTTCCATATAGAATTTACGTAGCACAACAAGATAACTCAACATTACGTATAGATCACAGAAGTGATGGGCGTACTATTGATGAAAGTAACTGGGAGGAAACTGCTGGTGGAGAATCTGCATGGATAGCTGTTGATCCTAAAAATGATGATATTGTTTATGGAGGTAGTTACGGAGGATTTTTAACTCGTGTAAATCATGAGAGAGGTACTGTTAGAGGTATTAATGTTTGGCCAGATAACCCTATGGGTGCTGGGGCAGAATCTATGAAATATCGTTTTCAATGGAATTTCCCTATCCTATTTAGTAGACATAATCCTAAAAAATTATACACCTTTTCTAACTACGTACATGTATCTGAAAATGAAGGTCAAAGTTGGGAAGTATTAAGTGGGGATTTAACCAGGAACGATCCAACAAAACTAGGGTCTAGTGGTGGTCCAATTACTCAAGATAATACGAGTGTTGAATATTACTGTACCATTTTTACGGCTAATGAGAGTCCTTTAAAAGAAGGTATTCTTTGGGTAGGTAGCGATGACGGATTAATTCATGTATCAAAAGATGCTGGTGCCACTTGGGATAATGTGACCCCACCTAATATGCCAGAATGGAATATGATCAATAGTATTGAGCCTTCTAATTTTGATGAAGGTACATGCTATGTAGCTGCTACTAGATATAAGTTGGGCGATTTTCAACCATATCTATACAAAACCACTGATTACGGTAAAACTTGGACAAAAATAACGAATGGTATTAATTCAGAACATTTTACAAGAGTAGTTCGTGAAGACCCAAAGAAGAAAGGGTTGTTATATGCAGGTACCGAAACAGGAATGTATGTTTCTTTTAATGACGGTGCTAGTTGGTCTCCTTTTCAGATGAATTTACCTATCGTTCCTATAACAGATTTAACCATTAAAGATGATAATTTAATTGTAGCGACCCAAGGTCGTAGCCTTTGGATAATTGATGATTTGACTGTGTTACATCAGTTAGATGATAGTAAGAAAAATGCTAATTCTATTCTTTTTAAGCCTAAAGATTCTTATCGTACAAAAGGGAGGTCGGCTAAAACACCATCTAAGACTAGTGGTCAGAATTTAGCAAATGGAGTAATTACTCATTTTATGCTTAAGAATTATACAGAGAAAGACACTGTTCAGCTTACTTATACAAGTATGGCAGGAGATACTTTGGCAAAGTATAGTACTTCGGCAAAGAAAAAAGAGGAAAAGTTAGCTATTAAAAAAGGTGGTAATACTTTTGTTTGGGACACTCGCGGTAAAGGTGCAGAGAAGTTAAAGGGTATGATTTTATGGGGTGCAAATTTAGATGGTGCAAAAGCAGTACCTGGTAATTATAAAGTCCATTTGAATGTTAATGGAAATAATAGCTCTGAAACATTTACAATTTTGCCTGATCCAAGAGCAGAAAGTACGGTTGCTGAAATGCAAAAGCAGTTTGATTTCATTACCGATGTTAATACTACTATAGATAATGCGCACCAATCTATAAAAAAGATTAGAAATGTAACCGAACAATTGACTGCGTTTATGGAGCAGTATAAAGATGATGAGAGAACGAAAGATTTAAGAGAGAAGGCTATGACCATGAAAGATAAGTTGGGTGAAGTTGAAAAGGCATTATACCAAACTCAAAATAGAAGTGGTCAAGATCCTCTGAACTTTCCTATTAAACTGACGAACAAATTAGGTCATTTGAATAGATTGGTTTCTATGGATAATTTCCAGCCTACAGATCAAGATGTTGCAGTTAAAAATGAGTTGACCACGGCAATTAACAAGGAACTTCAAATTTTTGATAATGTAATATCATCTGAACTTCAAGAATTTAATAAAGGGTTTAACGAACTGAAATTAAATTACTTGTTCATTGACGAAAGCAAATAATTAAAATTTAAAATCCTCTCCATTACAAGAGAGGATTTTTTATATAATCTATCCAGATAGTATTGACAACAACCAATCATTGAATAATGAAAAAACTACTACTTTTTTTTATGGCGGTTATACTGACTACCATAACATTCGCTCAAGCTGCTAATGATTATTTTCAGCCTTTAAAATATCGAAATATTGGTCCGTTTAGAGGAGGGCGATCGGTAACCGCAACAGGGGTTATTGGTGACCCAATGACCTATTATATGGGAACAACTGGTGGCGGAGTTTGGAAAACCGAATCTGCAGGGCAACGGTGGGAAAATATTTCTGATGGATATTTTGAAATGGGTTCCGTTGGTGCTGTTTCGGTATCGGCATCTAACCCTAATATTGTGTATGTTGGTATGGGTGAACATGCGCCACGTGGGGTAATGACTTCTTACGGAGACGGAGTATATAAATCTACTGATGCCGGTAAAACATGGAAGAAAATGGGTCTTGAAAAAACCCAGCATATTTCACGAATTATCATCCATCCTACAAATCCTGATATCGTTTATGTGGCTGCGCAAGGTGCACTTTTTGAAGGTAATGCCGAACGTGGAATATATAAAACTACAGATGGAGGTAAAACGTGGACAAATACCTTATTCGTAAACAATCTTACGGGTGCATCAGAACTTTCTATGGATGCGAATTATCCTGAAATTATGTACGCTGCCATGTGGGAGCATCAACGTATGCCAAATATGGTTGTAAGTGGAGGACCAGGTAGCGGACTTTATAAATCTACGGACGCAGGCGAGACATGGAAGAAAATTCATGAAGGTCTACCTGAAGAAAAAGGAAAAATGGCAATCGCTGTGAGTCCTTCGAATTCTAACAAGGTATATGCATTAATAGAAAGTGATTCAGATGCCGATAAAGGCGGGTTATTCGTTTCTAACGATGCAGGTGAGTCTTGGTCAATGGTAAGTGGAGATAATAGATTGGTACAGCGTGCTTGGTATTATATTGAGGTTTTTGTGGACCCTAATGATGAGGAGACTGTTTATGTTTTAAGTGCACCGGCATTACGTTCTGAGGATGGTGGAAAAACATGGGAGAATGTTGAGGTTGCCCATGGAGATACACACGATTTATGGATTAACCCTAGCAATTCTAAGAATATGGTTTTGGCAGATGATGGTGGTGCTTCTGTTTCTTTTGATTATGGTAAAACATGGTCTACACAAAGCAATATGCCTACTGCTCAGTTTTATAGAATTAGTGTAGATAATTTGTTTCCTTATAATATTTATGGCGGTCAGCAAGATAATAGATCGGTAAGAATAGCAAGTTTGTCTACCGGAAGCGGTAGTATTACAACAAGGGATTGGACAGATTCTGCAGGTGGTGAAAGTGCTTTTTTAGCATTTGATCCAGATAATCCAAGATATGTAATGGGCGGTCAATATTTAGGGACTGTTGAAGTTATGGATATGGAGTCTAAAGCTGCAACACAGATTATGCAAGCACCTATTCAATATTTAGGTCGTGAGGCGCGAGACATGAAATACTTGTTTAATTGGAATGCTCCTATTATTGCTTCTACTCATGAATTGGGCACCTTTTATCACGGAGCACAATATGTTTTTAGAACTCGAGATATGGGTCTAACTTGGGATAAAATTTCTGATGACCTTACTCGAGATATCGATGCAAAACAAGGCAATGGTGGCGAACCATATACGAACGAGGCTGTGGGTGCTGAGAACTATGGTACGCTTGCGTATATTTTAGAATCTCCACATGAAAAAGGATTTATCTGGACCGGTAGTGATGACGGATTGGTGCACTTGACAAAAAACGGAGGGGAGACATGGGAAAATGTAACGCCTAAAGGATTAAAAGAATGTTTGATCAATGCAATTGAGGTTTCTCCGCATGACCCTGCCACTGCTTATATTGCTACAACTAGGTATAAGTTTAATGATTATACGCCAGGTTTATATAAAACAACCGATTACGGTAAAACTTGGACTGCTATCAACTCCGGTATTCCTTACGGTGCGTTTACACGTGTAGTTCGTGAAGATGAACTTAAGAAAGACTTGTTATATGCAGGTACCGAAAAAGGAATATATGCCTCTTGGAACGGGGGTAAATCTTGGGAGCCATTTCAATTGAATTTACCAAAGACTCCAATAACGGATTTAAAGGTTCACAAAGGTGATTTGGTAGTTGCTACATCGGGTCGTTCATTTTGGATTCTTGATGATATTGTTGCTCTTGGACAGTATCAACCTTCAAAAACGGGACTTCAGATTTTGAAACCAAAAGACGCTTATAATGGTTCTTGGGGAAGCCCTTTAAATGGTAATTCTGAAAAGTTTACGGGTAGCGATGCTTTTGAAGGTATTAATCCTGCTAATGGTGTTGTGTTGTATTATGAACTTCCAAAGTTGAAGGACAGTACAGCTATAACTTTAGAAATATCAGATGCTAAAGGAAAAGTAATTAGAACTATAAGCTCAGAAAAAGACCCTAGTTATATTCCTCATAATGGTGGTGGTGCTCCACCTGCACCGGTTTTAAGCAAAGAAGAAGGGTTAAACCGTTTTGTTTGGGATATGAAATACCCAATTATGCCTAGTATACCAGGTGTTTATATTGAGGCAGGTTTTAGCGGACATAAAGTATCTCCTGGTACGTATACTTTTAAATTAAAGGTTGATGACCAAACAGTTTCTACTACAGGTACAATTAATGAAGTGCCCACCTATGAAACCAAGCCAGGTCAGTACGAAGAGTATGATACTTTTATGACCATAGCAGAAGCAGAAATGACCGAAATGCACAATATGATTAATCAGTTATATGCTGTACAAAACGATTTAGCTGAAGTATTGAAAAAGGTAACCGATACTACAGCCAAAGCAGCTGGTGAAAAACTACTTGCAGAAATGAAAACATGGGATGGTGATATGGTACAACGTAAATCGCAAGCGTATGATGATGTTGAGAATTTCCCTAATAAGTTTTCTGCCGAATATATATTTATGATTAATCAGACGAATAGTGATATTCCAAGATTGAACAAAGCGAGTAAAGACCGTAAGGCTGAATTAGACGCGCAATGGGCGGGTTTAAAAGCCAAAGGCAATCAATTCATAAACACGGCCATACCTGCATATAATAAAACATTGTGGGAAGCGGGAATTGGCGCTATAAGATTATAAACTAAGTTCTGTTCGCTTTTGTTAACTTTGGGCTTAGTTTAAGACTAGAATTGAAAAATAAGAATTGAGAAAAGAGAAATGAGTTTTACACTTGAACTTGTTTCTTGCTCTTGAACTTTTATTTTGCACTTGCACTTGCACTTGAATTTGTTTTTTAACTCTATGACAGAATATTACAATTATATAAAATCCCTGCATCTCATCTTCGTTATAACGTGGTTTGCAGGGCTTTTTTATATTCCTAGATTGTTCATTTATCATATTGAAGCCAATTTAAAACCCTCTCCTGAAAAGGAAATTCTATCAAAGCAATTGAAGTTAATGACCAAACGGCTATGGTTTATTATTACCTGGCCATCTGCAGTTTTAGCAATATTCTTTGCTATTTGGTTGCTTGTCATTTATCCTGGTTGGTTAACACAACCTTGGATGCATGTAAAACTTGGTTTTGTGCTATTATTGATTTTGTACCATTTAAAGAACCATCAAATTTTTAATAGATTTCAGCGTGATGATATTAGATATACTTCTAACTATATGCGTATGTGGAACGAAGGTGCAACTCTTATCCTTTTTGCTATCGTATTCCTTGTAATGCTAAAACATACCTTCAACTGGATTTTTGGAGTCGTAGGAATCATTGTATTGGGTATATTGCTAATGCTGGGGATTAAGCTCTACAAGAGAATTAGAAACAAGAACCCAGAAGCATAACAGATCTTAATTTTTTTCGCTTTAAGAAGTCAATGATATTTTTGCTAATTGTGCAGCAATTTTAGCTTTTGGTAGAATTAGCTTAAAGGTTGTTCCTTTTCCTTCACCTTCAGATTCTGCAATTATGGTTCCACCATGGGTAACAGCTATTTGTTTAACCATATAAAGTCCTAGTCCAGTTCCCTTGATATTCTCATGAAAACGCTCGAAAGGTGTAAATAGTTTTTTTAATGCACGTTCATTCATTCCTAGTCCGTTATCTCGTATAAGGAAGCTATTCGTTTCGCCATTATCCTCGTAATCTACAGATATTAACGGATTTGGTTGGTCTCCCATATATTTAACTGCATTGTCTAAGAAATTACCAAAAACTTGAATTATTCTATTGCGATCACCAAAAATGTCGGGTAAATTATCGGCTATATTAAGCGTTATGTTTTCCTTTTTAAGCTTACTCTTGATGAGGTTTCTTGAGAGGTCTAATATCTCATTGGTTTTTAATAACTCGTTTTTATTCTCTACTTTACCAAGTCTTGCTATTTCGGTAATATCTAAAATTAATTCGTTCATATTAGTACATGAAATATTAATAAGGTTCAGATACTCTTCTACATTTGGATACTCCTTAACCGGAATTTCTATAGGAATAAGACTAGCGAGTCCTTTTATATTATTTAATGGACTTTTTAAATCGTGAGAAACCGCATAGGTAAATCGTTGTATTTCCTCATTTTTTGATTCTAGATTACTTGCAGCTTCTATGAGTTTGTTCTTTTGAAATTCTAACTCTTTTGTTCGTTGTGCTACGTTAAGTTCAAGTCTTCGTTGATTTTTTTTAATGTTTCTCAGTTTAATATGATGGGCAATATAGAATAACAATAAAATTAGAGCAATCATTAAGAACTTAAACCACCACGTCTGCCAATAAGGAGGGGTTATGGTAATAAATAGGTCTTTTTCGTTATCGATCCAGACTCCATCAGAATTAGTAGATTTAATCTTTAATGTGTATTCTCCAGGATTTAAGTTTGTATATGTAGCACTCGGTTTATTGCCTACATAATTCCAATCCTTTTCAAAACCTTCTAAATAAAAGGCGTAATTAACACTTTCCGGATGCCTAAAAGTTAGTGCCTTGAAATCAATATTAATTACCGATTGTTCATAGTTAAAGGTCAGCGAATCTACTTGAGAGATATCCTTTTTTAATACTTTAAAATCGTCGTTAGGAAGCACAGGTTTATTGAAAATTTTAAGTCCAGATACAAATAATGTAAGTTTATCTTTCTGTTTTTCTACGTCGCTAGAAGTGAATATGTTAAATCCATTTATGCCACCAAATATATACTCCCCTTTACTAGTGGTTATAGATGAACTTGCAATAAATTCTTTAGATTGTAACCCATCGCCTACATCATAATTAATTGTTTCTCCTGTTTGGGTATTATATCTTATAATACCATTTTCTGTACTTAACCATAGGTGTTTGTCTTTATCGTCAATAATTCCTTTTATGGCATCATTCTTTAAGCCATCGGATTTTGTTATAGATAAGAAAGAATCGGTTTCGGGCAAATATTTGTTTAGACCTCCTTGTGTACCTACCCAAATGGTATTCTTATTATCTTGAATTATTGCATTAATGAATCGATTGCTTAGGCTATTATTGGTATGGTAGTGGGTACTTGACCATGTTTCGTTATTTTCGGTCAACTTGAATAAACCAGAGTTTAATGTTCCTATCCAAATGTTACCTTGGTTGTCTTCGAATATCTGATATAATGAATTAATGTCAGTTTTATCTATCTCTGACTTAAGAGTTATGTTTTCATGTGTATTTGTAGCAGGGTCGTACACTTGTACTCCCGAGAAGTAGTTTACAATCCAAATTCTTCCTTTTTTATCCTTTAAAAGGTCAATTATTATATTCGATTTTAGAAATGAATTTTCTGCTGTTAATACTTTAAATTTTTTGGTATTTGTGTTGAGTACGGCTATACCATGAGTCCATGTTCCCGCCCATAATTCATCTTCTTTTGTCTGTAAAATTGAGAGAACTACATTACTATTTAATGTTTTGTCCTTTAATGAGTAGTTGTCGAATGTATCTAAAGATCTGTTCCAGTAATCTATACCGCCACCATCTGTTCCAATCCATAAATTGCCCTTTTTATCTTCAATAAAACAGTTTACCAATTTATTACTTAAAGATTTAGGGTTGAAAGGGTCAGAATTTATATGTTGAAATTTGAAAAAGTCCTTATCATAAATATTAAGTCCGCTTTTATAAGGGGCTATCCACATGGTGCCATTGCGCGTACATAACAATGACCAAATTGAATCGCCTGAAAGTGAGTTGGGTCTTTTAACACTGTATTGAATGTGTCTAATAATTTCTAGGTCGTTAGAATAAATATATAGACCGTTGTTTTCAGTACCTATCCAAAGTTCATTATCTAAGTTTTTTTCTAAAGAGCGTATAGCAAAACCTGGACTCACATCTTTTTCTTTGGAAATAAATGTTGAATTGCCATTTATAATTAACTTATATAAAGAGCCCATGCCTGACCCCAGTAGATAGGTGTTTTTTGTTTTCTCAATACTGGTAATGATTTCATCGGTTTCTTTAATATCACTAATGATCTCCATGTCAAAATTCATGATCATGGTATTATAAGTGAAAACAACAAGTATTCGTTCAGAATCTAGAATCTCTATTTTTACAACTTTGTTTAACCTAGGATTTTCTAGGTTAACATGCTCATTTGGTGGTGGAAAATGTTTTAGTTCACCTGTTTTTACATCGTATCTGTAAAGACCCATAGATTCAGCACCTAGCCAAAGCATACCATCTTTTTTAACTATTGTTTCAAATACTACGTTTTTAATGGAAGTACCTTCATTCTTGAATGGGTAAGGAGTTATAATATTTAAACTGCGATTATAAAGACTTAGGCCTTCATTTGTGCCGATAATAATATTTTGACCATCCTCATATAAAGCAACAATGTATTCATGATTAAGACCAGTCTTGCCATCTAAACTTTTACTGTATATTTCAAAATCTTTTCCATCATATCTGTTCAATCCATTTCTGGTTCCTATCCATATAAAACCAAAATTATCTTCCAGAAGCACGGTAGCGCTACTTTGAGACATGCCTTCTTGAATATGCTGAAAATTAAGCGGTTCTGTATATTGAGATTGTGCTTTAAAGAGGGAAAGAACAACAATAAAAAGAATGATAAACTTAAAATAATATTTTGACCTCATGCCAGACCTTTAATGATATACATTATATTAACGTAAATAAATGTAAGAAATTACCTTCAATTATTTTTTGTTATGTAATTTTAACCTCTTATTATAAAAGAATTGATTCTAGAAATGAGTTTAATAATTATACCTAAGCGATATATGATTTAATTTAATCAATCTACAATTGATTAATCTGCTATTTTATAAGTGTCACAGACTTAATTCATTTCGCTATAAGGTATCCGATGATATCTGTTCCACTTTAACAAGTTGTTCTGTCGGATATACGAGCGGACCAAATTGATTGAAAATAGCAACATCGGCAGCATCACGTCCGAAACCAAGTATAACATACCCGCCAGGCGAATTTATTTGTGTTGCATCAAATGTATACCATCGATCTCCAACATAAGCTTCAAACCAAGCATGCATGTCCATAGGCTCTAAGCCATACAGATAACCAACAACAATACGGGCAGGAATGCTTAAACTGCGGCACAAGGCAATCCCCAAGTGAGCAAAATCTCGACAAACACCAAACCTTCTAATATTAACCTGACTTGCAGATAATGGTTGATTATTGCTTCCTGGTAAATAGCTAATATTGTCACGTAACCAATTGGTAATTGCAGAAACTTGATTATAACCGTATAAATGACCATTAGTTATACTTGAACTCATTTCATAAAAACAATCAGATTCGCAGTATCTGCTTGGTAATAGGTAACTAAGAACAGCATCTGGTAAATTCTGTATATCTACAAATGATGCACCAAAACCTTGGTCAATAAAATTTGAGGTTACAATTTCTGAAGAAGTCGATATTAAGAACTGCCCTGGTTGAGCAATTAATCGTTGACATAGATTGCCGTAGTTATCGGTAAATTCCATTACTGGAATACTCGGGGTGATTTTATATTCCTCTCTTTCTACCCATTGTTGGCTGCCACTACGCGGTCTCAACATAAGAATAAATGGTGTTGGTTCAGAAATCTCGAACTTTATAATGCAACTGGTACGTAAACGCATATATCTGAATTTTTGAATACTTAAATTATGGCGCATCGACGAACCTAGTATTGAAGATAACATTTAAAGTAACACCTTATACTTCTCGCCATTAAACCTTAAAAGCTTATTTAATATTTTTGGTGCGATATTTGCTAACTTTAAACGAAATAACAGAAACTTGTTAACGAGAGTATCTTTACGGTCACGCATTTTCTTATCCATGATATTTTTGGTGCTTATTGCATCGGTATTAATTGCCGGGGTAACGGTGTATCAATATCGCGAACAGTCTAAGGATTACCATGAAAATAGAATGGAACGTAAAGAGGAGCAAATACGACAAAGTATTGACCTCGCTATTCAAAAAACAACGTATCCCGTTACAACGGAGAACCTAGATCTAATTTTTAAGAATGAGATTTATGAAATTGCCGTAGTGCAGAACATGAATTTCAATATCTATAGTTTAGAAGGAGAACTTATAAAAAGTTCGCGACCTAAATTTGCCAACGATTCTATTTCTATGTGCTTAGATCCTGAGGTATTGAACAAATTGGAGATAAGTCCAGATAAACGTTACATACGTGAAAATGCTTTGGCAGGTGATAAATACCAAGCTTCATTTACCTATATCGCAGATCAAAAATTTAAACCTATTGGTATTCTTAACCTCCCTTATTTTGAAGACAATTCTTTCAACGATTATGAATTGAAAGAGTTTTTATTTCGCTTGTCTGGTGTGTACTTGTTAATGCTGTTATTGGCTATTGCATTTGCTTTTATCATATCTAAATACATTACCCGTTCCTTAGAAACCATTTCAACTATGATGGGGCGTACCAATCTAAATAAACAGAACAAAAAGATTTACATAGACAACCCGGGGGAAGAAATAGAAAAGCTAATTGCAGCTTATAATGGTATGATTGACGAGTTAGGTCAAAGTGCCGTAAAATTAGCTCGTAGTGAACGAGAACAAGCATGGCGCGAAATGGCAAAACAAGTAGCGCATGAAATTAAAAATCCGTTGACGCCTATGCGATTAACAGTTCAAAGTTTTGAACGAAAGTTTGATCCAAACGACCCGCAGATTCATGAAAAATTAAGGGAATACTCAGACACTTTAATTCAGCAAATAGATACTATGAGCAGTATTGCATCTGCTTTTTCAAATTTTGCAGAAATGCCAGCGCAGCAAAATGAGACATTAAATGTGGTGAAAATAGTAAAATTAGCGCTAGATATTTTTAACGAAGATTTTATACATTTCATTGCTGATGAAGAAGAAATTATTGCGAAATTAGACCGTACACAACTTATTAGGGTGGTTACTAATTTGGTTAAAAATGCCATACAAGCTGTGCCAGATGTGGAATCGCCTAGAGTTTTGGTAAGCGTAGCATCAGAAGGTGATATGGTTAAAATATCTGTAGCGGATAACGGTCATGGTATTGAAAAAGATAATGAAGAAAAAATCTTTGAACCTAAGTTTACTACCAAAACTAGTGGAATGGGATTAGGATTGGGAATGGTGAAAAATATTGTGGAAACGTATAAAGGAACCATCAAATTCACATCTCAATTAGGTAAGGGAACTGTTTTTTGTGTAAAGTTTCCAAAAGAGAACTTATAAAATTTAAAAATTACTGCTATGTCATACGAGACTATTTTAATAGAAAAAGATGCATCAACTGCAATAGTGACAATTAACCGTCCAAATAAATTGAATGCGTTAAACAAGGAAACTATTGGTGAATTACATGATGCATTTAAAGATTTGCAGAAAAATAAAAACATCAAAGCCATCATTTTAACGGGAAGCGGGGAAAAGGCATTTGTAGCAGGTGCAGATATTTCAGAGTTTTCGAACTTTAGTGAAAAGGAAGGAAAAAAATTAGCCGCAAAAGGTCAAAAACAATTGTTTGATTTTGTTGAAAATTTAAATACTCCTGTAATTGCTGCAGTTAATGGTTTTGCCTTAGGTGGCGGACTAGAATTGGCAATGGCATGTCACTTTAGAGTTGCAAGCGATAATGCTAAAATGGGTCTTCCAGAAGTGTCTTTGGGGGTAATACCTGGTTATGGTGGTACACAGCGCTTACCTCAATTAGTAGGTAAGGGTAGGGCTATGGAAATGATTATGACTGCAGGTATGATTTCTGCAGAACAGGCACATGCATATGGTTTAGTAAACCACGTAACTACGCAAGAAGATTTATTGCCGTTGTGCCATAAAATAATTTCAAGAATAACCAATAACTCATCAGTTGCTATTTCTCATGCAATAAAAGCAGTAAATGCTGGTTTTAAGAATACTGTAAATGGTTATGAGCAGGAAATTGAGGCTTTTGGTGCCTGTTTTGGAACAGATGATTTTGCCGAGGGTACTACTGCATTTTTAGAAAAAAGAAAAGCAGATTTTCCAGGTTCATGACATAAACCAAACTGGTTATGTTAAAACGTAGCGCTTTCTTATTTCTGTTCATTATCAATGTTTTAAGTTCCTTTGCTCAAGAAGAGCTTGTTTCCTATACCATTGGCGAAAAATTCCACGATAAATATCGATATTCAAACATGCTTGCCATCTCAGATGATGGAAATGAAGGTACCGTGGTAGTTCGTGCATATTACACGGGAATTGTTTTAAAGCCTAAGGGATATTTTATTGAGCATTACAATAAAGATTTAGAACTGGTTTCTGAGTATAACTATAAGTTGAAAAATGCCAATTTTATAGATGCATATGTTAGAAACGGTCAGGTCTACTTATTGTTCTTAGAGTACAATTATAATAACAGAAGCTACCAATACGAAGTTCATAGAAGTCCGTTCTCTCAATTTCAATTTACAAAAGAAACTATTTTATCTATTGCATCTGAACCTGTAGAGCAGCCTTTAGATAGAAATTTTTATAATAGAAATTTTTCATCTGGCTTTACAACATCTATTTTATTCAATGACGAAAAATCAGCATTTGCTATAACTACCCATTATAAGAAAAGAAAAGTAGATCAACACATTATTCATGTGTTCAATGCTAATTTGAACAAGATAATGGAGCATGATTTTTCTGATGAGGTGGAGGAAAAGAACTATGCTTTTGAAAATATAGCATTTTCTAAAGATTTACAGAATGTATACCTGGTAGGTAAAGCCTACTTCAAGAAAAAACGTTTTAATGCAACAGAGCGTAAGTTTCAATATGAAATGGTAAGAATTTCTAACAGTAGTAGAAGTGTACAGTCTTTCTATACTCCGGGGAAGTTCCCAGAAGCCTTGAAACCTATTTTTAGAGGTGACGAACTACTTTGTGTCGGGTTTTATGCAGATAGAAAAGATAGTAGATATAATGGTATTTCATTCTTTAGTTTAGATTCAAAATCTCTAGAAATCAAAACCGAAAAATTCAATCCGTTTTCTGAGCAGTTTATGATGGATAAATTTGGAAGGGAAGATGATAAGGCTATTAAAGATTTAGTTTTTAAAGGAATGGACATTACCAAAGAGGGAAACATCCTCTTTAATGCCGAAGAATATTTTACTAGTAATAGTGTACAGTCTAACTCTAGTGGAGGTCGTGTAATGGTAACTAGATATCACCATAATGATATTATTAGTGCAAAGCTTAGTGTTAATGGAGATTTGGTTTGGGCTAGAAATATCAATAAAACAGAAGTTACCCAAGGTGACGGTGCTTATGCATCTTACAGCTCTTACACTAAAAACAATACAACATACTTTTTTATTAGTACCTCTTCAGAAAATCCGCAGCAGCTCAGTGATGATCGTATTATGTTTAAACAAGGTTTAAGCAGAAACAGAAATGTTTTCTTAATACGTTTGGACGAAAACGGACATATGAAGTACAGTAAGGTTATAGATGATACTGAAGCTCGTTTACCTTTAATGGTTTCTGTACCATACATTAATCGCCTGAATGATGAATTAATGTTCTACGCTAAAAGAGGAACTAAAAAACAACTGGTTCAAGTAGGTGTTAAATAAGCACAATATTAGGATTTATTCCATAATTTTGGAATAAATCCTAATATTAATGAATTCTGTTTCTCCGGTTAAGGGCAGAGGTGCCCAAAAAAACACGAACAATAAATTTTCTGCGTACAGTTATGAAACCCGAGACGATTTTCTCGAATTCTGCCGTATAGAAGGGGAAATTGCCGATAGGAACAAAACTCAATACATTCCCATTTTTCCAAAATCAATAGTGAATAAAGTAACTAGCCCAGATGTGGGTATGAGTTACTCTATGAATATGTATCAAGGTTGTGAGCATGGGTGTATCTATTGTTATGCCAGAAACGCTCATGAATTTTGGGGTTATAGTGCCGGATTAGATTTTGAACGGAAAATTTTAGTAAAACATGATGCTCCAAAACTTTTAGAAGCGAAACTTAAAAGCAAAAAATGGAAAGCTTGCACTATTGTAATGTCTGGGAATACGGACTGTTATCAGCCAGCTGAACGGGAATTTGAATTAACTCGAAAATGTTTAGAGGTGTTTTTAAAGTATAGACACCCCGTAGGTATCATCACCAAGAATGCTCTTATTTTACGAGATTTGGATATACTTAAGGAATTAAATGCACACGGATTAATTGGAGTAAATATTTCCGTTACCTCATTATCTGAGGAAACAAGAAGAATATTAGAACCTAGAACTACAACAATAAAAAAAAGGCTTGAAGCTATTAAGGTGCTGTCAGAGGCTGGTATTCCTGTAAATGCAATGCTCGCTCCTATTATTCCGGGTATAAATAGTCATGAAATATTGAATTTGGCAAAAGCCGTTTCTGAACATGGTGCTGTTTCAATGGCATTTACCGTAGTACGATTAAATGGAGCTATCGGTGAAATATTCACAGATTGGATTCGTAAAACTCTACCTGACAAAGCAGAAAAAGTATTACATCAAATTCAAGATTGTCACGGTGGGTCTTTAAACGACAGTAGGTATGGGGTGCGAAGTAGAGGAGAGGGTATAATTGCTACTCAAATTCATGATATGGTAAGTTTAGCCAAACGTAAATATTTTAAAGGAAGAAACTTTCCTAAACTGAATGTCAGCTTACACGAGTCTTATAAAGACGGTCAATTAAAATTATTTTAAAACTATTGCATCTTTCTTGGGTGAATAGATTGGCCTACCAACTTCCAACTACCTTCTATTTTTTCCAGAATGCGTATTTCATAAGTGTAAGCTTTTATACCTTCTGTATTGGTAGATTCCTCATCATGACTGACCCAAGCATGATTACCATTAATATTCATTTTGTAATTAGAATTCTTAGATGTCCCACCTTGACCCATCATATTTTCTGATGGATTGATCATCATTGCTGGGGGTACATCTATACTATTTCCATCTCCCGTAGATACAAATATTCTACTATATGGTTGTATTGACCAACAATCTGCATGAGCAGCTACATCGCCAGAACGCCAAGTGGCAGATTCTTTCTCAAGAAGTGAAATAATCAGTTGTTCATCAGTTTGTCCATATCCCAAAGAAACGGTTAAAAGAAGTAGTAGAAATACGTGTTTCATTTAAAATTTATTTATGTTTTTTAAATATAGGTTAAAATGGGGTATTTCATAAACAATTGATTTAACTGTATGATAATGAGAGAAATATTTGGAATAAGTTAAAATTTTACTGTTTTAAATTAGCATGTTAAGATTAAATAGTGTGCAATAGTTTAGTACTAAAAAAATCTTTAAAAACTTTTGTTAAAATAAAGTCCAAAAGCGGAGTACGTGCGTAAATAGGTGGAATGTTATAAATATTAGAACTATTTATGAAAACCAAGAACACTACCAAAAACGATATGAAAACGTTAAAAAATAATACCGAAAAAAATGAGAAGAAATCTTTCTTTTCTAGAATCAAACATCTAATTGAAAATGCCAATGCATGGGGTATTTTCGTAATGGGTAGCACTTTTGTGCTAATGTTCGGTTCGGCTTACTTAGCTTATATATTACAAAACGATTTTACTCAATTACATCTAGAGAGAAGAAGCACAATGATTGGATTAATTTTCATGATTGTGGCCGCTGTTTTTTTCGTTTTTAAATTGAGTTTCTTCATTTATACTTTTATAAGATTTTTAAAATATAAAGCAATACCATCGGTATCAGACGAAGAATTACCAACGGTTACGGTAATTGTACCTGCATACAATGAAGGAAAACAAGTTTGGGCAACTTTAAAAAGTTTGGCTGAAAGTGATTATCCAGAACACAAAATTCAATTATTAGCTATCGACGATGGTAGTAAAGATGATACTTGGAACTGGATGTTAGAAGCTAAGAAAGAATTAGGAGATAGAGTTTCAGTTTGTCAGCAACCTAAGAATATGGGTAAGCGTCACGCCTTGTACAGAGGTTTTAATGAAGGTACAGGTGAAATATTTGTAACGGTTGATAGTGATTCTATTGTAGATAAGGATACGTTGAGGAATTTAGTAAGTCCTTTTATTGTAGATGAAAACTGTGGTGCTGTTGCAGGTAACATTCGTGTTTTAAATAATGACAAGATTTTACCTAAGATGTTAGACGTTAGTTTTGCACTTAGTTTTGAATTTGTTCGTTCTTCTGAAAGTACTTTAAATTCAGTTTTATGTACTCCAGGTGCTTTAGCAGCTTATAGAGCTACTGCAGTATTCGGTTGCTTAGATGAGTGGATCAATCAAACATTCATGGGTCAAGCATCAGATATTGGTGAAGATAGAGCAATGACAAACATGATTTTAAAGCAAGGTTTCCACGTATTATTTCAAAGAAATGCATTTGCTTATACTAATGTTCCTGAAAAATATCAAGGACTTTATAAAATGTTCATTAGATGGGGTAGAAGTAATGTACGTGAGAACATTCAAATGTCTAAGTATGTATTTACTAACTTTAGAAAAGGACCAAAAACTGGTACAAGATTATTATTCTTTAGCCAATTCTCAAGAATTGTACTTTGTTACCCATTTGTGTTGTTCATGTTAGTATTTGTACTTACACATCCATTATTATTCTTAAGTTCTACTTTCGTAAGTATATTGGTTTTATCAACTTTCCCAGTAATATTCTATGCAAAAAGATATTCTTTTTCAGAATCTATATGGGCATATTCTTACAGCGTACTTTTTACGTTCGGTTTATTCTGGATTACTCCTTATGCTATTGTAACGGCAAGTAGAAGTGGTTGGTTAACAAGAGAGTTACCACAGAAGTAAGATTACGATATAAAATTAGTAAAGGGTCTCAATGTAAATTGAGACCCTTTTTTTTATACTGTATTTTGAAAAAAATGAAACTAGCTTAGATTTTTTAAAGGATTCCATTCTTGATAAAACTGCTCTAGAAAGTCAATCATATATTGATGCCGTTCTGCTGCAAGTTGTTTTCCTGTATCGGTATTCATTTTATCTTGTAGCAATAACAATTTTTCGTAGAAGTGATTAATTGTTGGCGCTTCAGACTTTTTATATTCCTCCTTGGTCATGTCTAGGTTAGGTGGTATGCTTGGGTCATAAAGGGCTCGATTTTTAAATCCGCCATAATTAAATGCCCGTGCAATACCAATTGCGCCAATTGCGTCTAAACGATCCGCATCTTGTACTACTTTAAGCTCTTTAGATGAGAATAGTTTCTTCTTCATCTTACCATCGGTTAAACTAGCCTTAAATGAGCTATACTTGATAATATTAGTAACGTGGTTGATAGTTCTTTTTGGAACACCAAGGCTTAGTAAAAAATCTTCGGCCATTTTAGGACCAAGAGATTCGTCACCGTCATTAAATTTTGCATCAGCAATATCATGAAGAAGAGCACCAAGGCTTACAACCAAAATATTTACATCTTCCTCTTCCTTTGCGATTAACATGCTATTGTTAAAAACGCGCTGAATATGAAACCAATCATGCCCTCCTTCGGCATTTTTCAAAGTTTCTTTGACAAAGGTTATGGTTTCTTCTACAATTTCTGAGTTGGTCATTTAAAGGAATTTATCCCGCTAACTACGGAAGCTTCAATTTGTTCTATAAGTTCATCATAGTTTCCATTGTTTACAATGGGTTGTTGTACATCTAATTGAACTTTTGCACCTAAACCCATTGGAAACTGTCCAAAACGTACAAGCTTCCATGAATTATTAATGCTAATTGGAACAATCAATGCAGATGGCGCTTTTTTAAGAAGCATTTTAAGTCCCATAGGTTTAAATGGCTTTGGATGCCCGTCTCTGCTTCGCGTTCCTTCAGGAAATATTACTGCACTTCTCTTATGCTCTTCAATATAGGTACCTAACCTACCTATTTCAAGTAAGGCAGATTTACCATCGTTACGGTCAATAAGCACAGAGCCACCATGAACAAGATTAAAGGATACACTTGGTATACCTTTTCCCAATTCTTTTTTACTCACAAATTTTGGGTGGTGTTTTCGCATATACCAAATTAATGGTGGAATGTCATACATGCTTTGATGGTTGGTAACTATAATCAAAGGTCTGTCTGCAGGTAAGTCAAAGTTATTTGTAAACTTATACGTAGTTCCTAATATGTTAGTACTACGCATTAGGAAAAAATTTAACTTACTAACTACAGGTTTTAATCCGCCATACCCAAACATTTTAAAACCCAACCATTGTACGGGATGAAAAATAAGTAAACATAGCCCAAAGGACACGAAAAAAAATGGCGTAAGAATATAAGAAAGCAACTTCTGCATATTACAAAAATAAAAAACCGCTCTATTAGAGCGGTTTTTTAATCCTATTATTTTATTAGAATATAGCCTAAGCTATAAATTTTAGCAAAACTCGTCGTAAGCTTGTGCTAAATTCTGAGCTATCATTTCAGCTGGTCTACCTTCAATATGGTGACGCTCAATCATATGAACTAATTCACCATTTTTAAATAATGCCATAGAAGGAGAAGATGGAGGAAAAGGAACCATAAGGTTTCTTGCCGCATCAACAGCTTCTTTATCTACACCAGCAAATACAGTAACTGCAAAATCTGGTTTTTTATCGTTCTGTAGGCTCATTTTAGCCGCAGGTCTTGCATTAGCCGCTGCACAACCACAAACAGAGTTAACAACTACTAAAGTTGTTCCTTCCTTATTGATTGCATTTGCTACTGCATCTGCTGTATATAATTCTTCAAATCCGGCAGAAGCCAGATCATCTCTCATTGGTTTTACTAATTCTGCAGGGTACATAATCTTAAATTTTAATTAATCTATTACAAAGATAATCAATTAGTCGTAGGAGTGATCCACACCTTAACTTTTCATTGGCCTAACTTTCTATTGGTAATATTTTATCTTTGGCAAAATTGATAATACGAAATGATTAAATGGTTGGGAGCCGTAGTTGGTTTTTTTATAAGAGGTTTGTCCGGAGCGGTTTTAGGCTTTTTTGCCGGTAGTATAATAGATAATTTTTTTGGCTCGAGTAAAGGTAACGCACGTAGCGTATTTGAAGACTATACAAGACCTAATGTGACAGCTGCAGATTTTGAGCTTAATCTATTGTCATTATGTTCAATTGTCATTAAAGCAGATGGGCAAGTTAGCCAGACAGAAATGGACTATGTACGTCAGTATTTTGTGAGTACGTACGGTAAGGACAAGGCAAATGCTATTTTTAGAAGTTTTAATGAAATAAATAAAAAAGGACAGATATCTGCACAAAAGGTATGTACTTTTTTGGCACAGCGAACACGGTACGAGGTGCGTCTGCAATTGCTTCATTTCTTATTCGGTATAGCGCAGGCAGATGGTAGTATTAGTAATCCTGAAATTCAAAAAATTCGTGAAATTGCTGGTTACCTTAGGGTTTCGTTAAACGAGTTCGATAGTATTAAGGCAATGTTTGTGAAATCTGCGAACAACTCTTATAAAATTTTGGACATCTCAAAATCTGCTACAGATGCTGAGGTTAAAAAGGCATATAGGGAAATGGCTAAAAAATATCATCCAGATAGAGTAAACACTCAAGATGAGGCCATAAAAAAAGGTGCTGAAGAAAAGTTTAAACAAGTGCAGACAGCTTATGAGACTATACAAAAGGAGCGTGGTTTAAATTAAGGGAATAATCGTTTAAAATTAGAATAATGCAAGAATTTTGGTTTTATATAGAATTAGGGTTACAGCATGTGTTGGACATAAATGCATATGACCATATATTGTTTTTAGCAGCCTTGGCACTTCCTTTTACTTTTAAAAGTTGGAAAAATGTTTTGTTGCTAGCTACTGTTTTTACTTTTACACATTGTTTAGCCTTAGTGTTCTCAGCTTATGAGATATTAGTTATAGAAGCAACATGGATCGAGTTTTTGATTCCCGTAACCATAGTAAGTACGGCATTGTTCAATTTGGTTGATAGTAATGATAAGCAAGAAGATAGCACAATATGGTTCCATCTACTGGCAACAGGTTTTTTTGGACTGATACATGGTTTTGGATTCTCTAATTATTTTAAAATGATGATTATGGGAGCAGAAGATAAATTAGCGCCTTTATTGGGTTTTGCTGGCGGTATTGAAATTTCTCAAGTAATCATAGTTCTTTTGGTATTAGTGTTAGCATATGTAGTTCAAACTATACTAAAGGTCAAACAAAGTATATTCATATTGGTAGGTAGCATTTTAATTATATTAATAACACTTCCGTTACTTTATGAAACATTTCCTTTTTAAGACTGTTAAATTTTAGTTTAAGCTATTGCCTTGCATAGTAAAGCGGGTACCTTAGAGTTATGTGCTTTTTTAAAGCCGATTATAGATGAAGAAAGAAAAACAATTAAAATATGATAGGGCCTATTTAAGAATGGCCAAAGAGTGGGGTATGTTATCTTCTTGTAAGCGAAAGCAAGTGGGTGCCATAATTGTAAAAGATAGAATGATTATTTCTGACGGATACAACGGTACACCTACCGGCTTTGAGAATTATTGTGAAGATGAAGAGGGGTATACCAAATGGTATGTTTTGCATGCGGAGGCTAATGCCATACTTAAAGTAGCAGCTTCTACACAGTCTTGTCAAGGTGCTACTTTATACATCACATTATCGCCTTGTAGAGAATGTAGTAAGCTTATACACCAATCTGGCATTAAACGTGTAGTGTATCAAGTTGGGTATAAAGATGATTCTGGTTTGCAGTTTTTAGAAAAAGCCGGGGTCGAATTACAACACATGCCAGAAATAAATGTTACTATCTAACGTTTACACTAATGATGAATAAAAAATACAGTGCTCTATTCCCTTTAATTATCGCTTCTGCGCTTGCATTAGGGTTTTTTATTGGTGGAAAACTGAATTTTAACGATTCTCCAGAAAGGCTTTTTTCGACCAATTCAAAAAAGGATAAACTCAACCGACTTATAGATTACATTGACTATGAATATGTAGATGATGTTAATACGGATAGCATTGTTGATGTTACCGTAAATAGTATTTTAGAAAAACTAGATCCGCATTCAGTTTATATTTCTGAAAAAGAGATGTCTGGTGTAACTGAAAATATGAAGGGTGATTTCGTAGGTATTGGTATTAATTTTTACTCATATCACGATACTATTGCAGTTATAAAAACAGTTAAGGATGGTCCAAGTTTTGTAAAAGGCATACTACCTGGCGATCGTATCTTAATGGCAGATAAAGACACCTTATACGGTAAAGATTTTCCTAGCGAAATTATTGTAGATAAATTAAAAGGTATAGAAGGTTCTTCTGTTACTCTTACGGTATATAGAAAAGCAGAAAATAGAACGTTTGATGTAAAGGTTAGGAGGGGAATTGTTCCTTTAAAAAGTGTTGATGCGTTTTATATGCTAACCAAAGACATTGGGTATATTAAGGTCAACCGATTTGCAGAATCAACTTACAAAGAGTTTAAGGATGCCTTAGTAAGATTACAAAAGCGTGGTGCTAAGAAATTAGTGCTTGATCTGCGAGATAACCCTGGTGGCTATTTAGGTATGGCAGAGGAAATGGCAGATGAGTTTCTAGAGGATGGTAAACTTATCTTGTTCACCAAGAACAAAAAAGGTAAAATAAACAAGAGTTTTGCTACGGATGAAGGTAGTTTTGAAGATAAGCCTATTTATGTGCTTATCAACGAAAGGTCTGCATCTGCAAGTGAAATTGTTGCTGGAGCATTACAGGATAATGACGTGGGTACAATTGTAGGTCGTCGCTCTTTTGGAAAAGGATTGGTACAACGAGAAATGGCACTAGGCGATGGTTCGGCAGTAAGACTTACTGTTTCTAGATATTATACGCCTACAGGAAGAAGTATTCAAAAAACGTATGCTAACGGTACTAAAGATTATTATCAACGTTTTACAGATAGGTTCCATAGCGGAGAAATGATTTCTGTAGATAGTATTAAAGTAGCGGATTCACTAAAATTCACTACACCTAAAGGAAAAGTGGTTTATGGTGGTGGTGGTATTATTCCTGATGTGTTTGTGCCTATTGGAAGTAATGAAGAGGAAGCGGTTGAAAGTATGGATAATTTAGGTTTTCTTTCCTTCTTTGTATTTGAGCATTTAGAAGATGACCGTGAAAGATATGCTCAATATTCCCAAGAGGAATTTGTGAACGATTTTAGGGTAGATGATATTCTTTTTGAAAAATTTGTAGAGTATTCTGTAAATAGAAATTTAAGAATGAATTTTTATGACTACGAGAAAAGTATCAAGCAGTTTTTAAAAGCTAACATTGCTGAACAGTTATTTAATACCAATATACACGCTAAAATAAAAGCAGATGAAGACCTCATGCTTCAAAAGGTACTAGAATTAGATAGTGGTAGTATTATTGAGCAAGAAGAATCTAGCCGTATAAAAGCCAGTAATTAATCCTTATTTACTTTGTCTTGAATCTTTTTGCTGGTAATAAATACCAATAGAAGAACTATAGCGCATAAAGAAGCCATAATTCCTATAAGTGCTATTGTGCTGTTTTTTTCAAATGGGTCTGCAAAATTTACCAAGGTTACATTATAGGCTATAAGACCTATTGCAACTACTATAAAAATAATGGATATTGTCTTGCTCATAAACTTGTTTTTATAAAAATACAACCTTCTAGTGGTCTAGAAAAGTTCATTAATGTTTGCTGCAAATAATTTAACAGCAATTGCCATAAGAATTACACCAAATACTTTTCTAATAACATTTACTCCGTTTTTACCCAACATTTTTTCAATTTTTACCGACGATTTAAGTACGATAAAAACAAAAATAATATTCACGATAATTGCGATAATAATGTTTTCTACAAAGTATTCAGCTCTTAAAGAAAGTAAAGATGTTAGCGTACCCGCTCCTGCAATTAATGGAAAGGCAATAGGCACTATAGAAGCACTTTCAGGTTCATCATCTTTATATAGCTGAATGCCTAAAATCATTTCAATAGCTAAAAAGAATATGATGAATGCACCGGCAACAGCAAATGAATTTACATCTATTCCTATTAAATTTAAAATCTCTTCTCCAAGAAATAGAAACGCCACCATAATAACAGCGGCAACAACAGATGCCTTTTCAGATTGAATATGACCTACCTTTTTTCTAAGCCCAATAATAATAGGAATACTACCTAAAATATCAATTACAGCAAACAACACCATACTTGCGGTAGCGATCTCCCTTAAATCAAAATGAAATTCCATCCTTCAAATTTTTTGCAAATTTACGTTTATAAATATGCACTTGGATGTTTATTCTTAAAATTTTCTAAGACCATTGCCTTTTAAAAAAATGTATCTTGCGCCCTTTAAATTAGGTCATGTTTCAATTAGGGAAAACTATAGTATCGGAAGAAATAATCGAAAACGATTTTGTTTGCAATCTTAGTGCATGCAAAGGTGGTTGCTGTGTTGATGGTGAAGCAGGTGCGCCTGTAGAAGATTCTGAAACAGAAATCATGGTTGACATCTATTCAAAAGTTAAACCTTTTTTACGCCCAGAAGGTATTGCGGTTATTGAAGATCAAGGTGCTTTTGTAAAAGGTGAAGATGGTGAATGGGAAACCCCGTTAGTTAACGGAAGTGAATGTGCCTATGTAATTTTTGATGATAAGAAGATTGCTAAATGTGGTATAGAAGAGGCGTATAACCAAGGAAAGATTAAGTGGAAGAAACCTGTTTCATGCCATTTGTACCCAATACGTGTGCGTGAGTATACTGAACTGACTGCAGTTAACTACCATAAATGGCAAATTTGTGACCCTGCTTGTGCTTTGGGCGATGAGTTGAAAGTTCCGGTGTATAAATTCGTTAAGGAAGCCCTAATTAGAAAATTTGGTGAAGATTGGTATACTGAGCTAGAAGTGGTTGCAAAAGACCATCTTAAATAGTAGGTATATAAATCACTATTTGTGTTCCAATAGGTTTGGTATTGTCATCAAACTTGTCAATAATATCTACATGGAAGTAATTTTCATAATCCCGAGAAAAATTTGCCAATCGTTCTTTAGTAATATCGATACCCACAGATTTTCTCTTTAGCAGTTTATTGTCCTTAATTTTTTCTGCAGCATCTCTACCTACTCCGTTGTCTGTAATAACGATTTCTATAAAACCGTTTTTACCTTTTTTAATTTCTAAATCTATATTTTTTGATCCATCTTTAGAAGATAGCCCATGCCATAAGGCGTTCTCTAAAAAAGGCTGTAGAATAAGCGATGGTATTTTTATGTTATGTGTATCAATATCATCTTTAATATGAATATTAAAATTGATTTCATTTGAGAATCTAATATTCTCGATATTCATATATAATTCAACGGTCTCTAATTCGTCTGCCAATGAAATCTCTCGTTGAGATGATGCTTCTAATATCTTTCGTACCAATTTAGAAAACTTGTTTAAATAATGAACGGCATTCTTTTTTTCATTATTTATAATATATAATTTAATGGAGTTCAGTGAATTAAACAAGAAGTGCGGATTCATTTGACTACGTAGCATACTCTGTTCAAGGGTTAACAGCTTTTTATCTGCATTCAACTGGCTCTGTCGGTATAAAATGTATAAGATTCCTATTAGTAAAATTAAGAATATACCGATGATGGTCAGCATAGTCCTGTTTTTCTTAAGTTTTAAACGAACCGTTTCATTTTCTTCGGCAAGACGCTCTAATTGGTTGGCTCTCATTTGCGACTCATAACGCAAAATCATATCATTTACATAACGAAGGTTAAGTGAATTGGTAATGCGTTCCTCGTACTTCCTAGATTCCTTAAAGTAGCTCATCCCCTTTTCATAATCATCACGCTTAATCCAGAGTTCAGATAGAAACTTGTTTGCTTCTGCTATTTCGGAATTTAAATTATTAGTTTTAGCCAAGGCAAGACCAGATTCAAGATTAACCTCTGCGTTGTCATAATCTCCTAAGCGTATTAATGCCCAGCCTAAGTTTATATAAATGGTTGTAATTATTTTTTCGTCTCCAAGCGAAATAGCTTTTAATAGATTATTCTGTAATATAGTGGTTGCTTCGTCTATTTTTCCTAAATGAACATAAACATGAGCAATGCTATAATTACATATTATTTTCCCTCTATTAGAGCCAACCATTTCATTGTAGACAAGAGATTTTCTAAAGTTCTTTAATGCATCTTCTAATTTTGCTTGAGATTCATAGCATTCACCCAAATTTTGATGATTTACAGCTAAACCTTCCTTATCGTCTAATTGCTTTTCAAGAATCATAGAATTCTCGTATTTTTCAATAGCAAGATCATATTGTTCTAACATTTGATAGATGCCAGCAATACTATTAAGGGATGTTATGATACTTTTTTTTAAGCCAATATTTGGTTCAATTACAGTTTCCGCTAGTTCTAAGGCTTCTTGACTATAGTCTAATGCAGATTTAACAGCTTCTGTACGTCTGTAGACCGTACTGATCATATTTAGCGTATAAACTCTAAACTCAATATTATCTGCCTCAACAGATGCTCTTAAAGCTTTTTGATATAATTCTAGTGCTTTGGTGTATTGCGTTAAGTCCCTGTAGATACTTCCTAGTTGATTTAATGCATATGCTTGCCCTAATAAGTAATTTTTAGAGATAGATTTGGTTTCTATGTACCGTAAAGAAATGCTGTCATTGCTAAATGGTTCTAAAAACATATCAATCTCTTGGCATGTTTTTGGAGTTTTCAATAGCAGGCTATCTACTTTTTCCTTTAAAGTATCTGGTATTTCTTGTGAGTAACTAAGGTGTGGGAGCACTAAAGTGTACAATAAGAAGAATAGAAATTTGCACTTGGATTTATACACTATAATTTTTGAGAATATGCTTAATTGTTAGATGAATAAAAACCTTTTAAAGGATTATAACAAATCTAAGAAATCTGATTTTTTTTGTCTAGATACCGGTATTTTGTGGTTCGATTTCAACACGACATAACCATCGGTTTTTAAGAACTCTTTTATTTTATTGAGATTGATGATGTATGAATTGTGAATTCTAAAAAATGAGTCTGATGGTAGTAGGTCGTTTACCTCCTTTAATTTTTTGGTCAATACTATTTTTTGACCGTCCGTCAAAAAAATGGTACTATAATTTCCGTCAGATTCTGCATATAGAATTTCATCACTTTCAAGAAATAAGAGTTTACCATCCGTATTAAGGGTAATACGTTTATGTACAGATCTAGAGTTATAATTTAAAAGAGCCATTTCTAATTTTTCAACAGAGAAATTTTTGCTATTAAATTTTTTGATCTTAACGATTGTCTCCTCAAGATCATCTGTATCTATAGGTTTTAATAAATAGTCTAACGCTTGACTTTTTATTGCTTTAAGTGCATATTGGTTATATGCTGTTGTAATTACTACCGGAAAATTTTTGTTGGTTAGTTTTTTGATAAATTGAAAGCCGTCCATAGTCGGCATTTCTATATCTAAAAATAGACAATCTGGGGTGTTCTTATCTAAATAGGAAAGTGCTTCATTTGGATTTGTAAATGAGGCAATTACATTTATTTCATCACTAAAATTAGTAAGCTCCCATGTTAAGCTTTGTAGTGCTTTAATTTCGTCATCAACTATTACAGCTTGTAGCATAAAAGATTCGGTATCAAGTTAGAAAGTTATGAAATTTTAAGCGCTTGTACTGCTTTCATGAGCTATTTTGTATCAATGGATGTAATTATAGTGTAATCGGTATATTTTGGATTAAAGGTGTAAAAATTACAACTATCACCACTAAAAGAAAGAAAAATACTACAAATTATATATTTGATTCATTTTCTAAGATTTGTGCCTTCCGTTTATACATAAAAAGATGCAGGTTATACAAATTAGGGTAATGAGTTTTCAGCTTAAAATTACCTTTAGCAGAGAACATCAATATGTTATAGAGAAATTGATATGAGAAAGTGCAGCATAATGTTAGCATTGTTAATAGTAGTCTTAGTGATTGCTTCTCAGTTCATGAATGAAGATGAAAATTCGAATGAAAATTTAACCATTGCTTTTGAAGAGCAAAAACATCTAATAGATAAACCATAACTATAAATCTAATTTCATACCATGTTGAAAATGATACAGATTTTAGGAAAGTCTTTAAAAATGTTTTGCTTTGGTGTTATACCATTTATTCTTGTGTCAGGTGGTTCTAAATGTGATGTTAATAATTCTATTATAGAGATAGGTACTTGTAGTTTTAACGTTGACGGAAGTTTAAGTTTTCATATTGATGGTGCCGCAATATTCACAAGCAGTATTGAAGAAGATAAAGATGGTAATAAGATCGATAAGCTATTATTAAATTTTACCACATGTGGTGTTGATCAAATTCAGAAATTTGAATTTGTGATCGCAAATAATAAGAAAAAACAGCATGGCGTGCCAGCTGGGGTATATAAAATAAAAAAACTAGACCATCTAATTAATAATTTTAGAGGGGTCTATGGTTTTGCAGATTTAGCTGGTGTAAGCGAGCTGCCATATTTTGTGAAATCAGGTGATATTACTATTACTGAAAACTACACTGACAATGTTGGTGGAAAGTTGGAGGTGCAACTAGAAAATGCCAATGGAGAATCTTTGAAAGTCAAGGGTTCTTTTAGTGCGGATCTAAAAATTTAAATTTAGTACGGTTCTTTATAAGATAGTGTATGTTATCTTATATCTAATGTTTGAGCGCCAAAATAAGTAGAACTACGATTCGTCGTATGATTACGTTCTAAGAAAAGGTTTCGGGGGAACTACCTTTATTAGACTTGGTGGGCATTTTTCATAAAAGAAACATTAGTGGGACCGTACATTTTTTATCTCCACAATCAACTTAGCTACATTTTTATATTTTAATTCTTAAAAGCTTACCTCATAATTGAGGAGTTGACTATTCAGTTAACTAATTTGCTATTGACGCTTCTATCGCATAAGATTTTATAATCTTAAATCGTAGTGAAAAACTATTATATTATCAATAAATAATTATGGGGAAAGTTGATGCCATTGCATGTACTGTAGGATATTGTTACGTTTAAGTAGGTAATAATTAAAGAATAACTATTAGCTAAATTGGTGGAGGGATGATTTTTACTTTAGGAATATAACGTAGATAGAACAATTATTCCTTTATTCCATCAGATATGAAAGCCTCGCTCTAGGTTGTTAGCGTATATTTTAAGATAGAGAATAAAAAAGACCCCAAATTAAGGGGTCTTTTTTATATACGGCTAAGCCGAGGTTAAGTAAGGGGAATCTTATTTATCGTTTATGATATAGGGCTTTAATACTGTCGTAAAAATCAACGCAGCTGCATATATCATTAATATTGTTATATAGTTTTCCATAGCTTAAGTATTGGAGTATAAGTTATATACGGACAAATTTTCATTTTGGATTACGGAAACTTGATCGTATCATTAAATAAACTATGAAAACTTACTTTTAGTATATTTTTAAAGTTAAACCATTTAGCCATTAATTTCATTTGTAGTAATTCAAATGAATTTGACTTAATACCCTTATAGATATAAAAGGATAATTTTGAGGCTAGAAGCAATCCAGCGTAGACGAATAATGTTTGTAGGTATTGGGACATATACAAAAGAACGAATAAGTAAGGTAATTCTTACATACTGATATTGCATTTCATCGAATTGTGCTTATTTATTCGATGAAATGCATATTATGCTCTTTTGTACATTCTAAATATCAAAAAAATGATAGTTTTTGTTTATAGAAAATTATCTACTTTTTTATAAGCTTCTATGACTGCAAGTTCACCTTCTTTACCATCTCTAGAATTACCGTGTTCCATTCCTAAAACTCCATTGAACTCTTGTTCATGAATCCATTTGAATACATTATAATAATTAATTTCGCCTGTAGTCGGTTCATTTCTGCCAGGATTGTCACCAATTTGAATATATGCGATTTCTGACCAAGCGGCTTCCATATTCGGAATTAGATTACCTTCTTGAATCTGCTGATGATAGATGTCAAATAAAATTTTACAGGCTGGTGAATTCACTGCTTTGCAAATTTCGTAAGCTTGTGGCGAGTCGGTTAGAAACAACCCAGGATGATTTCTAAAGTTTAAGGGTTCCAATACCATAACTATACCATGAGGTTCTAATAAAGCAGATGCTTGTTTTAAGCTTTCAACTACGTTAGCTGTTTGGTGACCCATTCTTAGTTTTAAATCTAAATGTCCTGGCACTACGGTCATCCATTTAGCGTTAACTCGCTTGGCTACCTCAATGGAGCTTTTTATATCGTTTAAAAATTCTATACGCTTATCTAAATCCCCTGAGGCTAAATTTGGCTCTTTCCAGTAAATTTCATGAGCTACAAATACCCCCATTTCTAAACCACGTTTTTTCATGGTATCAGCCATTTTTTCTTGAACATCTATAGGGCGTTTACGCATTTCATTATCCTCAAAAGCAGTAAAACCTTGGTCTGCCATAAAATTGAGCTGAGCAATAGGGTCATCTCCTGCAAGGTGCTTGAACATGCCAATATGTGGTGCGTATTTTAAATTAAATTGATGTGCATTTGTAGTGTTGGTCAACGAGTTGGCGTATGTCAATGTACCGGTCATTGTTAAGGCACCTGTGCTTAATGCAGATTTTTGGATAAAACTTCTTCTTTTCATGAGTAGTGCATTTAAATAAAAATAGCCAAGAGCGATTAAAATTCACGCTCTTGGCTATTAAGTGTTAGCATATTATTTGGTTATAAGGACCATGCCTTACCGCCAGTAAGCTCTTGAGCATCTCCACATGGCACATATTCACCTGGCACAGGTAAATAAGCCAAAACTTCTTCACCAACATACTCAGAAGCCTTATAGCCCCATATAGTCATGCCTCTAAGATTGTTTGCAAATGCAAACCTCGTAATCTCGTCATCTAATTCGGCAGTTTTACCTTCGGCTATAGCTTCAGTATAACTATTAATAGACTCAAACATCTCAGTTTGCTGATCTTTTGTATATTTTAATGAGCTTGCTAAAACTGGTTCTAAATCTTCTACAGTTAAGTCTTCGACATTTTCTTTACCAGAATCTGCCAATGCTTTGTTGGTAAACTTATTCATTGACATTTTAAGGAAATCTTGTTGTTCCTTTTCCATGACATCTTTTGAAAATTTGTCAATAAAAACATGAACTTGAACTTCTGAAGCAGAAGGTGTATCTGTTTTAGGTAAAATGATGTCTACCAATTTAGAAAGTACAACACCTTCATTTGGAGCTAAAAATTCTGGTGTCCAGGTAATAGCTGGTTCACTTTTACAACTTTGAACGATTGATAATAATGTTGGGGTGGCCACCATATATCCAAGTGACATTCCCATATTTTTTAATACGCGTCTTCTATCCATTATATGTTTCCTTTTTTAAGTTCTTTAACCGCATGGTCTGCAGCTCTTGCCGTAAAGGCCATGTAAGTTAATGATGGGTTTACGCAACTTGCAGAGGTCATAAAAGATCCATCGGTTACATATACATTAGGTACATCGTGCAATTGGTTGTTTCCATTTAAAACAGATGTTTTTCTATCTCTACCCATACGAGCAGTTCCCATTTCATGAATACCTAAACCTAAGGCACTTTCATTATCATATCCTTGAACATCTCTAAGACCTGCTTTTTCTAGCATTTCAACAGCAGATTCTAAAATATCTTTACGCATCTTAAGCTCATTCTCTTGAAGCTCGGCATCAAATGTTACGGTAGGTAAACCCCAATCATCTAATTTGTCATAATCTAAGGTAAACCTATTGTTTTCATAAGGTAATACTTCTCCAAAGCCCATCATTCCGAATGTCCATCCACCAGGTTTTAAAACAGCTTCTTTTAAATCTTTACCATGGGAAAGTTCAGCAATAGATTCTTCCCAATTTCCTCTTGAGGCGCTACCTTGGTAACCAAATCCTCTCTTATAATCTTTTCTATCAGAATCTCCGCCTAAGTTTCTAAATCTAGGAATATAGATACCACTAGGCTTTCTACCTTTATAATATTTATCTTCAAATCCATCAAACTTACCAGAAGCTCCAACCTGTAGTTGGTGATCCATAATATTACGACCTAACTGATCAGATGCATTACCCATACCATTAGGGAATGTTTCAGATTTAGATTGCATTAAAATTGAAGTAGAAGCAATTGCAGATGCACAAAGGAAAATTACTTTCGCTTTAAACTCAAATGTTTCTTTTGTGTTCGCGTCTATGACTTTAACACCTGTTGCTTTTTTGGTTTTTGGATCGTACATAACTTCATGTACGATAGAATCTGGTCTAAGGGTCATATTTCCAGTTGCTTCTGCTGCTGGTAAAGTAGACGATAAACTACTAAAATAAGCTCCAAAAGGACACCCTCTAATACATCTATTTCTAAATTGACATTTACTTCTACCGTCAAATTGTTTAGTACCGGTAATATGTGCTGTTCTACCTGCAGTTACTACACGACCGTCAAAATTTTCGGCAACCTTTTCTCTAAACTCCTGTTCTACACAGTTAAGTTCCATCATTGGTAAAAACTGACCATCAGGTAATTGCTTTAAACCTAAATTTTCACCACTTACACCAATATATGTTTCTACTTTATCATACCAAGGTGCAATATCTTTATAACGTACTGGCCAATCTACAGCAATACCTTCCTTTTTGTTTGCTTCAAAATCGATATCACTTAATCTATAACTTTGACGACCCCATTGTAGAGAACGACCACCGAGGTGGTAACCTCTCATCCAGTCGAACCTCTTAGTTTCGTTATATGGATGTTTAAGGTCATTTACAAACCACATGCTACTTGCTTGGTTTGTTGTATAACCTGTTCTATTTTGCTTTGGTTGTTGTTCTATTATTTCTTTAGTAGGTGCACCTGCATTTGGAAAATCCCAAGGATCTTTATTTGCAGTTTCATAGTCTTCTATATGCTTTACCATTCGACCACGTTCTAAAACCAATGTTTTAAGGCCTGCTTCACATAATTCTTTTGCGGCCCAACCACCACTAATTCCCGTTCCTACTACAATTGCGTCGTAGGACTCCTGTTCTTCGTTATAATAAAATTTGCTCATGAAAGTTGTTTATTCTCTAAATTTATTAAATATAAAATTAATTCTATACATTTAATGCCCATTCTTCTTGCGAAATTCGCTAAACCAAGCTTCTTGTAAGATTAATGAACCAAACAATAATTTTAACGTTAACTGTTAAGGTTATATTTCAAACAACAACAAACTACCAAAAATGAAAAGAAAAAGTTTTATTCGATTTGCCTCAGCAGTAGGTATTGGAATCTCGTTACTAGGAACTTACGCTTGTAAGGAAACGAAAAAAGAAAAAGTAGAAAATTCTGAAGTCGTTGCAGATAACAGTGATGCTGAGCCATTTTTTGAATTGTCATTGGCTCAATGGTCAATGCATAAAATGATTAGAGAAGAAGGTGTTGATCCTTATTCTTTTGCAGAGAAGGCAAAAAATTGGGGGTTTACAGGGTTGGAATATGTGAGTCAATTATATAATCCTGAATTGGAAGATGCCGGTTACTCTGAAGAGGCAATGGCAAATTTCGTAGCAAAGTCTAATGCAGAGGCAGAAAAATACGGAATGAAAAACGTTTTGATCATGATTGATGGTCAAGGTAATTTGGCTGTAAACGATGAAGCCGAAAGAAATGAAACGGTTGAGAAACATAAGAAATGGGTAGATGCTGCTGCGGCTATGGGTTGCCATGCTATTAGAGTTAACCTTAATGGTAGTAATGTGCCAGATGAATGGATCAAGAATTCTGTAGACGGGTTGACGAAACTAGCTACTTATGCAAAAACCAAGAACATAAATATATTGGTTGAGAACCATGGTGGGTTATCCTCTAACGGCGAACTTCATGCAGAAGTTATGAAAACTGTTAATATGGATAACTGTGGAAGTTTACCTGATTTTGGTAATTTTTGTATAGAACGTAAACCAGAAAGTTGGGATTGTTTAAAGGAGTATGATAAGTACAAAGGAGTTAAAGAATTAATGCCGTACGCTAAGGCGGTAAGTGCAAAATCTAACAATTTTGATGCAGATGGATATGATACTGGTATAGACTATGTTGAAATGCTAAAAATTGTAAATAAAGCTGGATATACTGGTTTTATAGGTGTGGAATATGAAGGTTCAGAAATTAGTGAGGAAGAAGGAATAATCGCTACTAGAGATCTTTTATTAAAAGCCGCAAAAGAAATTCAGTAATCTAGAATATGATTTATGGAAGCTTTTTTTAATGAAATATTCGATTATAATTTTCACTGCAATAAAACATTAATAGAGGAATGTTTAGCGTTAAATACGTTACCGCCTAAAACAATGCGTTTATTTAGTCATATTTTAAATGCACATCATCTTTGGAACGCTAGAATTTTAAATAAACCTAGTGAATTTGAAGTATGGCAGGAGCACGATATAAAAGACTGGGCAGATATTCATTATGAAAATCAGCGCAGTTCTTTTGAAATTGTTTCCAATGCCGATAATTTTGATCGGCGTATTGACTATGAAAATACAGAAGGGCGTTTATTTACGAATACCTTGCAGGATATTTTATTTCATATCATAAATCATTCTACGAATCATCGCGGACAAATTGCTGTAGATTTCAGAAATAATGGCGCAAACCCTATTGGTTCAGATTACGTTTATTACAAAAGATAGATGAAAAATAAAGTCAGAGCGCAGCTTTGCTTCATGATGTTCTTAGAATTTTTTATTTGGGGAGCATGGTTTGTAACCCTTGGTACATTTTTAGGAAACAATTTAAAGGCAACGGACGGCGAAATAGCATTGGCATTTTCAACACAATCATGGGGAGCTATCATTGCTCCCTTTGTTATTGGAATAATTGCAGATAGATATTTTAATGCAGAGAAAATCTTGGGGATTTTACATCTTCAAGGCGCTGTTCTTATGTATTTTATGTACCAAAGTACAGCCTTCGATGGGTTCTATATTTTGGTATTGGCGTATATGATTTTATATATGCCAACCTTAGCGTTAGTTAATTCGGTTTCTTTTAATCAAATGACAAACCCGGCCAAAGAGTTTTCTATGGTTAGGGTATTTGGAACTGCTGGGTGGATAATTGCTGGTCTTTCCATCAGTTATGTTTTTAACTGGGATCAAGGTCAGAATATTGGAGAAGGACTATTGAGAAACACCTTCTTAATGACAGCTATTGCATCATTAATTTTAGGATTGTTCAGTTTTACATTACCTAAAACACCACCAAGAGCGGTTAGTACTGGTGAAGTCAATATCAAAGAGATTTTAGGATTAGATTCATTGAGCCTTTTTAAGGATAAGAACTTTTTAATATTCTTTATTTCTTCAGTGTTAATATGTATTCCTTTAGCGTTCTATTATCAAAATGCAAATCCTTTTCTAGTAGAAATTGGGATGGATAACCCGACAGGTAAAATGACATTAGGTCAAATTTCAGAAATTGCCTTTATGTTATTGTTACCCTATTTCTTTACCAAATTCGGATTTAAGAAAACTATTCTTTTTGCCATGGGAGCTTGGGTAGTGCGTTATTTATTATTTGCATTTGGGGATGTTGAAGAACTTGGTTTCATGTTGATAGTAGGTATTGCGCTACATGGAATATGTTATGACTTTTTCTTTGTCTCTGGGCAAATTTATACGGATAGTAAAGCAGGTGAGAAATTTAAAAGTTCTGCCCAAGGACTTATAACATTGGCAACGTATGGAGTTGGGATGTTGATAGGATTTTGGATTGCAGGAAAAATATCTACTGCTTACCTCTTGGAAGACGGAAAACACGTTTGGGAAACCATTTGGATGTATCCTGCTGGTTTTGCGTTAGCTGTGTTTATTTTGTTCGCTATTTTCTTTAAAACAGAGAAAATAGAATATCAGTCTTAGATAAATTCTTTAATTTAAACGCCTGAAAATTGTCACTTAAAGATTGCAGTACTTGTTTTTAACGAGTAAATGCGGCAGATAATTTTCAAATTATAATAATAGAATAAATCCTTAGGGATTTTGAACAATAATATTTTCAACTTAAACAACAACAAAAATGCCAAAGAAAATACGATTAGGAATATTAGGTGGCGGAGGAGATTCCCTTATTGGAGTGTTACATAGAGTAGCATCATTTATTAATGATAATTATCAAATTACAGGAGCTGTTTTTAATCCTGATTTTGATGCTAGCATGGCTTTTGCCAAGGAAATAGATGTCCCTTTAAATAGAATTTATAAGGATTTTGATACTTTAATAGAAGAAGAATTAAAATTGCCAGAAGATGAACGTATTCAAGTATGTTCAATTTTAACGCCAAACTTTTTACATTACCCAATGGCGAAGAAATTATTGGATAATGGTTTCCACGTAATTTGTGAAAAGCCAATGACCACTTCTTTGGCAGAAGCAAAAGATCTTCAAAAATCTCACGAAAAAGCAGGTACGGTTTTCGCTTTGACACATACTTATACGGGTTATCCAATGGTGCGTCAAATGCGTGAAATGATCAAAGCTGGGGCTTTAGGTAAAATTCATAAGGTTGATGCAGTTTACTATCAAGGTTGGATCAATACTATAATTCATGATAAAGAGAAAAGATCTTCTGTTTGGAGGTTAGACCCTAAGAAAGCCGGTATAAGCTCATGTATGGGAGATATAGGTGTTCATGCCTTTAATCTTGTAGAGTATACTACGGGTCTTAAGATCAATGAACTACTGTGCGACTTCAATTACCTTTATGAAGATAATAAAATGGATGTTGATGGTACTGTACTTGTGCGTATGGGAGATCATGTTAAAGGAGTAATTAGAGGTAGTCAAGTTGCAACAGGTGAAGAAAACGGATTAGCAATTTCCATTTACGGTGAGAAAGGAGCTTTTCGTTGGGAACAAGAGCGGCCAAACTTTTTGTATAAATTAAGTGATACGGAACCAACTCAAATTTACAAGCCAGGTCACGCTTATAATTCAGAGCTGTCTTTAGACGGAACTAAATTGCCAGCTGGTCATCCAGAAGGTATTTTTGATTCTATGGCTAATATTTATAAAGGTGTAGCCAAAGCTATTAGAGGTCAAGAATACAACGACGGCGAATTCCCTACAATGACAGATGGTGTTCGTGGTATGAACTTTATTGAAGCAACGGTAGATTCTCATAAAAGTGGAAATACCTGGGTAGCTTTAGAGAAATAATCAAGAACATTTTTGATATAAAAAGAGCCGCATAATGCGGCTCTTTTTGCTTTTTATAAAGAGATAACTTTTAGTATACTTTTTCAAATTCTTGGCATACAACTATCATACTTTCCCTAGGCTCTCTTTTAAATTTTTGAAGTTCATTGGTAAAAAGATTCCAATAATAACTTTTCCATTGCTCTAATGATTTATCACCATAACCCTCTTTTTGGACATATGTTGAGTCAATACTAAAATATGGTTTAAGGGAAACTGATTTTGTACGAACGATACATTGTGCTTCGCCGGCCCAATTTGTAAGTACAATAAAATCTCCTATTTTGGGTAAAGGCTCATTTCTATTTTGCAAACCTAATAACGAATGGGAAACTGCTTTTTTAGTCTCCTTTTTGGTCATTTCTGCAAAATTATTGGCATCTGTTTCATTGTCGCCAAAATAGCAAGTTTTAGGTGCGTGTTCAAAAACGTGCTCTAGGTGGGTTTTTAAATATTCTCCCCACATATTTTTGGCAGAAGCGTTTTCCATAAGTTGATATTTACTTTAATCTATTGGATTTACTAAACGTTATAGTTCGTGTTTAATTTTAAAATCATGAAAATTTACCTGATTTTAATTGTTCTGCAGCATGGTTTGCCGCTCTTGCCGTAAAAGCCATATATGTTAAAGATGGGTTTACACAGCTAGAGGATGACATAAATGCGCCATCGGTAACATAAACATTGGGAACTAAATGTACTTGATTATTCTTATTTATTATAGAAGTCTTTGCACTGTGCCCCATTCTTGCGCCACCCATTTCATGTATACCCAGTCCTGGTCCGCTTGCTTCTTCATATGATGATACGTCTTTAAAACCTGCGGCCTCAAACATAGAAACAATTTCTTTCTTTATGTCTTCACGCATTTTATATTCGTTTTCTTTAAACTCAACATCAAAAGCTAACTGTGGTAAACCCCATTTGTCTTTTTCCGTAGGGCTTAGTGTAACTCTATTATCATCATATGGTAAAAATTCACCAAAACCGGTAACACCAATGGTCCATCGCCCTGGTTTTAAAACTGTTTCTTTTAAATCTTTCCCGTATCCTAATTCACCTATTTCTTTAGACCAATCTCCTCTGCTAGCGGTACCTTGATAACCAAACCCACGCAAATAGCCTTCACGTTTGGTTTTTTCGTCTAAATTGACAAATCGAGGGATATAGAATCCGTTTGCGCGTCTTCCCTTATAGTATTTATCTAAATAACCATCAACCTTTGCAGTTGCACCTAATTTATAATGATGGTCCATAATACCTCTTCCTAAAGCATCAGAATCATTACCAAGACCATTTGGGAAACGTTCAGATTTAGACTGTAGTAAAATACCAACAGAAGCCATTGCAGAAGCACAAAGGAATATGACTTTGGCTTTAAAAACTATTTTTTCGTTTGTTTCTGCATCAATCACTCTTACTCCTGTAGCTTTTTTGGTAGTGTCATCATAAATAATTTCATGCACTATAGAATTTGGTCTTAAGGTCATGTTACCAGTTCGTTCCGCTGCTGGTAAAGTAGATGAGTTGCTACTAAAGTAACCGCCAAAAGGGCAACCACGCCAACAGCGATCTCTGTTTTGGCACGTTCCACGACCTTCAAACGTTGCTTTTGGATCAGTTATATGTGCTGTTCTGCCTATGGTCACTAAACGACCATCGTCAAACTTAGCTGAGGTAGTTTTTTTAAAATCTTCTTCTACACAATTTAATTTCATAGCTGGTTGAAAAATACCATCCGGTAATACTTCCAAGCCTAATGCTTCACCACTAACCCCAATATATTTTTCAACTTTATCGTACCAAGGCGAAATGTCTTTATACCTAACGGGCCAATCTACTCCAACACCTTCTTTTTTGTTGGCATCAAAATCAATATCGCTCCATCGGTAGCTTTGTCGTCCCCAAGTAAGTGATCTTCCGCCTACTTGATATCCACGTATCCAATCAAATCGTTTTGTTTCTACATATGGGTGGTCAAGATCATTTACAAAAAAGTGCTTAGAGTCTTCTGTAGGTGCCCAATTTACTCGTTTTTGTACATGATATTTTTTCTTGTCTTCTTTTGATAATTGTCCTTTTAACGGATAATCCCAAGGGTCATCATTCATGGTAGGATAATCTTCGATATGTTTTACCATTGGACCGCGTTCTAAAACAAGTGTTTTTAAGCCCTTCTCTGTTAATTCCTTAGCGGCCCACCCGCCGCTTATTCCTGTTCCGACAACAATTGCATCGAATATTTCGTCTTGATTCATGCTTGAATTTTTATCTTTTTTTGATGGTATTGCCTATATTTATGGCAAATCTCCAAAGTATTGAGAAGAACCCGATACAATTCTTAAATATAAGATTATTTGACACACTTTATGTGTCAAAACCAACAACTAATTCAAACAACAACAGATAGTATATTTTATGAAAACAATCAAAGGACCAGCCGTATTCTTGGCACAGTTTGTAGACAGTAAAGCCCCATTCAACTCATTGGACGGAATGTGTAAATGGGCATCTGATCTTGGATATAAGGGAATTCAAATTCCAACTTGGGAATCTTTTTTGATCGATTTAGACAAAGCTGCTGAAAGTCAGACCTACTGCGATGAGCTAAAAGCTAAAGTAAACTCTTATGGTTTAGAAATCACAGAGCTTTCTACGCATTTACAAGGGCAGTTAGTAGCGGTACACCCTGCATATGACTTAATGTTCGATTCTTTTGCTCCTAAAAATGTTCACGGAAATCCAAAGGCGAGAACTGAGTGGGCAATAGAAACCGTAAAAAAAGCAGCTACTGCAAGTAGAAGATTAGGGTTAAATGCTCATGCAACTTTTTCTGGTTCATTATTATGGCATACAATGCACCCATGGCCACAGAGACCTGCAGGTTTAGTAGAAATGGGTTTTGAAGAACTGGCAAAAAGATGGACTCCGATCTTAAATCATTTTGATAAAGAGGGCGTAGATGTTTGCTATGAAATTCACCCTGGTGAAGATTTGCATGATGGTGATACTTTTGAGCGTTTTCTAGAAGCTACTGGTAACCATAAAAGAGTTAATATTCTTTATGATCCTAGTCACTTTGTATTACAACAGTTAGATTATATTACATATATCGATCATTACCATGAGTTTATAAAGTCTTTTCATGTGAAGGATTCTGAATTTAATCCAACAGGAAAAAAAGGAGCTTTTGGTGGTTATAACGACTGGGGCGATAGAGCAGGTAGGTATCGTTCTTTGGGTGATGGCCAAATAGATTTTAAGACCATATTTTCTAAATTAACCCAATATGGTTGTGATGTTTGGGCAGTTATGGAATGGGAATGCTGTATTAAAAGTCCAGAACAAGGTGCTCGAGAAGGTGCTAAATTTATTTCGGACCATATTATAGAAGCGACGGAAAAGACTTTTGATGATTTTGCGGGTGCAGAGATTGATAAAGAGATGCTGAAGAAAATGTTAGGACTTTAAATAGAAGGAAAATGAAAAAAATTATAGTAAGTATAGCTTGTTTACTAGCATTTGTTGCATGTAAACAAGAGAAGAAAGAAACATCTGAGGTAACTGTTGAAGAAGTTGAAGTTGTTCAAAACGAATGGGAAGTTTTATTTGATGGAACATCTTTAGATCAATGGAAAGAATTCAAAACCGATGGTGTCAGCGATGCTTGGAAGATTGAAGGAGATGCTTTGGTTTATACTCCACCTGCTGAAGGGGAAGAGAAGAAAAATCATGATTTAGTTACTAAGAAAGAATTCACTGATTTTGTTTTAAGTTTAGATTGGAAGATTTCAGAGGCTGGTAACAGCGGTGTATTCTGGGGTGTTAGTGAAGATGAGCAATTTGGTACAGGTTATCAAACCGGTCCAGAAATCCAAATTTTGGATAATGATAAACACCCAGATGCAAAAGCAGGTACTACGCACCAAGCAGGTGCTTTGTATGACATGGTCTCACCAGCAAAAGATGTAACAAAACCTATTGGCGAATGGAATACTATGGTCATTACAGTAAATCATAAGGAACATGTTGGTAGTGTTACGTTAAACGATACGGTAATGGTTACATTTCCTGTTGCCAATGAGGAGTGGAATGCTATGGTAGCAAAATCTAAATTCGCAGGCTGGGAAGGATTCGGCAAGTTTACCACTGGTAAAATTGGGTTACAAGATCATGGAAACGTAGTTGCTTTCAGAAATATAAAAATCAAACAACTTTAATAGCAATAACATATGAAAAATAGAAACGTTTTAATTTTGATAGTTGCTTTTTTGGGTATTATATCCTGTCAAGAAAAAGTAACAGTTGATGCTGGTGGTGATGCTATAACAGCAAAGGACAGTGTCATAGTTTATGAGGAATATATGGGCGATGAGCCTACTACACCAGAAGAAACTGAGTTTTATGAACCAAAGGTTGCGGTAGTTAAGCCAGGCGGTGCTGGTTCTGCACCAAGTGATGCCATTGTCCTTTTTGATGGTACTAGCTTAGATAATTGGATCAGTGCAAATGATAGTACAGCGGCTAAGTGGCATCTAAACAAGGATGGCAGTATGACTGTAAATGACAAGACAGGAAATATACAGACCAAACAGAATTTTGGCGATGTACAATTGCATATTGAATGGAAATCTCCTTTACCCGTACAGAGAGAAGGTCAAAACAGGGCTAATAGCGGTGTTTTCTTAAATGGAATTTATGAAGTACAGGTTCTAGATCAGAATGATAATCCTACGTATGTAAACGGACAAGTAGGTTCTATTTACAAGCAACATGTGCCATTGGCAATGGCTTCTGTACCAACAGGTGAGTGGAATACGTACGACATCATTTATCATGCACCAGAATTTAATGTGGATGGCGGCAAGATAAAATCTGGCGATATTACTGTTATACATAACGGTGTGTTGGTTCAAGATCATGTTGAACTTAAAGGAACAACACCCTATGTTGGTTGGCCAAAGAATCCTGCCCATGGTAAAGGTCCTTTATTGTTACAAGATCACGGTGATGATAGCCGGGTTAGTTTTAGAAATATTTGGGTCAGAGAACTTTAATATGATTTAACTTGAAATAAAGGAGTAGACAAAAAAATACCTTGTTTGCTCCTTTATTATTTATGTTGGGTGACTGTTTTACATTAAATTTTTCAATTACCTTACCTTTGTCTTATTCTAAAATGTATTTATGATTCAATCCATGACCGGCTTTGGAAAGCATGTAGTTCAATTACCTAATAAAAAAATTACGGTAGAAATAAAATCTCTTAACAGCAAGAGCATTGATTTAAATGCACGTATGCCTTCTAGTTATCGTGAAAAAGAATTAGAACTAAGAAAATTGGTGGCTAATTCTTTGCTTAGAGGTAAAGTAGATTTTAATCTATATGTAGAGCTTACTGGTGATACTACTTCTACTCAAGTGAATGAAGTTGCCGTTAAACAATATATGAATCAGTTGAAAAACATTGCCGATGGTGATGATTTAAGATTGCTAGAAATGGCATTACGTTTTCCTGATGCTATGAAAACGGATAAGGAAGATATTGATGAGGAGGAGTACGAAGCTATCAAAGAAGCTTTGCAAGGTGCATTAGTAGAAATCAATGAGTTTAGATCTGAAGAAGGAAATGTATTAGAAAAAGACTTTTTAGATAGAATTACTTCTTTGAATAAATTGCTAGAAGAGGTTATTGCAATTGACCCAGATAGGCAAGCTACCATTCGTGAGCGCTTGGAAAAAGCGGTACAAGATTTAAAAGCAGATGTAGATGAAAATAGATTTGAGCAAGAGCTTATTTACTATTTAGAGAAGTACGATATTACCGAAGAAAAAGTTCGCTTGGCAAATCATTTAGATTATTTCAGTAAGACATTACAGTCAGACGATAGTAATGGTAAAAAATTAGGATTTATCTCTCAAGAAATAGGTCGTGAAATCAATACTATTGGTTCTAAGGCAAACTTTGCACCCATGCAACAGATTGTGGTACAAATGAAAGATGAGTTAGAGAAGATTAAAGAACAAATGTTAAACGTATTATAGATGAAAGGTGGAAAACTAATCATTTTTTCTGCACCCTCTGGAAGTGGGAAAACAACCATTGTTCGCCATCTTTTGGCACAACCCGAATTAAATTTAGCTTTTTCTGTATCTGCAACTTCTCGTCCTAGAAGGGGAAAAGAAAAAAATAAAGAGCATTATTACTTTATGTCTGTTTCAGAGTTTAAAAATCATATCAAGAATGATGATTTTTTAGAGTGGGAAGAGGTGTATAGAGATAACTTTTATGGCACTTTAAAAAGTGAAGTAGAACGACTGTGGGCTGAAGGAAAAAACGTAATTTTTGATATTGACGTTGTTGGAGGTTTAAGAATTAAAAAGAAATTCCCCGATCAAACATTAGCGGTTTTTGTAAAGCCACCTAGTGTTGATGAACTTAAGATCAGACTTAAGAAACGTAGCACAGAAAGCGAGGATAAGATAAATATGCGTATAGCTAAGGCTTCAGTTGAATTGGCTACAGCTCCGCAATTTGATAAGATTATAAAAAATTATGATCTTGACGTTGCATTAAAAGAAGCCGTAGATTTAGTTGCTTCTTTTATTGCTGAAGACAAAGAATAATTGCGCATGAAAAAGGTAGGATTATACTTTGGTACCTTTAACCCTATTCATATAGGTCATTTGGTCATTGCAAACCATATGGTGGAGTTTTCCGATCTGGATGAGGTTTGGTTTGTAGTAACACCACAAAGCCCGTTTAAGACCAAGAAAACACTTCTAGACAATCATCAAAGATTTGAAATGGTGTATGAAGCAACGAAAGAGTACGAGAATTTGAAACCTAGTAATATTGAATTTAATCTGCCACAACCCAATTACACTATAAATACCCTAGTTCATTTGAATGAAAAATACCCGAAGGGTTATGAATTTTCATTGATTATGGGTGAGGATAATTTAAAGGGACTTCATAAATGGAAGAACTACGAAACTATTTTAGAGCTGCATAATCTGTACGTATATCCAAGAATTTCTGAAGGAACTATAGATCACCAATTCAAAGAGCACAATAAAATAACGCGTGTAAATGCTCCTATTATGGAAATCTCTTCAACCTTCATCAGAAGAGAACATAAGAACGGTAAAAACATTAAGCCTTTACTGCCACCAGAAGTGTGGAAGTATATGGATGAAATGAATTTTTACAGATAGAAATTATCTTTGTTACTTTAGATTATTGAACAGGGACTAAATTTGTTGGAATAACATTCTTGATCTTGGCAAAAGCAAGGGATAATTGCCCATCTTGGATGTCATCTAAAACCCAGTTTCCATCGGTATATTCCATTACCCAAATTTTTTCTTCATCATCAAACTTACTACTACCTTGAACAATTTTATTGGTGTCTTTGTTTTTGAGATAATCCATAATGTTTGCTGTAATCAAGAAAGCGATTCTTGAACCTTCTAAGTTTGTGTCATCTGTAATCTCTAAGTAGAGCGGCTTAACAGATTTGATACCATCTACTTTACAAACATTTACAAGGTTTTCTTTTTTCCATTCATCCAAATGTACCAATTGTTGATTTTGCCAATACCAGTGACTTATATAGCTAGAAGCTTCTTTTAGGTCCTGATTATTCCATGCAATATACACTCGGCTAAAAATATTACGGACGTTTTTATCAAGGTTTAGCCAAGAGAAATCTCTATTTTTTTTACCTAAGACTAATAATTCCTTTTTACATTTTTTTATTGCAAGGAACTCTCTGAAGTAAACATAGATAATAAGCGGAAGCAGAATTATTCCTATAATGGACATAAGTACTTTTCCCCACCATGTCTTAAATATTGCTTTTACAACTGTACCGCCTGGACCGGCAAACATAGGGTCAATATCAAAAAGGACTAGGGTTATAATCAAAACTAGAATTATAAAATGACTCTTTCTCATTGTTAAATGGAATTAGGGTTCATTTAATAACTAATAAAGGCTACTATTTAGTATGTTTCTGCTAAACTAAAGAGAGTTTGCTTTACGTAAATTATCTGTAGCAAGAAATACATCTCCTTTATTATAATACCATTTGCGAACTTTAGGAATTTTAATTCCGTTTACGGTAATCATTTCTGAAAGTAAAATGTATTCTCCGTCGTTTTTGCTTTCGTCATGAAAGAATTGATATACTTCCATGGCATACGTCTTGGGGTCGAAATAGAAATACCAAGTATCACTACCTACTTCTTTGTCATAACCGGCTTTCAATACTAAATATTCTTTTCCTTTAAATGTTTTTTTAATGACCTTAGAATCTATTATAGTCCCAGGGTCCTTCAATTTCATAGGAAGTCCATATAGGTATGTATAATAGTTTTTCATCATTTTAGCGCGATCACAGCTAATGTTTAAACTATCTTTTATTTTAGGAAAAATAGAAGTGCTGCCATTTAATTTTAAGGTGCATTCACCATTATCCAATTCAGACTCTATAGTGTAATTGTCTTTTTTTACCGTTGTTTTAAAATAGTTGTTGGGTAGTTTCATTTCAACAACCGTAGATCTAGGGCTGCTTTTTGGATTTTCCATTTCTATCAACATCTTGCCTTTAAATGTAGACCAGTTATTTTCTGGGTCGTGATAGGAAATAGCTTTTTCAAGAAGTTGTTCTCCTGTAAGTTCTTGAGAAGAAAGAGTAATAGTTAGAAGTAGTGAAATGGATAAAAAAAAGTACCTGATCATCATTTTAGATTATGATGACAAGGTACTTATAATTTTAATTTTTAAAAATAGGTTTTACTTTTTTAACTGCTCTATTTTAGCTGGTGTTACAGAGCTATCGTGCTCGTTATGGTACTGTTGTAATAAATTCATAACAGAGGTCATTAAATCTTTCGTTTCTAAAAGTAAAGAGAAGTATAGTGTCGTGTTTTTCGGACTTGATTCTTCTGTTCGTGTTCTAGCAACTTGTGTTTGAATTTTATCAGAAACCATATCAAACAATTCTTGTTTTTTGTTTAATACAACTCCAATTTGTTCAAATGACTGATTGGAAAAAGCATCTTGAGTCTGATTTAATATTTCTTCTAATTTTAAATCAATTTGCTTAAGCTCTTTTATCTGATTGTATTTTAATTTTTTATGGTTGTTGTTAACGTGTTTATGGCTGACTTTACCAATGTACTCTAAAGATTGAGCGATATCGGTCAAATAACCAAGGGTGTTAATGTAAAAGTTACTTGCACCAATACTATTGTCATCAAGATTTTTAATGAAATAGAAAATATGGTCACGAAGATCATCTATTTCATTTGAAAGTTTCTCCCCTTGTTTCTTGTTCTTTTTCAATAAGCTAACATCTTGTTTAGCCAGTCCATTAATAGAGTTCGTGAAAATCTTATTAGTTCTCTTTAAAACGTTAGAGATATTCATGGCACTTTCAAATATCACCCCTTGAATAGAACTACTTTCTGCTCTGTTCAATGAATCTTCTGCTTTAAGCTCTTTAGCTTTTTTGTTATGAGAGATATAGTTTCTAGCCAATAACAATACTGCAGCAAATAATAATACAGCAAGTGCGGCACCTTTACCAAAGCTAATAAGCGTTAATATGATACCTGAAGCGATAAACGCTATAATAGCTGTACCAAACCATCCACCTATAACATTAAGTACGCCTGCTACTCTGTATACTGCGCTCTCTGCTCCCCAAGCTCTATCGGCAAGTGAAGTACCCATTGCCACCATAAAAGTAACATAGGTAGTAGATAACGGTAATTTATATGATGTAGCGATAGAAATCAAAATACCGGCAACCATTAAGTTTACCGCTGCACGAACCATGTCAAATGCAGGTAGTTCATGTACTTTATTCTTAGATAAGGCAATTACAGGTTTGTTAAATTGAGTGTCTATTTTAGCTTGTAATGATTTCGGCATTACCGATGTAATTATCTCTGAAGCTGAAATAGCTATGCGTACCAGCCCTCTTGATAAGAAATTGGGTTGAAATCTTTCTTTAGTATCCTCTTGACTAGATAAATCTATAGAGGTCTTAACAACGCTTTTTGCTTTGCTAGAAAACCATAAGGTAAGTACCATAACCATACCTGCAATGAATAAAAGTAGGGTTGGAGTAGGAACCTTTTTTGCTAAAATACCCATACTAAATTCTGAAGCTGCAACACCAGAGGCAACCCATGCTTCATACGATTGCCAAGCAGCAATAGGTACACCAATAAAATTAACTAAATCATTACCTGCAAAAGCCAAGGCTAGGGCAAACGTACCTACACCAATAATTAACTTGTAAATATTGACTTTGGCAGCTTTCATTAAAATAAAAGAAAGTAAAGACCATACTAAAAAGTTTACAAGTACCAGTGCAATCAATTGAGTCTCTAAGAATTCTTTAATTGTTATGCCTCCAATAATATCATAGCTTTCGCCGGCAAAAGCAGTACCTCCAATACCTTTCATTAATATGAAATAGGTAATTGATGATAAAGCAAAACCACCAAAAAGAGCACCTACCCAAGTTGGTTTTTTATCAAAATTATAAGATAATAGTAATCTCGATACCCATTGTACCAATGCGCCAATAGAAAAGGCAACTACGACAGAAAGTAGTATGCCGAATATAATTTGAATGGCTTTATCATTATTGATATAATTAACAACATCTATGAAGCTACCGTTATCTGCACCAATTTTAATTAATGACATAGCAACTGCCGCTCCTAACAATTCAAATACAATTGATACCGTTGTTGAGGTTGGCATACCAAGCGTGTTAAAGAAATCTAATAGCAAGATATCGGTAATCATTACGGCCATGAAGATGAACATAATCTCATCAAAGTAAAATTCACCAGGATTAAATATTCCTTTTCTGGCAACCTCCATCATACCGCTTGAAAATAGTGCGCCTGCTGCGATACCAAAACTTGCGACAATCATTATCGTTTTAAAAGAAATAGCTTTAGAACCAATAGCTGAATTTAAAAAATTCACTGCATCATTACTAACTCCAACAACAAGATCCGCTACAGCTAAAACAGCTAATGCGATAAGCATTATAAAATAAATATTATCCATAATTGAATTACTCTATTAATTTGCAAATATCATTATCGCTATTTGCTATTGTGTTATGTTAAGGTTATTATTTTCTAAAAATGAACTTCTAATTGTAATCTATACATTAAGCGATCTTGACCACCATCTTCCGATAGGTAACTAAGATCTGTTTGTACTTTTAATTTATGGCCTACAATGTATTTTGAAAACCCTAAAGTATATTGGTCTTGAGGGGTTCTACCCGTTATTTCTTCGCTTAATTTAATGTTTGTATATCGACCGGATATTTCCCAGTTATTATTGAATAAATACCCTGTTTGAAGATTAAGTCCGTCTCCTATTAGAACTACATCACCAGTTAATGACCCATCTAAATTTGTAGCTATAGGATTGTCGGCAGTTCTATGTGCATACTCCCCCATGAAGGAAAATCCATTGTATTTAAACATGGCATCAATGAATAATGTGTTGATATCGGTTTCGAAAAAACCACCATCGGTAAACATATAAGACCCTTGGTTGCTTCTGGTTTTTACTGCATTTTGATTACTGTCAAAAGTAGCTGCCAGCATTAATTTAGGTGTTTTTTCCCTTTTTTGATCACTGCCCTTATATTCACCCTTGCTTAAAAATTCACCAAAAGGTAATAGCTCTAAACGTGTTGTAAATTGATGACCTCCAATATTTCCGCTTGTAATATTTCTTCCTTCTCCTTGCGAAACTGCAAATATTTCACGGATTAAGAATTTTTCAGAAAGGTTAAAATGATGTCTTAGTTGAAAGCCCATGTCGCGATCAATATTAAACCTGCTGTTTAATAAAGAGCGGTCTACTTGCATTAAATTTGCCGATGAAATAACACGTTCAATATTACCTGGCAATTTGGTTTGTCCAAACCATAGTACAAAATTCTCGTAGAAATTCCATTTTACTACGGCATCTAGTATATATCTGGGTGCATTGCTAGTAAACTGGGAAGCTCCTGAAATATCTCTGTTAGATAGACCAAGTTCTATTTTGTATTCTAGTTTTGGTGAATAAGCGAATCCGTCGAACTTAAGACGTGCTCTGCGAACAAGAAAGTTTTGCTCGGGATTTTGTAGACCTCCATCGGTGGCATCCCAACCAGAAATTGCTAAAATTTGCATTCTAGCACTAACAATCATTGTCCATGTACTGTCTTTACCAACAAGGTTGAACAGACCTTTTCCAAAAGTTGGAGCGTTAGATTCTTGGCTTTGACCTATAATTGAAATTAAAAAAAATAGGCATACCCAGAACGGATTGATTTTCATCAAGTATTAGTTTTTGTCGATTGCAAATTACTTAAATGAATGTTAAGTTAATGTATTCTTAATATTAACTCTTGGCGTGTGTAATATTATTAGGTAAGAATATTGGTAGAGGATAAGAGAAATTGGGAACAAAAAAAGCTACCTTGTACAAGGTAGCTTTAGGATTTCTAAAAACTAGTCGACAAAAACTAATAGTAACAGAAATCAATTGTGTCTTTAGACAATTACGAAGATCAGATATATTGTTTACCTGTGTGTAACGCTAATATTAAGTAATCTTTAATTCTTGAACTTTGCCTTTAGGGACAATAGTCCTTTCATTAGCTAGATTTTTATCTATTTTGATGCGGTTTTTACAGCCATCAAATCAGTAATGTTTAAGGTTTTTGCTTTTAAGCTAGCTTGAATATTTGTTGTTTCACCTGGGGCAACAGTTACAGGTAGCTCAATTGTTTCATATCCTAGAAACTGAACTACAATATTATATGAGCCTGGTGTTAAATCATCAAATTCAAAATTTCCTCGAAAGTTAGTGTGTGTAGAAATAGATGTGTTTTCTATGGAAACATTTGCCATTAGCAATGGTTCGTTAAATAGCTCCCCGTCTAAGATGTTACCTTGAATAGAACTGGTTTCTTGACCAAAAGTTAAAGAGCTAATGATAAGCGTAAATACGAAAAATATGGTTTTCATGGTTGCTTGTAAATTTCTTTTACAAAGAAACTGTGACAACGTTAACTTAAGGTTAGCTAGTGATTATCAATATATGTAGAAATTGTTAAGGTATTGTTTATCATTTTGCATTTATAGATTGTTGATCCTATAATGAAATAGCAAAAAATGTATCTTGCAGTCTTCAAAAAAGATGTACATGAATTGGGAGCAATTACTTTCTCTGCGCAGACAAGGCGATACAAATAAACGTTTACGAAATGAACAAGATGAAACTCGTTTAGGGTTTGATGTTGATTATGATCGTATCATATTTTCTGCTGCATTTAGGAGTCTTCAAGATAAAACTCAGGTAATTCCGCTCTCAAAGACAGATTTTGTACATACCAGATTAACTCATAGTCTTGAGGTTTCTGTAGTAGCTAGAAGCTTGGGGAGATTAGCTGGTAAAAAAATAATAGAAAAGCATCCTTATCTTAAAGAAGTTCATGGTTACCAATTTAATGATTTTGGTGGAATCGTAGCTGCGGCAGCACTAGCGCATGATATAGGTAACCCACCTTTTGGACACAGTGGGGAAAAAGCAATTGGAGAATATTTTAAAACGGGTAATGGACTTAAATTCAAGGACCAGTTATCTGAGGTTGAATATCAAGATATAATCGATTTCGAAGGTAATGCGAACGGATTTAGATTAATGACACAAGACAGGGCAGGAGTTCTGGGAGGTCTTCGTTTAAGCTATGCTACATTGGGTGCTTTTATGAAATACCCAAAAGAATCTTTGCCTAAAAGACCCACAAATCATATTTGTGATAAGAAATTCGGATTCTTTCAAAGTGAGAAATACATATTTGAAGAGGTAGCCAAAGATTTAGGTTTGCCAACTAGAGAAAATGAAGGAACGGTTTCTTACGGCAGACACCCTTTAACTTTCTTAGTTGAAGCTGCCGATGATATTTGCTATACTATTATTGATTTTGAAGACGGTATAAATTTAGGACTCATTTCTGAAGACTATGCTTTAGAATATCTAATTAAACTAGTGAAGGACACCATAAATACCAAGAAGTATAATTCTTTGGAATATATGGAAGATAGGCTTAGCTACTTGCGGGCACTGGCTATTAATACACTAATACAAGACGCTGTTTCTATTTTTATAGAGAATGAAGAAAGTATCTTAAATGGAAATTTTGAGGTGTCTTTATTGGATAAAAGCGGATTTAAAGCGCAGATAGAAGATATCATAAGCTTAAGTGTTCAGAAAATATACCAATCTCAAGAAGTTGTTGAAAAGGAGATAGCGGGTTACACTATTATTTCTGATATTTTAGATGTGTATATAGATGCTCTTATTGGTAAAAGAAACAATAATGCATCTAACTATCATAAACTTATTTTAAGAACTTTACCGGGCTTTTATCAACAAACCGATGCGTCTCTTTATGAAATAATTTTGAATACGTGTTGTTATGTTGCTAGTCTATCTGATAGCGCTGCCGTACACATGCATAATAAGATAAAAGGGAAACAACTTTAGAACCCGTATAAGATACCTACGCCTAATACTTGTTTGAACTGTATTTTAGGAACACCTGGGTTAACAATGGTACCATTATCATTTTTAACGATATCAAAAAGTATGTCGTCGTCATAAATAACTTGTGTACCTAAACTAGTGCTTATAAACTTATTCACTTTCATGTTTAGGGTAAGCTCCCAATCAACATCTACGTTTCCAAAACTTTTTATATAGTCTGTATATAAATTAAGTCTACTTTTTAATTCAATATTATCAGCAACGTTGATGTTAAGGTTATTGGTAATTAGAATACCTAATTCTAATAAATGATTTTCCCCAGGCGTAATAACATTGCCGTCTGCATCTAAAATCGCCTCTTGTACACCAAAAGAACCACTATCTGCTAAATCTTGATCTAGTACAAATGTCGATTTTTGTGTTAATGGTGATAAGTAAAGATTGAACTTTTCATCCTTGGTAATGTAAGATGTACCAGCACCAAATAGTAAATAACCTGGAGCCATAAATCTAGAAATAGGCACGTCCCTATCAGGATATTTGTAACCGTTAGAAAATTGTGTATTGAAATTTAACTGAACGGAATAAAACCAATTACTAGTATTGCTTTTTTTGAAACCCAGATTTGAACTCAAACGTATTACATCTTCTGTTTTTCTAAGTTTGCGTCCTTCTTGTGCATTTAAACCATAGCGTAGTTCTAGGTTATTATCCCATTGAAAATTACTGAACTTATACTTTCTGGCAAATTTTAAAAACCCTAAACCACTAACGGCATTATCACCACCGGCGTTCCAGTTAACAAAGGCAACTTCGCTAATATTAATACCAAAGCTATTTTCGGTTTCCCAGAAAGAAGGTACTCTAAACCGCTGAAAACCTTTTTGTAAAGTTTTTGTCTTTTTAAAATCTATATTGGGTATTTGAAGATTTACATCTTTCCTAGGAGAATAAATTTTATCTACTGTTCTGCGGATAACAATAGTATCTACAGCAATGCTGTCTACAGTAACACTATCAACAATAATAGGTGCTGGTATTGTATCTTGACCTTTAGCGACTAAGGTTACCAGAAATAGTAACGGAAATAAAGATTTAAGCAATTTTGAAGCCATTATTTTCATAGAAATTGTTGTACATATTGTTTTACGGACATCTTATCTATCCCTGCTTTTTTATACAGTTCTTGGGTAGCACCGTGAGTTATAAAGCTATCAGGAATGCCAAATATCTTAATTATTTTATGGATTCCAATATTATTTGCGAATTCTAACAAACCACTTCCAAATCCGCCAATTGCTGAACCATCTTCTAATGTAATAATATGATTAAATTTCTGTAGTATTTCTTCCAATAAAGCCGCATCTATTGGTTTTATAAATGGGAAGTTATAATGGGCGATTGCAGGGTTATTATCCAATTCATTTAGTATTTCAGTAACCATATTACCGATAGGTCCTGTACTTAGAATGGCAATTTCACTACCTTCTTTTAGAAGTTGACCTTCGCCAATATTTAGCTTTTTCATTGGTAGTTGCCAATTGACTTCTTGTCCACGACCACGTGGGTATCTTATGGCTATAGGATGATCTAAACCAAGCTGAGCTGTGTACATGATGTTTCTAAGCTCAATTTCATTTAATGGAGAACAGATAATTAGGTTTGGTATACATCTTAAATAAGAAATATCGAATACACCATGATGCGTTGGTCCATCTTCGCCAACTAAACCCGCACGATCTAAACAGAAAATTACGGGTAAATTCTGTATAGCTACGTCGTGTATGACTTGGTCATATGCCCGCTGTAAAAAAGTAGAGTATATATTACAGAACACAATTAAGCCGTCAGTTACCATACCTGCAGCCATAGTTACTGCATGCTGTTCTGCAATACCAACATCAAAAGCTCTTTCTGGTATAGTTTCCATCATATACTTTAATGAGCTACCAGTTGGCATGGCAGGTGTTATTCCTACTATCTTCTTATTATTTAAGGCTAGTTCTACCAAAGTCTTTCCAAATACATCTTGAAATTTAGGGGCTTCAATAGTATTCCCCTTTTTTTGTAACTCGCCCGTCTGCTTATCAAATTTGCCAGGGGCGTGATAGGTTACTTGGTTTTCTTCTGCCTTTTGTAACCCTTTACCTTTGGTGGTAATTACATGTAACAATTTAGGGCCTTCTATCTTTTTTAATCGTTCTAATTCATTAACTAAAGCTGGTAGGTCATGTCCATCTATTGGACCAGAGTAGTGAAAATTTAAGCATTCAAAAATGTTCTCTTCTTTTGCCGTTCCTGTTTTTACATTGGTGAGGTATTTTTTTAATGCACCTACACTAGGATCTATACCCATGGCATTGTCATTAAGTACTACCAACATGTTTGCATTGGTAACACCTGCATGATTAAGTCCTTCAAAAGCCATACCACTTGCAATAGAGGCATCGCCAATGACGGCTATGTGTTGCCTCTGAAATTTACCTTGCAATTGTGCAGCTAGCGCCATACCTAACAATGCAGAGATAGAGGTAGAGCTATGGCCAGTACCAAAAGCATCATATTCACTTTCTTGCATTTTTGGGAACCCACTAATTCCACCAAATTGTCTATTGGTTTCAAAAACGTCTTTTCTACTAGTAAGTATTTTATGTCCGTATGCTTGGTGACCTACATCCCAAATTAATTTATCAATGGGAGTATTAAATACATAGTGCAGGGCAATGGTTAGTTCTACTACGCCTAAACTGGCACCTAAATGCCCTTCTTTAACTGAAACAATATCAATAATAAACTCACGTAGTTCAACAGCCAATTGTTCTAAATCCTTTATACTTAAAGTTTTTAGGTCAATAGGTGAATTGATATGTTCTAGAATTGATTTCAAATTGCGGGTATAATGGACACAAAAATACTTTTTTAAAAATGAAACTATCGTATTTTTGAAGCTATGGTTTTACCTTACGATGATACTTATTTTATGAAGAAGGCACTACAAGAAGCAGAATATGCACTTGAAGCTGGTGAAGTGCCCGTTGGTGCAGTAATTGTTGTACAAGATAGAATTATAGCAAGAGCACATAATTTAACTGAAAAATTGAACGATGTTACCGCCCACGCAGAAATGCAGGCAATTACTTCGGCAGCAAATTTTCTTGGCGGAAAGTACTTGAAAGATTGCACGTTGTATGTAACCCTAGAGCCTTGTCAAATGTGTGCAGGTGCCCTATATTGGAGTCAAATAGGTAAGATTGTGTATGGCGCTAAAGATTTGCAACGTGGTTACGGTGTAATGGGTACTACTTTACATCCTAAGACTAAAATAACGGGTGGTATTCTTAAAGATGATGCTGCGCGTTTACTACAAGAATTCTTTGCAAAAAAAAGAACATAGAAAGTTAGGTCTAAATGTAAAACCACGCAAGAGCGTGGTTATCTAATTTTTAATAAAGCGAGAATTATTATAGTACTTGCACTTGTCCGGCAACGGTACCTTTTCTTCCTTCTTCCTCTTCATAGCTCACTTTATCACCTTCTCTAATTTCAGTGCCATGTAAAGCAGTGGCATGAACAAAAATATCTTTTCCAGTTTCTTCATTGGTTATAAATCCATAACCCTTAGATTCATTGTAAAATTTAACGGTGCCAATCATTGTATTGAAATTTTAATATTATCATTCTAATTTAATATAATTTTACGTTGATTGGTAGAGAATTGGACTATTAATTTTTTGGAGTATATTGATTATCAGTGTTTTTAGGCTTTTTGCCTTGCATTTTTCTTACATTTTCATCGGTAAGCATATAGTCGTTAAATTTTTTACCCTTACTCTCTTTTATTAGAAATAGCGGCATAGCCACTAAAAATAGAAGCAAAGTACCTGATCCAATATATTTATGCGATAAATTTTCTTGACTAACATCTAAGTTGAATCCGTAAATAATTAGCCCAAAGGAGATTAAAACTATAGCAATAATAATGTATTTCATGACGGTCTCTTTTACTTGGTAAATTTTATCAATTCTCTTCTGTAAGCGGTCAATAATTTAGATTTAGAAACAAAACCCATATATTTTCCGTTTTTTACTACAGGTAGATTCCATGCACCACTATCTTGAAATTTTTGCATTACAATTTGCATACTATCCAATCCGTAATATATATGGTCTGGAGCTTTATGTGTAAAGGTCTCAACCTTTGTGGTGTCGTACAACTTGGTGTCAAACATAAATTCTCTAATATCATCTAATAAAATAATTCCAAGAAATTTATGGTCAACATCTACAACGGGGAAAATGTTTCGTGTAGATTTTGCAACAGAATCGTGCAGCATTTCACCAAGGGTCATGTCTGGGTGCACAATTTTGAAATTAGTTTCTATAACGGTATCTAAATCCATAAGAGTTAATACTGCTTGATCTTTATTATGGGTTAAGAGGTCTCCGCTTTCTGCCAATTCTCTAGTGTAAATAGTATAATCGACCGTATTTTTTGTAATAATATATGAGATAGAAGCAGTAATCATTAAGGGTACAAATAATGCATAACCACCGGTAATTTCCGCAATTAAGAATATTGCGGTTAAAGGTGCATGTTGCACACCGGCAATTAGACCTGCCATGCCTATTAAGGTGAAATTACTTTCAGAAACAGAAAAACCTAAACCAGAATTATTAATTAGTTTGGCTACAACATTTCCTAATGCACTGCCCATTACCATAGTGGGGATAAAAATTCCACCAGCTCCACCTGCGGCCAGAGTTGTAGTCATCGCAACCGCTTTAAAGATGGTTATGCCAAATAGTAAAGCTATTACTACCCAAATATTACCAATGTAAGCGTCAAAAGGAGTTTTGCCCAGAGCTTGAATATGGTCACCAATTAGTAGGTTGTTAATGAAGGTAAAACCTTCACCATATAGTGGAGGAATCATATATAGCATGATTCCAATAGCTAGCCCGCCTACTAGAAGTCGATATTTAGGGCTTTTTAATGGTTTAAACAGATTAATGATGCCAAAGTACATCTTGGTAAAGTATATAGATGCTACGGCTGTACCTATGCCTAGAAGAACGTAAAACAATGTATCCTTCACTTCAAATGGCTCACTAATGGAAAAATTGAACAATACCTCGTTACCCATAAAAAAATAGGAGGTAAGTACACCACTAATTGATGCCAATAAGAGCGGAAGCATAGATATCATCGTTAAATCTAAACTGAACACTTCTACTGCGAAAATAATCGCGGCAATTGGCGATTGAAAAATAGATGAGATAGCACCTGCAGAAGCACAGGCAATCAATAATGACCGTGTTTTGCTGTTGATGTGAAAAAGGCGACCTAAATTGGAACTTATAGCGGCACCAGTAGCCACAGCAGGACCTAATAACCCCACAGATCCACCAAACCCTACCGTTAGTGGAGCTATAATTAATTGGGTATATACCTGTTTTACATCTATACGACCCTTATTTTTTGAAAGGGAGAATAGAATGGAAGAAACGGCATGTTTCAATTTCTCTTTATGAACATATTTTACGTACAGGTAAACTAGCGTAAGACCAATGATAGGTAGAATGAAATATAAATGATTACTTGAAAAAATGATTCCAGTTTCAAGAGATGCTTCAATGAAGTACGTAATATTTTTAAGTGTTACCGAGGCTAAACCTGCCAACAGACCAACCACAACACTTAATATATATACAAAGGTCTTTTGGGAGATATGTTTATATCTCCACTTGTAAATACGTTTTAAAAGTTTGTTTTTTTGAATGGGCATTTTCTAACCAAATCAGTAATGGTATTCAAAGGTATTTAATTACTAGCTATGATTTTGGTTTTGAGTTCTCCTAATTCTTTAATATAAGTTTGGCTTAAAATTTTATCTAGCCTCTATTGTTCAGGTTTGTATGTTAGGACAAAAAAAATCCTGCACAGAGGCAGGATTTTTTTTCAATATGATTTTGTCAAGATTAACTATTCTTGAATATCTAACTTCAAATTCAATTCTTTCAATTGCGCATTATCAATTGGTGCAGGAGCATCGATCATTACATCTCTACCGCTGTTGTTTTTAGGGAATGCAATAAAATCTCTAATGGTTTCTTGTCCGCCTAAAATTGCTACCAATCTATCTAAACCAAATGCTAGTCCGCCATGTGGTGGTGCACCGTATTGGAAAGCATCCATTAAAAAGCCGAATTGTGCTTTTGCTTCTTCTGGAGTAAAACCTAAATGCTTGAACATTGTTGCTTGCATGTCCTTATCGTGAATACGTATAGAACCACCGCCTATTTCATTACCGTTCAGTACCAAGTCATATGCATTAGCACGTACTGCACCTGGATCGGTATCTAACAATTCTAACTGACCTGGTTTTGGTGATGTAAATGGGTGGTGCATTGCATGGTAATGACCTGTTTCTTCATCAAGTTCCAATAAAGGGAAATCTACTACCCATAATGGTGCAAATTCGTTTGGTTTTCTTAGTCCTAGTCTGGTAGCCATTTCCATTCTCAAGGCACTTAACTGCGTTCTTGTTTTATTGGCATCACCAGAAAGTACGCAGATTAGGTCACCTGGTTTAGCACCAGTTGCTTCTGCCCATTTAGTTAAATCGTCTTGGTCGTAGAATTTGTCAACGGTAGATTTAAAGCTTCCGTCTTCATTACATTTTACATAAACCATTCCGTTAGCACCAACTTGTGGACGTTTTACCCAATTTACCAAGGCATCCAACTCTTTTCTAGTATATGATGCGGCACTAGGTACTGCAATACCAACTACCAACTCTGCAGAGTTAAAAACTCCGAATTCTTTATGCTGGGCAACGCTATTTAATTCAGCGAATTCCATCCCAAAACGAATGTCTGGCTTATCATTACCATATTTAGCCATGGCATCGTCATAAGTCATTCTAGGGAAAGATTCTATTTCTACACCGTTTACTTCTTTTAAAAGGTACTTCGTTAAGTTTTCAAAGACATTTAAAATATCTTCTTGCTCTACAAACGCCATTTCACAATCTATCTGAGTAAACTCAGGTTGTCTATCGGCACGTAAATCTTCGTCTCGAAAACACTTTACAATCTGAAAGTATTTATCCATACCACCAACCATCAATAATTGCTTGAAGGTTTGTGGCGATTGTGGTAAGGCATAAAACTGTCCTTCGTTCATACGGCTAGGTACAACGAAATCTCTTGCGCCTTCTGGTGTTGATTTTATTAAGTACGGAGTCTCAACTTCTATAAATCCTTCGCCAGATAAAAACTTACGAACTTCCATAGTTACCTTACTTCTAAAAATAAGGTTGTTCTTTACAGGATTTCTACGGATGTCTAAATACCTATATTTCATACGAAGGTCTTCACCTCCGTCTGTTTCATTTTCTATAGTGAATGGTGGAGTTTTAGATTCGTTTAAAATTGTTAATTCAGAAACTAAAACTTCTATATTCCCAGTAGGGATATTAGCGTTTTTTGAAGTTCTTTCAATAACCTCTCCTTTTATCTGAATAACGAATTCGCGACCTAAATTTCTTGCTTGCTCTAATAATTCTTTAGAAGTACGATCTTCATCTAAAACAAGCTGTGTAATGCCATAACGGTCTCGTAAATCTACCCAAACAACGAAACCTTTGTCTCTAGTCTTTGCTACCCAACCAGAAAGGGTAACTGTTTTGCCAATGTGTGATTCTCTTAACTCCCCGCAGGAATGGCTTCTATACATAATACGTGCTTTAATGAAAGGGCAAATTTAAGAAGTCTATTTCATTATAGGTCTATTTAGTACATAGGTTTTGCTTAATGATCGGTATCGTAATTATTAATAAAAATACTATACTTAACACATTAAGATTCAGTATGTTATAACCTCAATGTTAATTTAATGTTATGTAATGGTTATCTTAACATTGATTAATTAGGAAATAAATGTATATTTGTAACGTTACTGTTAAGCAAATTATCAATTTAAAAATATATACTATGAAAAAAATTCTAATTATAGCCGTATTGGCATTGTCTTTTGGAGCATATGCTCAAGTTGATCCAACCTTTGTAAAAGATGGAGAAAAAGTGAAAGCTACTTATTTTCATGCCAATGGGGAGAAATCTCAAGAAGGTTACTTTTTAAACGAAAAGTTAGATGGACAGTGGAAAATGTTCAATGAAAAAGGAGATAAAATTGCTATGGGTAATTATGAGAACGGTGTTAGAACTGGAAAATGGTTATTCTGGGAAGGTGATGTGAAAAGTGAAGTAAATTTTGACAACAATAAAATAGCTAGCGTTTCTAAAGCAAATTCTAAATCGCCAGTTGTTACTAATTAATAAACTCAACTAACTCAAATAAAAAAGCCCGTATCAATTTTGATACGGGCTTTTTTATATTCATTATTGTAAAGGTGCAATTAGGCAACACCTTCTAGTTGTTCATTACTTTCAGCACTTTTGTTTCCGATGTTACTGAACTTAATTTTAATACGGTACACAATATTAAATAATACCGGAACTATAATTAAAGTCAAGAATGTTGCGACGATTAATCCGAAGATTACCGTCCAAGCCAATGGTCCCCAGAATATAACATTATCACCACCAATATAGATATGGGGATTAAATTCTGAGAATAGGGCAAAGAAATCAATGTTAAGACCTATTGCAAGAGGTATTAAACCTAATACTGTTGTAATCGCGGTCAAAATAACCGGTCTTAATCTAGCCTTACCACCAACAATCATAGAATCTGTTGCATCTTCAATGCTCAATAGATCACTATCTTCCATGCCTAGTCTTAACTTTTTACGGTCAACCAAAATTTGGGTGTAATCTAGCAGAACCACCCCGTTATTTACCACAATACCTGCCAATGAGATAATACCCATCATTGTCATCATAATTACGAAAGACCATCCTGTAATCATCAATCCACCAAATACACCGATGAAGCTTAAGAAAATGGCAATCATTATAATTAACGGTTTTGAAATTCCACCAAATTGAAAGATTAGAATAAGCATAATCAATCCTAAACCAGAGAAGAACGCACCTACCAAGAATGCCTGTTGTTTTGCTTGTTCTTCTAATTGACCTGTGTAATCAATTTTAACTGTTGTTGGTGTCCCTTCAAAACTATCCATCTCTCTTTGAATTTCAGCAACAATAGCACCTGCATCTGTAAAGCCAGGTTTCAATCCGGAGTAAATAGTAACTACACGTTTACCATCACGGTGCTTTATGGCACTAAATCCTGATGTATTTTTCTCCGTAGCAACAGCAGAAATAGGAATTTCCTTAATCTGACCATTCGCAGGATCTCTAAAAATGATATTCTGATTGAATAAGGCACTCTTATTATACCTTAAATCTTCATTAAATCTAATGTTGATGTCATAATCCTCACCATCTTCCTTATAAACTCCTGCTTTTTCTCCAAAAATAGAGCGTCTTAATTGGTTACCAACTTGACCAACGGCAACACCAAGCTCACCTGCTTTCTCACGATCTACAATTACTTGCATTGCTGGTTTACCTTTGTTTACATCAATTTTTAATTCTTCAATACCAGCTATATTTTTGGTATTAATAAAATTCTTAATGTCTTCTGCAGTGTTGATCAATTCATCATAGTCGTTACCCTCTAACTCAATGTTAATAGGGAAACCTGCTGGCGGACCATTGGCATCTTTCTCTACGGATATGGCAACACCAGGATATATACCTTGTAATGCTGCTTGAACACGACCACGAATATCTTCGGTATTTAAACCATTACGATATTTATACTCACTAAAGTTTACGGTCACCTTGCCTTTATGTGGCATTTCTGCAGAAGAACCGCCATCTGTAAGTGGATTACCAGCACCTTCACCAACTACTGAAACAGCAGAAGTCATCATAAAGTTTTCTCCGTCCTTATTTTTGTATTTAGGGTCATCCATTATGGCGTACACCTGGTTTTCAACCTCTTTGGTGATTTCGTTGGTTTTCTCTATAGATGTTCCTTCAGGATATTCTACATACACATAAATTTCATTCGGTTTGTTATCCGGGAAGAATTCAATTTTAGTACGACCGCTACCTACAGACATACCAAATAGCATAAATACACCAATTAACATTAAGAATGTGATACCAAAATACCAGTACACGTTACTTCCTCTTAGGGCATGCTTAAGTCGTCTCTCATACCAATTCTCGAAACGAGACATGGTTCTCTTTTGAAATCTTATAGCAGAACCTTTAATAATGTATTTATAAGCCCAGAACATAATTCCTGTAAGAATTAGGACAGAACCTAAACCGCGCATAGCACCACCGAAAATTAAAATTAATGTACCTAGAACTCCTAGAATAACACTCATTCTAATCAATTGCTTAAGAGTAAGCTCCTTTTCATCGGTACTCATGAATTTAGAAACTAACATAGAGTTCATGAATATTGCTACGAACAGAGAGGATCCTAATACCACAGAAAGTGTGATAGGGAAGTAAATCATGAATTGTCCAAATATACCTGGCCAAAGACCTAACGGTACAAAGGCAGCAACAGTTGTCGCTGTTGATATAATTATTGGGTAGGCTATTTCACCAATACCTTTTTTAGCAGCCTCTGTTCTTGACAACCCTTCGTCCATTAAACGGTATACGTTTTCCACTACAACAATACCGTTATCCACCAACATACCAAGACCCATGATCATTCCGAAAAGAATCATAGTATTAAGTGTGTACCCAAGCCATGACAGTATTACGAAAGACATGAACATGGACATAGGTATGGCGAAACCAACAAATAGTGCATTTCTAAAACCTAAGAAGAACATTAGTACGGTTACCACCAAGATGATTCCGAAAATAATATTGTTTACTAAATCATCTACTTGATTTAATGTACGGGTAGATGAATCATTGGCAATAGAAATATTTAAATCTGGCGGAAAGTATTCGGCTGTTTCTTTCTTTACCAATTCCTTTATTTTATCTGAAGCGGAAATGGAGTTTCTACCAGCTCTTTTTTTCACATCTAGCATCACTACATTTTTCCCGAATTCACGAGCATAAGTAGTTTTGTCTTTTGCCTGAAAGTTGATTGTTGCGATGTCTTTTAAATAAACAGCACCATTTTCTGATTTTACAACAAAATTGTTCAATTCTTTAGGGTCTTCAACTTCACCAAGAATACGAATGGTACGTCTTTGCCCTACGGTTTTTAAATTACCTGCAGACATCGTCATATTACCATTGCTAATGGCACTGATAACATCTTGAAAGCTGATTTTTGCAGCCATCATTTTGTAAATGTCAACACCCACTTCAACTTCTAAATCTTGTGCTCCTCTAATATCGGCCTGTTTAATTTCAGGAAGATCTTCTACTTCATCTTGTAAGTATTCAGCAAATTCTTTCAGTTTCTCTACAGGGTAGTCACCTGTAAAATTGATGTTCATAATTGGAACTTCTTCAGAGAAATTCAAGTCAAAAACATTAGGTTCTACCTTGGCACCATTAAATGTTGGCCAGTCTTCACTTGCCTTCTCACTGTCTACTTCATCTTTAACCTTTTGTTTTGCTTGTTCAACTGTAATTTCCTCATCAAACTCTACAGTTAAAATGGCATAATCTTCTTGAGACGTAGAGGTTACTTCTACTACGTTACTAATATTCTTTAACCTATCTTCTAAAGGATCTGTAATCAGTTTTTCAATATCCTCAGCAGTGTTACCTGGGTACGGTGTGCTAATGTAGATTTTGGTCTCTATTATTTCAGGAAAATCTTCTCTGGGCATAGCCATATAGGCGCTAAATCCCAACCAAAGAAAAATGGCTATCATGACATAAATAACCGAAGGGTTATCAATGGCCCAAGACGATAGACCGAATTCCTTATCGGCGTTCTTTTGTACTTTGCTCATCGATCTTTATTTTTTTATTTTAACTTTTTGACCATCTTTAACACTTCTTGCCCCTTCTTTGATAATATGATTTCCGTCCTCTAAACCAGATAAGACTTCTATATTGGCACCTTGTGTTTTTCCTGTGGAAATGATTACTCTTTTTACGATAGATTCACCATCGGCATTTGGCTCTTCCGCAACAAAAACATACTGTTCTCCATCAGCATTCTCAGATATTATACTGGTTGGTATAAGTATTGCATCTTCACTAGTATAGTCGTTGATGTTAACTTTAGCACTTAAGTTCGGTTTTATCTTACCTTCTTTGTTAGGAACTGCAATTTCAGCTTCAAAAGATCTATTTGAAGGATTAATGAAGTTGCCTGTTTCTCTAATTTTAGAAACAATGCTGTCACCTAAAACTGGAAAATAAACTACGGCTTCTTTCCCTTTTGCAACACTACCTAAATATGATTCTGGTACTTCTACTTCAATGTACATGTCTGATAAATTTACAATACGAAAAACCTCAGAACCTTGCCCTGGAGCCACTACGGTTCCTTGATCTTTAATAACTTTATCTATAATACCTGAAAATGGTGCTCTTATAGTAGATTTTCCTAATTGACTTTGTGTTTGAGAAACCATATTTTCAGAAGCTTCGTAATTGGTCTTAGCCTGTAGATATTGAATCTCTGAACCAATGTTCTGGTTCCATAAACGCTCTTGGCGCTCAAAAGTAGTTTTGGCTAAAGCTGCTTGTGATTTTAATTGACTTAATTGACTTGACATACCGCCATCATCGATAGTAGCTAAAATTTGACCTTTAGATACTTTATCGCCCTCTTTAACATATACTTTTTGAAGTGTACCTGCCATTTCTGGGTAAATTAGAACATTCTGTTTTGTACTAACATCACCTTGTAATTCTAGATAATGATTAAATAGCTCTTTTTTAGCGGTCAATGTATTAACCAACGGCAACTTTTCTTCATTTCCTAAAACTGCAATTGCAGAGTCTAATGATTTTAGTTGTGTTTCAATTAGTTTTTGTTGAGCTGTGATTTCGTTCTTTTTGGCTCTAATGGCTTCAAGATTCTGCTGCTCAATAATTTCATTTACCGATTGCTCTCCTCCGCCACAAGAAAATAGGCCGATGCTTGCAATTAATAATACTAGTATTTTTTTCATGATTGTATTTTTAATGATTGATTGTTTAGGCTTTCGTATTTAAAATAATTTCCAATTCGGTTTTTTTGTTGATGACCTCTACCATAGACTGTAAGAACTCTTGTTGAGTGGCATACAATTGAGTTTGCGCTTGTCTTAGCTCAAAACTGGTAGCAAGACCTTCCTTGTATTTTATTTGATTTTTATTTTCAATACGCTCAGATAACATGAGATTTTGTTTTGCTGTTTCATAATTATCGATGGCTAGCGTATAGTTGTTCTTTGCGTTTTCTAACTGCAATCTAATTTGTTGTTCAGCTTCGGTTAGTTGCGTTTTCGCCTTTTCTAAAGCAATTTTTGCACGCTGAGTAGAAGCACTCCTTTTAAAAGAGCTGAAAATAGGAATGCTAAGATCAAACCCTAAAATAGAAGAGTCAAACCATTGTTGGTCACTGCTCAGAAAATCAAAATCGTTTGAATATGCGGAGCTACCGTAATTAACAAAGGCATTTAATGTTGGTAGTGCACGGCTTCTTGCCAACTTCCATTCAAAAAAACGTTGTTCGTTTAAATTTTCAGCTAGCTTATAATCAACATTGTCGTTAATATTAAAATCTGTACCGAGAATACTTAAATCCATCTTAGATAGCGTTAAGTCTTCTAACTCTTCTTGCAATTGTGTTGGGGCATTCAAATCTAGACCCATGCTAACATTTAGCATTTGTAGCGTAATCTGCTTAAGTCTAATTGCATTTTGTAATTGATTTTCTATAGACGAAAGCGTAATTTGAAGTTGATCTACGCTCTCTTCTTCTCCTAGTCCATTTTCATACAGCTTAGAAGTTTCATATAGATTCTTTTCAAGTGTAGCTTTGTTTTTCTCCAAGATTTCAACACTTTCTTCTGCTAACAGTACATTGCCGTATGCTTCAACAACTTGTTTTCTAACATCTAATTCTGTTTTTTCCTTGTTGTTAGCACTATAGCTTAAGAATGCTTTTGTCGCTTGAACACCAACGATATATGATCCATCAAAAATTTGTTGGGTTAAGGTTGCGGTTGCTGTAGCTGACTGCGGTTGAGAGAATACAACTGGTATAAATTCCCCCGCTGCACCACCTGCAAGTTCGGCAGGTAGTAAAGACACTGGTTGTTTCAATTGGTTTTGATAGCTAATAGCACCGTTTACCTGAGGTAAACCACTTGCTATGGTTTCCCATTTCTGTTTTTGTGCATCTATAATATCCCTATCTGCATTTATGGCGGCATAGTTATTTTCTAACGCAAATTGTATAGCCTCTTCGAGTGTAAAACTATTGGCTTGCTCTTGTGAATACCCCAAGCTAATGCTTAGAAAGGTAATGAGTATTAAGAATTGATTTCGCATTTATTCTTGATTTGAATTGATGATTTTATTTAAAATTGCTTTGCCTTTTGGGGTGACGATACCTCTAATGTGGTATTCTAAAAAAGAGTCCATTAATTTTCCTATCGGAAATTGTTCTAACGGAAACATGTTTTGGTCCTTAATACTATTAAGACCGGTAAAATATATTCGAGCAACAAACTCCGGATTTATATTATCTCTAAACAAGCCTTGTTTTAAACCACCTTCAACATTCAATAATATGCATTTATGCATTTTTTCGAATTGCATTAGCTTCAGGTTTTTATGAATTTTCGGATAGTATTTCATTAATTGGTACTGTGGAGAGCTCTTTTCATCATTTAAATGAGACATTACATACTTTTTTATCTCATACAATTCTTCAATAGCGTTTTTCTCCATCGCTATAATTAAGTCAATACCATTGCTTAAATCACAGAACTTATTCATTACGCAATCTTCTACTAACGAAGTCTTATTACTGTACTCGCTGTAAATGGTTTTTTTAGACATGCCAATTTCATTGGCAATATCGTCCATGGTAATACTCTTAAAACCACGTTCTAAGAAAAGCTGTGAAGCTGTATCCCTAATTTTTTCTTTCATAACGGCTGCAAATATACATCAGGAAACTTTAGAAACTACAAAAGTTTCCAAAGTTTTACAATTTTTTAATGTTGACTATCACTTAATTACAAACTTTTAATAGTATATTTTGTGCTCAATCGATTAAGAGGCAGGGTTTTCACTGCTTTTTTTAGTGTTTAATTTATCAACATAATTTTTATAGGATTGTTCTCCTTCAGCTTGCCAAAATTCATCGTAATGTTTCCATTGAGAAAAATCCTTCCTCGTTGTAGAGCATACATTTACTCTATTTTTATTTTTGGATTTCTTGCCTTTACTACGACCATCTCCACCGCCACCACCAAAACCAAAAATGATTTTAGATAATAGAAGTATTCCAAGTGCTTTCCAATAATCAATTTGCGGTAGTCCAAATAAATCTGGCATTAACCAGTTCCATAAGCGCATAACTATATAGCCTACTAAGAATGCTATACATATGCCAAGTATGATATAACCTAGAATTTTGAATGCTTTATAAACATAAAATTTAACTGTGTTCTCCATGTTTTTTTCAATTTTAGATTTCATAAGTATGTTTTTTAATGTTTTGTATTTCAATATCTTTTAATAGAATAGACAATGCCCTGTGTCTTCTAGACATCAATGTACCTTGAGGTATGCCTGTTTCTTCCGAAATTTCTTTATAGCTATAATTTTCAAAATCGACAGCTATAATAATATCTCTATATGCTGGTTTTAAATTGGAAATTGCAGATTGTAACTTTTTCCGAATATTATCGGAGTATTCTTGTGAAGAATTATCATAAAAATTTTGGGTAAAGTCTATCCAAAGGTTTTCTAATTCATCTTGATTATCAAGACGTTTTTTCTTGGATCGCAGTATATCTGTAATTTTATTTTTAACTGCGTTGTACACAAAACCACCAATATTATGAATAGGTAAGGCATCAATTGGTCTTGAGAAAATACGTAACGCAACTTCTTGGATTATATCTTCGGCGTCACTTTCTGAAGTTTGTTTAATTTTAGATTGAACATAGCGCTTAAGGGAGCTATACTCTTCTTCAAAAAAACTGTTCAGGTTATTATTATTTTGTTGGTTGGATGCCATCCAAAGGTTTTTCAATTGGTCTTCATTAATAAAGACGAGAATTTTGAAGGCTATTGCATTTTGGGGAAATTTTTTAATTTTTTTTCACCTTTTCAGAAAAGTAAAGGTTTTTTAATTGCCTGGCCACCTCATTCTATAAAATATGAATATTACTAAAATAGCTAATAAAACAGCGCTTAAAATGTACCAAGTAAAACTAGATTCTTTTTTAGATGGATTAATCTCAACAATTTCTAATTGTTGGTTGGTATTTAGATTGGTCAGTATTTGAGTATTACCACCTGTCCAGTTTACAATAACCGAATCAACTACAGTAGTGGCTCCCAAACCAAAGTGAGCTATCACAGAATTTTGAGATAAGTGGCTAGATCCACCACCATCTATTTCTCTAATTATTCTTTTCCCGTTCGCAACTACGGTTACTCTAGAACCAATACCATTTGCTTCTGATGCTTGCCCTATAAGTGCAACTTTTAACCAATTACCCTTTGTTAAATCATTTCTAAAAAGGCGTGTAATTGATGTTATTGGGTAATTTAAAATAGGTTTTTGATTTACAACCAATAAGTCCATATCTCCATCATTATCCACATCAAAAATTACCGATCCTCTACCTATTCCATAATCATTAATGGCTAGTTCCCTTCCTTTTTCGGTGTATGTGTTATCATTGTTCTCAAAATAGAAATTACCCATAGGCGTGCAATTTGGATTCAGATCTCCGTTAGAAACAAATAGATCCAAATCTTCATCATGGTCAAAATCTGCAAAATTTGCGCCCCAACTAATGGCCAAATTATAGGTGCCCAATTCTTTTGCTTTGTCAATAAAAGGCTTGCCAATGCCTTGATTTTCCATTAGCATATTGAACTTAATGTTGGTAATGTAGTAATCCATCCAACCATCACCATTATAATCACCAACCGCCGCTCCCATGGCGTTAATTTTCAAGTCCATTTCAGTTTCCTTACTAACATCTATAAAATTGTCATCAGGATATTCATTTTGGTATAGAAAATTGGGTACTGCTTTATACCCAAAATCTTGGTTGACCAATAAATCTTGGTCATTATCATTATCATAATCGGTGAAAACACCTCCAAAACCAAAGCCTTTATGACCTAAACCGTAATCCTTATATACGTTTTTAAATTTTTTACCTCCTTTATTTTCTAGTAAATAACTTTTAGCCGTTTGGTTGGCACTTACAATGGTAGCATCTTTAATAATACCGAGTTTACCGGTAAATTCTTGAAAATAATTACCTACAAACAAATCAGGATATCCATCTGAATTAAAATCACCAAAACTTGGTCCCGTACTAAAGGAATTTAAATCTTCTAAGCCATATTGATTGGTGACATCTTTAAATGTTGCATCTCCATTATTTAAAAACAGTAAATTTTTAGCTCTAGGTATAACACTTTTACCGTCTGTAGTAGTTATGGTGGTGATGAATAGATCTCTATATCCATCTTTATTAATATCGGCACTTACAACACCTTGGGTAACATAAGTATTGGTGATTTCTAAACCAGAACCATTGAAAGTATTTTTGAAAGTACCGTCGCCATTGTTGAGATATAGTCTATCCGATTTTATACCACTCGTTATATATAAATCTTCAAAGCCATCATTGTTGACATCAAAAACTGTAACGCCACCACCAAAAGTACCCTCGTAGACTTCATACTGGTGGTCTATGCCAGCATCTTCGGTGACATCAATAAATGTTTGTTGTGCATTACTGATCCATCCATAGAAAAAAAGGAGTATACCTAAGTTTTTTATAAATATTGAGATGTTATTTTTCATTTTTGATCTTCCATTCTAAGGCGTAAACATTTTTTGCTATTTCTACTCCTTTTTCTAACCCTACATCGTTATCTAATTGTGTGTGAATTCCGCCGTAAAATCTTGAATCTGCGGTTTCTTGAGCAGCATCCCAAAAGGTGTTAAACGAGCGGATGACAAAATCTGTCTCTTTTAACTCGTCGCGCTTCCTGCCTTCATGTGCCCTATCTGTAAAAGTAAATTCTTTTCCAAAATTATGCTCTAACACTGTTGCCGCTGCCGCCGCTTGTATGGCATGTCCTGACGGAAAAGATGGAAAAGGAGGGTCTGGCCAAAATGATTCCCATTCTTCATCAATAAATCTTGGTATAAAGGTATTAGGACGTTCAGTAAAAAACTGATATTTCCATTTCCAGCAATTAACAAATGCATCAGATACCGCCATACCTACTTGGGCATATGTTTTTGCGCTTTCAATCATAGAGATATCATGACCATCAATAGCTAGCGTGGCAAAATAATAGGAGTGACCTGGTGGTGTAAAACTGACATCAGGATCATCGCCCCACCAAATAGCCGCTTCTTTTTCTAACTGGGTTAACTCTTGATCTTTTAGATATACATTTTCGAATTGTTGGTAGTATGGAGATCCAGGGGTAGTATCATACGGAATCATCTTTGGGTCTTCAAGTTGTTTATTCTTTGAAGCAAAGGTTCTATTTTCTCCCCAGTGTGGATGCAATGGATAATGACTGAAAGATTGAGCAAATAATGGAGGTTTCCAAGCACCCGGTCTGTTCGGATGCACCATAGTTTTGTCAAAATTATTCAGATATCCTCTATGACCGCCATCGGTTTTAGACCATTCAAAAATAATTTGCGCAACAGATTTACCAAAAGCTACTGATCTTGAAACAGTTTCTTTATCTAAGGTTGAAGCAAGTTGATTGTAAATTACCTGCTCAAGAGAATCAATTTTTTTAATATTTTCTTCGGATGTTTGAACGTAGATATTCTTTAAAATTTCTGACTGACCAGCGTTTAATGACAAAACCCAATTGTATTCTTTTGAATCATCTGCCACAGGAAGTAATTCTAAACCCTTTAATTGCCCACTCATTGATTTGTAATCAGGAAACCCTTGCACTATAGATTCGTACATTGTGAGACCGGTATATCCAAATGCTCTAGAGGCGAAAGTGGGGGAGTTTGATGGTGTATATCTTGTAATAAATAAGGTCATATTAGCCCATTCTATAGCAACTTCTTTATCGCTCATTTTTGGCTCCTCTTTTGTAGAACACGCAGTAATGGTCAAAAATACTAGGGATAAAAGAGTAATTGTATAAATCAGTTTTTTGTAAATAGTCATGGTTTAATTAAATACTATTTTAAAAGTTTATAGGTTTCGGTAGCTGTGCCGTAACTAGTTAGAATAAGTTGGTTATCTATAAGCAGCGCATGAGTGTTACTTCCTTTAATTGATAGCCCAGATTTGGTTTGGGTTAAATAGTTGAAAGTATTATTGTCAACACCTAAAAGCACTGTACCATAGTTGGCATCAAATTTCCCTATTCTAAGTTTGTAATTATCATTGTTGCCCAGAAGAAGTAAATCAATAATACCATCATTATTAAAATCTGAGCTTATGATTTCTGAAATAGGGGAGTATTGAGCTTCAATTGGCAGTGAAATGTTTTGATATATGTCGCTATTAGTGCTCATTAAAACTGTAGTTTTTTGATGTTTAATCGTTAATTTATTCCCCTTCTGTAATTCACTTGACTTGAAAATATCGTTTACAGTTGCATTAGCATATTTTTCATAGCTATTGAATTGTTGTCTTTTGCCTGAAAGTTGACCCAATAGTTCATCTCTAGTTACATATGGGTAGCTGACACTATCCATGTAGAAATTTAAAATAGGATCTACCGAACCATTATTATCAAAATCAGTATAGTATAATTCAGCGGGTGTATCATTACTCACTTTAAATTGAGTATTGGTTCCAATATTACCCGCAATAATATCTGGTTTGCCGTCTTTATTGAGGTCGGTTATATGGAGACTCGTCCATAAACCAGATAAAGATTTATCAAAAAACCGATCTGTTTCATTAACTAATTTGCCATTTTTATTGAGATAGATAGAAATTGGCATCCATTCACCAACTACAATTAAATCCTCTTTTTTGTCACCATTCATATCTTCCCATACAGCATCTGTGACCATACCCAAATTGTTCAGTTCTGGCTGAATATTATCTGTCTTGTCCGTGAAATTTCCTTTCCCATCATTTATTAATATATAACTTTTAGATGATTCTGGAAATCGTCCTGGAGTTACATATCCACCAACGAAAATATCTAAAAATGCATCGTCGTTTACATCAGAAAAAGCAACTGAACCAGAATTTGTTAGCATGCTTGGTAGGGCAGATTCAGATTTTTTAAAATTTCCTTTCCCGTCTCCTAAATATAGTCGGTCTTGTAAAAGTGGGTCGTTTTTAGTAAAATTATGATAACCAGCACTAGCAATATATAGATCTAAGTTACCATCATTATTTACATCAGAAAGTGCGATATCTGAATCGAACTGTTCTTTGTCTACATCAAAACTAGTATTTATCTTTTGAGTAAATTTCTTATTCTTAGTTTGTATGAATATGGATGTTGGTTGCCCAATGCCACCACCAATTACAAAATCTTCTAATCCGTCATTATTAATATCACCCTTAGCCATTGGCGGACCATCATGCGAGAATTGTTTCAATAAAAGCGACTGCCTTTTAAAGTCATTTACTGATGATGATTGGTGCTGATATGTAATAACATTCGCGATCTTTGAAAATAAGACTTCTTTTTTATCTTTTACTAAATTTGATTTTTTTGCGTTGCTTTCTTCAAGTACTAATAATTGGTTTGTTGAAACTTGTGAAAGAGTTTCTGTTTTACCAGAATTCCAACTAATTATTAGAGAGTCTATTGTAGTGTTATCAGCCAATCCAAAATGTAATATTGGTGAAACAGTTGAAAGGTAACCTTGGGTTGGCATTTGTTCAACTACTTGTGTTTTTCCATTATTGAAAACACTTACTTTAGAACCTATGCCATTTGTATTTTTATCGGAGCCGTAAAGTTTTACGTTCAAATAATTGTTCCCTTCTTTGGCTGTATCATTTCGGTATATAAATGCGGGTTTGTTAATGTTGTTTATTACTAAATCTAAATCACCATCATTATCTAAATCAACATAGATTGCGCCATTACTATTAGCTGGTTGATCCATACCTGCAACTTTAGTATTGTCCGTGAAATTTATACCATCTTTATTACTGTAGTAGAAATTGGTAAGGTTAGAGGACGGCATTTCTTTTATCAACTCTAAAACATCTTGTCTTTGTAGTCTTCCTTTAGATTTTACATAACTATCCATGTAGTTGATGAAATCTAAATTGGTATAGTCTCTAAAATATCCGTTAGAAATAAACAAATCTTTAAATCCGTCATTATCAAAATCTGCAAATAGGGGAGCCCAGCTCCAGTCTGTATTCGAGATACCAGATAGCTGTCCAATTTCACTAAAGGTGTTATCACCATTGTTTAATTGCAACATGTTACGCATGTACTGATGGTGAAATCCGCTTCTAATATTCAAATCGAATTTTTCATAATTATCTGGTGATAATAAAAGTTTTTGGCGTTTGTTGTCTTTGGGTAACATGTCTAAAGTGAATATGTCTTGTAAACCGTCATTATTAATATCCGCCACATTATTTCCCATAGAAAAATGACTTGTGTGACCCATTTGTGACCCTAATTGGTCTGTAAATGTTCCGTTTTGATTATTGATATATAAATAATCTGGTACAGTGTAATCATTGGAAATGTAAAAATCTTGCCATCCGTCATTATTAATATCACTTATGGCGATACCTAATCCGTAGGTTAGGGCAGAACCGCTAATGCCTGCTTTTTCGGTGATGTCATAAAACTTATTAGCTCTTTGTTCAAACAGTCGTGTACCTTGATGTGGGTCGTCTTTTTTTAAAAATTCTTTTGTGCTAACTTCATTTAAAACTGGTAAAGATTTTGGATTATGATTTAGTAACAGCATATCTAAGTCGCCGTCTTTATCATAATCAAAGAAATAACCTTGATTGCTGAATGCTGCACTTGCTAAACCATATTCTTCAGCTTGTTCTTTGAAAATAGGAATGTTATTGGCATCGTTTCCCTGATTAATAAATAGTTGATTTTTACGTTTAGCATCAGGTAATGCTCCTGAATAACATAAGTAGAGATCTAATTTTCCGTCACCATTTACATCTGCAGAAGTAATCCCTGTTTTCCAGGGTCCAGGTCTGCCTTCGACTTTAGAAATTGTGGTAACATCTATAAAAGATAAATCACCTTTATTCAAATAGAACTTATTTTTACCCATGTTAGAGGTGAAGTATAAATCTTCTAATCCGTCGTTATTAAAGTCTCCGGTAGCTACCCCACCGCCATTATATAGATACTCATATACCAATACATTAGCATTAAGTCCTTCTTTTAATGTGTTCTGGAATGTAATATTTGTTTCACTTTCAGGTAAAAGTGTAAATAATGATGGTTTTTCAACGGTATTAATAGTAGGTGTTACTTGATCTTCGATAGCCTTCTCTTTGCAACTTTGAAGAAGTATACATACTATAAATAGATAGAGAGTTAGATTTTTTGTCATTTCCTTAAAAGTAAAAGATCTATCCTAAAAAGGGATAGATCTTTAAATTAACTCAATTTAAACTAAACTAATAACCTGGATTCTGAATCAATAGGTTATTTCTGTTGATTTCATCTCTGCTAATAGGCATGAAATACATTTTGTCATCCCAAGTTCTTGTTTCATTATCATTGTTATCAACAACGGTATATGTATAATCATATACTGTTGGATCATATTGATAAGGTGTTCTTGGTGTAGCACCTGCTTTAAGCGTTGCAGTTACTTTCATCACCTTAATACCTCTGCCAAGTGTTTGGTCTGCGATCATCCATCTTCTGGCATCATGGAACCTGTGTTCTTCATAAGCTAATTCAACCCTTCTTTCATTGATGTAAGCATCTAAAAGTTCTGAACCAGATGCAGTAATTGCTGGCATGCCTGCTCTAAAACGAATTTTGTTCAACCAATTTCTAGCTTCACCTTCATCCCCTAGGGCAATAGATGCTTCAACATAATTTAAGATTATCTCAGTATATCTAATAAATGGCCAAGGCACCACTTGAGCGCTAGATTGATTGTCAACCAAAGATGGATCTGGATCAATAAATTTACGCACGTAATAACCTGTTCTACTACCGTTCCAGTTTTCAATTGGTGAATCGCGCATGTCAACCCCCGCAATTATACCACCGCTACCATCTGAGTACGTACCTGTTTGAATTTCATCATAAGGATCTATTGCAGCTACATCATCTGGTCTTGGTTTCCAAGCAGCTCCATCATAAAGAACTGTTGCGGCCAATCTTGGATCTCTGTTTTCATAAGGAGCCGAAGCCTGCTCAGGATTGCTCCAATCGAAATCGGTTCCATCCATCATTTGGTAATCGTCTACCAATTGTTGAATAGGTGTATTACCCGCCCAGTTATGATACCCGTTAGGACCGTTATTTATTCCTTGGTGAATACCACCTAAAGGCCAGTTACTTTCAGCAGTAAATAAAGGAGAATGTGTTCTTTCAAACAATAGTTCTGATCTTGCGGCAGCATCGCCAACAGCACTACCACCTCCCATAGCAATGGAGATATAGGTTTGTTTAGCTTCTTCAGCAGTTGCTGGTGCTGTTAAATCTAATTTGTAACCAGTTGTTGCATCTAATACTGCCTTGGCTGCAGTTTTAGCTAAAGTCCATCTGGCATCTCTATCTCCAGAAGTATAAGCAACTAGTTCTAGATTTGAATAGCCACCTAAAACAGATGATTTTGCGCTAGCTGTTGGGCCATCTCGTAAATCACTTGCTGCATAGGTAAGTACTCTAGATTTTAAGCCCATAGCGCTTAACATTGATGCTCTACCAGGTGTAACATCTTTACCATCTAATAATGAAATTGCTTTGTCTAAATCATCGGTTACGAATGTTACGTTATCGGCGTAAGTATCTCTAGCTATTGTATAATCATCATCTAGCCCGTAAGGAGCATCTATTAATGGTGCGCCGCCATAATAACGCATTAGTTGATGATAGTAATAAGCTCTTAAAAAATAAGATTCACCTAATAATCTATCCTTTAAGGTTTGGTCATCAAAAGCAGCGTTAGGCAATTCTTGTATGGCGATATTCGCTTTACGAATAGCTAAATACAATTCATTCCATTGCGGAATTATATTTACATTCCCCGTACCTGACGGTGAAAGTGAACCTTCTGTGATTACATTTACTCCTCTACCAGAGTGGGTAAACATTGCTTCGTCTGTTAATGAAGATAAACCTTCTTCCTCAAACCCTCCATAGCCTAGAGATGAGTAAACATTAAATACAAAAGCTTCTGATAATGATCCATCTGCCCAAGTAGCATCAGCTGAAATTGCATCTAACGGGGAAGTTTCTAAAAAATCTTCATTACACGAAATAGGAACTAACGCGAGCGTTAGTATGCCTAAGAGTACTAATTTTCTTTTTTTCATGATTTTTTTTTAAAATGTTAAACTAAAACCTGTGTTAATAATTGACTGTTGTGGATAGAACTGACCACTATTACTAGTCGACTCAGGGTCATAGATATCTTGAGCTGCCCATGTAGCCAAGTTAAGCCCGCTCATATATATCTTGAATTTGGAAAGGCCAAATTGGTCTATTAATTCTGATGGGAAATTATATGCCAATTGTACGTTTTTAAGTCTTAAATAATCCTTACTAAATAGATTGTAGGTATTGTTCCCATAATCACCGCCTGTGTAATATGTATCTCCACGACTTGCTAGTCTTGGATGAACACTACTTGGGTTTTCTGGACTCCATCTATTATCATAACTATACTTTAGAAAATTACCGATATCACCCGATTCTGTTTGTATAAACAATTTAGCACCAGTGGCACCTTGCAACAAAACGGAAAGGTCAAAATTCTTGTAAGAAGCATTGAACGTAACACCAAAATTAAAGTTAGGATTAATGCTATTCTTTAATCTTACTTGATCTAAATCATTGATAGCGCCATCACCGTTGATATCTTTAAATTTCATATCACCAGGCTCTAATTGTGGCTTAACTGCGCTGTAGTCCAAAGTATTTGCATTAACTGCCGCTTCATCAATGAATACACCATCTGATTCATATACCAAGTATGATCCAATTGGTTTTCCTTCTTGTAATTGATAGTCTGGAGCTCCAGGAATTTCATCTAAAAATACTACACTGTTTTGAGCATAACCTCCGTTTACACCAACATCCCATTTGAAACCATCTACACTTCCACCGAAATAATTTAAAGCAAATTCAAAACCTTCGTTATTAACTTTACCTGCATTTACAGGAGGCAATAAGTCGGAAATACCGGAAGAACCTGGTGTAGATCCTGTTTTTTGAATAAGAATTTGATCACGCTTGTTTAAAAAGTATTCTAATGTGAAACTTAGTTTACCATCTAGCACTATACCATCCAAACCAATGTTATAATTTTTAGCGCGCTCCCATGTGAAACTTGGGTTAGCTAAAAGGTTTTCAAATAAAGTCGTTTGAACTTGTCCGTTTATTGGATACTGCCCAAACTCATAAATTGACTGATATGCATATTCTTGTAATTCATCATCCGTAATTTCTCCATCACCATTAGTGTCAAATGAAACTTGATCATTACCCATTTCTCCGTAAGATGCTCTTAGTTTTAAATAACTAATGGAATCAACATTGAACCAATCTTCGTTATTTATGTTCCAACCAACTAATAAACCTGGGAAGAATCCGAAACGGTCATTACCTGGAAAAATATAAGAACCATCATATCTCCATATAAACTCAGCTAAATACTTTTCTTTAAAATTATACTGAGCACGCCCATAATAACCTAAACGAGTTCTATTATATCCAAATCCATCCGTTTCTTGTGCAATTTCGCCACCAACGCCTAGTTGATCTACAGCTGTAGATAGATAGTTTCTTCTAAATGCTGAGAAAAATTCACCTTGAAAATTTTCACGGGTTATACCAGCTAAAAGACCAATGTTGTGGTCCTCACCAAAAGTTTTGTCATAGGTTAATATACCAGTAAGGTTAGTGTTCAGTATATTATTAGATGATTGTAATAATCTTGCGTCAGTAAAATTAGAACGAATAGATCCACTTAGTTCAGGAACACCTGTAGCGATATAATTCGCACGGTCTAAAGAATATAGTGTCCAAGGTGTTTGCCATAATTTTCTACGTAACTGGCTTTGATCCACACCTGCGGTTAAGTTTAGCTTAAGACCTTCAACCCATGGGTTTGTAATATCAACAGATCCTGTGAATTGTAGGTAATCTGTTGGTTGCTTGTCATAACCAGTAGCATTGGTTGTTACCACAACTGGTTGTTGTCCATTTTCAATATCTGGACCAGGTAATCCGTTTGGCCATATTGCAGGTTCGTTAGGTCTACCTCTCATTAACATTCTAAAAATAGCACCTGCGCCTTCAGTAGGGAAAGTTCTATCTTCCTTTCTATAAGCCATGCTTAATTTGGTAGAAATGTAATCGTTAATTCTTGCATCGGTATTCAATCTAAAATTGTATTGCTGATACCTGTTCGCTGAATTCTTGTATATAGCGCCTTGGTCTGAATACCCTAAGGAAGCATAGTATTTTAAATCTTCATTACCACCACTTATAGATAGATTGTGTCTTTGTTGTTCTGCCCAATCTTTAAAAGTTGCACCGAACCAATCCGTATCAGGATATAACCATGGATCCGCACTAGTTCTGTAATTATTAATTGTCTCTGGACTAAAAGCTGCATTTACAGTTTCTGCAGGACTGCTGCCAGGTATTGTATAGCTACCAGAAGTTTGAAATGCAGTGTTTGCTGTACCCCATTGCGATGCTGGTATGTTACTATTGTAAATTGCTAGTTCGTTCATTATGGTTTGGTACTCTACGGCACTTGCCATTTCTGGAGTTCTTGTCGGTCTTGTAAGTCCGAAATCGGCTTTATAGTTTATTTGCATTTTGCCAACTTTACCAGTTTTAGTGGTAACGATAATTGCACCGTTAGCTGCTCTAGCACCATAAATTGCGGCTGAAGCATCTTTAAGTACAGAAATATTGGCAATGTCATCTGCATTTATACGCCCAATACCACCATCTCTATCAGGGATACCATCTATTACTACTAATGGTTGGTTGTTTCCCAATGTATTTGTACCACGAATACTTATGGTTGATTCGTCGTTACCAGGCTCACCACTGGTTTGTACAATTACTACCCCTGGTAGTCTACCCGCAAGTGAGTTAGATACGCTTATTGCAGGAGAACTTTCAAGTACGGGACCTTGTACTGCTGTTACCGCACCCGTTACAGTTGCTTTTTTCTGAGTACCATAACCAACAACAACGACTTCGTCAAGGTTGGCAACATCTTCTTCTAAAGAAACATTGATAGTACTTTGATTGTTTACAGGTACAACCACGGCTTTAAAGCCAATGTAGCTAAAACGTAAACTAGAGTTGCCATCTTGGATAGTAATAGTAAAATTACCATCAAAATCTGCTTGTACTCCCGTTGTTGGGTTGTTTGCATCAATGACTGATACCCCGGGTAACGGCATGTTATCTGAAGCAGATGTTACTGTTCCAGAAACGGTTGTTTGTGCGTGGAGACTTGTTAAGAGAAATCCACTAATAAATAAAATCATCGTTAAGCCTACATGATTCCGAACCATGGAAAACTTAGGAAAGTTTTTTTGATAATTCATAAAGTTAGTCGTTACAGTTGTTAGTTATTCTATGTAGGCATAAGTATTAAAATCTCTTTTGGTAGCTTTTTGAGGTCAAGAGACTATGATACACTATGCTACTATAAACAAATATATAAATAAATGTTAATTTAATAAATTTTGTAAGTATATTTTTTGAGATTGATATTTATATCATAAAATATTATTAATATATTATATTTTAATAAATGCAATATTTAATGGTAGAAAGGGCTGATGTTTGGTGAATATTTTAATGATTAGTTAGGTGTTTTATAGTTATGGGTGATGTAGTTTTATGTTCCTTTTTTTGAGTACAATAATTGTGTTTTATTAGCTTTAATTTCTAAGTTTCTTTTTTGTTCTTTACACTCTTGTCATATTCAATAAAAGGTCTAGGATTTTAAAATCTTCTTTTATATTGTATATTGACCGATACAAATTTCATCTATTAATTATGCCGGTTATTAGTAATATTTTAAGCTTAACCCACAATAATAACCTTACAAAACATGAGCAATTGGTTCAAGGAGTTATTGAGTCTATTGAAGATGGGAAATTAGCTGTGGGAGATCAGTTACCCTCTATAAACATTATGGTTGAAGAGATTGGTTATGCAAGAAAGACCATCTTTAAAGCATATGAAGAACTTAAGAATAGAGGCTTAATTGAGTCCAGACAATTAAAGGGGTATTTTGTGATTAGCCAAGCTACAAATATTACAAAAAGAATGGCCTTATTATTGTTCGCTTTTCAAAGCTATCAAGAAGAATTTTACAAAACATTCAGAAAAGAAATGGGTAAACGATTTCAAATTGATGTTTTTTTTCACCATAATAATCTTAGTGTTTTCGAAACTATTATTACCAATATTAATGGTAAATATGGAATGTATATAATTGCTCCAATTCAAAACCAAAAAGTTGCACAGCTATTACAACATATTGAACCTAAAAAATTATTATTAGTAGACCGATACTTAAATTTAGGTAAATCGTATTCTTATATCTCTCAAGAATTTGAAAATGTAATCTATAAATCATTGGTTCAATTGCTTCCTGACATAAAAAAGTATTCTAAAATCATACTATATTTTAATGAGGAGAGCGATTTTTCTCCTGTTTCCATAAAAAATGCATTTGAAAGATTCTTAGAAGAATATTCTGTAAACGGTGAGGTGAAAAACCATTATGTTATAGGTTCTGCAGCTAAGGGTAATCTTTATTTTGCTTTAGGAGACACTATACTATGGCATATTCTTCGAGATTCGGTTCGTAAAAAGTTGAAAATAGGCGAGGATATCGGTATTTTATCTCAAAATGACAATGTTTCAAAAGAGATTGTTTTTGGGGGTATTACTACCATTTCTACAGATTTTTATGAAATGGCTAAGTTGGCAGCAAGACATATAAAAAATGAAAATACCACTCAGGTAATTATGCCATCTAGATTAATTAAAAGAGCTTCTTTGTAATATATTCTCATTCATCTTTTAAGCTTAAACGATTCCTTTAAATTGTCTAGGTAATATTTTGGTATAGCGTTTTGTTTCTTCTAGTAACAAAAGCACCTTATTTCAATCTTATTTATTCTATTTTTGAAGAAAATTGCTAGTAATGCATACTATTGAAGAATATCGAGAAGAGTTTATTGCTTATTTGGACTCAAAGAAAATTACGAAGGAACCTAGAAACCTTTACGAGCCCATTACCTATATTCTTGGTTTAGGAGGCAAAAGATTAAGGCCAGTTTTGGTTTTGATGACCGCAGAAATTTTTAAGGCTGATTATAGAAAAGCATTGGATGCAGCTTTAGCAGTTGAAGTCTTTCATAATTTTTCTTTAGTGCATGATGATATAATGGATGACGCCCCTGTTCGTAGAGGGCAAACCACGGTTCATGAAAAATGGGATATTAATACGGGTATTCTTTCGGGTGATGCTATGCTAATTATGGCTTATCAGCTTTTTGAAAATTATGAGCCAAATGTTTTTAGAGATTTGGCTAAACTTTTCAGTAAAACGGCATTAGAGGTTTGTGAGGGTCAACAATATGATGTTGATTTTGAGACAAGAGACGATGTAATGCTGCCTGAGTATTTAAAAATGATTGAATATAAGACAGCCGTACTTGTTGCTGCAGCATTGAAAATGGGTGCTATTGTTGCCGGTGCATCTGACGCTTCACAAGAACAGATGTATAATTACGGATTAAACCTTGGAATTGCCTTTCAATTACAAGATGATTATTTAGATGTTTTCGGAGATCCAGAAACTTTTGGAAAGCAAGTTGGGGGAGATATTATTGAAAATAAGAAAACATATCTTTATCTAAAAGCCTTGAATTCAGGTTCTGAAGTAATGTCAAAAGAACTGGAGCATTTATATTCTATACAACCAAAGGAGACAGATTCTAAGGTTAAAGCGGTGCGTTCTATTTTTGAAAAGACAGGAGCGGACAATGCTACCAAAGGAGCTATTGCAGATTATACCGCTAAGGCTTTTGAGGTTCTTGTTGACATGGATATTGAACAAGAAAAGAAAGATCTTCTGCGTCAATTTGGTAAAAACCTTATGAATAGAACTGTTTAAAAAAGACGCTTAAAAAATGCTTTTATAAATGGAGCTTTCGGGCAAGAATTTATATAAACGATATCTTCTTTTAAACTTGTTTTTTCATCAAGAAATTTAAATACCATTTGTGGTTTTAAAGATTTAAAAATAGATTCGAAAATGGCATGTCCGTTGCCATTATTATGATGTAAAACATCTAAAAAGAGCATATCATAAAACCAGAATTTATTTTTTAATTTCATTTTCTGAAGTGGCTTCCCTTGTTTTATAAGTTCAATTAATTTAGGAATCTTATTTGCAGTGCTCATTAGGGTGTAGCCTGTACTGGGTTTTGCCCAACCGCCAGCGGTACCTATATAGCGTATTCTATTGGTGTGATGTTCTCTAAAATCATACGCTGTCATGGGAATACTGCCGGCTTCTTTTTCTATGATTTCATACGTTTCCAATTTAAAACGATTTAAAATATATTCCTTAATCGCTACTTCGTATTCCTCTTTAGGTAAAAGTTTGTCTGAAAATAAAGTATATTCAATTAATGCAGTATTGTTAGAATAGGGTAGTACATACATAAACCGAGTATTACCTTTTTGAGGAATGGAAAAATCCATATATGTAACCTCTGAAGCATTGAAAATGGGTTTTTCGGTTTTTATGACCCAACCTACGAAATGCTGTTGCAACACCGGATATTTTTTTTGCCCCATTGCCATTTTATAGTCAAAAAGGCTATTGAATATGAACTTGCCAGAATACGTGTTATTCGTAGTTTTTACGGTAACCTCGGTGGCTGACTCATTTAAGTCAACCATACCTTCTTGAACAAAAGTGATATTAGATGATTCTTTTATACGACCTAAGTAATATTTGTAAAAATCAACACTACTAATCATCTTATAGGAATAAGGACTTATGTTCGTTCTTTTTAAAACGTCATCACCTTGAAAATGAATAGCGTCCCATTTTTTATGGACAATTGCCTCAAACTGACCATTACCTTCTTCCCAGAAACACCATGTTCTATCATTGGTATTTTTAGCGTCTTTGTCAAGAAGTAATATCTTCTTATTATCAAAAAACGAATCATTAAGCATGGCATCAGCCAGTAATAAACCAGATGCACCTGCCCCTATAATAATATAATCGTATTCGTTCATGAACTTTTAAAACTTTGCTCAGGGTATTAAATACTGAGAATCCCAAAAATACGAAATAGCAGTTGGCTTTTGTGCTTAATTCAATGTGTAACGTAATCCGAAAAATGTACGTATGCCTTGGTTGGGTCCGTATACGTAAGATGGGTCAAAAGTTAACCCATTTGGGTTGTTTAGTGTAGCCACAGCGTTGCCATTAGTATCAAAAGTAACTTCTTTGTCAAATGGGTCATTTGCACGTGCTATTATAAATGGATTTCCTCTATTAGGAGTCCAGTCTAATAAGTTTTTAACTCCGCCATAAAATTCGAAATTCTTAATTCCATCATACGTAAATTGAATGTTTTGAATACTCCATACTGGTGAAAAATCACTTCTAGGATCGCTTTCGCCTAAGGTTGGTAAACGCATTGGTCCATATAAATTACCGGTGTAGTCAATGTTTAGGTTCCAGGTACGAATATCATAGCTAACACTCCAGTTCGCAGAATAACTTTCTGTAAGAATTTGTCTTTCTTTTACACCGTCTTCTGTATTACTTACATTTTGTATGGTACCACCTAGCATGAATTTTAAACCGTTGTAAAATGAAACATCAACATTGGCGCTCACTCCTTTTGAAATAGAGGTGCCGTTTAAATTATCATATATAATCTGATTAGGGTTTGTATCGTAATCAGGGATAATCACATTCTGAAAATTGGTATAAAATACAGAGGCGTCTAGACTAACAAAAGTGCCATTGTCGCCATAAATTTTCTTCAAGTAATTTAGGTTTACATTAAATGAACGCTCTGGTTTTAATTCTTCGGCAATAATAACATCTCGTGAGCCCGTTAATGCAGCATGATCTTCGGTAAATAGATTTACAACCCTAAAACCTGTGCCAGCGTTTAATCTAATAATATCATTGTCAGTGAATTTAAAACGATACGCACCTCGCGGAGTAAAAATGTTACCGTGGCGGCTGTCATAATCATAACGACCACCTAACAGTAAAGAATGCTTTTTGTTGAATGCTATTTCATCTTGTACAAAAATACTCGGTATTAAAACTTCGTCTGGCTGGTTAGCATTACCATTGGCATTTAAGGTAGCTGGTGTGTTGTCATCATAGTAATTATAACGTAATGCTGTACCTGTTAAAAGGCTATGTTTACCTATAGTTTTATCCCAAGTTAATTGTGTAAAACCTATGCGTTGATCGGCTAGGTAAGGTACGTTGCCGTAAACTGAATTTTGCTTATGGTCGTTATAAGAAAAAGACAGCATCAATTGTTCTTCTACGGGTAATTGATATTTACCTAATATTTCCCATCTACGGGTATAGATGCTTTCGCCATAAATTTCATCCCCTCCTCTAAATTCAGGAGTCCATTGCATTTCCCCACCCCATCTGTCTTCGTAAAAAAAGCGTCCGGCTAAAGAGAGAATTCGAGAGTTTTTTCTAGTGAAATTCCACTTCTGAAAAACTGAAATTCGGTCTTGTAAGGTTAGGTCGGTAAAATTATCTCCGTTATTATCTATTGGGTTATCAAATTTAAAATAGTTTACTCCTAAGAGCACATTAGTCTTTTTGCCAATATTAAATTTAGTACCTACATCAAGGTTAAATTCTCCCCATGAGGTAACAAAACTATCCGCGAAAAAATCTGGTGCAGATAGGTTATTTTTTGTGATGATATTTATGAGTCCGCCAACAGCTTCACTTCCGTAAAGTGTAGAAGCAGGTCCTTTTACAACTTCAATTTGTTCTATTAGGGAATTTGGTATGCCAGATAGCCCATATACGGTTCCTAGACCGCTAACAATTGGCATGCCGTCTATAAGTACTAAAGTATAGGGACCTTCTAAACCATTAATATGAATGTCGCCGGTATTACAAACGTTACAGTTTATTTGAGGGCGTACACCATTTACATTCTGTAGTGCTTCAAAAATACTTGCAGTAGGGTTTTTCTTGAAGAAGGTAGGCTTGTAGACTTCTACCGGAACGGGACTTTCTAATCTACTTACAGGTTTTAGCGTTCCTGTAACTACCATTTCATCTAAAGATTCGGTCGTAGGTTCTATTTTAATGTTGATTACTTGGTCTTCGCCGTTAGAAATCGTAATTGTTTTATAATACTTCTGAAAACCAATGGTAGAGGCGATAATGGTGTACTTGCCCTTTGGTATATTTCTTAAGATATAATAGCCATTTTCATTTGAAGCAGTACCTACTTCGGTTCCCTTTAAATAAATATTTACATAAGCTTCTGTACCGTCAGTTGAGGAAACAGTACCAGATATAGTAGAATTTTGCGCACTTATGATACCGAAAGATAAAATAGAGCAGGCAAAAAATATTATTTTAATCATCTAAATATAATTTTAGACAAACCTAAAAAATTGTTTTTACATATAAAAATGTATTTTTGCACCTATATTGTTTTTACATGACACTATCAGAAGAAGATTACATTAAAAGTATTTATCACTTAAGCGAGTTTAATAGTAAGTCTGTTGCCACCAATGCAATAGCAGAACAAATGAAGACCAAGCCATCTTCTGTAACGGATATGGTTAAAAAACTATCTGAGAAGTCTTTAGTTAATTATAAAAAATACCAAGGTGTTTCGCTATCGGAAAAAGGGAGATTGGTGGCTTTATCTATTATAAGAAAACATCGTTTATGGGAGGTGTTCTTGGTTGATAAATTAAATTTTTCTTGGGATGAGGTACATGTAGTGGCAGAGCAATTGGAGCATATAAAAAGTGATGCTTTAATTGATAAATTAGATGCTCATTTAGGGTATCCTAAAGTAGATCCGCACGGCGATCCAATTCCAAATAAGGATGGTGTATTTACAAAATCAGTTAAAAAATTGATTAGCGAATTACCCGTTGGAAGTCAAGGGGTGTGTGTTGGAGTCAATGATTCTTCGGCAGCTTTTTTAAAGTTTTTGGATAAGAATAAAATTGCTCTTGGCGATACTTTTAAAATTTTGGAAAGAGAAGAGTTTGATGGATCTGTAACGATTTCTACAAGGTCAGGATCTATTAATATTTCCAAACAAATAGCAACGAATTTATTTTTAGAGATAGTAGATGAAGAATAATGTTTTAATTAATTAACATTTAAATTATGGATCAAGTTATAGCATATTTTGAATCGATTGACCCAGTATTGGCAGCGTTTTATGCGACGTTATTTACATGGGGACTTACTGCCGCTGGGGCTGCATTGGTTTTTTTGTTCAAAACAATGAATCGAGCCGTATTAGACGGAATGTTAGGGTTTACCGGTGGAGTTATGGTAGCCGCTAGTTTTTGGAGTTTGCTGGCACCTGGTATTGAAATGAGTCCAGGTGAAGGGTTTGTAAAAGTTATACCAGCAGCGGTAGGCTTTTTTCTTGGTGCAATGTTCATTTTTGGACTAGATAAAGTGTTGCCTCATTTACATATAAATTTTAAAGAGAGCGAAGCGGAAGGTGTAAAAACCCCATGGCGTAGAACTACATTGTTGACTTTGGCAATTACACTACATAACATTCCTGAGGGTTTGGCGGTAGGTGTTCTATTTGGTGGAGTAGCTGCGGGTTTTGATGGTGCATCTATTGGTGGTGCCGTTGCCTTGGCGTTAGGTATAGGTTTACAGAATTTTCCAGAAGGTTTTGCAGTAGCAATGCCGTTAAGAAGACATGGTTTAAGTAGAACAAAGAGTTTTATGTTCGGTCAGGCTTCTGCACTTGTAGAGCCTATTGCTGCTGTTCTTGGTGCTTGGGCGGTTATGACCTTTCAACCTATTTTACCATATGCGCTTTCATTTGCAGCTGGTGCAATGATTTTTGTTGTAGTAGAGGAAGTAATACCAGAAACGCAACAAGATAAATATACAGATATTGCCACTATGGGCTTCATTGGCGGATTCATAATTATGATGACATTAGATGTTGGTTTAGGCTAAGGTCAAAGTGTTTTTGTGATTTAATAATTTAATGTCATTTTTACCGTTTAAGGCAATAGTATTGTTAACTTGATACTTTAAATTTTTATGCACTCTTCTAAGAAAAATTGGGTCTGGACAATTGCGTTGGTAATAACTGTAATCGTTTGTGCTTTTGTTTTAATACTTCATATTAAAAACTGGGTAGATGATGATGTAAATAGCCTAAGTCTTCGCTCAGGATTTTACAATGTTGAAATTCCGTTAAATGAACTTGACAGTGTTGTTTTGGTAGAGAGGATTCCCCCAATGCAGCGATTACATGGCTTTTCTGCATTTGATAAGGAGAAAGGTGTTTTTAGAGAGTTTAAAGATTCTTTGACAGATAAGAAAGTGCGTGTCTTTGTTGACAATATCAATCAGAACAAGGTAAAGTTAGTCTATAAAGATTCTGCTTATGTATACTTTAATTTAAAAGATTCTGTTGAGACGGTTCAATTATTTCAAAAGTTAAGTACCAGAATAAGTTCTTTGAGTACGCCTAATTAGGAATTTATAAAACGCTAAAGCAGCAATAGCTTTGGCATAACTATTGAATCTGTTTTGGTTTTAAAATTTATAGAATGATTAAAAGAAATCTACTGTTGCTATTGTTTATAGGGTTGATGTCTACTGGAGTTTTTGCACAGCACAAGCTTAGTTTAAACATCGAAGGTGTAGCCTCTGAAGATGGTAATATCTGTTTTGCCATTTATAATGATGAGGTATCTTTTTTAAAGTTTGATAAAGTCTATAAATCTGGATCAGAAAAGGCGGTGAAGGGAAAGACAGCTGTTAATATTACAGATTTACCCGATGGAGATTATGCTATTGCAATTTTTCATGATGCAAACGGAAATAAGAATTTGGATACCAATATGCTAGGTATTCCAAAAGAACAGATTGCTTTTTCTAAAGGCAAAATGAAAATGTTTGGTCCTCCAAAATTTGATGAATGTGTCTTTACATTAAATTCAAATATGGAAATGTATATTAGTCTACAGTAATTTATTTTTAATAGCTGGTTATTTTAATAACTCCGTTAGACCCTTGTGTACCATAACTTGCAGCATCTGCACCAGAAAGAATTATGATTTTCTTTACGTTATAACTATCAATTAGTTCATTGACGGAATTAAATGAATTTCCTATAACTTGATTGTTTAGAACATATAAAGGTTCTTGATTACCACCGGAGTCAAAAGAATTGGTTGTTTTATTTAAAATAGGAACATTATTTTGAAGTATTACACCTGGCTTTTGTCTTATTCTTTGTAAAAGCGAAAGATTGGCTCTATTTTTTTCTCTTAATTCTGTATCTAAGGATGTATTGTCGCTTTTGCTGGTATTTGTGGCGCTACAACTAACCATTAATATGATAGCGACTATACAAGCAGATGTATATATTTTCATTTTTCAAAGATTAATGATTTTAGTAAGGTATACATTTAATTTGATGCAGTTATCTTTGAAATAAAAATTATATGGTATTAGTAGCACAATTAGCAGGAGCTTTATTAGGGTTATTGGCAGTTATTTTTGGTGCTTTTGGAGCACATTTATTAAAGAAAACTTTCACCGCAGATCAATTAAATAGTTTTGAAACAGGAGTGAAATATCAAATGTATCACGCACTGTTGATATTAATGCTAAGTTTTAATCTTAACCTAGAAACGAGCTTAGAGAAAAGTATAATCTATTGCCTAGTTATCGGAACCATCTTATTTTCTTTCAGTATTTACGGATTATGTATTACAGCATCCAAAGGAAAAAAAATGAAAATATTGGGTCCTATAACCCCTCTTGGCGGACTCTTTTTAGTAATAGGTTGGGGATTGTTATTCTACAACTTCATTAAGAACTTTGTGTAGCCTATTTCGATGAAACAGACTTAAATTCCTTAATAGCCGAATTAGGTTCCATAATAGCATAACCTTCCCAGAAAGTTGGGTCATATTTTGGTAAATAAGTAGGCAATACGGCATTATTTTCTGTAAAACCATCAAATATAGCCTGAGATATATTTTCTGTCTCAAAAACTATCATTTCATTTTTTTCAACATTGATAAAAACAAAATCCATATCTCCAGATAGCTCGTTCTGCTTATTTTTGCCTTTTACTATTTTGTTCTTTTCAATAATTTTCAAAGGTCTTCTAACACCAATTCGTTCTCCTACTTCAGACTCATAGTACCGTAGTCCATAAAAACCATCTGTACCTTTGTTAAATATGACTTTTCCTTTAGACAGGTATTTATTGGTGGAAATACCCAATAAATTAAATTTACTAATGGGTTTAACGTTGCTATAATCTACTTGTATTACTGCAAAATCATCTGCATTTATATACAATGTGCCTTCAAAATCTGCAGAGCCACTAGGTTTAAATGAAATTACATATACGGCATCATTGCCCAAATATGTAAACTCGTTTAGAGTAAAGTCATACTTCCTAGATTTGGTAATAAAGTTTAAATCACTGTCTTCTTGGGTTGGTAATCCATTTAAAATGGAACCCAAATTATTTCTTTTCCAGTAGGCAAAGTTTTTCTGTCTTTCTTCTTTTTCCTTTTTCTTTTTTTCTAGTTCTGCATTAACAGCTGCAACATCTGTAGAATCTATATCTTCTTCAAACAGCTCGCTAACCTCATCAGCATCTATTTTAAAAGATAGTAACCCAGATTTAATTTTAAAATAAGAACCAGGCTTAACGTTCTCTTTTAGTATACTATTAAATTTTTCTTCTATTTTTTCCTGATCAAGTGCAGTATTTTTATCGTATAATTTAGATGCTTTTAATAAATCTAGTTTTTGTACCTCTTCGTCATAATTACCGTAAAGATCACCTACTAATTCTTGATAATAAGCATCATTTTTGGGAACGGTAGATATGATGCTATCAATAAATTTCTGGTTTAATATATCTATGGAAGACTTTTTAACTTTGAAATTACTCTTTGTCCATCTATCAAAATAAGATGATCTATGAAACAACCTCTTTTTAGTAAGGTCATTGTTATAGTTCTTTTCTAGATTATCCTCAACTAAATCTATTATCTCTTCTGCTGTATAGTTTTTGTTAGAGACTATAACTTCTCGTAGTTCTATTGCTTTAGGTACAAGTAAAATTTTAGCTGTAGTAAATTCAGATATAGTTTTTGAAAGGGTTTCGTAACCCATTGAAGAAATGGTTAGAGAATCAGACTCTGTAATGGTCTCGTTTAGTATGAAATTGAAGTTGCCTTCTTCATTTGTAATAACACCTTTTTCTTTTAATTGTACGGTGGCAAAGGGTATAGGCTGTTGGCTAATACTATCAATAACAAAGGCGGTTAGGTTCTGCGCATTGGTATTAAATAGGTTGAGAAATAGTAATGTAAAAAATGAAAGAAGAAATTTTTTAGTGTTCATGGTGTTAGATTATTCCTACGCAATCTAAACGAACCAAAGAAAGAAACGTTACAATTTTAGAAACTGTTATGAGTCTTTTTTATTTAATTTAACTAAAACCTGAAATTTAGTGGCAACCGCAATCGTTTTGTCCACAAGCTTTTGAACTACTCTTTTTGCTAGACCAAAGAGATTTTGGAATAAAAAATTTTGTAGCTATATAACCTACAGAAATAGCTAAAGTGATGTAAACTAAAATGTGTTGAAGTATATCCATTTTATTTTAATAATTGATAAGCAATGAAAGCAACAATATAAGCAAATAAGCTCATAAAAACTAGTTGTCCGGCAGGCCATTTCCAAGAATTGGTCTCTCTTTTTACTACTGCTAAAGTGCTCATGCATTGCATTGCAAAAGCATAGAATAGAAGCAGGGAAATTCCAGATGCTAAATTAAATAAAGGTTTTTTTGTTCTTGGGTTTATCTCGGCAGCCATTCTGTTTTTAATGGTTTCTTCTTCGTCGTTACCAACACTATAAATAGTAGCAAGGGTGCCTACAAAAACTTCTCTGGCAGCAAAAGACGTTAGAACGGCAATACCAATTTTCCAATCGTAGCCCAAAGGTCTTACAATTGGTTCTATAGCTTTACCCATATAGCCCATATAGGAATGTTCTAATTTATAACCAGCTATTTCTTGGGCCAAAGCTCGTTCTTCTAATTCTTTTTGTTGATCGGTTGCGCCTGGATCGTTTATATCCAAACCATTTTGGTGCGTTTCAAAATAAATTTCACTGCTACTACTAAAACCTTGTTCATTTACTCTATTAGTAACAATGGTTTCTGCGTTTTTGAATTCATCTGAAAATCCGTTAGAACCTAAAAACCAAAGTATAATTGAAATAGCTAGAATAATTTTACCCGCTCCAAAAACGAAACTTTTAGTTTTTTCAAGAACAGTATATCCTACATTTTTAAGTAAAGGCAATTTGTAGTTTGGCATTTCAACTACAAAGAAAGATTTGCTCTTGATATTTAATATTTTGTTTAAGATAACAGCAGATAAAATAGCCGCCCCAAAACCCATTAGGTATAACGACATTAAAGTAAGTGCTTTATAGCTTAATCCTAAAAAGCTGCCTTCTGGTATTACCAATGCTATAATTATCAAGTAAACTGGTAAACGTGCAGAGCATGTGGTAAACGGAGTTACCAATATCGTAATTAGTCGTTCTTTCCAATTCTCTATGGTTCTAGTAGCCATTACAGCAGGTATGGCACATGCAGTACCGGAAATTAATGGAACAACACTTTTACCGCTTAATCCAAACGGGCGCATTATTCTATCCATCAAAAACACCACTCTACTCATATAACCTGTTTCTTCTAACAAGGCTATAAATAGAAACAAGAAGGCTATCTGAGGGATAAATATGACAATACCACCTATGCCGGCTAAAATTCCTTCAGCAATTAGATTAGTAAATACGCCTGGGGGTAATGTATCTTTTACCCATTCTGTAGCCGAAGCAAAGAATCCATCAATGAGATCCATAGGGTATTCACTCCAACCATAAATGGCTTGAAATATGGTTAAAAGGATCAAAAAGAATATTACATAACCAAAAACCTTATGGGTAAGTACTTTATCTAAAGTAGCCCTAAAACCTTTCGCGGCATTAACATCAATCTTATAGGTCTCTTTTAGAATACCATTAATAAACTGGTATCTAAGAATAGTTTCTTTTTGTTGTAATCGTTTAAGCTCAGATTTTGATTTGGTGGCGAACGATGATGCGTCTTTAAACAACTTCTTCTCAAGAGGCATAAAGTTGACATCTTGGGTAATAACCAACCACAGTTTGTAAACATCCTCTTTTGGAAAAGTCTCTCTAAGTTTTGCAAAATATTCAGGTGCAATTACAGAAGTATCTACATTTTGTGTTTTTGATAAATTCTTGTAATCGGCAATTAACTCTTTTAATTTATCAATACCTGTTTCTTTACGGGTACTGACTAAGGCAATTTTAGAGTTTAGCTTTTTTTCTAATAAATCAATATCAATTGAAATACCTTTTCTAGACATGCGATCGGACATGTTAATGACCAATATTGCAGGTATTTTTAAATCTTTAATCTGAGTAAAAAGGAGAAGATTTCGTTTTAAATTTTCAACATCGGAAACAACTACGGCAACATCTGGGTGATCCTTGTCATTTTTGTTCAACAATAACTCTACAGCTACACTTTCATCTAATGATGTTGTATTTAAACTATAGGTGCCTGGTAAATCTAAAATATGCGCCTTTACCCCACGTGGTAACTTACAAATACCTTCTTTCTTCTCTACGGTAATACCTGGGTAATTACCAACCTTCTGGTTAAGTCCGGTTAATTGATTAAATACAGATGTTTTACCAGTGTTTGGATTTCCAATTAGGGCTACATTAATTTGTTTGCTCATATAGCTACATTATCTTCAATAATATCAAGTGCTATATGTAGCGCCATTTCTCTTCTAATGGCAATATGCGACCCATTAACGTTTATGTAAATAGGGTCTTTTAAAGGAGCTACTTGCACAAGTTCCACTACATTGCCAGGCAAACAACCTAGTTCAAGTAATTTAATAGGCAGTAAGTTCTCGGTGAATTCTTTTATGATTCCCTTTTGACCTCTCTTTAAATGTGCGACTGTAGTTTCCAATCTTTATTTAGATTCATTATAAGTAAGGCAAAAGTAAAGGAAATAATTCAATTAGGAAATTAATACATCCTAAAACTAACGCTGTCCTAATGTCTTATTAGTTTGTGCTATTTACTATGTTCGTCGTAAGACTTTTTCAAAATTTCAATGTCGGTCAAAATCTTCTCAATATCTTCTTTTTTGGTGCCGTCATAAAAACCTCTAATTCTTTTCTTCTTATCGACTAAAATGAAGTTTTCGGTATGTATCATATCAAACGGTCCGCCATCACCATCAGTTTTTACGGCTAAGTAAGACTTACGGGCAAGATCATAGATTTGTTTTTTATCACCTGTCACTAAATTCCATGTAGCATCATCCACTCCTTTTTCTAGAGCATATTTTTTCAATTGTGCTACAGAATCAATTTCGGGGGTTACTGAATGTGATAATAACATTACCTCGCTATCGCTGCCCAATGCTTTTTGTAACTCCGCCATATTTTTTGTCATTATAGGGCAAATAGTGGGGCAAGTGGTGAAAAAGAAATCGGCAACGTAAATTTTATCCTTGTAATTTTCTTGTGTAATAGTTTCTCCGTTCTGGTTGGTCAGCGAGAAGTCGCCAATTGTGTGGTATTTTCTAACATGCTGAATCTCTTCAGAAACCAATTCTGCATTTACCATGGCGGGTGAATACACCGGTAGCAGTTTTACAGGTTTTAATGCATTATAGAATAGGTACATTATTACTGCAGAAATTGGCAGTAGCACCAGACCGAATAACTTGAATTTAGCAAAAAAAGAACGCATACAAATTTTTTACAAAGGTACGCTAGGGTGCTTTATTTTTCAAGCAAATAGGTAGTTTCAGGTTATAAATTATTCATAAAATACCACTACCTCAGTGTGTTTCTTTTTTTTAGCGGTTGTAAAAATGTACTTTTGTCCGATTTTAATTTTCAGGAAAAAAGAATGAGCCCTATTATTATAAAGACAATACAATTTTTTTTAAGCCTATCTATACTTATTGTACTACACGAGTTAGGTCATTTTATACCAGCAAAATATTTTAAAACTAGAGTAGAGAAATTCTACTTATTCTTTGATGTGAAGTTTTCACTTTTCAAAAAGAAAATAGGGGAAACTGAATACGGAATTGGTTGGTTGCCATTAGGCGGATATGTGAAAATATCTGGAATGATAGATGAAAGCATGGATAAAGAAGCCATGGCAGAAGAACCTAAGGAATGGGAGTTTAGAAGCAAACCGGCTTGGCAACGTTTAATTATCATGTTAGGTGGTGTTACTGTAAATTTTGTGCTAGCGGTAATTATTTTTATTGGTTTAGCATATGCTTATGGAGAGCAATATATTGCAAACGATAGTTTAAAAGATGGTGTTTGGATAACTGACACAACGTTAGGAAATGCACTTGGAATAGAAACAGGAGATAAGGTTATAGCTGTTGATGGTAAGAAGATTAAGGCATTAAATAATATTATGCCTGAAGTTGTTTACGGAGAAAAAATAACCTTGGAGCGTAATGGTAATACTATTGAAAAAGATATTCCAGTAGATTTTATAGAAACTATATCCGATAATAGGGAGAATGCTAGATTTATTAAACCAAGATTACCATGGATAATTAGTCAAGTTCCTGAGGAATCACAAAATGTAAGTGTAGGTTTTGAGGTTGGTGATATCTTAACAACTATTGCGGGTACAAATGTTATATATCAAGATCAAGTTTTTCCTATTCTAGAAGCTAATAAAGGAACTACAGTTGATGTAGTAGTAAAACGTAATGGAGCAAATGTGCCTTTACAAGCAAAAGTTTCTGAAGATGGAAAACTAGGATTGATGATTGGCTTGACTACAATGGATGCAGAAGAACAAGGATATTTAAAAATAAATACAACAGACTATACGTTCATAGAATCCATCCCTGCAGGATGGAACAAAGGAGTTAAGACCCTTACGGATTATATAAAAGGGATGAAGAAAATCTTCAATCCTGATACTGGTGCTTATAAAGAGGTTGGTGGTTTTGCTGCCATAGGTGGTATGTTCCCAGATACTTGGAACTGGCCACAGTTTTGGGCAACAACTGCTTTTATATCCATTATTCTAGCATTTATGAACATATTGCCGATCCCTGCTTTAGATGGCGGACACGTCATGTTCTTGCTCTATGAAATGGTTACCGGTAGAAAACCAAGCGATAAGTTTTTGGAGTATGCACAGATCACAGGATTCTTTATTTTAATAGCTCTATTGCTGTTCGCAAACGGTAATGATGTTTACAAATTGATATTTAAATAAAAAAAATAATTTATTTATTTGGCGACTTTCAAAAAACCACTATATTTGCACCCGCTTTAGGAAACTAAAACGGGTTATTTTCCTCCTTAGCTCAGTTGGTTAGAGCATCTGACTGTTAATCAGAGGGTCCTTGGTTCGAGCCCAAGAGGGGGAGCAAAAAGCGAAATCCAATCTATTTATTTAGGTTGGATTTTTTGTTTTTGGTCAATACTGCTGGTGGTTAGCGCTGTTTTGTTTTATACGTCTACTCTTTCTTATATAATTAATTTCTCGCTGTTATATTAATAATTGTGTTTTGTATTAGGTTTATCAATTTAAATTCTAGTAATCCATTTTATTCAAATGATAAACAGAAAGGTTCATTATAATTAGCCTTAATCTATCCCCAATCTTTTTCGATATATTTGATTTACTTAACTATTGTATTTATAAGATCCAAATATGTCAAATTACCTGATTACCGTAAATAAAGAAGAATTACAATGTAGCACTAGTAACGTAGATTCTTTAGATAGTATAATGGTCAATGAGAATACGTTTCATGTTTTAGATAAGAATAGCGCTTTTGACGTAGAAATAATTCATTCCAATTTTTTGAATAAGACCATCTCACTTTCAATTAACGGAAATATTTATGATGTTAAACTTGAAGATAAGTACGATCAACAAATTAAAAAGATGGGATTGCTGGCAGTAACCACTCAAAAACTAAATGAAGTGAAAGCACCCATGCCCGGTTTAATTGTTGATGTTTTGGTAGAGGTGGGGCAAAAGGTTATAGAGGGAACTCCTTTACTAGTACTCTCAGCTATGAAGATGGAGAATGTTATTCTTGCTCAGGGCGAAGGCAAAATAAAATCAATTGAAGTTAAAAAAGACGATGCAGTAGAGAAAGGACAGTTGATTATTGAAATGGAATAAGAACAATACTATAACCGCCATGGTTGAAAAAGAAAATTAAGTTCTAATGAAAAAAGTACTAATAGCCAACAGAGGTGAAATAGCATTACGGATAATGAAGACTGCCCAAAAAATGGGTATAAAAACCGTTGCTGTATATTCTGAAGTTGACCGTCATTCGCCACATGTAAAGTTTGCAGATGAGGCAGTTTTACTTGGTCCTGCTCCTTCATCAGAATCTTATCTAGTGATGGAAAAAGTAATTAATGCAGCTAAGGGTACAGGCGCAGATGGTATTCACCCAGGCTACGGATTCTTAAGTGAAAATGTGGCTTTCGCACAAATGGTAGAGGACAACGGTATCACTTTTATTGGACCAAAGCCTCATGCCATTAAGGTAATGGGAAATAAACTGGCAGCAAAAGAAGCGGTTCGTGATTATGATATTCCAATGGTGCCTGGTATTGAAGAAGCCATAACAGATGTTGCCTTGGCTGAAAAGGTAGCAAAGCAAATCGGTTTTCCTATCCTAATAAAAGCATCTGCAGGTGGCGGTGGTAAGGGAATGCGCGTAGTTGAAAATTTGAAGGATTTACCGGAGCAAATGCAACGGGCTATCAGTGAGGCACAAGCTGCTTTTGGCGATGGTTCCGTATTTATCGAAAAGTACGTGGGCTCGCCTAGACATATAGAAATTCAGGTCTTGGCAGATACGTATGGTAATATTGTTCATTTATTTGAACGTGAGTGTAGTGTTCAAAGAAGGCATCAAAAAGTAGTGGAAGAAGCCCCATCGGCAGTTTTGACTCCAGAAATTAGAAATGCCATGGGAGAAGCTGCAATTAAAGTAGCTAGAGCTTGCGATTATGTTGGTGCAGGTACGGTTGAGTTTTTGTTGGATGAACAGAAGAATTTTTACTTTTTGGAAATGAATACTAGGCTTCAGGTTGAACATCCTGTATCTGAGTTAATATCAGGTATTGATTTAGTTGAGCAGCAAATTAAAGTAGCACGTGGCGAAAAATTGGCATTTACACAAAAGGATTTGAAAATTAAAGGTCATGCACTTGAGGTACGTGTATATGCAGAAGACCCATTAGCTGATTTTATACCGAGCATTGGTACGCTATCAACCTATAAAACTCCCGTTGGTGATGGTATTCGCGTTGATGATGGTTTTGAAGAAGGTATGGAGGTTCCTATTTACTATGACCCAATGCTTTCTAAGTTGATTACCTATGGTAAAACTAGGGAAGAAGCTATACAGTTAATGATAACAGCAATTAATAATTACAAGGTAGAGGGTGTTGCCACAACCTTGTCTTTTGGAAAGTTTGTTTGTGAACATGAAGCCTTTACTTCTGGGAATTTTGATACTCATTTCGTTAAAAACTATTATTCTCCAGAGCTTTTAGAAAAACAGTATGCGGAAGAAAGAAGAATAGCGGCCTTAGTAGCATTGAAATTGTATTTAGAAAATGATAAGACATTAAAAATGCCGACTAAGGTTGCTTCTAATTGGCAGAAGAGTAGGATGTAAAATTGCAATAAGGATTTGAACGATTACAATGAAAAATAATAAAGAGATATTAGCAGAGAAACTGGCGTTGGGTAAAATGGGTGGTGGTCAAGAACGTATTGACAAACAGCATGCCAAAGGAAAGTTAACTGCATATGAACGTATTCATTTTTTGTTAGATGAAGGGTCATTTGAAGAAATGGGTGCTTTAGCAACCCACCGTACTAAAGATTTTGGTATGGAAAAACAAGTCTTTTATGGTGACGGAGTAGTAACGGGATATGGAACCATCAATGGAAGACAAGTTTGTGTTTTTGCACAGGATTTTACTGTTTTCGGTGGTGCGTTATCTGAAACCCATGCCGAGAAAATCTGTAAGATTATGGATATGGCCATGAAGATTGGTGTGCCTATGATTGGTTTAAACGATAGTGGTGGTGCACGTATTCAAGAAGGAGTTCGTTCTTTAGGTGGTTATGCTGATATTTTTCATAAGAACGTAATGGCATCAGGAGTAATTCCACAAATTTCTGCCATAATGGGTCCATGTGCCGGTGGTGCTGTATATTCACCTGCAATGACCGATTTTACTTTGATGGTAGAGAACTCCAGTTATATGTTTGTAACTGGACCAAATGTGGTTAAAACGGTTACAAATGAAGAGGTGACTTCAGAAGAACTTGGTGGCGCGTTGATCCATGCTACTAAATCTGGGGTAACACATTTAACGGCTGCTAACGATATTCAGTGTATCAACCAAATTAAGCAGATAATTAGTTACATGCCTCAGAACTGTGAGGATAAACTAGCTGATATTCCATTTGTACTTGGTAATGAGGTTCGTGAAGTATTAGAAGAAATTATACCTGAGAATGCAAATCAACCATACGATATGCGTAACGTCATCAACGGGATTATTGATCAAGATTCATTCTTTGAAATACACGAAGCCTATGCTGATAATATTGTGGTAGGTTTTGCAAGACTTGGAGGTAAAAGCATTGGTGTTGTTGCCAATCAGCCTATTAGTTTGGCTGGTGTGCTTGATGTCGATAGTTCTAAAAAAGCAGCACGTTTTACTCGTTTTTGCGATTGTTTCAATATTCCGCTTTTAGTATTGGTAGATGTTCCAGGATTTTTACCGGGTACAGATCAAGAATGGAACGGTATTATTACAAACGGTGCTAAATTGTTGTATGCGTTAAGTGAAGCAACAGTACCTAAAGTAACTGTTATTACGCGAAAAGCATACGGTGGTGCGTATGATGTTATGAACTCCAAACATATTGGAGCCGATTTAAATTATGCGTGGCCAGGTGCAGAAATTGCGGTTATGGGCGCAAAAGGGGCAAGTGAAATTATATTTAGAAAGGAAATAAGTGCTGCTGATGATCCAGAAGCAAAACTCGCCGAAAAAGAGGCGGAGTATGCAAAGTTATTTGCTAATCCGTATAGTGCTGCGCAAAGAGGATTTATAGATGAGGTTATTCTGCCGAAAGATACTAGGAGAAAACTCATAAAAGCGTACACTTTGCTCGAAAACAAAGTAGCGGTTTTACCTAAAAAAAAACATGGCAATATTCCATTATAGTAGTATGGTGGCATTTTAAACTCGTAATGAAGAATCCCTTACTATAAGGCTAGTCTTAATTTCTACCGTTTTAGTCATTACATCATTACTAGGGGCTTCAATCTCCTCTATTAAGAATCGTACGGCTGTACGCCCAATTTTATCTCCTGGCTGGTCTACCGTAGTTAATGAGGGACTAATTATGGTTGAGTTAATAGAGTTACTGAACCCTACCACAGCAATTTCTTCAGGTATTTTGACCTTAAATTTATGTAGCGCTTTAATGGCACCAATTGCGGCATTGTCGGTAATTGCAAAAATAGCATCCGGGCGTTTTTTCATGCTTAATAGAATATTCGTCAATCGTCTACCATTGGCTAATGAAATATCTTCGGTACTTAAAATTAGCTTGTCCCGTACAGGAATATTGTATTGGTTTAATGCACGTAAGTAACCGGCATATCTCTTTTCAGAATTATATGAGTTTTCTGTTTCTTTAATAATGGCAATTCGTTCTTTTCCTAATTCAATTAAATGTTCAACCGCATTAAATGCAGCTTCTTCTTCATTGATAACTATTTGTGTACATGGAATTTTACTAGATACTTTATCAAACAATACTAATGGAATCCTATTAAAAACTTTTAGTACCTCTTCTAATTTAGTTGTTTTACGAGCCAAAGACATTAAAATACCATCAACTCCAAATTGGGTCATCGTATTCAACATTTCTACCTGTTTTATTTCATCATTGTTAGATTCTGATATAATAACCCTGTAACCGCGTAGTTCTGCTTCTTCTATAACCCCTTTTAAAATAGTGGATGTGAATAGATGGGAGATGTTGGGTACTATAACTCCTAATATATGTGTTTCGCGAGAACGGAACCCTCTTGCAAATAAGTTAGGAACATAATTCATTTGCTTTGCCAACTTTTTCACTCTATCCTTTGTGTCTTGGCTTATATCTGGGTGGTCATTTAATGCCCTAGAAACTGTTGAAATAGAAAGATTTAGCTCTTTTGAAAGTTCCTTTAAAGTGGTATTTCTCTTTTTGCTCATAATTGTAAATCAGTTAATTATGATGTTTTCCTCTGAAATACAATACTACAAAATAAATTGCAAACGTTTTCGCAATCGTTTGCATAGGTATCTCGTTAATTTTTGGTTAACAGAATATCATATTCGTATAATTTAGCTTCATAATCAACGATTTGACAATATTAATCGACTCAACTTAAAAAAAACTCAAACATTATGAAGAAAATTATTTTTGCGGTAATCGGACTTCTTTTAAGTGCAAGCTCCTTTGCACAGACCGATATTTCAGGAACTATAACAGACAGTTCAGGAGCACCAATTCCCGGTGCTAATATTTTAATTGCAGGTAGTACATCGGGTACAACATCAGATTTTGATGGTAATTTTACTTTTTCTACAGACTTAACTGGTGCTCAAGTATTGCGTATATCTTATATAGGGTTTACATCGGTAGATAAGCCGTTAACTTTAGACGGCACTTCACAAACTGTAAACATTGTACTTCAAGAAGGTGGTCAGTTATTAGATGAGGTAGTTTTAACCGCATCCAGTACTTTTCGTTCTCAGAAGCAGGCTCCTTTATCTATTAGCTCTGTGAAGATGAAAGAAATTACTAAGCTATCCGCTAACAGTCAGGCAGATATTCTTAGAAGTGTGCCGGGTATTACCGCTGAAGGTGGTGGAGGTGAAACGGCAAGTAACATATTTGTTAGAGGTTTGCCTTCTGGTGGTCAGTATGTTTTCAATCCTTTACAATATGATGGTATGCCTTTGATTAGTTCTTTTGGACTAAATTCTTCTGCGCATGATGTCTACGCAAGGCCCGATATTGGATTTAAAGGTGTTGAATTTGTGCGTGGTGGTGCAGCTGTATTATATGGTGCAGGTTCTGTTGCCGGTATTATCAACTACACTAGTAAAACAGGTGATACAAACCCGGGTAATATTATCAATATAGAAGTGGCTAACCAAGGTAGAATTAAAACGGATTTTTATTCTGGTGGTCAATTAGGTGGCGAAGATTCTAACACGTACTATGCATTTACAGGTTTTGTTCGTCATGATAGAGGTCCTATAGATGTTGGTCTTCCAACTAAAGGGGTTCAGTTTAGAGGTAATATTAAAAAGAAATTTGATAATGGTTCTTTTACTTTAAGCGGACAGTTTATTGATGATAAGGCACAATTTTATCTTCCAATTCCATTAAGTGGTGGTAGTAGAGAACGTATAAATGGTAATGATGGAAACCCTGTAGAGCAACTTTTGACTGGTGCTTTAGCGAATACTTCATTTAATACGCCTGGTGGAACATATAACAGTCCAATAGCGGATGGTGTTGCAACTACAGGTGGTTATTTAATGGGTGATTTCAATTACAGATTCGAAGACGATCTTAAGTTGACTTCTAAAATTAAGTATGCTAATTACAAGCATAATTTCGCTCTTTATGTAGGTGGTAATGGTGTTAACGGAAACCCTATCACACTTGATAATTATGTGGAAAGTATTGCTACTGGTAATTTAGGGTATACTGGAGCTTACCAAAGTGGTTCGGGTTCTCAAATTAACGGTAACGATCTAGTGATTGATAATTTACATGTGGATCGTTTACGTCCGATGACAGATTACTCTGGTGAAATCAATTTGACAAAATCTATAGAAACTGCAAATGGTGGTAACCATAACATAACTGTAGGTTCTTACATTGCTCGTACAGAGGCTGAAGATGTTAACTATCAGTATAGAGTATTGACAGAATTCAACAATAACCCTCAATTGGTAAACTTAAATTATACCGATGCTAGTGGTAATAATGTGGTGTATTCGCAAGGCGGACTTTATAATCGTATTGGTCAAACAGCTAATAACTTTCTATCTCAAAATAGAGTAGCATTATATGTTACAGACGAGATGATTTTGGACAGATGGCGTTTTGATGTTGGTTTCAGATGGGAGCATACAGGTGGTATAAATAGTCGTGGTGGTATAATGAGCGAAACAGTTTATACTACACCAGATATTACTACAGAATTAAGCGATGTACAAACTGCAGATGGTACTTTCTTAAGAACGGAAGTTAATGCAAATGCATGGGCATTGTCTTTAGCTGGTTTATATGAGCTAACTGAAACAACCAACCTTTATGCTAACTTCTCTAAAGGATATTTCTTTCCGCAATTAAGAGGTTTTGCTCCTGTAGCCGGTATTTCTGAAAGTCCTTATGATGCAGAAAATATTATACAGTTTGAAGCTGGTGCCAAGTTTGGAAATCAAAAATTCTCTGGTTCGGTAGCTGGTTACTACGTAGGTCTTAAAGATCGTATTTCTATTCGTCAGGCAATTGTTGCAGGTCAATTAATAGATGAGACAAGAGCGGAGCAAAACACAAGAACAATAGGTATAGAGGCTACTTGGGATTACAACCTTGCACAGTATTTAAATCTTCGTGGTAATGTAACTTATCAAGACCATGAGATTACAAAAAATACCGATTTCGATTTAGTTAACGGTACTTCTACAGAGGCTAATGTTGGTAATGAGTTGGCAAGACAACCTAATTTATTGGGTGGTTTAGGTCTGTATTATGATAATGCAGCATTTGATGCCAATTTCGGATTCAACTATACGGGAGCAAAGTTTACAGATGATACGAATAATATAGAATTAGATGCCATTACAATTGGTAGGTTAGGTGCCGGTTATACATTTTCTAAAGAGGATAACAACCAATCGGTTCGTTTAGGGGTATCGGTTTTCAACCTTTTTGATAGCGACGGTATTACAGAAGGTAACCCAAGAGCAGGTTCAGCAGGTCAAACAGAATCTGAATTTTTTGTTGGACGACCCATTTTACCTAGAAGATTGTTTTTAACGGCAACTTTCAATTTTTAAAAAAGTTTGTTAGTTTAAGTTTAATTGATTGCACATTGGCAATTGGAGAATTGTCAATGTGTTTTTTTACCAGTAAAATATGAAGGAAGATTTATATAAGAAAGCTATTGCAGTATTAGATGCAAATTTTCAAGATGGAGGTTTTACCATACCAAGCGCAGGTTTATATCCTTTTCAATGGAAATGGGATTCTGGCTTTATAGCCATTGGTTTTGCCCATTATGATGTGGAAAAAGCAAAAACAGAAATGAGGACTTTGTTAGATGCCCAATGGAAAAATGGCTTTATACCACATATTGTTTTTCATACAGAAAACGATTCTTATTTTCCTGGAGCAGATTTTCATCATTCAGAATTACACCCATTATCTTCTAAAAGATATAGATCTACGGGTATGACGCAACCACCGGTAACAGGTTTTGTTTTGCAGGAAATGTATCGTATTGCCGACGATAAAAAAGACATGCTGAATTTTATCAAAGAAGAAATTGATAAGGTGTATGCAAATCATGAATATTTCTATAAAAATAGAGATCCACAAGATGAAGGTTTAGTGTACATCTACCATAACTGGGAATCTGGTACTGATAATTCTCCGGTTTGGGATGATATATGGAAAACCATGAATCCGCCAGAATACGATTTTGTCCGAAAGGACACCACCCATGTAGATGCTTCTCAAAGACCTTCTAAGAGGGAGTACGATCATTATTTACATATTATAGATATTGCTAAGCAAAACAATTATAACGATGCTAAAATAGCTGAGCTTTCTCCGTTTTTAGTTCAAGATCCATTGTTCAATGCCATGTTGATCAAATCTAACCAGGCATTAATAGATCTGTATATACAGATAGGTGGTAATGAAGAAAGGATAAAGAATATTATAAAATGGCAATCTAAAAGTATTAAAAGTTTTAATGATAAGTTATTTGATGCCGACTTGGGTGCTTATGTTCATTACGATTTAAGAAATGAAAACCCAATTCGTCATATCACGTCATCATCTTTTTCTCCACTTTTCGCAAACATACCAAGTCCAGAGAGGGCTGACGTTTTAGTGAACACTATGATGGATAAGTTTGGCGGAGAGGATAAATATCTATGTGCTTCATTTGATCCTACTAATGACCGCTTTAATCCCAGAAAATATTGGAGAGGTCCCGTATGGATAAACATGAATTGGATGCTCTTTTTAGGACTTAAAAATTATGGTTTTACTGATGTTGCTGCACGTATGAAGCAAGATAGCATTGAGCTTATCGAAAAATATGGTTTTTACGAATATTTTGATTGTAGAAAGGATACTGGAGATGAAAACCCTACTGGCTACGGCGGTAATAATTTTTCATGGAGTGCTGCTTTATTTATTGATATGGTAAATACGGATTAAAGCTTTCGTATACCTCTAAAAAGTTAAATTATGAATTACATTGACTACATTATAATTGCATTTTATATTCTTGGGATCTTAGGAGTTGGTTTATTGATCAAAAAGAATAAAAGCTAGATTATGAATTATATAGACTATATCATTATCGTTGTTTACCTAGTGGGTTTTTTAGGACTGGGTTTTATGTTCAAAGACAATAATACTGGAGGAGATTATTTTTTAGGAGGCCGTAAAACATCTTGGTTGCCCTTAAGTTTATCTGCAATGGCAACCCAACTGTCTGCAATCAGCTTTATTTCAGCTCCTGCATTTGTAGGTCTCAAAGAAGGTGGTGGTATGCAATGGCTTACCTATGAATTAGGTGTCCCCTTGGCTATGGCCTTTTTGTTAATTGCAGTATTGCCAACGTTATATAAATCAGGTATAGTTAGTGTTTATGAATATTTAGAAACACGATTTGATGCTTCTTCTCGTTTATTGATAAGTTTTGTTTTTCAAATAAGTAGATCGGTAGCTACCGGAGTTATGGTGTATACTATGGCATTGATTTTACAAGCTACTATTGGATTAGAATTTTGGATATCTATTTTGATAATAGGTCTTATTACCATGGTCTACTCTTTTCAAGGAGGAATGAAGGCAGTTATTTGGGGCGATGTTATTCAAATGAGTATTCTTTTTATTGGTATTATTATCTGTCTTTATTTCGGATTTAGCGAGCTTGGCGGAGTAGATAATTTTCTTACTCATGTAGATACCGATAGAATTACTGCTGTAGATTTTAATAAATGGGGTTTCAATAATGCCGATGGAAATGATGAATTTGGGTTTTGGCCCATGGTCATTGGTGGCTTTTTTCTTTACGCTTCTTATTACGGTACAGATCAAACTCAGTCGCAACGATTGTTGTCTTCTAGTAGCATGTCTAACCTGAAAAAGTTGATGATGGCGAACGGACTTCTGCGTTTTCCTTTTACATTGACTTACTGTATTATGGGGCTTGTATTAGGTACATTGTTATTACAAGATGTAAGTTTTCAAGAACAGATGGAAACTGTTTATCAAGCTAATATTGGTTCTCTACAAGGAAAAAAAGCCGATTTAATGGTGCCTGTTTTCATTATCAAATATTTACCTAATGGTGTTATTGGAATTTTAATTGTGGCTATTATGTCAGCAGCAATGTCAACTTTAAGTTCAACGGTAAATTCATTATCTGCGGTAACTATGGAAGATTTTGTCAAAAGATTCAATCCTAATATGCCCGATAAAAAATACATGACGTATTCAAAATTATTGTCCATTTTTTGGGGTCTGGTATGTTTGTTCTTTGCATTTTTTGCAGGTAATATAGAAGGTACGGTAATAGAGGTAATCAATAAAATAAGTTCTGTCTTCTACGGTCCCATTTTAGCAGCTTTCATTTTAGCGATTCTTACCAAGAGAACACATGCACTTGGTGCAAATATTGGTATCGTAGTAGGGGTGTTGTTTAATGTTTATCTATGGCTTTACGTACCTCAAATATTTTGGTTCTGGTGGAATGCTCTTGGTTGCTTAGTAACTGTAGTGGTTGCTTTAGCAGTTAGTTACACTGTTAAAAGACAGGTTAACGAAGGTTTAGAAGTAACGTACTATTCTGGTAAAAAAGAGGTTGCCATTTTACTCGCTTATTTTGTGGCTATTGTTCTGTTCAGTATCTCTCTACCAAATATGTTGAATTAATACGATAGCTATGAAATTTGTAATTGCACCAGATAAGTTTAAAGGATCCTTAACCGGATTCGAGTTTTGCGATGCGGTAGCAGAAGGACTTCAAATGGTTTTTAAGGATGCTGAAATTATCAATAAACCTTTGGCAGATGGTGGTGACGGGACTATTGAAGTTGCCAAATACTATATTAATGGAGAGAAGATTACCATAACCGTAAGCGATCCGCTTTTTAGACCCATTAATGCTTCTTATTTGTATTCAGAAGAGACTAAAATCGCATATATAGAAATGGCAGAAGCATCTGGCTTAAAATTATTGGGCGATGATGAACGTAATTGTATGATAACTACAACATCTGGTACTGGGGAATTAATTTATGATGCACTTGATAAGGGTGCTAAAGAAATTATTCTTGGTATAGGCGGCAGTGCTACCAATGATGGTGGTATGGGTATGGCAAATGCATTGGGCTATCAATTCTTAGATGAGCATGGTAAAGAATTGGTACCTATTGGTCAAAATCTTTCTAAAGTAAAATCGATAGATGATTCAAACAAACACGTAAGACTAAAAGAAGTAAAAATAAAAGTCGCTTGCGATGTTACTAATCACTTCTACGGATTAAATGGAGCTGCCTATATTTATGCAGCACAAAAAGGAGCTTCTGAAAATGAAATTATAGTATTGAATAATGGTCTGCATAATTTAGCTGAAGTTATTAAAAGCAACTATAATATAGATTTACAAAAAATAAATGGTGCCGGCGCAGCTGGTGGCGTAGGAGGTGGTGCACTTACTTTTCTTGATGGGGAACTAATTTCTGGGATTAATCTTATAAAAGAATTGGCAGATTTTGATACCACAATAGATGGTGCAGATTGGATTATTACGGGTGAAGGTCAGCTAGATGAACAAACGCTGTCCGGTAAAACTATAGATGGTGTAATAACTTCAGCCAAAATAAAAAATATACCCGTGGCAGCATTATGTGGTTCCGTGAGTATAAGTGTAAATCAGCAAAATAAATTTGGTCTCACATATGTTTCTTCAATTGTGAGAGGTATTTCTACGTTACAAGAAGCTATGAATAATAGTCATGAAAACCTTGTAAACGCTACTTACAATTTCGCTAGTTTACTTAAATGATTTTTTATTGTTTTAGAATATTTGCGATTCTGTAACTTGATATATCAGAAATTATAATCCATGAACTACAAACTTTTTTGGCTTTTAAAACATCGTTTTGAAAGAAATCTATCCTTAGGTATTTCTGCGTTTACATTTCATATTCTACTATTGACAACGTTTTATTAATGGGCTGGTGCCCTAGCATTACCTATAAAATACATATGTAATCAGTATGCGCAGATGGTGAACAAAAACAAGTTAGCGGATAATTTTGAACATTATGCGTATATGGGTAATGAATCTACCTATGAAGAGTCAGATTTTGCTCCGTCATTTAATAATAAGTTCTTAGTGTTTTATACGGGTAGAGACTTAGAAACTACCTCTAGAAGTTCTACACCTTATTTAAATCTGTATAAAACTACAATGCCAGGAACATTAGGGGCTTCAGATATTTTTATGGTAGAGGTATATAATGTTGGTAGCTATGGTATTCCTCAAAATTTAGGTTCTAAGATTAATACGGAGAGTAAGGAAACCTTTCCTTTTATTTCCGATTCTGAAGTTCTGTATTTTGCATCAGACGGTCATCCGGGTTTAGGAGGTTTAGATATTTTTTCCATCGATTTGAAAAACCAAGGAAAGGTTAAGAATTTAGGAAACCCAATCAACAGTCCTAATGACGATTTTTCATTAATATTCGATGATGAAACCAGTTCGGGTTTCTTTGCTTCTAACCGAACAGGTGGTATTGGTGGCGATGATATTTATGCTTTAAAAACTATTGACTGTATAGTAAGTATTTCTGGGAATGCTGTTGATAAGGATTCTGAAAAACCATTGCCATTTGCAACTATTAATGCGAAAAAAATATCAAGAGGAAATATCGGTGAAGCACAAACAGATGCGCAAGGTAATTATACTATAGAAATACCGTGTCAAGAAAGTCAGTACTCCATTGTCGCTAATTTAGAAGGGTATGAAGAAGGGTCGCTTTTTATGATTACTACACCTGATGAAAAAAAAGTTAAGAACGCACGTGTAATTCTTGAAGAGAGCAGTAAGGTTGCGGTTATTGGTGCAGATTTAGTAAAAGTTCTGAAACTAGCACCTATATATTTTGATTTGAATAGTTCTTACTTACGTAATAATGCTTTTGAGAATCTAGATAAAGTAGTGGCGTATATGAAGAAAAGACCAGAGGTAAAAGTGGAAATAGGGGCGCACACAGATAGTCGCGAAGAGGATGACTATAACTTATGGCTTTCTGACCGAAGAGCTAAGAGAACAGTTGCCTATATTATTTCTGAGGGTATAGACAGTAGTAGAATTACCGGAAAAGGATATGGGGAGACCGAATTGATTAATAAATGTGTAAACGGTGTCATTTGTTCGGACAGAGACCATCAATTAAACAGGCGTTCTGAGTTTATTCTTATAGAGTAGGTCTATAAATGTTAATCTCAAAGATTCTTTAGTCTCCTTTTAATACTTCAATTTCCTTAATTATACTTAAAGGTTTTCCGTATGTAGTAAAGCCGTTTAAAATTATTTCATAGGTACCTTCTAGATCAGAGGTGTAAAATTCAAAATCATAAGTACTATTGGCAATATTAAATTGTGGATTCCAGTATAACAACCTTCTGTAATCTGGTACTCGGTCAAAAGTTGTATCACCTAATTGGTATGTTTGAACGAAGTAGTTTTTTTTAGATATAGGTTGTTTGAAAGGTACCACTAAACTGTTTTTTGAAGTATAACTATCTAGAAAATTACCTTTAAAGGTTTCTATTGAAATAATACCTTGATACTCTTTTGAACCTAAACGAAATTGATCCCTTGTCAAACTTATTTTTTCAATCTTACGTGCGTCATATGTTCTTATTTGCTCGTGATTGGGAATGTACACTCCATCAATTAGAACAATTGCAGGAAAGTCGTTATACTCTTCGTCATATGATTTAAAATCTTGCCCAATTCTAATATATGCATCATTAGTATTTCCTTTTCTAAACCCTGCAAATTTGACCACTTCTACCAACGACTCTTCCAGCGTAGGAAATCGAGTATAATCATCTAAAATAATTACTTCTGGTATGCCTCCATTAAAGATATCTATAGGATTACTCTCTAATATCGAATCTGGTTTTGAACCAAAAAATTGATTTTCAATTTGATTTAAAACACTTCTATTTTTAATATATTCTTCTTGATTTCTCGATAGATTAAAATCTGAAAATTTTAAATCGCTTAGGTCTATATTTTCTGGCTCACCTTTTTCTATTATATATGTTCCATCTTGGTTTTCAACTTGTATTACGGCAAAAGGATTTTTACGGTCTTTACGTATGTAAGAATAGAAATTTCCGTTTTGGTCCGTTTCTGAGAATTTAAGTAACGATTCTTTTCCAGGTATAGAAATAACTACAGGAAGGTTTTCTGTCGGTAATCCTGTTTCAGTATTTTTTACCGTTCCGTATATCAGTTCTCCTCTTTGTTCCGGTAAAAAAATACTGTCTCCAATGGTTTGTTTTATTTCTTTATCGGCATTGAAGTATGCGTTACCATATGTGATGGAGTTTATAGCCGATGCTATGGCTATTTCTTCTTTTCTTTTCACTTTTATGGTATAAGAACCATGACCTAACCCCCCTTTGAAATTTTTGATATTGAGATTTACTATTTCCCTTGGGAGATAAGTAGATTTATTTGTGCGAATGGTTAGTGTTGACGAATCTGAAATTATAGTTGATTTCACAGTATTGGGCAAGACATCTCCACGAGATATGTCTAACAATGTGGATTGGTCTGCTAAATACGGATTAATGATTACGATGTCATCTTTAAATACTTGAGATAATCCTGAATTTTTCATCCACTGGGTATATCCTAATAATTTATACCTGCCTGAAGGGATTTCTGTTGAAACAAAAAAATCGCCATAGCCATGTCCCTTTTCTAATTTTACTTTATGCTCAAATATAAATTCTTTAGATTCGTTTACTAGAGCAACATATCCAATCTTACTAACATTGGTAGGGTTGTTGGTTTGAGCATTAAAGCAATGCAAAGAATAAACTAAATATTCCCCAGAAAATACCAATGGTCCGTTATGGTCAACATATGATTTTTCTTGAGGTACTTTTTTTAAATTTAAAAGATCTGATCTATCTTTTATTACATATTGGGCATGGCTCAAACTGGTGAACATCAATATAATAACGGCAAGTATTTGTCTTTTTTTCATAATACTTTTATTCTTCCATCCAAAAGTCTGGTACTATATTACTTCCTAATAATGTGCAATCTCCGCATATTCTGGGAACAAAGATATATGGGCCGGGGCAACTTGCGTCTGGGACTAAGCCTTCATTGTAATCAGAATAATAACTTACTGTAGCCTTATCTATTCTTTCAAGCAATCCTTGGGGGCATCGATCCGTTGGAAAGTTAAATAATTTTGCAGTTTCAAAACCACAATTGAATGCAAAAGGAGGTATTTCTTCTGGAAAAAAATCTTCGTAATTTAAAAAGATGCGCTGGTTGGCAACACCCACTGCTTCTACTTGGCCATACACATTTTCAAAGGCTCCGTCCTTGCGATGTACATTGGCATAGATGGCTCCTGGTTGTATTTGGGAAAATACATTATCGGATTGGGAAAAAGATTGAAGGATTTTATAAAAAGAATTAGCATCTGCAGATTGTACTTGTTGTTGTACCAGTATGCTATAGCGTTGGGCGATAATGAAATTATCCTTAGTAATAAAACGTACTTTATGTTTAGAAACATTCCCCTCAGAAACCCCAGCTGTACTGAGAACATCAATAGTATTTGAGGAAACGGTATTATAGCAAATACGATCTTCTTTTTCTTTTTCAACAACCTCTAAATCATAATCGACAACATCATCAATGCCGTCATAATTTGTTAGTTCAAACTCAAAATTCTGCCATAAAGGTGCTACAATTTTATAAGTTTCGGCATAAGTATATTTGAAATATTCGGTATTACCTTCTAATGGTTCACTATCTACATAAATGGCAATACCTTCTTCTCCGCTATCATTTTCAGCTTTTTCAGCATACACATTTGTGATTCTAGAGGTTCCTTGAATAGTGATAGCATCAGATATATATTCTTGTCCATTATTTCTTTTGATGTCTAAGGTATAATTGACGCCCATTTGTAAAGCGAACGGAGAGTTGGAATGATAAATGCCATCTTCAGATTCTGTGAATATATATTCTTCGCCATTTTCACTTTGTAACTTAACGGATGCACCAATTTCCCAATCAACGGAATCAAAAGGTCTAGTGCCTAACGGAATATACGGATTGTAAATGGTATCAGTTTCTAAATCTAAACGATTTGAACTTCGGCTTAAATAAACTTTTTGAATGATAGCTTCATTTGTAAGAACAGCTTCAACTACTAAAGAAGTTGAAGAATCATTTTCGTTTAAGGTATCAATTTCAATTTCTTCAACACAAGCACTAAAAATAGCAGAGACTAATAAAATCAAAATACTATTATGTAAAAATCTATTTCTAAACATTTATGTATCGATTTTAAAATTTAAAATTATAAGTGATAGATGGAATCGGAATAGAGAAAATAGAACTTTGTAGCGCCTTTACCTCACCGTCATCGGTTACAAAAAATACCGAATACGGATTGTTTCTTCCTAATACGTTATATACCGATATGGTCACGAAACTATGAGCCAATTTCTTTTTCTTGTGATTTCCCTCAATATTCAAGCCCAAGTCTAGCCTATAGAAATCTGGAATTCTAAATTCATTTCTTTCGCTAAACGCAACAAAATCTGAATTATTGAATCTAAATGTACCTATAGGGTAAGTGATCGGTCTGCCAGTCTGGTAAACAAAATTTGCTGAAATACTATATCTTTTGGTAAATCGATAGTTGGTTATAACGCTAACATCATGTGGCTTATCAAAATTAGAAGGAAAAAACTCTCCGTTGTTAATTCGCTCTTCGCTAAATTCACTGTCAAAACGGTATAAAGACCTAGAGTAGGTGTAACTCAACCACCCATTTAACTGTCCGCTTTTTTTCTTTAATAAAAATTCTACTCCGTAAGCTTTACCGTCGCCTTGTAGTACTTGAGTTTCTACATTTTCATTTAGAAATAAATTAGCTCCTGTTTTAAAATCGAGCACATTCTCCATTTTCTTGTAATACGCTTCAACACTTACTTCGTACTCATTTTCTTTAAAGTTTTTGTAAAATCCTAGCGAAGCTTGATAGCCTTTTTGTGGCTCAATATTTAAATCTGATAATTTCCATGTGTCTATCGGTGAAACGGTTGTGTTATTTGAAAGAGTGTGTAAAAACTGATAAGAATTATTTAAGCTTGCTTTGACCGAAAAATCTGGGGTAAATAAATATCTTGTTGATAGCCTAAGTTCAGGTCCGCCATACGTTTTAATATTTTCACCGCTAGAATAAGAGATAGTGTCTTGCACGGTAGATTCATTCTTGGGCATGCCGTTTTCGTACGTGCGTTGGGTAGATTTGCCCATGGCGGCAAAAAAAGCATAACGTACACCTAAATTTACCGATAGTTTATCATTGAAAGTAATTTCATCACCTACATAAAGAGCCCCTTCTATGGCTTGTTCATTATCAATAAACTGACTGTTTACATCAGATTGGTCACCATCAGGTTCAATGCTCCCAGGATTAACGGAGTAGTATTTTGCAGATCCCCCATAATCTAAGGTGTTCTTATCATTCAATAAGGTACGAAGTTTGTATTTTAATTCTGTCTCGTTAATACTATAGTCTAAATTAAAATCTGTATTGGTTTCTCCGTCAAAATCAATTCCAAAGCCATAATTGCTATTATCAACAATTAAGGCGCTATTGGTTTTGTCGTTTATTCTGTGGTCCCAACGAACGGAAAATAGACGGTTATCATAATTGTACAGTGAATCTGAAGTAATGCTAAAAGCATCTCTACTGTAATATGCAGTGGCTTTCACCTCATTTTTCTCATTTATTTTATTGTGATACTTTAGAATACCGTCAAAAAAAGAAGCGTTACTATTACTTAAAGCTTCATCATCTAAAGATCTTAAAATCCAATCTGCATAAGCACCCCTTGCACCTACAATAAGTGAAGATTTATCTTTTTCTAACGGAATTTCTAACGCCAAATTTGCGGTAACAGGACCAATAGAACCTTCACCTGATACTTTTTCTTCATTTCCATTTTTTGTTCTAATGTCAAAAACTGAAGAAAGTCGCCCACCAAACTCCATGGGTATTGCACCTTTATAAATATCGACACCTTTTGTTGTAAACGGATTTAATGCCTGAAAAATTCCAAAAAAGTGCTGAGGGTTGTAGATGACGGCATCATCTAATAACACTAAATTTTGGTCTGTTTTACCGCCACGAACGTTAAGACCCATTGCACCTTCACCTGCAGATGAAATACCTGGCAAGGCTTTAGCCACTTGAAGAATATCTCGTTCACCTAAAACTAAAGGAATGTTTTTTGAATTTTCAGAATCTATCTGTTCACTACCAGTTATTGCTTCTTCAACATTTTTAAAAGCGTCTGCCTCAACTACAACTTCATCTAATTGTTGCAACCCTTCTTCCATCAGTAAATCTAAATTACCATTATTGAACATTATGAGTTCACGCTCAGTAGATTCAATCCCCATGGCACGTACACTTAATATATTGTAGCCTGCAGGTAGTTCTAGTTTATAGTTTCCAGTGACATCGGTTACGGTAATTTGGTTTGTTCCTTTTACTCGAATTGCTAAATCCTGAATTGGATCCCCGGTTTTAGAATTTATTGCCCTGCCTGTAAGAAGGTATGTCTCTTGTAAATTATTAGGATCACTTTTGCCTATTTTGGCAACATCATATTCTCGTTTTGTACGCTTGGTAGTGTTATAAAAAGTAGGTGGTGGAGCATTATTCCTGTCCTGTGAATTGCTATTTGCGCTAACAATTTCTTCATTTCCAAAAAAACCTTTAGGTAGTTCATCATACACGATTGTATTTTCTAAGAGAATAATCCGTTTAGATGAGGTTAATATGTAGTAGTTTAAAGTGGTATTGTCAAGAATTGATTGTAAAACACTGTTTAAACTCTCGTTCTTATAGCTCGATGAAACTGTAATGCCTCTTGTCCATGAGTCTAAAAAATAGAATTTGTAGTCGGTTTGTTTTTCTATATCTAGAATGACTTCTTCTAAAGGTGCAGCTGCATATTGACCACTTATAGTGCTTAAATCTTGAGCATGACTATAAAATAGTGGTGCTAGCAATAGTAAAATTAAAAGCAGGTTTGCATTAAGTTTTAAAATTCTAAATGACAAATTCTGCGTAATAATTGCATGTGGTTTACAATCATTGTTGCGATGGTTGATCATGTTGGTTGGTTGGATTGTTACAAGATATGAAAAAGTAGAAGATCATGAAATTGGATGCTTAAAATAATATGCCTGTTTTTTTGCGAAAAAGAAAATTAGAGACTTGGTTTATATGAATTTAATAATTTGTTCTTAACCCATTTGCTTGAAGGTGATTAAAGGGTGTTCGTTTAGTTGTTGATATGTCTTATTTTACAAAAACATATTAAAAAGCAAGCTCTGTTTTTAGATTAGCAAAATTTTATTTAGTACAGATTTTTAATACAGTATCAATTTTGCATTTCATTATATATCAGTAATTTATTACTATTTTTAACAGATATTCTTGTTAAAACATAAAAATTGGGTCAATCTCATTCTAATATAATGCTTCAAGAAAAGCACCATCAAATATTTATAGAACAAACACCTACAGCTATAGCTATGTTAGATGTTAATATGGTGTACCTAGCAGCTTCTAAAAGGTGGATAAAAGATTTTAAATTAGAGGATGAGGGTATTGTAGGAAGATCTCATTATGATATTTTTCCTGAAATAGGAGATGATTGGAAAGAGAAACATAAAGAATGTCTTAACGGTGCCATTGATATTTGTGATGAGGCACCTTTTTACCGAAAAGATGGCTCTTTGCAATGGATATATTGGGATGTTCGTCCGTGGTATAAACAAAATGGTGAGGTAGGCGGTTTGTTAATGCATACAGGTGATATTACAGTCCGTAAAGAAAATGAATTAAAAGAAAAAAGGTTTAAGTCGATCTTGAGTGATACTAGTGAAATTGCACGTATTGGTACTTGGGAAATTGACCTTATTCTGGAAAAAGTGACCTGGAGTAGTATGGTGTATGAAATTCATGAGGTTCCACCAGAATATGAGCCAACAATAGCTTCGGGATTAACATTTTTTGAAGATGAAGCAAGTCGTAATAGCATTCTACAGTCTCTTGAACAAGCTAAAGAAAAAGGTAGTTCTGTTAATTTAAATTTAAAACTCAAGACAGCGAAGGGTAATAGTCGTTGGATAAAAATTATAGGAAAAGTAGAGCTTACCAACAATATTCCCACAAAAATTTTTGGAATAACTCAAGATGTTACTTCATCAAGGCTTTCAGAGCAAAAATTGAATATTGCACATGCAGAATTGGAAGCTATTTTTTACTCAGAATCTGCAGCAGTTATTTCTACTAATGAGATTGGTTTAGTTAATCGTTTTAACAAAGGGGCCGAAGAACTTTTAGGTTATAAAGCAGAGGAAGTTGTTGGTGTAAAAAAAACACAAGAATTTCTTTTTACACAAGAAGTTGAAGATTTTAGAAAGGATATCATAAAGAGATTTAGAGGAGATATATCCTCAGTTGGTCCCGATTATGATTATAGAAATGAGAATATTAACGACACTAGGGAGTGGACTTTTCGACGCAAAGATGGTTCTACTTTTCCAACGTTAACTACAATTACAGCGGTAAATAGTGTTGAAGGTATTAATGGTGGCTTTATTTCTGTTATTACAGATATTTCTAAAATAAAGAATGTAAAAAACGAACTGAAAAAGAAAAACGATCTTTTAAATTTAGCTGAGAAGCTTAGTTTAATTGGGCATTGGCAATGGAATACAGATAAAGATAAAGTAGAATGGTCACAAAATCTTTACACGATTTTTGAACTTGAAGAAAGTGTTACAGAACTAGAATTTGATACATATTACAATTTTGTGCATCCAGATGATAAAGATTTGGTTACTGAATATTTTAATAAATCAGCTAATGACAAAAAATTCTACAGTTTTACCCATAAAATTATAACCGGAAACGGAATAGTTAAAACCATTCATTTAACTGGAAAAGTAATTACGGACATAAATGGTAAAATGTTCGAAATGTTTGGTACTTGCCAAGATGTTACCGAAGCTAAAAAAGAAGAACGTAAGCTTATTGATGCTAAAGAAGAATTGGAAATTATTGCTCAAAAATTGTCATATCAAAATAAGCAATTAGCAGATTTCACACATATAACCTCCCATAACCTAAGGGCTCCTGTAGCTAACTTAAATTCATTGATGGAGATATATAAATTAACTGAAAACGAAACTGAACGTTTAGATATATTTTCAAAGTTTGATACCGTAATTGATCGCCTTACACTTACGTTGAATACATTAATAGAAGCTTTAAAAACAAAAATAAGCGATAAGGAAGAAGAACTAGAGCAAATTGATTTAAACGAAATTCTTGACAATACAATCCAAACTTTAAGCGGTGTAATTCTAAAATCAGGGGCGGTTATTAATGGGGACTTTAAAGAATTTTCATATATTATTTATAATAGAATTTATTTGGAAAGTATTTTTCTCAATTTAATAGGAAATTCAATAAAATATAAGGCTGAGGATAGAACTCCAGAGATAATGATAACTGCTAAAATAAAAGATGGTAGAAATATTATTATATTTAAGGATAATGGACTTGGAATTGATTTAAAAAAACATGGACATAAACTTTTTGGACTTAATAAAGTTTTTCACAGGCATCCGGATGCAAAGGGTGTAGGTTTATTTCTGACAAAAACACAAATTGAGTCAATGGGAGGTACTATTACAGCTACCAGTGAGGTTAATGTAGGTACTACCTTTATAATAAAATTTAATTAGGCTTGCTTATGAATGACGTTTTAAAAACTTGTATTGTCGATGACGATTCTATATATCGCTTTACAATGGTTAAAGCATTGGAATCGACAAAATTACCTATGGAAATCATGGCTTTTTCTGATGGGGAAGAGGCTATAGACTTTATGTTAGATAACCTAGATCAAAACTCTGTATTTCCAGATGTAATTTTCTTAGATATTGACATGCCAGTTATGGACGGATTTCAATTCATGGAAGAATACGTGAAAATTAAACCTAGGGTTGGTAAAAAAATTACCATTTATATGGTGTCATCTTCTCTTGATCCAGTAGATATTGAAAGAGCCAAAAAGATAAGTGCAATTTCAGATTACATAGTTAAACCAATAGGTCTAAGTAGGTTAAAATCGATTATTGAAGAATTGCTTGAAGACCGAAAGAATTAGGTTTTTAAAAGTAGGGTAATGCTATTTTTAAGGTTATCATTCAAATGATTTGAGTTAAGCGTAAGTGCATAATTCAAGTACTTTTGAATGAACCAAAAAAAATAAAATATGTCATTACTTACTATAATCTTAAATATATTATTACCACCATTAGCTGTTTTTATGAAACATGGCGTTGGTACTACCCTTTTAATAAGTATTGTTTTAACCTTATTAGCGTGGTTACCGGGTGTAATTCATGCCTTTATCGTAAATCAATAATGTAGTTATCTATACCTCAAGTAGAGGTATTACAAGAGAAGCCGAAAAGCCATCAAAGACTTGATAGCTATTCGGCTTCTTTTTTTTGATAAACATTTTATAATGGTTCGGCTATTCATGTTAACATTTATTGTGAATAGGTAATTGCCACCTCATTAATTTAAAATATAACTTTGAAGCGTTAGTAGTTACCAACTAATTCGACTATTTTCTTTTAATCGTTAATTTTGGTTGTAGTAACTTCTAATCATTCAACCCTTAATTTTTATTTCAAAGAAATGAGCAAATTTTTTAAGATAGTTTTCGGCATCGTTTTTATTACAATTGTTAGTTGTAAAGACCATAAGAAAAATGATAAGAATTCAATGGTTAATGAGAAATCTACAGAAGAGATTAATCAAAATAATACGGAGTCTATTGTAAAAAATGCTATTATAGCGCATGGTGGTTCCTCTTATGATACAGCTAATTATGAATTTGTTTTTAGAGATAAATTGTATAGGTTCAATAATACCAATGGTTATGCTTACCAAGTTAATTTCAAAGATAGTTTAGGGAATAAAATTGAAGATAATATTCTTAATGGGGAGTTCAATAGAACTGTTAATGAAGAGCAGGTAGAACTATCAGAGAAGGATATCGCAAAATATAGCAACGCTTTAAATTCGGTTATATATTTCGCAACTCTACCACATAAATTAAGTGATAAGGCGGTTCATAAAGAAGGAATTGGTGAAACCGTTATTAAAGGTGAGGATTATGATGTGGTTCGTGTAACCTTTGGTAAAGAAGGTGGCGGCACTGATCACGATGATATTTTTATGTACTGGATAAATAAAAAATCACATTACATTAATTACTTGGCCTATAGCTACAGTGTTAACGAGGGCGGTGTACGATTTAGAAGTGCTTATAACCCTAGAACTGTTGATGGTATCCGTTTTCAAGATTACATAAACTGGGAAGCTCCTGTTGGCACACCTTTAAATGAATTACCAGCTTTATTTGAAAAGGGTGAATTGAAAGAGTTATCTAGAATTGAAACACAGAACGTGCGGAACCTTAATGCCACTGAGCCTGTAGAATAATCTACTTTGTAGAACACAATTTACTTATCGTATCTTTGAAAGACTGTGTTTGATTTGCGTATAATACGATTATCAAACTAACTAGTTTTATAATTAAACTCCGTCTTATATGAAGGGTGAAACCTTGTTCGAAAATTTTAGGGCCATTTCTGCAAAAGAGTGGAAACAAAAAATTCAATATGATTTAAAGGGAAAGGATTATAATGAAGAGGTCGTATGGAATTCCCCAGAAGGTATAAAAGTAAAACCTTTTTACCATGCAGACGATTTAGAACATATAACTAGTGAGCCCACAACTGTTACTTCTTGGAAATTAGGCCAGATTATTTATGCAGGTAATGTGATAATGGCTCATGAAAAAGCGCTGAAATGTATTGGAAAAGGAGCAGAAGCGTTAAGGTTTTTAATTCCGTCAGAGAATATAGATATTTCTATTATTTTGAACAATATTGATTTAAATACTATAAAAGTGTATTTAGATATGCAATTTTTGTCTAATAGCTTTATTTCTAATGTGCTTAATACAATTCCCTTTTCTAATACTATTAAATTTCAAGTAGACCCAATAGGCCATTTGGCAAGAACAGGAAATTGGTATGAATCTTTGTCTTCAGATTTTAAGGTTTATAATGAATTATTAGCATTAAATGCGGATAATATTACAAGTATAGATGTTGGTCTTTATGAAAATGCCGGCGCAGATATGGTACAACAATTGGCATACGCAATATCTCATGCCAATGAATATTTAAATACATTAGAGGAAAAGGAGAACCTTAATAAACTTAAAAGTATAACGTTTAAAGTAGCAATTGGCGGTAATTATTTTTTTGAGATAGCAAAACTGAAAGCACTTAGAAATCTCTGGAAAATTCTTGTTGAAGCATACGGTATTTCAATTCCATGTCATATTACATCAGCACCATCTAAACGTAATAAAACGATATATGATTATAACGTAAATATGCTTAGAACTACTACAGAATGTATGTCTGCAGTATTAGGAGGGTCTGATTCCGTTTTTAATATGAACTATAATTCTGTTTATAAAAAAGACAATGATTTTGCAGAACGTGTTGCTTTAAATCAATTAATATTATTGAAAGAGGAAAGCTATTTCGATAAGGTTGAAAATCCTGCGGAAGGCAGTTACTACATTGAAACTTTAACGAATCAATTAGCGGAGAAAGCTTTGATTTTATTTAAAGCTATAGAAAAAGATGGAGGGTTTCTTAAACAATTAAAAAATCATACAATTCAAAATAGAATTGCTGATAGTGCTAGAAAACAGCAAGATAGATTCAACACTAAAAAATCAGTTTTAGTTGGTACCAATGCATACGTAAATGTTGATGATAAAATGTCTCAAGAATTAGAATTGTATCCATTTGTGAAAAAAAATCCACGAAAGACATTGATTACACCAATAATAGAAAAACGTTTGGCAGAAGAATTAGAGCAAAATCGATTGTCACATGAGTAGAAAAGACTTGCAACATATTTGTTTAGATACTACCGATTTAAATAGTTCAAAAACTAAGAGAAAAAACTCAGAAGCATCGACTTTTACAACTGCCGAAACAATAGCTCTTAAAAACAGATATTCGGCGGAAGATATTTCGGATGCCGAGCATTTGAATTTTGCAGCGGGAATGCCACCATTTCTACGTGGACCGTATGCAACAATGTATGTACAACGACCATGGACAATTAGGCAATATGCAGGTTTTTCCACAGCCACCGAAAGTAATGCCTTTTATAGAAAGAACTTAAAAGCTGGTCAAAAAGGATTATCGGTAGCATTTGATCTGCCTACACATAGAGGTTATGACAGTGATCATGAACGTGTAGTTGGTGATGTTGGTAAAGCTGGTGTTGCTATAGATACCGTGGAAGACATGAAAGTGCTTTTTGATGGTATCCCATTAAATGAAATGTCCGTTTCTATGACCATGAACGGTGCCGTGCTTCCTATTATGGCGTTTTATATTGTCGCGGCAGAAGAGCAAGGTGTGTCGCTAGATAAATTATCCGGAACCATACAGAATGATATTCTTAAGGAATTTATGGTGCGTAATACGTATATCTATCCGCCAAAACCTTCTATGCAACTAGTGGCTGATATATTTGAGTATACCAGTAAATACATGCCTAAATTTAATAGTATAAGTATTTCTGGCTATCATATGCATGAAGCTGGTGCTCCTGCTCATTTAGAACTGGCATATACCTTGTCTGACGGGCTCGAATATATTAGAACAGGAATTAAAGCAGGCTTACAAATTGATGATTTTGCACCTCGGCTTTCTTTTTTCTGGGGTATAGGAATGAATCACTTTATGGAAATTGCTAAAATGCGCGCTGCAAGAATGCTTTGGGCAAAAGTGGTAGCGAAATTTAATCCGAAGAACGAGAAATCATTAATGCTTAGAACGCATTGCCAAACCAGTGGTTGGAGCTTAACAGAGCAAGATCCATTCAACAATGTAGCAAGAACGACAATAGAGGCTGCAGCGGCTGTATTTGGTGGTACGCAAAGCTTACATACCAATGCGCTAGATGAAGCCATTGCGTTGCCAACAGACTTCTCTGCACGTATAGCAAGAGAGACGCAATTGTATTTGCAGCACGAAACCAATATCACTAAAACGGTTGACCCGTGGGCAGGCAGTTATTATGTTGAAAAGCTTACCCACGACCTGGTACATAAAGCTTGGGAGTTAATGGAAGAGGTTGAAAATCTTGGTGGTATGACCAAGGCTATAGAAACCGGAATACCAAAAACAAGGATAGAAGAAGCAGCGGCAAGAAAACAAGCAAGAATAGATAGCCAACAAGATGTGATTGTTGGGGTTAATAAATATCAATTGACCGAAGAGGATGAATTACAAATTTTAGAGGTCGACAATAAAGAAGTGCGTAGGCAGCAATTACAACGATTAGATGATGTAAAAGCTTTCAGAAATACAGAAGCGGTTAATGAAAAACTAAAAGCGCTTACCAATACAGCCAAGAATAAATTGGCAGGTAGAGATTCAGAAGAAAATTTGCTAGCTTTAGCAGTAGCTGCAGCTAGGGAAAGAGCAACGTTAGGCGAAATCAGTAGTGCTTTAGAAGAAGCCTATGGCAGACATAAAGCTATTATCAATTCATTTACAGGAGTGTATTCAAGAGAAATCAAAGAAGATGTGAGTTTTAAAAAAGCACAAGAACTAGCAGATCGTTTTGCAGAACAAGATGGTCGTAGGCCTCGTATTATGGTTGCTAAAATGGGGCAAGACGGTCATGATCGTGGTGCAAAAGTAGTTGCTACGGGTTATGCGGATCTTGGGTTCGATGTAGATATAGGACCACTTTTTCAAACACCAAAAGAAACTGCTAAACAAGCGGTAGAGAATGACGTGCATATATTAGGAATTTCTTCTCTTGCTGGCGGACATAAAACCCTAGTACCTGAAGTAGTTAAAGAGCTTAAAAGCTATGGTCGCGAAGATATAATGGTTATTGTTGGCGGGGTAGTGCCAAAACAAGATTATGAATTTCTAAAAGAAGCTGGTGCTACCGCTGTATTTGGTCCTGGTACTAAAATTAGTGATGCAGCGATACAATTATTAGAATTGCTTTTAGAATAATAAACAATACAATTTTAAATAAAAAAGCCCAAGCATATATTTGCTCGGGCTTTTTTATAAATGAAATACGTTACGCTGCGGCAACTTCATTATTACTCTCTTTATTCTTTAACCAGAAATATAGAATGGTAAAAAGAACTATTAATATGGCAGGAAAAAGAACCATGGTTCCTAACGTTTCTTGACCAGAAACTAGTTCTAATTCATCACCTGTAAAACCTTGTGCTTCTGCCGCTGCTCTATCAGCATCGATCCATCCACCAATAATCGGTTGAAAAATTGAAGTAGAGAACATACCAATTGCACCAATAATAGACATTCCTAGTGCACCTGTTTTAGGAGTTTTAGTTGCTGCAAGTCCAATCATATTTGGCCAGAAATACGCAACACCAAGTGCAAAAATAATAGCAGCAACGTAAGCCATTGCTCCCGTTTGTGTACTAAATAAATAGATACCTAAAGTGGCTAATACGGCAGAACCTAAAAGTACACCGGTTTGGTTAAATTGTGCTACCATACTACCACCAAAGAATCTTGCAACAGCCATTAAACCTGCGGTCAATGCTAGTATTAAAGTTGGTTCAGCACCACTTTTAGAAAGAATAAGTCCTACCCATTGGTTAGGTCCAAATTCAGATATCGCGGTAAGTGCCATACAAATAGCTATAAATAAGAATAATGGAGTAAGCATCCCTTTTAAGTTTCCACTAATTGTGGCAGCTTCTTCAATTTTTGCTTTAGGCCAAGTTTGACCATAGAATAAATAAGCATATATAACTGCTGGTATTAATAACAACCATACTTGACTCTGACCAATAATGCCAAAATCTGTCATAAAGCCAGATAACAAGCTACCTACCGCAATACCACCAGGAAACCACATGTGAAAACGGTTTAGCATAGTACTCATTCTATTGCCCTTGTAAGCATCTGCGATCATTGGGTTACAAGCAGCTTCAGTACACCCATTACCTAAACCTATAAGTAAGTTGGCTACCAAAAGACCTGTATAACTTCCAGAAAAGATTAGTAATAAAATACCTATAGCATGTGCGAAAAAAGCAAATTGCATAATTACTTTACCACCTACTTTGTGATATATTAAACCACCAATAACCATGGCTATTGGAAAACCTGCAAACCACATAGAGGTTATTAATCCGGCTTGACTTGCACTTAATTCTAGTTCTGTTTTAAGTTGATCTAGAATACCTGCTGCAATGGCAAATGAAAATGCCGTGGTAATTAAAGCGAAACAACTGGCGTAAAACAGCCTGTTCGCATTTACTTTAGAAGTTGAGTTAGAACTTTCCATATTTAAATTGATTTAGTTGTTGTTTTGGTTAATTTGCTAAACTAATGAAAATGAAATAATATCAATGCTTTTTTAGCAAAATGATACCTTAAGTGCGACAGAATGCACAAAAAATAGTATTTATATAATTTTTCATGTTTTTTATGCAATATGAATTTAATGGTTTTTGCCTTATTGTGTTGATACTGAAGTATTAGCTAACTTGTAAGTCTAAATTCCATCTTTAAATTTATAATTATGAAATACTTTATTCTAATGTTTTTGCCTTTTTTTATGTTTAGTTGTGGCGATGTAAATCAAAAAACCACCAAAGATTTAAAAAATCCTACAAGCGAAGTAGATACAAATTACAATCCTGAAGCTGTTTTAGATAGTTTAGGAATTATATTAAGAGATCAAGGTATTCCTGTAGCAAATTATGTACATGCGGTAAGAACAGGCAATCTTTTGTTTTTAGCTGGTAAGGGTCCAAAACAGGCTAATGGTGAAAATATTATAGGGAAGCTGGGCGATAGCTTAACTATTGATCAAGGTTATCAAGCTGCTCGAGAGGTTGGTATTAATCAGTTGTCAGTTTTGAAAGCAGAACTTGGCAATCTTAACAAAGTAAAAAGGATTGTAAGCGTACATGGCATGGTCAATGCCTCACCAGATTTTACGGATCATTCTAAAGTAGTTAATGGATATTCAGATTTAATGGTAGCGGTTTTTGGTGAAAGTGGAAAACACGCAAGAGCTGCAGTAGGTATGGGTTCATTGCCAGGAAATATGGCCGTTGAGGTTGAGATGATTGTAGAGGTCTATGAGTAAAGTAGTTAGCTTAGCTTGTTTTTATTATAATATAGTTTAATAGTAATGCTATAAAAGACTAAAATTTCATATTATAATATAAAAAACCGAGAGTTAACTCTCGGTTTTTACTGTTTAAATGAGAATGAATAGGGTTAGATTAAACGACCGTTATGTGATATTGCAATAGTATAAGGGGGCACATCTTTAGTTACTGTTGCATTGCTGGCAATTATGGTTCCATCACCAATGGTGACTCCTGGCATAATGGTGGCGTTGTAGCCGATCCACACATAATTGACAACTACGGTGTTTCCTTTGGTAGGGTACGTTTTTCCGTTCATGGCATGTTGCCAATCTTTACCAAAAATAGCAAAGGGATACGCCGAAATTGAATTACTCAAATGATTGGCTCCGTTCATAATAAAAGTAACACCTGAAGCAATCATACAGAACTTACCAATTATAAGTTGGTCACATATAAAATCAAAATGATATTTTACATTTTTCTCAAAGTTGGCTACATCTTCAAAATTATCATAATAAGTATAGTCACCAACATAAATATTTGGGTTTTTGATAATATTCTTTAAGAAACATAACCTATCATAATTTGCTAACGGAAATAAAGTGTTTTTGTCAGGTATGTTCATAATTGATTTTGAAAGTTGGTACAAATGTTTTTTATGGTTTTAAGACATCTATTTCATGCTGAAAAAATGTTGCTAACCGCTGACTGCCATATCTTGGGGCAACGGCATCTTCTGCCATTAAAGTTAAGAAAAACTCTATAGGTCCGTAGTTTTTTGATGAGGTGAATGTTCGTACTATTTTTAAAATAGATGTTCTTATCCAATGAGGTAAGTGAATAATATCAATTGGTTTTCCACACGCTAAGAGCGCTAATTCTGCTATTTCATTATGTGTTAGAATTTCAGGACCTCCAATATTAATTTCTTGGTTAGATATCTTTATGCTGTCTACACAAGCAATAGCTAAATCTTTTCCATGAATAGGATTTATTTTTTTCTTACCGCTACCAAAAAGATACACTTTTCCCTTCTTGGCCATATCTAAAAAGTCTTTCATATCTGAAAAGAATCCGTTTGGGCGTATGATGGTATAGTCCAAACCAGAAGCAATCAATTCATCTACAAATAACTCTTTAGCTTCAATAATTTTTAAATTTCTATGTTGTTTTCCGTTTAGGACAGAAACATATACGAACTTTTTAACGCCGGCTTTCTTAGCTTCTTGTAGCAGGTTTTTATTGGCTTGGTAATCAACATCCATATACGTTAAACCATCTTTTTGGCGTGTAATGCCAACAGTTGAGATTACTGTGGTTACTCCTTCAAAATACCCATGCAAAGTTTCGCTATCGGTTACTTCTGCTTTTATAATTTTAGTATGGCTATTGGCTAAATGTGCCGCTTTTTTGGTGTTTCTTGCAAGAATTATGGTCTTTATATCACGTTGGTTAAGTTCTTGGGCTATGTAATCGCCTAAATAACCAGTAGCTCCTGCAAGTATTACGGTCTCATCTTTTTCCATTTCTTTTGCTTTTTACTTTGGACAGATTTTTTAATTGTGATAAAACAGATACCATAAAATCAACATGTTTTTTTTGATAGGCTGTTTGGTTAAAAGTACCAGTTAAATACACGTCTAATTCTGGACAGTAGTACATAAATGAACCAGAAGTACCCGAATGACCTATGAGCGTTAAATTTGGTAGATATTGATATAATTTTCTCAATTGAAATTTTCTGAGTCCGTATCCATACTCCAACCCATAAGATTCATCGGTCCAACTTTGCATTGACTTAAAGCTTTTTTTAGAAATAATTTCAGCATTATGTAAAGCGCGATAAAACGTAAGTAATTCTTTTGAGGTCGTAGCCAATCCTCCGCCGGCCCAATCGGCACTTAAGCTTTTAAATAAACTTATATCAGTGTCATCAATATAAAATTCCGATAATTTTCCAGTAGTTGTATTTGCCGGTTTTGACCGTAACGGCATATAGGAATGTTCCATTTTTAACGGATTAAAAATTTTTTCCGAAATAACTTCATGATATTGTTTACCTGTTAGTTCTTCTATCAATATCCCTAATAACACATACTCGGTATCACAATAGTTGTAACCAGTGCCAGGTATAAAATGGGCTTGTAGCTGGGACTTTGAAAAATCTATTAGCTCTCTAGGTTGCCAAAACCTATCAGGATGTGTAAATAGTTGCTCCATAAAAGGCGAACCTGTTTCTGGGGTATCCATAAAATAATCTGGTAGTCCAGAAGTGTGTTGTAGCAGATCCTTTATCAGAATTTGCTTTGAATAATCTTTACCGTTATACACGTGCAGTGCTTTTATAATATCGCCCGCTAGATATTCGGCAATAGGGTCATCTAAATCTAACTTACCATCTTCCTGCAATTGCATTATTAAGACTGCAGTAAACGTTTTGGCAACGCTGGTGCTATGAAAAGGGTTGTTTTTAGTTACTTTTTCGCCGTATTTAAATGCTCCATTACTATAATTCCAATCTATTTCTAATTTATCTGAATAAACGGTAAGAAAGGCGTTGTGTACCAAATCTTGCTGCAATTGTGCATTAAAAATGGAGTCTACTTGCGTTTTAACCTGTGCCGCTTTTTGTCCATAGTTTAATCCATAAATGAATAACCCTACTATGAATAAAATTCTAATTTTCATAACTTTTCATTTTGTGATAAAAGGCTTAATAATGAGGAAATTATTAAGCCTTTTACTAATTAATTGCTTTCTAAATAGGCTTGTATCCCTGCTTCTATCTTTTCTTTTACCTGTAAATATTTAGATTCGTTAGAACCAAACACAGCATCCATATTAGATAACATGGAGTACCCCCAAGAGCCATCTTCAGCTAATTCTATGTATGTAGATACACCTGGGTCATTTCCACCATGTGCCCAATGATTGTTGTGGGAATACCAGAACAAACCGTGGTTTTCGGCAAAATTGCTAGGAACTATACCGTCCGCTAATTGGTAATTAAAAAGCATATTGTAAAAAGATGTATTAAAAAGTGTGGTAGCATCACCACTTAAGCCATTGCTCATTTCCAATAAATAGTTGCCTATGTCTTCATTATTGGTGTACAGACCGCCTTCTGGGTAAGAATCAAAGGTATATTTGGGTAATGGAATGCCTTTTTCTAAATAACATGTGGCAGTTGCGTTCGTATTTACTTCATCTATATTAAATGTAGACGCATTCATTTGAAGGGGAGCAAGTATTGTTTGCTTAACATAATCATCAAACGACTGTTCTGTTACGGTTTCAATAATATACCCCATTAATGCGGTGCCGGTGTTAGAATAATTCCAAACCTCTCCGGGTTTTACATTGGCAAAATTAGCGGTACTGTATAAATCTCCATCTTCAAGAAAATAATTTGCTAAAAAATCTTCCAATGATTCACCAGCTCTTTGTTCTAATCCCGTGGCATCTTTTAAGATGTTTGCTCCTGTGGTTGAACTATTCTCTCCCGGAAGAATATAATAGTTGTGAGCTAAATAACTTTCTACATTGTCAATTAATCCAGAGGTATGTGTAACCAAATGCCTTACTGTAATCACAGCATTAGGTTGTTTTGGATTGGTAATAGGTACCGGTAATAGTTCATTAATATTAGTGTCTAACGTAAAATGCCCGTCTGAAATAGCTTTTGCGGTTGCAGCACCAACAAATGTTTTGCTTATTGATGCTATGAAATTTACAGTTTGGTTTGTGTATGCTACCTCATTTTCAATATTCGCATAACCTACCGCATTTTGATATACGATTGCTCCATCTTTTACTATACTTACAGCAAAGCCAGGTATTTCTGAGTCTTCTGCCAGGGTTGTAAAATAGGTGGTTAATGCGGCACTAGTCATTGCTTCATCTGGTTCTGGCAATGTGGAAATGTTGTCGTCGTTGCTTGAACAAGATGTCAATAGCGCTATAAAGGCTAAAAGTAATATTCCGATGATTCTTGATAATGTTGTCATAATTGTTTTTTTTTGATTGATGTTTTAATTATTATTTGATGCAAATGTTTGGTATTATGGCGTACCAATCGTTCTGATTTATGATTCGGTACTTTTTAATTTAATTCCGATTACCAGAAGGTATATGCACAGACTGATTTCTCCTAAATCTGCGGGAGCGGTTATATACTCCGAAAGGTTTTTATTTACCACAGGTGATAAGAAGTAGAGCGTAAAATCTAATAGGTAACCTATACAACCTATCATAAGTAGGTATCCAATAATTTTTGGGAAGCCTTTGTATTTCAGTATTAAATAACCTAAAGGTAGTAGACAGAAGCCAAAGAAAAGTTGCGCAATGTGGTAACCATGGTTATGCATTTGTACATAGAATATAATTAAGTTGTTGGTATTAGCTGTGGACTTAATAGTTGAACTTAACAAAAGCAAAGGCGCATAATGGTTCAGCATATTAATACACATTATGGCTACGGCAATACATACACTTAAGAGCATGGTTTTAGCTACCCAATCATTGATGTTCTTTAGGATACGGTAAAGAAACATGGCAAGTAAAAAGTAAGCGAATTGCATACCTAAATCACTTAGAAAACCTAAGCGAAATAAAAACTCGTGCTCAAGAATATTCGCGATCGTTTTTTCGTTGTTTTCTACATCTATAAGACTTGCACGAACATACTTTTCTGCAAATACACCAAATATGATGACCAACAGATATAGTGCACCCGCAATTTTAGCAGTGTTTTTGATTGATTTCATGATGAATAAACCCTTGTAGTATTAATTGTTATGAAGTGCAAACGGATTTCTGTCAACGGCTTCCCAAAGAGCCATATCTTTTGTCTTGGCTTTTGATAATGGATTTCGCTTCCACTTTTTTGCCAGTAGTATATTCATATTAAAATACCGGTTGTAGATGTCTGTGCCATTGCCCATATCTACCATACCGTAGTGATAGCGGAAATCTAAAAGTAATCGTGATTTTTTCAGTTGAATTTCATAACCTAAGCCAAATTGAAGTCCGGCATCCCAACGGCTATAACTCTCTGCACTGGTTCCAAAATTCATTTTGGTTTTACTCGCTTCTAATGTTTCAGTGCCTTCTGTTTTTACTCTTCCTCCTAAATTATAACTTACTACAGGTCCGGCATTCAAGTATATGTCACACAAATGCAAACGAGCTAAAAGCGGTACGTCTAAGGTGTTGAAACGTATTCGTGTTTCTTGGTTCGTTAAAGGGTTGTTCTGACTTAATTTGGTACCCTTCATTACAAAGTACATTTCAGGTACTACAGAGAAATAATCTGTAATACCCAGTTGTAAAGACGCGCCTGCTTGTAGTCCCCAATACCCTTTTTTAAAGTCTTTTATGGCATCGTTATTATCCCCAAAACTCATGGTGGTGGGTGTGTAATTCAATACTACGTCTAAGTAGGTTTCTTGGGCAATTGTTTTCCATGCCAGGAGCCCTAAAACCATTAATAATACTACTTGTTTTCTCATGATTTGATTGTTTTTTGATTGATTGTTTTATTATTCGAACTGCTTTTTAAATTGTCACACTTTTTATTGAAAAAGATATAATCAATTCATTTTCAGGTGCAAGTTACCGGGCTAAACCTTTTTAAAAGTTCGCATACACACGTGTTGGTTCTAAAAAATAATTCAGAACCTTTTAAAATGAGTGAATGATTTAAAGAAGAACGGTGAAGACTAAAATAATAGAGTTATGAATTTGCCTTAACCCATTGTTTAGGTGTTGTACCGGTTTCTTTTTTGAAAAAAGTATTGAAAACGGTTTTAGAATTAAAGCCGCTATCATACGCCAAACCTAATAGTGTAATGTGTTTATTTTCTGGTAAAATTGCCAGTTGCTGAAATTCTTTAATTCTATAATGGTTTATAAAGTCGTTGAAATTTTTACCAAAGTGATTGTTTAACAACCAAGATAGTTTGTTAGGGTGTAGATCGATTTCATAAGCTAATTGCTTTAGCGATAATTCAGGATTGCAAAATCGCTTGCTATTTGTCATTGTATTTTCTAATGCTGTGGCAAAATCATTTAATTCTTCGCCTTCAAAGAGAGTTTCAGAATTGTTACTTTTCCCTTTTTCAATATTACTAGGTAAAACCGTGCTGCTAAACAATTCGCTTACTAGGTCTTTGTAATTTGGTAGTTGGCGTAGCGGAGCTAAAAATGGGTCATTGGAGAAATTTATAAACTGACCAGTTTTTAATTCCGTATGGTGTTTTAATGTGTTTAAAGCACTATTCTTATCCTCATGTATTAAAATATAAAAATTCCAAGGTAAGTGTGTACTGTTTTCGTTTTTAACATCAATTGCTACCCCTATATTTTGGTTTTCAAAATGATTGCTACGGTTTACCAAATCGAACAATTTTTTGCAAAGATTGGGTCTTTCTAAATGCTTATTTATTTCAATATACCTAATAAAAGAGCTGTAATTATTTTGGTGTATGTAGCAAGCTGTTTTTAGTTCCATTGCCAAAACAAAGGTTGGGTCTATTTTAAGAGATACATCTAATGAAATAATTGCATTATCAAAATCTCCCTGTAAATAATAGATGTTTCCTTTGGTGTAGTGGTGGTTTGGTGATAACGGATTTATTTCCAAAGCCGAATCAATGGTCGTTTTAGCCAAAATAAACTTGCCTAAAGCCGTTAAAATTTCGGATTTAGCCTCTAATGCTTCGGTGTACTTTGGGTTTATGTTTAAACACTTTTCTAAATAGGATAAGCCTTCATTATACAACCAATTTCCCCAAAAACTAATGGTTGCTTTTCCAAAATAACCAACATGGGAAGTTGGGTTTAAACCAACCCCTTTATCTAAATAAAATGCGGCTTTTGCAATACCATCTTTGTGGTCTATATATTGCCAGCTTGCCAAAATACCATAACACCAACCAATACCTACATAGGCATCTGCAAATAAAGGGTCAATGACAACACTTTCTTCATAATAAGTAATGGCAGTGTTAATGTCCTCTAAACGCCAATTTAATTGAAATGAACGTCCTTTTAGAAATAGTTTATAAGCTTCAATATTATTCGTTGCTGATGCTACCAGATGTTCTTGTAACTCAAAATGACCGAAATTTTCACGTATTTTATCAGCAATTAGTAAACTAATTTCATCTTGTAGTTCAAAAATATCAGTAAGCTCACGGTCAAAATTTTCAGACCACATATGAAACCCGTTATCGGTACGTATTAACTGTGCGGTAATCCGTACTCTTTCTTTAATAATACGAACGCTACCTTCCAATAGAGTTTCAACGCCAAGTTCATTTCCTATATGGCGTGCATCTAACGATTTGTTTTTATAGAAAAATGATGAGGTTCTAGCGGTAACTTTTAGCCCATCAATTTTGGTAAGGGCATTGATGATTTCTTCAGAAATGCCATCAGCAAAGTATTCATTTTCATCACTTCCAATGTTTAAAAAAGGAAGCACAGCTATAGACTTTGAATTAAAAACAGCTTGCACGGGTCAATTAGTATTTGATTCTCGGGGATGGTTTGGTTATTCGGTATTTTAAAAATACCAATTTTTTATAGAAAACTACACGGTAATGTGATATAGAACTCAGATATGAAAATCAGAACATTTACTTGTAGGATACAGGCTACATTTATATTGAAAATCAAACATTTATAAAAATAATTGTTGAAAAGTGTGATTTTATTCAGTCGAGTGCGAATCATATTGTAAACAATCAAAAAAATCAAACAGTCATGAAAAAATTAGTCAATCATTTAATGTTGTTCGCCTTTCTGTTTTCGATGTCATGTATTATGGCTCAGGAGAATTGGGAGCAATTTGAAAAAACACAAAGCGAAGTTACTAAACTGATACAATTGCCTGATCCTACTTTTCAACCGCAACAACATCAGAAACCTTTGGATGCTAAAGCCATAGCTGATTTAGGTTTGGAGCAGCTATATAAAAATGAGCCTAGAAAATTTACTGCTAAAGATGGAAAACAATTGTTCGCTTATAAATACAATAGCGATAGTGATACCACCATTCTACTTTTGCACGGAATTTTATCTAGTGCCTATATGATGAATAGAACAGCAGGGTTGTTACAAGAGGCTACACACAGCGAAATTGTAGCTCTAGATTTTAGGGGTCATGGGCAATCTGAAGGAACTCCTGGTGATGTATCATACATAAACCAATATGTAGATGACGTCATAGATGTAGTTACCAGTATAAAAAAGGAAAAACCAAATCAGAAAATTATACTTGCCGGGCACTCCATGGGTGGTGGTATTATTCTAAGATATGCCATGGCTAAAGACGCTATAGCAGTAGACGGATATTTACTTTTTGCACCACAATTGGGCGCAAATTCTCCCACACTAAAAATTGCTCCAGTAGAAGGGGATCAAGAACCATTTTTAAAACTGCATTTAAATAGAATTATTGGCATAAAAATGATGAACGCTATTGGTGAGACTAAGTATAATGACCTGCCTGTGCTATTCTTTAACTTGCCAGAATCTATGCCTGTAACCAAGTATAGTTATCGTGCTAATGAAAGTATGTACCCTGCAGATTATAAAGAAGGATTACAACATATGACCAAGCCTTTGCTTGTGGTAGTTGGCGCCAATGACGAAGCATTTGTTGCTGAGGAGTTTCATACTGCAGTTACTGAAAATAGTAATGGGAAGGTTTTTGTGATTCCTGATGAAACCCACAACGGAATTCGCCATAACAATAAGGCCATGAAGATTATTGCTAACTGGTTCAATAACCATAACTTACAGTAACCACCAACCAACTCATGGAACCGACCAAAAAGGAAAAATTCATACGAGTGATAGATGAGCATAAACGTATCATTTATAAAATTGTGAACTCTTATTGCCCGCAAAGAGAGGATAGGAAGGATTTGGAACAAGAGATTGTCATTCAATTATGGAATGCTTTTGATAACTATAACCCCCAATACAAGTTTACCACCTGGATGTACCGAATTGCCCTGAACACGGCTATTTCATTTTATAGAAAAGAAAAGAAATGGTATCGAAGAAATGATTTTTTTAACGATGAATCTGTGTTTCGCCTAGAAGATGGTAATACAGTAGAAGATCTGGCACTGTCGGCAAATGTAAAATTGTTGCAGGAATTTATTCAAAAACTAAAAGAGCTAGATAAGGCAATAATGCTATTGTACTTAGAAGAAAATAGCTATGAGGAAATTGCTGATGTACTGGGGATTTCTACCACTAACGTCGGCACCAAAATTGGAAGAATTAAAATAAAAATTAAGAAAGAATTTGATAAAATAAATAATCATGGAAGATAATGAGCTAAAGGAAATTTTTGCAGAATACAACACAAAGTTGGATAGTGTTCTGAGTTTAAATATGGCTTCGTTAGAAAAAATGAAGCTTGATAATACCAAAAAACAAACGAATAAAATTCTACTTTTAAGAAGTATAGAGGTAGCGTTTTTTTTAATGGTGATGATAGTGCTTGGTAAATTTACCGCCAATCATTGGGGTGTATTGCATTTGGCTGTTAGCGGAGTTATATTACAGGTATTTGCGTTAATAGCTCTTATTGGTAGTATTGGCGAAGTGGTTTTGGTGACGCAAATTGATTACGCTAAACCCATAGTTGAAATACGAGCTAAAATAGAGAAGATAAACATGCATAGTTTGCTGTTCATTAAACTCGCATTGTTATCTGCACCGGTCTGGTGGGCGTACCCATTGGTAGCCTTAGCTTACTTTTTTGATTTTGACATTTTTCCTCATTTAGATAGTGCTTTTGTAGTAAGGTATTTGGTTATTAATGCAATGCTATTGCTACCGCTACTATATTTTCTTAATAAGTTAAGCTATAAAAACATGCATATTAAGTGGGTTAGAAAAATTATTCAAGTGCTTTCAAGTACTAAGACTCAAAAAGCGATTGCATTTTTGAACGATATTAAAGAATTTAAAAAATAGTGATGGCCAACGTAAATAGTACTGCGAAAATTAGAAAGTTAATTGCCATTAGTTTTGGTGTGATTGCTCTAGTAATAGGTGTAATACTCTTTTTAAAAGTCGATACACCTGAACATTTTGGAGTATATTTTACCAAGGCATATTATGGTCAGTTTGGCGCCATTGCTATCTGTGTAGAATTATTGGTAGCAGCTTATTATCTCTTTATAGGTCATAAGAAAACCAATTTTGCAATGGCGCTGTTTGCATTTACAGCGGTGTTGGATATTGCCATTAATCTGCTTGGGTTCGCTACAATTGCAGTTCCGTATTTAATTATGTTGGCATTTTTGGTCTGCGCTATAGTTGCTTTTTATATCGCATTTTCCAATGCCTTTAATTTGGGCAAGATATCTTTAGTAAATGTAATTTTCAGTTTTGTATTGGGTAATGCTATCGCCTTTTATTTTAATTACTTCTAGCAATAGTAAACAGTTCCATTTTCTCCTCTTTTCCTTTTAATTCAGTAATGCCCATAGACTTTACCTTAAAACCATGCTTTGGTTTTAGCTCTTTAATAAGCTCTTCTGAAATTAGAATATCTACGTTGTGTGAATTACAGAGTCCTTGAATTCTTGCGGTAGTATTTAGAACATCACCCGTAAAAATGATTTCTTTTTTTAAAGTGCCTATTTCTCCGGTGGTTACCTCTCCTAAATGAAATCCAGATTTAAAGGTAGGTTCTAATCCGAAATTATCTTTATACCAATCTGCCTTTTTGTGAAGGTCTTGCTTCATGGTCAAGAAACAATTTATCCAGTTGTTATTTTTTATACCCTCTTCATACTTCCAAGAGATAATGATTTCATCACCAACATATTGATATACGGCTCCTGAATGGTTTATAATGGCATTGGTAAAATCTGCATAGTAAGCTTTTAGCATTTTAAAATATTCAATATGCCCCAAATGTTCTGCAATGGTTGTAGATGACTTCATATCGCAAAAAAGAAATATGCGCTTTTCTTGAATAGGTTTATGGTACTTTCCTGTAAAGAAATTCATAAGTACTGCATCACCCACATTATAACTAATCTCAGAATAAAAGAGACTCACAAAAAGACTTACCGCGATAGATATCATGGTGCTTAAAAAATCAATACTAATTAAAAAATTAGATAGTTTGTTTAAAACCTTTTCATTTGATGGGGGCACACCAAGCTCTATTGAAGCCGCAATAGGATAAACGATAATAATGGTAATAATTAGAAAAAATGAATAGGTGCTGAGTTTGTAAAAGATTTTTTTATAAAAACTTTTATTATTGAATAGTTTTCCAAGCCATAATATTTCAACCGCACCTACTAAGAGACCAATTAATGTAACCGAAATTATGGCAAAAGCGAGGACCTTGGGAGTTAATGTAATTACTACATTAGGGTTCAGGTTTTGGTGGCTGGTAGCTGCCTCTTGAATAAAAAGCACGAAAAAACCGATAAGGCACCAAATGATACCGAATGGTAGAATTCGTTGTAATCTTCTTTTTGATTTCGGAGTTAAACTCATGCCCGCTTCCTATAAAATCTAGGTTGCAACTAAAATAGCAAAGAATTTAAGAAAAGGAAGATTTGTATTGTTTTAAGTAGTTTGTAATGTGGAGTTGATATGAAAATTGACAATGTTTATTAAGATTTAAAGCATAAAAAAACCGAGATAACGACCTCGGTTTTTGATATATACTAGGCAAATTAAGTATTAAATAAGTTTTCCTCTGTGTGATATTGCAATAGTATAGTACACAGTTTTTGTATTATTAGATTGTGTGCCGGTTATAAAATATCCAAATCTTTCTTTTGTAATATTTACATTAGAAAGTTCTACATTTTGGCTCCAGGTATGAAATTGCATTTTTACTTTCACATTGTTTCCTGAAGAAGAAATAGACATACTTTCTACGGTCTTTTTACTTTGAAAATTGTTACGGTCATTGAAGGAAGTTTCAATATTTTCAATTTTAATGATATCGCCTTTAGTCAAATTTAGAGGTCCAGAACCAAAAGTGGTAAACGGTAATTCTACATTGCCATCTTTTTTAACTGTTGAAGAACTTACATGGGCGTTGAAAATAAAACCTTCATTTATTTTAGAGACCAAACGCGCAAACACCGCATTGGTATAATCTGAATTTACAAACGGTAGCGTTGATTTCATTACTTCTGAGTTATCTGCTGCCTTGATAACGTTGAAAGAACATACTGTTAAAGCGAATACCCCTAATAAAATGGTTTTCTTGTAATTTTTCATAATTTCTGTTTTTATAGTTTATTAAATATTTATTCGAACCAAATTTTTGATATTGCCATGTTACAACCGGTTTTACTTTTAGAATCGAATTGTAACCTTATAAAATCAATATCAGAAAATGTAAAATCATCGCCGGTCGGCTTTATTTCTGAAAACGGAATGGTAAAGACGAACTTACCTTCACGAGCCGGTACATGTTTGCCGTATGCGGCATAAGTGGTATTTGTAAAAAGATTCAAGTTGATGCCGTTTACCGTACTTTTAGCCTCAAATTCTACTTTTAAAGACTTGTATTTGCTGGCATCTATATTTAATGGCGCATTTCCATTTTTATTGACTCCGTAGTTTAAATAAGTTGTTCCCCTAGTATCATAACCGTAGCTCATAACAAGTAGCCCTTTTTTTATACTTAATTGCATGTTGTGTTCAAAAGGGTTTTGATTGAGCTTTGCAAAAACCTGTCGGTGCTGACCTATGATGTGATTGCCTGTTTGTAGTTTTCTATTTTCATTCATATCGGTAAATGTCAAATGGCTGATTTCACCAGTAGTAAAATCATCAAGTACTAGTTGCGCATTCATAGCAATTGATGCTGTACATATAAATAGGAGGGTTGCTATTTTCATTTTAATTTAGTTTTTGGTTGCAACTATTCATGCTGTTTGGAAGAAAAGGTTAACATTCACTTTAATTTTTTTACTTTTAAGTGTTAACTATTTATCCATAAATACATTAAATGGAAAATCATTCAGATACATCTTTATTTGATGCACTAAAAAAAGGCTCTGAATCTGCTTTTAAAAAAGTGTATGAAGACAATAGAGAACTGTTTCTAAATTTTGCGAAACGATATTCTCTTGCAGATGAAGAAGTATTAGATGCTTATCAAGATGCCTATGTGGCGTTATATGAAAATATCCAAAATGGAAAGTTGGTAACGTTGAATAGCTCTTTGAGTACATATATAATAAGTATTGGTAAGTACAAGATTATGGAGCGATTAAGAAAGAAAAGCAAGCATACCAATAATGAATTATTATTGAATAGGATAGAAGAGGTAGATGCTGAAATTGAAGAATTTGATATTGACTCGGAGGAGCTTTCTCCTGAACAAAAACTATTGCGTATGTATTTTGGGAAATTAGGAGAAAAATGCAAGCAAATTTTGAAGCTGTTCTATTATCAACGGTACAATATCAAAGAAATAATGACAGAAGGAAATTACAATAGTGAGAATGTGGTAAAAAGCCAGAAATCTAGATGTTTAAAAACATTAAAGGAAGCCATTAATAATGCCCCCAAACTATGATGGACAAAGAAATTTTATTATTAAAATATTTTGACGGTTCATTATCCGAAGAAGAGAAGGTTGTATTTAACCAGTTTTTAGAAGAGGATGATGAGTTTAAGTCGCAATTTCTTCTTGAAAAAGATGTTCAAGCGGTAATTAGAGAAGAGAGCCGAATTGGATTAAAGAAAAAATTACAGCGTTTTGAAACAGAAAGAGACACCGTTTCTACTGCCAATAAACGAACCTGGTGGAAACCATTAAGTATTGCAGCAAGTATTATACTTTTATTAGGGGCAAGTTGGTTACTGTTTAATTCTAATGCCTTTAATGCACAAGAACAATTGTTTGCTAATAATTATGAAAAATACCCAAATACGGTATATACAATTACACGTAGCGATGTTTCAGATGATTCTTTAGAACGTATGGCTTTTGAAGCCTATGAAACCAATAATTATGATGCAGCGATTGAATATCTTCTAGACTTAAAAGAAAAAACTAGATTGGATTATGTAGATTTCTACCTAGGGCAATCATACCTGGCTATTGAAAACTATTTAAAAGCCATAGATAGATTTCAGGAAATTATAGAGATTAATAGTGAATTTAAACAGGAAGCATATTGGTATGCTGCTCTCGCAAATTTAAAACTTGATCAAAATAAGGAAGCCAAGCAGTTATTAGAGGAGCTTGTGCAGAACAAGAAATATAAATTTAAAGAAGCCTCTGAATTACTTAAAAAGTTGGACTAATTGCTTTCTACCTAAAAAAAGAAGCAAGATTACTATACTGCCATAAAGAATCCACTGCCATTTTGAAGATGATACTAAAGGTTTTGTGTTTCCTTGAATAATATAGCCAGACCACCAGTATGGATGAGATAAACCGTTCTCTTTATTCTTTTCTAGAAAAGTAAGCTTGGCTTCTCTTAAAGATTCGTCCTTCGCTTTTCCATCAGCAAGATTTAAATAAAAATTCCCCATTAAATCCGAAGAAGAGTTGTCGTTTATTTTCCAAAGTGTACTGGTAATGCTAGCTGCACCGCTATAGAAAAATCCTCTAGCTAGACTCAAAAAACCTTCTCCACGTTTGAGTTCGCCAATACCACTTTCGCATCCACTTAAAGTAACGAGACTAGCATTTAAGGTTAAGTTATATAGGTCTTTTACAAAAAGCAAGTCGTCAGATGCTGTATTAGGTGTAAAGGCTAAATAAGAATATTCTGGATTTTTATCATCAAATACAGCATGTGTTGCCAAATGTAAGACCGAATAATCAGATAAAGTAGCAGTGAAGTTTTGAAGCGTAGCTTGGTCATCAATAAATGACTTACCACTAAAAGATGTCAATATCTGCTGGACTTCATTTCTGTTGTGCGGTAAATTACCTAATAGTTGAGATCGGGAGTCGTCTGAAGGTATATTAGCATCAAAACTAGGTGCAAATGCTAGAAGCTTAGCACTGTTTTGCTTTTTGCCATTTAATTGAGTCCATAATGTGGCTGAGTTCACATAACTGATTATTTTATCTTCTATCAAGTAGCGACGCTCTCTCTCATTAGTAACCAGACTGCCAAAGGGAATATAATTTAACAATCCATCTGGGGCAAGTATAATTCTTTCTTGAGGATGCAATTTTAAAATTGGCCCTAGTATCTTTTGATACAGTTTATGACTCAACTTGGAAAGTAAATCTGGGTTCGATTTAGCATTCGAGAGCATAGCATGAACTTCACTAATATGGTTTTCAAGCTCCTCTGTAATCGTAATACTATGAAAGAACTTGTCATTCTTTGAAATAGCAATTGTATAAATATTCTGGTTACCGTAGAAGTAGGAAATAAAGAGGTCATTTTCTGTGAGGTTATCTTGTACTTCAGTTAGTGTTTGTATTTTATTATTGTACTTTAAGTCATAGTATGCCGGGTAGTTGGTTTCTAAATCTACAATTAAATTAATATGTTCTTGACGTAAATTGAAAAGCTTGTCTTCAAGCCCAACTTCAATATTTCTCGAAGAAGAAAGTTCTTTTTCAATATTTGTAATTTCAGATTTCAGCTGATTTTCATAAGTCACTTTTTCTTTTGGAATCTTGGCGAAAGTCGTTGCTTGTGAAGATAATAATGCTTCTAATAATAATACTGATTTACTTTTTTCAAAGTATCTAAAAGCTTCTTCAATATAATAATCATTTTTAGAAGATTCGTACAAACTATGAGCAGCTATTAGTCCTGATTCAAAAAGAGGAAACGCATTTTCAATTAATCTTAATTTATCATTATTATTTAGGAAACCTGTTTTAAGATCATCTAAAATTTTGATACTTAAATCAGTGGTGTTAAATGCTGATAAATGACTTTCACTTGTGTTTAAAGTGTTTAACACAATAGCCTTATTTCTATATACTTGAAATAGTTTATTTTGACTATTTTCTGAACTTGAATTAGAGAGTAATAATATTGCCTTGTCGTAAGTGTTAAGAGCTTTGTGATAATACTGATATTGGTTTTGTAACAATCCTATTTTATTAAGTATATGCGCCTTCTTAAAAGAACTATTTCCGCCCCAATTTGTACTGACTAATGTTAAAGCCTTTTGAAATTCTTTTAAGGCTAAATCGTAATTGCCATTTTTTTGTTGAGTTTCGGCACTGACTTGATAAAAACTAGATTCTTCTGGATCATTTTTCTTAAGTAAGCTTCTAGCTATATTGACATAATATTTTGCGCTATCAGACTGTGAAAGAGAATTGTAATTCTGGGCAATATTCAAGACTGTCAATAAATCATTGTCTTTACTGTTTTTTATATTAAAACGATATGTTTTAAAAAGGAATGAATTCGCTTCTTCGTAGTTTTTTTGCCTTTTTAATACTTCTGCTAAAAGATTATAATTCGCGTGCAGCGAAGATTTATCCTCTGAGTTATTCTTTTTTAAATTTCGAATATTTCTTTCGTAATATTTTCTAGCAAGATTTAGTTTTCCTTCATTGCTATACATTTTGGCTAAATAACCATAAGCTGTAGATAGATACGTATGTAAATCAACATCCATTAATTTTTTTGGTTGTTGCTCTATAATATTGATTATTTCATTGAAAAAGACACGCGATTTTTCAAATCTATTTGTAATGTAATAGTAGTTTCCTTTTTGGTATGCAAAATGAACTCTATAAAAAATACCATCATCAACGTTGGTTATAAAATTGTAATGGGTTTTAAAAAGAGAATCAAGCTCAATAAGTGTTGAATCAAGTTCAGATAGATCACGATGGTATTCTAAAACTTCAGCTTTGGCAGTTTTGGCATCAATGATTGATTCAATATCATCTAATGCATAAGTCTCCATTAAATCAAAATAAAATAAAGCGGAGTCTTTATTTATATAGAAATGCTCATATCCTTTTTCATAGATTAAATCTAAATTTTCGGTTTTATCTTGAGCTTTGGCAACGATTATAACAAAAAATGCAAATACTATTAAATTGAAATTTTTAATAATGAGATAGCCTTCAATCCTAAGGTTGAAGGCTATCATTAAACTTTGAATGCTCATTTATTTTTGAACTATAGTTGAAATTGAATATATGAAATTCATACCATTTTTATCTTTTCGTTCTATACTTAAAGTAATATTTTCATTTACTATTAATTCATTCACATTCACTTCTTGAATTTGTATATATCCCTCAGTTCCGGGTAATGGAGAAAGGTACCCATTATCAGATTCTAACACGACTTGATTATTTTCATTAGATCCTTGAACTAGGATCGATTCTAAGTTGTACCCTAAAATGTATCTTAGTTCATTTGGTAAAACATCTGGGCGAGGAGGTCTTGGGATATTGGGGCCTCGACGACCTAATTCATCAAGTATATCTGAAAAAGATGGTACTGTTCCATTAAATGCTACTAACTCTGCATGTAATTGATTAGTTTTTTCCAACTCCTCTTCTAATGACAAACCTTTGCCAGAAATTGATTTAAGCTCCTTAATACGTGCTTCAAGTGAATCAATATCTTTATTTAAAACAAATTTTAGAAGCTCTCCTTCATAAATGTAGTTGTTTTCGGTTAATATGATTTCTTCATCTTTACCAATGTCCTCTTTACCTATATCTCCATATGGTAATTTTGAACATGCGCATAAAACAATACTGCACATTACTATTAATAATAATTTTGATTTCATGATGTAGTTTTTAAATTTAATAAATAGATTTAATTAGAGTTTAAAGGTCAGTTGGTTATACTCAAAAATATATGGTTTGCCATCTAGTATCTATGAAATATGTAACAGGTGCTATATGGTATGTAACACTGGTAGGTATTACGGAATGTTTGATATCAGCTAAGTTTTTTTAACATCAAGAAAAAGTACTTTTAGACTTTCTTGTTCTAGATGTCTCTGTAACTGAAATACCATTATGGTAACTTGAATTGTGCGTAAAATTGTTTTCATCTTCCTTGTTTTAATTGTTATTTACAATTAATGCAGTTAGGTGAAAAAGGTTAACATTGTTCAGAAAAAAATCAAGAGCATGTTGACGCTACATTGCTTTTTCTAGGACATGATTATTATTGTCTTTTAGTTTAAAAGAGGCTTGATTAAAAAAAGTTTCAAACGCTTGTCTTAAATCTTTTCTTAAGTTTTTGGAGTACTCTTTATGAATTGGTTTTTGGTCTTTTCTTGCAAATTTTCCACTTATGGTTATACCCTGTACCTTAAATTGAATGGTATCGGCAGTTTTCATAGGGTTGAGTAAAAAACTAATATAGGTGTCACCAGACCATTGAACTATATGTGATGACGAATCTGAAGTTCTGTGAACACATGAGTATTCATTTAGTTGACTTCTAATGTTTATAGTGTCTTGCGTACTAAATTTTAAAGTCAAAAAAATATTTCCGTATTTATTAGCTCTAAAATTGGTTTCAATACTGGTGGCAGGCTCAAAATTGTATTTGAAGTATATTGGACCAGCTTGTCTATTTTTCGTTTGTTGTATTGGTTTTTTTATTGTGGTAGAGTCAATTTCTGGTGAATTATCTAACTTATTTTTAATAGAAAGAACAGTAGTTTCTTGGTGCCATTTTAGTTCGGCCTTATTATCTGTAAAAGTCACTTGAATGTTGTTTGTCGCCTCATTATTTAAAATTTCAACAAGATCTAGAACTTCATTTTGTGTCATAGATTGACAGTAGCAACTAAATGTTGATAGTATCAGAAGTATATGTGATATTACTCTTTTCATTATTTAATACGTTTCTTTTTTTAGTAATTGGTCTATTTTCTCTCTTGAATATATTCTTCGGTATACATGGGTGAAACCATCATGCATTTCATCACGTATATATAATATATTGTTGTAAACAGTAAATGAGCCCCAAAAAGTAAATTTATCATCTATTTGAATATTGTACACGCTATCTGTACTACTATATATTGATGTGGATTTCCATAAATTAAAATTTGAAGAGGATTTTAATGTGTTTTTTAAATAGGCCTTGAATTTGCAGTCAGATGAAAATATAATAGCATTGTGATTTGGTTTTGAATGGTCATTTCCACCTAATCCACCACTTATTTGTATAAGTTTCCAAGCACCAAATAAACTGTCTGGTAAAGATTGTGAGTATGCAGATTTTGTGCAGATGAGACTTGTTATTAAGCTTATATAAAAAAATGTTTTTGACATTTTATACTATTTATGTGCTAATTAGGTAAAATCAAAACGTCTACTCTTCTATTCTTGGCCCTATTTTCATCGGTATCATTTTCGACCATGGGTTGTGATTCTCCAAAACCTTTTTCTTTCCAACGGAAACTACTGCTAGGAATTAATTTTTTCAATTCAGCAGATACACTTTTAGCTCTTGCTAATGATAATTTTTGATTAGTTTCTGCGCTTCCCACATCGTCGGTATGGCCTTCTACAATTACATTGCCTTTTTTTAGTACAGCGATATTATGTGCCAACTTTTTTAAGGCTGCTATCCCTTCAGGTTTCAAAATAGATTTACCCGACTCAAAAAGCACTTTGCTATCCAAATTTAAACGCATGGCTGCACCAATTGCTGCAATAGCATCAACATCGGCACCTGGTAATCCACTTTCTTTCTTTAAATCGGTAAGACGTACATAATAGAAAAGTTCCCCTTGTTTTACAAAAGGTGAAATATCTACTTCGGCCACACCGCCATCAATTTTACCAACATGAATCCAATTTTTTCCGTCTTTGGATATTTCTAAATCAGTAGGTTCTATTTGTCCGATTTCAAAAATGTAAAGGTCAGGACCATTAACATCTGTCAATGCATTATCTGTAAATTGAACTGTAATGGTACCGCCTAATCCAAGGCTATGAATTCCCGTAATATCTTCTATGTCATAACCTTGTAGCACATCTGGTTCACCAAGTACATTCTTTACTTGCTGTGTTAGTAATAAGGGATGATTGTAGGCTACAACAGCATCAGCGAACGATAATTCTCCTAGAGGCAGGTATACTGCCTTTTTCATATGTCCAACATATGTTTCACCGGCTTCATCACCAAAATAGAGATCAGGATTTAATTTTTGGAATTTATCCTTCGCTGCTTTAGCCTTTCTCTCGAAATCTTTTTGGAATACCTTGACAATTTTCTTGCGATATTGTATGGTTTCTTGATATCTAGAACTCGCTATTAATGTGCCAGAGTTGATGTCATTTTCAGTTTTTTCAAGATCAGTCAAAACGCTATTTGCTTCTTTGACACTATGTAACTGTCCCGTTACTTTTTTCAGCACTTCAATTTTCTTGGTTTCTTCGACAGTAGGTGGTTCTTCATTTTTGCGTTCAATATCGCGCATAACATATCCTGCTTCGGTCAAGTCCAATTTTTCCATAACATTGGTGCCCGCTAAAGAATCAATAGTCTTTAGTTTTGCCATGGTAGCTTCAGGTCCAGATTCTGCTTGTACTATTAAAATAGCTTCTTCAAGTGAAACTCCCGTTGGTGTATTTTTAGAAGTCAACTGTTCTTTTGATAGCTTACCTTTTAATTCTGGTTCGTTTTTAAGCTTTAACTCTCTATTCCTCATCGCTTCTTGAGCTAGAAGCTTTAGACTATCTGGGTTGTTTATCAATTTTTGCATTTCTTCTCTAGACACACCGCTTGCTTCTAATAAATCAAGTATGGCATCTGATTTTAGCATATCACCAAAAGAACCTAGGTCTTGTGAGCCATGAAAATCAGATCCGCTCATTTCTAAAAGCTTCTTTAAGGCATTTGTTTCTGGAGAACCTTCATCTGTACTCTCTTCATCACCGCCCATATTAAACATACCACCCAATTGCTCCATTGATTTTTCTAAATCATCAGATGATATATTGGCTTCTACATCGCGGTCTGATTGTAGTTCTAGCTGTTCTTCAGAAATTTCTCCATTTTTTTTAGTCTCACCGCATGATAGTATAAGTACGAACGATGTCAGATATATCAAATAATTTCTCATGATTATTGTCTTTTGTATTTATCCGCCATAAATTGAAAGTAAATGAAGCCAGCATGGTTATACCAATTGTCATAACCCAACATGGATTCACAATTCTCAATTGCCCTTAAATTTTCTTCAAGTGCGTGAATCATTTCGGCATATTTGTCATCATATGCTTTGTTTAAGGTGGGAATAGATTTTGTTAGAATAATCATTTTTTGACTTTGCCAAGCTAAGCCAGATACACCATGAACGCCAGATACGTTATCGCCAAATGCTATACCCGCATTTATTTTTTTCATGGCATGGGAGTATATTACACGCAGTCGTTCTAAGTTCAATCGTCTGTTATTTAAATTGGTATATTCTTTTTCTAAACAAGCACAACCTGCTTCATTGTCGTTTTCATTTGGCATCATTGCAGTAATCAATCCTAAAACATTTGCTTCTTCATAGGTTTTATTAAAGACCTTATATTTTTCGATATTTAAACTGACTTCTATATTATTAATGGCATCTGATGTTTTCAATGCTGCCATCGGTATTCCATTAGGAGGGTTTTTTTTAGTTTTTTCAATGTTTTCTTTATTATTTACAGGGAAACCACTATCCTTATTTTGTTTTGGAGGATTTGAATTATCATCTTTATAATAGTCTATAGGATTGCCATTGTTGTCATATTTAGGGCGGTCATAATTATCATATTGAATAGGCTTCTTATTTGCATCTAAAGCTGGTCTAGACTGTGTTTCACCTTCTGCATATCGGATGGGGTCGCCATTAATATCATATTTAGGACGCTTATCGTCTCCAAAAACAGGGTACTCAATAGGTTTGTTGTTTCTGTCATATACGGGTCTTCCATAAGGACCAACTTCATCATTATGAACTGGCTCACGATACTGAATAAGATTACCGTTAATATCATATTTCGGGCGACCTGCATCGGTGGTTATAGGGTAATTTATACGTTCGTTGTTGCTATCATATACTGGAAGTCCTGAAGAGTTATATTCATCATAGTTAATATTATCACTACCATCAGAATTAGAATTTGATGATGATGTAGTAAGAGGTTCATAAGATGAATCTGAGCTTGATGAATTGCTAGAGCCTTGCATACCTGGGTCAGAAGTGTTGTTGTCACCATTTCTGTTAGTTCCAAATTGCGGTGGTATACATGAAGAGGGTAACCTTGGGCCTCCTCTAGGATCTGCGTTTGCTTGAGCATCGTCGTCGTCGGCACTTAACCGCCTCATGATTTCGTTCGCAACATTATTTGCCCCCTCAAAAAAATCTTGAATTCCGTCATGATTTTCATGAACAAATTTCAATGCTCCAGTAAATACTTCAGAAAGGGATGGTCGAGCACCAGCAGAACTAATTTGTTGACCTAGAACAAAGCAAATTAAAATGAGAAGCGTTTTTGCAGATTTCTTTTTAACCAATAGTAGTACTAATAAAATAGTGATAATGCTGAAAAACCCTATTACAACGTAAAGTATTGTATTCGTGCTATTTTGTACGATACTATTTTGTGCAGGAGAATTAGAGTTTGAGGCATTAAGTACTTGACCACTTCTCTCAGCAGCTGCTTCATTGGCAGGATAATACAAATTACCCATGAACGGTATCTTTTCACCAGTAGTCCAAACGGCAAGTTGAAAAGGAACATTAAGTTTTGGACCGGTTACTACAATACCAAATTTACCTGCTGTTTCAAAAGCTTCCTGAAATATACCGTTGTTGGTCAGCCCGTTAATTTTACTGTCTGTCCAGTTATCTTTAACGATATCCACTTTAATATCAGAATTTTTATCGGTAATTACCGTAACCATTACTTTTTGTAATAGCGTAGTACCTTCTGCCCAAAACCGCAAAGAATCTTTTTCAGTTTCACCTTGCATATAAGCAGAAATCACTTCTTCATTCTGTGAATCTGGACTAAACTCTAAGGTATAGACTTGATTGCCCGTATCTAGTTCGGGCATTTTTATTTCATCTTGTGCGAATGCAACAAAACTGAACAATAGAATAATATGGAGTAGTAGTTTTTTCATGACATTGCTATTTTCTATGTTTTTGTAATAAATAGTTCGCTAGGTTGGTCATTTTAAGACGTAGCTCTTCATGTTGCTCTTTGGTGCGATTGGTATTTGCGCTTTTAATTCCGTAATGCATTAAAAATGCTTGGTCATAATTTTCATTGTAAATGATTATTCTTCCATGAGCGGGTTGTTGGGCGATATAAGAATCTCCGGTTTCAGCTAACTCTATGTCCATCCCCATAATCTTTAACCCAGATTCTTTACGTTCCAAATAGCTGGCAATTTCTTTTTTGTTTTGTTTCTTTGAACTAGGTGTAGACCTCCATGAAATTCTTGAGTCACCATCTAAAGTATTTGTACCAAACCCTTTCAAGTCAAAAGAACATTTGTTTTCACCGATTTTGTCAAGCATATCAAGGTTTGATTCCGGTACTTTGAGCACTTCGGCCAATTCAGCAATACTCATATCACAATCGTCATTATTATATAGAGAACTGTAATCGCCTGAAGTATTTGAACTACTTTCTACTTTTTCTGATAAAACCTGTTTAGAATCAGGTTCGCTTGTATCTTGTTTTTTAGGGGTATCGTTACAGGCTATCAAAAGTGAAATAAAAAAAAGCGCTAATGTGTGTCTCATGGTGAATGTTTTAAAATGGTTTTTCATAATCTAAAGTGTTAATGCTAAAGTCTTTCTCTATAAGTTGTGTACAGATCATATGAACTGGTTTCGCATTTTTCTGTGAATAATCGATCATATCCATTTCAAGTACTAAACCGTCTATAATACTTAACCATGATGGGTCAATTCCCTTTTTTATGTTTTTAAATTTCTTTTTTCGTAAACTTGAATATGCGGTATTGAATGAAATATCTGCATCTTGTGTTATCCAAACAGTACCAGATAATTGTGGACCGGTAACTTGATATTCATCACACTCATATCCTAAAATATCTTTGGTTTGGCCTGTGTTCGATACTGAATAATCATCGCTATCCATGTCCAATTCAGGCGCATCTTCTAAATCTAATTGTACCGAATTTGTTGTTCGCTGTCCGCCCATGTTCATAAAGGTGTGTATAGCCTCATTGGGTAAATCCATTACGGTTACGAATTCAGAAGCATCTTTCATATTAAAAGAGCTTCCTATATATTCATCATCATTGGTTAAATAGTAGGTGATGTCGGTCGTGCTTCCATCACTCTCAATTTCCATTACATATTCGTGGCTAAATGAATAAAGCTCTAGCTTTTCGGCTTTTTTGTTTTTAAACATTCTACCTTTATTGTTAAAGACAGTGTCGAAAGATTTTTCTGTTTCACGCTCTGTTTTTTCAGCTACTTTTCTCTCTATAGTTTGTGCTGCAGCTTCCTGTGCACGTTCTTTAAGTTTTTTAAAAAATTGTGCGTTAGCATTGGTAGTTATGCTGAATACAAACAAAATCGCTATTAGTTTACATGTTTTCATGATGTTCTTTTTTAGTCGTTTGTCTTTTAATGACACGATTTAAAAAAGGTTAACATCAATCTTTTTTTCGGAACGATATTTTTTTGATCACCTTACTGTCATGAAGGATCTTTAATATGTAAAGCCCTTCTTTTAAATGATTAATATTCAAGTAAATCTGTTTTTCAGGTAAACTGTCAATTGAGCCTTTAAGACTATTATCGTCTTTCTTCATAGTCAGTTTGACTTTGCATTTTGAAATACACGAGTTTTATTAAATGTGAAATTAATACAGGTGTTTTTATGGTACTACATTGTATGTAACAATTACTATATAATATGTAACCAATTGGTAGGTAGTCTGTTATTGTATTTTAGTGTTGTGCGAAGCAATATATTCTGAAGGAGTGCAATGATATACTTCTTTAAAGCATTTGCTGAAATATGCGTGATTATTGAAACCAACGCTATAGCCGACTTCTGATATATTTATACCAGGTTTTTTTAGCATTTGTGTAGCTAGTTTTAAACGTTGAGAACGTATGAATTCTGTAGTGGAGAGACCTGTAAGCGCTTTTAGTTTTCTGTGAAGTTGCATTCTGCTCATGTGAATTGCAGCACTAAAATCAGCTGCGTTAAAGGCGGGGTCTATGAGTTTGTTATCAAGAATTTTTTGAAGTTTGCTCAAGAATTTTTCGTCTACAGACGATATCGCAATTTCTTTTGGTCTTAGAATTATTTCTTGACTGTACCTTGATTGCAACTTTTTTCTAAGCGCTACCAAAGAAGCGGTTTTACGCTCTAGTATTTTTTGATTAAATGGTTTTGTAATATAATCATCTGCACCAAATTCTATACCCGTTAATTCGTTATCTTCACCAGCTTTTGCCGTTAAAAGTATAATGGGGATATGACTGGTACGTTCATCATTCTTTAAGGTTTTTGTTAGCTCTAGACCATCTTTTTTAGGCATCATCAAGTCTGAAATAATAATATCGGGTATTTTATTAAGTGCTATTTGAATACCTTCTTCACCATCAGATGCCTGTATAATATAGTACATGTTTTTAAAGGTGTTATGAAGAAAAGTTCTTACATCTTTATTGTCTTCCACTATAAGTAAAATGGGCAAATCGTTCTTAGGTAAAATTTCTTCTTGAGTAGTTTTAGATTCAGTAATCGTGGTAACTTTTGAATGTCTAGGCTCAATACTTTTAATGACCTCTATATTTTTAAGCTTTTTCTTGTCGATACATAGAGATACATCGAAAAGCGTCCAGTTTAGTTTGTCGCTGCTAACGTTTATTTTACCACCATGTAGTTCAGTAAGTTCTTTTACTAGTGATAAACCAATACCAATACCTTCGTTATGATCACTGGTCTGATAAAATCTATTGAAGATGGTTTTCATCTGTATAGTAGAAATGCCATTACCGGTGTTCTTTATTGTTATCTTTAAGTTATTTTGAACGATCTTCGAACTAAGAAGAATGGTACCTCGCTCTGGCGTATATTTTATGGCATTACCCAATAAATTTATGACAATGTTCTCTACAGCATTATGATCAAACCAACACAGTTTATCGGTATCTGAAATTTGAAGTTTAAAAGCTATATTCTTTTGCAAGGCAAGAAATGAAAAAGACTCGCTCCAAGCTGAAATCAGTTGGGTGGCATACCCTTGTTGTATACGTAATTTTCTATTGCCGCTATCAATTTTAGATAATTCTAGTAGTTGATCTACTAAAGAAGATAGTCTTACAGTACTTTTTTGAGCAATCTCTAAATGGTTTCTTTGATCATTGCTGAGTTTTGTATTGGTCAGTGCTTCTTGAATTGGTGCCGAGATTAAATTTAAAGGAGTTCTAAATTCATGAGATATATTCGTAAAGAAGTCGGTTTTTAAGGCGTCAACTTCTTGTAATTTGCGATTCACTTTTATTCTGTTACGATATAGAACAAATACTAACAGCGCAACTAAAGAGGTAAAGGCTATGATCCCGAATAGAAAATTACGCTGTGCTTTTTGTAACATATCGGTCAGTTCGTACTGTGCTTTTAAAAGGGCTACTTCTTGTTGTTGCTGCTCCTTAAAACGTAATTGTTGATTTAATATAAAACCGTTGGCGTTTTCTTGCTGATTGAGATACTCGACTTGTTCGTCGTAAGCTAGTTTAGTTCGGTATGCGTTGGCATAATCCTTCACTAAATCATAATACTTAATTTCTACCCTATTTAGTTCTGTTTTAAAACCTAATCGATCTGTAACATCAGGATGCAATCGGGCTTTTTCTAAATGAAACAAGGCTTCTTTTGGTTCATTGAGCGCTATAAAAAGCTCTGCCCAATGTAAGTGAACTACTCCTGCTAAAGTAGAAGCTTGTGGTTTCTCTATTAAATAACTTACGTTGGTCAGGTATTTTTCCGTTTTGGCATACTCCTTTTTTTTAAAATGCATTTTGGCAAGTCCTATGGTTGCTACTACTATTGCTGTTGGATCACCAATATTGTTGCCCTGAGTTAATAGCTGTTCATATAATTGAATGGCTACATCAAAATTATTCTCTTGAACGGCAAGTTTAACCAAAAGTCTATTGGCTTCATATTCACCAGGCGGATAATCTACTTCTTTAGATATGGCTATGCATTGCTCTATGTAGTTCTTTGCTAAATCATTATTTCCTTTGGCATCCAAATAAATTTCCGCCATATATCCTTTTACCCTTGCCAATAAAGAAGTTTGAATATTGTTGGTTGTGTAAAGGGAATCTATCTTTAAATAAAGATTCATTTTTTTGCTAAGATCTGGCTCTGCCGAAGCAAACATGCTGTATGCCGAAGCTATGCCTTCTAAGTAGTCTACTTTTTTAGAAAGCGCAAGAATAACTTCATATCTCAAGAGACTCTTTTCCATTTCACCTTTAAAGTATTCATGGTTTGCCAACCAAATATTACTGTTTATGGCTAAAGAGTCATTGCCTTGTAAACTACTAATATCATATGCCTTTTTATAATGATGTTCAGAAGAGTCTAATTGACTTACAAAGAAATAATATTGACCAAGGTCTTGGTGATAATAGTAAGATGGAAAAAATGAATTTGTTGCATCTTTTTCAATCTTTAATTTTTTAACATAGTGCAAAGCCGAATCCGGATTTTTGAAAATTAAATCTTTGAAGTTTTTATGATTGACTGTATAATTATTTGAATTTTGGCCATAGGAAACTAGAGAGCAGAAAAATATAAGTATAATTAGTAGTTTCCTCATACTATGATGATTTGTACTAAATATAAGAATAGGATATAAAAGGAGAAGCCTAGAATTTATTTTTCGACCTTAAATTGACTTATGAAACAATTAGCGTATAAGCGAAATCAACTCTGTGGCATATAGCGGCATCAATTTGGTAACACATTCTTTACCTACAAATTACTTTATAGCTAGGTAAGAGCAATAGTTTTGTAGCGCCTTTTAGGAGGATACGTTCTTAGTTTGAGTTAGTTTGGTAAAGCCGATTTATTCAATCGGCTTTTTTATTGCGATATAGTGAAGACCAATGTCTTTAAAACAACTAACCTGTGCAGATTTAATTCTTGTTCTCACTAAAAAAGAACACCCATAAAAAGGCGACAATAAGACAAATAGCGAAAAACCCAAAGAGATTAATGTAATTAGACATAAGTAGGAATTTTCGGCTAAACTATAAAAACTAACATGGGGAAAGGTCCATATCAAATTATTTTCGATGAACGGTACGCTGGCATAAGTTATGTTTAATTGCCTAGTAATCAGTCAGTATTAGGTATTAACAAGCTGAATATTAGTGATGTTTTCATATTTAATTCTTCGTAAAATGCAGACTAAAGTCTTTTACTCCAAATTTCATACATGGGTTCTCCTTTACTGTTCTTACCCGTATGGTGCCAATCGTTACCCTTAAGTTTGTAATTGAATTCTAGCTCTGCACCAACTCTTGAGTTGTCTTTTGAGAAAAACTCAATTTGTTCTTTATATATTTCATTTAGGGAACTGTAGCTGCCGCCTCCGGTTCCAGAGAATTTAAAATATTCTGTATCGTAAGCAATCCATTGAAATGTATTGTCCATTAAAAACTTTAAAGTTTTTCTTGAACTTTCTTCACCTCTTCTGTCTTGTCCAGTATCTGGTCCTCTAGTAGCAAATAACCATGTTCCATCTAAATCTTGAGTACTTGGAAATTGAGGTTTAAGGGCAAATTTTTTGAACCAATTCATTTTAAGTATTTTACCAACCATTTCAATAGGTATAGAAAGTTTTTGAATTTTGTCTTCACTGTAATTAGAATTGAATTCTAAAAGTACTACCAAAAGACTGTGCGCTGAAGTCTCTTCTATTTGTATAAATCCTCCTAAAGTTCTAATGAAATTTGCGGGTTCAATTTCATACTCGTTATAGATGAAATAATCCTCATTTATTTTTACTTGATGCACTCTTTTAGAACCATTAATTTCTAGGGTATCTGCATAAATTCCAGTTGGAATTTGGCTGTTAGCGACAAAACTTACAGCAAAAAAGAAGAATGCAATTATGAAATGACTTTTTATATTGAAATTATTCATTTTATTAATTTTGGAAATTTATTTTTAATAATCTAAAAATAAAACAGTTATGCTTTATTTTATAGTTTTTTTTAAACAATAATTTAAAATTTCACCATAGGTCGTAAAAAAAATAAAAACCCTTGTTTTTTCAATTTTTTTGATTTCATTTGTCCTGTCCTAATACACTACTTAGTGCGTTAGGGATTTCAAGCTTTTAGCTGAACATTATGTATCGTTATTCTATGTTCGGGTTTGAGGGAAATTGGAAGTTTTTCCCACAAATGGCTTATAAGATAGGTTGCCGATTAGTAAAGCACACTTCCATTACTTATTCTACAATCATGCAAAGTCAGCATGATTACTTCTTTATTCCTACCACACAGATGCAAATCTTGGTGTGATCCTTTGCTTAAGATGGTTACGTTTTCTTAACTTTAAGTCTTTAGGCTTGTTACTATATTTAACAAATATCAAATTTCATTATAATTCAATTTCATGAATACCAAATACATTGATCTAATTGATCAAACTTATTATTTTCCCCAAGAAGAGTTTAATTTAGATGGTGAGCACTTACAATTTCACGGCATACCATTAAATGAATTAGTTAAGGAATACGGGAGTCCTTTAAAATTCACGTACCTGCCAAAAATTTCTGATAATATACTTAGGGCTAAAAATTGGTTTGCAAACGCTATAGAAAAAAACAACTATAAGGGTAAATACCATTATTGTTATTGTACAAAAAGTTCTCATTTTCAGCATGTAATGCATGAGGCTTTAAAAAACAATATACATATGGAAACCTCCTCTGCTTTCGATATTAATATTATTGAGAAGCTTAAAGCAGATGGCAAACTAACAGATGAAACATATGTCATCTGTAACGGATTTAAACGCGAAAAGTACATTGACAACATTGCTAGATTAATTAATAATGGTCACCAAAATTGTGTTCCTATTATTGATAATTACGAAGAAATAGATTTGCTGTCAGAGGTTATAAATGACACTTTTAAAGTAGGTATCCGTATTGCATCTGAGGAGGAGCCTAAATTCGAGTTCTATACGTCTCGTTTAGGTATTGGCTACAAGAACATTGTACCTTTTTATGAAAATCAAATAAAGGATAATGATAAGGTTGAGCTTAAAATGCTTCACTTTTTTATTAATACCGGTATACGTGATAATGCGTATTACTGGAACGAGCTTGTAAAGTGTTTAAAAGTATATGTTCGTTTAAAGAAAATCTGTCCTTCTCTAGATAGTTTAAATATTGGTGGAGGTTTTCCTATTAAAAATTCATTGGCTTTTGAATATGATTATCAATACATGATCAATGAAATTTTAAACCAAATCAATATTACGTGTTCAGAAGCAGATGTGCCTGTTCCTCATATTTTTACAGAATTTGGAAGCTTTACTGTAGGTGAAAGTGGTGGTGCCATTTATGAAATCTTATACCAAAAACAACAGAACGATCGTGAAAAATGGAATATGATAGATTCTTCTTTCATAACCACGTTGCCAGATACTTGGGCGATTAATAAAAGATTTATCATGTTGCCAATTAACCGTTGGAACGATGAGTACGAAAGGGTGTTGTTGGGCGGACTTACTTGTGATAGTGATGATTACTACAATAGCGAACAAAACATGAACGCCATTTATTTACCCAAATATAAAAGAGAGAAGCCATTGTACATTGGGTTTTTTAATACTGGTGCATATCAAGAATCAATTGGTGGTTATGGAGGGCTGCAACACTGTTTAATTCCGCAACCAAAACATATTTTGATTGATAAAGATGAAAACGGTAACTTCACTTACAAACTTTTTAGAGCCCAACAAAAGGCAGAAGATCTATTGGGTATTTTAGGTTATGATGTTGAAGGAGGGACTGAATAAAATTAGTTTGGCGGCAAAGGCCGATGAACATAGAATTACGTATATAAAATTAAATAGATTACTAAAAAACCACTTAACAATAGCTAAAATATCATGAGTACATCTAAGAATTATGCCGGAATTTCCGATGAATTCGCACAACTAGAAAAATCCAAAGTTATCTTAATACCTGTTCCTTATGACGGAACAAGTACTTGGGGTAAAGGAGCGGATAAAGGTCCTGAAGCTTTTTTAGAAGCATCAGAAAACATGGAATTGTATGATATTGAAACCGATTCTGAAGTTTATAAACAAGGAATTCATTTAACAGCGCCAGTTACAGAGAACAGTTCTCCAGAGGCAATGGTTAATGCGGTTCATAACATTACAAAAGACTTTATTAAACGTAATAAGTTTGTAACCTTGTTTGGCGGTGAACATTCTATTTCTATTGGTTCTATACGCGCCTTTAATGAATGTTTCGATAATTTAACGGTATTGCAGATAGATGCTCATGCCGATTTAAGAGAATCTTACGAAGGTACAAAGTACAATCATGCTTGTGCAGTGTATGAAGCTAACCAGACCACTAATTTGGTTCAGGTAGGTATACGTTCTATGGATATTATAGAAAAGACCTTGATGGATGAAGAAAAAACATTCTTCGCCCATGATATGATAGCTGATGAGTATTGGTCAGATAAAGTGATTGAGGCAATGACAGAAAATGTGTTCATTACTTTTGATCTAGATGCTTTTGATCCTTCGATTATGCCTTCTACCGGTACTCCAGAACCAGGCGGTTTGCTTTGGTATGAGACTTTAGAATTCTTAAAGCAGGTTTTTGCCGATAAGAATGTTGTAGGTTTTGATATTGTAGAGCTATGTCCTAACAAAAATGAAAGGTCGTCAGATTTCTTGGCCGCAAAATTATATTACAAAATGCTTAGCTATAAGTTTGCTGGGCAAGACATAGATCAAGAGTATGATAATACTTTTGATGTAGATTATAAAGCAATCACAAATTCAAAATTTGAAGATGACGAAGACTAAAGGTGCAATCACCAATTTTATAGAAAAATATTATTTACATTTTAATGCTGCTGCCTTGGTAGATGCCGCTAAAGGGTATGAAGAGCAATTAGATAATGGTGCCAAAATGTTGGTGTCCTTAGCTGGTGCAATGTCTACTGCAGAATTAGGTAAAATCTTCGCAGAGGTAATACGTCAAGATAAAGTTCAGATTATATCATGTACAGGTGCCAACTTAGAAGAAGATATCATGAATTTGGTAGCGCATTCTCATTACAAACGAGTACCTAATTACAGAGATCTTACGCCGCAAGACGAGTGGGATTTGTTGGAAAAAGGTTTAAACCGTGTAACCGATACTTGTATTCCAGAAGAAGAAGCATTTAGAAGATTGCAAGAGCATATCTTCAAAATCTGGAAAGATGCAGATGATAAAGGAGAGCGTTTTTTACCGCATGAATTCATGTACAAAATGCTACTTTCAGGTGTTCTAGAGGAATATTATGAAATAGACCTTAAAGACTCTTGGATGTACGCTGCTGCAGAGAAGAATTTGCCTATTATCTGTCCAGGATGGGAAGATAGTACTATGGGTAACATTTTTGCCAGTTATGTAATGAAAGGGGAGCTGAAGGCTAGCACTATGAAATCTGGTATCGAATACATGACTTTCTTGGCAGATTGGTATACTGCAAATTCAGAAAATGGAATTGGATTCTTCCAAATAGGTGGTGGTATCGCAGGCGATTTCCCTATTTGCGTAGTACCAATGTTATACCAAGATATGGAGCGTACAGATACTCCGTTTTGGAGCTATTTCTGTCAAATAAGCGACAGTACAACTAGTTATGGTTCTTATTCTGGTGCCGTACCTAATGAAAAGATAACTTGGGGTAAATTAGATATTAATACTCCTAAATATATTATAGAAAGTGATGCGACGATAGTTGCGCCCTTAATTTTTGCTTACCTATTAGATATGTAATTATGGACAAGAACGCACATTTAAATAGAGTCATCGTTGACTTTAAAAAATTGACGCCAGAAGTTCTTAAACTTTTGGTAGAAAGATATCCAGATGGATATGACGACCGTAACATTATCTCCTTTAGAAATGCACAAGGAGAACGTATAGAAGCTGTTGAGGTTTTAACCGAGGATACTAAGTATTTGGTAAAGATCAGTGCTAAGCTTGAGTATACTATGGAGAATTATGACGAGGATGATTATGAAGATTTCGATGATGATGATCCAACAGCAGTAGTAGAGCCAGACCCAGAAGATATGGTCGATGGTGAAGACGAAGATTAAATCTTTCGTCTGGTTAAAAGAATAGTTCACAAATTACAATTCCGGTTTGCAATTAGTAAACCGGATAATATAGTATTACCATAAAAAATAAATTAAATATCGTTGTGCTTACAACAGGTATATGAAAATTGATGAAATTGAAAATATTGAATTAAAGTTTTTAGATCTTGATGACTATCAAGAATTGAAAACAGCTATGATTTCTGCGTACACCAATATGCCAGGTTCATATTGGAAAGAGGAACATATAAAATCTTTAATCGATAAATTTCCAGAAGGCCAAGTAGTTATAAAAATTAATGGTCAATTAGCGGGTGTAGCATTATCTATTGTTGTTGATTATGATGCTTTTGATGATACCCATACCTACGAGCAAATTACAGGTAAATATAGTTTTGATACTCATGATGATGAAGGCGATGTACTTTATGGTATTGAGGTTTTTATAAAACCTAGCTTTAGAGGTCTTCGGTTGGGTCGTCGCTTATATGATTACAGAAAAGAACTTTGTGAGAAGTTGAATTTAAAAAGTATTGCTTTTGGTGGTCGTATGCCAAATTATCATAAGTATGCATCAGAACTATCGCCAAAAGAATATATCGATAAGGTTCGTCGTAAAGAAATTCAAGATCCAGTACTCAATTTTCAAATCAGCAATGATTTTCATCCTGCCAAGGTAATGAAGGGGTATTTAGATGGTGATAAGGCATCACAAGATTTTGCTATTTTGATGGAGTGGGACAATATCTATTATCAAAAACCTTCAAAGAAAGCGGCAACTAAGAAAACGGTTATTCGCCTTGGATTGATTCAATGGCAAATGCGACCTTATAAGGATTTAGATGAATTGTTGGAGCAGGCGGAGTACTTTATAGACGCCGTATCTGGCTATCGTTCAGATTTTGCATTGTTTCCAGAATTCTTTAATGCACCGTTGATGGCAGGTAATAATCATATGTCTACGGCAGATGCTATTAGGGAACTTGCAAAACATACACAGGCAATTGCTCATAAATTTTCAGAATTCTCCATTTCATACAACATAAATATTATAACTGGTAGTATGCCAGAAATGATAGACGGTCGTTTGTATAATGTTGGATATTTATGCAGACGTGACGGTACTATGGAGCGTTATGAGAAACTTCATGTTACACCAGACGAAGCCAAAGTTTGGGGTATGCAAGGTGGCAATCAAATTAAGGCGTTTGATACGGATTGCGGTAAAATAGGGGTGTTGATATGTTATGATTCTGAGTTCCCTGAACTTAGTCGTTTATTGGCAGATGAGGGCATGGATATTTTATTTGTTCCTTTTTTAACCGATACGCAAAATGGGTATTCTAGAGTTCGTCATTGTGCACAGGCTAGGGCTATTGAGAATGAATGCTATGTGGCTATCGCAGGTAGTGTAGGAAATTTACCAAATGTTCAGAATATGGATATTCAATTTGCGCAATCTATGGTATTTACTCCGTGTGATTTCTCTTTTCCTACTAACGGAATAAAAGCGGAGGCTACACCTAATACCGAGATGATATTAATTGCAGATGTAGATATAAGTTTACTTCGCGAGTTAAATCAATTTGGGGCAGTACATAACCTTCGTGATAGAAGAACTGATTTATTTGAATTAAAAAAGAAATAAGATAATTCCGGTAAATCGGAGTCAAAAAAAACAAATATTGGATAATTTACAGATTATAGGTAGTGAAGAATGGTGTGTGTTTAATGAGTTAGGCATTCCTGCAATTAAGGCAAGAGTAGATTCTGGCGCAAAAACATCTTCTATTCAAGCAACCAATTTAAAAATAATTATAAAAGGCGGTCATGAATGGGTAAAGTTTGAGGTTAGTCCTTTACAAGAAAACCGAAGTATTGGTATTGAATGTCAAGCAAGATTGGTAGATCGCCGTATGGTTAAAAGCTCATCGGGTATTTCTGAAGAGCGCTTGGTTATTAAAACACCCGTTACAATTGGCGATTCTACTTTTGATATAGAATTGACATTGGCAAATAGAGATACAATGGAGTTTCGCATGCTATTGGGTAGGGAAGCTTTAAATGATCGTTTTATAGTAAACCCAGCTTTAAACTATCAATTACAATCTTTTGAAGACAGTGAGGTAAATAAAAAATACGCTCCTTATTTTAAGGAAAAAACGGGATTGAAAATTGCATTATTGGCAAGTAACCCAAACTTGTATAGCAATAAAAGAATTATGGAAGCCGCTCAAGCAAGAGGTCATGAAATTGATTTTTTAAATGTAGAGCAAGCCTATATGAAACTTGATGCACATTCTCCAGAAATTAGATACCGTGGTGGTATTATTTTAAAGGATTATGATGCGGTTATTCCACGTATTAAGCCTTCAGTAACTTTTTATGGTTGTGCATTAATTCGTCAATTCAACAATCTAGGTGTGTATTGTCAAAACTCTGCAGAGGCTATAACGCAATCTAGGGATAAGTTGTTCGCTTCTCAGTTATTCTCGAAAAATGATATTCATATACCTATAACTGGTTTTGCAAAGTCTCCAATGGATACCAAAGACTTGATTAAAATGGTTAATGGTGCTCCTTTGATTATAAAACTTTTAGAAAGCACTCAAGGTAAAGGTGTTGTTTTAGCAGAAACGAATAAGGCTGCAGAAAGTGTTATTAACGCCTTTAAAAGTGTTAATACTAATATTTTGGTACAAGAGTTTATTAAAGAAGCAAACGGTCAGGATATACGATGTTTCGTGGTAAACGGAAAAGTAGTGGCTAGTATGCAGCGTCAAGCTCAAAAAGGCGAGTTTAGAGCCAATATTCACCAAGGCGGTACGGCTTCTATTATTAAAATAACTGCAGACGAAAAGAAACTGGCTTTAAAGGCAGCAAAGGTTTTAAATCTAGCAGTTGCCGGTGTAGATATTATTCGTTCAAACAAAGGTCCTTTATTGTTAGAGGTAAATTCTTCTCCAGGACTTGAAGGTATAGAAAATGCTACAGGTAAAGATATCGCCAATGCTATGATAGTAGCTATTGAAAAGCGATTGAAGTTTATAATTTAAAAATTAAATAAATTTGAAGAACAGGCTAAACTCTGTTCTTCAAATTTTCTAACATTGTTTCCGTAGTTTTTTGAAGGTTGAATTCTGCCTTCCAATTCCAATCTTTCTGTGCAATTGAATCATCAATACTACTTGGCCATGAATTGGCAATTTCTTGTCTAAAATCTGGCTCGTATGCTATTTTGAATTTTGGGATAACAGTTTTAATGCTTTCCGCCATTTCTTTAGGCGTAAAACTCATTGCAGCTAAGTTATAAGCAGATCGTTCTTTAATTTTTTCTGCAGGGGTTTCCATAATCTGTAACGTGGCGCGTATAGCGTCGTCCATAAACATCATTGGTAAATTAGTGTCTTCTTCTAAAAAACACGTGTATGAGCCTTCAGATAAAGCTTTGTGGTAAATTTCAACTGCGTAATCTGTCGTTCCGCCACCTGGCATAGTTTTCCAACTTATAAGTCCTGGGTAACGAATGCTACGGACATCAACATTAAATTTATTAAAATAATATTCGCACCATCTTTCACCACTCTGTTTACTTATACCGTAAACAGTACTAGGTTCCATAATGGTATTCTGTGGTGTATTCTCCTTTGGAGTAGTTGGTCCAAATACAGCAATACTTGAAGGCCAGAAAATCTTCTCTATTTTTTTCTCCTTTGCTAAATTCAATACATTGAAAAGTGTATTCATGTTAAGATTCCAAGCACGCATAGGAAATTTTTCTGCAGTAGCGCTTAACATCGCCGCCATTAAATAAACCTCTGTAATATCATGATAGGCGATGACCTCTTCTAAGGCATCATAATTGGTGGCATCTAAAATTTCAAACGGTCCAGACTCCATTAAATCGTCGTTACCTTCTCTAATGTCACTTGCAATAATCTGATCATTGCCATATTTTTCTCTAAGTGTTAAGGTAAGTTCTGTTCCTATTTGACCACAGGCCCCAATAATCAATATATATTTTGACATTAAAATTTGCGTTAAATGAATTTGAGATAAAGATACCTTTTCTTAAAATTTGTACATTCGCTTATGTCCAAAATTTTATATTTTTTAGTACTAGTAACCTTGGTCGCATCTTGTAAAGATGCTGTATCGGATACTGCAATTGTTCATGAATCTCGTTGGGAAGATGTTACGGACAGCTTACCAGGTAAGATTAGAGTTGATGCAAAAGCCCAAACCATCTTAAATGATTGGCTTGAATACAATGCATTGGAAAAGAGTTTTGACAAGATATATACTTCTGAATATATAGAGGATTTTGAGCTTGTAATGGATGAGCTGGTTGAGAATCAAAAGAAAATGGAGATGGGTGAATACCCTAAAAAATTTGATATTCAGCAAATAAAAGGGCGTCAGAAAGTATTCAAGACCTATATTTTAAAAACGAAGGGTGATTTGGAGTACAGACAAAACCCTAAGGAATCTATGCTGCAAATGATTACTGCTTTCAACGATTTAAGAAATCAATTTAATGTTGTAATCAATAACACCTTACCAGATGAATTACTCGCAAATGAAGAAAATTAGCCTATTACTAGTTCTTGTTTCAACCGTACTTTTTGCTCAAGATGACAAGAAAACACAGATTATTAAGACATTAGATAATTGGCACGCTGCTGCTGGTACTGCGGATTTTGATACTTACTTTGAACTAATGACCAGTGATGCCGTGTTTATTGGTACTGATGCTACTGAAAATTGGCAACGAGATGAGTTTATGAGTTTTTCTAAACCTTATTTTGATAAAGGTAAAGCTTGGAATTTTACAGCTGTAGAACGAAACATTTATATAGATGACACTGCAGATATAGCTTGGTTCGATGAATTGTTAGACACACAGATGAAAATTTGTCGTGGATCTGGAGTTCTGAAAAAAGAAGATGGAGAATGGAAAGTAGCCCATTACGTATTATCCATTGCCGTGCCAAATGACTTGGTAGATAAGTTGGTAGAACTCAAAACCGAAAAGGATGATGCTCTTTTAAAAGAGCTTAAAACAAACTAATAAAAAAAGCGAATCTTAATGATTCGCTTTTTTTATTTCAATAACACTCGGTTGTTATTTTTTTTCTTCCGGAGCCTCTTTTCTAGAGGTTAAAGCTTGCTTGCTTAAACTTGCCAAATTAAAACTTGGGTCTATTGCTAAAGCTTCGTCCAAGGTAGCAATGGCTTGATCAATATTATTTTTGTCCATGTTATACTGTATAAGTGCCTTAACATGAATGAAAGCTGCTTTCAAAGAAACTTCATAGGGTTGTTGACGCTCATAAAAGGCATATTTCATATCATCTGTTGCATTGGCAATACCATATTCAACATGTTTCATAGCACCAACGTTATCGCCTGTTTGTACTTTTAAGTCGGCTAATTCATAAGCTAAGTAAGCATTAGGCTCTCTTGCATTTAAGGCTTCAAACTGCTCTAAAGCTCTTTTTGGTTGATTTAGCGCTTTTAAAGAAACGGCTTTAACTTGAACCGCTAGGTCAGAATCAGTGTCTAACTTCTCAATGCCAATGATATTTAAAGCTTGTAAGTGCTGATTGTCATTTGCGTAGATATACGCAAGTGTATCATTTCTTTCTTGTGATGGAGATAGAATATTTAAATGGGTAAGTGCATTTATTACACCATCAACATCGCCTTGTAATCGCATTTGATCATAAAAGGCTTCGTAATGTTTTAGTAATTCTGAATTTGTCTGTGAGTATCCATAACTACCGGAGAATAAAACGGCAATGATTACTATTAAAACTGATTTTTTCATTTTTATTGTTCTTTTTAAAGTGCGCTAAACTATTAAAATATTCTGTATGATCTTGTTAAGGAAAGGTTTAAATGTTATAAATGAAAAAAGACGCCTATTAAGGCGCCCTTTTATAACTACTATAACTTTAAATTTTTTAAGCTAATTCTAACCTATTGTTAGATTTTTTGAATGTGCTCAATAACTGTGTGTAAAAACCAATACTCTTATTGTCTTTTTCTACACAAGATATTAGAAACTTACATAAATTATTAAACAATAGATTCGTGTAAAAAGTTGGTAAATAAGTGTTTACCTTTTTAGGATCGTAGAAACTATCATCTTCAATTACCTCCATTTTTATTCTATGGCGGTGATAATCTATTGTTACACTAGTGGCATTATAGTATTTTTTTAATAATGCGATATGTAAATCTTCATACTTTTTAAACCCATTTGGGTTCTTGCAACTTAGGGAGATGAGCTTCTCTAATTCAACCAAAACCTTCTCCCGTAATTTATCTTTCTTCATGATATTATGGTTTTATATTGTTATACAAAGGTATGTCATACGTCGATAAGTAACTGAAAACCAACAATATATTAACGCTGTTTTCGCGTATTTGTTGTCAAAGGAAGGTTTTATGTTGTAAAGGCTTAATTTATAGTTGTAAGAAACTTAAACTTATTAATAAGAAAAGGACTACAAAATGTTATTAATTTATCCGTTTTCCCAGAAGGTGAGGTGTATTGAGGTGCCGCTATACCTCTTTTTAGGGCTTCTTTGGTATAATATTCTTTTTTTGTGGGATGTGCGGGATAGACGGCATTTAGAACATCGTTAAAATGCTGATGTTCTATGATAGTTTTTATAATACCGATACAATCAACTAAATGAATTAAGTTAATAGGTGCATCACCACCAGAAAGGTTCTCTCTTCCAGAAAGCATGGTTACAGGATGCCTGCTTGGACCAATTAAACCTCCAAAACGAATTATAGTGGTTTGTAATTCAGAATCGTTTTTCAATAATTCCTCGCACTGTAATAATTGAATGCCAGACTCTGTATTTGGTTTTGGTTCTGTTTGCTCTGTTATTACACCTTTTGCATCACCATACACTGCTGTACTACTAGCAAATATTATCTTTCTTACCTGAGATTTTTTAATTGCTTTATGTAATAATTCTATTTTTGAAATGTAACTTTCCTTTGGTCCTTTTCCTCTTAATTTGGGAGGAATGTTAATAATTAGAATATTCAACGAATCTAAAAATCCGTCAATATTTCCGGTTATACCATTCTCAGATAGTGAAATATGAAATGGAACAATACCTCTTTCTTTCAGCAGAGCTAATTTTTCTTCTGAAGTAGAAGTACCATTTACTCTATGCCCTTGATCAATTAAACTTTCAGCCAAAGGTAGTCCTAGCCATCCACAACCAATAACCCCAATTCTATTATTCAAATTTTACTTTTTGTATCGTTAATATAGCATCGTTCAAAACAAATGGCATAGGAATTTGATCTTCCTTCCGTTCTGGAATGGTAAACAATGCATTATCAAGAAGGTCGTTAGAAGCTTCATAAATGGTAAGTTCAAATTCCTTGTCTTTAGGTACCTCAAGTGTTATATCTGTATAATTCTTATCGCTAATATAATTGGTTATTAACCTACCGCTATTTCTATTTTGTAGAAAGTGCTCTGATAATTCTACACCATTTACGTTTGCCTTTAATACATCAATATCGTTAGTGAATAATTCTAAACGATTAATTGGTCTATTAGGGGTAATGCAAAGTCGAATGTTACGTATTGCATTAATTACCGTATCTAATTGTACTTCTATGGTAGGTTTTGGGACATTTTTTAGAGGAGCATCATTAGTATATGTAAAATTAGACCCGTATTTACTGCTAATGACCTTTTTGGTAAGTTTATTATCCACGACCTTTTTGGTTATGTATTGTGAGGTCCAATCTGATAGTTGATGCTCATACGTCGCCCACATGGCTTCATCATCATCTACATTTAATACGTACAGTAAACTGGTAGGCTTTGGGCGTTCTTTTGAGAAGCTAGAGTTCATATGGGCAGAAACCATAAGTCCTGCAAACAACAAGAAACTTAGAAATGCCAAAGCACCTTTTTTTCTGTATTTGGTTACTAACGGTAATAGTAAAAAGAAAATCATTGTCGTTAAAAGGGTAGAAGCGACCATCATCTTAAGTCCCAATCCGACCGGGAACATTTGCACTAAGGGCGCGAATATGAACAACGCCGGAATTCCTAGAAAAACCAATAAAAACGGATTTGGATTCTTTTGATTAATATGCACGTAAAAAGCAACTAAGAAACTGTAGAGTGGTATTATAAAAAATGCAGCTCCCTTCAAGTATATAGCTACTAGACCACAAATAAGTATCCAGATGATAAATGGCGCCACTAATAGGTTTGCTGTTTTTATCACTTTAAACCTGTAGTAGGCGTAAAAACAAGTTCCTAATGAAAATAAGGTGAATGCTAAAATATATGCATGACCATTGTAAGTAAATCCGTGTAGAATATCATTGTAAGCTGGGTACACCCATTTTAAAAACGTCCAGCTGTAGTAACCTACAATTCCGTTGATAATCAATGTAAAGAGCACCGGTATAAACCCCTTTAGAATATCTTTTCCTTTTAATACTTTTTTCTTAAATCCGGATATTAGAAGGATTATAAAAAATATGATCGCAAGAATAAGCATAGGCATAATCCAAGTAAATGGATAGGATACCATTTTAAAAAACGGAACATTAAAATATACATTATCATCCAAGCTTTTTAAATTGGTTAGATCAGCATTACTAAAGTGTATTAATAATGGCATTAGGTAACTACCTTGATGTGCTAAGGTCTTTCGGTCTAAACGTTCATAATTATCCATAGCGGTATGGTAGTCAAAATGATCATCTATAAAAGCGAAATTAAACCCCTCAACATCACCCTCTTCTCTAAAAACTGTTAGATCGGTATCATTAGGCAACATTTTATAAATGCTGTATGCAAGTGAATTAGCTACAGGAAACTCAGGATTTGCAGCAATAAATTCAGATATAAGTTTGCTGTTACCTTTGTTCGTTTCCATGAGCATGTAACTTGGGCCACCACTACCACGAGCTTCAAAATTTAAAACAAGACCAACATCTTTCAACCATTCATGCTTGTTAACGAATAAATCTGCACCGTTAAGCCCTAATTCTTCAGCATCGGATATTAGGATGATAATATCGTTCTTTGGGGTTGTATTGGTTTTTAGAAATGCTCTTACACTTTCTAGAATTGTAGCAACGCCACTACCTGCGTCACTTGCACCATGAGAAGAATGCGGACTACTATCATAGTGACTAAGTAATAATAAGGCTTTGCCAGACTCACTACCTTTTATTCGGGCAAGTATATTCTCTGCTTTGCTCAAATTTCCCCAATCACCAGATGTATATCCTTCTTGTAAAGAAGTTTCCAAGCCCAAATTTTTGAGCTCATTGGTAATATAGTTACGTACCGTAGTATGAGCAGGGAAACCAACACCATGCGGTTCTTTTGAAATTTCTTTTACGTGTTGTAATGCCCTATTTGTCGAGAATTCGGTATCGACAACAACTTCATCTGGATTATAATGCGGTAATAAAACTCTAAAACTCCAATAAGTGGCAAGAATAACAAGTAGTAAGGTTAGTACGGTTGGTGTCTTTTTCATGATTACGGTATTCTTTTAATTAAGCATAAAATATTAAAAATAACACTATAAATATTGACTTTTATTAGCAAATGTCAATTATTTTATTATCTTTAGTAATTAACCTCTAAACAAACTATCATGGGAATCAAAAGCTTTCAAGGCGTTAGAAAGGTATTTAAAAAGGAATTTGAAGCCCCAATTTTGGTAGCGGATTACATGACTACTAAGTTAATCACTTTTTCGCCAGAAGAATCAATTTTAGCCGTAATGGAAAAATTTGCCAAACATCGTATTTCAGGTGGACCGGTTTTAGATAAGAACGGTTTTCTCGTTGGTATCATTTCAGAAGCGGATTGTATGAAGCAAATTTCTGAAAGTAGGTATTTTAATCAACCAATTTTAGATAAAAGTGTTGAAAGATTTATGACTAAAACCGTAGAAACCATTCCACACGATATTTCGATTTTTGATGCTGCTGGTATTTTTGCCCAGCACAACAGAAGAAGGTTGCCGGTTATGCGAAATGATATTTTAGTCGGTCAAATTAGTAGAAAAGATATTGTTATTGCAGCCTTAAAACTAAGCGGTCATAACTATAAATAAGAATTTTCTTTTAAAGAGTTATATAAAACACTAAAAGCTTGCCTACTGGAAAGCTTTTGGTGTTTTTAGTAGTCCTTAGCTTATTCCCTTTTCACGATCATATAAAAATCATTGTCTAACGGTAGATATCCTAAATCGTATAAAAAGTAATAGGTAGTGCCTTTTTTGGTTGTGTATAGGTTAGTGACATAATCAAAATCGAATCCTTTATCCAACAAGCGGGTACGTGTTGTTTTTGTCTTACCATCCGTTAATTTGTAACTATCAAGAACGCGGTAATTTTTACGTAGTCTGTTGTTGATGTTTCTAATAAGATTTTTACTATCTGGGTTTACTTTGTTGTTATAGGCATTGCGACAGTAGTCATTGCAGAATTTTTTATCAATTCTACCAATGACCTCTTTACTGCATTCTAAACATTGCTTATTCATCTATTGTCTGTGGTAGTTAAATTTTACTTCGTTTGAAGTTCCGTTTTCATCCCCAACTTCAACATACATATTAATTTCCTTGTCAGATATATATTCAATAGTAAAATCATCAAAATAAAAGCGGTTCTCTTCAACTTTTACTAACTTGAAATCAATGTTTTCATCTCTTTCTTCCCAACCGCTTAAATTGGCATCAAAATGTTTTAGTTGAAGAATTAAAGTGGCATCTATTTCAATTAAATGTCCGAATTCATAAAAGCTTACTTCACCTTTATCAAGTAAACGAAAAGAGAACATCATAGAGCCATCTAATGGTGGACTCCATATTTCTTCTGCAATTCCGCCAAAGGCTTCTCCTTTCCAATGCCCCGCTAACCATTCTATATCGTTTAAAGTTGCGGCAGGGCTCATCATCATACCTTCTTCAAAAGAAATTGTGTTTTGTGACTGTAGTAAACAAGTAGTAGAAAGAAAGAATAGCAATAATAATTTCATGTTATCGTATTTGTAACAAGATACAAATTAAACGTTTACAAACGCCTTTGTTTACTTTTCGTAAAATTCAATAGGAAGGTCGTCAGGATCAGCTATGAATGTAAATCGTTTATTAGTGAATTCATCTATTCGAATAGGTTCTGCAATAACATTATATAGTTTACACTTAGCAATTATATCTTCTATTTTATCCACTTCAAAAGCTATATGTCGTAATCCGCATGATTCTGGTCTAGATGGTCTTTGCGGCGGATTAGGGAATGAAAATAACTCAATGATATATTCGCCCTGTAATGCCAAATCTAACTTGTATGATTGCCGTTCTTCGCGATATACTTCACGAATAATTTCTAAACCTAAGACTTCAGTATAGAAGTGTTTAGAAACCTCGTAATTAGAGCAGATTATAGCGGTGTGGTGTACTTTGTTCATAGTTTTAATTTAGAACCATTTATCTAAGAAATATAATAGAATTACTGTTAGAACAGGAATTCCGCAACAAATAAGAAATAGGGGATACCCTTCTTTAATGCCTTTTGTAATCTTTTTATGGAATTTGCTTTTGAAGAGCATATTAAATTATATAGTTATAAAATAACAAGGGCGGTTTACAAATTTGTAAACCGCCCTTGTTTATTAATATGAAAATTGTTCTTATAACTTATAAGTGATTCCGATTCTACCTCCACTTACAACGTTTCCTCCACCAACTTGAAGGTTAATGGCAAAGTTATCATCAAAGAAATAGCGACCACCTACTTGTAGACCTATGCCAAAATTATCTGCGCCACCATAATCAAAGGTGTCACCATCAAGTTTGGTGCTCCAGCTATAATAACTCAAATTAGCACCTGCATACAAATCCCACTGACTTGGAATTTCAAAAACTTCATTAAAGTGGTAATTACCATTTCCTGTAATACCAAATATAGAACTCTTAAAATCATTACCAAAACCACTACCATGATTGTAGGTTTGATACGATAGTTCGCCGCCAACAGAGATATTTGGTGCTACGCCATATTCTAATCCTGCGTAAATTGGAGTTCCCCATCCAGAAAAGCCAAATCCTGCATTTGCCTGTAATGCCCCTTCTTCTAATGGTGATTGTGCATACGTAAAGCCAATAGTAAATAGGGCTAATAATAAAGTGATTTTTTTCATGGTTAATGTTTTGATTAACAATTAGTTAATTAATGTTGTTTTGATATTTAAAGTGTAAATATCTGCGAAAGATAATTAAATATTTCAATTGTTAAAGTTTTAACCTCGTCAAAATTTAAAGGAGATAAAGGCAAAAGCATATCATAGTTCAGATAGTCATATCTATTTTAAATATTGGTTTTTTGAATGCATTATAAAATTATTTTCTGCCAACCTGAATATTATTCAAGGGCTTCGTACAATTCAATAGCTTTTATATAATTGATTGCGCCTTTCATAGTCATGTCATTAATAAATCCATTTAAAGTCTGGTGATTTAATTCTACCCAATTCTCTAACGAATCTCTTTTTTGTGTCCAATCATTCCAGTTGACGTCAATGTATTCTAACTCTTCAATTCGTGAGATTTTTTCATTCTCAAAGGTTACTTTGACCTTAAATTTTAGTGGGTTGTTTTTTAAAAACTCATTACGAATATTTTTCTGAGTAATTGTAACGATGACATCAGTGTTCTTTTCCTCTAAATCTAAAATCTGATATGAGGGTTTAAATATTGAATCCCATTTAAAAAAAACATGAAAACTGTCATGATTGTAATTGGTGGCAAAATCACCGGAAACTATGGTGATGCTATCATTTATTACCGCATTTAATGCATTGAAATTGCCAGCATCAAATGCGTGGTAATATTGTTTGACTGTTTCTTTGTGGTTTAATTGTAGATTATCGCAACTGGTTAATATACCTATTGTAACCAGTAAAATAAATATGTTTTTCATTATGCGATTTTATCAACTAAAACTAAATCCTTAATTTTTTGTGCTTTTTGAAAATGATCTAATTTGTGCTCTTGAATCCACCAGGTGGCGACTTCCATTAAGAGCTTTGGATTGTCATTTTTGTTCTTGAAAAAGGCATAGAACGAAAGCCCTACGTTTTCTCCTTTTGTAGCAATTTTGGCATCACATACATCAATGATTTTTAGTCTGATTTCTTTGTTCATTTTCCTATTTGGTTTTTTTCTCAAAAATCAATTCAAAATAAGCTGCTTTACCATAACCTGATATTGCAGGAGCAAATATTTGAACAAAACGCCAACCTTCTTTAGCATGGTTCGCTATTATAGTTTTGTAATCAGTATTTGGATTTGTAGTAAATAAACCAGACAAACCTATTTTTACATATTTGTATTCGAACATGGGATATTATTTTAATAATTCAAAAGCAAGTTTTTATCATTTCACAATCTTTAGCTTATACTTCTCTAAAAGTCCACTAAGATTATCGGTAGAGAAAATGGCTCCTGTCATTGTATTGTTTTCTGGGTCAAGACTATAATTGGTAGCGGAACTAAAATCGGCTTTTTGCAGATTGGTTCTTGAAAAGATTGCACGATCTAAATTGCATTCATCGAATTTTGCTTTACTAAGGTCGCAGTCTCCGAAGTCAACCTCGTTAAGTTTGCAAAGCATGAATAATTGCCCTATAAGTTTCAATTCTCTGAAGATTGCAAAGCTTAAGTTACAATCAAAAAAAGACAGGTCCATTAAAAAAGTATTACAGGTGTTGAATGCTAAACCTACAAGCTTACAATGCGAAAATTTCACTTCTTTAAACGTAGTATTAACAATATTTACATTGCTTATATTACAGTCAATAAACTCACATTCCAAAAATGTCTGATTGTTTAAATTTCCTTTAGAGAAATCACATCCTTCAAAAATGCAATTTTCGTATTCCGCCCTTGGTAATGGGGTGTCTGCATATTTTTTTCCTTTAAAAGTTTGATCTAGAATTAATTTATCCACTATTTTTTAATGTTGTTTTTTAGATAATATAATCGCAGGAATTTCTAAACTTTGAAATAGTGAATTATATGCTTTCATTTCAGTATTAATAATTGCGTCGTGTTCTGTTGAAAATGTTCTCCATGTGTTCAACAAGTCAGTTAAACGCTCTTTTGCGCCAGCGGTAACTTTGGGTTCGGCAGCATCAATATAACCTCTTAGATTCAGTAATTGTGCATTCAGTTTATTTTCAAAATTTATAACATCTTGAAAAGTTTTCTGGTTAGGCTGTATCAAATTTTCTTCCCAGATGTTTATTCGTTTTACTAATGAATCTCCTTTCTGTAAAAGTTCTGTAGCTTCCGCATTGCTAGAAAGTAGTTTGTTGTATTGGTTTAATTGAGATTTGGCCGATCGCATATCATTGACAGAGGTGTGTATATTAAACACGGTAGACTCAATGGTCTTCATTATCGCTTGTTGCTCTGCATAATCTACCATGCTAGCGTTTACTTTTGGGTGAGGTAATATGGTAACCATTGTTTCAGTAGTTGATTCCCCTAAAGTTAATTTTAGTTGGTAATCACCAGGACCAACTGTTGAACCATTTAAGCCTCCAAGTACAAATACTTTTTCCACTGAGGGTAAAGCGTTTCTTTTAAAGTCCCAAGTAAAACGATTGTATCCTTTTTTAGATGTTAGTACAGAAGGTTTAGAAGGTCCTCCAGGCCAAGATTTAAAATCTTTATCTTTTTGGTTGGTAATAGTACGTATTACTTCACCATCTTTTAGAACTTCTAGCTTTAGTTCAGTACTGTCTTGTGCTTCACTCAAATAATAGTCAAAAGTTACTCCGCTTTTAGGATTGCTTCCCAATCCAGGAATTGGTTTATAACTTGACCCTCCTATAAACAAATACGTGTCTTTAGGTTTAAAAATATTTACCCTTTGCTTTGGTGTAGTGCTATTCTGTAATGCAGCAAGATCATCTAATATCCAAAAAGCTCTACCTGCAGTTGCCGCCACCAAATCATTATCTTGAATGATAAGATCATTGATAGGGGTTAGTGGTAAGTTTAATTGTAATGGCTGCCAGTGCAATCCATTATTCAAGGAAACGAAAAGTCCTGTTTCCGTACCTGCATATAATAGGCCTTTTACTTTTTTGTCTTCACGAACAACACGTGTAAATGTGTTGTCACCGTTTATGCCATTGACAATTTTTGACCAAGTAGAACCATAGTCGGTAGTCTTGAAAATGTAGTTTCCAAAATCCATCGATTTGTATCTCATCAATACTATGTAGGCAGTCGCTGGGTCATGCGGAGAAACTTCAATACTATTAATTATTCCTTCTTTAATTCCGGTTGGTGTAACGTTCGTCCAATTGGTACCTCCGTCTTTAGTAACGTGTACCAAACCGTCATCACTACCAGACCAAATAACACCTTCTTCATGTGGAGACTCTGTTAAATAGGTGAGCGTATTATATATTTCACCACCTGCGGCTTCATTAGTAAAAGGACCGCCCCCTAAACCATGCTTGTCTTTTTCGTCTCTTGTTAAATCTGGACTAATGACTTGCCAACTATGACCTTCATCTGTTGATTTGAATACTACGTTACCACCATGATAAATAGTTTTTCTATCGTGTGGTGATGTGATAATGGGAGCATTCCAATTATAACGATACCTAGCATCTTCAGGAGAGATGCTTAAACCTAGCTCCGGATACTCTTTTATAGACTTAGACTCTTTTGTTTCTGCATCCCACTTATCAATATTACCTTGATATGTGCCACCGTATATTAGTTTTGGGTTATCTGGGTCAAAAGCTAAAAAGGCACTTTCACCACCGGCGACTGCATACCAATCTTTCCAATCTATACCAGCGTCATTAGTTCTAGAGGCTATCGCAACGGTAGAGTTGTCTTGCTGACCTCCATAGACATTGTAAGGCACTAGGTTATCTGTAATAACTCTATAAAATTGCGCTGTATTTTGATTCTCTTGTGTACTCCAACTTTTTCCGCCGTTGTTTGAAACATTAGATCCACCATCATTTGAATTAATCATACGTTGATTGTTCAAAGGGTCTATCCACAAATCATGATTGTCACCATGTGGAGTTGATAGCGTTGAAAACGATTTCCCCCCATCTATAGATTTTGTTACCGGTGCATTTAGAACATAAACGATATCTTCATTTTGGGTATCTGCAAAAATTTCCATGTAATACCATGAACGTGTAATGTTGATACGGTCTTTATTAATTAAGGTCCATTTTTTACCAGCATCATCTGACCTATAAACGCCTCCTTTTTCTCCTTCGGCCTCTATTACCGCAAAAACGCGTTCTGGATTGGCACGAGAAACAGAAATACCTGCTTTACCCATTTCCTTGGGTAAGCCTTCTGTCAATTGTTTCCAAGTATCTCCACTATCGGTAGATTTATAGATGCCCGAATTTTTTCCACCAGACTCCATGGTCCAAGGAAATCGCCTGTGTTGCCACATAGCGGCATATAGAATGGTTGGGTTGGTCATATCCATTGATAATGCCGATGCTCCTGTGATATTATCTACAAAAAGTACGTTTGTCCAAGTTACACCACCATCTATAGATTTATAGATTCCTCGTTGAGAGGAGGGACCATATTGTGCTCCTTGCGCAGAAACAAAAACAATATCAGGATTGGTTGGATCTATAATAATATCAGAGATATGTCTTGTTTGCTCAAGACCCATATGTTTCCATGTTTTTCCGGCATCGGTAGATTTGTAAACTCCGTCGCCCATAGAAGTCATTACACCTCTTGCGGCATGCTCGCCCATACCGGCTATTATAATATTCGGGTTGCTTTCAGCTACCGATATGGCGCCAACGGTTGCTGTTTTTAAAAATCCGTCAGAGATATTTTTCCAACTAATTCCGTCATCTGTGGTTTTCCAGATTCCGCCACCTACGGTACCCATGTAATATACCATTGGCTGACCAACTACCCCAGTTGAAGCAACACTTCTACCACCTCTAAACGGACCAATATTTCGCCACTTTAACCCTGTATAAAGAGAATCTTCTAGCTTAATTGCTGGTTCGGTTATTTTACTCTTTTTTCTTTGAGATTGTAATGTCAATGGAGCTAAGATAATTAGCACTAGCAGAAGTCTAATGGTTTTCATGGTGTGGCCTGTTTGGTTGTTGAATAAGGGAAGGTAATAAAAGCTTAGGTAAAATGGTAGTACTGAATTTGAATTCGCTATTTCTGATTTTAAAGGGCGAATTTTTATGGTTTTAAACAATATAGATTTATTAAAATGATAAATTGGTTTTAATAGGTCTGCAGTTTCTTTTTTTACTTTAAACTGGCTAAGTTAGAAGCTGTATGGCACACCAGACTAAACTTTTAAAACAAGAATTAAGTACAGAAAAACTAAAAGAATACTTCCCTAACGGGCAAGTCAATACCTATTCTAAAGGATATATAATTAGTTATATCCATAAAAAAGTAAGCACATTTAGGTGGTTATTAGAGGGTGGTGTCAACTATTATATTTCGTTTGAAAACCCAGAGAGCGATATTTTGGTTTGTCAAAATTCAGAGCCTTTTTCCACCATAGGTTTAAATGGTTTTAATACACCGCAAAGGTTTACTTATAAAGCTGTGGTCTCATCGCCAAAAGCTACATTTTTTGAAATACCTTTTATAGCGCTTGAAGCATATTTAAAGAAAGGGCATCAAAACATTCTTTTAAAGAATATAGGTGCTAAATTATATCGTGTTCTACAAACAGCTTTATTAAAGCAGACCGAATTATTGAACCCGGTAAGGTTTCAGCCTTTTGTAGAAGATCGTCAATTCTTTATTTCGCCAGTTGCAGAACACGAAGAGATTGTATCGTTAATGAGACGTTCTCCTTTTCTCGATTATTTTGAAGAGGAAAATCTAATGGCATTGGCAGGCTTGGCAGAACGTAGAGAATATGAACCAGATGAGGTTTTGTATGTACAAGATGGTTCAAGTAATGGTTTGTTTATATTAATTCACGGAGAGGTTACTATAAAACGAATAGAGAATACCATTGAAATTAAGCAACGTTCCATAAAAAATGCTGGCTTTGTTTTCGGTTGGTCATGTTTATTGAAAGAAAAGGATATCTGCTCTGCCATTACAAATACTAAAACATCTGCCTATTTTATTCCTGATGGGGAACTCATGAAATTATTTCGTAAGGATGATGCTTTTGAAGGTCAATTTTTTAAAAGGCTTTTATGGCTAATGGGCAATCAACTTAACGCAGCTTTTGTACGTTATATTGGTTTGTTGGGTGAGCACAGTATAGAAGCGGTTTATCAACTTATTAGTAATAACAAATCTCGCTTATTGTTATCATCTCCATTACATCAAGTACCACACCTATTAAAAAGTAATACTACCAAGCAATTTGCTTATGATGCCTTAATTGGCTTAGTTAAAAAAGGGACTTCTTTAGAGAGACATATTGCGTCTTTAAGTTTAGAGTTGTTAAGCGAAGACCAGAAAGAGCATGAGTTTATCAGTGGGTTACAACAGATATATGAAAATGTTGCAGAAAAGGAAAGTCAGAACCCGAAAATGAACAGGAAAGTATGTGCAGAACTTACCGTAAAGGTTTTTGATAAAGTACCCTACATAATTGAAGGATTGGAGAATTTACCAGAAAGTACCGGTAATATTTTCATTTATAATCATTTGGTAAACGATCAACATTATGTGCTGAATAATAATTTTCAAATAACTCTAGACTCTCATTTTCTAAGTGCCATGGTGTTATATAAAAAATATAATGAACCGGGAATTAGAACAGTTAGAATTGGAAAAGGGCAAGAATACGGACACCAGAATTACTACGATAATTTAGGGTATATCAATGTATACACGCAAGAATCTGAACAGCAAACAGCTACCTGCAAAAAAGAATCTCGAAGTATTTTTTACAGTGAAGCTTCTAAGTACCTTCAAAATGATTATAATCTAATTATTAGTCCAGAAGGAACTTCCTACAGAACAGATGAATCTCCTGGCCCATTTAAAATGGGAGCATTTAAATTAGCCTTGAATACAGTGCCAGAACCTTATATAATACCTGTGGTAATGGTAAATTTTGACCATAGAATAGGTAAGTCGTTATACTACTGTGCTATAAAGGAACCTTTTAAATTGAGTGAAAAAGTGCCTTCTAGAAATAATGCCGATTTGTATGCCTTTGTACAGCAGTATGAAAACAATTATAAAGGATATGTGCAAACTGCGATTAAAAGAGCAGAACAGTTGAATGTGTCATCTTCAGGAGCTGATAGTTTAGAAGAGCCACCTGCTATATGGTGCAATGAAATAAAAAGACTGAAGAGACGTGTTGATAAACTGGAAACGCAAGAAAATCTTATTGCTTTCTACGGTAGTTCGTCTGTGCGTTTATGGGTGAATATGAAGCGTGATTTAAGTCCGTTCAATGTAGTGAATCTTGGCTTTGGCGGATCTACATTTGCGTGGTGTATTCATTATTTCGATGAGATTTTTAAAGAAGCAAATCCTTCAAAAATTGTTTTGTACGCAGGCGAAAATGATTTGAATGATGGTAAGACACCACAAGAAGTATTATCAGGATGTATGGAATTGGTGCAGTTGGTTAAAAACAAATATCCTGATATAGAATTGGCATTAATAAGTTTGAAGCCAAGTGTAGAGCGCGAACATCTAATTCCTTTAATTATGGAAACAAACCTCATGTTGTCCAAGTATTTTATCACCGAACTTAATGCACAATATATCAATGTATTTGCACAAATGATTACTACGGATAATAGACCTATTCCAGAATTATATCTTTCTGACGGATTGCATTTAAATAAGCAAGGCTATGCGCTGTGGAGTACTGCTATTAAAAAAGCACTACAAGCAGCGGATAGCCTTGAACTTGAAATCTAATTATTGTTTGGAGAACCTATTCGTCTTGGCCACCTTTACGTTGTGGAGATCTTGGCGTTGGCCATTCTCCTTTTTCGCCAGATCTAGGATTAATACCTAAAACGGCTTTTTCACGAGATGTTTTTTCAGGATCCTCACATGCCATATAGGTTAAAATTGCAGTAAGAATTGCGTTGTTACGCACATCATCAAATACAATTTTATCATAGGTGTCTAAATTTGTATGCCACGTGTAATTCCAGTAGTCCCAACTTAAAGAGCTTAATGAAAAAGCAGGAGCACCCGCCGCTACAAAAGATGCATAATCTGATCCACCACGACCAGGCGAACCTGGGAAAGTAGTTTCAATCTCATTCTTGTATGTTTCAGGAACTGCTTCTAACCAACGTCCTAAATAATCATAGGCATGTAAGAAACCTTGTCCAGATAAACGAACAACTCTTCCTGTTCCATTATCTTGATTGAAGACAGCTTGTACGCCGGCAACAATTTCTGGATGATCTTCTACAAAAGAACTTGAACCGTTTAAACCTTGTTCTTCACTACCCCAATGTCCAATTAAGATTGTTCTTTTTGGATTTGGGTATACTTTCTTTAAAATACGGGCAGCCTCTAACATGGTAATGGTACCTGTACCGTTATCTGTTGCTCCTGTTCCTCCATCCCAAGAATCAAAATGCGCAGACAAAATCACATATTCGTCAGGGAACTCGGTTCCTGGTATTGTTGCAATTGTATTGAACGTTGGTACTACACCAAGATCTTTTGATTCGGCTACTATTTTAATTTTGGTATCGGCACCATGTTCTACCATTCTGTATAGCATTCCGTAGTCTTCTAAAGAGATATCTACTGCAGGAATTTTTTTTGTACCTGCACTAAATATTTTGTTTGCTCCAAAACCTTCAGACCATCTAGATTGTGCAATACCAACAGCACCCGCTCTTTCAAAAGCCGAATTAATATTTCTACTGTTATAGCCAGTATTACTAATATTCTGTCTCCATTCTTTTTCTATTGAATCACGTTCCGATTTCATTTTCTCGAACGATTCTTTAGTAGCATACTCTTCCCAGTTTTCATCTGGTCTACCCGTTGGTTGCAACATGCTTACCATAACTATTTTTCCTTTAACGTTAGGAAGCCATTTTACGAAAGCTAAAGAGTCGGTAAAAGTAGGTAGTGTAATTAATGATGCCGTAACGCCTTTAGAACTTGTGCCTGGGTTCCAGGCTAATTGTGTAGCGTGTAGTGAAGCTACTCGTGGTGATACCATATCTACATGGGTAATGCCTCTTTGCCAACCTTTCCAGGTTCCCCATTGTTGGTTTTCTGAGGAAATACCCCATTTTTTATAGGTATTTATTGCCCAATCATGTGCGTTTTTCATTTCTGGAGTACCTACCAAACGTGGACCGTTGAGGTCCATTAATTCGTAAGCCAATTGCTCTAATTGAGAGTTTTCAATACCTTCTTTTTCGATGGCAGTAATAATGTCTTTTGTGGTTTGTGAAATTGCAAATGTGGTGCATAGCATATATGCACAAATGAGTAGTCCTTTTTTCATGTTCAAGATAGTTTGTTAGATGAACTAAGGTACTAATTTAAGGTCGTAAGAAGGATGTTAAAAGTTAATGGATTTCTCTATGAATTTAGGAAGACTTTCCTTAATTAAATATTCCCAACCAGCTGCACCACTTTCTCTTTTAAATTCTGGGATATCGGTTGGAAAATCTGTTATGATTTCACTTTTAACCGTTAGAAGGGTTTGTTCCTCTTTTTTTGATATTTCAAAGGTAGAAATACTCTCTCCAGGGTATTCATTGAAGGTCCAGTGATAGCAAATTTTTAAATTGGGAACTACTTCCGTAACGCTCCAATTATGTGTAAAATTATGTTCACCGGAACTTACTAGAAATTGAGTTTTAAATCCAACTTTTGGCTCAAAATTTGGAATAACATCAAAATACCATTTACGCATGTGTACTACATTGGTCAATGCTTCCCAGACTTGTTCAATTGATGCATTTAATAGTTGCTCTACAATAATGGGTTCATTCTGTTTCATGGTACTATGCTTTAGCTTATCCCTAGTTCTTTTCGATTAAAAATACAATTTGCCATTGGTTGTTCATTTCGTAGAATAGCGAGTGTATTTTCAACTGTCATAGTACACATTTTTGTGTAGGTGGTTTTAGTTAAGCTTCCCAAATGAGCAGTAACCAAAACATTATCTAATTGAAGTAACGGGTCGTTTTCATTGGGAGGTTCTTGCGCTAATACATCTGCTGCGAAACCTGCTATTTTCTTGTCATTTAAAGCAATCAACAATTCTTTTTGGTCAATAATTCCGCCTCTTGCCGTATTGATAAGTAATGCGGACGGTTTCATTTTTGAAAATGCCGAAGCATTGATGAGGTTTTCTGTTTTTGAAGTCAACGGAAGATGTAAACTAATACTATCCGATGTATTTAAAAGCTGGTTAAATTCTACAAAGGAGTAGGGGACATCTTCTTTTTTAGAACTCCAGTACACAACATGCATACCTAAAGCAGTGGCAATCTTTGCAACTTTTTTACCTATGTTTCCCATCCCGATAATACCTAATGTTTTACCGTGAGATTCATCTCCTATGTACGAACCTCTGTCCACCCATCTGTTATCTTTTACCATGCTTACCGCATTGTACAAATTCCGTTGAAGCATTAGTAATAGGGCAATGGTATGTTCTGCAATAGTATCGGCATTGGAATTTGGCGCATTCACCACTTTAATCCCTTTTTTTGTAGCCGAAGACACATCAATATTATCTAGTCCAACTCCGCAACGCGAAATAACTTTTAAGTTGGGCAATTGTTCCATTAACGATTCACGAACCTGACCTTTACCTCGTGTAATGATAGCATCAATAGCATAGTTTTCTAGCTGATGATTCAGTGATGCTTCATCATAAGCGGTTAGAATGTTCATATCCGTAGCATTCTCTAACATTTGCATCGCATCATCGGCAACCGTTTCTAGTAAAAGGATGTTCTTATTCATCGGATTTGTGGTAAAGGGTTGCGTCTTTAGATTTATACCCTCGGAAATCATTTCGCCCAGAGACATAGATTCCTTCTTTGTACAATTCGTCTTCAAAAATCTTCGGGTCAATATAATCCCCGGGTACAGAAGAAAGTTCTACCAAATTACCTGATGGGTCACGAACAAACATTTGAATGGCACCATCGGGTAATTGACGCACATTTCCCCATGGTTTAATATCAATAACACCCAGTTCCTTCATCCGAAAGAACAATGTGTTAATATCATCTACTTGAACACAGATATGACCTCTAAATGAATATGAATCTTCCCACTCCGTTAAGTGTAATTGTTGCTCTTCGTTGAATTTAAAAAATGCAGTTGGGTAATCGAACAAGAATGCGGGTATGGCTTCTAAACCCAGTTCTTCTTCGTAAAATTTGCACGCTTCTTCTAAGTTGCTTACCACTAACGCAACGTGGTTAATATGTACTGCCTTTGCCATAATTTATTGTTTAAAGTCTTTTACAAAATCCCAATTAGGTGTTAAGCCCAAACCTGGTCTATCTGGAGCTATAAGCATTCCTTCCTTATCCACTGTAATGTCTTCTTCCACCAAATCGTACATCATAGGATTACCGCCCAATGAAAATTCAATAACATTTGCTGAAGGAGAAGCGAATGCAACAGAGAGTCCCGCCATAAAAGAAAATGCAGACCCCCAACAATGTGGTGCCAATTCTAATTGATAAGTATGAGCTAATTGTGATACACGCATGGCTTCGGTAATACCTCCAATTATAGCACAATCTGGTTGTAAAACATCTAAGGCACGTTCTGCAATTAAATCCCGAACATCAAAAGCTGTGTATTCGCTTTCGCCTGCAGCAATTGGTATAAAGGTGTTTGCACGAACTTCTGCAGTGCCAATTTTATTATCGGGACTTATAGGTTCTTCAAACCAGTATAGATTACAATCTTCTACGCCTTTGGTAAATTGTTTGGCTTCCGGTACACTAAACGTTCCATGGGCATCGGTCATTAATTTTATATGGTCTGGCAATGCTTCTCGTGCTGCCTTTACCCGTTTTATACTTTCGGCAACGGTTTGGTCCATAATACCAACGCGCATTTTTACTCCGCCAAATCCTTTTTTCGTGTAGCCTACTAATTGTTCGCCAATAGCATCGGCTTTTGCCCAACCACCACTTGCATATGCAGGCATTTTATCGCGACAGCTTCCACCTAACAATTCAACGACAGGAGCACCTAAAGTTTTTCCTTTAATATCCCAAAGGGCAGTATCAATACCACTCATGGCAGAAATGGTTAATCCTCTTCTTCCTAAAATTGGAAATTTACGCCCTCTAGAAAGTGAATAGTGGTCTCTGGTACCATTGTAAACATGCTCCCAAATACGAGAAATATTACGGGCATCTTTACCAATTAATTGTGGCTTTAATTCATTTTCGATGCAACTCACAATAGAGGCGCAGGATCCAGAAGAACCTACTGCGGCTTTTGCTTCGCCAAAACCTTGTAACCCGGTATCGGTTGTTACAACGACCAATGTCATATCAAAGTTTGTTAATAGACCGTAATCTGAAAAATGTTGTTTTTCTTTTGGTATAGGGCAGCGTAACCAAAAGGCTTCTATATTGGTAATTTTCATTTGATAAGGTCTTTTAAGGTGTCTATTGATTTTTTGGTAAGCATGGTATAAAACTCATCGGTAGTAGCAGAACTACCATGGTCTTCCAAGAATTTCTTTTGTTCAGCGGTCAGTCCTTCCGGATTGGTTTCAATTGAGTTTGGATATAGATTTGCAGGGGTACGGTCTAATGGAGCGCAAAACTCTACCGATAATACTTTGTTATACTCAATTTCTTTAAGAGTGTCAATAATTTTAGTCCAGTTGAGGTGGCCCATGCCAGGTGCCATTCTGTTATTGTCCGCAACATGAAAATTTACCAATCGCTTGCCGACTTTCTTCATCGTTTTGAACATATTTTCCTCTTCTAGGTTCATATGAAACGTATCTAAACAAACTCCACAATTAGGACCAACAGCTTCGGCTAATGCCAAAGCTTGTTCCCCTCTATTTATAAAATATGTTTCAAAACGGTTGATGGGTTCAATACCAATTTTCAGCCCATGGTCTTCCGTATACTTATAAATTTCTTGGATACCTTCAACAGCCCATTCCCATTCTTCGTCGGGTCTGGCATCGGGTACAATTTTACCTACCGTTGCTGGTACTAATGAAATGACTTTACCACCCAATTCATAAACCATTTTAGCAACGTCTTTTACATATTGCACAGACATTTTACGTTGAGCAGGGTCTTTAGCAAGTAAGTTTCGCTGTTCTAACATTAAGGTTACAGATCCCCAACATTTTATACCGTATAAGTCTAAGAGTAATTGAGTCTTTTTTATATCATAACTCTCAGGAGCACCTTGTATTTCTAAATGAGTGTAATCTAATTTGTTGATTCTGCTTAGTGTGTGCTCTAAAGATTCTGCACGCATCCAATTATGTATTGCTAATTCCATTGGTAGGTAAGGTTGTTTTGTTTATCCAGTATATTCTATCTTTCTATGAAATCCATCACAGAATGGTTTGTTGTCAGAAACTCCACATCTACAAAATCCTGTAGTGCCCTCTTTTGTAACAATCTCGCCAGATGCCAATTGTATTTGTAAGTTTCCTTTAATTTTTAATGACCGTTGTTTGCTACAATGTATCTGTAACGCATTGGTCTTTAGATGTAATTTCTTCCATTTAGTTTGTTCATTTTTATAAGCTTTTAAGGTAGGTAAAAAATATTTCTTTTGCCTACTTACAGGTACAACCAATTGCTAAATTTTGTTATTATTTATATAACCGAGTATGAAAAGATATTGGTGGAACTTGAATATTTCAATTGTTGTTTATTTAATTTTACGTTTTATAATTTACGCTAATGGCAGACTTAGAAGAACAACTTAATAATCCGGTTTGGTATTCCTTAAATGAAACTCATAAAAGGTTTGCTGTGGAATTTGATGGTGTTCAGTTTTATGATCAAGAGGTATGTACTTTTGGGTCCTTTTTTGATGATTCAAAAACGATTGTAGCTGCGAACAAATATTCAAAAACTACAGGTAGTTTTTTCTTTGTTTCAGAGAATCAAACTCCGAAAATAGACGCAGCTAGAATTGTGTTAGAGAAAAAGATTGATGGTTGTCAAATGGTTTTAAATGAACTACCAGAGGTGTCGATAACCGAAGAGATTGTGCTTTTAGGCGATGAGTATATTGATGAAATATATAATTTAGTCCAGTTAGTAATGCCTGGTTATTATAGAAGAAGAACTTTTGAAATGGGGAATTACTATGGTATATTTAAAGAAGGCAAATTAGTTTCAATAACCGGTCAACGAATGCAAACTAATCTTTTTATAGAAGTTAGTGCAGTAGTTACACACCCTGATTATACACGAAAAGGATTGGCAAAACAGCTAATTGCACATACTACAAAACAAATTTTAAAAGCGCATAAAACACCCATTTTGCATACCAATAAAGGAAACCTTGCTATTCCTCTTTATGAGAAATTAGGATTTCAATTAACCAGAGATATGAACTGGTGGTTGTATCGGAAAAAATAGAATCTTATTTTTTTAATGCCTTTAGGATATCGATTATTCGTTATTATTTGATGCTTATTTCTCAATTTTCCTTTTCTATTAAGTTTAATAATTGTAGGTAACTATATTTAAATCAATATTATAAAAGTTTTCAAACGACTGTAAACGATTACAAACGATAGTAAGTGTTTATAACCCGATTAAAGTTTCAATGCTGTTCTAGGTTTGCAGTGTCGAGTCAATAAGGCTTGATAGTATAAACTGTTAAACCATTAATAATAATAAGATGAACGCATTAAAAAACAAAGTACAGTTAATTGGAAACTTGGGGCAAGACCCAGAAATTATTAATCTAGAAGGTGGTACCAAATTGGCAAAATTTTCCATTGCCACTACCGATAGTTATAAAAATGCTAAAGGAGAAAAAGTAGATGATACCCAATGGCATAATGTGGTTGCTTGGGGTAAAACGGCAGAGATAGTAGAGAACTTTTTAACTAAAGGAAAACAAGTAGCCGTAGAAGGTAAACTTACCCATCGTTCTTATGAAACCAAAGAAGGTGAAAAAAGATACATTACCGAAGTTAGATGTAACGAGTTATTGATGTTGGGTAAATAACGTGAACGTCTTCACGAGGAGGAACGACGAAGTGATCTGTAAGTTTGGAACACGAATTGGTAGATTGCTTCGTGCCTCGCAATGACGTCAATTTTAATTAAATCGAAATGAAAACTTCATATATTTATTTCATGACGAATAAAAATCATACAGTTATTTATACTGGTATAACAAGTAATTTGTTGAGGCGAGTTTACCAACATAAAACCAAGTACTTTATAGGATTTACTTCCAAATATAATTGTAATTTTTTAGTGTATTATGAAGAGTTTTTTGATGTTAATTTGGCAATTGAAAGGGAAAAACAAATTAAATCGGGGAATCGAAAAAGAAAAGAAGAATTGGTGAATTCAGTAAATCCTAATTGGGAGGATTTATCTGATGGATGGATATTTGAATGTAAATAACGTTTTAACGAGGCTTTACGATAAAGTAATCAGTTTAATTTTAAACACGAATTTCGTAAATAACTTTCTGCCTCTTGAAAATTTCATTCTTAGATTATCCCGAGTAAAGACAATTTCAAACACTATTTTTGCATAACATGATTTCAATAGAACAAGATTTACTCCCTTTATTAAAAAAGCACTTTGGTTACGATTCTTTTAAGCCAAATCAATTATCAATTATTGAAGATGCTTTAGGTAAAAAAGATGTATTGGCAATTATGCCTACTGGTGGCGGTAAGTCTCTTTGTTATCAATTAACGGCATTGGCATTAGAAGGAACTGCAATAGTAATTTCTCCGCTAATTGCTTTGATGAAAGATCAGGTTGATGTTTTAAAGGCGAACGGTATTGCAGCTGAATATTACAATAGCTCGCAATCTCAAGAAACCCAACAAGAGATACTTAAAAAGTTAGAGAAAGGGGAGTTAAAACTATTCTATGTGGCTCCAGAAAGTCTTGGATTCTTCAACGGAATTTTAGAAAATCTGAATATTAGTCTTTTTGCTGTAGATGAGGCTCATTGTATTTCTTCATGGGGACACGATTTTAGAACTGCATATACACAATTAGGTGGGTTAAAAAGAAGGTTTCCCAATATCCCGGTAATGGCTCTTACTGCGACTGCCGATAAAACAACGCAAGACGATATTGTTGATCAATTAAGAATACCTCACGCAGAGCGTCATTTAGCATCTTTTAATAGACCTAACCTATACTTGGATGTTAAACCTGCTCAAGATCGTATAAAGCACATTTTAGATTTTTTAGATGACCGACCTTTTGAAAGCGGTATTATTTACTGTTTAAGTCGTAAGAGCACAGAGTCTATTGCTGAAAAATTAAAGAATGCAGGTTTTAAGGCAAAAGCGTATCATGCGGGTATGTCATCTGATGAGCGTTCTAGTGTGCAAGAAGAATTTATTACTGATAAAGTGCCAATTATTGCTGCTACCATTGCTTTTGGGATGGGTATAGATAAAAGCAATGTACGTTGGGTTATTCATTATAACCTTCCGAAGAATATAGAAGGATATTATCAAGAAATTGGTCGTGGTGGTCGTGACGGACTCCCAGCTCATGCATTATTATTTTACAGTTTTGCCGATGTGGCTCAATTACGTCGGTTCATTACCCAAAGTGAAAATGCCGATGTTGAATATGCAAAATTAGAGCGTATGCAGCAATTCGCCGAGGCATTGAGTTGTCGCAGAATTGCTTTGTTAAATTACTTCGGAGAGCAAGTAACAGAAGGTTGTGGTAATTGTGATATCTGTAATTCTCCCCCTGCTTATTTTGACGCAACCTTGTTGGCGCAAAAAGTATGCTCTGGTGTTGCTCGGTTAAAAGAGCGAGAACCGATGGGTATGGTGATCGATGTTTTAAGGGGTGCGCAGAATGCACACGTTTTAGAGAAAGGCTATCAGAACATAAAAACTTATGGCGCGGTAAAAGATATCTCTTGGTTAGACTTACAGCAATATGTAATTCAATTGCTGAATCAAGGGGTTTTGGATATCAACTTTAGAGAAGGAGCGCGACTTGGGTTAACTGCACTTGCAAAAGATGTGCTGTTTTCTAATAAAAAAATAGAGCTTGCTGTCTTGCAGAAAGAAACCGAAAAGAAAAAGGTTGCCTCTAAAGCACGAGCTAAAAAGACAGATTTATTTGAAAAGCTTCGCTTGTTAAGACAACAAATTGCAACTGAGCAAAATGTACCAGCATATGTGGTTTTCGGTGATGCAAGTTTAAAAGATATGGAAGTTAAACTCCCGAAGAATAAAGCAGAATTTATGGAGGTTTCTGGGGTGGGGCAAGCTAAATTAGAAAAGTATGCTGATATTTTTATTGATGAAATAGCTAAGCATGCTCCAAAGAAGAAATCAAAAAAAGCGACCCATGATAAAACGTTTGAACTGTTTAGCAAAGGATCAACGGTTTCAGAAATAGCAACTGAACGAAATTTATCTGAAAATACTATTTACGGACACCTAATGAAAAAGCATGCTGAAGGTGAGGATCTCGATTTAAATCAATTTGTAAGTGCTGCAGAAATAGCTGAAATAGAGAAGGCTAAATCAGAGTTAACCGAAGCAACTGGTTTAAAGGACTACTTTGAATTCTTTGAAGAAAAAGTACCATATTGGAAAATTAAGTTTGCTCTTTATATGTTAGATTCATAATAATTATGATTTCAACACTATTTACCTGTCAATATATAAGTATCCTTGTAAAACAAACTCACCGCCATTAACGGCTGCTATGTAATAATATATTCCTTGAGCCAATCCTGAATCTCGATCTATAGCAGCAATACTTTTTCCTGTTTCTCCATTGAATTCATTAATATAATTTTCTGCTTCATAAACAAGTAATCCATTTCTATCATAAATTTGGAGCACATTATTTTCAAATTCGGCGAGTTCTTCAATTACAAAGAAATCGTTAATTCCATCTCCATTAGGACTTATTATATAGTGATATCCATCTAATGGAAGTTTTGGTTGTTCAACTTCATCTATTGGTAATACTCCAAAAGTGATAGCTGCATATTCATCTGGTATAAACGACGATGAAGTTAAAAAACCGCTTGCTAAATCACCTGTATTTCTAATTCCCCCAAGGTTTTTCCATTCAGATGTAGAAATTTCGAAACCTACGATTCTGAGTTGATTAATATCCTCTGTAATACTTTCAATACTACTTCGGTCGTTCCAATTAATTGTAATTGAAACCTTATTTGATCCTTCTAAAATCCAGTATTCGTTGGTATTTATATTAGCAACTTCTTGATTGTTGCTGAAAGGGTACGTATTTGTACTATCCTCAAAAAGATAACCGGCTGTAAATTCTGAGTTTATATCTGTAGTTTCTGCGGATAAGGGTCTTAAATAATCAGCATCACCAATAGGAAACATAAATCGATCAGAGACATCTGCTTTTACAAAACCATTTACTTTAGAAAAATCAGATGCTCCATTTGAAAAAGCTGTAGGTGTAAAATCTAAATGATTTGAACTTTCCACTTTAGAGGTTTGTAAATCTCCGATAATAAAATTAGCATTATTGCTAACCACAATCGGAATATTTAGAAAAATATTACTGGCATTTGCAATTTCTAAATCATATAATTTTGGTGTAATAACTCCAGAAACATTAAAATAAGTTTCGCCATAAAAACCTACTAAACCACTATTACTAAAAAAATATCCATCATTTTCCAATGAATTGTAAAGTCCGATTTGACCGTCAGTATGAACTTCTAAGTCCCCATAATTTTTCATTTTTTGACTATACAGATTTGACCCTGTAAGAAAGAGTAGTATTAGAATGGTATAGGTGTATTTTTTCTGTTTCATAAAATGGAATGTCAATTTGTATCGACCTATAATGATCTTCTTAGTTTCAATTCTGCATTTAATACATGTAATACACCAGTTGATAATAGACTTCTAGACATTCTTAATTCTATTACGTCGCTACCGGTACTTGTATATTCAAAGAATCTATTAGTTGGGGCTGAAGTAAGGTTGATAACATTGGGCCATATATTTAAAACAGGAGTTACTCTTGTCCCGTTTACATAAATAGCAAACCTATTCTTGAATATCCCTACAGTTTCTAAAATTTCCCATTGTATTTCTCCTACATATTTTGCTCCGGATATATTACTTATTACGGGATTAAAAGTATGAGCCACTATACTTAAATCAACAGCGTCGTGGCCAAGAATGTCAGAAGTACTAAATGCACTTGCTTGAGTTAGAATTTCTGTTTTTAAGTATGAAGCAAGTGCTGAAGTGCTTAAAGTCGTATCAGTAGTGGGACTGTCTAGATTTTGAACTATAGCTGTAGTTCCATCTATTCCATCTGCTCCATCATCACCTTGCAGACTTGCTAGCCATTGTGCTTCAGTTCCCGAGAATCCGTTATTCGTTGCTATTTGGAAAGCGCTTAGTCCATCGTCTCCGTCGGAGCCAGCAGAACCAGTTGCTCCGTCATCGCCATCCTGACCGTCAGTTCCATCGGTACCTTCCAGGCTTACTAGCCATTGTGCTTCGGTTCCCGAGAAGCCGTTATTTATGGCTATTTGAAATGCGCTTAGTCCGTCGTTACCATCAGCTCCATCAGCTCCATCATCACCTTGCAGACTTGCTAGCCATTGTGCTTCGGTTCCTGAAAATCCGTTGTTCGTTGCTATTTGAAATGCACTCAGTCCGTCATCGCCATCTTGACCGTCAGTTCCTTCGGTACCTTCCAGGCTTGCTATCCATTGTGCTTCGGTTCCTGAGAATCCATTATTCGTGGCTATTTGAAATGCACTCAGTCCGTCATCACCATCTTGACCGTTAGTTCCATCGGTACCTTCCAGGCTCGCTATCCATTGTGCTTCGGTTCCTGAGAATCCGTTATTTGTGGCTATTTGAAATGCGCTTAGTCCGTCGTTACCATCAGCTCCATCATCACCTTGCAGACTTGCTACCCATTGTGCTTCAGTTCCCGAGAATCCGTTGTTCGTTGCTATTTGGAAAGCGCTTAGTCCATCGTCACCATCGGTGCCAGCAGAACCAGTTGCTCCGTCATCGCCATCTTGACCGTTAGTTCCATCGGTACCTTCCAGGCTTACTAGCCATTGTGCTTCGGTTCCTGAAAATCCGTTGTTCGTTGCTATTTGAAATGCGCTTAGTCCATCGTCTCCATCGGTACCAGCAGAACCAGTTGCTCCGTCATCGCCATCTTGACCGTCAGTTCCATCGGCACCTTGCAGACTTGCTAGCCATTGTGCTTCGGTTCCTGAGAATCCGTTATTTGTGGCTATTTGAAATGCACTCAGTCCGTCATCGCCATCCTGACCGTCAGTTCCATCGGTACCTTGCAGGCTTACTAGCCATTGTGCTTCTGTTCCCGAGAATCCATTGTTTGTGGCTATTTGAAATGCACTTGATCCGTCCTCACCATCAGTTCCATCGGTACCTTGCAGGCTTGCTAGCCATTGTGCTTCAGTTCCTGAAAATCCGTTGTTTGTGGCTATTTGAAATGCGCTTAGTCCGTCGTTACCATTTTCTCCCTTTAAACTCTCAGAATTAGGTGATGTAAACGTTGTGCCGTCTGATGATGTTAAGGTGTAAGAACCATCATTATTATCAGTAATTGTAATTGCATTGTTAGAACTATTACATATGTTTTGCCATAGGGTTCCATTAAATAAGTGCACGCATTTGCTATCTATATTATAAACTAGGGCACCTTTCAAAGGCATTATACTCAACATTTGAGCATTAGTAACCCTTGTTAATACTAGTACCTTAGAAGTACTTTCAAGTTCTAAAAGTGATGTGGCATTAATTGTGCTTACATCGTCTCCAATTTTTACTTGTGCGAAGGTGTTTACATATGTAAATAAAAGTAGGAAAAATAAGATGTAAGTTTTGTTTGATATCATAGCCTTTTTTATTTTAAAGGCTAATTACATTATTATAAGGGGATTATGTAATTATATGTTGTGAAATGTAAGAAATAACATCTGAAATAATGTAATTTTGTTGTAAGAATAAACTTATAATTGTTTATAATTATTTTTTAAGAACTACATCCATTAGCTAATGAATTTTAAAAAATAACTACATAACGCTATCAAAAATTTACCGTAACTCCCATTTGACCCGGGCCAAAATTTAAATTCCAACTTACCATTTTTTGTTGGTTATTGTATTTTTCGTCATACTTTTTATCGAGATATCTATCAATAGATTCTACAGTTGCAATACTAATGGCAAATGCAAACACCATATCGCTTAACCAATGTTGGCCATCCCATACACGAGAGACACCAGGTATAGCTCCTAAAGTATAAATACCGGCTTTTACCCACGGATTTTTAAATTGCTTACCAATGGCATATGCATTTGTAAAAGCTAATAAAGCATGTCCGGATGGAAAGGAATGAAAATTTCTACTTGAGTTAAATGGATCAAAAGTATCTTTACCTAAGTCTGCTAATGGTCTTGCTCTACCTACAACAGATTTTAAGACTTGTTGTAGAAGTCCGGCAGATGTTGCTGATGAAATTAATAATACCCCTGTTCTTCTTAGTTTTTCATTTTTAGTAATCAATCCCGCCGCATACACTCCTGATGTGGCTAAATAATTATTTGCGGGACTACCATAAAACTCACCATAATCACGTATAAATTTTGGAATACCTTCTCTATTGTTTCTAATGAACCTAGAAGTATTGTCATCTGCCAAATAAACAAGACCTGTTCCACCAACGACAGCACCAAATTGAGCCCATTGTTTTCCTTGCCAATGTAAAGGTCTGGCGTATGAATAACCTACACCCTTAAACATATTTTCGACATCGTATTTAACCATATCCCAACGCGTTTCGGTAGAATCCTTACTAGAATTTTGCGCAGTTAAAGAAATACAAAGGGTTATAACTAAGAGGGTTATTAACTTTTTCATGGGGTAAATTTAAACTTATCGGTTATTTAAAAATAATCTGTATCAATTATTTTTAAATTCAAAAGAGAATTATGTATCGTAATTATATAGGTTTCTATTGAAAAGAACGTAATGTATATGTTTTATGATAGGCATCATAATTTCCAAGAATATAGGCATTATTCATTTTAAAAACGGTTCTACCGTTAGGGGAAATATTATGTTCAACTTCAAACGCTTCTATCAAATCGAAGCGGTTTTCTTTCAATTGTCCATTTTGGTGTTCAAAATTTGAATTGAATAATGCATCTACTTGAATAGCTTTTGTAGCAGTATAAGACTGGTAAGCAAAAAAAGTAGGGTTAAAGAAAACAGTTACAGCGCCAAAGGTAGCAATAGGTATACCGAAACCTGGCATCATAGCCATTGCATTACTGCTTCGTTCAATTACGCCACCATATGAAATTTGTTTAAGGTTATCGTGATTCTGTACAGCTATACCTACTTTACCTCTACTCATTTTTCTTAGTAGTACGCCGGTGTACTCAAAAGTTCTGTGGTTATCAAAGGTGCCGCCAGTCTGTATTATTGATGAATTTTTAAATTTAATCTTTTCGTTCTCATGGGCACTGTACTCATTAATTAACTCTCCGGTTCTAAAATTTAGAGCCCTCAAATGAAAGGCTCTTTTAGTACTTACGATTTGATACAAAATATCCTTATCCACAAATGAGTTGCTGGTCTTTTCTTTATAACTCCAATTCCCCATAGCTTTTTGAAAGCTTGTGGCGTACCCTATTAATTTTTCTAAATCTATGTCTACTATTTGGGTGATATCATTATTACTGTCAAAAGTTATTGTGATAAAATTTTCATTTTGATAAATTTTAGTAGAATTACAGGCAATTTCTAGCGTTGTTGGATTTTCTTTTTCAATCTTCACTATATCAACAGACTTATCTAAACCATACAGTCCAGTATTTATGGTCATCATGTCATATAAATCTTTAACCTTCTGTTTTTTGTTTAAAAATGAATGGTGGGAGAAGTCTATAGAATGTTTAGTAAAATCTGTTTGATTGTTGAAACGGTATATGTTAATTATTGCTGTATTAGGAAGAATTGTAAGAACATGAAATTTATTATTGTATTCTGCAGTTTGTATTATTTCTTCATAGCCTAGGTCTAGGTCTATTTCATTAAATTCAACTATATTCTTCTCAAATGAAAAATGTGAAGATGCAAATTTACGTCGGTTTTTAGTAGTCAAATAGACAACAAAATCTTGATTTTTTAAAATGGTTTGTCCCAATACTTGTTTGAACGCTCTTGCCTTATCTTGAAAATTTAGCTCGGCAATAATTTCATTTGATTCATCAAATAAATAACCGTCAATTACTTTTCCGCGTAAAAAAATGAGAGCAAATCTGTTTTGCGTTTCATCTACTAAGGGTAGTACTTCGTCCGGAGTAATGATTCTATTTTCATAAACATTATTTATTTTGGCAAATTCTTCTTGAGCCATACTTTTATTGATGAAAACCAATAAAATTAATAATAGGGGATACTTTATATGCATTAAGAACCATTTATTGTTTAACGAACCAATAACTACTATTATTTTCAATGGGTAATTAAAAATAAACAGATTGAGCAAGTCTAAATGTATTTGAATGCGCTTCTACAATAACCTTTATATCTGCCGAATAACCACCGCCCATACTGCATTGTACAGGTATAGAATGTTCTTTACAGGTATTTAGTACAAATTCATCACGTTTTTTACATCCATTTAAAGTGAGGCTAAGTGTACCTAATTTATCACTTTCAAGAACATCAACGCCACATAAATAAAAGATGAAATCTGGCTGTAGGTTCTCTATTAATTTAGGTAAGTTATCTTTTAAAATGGATAGATAGATGGCGTCATCGGTTCCTTTGGGTAAAGGTATATCCAAATCTGACTGTTCCTTTTTAAATGGGTAATTACCTGCTCCATGCATTGAAAATGTAAATACAGAATCATCATTTTTAAAAATTTCTGCGGTGCCATTACCTTGGTGTACGTCTAAATCAACAATAAGCACTTTTTTAGCGAGTCCTTTGTTTATTAAGTATTTTGCGCCAATGGCTTGGTCGTTTAGCATGCAAAAAGCTTCACCATGGTCACTATATGCATGGTGAGTTCCTCCGGCAATATTCATAGAAATACCATACTCTAAAGCGTATTCAGATCCTTTTATGGTTCCATCTGCAATTATACGCTCTCGTTCAACTAAATCTTCTGAAAGTGGAAAACCTATTTTTCGAGCCATTTTTGGCGAAATCATGATATTCAACAAATCGTAGAAATATTCAGGGTCATGAACTGCTACTATATGTTTATCATTGGGGATCTCAGGCTCAAAAAAATTGGCTTCTGTACAAGTGCCTTCATGTATTAATTGCTGTGGTAACAATTCATACTTCATCATCGGGAAACGATGCCCTTCTGGTAATGGATGTTTATATATAGGATGATAGGCTATTTTTAGCATCACCTGAATTATTTATGTAGTTTCAATTGAATTCTCTTTCGGGAAACATCAACTTCTAAAACTTTTACAATAATTTGTTGATGAAGATGCACATGTTCATTTACATCTTTTACAAAAGAATCTGATAGGTTAGATACATGAATTAATCCGCTTTCTTTAATACCTATATCTACAAAGCATCCAAAATTGGTAATATTGTTTACAATACCAGGTAATAACTGCCCACTATGTAAGTCGGTAATAGATTTAATGTTTTGGTCAAATGTGAAAACCTTGGCTTTTTCACGACGGTCTAATCCTGGTTTTTCAAGTTCTGCACGTATGTCTTCTAGAGTGGGCAAACCAACATCTGTTGTACAATACTTCTGTAATTCTATCTCTTTAAGGACAGTCTTATTACCTATCAAAGATAGAATTTCTGTGCCAGTATCTTTCGCCATTTGCTTGACAATACCATAACTTTCTGGGTGTACGGCAGAATCATCTAACGGATTTTCAGCATCTTTAATACGTAAAAAAGCCGCCCCTTGTTCATATGCTTTTCCGCCTAAACGAGGTACATCCATTATTTCTTTTCTACTTTTAAATGCACCTTTTTCTTTTCTTTGGGCAACTATATTTTCCGCTAATTTTGGACCAATACCAGAAACGTAACTTAACAGGGGAACACTAGCGGTATTAATATTTACGCCAACGGAATTTACACAACTTTCAACAACGGTATCTAGTGAAGTTTTCAATTTGGTTTGGTCGACATCATGTTGGTACTGCCCAACACCAATAGATTTTGGGTCAATTTTCACTAGTTCTGCAAGTGGGTCAGCCAAGCGTCGACCAATAGAAACTGCACCACGTACTGTTACATCGTAATTAGGAAATTCATCCCTAGCTATTTTTGATGCTGAATAGATAGAAGCTCCTGCTTCACTCACAATAAAAACTTCTACAGGAGTATTGAATATTACTTTCTTTACAATCTGTTCTGTTTCTCTTGAAGCCGTTCCATTACCAATAGCTATAGCTTCAATTTTATAAGCATTTGCTAATGAGCTTAATTTTTTTATAGCCCCGCCAACATCATTTTGTGGTGCATGTGGATATATAGTTTCATTATGTATTAAATTTCCTTGGGCATCCAAACAAACTACCTTACAACCCGTTCTAAAGCCAGGGTCAATGGCAAGAATTCGCTTTTCACCTAATGGTGCTCCAAGTAATAATTGTCTTAAATTGTTTGAGAAAACACCAATGGCATCATCATCTGCTTTTTCTTTGGCAGCTTTTAGTAGTTCGTTAGATAAAGAAGGAAACAATAGTCTTTTGTATGCGTCTGCAATTGCTAACTCAATTTGCTTTCCGCATGCATTATTAGATTTTATAATTCTATTTTCAATACGATCCAATAATCTTTCGTCGTCTAGCTCAATTTTAACCCGGATAAATTTTTCTGATTCGGCACGTAAAATGGCAAGTAATCGGTGAGACGGACATTTATTTAAAGGCTCGCTCCACTCAAAATAATCGCGGAATTTCTGTGCCTTTTCATCATCTTTTTTAGTACCTATTACTTTTGTACTAATAATGGCAAATCTTGCTAATTGTGATCTTATGGAACTTCTTACATCTGTACGTTCATTAATCCATTCAGAAATAATGTGTCTAGCACCTTCTAAGGCATCATCTTCATTTTCTACCTCTTTGCTTAGGTATTTAGATGCCGTAAATTCTATGTCATCATTGCGCTGCGCCATAATGATTTTTGCCAATGGCTCTAATCCATTTTTACGCGCAACCTCTGCTTTGGTCTTTTTGCTTTTTTTGAATGGGAGGTATAAATCTTCTAACTGGGTAAGATCTTCAGAATTATTGAACTTTTGTTTTAGCTCAGCCGTTAAGACGCCTTGTTCGTCAACAGCCTTTATAATGGCTTTTTTTCTCTTTTCTAATGCTTCAAACTGTTCTTTAAATTGAACGATAGCACCAACTTGTACTTCATCTAAATTACCAGTTCTTTCTTTACGATACCTAGAAATGAAAGGTATGGTACAATCGGCATTTAAAAGCTCAATAGTATTTTGAATTCCCTTCTCTGGTAGTTGGGTGTGCTTGAGTATATAGCCAACAATTTGGGCCGAGTCCAATTTTGCCATGTGTATTGTAATATTTTTAGAGGGGGATTTAGTTTATTCCTTCCCCGTTGCCAACACTATCTTCATCAGGATTAACGAACACTAATTTTCCATCAGCATTTTCAGTCATTAAAATCATGCCCTCACTATCAACACCACGAAGTGCACGAGGAGCTAGGTTGACAAGTACAGTAACTTTTTTGCCTACAATTTCTTCCGGAGTAAAACTTTCCGCAATTCCAGATACAATAGTTCTAACATCTAAGCCCGTATCAACTTTTAGAACTAAAAGCTTTTTGGCCTTAGCCATTTTTTCGGCTTCTATAATAGTACCCACACGCATATCTAGTTTAGAAAAATCGTCGAATGTAATGGTATCCTTTTGTGGCATTAGTTTTTTATTTTCGTTTTCATTAGCCTTTTTAGTGGCTTCCAATTTATCTAATTGAGTTTGTATTTCACTATCCTCAATTTTTCTAAATAATAGCTCTGCTTGATTTATTTGATGGTCGGCAGTTAGTAAGTTGCTATTTGTTGCAACATCGTTCCAATCAAAACCTTTGTCTGCGCTTTGCGCTATGTTTAATATATTTTTAAGTTTACTAGATGTAAATGGTAAGAAAGGCTCACTTAAAACAGCTAAGCCTGCCGCTATTTGCAAAGCAACGTTCATAATCGTTTTTACACGTTCCTCATCTACTTTTATCACTTTCCATGGCTCTGCATCGGCTAAGTATTTATTACCTAAACGAGCCAAATTCATTAATTCTTGACCTGCTTCTCTAAAACGATAGCGCTCAATAGAACTGGAAATTATATCTGGGTATTTGCCTAATTGTTCTAATGTTTCGGTATCTACATCAGATAAAGTTCCTGCTGCAGGTACTTTTCCATCATAATACTTATTAGTTAACACAACTACTCGGTTAATGAAATTACCTAATATAGCTACTAGTTCATTATTATTTCTAGCTTGAAAATCTTTCCAAGTAAAATCGTTATCCTTGGTTTCTGGTGCATTTGCAGTTAAGGTATAACGCAATGAATCTTGCATTTCTGGAAAATCCACTAAATACTCGTGTAACCAAACTGCCCAGTTTTTAGATGTAGATAGTTTATTTCCTTCTAGGTTTAAAAACTCATTTGCCGGTACGTTTTCTGGTAAAATGTAACTTCCTTCTGCCTTCAGCATAGATGGAAATATAATACAATGAAAAACAATATTATCCTTACCAATAAAATGAACCAGTTTTGTGCTTTCGTCTTTCCAGTATGGTTCCCAATCTTTTCCTTCGCGGGCTGCCCATTCTTTGGTAGATGAAATATAACCTATAGGTGCATCGAACCAAACATATAATACTTTGCCTTCGCCACCCTCTACAGGTACTGGTATTCCCCAATCTAAATCCCTAGTTACAGCTCTTGGTTCTAATCCGCCATCAATCCATGATTTACATTGACCGTAAACGTTAGGTTTCCAATCGTCTTTATGTCCTTTTAGAATCCAATCGGTTAAAAATTCCTCATATCTATCTAAAGGTAAAAACCAGTGTTTTGTTTCTTTAGTTGTTGGTACGGTTCCGGTTATAGTTGATTTCGGATTTATTAAATCTGTCGCATTTAAACTAGACCCACAATTTTCACATTGATCTCCGTACGCCTCTTCATTACCACATTTAGGGCATGTGCCTATTACAAAACGGTCAGCCAAAAACTGTTGTGCTTCTTCATCATATAATTGTGCCGTAGTTTCTTCAATAAAATCTCCTTTATCATAAAGATTTATAAAGAATTCTGAAGCCGTATCATGATGTACTTGTGCAGAGGTTCTTGAATAATTGTCGAACGTTATACCGAAATCCACAAAAGACTGCTTAATAATTGCATGATATTTATCGATAATATCTTTAGGGGTTACGCCTTCTTTTTTTGCTTTCATTGAAATGGCAACACCATGTTCATCGCTACCACAAACAAAGGCAACGTCTTTACCTGTTAATCTTAGGTAACGAGCGTAAATATCTGCTGGCACGTAAACGCCGGCTAAATGACCAATATGAATTGGGCCATTTGTGTATGGTAATGCAGCAGTAATCGTATATCTAGAAGGTGATTTAATATCGGACATCAAAATAAATTAAGCTACAAAAATACTGAATTTGAAGTGAGAATTACTAATTACTTAAGATTAGTAGTAAGCTACTAGATGAAAATTATAACCGTGTCTAACTATGTCGTTCATGGATATTTTATACTAAAAACATTTAGAATCTGTTATAATGTAAGAAAATACCTATTTATAAACTAAAACATAGATGTTATGGCTGTTGGTAATTCAAGAAAGTTAAAGCTTGATGAAAGCTTAGAGAAATTTAATGCAGGAATAGAAGATGCACAAACAAGTAAAGAAGATGTTGTGCGGCTTTACAAAGACAAGAACCATAGAGTAAAAAAAGAGTTGCGGTTTGAGTCCAAAATGAACAAATCGAAATTGGCATAAAATAAAAAGCCCTATTCAATTTAATTGAATAGGGCTTTTTACATAGTGGGAAACAGATTAAACTACCATCACTGATTTACTCATTTTTTGGTTTTGTACATTAATACGATAAATGTACTTTCCTGTAGATAGTTGTTCGGGCATGCGCTCTCGTATATTTATTTCGGTAGAACCTTCAAACATCATTTCGTTAAAAACGGTGCCTAGTTTCTGACCAAGAATATTAAAAAGTTGAATGTCTACATGTGCCGAAAATGGCATTTCTAAGTAGATATGTGGTGTACTGTCCGTTGGATAAAATGGTTTGTGAACAACGGCATTCAATAAATCTGGATTAAAAGGTGTTTCAGCTTCTTCTCCAGGTGGTACTGGTGGTGTAACCTCACCATCACTGTACACTATATCTGGAAATGCTTCGCCACTACAGCTAAAACCTAAATCTACTGGTACATATGGTTTATAATTCAATAAATGTGCTTCTACCAAGGGTACATCTACACAAAGCCATTCTGCAAGAACAGTAGCATAGAGATCTCTAAAATCCATTGTGTATTCTAAATTACCTCTACCATCTGGGTCATCTAGTGTTGGGTGGTCGCCAACAAAGGCACTACCATTTAAACCGGATCCAAAAAATAAGGTTGGCGTAGCTTTACCATGATCCGTACCATTTGATCCATTCTCGAAAATACGTCTACCAAATTCTGAAAAAGTCATACTCAATACTTTATCATCTTGTTGGGTAAAGGCTAAATCTTCATAGAAATTATTTACCGCTACAGATAAATTAGTCATTAGTTGAGCGTGAGCTTGCGGTTGATTACCATGAGTGTCAAAACCACCCATAGAAATCATAAAGACTTTTGTCCCTAAATTTCCTTTTATCAATCTGGCAATAAGTGCCAATTGACGTGCAAAGCTATTTTCTTGATATTCTACTTGATTTTGTCCACGTGTGTAAGCATCATGTATTACACCAGAATATTCATACGTAGTATTTGCAACCCCTCTTAAAAACTTAAGTTGGTCGCCATACATACAATCATTAAATAAGGTCTCTTCTAAACCGTAAACGACTCCAGATTCCGCTATTTCCTCTAATTGATCAATGTTTGAGGTAACAAATGCATAATTGGTTTCATCTCCTTGAAATACCAAACTTCCAAACTGACCAATTTGAATGGCAGCAGGCGCCGCTGGTGGATTTATCAAATAATCTGGGTACATATTTTCAAAATGTCTACCCATCCAGCCAGTGTTTAAACCACTAAATCCTGTAGTTTCTATATCTGTATTGGCAAAAATATCTGAACCTGTAAAGTGCGATAAACTTTGTCCTTCATAACCTACACCGTGTACCGCTTTAAATTGACCTTCTTCCCACATAGGTGCTAAAGAATTCATGTAAGATGGAACCCCAAACTCATCGGTCAATTTTAAAACCTTACTTTCTGGGATGTAGATATTAGGTCTGGCATTGGCATAACTATCATATTGTTCAATAGGAATAACAGTACTTAGTCCGTCATTACCTCCAGAAAGGCGAATTAGAATTAAAATATTGTCTGTTTCAGCACCTGCGATAGCCGCCGATAGTGGTGATGGCGCAGAAGCTGATAACATGTTAGAACCTAGCATCATTGAGCCTGATCCAGCAATTCCCATTGCTTGTAAAAAAGAGCGTCTGCTCCATGTTTTATGTTCATCATCATGACCTTCATGTTGAAGACCTTTAAATGGGGAGTGGTGTGTATTGCACATAGCAGTAGGTGTTATTTTAATTGAAACTCTGGTTGTCTAGCTAAATATTGAAATAGGAGGTATACTTGAAAAGGACCTTGTTGCCAAGTGGCCAACGTCCAAGATTCTTGATTACCACCTTCATAGTAGACATCCTCTACATCGCTTCTAAATATGGTGAATGCTTTATTGTATTCTTCTTCGTTTAGAAGTCCTTTGGGGAGAATAAAATCTATAATAAGTCTTGCAACATCATCAGGATTTGAACTGGTTAAACCGGCATTTCCTGAAATTTCTAGACCTAGTGTTCTAAACTGCTCATTGTCGGCCATATAGAATTCCTCTAAAATGCTTTCAATGGTAAGCCATCGCCCAATCATAAAATTGGTATTGATCCAAGACCTGTTTCTTTGCCAACCGGCAACATCAAAAGGTTCAAATATTTCTTGACTTAATAATGCGCTATAATTTACCATTTCGGCAACATTGGTATCTGTATAGCTAAATCCTGATTCGTTTAGTGTATTAAAATAGAAATCTATAGGGCTCTTTATAATTACGCCGATAGCCTCATCGTCAAAAAAGTGTTGACTTTTAAAAAGAAGTCTTAATACCGGTGCCAACTCAAAATTATTAGAAACAAATGTAGCAGCTAAACCATCAATGATCAACTGTGCATTATTTGCTTCGTCTTTTGAATCTGGGTGTACAAAGAACTCATACAATTTACGGCAGATGAATTCTGCAATTTCTGGTGCTCTTTGTTCAAAGAGAATATTTATAACATCGTCATAACCCCAGTTACCAGTTTGTCCTAAAATAGTTTTAGTACTGCCATCATGTTTAGTTGGGTCAAAAGCAACTGGAGAACATCCAATTTCACCACGTTCTACATAGCCACTTAGAGCTTTTGCGGTCTCAATGATATCTTCTTCAGTATAGCCGTTGCCTTCACCAAGTGTAAAGAGCTCATAAAGTTCACGGCCATAATTTTCATTAGGATTGTTACCATTATTGTAAACACCATCTAAGTAATATAACATGGCATTCGTTAACCCAATTTCACTGGTAAAGGTTTTGAAATTGCCCAAAGCGTTACGTTGTAAGCAATCTATGTATTCGTATAAATAAGAGTTACAGTTATATACGTCTAATTCCGTAACAAAATGATTGCTCCAGAAAAAGCTTAATCTATCACGTAAATTGTTATTCAACAAGCCATTGGCATACGCCAATTGAAACTCAGATTTCTGCTCTCTTTTTAATTGATTGCTAGCATCGCTATCTGTTGGGTAATTGGCATTGGTCCAATTTGCCCAAGCAGGAGTAGCTATTCCTGGCATGCTTAAGGCTTCATCAACCAAGCTATCTACCAACGCAGCGGCAGATTGACCGGTAGCCTGGTTTATGGTGGCGACAGAGGCACTAAATCCTAATCGTCTGTATAAATGTGATGCTCTTAGCTGATCTAGATTAGCTGTATACGGAGCAAGAGTAGAAGTATTACAATTAATGAAATATTCCATATCTTAAAATAGGCGTTTGTATTACGTTCGTAGAGTTGGGGCTTCTATGCTAAACGTCTCGAAATTTGGTATAGTATTTAAAACTATCTATTTTCGATAATCAGAAGTCAAATAACGAGATTTATTGGTAAAAAGGCGTTAAAATTCCAATATTTTCGATGAATTGCACAATCCACAAACAACATCATGGGAAAACACAATGAATTTGGAAAAGAAGGGGAACAGATAGCGGTTGATTTTCTCAAAAAGAACGGATATACAATTACATATAAAAATTATAGATACCTGCAGGCCGAAATTGATATTATAGCACGAAAGGGTGATATTTTGGCGATTGTTGAAGTTCGTTCAAGAAGTTCAGATTTTATAGAGAATATAGCTGAAACGGTTACCGTTAAAAAAATTAAACTATTGGTTATGGCGGCAGACCACTATATAACAGATAATAATCTTGATGTTGAAGTGCGTTTTGATATTATTACCATCCTCAAAAATAAGAGTAAATTTGAGTTAGAACATTTAGAATCTGCCTTTTATCATTTCTGAGTAATCTACTAAAAGAGTAGATTTATTAAAAAACATTTTGTTTTATTTGTAACAAGTTGTTATATTTGCACAACAACCATACAGTAAAATGAAAACAATATCATCAGTCGTTGAAGAGTACATTAAGAAAAAGCCATTTTTACAAAGTGCTCTAGCACAGGGTATCATCAATCTTACATCACTATCTAGGATAGTAAAACCAGAGATTGAGCATGAATTAGGTAAAGACATTCGTAATGGTGCAATCGTTATGGCATTGAAACGCCTATCTGATGATCTTGAATTTAGGGCAACCCATAAAATTTTAAAAGTTCTAAAAAATATAGGAGAGATAACTGTGCGTTCTTCACTAACGGATTATACTTTTTTAGCTTCGGATAAAATATTGGTACATCAAGCTAAATTGCTAGAAGAAATCAATAATAATCAAGATGTTTTTTATACTTCTAGCCGTGGTGTAAATGAGATTAACATTGTAATAAGCAATGTGATGGATAAAACAGTTGAAAAACTGTTCAAGGATGAAAAATGCACTCAAAAAGCAGAAGAGCTTTCTTCTATTACGGTAAAGTTACCTGCTGAGAATGTTTCTGTACCTGGTATCTATTACTTTATCTTTCAAAGATTAGCTTGGGAAGGTATTGTGCTTTACGAAGTAATATCTACAACTAATGAGTTTACCATTTTAGTAAATGACGAACAAGTAGATATGGCCTTTAAAACAATAAAGGATTTAAAATCTCTTTAGTTTTCTAGAAATTCTACTACTTCTTTATCAGATTCAGGTTTAGCTAAGAATCTTTTCTCACTGTCAAGAATAAAATAGGTAGGTGTGCTTTGAATGCCAAAAGTTTGTGCATAATCGCTCTCCCATCTGCCTAAAGCGATGGCGTGATTAAATGCCGGTAAAGTAGCAGATACTTTTTTCCAGTTAATGTTGTCATCTTCTAAGCCAACAGCTATTATTTTAAGGCCTTCGTAATCTTTCAATTCTTTATGAAGTTGAGGAAGTTCTTTAAGACAATGAGAACAGGTACTGCTCCAAAAAACAAGCAAATAATTTTCAGCTTTCTCCATGGTCAAAAGTGAGTGTTTTTTGCCATTTGCTTCCCAGGTAATATCTGGGGATACAGCGCCTATTCTTAATCTAGATGCTATCTCAATCTCATCGACTAATTTTTGATTGTCATTAGCAAGTGCCGATTTCTTTAAATGGTTCTTGAAAATAAAATCTTGTACTGAGCCCATTTCATTGACCTCAGCAATTTTCCATAATTGATGAAGCGCCTTAACTTGAAATCCGTTAGGTGTGGTTTTAATGAAATCTGCAGTAGTTCTAATGTTTTTGTTAATTTCAATTTCTAGCTGCTCTTTTGTTTTAATGTCAGCAGGAAGTGCAGAGAAAACATAGCTAGCGAACTTATCGGTTAAGAAATTAGACCCTTGTAAAATAGGATCATTGATGTTTAGATTATCGAAATGATGCTGCTTCTTGTTTTTTAGAAAAGTTTCTAAATTTTCGAATTCAGTGGGTATGTAACTTCTATTTGCTTTAATAAATTTATGTGCTATGCTACTAGCATGTTCTTCTTCAAAATTGGTTTGTATCGTTTTTAGTTCTTTTAAAATTGCCCCATATTCTTTTTTAGAATCATTACCGGTCTCATAATATTCTAACAATCTATCTTGTGCTGCGGTTATTTTAGAAAAATATTCATGATACCATTTATTTTCTTCTGAATTAGTAATTGTCAATCCATTTTGAAGATTGAAATTAAATTTCACATCTTCTTTTTTATTGTAAATAACATCAATATAAAACTCATCTTGTGGTACGGCATATACTAATCTATACATACCCGCTTGTGCCGTAGCTGGCATTTCTAGTGTAAAAGAACCTTCTTTTATAGCAGTATCAGTACTATAGCGTTCCCCGTTTGGTGTTAACTCATATGCTATAAGCCATTTAAAATCTTTTGGAGGAGAAAAATTTCCTGAGATTGATCCTTGTGCTAATATATTTAGGGAGGTAAGTAAAAGGCAAAAACTAGTTATAACTTTCATGATGATGTAAAAACAATTATCGGACCAACATTGATAGAATCGTTCAAAAATTTTGGCTATTCTAATTCTGAAATTCCTTATTCATTAGTATTGGAGTGAAGTATATACTTTTCAATGAATAAAAGTAATAATCAAGAGGCAAATGAGGGCTTTAATTCTGAAAAGGTTATGATAATTCTTTTTCAATTCCCATGTGACTTAGTGCTTCAGATATTTTAATAAGTTCCTTTTCATGAACATAACCATCAGAAATGGCCACATCATCTAATAATTTAGCTAACTCTTTTTTCTTAGGTAAAGACATTAGTTTAATAATATTGAATGCTTTGTCTTTATCTAGATTACGAGCTTGACCTACAAAGAAACTATCAAAAGTAAAACGCTCCATTAATTGCGTAAGAAATCGCATTTCTGCCGGTGCCACTTTGCTATCGGCTAGAATAACGTAATCAACCATTTTCACGACGGCTAATTTCTCTTCTTTTGTAAAATCTATTATACTACTCATTACTCTGTTTCTTCTCCTAATCCAATGTTTATGAATGTTTCTATGATAAGATCCATTTCTTTTTTATGGACAGCTCCATCTGCAATTGCAACTTCATCTAGAATATCTGCCAAAGCTTTCTTTTGTTCGTGCGGTAAATTGTAAAGTGTAACTATTGCATTGTCATAATCTAGCAACTTTGCGCGCTCTAAGAATGCGTCGTCAAAACCAATTGTACTTTTTAGTTTGTTCAATGTTTCTAACTCAGCCGGGTGAACTTTACCATCTGCCTTTATAACTTCATAAATCATCTTAACAAAGGCTGCTTTTACAAACTCTTCAAACTCCATGCTTTTTATTTTGGAGTTGAAAGATAAGGAAAAGGACAGTACTTTTAAATAACTCTTTAAATGAGTTTCTCTGCAATATTAAAAATTAACAGCTAAAATCATTAAAATGGGTATGGACCATAAACTGCATCTCTAAATTGTTTGTGCAAACCTATTTGATCATATGGAAATAACTGTACAAACATAACGGCAGTTAACTCATTTACCGGGTCGACCCAAAATAAAGTAGAGGCAGCTCCATCCCAATAAAATTCACCTACTACACCATGGTTTTCTTCTGGAGTTTTTGGTGGTGCTACACGAACGGCAAAGTCAATACCAAATCCTACCTGCCCTTTAGTTGGTAACCATGAACGTTCTGTAATACTATCTGCCAATTGGTTGGTAGCCATTAATTTTATAGTTTCAGGTTTAAGAATTTGCACAGTATCTAAACTACCTTCGTGTACAAGCATTTGGGCAAAACGCATATAATTATCTAAAGTAGAAGTAAGACCAGAACCGCCACGTGTTAATGGCCAATGTACTGTATAATTGCTGTATGTTATTGTGTCTTGTACTAATACACCTTCATCTTTTCTAATGTATAGTTTGGCGAACCGGTCTCTATCTTCTTCAGGAATATAATATCTGGTCTCGTTCATCTCAAGAGGACTTAGCAGATGTTTTTGTACATATTCGCCATAAGGTTTTCCGGAAATTCTTTCAACCAGTAAAGCTTGCACATCTACACTTGGTCCATATTCCCATTGAGTACCAGGCTGAAACCATAAAGGAACTTCTCCCATTTTTTTTCCCATTTGGGTAAGGGTGTTTTCTCGGTTCATTGCGTCTGCATCCTTAAATAACTTGCTTAAGCCAGGTATGTCATCTCTATTTGGGAAACCTGCAGTATGTCTTGTAATATCTCTAATAGTTATTTCTCTATGTAACGGTTCGGTTAACACATTTCCTTTAGCATCTACCCCTGTGTAAACGGTCATGTTTGCAAATTCAGGAATATACTTAGAAATTGGTTCGTCTAACTTAAATTTACCTTCTTCATATAGAGTCATCAAAGCAGTGCCTGTAATTGGCTTAGTCATAGAATAGATTTGAACAATCGTATTCCTGTCCATCAGTTTATTTGCAGCAATGTCTGCGTAACCAAATGCATTGTAATATACTTCTTCTCCTTTTTCGAATATTAGTGCAGAAACACCAGCTATGTTTTTTGCATCTACAAAACTTTTAAGAACAGAATCTATTCGAGCTTTTGCAGTTGTTGTAATTATTTCTGGTTCTACAACGGCCTCTTTTTTTGCAGATTCTTTGCATGAGGTTACAATTAAAAGTAGCGTAAAGTAATAAAGTAATTTTTTCATGATTGTTAGGTTGATATGAGTGTTTTGAAAGTACGAAAATAAAATAAGCGAGTTTAAGTCTAGTTTTACAATTGAAGTACTTGTTCCCATATTTTAGAATTTACCATCATGCCTTCTTTTTGATTTTTTAATCTAGTAGAGAGGGTTCGTTCTCCTGGGTAAAAGGTTTTATTACCCATTTTCATTGGTGGACCATCATGGGTGAATTGGATAATCTCGTTCAATAAGTTTTCTTGGATTTCGGCATCTGAAAAAGTTGATGGGTCTATACACATAAACACCTGTGATAATGCGGCCTCATTTTTTTTCAGTCCAATTTTATAAGTAGAATTACCCGCAGAAAGTAAAGTTGCCAGCATATCTAAAATCATAGAAAGGGCAGATCCTTTCCAATATCCTACAGGTAATGCTCTACCAGAATTCATAATGTCTTTAGGATTCTTACTCAATTGATTATTCGAATCCCATCCACCATTAAAAGGAAGCTCTTCGTTTTTTAAATCTAAACTTTGCATTTTCCCGAATGAAAATTGAGATAATGCCATGTCTAATACTACATGTCCTTCTTTTCTAGGTATGGAAATCACTAAGGGATTATTACCAATTCTATTTTCTTGACCGCCCCACGCTGGCATATTGGGAATTGTATTGGTGAACATAATAGAAATGCAACCTTGTTCTGCAGCTCGCCAACCGTAGGTGCCACCACGCATCCAATGATTAGTATTTCTAAGCGCAACTAAACCCATACCATTTGCCTTTGCCAAATCAATTGCTCTATCGGTACATTTTAAGGCATTTAATATCCCTGAGCCTAAGTTTCCATCCCAGCGTTCTATACTGCCCATAGAAGTTACTTTACTTGCTATAGCATCTATATCTATTAAACCTTTGTTGATGTAGTCTATAAAAACTGGAACTCTATTAATACCATGCGAGTAAATACCATCTATGCTACTTTCTGTGTGAATTTTAGCAAGTGTTTCTGCTTGTACTTTAGAGAAGGAATATTTAAGGAACAATTTGGATAGAACCAATTTCATTTCCTCAGATGAAACTTTGATTTCGCTCAAAACGATGTATTTATATTAATTACAACCGTAAGATACGCAAGAAGTTTTTGCTTTAAAACTTAAATGGACTTATGCTTTTTTGAAATACCAATTTCCGAAAAAACGTGTCTAATTATATTGTTTTCTTTTTCATGATAATGACCATCTGAAACTGCGACATCCTCTAAAATTTCAGCCAACTTGCATTTCTTCTCTTCAGACATGTCTTTTAAAATATTCGTGCTTTGTTCAATATCAATAGCACGTGCCTGAATCATAAAATTACTATCAAAATCTATTACCGACATTAATTTGCTTAAAGCGTTAATCTCGCCTTTATGAACTTCACCATCAGCTACAATTACAGAATCTATTAAATGGACCATTGCCAGTTTTTCTGATATTTCAAATTCCATATTACGCATTTGTTTTTTCTTTTGTTTCAAACGGCTTTAAAGCCAAATATGCTCTATCGGCAGAATGTATGCCTTCAAAAACTAATAATAACCTTAACCCATTGCGGGTCTTTTTTTCTTTAATCTTACATTGCTGTGCATGAGATTGTACATATTGCAATACTCTAGTAAAAGTTGATGTCTGGTAAAATTCTGATTGTTGGTCGCTTATAAAGTACCCAATCATTTTCCCTTGTTTCATCACAATTTTCTCTAAACCAATACTGTTCGCTATCCATTTTATGCGAACAGAGTTTAGTAAATCTTGTGCTTCATCAGGCAATTCCCCAAAACGATCTACGAGTTGTGCTTCAAATTTTTGAAGTGCTTCTTCATCCTTTACTTGGTTAAGATTGGTGTATAAGGTAAGCCTTTCTGTAATATTGTTAATATAATCATCTGGAAAAAGCAATTCAAAGTCAGAATCTATCTGGGTTTCTTTGACGAAAACCTTTTCATGTTTGCCTTCTACTTCTTCATAAAGGTCCTTGAATTCATTCTCTTTTAACTCGTCAATTGCTTCTGCCAATATTTTTTGATAGGTTTCAAAACCAATCTCATTAATAAAGCCACTTTGTTCGCCGCCTAATAAATCTCCGGCACCACGAATTTCTAAATCTTTCATGGCAATATTAAAACCGCTACCTAATTCTGTAAACTGTTCTAGGGCTTCAATACGTTTACGGGCATCACTAGTCATAACTTCGTAAGGCGGAGTAATGAAATAACAGAATGCTTTCTTATTGCCACGACCAACACGACCTCGCATTTGGTGTAAATCGCTCAATCCAAAGTTATTGGCGTTGTTAATGAAAATGGTGTTGGCATTGGTAACATCTAAACCGCTTTCAACTATGGTTGTAGATACTAATACATCAAATTCACTATTCATGAATCCTAGCATTAAAGCTTCTAGCTTCTTGCCTTCCATTTGACCATGTCCTATGCCTACTTTAGCATCGGGCACCAATCTTTGGATCATACCTGCAACTTCTTTAATGTTTTCAATACGATTATGAATAAAGAATATTTGACCACCTCTTTCTATTTCATAACTAACAGCATCTCTAATAGTCTCTTCATTAAAGCGTATAACCTGACTTTCTATTGGATATCTATTTGGCGGAGCTGTTGTAATTGTAGAAAGGTCACGAGCTGCCATTAAACTAAACTGTAATGTACGTGGTATCGGTGTTGCCGTCAATGTAAGTACATCTACATTTTCTTTAATAGATTTTAATTTGTCCTTTACGGCAACTCCAAATTTTTGTTCTTCGTCAACAATTAAAAGCCCTAGGTCTTTAAATTGAACATTCTTGTTCACCAATTGATGTGTGCCAATTATAATATCAACTTTACCCTCACCTAAACGCTGTATAGTATCTTTTTTCTCTTTCGCCGTTCTAAATCGATTCAAATAATCTACCGTTACCGGCATATCTTTTAATCGTTCTACAAATGTACGGTGATGTTGAAATGCCAATATGGTGGTAGGTACTAAGACTGCCACTTGCTTACCATTATCAACAGCCTTAAAAGCTGCGCGGATAGCAATTTCAGTTTTACCAAAACCAACATCGCCACAAATTAAACGATCCATAGGACGCTCACTTTCCATGTCTCTTTTGACATCTTCGGTAGCCGTACTTTGATCAGGGGTGTCTTCGTAAATAAATGATGCTTCTAATTCATTTTGCAAATAACTGTCAGGGTTGTACTGAAACCCTTTTTCTAGTCTTCGTTTTGCATAAATTTTGATAAGATTAAACGCGATTTTCTTAACACGCGATTTGGTCTTTTCCTTTATTTTTTTCCAAGCACCTGAACCTAATTTGTAAATTTTAGGTGGTGCACCATCTTTACCATTGAATTTTGATATTTTGTGTAACGAGTGTATGCTTACGTAAAGGATATCACGCTCGCCATACATCAATTTTATGGCCTCTTGTTTTTTACCTTCTACATCAATTTTTTGGAGTCCGCCGAATTTACCGATACCATGATCTATGTGCGTTACGTAATCACCAATTTCAAGCTTGTTCAATTCCTTTAAAGTAATAGCTTGCTTTTTAGCGTAACCATTCTTCAAATGGAACTTGTGGTATCGTTCAAATATTTGATGATCTGTATAGCAAACTAGTTTTTGTTCATCATCTACAAAACCTTGAAAAAGTGGAAATACAATTATTTGATAGTGTACCTGCTCGTTTACTTCCTCAAAAATATCATGAAAACGCTTGGCTTGCTGCTCACTGGCACAAAATATATAGTTAGTGTACCCTTGATCTTTATAGCCGTTCAGATTTTCAATTAGTAAATCGAACTTTTTATTGAAAGAAGGTTGAGGTTTTGAATGAAACTCAACAAGATGCTCAGCATCTCGTTTTGCATATTGTGTTAATAAAGTGAAGCCAGCAAGTTGTTGCTTAAATTCTGCGCCGCCCATAAATAATTCTTCGGGCTCAGCATGTTTTATGTCTTTAGATAATTTAGTAAAAGCTTCTTTTGCCTTATTAAAAAAATCATCTAATCGGTCGTAAAGTAAGTCGGTGTTTTTTGCAAATACCAATGTATTATTGGCAACGTAGGTTAAAAAACTTTGTCTTTTTTCAATCAAAAACTTATCTGCCATATTCGGCACTATAGTAATTGATTTTACTTTTTCTTTTGATAGTTGCGTCTCAACATCAAAAGTTCTTATACTATCAATTTCATCGCCAAAAAATTCTATTCTATATGGTTCATCATGAGAGAAAGAATAAACATCTACAATACCACCACGTACAGAAAACTCCCCAGGTTCTGTTATGAAATCTACACGTTTAAATTTATATTCAAATAAAATTTCGTTTAAAAAATCTAATGAAAGCGTATCCCCTAATTTCATTTTTAGGGTATTCTTATCCAGTTCTTTTCTAGTTACTACTTTTTCAAAAAGTGCGTCGGGGTAAGTGACGATTACAGCAGGCTTTTTTCTAGAATTTATCCTGTTTAAAACTTCTGCGCGTAATAATACATTCGCATTATCGGTTTCTTCAATTTGATAAGGTCTTCTGTAACTACCAGGGTAGAACAGCACTTTATCTTCACCAATAAGTCTTTCTAAATCATTTAAATAGTAAGCAGCTTCTTCCTTGTCATTAAAAATAGCCAAGAAAGGGCGTGACTCTGTATTAAAGATACTTGAGAGTACAAATGAAAGTGATGATCCTACAAGACCTTTTAATTGAATGTTTTTAGATTCTGAATTTTCAGAATCGGCAATAGTATTTTGCAGTTTCCCTATTTGGGGAGACTGATTGTACCGTTGTTGGATAGAAGAATGACTCAACAGTTTAAAATTTGTGCAAATATAAGCATACCTAAGAAATGGATACGATTCATTATTATCGAATATGGGTTACCTATTGCCCTTAAAAAGTTGCATTTTGGTATTCAGCAAAAAAAGGTAGTGTTATGGATGAGAATGAATTTGATGTTTTTGTAATAGGAAGCGGTATTGCAGGGCAAACTGTTGCCAAAGCTTGTATAGTAGAGGGGATGAAGGTTGCCATTGCCGATAACCGAGAATTTGGCGGTACTTGTGCAAATAGAGGTTGTGATCCTAAAAAGATATTACTTGGTGCCCTAGAGGCTTATGAGTTAAGTGCAAATTTAAAAGGAAAGGGAATAGATAAGGTTGTAAAAGTCAATTGGAAGCAATTACAAAAATTCAAAAGAAAGTTCACCGCTAAGATACCGGCATCTACTGAACAAAATTTAAATGGGAAAGGAATGAAGTTGTTTCACCAATCTCCTGAATTTTTAGATGAGAATACGCTTTTGGTAGAGGGGAAAAAAATTAAAGCCAAGAAAATAATTATTGCCACAGGGCAAATACCACGAAAACTGGAAATTCCCGGAGCCAAACATTTTAAGAATAGTGATGATTTTCTAAATCTTAAAAAATTACCGAAACAAATCGTGTTTGTAGGTGGTGGCTATATTGGGATGGAATTTGCTCATATGGCAGCAAGAGCTGGCGCCGAGGTCACGGTTATAGATACAGGTAAAAGACCTTTGCATGCTTTTGATGCAGATTTGGTAAACGAGCTTAGAAAGTACTCTGAAACACTTGGGATTAATTTCATCTTCAATGCAACACCTACAGTATTGAAAAAGCAACGAAAAAAACTCACGCTAACTTATGAGTTAGAAAGGAGGGAACACACTATTGAAGCCGAAGCATTTTTTAATACCGCTGGTCGTGTACCCGCATTGACAGGTTTAGATTTAGAAAAGGGGAATGTTCAATTTGAAGATAATGGCGTAGCAACAAATGCTTATTTGCAAAGTACTAGTAATTCAAATGTTTATGCTTGCGGAGACGTTTCTGATAAGAATTTACCGCTCACGCCGCTTTCGGGTAGGCAAGGTTATGTTGTTGCCGAAAATATAATTAATGGAAATGATAAAAAATTAGAGGTGCCAGTGATACCGTCTGTGGTATTTACTTCGCCGAACTTGGCTACAGTAGGGTATTCTGAAGATGAAGCACGTAGTCGTTATAAAAATATAAGAGTGAATTTTGAGGTCGCGACCGACTGGTTTAATGCAAAACGAATAAATGCACCATTGTACGCGTACAAAGTGATTATGAACGATAGAACTGGAGAAATTGTGGGTGCACACCTCATAGGGCCTGATGCTGGTGAAACCATCAATATATTTACCATGGCAATAAATAATAAAATGACTGATCGCGATATAAAATCTACTATATTCTCTTATCCATCTTGGGGTAATGATATAAAAAGTATGGTTTAAGATTTCTCTTGTAATCGTTCTTGCAATTTTTTAAACGGACTAGTTTCTCGGTTTTTGAATGCATGAAAAGCAATGGCAATAAAGAGAATAATTGTGCCTGTCATTGCTGAGTAAGCAATATAAATATTTGATTCATTATGTCGTACATAAATGGCGAACAATGCCCAAACACCAACAAGAGCAAATTCGCGCATATTTCTTTTCCATATCATAAGAAGATTAATCACAGTCGCCGCTACAATCATGTTTATCGTCCATGCTTGTTCAGATAGTACTCCGCCGTTCCAATCTAGTTTGCTTAAATATGCAGAAATATTTGCGATGGTAGCTACAGATATCCATCCGCTGTAAAAACAAATGGGCCACCAAACAAATGCGATGACTGATATTGGGGCATCCCAACGCTCCATATTGGTATTTAGAATAATCTTAATCAATGAAAGTAATATTCCAAACATAATAACCACTGAGAGTCCGGTGTAATTGTACATAAAAGCAATTACCCAACAACAGTTTAAAATATTCGCTAAGGCAAACCAATAACCAGTCTGTTCAATAAATTCACTTGGTTTATCACTGAAAAAGGCTCTTTTTACTTGAAATATGCCATAGCCCAACAATGCTAAAAAGATTACACCCCAAATGGCAAATGCATATGCTGCGGGAGTAAACAGATTTTCATACTGTGCGCTCATTTCGCCAATTGTAGTATCGTTTAGCGAAAATGCTTGCGAAATGTAATTTACTATAATGACTAAAATTACAGATGCTAAATTAAGTACTGCTAGTTTCTTTTTCATACGTGTAAAACTATAATGGATATCTTATAAAGTTATGCTCTTTAGCACATTAAACGATCTATTTTCGGTAATTACGTTTCTTTTTCACCTCTTTTATAGGAACGGGCAGCACGGCATCGCCTAAAAGGGCATAAACTTCACAACCATTGCATGGTTCTAAGGTATAAGTACCTGTAAATTCACCAAATGCCGGTACTATCATTTGATGTTCTGTTTTGTAAAAGCAAGGTAACCGTACAGATTGTCTTCCTAGTCCGCTAAGTTTAATAGCTGGATGTATATGTCCTGAAAAGTTGAATAAACCATCTCGTTCTTCTGGGTGATGGGTCAAAAGAAAAGATTCTAATACTAATTCTGGAATTACTTTTATATGTAATTCTTCATATTTCAGTGGAGAAATAATATCGTGATTACCGCTTACTAAAATTATTTCTTGTGGAGTAGCCTTCACCCATTGTTCAAAAAGAAGCCATTCTGTGTTTAATGCAGAATGAAACAAATCGCCTAAAAAAAGTATTGATTTTGGTTTAAAATGATTCACTACCGAGGTTAATGCATCAAAATTTTGCTGCACTGCCTGTTGTGGAACTGCAGCACCGTATTTTCTAAAATGCGAAACTTTACCTAAATGAACATCACTAATCAATAGCATTGATATCTCTACCCAAAAGAGCGCGCCAGAAAAGTGCATTTCAAAAGTTTGATTATGAAGGGTAATTGAATGGGTCATCGATGCAAAATTACCTATTTCTTCATCAACAGTGCAGCCATTTTTTTAATTCGGTCAGCTAATTTTTCACTTGATAGTTTTTCGCGCCCCACACGTTCCGTAATTAAAGGGAAAGAAAATGGTGTGGGTTGCTCACATGCTTTCCAAACAATATCTTGCTTAGCAATACGCTCTAAAGAAAGTCTCAAACGACCTTCTTCCAACTGGTGTTCAAAAGTTTCGGTAAAGGCTTGTTGAAACAATAAATTATCTGGTTCGTAATCTCTAAAAACATCGAACAGTAATTGAGAACTGCTTTGTAAATGCTTCATTTTAATCCCTTTTTTAGGGTAGCCAGTAAATACCATTCCGCTAATAATAGCAACATCCCTAAATCTACGGCGTGCCATTTCGGTGGCATTCAAACTTTTTTGTAAATCATCCAGCATAAAATCTGTGGTAAACAAATCATTATCTAACACTTGTTGAATATCTATGGGCTGATCTGATAAAAGTTCAAAACCATAATCGTTAAACGCTAATGAAAAGGTAACAGGGGATAGTAGGCTAATTCGATACCCTAATAAACTGCCCATGGCTTCATGTACAAATCTACCTTCAAAAGGATAAAAGAGATGATGGTAGCCATCGCGAGTTTTAAAGGTTTCAATTAGAAATTCTGATGGTTTGGGTACTATACTATCTCGTCGTTGTCTGTCAAAAAGAGGTTTCAATGCTCTTATTTCTGCAGATTGATTTTTTATTGGTTCGCCCGAGCTGTACAGTTCATTTCTGAGCAGCTCAGACATTTGTGCAGATAGGGTTAGACGACTTCCCATCCAACTAGAAATTTTATTGGTTTTCTTATTGGAATTTCGCACCTGTACGGTCATTTCTTTAATTCGAATAAACTCTAAATTTCTGCCAGCAAATGTGAATACATCACCTTTGTTAAGTTTAGAAATGAAAAATTCTTCAATAGAACCTATATATCCTCCTTTTTGATACTTTACAGCTAAATTGACATCGCCTACTATGGTGCCAATTTGAAAACGATGCCGCATTGCTACGCCACGATTGTTGACCTTGAATTTTCCGTCTTCTTCAACTTCTACTTTTTTGTATTCGTCGTAGCTCTGTAAACTTTGACTACCCATAACCAAAAAGTTCAATAACCATTGCCATTTATCTTCGGTAAGGGCTTGATAGCAAAAAGTCTGTTTTACTTCTTGGTAAATTTCTTTAGGATAGAATCCGTCTGAAATCGCCAATGTGGTTAAATACTGTAAAAGCACGTCATAACTATTAAGATAGGGCATTCGGTCTTCTACGGTGTTCAACTTTACCGCTTTTTGTAATGCCGATGCTTCTATAAGTTCTATGGCGTGAGTGGGTAGAAAATAAATTACACTTTCTTTACCAGGTCTATGACCGCTACGCCCTGCACGTTGTAAAAAACGGGCAACACCTTTTGGACCTCCTATTTGTACAACTGTTTCAACAGGTGCAAAATCTACTCCCAAGTCTAAACTAGAGGTGCAAACCACAGCTTTTAATTCCTCATTTCTAATGGCATTTTCAACCCAAACTCTTGTCTCTTTATTTATACTGCCATGATGCATTGCCATTTCACCTGCATATTCTGGATGCTTTTCTAAAATTTTCTGAAACCAAATTTCGCACTGACTTCTGGTATTTGTGAACAGCAGGGTGGTTTTGCTATTATTAATAATGGGAATTACCTCTTCTAATAAATGAAGTCCCAAATGACCTCGCCAAGGAAAGGTTTCCATCTTTTTCGGAATAATACTCTTTACGGTTATCTTCTTATTGATATTGGCTTTGATGAGAACGGAGTTTTCTAGAGCTTTAGATTCAATACCCAGTAACACATCTCTGGCTTGTTCTAAATTACCAATGGTTGCAGATATGCCCCAAATTCTTAATTGAGGGGATACATTTTTAAGCCGAGATAAGGCAAGTTCCATTTGTACACCTCGTTTTGTGCCTAATATTTCATGCCATTCATCAACAATTATAGCTGAACAATCTTTGAAAATTTTATCGTACCCCTTTGTAGCCAATAGTAATTGTAGACTTTCTGGAGTGGTGATTAGCAGATCTGGCATTTGCTTTTTTTGCTGTGCCCTTTCCTTTGTAGAAGTATCGCCAGAACGGATGCCTACTGTCATTTGCGTACCTAAATCTAAGGTGATGCGCTCTGCGGATTGTTTTATTTCTTGGGATAATGCACGCAGCGGAGTAATCCAAATTGCCTTTAATCCCTTTTTGTGTTCAGTTTTATAATTAGGATTGTTCTTAATGTAATTCAGTACTATAGGAAACCACAATGCATAGGTTTTACCACTGCCTGTTGGGGCATTTAATAGTCCATTTTTACCCTGTAGAAAAGCCTTCCAAGTATCTTTTTGGAATTTAAAAGGTTTCCAGCTTTGTTCCTGAAACCAATTTTCTGCGATATCGTAAAGTTCTTGTCTTTTTACCATTGCGAGCAAAGCGAAGCAATCTGTTTAATTTATTCTTGAATTTTATTTTTTGTTCCGAAGTTGAAAATTATCGTCTAACCAATTAATGGAAAGATCACCCCATTCAGGATTCATTGAGTTTATTAACTCTTCCTTTTTTTTTCCGATTGCCAGCTTTTAATTTCAATTCTCTTTTAAATGCATCTTCCACATTTTCAAATTCCTCAAAATAAACTAGAATATCGCAATTGTATTTCTTGGTGAAAGCATTTGGATATATTCTGTTTTTGTGTTCATTCATTCTTCTTTTAATGTCATCTGTAGCTCCAACATAAATAACTGTTTTATTTTTATTGGTTGTTATGTAGATATATCCTTTCATTTTATTTAGGCTAGTGAAATCAACAGATGTAAATTAACTATTAGTTTTTTATTCAACAGATTCCTTCGCTTCGCTCGGAATTAAGTTCTTCAAATCATCCAACGTATTCGCTTCGTGAATGTTCTTGTCCTTTCGCCATCGTAACATTCTTGGAAAACGTGTGGCTATACCACTTTTATGACGTTTTGATAATGCAATACCTTCAAAAGCGATTTCGAATACATGATGCGGAATAACACTGCGTACAGGACCAAATCTTTCTAAGGTGTTTTTCTTTATCCATGCATCTAGTTTTCTGAATTCTGCATCGGTTAGTCCGGAATATGCTTTTGCAAACGTTACCAGTTCCTTTTCTCCTTCTTCATTATCCTTCCAAAGAGCAAAAGTGTAATCTGTAAAAAGATTGCTTCGTCTTCCATGTCCGCGCATAGCATAAGTAAGTACCGCATCTATAGTTAATGGGTCTACTTTCCATTTCCACCAATCACCCTTTTTTCTGCCTACTAAATAAGGAGAATCCTTTCTTTTAAGCATGAGTCCCTCACTATGCATTTCGCGAGAGCGATCTCGTTCATCTGCCAATTCAATCCAAGAATTAAAATGCATTGTTTCAGATAGATGTAATGGTATCTTAGCTTGATTCTGTTCAGATACCACGTTTTTAAACATATTCTCTAATATATGTCTACGCTCAATAAAAGGTAGCTGACGAATGTCTTTACCTTCCCATTCTAAAATATCATAGGCTTTTAAAATAACAGGAACTTTTTTTAAGAGTGCTGCTGATATATTTTTGCGACCTATACGCGTCTGTAAATCATTGAAAGTACCGATAGTTCCTTCAATATAAGGTAGAATTTCTCCGTCTATAACGGTGCCGTTTGGTATAACGTTTACAAATTCATTAAACTCCGGGTACTTATCCGTTACCAATTCTTCTCCACGGCTCCATACAAATAGTTCATCATTTCTAAGAATTACCTGAGAGCGAATGCCATCCCATTTATGTTCTGCCGACCATTCATTTATATCGCCTAAATCTGCTGCTTCGCCTTCTATAGCATAGGCTAAATAAAAAGGGTAAGGTTTAGATAGGTAATCGCTTTCGTTTTCTTCGAGAACCAACTGTTGAAAAGATATCGTATTTGGGTCCCAGTTCCCCATCAATTTATAAGCTAAAATATCCTCGTCTATTTCAGTTGCTTTAGCCAATGCGCGGGTCATTAATTTCTGACTAACGCCAATTCTGAATCCGCCAGTAATGAGTTTTGTAAAAACAAAACGTTCATAATAGTTAAGCATTTTCCAGTTTTCATAGAGATATGCTTTTTTATCATCATCTGTCTTCTTTTTTAGGGCTATCATTTCCTCAAGAAAAACCGTTAAGCTTTTATCTGATGATTGATTTGCCGCTGGTATCACTAAAGCGATAGTTTCGGCTAAATCACCAACGATATGGTAACTTTCTTCAAATAACCAAAGTGGAATATTAGCTAATTCTGATGCCCAAGTTCTAAGTAGGGTAGTGTTCACCGGTCTTGGTGGTCTACGATGCGAGAGTATGGCAATTGTCCAAACTTTGTCCTCGTCACTGGCTTTTAGAAAGTAGTCTGTTAAGGCCTGTACTTTTATAGTAGTCTTATTGGTACTATCTAGTGTTTTTATAAGGAGTGCGAAGTTTTTCATGCTGTTATAGATGATTTTGAAGCTACGGCAGCTTCTATTTCTTCCTCTCCATATTGTGTTGCTTCGGTGCGGGCATCATAGCCTTGTTCGCGAAGGTATTTTGAAAATATATCTGTATATCCGTGGGTGCAAATAATCTTTTCGGCTCCTGTAGCTTCAATACTTTCTAAAAGTCCTGGCCAATCGCAGTGGTCACTTAATACAAAGCCTTTATCAATTGCTCTTCTTCTTCGGGCGCCTCTAAAAGTCATCCATCCGCTTGCGGAAGCAGTTACATATGGTACCATTTTTCTTATCCATGTACTGCCATGTGCACTTGGTGGTGCCAATACAATATTACCCAACAATTGCTCTTTCTTCGTTTCTCTAGTAATAAGTGTTGTTTTTGGAAAGTCTACCAAAGGTCGCAGCACCTCTGTCATATTTTCAATGGCACCATGGGTGTATATTTCACCAATATCAGTATTCAAATATTTTAATAGACGTTGTGCTTTACCTAAGCTATACCCAAAAAGAATTGATGTTTTGCCTTCGGCTTTATTTTCTGCCCACCAATTATTTATATTTTCTAGAACTTCTGCTTGAGGTGTCCATTTAAATGCCGGCAAACCAAAAGTGCATTCGGTAATAAACGTGTTGCATTTAATGGGTTCGTACGGAGTGGAGATACCATCGTTTTCAGTTTTATAATCTCCAGTAAATACCCAAACCTCGCCTTTATGCTCAACTCGTATCTGTGATGAGCCAATAATATGACCTGCTGGGTGAAGACTAAATTTTACATTATTGATAACAAAAGACTCTCCCCATTCTTTTCCTTCAACATTAATTTCGCCTAATCGATGCAGAATAATTGGAACGTTTCTATGATGGGTAATATATTTTTTATGACCATACCTACTATGGTCGGCATGTCCATGTGAGATTATTGCATGGTCTACAGGTTTCCATGGGTCAAGGTAAACTTTAGCTTTTTCGCAATAAATGCCATTATCTGTAAATTGTAATAGAGGAGTTTTCATAGCAATGTCAAGTTACAAATTTCACATGCAAACAAAGTTGATGACAAACTAAACTATGACCTCTAAAAAATTTATATTTGCTCAATAATTAAAAAATAAGATATGTCTTTTGCAGATTTATATACTAGTGGTGAGCACAGAAGAAACTTAGCTCATTTTGCAGCTTTGGCAACTTTAGCGTCTATTGACGGTGAAATTAGTACTGAAGAAAGAAAGTTGTTAGATCGGTTTGCTAGTAAACTAGATATAACCGAGTCTGAGTATGAAGAGGTTTTAAGAAAAGAAAATAAGTATCCAATTGATTCTACTCCGGATTCTGAGAAAAGATTAGAGCGTTTGTATGATTTGTTCAGAATTGTTTATTCTGATCATGAAATTGATGACGAAGAGAGAATCTTAATTAAAAAGTATGCTATTGGTTTAGGTTTTACTGGTGAGAAAGCAGATAGTATTATTGAGCGTTCAGTTGCCATTTTTGGAGGTAAATTAGATTTTGACGATTACTTATATCTTGTAAAGCATTAAGTTTTATAAAAAAAGAAATAAAAAAGGGAGCAATTAGCTCCCTTTTTTTAATGATACTTATTTAAGAATTCTTGTAGTTTTTCTACCATATTTCTACTTCCGCAGAAGAACGGAACCCGTTGATGGAGTTCTGTTGGTTGAATATCCATAATACGATTTTTACCGCCTATAGCTATTCCGTTTGCTTGCTCGGCTAAAAAAGCCATAGGGTTGCATTCGTATAACAATCTTAATTTACCGCTTTCACTAACACTACTTTTTGGGTACATATATATACCACCTTTAATCATATTTCTGTGAAAGTCAGAAACTAAAGAACCTATATATCTAGAAGTATAAGGTCTGTCATCTTCTTCCATTTGACAGTATTTAATGTAATCTTTTACACCTTGGTGAAAATGAACATAGTTTCCTTCGTTTACCGAATAAATTCTGCCATTTTCAGGAAATTTCATGTTAGGGTGAGATAGATAAAAAGTACCTAGTGCCGGGTTTAAGGTAAAACCATTTACACCATCACCTGTGGTGTAAACCAACATAGTAGAGGTGCCATACACTACGTAACCGGCTGCAACTTGTTTGTGACCGGGCTGTAGAAAATCCTCCATGGTAACAGGTGTACCAATAGGGGTAACCCGCCTGTAAATAGAAAAAATGGTACCCACAGAAACATTCACGTCAATGTTAGATGAACCGTCTAATGGGTCTATTAAAACAACATATTTATTTTGATGGTTATCATCATTACTGTTGATACTGATAAAACTATCTTCTTCTTCAGACGCAATACCGCAAACAATTTCTCTATTCTTTAGGGTTTGTATAAACTTGTCATTTGCAAAAAGATCTAGTTTCTGCTGATCTTCGCCTTGTATGTTAGTTTCACCTACACCGCCTAAAATATCAATTAAACCTGCCTTACTAACCTCATGGTTTACAACTTTGGCAGCTAATCTAATGGCATTGATAAGTTTTGATAATTCACCTGAGGAATATTGAAAGGAATCTTGATTTTCAATAATAAACTCCCCTAGGGTCTGATTTCTTTTTGGAGACATTTCTTAGTTTATGGTTATATACAAATATCGTGTATTTTGTTAAACGTTCAATTTTGGTTTTAATTACATTTTTTAAATTTATAACTTTGTGTTTTATTTGTAACAATTATGAGCTATATAATTCGAGTTGCCCAAAGAGAAGACATGAAGCAGGTGCTTCAATTAATTCAAGAATTAGCCACTTTTGAAAAGGAAGATGATGCCGTTGAAGTAAGTGTTCAAGATTTAGAAGAAGATGGTTTTGGTAAACAGAAATTGTTTCACTGTTTTGTTGCTGAGAAAAATGAAAAAATTGTTGGTATGGCTTTGGTTTACCCAAGATATTCTACTTGGAAAGGGGCGGTAATACATTTAGAAGATTTAATTGTAACCAAAGACATGCGTGGTACCGGTTTGGGTACAGCACTTTTAGATGAGGTAGTTAAATATGGAAATGACCTTGGTGTAAAAAGAATATGTTGGGAAGTTATAGATTGGAATGAACCAGCCATTGGTTTTTATGAAAGTAAGGGTGCCAAAGTAATGCGAGATTGGGATGTTGTTCAATTGGATGAAACTGGAATAAAAAATTATTTAAGCGCAATCGCTTAATAGAAAATGAATTAAAAAATTATAGATATAAATTGAGTATGAGAGTTTTTAAATTTGGAGGAGCATCGGTTAAAGATGCAAATGCGGTTAAAAATGTAGTTGAGGTTTTAAAAGAAGTAGGGTATGAGAATACACTAGTGGTAATATCGGCAATGGGTAAGACTACCAATGCCATGGAAGATATTATCAATGCTTATTTCAACGATAAAAAAGAGATACCATCTAAAGTTGCTGAAATGGTAGACTATCACCATAGTATAGTATCAGAATTGTTTCCAAACGCACAGCATTCCATTTATAAGGAAATTAAAGTGCTAGTAGATGAAATTAATGGCTTTTTAGTTTGGAATAAATCGCCTAATTATAACTTCGTGTACGATCAAGTTGTTGGATATGGCGAGTTGCTGTCTACGACTATTATAAGTGCTTATTTTAAGGAAATAGGTATTACTAATAATTGGTTAGACGTAAGAAATTTTATTAAAACGGATAGTACTTATAGAGATACTACGGTAGACTGGGAACGTACCCAAAGTAATGTTACCAAAATAGATCAAAAAGTTCTGAATATTACCCAAGGTTTTTTGGGTAGTGATGATAACAACTTTACCACTACTTTAGGTCGTGAAGGGTCCGATTATACTGCTGCTATTTTGGCTTACTGTTTAAATGCCGATTCTGTTACTATTTGGAAAGATGTACCGGGAGTTTTAAATGCGGATCCTCGGTATTTTGAAGAAACTCAATTACTAAATAATATTTCTTATAGGGAAGCTATCGAGTTGGCGTTTTATGGGGCATCTGTAATTCACCCAAAAACGTTACAACCTTTACAGAGAAAGGAAATTCCACTTCACGTAAAATCGTTTTTAAATCCATCAGGTAAAGGAACCACAGTTGGTAAAGGGGTTGGTATTGAGCCAAAAGTGCCTTGTTTTATAGTAAAGAAGAATCAGGTTTTAATGAAATTATCATCACTTGATTTCTCTTTTATTGTAGAGGATAGTATCAGTGAACTTTTTAAATTATTTCATCAGCATAAAATTAAGGTTGGTTTAATTCAAAATTCAGCCATTAGTTTTTCAGTTTGTATCGATAATAAATTTGGAGGATTGGAAGCGCTATTACAGCAGTTAAAGAGTAAGTTTAAAGTGGTGCACCACGAGAATGTTTCTTTATACACTATTCGTCATTTTAATAATAAAGCTCTTGAAACCTTACAGAATGGGCATGAGCTATTATTAGAACAGCGTGGAACCGAAACTGTACAGCTCGTAGTAAAGTAATTTCTTTGCATTTCCTGTTTTCTAAAAGCAAAGCTGCTTCTGCTATTTTCCTATATTTACAGTCTAATCGAGGATGATATATGGGTTTAGTTACCGCTAAGGAGATTGCCAAAGCTATCAATCTTGCCAAGTATGGCGTGTTTGGTACTTTTATTGGCTGGGTGCTGCTGAAGGTTACGCGTTTGTCTGGTATTAATCGTTATTACGATACCATTGCACATTTAGAAGGTGAAGAGTATGCCAATGCAATATTAGAGCATTTTGATATTGATTATGAAATTCCTGAGGAAGATTATAGGCGATTACCAAAGGAAGGAGCATATGTAACCATTAGTAACCACCCATTGGGTGCTATTGATGGTATCTTGCTTTTTAAGTTAATGCTTAAACAACGGCCCGATTATAAGATTATGGCCAATTTTCTGTTGCAGAGAATGGTACCTTTAGAACCTTATGTTTTACCTGTAAATCCATTTACCGAACATAAAGATGCCAGAAGTAATCTAGCAGGTTTTAAAAAAGCATTAGAACATTTAAAAGATGGTCATGTATTAGGAATTTTTCCTGCGGGCGAGGTTTCTACCCATAAAGATGGTAAGTTAATTGTTGATAAAGCTTGGGAAGAAGCTGCTATAAAATTAATTAGAAAAGCAGGTGTTCCTGTAGTTCCCATTTATTTTCATGCCAAGAACAGCTCTCTATTTTATCGTATTTCTAAGTTGGGAGATTCTTTGCGTACAGCTATGATTCCTTCACAAGTCTTTTCTCAAAGAAATAGACCAATAAAAGTAAGAATAGGTCAGCCCATTTCTGTTGCTACACAAAATGAGCAGGAAAGTTTACAAGAGTATACAGAATTACTGCGCCGTAAGACTTATATGTTGTCAAATGCATACGAGAAAGAGCGTTTAATAGACCAAATACCAACATCACTTAAAATACCTAAGCAACCAAAGAAAATTGCCACAGCGGTGCGTAAAGAGGTAATGGAGGGTGAAATAGAAAAACTTAGAGAGAAAGATTGCCGATTATTACAAAGTAAAAATTACGAAGTGTTTCTAGCAAAGGAAAAGGACATGCCTTTTATCTTGAAAGAAATAGGAAGACAACGTGAAGTAACTTTTAGAGCAATTGGCGAGGGAACTAATAAGGCTATTGATTTAGATAGTTTTGATACGTACTACCATCACTTGTTTTTATGGGACGATGAAGCTAAATGTATTGTAGGTGCCTACAGAATGGGTATGGGGTCAGAGATTTTTCCTCAGCATGGTATTGATGGTTTTTATGTGCAGGATCTGTTTAGGGTAGAACCAGAGTTATATGATATGATGGAACACTCCATTGAAATGGGACGTGCCTATATCACTAAGGAATATCAGCAAAAACCAATGCCATTATTTTTACTTTGGAAAGGAATTGTACATACCACCTTAAGGTTTCCAGAGCATAAGTACTTAATTGGCGGAGTTAGTATAAGCAATCAATTTTCCAATTTCTCGAAATCTTTAATGATCGAGTTTATGAAGTCTAATTATTGGGATCCTTATGTAGCGCAATATATAAGACCTAAAAAAGAGTTTAAGGTGAAGTTGAAAGATGCGGACAAGGAATTTGTTTTTGATGAAACGCAAGCCGACCTTAATAAGTTTGATAGATTGATAGATGAGGTTGAGCCAGGTAATTTACGTCTGCCGGTTTTAATTAAAAAATATATAAAGCAAAACGCAAAAGTGGTTGCATTTAATGTAGATCCTTTGTTTAATAATTCTGTAGACGGACTAATGTATATTAAAATATCCGATTTACCTGAGAGTACAGTAAAACCTGTAATGGAAGAATTTCAAGCGGAGCTGGAACGCAGATTGGTAGAATCTCAAAATACAGAGAAAGAAGAATAGTTAATCTACACCAACAACTTTACTTCGTCTTTCAAATAGAATATTGTCTATCCATTTTCCATGTAGTTTACCAACACGTTCTCGGGTACCGATCATTCTAAAACCTGCTGATTTATGTAATTTAATACTACCATGATTTGTTGGGAATACGCCAGATTGTAGTGTCCAAATCCCCTCTTTTTCACTAGCTCTAATTACGTGTTCCAATAATAATTTACCGACACCTTTTCCTCTACTACTGGCTGAAATATAAACACTTATTTCAGCAACACCTCCATACACGCATCTATTGGAAACAGGGGATAGAGCGACCCATCCTAAAATTTCATTCTTGTTTTCGGCAACAAATCTGCATGTAGACATATGAGCTTTATGCCAAGCATCAAATGAAGGGGTATTGGTTTCAAAAGTCGCTACCCCTGTCTCAATACCTTCTTTGTAAATGTTAGCAACAGAATCCCAGTCTGTTGCTAACATTGGTCTTATTGTCATTTCACTCATATCGTAATTTAATTAGCAGCAGCCACTACCAGGAGCGCAAGAAGTTTCTGCTACTTGTTCAGTAGTTTCTGGAATACCACAAGTTTCTTTTGCTTTACAATCGGTTTTTTCAATGCCTAAAAGCATTAAAATTTGATTGTTTTTAATTTGATGTGATAATACAAATAGTTGAGCCGTATGAAATACCGAATTACTGTATTCAAATTTTACTTCAACATCTTTTTCCATTGGTTTTATTTTATCCACTTTATTTAAGATGCCCATTGCTTTGTAGGCGGTCATGTAGTCTCTTTTGCCTAATTCCTGCGGACTTTCCCATAATTGTATAATAGTTTCTTTCCAGAAATCTGTACCGGCACCACAATCTACTGAATCAACGGTAATATTCTTTACTTCAGTTATGTGATAGTTTGCACCTACTAGTTGACCAGGAGCATATTCAAAGACTAAACTCTTATCAGTGTTCTCCTTTAGTAAGGTTAAAAATTCATTTGTTTTCATGTCTATAGTTTTTAATTAACAACAATTGCTTTTAGTGGTGTTGAAGAATGTATTCAGTAAAGTTTGTATTTCTGTCCATTTAGGTAGGTTAATACAATAGCAGACTTTTTTACCTTCTATTTCACCTTTAATTAAATCAATACTCTTTAGTTCTTTTAAATGTTGTGAGATAGTTGGTTGTGCCAATCCTATTTCATCAACAATATCATTACAGATACAGGAGTCTTGCTGACTTATATATTGTAAGATAGCAATACGGGCAGGATTGGACAGTACTTTAAAAATAACCGCTAGCTTATTCTGCTCTACATTGAATATTTGTGTTTTAGTAATGCCCATATCATATTTATATATTGCAATATTACGATAATAAATGTAATAAAAAAAGTCGGATAGTATTTTACCCGACTTTTTTTATTTAGAACCAAGGTTTTCTACCTACTTGGTATGTATTGTAAAATTCTTCATCTGATTTTGTTAAATAGATGATACCTTCAATTAAACCTACTAGTCCCATAGCTGAAGCACCGATGCCACAGGTAAAGAAACCCACTACTAATGTAACTGCCAACATTATAATACCTTCTTTTTGATATCCTAATATAAATTTATGAATACCTAGGCAGCCTAAAATTATTGCTAAAATCCCAGCTAACATTTTTTTGTTTTCTCCTCCAGCATTGCTGAATGCTTCTTTGGCACCTGCACTAAATTCATTTGCCGTTTTTTTAGCTCCTTCACTAAAGTCTTTTGCAGATTCTTTCGCATCCTCTGAAAATTCTTTGGCTGACTCTTTAGCGTTGTCAAAAGCATCTTCTGCTTTGTCTCCTAAATCTTTATTCTCGTCTGACATTTTAGTTGTTTTTTGGTGGTTATTATTAGCGATAAATGTAGCAATTATTTAAACATCACAAAAATGCTTTATCAATTGGTTCCCAAAGTTCTAATTTATTTCCGTCGGGATCTAAAATCCAACCGAATTTTCCGTATTCAAATTCTTGAATTTCGCCTACTACGGTAACACCTTCTTCTTTTAAAACCTTTAATAATTCCACAAGATTTTCAACCCTAAAATTCATCATAAAACTCGATTGGCTAGGCTTGAAATAATCAGTATCATCATTCATTGGGCTCCATTGGGTAGAACAATCATTATCTTCTTTATCTTTCCACCAAAATGTACAGCCATATTGATCAGTGTCCAACCCTAAATGTTTGTTATACCAGTTTTTAGCATGGTCTGGGTCTTTCGTTTTATAAAAGAATCCTCCTAAACCTGTTACCCTTTTTTTCATATCGCTTTAGGTTTTTATTTTTTTATAGTTGTTTCATATTTAGAAATCCAGTCTCCCACTGTTATTTTGGTACAGAGTTCCGCAATTAACTTGTAAGGAACATCGTCCATTTTTTTAAATCTAATACAGCTTTTACCCATATCTAATTTAAGTTTGCAGTGTTTTGGGTACTCGTCTATAAACCAATTCATTAACACATTGTCTGCATAAATACCTGAGTGGTAAAGGGCGATAAAATTCTTTTGTGAAGCTAAATTAATAAATGGCAGAGGTAGTTCTGGGTTAACATGATAACCAGATGGATATAAAGAATGTGGTACTACAAACCCTAACATGCCATAACTTATTTGCTCTTCAAAACCTTTAGGTAAATTTCCCATAATTATACCTCTTAGTTTTTCAATTACTACACGACGTTCTTGTGGTAATTGCGCAATGTATTCATTTGGCGTGCTGGCTTTGTATTGCATATTAACTCTCGAATTTTGCTTTAATTTTATCTACTACGGTTTGTGCTAATTTAATTTTACTTTCAACTGTCCAACCAGCAACATGTGGTGATAGTATTACTTGATCAGAGTTTGTTAAGTATTTAAATGCTTCTGGTAAGTTATCACCTGTAAACATATTTTCAAAAGATGCCTTCTCATATTCCAACACATCTAAACCGGCACCTAGAACTTTGCCAGATTTTAAGGCAGCTACCAAATCTGATGTCTTAATACATTTACCGCGTGCTGTATTAATTATCCAAATAGGCTTTTTGAACTTTTCTATGAATTCAGAATCTACCATACCTATAGTCAGTTCTGTCTGTGGTACATGTAAACTAATCACATCTGCTCTGTTTTGAAATTCTATAATACCTACTTGCCTAGCATTCTCATCTTCAACACCACCCTGAATATCGTAGCAAATAACCTCATCTACATCAAAACCTTTTAGCTTTTTTGCGAAGGCTTTCCCCATATTGCCATAGCCAATTATACCTACAACTTTTCCTTCTAATTCAATACCACGGTTGCCTTCTCTATCCCATTTTCCGCTTCTAACTTCCTTGTCCGAAGTATTCAATTTATTAAAAAGCGATAATAGCATGCCCAAAGCGTGTTCGCCAACAGCATTACGATTACCTTCTGGAGCAGCAGCAAGAAAAATTCCAAGCGATTTAGCATGTTTGGTGTCAATATTTTCAAGTCCGGCACCTAATCTACCTATAAACTTCAGATTCTTAGCTTTGTCTAAAAATTTGGCATCAATTGAAAATCTACTGCGAATAATGAGTCCGTCGTAATTTTCAATTTTAGCTTCAATCAGTTCTTTAGTAGAGCTATAGTCTTCATCGTTCTGAAAACCTAATTCAGAAAATTGCTCAATTATTAATGGGTGATTTATATCTACGTGTAATACTTTCATTTAATCTAAATTATATTTCGGGGTAGTTTGTTTGTGTTTTTTCATCTTGTACGTTTCCTGTATGGGAAGTACTTAATTTTTCAAATAACATTACGTGCACTTCTTCATCATCTTTGGTCATTGGACAATGCTCAACGCCTTTTGGTATAATAATTATCTCTCCTTGTTTTACTATCTCTGTACGGTCTCTAAATTGCATGTGTAAAGTGCCTTTTACAATTTGGAAAAGTTCATCTTCGTTGACATGTGAATGCCATACAAACTCACCTTTTAACTTGGCTAGTAGTACTTGCATGTTATCAACAACACCAATTTGATGTGGATGCCAATACCCACTTACTAGTTCATATTTTTCTTTAAGATTAATACTCTTCATAAATGTGTTTGTTTTTATCCTAATAGGATAAAAAATGGTTGACATTCTTTTTTAGAAAATTGATTATAGTAAGATACGCAAAGCGCCAGTATTCTAAAAAGAAGATGAGCTGTTTATTAAATGCCTAAAATCAATTTTGCAATAGAGAAGTAGATTAAAATTCCGAAAATATCATTTCCTGTAGTTATAAACGGACCGGTAGCTACTGCTGGATCAACGCCTCTTTTGTCTAAAAATACAGGTATAAAGGTGCCGATTAATGCGGCAATAATAATAACTGATATTAGGGCGACACAAAGGGTTATTGATATTAAATAACTAGTATGAAAGAAGAAATGGCTAATGACCAATACGATGGCGGCAATGGCAACACCATTAATTAGACCTAACGTAAATTCTTTAAGTAGCCTGTTTAAAATTTCCCCTTTTACGGTATTGTTGGCTAGACCTTGTACCATAATAGCCGATGATTGTACACCAACATTACCTGCTGTAGCCTGAATTAATGGAACAAAAATTAACAGTATAGGAAAAGTACTCATTACTTCTTGAAAACTACTTATTATACTGGCGGCACCAATACCACCGAACATACCAATAATTAACCAAGGTAAACGTGCCTTTGTAAGCTCCCAAATACTATCATCAGAATCTACCCCTCTAGAAATACCTGCGGCCATTTGGTAGTCACGCTCGGCTTCTTCTTTAATAACATCTACAATATCATCAATAGTAATACGACCAACCAATCTACCTATTTCATCAACTACAGGTATGGCCTCAAGGTCATACTTGGTCATAATTCTAGCTACTTCTTCTGGATCTTCATTAACATTTACTGCATCAACATTTTTAATGAAAACATCTTTAATATGGGTTTTTGTAGAAGTCGTAAGTAAATCTTTTAACGAAAGCCTACCTTTTAATTTGTCTTCGTCATCTACTACATAAATAGAATGTACACGAGTAACATTTTCTGCCTGTGCACGCATCTCTTTCACACAAGTAAGAACATTCCAGTTTTCATTGACCTTTACAAGCTCTTTTGCCATAAGTCCACCAGCAGAGTCCTCGGCGTATCTTAAAAGATCTACGATGTCTTTTGCGTGATCTCTATCTTCAATTTTAGAGATTACATCTTGTATTTGTTCTTTTGGTAGTTCCCCAATAATATCTGCGGCATCATCGGTATCTAACTCTTCTAATTCACTAGCTATTTCTTGAGATGATAGATTACCCAATATAGCTTCACGAACATCTTCATCTAATTCTGTTAAAACATCTGACGTTTTATCACTGCCAAGTAATTTGATTAGATAGGTAGCTTGATTCTCATCTAGTTCATTGATGATTTCAGCAACATCGGCATAATGCACGGCACCTAACATAGAATTTAGTTCAGTATCATTGTTTTGATCAATGAGCTGTTCTATTTCTTCTACAAATTCTTCTGTTAGTTTAAAGGGTGTCATCTGCTATTTTCTTCGTCAATGCTATAAAATCGGCAACAGCCAACTGTTCTGGTCTAAGATCAAATATAGTATCTTCTCTTAGATTATCTGATAAGGTAAATGTTTTTAAACTGTTACGTAACGTCTTTCTACGTTGGTTAAAAGCCGTCTTCACAACTCTATATAGTAATTGTTCATCGCAAGAAAGTTCAAATTCAGGTTTACGCGTTAATCGTAATACGCCCGACTGTACTTTTGGTGGAGGATCAAAAACATCTGGTTCTACGGTAAATAAATATTCAGCGTCATAAAATGCTTGAACCAAAACCGAAAGAATGCCATAAGCTTTACTGCCTTCTGCAGAACAGATACGTTGCGCAACTTCTTTTTGAAACATACCCGAAAATTCAGGAATTTGAGTTCGAAGCTCTAGCATTTTAAAAACAATCTGGGTTGAAATATTGTAAGGAAAATTACCTGTTATACCAAATTGCTCTTCACCAAACAAAGTCGAAATATCAAAATTTAAAAAATCTGCTTCAATAACTTTAAAAGTGCCTTCGCCTTCAAATGCTTTAGGATGTTCTAGCGGGAAGGTTTCATTTAAGTATGTGATGGACTCTGTATCTAAATCCATTGCAACTAAATTACTATCTCTTAAAAGAAGGTATTTAGTTAGTACTCCAGTACCCGGACCTATTTCAATTACATTTTTATAGTCCTTTTGTAATAAGGTTTCCGCTATTTGCTTAGCAATATCTTCATCTTTTAAAAAGTGCTGACCTAGATATTTTTTTGCTTTTACAGGACCTTTTTCATAGTGCTTTTTATGAGCATATTTATCACCTTTATTCTTCTTTCTTTTCGTTCCCATAACCTGTTTTTAACGGCACTCTATTTTGCAATATACGCCCATGCGTTTTTTCCTGAAGCCAATTGAATTAGAATTCTTTCATATGCTGCTCCTTCATACTTGTCCGCTTTTTGCAATTCTTGATGAGATAGGGTATATACTTGACCTTTTATAATATCTTCTTTAACTCCGGTATGTAGCAAGGTAGGGTAGAGGTCTGCTACCTTCTCTTTAGATATAATGTACTGTGGCAATTCATCTTCAAACCCATTTAAAGGTCTAGAGAAAACACCTAATTGTACTTCTCTTTCTTGTAATGTTCCGTAAGTAAACAAATAATGTGTAGCTGCAGCACGTTGTACAAAGTACTCATCTACTACTTCTAGTTCTGTTTTAAAAGAAACCAATTGACCAGCAAATTTCTTTTGAATACTTTCAATTAAAGCAGGTGCATCTTCTTCATAATATCTTTCTAATGTTTCTTTGTCAGGTACCGTATATTGAACGGAATATGTAAAGCCTCCCATGTCTTCTTCAACCAGAACTTTGGTAAATTTTGCGCTTAAAAATTTACCTGTTGAAAGTACTTGGGGAATATGGGTTTCTTTCATCCATTTTACCCAAAAATGGTGAGCTGTTTCTTCTATGTTGGTGGTAACGTTATATATGTACATGCCTTAAAATCAAAGTTCAAATTGTATTGCAAAGTTAGGTCAACTAAGTCTTAATACATATTAGATGAACAGTGTTTTTAATTTATGGAGTCTCCCCTTAAAATTCTAAAGTTCTTTCGGGCTTCAGGAAAGTAGTAACTATCTTGATAGTTATAGATTATTTTCTCGTACTGTTCCTTTGCTTTTAAAGGGTCGTTAAGTACTTTTCTATATAGTTCGCCAAGTGCAAAATAAGCATCATCGGCTAAAATACCATTTCTATAAAAGGTTATTATTTTCTGATAGTTTAATTGTGCCTCTTCGTATTTCTTTAGCTTTTCAAATAATTGCGCTTGCTTTAAAAGTGCTTCATCTTCAATTTTTTCGCCCTTGTGGTTTTCTAAAATATCATCTAGGACTTTTATAGCTTCGCCTGTGTTATTTTGATAAGCTAAAAAGTCTGCTCGCGCATATTTTTTTAATGCTGTTTGGGTAGAATCTTCAAGCGAATTATCTGAAATAAGTAAACTCAACTGCATGGCATCGTTTGCGATTAATTGCGAAGTGGAACTTCGTAATACCTTTAACTGAGTTAATGCCCAGTCAAAATCGCCTTTGTAAAAACTTGTTTGAGCCACTTTATAACGGGCATCTTGACCTAAAACATCGTTTTTTAGTTTTTGCTGAATTTGAGAAAAATAGATAAGTGCTTCGTTGAACTTTTTGTTATACACTAAAATATCGCCCAACGCTAGTTTTAGATATGCCGTGCCTCTATCACTTAAGGGTAATTCTAAACTATTCTTCAATATTTTTTCTGCGGGTGCCGGTTCATTTTTTTTAAACGTTAGAAAGTTTGCGTATGCAACTTGTAATTGTAACGATTGGGATTTGTATCCAAAATCATCTATGAGCGCATCATATTTTTTTTGAATACCATCTAACTGATTGTTTGAAACATCTAATAACTCAATATCAATTAGGTTTAGTTCTGCATCTAATTGGGTAATTTTATTATTTGTATTATCGATGACATAGCTGTAAATATCTTTGGCTACTTCATATTCTTCAGTGTCTAAAGCACTTTTACCTAAATTTTCTAACCTAGAAGTAGAACTGCCGTTCATCCGTTTAAAAATGGCTTTCTCTTGTCTTAAAGCACTATTGTATTGCTTTTGTTGAACAAAGAGCCAGCTCAGTAATTCGTTCCATAGAATATCGGGATTCTTTTGAGCGCGTTCTAATAATACTTTTTTTAATAGGAGGTTGTTTTTATCCTCAGCATTTTCAGATACAAAATCATCAATACTTCTTAGAATATTAGATTTTGATGTTTTACCGTCTATTACAAGGTTTAGGTAAGAATTGTACATGGCTTCTACATTACCTTGTTCACCATAAATTCTAGCCAGTTGAAAGTTGAAATCTAAAGCAGGATTAAGTTCCATTGATTTTTGAAAGGCTTTTATAGCCATATCCAGTAAACTATATTTTTGAAACTGAAGACCTAAGGCATATCCGTAATTCGGATTTTTAGGAATTATATCTAGTGCTTTATCGTAATAGGTTTGTGCTGTGTCTTCTTTTTCTTGAAGATTATAATTGTAGCCCAAATCTATTAATAGTGTAGGGTAGGGGTTGCGGTCTTTTAAGCGCTCATTTAAAAACTCTTCAGCATCTTGGTAACGCTCTAATTGCTGATAACATGAAACTAAATCTTGTACATATTCCGTTCTTCGCGGATTTTTCCCCACAAGCTTTTCATAAAAAACTACTGCTTTTTCAAAATCACCATCAGCAAAATATTGCTTTGCCAAGAAATCATCTTGGGCATAGGTGAACGTAGACAGGGTAACAAATGAAATTAGAAAAATGATAAAACGCATAATCAAAGATAAGTAGAATGACGTAAGATGTTGTTAAGGAGATGGTAACAAACTAGGTATTTTAAAATAGAGGTCTTTTAGGATTTGTTGTGCGAACCATCGCATTTGGGCATTTATCTTAGATAAACCACAAACACAATCATGTAAATCTTTACCGATGAATATTCTTTCGATATTCTTTTTAATTCTAGATGTACGTGTAGTAAATTGTTTGGCTTGTTGAATATGAAGTATGTATCCTTTTTGACGATCGGGAGTTAAACTATCAAAATCTTCTTTGAATTTTGGGTTTTCTGAAATTTTTGTTCTAGTTCAATATGAACAACAAAGTCGGATTATTTTTTTGATCTTTTCATGTACCATAAAGTAATATGATTTATGATAGTATAGGATATTCAAAAACCTAATTAATATAACTGATCTTTTTATTTAATTTAGATAGTAATAAGTTCGATTAAGGGCTAAATCGGATAGATTCAACAGCTTATAGTTTATCAAAATAAAAAAACAGAAAAATATTAATAAAGGAGTACTGTATGTACTACAATCCTCCTTTAAAGGTGCTAGAACTTTTAAGCGATGATTAAAGTCGTAAGATTAATCAATCATATCAAAACCACAATAAGGCACCAATACTTCTGGTATTTTTATACCTTCAGGAGTTTGATAATTTTCTAGAATACCTGCTAAAACACGAGGTAATGCTAATGAGCTACCATTTAATGTATGGGCTAGTTGATTCTTTCCGTTTTCATCCTTAAAACGTAGTTTTAATCTATTAGCCTGGTATGTTTCAAAATTTGAAACAGAGCTAATTTCTAACCATCTGTCTTGTGCAGTTGAAAATACTTCAAAATCAAACGTAAGTGCAGCTGTAAATCCTAAATCACCACCACATAGGCGTAAAATGCGGTAAGGTAGTTTTAGTTCTCTAAGAATATTTTTTACATGTTCAACCATGCCGTCTAAAGCTTCATATGATTTTGAAGGGTGTTCTACACGAACAATTTCAACTTTATCGAATTGGTGTAAACGGTTTAAACCACGTACATGTGCTCCATAGCTACCTGCTTCTCTTCTAAAACAAGGCGTGTAACCAGTATATGTAATAGGGAAATCGTTCTCGTTTACTATAACATCTCTAAATATATTGGTAACAGGAACTTCTGCCGTTGGTATCAAGTAAAGATCATCTGCGGTTACGTGGTACATTTGTCCTTCTTTATCAGGTAACTGTCCTGTGCCATAACCAGATAATTCGTTTACCAAATGCGGTACCTGAATTTCAGTATATCCTGCTTCGGTATTTTTATCTAAAAAGTAGGCTATTAATGCTCGTTGTAAACGAGCTCCTTTTCCTTTATAAACAGGAAAACCTGCACCAGCTATTTTTACACCTAATTCAAAATCTATAATGTCATATTTTTTAGCAAGCTCCCAGTGTGGCATTGCTCCTGAATCTAAAGTAGGTATTTCACCTTCATTAAAAATCTCTTCGTTATCCTCTTCAGTAGAACCTTTAACAACAGATGCATGTGGTGCATTAGGTAATTGGTATAAAAGTGTCTGTAATTCTTCTTCTGCTGTGTTTAGATCCTCGCCTAATTGCTTAGACTCTTCTTTTAACTTAACAGTTTGCTCTTTTAATAAGTTAGCTTCTTGAACTTTTCCTGTTTTGTATAATACGCCAATTTCTTTGGAAATTTTATTCGATTCTGCCAAAACGTTGTCCAAACTAGTTTGTGCGGCACGTCTGTTTTCATCTAACTGAAGTACTTTTTCAATTAATGGTTCTGCATCTATGTTTCTTTTTCCAAGGGCAAGGATAACGTCTTCTTTGTTATCTCTAATGGTCTGTATTTGTAACATTATGGTGTATTGTATTTGGATGCAAATTTACGTTAATCTTATAATTATTACTGGTATTTAAAGACTAAACAGTTTTGTAACTATTTTTTAAGTTTGGAGTAGCTGGAAGGTAGAATCCATTCATGATGTTTTGTACGGTACCATGGTTCTGCAGCCAAATCTGTTTTAGAATTTATGAAAGATTCATAAGGTTTCCGATTAATGCTGATTTTAGAATTTTCTAAATGAACAGAAACATTCATATTCTTTTCTGCAAATTCTTTCTTTAAATACTGGGCAAATTGCCAAGCAAAATCTGGGTAGGCAAAGATTTTTCGCTCTTGCGCACGTGTAACATACTCTTTTGGGTCAATGATAAATACTTGCTTAGTAGTTGTTTCAATTGCTTTAAATGTACCTTTTCCATGTCTACTACGTAGCATCATTCGCCAGCTCATTCTATGACCTTCTTCAGTCCAAAGTACATCATCTTCTATTGCATGGTGTCTAATAGGTAATATCAACTGTATTATAAAATATAAGCTTGCCCCTAATATGAGTGTATTTCCATAATTTGGCACGGATGTATATGATGCGGCAAAGGGAGCTTTTGTTTTGAAAAATATTTTACGAATGGTTTCTGGGTCAAAAAAGAAAACACTGAAAGCAATTGATAAATACGGAAAAATTCCAATCTGAAAAATAATCGAATTAAATAGATGAAAGAAAATTGATATAAAGAAAGCTATTTTACGAGTTGGTTTCCAGAGTAGCGCAGGTACAATTAGTAAATCAAATAAAATACCTACGGTACCAATGATACTATGTATCCAAGGTTCTTGCAAAATTTCACCAACCAACCAATAACTTTTTTTTGACCTCATTAACACTTCAATAGTGCTGAAGTCTAACCAATCGCCATACATTTTAGCAATAGAGGCGTACACATAAACAATGAATAATTGAAGTACTATAAACCATTTTACATATGAATACATTGAATTGCATTCTAATTTCGGATTCATTTTAACGTCTAATGACCTGTACCTTTCTGCGGGGAAGAAGCACATGGCAAATGAAATTAATATGAGTAAATAGTAATGGTTATTATAGGCAGTCTTTTGCATCAAATAAGTTACTGTCCACAAAACTGTAAATGTTATTATACTTGCACGGTATTTTAACCCTATAGCGATGAAAATACCTAGCAGACCCATTATGCCGAAATAGAAATACATGCCATAGCCAGGTAGTGGCTGTAGAAATTCAAAATCTATGAAAGGGAAAGTATATTTTGGGTCAATTAAATTTCTTTTTACCCAACCTGTGCCAATTGCACCAAAACATTCAAGTGACACGAGTATGCCAAAAAAAATACGAAAGATGATTAGTGGGCTATTATCTATACGTTGAAATAACAACCTGTTTAACATAATTACCGCTGAATAAATTCTATTGATTTTTCTTTGTCTTTGGCTAATTGAGCCTTTAAAGCTTCAATAGATTCAAATTTATGCTCATCTCTTAAACGAACCAAAATATTAATTTGAATTTTTTGATCGTATAAATCTGCATCAAAATCGAAAAAATTGATTTCAATTGATTTTTCAGTACCATTAACGGTAGGGTTATAGCCTATATTCATCATTCCGTAAATAGTTTTATCGGCAATACTACTGTTAACTACATATGCGCCATTTTTTGGTATTAGTTTGTAGTCTTCGGCTATATAAAGATTAGCGGTAGGGTAGCCTAACTGTTTGCCAATGCCCTTGCCTTTTATAATTGTACCGGTAAGCATGTACTCATAGCCTAAGTAGCTATTGGCAGTTTCAATATCGCCATCCTCAAGCGCCTTTCTAATTTTTGTTGAACTTACAGAAACATCATCAATTTCTTGAGCAGGAATTTCATCTACCGTAAAGTTATAAGTACTTCCAAAAGTGATTAAATCTGATATGTTCGCGGTTCTATTTCGTCCAAACCTGTGGTCGTAACCAATAATCACCTTTTTGATATTTAAGGTGTTTACAAGAATGTCCCGAACAAATTCGGTTGCCGTAAGTCTAGAGAATTCTCTGGTAAATGGATGAATGATAAGAACGTCAAGACCAAGTTTTTCTAAAATAGTAATCTTTTCGTCTATTGTATTTAACAGTTTAATGTTGGTATCTTTCTGTAAAACCATTCTAGGATGCGGAAAAAATGTAAGTACAGAAGATTTTAATGCCGTCCTTTTGGCATGGTTTATGATTTTGTTAAGTATTTTAAGGTGGCCAATATGTACACCATCAAAGGTGCCTATGGTAATGACCGTAGGATATTCTTCTTTATACTTAGAAATGTTGCGGACTGTAATCACCTATGATAGAAAATAAAAAGACTTATATTTGATTTTGAGTTAAAAGCCTCTTAATGATTGCAAAATTACGCCTAGTTTTCTCAATTACCATAGTATTTCTTTCCTTTTCCAGTATGGCACAAACTGCTTATTGGAAAAATACGGAATTAAATGCAACTGCTAAGCAAATTTCTAAACAGCGTTTAAGAGTCAATAAAGGAAAGGCTTTTATTTTAAATCAAGCGGAATTTGAAACGGCCCTTGCTGAAACGCAGAACTCTAAATTAATTTATTTTCCAAATGAGGATGGTAGTTTAATTCCTTTTTTAGTGGAAGATGCTCATCTTTTTTCTACAGAACTTGCCGAAAAATATCCGTCTATAAAGTCTTATAAAGGTATAGCCTTGCACGACCCTACGAAACAAATACGTTTTAGTATTTCTCCAAAAGGTATTCAAAGTACAATGAGTACTTCTGGTGATAATGGCGCTTTATTTATGCAGAAATCAATTGAGGATACTTATGTACTATATCGCAGAACGGAGCAAGACCAACGAGATATTGACTTTGTCTGTAAGACAATGCCCGAGGTTAAGGAGTACTCACAGAATTTAACTGCTAAGTTAGTTGATGACCAAACTCTCAGAAAATTTAGGGTAGCTATTTCCGCTTCAGGTGAATACACACAATTTCATGGCGGTACAAAGGCAGATGCCCTTGCTGCGATTAATGCAACACTTACTAGAATAAACGCTGTTTTTGAGCGTGATTTATCTATTACACTCGAATTGATCGCAAATACTGATTTAGTAATTTATACGAATCCAGAAACAGATCCATATACAGGTAGTTTAAGTTCTCAAGTGCAAAATACTTTGACAAATGTAATCGGCGAATCAAATTATGATATTGGGCACTTGTTTAATCAGCAGGATAATACTTTAGATGGTAATTCTGGTTTTATTGGAGCAGTTTGTACAGATAGTAGAAAGGGTAGTGGTTACACCACCTTATCTTCGCCTGTTGGGGATGCTTTTGACATTGATCTAGTTGCTCATGAAATGGGGCATCAATTTGGAGCCAATCATTCATTTTCGCATATTTCTGAAGGAACTACAGTACAGGTGGAACCTGGTAGTGGTACAACTATTATGGGTTACGCTGGTATAACCGGTGTTAATAATGTTGCTAGCAATAGTGATGATTATTTTCATTATGTAAGTATAGTTCAGATTAGAGATTATTTAAAAACAGTTTCTTGTGGTACAACAGAAGTAATAACCAATACACCACCAACCTTAGCTCCTTTAGTAGATTATATAATACCGAAAGGAACTCCTTTTATACTTACAGGTGAAGGAAGTGATGCAGATACTGGCGATGTTCTAAGCTATACTTGGGAGCAAATTGACAATGGTGTAGTAACGCAGGCTACTTTTGGTCCAAATAATCCCGCAGGTGCTAATTTTAGGTCTTTGCCGCCAAAGCTTGTTCCACAAAGATATTTTCCTAGTTTAAACAGAATATTGTCAGGTGAACTAACTCAAACTGTCCCAACGGCAGGTGATGCATGGGAAACTGTTTCTAATGTGGGACGTGATTTAAATTTTTCATTGACAGTGCGAGACAATGCATTAAACGGAGGGCAATCGGCGTCAGACGAATTAAATGTTACGGTAGTAAATGATGCGGGGCCATTTTTAATTAGTTCTCAAAGTACAGAAGAAACTTTTGAGGCTGGATCCGTGCAAACCATTACCTGGGATGTGGCAAATACTGATGTTGCGCCAATAAGTACAGAAACGGTAACTATATTTTTATCAACTAATCGTGGTGTAACATTCCCTATTATTTTGGCAGAAAACACATTGAATGATGGTAATCAAACTGTAATTATACCAAATATTGCTACCAGTACTGGCAGAATAATGATACAGGCAGACAATAATATTTTCTTTGCCATAAATGACGCTAATTTTGCAGTTACTCCTTCGGAAATAGTACTGAATTTTGACCAAATAGGATATGATATTTGTAAGCCTAATGACTTAACTATTCCATTTACATATGAAACTAATTTAGGGTTTGATGAAGAAAGTGCATTTAGCGCTATGGATTTGCCAGTTGGCTTATCGGCAAATTTTACGCCTGAAACTGCAGATGCTACAGATACTTTGGTTGATATTGATTTTGAAGGTGTTTCCACTTTAGATGTTGGTATATATCCAATTAGAATTTTGGCAACTTCAGCAACGGTTACAAAAGAAATTACGCTACAGTTAAGAGTGTATGATGATAATTTCGAAGATGTTGTTTTGACCTCCCCGGTTGACGGTTTTGAAAATGCATCTACAGATGTATTACTTGAATGGGAAACATCTGTAGGGAATACGCAATATGATATAGAAATTTCTGATGATGCTGCTTTTACCAGTATAATAGAATCAAGTACCGTAAATGGTGGTTCGTTCTCACCGACCCTTATAGATAATAATGGGTTGTATTATTGGCGAGTTAAACCAAAGAATGATTGTGGAGAAGGAGTATTTGGTACAGCCTTTAGTTTTTCTACGGTGCAATTTAACTGTACAACAAAGAGCGCTTCAGGTATGCCAATTGCCATCTCTAGTAGTGGTACTCCTGTAATTACTTCTAAATTGGTGTTTTTTGAAGATTTGCCGGTAGCTGATATTAATGTACAACTTGACATTGAACATACCTTTTTGGCGGATTTGGTAATCAATTTAACATCGCCGTCAGGTACTACAGTGACTTTGTTATCTAATTCTTGTGGAGATGCGCGTAATATTAATGCCATCTTTGACGATGATAGTCCTGCTTTTAATTGTTCTGTTAATCCTGGTATAGGCGGTTCGGTAAAACCCTTAGGGAGCTTAAGTTCTTTTAATGGCGAATCTTTAGTTGGTGAATGGATTTTGGAGATAAAAGATAATGCTCCATCTGATGGCGGTAGTTTAAAATCTTTTACATTAGAGGTATGTGTTGAAGGAGATTTTAGACCGGACGCTGATAATGATGGAGTTTTTGATGATGGAGATGACCTTTGTTTAAATACTCCTGTAGGTCAAGAAGTTGATGCTTCTGGTTGTGCTGTATATCGTTTTCCTCCAGAGAATTTTATAATTAGTTTAGAGAGTGAAACCTGTAGAGATAATAACGATGGGTCTTTGTCAATTGTACCAAAACTAGCTTTGGATTATCAAGTAGTGGTTTCTGGCAATGGTATTGATCTTACACAAAATTTTTCCAATGCCTTTAATTTGGCTAACTTAAGTTCAGGTACATACACCCTTTGTATTATTGGAACTAATGGGCTTATAGTTTATCAAGAGTATTGCGTTGAAGTTCAAATATCAGAACCTTCTATCCTTAATGTTACCTCTAAGATTGTGGATGATAATTCTCTTGTACTACTTGAGATGAATGGGTCGTCGTTTTATACGATAGAGTTGAACGGAGTGGCTATACAGACAGAAGAGTCTACCGTAGAATTAGTACTGGAAAAGGGATTGAATACTTTAAAAGTATATACAGATATTCCATGTCAAGGTATTTATGAAGAACAAATTGGCTTTTATGAGCAACCGGTATTATTCCCTAATCCGGTAAAAGATTTTGTGGAGATCTATTTAGGTGCGCAGCAAGAAGAAGTGGTGGTTAGTGTTTTCAGTTCTGATGGCAGGTATATTTCAAGTACAACTACTTTGCCTTTAGACGGTATTGTAAAGTTAGATTTGAGTTCTCTTGCTACCGGAATTTATTATTTGAAGTACGAGGGTAGAATAATTAAAGGAACTTCTAAAGTAATTAAAGAATGATGCGCTTATTAGTACTTATCGCTTGCTTGTTTATGGCTATTACTAGTTGTAAAAAGAAAAGTGCCGCAACGCCACCTGAAGCTGTATCCTTGGTGTTTCCAGATGAGAATTCTGAGTGTACTACTGGGGTGAGCTTAGGACAGGAAACAAGTCAGGTAGAGTTTCGTTGGAATTTGGCAGATAATACAGAAACGTATGAATTACGTGTTACAAATATTTCTACTGGTACTGTGCAAACAATAGTATCGGCGTCGAATTCTGCCAAACTGCCTTTGGAAAAAGGAGAGCAATTTTCTTGGTTTGTTCGTTCTAGAAATAGCGATGTTGAACAAACAGTTTCAAGTGAGGAATGGTATTTTTATAATTCAGGTTCTAGAACAACATTTGCCCCATTTCCAGCAACAATTGAAAGTCCTGCAGCGTCCGATAATGTATTTAAAGATATTAATAATGAGGTCATACTATCTTGGTCAGCTTCTGATTTAGATGATGATATTGAAGGTTATGAAGTGTACTTCTCGGTAGAGACGCCACCAATAGATTTAGTTCGTGAATTGTCAGCTCCAATAACAAGTATAAAAGTCTCTGTAACATCAGACACAGTTTATTACTGGAAGGTCATTGTAATAGATGAAGAAGGTAATAAGTCAGATACAGGTATATACACCTTTAAAGTCCTTTAGGAGTTGTTGTATTGGTTCATGGTTCTTGCTATTCCGGCAAGTGCGAATGAATTAATTATTTCTGTAGATTTTTTTAATCGCTCTGGTAATAATGCTTTTTCCTCATCATTCCATTGACCTAAAACATATTCTACCTGTCTACCTTGTCCAAAGTCTGCACCTACACCAAAACGATATCGGTTGTAGAGAATAGTTTGTAGAAATAACTCCACATCCTTTAATCCGTTATGTCCGCCATTACTACCTTTTGTTTTTATCCTTATGGTGCCAAAAGGTAAATTAATATCATCTGTAATAACTAGTACATTACTTTGTGGTATGTTCTCTTTATCCATCCAATATTTTAATGCTTTACCACTACGGTTCATATAGGTAGAAGGTTTTAAGCAAATAATAGTTCTGCCTTTTATTTTATATGATCCAATATCACCTAGTTTAACAGTTTCGAAAGTGAAATCATTGGTTTTTGCTACCTCATCTAATATTTTGAAACCAATATTATGACGAGTTTCTGCGTATTCATCACCTATATTACCAAGGCCAACTATTAAGAATTTTTTCATGGGATCTTTCTCTTCAGGAATTATGCTCTGCTTAGAAAAAAGTGATTTTATAAAACCGAACATTTGTATTATAATTTAGGTTGTAAAAATACAAAAGCATCCTGATACAAGTACCAGGATGCTTTATTATGAATTTAAAACCGTTAGGTCTATTCTTGAGCAGCTTCTTCAGAAGCACCTTCAGCTCCTTCAGCACCTTCTTCTCCATCTTCATCCTCATCATCAACAACAACAGCGGTACGAGCAGTTTTAACTTGTACTACTACTTGGCTTTCTGGGTGTAAAATGGTGAAATCATCATTTAATAATGATGATACAGATATGTTTTGACCGATTTTCAATTTAGAAATATCGATATCAAAGAAATCTGGTAATTTAGCAGGTAGTGCTTTAATAGAAAGTTTACGTTTTCTAAATAACAAACGACCACCGTTACGAACACCTGGAGAGTTTCCTTGTAATCTTACAGGAATATCCATAGTAACCATTTTATCATCAAATAATTGATAAAAATCAATGTGGATGATAGCATCTGTTACAGGGTGAAACTGAATGTCTTGCATTACTGCCTTAAGAGAGGCTCCACCATCCAATTCAATTGCAACTGTGTGTGCATTTGGAGTGTAAACCAAGTCTCTGAACGCTAGTTCTTCTGCTGAAAAGTGTAATGGTTTATCCCCTCCGTATACTACGCAAGGAACCTTTCCAGCATTACGTAGGGCTTTAGTTGCCTTTTTGCCCACGCTTTCTCTTTCTGATCCTTTAATTGTAATTGACTTCATTATATGTATTAAAAATTAATATTCTACGTTTTAAAACTTCTGCTTCCTGTTTTTAATGGACTACATTAAGAACTTAGAAGAGATTGAGTTATTGTTGTGTACTTTGTGCATTACATCTGCAAATAGATCGGCACAGCTCAAAACCCTTACTTTATCACTTTTAATTTCTATAGGAATAGAATCGGTAATGATTAGTTCGGTCAGTTTTGAGTTTTCAATTTTTTCATATGCGTCTCCGGACAATAAGCCATGAGTAGTTATCGCTCTTACGCTAGCGGCACCGCGTTCCATCATTAAATCTGCTGCTTTTGTTAATGTTCCGGCAGTATCTACCATATCATCCACAAGAACCACATTTTTCCCTTGTACATCACCAATAAGTTCCATATGTGATATGACATTTGCCTTAGCTCTTTGTTTGTAACATACAACGACATCACTATCTAATGCCTTGGAATAAGCATAAGCCCTTTTAGACCCGCCCATATCTGGTGAAGCAATAGTAAGATTTTTAAGTCCTAATTTTTTTAAATATGGTAGAAATAGTGTTGATGCAAATAGGTGATCTACTGGTTTTTCAAAAAATCCTTGTATTTGATCAGCATGTAAATCCATCGTGATAATTCTAGTAGCCCCTGCTGTTTCTAGCATTTTAGCAACTAATTTAGCTGCAATTGGTACTCTAGGTTTGTCTTTTCTATCTTGTCTTGCCCAACCAAAATAAGGCATAACCGCTGTTATATGTCTTGCTGAAGCTCTTTTTGCAGCATCAATCATCAACAACATTTCCATTAAATTTTCGGGTCCAGGATGCGTTGAACCAATTAGGAAAATTCTAGTACCTCTAATTGATTCTTCAAATGAAGGTTGAAATTCACCATCGCTATAACGAGAAAATGAAATCTTGCCTATTTCCGCACCATAAGCTTTGGCAATTTTTTCACCTAAGACCTTACTTTGAGTGCAAGCAAATATTTTTGGTTGTGGAACTTGGTATGACATGTCTTTAGTTATTGTTTTCCAAACAGTTGCTTCTTATAATTAGTTGAAGACCTTGTTTTTAAGGAGGTGCAAATTTAAAAATTAAATTTGGTTGCGAATGCATAAATGTTGATATTTTTAGTGATAGAAAGAAAATTATTATTTAGTTTTGCAGTCTTGTTTTTAAAGGAAGCCGTTTTCTACGGTAATAATGCTCGAGTGGCGGAACTGGTAGACGCGCTGGATTCAAAATCCAGTTCTTCGGAGTGCGGGTTCGATTCCCGCCTCGAGTACAGAATAAAACCCTAATAATTTGAATTTCAAATTGTTGGGGTTTTTTGTTTTTCTTTTTGTGATAGTTTTCAAAATTCTAACCAAAAAGGCGCGCTTGATGTATCTTAGCTAACTGAATTTTAGACAAAAGGTTATAATTTGAATAATAATTAAGTTGTGCCTAGTGATAATTAAAAATTTATTGTGGACTTCTAAATGATTGATTTTTTAAAAAAGTACGAAATTTGGATTTTTTTGGTACTTGCACCTACGCTAAATTTGGTAATTACTTATGCTAAGAGCAAAGGTATAATAGATTTTTTTCCGTACACAAATGGTCGGTTTTATGCATTAATGTTTTTATTGTTATTTATTGTAAAAATCACAAAAGGTAATGAAGGCATAAAGAATTTATTTAGACCTATGCTGGTTTGGAAAATTCATCCAAAGTGGTATTTATTTAGTTTACTTTTCGCATTTACCATAGGTTTATTGACATTGTTAATTAAAGCTTTGTATCACGGAGATATGTCTTTTCTTTCTTTTGATATATACATCCCAACGTTAAAATTTACTTTATTCTTATTGTCTTGGGCATTTCTAGGGGAAGTGGTGTGGATCGGCTATGCATTTCGTGAACTATCAAAAATCACCAAACCATTTTATGCAACTCAGGTTATCGGCTTTGTATGGTCATTATGGTGGCTTCCGTCAGTTTATATAAATGTTGGTGTTATTGAAGACCTTCCTGTATGGCCGTTATTTTTAAATATGATGGGAGCTGCAGGTATGTGTGCTATTGTATATTCAAAAACAAAAAGTGGACTATGTGTATTGGTAATACAATCGATGTTAAATATGTCTCTTGTTTTATTGCCAATTTCACCAGATGCAGGTGACTATACCTATACCATTTTTGCAGTTCTTTATTTTCTAATAATGTTGGTCTTTATGTATTTTATGCCCCCGAAGTTAAATTATGAGTCAACTAATGAATTAAAACACGCTTAAAAGTAAATTACCTGTTTATAATTATCTAGACATGTAATTTATCAGCCTTTGTCTTTTCTTTCTTTTTTAATTTATCGTTAGCACATAATTGCTTCATAATACTATCGGCTAAAAATTTTGCCAGATTTACGGGTACGGCATTACCGATCATTTTATAGCCGGCAGCAACTTTTTTGTAATGAAATACAAAATCATTAGGAAAAGTCTGAATTCTTGCACATTCTCGTACACTTAACCTTCTATAAAGATGTTCTTTACCAGGAACAAAGACACGCACGTCTTTTTCAATAAGCTTCATTTTAGGTGCTTGCGGGTGTATTGGCGCATGTCTACCGCCAGCTTGTATCGTAAAAGATTGTTCGTCCCAATTACGGACACGATTTCTAGACATGTACATGGTAGAGAAGCCACCGATCATATACTCATGATTTGGGATGGGGCATTTATCACCATTGGTATTATTAAACTCTAAAGCGGGTAAAGCTTTTTTCTGTAAATCTGCTATAGCGGTTTCAAGTGTTACTTTAGGAAAGGTTTCTGTTGGAAATTCATATTTAAAATTTAAATCTTTCCTTATTCCAATAAAGAAAATTCGCTTTCTGTCTTGTGGTACATTATAATCAGATGCATTTAGCATTTGAAAGGAAAGGTCATATCCGGCACCTGCATTCTTTAAAAGGTTTTTAATACCATCAAGTGCTGTACTATGTTTGTTGATTAGCATACCACTTACATTTTCTGCTAAAAAGAACTTAGGTTGCTTTGCTTCCAATATTCTAATAAAATCATAGAACAATTGACCTCTCTTATCTTGAATACCTCTTGCCGCTCCTGCTGCACTCCAACTTTGACACGGCGGACCTCCAATTATACCATCACAATCTGGAACTTCGTCAGCGGGGATATCTACAATACTTCTTTTATCGAATTTGGTATTGGGATGATTTTTTTCATAAGTTTCCCAAATATCCTTGTCATACTCATTTGCCCAAATAACATTAAAGCCAGCTTGTTCAAAACCAAGATCTAATCCGCCAGCTCCAGCAAAAAATGACACTACTTTCATTCTGTTATTCTTTTAACTTAAGTCTTTTATAAAGACTGGTGTAAGTGATTTTAATCAATTAAATAATCGGCTTTTCTTATTTGAACATTATCTTTTGCCAATGCTACACTACCAATAAGGATGCTATTTGGACAAAAATACATTTTAGATATTCAAATAGCTTTTATCGAATACTAAAATTATGGTTTGCAGATAGAAAGTGGTTTTTTATGATACTCTATTTTACTTGTATAGTTTCTTTTTCTCTTTTGATATTTTCTATATTTTTTTCAAATGCTTTTACTGTATTTATGTCTTCAATAGCTACATGCATACCAACCTCGCAATGAATTCCCTCATAACTGATATGGGGCATGTTTTTAAATTTAGGAATCTTTATATTATCGAGATAAATGAATTGGGTGGGTGTAAAATTATAAGAGCAATAGATCAGTAGATTGTCTATGAGTATAAATTTTGAATGTAAATTTTCATTAACGAAATATTGAACATTCTTGGTTTTTGTAAGCTCGCTATAAAATTTTTGAAATTTGCTAGTATTGGCAGGTCTTCTAAATTTAATATCCTTGAATTTATTCTCATCTTTGGTCAAAGGTGCAAAAGTTTGTGATAGACACGTTACGTTTACTCCTTTGTTCGCCATATAGATAACAGCTCCTAAAACACCTTGTCGTGTTTCGTTTTCTTTAATTATAGAATGATGTTTAGCATTAAATTGAAAATTAAATGCAGCCAAGTGTTGTGCGCAAATGATAATTCTTTTTTTAGCGGATAAAATGTATTTTGATAATGTAGTATCTAGAATGTTAGAAGAATTATAATAGAACGGGGATGTAATAAATATTGAACCTGATTCCTTAAAATCTATTTTATCATATGAATTGCAAGAGGTGTTTAAAGATTCATTGTAGTCTTTAATATGGGTAGAACTACTTATTAGATTTTTATAAAAAGCTTTTGCGCACTCCTCATAATTAGGCTCGTCTTCTATACAGACCATCGATTCATGTTTCACCAAATCCCGAACGGCTAAATTAGAGGAGCTTAGTAGCAGTATAAAACCATTTTTCTTTTTAATGTAAGCAGATTTTATGTGTAATGAATACGGTAAAGATCCTCTTGAGAATTTATTGATATAGGCACTTCGTACATATAAATGGGAAAAAAAATATACGTTAAAATCAGGATGCGTTTTTGAGTGGTATATCTCACTAAATATTTGTCGTGCCAAGGAATATTTAGTGAAACTATCATTACTTTTTTTACCTGTTTCTAAATTTTCTAATGGTTGAGGTTTAGTGTTATCATAACCTTCTAGAGGAATTGTAATTACATTTACTTTAATGCCACTTTCTGATGTTTTTTTCAGGTAATGATGTAAGTACTTGTTGTTATACAAATACCAGGATATATTAATTTCTTCAATATCATTTTTTTGCTGTTCAATAGTTTCAATAAATTTTTGAAGCAAATGAGGAGAACCACCTTGATCATAAAAATCGAATTTATTCTTATAATTTCCAGGGGAATCAAAAAATGATTTAAAAGGCATATACGTATGTTGTTCTTTTAATAATCCCGCAGCTATTTTGTTTTCTATTTAAACATTCGGATTACTAAAGTTGAAACAAAAGGGTAAGTCCTAAAGATAAGTATCTAATTAATTTTTAGTGATTTATCTTAACATAAATCTTTTGAGATGCTATTCATTGGCTTTGTTTTTAGAATAGTATCTCTGGTTTTGACGCTTCTTTTTACCAATATTTGATTAACTCTGTTAGCCTATTTTAAACTATATAAAATCTTTGAAAATAAAATATTTGCGTATCTAATTTAGTATTACTTTTCCGCCTTCAAATTTTAAGGTAATTAACTGGTTTTTAAAGGTTAATAAGCCTTTGTTTTAGATTGATTTGATTAGTAATATGGAACATTATATTATTTATTTAGGTTTTCTTGTGGCAGCTTATGCTGTAATCGCCAATGATGTTATTCAAACATTAGGAACGTTTATGACTTCAAATGCAGGAATGAAGTGGTGGTTGCTATGGGGTTTTGCAGGAACGATTTTGACAGTCACCTTAGTTTATGGCTGGTATATTAATGGTGGAGATGTTTCTTATGGTAGACTATCAAATATACCTATGCCAAATCCTTTGCCTTGGTGGTATTTGTTGGCTCCAATTTCTTTAATGGTGATAACCCGTTTTGGAATACCGGCAAGTACTACATTCATGATTTTAAGTGTTTTTTCATCTAGTCAATTGATAGAGAAAATGATATTAAAATCAGTTTTCGGCTATTCGCTAGCGTTTGTTTCAGCCTTTGTGTTGTATTTGTTTCTGACCAAAAAGTTTGAATCCCCTGCATCTATTCGGTTAATGGACAAGAAAAAACAAAGACCTTATTGGTTAGTAGCCCAATGGTTTTCAACAGGGTTTTTATGGTCTCAATGGTTGATACAAGATTTCGCTAATATTTTTGTGTTCTTACCTAGGCAATTATCGCTGTATGAGCTAGTATTTTCTTTAGGGGTTATTCTGCTAATTATGGCGTATATATTTAACTCAAAAGGAGGTAAAATACAAAGCATTGTCAATCATAAATCAAACACACAACATATTCGATCAGCTACTATAATAGATGCCTGTTATGCACTATTATTATACTTTTTCACTACAATGAGCACCATACCTATGAGTACTACTTGGGCATTTATAGGAATTTTGGCAGGCAGGGAAATAGCAATTAGCTATAGCCTAAAAAAAGGACAATTAAAGAAGACTTACCGTATGTTGGTAAATGACTTTGCCAAGGTTAATATTGGTCTCTTCGTAAGTATATTAATAGCTTATCTAATTCAGTTTCTTAAGGGGTAATGTAAGCATATTTCTACTTCACACTGATCAATACTGCTTCGCAACTTTGTAGGTCTGAGTTAAGTACAATGTTTTCAGATTTTTTACCATCAGATATTTCAACAGAAACTGTATTTGGTGGAGAATCACCTAAGTTATGGGCGTAGAGGAACAAATCGTTAGATTTTGTAGGGTCTAGTTTTATTTTAAATTCCTTTTTCCAATAGGTTAAATAGTATTTTTTAATCACTTGCACTCCGTTAAGATATATAGAAACAATATCGCCATCTTGTCTGCCATGGTCCCAAATCTTGATAATAATATTCTCAGAATCAAACTCGAATTCTTTGGTATATGAAATTTTTCTACCGTCAAAACTGTCCCTAATTTCTGTCTTGTTTTCTGTTTTGTTTTTAGATTGTGCTACGGCAGTTTTTACTGGGGCATTTTGCTTTTTAGGTTTGTTCTTAGATTTCTTTTTAGGAGTAACGACGTTGGCATTTGCCAATTGTTGCTTTTTCTTTCTTTCGTCAGATGCTGCATTTGTAATTGAGAAGAATGGAGTAACTTTTTTAGCAATATTAAATTTATCATCAGGGAAAAGTTCTATGGCAACTACCTGATATCTATTGCCAGAACCAATGTTTTTTGCCAATTCAATTCCGTCTTCAAAACCATCATTTTTAAAAGAACCCAGTTCTTGTACAACCATTTCATTTCTTACTAGAAAAAAGCGAATAGATTTACTGGTGTCTATTTTAATAGTATTCCATTGCAAGGTTATTTTATCTGGAATGTTCCAAGCTGTATTTTCATTTGGGGAAATGATTTCTATGGTAGCCACGTCTTGCGCATATCCAAGGGTGGAAAAAAACATAAAGGCTGATAAAAATATAAAATGAATTTTACGCATATGTAATGTCTTATCTCAAAGATAGTATTAAACCGTTATTGGTTTAGCACCTTTGATATCTAAAAAATATAGGCTATTAATTTTACAACGTTAAAATTTGGAAATAATCCTAATAATTGGAAATATTCCATAATTTAGCTATCCCGATTTTTTAGAGGGATAGTTATGAGCAAGACCATACTTCATATAGATTTAGATACATTTTATGTGTCTGTAGAACGATTAAATAATCGCGAATTACAGCATAAGCCATTATTAGTGGGCGGTACAGGAGACCGCGGAGTAGTTGCTGCGTGTAGTTATGAAACCCGTGGATTTGGAGTGCATTCGGGTATGCCCATGAAGATGGCTCGCGAATTGTGCCCAGATGCTGTAGTGATTCGTGGTAATGCTGGTGACTACAGTAAGCATTCAGATATAGTAACCGAAATCATAAAAGAGTACGTTCCAGTATTCGAAAAATCTAGTATCGATGAGTTTTATGCAGATCTCTCTGGTATGGATCGCTTTTTTGGTTGTTACCAGTATGCGTCAGAAATGCGTAGGAAGATTATTAGGGAAACCGGACTCCCCATTTCCTTCGGATTATCGGCTAATAAAGTCGTTTCTAAAGTTGCTACAAATGAAGCGAAACCCAACAATCAATTGAAGATAGATGAGGGATTGGAAAAACCTTTTTTAGCACCCCTTTCCATCAAAAAAATACCAATGGTGGGTGATAAGACTTATCAGATTTTACGGAACCTTGGACTACGGCAAGTACGCACAGTTCAAGAAATGCCTATGGAAGTCATGCAGCGTGTTTTGGGCGCCAATGGCGAAGTCATTTGGAAAAGAGCCAATGGTATAGATAATACGCCTGTAATTCCGTTCTGTGAACGAAAATCAATTTCTACCGAACGAACTTTTGATAAAGATACTATTGATGTAAATAGACTACGTGGTATCCTCATTGCCATGACCGAAAATTTGGCATATCAATTACGTCGAGGAGAAAAGCTAACCGCTTGTATTTCAGTAAAGATTCGGTATTCAGATTTCAATACCTATTCAAAACAAATGCGCATTCCGTATAGCAGCGCAGACCATATTTTGATTCCTAAAATTCTAGACCTGTTTAAGAATTTATATAACCGTAGGTTATTAGTAAGGCTGATAGGTATACGTTTCAGTCATTTGGTATCTGGTAATTATCAGATTAACCTGTTTGATGATACCGAAGAAATTTTAAGCCTATATAATGCTATGGATGAAATTAGAAAACGCTACGGAGATAAAAGTGTGTTGCGGGCATCGGGCATGGGAGCAAAAACAATAGGTAGAATGCATAATCCTTTTAATGGATTGCCACCAGTAGTTTTGGCGCATAGGAAGATTTAATTTGGTTGATGGTTGATGGTTGATGGTTATTGGAAGTGTTTGTCCAGTGGAGCGCAGTCGAGACCTATAGGAAATGCTTAGCGCAATACGCGTCATGCTAAGCGCAAAATACGTCTTCACGAGGAGGAACGACGAAGTGATCTGTTGAATACAAGTAAGCCTAGTGATTTTTTGTGCTTATTGCAACAGATTACTTCGGCAGAAAAGCCTCGCAAAGACGACAACCGATCACTGAGCGTAGCCGAAGTGAAATTTCTAGTGATAAAGTAAAATATAAAAAGAGCGTAAGGCGAATAGCGTGAAGCGCTCAGCGCTTAGCGCAAAAAACCAACAACTAACAACCAACAACGGATAACGAATTTTGTACCTAAACTGCCATACATACTACAGCCTGCGCTACGGGACCTTTTCGGAACTGGAGCTCTTGCAATTGGCAAAAGACCATGGGGTAACGCAATTGGCATTGACAGATATTAATAATACATCGGCTTGTTTAAACATTGTTCGTAAAGCAGCTGAATATGATATACGTCCTATTTTGGGTATTGATTTTAGAAACGGAGTTGAGCCATGCTTTGTTGGTATAGCAAAGAATAATGAGGGATTTTTAGAACTCAATAACTTTTTATCGCATCACATTCATCATGACAAGAAAATACCAGAAATCGCTCCGGATTTTAAAGATGTGTTTGTTATTTACCCCTTTGAGAAAGTGTTGGAGAGTGAAAAGAAAATCTTTGCAGCACATGAGTTTATAGGGGTTTCCGTAAATGAGCTGAAACGACTTCGGTTTTCAAAATTATTAGAGCAGCGAGATAAGATTGTATTGCTGCAGCCGGTTACTTTTAGGAACAAGCGCGATTTTAATGCCCACCGATTATTGCGCGCCATAGATAATAATACTTTGTTGAGTATGTTGTCGGTAACCGAGCAGGCGCGCGATGATGAGCATATGTATGCGATACCAAACCTGGCAGCGCACTTTTCTGAACATAGTTTTATACTAGAAAATACCCAGCAGTTGATGGATGCCTGCTCTATTCATTTCGATTTTACCACAGGGCGAAAACCTCAGAATTTAAGCACCTATTTAGGCAATACCAAAGAAGATGAGGTATTTCTAGAGCAGTTATGTCAAGAGGGGTTGCCCAAGCGTTACCCCGAAATAGATCAGGCTGTTTTAGATCGCTTAGCGAAAGAGCTTTACCTCATTAAAGAGATGAATTTTGTCTCTTACTTTCTTATTAATTGGGATATTATCTCTCATGCTCGAAAGCAGAATTTCTTTTATGTAGGTCGTGGTAGTGGTGCCAATAGTATTGTTGCCTACCTGCTTTTTATTACTGATGTAGATCCAATGGAGCTCGACCTGTATTTTGAGCGATTCATTAATCTATACCGGGTAAATCCGCCAGATTTTGATATTGATTTTTCCCATAAGGATAGACCTATAATGACGGAGTATATTTTTAATCGTTTTGAAAATGTAGCATTGTTGGGTACCTACGTTACTTTTCAATCTCGTGGAGTTATTCGCGAATTAGGTAAGGTTTTTGGTTTGCCAAAAGATGAAATAGATTTGTTGTGCGACGGTAATATTCAGGCAAGTCGGTTAGATAATATATCAACTTTGGTACTGAAGTATACCCAACTACTACACGGTATGCCCAATTACTTGAGCATTCATGCTGGCGGAATTTTAATTACAGAGAAACCTATTCATTGGTTTTCGGCGACCAATATGCCTCCAAAAGGATTCCCGACTACGCAGTTTGATATGATTATCGCTGAAGATGTCGGTATTTTTAAGTTCGATATTCTTGCCCAACGCGGACTCTCAAAAATAAAAGAGACGTTGGATATTTTAGAACGCGACCGCCCAGAGGAATTCGCCAAGTTCGATATTCATGATATCAAGGCGTTTAAAAAAGATTCTAAAATCAATAATTTGGTAAAAACAGCGCAGTGTATGGGTTGTTTTTATGTAGAATCGCCTGCCATGCGGATGTTGTTGAAAAAGCTGGAAGTAGATACCTATTTGGGTCTCGTAGCGGCAAGTTCAATTATTCGCCCCGGAGTATCCAAAAGCGGTATGATGCGCGAGTATATTCTTCGGCATCGTAATAAAGGTAGGGCAGAGGAATTGGCGCATCCGGTGATGTTAGAGATTATGCCAGAGACGTACGGGGTAATGGTCTACCAAGAAGATGTAATAAAAGTAGCCCACCATTTTGCAGACCTAGATTTAGGTGAAGCTGATGTGTTACGACGCGGGATGAGCGGTAAATTCCGTTCTCGAGAGGAGTTTCAAAAAGTACAGGATACCTTTATGGACAACTGCCGTAAAAAAGGATATACGGAACAACTTATAAAAGAGGTGTGGGATCAGGTAGCCAGTTTTGCAGGTTACGCTTTTGCCAAGGGGCATTCGGCATCGTATGCAGTAGAAAGTTACCAAAGTCTGTTCCTACGCGCCTACTATCCCTTGGAATATATGGTAGCGGTGCTCAATAATGGCGGCGGATTTTACAAACCTGAATTCTATATACATGAAGCTCGTATGTTGGGCGCAATTATACATCCGCCGTGCGTAAATAAGAGCAATGCAGGCAATCAGATTTATGGTAAAGAGCTGTATTTAGGCTTAGGTTATCTGCGGGAACTAGAACAACGCGTAATGGAGCGTATTCTAAAGGAACGCTATCTTAATGGTGATTTTAGTTCGTTAGAAGATTTTCTGGACCGTTTAATTATTTCCATAGAACAAGTGAGCATATTAATACGAATTGATGCCTTCAGATTTACTGAAACCAATACACATGAACTACTTTGGAAAGCACATCTATTCCTGAATAAGACCAAGAAAATAGACCACCCAAAATTGTTTGCGCCAAAGCATCAGAACTTTGAGATTCCGTCATTATACAGTACTAATTTAGAAGTAGCTTTTACACAATTAGAATTGCTGGGGTTTAGTTTGTGTAGTCCGTATAAGCTTTTAGAAGTTTCGCCTTTTAATACATCGGGAAGTAAAGATTTAGAACGATACCTAAACAGAAATATTGATATTTATGGGTATTTAATTACAGTAAAACGTACCAGAACTCAAAAAGGAAAAGCAATGTTCTTTGCTACGCTATTAGATCAGCAAGGTCAAGTTTTTGATGCGGTGTTGTTTCCGCCCGTAGCGGCTAAATACATGTTTAGGGGTAGGGGAATATATCGGTTTTATGGTAAAGTTGTAACTGAATTTGGCTTTTTAAGTATAGAGGTCATTAAAATGCAAAAACAAGATTTTGTACAAGACCCTAGGTATGCCGATATGAAAACCAGCGCCAAGGTTTTTGATCAAAAGAAGGCGAATGACCAAGAAGGGAATGAATTTGGTAATCAGTTTGTTTAGAAAGCATTAAGCGTCTATTCATCCATATTTTTTACATCTATTTTCCTGAATTTATTTATAATAGAATCATCACTATATGCTCTGAAAATTATGGTAGGTCTTGCTAAGAATAAAATTGATTTTATAAAGTCTTATTGTCAATCTGTTAATTCTTTAAAAACTTAAGTATACAATGTATTGTCATGAGAAATTACATGCTCTTTTACATTGTTTTGAAATTCTTGAGGAGTTTGCCCTACGTGTTGTTTAAAGAAACGACTAAAATATGATTGATCTTTAAAATGAAGATTAAACCCTATTTCTTTAATAGTGTTTTCGCTATGTATAATTTGGCGCTTTGCCTCTAAAATCAACCGATCATGAATTAATTGTACTCCAGTTTTATCTAGCTTTTCTTTTAAAATTTGATTTAAGCGCTTAGCACTAATATCCAATTTACTTGCATAAAAATCGGCAGTTCGTTTATTCTTATAATTTACTTCAAGCAGAAGCATAAACTCATAAACGCGCTTTTCATTAATATCTTGCAATGTAAAATGCTGTTCTTTTAACTGTATCAATTTTAATAAAAACACCTTTAAAACAGCTTTCATCATTATTAGATTAATGACTTCGTGACTGTATTCTTCTTTCAAAAGTTGAAGAACAGCGGCCAAACCATTCGAACCTTCTTCGTTCACCTGTAAACAAGAAAATTCGCCTTGAATGTTGAACATTCTAAATACATCTAACAAAAATTCTTTCAAATCGCCTTCAAGTAATTCTTGCTTAAAAGATATCAAGACACCGTTTTTACCAGCTTTGTTCAATTGATGCACTCTATACGGCGGTATCAAATAAATCCAATCTCCCTTTAAAGTTTGGAAATCGTGTTGTGGAACATGAAGTGCATCTTCATTTTGTAACCATACAATTTCATAAAAATCTCTTCTTGCAGGATCATTTAAATAGGCGGGTGGACAATTCCCTAAATCTTTTATATATAAAACTTTATCACTCAGCATAAACTTTTTTTTAAACATGAAGCAGACCTAAAAATTTCAAAGCATTATCTACCTAAAAAAAGCCCGTTTCCAAAATATACCACAAAAATAGCCAATAACACCATTATTAAAATCCATAATAGCAAATTGTACCAGACAACTGTCTAATTGTGTAAGTCTTTAGCTAGTGATCCCATATACTTTTGTAGTCGATTTTAATGCTAAGAGAATTTCAATCAAGTACCCTATGGATGATACGCTTAAAAAAAACAATACAGAATTGATAGAAGATGCCATGGATATTATTATTGGTGAACATCTTAAACTTATTAAGTCTATACAATATGATGAGATAGCGGCATTGATACCGACAATTACAAATGCTAAAAACATTTTTGTCACTGGTTCAGGTAGAACCGGACTCATGATGAAAGCTTCAGCAATGCGCCTGATGCATTTAGGATACAAAGTACATGTAGTTGGTGAAACTACAGCACCTGCAATTACAAAAGGAGATGTACTTATAGCTGGGTCTGGATCTGGCACAACTAGCGGAATTGTTAGTGCAGCAGAAAATGCAAACATAGAAGGCGCGAGTGTTATATGCTTTACCACAAATGCAGCGTCTCTTTTAGCATTACTATCAAAACATACGGTTACCATCCCTGCGGCACAGAAGCAAAAACGTGATGAAGATATTTCAAAACAATATGCAGGTAGTCTGTTTGAGCAGTCATTGCTTTTGGTCATGGATGCTTTAATACAGACTTTATGGGAACTAGATGGCAGTTTGGCTTCAGATTTATGGAAGCGTCATGCTAATATGGAGTAAATACAAGAATAATAGTTAAATAATACAGGACATTAGAAATATTTAAATTATGGCAAAATTACAAGTAGCAATAGATTTATTAAAAATAGAAGATGCAATTGCATTGGCAACAAAAGTGGCTCCTTATGTAGACATTATAGAGCTTGGAACACCACTTATTAAAAGTGAAGGCTTATCTGGAATTAGAAAAATGAAAGATGCTTTTCCTGATAAATTAGTTTTAGCAGATTTTAAAACGGCTGATGCAGGTGAATTAGAAGCAGGTATGGCTTTCGGTGCAGGTGCTGATTATGTAACAATTTTAGGAACAACAGGAGATTCTACCATAGCTGGTGCAGTAAAAGCTGCTGTAGCAAATGGAAAAGGTGTTGTTGTTGATACTATAGGTGTTAAAGATAGAGTTAAGCGTGCAAAAGAAGCAATTGCTTTGGGAGCGGAGTTTGTTGAGTTACATGCTGGTTTAGATGAGCAGGCTGAAGACGGGTATTCTATTCAAGTGTTGATTGATGAGGCTGCAAGAGCTGGTGTAAAAGTATCTATTGCAGGTGGTGTTAATAGTAGTAGTATTACTGCTGTAAAACAATCTGGTGCTATTGTGGCAGTTGCAGGAGCAGCTATTTACGGAGCAGAAGATCCTGCGCAAGCAGCAAAAGAATTAAAAGAGCTGTTAAATGCTTAAGCGGTTTTAATTAAATGTGATTTTAGTATTGATTAACAAATTCCCATAAATTTTTATGGGAATTTGTTGTTTTTGACTTGTTCTATTTCACAAAAATTTCTGAGTACAGTTTGTCAAAAAAACCTTGAGTACTAATGTTATTATACATTTACGTGAAAGTGTCGACAGCTTTTTGATTGGGGGTTGTATCCGCCAGTTGCAGCTAATTATATGTTTTGGGGTAGGGGAATCTATTAATCCTGTGCCAAGGTCTTTGATTAAAAAAAACGAATGACCAAGAAGGGGTAGGGTAAGAGAAAATGGAAGTTAGCAAATAGATAAAGGAAAAGAGAACAAAGCGTAAAATGAATATTTGTGTTGAGAGTAGCCCCAGTAACAAACAATAAATAAAAATACGCTATGGGCGCATGGCATCCAGCGTTAGGCGAACAGCGCAAAAACCACCAACCGACAACTAACAACCAATAACCAACCTAACTAAAATGCTTCTAACACATAACCGAATATCCAGTATAAAATTAGAAATACAAAAACGGTTCCTATGCACCCGCATTTTCCACCACCTATTTTCTTTGCGCCATACCACGCACCAATAATTTGAATCAGTTTTTTCATGTGACTAATTTACGAGTTTAGTTGGTTGCTTTTAATTTAAAAAGTAGCTCAAAAACGCTATTTCCCATCTTACGGTATTTAGTTATTTTGATAAGCCTTATCTAAAAACTCATACCGAGCATCATTTTTGGCTTTTATCAGTTTACTTTCCGTGTCTATTACCATAACTGGGGGATGGGTATCTTTTGCTCCTGCGGCATCCCATGTAGGCAGCCCTTCGCTATTTGGATTGCCTGTCTTAATGAAATTGGCGAAGTAGGTCATCATCGCTTTAGATACTTTGTAATCATCGGGTGTCCATGCGTAATCCTCAATTAAATGAAGGTTACCCATGCAGTACTCAATTTCACATGCATGTGGCGCACCTACCCCTTTTGGCTCTGGGGGAGTGGCGGTATTTTTTTCTACTGTACCACCTGCTAAACCAGAAGTTAGTGAGTTATCAACCAATGGAGGTCTTAACTTACTGTATAAATATCTATAAACTGGCTGATTGCTGTTCTTTCTATGTAAATCAAACCATTTCCACGTACTGTACGATATAAACCGGTCAGAAGCTAATGCCGTTGCCGATAGTTCAATTTCTTTTTCAGAACCGTGTGGGTATAGCTCTAATACTTTTTTATATTCCTTTGGATACGCTTCTTTTACTTTGTTTATATAATTGTCTTCTGTGTAAGGACCTTGTGTAAATGCCATACCTGGTATCTCTGCCGAATTCCAACCTAATAAAAGAGGAACCATTGCTTGTTCTTTATTTTTAAAAATTTCAGGAAGTGTTTTTGGTAGAAAATAACCGTCTAATACTGCTGGAAAACCAAATCGTTTAGATTCATTATATATCTCATAAATCGCTCTAGTGCTCAATTTACGTAATGCTGCAATTGATGGGTAACCCGCATTTTTAGCAAATTCCATACCCATATTTTCTGCATCTTTTAACGGAATAGGTGACATGGTAGGGTTGATGCCAGCGCCACTTTCACCTATAGCACCTGCAATTAAATCTTTAGATAATGGAGATGCCATTTGTTGACTTGTGCCAATAGAACCTGCAGATTCTCCTGCAATGGTTACTTTTTTAGGATTTCCACCAAAAGCTGCAATGTTCTTACTAACCCATTTTAATGCCGCATTCTGGTCTAATAAACCATAATTTCCAGAGGCTTTATAAGAAGCCTCAGCACTCAATTCTGGGTGAGCTAAAAATCCAAAAATGTTCAATCGATAGTTGGTCGTTACTACAACGATACCTTCTTTTGCCATACTTTCTCCATCATATCTTGGTTCAGAGGCATCACCAGCAACATTACCACCGCCAAAAAAATATACCAGTACTGGCAAATCTTTGGTGTTACGTTTGGCAGGTGTCCAAACATTTAAATAAAGACAATCTTCGCTAACACCTTTAGATCTAGATTTCATGTCACCAAACACCATGGTTTGCATTGGTCGTGGTCCAAATTCCTTTGTTTCTTTTATACCTTCCCAATTTTTAACTGGTTGCGGAGCCTTCCATCTTAAATCTCCTATGGGAGGCTGGGCAAACGGAATTCCAAAATAGCGTTGTATTCCAGTATGTGTGTCGTAATTTCCTTCAATAGTTCCGTTTTCAATAGTTACTTGAACAGGAAAAGAATTGGTTTCTTGTGCTACCGTTTTTATACTTATGATTAAAAGGGTAAAGCATAAAATCTGAAAATTTTTCATATCAGCGTAAGTTTTATTGTCTCAGTTTGTAACAATAATACATTTATTATTTTAAATATATGATAACCTGATAATTAAAATTTGTTTTATAACTGTACCATTAATACCAGAACGAGGTTGTATTTCTTGCCAATTAGTTTTGAACGACTAGTGAGAATGTATGGAGGTATGATTATCTTCTGATAAATTTTACTAATTATGAAATCACTAGTCTTTAGTTTCTTTTTCACTCTTTCCTTCGTTGGATTTTCTCAACATGACGGACTTTCAGAATTAAATTCATTGGTAAAACCACGTATGCGGGTAATAATTGATAATGATTTAGGTGGTGATCCAGACGGACTGTTTCAACTGGCACACCATTTAATGTCTCCGTCTGTTGAAATTAGGGGTGTAATTGCATCTCATTTGTATGAGCAAGGTTTTGGAGGTCCGGGTACTTCAGAGTATGCAAAGGAACAAGCCATGAAAATCGTTAAGATTTTGGAATTAGAGAATTCTGTCACTGTATATACTGATAAAAGCCAGAGTATGACGGATGTTTCTGAACCAATAGATAGTGATGCGGTACAGTTAATTATTAAAGAAGCGATGCGTACAGATACCAATTTACCTTTGTACGTGGTGTGTGGTGGCGGATTAACAAATATTGCAAGTGCTTACCTGCTTGAGCCTAAAATTGCAGAAAAAATTACCCTAGTTTGGATAGGCGGACCAGAATATATAGATATTGCGATTCCACCACCTGGGTTCACCACGCTTGAATATAATTTGGGTATAGATATTAAAGCAGCTCAGGTCATTTTTAATGATTCTAATATCAATTTGTGGCAAGTACCTAGAAATGTATATCGGCAACCTATAATGTCAGATGCAGAACTTTTAACAAAGGTTAAAGGTAAAGGCAAGTTAGGTGATCATTTATTCAATGTAATGAAAGAGGCATTGGCAAAGATTGATAAATGGAATTTGCCTATGGGAGAAGTATACATTTATGGCGATAATCCCCTAGTATTATTAACGGCAATACAATCTTCATTTGAGCCAGACCCTTCTTCTAGTACTTACGTAATAAAACAGGCCCCTAACATAAATGCATCAGGTATTTATGAAGCAAATTTAAAGGGTAGAAATATAAGGGTGTATCAACAGTTAGATAATCGGTTGTTGTTTGAAGATTTCTTTGCGAAGTTAGCGTTGTTGGGCCGGTAGGGTTAATGTTTACAACCCTTTAATTCATCTAATAAATTCATAATTAATACACCATCTTCAGCCGTACATGGGTTTTCAACTTTCCCTAAAAAAAAATTGACAGTAGCTTGTATCATGGGTTCTTGAACATGATTTGGGTTAGTAAATGAAAACGTTTGTTCTTCATTGTTTTTTTTAAAAACAACTTCACTGCCAAAAAAAGAGAATTGAATACGACCGTTGGTGCCATAAATAATACATTCATCTTTTTCGTTTACTTCTGCAGCATTAAAATTCCATATCCCTCTAAATTGAATACCATTCTTAAATGAGATAATTCCATTAACAATCTCTTCTACGTTTACATTCCTATTTGTGGGTTTAGTAAGTCCATGTACTTTTTCAATCGGGCCAAAGAAGTGAATCATTAAGTCAATATGATGGGGTGCCAAATCATAAAAATAGCCTCCACCCGATATCTCAGGCTGTATTCTCCAATTATCTTTAGCATCCGATACGAACAATTCTTTTTTAGATTGTAAAACTTGTAGGTCTACATGAATTATGTCTCCAATACTATTGGTATTAAGAAGTTCTTTTACTTTTAAAAAGGCTGGCAATTTACGGCGATAGTGCGCCATAGTAAGTTTACTTGTACTATTGTTAAGCGCATTAGTTATTTGTTGTGCTTCTAAAGCGTTTAATGCCATTGGTTTCTCTAAATACACATGTTTATCAGCGTCTAGGGCTTGTAATGCATAGGTTAAATGTGTAGAAGGGGGCGTGGCAATATAAACAGCATTGATGTCATCGTTATTTAATATATCTTCTGCATTTGAAGTCCAATGTGGCACATGATGTCGTTTTGCAAAATCTTTTGCTTTTTCTTCATTGCGGCGCATGACCGAAATTAAATTTGAATGTGGCACCTTCTGAAAAGCGGGTCCACTTTTTACTTCTGCAACATCTCCACAACCAATTATTCCCCAGTTAATTTCATTCATTTTGTTAGCTTTAATATCCCTGAAAATTTATAACTATTTCATTGCTCATAAAAATACAAATTAGAGATGGGTTATCTTTTTTGTGGATAGAATTCCTATATATGATATGGTTAAATTATTTTTGACCAAAATTAAAGATACATGGCTTCAGGTTTTTTTGCAATTTTAGATGATGTAGCAGCACTATTGGATGATGTAGCGGCAATGAGTAAAATAGCCACTAAGAAGACCGCAGGGATTTTAGGTGATGACTTAGCCGTAAATGCCGAAAAAGCATCAGGATTCGTCTCTAAAAGAGAATTACCGGTACTTTGGGCTATTACTAAGGGCTCGCTTCTCAATAAAATTATCATATTGCCTATTGCCTTTTTGTTAAGTGCTTTTTTACCATGGGCGGTTACACTTGTTTTAGTGTTAGGGGGAATTTACCTTGCTTTTGAAGGTGCGGAAAAAATTCATGAATTCTTTGTTCCTCATGAGCATGCGCATATAGCTGCAGAAGCAAAGCCGATGACCAAAAAAGAGATTCTTGAACTAGAGAAAACCAAAGTAAAATCTGCCATAGTAACTGATTTTATATTGTCCATAGAAATTGTAATAATTGCTTTAGGAGCCGTTATTAAAGAGCCTTTGGTTACACAGATAGCAGTAGTTTCGGTAGTAGCTCTTTTAGCAACAGTAGGTGTTTATGGTATTGTAGCGCTTATTGTACGAATGGATGAATTTGGTACCAGATTAATTAATTTAAACGAAGAGGAAAATAGTATTTCTGATAAAATAGGTCATTTTTTCGTAAACGCCTTGCCAAAGGTAATTAAGGCCTTGTCGGTTATTGGAACTATTGCTTTACTATTGGTTTCTGGTGGTATTTTTGTACATAATATTGATTTCTTTCATCATCTGCTACCTAGTGTTCCTAGTATTATTGTAGAATTTGTAGTTGGTCTTGCGGTTGGGTTTATTGCACTTTTACTTTTTAATGGAATAAAAAAACTATTTAAAAAGAAGGAGTAGTTAGTTGTCCTATTATTTTTGAACCAATTTTCAATACTGTTTACTTATTTGGGAAGACAAAACTAGATGTTTAGGTCTTAATAATACTATTAGGACTAATATGCCCTTTCTTCGCCTTTCAAGGCATTATATACAGTTAAGAAAACAATTTTAGCATCTAATGCTAGCGACCATTTTTCCATATAAAAAATATCATAGCGAACTCTATTCACAATATCTGACCTATTCACGATTTCTCCTCTACAACCTTGAATTTGTGCTAAACCGGTAATGCCTGGTTTTAAGAAATGACGCACTAAATATTTATCTACAGAGCTTTCATATTGTTGGGTATGTACCACCATATGAGGCCTAGGACCAACAACACTCATGTCGCCCATTAGTACATTGAAAAACTGAGGGAGCTCGTCAATACTGGTATTTCTTAAAATTCTACCAAGCCTTGTTACCCTTACATCATTTTTAGTGGCCATTTGAGTATCGCTTGTAGTACTTTTGGTCATGGACCTAAATTTATAACACCAGAAAATATCCCTATTAACTCCATGCCGTTGTTGTTTAAAAAACAAAGGTCCCTTGGAATCAATCTTCATGAGTATGAAAACTATTGGTATTAACCATGACAGTATAAATAGTATGATCATGCTAGAAAATAATACATCGAAAATTCTTTTAATTAGATTGGAATAGTCTAAATCTAAAGGAGAGGCCCTAAGGTTTAAAATAGGAACGGCGCCATATAATTCTAACGACATTGCCCTGGAGAACAATTCTTTGTTATCCGGAATAATTTTTATTCTTTTTAAACTATTATCTGCAATTTTCATTAAATATTGTATCTCTGCTTTGGAAAGCTTAGAAGCCATACAGTACACTTCCTCAACATTATTTTCAAATATATAATTGAATGAGCTCTCGATATCTCCCAAACAAGAAGGGCTATTAGATTTTACATTGTCGAAATATCCCATATATCGATACCCGAATTCAGGGTTGTCAAAAATACGTCGTAGCTTTTGCAGATTCTTATCCTTACCAATTACTACTACACTTACGCTATTGTATCCTTTTGTTCTGTATAAATTTTTAGCCCAATAAAATAATACCCGAAATAGTGTTAATAGGAAGCAGATTAATAAGTATACCAAGACTAAGTACATAGGTTTATAGGAATACATTCCAAAAAACACGAATGAGGTAAAATAGACTAAGCCATAAATGATAAAAAGTATAACAAAGCTTTTGAAATTACTCATAAAGCCATCTCTTCTAGCCGTAGGGTAGAAGTTTAAGCTATAAGTGGTAATAAGCCATGTTAGGTTATAGTAAAGTATACTATATCCATTAAGATATGTTTCTGGAGTATATGCATACAGTGTCAAATTAATGATCAATATATGCACTATAAAAGATAGAGGTATTATAAAATTAGATTTCTTCATTTCCGCTTTTAGTAATGGTTGGTCAAAGAGCTAAGAATAGGTTGTTACTACTAGCCAATAGTTAATGAACTATTGGTTAGCGGTAAATTTGAGTTTGATAGAAATCTGTAGGTAAAAACAATTAATTCTTGGAGGTGTACCATGAATATACTTGCTGTACTCCTTGTGATAAAGAAATGGTGTGTTTCCATCCAAGGTCATGTAATTTTCTGGGGTCCGTTAGTTTTTTTAATGTACCATCTGGTTTCTCGGTATTAAAATATAATTCGCCTTTAAAATTTATAGTTTGTTGTATTAATAATGCTAAGTCTTTAATAGAAATATCAACTCCTGTACCAATATTAATATGGGTATTGCGTATTTCATTAGTTTTTTGATTATAGCAATCTTTGAAATCTCTCTGCTCCATTAAAAAGACGCAGGCATCTGCCATATCTTCACTCCAAAGAAATTCTCGCATAGGTTTTCCAGAGCCCCATATTTCTAAATGAACTGTATCATCTTTTTTCTTAATGCCATATTTATCTAAGACAGAGATAATTTCATTTTTAGATGATTTACCGTTAATTCCCTCAATTGGTAAAGCATTTAAATCTGATGATAAAGTATCCCAATCATTATTTTCTAAGGCCTTCCCTAAGTGCATCTTTCGAATCAATGCAGGTAACACATGCGATTTTTCTAAATCAAAATTATCATTAGGTCCGTACAAATTGGTAGGCATAACAGAAATAAAGTTAGTGCCATATTGCAAATTGTAACTCTCACACATTTTAATACCTGCTATTTTTGCGATAGCGTAAGGTTCATTGGTATATTCAAGAACGTCTGTTAACAAAGAGTCTTCTTTCATGGGTTGAGGACAATTTTTAGGATAAATGCATGTACTTCCTAAAAACAGTAATTTCTTCACCCCATGAAGATAACTTTGGTGTATGACATTATTCTGAATCATTAGATTTTCATAAATGAAATCTGCACGATACGTGTTGTTGGCTACAATACCACCAACTTTAGCGGCAGCAAGAATAACATATGCCGGTTTTTCGATTTCGAAAAACGCTGCAACTTGTGTTGCATTGGTCAAGTCTAGTTCTTTGTGCGTGCGAAAAATCAAGTTTGAATAGCCTCTGCTTTTCAGATTCTTAACAATTGCACTGCCAACTAGACCTCTGTGACCTGCTATATATATTTTAGCTTCTTTATTTAACATAGTTTACTTACAAATTAGGAGAATCGATAGTTCTTAATTATTTATTCGAAATAATTATAAGTAACATAACCACCTTTCTTCAAATATTGATCTTTTTGCATCAATTTTAAATCATGTGTCATCATGTCTTTTACCAAACCTTGTAAGTCATATTCTGGAATCCAACCTAATTTAGTGTTAGCTTTTGTTGCATCACCAATTAATAATTCAACCTCTGTTGGTCTGAAATATTTAGGATCGACCGCTAGAATTTCTTTTCCGGTTTCAACTTGTATATCTGGATTAGAACATGATTTTATATATCCTTTTTCATCAACACCTTTTCCTTTGAATTCTAGTTCAATACCCATCTCTGCGAATGCCATTCTAACGAATTCACGAACTGGCGTAGTCTTTCCCGTAGCAATTACCCAATCTTCTGCTTCATCAGCTTGAAGAATCATCCACATCATACGTACGTAATCTTTAGCATGACCCCAATCTCGTTGAGCATCTAAATTACCTAGGTAAATTTTGTCTTGTAAACCTAGTCCAATTCTTGCAGCTGCTCTGGTTATTTTTCTAGTCACAAAAGTTTCTCCTCTAATAGGTGATTCATGGTTAAAAAGAATACCGTTACAAGCGAACATGTCATAAGCTTCTCTGTAATTTACAGTAATCCAGAATGCGTACATTTTTGCTACGGCATAAGGACTACGTGGGTAAAAAGGAGTTGTTTCTGATTGTGGAACTTCTTGTACTTTTCCGTATAATTCTGAAGTTGATGCTTGATAAATACGAGTCTTTTTCTCAAGTCCTAATAAACGTACGGCATCTAAAATTCTAAGCGTACCCAATCCATCTGCATTACCAGTATATTCTGGAACTTCGAATGAAACTTGAACATGGCTCATTGCTGCTAAGTTGTAAATCTCGTCTGGTTGAATTTCTTGTATTAATCTAATAAGATTAGTACTATCTGTCATATCACCATAATGAAGTACAAAATTTCTGTGTTCTACATGTGGGTCTTGATAAAGATGGTCAATTCTGTCTGTATTAAACAAAGATGCTCTTCTTTTTAGACCGTGTACTTGATACCCTTTTTTTAATAAAAATTCGCTCAAATAAGCGCCGTCTTGACCTGTAACTCCAGTAATTAATGCTACTTTCATAATGTTGTAAAATGGATTTATACTATTTTTTCGTTCATATTTTTCACTTATGACCTAGTAAATATGGTAATAGTGAATTCCAGCAATGTCATTCTTTTTAAAATGGAATGCTTAATTATTTTAAATAATTAAGTGAAGTTGGGGAATTCATTTTAATATATTATCTATAGTTCTTTTCAAAGTAAAATTTTGTTTTACCACTACCTAGATTATAATAATATAAGTTTTAAAAGTTATTAAGATTAATGACATAGTATTGAATCTTTTAACTGTGGTTAACGGTTGTGAAACAAATTTAGGATATTATTTGTGTAATTCGAATCAAAAAAACAAACCTTAGATTAACTTATGATTTAATCGATAAACTGTGTTTTAATTAATCAGTTTTTAAAATAGTTGTCATTAGGCTCGTGGTTATAACTAGGTTGCTATTATTTCTTATAAAAAATAGTATGATTAATGGAGTTGATAATTTAAAATATAATTGTGATTATTAATCTTTTACTTTTTTTCTTGCCACCAATTAAAACATTAAAAGTACTGCAGTTGAAGTTTATAGTTTCTATTTGATGTCTATAATTTTATGAATACTTTTTTATATTTTTTCAAGGGCTAAATCAATTAAAATGATAAGATAATTAAAAGCGAATATTTTGAGCTCTTATTTATCAAATGAAAGGATTTAGGGTTATTTTTTTAAAAATAACCCAATAAAACTTGTTATTAATTAATTTTTTAATCTAAGTTTAAATTATCAAACACTATCTATTAGCTATATTTGAGTAGGAAAAAGACTACTTTAATGTATTATTTATTGTATTTCCCCGTTATAATATCAATCTTAAACCACCATGCGATGATATCTAACATTTTATCTAAGAGACTAACGTTATCCTATCAAAAGAAAAAGTTAGTTTCTCTTGAGAATTGCTACATGCATCTTAAACCGTATTTTCAGGTTAAAAAAGGTGCTGAGATTAAAGAAACCCAAAAAGCCCTAGTGGATAAGAAAACTAGGAATGAAAGGGTTCAGAACATGTTTAATGATATAGAGCAAAATCAAATTTTGTATGCTAAAATTTTAACTGAAAAATTGTTGAAAGTTTAAGTTTTCAAAAATTTAATTATTAAACGTACTATATAAAGTCCCGAATTAATTTTAATTCGGGACTTTATTATTTGATAACAATTCTTCAATTCAAGGTGATTATTATTCTTAACTTTAGGACTGATTAATACATTTTTCTGTCCTTCCTTAACGTGAACTTCTAATCTGGTTTGTGTTTGAACAAGTTTTCGTTCTTTAAATTATATTAGGGTTATAGCATTTAAGATATTTTTTACACACAACTATTTTATTTACACATCAGCGAAACTAAATGTGTTTTTTGATGATTATAAATATATTTATCGCATAAAACTGAAGAATCTTAAGCAATAGCCGTCTTAATGAAAATTTTAAAGCTATGTTTTAAATCCCCCTTATTCTTTATAAACTAACCTATTCAGTCATATACTTTGGAAGTACTAACGCATTTTAACCCTTTTGAAGGACCCGCAATAAAGCACATTTTGCACACTACAGATGCGCAAGAAGAAATTTGGTATTCTTGCTATTTTGGTGGCGAAGACGCAAATAGAGCTTACAATCTTTCATTATCAATAGATTTTACAGGAGAAATAGATGTAATTGCCTTACAGTGGGCTCTGGACATGCTTATTAGTAGGCATGAATCATTACGGTCTGTGTTTAGTCCAGATGGAAAGTTTATTAATGTGTTTGATGCTCAAATTGCAAATATTGATTTTCAAGATTATATTAAACTTTCGGCTACAGAAACAGATATAGAAGTAAGTAAATACACAAAACAAGATACAAATACCGCTTTTGATTTAACCAAGGGGCCATTGATACGATTTGGTTTTTTGAAACTAGAAAATCAATTGCACCAGTTAGTTATTAATACACATCATATTGTATGCGATGGGTGGTCTATTGGTATAATAATGCAGGAAATTGGAGAATTGTACTCCGCAAGGGTTGAGAACAGAAATCATAATCTACCAGAACCGGTACCCTATACAGAATATGTTGCGCAACAGAATGAGTTAAAATCGAATGGTGAATTTACTCAGGCAGAAAACTACTGGTTAAATGTATACCAAGGGGAGATACCAAAAACAAACCTCCCTACCGATTTTGGACAAGTTACTAAGAGAACATATAGTGGCGCGCGCATAAATCAATCCTTAGATAAAGATATTGTTAAAAGTATAAAAGATACCGGTATCAGAGCCAACACTAGTTTGGTTCTAACATTAATGGCGGCCTTTGAAATTCTACTTTATAAATTAACAGCTCAAAAAAGTATAGTTCTGGGACTCCCTGTTGCAGGGCAATCTGCTATGGGGGCTAAACATTTGGTAGGTCATTGTGTGAAGTTACTTCCAATGAAAAGTGAACTGGATGGTGATGATAGCTTTATTGACTACTTAAAGAAAAGAAAATCTGCAAATTTTGATGCTTTTGAGAATCAGGAACTAACTTTTGGTAGTTTATTGAAAAAACTAAACTTAAGTAGAACTCCAGGAAGAGTGCCATTGGTGCCTGTGGTCTTTAATGTCGATATGGATTTGGATGATGGTGTTTCTTTTTCTGGTCTTATCTATGAATACCACAGTAACGCGCGAGAATTTGAAACATTCGAATTGTTTTTAAATGCAACAGGGTCTAAAGAAAAGATAATATTAGAATGGTCTTATAATACAAACTTATTTAAAGAGAGTACTATACTTTCTATGGGGGAATCCTTTAAGACTGTTTTAAACAAGCTGATTGAAAACCCAAATGCAAAACTTTCTGAATTACTACAAAGAAGTAATGATGACTTTATTATTGAGGGTGCTTCATTAGAATTACCGAGTACCACGCTTCATGAGTTATTTCATAAACAAGCTATAAATACACCAAATGCTATAGCTTTAGAGTTTAACGAAGAGAAAATTACATATGCAGAAATGCAGCGTAGAATTAATTCTACTGCACGTCTTTTGTGGGAAGAAGGGGTAAAACCAAATACTACGGTCGCTATTTCTCTTGAAAGATCTCCAGCTCTAATTATATCGCTTTTTGCAATATTGCAGTGTGGGGCTAGATACGTTCCTATAGATACGGGTTATCCAGATGTTCGTACCAAACTGATGATTTCAGATGCGAATTCTACTTTTTTCATTTGTGATACATCAAAAGAGAAACTTGACCACGATGTAAAAGCTATTTTTATTGACGATATTATATCTAACGGAAATGAAGCTGATGGTAGTTTTGAAAATGTAAATGTATCTTCTGATGCAGGAGCTTACATCATTTATACTTCCGGATCTACCGGTAAACCTAAAGGAGTACAGGTTACACATAAAAATGTAATCAACCTATTGTTTTCCATGGGCAAAGAACCAGGTATTGGACCTGATGATAAAATATTTGCGACCACAACGATATCTTTTGATGCGATGGTTATGGAAATATTCTTACCATTAATTCATGGTGCCAGCGTTGTGTTAGTTGATGAAAATACAAGAAAAGATGGTCATCTTTTATTACAGAAGGCGGTTAAAGATAAGATTACAGTTATCTGGGGAACGCCAACCATTTGGCAGATTCTTTTAGATTCTGGATGGAAAGAGCCATTACATATTAAAGCGTTGATTGGTGGAGAACCAGTACCTAAATCACTTTCTTTAAAGTTGTTGGAAAAATGCGATGAAGTGTGGAATATTTATGGTCCTACGGAAACAACGGTTTGCTGTATACTAACTAAAATTTCTAATCAAGATGATCCAATAACCATTGGTAAACCTATTGCAAATACTCACATTTATCTTTTAGATGAACAAGGAAATCCTGTTGTAAAAGGTGAAGCTGGTGAAATAACTATTGGGGGAGAAGGTGTAACTATGGGTTATTTAGGGCAGGAAGAACTGACTAACGAGCGATTTGTTAAAGATACTTTCAAAGCTGATGGGAATTCAAAAATGTATTTGTCCGGAGACTTAGGAAGACTTTTGCCAAATGGTCAAATTGAATGCTTAGGAAGAAAAGACGGACAGGTAAAAGTTCGTGGACATAGAATTGAACTTGGTGAAATTGAGCATTCGCTAAAGAAATTAAAAGGAATAGAATCGGTTGCTACAGATGTTAGAAACCATGTTTTAAAAGCATTTATTGTTTATAAGGGTGAAGATAGTCAATGGGATGAAGATGTACTTAGTTGGAAAAATCAACTGGCAAATGAATTACCTGTATTTATGCTGCCCCATGAATATATTAGATTAAATGAACTTCCGGTAACTATAAATGGGAAGCTTGATAGAAAGAGTTTACCAGATACAGCTGCCAATACAGTTTATACTACAGCCGAAAATAGTCAACCGCTTACGAAAGCTGAAAAACTGGTCTCAGAGGTTTGGAAAGAATGTTTGTTTCTAGATATAGTCAACGTTACTGATGATTTTTTTGAATTAGGCGGACACTCTTTAATCGCTGCTAAGGTAATGACTAAATTAGAAGAGAAGTCTGGTCAGCGCTTACCATTATCATCTTTATTTGAATATTCTACGGTTACAAGTTTAGCTAGTTTATTAAAAATAGAAGAGAATACGGTAACCTGGGATTCTTTGGTGCCAATTCAGACTAAAGGTTCTAAAACACCACTATTTATAGTACATGGAGCAGGATTAAATGTACTTTCCTTTAAAAGTCTAAAGGACCATATGGATCCAGATCAGCCAATCTATGGTTTTCAAGCGAAAGGTTTAAATGGTAAAGAAGAATTGTTAACTTCTGTAGAAGAGATAGCGGCACATTATAATGAGGCCCTTATTGCAACGCAACCTAAAGGACCGTACATGTTGGCGGGTTATTCTTCCGGTGGTATAATTGCCTATGAAATGGCAAAACAGTTAATGGAAAAAGGGGAGAAGGTTTCTACTTTAGCTCTTTTAGACACATATGCATATGCACATTATGGTCGTAGTACTTCTTTAGGTAAGAAAATGGCTTATGGTAACTATTTATTTAATAAATCTTTGCATGTTTTAAGGCAGTTATTAAATAAGGAAGGCTTTAAATATAGGGTAGGAGTTACCAAAACAAACCTGAAGAAGCTTTACTTAAGATTAAAAAAAGATAAGAATACCTTGTCTAAAATGGATTATGACTGGGAGTATGAGCATAGAATTATTGAGCACAACAAGGTTGTAGATAGGTATCATTTAAAACCTTTGTCAATAAAAGCCGATTTGTTCCGTATTCAAGATGTTATTGATTACACTCATGACAATGTAAATTTTGGATGGAAGTCTTTTGCCCAAAATGGTATAGAGTTACATTACGTTCCTGGAGAGCATTTAACAATGTTTGCTCCGCCTAATGATAAAGTATTGGCGAAAACCCTTCAGGGAGTTCTTGATAACAACAGTTCTAAGTAGTAGTGCCTTGAAAATTAACTGATAGTGACCATAACGGCTTTCTTGCTATAATTATCAGCACCCATATAGCTAAAGTAATGGTCAAGTGTACTGTCTTTTGTAGAAGTATGCCATAGGCTAAAACCTGTATTTTTAAAAAGTACTTCATAATTGTGCGAGAACGAACGTTCATAACCGTATGGCTCTGAACTTGTATTTACTTTAAGGTCGTGGTCAACTCCATTAGGCTCAATGGCAATAAAAATGGTGTTTCCTAAGCGGTTTATTTGTTGTAAAAAGTCTTGTAACCTACTTTCTGTAAAATATTCTAGTACGCCTCTAGAAGTAACAAATATCATATTTTTATTGGCATAGGTGTTTACCCAGTCAAAAGCATCGCCAGCTACGAATTCAAGTTGGGTGTTCTTTTGATATGTTTCCTTGTTCCGTGAAATCTGTTTTTGACTTAAATCAATACCAACAAATCTATCGATTTGAGGGAATTGTTCGCTTAGATAATTCAAAACCTTACCATTACCAGTTCCAATCTCTACAACGGTGTTGAAATTTTCATGCTCTAAAGATAATTTGTCTTTTAGAAGTTCAAATATGAAAGAACATTCAGGTAAAAAGTTATTTTCAAAGGAATCGTCAGTTGCTGAGAAAAAATCATCTCCCTTGTTTTTCCAATATGCTTTATGAAATTCAGATAATGTATTATAGTCCGATTTTTCTTCTGCTTTTTTCAAAAGAGATTTGCGTATAAAAAGTTCAATTAGACTTATATCATTTCTATTGGTAATGGTCATGCCTTTATTTGCAAATTCTCTTGTCTTTTTAGGCATTAGAAATACAAGTAGATCACCAATAAGTAGTATTATTTTATCTTTCATTAGCGTGCTATAACCATATTTTACCTTTGTTTTATTTGAATCATAGTGTTTTAAATAACCGTTACACTTAAAGTAACTGAAAGAAAACTTTAGATGTGCAAATGAACGTCATTTTTTACCACTTAATCAACTCAAATGATGAAGGTTTTAATTACTATCGAGGAACGTTATTTAATATTCGATGAAATATTGTTGATTAAAAAATAATTCTTGAGATAATGCACTTGAACATTTTCAATAAATAATTGATAATCAAGTATTTATAATTAAAATATTCCAAATTATATGTATTTACTTCCAGTTTTTAAAATCCAGTTTAAACCTAAGATTTACTAATTTTACTGTAATTATAATTTACAAGTTTGATTCAAAATATCCTTCAAAAATAGATTTGATTAAATAGAATTTTAACCTCAAACAATTTTTTATTAATGCAATTGTGTACTTAATGAATGCGTTTCAAGGAAGACATTTTTAATTCTACAAATTGAAATTATAATATTACGGAGTCATTAATTATATCGTTACTAGATATGAATGCTAAAAATAAAGGGTCTATTTCTAGCTCTGTTAAAGGGTACTGGGAAAATTTACTATCAGATGATATTAAATTATTAGACTTACCGAATAGAGAATTGACCTTAAGCCACAGTGCTTCTAAGGGGTCTTTACTGCGTACTTATTTTTCGTCAGAGGTAACAAGTTCTATTCGTTCGTATGTGTCTTCACCAGAAAACTTGGAAATCTTTTTAATTTCTTCACTTACAGTTCTCTTGCATAGATATACGAATCAAAACGATATTGCATTTGGATTAATAATTAATAACAACGATCAATTAGGGGTAAATGATAATTTATCGTTTTTTAGAAATACAATAGCACCTTCTTTTGATTTTAATACGGTGTATAAAAGTACCGAAAATAGGGTTTTATTAAACTTTGAAAATTACTATCCCAATAATGATTTTCTAAATGATTTTGACTTAGTACATAAAAATGGTCAAAATTCATTATTAGATGTTGTTCTTACCATAAACACATTAAGCGCTAACAATACAGTAAATGGTGATGAGGGTATAGTTTATGTTGGTGAGGTTAGTAGCGATTCTAATATTAAGTTTATTCTAGAAATTGAGGAATCGCAAATTCGATTCGATGTTATTTATAATGACGATGTATTTGACCGAAAGTTGATTGCGCAATTGATGTCCCATTTTAAAAACATAGTACCTCGTTTAATTGAACAACCTTCTTTAGAAATTGGTAATATAGATTTCCTTTCAACACAAGAGCGTAATACATTATTAAAGGAATTTAATACGCCGGTAGTAGATTATCCAAGAGAGAAAAATATTGTTGATCTATTAAATGAACAGGTTGTTAAAACTCCAAATAGTATAGCGGTTGTCTATGAAGATAACAGTCTTACTTATGATGAGCTTAATAAGCTATCCAATCAATTTGCCGATTATTTAATTAAAAGTAAGGGAGCCACTAAAGGTGATTTAGCTTGTTTGATATTAGAAAGAAGCGAGTGGTTAATTATTTGCATGATGGGTATTATGAAGGCTGGTGCGGCATATGTGCCCGTTGATCCAAATTACCCAGATAAACGAAAAGAGTATATTAAGGAAGATAGCAATTGCGACTTTACTATAGATGCGGCTGTAATAGAAGAGTTTAATTCAACTAGAGATAATTATGCTACAGACGCTATTGCAAGTGTTCAATTAGACCCAAATGATTTAATTTATATCATTTACACTTCTGGTACAACCGGTAACCCTAAAGGGGTAATGTTAGAACATAGAAATATTGTTAGCCTATTTGTAAATGACAATCAGTTCTATGATTTTAATGAGAATGATGTTTGGACTATGTTCCATTCGTACTGTTTTGATTTTTCGGTTTGGGAAATTTATGGAGCATTGTTATTTGGTGGTAAACTGGTAATTCCTTCTAGTGATGTTGTTAAGGATCCTTATGAATTTATGTCGTTGCTTATTAATGAAGAAGTAACCATTCTAAATCAAACACCCTCTTCCTTTTTAAATATAATGGGTAGTCTACCGACTGGTGATGTCGATTTGAAATTACGATATGTCATTTTTGGAGGAGAATCATTATTTCCTAAATATTTAGAAAAATGGTACCATAAGTTTCCAGGTATACAATTTGTAAATGGATACGGTATTACCGAAACAACCATATTTACAACGTTTAATATAATTGATGATGAAGATATAAGAACCAATGTTTCAAATATTGGAAATTGTATATCAACATTAACCTCTCATGTTGTAAATAGCAATAATCAATTACAACCTGTTGGCGTTATTGGTGAATTATGTATTTCTGGTCACGGTCTGGCAAGAGGTTATTTGAACAGACCAGAATTGACCAATGAAAAATTTATTATGAATCCTTTTGAGCCTGGTGATAAAATGTATCGTTCAGGTGATTTGGTAAGAAGACTTGCTGATGGCACTTTAGAATATATTGGCAGAATAGACCACCAAGTTAAAATACGCGGACATCGTATAGAACTGGGGGAAATTGAATCGACAATTAATGCTATAGATAGTATTAAACGCACCATAGTATTGCCTAATACCAATGAAGAAGGTGAAACAAGGTTGGTAGGGTATATACAGGCTAACGGTGAAAAACCAGAAATGAATAGCATTCGACTTGAGCTTGTAAATAAGTTGCCAGAATTTATGGTGCCTACTTTTTTAATGTGGGTAGATGAGTTCCCTACTAATGCTAACGGAAAAATCGATAAAGAAAAATTACCTGAACCAGGATATCTAAGATCAAATTCAGATGTGATTTTTAAGAAGCCTCGCACCAAGGTAGAGAAACGTATAGCTGATATTTGGGAGAAAGAATTGAAAATATCCGGTATTAGCGTTGATGATAACTTTTTTGAAATGGGCGGTACTTCGCTTATGGCACAAAAGGTCGTAAACGCAATTATGAAAACGCTTAAGGTAAGAATACCGGTTACTAAACTATACCAACATACTACAATTAATGCTCTTTCTAAATTTGTAGAGGGTGATAAGGAAACTACTTTGTATAGTAAGCGCAAGGCAAAAGGTTCAAATAATTCAAATGACGTTGCGGTCATTGGTATGGCCGGAAGATTTCCAGGCGTTAGTACCATAGATGAATTTTGGGATGTTTTAAAGAATGGTAAAGAAACCATATCGTTCTTTACCAAAGAAGAATTAGATAAGAGTATTCCCGAGTCTTTACGAAACGATAGTTTATACGTTGCTGCCAGGGGTGTTGTGCCTTCGGTAAAAATGTTCGATGCTCGTTTCTTTGGCTTAACGCCTAAACTTGCGGAAGCGATGGATCCACAACAACGCTTATTTTTAGAACTTGCTTGGGAAGCACTTGAAGAATCTGGACATCTTCCTGAACATTATAAAGGTAGAGTAGGGGTATATGCCGGTACAGGTACGAATACGTATTATAAAAAGAATATACTTCCTAATAGTGAATTAATAGAAACAGTTGGTCAACTTCATTTAGATACCGTAAATGAAAAAGACTATATATCATCAAGAACTGCGTATCATCTAAACTTAAGAGGGCCTGCAGTAAGTGTGCAATCTGCATGCTCTACATCGCTTTTGGCAATTGCCGAGGCGGTAGAATCTATAAGAAACGGCCATTGTGAAGTTGCCTTGGCAGGTGGTTCTAGTATAACAGCTCCAATTAATAGCGGACACCTTTATCAAGAGGGATCTATGTTAAGTACAGACGGTCATTGTAGGCCTTTTGATTCGCAAGCAAAAGGAACTGTATTTAGTGATGGTGCCGGTGTTGTAGTTTTAAAGGATTTAGAAGAGGCTAAAAAAGATGGAGATTATATTTACAGTGTTATAAAAGGTGTTGGAATAAATAATGACGGTGGTGGTAAAGGAAGCTTTACAGCTCCAAGTGCAGAAGGTCAGGCAAATGCTATTAAAAGTGCTATAGACGATGCAGATATTTCGCCAGATACCATTAGTTATGTAGAGGCTCATGGAACGGCAACACCATTAGGCGATCCAATTGAAATGGATGGTTTAACGCTAGCTTTTGGAGATCAATCAAAGAAAAATTATTGCGGTCTAGGCTCTCTAAAGAGTAATATGGGGCATCTTACCGCAGCGGCTGGGGTTGCAGGACTTATTAAAACTATCCTGGCCATTCACCATAAGGAGTTACCACCTTCTTTGGGATATGAAAAACCCAATCCGGTAATTGATTTTGAGAATAGCCCATTTTATATTACAGATAAGTTAGCTCCTTGGAATGTTGAAGGGCCTAGAAGAGCTGGTGTAAGTTCATTTGGTGTTGGGGGTACAAATGTTCACCTTGTACTGGAGGAATATGAGATGAATGTAAAAGATTCAACAAATCATAGACCGGTACAGATACTTCCTATATCTGCTAAAACTCGCACAAGTGTAGAAGGATATGAAACTGCTCTAAAAAATTATCTTGATTCTATAGAATCGGTGAATTTAGCTGATGTTGCCTATACCCTTAGTACGACCAAAGCTAGTTTTAACAATCGTAGATTTATCATAGCTAGTGATTCTAAAGAAGTTTCTGAATTATTAACGAATAATGATATAAAAACTACGCAGTCATCAGTAGTTAAAATTGTTCCTAGCGAAATAGTTTTCCTGCTTCCTGGTCAAGGTTCCCAGTTTTTAAATATGGGTAAAGAGCTGTATGACGGGGAAGTTGTATTTAGAGAGGCTGTTGATAGATGTGCCGATTTATTATTGGATATTTTACAGCTAGATATTCGAAATGTAATTTTCTCAGATGAGAATAACGAAGAAGCTGAAAGTAAACTAAAAGATACACGTTATACACAACCCGCATTGTTCACTATTGAATATGCACTTTCGCAATTATGGATGAGTTGGGGAATTAAACCAACCTTAATTTGTGGACATAGTTTAGGGGAATTCGTTGGGGCACATTTAGCAGGTATTTTTAGCTTGGAAGATGCATTGCAACTGGTTGCTATGAGAGGTATTTTAGTAAGCACACTTCCAAAAGGTAGTATGCTTACCCTACGAATAGATGTTGAAGCTCTAAATAAAATAATCCCAGAAACACTATCTATTGCTGCGGTAAACTCGCAAAAACTATGTGTTGTTTCTGGAGAGGACGACGAAATTGAGAAATTCAGTGAAGTTCTTAAGGAACAAAGTCTACCATATAAATTATTAGCAACAAGTCATGCTTTCCATTCTGCAATGATGGACCCAATACTAGAAGAATTTGGTGCACTTGTCAGGAATATTAATTTAAAAATACCAGAGATACCAATAATTTCCACGGTTACGGGTACTTGGCTTACCAATGATGAAGCTGTAGATGCTACCTATTGGACCAACCATTTACGAGATACTGTTAGATTTTCAGATGCTATGGACACCATAGTTAAGTTGGAAGATATAGTATTGTTAGAGGTGGGGCCGGGTAATGCACTTACTACCTTAAGTCGACAGAACAAAGAAGCTAGAAAGCTAAAATCAATTGCCTCTTTACTTATTGCCAAATCTGATGAAAATGCATATAACGGAGTATTAAATGCTTTAGGGCAATTATGGTTAACAGGTCTTTCAATAGATTGGAACACTTTTTATGCAAATCAAAACAGACAACGATTAAGATTACCAACTTACGTATTTGACCGTAAACCATGTTGGATTGACCCTATAGTTTCGAATCCGATAACGGAAAGAACATATTTAGATTCAAACCAACCAACACATACTTTAATAGAAAAACCAATAAGCGTCACACCAATGAGAAACGTGTCTATTTTAAAAAAAATTTCAGAGTTAATATCGAATACTTACGGAATTGAGATAGAAATTGCCGATAAAAATTTAAGCTTCTTAGAATTAGGGTTAGATTCTTTAATTTTAACTCAAATGGCTATTACATGCAAGAAAGAATTTAAAATTCCAATAACCTTTAGACAACTTAACGAGGATATTAATTCTCCTGAGCTTCTAGCTAATTATCTTGATAAGAATTTACCAGAAGAGGCACCGGCACCACAAGTGGTTCAACAACCAGTTGCTGCTGTTAATCACGTGCAACAGGCTACTCCAACAAACTATACTACTTCGGCAACAAACCAAACAGCTATTGGGTTAATAGGGGAACAACTTCAGTTATTAAGTAAACAGCTTCAATTGCTACAAGGTGGTACGGTTAGTCAAGAGCCACAACAACAACAACCTGTAGCACCAATAAATAATGTAGTGTCTAAAAAGGTCAATGGGCATGCTAGTTCAGACATATTATCTGAGCAAGAAAAATTAGAGCATAAAAAACCATTTGGCGCATCTCCAAGAATAGAAAAGCAGTCTACTGGATTAGATATGGTGCAGTCCAAGTTTTTAAACGACTTGACATCAAAGTATAACAAGAAGACTATAAAAAGTAAAAATTACGCTCAAGATAATAGGGCTAAAATGGCTGACCCTAGAGTAGTTTCAGGTTTTAAGCCGTTAACAAAAGAATTGGTGTACCCAATAGTGATTGGAAAATCTCAAGGGAACCGACTTTGGGATTTGGATGGTAATGAATATATAGATGCATTAAACGGATTTGGCTCTTGCTTTTTTGGGTATCAACCAGATTTCATAAAAGAGGCAATGCATAAGCAAGTGGATTTAGGGTATGAAGTAGGTCCGCAACATCCTTTAGCGGGAGAAGTTTGTGAGCTTTTATGTGAATTTACCGGTCATGATAGAGCCGCATTATGTAATACGGGGTCAGAAGCCGTACTTGGTGCTATGAGAATTGCACGTACCGTTACCGGTCGTTCACTTATAGTAGCTTTTACAGGGTCTTACCATGGTATTAATGATGAAGGTATTGTTAGAGGTTCTCAAAAAAAGAAAACGTTCCCGGCTGCAGCAGGAATACTTCCGGAAGCAGTTCAGAATATGTTGATTCTTGATTATGGAACAGAAGAAAGTTTACAGATAATTAAAGAGAGAGCGCATGAATTGGCAGGTGTACTAGTCGAGCCAGTTCAAAGTAGAAGACCAGAGTTTCAACCTATAGAATTTATTAAAAAAGTAAGGGAGATAACAACAGCGGAAGAAATTCCATTTATTTTCGATGAGGTAATTACAGGCTTTAGAATGCATCCAGGTGGTGCGCAAGCATTATTTGATGTCAAAGCAGATCTTGCCACTTACGGTAAGGTTATGGGAGGCGGCGTTTCGATTGGTGCTATTTTGGGAAAGAAAGAATACATGGATGCTCTTGATGGTGGTTTCTGGCAATATGGAGATGATTCTTACCCAGAAGTAGGTGTTACCTATTTTGCAGGAACTTTTGTTCGTCATCCTTTAGCATTGGCATCATCAAAAGCTTCTTTGCTTTATATGAAGAGTCAAGGTCCAAGTCTTCAGTCAAATTTATCTGCGAAGACAGAACGTATGGCCAAAAGTTTAAATGATACGTTTACGAAAAACGGACTGCCTATAGAAATTACATATTTTGGGTCTCTATGGCGATTAAAATTCAAGAAAGATATTCCGTATTCAGAATTGCTATTTGTTAGTATGCGTGAAAAAGGAATTCATATTTGGGATGGTTTCCCTTGTTTTTTAACAACAGCATACACCGATACTGATATAGATTTCTTGATGAAGACGCTTCTATCTTCAGTTGACGAATTGGTTGCGGTGGGAATTTTAAATAAGGAAGCCAGTATTAACGGTCATACAGTAGAGGCACCATCGTCATTTGAAAAACTAAACACACCGCCGGTTCCAGGGGCTCGTTTAGGTAGAGATGAGAAAGGACAGCCTGCGTGGTATGTAGCAGATGCTAACCAAGAAAGTGGTTTTATGAAAATTGATATTTAGAAACACAAACGAATTATAAAAAGCTAAGTATGTTAATTTAAATGACGCACCTACTTTATACATACTTGACCAATGAAAATAACGATAGTTTTTTTGCAGATGCGCAAAATAACTTTTCGGAAGAGTTCATAAATAAAATCTCAAAATATAAACGTTGGGAGGATGCTAAAGCTACCGTTTTAGGAAGGTTATTATTAGCTTATGGCTTAAAGCATTTTTACGATTACGATTTAGAGCAACTTAAAATGCGTTATTCTAAGGATAAAAAACCCTACTTAGAAGACTCAACTATACAATTCAATATTTCACACTCTAAAGAATTAATCGTTTGCGCAATTACTTCATTGGGCGAAATTGGTGTAGATGTAGAGAAAATAAATGAGTTGAATATAGATGATTTTAAAGGCCAATTCTCCAGCTTAGAATATAGGAGAATGCATAATTCAAAAAATGTATTAGAGAGTTTTTATCATCATTGGACCCAGAAAGAAGCAATAGTAAAAGCTCATGGATCTGGTTTGAATATCCCGTTAAATTCTTTTGAAATAAATAACAACAACGCTATAATTGAGAATAAACAGTACTTTCTCAAAGAAATAGTTCTCAATTCTCAGTATAAATGCAATGTGGCAACCCAAAACATATTATCCGATAATGTTATGGAGTTAACAGGTCTAACATCAAAATTACTCACAGATTTTGGGTCTTCAAATAGCTTAAAGTCTTTTCGGTAATAGCGGTAAACATCGTATGTGGCCGTTAAAGTGACAACTTAAATATCGTATCTGCTTTCATAAAAAGGTTGAATTGCCGTTTTTCTTAATTACGACGATTTTATAAACTATGATGTCGGAATTTATAGAGAATCAATTTTTGTTTGATTTAATTTTGAGCTTACCATATATAACAACTATAAGCTACAAACTATAATAATTATGAAAGCTGACATTTCCCCATTTAACCTAAATAATACTAGAAAATCAATATTTAAATTTTCTTTACTGCTTATTGTGGCATTACAAATATCTTCTTGTGGTAGTGCAAAGAAGTCATCATATTTTAATGAAGTAGGTAACAATACGTTTTCTTCTCATTTTGAGCCGTTAGAACCGATCTTACAGAAAAACGATTTGTTAAGTATAAACATAAGTAGTCTAAATGCTGAGGTTACAGAGATGTTCAATATTGCCAATAATGTAGGCGGAACCCAAACAGTTGGTTATTTAATTGATCAAGATGGTTACATACGATTTCCTGTTTTAGGAAAAATTGAAGTTTCTGGGTTAACCAAAAAAGAGTTAAGAGAATACATTAGAGAAGAGTTGATCTCTAAAAGATTATTAATGGAGCCAATTGTAGATATTCGTTTTATGAACTTTAAGGTTTCTGTTTTAGGTGAGGTAAATCAGCCAGCTGTATTTACTATACCAAATGAGAAGGTTACCTTATTAGAAGCGCTTGGTATGGCCGGAGATATGACTATCTATGCAAATAGAGATAATGTGTTATTGATAAGTGAAGAAGACGGTGTTAAAAGCACCAAAAGAATTGATTTGACTTCTGATGAATTATTTACTTCTCCTAATTACTATTTAAAGCCAAACGATATTGTTTACGTGCAACCAAACGATAGAAAGGTTAGAAATACGTCTAATGCAGCGCAATGGTTTTCGGTAATCTTAGGTTCATTATCCTTAGCGGTAATCTCTATTTCTACTTTTAAATAAACCCAATAATAGTTTTAGAATAAATAGTTTACTTAAAACTTAATGTCTTTTGCTATAGAGACACTGTTTAAGTAAACTATAGCTTGTTTACCATATAAAATTAAATGTAATGACAGAAAAGGAATATTTCGATTCACAAATGTCCTCAAATCATAATGCTGAAAATTTTGATTTGAAAGGGTTGTTGAGTAAATACCTTAAATCATGGAAATTTTTTGTTATTTCTTTGATAATATTTTTGAGTTTAGCCCTTGTTGCGCTACAGTTTATAAGTACTTCTTATAATGTTTCCAGTAAATTATTATTAAAGAATGAAACAACTAATATTGATGCTTCTGGAAATAATTTAGTAAATAATAATCCTTTTAGTAACTCAGAAAGAGTAAATAATGAAATAGAAGTTCTTACTTCTGTGCATTTAATGCGTTCTGTCTTAGATACTTTATCGCTACAATGCAAATTTACCGCTCCCGACGTTTTTCCTGAAAAGGAATTATATGGGTCAGAATTACCGTTTAAGATTGTAGTAGATACAATATATCCATTAGCATATGAAACCACTTTAAAAATTAAAATAGAAGGGGATGAAAGCTTTAGTATAACAGAGAGTTTTGAAGACGCTTTAGAGGATGCGAGTTCCACTAGTTCTGATTACGGGTATAACAGGTACAACTATGGGTATAAAATTGAAAAACCTTACGGAGTTTTCGAGATTGTAAAAAATGATAAGAGTATTTCAAAGGACACTGAGTTTGTATTGGATTTTAGGGATATAGATGAAATGGCACATGACTATGTGAAAAAGGCTTTAAGCATTTATGTAGTTAATAAAGATGCATCTGTTATAAACATAGTATTAAAAGAAAAAACACCAGAAAAGGGTGAGGATATTATTAATAGCCTAGTTGAAATTTATGGGTTAAAATCATTCTTAGAAAAAAATACTTTAGCCTTAAACAACGTAAAATTTATTGATAATCGGTTAAATACGCTTTCTAAAGAGCTTAGCGAAGTAGAAATGAATGTTGCGCAATTCAAAACCGAAAATGAATTAGCTAGTGTTGAATTTGATGCAAACTCTTTTGCCGAACAAGAAATAGATTACGGCAGAAAATTAACAGAATCGGAAATTGAATTAAAAGTCTTAAATGCTATAGAACGTAATTTAAGAAAAGGGGGTAATGAATCTACATTGAATTCATTGAGTATTTCTAGTCCAAACCTTATTTATTTAATTGATAGTTATAATAAATTACTAATAGATAAGAAAAGCTTACAACGGACAGTGCCTGAAAACAACCCTAGAATGATTGATATTAGAGATCAATTAGAACAGCTTAGGGGAAATATACTTGGTAGCCTTTCTACGTCAAAACAGAGTTTAAGAATAACTATTAACAGTATTAAAAATAGGTCTGATCAATTTGCAGAAAAGAAGCAAAGAATACCATCCATGCAAAGGCAATTGCTTGAAATTAGTAGAGAACAGGGTATTAAAGAAAATCTGTTCCTATACCTACTTCAAAAAAGAGAAGAGGCTGCTTTAATGGTAGGTGCAAAGCAAGATAATTTTACGGTTATAGATAGCGCAATTACCGATTATGAATCTGGTTCTCCAAGTAAAAAACTATTCTTGTTAATCTCTGTTTTAATGGCGCTAGCGGTGCCTGTTGGGATTATACATTTAAAAGATAGTTTAAATACTAAGGTTACTGATAAGAAAGATGTTGAGAAAAAGACAAGTGTGTCTGTTATAGGTGAGATAGCGCATAATAAATCAGGAAAAAATTTAATTGAAAAAGGAGAAGAAAAAAGTCTATTAGCTCAGAATTTTAGAATGATGAGGATGAATTTAGATTTTATTCTTTCAGAAAAAAAGGCACAAACAATATTAGTTACCTCTGCAATTAAAGGTGAGGGAAAAACATTTTTCTCTTCTAATATGGGTGTAGCCTTGGCTTCATCTAGTTCTAAAGTAGTGATACTTGAATTAGATAAACATAATCCGGAATTAATAGAAACCCTTGGCGAAACCAAGAAAGAATATGGTGTTACTAACTACCTGAACCAAAATTATAATACTATAGTATTGCAGGATCTTTTGGTGTCTGTAAAAAATAATCCCAATCTTTTTGCAATTGGTTTAGGGTCAGAAAGTATGGATGGTCTAGAATCATTCCATTCCAAAAAAATGGTTGATTTAATGGAGCAATTAAAAGAAGAATTCGATTACATAATAATTGATTCCGCTCCAATAAGTAAACTAGCAGATACACTTGCGCTATCAAAATATACAGACTGTTGTATGTATATGGTTCGTGCAAACCACACTAAATTTAATGATCTAGAGATAATAGAAGATATTAAAACTAACAGGAAGTTTAAGAACCCTATGGTAGTCTTAAATGATGTAATAACTAAGTATTAATGCTTTTTATTAAATCTATCGTTACTAGTTCAAAGTAAAAAACAAGAATGAATATATATTATATTATCACTTTCTTTTTTTTATTATTTGCTTCTAAAGCCAATTTCTTAGTTCAATCTAACTTAGCATGGTTTGGTTTTGAAGTATCTATGATTGTTGTTGCCTTTTATTTTGATAGGGTGAAGAAAAAAGATGTGCAGTTTTTCTTAGTAAGCATAGCAATTTATTTTATCTATATTTTATTCAGATTTAAATTAAATCAGTTACCTATTGATTATTTTAAGAGTGATGCATTTTATTTTTTCAAATTTGTCTTAACATCCTATTTGTTCTGTTTAATACTCAAGGAAAAGACATTATACTATTTAGTGAAAGTAATTTCACATTTGGCATTGATCTCTATTATTTTTTATATCATTCAATTTTATCAAAATGGGGTAATAGTTAAAGCAATTGGTAACGCATTTGAAAGTATAACGGTAAATGATAACTCTCTTAGGTATACCAATTTTCTAGTATTTACGTATGACACTATTCATTATTATAGAAATTCAGGCTTTTGTTGGGAGCCTGGAGCTTTTGGTTCATTTTTAACCTTAGCACTTTTGTTCAATTTTTTAATGAATGATTTTAAGCTGAACAAAGAAGCATTTATCATCACACTTGCTATTTTAACAACAGTTTCAACCACAGCGTATTTGGCTGTATTTCTATTGTTTTTCTTAAGATATCGAGTATTAAATAAAGGAAGTAAAGTAACCATTATTGCTTTTGCAATTTTATTTGCTATTGCAATACCCAATGTACCTTTTTTAGGAGAAAAAATTGTGGAAATTTATGACCAGGATATAAGGGACCTTAAAAGAATTGAGGAATTATCTACCTATTATGATGATGTGCAAAGACAAATTCCACTGAATAGATTTGCAAGTGTAATTTTCCTGTATGAGCAATTTGATTGGAAGTTGTTTTTAGGCGTTAGCAATCAATATGACGAGTACTATATAAATGAGTATAATGTAAATATATCTAATGGAATAATGGACTTTATTACCAAATTTGGAGTTGTAGGTCTATTTGTATTATTATGGCGGTATGGTACTATGTGCAAGGTATATTTGCGTAAAATGGAGTATGTAATCTATTCCATAATGATTTTAATGATTTTAAGTTTTGGCGAACCCATACTAATGCTACCAATTTGTGTCATATTTATATTTTTACCCACATTTAAGAATCAAGATTTTTCAACTTTGTCCTTTAAATACAGATCAGAATTTTTACAATTGCAAAGACCCAATAATTTATAATGATAAAAAGGTATAATACAGTTAAAGTATTTATTCAATCTTATTTTGAAGGGAATTCTAGAACTAACTTATTGGTCAAGAATGTGTTTTCCTCCTTAATCTTAAGAGGCTTGGGGACGGCGATAAACTTTCTCTTTGTTCCTTTGGTTATCAATTTTGTTAACGCAGAGCGATATGGTATTTGGTTAACGCTAAGTTCTGTATTAACATGGTTTACATTGTTGGACATAGGTTTTGGTAATGGTTTACGTAATAAGTTTTCAGAGGCAGTAGCACTTGATGATATAAAAGAACAGAGAAAGCTAGTACACACAACAGCAGCGGTACTAATTCTTATTTCAGCTTTAATTTTTACACTAAATATCATATTTACGAATCAAATTAAGTGGGATGAATTTCTAGGAGTGGATGTTTCGTACCGTACAGAATTACAGCAATTAGTATTCTTATTGATTTCGTTCTTTAGTTTACAATTTATATTTCAAATCTATAATCCCATACAATACGCATTACAGAAACCAGCAATGATTGCGAGAACAATATTGGTTGGTAATGCGCTAGGTTTAATCGGTATTTTATACTTAAGAGAATTTTCTGAGCCTTCATTATTTAATTTAGGTTTCGTGGTTATGGGGAGTAATGTGCTTTCCATATTCTTGTTTACGGCATATTTCTTTATTTTTCAAAGACGAGATTTAATACAGAAAATAGAAAGACCTACACTAGATACTTTAGGTTCAATTTTCTCTTTGGGTATTAAGTTTTTCTTCTTGAATATTGCGTATATGGTGCAATTTCAAACAAGTAACTTTTTAATAAGTAAGTACTTCACACCAGAAAAGGTTACGGAGTTTAATATCGCTTTTAAACTCTTTAGCGTTGCATCTTTAATATTCGGTATAATCCTTAGTCCGGTGTGGAGTTCGGTTACCAATGCCCAGGTAAACAATGATTATAGGTGGATTAAAAAGTTAATCAATAAGTTATTGCTGATCTGGGGTGTTATTGCAATAGGAAGCATTATTGTATTACTGATAGCACCAACTATTTACAATTTATGGATTGGTGAAATAATAACGATACCATTTATAACCTCATTAGGTGTGCTATTGATTGTACTATCTAATTGCTTTTCAGAGATATTCATAAGTGTTTTAAATGGTATGGGTAAAGTAAATTTGCAATTTTATATTTCCATTTTTGTAATCATATTCTTTGTCCCCATTGCTTATTATTTATCGGTAGAATTAAGCTATGGTATTTTTGGAATTTGTATGGCTATTGTGATAACCAATGTTAATGGGTTGATCGTGGCGCCATATCAGGTGTATGTTGAAATGAGAAAAAATCGAAAATTACCAGCTTAATAGTAGAAATAAAGTAGAGAGAATGCCAACTAAAGAAAATAAATTAATAACCGTTTTACTTACGTGTCACAACCGTAAGTTAAAGACTTATAGCTGCTTGGAAGCACTGTTTAATTGCACATTAGAAGAGGGTTTCGATTTAAATATTTTCTTGGTTGATGACGGTAGTACCGATGGTACAACCGAATATTTACAGGGGAAATTTAAAAATCTTCAAATAATTCAGGGTACCGGAGATTTATTTTGGGCAGGTGGTATGCGAGCGGCATGGAAATTTGCTAATGAGCACGAAAAGAATACAGATTACTTTTTGCTATTAAACGATGATACCATCATATTTAAAGATACGATTACTAGATTGTTAAGGGATTTGAAATCAGTTGAGAACTCCAAAAGTATTATTGTAGGACCAACATCGGATCCAGATACAAAGAAAATATCTTATGGCGGACATCAACTATTAAATAGACTGACTTTTAAAAGTAAAATGTTAATCCCTAATGATGAGTTTCCTCAGAAATGTGAATTAGGTAATGCCAATATTATGTTGGTGCCAAAAGAGGTTTATCAAGAAATTGGCTCTTTAACAGAAAGCTATACACATGGTATCGCAGATTTTGACTACACCTTAAAAGCCTTAAAAAAAGGTATTAAAACGTATATCTCCAGTTCATATTGTGGCTATTGCACAAATGATCACGGAGTTAATTGGCTGCCTCAAGACAGTAATTTAAAAGAAAGAATAGCGTATTTGTATAGTCCTACGGGATTATCATATAAAGAATATATACAATTTGTTAAGGTGCATTTTCCGTTTCACCTACCGCAAGCATTCTTACTATTATGGGGTAAAACCTTATTTCCAATCATTTGGCAATTGTTTAAAAATGAAGACTATTTAAAATGAAAACAGAAACAGCACAAGCACCAGTACTTTTTATCATTTTTAATAGGCCCGAACAAACAAAAAAGGTTTTTGACATGATACGAAAGGCGCAACCTAAAAAACTCTATGTTGCGGCCGATGGACCACGAAATAACGGAAAGGACAATCAATGTTGTAAAGAAACTAGAGCTATTATAGATTTAGTGGATTGGGACTGTGAGGTTAAAACACTTTTCAGGGAAGAAAATATTGGCTGTGGGCTAGGACCTAAAACTGCTATAGATTGGTTTTTTGAAAATGAAGAAGCGGGTATTATTTTAGAGGATGATTGTTTGCCTTCAGCTAGTTTTTTTAGATTTTGCTCAGAGCTTTTAATAAAATATAAAGATAACAATCAGATTATGCATATTGGTGGTTCTAACTTTCAGAACGGCTATATCTCAGATTCAGATTACTCGTATTACTTCTCTTATTTTAGTCATGAGTGGGGTTGGGCAAGTTGGAGAAGAGCATGGAAAAACTATGATTATGAAGTTTCTACATATCCTGAGTTAAAAAGGAAAGGATACTTTGATAAGTATTTTTCAAATTTTATTGAAAAGAAATATCGTTTAAGCAAAATTGAAAAAACTATTAAAGCTAAAGAGGTCTCTTGGTGGGACTATCAATGGGACTACACCAAACTGGTAAACTCTGGCTTGTCAATTATACCAAATCAAAACATGATCAAAAATGTTGGGTTTGGTGAAGATGCCACACATACTATTAGTGCCAATGATGCAAGGCAATATAATGAAGCACAAGAAATTGATTTTCCGTTAGCCCATCCTAACTTTATTATTAGGAATGTAAAGGCAGATAGAAGGTATTTCAAATTTTTCTTTAAAGACACTATAGTACGCAGAAAAATACTCGGTTTTTTAAGAATTCCAGGGTATTCTACCAATGGGTAATATTTTGATTATTCTTTTGCTCACTTATAATTATTGAATTCTCCTTAATCACAATTAAAATTAAGAACTATAGGGTTTCTAGGTTCAAAATCTATATCTGTTCTATAGTCAATAACGTCAAAATTATGCTCTGGCCAAACAATATTGGTAGGGTTGCATGAATTGAAAACTATACAGTCGTTTATACTATTTCCACCGGTATTGGCCGTAGTTCCAAAAGCACCGAAAATTAGGGAGTTAGAGGTAGATTTCCCTCTGTTTTGACCAAGTTCGCCACATATAATCTGTTTGGCACGTATTCTTGTAAAACTTACATTTTTAGAGCCTTCTACAGATGAGACTACACCGTTGCCCATTTCTAAAAAATCTACATCCTCAACTATTCCTCCATAACCACCTCTTGCACCCTCGGTATTTTGGTCTTCAAATAGTACACCAACACCGGTAGGGCTGTTGTTGCCAACGATCAACCCTTTTTTTATCTGCTGCCCGCCACTTTTATAAATACTTACATTGTCTTCTGTCCAGGCAATATCGCGGTCGTTTATTACAGAGAAGTTTTCTAAGAGCCCGCCTATACACTTGTCATATTGTACTAATTGACCTCTAGGGAAAGGCCCTCTCATATTATGCCCCTCAATATATTTTAAAATAGAATTATCACATTGATTTAAGCGAATACCGGTAGAACCATCTTCAACTCTAACATTCGTAATTACTATATTTTGAGAACCTATTCCTTCTATACAATTTCTATCAGCATCTTCTAAGGGGCCTTTTGCTGGTGCGTTAACGTATTTAATAGAGCAATTTTTTATCGTGAGATTATCTGCACTTGTAAATTTAATACCCATAAATTTCCCGGTATATTCAATAATGCAATTAGAAATTACTACTCCTGTGTAATTATTGATTTCAATACCGTGTTGGTTAGATGTTCTAATATAAAGGTTTTCTATTCGTTGGTTATTTGCACTTACTTTTATAGGTCCAGAATCTTGTAAATTAGAAGTACAAATATTACCAATAATGCTTGGTATTATTTTGTACGTTTCTTTAGTTCCATTTTCAGCAGTAACGGTATAAGTTCTTTCATGACTAAAATCTTGTGTTGCTTTAGAAGTGGGACTTACCGTAGACCCTGGTGATAATACTATGGTAGGTACTAATTTCTCAATAGGTATTAATAGAGGATCGAGCTCAACATACACTGTTTTTGTATTTTCATCAAGAGTACCAATAATATCTGTGGTCAAACCATTATTGTCAACAGAAAGAAAACTAAAATTCGTGATTTTTGCATTTGAGATGGCAATAGGTTCTTCAGCAGCTTCACCTATCTCTTTTAAAAGGTCGGTTTCAGAAGCACAAGAACTTAATTGTAACAAAGGGAATGTTAAAGATATAAAGAATAGAAGTGTGGCATTTATAGATGTAGGTCTGATCATATTTATCAAATATTCGGTAATGATTTTAGATCTTAAAATTCTGTAAGAGTTTATTAGTTCGCAGTTAGTTTTTGTGCTTCATATAATTTAGGGGAATATGATTAGAACAAGAATTTAAAAGCTTTTAATTAAGGTTGTAAAGATAATTTTAAAATATTAAAGTACAGATTTTCAAATCTTTAAGATAAGTTAAATAATAATATAATTTAATCGACAACAGTTTTTGTAAGATTAGTAACACACATTAATGTAAAGAAACTTTATTTCTTGTAATATAATGCGCTGCAACCTACGCTATAACTATATTTTTCTGCATATCAACAGAAGAAATTTATGGTTGAAGGCGAAATAAATATATTTGTTTCAACAACCATTAACCCCCGATATAATTATAATAATTGTTTAAAAAAGTTCAAAAATGTGTATTGATTTTCCATTTGAACAAAAATTGTAATTACGGTTTTTTTAGAAATTTATGATGCTTACTGAAGTTGACTCAAAGGTGGTATGCCTTGGTTATCCTATTTACAAATCTTCACTTGATGATTTGCCATTAAAATCTAAATTATTGGTAAGTACAATCAATCAATATTCTTTCTGTATAGCAGAAGAAGATATAGAATTTAAAAAAGCGTTGTTGGGTAGCGATATTATTCTTCCCGATGGTATTGGTATTACATTAGCTGCAAAATGGTTGAATAGTGCTACAATTAAAAAAATTGCAGGTGCAGATTTTCATGAGTTTCAATTAAAACGGTTAAATGAAATACATGGATCTTGTTTTTACTTAGGGGCAAGCAGTGAAACTTTGGCTAAAATTGAGTCTCGTTTAAAGATTGAATATCCAAATATTAGATTTGCTAGTTATGCGCCACCATTTAAACCCGTATTTACCGAAGAAGAGAATCTAAGTATGATCGAAGCTGTTAATAGTTTTAATCCAGATGTGCTATTCGTAGGTATGACTGCTCCAAAACAAGAAAAATGGAGCCATGCAAATAAAAATCTTCTTGATGCTAAAATCATATGTTCTATTGGTGCTGTTTTTGATTTTTATGCGGGCACTGTAGAAAGACCAAGTAAGCTATGGAGAGATTTGGGCCTTGAGTGGTTAGGTCGTTTAGTAAAAGAACCCAAGCGAATGACTAAACGTTATCTCTACTATGGTGTTGTATATGCTGTATATTTGGTAAAGGCGAAGTTTGCGCCAAAATATGAGATTAGTGAAGAGGTGAGATAGTTACTTAGAATATCAAAAGAAGATTATTGGGAGTTGAATTAATTAATTTATTTAAGATTTATCAGAGTTAGCAGCTATACTCTTCGGTGCTTTTTGTTTCGATAATACCATTTTAAATTTTGATAAACATTCTTCAACTAAAGATTGTTTATATGTCGTTAATAATCTTCTTCTTATTTAAAATTTGTATTTTTTTAATATGAGTGAGCATTATTTTGGCTAGTTTATTTTGCCCATTATCGCTTAAATGTATAACGTCTCTATAATCTAAATCATTAAAGTCAAAGTCAAGTTCTTTTATTAAATCTATATTATTTTTAGTAGCCCATTCTATTATTTCATTCCCTTGATTATTATACTCTTGGTTATGTAATTCTGTTTTTTCTGCATGTAAATAGACTATTAAAGGTATCTGTAAACTATCTGATAGTATTTTTAATTCTTGAAACCCAGGATTGAAAACCAATCCTTTTTTTTGAATACCTTGCGCCGCTTTTTCGTCGGGATCTAATTTTTCATTCTTTTTAGTAAATATTTTATTTACTCTAGGTCTTACATAACGATCTAAAAGTTCCCACCATGCTAATTTATATTGATGTTCTGGGTAAGAGTTATGATTGCCAACTACAGGTTGAAAGTCCATAACGTCATATGCATCGTGGCTATTTACAACTAAAAACATAGCAGCTGCATTAAATGTGCCTTTCTGTTTTAAGTAAGCAGCACAGTTATCAGGACCCCAACTACCAACTGAAATGTTTAACATTTGATAGTTAGGCATCTGGTTATTGAATATAGATGTTGCTATATTATTTTGGTCGGATTGAGTACCGCCTGACAAAACAGAATCACCTAAACCAAGTATCGTAATTTTTGTGCTATCAGGTTCGTTACTTCTTTGCGAGAAAGAATTAATCTGAATTTGATTTCCAAAACGGCTATTATCTTGGTTAGGAGCGAAAATATATTCGTACTTGCTACTTTCTTGATAAAGTGGAGCATGACATAAACCTAAGAAAAAGCGCAGTGAGAATTCGCTTATTAAAATAAAAATTAAACCGCGAAAAATAATTTTAGTTTTAATCAAAGTGTATTTTAATTATATGCTATAGTTTAATAAAGTGAGAAACAAATATTTTTTACTTTTTAATAACTCTATTTTTGATAGGGGGTGACAAAAAACCTGATTATTAAATATAAATAATTGTTAACACAAGTAATTTATATACACATATTTGAGAAGCAATTTTTTATAGTTTATATTCTGTTTTAATCGATAAAGTGTAGGGAAGAGGAAGAAAATTGAATTTATTATAATCTTATATTATAGTTCTGATTTAAGAATTTTTTTATTTTTACTTTATCCGAGCCACAAGCCTTTTTTATTTCAAATACTTTTGCATCTACTAATGTTCGGTACCACCAGCCTTGTAAAAAATGCCATAGAAAACCTTCTTTGCCTTGTGTAAAACCAAATTTGAAAATATATCTGTAGATAAAGTAGATAAAAGATCGCCAGAATAGTGGCATGCTGGCATACTTCTCTTTCTTGTCCCGTTTAGATTGCGCATCATCAGACATTGCAAGTGTTACAGTTTGATTTGATGGTTCTATTAGTTGGAACTCCAAATTCAGTAACTCTACTGCTTCTCGAATAGAATAATTATTATGTTTTTCTATCCACCAACCTAGAGGATTTAAGTTATGATCAATGAAATAACCATCAAACATTATGCTTTCGCCCTCTGTAAGAACAATATGTTCATCCATCCAACGGTCTTCGCAAACTCCTTTTTGATAACGAAACATTCGCAACATATACATCTGAATCATACCTTTAGTCATCAACTTGTCTAGAAAATACATTTTCCTTTCAAATACAATACCCGAAATATTTGCTTTTAGTTTGTGCGTTTTTTCGTTGATTTCAAATATTAACTCATCTGTTAAATATTCATCGGCATCTAATCGAAATACCCATTCTGTTGTAATTGGTAAATTTACTAGGGCCCAATTAACTTGTTTTGCATGATTATTTTCCCATTTATTTTGGTATACTTTTGCTCCTAATGATTCCGATATTTCTACAGTTTTATCTGAAGAGTAAGAATCTACAATGTATACGATTTTAGAAAATCGTTGTGCATTTTTGATGCAACGCTCAATATGCTTTTCTTCATTATAGGTCAGAATAAATGTAGAGATTGGTGGCATTAGTCTTTAATTACGCGTTTCTTAATAAATTTTGAAGGATTACCACCTACAATTGTCCATGAGTCAATATTTTTAAAAACGCATGCTCTCGCTCCCACAATAGCGCCTTTTCCAATTGTAACACCTGGTCCTATAAAAGCCTCAGCAGCAACCCATGCGTTTTCATCTATAACAATTGGAGCTACGAATAAATCATGAGATTTACTTGTGTAATCGTGGCCAGATGCACATAAAGAACTATGCTGCGAAACCGTCACATTCTTCTTTAATGTAATTCTTCCTTGATTATAACAATTAACCCCCTGTCCTATACAAGAATAGTCACCTACCTCTAAATTCCATGGGGCCCATATCTTTACATTGGCATGGACGATACTTTTATAAGACACTTTTGCTCCAAAGAGTCTCAGAACAAAAATTCTCCATTTTCGAAAAAATCTAACAGAAAAGGGTCGAAAAAATAATAAACTTATAGTTATCCACACCAATCTTCCCATCTTATTCGAAAAAGAGAATTGATGTCTAGTCTTTGCCATGTTGTAGTCATCGCTCATAGTCTAATCTTTATTTACGTTAATAATTAACCTAGTGACCGTTTTAGAAACTCTATTGAAATATCTATTTGATTGTCTAATTTTGACTTCACATCATGAAAATCTATACTCTTCAACTGTGTCAAATCAACATCATCTCCTTCTTGCAATAAACGATTTTTAAGACCGACAATATTCATTAGACTTTCTTGTCTACTATTATTATTTTTACTCGTTGGGGTTATCGTATAAAATGGTTTTTCAAAAATCAAAGAAAATATACTTCCGTGAAATGAAGTGGTTAAAACTACACTTGCACCATTATATAAACCTAGAAATTCTGCTGGACCAAAATCTCTAATATTCAATATTTTGTCATCTGATTCTAATGGCATTTCATTCTTACAAATACGGATGATTTTATAACCAGTGTCTTTTTGGATTTTATAAGCCAAATCTTCAGCGTATTTATTCTTCTTAAATATAAAAACCAAAATATAAGGTTCAGATTGTTTGTAGGGAATCATTAAATTTTTCCAATCATTTTTTGAAAGTAAAAGAGTGGGGTCTACAACGTGTGTAGCATTCTTTCCTGTGCTACTTTTTATTATATCTACGCCGTCTGCTTCCCTGGTACTAATATGTTTTAAATTATTAATCCACTTTTTGTATTGAGGGTAATAGACTTCGTTTATACTGCCTACACCAAAGCTGGATGCATATGAAACCTTATTAGATTCATTTGGTGCAAATGTGAGAAAGTAAGGTGCTATGTTGGTCCCATTATTAGGATTCCAAACCTGATCACTACCAACGATATAATTCTCATATTCTGGTTTAGCATTATATAATTCCGAATAGCTCCTATATGCCTTAGATGTTGCTGTGTGCTTTTTATGAAAGTCATCAAACCGTTGCTTTCTCCTCTTTGCTATTTCAGGATATTTTAATGCACTATATTTATCCAGCCATTTTAAAACTAAATCTTTTAATTTATTTTTAGCTGAAGTCTTGATTAATGGTCGAGATGAATTTTCACTTTTATATTCTGGATTCTTGTAATAGAGGTAATTAATAATTTCATTTTCATAGCCCATCTTTTTAAGTTTATGGTGTAAGGCAAATGCCTGCAACTCGGCACCATAATTATTGACATTGAGTATTGTAATTATTCCTATTCTTTTCATTCGGCTAGTTTAATGCTAATTCCTTTTATATATTGTTGAGCTGCTTGCTCCATAGTAAAACATGTGTGGTAAACTTCACGTGCGGCTAACGCCATCTCTTCTTTCTTTTCTTTACCTAAAAAAAACCATTGTTTTAGGAGGTTATAAGTATCTTCTTGAGTATCGTTCTTTACTATACCGCCCAGTCCTTTTTCAATTTCCCTCCATATATTTATCTTATTACTGATTAAAACAGGTTTATTGCAAGCCAAGGCTTCCACAACGGCTATTCCAAAATTCTCTTGGTGGCTAGACAATACAAAAGCTTCACATTCATAAAAAGCGCCCCATTTGGCATCCCCACTTAACATACCCGCAAATATGATATTTGGCGAGGCAGTCCCTAATGTCTGCATTTCTTTACCGTACTCATGCTCATTAGGTCCGGCAATAATTAATTGCGGCACCTCTTCTAACTCTTTTTCTAATTTACGGTAAGAGTTGATGAGCATGTCTATCCCTTTTTTAGGATGTATTCTACTTAAAAATAGAAGAAAGGGTTTTCCATTCCATTTTGGTACATGTGAGGTAAAAGCTTCACGCATACCTTCTTTTTTAGCTGATGGCGGCTGTATGCCATACCCTACGTTTATCTCTCTTTTGGGTTTGTAATTGGAGAATGTGGTGCGAGCGAGCAACAATTCTTCTTCACAAGTAAATAGTATACCGTCTGCTTCGTTCACTACTTTGTTTTCTATCACTTTCCAATATACGTCATTACGCAATGCCTTTAACTTCCTGTCTTTTGCTGTTTGGAAATAGGGGTCCAGCATACCATGCGTCATGACATAGATCTTAGGAGATACATTATGTGTCTTTCTATATACTAACATGGCTTTTATAGCAGCATGGCTTTGGTACAACCATAAACCGTTTACTACCACCGCATCATACTTGCTAAAATTAGCCAGTAACCAAGGAATGAGGTCTTTGTGGTATCCCCAAAGTTTTTTGCTTTTACCTAAGGGATGAATTACGAATGAATCTTGCCCTAAATAATCTGACTCAGGATCATCCAAACAAACTACTTCACTCTCAATACCCATTTTCTTCAGTTCTGGAACAGTATTACGTATACCTTGGCATACACCACCATGTTTTGGGTCCATACTTGCTATCACTTGAAGTATTCTCATTTTTCACTCAATTTTTGGTATAAGTCTAGATATTGTTTTGCTATCGTTTCTACAGAAAATCGTTTTGCATTTTCTATTCCTAAATCAATTAAAGAATTCCTGTAGTCGGTATCTTCAATAACTTTTAAATATGCCAATCTTATAGATTCTATATTACTAGGGTCTACATAAGCTACTGCGTTGGCACTTACCTCAATGATTGGCTCTATTTTAGAGGTTACGACTACTCTCCCGGTTTTATGTCCTTCAATGACGGGCATACCAAAACCTTCATATTCAGATGGAAAATTTACGATGTCACACTTTATGTATTCTACCATTATATTTTCGTCTGTTAGATTATACTGATTTGAGAAATCTATCTTATGATTATTAAGAAGCTTTAGCTGATTATCATTTAGCTTTCCAATAATTCTTAAGTGACAAGGTATACCTTCTAAAGCCAAAATTGTGCGGTCTAAATTCTTGTTCCAACCTGTTCCGATATGCAGAACAATAGGTTTCGCACTATTAAATGGTTTTAAGACTTGTTCGAATTTTGGGTCTATTGCATTATATATAACGGTGAGTTTATCCGTTTTCATTTTTTTTAAAATGGATTCTTTAGTTTGATTGGAAATACATACCACTTCATCTGCTATTTTAATGGGAATTTTAAGCCAAAATAACCATTTGTAAAATCGCTTAATAGGATTTTTTACGTTGTCTAAAAAAACCAAATCATGAATGGTTAAAACAGTTTTTGTGTTTTGTAACGCCATTAGGACATCATGAATATGACCAGTAACGTGGTTAATTGCTTGTTTGTCCCTTTTTTTATAGGAATAAATATTGTTAATAATTACGTCAAGTGGCATTGAACCTTGATTTGGAACATTATGTGTTTGTACTTTTTCTGATTTAGAAATTTCCACAATTAATGTTCTGAACACTCTATGTATAGAATGACCAATCTTGGGATTTCGAAAGAAAAAATTAATTTTCACTATTATTTAATTCTTAAATTAAAGAAATGTCGGGCGTAGCAAATAATAAATATTTTCTATTCTTTATTGAATGCTTTGATTAATTTAAATTTATCTACCTCCAGTTATGATAGAGTACAATTTATGTGCATTTTTTTTAATAAAATAAGCCAATGTTATGCTTATAAGTATTGTAATTATTGGAGCCAAAATATAGGCTGAAATTGATGATATTTCAGAAGCTCCCAATAAATTTTGAAAGCCTTTTCTAAAAATACTTAACAAAGGTTCGTGAAAAGCATATAGAAAGAAAGAATATTGAAATATCGGAAAAATTTTACTTCTCGATATATCTGTATTCTCAAATTTATAGTCATAACACCCCCATAAACTTAGTACACCAATTAATATACTTAGTTTATTCAAGCCTATTATTATACATTCATTTTCAACTTTATATAGAATTAGCGTAGTTTTTACCAAAACTATAGTTATCCAGAATAGAATTAAAAGAGCATAGTTTTTTTTAAGAATTGGTTGATACAAGCTAATTTTATTAATGGCTATGTATAAACCAACCGTAAAAAAGAAAAGCGCTTCATTTGAAAAAATGACAAAGTTGAATTCAAATAACCATGTACATAAAAACAATACTAGACTTATTGTTTTAAAAACTTTAATTAATCTATATAAGATTGGTGATAGAAGAATAAGAATTATTAAGTCTCTTACAAACCATAATTGATAGGGTACCGGATTTATAAATATGGCATTAAGCAATTTAAGTAATGAGTATTCTACAATTAACTCATTATTGAAGTAAGGTCTAGAAATTGGAATGGTTTGTAGAATAAAAATAAATGCTAAACCATATAATGACCAAAACAAATAGGGGACTACTAAGGTTTTTAGTCTTTTTTTAAATTTTGGCAGAAATGTTTTTAATTTTCCATTTGTTAAATTTAAAAAAAGTAAATACCCCGAAATGATAAAGAATAATGGCACCGCAATTATAGTAAACCCTTTACTAATAGCGTTTTGTAAAAACCAATTTATATCTTGATCTGTTTGGACTATTTCAGTATTATACTTTATACCAACATTATAGGAATGTAAAAATACTACCATAACCATTAGAACAAATGAAATGGATTTTAGTTTATCGCTTAAATACTTATTCATTCAATATACGATTTGGTTTGTTTTCTATTAGTAAATTGGATGGTGTATGCTAATAATAGTTTACGTGAATACAAATTATTTTATCTAAATTTAATTTAACTATTATTGCCTAATTTGTTTAATTAATCGATGAGAGGCAATATTTGTTTACCATTAAGCTGTGATTTCTTCGATAAAATTATCCATAATAGTATCAATAGCTAAATATTGTTCAGCATATGTACGAGCTGCATTTTTAATATCTCGATTATCTAATGCACCAAGACCTATTAGAATACCTTTATCTAAAGCTTCTTGATTTTCTGGAGCAACTAAAATACCCATTCCATGTTTGCTAACTACGCGATATAAACTAGATTCTGGGTTCGCCGTGATTAATGCCAAACCACCTACGGCTAGTATAGTCGTTAATTTAGATGGCATCACTAAATCACTAGCTTTTTCTTTCTGAATGACTAGATGTATATCTGCAATATTTAAAAATTTATTGAAGCATTCTTTTGGTTGCAAAGGCATAAAATGGACATTGTTTAAATTCATAATTTCTGCCTTTTCTTTTAAAACTTCTTTGTAAGGGCCTGTTCCACAAATTATGAACTGTAAGCGTTGATGTGTTACTAAGTTTTTTGCAGAAGTTAGTATGGCATCCAGACCTTGTTTTTCCCCTATACCTCCGGAATATAACACAATATAATCGGTAGATTTAAATCCGAATTCTTCTTTTAGTTTAGAGGCATCCTCAATGGGGTAAAATTTTTTGGTTTCTGTCCAGTTTGGGAAAAATGAAATTGGTTTGTCAGCTTTACGTTCAATTCTTTCGATCATGCCATCAGAGATACTACTGATGATATCAGTGTTTTTATAAATGTATTTTTCTATACCATATAATGCTTTTATAAGCTTTGGAGACTTAATCATACCCAAATCTTGTGCAGCCTCTATTTGCATATCTTGAACATGATGTATATGTTTGGCACCTTTTATTTTTTTGTATAAAACACCAAGTAATCCGAATTGAAAAGAAGGTGCTATAGTAATTATTTTACTGTATTTTTTGGCAAATAATAGCGGAATACCTACTAAAAATGCTGACATAGAGAATGAGGTATCCAATATCATCCGTTTAGCGCCACTTGGCTTGTTAGGTACATACATTGGGCAACGAATTACTTTTAGTTTACCACCAGACTCAAAATTAGTGATCTCTTTCTTATACCAAAACCGATTTTTTCGAAAGGGCTCTTGAATTTTCCAATATGGATAATATGGATAAGAAGTAAGAACAGTACATTCGTGCCCTTTTTCAGCTAGCCAATGCATCATTTCCCCAGAATATTTTCCGATACCAGTAAGTTCAGGTGAGAAATTGTAACCTACGAAAAGTATACGCTTAGTGTTTTTTACTTTCATAAAAAGAAGTTATGGGGGATATTTAAAATAAATTATTTTGAATGTTTACTTTAGAAAAATTGAGTGCTGATTAAAAAAAATAAATCTTTTTCTTTCTTAGTTCTTTAGCAGTAAGTTTAAAATTTTATAAAACCCGCAGGGTGTGCGTCTTAAAGTAAACAACATTTTTAAGTTGCTAATGAATATTGATTATAATAGTATTTTGGAATATGAGTACATATTATATATCATGATAACACTAAAACATGTTAGTTCTGATTAACCTAAAAATTTAATAAGCTTAGTCTTATGTAGAAAATTAGTGATTATCAAAGTTCCAGAGAATACTATCATTACTGTTAATAAAGAAAGACAAATTCTTAACCAAGCAGGAAGTAATATTATGCCTGTAGTTATATTAGAATAATCAATTAATTCTTTTAAAACTATAATTAATAGTGGGTTGCTAACAAATATAACCAGAGTGTTTTTAGCTATGAAATCTATCAGGGTATGGAATTTTTCAGATAAATTAAAATTTGCTGATTTCAAGAAAGTAATACAAAATAAAATTGAAAAAAGTAATGTTCCTAATGTAATATAATCAAAATGGGCTATGTGGTTTTTACGTAAAATATATATTTCTAGCCCAATTAATAGAGGTGATATGATAAATATTTTCGAAAATGATTTTATTTTATTTCTTGCTAATGCAATACCTAAGAATACATACGGTACCCAAAAATAAAAAGGACGGTAGCCTAATTTTTTTAAAAATTCTGGAACAATATTAAAATAATATTCAAATACTATATAAATCGAAATCGAAATCAAAACAATTACTACCTGTAGAAATTTAGAGTTATACATTTTTCTCAAAATTGGATAGATAGGAATAAGTTGGAATAATAAGATAAAAAAATATTGACCAGCCCAGCCATAACCTGAAAAATATTTAGAAAAAAAAGTTTTGATATTTAGCGAACCCCAGTCTACAAATAAAAAAAAATACAGCACACTCCATATCATAAAAACTCTAAATAAATGTAAGAAGCGTTTTGTTAGATATTTTATTCTTTGTTTAGGTACTTTTTTAGAAATCGATTTTTCTAAAAAGTATGCCCAAAGAATTATAAAGCATGGTACTGCAAATCTAAAAATGTCACTTAAGAAAATTAGGCTATCCTCTTGTCCTAAGATTGGATATGAATGGATATAGACAACACCAATTATTGACATACATTTTAGAGTATCTGCATTAATATTGCGGGACATTTTTATCGAATTTAAGACTCTAATAATAGATATAGATGAAAGATTAAATTAATTATTGAAGCTTATTCTTTTGACAAATCAAACATCTAGATTTATTGAGTTAGGTTATATTTCGGACTTATTATTTGAAAGATTTTTCTTATTATCATATAAATTATCATGTAGGTCACAATATTCTGTAGAAAACCTCTCATAATATAACTAATGTCACTCGATATTCCATTTGCATTTCTAAACATTCCTAGAAAACTGAAAATACTCATTATTGCTAATGGAGCGTATTTTAAATTGTTGCGGTTATAGTAGACAAAGGTGTTTAATAGCTTAAAGACGATAAAGAATACTATTGCTTGCAAAGGAAAATACCAATATCCAAATGTAACAAGACCGTCACCAACATGACTGGTAACTCTATAACCACCTAAACTTTTGCCAGATAGTACGTCTCCCCTAGAAAATTCAAATAATGATTTATTATAGTTAATATCGAAAAATTTGAGAATAGTAGAAGGTAATTGACCTATAATTCCGTTCTTAAGTAAATCAAGCATTTGTTTATTAGCGTAGCCTTTTTTCTCTGCCAAATATAGCGTCTCATCTGTTATACGCATATTGGCGTATCTCGCTAATAAAAAATTGTCGACATAATGTTCTGACCAATCTTGATGATAATTGGTCAATGGCTTATATTCTTTTTTATTTTTTTTCTCTTTCAAACGAGCCATTAAACTTTTGTTTTGCAAAATTTCAATAGTCTTTTCAAATGCTTTTAGTTTATCGGCATTGTTTCGTTGTTCAGCATTATACAACATAACATCTCTAGTATGTAGCATAGCTGTTGATAAGTTACTCAACATATTTAATACAAGAATGATAAGTATTCCACCCCCAATTAACTTAAAAGGAGAAATAAGTTTTGTTAAGTTGATATTTTTAAGGATAACATGTAAGAAGAAGAGAAGGCCAATTGTGCCGATTGGCGTTATGATTAAATGTCTTTTATTAGACGCTATGTTTAAAATGATTACAAGAATACTGTAAGCCCACACTATTTTTTTATGTTTGTATTTTAATTTTATAAGGTCTGGGAACAACAAACAGATTGGGGCGAACATTAAATATTCTAAACCTATTAAAAACTTACCGGCAACATCACCATATTCAGCTGCTCCCGTACTTAGGTTATAAGCTTTTATTATAAAACCTATTAGACCCATAGCCCAAATTATGCGAATGTTAATCTCATAAAAATTTACTTTTTGTAAAGTCTTTTTTATTAGGTTATTTTGAAATGATACCTTGTTAGGGTTACATGCGAAATAAAAGGCTATTGAGGAAACCAAAAATAATATGATTTCGCTAATAAAGGTTTGGTATGGGCGTTCAAAACCATAGGTTATTGGTTTACCTTCTGCTAGGGTTGCTATTAAAGGCAAAAAACGATACATGAACATAGATAGGTACATGAGAAAAGCAAATGGGAAAAGTCGAATATATTCTTCTTTAAAGAAATATGAAAACACCATATAGCTAATTATTGCCATTACGCAGCCAAAAAAATTTGGTACAGAAGGGAAGAAAATTAGCTCGCCAATAACCCCAACTACAAGTAAGACCCGTAGTACCCAGTTTATTTGTCTTATGCTATGATTTTTTGAGTTTATCATTCGATCAATGTAATAGTTGTAGACTCTTTTTACTACAAATACCTTCTTAGTTTTTTAAACTTTTAAGTTTACTTTTTAGTTGCTGATTTAACGATGTAAAATCTTCCAAACCATGTTTAAACAGTTCTCCAATAGACATATGCATAAGTTTACAGCCTAAAGGAAGGATTAAAATCACTAATAATATATCTAGCATAAGGGCACCTAATGCTGCACCGACCAAACCAAGGTATTGAGCAAATACATATGTAAAAGCAACAGAGATTACAGCACTTACTATACCGAAAACGCCCATTTTTTTAGGTTGATTTACCGCTCTGAATACCATTTCTGCACTGTACCATAATGCATTGAATATTAAACCTGAAATACTTATGTACCACATTGCCTTAGGTAGGTATAATTCGTTTTTAGTCCAGATGGCATAAAACCAAGGTCCGAATAATGCTAGTAGTATGCACCCTATAATTGACATTAGAAATACACCTAAAATTGAAATGCGAAATATTTTTTTTGCAGTTTCCCATTGGTTCTTGCCAATATAATATTGTAACTCAGGAAAAACAGTGGGCTCGACCAAGTATAAAAATTGATTAAATGAACGACTTAGTGTTCTTACAGTATTGAATATGGCAACAGCTTCTGGTCCTAAAACAATTCTTACAACAAATGTGGAGCCTTGAAAATAAATAATTTGCCATACTGGAAGCATTAAATAGCTTAGCCCTTTTGAAGTAATATCTTTTAAAATTGCTTTATCTTTTATTCCTTTATGTGTTTTGAAAAGACCTATAACTTTTCTTCCTTTTAAGCCATATAATAGTATAAAGACTAGTATTACTATAAATTGGGTGAGTGCAAATTCAATAACCCCGTACCCTAAAACCAAGACCAATAAACCTGTGCCGATTAGAAATGCAGATTTTAAGGTTATCAGATTTATACTTAGTGCTGCTTTTTGTGCTGCTCTGTAATATGCTTCCATTAGCTGCAAGTAGAACATGAGTAATTGTGCAACTATCATGAATGAGACGGCTATTATGGCATCGCTTTTTTCGATTAACGATTTTTCAAAAACATTGAAATAATCTAAAGCTACAATAGTCAATGCACTGACCAAAATAGCTACAAGAATCATAATTGTAATAATGTAGAAACCAGTTTTGCTTATGCTTGCCGCTTTTTGCTGATCTCCAGATGCATATGTCAATACAAAGCTATTACCTGCTGCAGAACCAAAGCCTAGATTACTGAAAGCCATTACACTTGGTATAATAGTAAGGGTTAGCCATTCACCGTAATAGGCAGCACCCCATGCCGTAATAAAAAAGGGTACTAAAAATAACTGCTCTACAACCCTAATTATTTTTTGTAGAATCGAAGCTAAGCCGTTACTTAGTATTCTATTTTTTAAGGCCATGTATAACTTTTAGTTGTACTAAGATTACAATTAAGGTCTGTTTGTTATTTGCTAGTTATAAGTTTCTTTAGGATCAGTTTCGTTTAATAAAATCATACAATTGTTAAGCTTACTGTTTTTGTAAATATTGTCTACTATACCAATATGCTCTTTTTTAGTAAAGTCTTTTCTAACTACATAAATGGTGCTATCAACAAAAGGATTTAATGCATAAGCATCAGATACTAAACCAATTGGTGCTGTATCTATAATAATTCTGTCAAATTCGCTTTTCAATTCATTAATTAAAATTCCGACACGTTCATGTAATAATGTAGTGCTAATTTGCCCTATTACCATACCAGATCCCATTAACTTTAAATTCTTTATTTCATTGTAATTTTGAAATAATGAATCTTTGTCTATTCCTTTTTTAATGATGAAATCGGTCACACCTATCTTTTCATCCAAATTAAAGCAACTCATTAAAGTAGGTTTTCTTAGATCTAAAGAAAGTAAAGCTACTTTTTCTCCTATAGAAGCTAGAGACAAGGCTAAATTAGAGGCGATAAAAGTTTTTCCTTCACCTTTAACAGAAGAGGTTATCAGAATAGTCTGGTTTTGTTGATCATGTTTTAGATATTCTAAATTAAAGCGTAGTAGTCTAAACAATTCTAAGGTATGAGATTGTTCTTCACGTTCTTCTTGTTTAGCAACGATTAATTTGGAACCTGAATGTTTTGATATTTCACCAACTACGGGAGTTTCTGTTAGATTGTTAATTTCTTCAATAGAAGTTATTTGAGTATTAAATGCATTCTTGAAATATATTGCTGAAATAGGTAGAAAAAGACCTAATAACAAGCCTGCTAAATAAGTCAGTTTTTTATTAGGACTAATTGGGTAGATACCCGCTTTTGGTCGATTAACAACTCTTGTAGAAGAAGCTGGCACAGCTAATGATAATACTTCTTCTTCTCTTTTTTGTAGTAGATAAAGATAAAGACCTTCTTTAGTGCTTTTGTCTCTACTAATAGTTAATAATTGTTTTTCCATACCAGGTACTCGTGCTAATTGAGCGTCATATCTATTTGCATTATCTTGTAGATTACGTTGAGCCAAAGAAAGCCCATTTTTAGAACTTTGCACATTTCGTAATATCGATTGACGAAGATTCGAAAGATTGGCATCAAGCTTTACAATCATTGGGTTAGAGGTAACTGCTGATTGAGATAGATTTTGACGTTCTACTAGAGTAGAATTATAAGTGCTTATTTGATCTGTAAGTGTTCTGTCATTAATTGAAAACCCACCCCCTATTGAATTTTCAATGGTACTGTTTAATAATGTTTGTTCAATTTGACTTAAAATATTTATTTGGCTTTGATAGTCGGAGGCCTTTTCTTTATAGTCATTAGCTTGTTTTATATAGCTGTCAGCATTGCTAGCAACATCGGTAACAACATTTTTAGTTTTAAAGTCAACAACAGATTTTTCTACATTTTCAATTTCGCCAGATAATAATTTAAGTCGATTGTCAATAATTTTGATAGTATTTTCAGCTAATTCATTCTCGTATTTTATAGTTCTTTTTATGTAAGTGTCAATCAACTTAGAAAGAATGTCTTCGCCTTTAGTTTTATGAGACGAAACAAATGTCATTCTAAGGAGACTGCCAGTGTCATTATCAGGATATACACTTAGGTTATTTAAGTATTCACCTACTAATTTTTCTTTATCAGCTAAGACAAAGATCATTGGGTCAAATTCCGTAATATTTCTTACTTCAGGTTTTTTTAAAACTGTAATTGTACCGTATTTTGTTTTTATGGTTTCACCGAAAGCATGTGTGCTGGTAATTTTTTCTTTCTCAAATTCTGTTTTCAATTCGTATGAAGTCTCATCAATAAAAATTAAATCAATGAAGAGGTCATAGGGTACTATATCAGTGTTTTCATCAACTAAGATTTGAACAGGTACATCTTCACCATAAATTTCTACATCCTTTATGCTCCCTTTATGATAAAATTTAATGTTGAAAAAATTATCTGTGATTACTTCCTCCATGATACCAGAAGATGTGATAATGCCAATTTCATCTTCTAAACTTTGTGAAGTTTTAATTAAGCCAAAATCTCGAAAACCTTCAATATCTCCAGTATTTTTTCCAGCACTGCTGTTTTTTAGGAAAATGGTACTGTTAATTTCATATTGGTTTACTGCTTTATATCTTAAGTATAGAAAAACAAGTGCTAAACAAATGATAATTGAAATTGTAATAAGCAGCCAGTGTTTGAAATAGGACTTAAAAACTTGACCTAAATTTTTATTCTCAGAAGTTTTTAAATCAAAATTGATATCATTCATCTTTATGGATATGTCTTTTTAATGCAAACTTAGAATTTGCCTTGGTATAATGCACAAACAAGTTCTTATGCATTTGTTATTTTGTTGATAATAAATGTAGTGAAGTTTTGAGCAATTTTAATACGCATTCTTATCAGCAACAAAGATATTGGTAACGGTGCGTATAATTATTTGAATATCTAATAGTATAGACCATTTTTCCATATAAAATATGTCATAACGAACCCTATTTATAATATCAGATTTATGTATAATTTCACCTCTATATCCTTTAACTTGTGCTAATCCGGTAATACCAGGTTTTAAAAAATGACGTACCAGATATTTTTCTACGGAAGTTTCATATTGCCTGGTATGTAATTCCATATGTGGTCTTGGGCCTACAATACTCATATCACCCTTTAATACATTAAAGAATTGTGGTAATTCATCAATACTAGTCTTTCGTAATATTCTACCTAGTTTGGTAATACGCATGTCATTTTTGGTAGCCATTTTCGTGTCGCTATCCTTATTTTTAGCCATAGATCTAAACTTATAGCACCAAAAGGTATTCTTGTTAACACCATGTCTTTTTTGTTTAAAAAACAGCGGTCCCTTTGAATCTAGTTTCATTAAAATGAATACGACTGGAATTAACCAAGATAGCACAAAAAGTATAGCAAAAGAAGAAAATATTATGTCAAAAATTCGCTTGAGAAGGTTTGAGTATTCTAAGTCTAAAGGTGAGGCCCTTAAATTTAATACGGGTACAGAATCGTACAACTCTATTGACATGGCTCTAGAAAACAACTCTTTATTATCGGGTATTATTTTTATTTTTTTTAGGCTGTTATCTGCAATATTCATAAGATGCTTAATCTCATCTTTACTTAAGCGAGAGGCTAAACAATATACTTCTTCAACATTATTCTTGAATATGTAGTCATAACTGTTTTCAATAGTACCTAAGTATGTAGGACTATTGGATTCAGAATTATCAAAATAGCCCATATATCTGTAGCCATATTTAGGGATATCAAAAATGCGTCGAATTTTTTTGAGGTTCTTATCTCTGCCTATAACCACCGTTCTTGTATGAACATATTCTTTGGTTCTGACAAGATTTCTGGACCAGTAGAAAATTATTCTAAATAACATTAGTAATGAGCAGATTACAAGATAAACCAAGAACAGGTATTGCCAAGAATATGAGTAGGGTTTCAAAAATGCAAAGGATGTAAAATAGACTAAACCAAATAGTAAATAAAGTTTAAAGAAATTTTTAAGGCTTTGACCAAAACTTTCTCTTCTTGCAGTAGGATAAAAATCTAAACTATAGGTAATCAAAAACCATGATATATTTAAAAAAATAATACTGAAAGTGTTTAAATAGGTTGCAGGCGTTAAAGCATATAAAGTTATATTAACAATCAAAATATGTGCTAAAAACGATAGTGGAATAACAAAAAATGACTTTTTCAATTTGCTAAGGATAAAGTTTGATTAAGGACGGTAATCTTGCGACTATAATAGGCTTTAAAATATAAATATGGAATTTATTCTATTGGCTACTTTATGAAAAAGGGATATGGATTCTTTATTAAGAAAATATCTGAATTTTTAAAATAGGATATAGCGCTCCGCATCGTAAGCCCCATTTTCTAGAACCTACCTTAGGTGTGCATTTTAAAAACGAAGTATACCTAATACTTCATTAAACTTTTACGGGGGAGTAAATTGCAGGAACAAACTTAAGTAGCATAAAGTTACATTCCAAAAAATATCGATAACGAAATAGGGATTTATGAAAAAGAAATTTTAAATCTCTATTTACGTGTACTTTGGTATAAATTGATAATTAATATTGTCATTTTCTAAGTGTAATTTTTAAATTGATTAGGATGAGATAAAGATTGATATGCTGTGATGCATTTAGTTCTCAACAAAGGATAAAAAGTAAAATATTTTGAAATAATATGAATGGTTTTAAAAAGGTGTCATAACTATACGTGGAGATGAAAACTTATGCCAAATCTCTAATTTTCATATTAAGAACAATACCCATACCTTCAAGAACCAGTCTTACGCGTTTTTTACCTACTTCTATGACTTCGGCTTTTTGGTCTTTTAACGCCCCATATTTAATGGCAACTTTGTCTCCTGATTCTAATTTGCATAGACTGTAGTTTTCTACCGTATCATTAGATAACCACTTTTTTAGTGTCTCCATCTCTATATCTCGCACAACGGCAGGTTTGCCAAGCCAGTACAAGTATCGTACAACACCGGGTACTTCAAATACTTTCTTTCGATCTAATTCTGCGATTTGTACAAATACATAGGATTTGAATAAGGGAGCTTCAATAGTTTTTTTTCGGTCACTCCATTGTTTAACCTCCTTAACCATCGGGCAGTAGACTTCAATTTTATGACTCAATAGTCTTTCTGCTACCTTTTTTTCATTCTTAGGTTTTACATAAAGTACATACCAGTTTTTCAACATAAATATAGATAAGGGATTCTCTAATATGGTAACTATTTTTTTGCTGTTGTAGTATTTTAGAAGCTCTAAAATAAGAATTTTGCATTCATACAGGTATTGTTAAAGGTTAATGAGTTAATTATAGTTTTTTAAAGTTAGTACAGAATATTTAAGCATAAATACAATATGTAAGAAAAAGATTACTTTAAAATATACTATTTTAGTATTGGTGTCGTTTTATACTAAACCCCAAATCAATACTTATGACATTTTTAAGCCTATTCAAATCTGTGGTCTTTAAAGAAAATACTGTAACACTATCTGAAACTGAAGTTTCTAACGAGTTAAATCTATTGTTGAACGATTTAACTATCGACAGTCAAAAAGATGAAGAATTTTCTAGTGCTCGTATAAGTGACGAATCTGTATTTGAGGTTTCTGATCGAGAAAGACAAATTGAAGAAAACCAAATTCTATATGCTCAAATAATGAATGAGAGAATGCTAAGAACCAAGAGGAAATTGATTTAAATCTTTTAAGTTACTCATCCAATATTACTTTAAGCAAAGCTAAAATTATTTATATACGCAAAAAGCTCTCAATTTCTTGAGGGCTTTTTTAGTTTTGGATCTCGGTAGAGTCATGACATGTAGGAACTCGAACCCTCGACCCTCTCGGCTGAGCTGAGATATGTATTCTAAGCTATTTTATAAGGATAGGTTTTTGCTTGAAAAGCCACAGTAAATATTGTTTATGTTGTTTTTTAACATATTCTCTTTTATAAGCGCTTCTTTATTAGGATCTAATTCTTCTGCATAAACCAGTTTCCACGGTCTTTTGTTTTTGGTATAAGTGGTTTAGCCTTTATTATGTTGTTCTAATCTCAATATGTAGTTTGTAGAATATCCTTTGTAGTAGACATCATGCGAAATAGAATAAATAATGTAAACGTAGTGGTTGGTCATAAAACAGTTTATAAACGAAAAAAGCTCTCAATTTCTTGAGGGCTTTTAGCGGTCTGGACGGGACAAATACCAATTAAAATTGGATTTGGACATTGCATAAAATACTGTGAAGATGATAATTAGGAATAAGATAATAGCAAAAGCTATCTGGGTGTCTTTAAGGTAGTACCATGTATTGATTCGCTTCTTGAATTTACCAAAAGCGTCGAGCCAATCTATTATTTTATCTATTAAGTTCAACCTTAAAGAAGTTATAGCTTGAACTAAAATTAATGAAAAGAAAATTGGGCTTTTAGAATTGTTGTACCTGTTAAAAAAATAAGCCTCACAATTGCTTAAAAGACTTATCATTTATTTGGTGATCTAGAATGGAATTGGTTTATTTTTTCAAGAACTAATATTAAAGACCTACAAATATTAGATTTTCATTATAGTTTTAACTTCACAATACGAAACTTTTATTACCCTACAATTTTATCGGGAAACCATTTTGCTTTAAAAGCTTATTCTGGGTTTTTAACGATTAATCTTGCAAACGTTCAAACTAAATATGATTTTTGAATTGTTTAAATGAAAATTATTGCCATGAAATTTCAGCTAATTGTTCTCTTAATACTTACTTTTTTATCCTGTAGTGAGCCTGAAGAAATTATTTCAGAGCCAGACAACCCAATAATCGCCGAAGAACCTAAAGAACAGGAACTAACTGAGAGTCAAAACGACTCTTTAACCATAAACTCTGTTTTTCCACAACTTGCAGATTTAGGAGATACTTTAAATTTAAAGGGTAAAAACTTTAGCAGAGATGTGCGCTTAACTTTAGGCTATAAACAATTGAAAATTCTTTTCAACAATGACAGTATAATTCAATTTGAACTACCCTATTTTGGCTTTGAGCCAGATAGCCTAAATATCAAAATAGACAATCGTGATACGATAATCGATTATAAAAACGCCTTTCAACTATATCTTCCGGAAATTGATTCAATACCGAGTAACTTTGGACTTAAGGACACCGTAGTAGTTTATGGAAAACACCTAACCAATCAACCAGAGGCAAGAGACGGAATTATTGAACTTAACAATAATAGAATTAGTGTGTTAGATCATAACAAAGATTCTATTCGGTTTATTCTACCGTACAACGTAAACAAACATGAGAATAACTTGCTACTTAAAGCTCAATTGCGAGAATTATCAAAAGAGAAAGCTGTTATCATACAAGATCCAGTTATTTCAGGAGTTTCTAAGGATAGTCTGTTGATTGGAGAAAGTATAACTATTTACGGTTCTAATTTTTTTGAATTCAAAGATTATTTACATGAAGTATATATTGGTGAAAAACGAGCAGAAATCGAACAAGTTTATGGGGATTCTATAATTGTAAAAGTTCCATTGGGACCTTATGAAGATCGAGATATTGATGTTGTAACAGTTAAAGTCGTCGATAAAGAGGTGACCCAAGATTTAGGCCTATATTTAAAGAACATCTGGTATTTATACGGATACAAGAGAAACGGTGAAATCTCTAGAACTGCAGGTCTTGCGCAAATCTCTAACGAAAGTTTCTACCACGATAATGCATATTACTTTAGTGTTTATGACTATGATGATAAGGTTGTGAATTCTACACCAAATAACTACCGTCTTTATAAATATACACCTGAAAATAACACTTGGGAGAAACAAATTGATATTCCTCTTTCCGTTGCCGGGAGACCCGAGCAAATCCAAATATTTCCGAAAGCTAATGGAGAGCTGTATTTATATGTCAATAGAGAGTTTGATAATTTTTACAAATATAATTTTTTAAATGGAGAGTTATTGAAACTTGAAGATTTCGATTATGACTCATATTTAGGAGATGTTATAGGATTTTATCAAAATGATAGTTTTTATTTTGGTGGTGGGTATGCAAATAAATTTTCTGGTACTTCAGTTTTTAAAAATAGAAAATTTTGGAAGTATTCAGAAGTGATGGACTCTTGGACGAATATTTCTGAAATACCTGATGTGCCAGGACAATATCAATATTCATCTTATTCGAATTATTTTGAAAATAATGGTAAGATTTATATCTGTAATGGAGATAAGGCTTATGAAACCTGGGAGTTTACGCCTGATGAAACCTGGGTACGGAAGGCTGATTTAAACAATCCAATTAGTCAAACAGTGTTTACACAGATTGGGGATAAAGGTTTCTTCTACCATTATTTGGATAGATTGTTTTATGAGTATGATATAACAAATGATATATGGTCAAGGAGGGAGGCGCTTAAAGTGGAAGGGTATAATCTGTATAGAGAAACCATGTTTGTCCATGATGGATACGTTTATCTTGTTGGGTCACAAAATAGTTATACTCCGGATTATACTGATTTTTTCAATTATGATCATATTATTTTACGAACTGAAATTTCAAACTTTACCAATTAAAGTGAAACAATATTTCATCCTTTTTATTTGCTCATTTCTTCTTTTTTCATGTACTGATGACGATTCTAATGAAGAAGTAGTTCAGACAGAACCCGACCAAGAAATAAGCGAGCCCCTAAAAGTTCTGAATTTTGAATTGGAATTAGAAGTCTTTGATGAGGGAGGTATACTACTAGAGGCTTCTGCAGACGAATTGGATGCCACCAAAATTACTGAATATGGCTTTTTAATCTCCCAATTTGAAAATCTTACTTTTGAAAATTCTCGAATAATCGAATCTGATGGGTTGGATACCAATATGTTCACTCAAAACGTTGAAAACGATTTAGATTTTAATAAAGAATACTATGCTGTTGCATACATTAAACAAGCCGAAAAGTATGCTTATACAAAAGCAGAATCTTTTGTTTCAACAGGCAGTAAAACTCCAGAAATAAGAGCTATTTCGCAAGCACATATCGGTGATACTTTAGAAATCAGAGGGGTAAACTTTTCGGCTCTTTCTAATAGAATAAAGGTTTTATTTGATGAAGAACAGAGTGTGGTACTGGAATCATCAGACACCATAATTAAGTGCATAGTTCCCGAAACCTTGAAAATATTTGACCCAAATGTTTCAGTGGAACTCTTTAATAAGTCTACTAATTTTGATAATTTCTCATTGTATAGGCCAGCTATCGAGAGTATTTCAAATACCTTAGTCTCAATAGGTGACACATTAACTGTTTATGGTAAACACTTTGATTTCCAAAACCAAAGAAACTCGGTTATAATAGAAGAAAGGCAAGCAGAAATTTTATTCTCTTCGAGAGATTCAATAACATTTGTATTACCGCAGCCTTTATCTTTTTCCAATAATTCTTTCATCCTTAATTCACAATTGCAAAATGTTGCTTCTGAAATATCATTTACTATCAAATCTCCCATCATAAATGAAACTCCTTTAAGTTTTCGTTCTTTTGAAACCATTGAGATTATGGGTGACGAGTTTAGTCCAAATATTGAAGATAATATTGTTTTATTCGATGGTCATGAGGCCAGAATATTAGAAGCTACTAAAACAAAACTCATGGTTAGAGTGCCAATTGGTCCTTATGATGATAAAAACCCTATCCTTCAAATTAAAGTTATGGACCAAGTCTATCAATTTGAAGAGGACCTAGAGTTCATTGACACTTGGTTATTGTATAAAGAACTTCCTGATAGTTATTTTTCACACTTTATTGATAATAATAATACTGCATACGTTTTTACTGAAGATGATACGAACTCAAGATTTCTTGTCAAGACTATGGATTCAGATTTAAATTTGTTGTCTTCTTTTAATATAAACTACCCTAGAACAAGTATGCGAGACGAACCATACTCCATTTTATTTAATAAAGACTCAAATCGAGTGTTTTTCTATTTTGGCGAAGAAGAAGAGCATAATTTTTATGAATTATTAATGGATACTAAAATGTTGGTTGAAAGAGCTAATTATCCGGATACACTTAGAACAGGGCCTGCTATATTTACTATAGATGGTTTAATTTATATGGGACTTGGTAATTATTATGGTTCTAATCCTTATGGTGATTACGAGGCTTTTTCTCATTTTTGGACTTATAATGATCAGACGGATATATGGATTCGAGTTGCAGATTTTCCTGGTAACTTAAATCGACGAGATAGTTCAGTCTTTGTTATAAATAATAAAGGTTATGTTGGTAACGGGGCTACTTCAACCGGTCATTATGATTTTTGGAAATTTTCTCCCGTAGCTAATGAATGGATTCGAATTGATAACTTCCCAGATATAAGAAAAAATTCAGCCTCATTTGAGTATAATGGTAACGGCTATGTGATTTTTGGTGGATGGTTAAGTTCTTTAGATGATGTCTTTAAATACGTACCTAACATAGATGACTGGTTAGAACTAGAAGATATTAATGAGTTTTATTTTCAAGATTACGGTAGAGCACCTGAAAAATCGACCGCTCTAAAATTTTCAAATGCTATTTATTTAATTGTAAATAAATATCCTAAAGATTTATGCTTTAAAGTTGATTTAGGTAAGCTTTAGATAAGCTGATAATTAAGGAACATAGAAAAGTTTATTATGTCGGTTTACTGGTTATTTTGGGAGTATTTTTTTTAACATTCTAGTAAGATTGTTTATCAAATCTTATCGAATGAAAATTATAAAATATTTGTTGTTTTGGTCTATCATAATCCATTCATGTAAATCGGACGATTCCGTCAATATAATGGATGACGTTGTAAGCTCGGGCCAAGACCGAAGTACTGAAAACGAGGAGGATGAAACAAATAATGAAAACCAAGATACTGTTAATGACCCTATTTTGAATAGGTCTCCCAAAGCATTTAATCTAATTTCAATTGTCACGTCCTAAAATACGGCTACAGATTAATATTAGCTTTAAGCGGCATATTGATGCACGTAATTAGGTGTTTTATAATCTAAAGATAAATGCAATCTTTTAGAGTTGTATAGTTTGATTGCATTTTTGGCTGCTTTTTTAGCATGTACCACGCTGGTAAAGGTTTGGTCTAGATAAAATTCATCTTTTAGAATACCGTTTACCCTTTCGGCTAGGGCGTTTTCATAGCAATGTTTTTCTTCAGTCATACTGATTTTAATTTTCTTTCTTTTCAATACTTTAGTATACACATTACTGCAATATTGAATACCCCTGTCGGAGTGATGAATAAGCCGGTCAATGTTCTTGGCATTGTAAATGGCTTTATTAAGAGCACTTACACACCCTTTTTGTTCTAGGTTATCACTTATGACAAAAGTTATGCTAAGTACATTAGAGCTTTCTGACATTAAAAAAGTAGTTGAAGAAGCTTTAGAAAACAAACTGAAAAATTTAAACCAACCTGAAAAGGAAAGTTTAAAACTCCTATCAAGAAAAGATACTGCTGAACTTCTCTGTATCTCTTTGCCGACACTTCACGACTGGACGAAAACTGGAATTGTCAAAGCACATCGCATTGGTAATAGAATTCTGTACAAACTTGATGAAGTTACCCAAGCCCTAAAATCTATACAAACTTCAAACGGAAGGGGGCTGTCATGTTAAAACAGAAAAATGATTACTCCGTTATTGTGTTTTTTGAAGAAGGAACAAAGCCTAAAAAATGGCAATATGTTCATAAGCTTAATGGCTTTTCAATGTTCTTAAAAAAGAAGCATCCTACTTGGAAGTACATGAACGTTTATAATCGTCGTGCGGGAACTTACATGCGAAGATTTCACCGAGATAGTTTCGTTCCGCCATTCATCACAGAATAACAGTCTTTTTTTTAACCTTTAAAATCTTTGCGTTTCTTTTTTTTAACCTTTAAAAATCACCTTTTAATGGTTTTAATAAATGTACAACGATTCAGATTCCAGAGATTAAAAACAACCTTTAAAATTTTAAAATGATAGTCAAAAATTCATACGGCATTAGCGTTGCCTTTTCAACACGCATGTATGGGGTTATTCCCAAGGATGAATTTTCAGGTTCTTCTTTACAGCGTAAGAAAAAAGAGAAAGAACCCGAAGAGGAAAAGCCAAAATCAAAAAGTACCAATAAGAAGTCAAATACTCCAAAACCTAGAACACTTTCCAGACGTTCAAAGCAAAAAATAAGAAAGAAGATTACTTGTTTTGCTCGTTGTTATAAGCGTTTAAGTTTCGTCACCCTTACCTTTTTGAACAAGGTAGATGATGAGAAGGCAATTATTATTCTTCGCAAATTCTTAGATAATGCCAAAAAGCGAAATAACGATTTTCAATATGTGTGGGTTGCTGAAAGGCAAACCAAGAATGACCAGTTTAAGGGGAACGTCCATTTTCATATTATCACCAATAAATATTGGAAAATTCAAAAGTGGTGGAACTATTGGATTGATTTACAAATTAAAAACGGTGTCAAACCTAGAAATGAAAAATTTCGACCTTCTAGTGCCTTTGATGTAAAGCAATTGAATTCTAGTAATATTAAATCTATTGCTTCTTATGTTACAAAGTATGTGACCAAGAACAATGCAAAATTTAAGTGTCAGGTATGGAATTGCTCTAAACGTATTTCAAGGCTGTATACTGATTTTTATACTACAGTTGAGTATGTAGAACAGTTTGAAAGATTAAATGCCATAAGAGGTACTTTCAAGGTCAAAGACACAATGGAACGTACTTTTTTAGAGGTAAAAAGTATAGACTTAAACAGGAGGACATTACCACTTTATAAAAGATTAGACGATAAGAATAAAGCAGTAAAATAGAAATTATGATAAATCCAAATTATAAATACGACCATCAAATTAACGACGCGATATTATTAACACTTGATAAATCAAGTATTTACCAAAACATTAAACTGCCAGAATCACGCTGTGGTGATGTAACGGAATTTCTCCACAATCAATATGATATTGTGACTTATGATTTCAACAATTATTCTATGTATATAATAACTACATATGCCGGAATGCCCTGTTGTCAAATGTTAGTACTTAATAATAAAATCTATTTGGAAGAGTATAGAGATAATCTATACAAATACTTGAAAAGACCAATCGCAAATCTGCTAATTGATTATATAAGTGATTAATTAATAAAAGAGCCTGTAATTTTTTATAGGCTCTTTTATTATGTCTGAATGTTTTTTATGAAATTGCGAATTTGTATAAATTGAATCTTTTATTTAATATTATTTCTTCTTTATAATTAATCTCGATTTATATTTTTGAACAATTTTTAAATCCGTTGATATTTTTAAAAAGGAGTGTTTTTTATAGATTTAATTTCGTCAATATCTACTCCAAAATGGTACTTAAAAGTTTCTCTTATAATAGGTGCGTTTTCATCATTTCTTTTATTAAAGAGCCACTTATAATCAAGTTTGAAATCCCCATCTTCTGAAATCCATTTTAAGATAAGTTCGTATAATATTGTGTGTTGATAGAAATTGTTAAATGTTTTGTATAACGTTTCTTTATCAACATTTTTTTGAATTACTGGTTTAATTTCACCGTCCTCTGAATCAATAAATAATGCTTTATGTTTTTCAAATAACTGAATAACCTCATTGGATTTGGCATTGGGAATATGATGTCCAATCCAGCAGAAATAATGTGGGTTTTCATATTTGTCTTCTTGAAATCTTAAATATTTTGAAAAAAATAACCTAAACGGCATGTTTACATTTTCATATAAGTAATTCGATTCTTCCTCAAGCAATTTAATAATGGATTCGTTTTCTTTCCAGTTGAGAACATCTTTAATAGAAGAATAACTGCATTTACACCCAATTTTTTTATTCAGTAATTTGCTAAGGTCAATGTATGTTTGCTTAGATAAATCAGTGCACTTGGTTAAGTAATAATCTTTATTTTTATTTATTGCTTTAGCAATCCCTATAAATCGTATGCCTGGGTCATTTTTATTTATAAAATTTTTATAGTCATATATGTCTAAAGGGAAACCATTGTTTGGATTAATGGAAATATCACACACAAGTAGAAAAAGACCAATAAGTGGGTCTTCCAAAAAAAATGGTCTCTCCTCTTCTAAAATCTTCAAAAATATATCAAACGCTTCGATATAGATTCCATACAACATCCCATTTTCTATAAAATCTTTGAAAATGATTTTATTTTCTTTAAAGACATTTTTAAGGTACAATATTTGGTTAAAAATAGCTTGACCTTCATAAATTGCTTTTATTCCTAATGAGGAAATTGCATAATCTGATTCGGTATGAAAACCGTTAACTTTTTCTTGTTTTAGTTTCTCGAAATTTGGAATCCAGTCGTTCATTTTTGGTAGAAAATCAAAATCTTGATCCAAAGTTTGTGAGTATATAAAGATTGAATTAGTCCAAAGTATCATGTAGGAATGACCAACATTGAGGAAGAATCTTTTGTCTTTAATAATTTGATGAATATTTTTATTATCTAGGCTGAACAATTTCGCATATTCTAAATCATAAAAATTGTTAGTTAGAATGTTAAGTTCTGGGATGTCAGATTTGCCATTTTTTTTATAATATTCCTCATCATATTTAAGTAGTGACTTGTATTTTATTTCTTTTTCTACTAATTTTTTTAAATGACCAAACGAACTAATAGCGTTAGCTGGGTATGAAGTGCTTAAAAGAAAACCGAAATTAGAACCAATGTGTTGCCACCAATGGATATTCTCGTGTAGATATGTCGAAAAGGCTTGTAACTTCTCTGGAGTTATTTCTACTTTTGAATTGAGTTGAGATCTAATGTCATCTCTTAGTCTAATAACAAATTGCATAGTATTGTAACACCCTTTAAACGAGGAATTGTAATTCAAAGTTTCTTGCTCTTTCGTGGTAAGTAGATTACTGTTGAATTTCATTTAATTTGAATGAATTTTAGATTAGGACTTTCGATGCTAAATGTTATTTTGTTCGTGCACTCGACAATAGCTTTTTACTTAGCTTAATTTGAATCCATACATTTTATGTTTAATTCAAGCTCGCTATTGCAGTCAAATGTTGATTTAACTATTTATTCTTTCATAGATTTAATCTTTTAATTCAATGAGAGACAAGAAGCTGTTTGGGATAGCATTAATTATTTCATGAGCATGGTATTTGTGTGGATTTATAATAACTATACCTTCTAAATTATTTTGGATTTTGTTCTTATGCATAAAGTAAAAATCGCCTTCAACCGTTTTGTTTTCTCCACTTTTTAAAACAATCGCTATTATTTTATAATATTCATAATTTTCAGCTGGCTGGTTAAGTGTAGGTTTTAAATCACATTGTCTTTTTAATATAAACCTACATTGATAAAGGTCGTTTTCTATTGCAATATTCTTGTTTTTATTAGGATTAAATATTTCATTTAAGTAATGTTTAATAATGAATTCTAAACCTTGAAACCAGATTAATTTATCTAGAGTAGAGTGATTTTGAATAAGGTTATCGTCTAGACCTGTTGTTCTAATTAATTCAAATTTCGTATCATCTACAGCAGAGCCTTTCTCTGAGCAATAACTACATACTATTTCCTCATTAATCAAAACTTCTTTAAAAGTGTTAATTCCAATATATGCTTCATCAGGTGCGGTTAAGGGAAAATGATTGGTTGAACAGTTTCTGCATTTACAGCAAATTACTTCAAAGCTGATTTTTCTATTGGTCATATGTTTTATATAGTTTCCTCGGTTTAGCAAAACATAATACAGAGGTAATCAAACTTTTTGTTTGTGAATTATGTTAAGGTTAACTGCTTTTTTTGATTTAAAGCGAAAACAAAGGTTATAGTGATTCTATAAGTATTGAATAAGTTTTTAATCTAGATTTTAAATTATGCTTTTTTGCCATATACAGCAAATGTTGGTCCATCTAAATCTTTGTTTTTAAAGAATACATCTATCTTGTGTAGTTCTTTAAGGTCTTGATTCATTAACGATATTAATTCCTTTTTAAATGCTCTAATTTTTTCATAATGTAAAATCCCGAGTTCATGATTTTTTTTTCTTCATCTCTGAGGGTAATTCCTCCTTAATATAGTTAGATATATTATTGAAAAGAAAAATATGTAATTCAGTTACTTTTTGTTCAGTTTTATTTCCTAACCAAAATGAATTGTCCAATAAGTTGATCAATTGATATAAATAGCTGTTAAAAAGTTCGTCATCAAATAGAATTGCATGAATTACGTTGTCTTCAATCTGGGTCATATTCGATAATTTATTAACATATTCAAACTTTCATATGCTATAAGTCGTTTGTCTAAAATTTTTTTATAGTAATCTTTTTTATAGTTAGAGTTGTGAAGTCTCCAATTAAATATAGAAGTAAATATTGCTGATAAAATAGAACTTGAGATTATAGCTAAAATGATTTCTAAGTAGGACATTTAAGTTTTGATTAAATATTATCTTTTCTTTTAAACCAAACTTTTACGAGGTAAGTTAAATAGGTTGGATATGTATTGCAACAAGTGAATATGTTCAATGATTATATCGTACTTGTTGGGACTAAGATATTAAATAGGTGAGAAATTACTCTAATGAATTTGAAGTATCTTTCATTTATACATTTCAAATAAATCATATCCTAAAATAGACATTCTATAAAATATTAAAGAATTTTAATTTTAGTCGTCCCCTCATTCATCCCCTAAAAAGAAAAAAGCCTTGTAAACTTAGTGTTTACAAGGCTTAGCATAATTGCTTTGCGGTCTGGACGGGACTCGAACCCGCGACCCCCTGCGTGACAGGCAGGTATTCTAACCAACTGAACTACCAGACCGTGGCGTTTAGCGAGTGCAAATATATGTAGTTATTTGTATTGCGCAAACATTTTTTTTACTTTTTTTTCTGTCTAGAGAAATTTATTTCTTTCTACAAGAAAAGTATTGAGCACTGTAGAGAAATCTCGCTGTATATCTATGTCAACATATTTGATTTTATATTGAGCGCATTTCATTTTAATATCAGATAGATACGTAGTAATTCGTTCGTTATATGCTTCCTTGATATTGTCTGCATAAAGGTCTAAATGCTCCCCCGTTTCTACATCAACAAATCTTTTAGGTGTATTTTCAAAATCGAAAAATAATTCACGTTGCTTGTCCATCGGATGAAAAAGTACCACATCATGCTTGTTATATTTTAAATGACGTAGAGCTTCGAACAATTCTTCATCATTTTTTTCTGTTTGAAACATGTCCGTAAATAAAAAAATGAGACTTCTACGCTTAATATTCTCTGCAATTTGATGTAAGTAGGTGTATGTTTTGGTCTCTTTTGGTGGGTTTTTTGCCAGGCTCACTTCATTCAATTGTGCTAATAGCATTTGAAAATGACGTTCACTTCCTTTTTCAGGAGCGTAGTAGTTATATGCATCAGCGTAAATACTTAAACCTACTGCATCACGCTGCCTTTTAAGCACGTTCATTAATGCGGCTATAGCTAATACGCTAAAACCAATTTTATTTAAAGAGTCAATGCTTAAATTATCTATTTTCGGATAATACATAGATGCTGAATTATCCAATATCATATGGCATCTTAAATTTGTCTCTTCTTCGTAACGTTTGGTGTAGAGTTTGTCTGTTTTGGCAAAAAGTTTCCAATCTATATGTTTGGTGCTTTCGCCATTGTTATAGATTTTGTGTTCCGCAAATTCCGCAGAGAAACCATGAAAGGGACTTCGGTGTATGCCACTGATAAAACCTTCTACTACTTGGTTGGCAAGTAGCTCTAGATTTGAAAATAGGGTAGACTTGTTTAATTCTGATTGTAGATTCACAATATTAAAGATAGTAAAGACAAATCAACTATAAGGATAGGTCTAAATAAAATTGACCCAAATAAAAAGAGCTGACATATGCCAGCTCTTTTTATTTATAATATTATACTTAGTAGTGCTTACAAAGCTGCATCAATAGCATCTGTGTAAACTTTCTTAGGTGAAACACCTACTTGTCTGCTTACAATTTCGCCATCTTTGAATACTAATACGGTAGGTATGTTACGTACCCCGTATTTAGCAGCAAATTCTTGATTTGCATCTACATCAACTTTACCAACAACAGCTTTGCCGTCATATTCAGTACTAACTTCGTCAATGATAGGACCTACCATACGACAAGGACCGCACCATGCTGCCCAAAAATCTACTACTACTGGTTTATCGCTTTTTAAAACTACCTCGTCAAAAGTAGCATCTGTTATTTCTAATGCCATCTTATTTACTTTTATTGATTATGCAAATTTAGTCAATTATTCTTCTGTTTCCTTACGGGCTTACAATTCGTTTTACCTATAACGGTATCAAGCTAATTTATTAATCTTTATCGTTATTTTCTTACTTTTTGCTGCTACATGAAAGTTATAAGTGTGTCAAGATTTCATTGATTTTTCATTAAAATCATGTAAAAATACCACAAGAGGTATGTCTAATTCAGCTTAAAGTGAACGTCTTGTTTTTCTAAAAGTTGTAATAACTCACTTGAAATATGCACTTTTTGTTTCCTACTATTTAAATTCACTTTTATTTTTTCTTCCATCTCATAAACAATAAAATTGATAGCGTGCTCTCCTTTATGATTGGTGAATGTGTCTTTTAAAGCTCTTACTTTTTCTTCTTTCAGATCGGCAATGTTCAGTTTTATGGTAAGCTTTTTAGCGTAGGTTTCCATTACTTCCTGTAATAGCATGAAGCTATTAAATTGCATTCTTGGGTCCCCTTTTTTGCCAGTATCCTTATTCATCCACCCATCACGAACAAATAACTTCACGTAGGCGAAGGAATTGATCATTAAGAAGTGCCTAAATTTAAGATACTCCTCCCCAAATATTCTAAACTCATAAGAATCCGTATAATCTTCCATGGTGAAAGCTGCCCAACCTTTTCCGTTTTTGGAAACCCTATGTTGCACGTCTGTGATTACCGCGGCGAACGTAAGTTCTCGGTTTACATAAGTAGGTAAATCATGCACACAAGCTATGTTTGCATTACAAAATGCTTTTACTTCGGTTTTAAAATCATCTAATGGGTGACCGGAGATGTAAATACCAACAACTTCTTTCTCCCTTCTCAGTTTTTCCATCGTACCCCATTCTTCACATGGTGGTACTACAGGTTCTGGTATTTGTACTTCGCTGGCATCACCAAATAAACTTACTTGACTAGAGTTTTCGCTCTCTTGAAATTTGGCACCATACTTAATAGTTTTTTCTAAAAATGTGACCCCATCTCCCTCATCATGAAAATATTGTGCTCTGTGAGTGTCTCCAAAAGAATCAAATCCACCGGCAACTGCTAAACTTTCAAATGCTTTCTTATTGGCGGCACGTAAATCAATTCGTTTAGCAAAATCGAACACAGATTTATACGTTCCTTCTTCTTTTCTATTTTCTACAATAGTCTCTACGGCACCTCGACCAACACCTTTTACTGCGCCCATTCCAAAACGAACAGCACCGGCATCATTTACCGCAAATTTGTAATACGATTCATTGACATCTGGACCTAATACATCCAATCCCATACGTTTACATTCTTCCATGAAGAACGTAACTTGTTTAATGTCATTCATATTATTACTCAGTACCGCAGCCATATATTCGGCAGGGTAGTGGGCCTTGCAATAAGCAGTTTGGTATGCGATCCAAGCATAGCATGTAGAGTGAGATTTGTTAAAGGCATAGGCTGCAAATGCTTCCCAATCTTTCCAAATTTTTTCTAATTTATCGGCTGCATGGCCTTTTGCAGAAGCTTGTTCAATAAACTTAGGCTTCATTTTATCTAGAACATGCTTTTGCTTTTTACCCATTGCCTTACGCAAGACATCGGCTTCACCTTTTGTAAAGTCAGCCAATTTTTGCGAAAGCAACATCACTTGCTCTTGGTATACGGTGATACCATAGGTCTCTGCTAAATATTCTTCACAAGCATCAAGGTCATAAACAATTTCTTCAGTACCATGTTTACGGGCAATGAAACTTGGTATGTACTCCATTGGACCAGGACGGTATAATGCGTTCATTGCAATAAGATCTGCAAAAACAGTAGGTTTAAGGGATCTCATGTGTTTCTGCATTCCGGGAGATTCATATTGGAATACACCAACTGTTTCTCCTCTTTGAAAGAGCTCGTATGTTTTTACATCATCTAATGGAAAATTCTCTGGATCTAATTCAACACCATGTTTGGCTTTTACAATTTTAACGGTATCCTTGATTAAGGTTAGCGTCTTCAATCCCAAGAAATCCATCTTCAATAACCCCGCATCTTCTACGACCGAGTTATCAAACTGGGTGCAATACATTTCGGAGTCTTTCGCCAAAGCTACCGGAACGAACTTAGTAATATCATCTGGGGTGATAATTACACCACAAGCGTGTATACCTGTGTTACGTACAGAGCCTTCTAGAATATATGCTTGGTTTAAAGTTTCAGATTCCAGTCCGTCACCTTCAGAAATCGCCAAAAGTTCATTTATCTTAACTAAATCTTCTGCCCTAAATTTTGCCTTTAAGATTTTTTCATCAACCCCAATAATCTTTTTTAGCTTAGACATATCGGGTATCAACTTCGCCATGCGGTCAGAATCTTGCAAAGGCAAATCTAAAGCACGAGCCGTATCTCTAATTGCAGATTTGGCAGCCATGGTACCGTAAGTGATAATCTGTGCTACTTGATTTGAACCATATTTGTCAATTACATAATCCATCACACGACCACGTCCTTCATCATCAAAGTCAATATCAATATCGGGCATACTTACACGATCCGGATTTAGGAAACGCTCAAAAAGTAAATCGTACTTAATTGGGTCTAAATTCGTGATCCATAAACAATAAGCAACAGCGGAACCTGCTGCAGATCCACGCCCAGGACCTACAGATACATCCATAGCTCTTGCGGCCCTTATGAAATCTTCCACAATCAAGAAATAACCAGGGTAACCGGTTTTCTCAATAACTTTAAGCTCAAAGTCTAGTCGTTCATCAATAGCAGGTGTTATTTCCCCGTATCTTTTTTTGGCACCTTCATAGGTGATGTGACGTAGAAATTTGTTTTCCCCACGTTTACCGTTATCTAGTTTGTCTTCTTCAAATTGAAATTCTTCAGGAATGTCAAAGGCAGGTAATAATACATCACGTGCTAATGTAAAAGTTTCAACCTTATCTACAATTTCTTGAATATTGATGATTGCTTCAGGAATATCCTTGAATAGCTCCTTCATCTCTTCCGATGATTTAAAGTAGTATTCCTGATTTGGTAAACCGTAACGATATCCACGACCACGACCTATAGGTGTAGCTTGTTTTTCTCCATCCTTTACACATAAAAGGATGTCATGAGCATGGGCATTTTCTTTAGCTGTGTAGTAGGTATTGTTTGTAGCGACTAATTTTACATCGTGTTTTTTTGCAAATTGAATCAATACTTGGTTCACACGGTCTTCATCTTCTTGACCGTGGCGCATGATTTCAATATATAAATCATCACCAAAAGTTTCTTTCCACCAAATTAGCGCTTCTTCAGCTTGGTTTTCACCAACATTTAAAACTTTGCTAGGTACTTCACCGTATAAGTTACCGGTAAGCACCATTACATCTTCTTTGTATTGCTCAACAACTTTTTTATCTATTCGGGGAACGTAGTATTTTCCGCTGACAAAGGCGATAGAAGACATTTTAGCCAAGTTTAAGTACCCTTTTTTACTCTTGGCAAGCATTACTATTTGATACCCATTGTCTTTTTGTGATTTATTGGTGTGGTCTTCACAAACTTGAAATTCACAACCAATAATAGGTGTAATCTCTATTTCTGGCTCTGGTAATTCGTTTAAAGGTTCTTGACCTTCTTCTAAAGTTCCATTCTGGGTAGCTTCATATCTTTTAAGATTTGCTTCATTTCTAGAAACAACACCTTTATTATGATTAATGACACCGTTTACAAAGTGAAAGGCACCCATCATATTCGCATGATCCGTCATTGCAACCGCAGGCATTTTAGCTTTAGCGGTATTGGCGATTAAATCTGGAATACTTGTGGTGGACTGTAATATAGAGAATTGAGTGTGATTGTGTAGATGTGCAAAATTAGCGGTCTCTAGCGTAGCTAAGTTCTCTTGAATTTCTTCTTGAGAAACTCCGCCAGTATCTTTTGCCCAAAGTGCATCGGCAATTTTTTTCGATGCTTTTTTAAGGTTTATGTGCTTTAAACCAATAAGCTCGATCTCTTTCGGATTCGCTTCAGAGAAATTCTTAAAATAATCTGGTTGAACATCTAATTGTTCAATGGTGTATTGCTGCTTACGGATAAGTTCAAGAAAACAACGTGTAGTTGCCTCAACATCGGCAGTCGCATTATGCGCTTCACCGAACGGTTCGCCAAATAAAAATTGGTGTAATTCTGTTAGCGTAGGAAGTTTAAATTTACCACCTCTACCACCGGGAATTTGGCAAAGTTGGGCCGTATGTTCGGTACAGGTATCTAAAATTGGTAATTCTTGTAATGGGTTTTCAACACCTAACCGGTGAAATTCAGCCCCCATAATGTTAAGGTCGAACCCTACATTTTGCCCGACTATAAATTTTGTTTTGGACATGGCAATGTTGAACTTCTCTAATACTTCAGATAAAGAAATACCTTTTTGCTCTGCTAGTTCAGTAGAAATTCCGTGAATTTGCTCTGCATCATAAGGAATATTGAATCCGTCAGGGCGCACCAAATAATCTTGATGTTCAATACAATTACCCATTTCATCATGCAACTGCCATGCAATCTGTATACAACGTGGCCAGTTGTCGGTGTCCGTAATAGGTGCATTCCAGTTTTTTGGAAGACCGGTAGTTTCGGTATCAAATATGAGGTACATAGCGAATTTTCTGAGTGTTCAACGCGGTCAGATGATTGACCTAAAAAGTGCCTATAAAATTACTAAAAAGGACTTGTTTGATGAAGCAGAGTTGCTAAGAGTTATTAACGAATGAATTTATTGGGTTTTTTTTGATGATTATTTCATTGAAATTCACCTTCTTGTAATTTCATGTATTAGTCTAGAACCGATAGCATTTATTGATGTTTTATGAGTTTTAAGTTTCTTGTAAATTTTAAATGAAATATTTTTCAGTAATCACTGTTTAAATAACTGCAATTGTTAATTGTCAGTTCGTTAAAATCAATTATATTTGCACCCGCTTTGAGATTAGCTTTGCTGGTTGATGGCGAACGAGTTAAAAAAATAGAATTAATAATCAAGGGTCGGGCACCCTACAAATTAATGTGATATGCCAGTAAAAATTAGATTACAAAGACACGGTAAAAAAGGAAAACCATTCTATTGGGTAGTTGCTGCAGATGCAAGAGCTAAAAGAGATGGTAAATTCTTAGAGAAATTAGGTATCTACAATCCTAATACCAACCCTGCAACAATTGAACTTAATGTTGATAGTTCAGTAAAATGGTTGCAAAACGGTGCACAACCTACAGATACAGCAAAAGCTATTCTTTCTTATAGAGGTGTACTTTTAAAGCATCACTTATTAGGTGGTGTTCGTAAAGGAGCATTAACAGAAGAGCAAGCAGAAGAAAAGTTCAACACTTGGTTAGCTGAAAAAGAGCAAGCAATTGCTGATAAAGTTGGTGGTTTAGATAAAGTGAAAGCTGATGCTAGAGCTGCTGCATTGAAAGCAGAAAAAGAAGTAAACGACAAGCGTGCCGCTGATGCTGCCGCTGCTGCTTTACCAGAAGTTGCTGAAGGTGAAAACGCTGAAGCTGAAGTAGAAGCTGTTGAAGCTGCTGGTGAGCCAGAACAAGCTGTTGAAACTCCAGAAGCTCCTGCTGCTGAAGAAGATAAAGCATAATTTTTAAGAGACGATGCGCAAGGAAGATTGTTTCTACCTAGGTAATATCGTTTCAAAATATAGTTTCAAAGGGGAGGTGCTAGTAAAACTAGATACCGATGATCCCGAGATTTACGAAAACATGGAATCAGTATTCGTTTCTTTAGGAAACAATCTGGTTCCATTTTTTATTAAAAGATGCCGCCTCCATAAATCAAACTTACTTCGTATAGATTTTGAAGAAGTGAAATCAGAATCTGATGCAGATCGCATTATGAAATCTGGACTCTATTTGCCTCTTACTATGTTGCCAAAACTTACCGGTAATAAATTTTATTATCATGAAATAGTAGGTTTTACTATGATAGACGCTGTTCATGGAGATATTGGTATTGTGCAAAGCGTAAATGATACTACGGCACAAGCATTGTTTGAAGTACAAAAAGAGGATAAGCAACTGCTTATTCCCGTAAGCGATGATATCATTACCAAAGTAGATCGCGCCAACAAAAGTATTTTTGTAAAAACCCCCGAAGGTCTGGTAGACCTATACTTATCTTAATAGTACAATACCCGCTATTTATTATTAGTCTTTTACTAATAGTAGTGAGATTTTGTAAGACTGATAATATTTTAATTCATTTTTGAGAATTCTAATATTATTTAGCTTCTTTACTTCGTTATTGGTCGAATTTTAACTGTATGTGGTTGGTAAACTTTGTAAGTTCATGACAGTTTAAAAACCACCACTAATGACCAAGAACTTTACGACTGATTTTTTCAGGTTTACCACCGTAGCTTTTATCTGTTGTATTTTGTTGAGTTGTTCTTCTAAATCTGAGAAGACAATTGCTTTAGCAAATAATAGTACTCAGAATAGTGTGCCGGAAAAAATCGATTTTACCTTTCATGTAAAACCAATTTTATCTGATCGTTGTTTTAAATGCCACGGTCCAGATAAAAATGCGGTTGAAGGCGACCTTTCTCTACATTCTGCCGAAGAGGCTTACAGAGCTTTAGGTAAATTAAAAGTTCATGCTGCAATTGTGCCAGGCGACCCTTCTAAAAGTAGCTTGGTGGAACGAATTTTTACGGAAGACAGTAATTTAATGATGCCCCCACCAGAATCTAATTTGGTTTTGGAAGATTTTGAGAAAGCCATCCTAGAAAAATGGATAGCGCAGGGAGCTGAGTATAAAACACATTGGGCGTTTATTCCTCCAGCTCCACAAGAAGTGCCTAATAATGAAGAAAGTAACGATTGGGGTACTAATGAAATAGATGCTTTTGTTCTTAGTAAGTTAACGGAGAAGAATATGAGTCCGAGCGATAGGGCTTCTAGTGAGAAATTATTAAGAAGGGTTACGTTCGATTTAACTGGACTACCACCTACTATAAGTCAGCTAGAAGAATTTAAAGCAGATCCATCTAAAGAAAAGTATGAAGAAATAATAGACTCATTATTATTGTCTGTGGACTATGCTGAGAATATGGCTGCAGAATGGATGGATATTGCAAGATATGCCGATACTCATGGATATCAAGATGATTTTGAACGTACAATGTGGCCTTGGAGAGATTGGGTAATTCATGCATATAAACAGAATATGCCTTATGATCAATTCGTAACATATCAATTAGCTGGGGACTTGTTACCCAATGCCAATTTAGAACAAATATTAGCTACCGGTTTTAACAGGAATCACAAAATAACTGCCGAAGGTGGGGTGATTCCTGAAGAATACCGGGTTGAATATGTAGAAGATAGAAATACAACGTTAGGTACGGCATTTTTAGGTCTTACCTTAGAATGTGCCCGTTGTCATGATCATAAATATGATCCTATAAGTCAAAAGGAACATTTTCAATTTTATAGCTTTTTTAATAATATTCCTGAAAAGGGATTGTTGGCTAATGCAGCGGAATTACCAGAACCATATATAAAAGTAACCTCAAAAGAAGTAGATGATATCTTAGGATTTATCAATCTTGAAAAAAGTGAAATGAAAGAGGTGCCTGTAATGGTGATGAAAGAAATGGATAAGCCTAGGTCAACTTTTATATTGGAAAGAGGAATTTACGATCAATATGGTGCTGAAGTGTTTCCTGATACTCCTGAGTCCATTCTTCCTTTTGATGAGTATCCTAAAAATAGATTAGGCTTGGCGCAATGGTTGTTTGAAGATAAACATCCACTTACGGCCAGAGTTGCAGTTAATAGATTGTGGCAGCGTATGTTTGGTAGTGGTATTGTAGCTTCATCGTTCGATTTTGGTAATCAGGGGTCGTTACCTACGCATCCGGAGTTACTAGATTTTTTGGCTATTAAATACAAGGATGAAGGTTGGGATACGAGAGCAATGTTGAAATATATTGCCATGTCTGAAGCCTATCAGCAGGATACAAAATCAACAATAGAAAAATTAGAACAAGATCCAGAAAACAAATATTTGGCTCGTGCATCTCGTCTACGTCTATCTTCAGAGTCCATAAGAGATCAGGCTTTAGCGTTTAGTGGATTATTAAATAAAGAAGTTGGCGGACCAAGTGTTAAGCCATATCAGCCAGAAGGTATTTGGGAAGAAACTACCGGTGGAGGTGGTGGTAGCACGGCTTCTTATACTCTAAGTGAAGGTGATGATGTCTACAGAAAAAGCTTGTATACTTTTTGGAAGCGTACCGTGCCACCACCAAGTATGATGACTTTTGACAGTAGTTCTAGAGATTATTGCTCGGTAAAACGACAAGAAACAAATACGCCGCTACAGGCATTGGTTTTACTAAATGATCCCCAAATGGTAGAAGCTGCTAGGGTTGCTGCAGTGGGTGAGATGATAGCAAACCCTAATGCTGAAAATGAACAGATAAAAACATTATTCTACAAGGCTACATCTAGACTGCCAAACGAGATTGAAACCCAGTCTTTAGTGGATTATTATGATGATATGTTGGCTAAAGTAGAAAGCGGTGAAATCTCTGCAGAAGAATATTTAAGTATCGGTAGAAGCGAAGTACCAACAGATATAAACAAACAAAAGTTGGTCGCCATGACGTTGACGGCACACACAATATTGAATTTAGATGAAACTATAAATAGAGGCTGATTATGAGCGAAAAGAAAATAGTTGAGGAGCGGTCCCTTATATTAAATAGAAGGTCTTTTTTAGGTAAAGCGGCAATGGGTGTTGGCGGAATAGGTCTGGCATCTTTATTGGGAACCAATTTATTTAGAAAAGGTGAAAATGGTTTGTATACTGCCGATAGTGGTCCTGCGGGTGTAAAAGGAGTGTTAGATTCTTTACATCATCCATCGAAAATAAAAAGAGTTATATACCTGTTTCAAAGTGGAGGACCTTCACAATTAGAATTATTCGATTATAAACCACTACTAAATCAACGTAGGGGCGAAGATTTACCAGAATCAATACGTAATGGACAACGTTTAACGGGTATGACTTCTGGGCAAGATAACTTCCCTTTGGTTGGCTCTAATTTTGGTTTTCAACGTTATGGCCAAAACGGGACTTATATAAGTGATTTGTTGCCGTATACTGCTAAAATGGTAGATGATATCTGTATTGTGAAGTCTATGTATACAGAGGCCATTAATCATGATCCAGCGGTAACCTTTTTTCAGACTGGATCACAACAACCGGGTAGACCAAGTATTGGTTCATGGCTAAGTTATGGTTTAGGTAGCGAAAATGAAAACTTACCTGCCTTTACAGTATTATTATCAAGAGGTTCTGGTAGACCAAATGGTCAGCCATTATATACTAGACTATGGGGTAATGGATTTTTACATTCCCTTCACCAAGGTGTGCAATTTAGGGCGGCTAAAGATCCAGTTCTTTATCTTAATGACCCTAAAGGTACTACTGCCGATGTTAAAAGGTCAATGTTAGATAAATTGGCTGAACTCAATGATCAACATTATCAAGAATCTAACGATCCAGAAATTCAAAGTAGAATAGCACAGTATGAAATGGCTTATAGAATGCAAACTTCTGTGCCAGATGTAATGAATACTGACGGTGAACCAGATTATATTTATAAAATGTACGGTTCAGATGCTAAAATACCTGGTACGTTTGCTGCAAACTGTTTGTTGGCTAGGCGCTTGGCAGAAAAAGATGTTCGCTTTATTCAATTATATCACATGGGGTGGGATCAACATGATAACCTACCTGGTGCTATACAAAAGCAAGCCAAAGATGTAGATCAAGCATCTGCTGCATTAATTGCTGACCTAAAACAACGTGGTATGTTAGAAGACACGTTAGTGGTTTGGGGTGGCGAGTTTGGAAGAACAAACTATTCTCAAGGTTTACTTACAGATACTACTTATGGTAGAGATCACCACCCAAGATGCTTTACCATGTGGATGGCTGGTGGCGGAATTAAACCTGGTATTGTTTATGGCGAGACTGATGAATTTGGATATAATATTGTAAAAAATCCTGTGCACGTACACGATTTTCAGGCTACTATGCTTCATCAATTGGGTATTGATCATGAAAAATTCACCTATAAATATCAAGGTAGACGCTTTAGACTTACCGATGTAGAAGGAAAAGTAATCAACGATATTTTAACGTAATGGAGAGAAGAACCTTTATAAGAAATACTGCTGCTGCATCTGCGGGATTGTTAACATGTTCCTCTGTAGGTGCAAGCTTACTCGAGTATAAAGATGCCATTATTGGTCACGGTAGTCATAAATATAAGATAGATCTAAATTGGGGAGCTTTGAATCCTAATTACTATCCTGTGAACGATTGCCATGAAATGGTACAAGATTCTAAGGGCAGAATTTTACTACTAACCAATCACACCAAAAATAATATCATAGTTTACGACCGTTCCGGTAAACTGTTAGAAACCTGGGGGACAGATTATCCTGGTGCTCACGGGTTAACATTGAATGTTGAAAATGGCGAGGATTTTCTTTATATATCAGACAACAGCAGGCATGAGGTTATAAAGACAACTATTGACGGGAAGGTGGTACAAATTTTTACCTATCCTAAAGAATCTGGAAAATATAGCGCTAAAGAACAATATATACCTACCGAAACTACCATAGCTGAAAATGGAGATGTGTATATAGCAGACGGTTATGGTACTCAATATATTATGCGTTATAATGCAAAAGGGGAGTTGCTGCAGACTTTTGGAGGGAAGGGAGATGCTGACCATTTATTTAATAACGCTCATGGTATTTGTATGGACACAAGAAATGGGAAAAACCCAGAGCTATTAATAACGGCTAGGCAACAGAATAAATTAAAACGTTTTACGATGGATGGTGAATTTATAGCGAGTATAGATTTACCTGGAGCTTTTATTTGTAGACCCGTAATTAAAGATGATACTATTTATTTGGCAACGATTTGGTCTGGTGATGGATCAGATGGTACAGGCTTTATTTCTATTTTAGATAAAGATAATAAGCTGATTTCTGCACCAGGCGGATGTAAACCGGTTTATGGTAAGAATGGTTTAAATCCGATGTTTCAATCTATTAAAATATTTACTCATCCGCACGATGTTTGTGTTGATGAAGATGATAATTTGTATGTAGCGCAGTGGAATTCTGGAAAGACATACCCTATAAAATTGAATAGAATATGATGAAACGTACATTCTATTCTTTGTTCGCAATAATTATGTTGTGTCAGGCATGTATTTCTCAGAATACGGTGTATGCATCTACTGATATGTTTCAATTATCTGACCCGCGCATAAATGTTTCGGCTATTTTTTTTGAATCACATACTACGGTAACTATCAATGTAGATTTAGCTAATTCTGTAGTAAAATATGCTATAGACGGTAGTCCTGTTAATCAGAATTCTAAAGTATATACTACACCGTTGAAAATGACGGAGAGTGCTGTAGTTAAAGCGAAAGTTTTTCATCCGGATTATTTGGAAAGTCAGGAGGTTCAAATTGAAGTAGTGAAAATTGCGAATAAAAGGGTAATTAAAGAAATGGTATTATCTACAAAGCCTAACGATAGATACCCAGGTTTGGGCTCTGCGGGTTTAATGGATTTTACTAAAGGTAGCGCTCAATTTGGTGGTGATAAACAATGGATGGGTTTTCAAACAGATACTATTTCCGCTGAATTGAAACTTGATGAAAATGTTGAAATTTCTCAAGTTATTATTAGTGCTTTGACAAATCAATCTAACTGGATTTTTGCTCCTGGAAAAATTGAGGTTTTTGATGATGGAAAAATCGTTGGTACAACAACTTACCCTAAGAGTGATAAAGAAACTTCAAATAGCGCAACTTTTCTTAGTGTTCCTTTAGTAAAGGGCAACTATGATAAATTAGAGGTTGTGGTTTATCCATTAAAGTCAATACCGGAATGGCATCAAGGAAAAGGTACTACACCATGGGTTTTTATAGACGAAATAATTATACAATAGCATGATTCAATTAGGTATACAAATAGGGCATCTTCACCCGCTTTTCGTTCACTTGCCCATTGGTATTATTATGCTTGCCTTTATCTTAGAAGTATATGGTAGAATAAGAGCAAAAAAATCTTTTAGTGAGGTGGTTGAATTCACGCTATTAGTTGCGGGTATTACGGCATTATTGTCTTTAGGTACAGGTTGGCTTTTAGGTGAAGAAAGTGGCTATGATGAAGATTCACTTTTTTTACATAGATGGATGGCGGTAGCCTTTACCGTTACTACAGTATTACTTTATTTAGTGAAGCGCAGTAAAATAGGTTGGGTAAGCAAAACATACATCCCAATGTTCTTGATGGTACTTGGCTTAATTAGCCTAACCGGACATTTTGGTGGGAACATGACCCATGGAGAGGATTATTTATTTATTGAGGAGCAAGAAGAAATTGTTATAACCAATATACAGGAAGCTCAAGTTTATGCTCAAGTTATTCAGCCAATATTAGATGATAAATGTGTTAGCTGTCATAATGCTAACAAAGCAAAGGGAGGCTTGTTAATGAGTAATCCTAACGAGATAACTAAGGGTGGAGATAGCGGCAGTCTTTTCGATACCATTTCTGGAGAAGAACATTCGTTATTTTTAGCGCGAGTTCATCTTCCTTTGGAGAATGAAGACCACATGCCGCCAAAAGGTAAGGTTCAATTGACCGATAATGAAAAAGCATTGTTAGAGTGGTGGATAGAAAATAAAAATTGTTTTGAATGTAAAGTAAACGAACTGCCAAGAGAAGAGAAAATGATTGCTGTTTTATCTTCGTTAGAAAAAGATACTTCTGCTATTGCGGTATTAGCCAAAGAAGCGCAAGAAGTGCCAAAAGAATGGATACTAGGAGTTAGAAGTGCAGGTGTATCTGTACAGACTCTATCTGCAAAAAATCATTTAATAGCTGTTTCCATGGCTAGTATGGATTCAATAACCGCGGATCAATTAGAGCTGCTAGAAGAGTATGCTCCTAATATTATTGAGATGGATTTTGGATTCAGTAATTTTAATGACGAGCTAATGTCTAGCTTAAGTCCGTTCAAAAATCTACTTAAATTGAAGTTGCAACATACCAAGGTAACGGATGCTATTAGTGAAGAATTAAACGAATTTGAATTATTAGAATCTTTAAATCTTTATGGTACTGCCATAACCGATAAATTGATATTTAAGTTAAAGGATAATAAAAAGCTTCAGAATATATATTTATGGAAAACAGATGTAAGTACAGACGGGTTAGTCCAACTCCAAAAAGACTTACCTGGTATCACTATACAGCAAATAGGAGCTGATGTTTTTAAGGCAACTGTTTTAGATCCGCCAACTATCATTAGTGAGGCTAGTTTTTTTTCTGATAGTTTAAAAATCAGTATAGAAAGTCTTTTTGACGGTACGGACGTATATTATACGCTTGACGGTACTGTACCCACAGAATCATCTTTGAAGTACGACAACGATATTATTTTAACAACTACCGCTAATGTAAAGGCAATAGCGGTGAAGAAGGAGTGGGAGCCAAGTTTTGTAACGGAAAGAACGTTTATCAAGAATAATATCGCTTACGCAAATGTAAATCTACTGTCGACCCCTAACGAAAAATATAAAGGACAAAAAGGTAAAACCTTAATGGATCAAAAACGTGGTTCTACAAATTTCGTGGATGGTAATTGGCTAGGTTTTGAAGGTAAACATCTAGATGCTATAGTAGAATTAAAGGAACAAAATTCAATTTCCAAAGTATCTATAGGAGCATTGTCTGCACCTGCCAGTTGGATTTTTTATCCAACTGCATTTGTAGTATCTGTTTCAAATGATGGTACAAGTTTTAAAGAGATTGGCAGAAAGAATATGGGAGAAGAAGATCCAAATGCAGAAGTAAAACTTACTTTTTTCGATTTAGATGTAACGCCAACCAATGCCAAATACGTAAAGGTGTCCATTAAAAGCCCACTAAAGAACCCTAATTGGCATACGGATCCAGGTGGTAAAAGCTGGATTTTCATTGATGAGGTGGTGCTAAATTAAATTTTGTCTATCCATACTGCTAAATCTTATAAAAGATGAAAAAATATAATATGATTACTAAATTGAATTGTTTACTCGTACTATCAATTTTTATTGGACAGCAGATAATAGGTCAAAATGCTAATGTAAAAGAGTCTATTCAACCAAATATCATTTTAATATTTACGGATGATCAAGGCTATAATGATGTAGGTGTTTTTGGTGCCGATGATATTGAAACTCCGAATCTTGATCAAATGGCAAAAGATGGGGCAAAGCTAACTAATTTTTATGCCGCCCAAGCAGTTTGTTCAGCTTCTAGAGCTGGAATCTTAACAGGCAGTTACCCAAACAGAATAGGCGTACATAATGCTTTTATGCCTAATAGTAAGGTTGGGTTAAACCCAAGTGAGACTACCCTTGCCGAAATGTTGAAAGATAATGGATACGCTACCGCTATTTTTGGGAAATGGCATTTAGGCGATGCACAAGAATTTATGCCGAATAATCAAGGTTTTGAGGAATATTATGGAATACCATATTCTAATGATATGTGGCCCTTGCATCCACAACAGGGACCTATTTTTGATTTTGGACCTTTACCTTTATATGAGAATGAAAAGGTGATAGATACGCTTACGGATCAAACGAATCTTACCACCAGAATTACAGAGCGTAGTGTAGATTTTATAACAAGGAATAAAGATAATCCGTTCTTTTTGTATGTTCCGCATCCACAGCCACATGTGCCTCTTTTTGTCTCCGATAAATTTAAAGGTAAATCCAATCGAGGGCTTTATGGCGATGTAATTATGGAGTTAGATTGGTCTGTTGGTGAAATTATCAAGGAAGTAGAGAAAAATGGTTTAACTGAGAATACAATTATTATTTTCACTTCAGATAATGGTCCCTGGTTAGCATACGGAAATCATTCTGGTAGTGCTTTGCCATTTAGGGAAGGTAAAGGAACCGGATGGGAAGGCGGACAACGAGAACCTTTCTTAATTAAATATCCAGAGAAAATAGAAGCGGGTATAACTATTGATGCGCCTGTTATGGCAATTGATATACTGCCTTCTATAGCAGAGGTAACGAATGCAGCGCTACCAACTAATATAATAGATGGCAAAAGTGCATGGAGCCTTTTTACCGGAAAAACAGATAAAAGCCCCCAAGAGGTATATTTCTTTTATTACAGGGTAAATGAATTGTTTGGCGTTAGGTATGGTAAATGGAAATTATATTTTCCACATAGGTATAGAACAATGTATGGTCAAGAGCCGGGAAAAGATGGTTTGCCTGGTAATTATAAGATGATAGATTTAAACCAAATAGAATTGTATAATTTGGAAACCGACATTAGCGAAACAATGGATGTTGCAGCAAAGAACCCCAAGGTAGTCGCTACCATTCAAAAATTGGCAAATGATATGCGAAATAGACTGGGAGATTCTCTCTTGGATATAGAAGGTACCGAGAATAGATTACCTGGTAGAATAGACTAATTCATTTCTAAATTATCTAACAGCTGTAATTGCTACTTTTGAAGTTCAAAAAACTGAAGTGCATCATTGTTGTTTCCTACTAAATAATAATCCTTTTTATTATTGGTAATCGTTATTAATTTTTTGGCATCTTTAGCGGCATAAAAACCAATTTCTGAGCCACGCTTTTCGGTAAAGCTGCCTTTTCCATCACCTAATAACAAGACACCTGTGCCAGCGTCGTTTCTAGGGGTTTCTATTTCCGATACATATAAGTTACCTACAGCAAGAACATCTAACGATCCATCGCCATTAAAATCGCTTATAAGCATGTCGTTGAGGTTGGTTAACTGAGCTAAGTTTGGTAAGTTGGTCATTTTAAATTTTCCATCACCAATATTCTCAATATAGACAGAAGCGAAAGTATCTGCGCTGTAATGCAACGAGTTCTTTAATTTTTCCTCGCCGTAAACATCTTTTAATTCCATGGATGCAAAAGCGTCATACTTTACAATTTTTTTCTTTAAATCTGGAATCTGCTCAGAGGAACAAGAAAAACCTCTAAGTGGGTAATGCTTTTCTTTATTATAATAGCCTAGAACAATATCTGCGTTGCCATTGGCATCAAAGTCATTGTAATACACATCAAAAGGTTTATCAGAGCTAGTTTTGTATTTGTAATTAAGGCCTAAATTACCAGCTATATAATCCATGTCGCCATCATTGTCAAAATCTCCTTGTTCTATGCTAAACCACCACCCGTAAGATGATTTAAAATCTTCCATTTCAAGTTTTGATAAGCTTCCATTGTTGTTTTCGAAGATGGTGATAGGCATCCATTCACCAACTACAATTAAATCTAAATCACTGTCATTGTCATAGTCGCTCCAAATAGCATCGGTTACCATTCCCATGTTTAATAACTGTGGGGATAATGATTCTGTTTTGTTTGATAATTGTCCGTTATCATTAATAAGCAACATACTAGATGCCGGATTAGGGTATTGCTGTGGTGTGTGTCTAGCGCCTATAAAAAGGTCCAAATCGCCATCACCATCATAATCTGCTGCTTTTACAGTAGAACCACTAATTCTAGCGCTATTTAAAATTGCACCTTTTTTAAAAATTCCATTACCTTGGTTTAGATAAATTCTGTCAGTGTAATGGAAATCGTTTTTTGGGTATTCGTTACCACCGCTTACCACATACAAATCTGTAAATCCATCATTATTAATGTCTACAAAAAGAGCGTCGATATCTTCATATGCCGCTTCTTTTTTCCAGAATGCCGTCTCAATTTCTTTGAAACTTCCATTTTGTTCTTGAACAAATAGAGAAGGGGATTGATTTGCGGCACCACCAATATAGAAATCATCTAAACCATCATTATTAATATCACCAGCAGTTAATGCTGGTCCGAACTGCGATAATTTATGAGGTAGTAAAATCTGTTTTTCAAAATCATCAAAGCTATTTTCTATATGGTTGAATTTAGCCGGAAATGATGAAGTCCTATCCGCAAAAAGGTATTTGGAAGATTCTTCTGTTTTCGGTGTTATTTTTTTAGAATCACTAGATGAAATTTTTAAGATTTGATTTGTCTGAATGTTCTTTTTACTAGTAATGTTTCCATTAGGCCATAGTACGGTAAGACTATCTATTTTATTAAGATTGTTTAGTCCAAAATGTAGGGTAGATTCACTTGTAGAATAGATGCCCCTAACATTGGTAGTTTCTAAAGTCTGCACACCTTGTGAGGTGTAAATTTGAACTCTAGCGCCAAAGGTAGGTTTGTAATTATCATCAACTAATTCAATTCTTAGAAAATTTCGGTCGTTAGCCGTTTCAGAGTTGTTTCTGTAAATGAAAGCCTCGTTGTTTATGTTGTTTACTACTAAATCTAAATCACCATCATTGTCAAAATCTGCATATGCAGAACCATTGGAAAATGATTCATCATCTAAACCCCATTCTTTTGAGCTGTTTTCAAATTCAAGTTCTCCTTTGTTTTTATAAGCATAGTTTCTTAAAGGTTGGGAAGGGACCATGCTTACTGCTTTTTCTAGGTCAACTACGTCCCATATACTTTTAATGTTCTGTGCATTAGGGTTTTTCTGAAGCCAATTTGCCCTAGTAGTATTTATGTAATTAGCTACGTTTTTATCAGCATCGGTATTTCTAATATCTCTTAAAAGACCGTTGGTTACGTAGGTGTCTTTTAACCCGTCATTATCAAAATCAGCGATGAGGTTAGACCAGCTCCAATCGGTTGCTGCCATACCGGAAAATTGTGCAATGTTACTGAAGGTTTCATTACCGTTGTTAAGTTGTAACGTATTGTACATGTATTGGAAACCCCCACCATCTTCTACAACCTTCCAGAAAGAACCAATGTTCATTCCGCTCATGTTAGATTTTAATCTAAAGTTGTCTTCCGAGACCATGTCAAGTACAAAAATATCTAGGTTTTGGTCGTTGTTAATGTCCGCAACATCAACACCCATACTGTAATAAGAAGTCTGTTTTAAAGCACTTTTTTCAATACTGGAAAAAGTACCGTCTTGGTTGTTCATGAATAAAAAATCTGGAGCATAAAAATCATTGGCAACATAAAGGTCTGTCCAGCCATCATTATTTATGTCACTTGCAGAAACAGCATTGGGGAATCCGGTTCTATCGACTCCTGCCATTTTAGAAACATCTTTGAAAGTGTCTCCGTTATTTTTATAAAGTTTTAATGCATATTCAGGTATAAGAAGATTATCTGCATTGTGGTATTGAGAAAGACTACCAGGATTTGGTGGTTGCGTTAAAAGAAATAAATCTAACAACCCATCTTTATCATAATCTAAAAAAGTAGCATGTCTTGTTCTTTCAGTATTTGCTATCTGATATGCTTCTGCCTTTTCTTCAAATGTACCATCACCTTTGTTGACGAATAATAGGTTTCTTCGCCATTCAGGATTTTCATCATAAAGCTCTCTACTGACATAAATATCTAAATGTCCGTCATTATTAATGTCCGCAACGGTAACGCCGGTTGACCACCCGTCAAAATTTATGATACCCGCTTCTTCAGTCTTGTCAATGAAGCTTAAATTACCTTGGTTGATGTATAATTTGTCTGGCACCATATTGCCTGCAAAAAAAATATCTTGAAGCCCATCATTATTAAAATCGCCAACACCAACACCGGCACCGCCATAGAAGTTGGCGTATGCAAAAATGTTTTTATCCTTATCGTCTTTTATACGGTTGTTAAAGTCGATTCCTGTTTCATCAGATTTTAGTGAAGTGAAAAGTTTTTCATTCACTTCAATTTCTTTAGTGGTAGTGTTACAGCATATTAGCAGTAAAGAACAGCAATAAAATAAAAGCCTGGTTTTCATGATTACAAGATACTATTTTACACAAAAAAAAGGAGAGTTTCCTCTCCTTTTCAAACTCAATATAAATTAACTCAACTATTATGAGAGGTTTCACTCAAAAACCTGTCGTAATATTGTTATTGTGCATCCCACCAAACTCTAGTGGTAAGAACATCTGGCCCTTGAGCTGCTACTGCAGCTGCATAATTATCAGGGTTAGTACTTTGTTCACTCTCAGAATACGTAAGTCTTCTTGGTATAGTACCATTGGTAACATTACCAGGGTAGTTTACAGGGGTAAGATTAGGGAAACCTGATCTTCTCCAGTTAGAAAACGTTTCATATTCATTTAAGAATGTTGCTGCCCAATATTGGGTATTTATTTGCTCTATGGCATTTGCAGCATCATATGGGTTCGCAGTTAAATAAGCTGTAATGTCTTCATCAGCTATAACTGCATCTTCTCCATATAGAGATAAATGTTTCATAGCAGCGGTAACACCATTGTTATAGTGTGTAGCGGCATCACCAGCAAGACCCCAACGTACATTTGATTCTGCTAACATAAATTCCACTTCGGCATATGTTTGGAAAATCATTGGAGTTGTTTCTCCTGTAATGATACTTCTATTTGGTTCTGCATAAGCATCTGTATTGTCCTCACCTGTTAACTCCAATAACATTGGTGAATCTAAACCATTAGGAAAACCTATTAGATCTTCAGGAGCAGTACTACCATCACTTCTTCTTGCTGCCAAAATTGGTAATCTTGGGTCATTACCACCTTGTAAAAAGTCAATGAAAGTCTTACTCATTCTTGGATTACTGTCTGCTGTAAAAACTTCTCCTATTCCATTTTTGTTGTCAGCGTCATGTTGAAGGTAGAAAATATCTTCATTTGAAGTCATTACACCACCAGCGATAGCTTTGGTTGCCCAAGCTTGTGATGCTGCTGGGTCAACTTTTATCAATCTAAGGCCTAAACGTAACATTAATGAATTTGCTAGTTTTTTCCATTTAGCTTGGTCACCTCCGTAAACTACATCTGCAGATCCAAACTCTGAAGTTCCAGTACCTAAAGCGGCAGCTGATTCTTCCAATTCTTTTAATAAATCTGGATATATTTCACTTTGTGCATCATATTTTGGAAGGAAAATACCGTCTATTACAGCTTTACCAGCTTCACTATAAGGTACATCACCATATAAATCGGTTAGTCTTGAATATGCAAAAACACGCAATATTCTTACAATAGCCTTCATTTCTTCCGGGGCACTCTCTTCTTCTAATTGAAATTGCAAATCTTCTATAGATTTTATGGCGTTGCCATAATAACGATCTAATAAAGAAGAAGCATAGCCTCTGTTCCAAGTATATTTATCTCCACTCCAGTATCCTGCAGTTGTAGAAATATGCTGCATCATTGTTGATTGGTAAATCATACCAGCTCTCCAATTGTCATATCGCTCACTAGAGATAAATTTTATAATAGCAGTTAGCTTATTACTAGCTGCAACTTGACTAGGTTTGGTAGGATTGACATTCAATTCCTCAAAACCATCGTCACATGCACCAACAAAAAGTAGTGCGAACATTAGTATAAATATTGATTTTTTCATAGTTCTCTTTTAAAACTTTACATTGATAGTTAGACCATAACTTCTAGCTGAAGGAACCCCGAAATATTCTAAACCTTGAGAGTTACCTGCAGTATATGCACTTTCAGGATCGATGTTATCTACACTTCTTTTAATGTAAAATAAGTTAGAAGCGATAAGGGAAACATTTACATCTGTTAAGAATACATTGTCCAAAGATTTCTTTGGTAATGAATACCCGATGCTCATTTGTCTGAATTTGATATAATCTGAATCTTCAACGAATTCTTCAGCGATATCATTTATTTCACCATAGTAAGTTTCTAAATCTTCTGGTGCAACAGTTGTTGTAAAAGGTTGCCCATTTGCAACATCAATACCTGAAACGGTTAAACCATTTTCTCGACCTTCTAAAGTGTTTTTATGTAATCCTGTTCCATAAAGTATAGTATTGGTTCCAGAAAAAATCTGACCACCAAATTTACCATCGATCAAGAAATTTAAATTGAAATTCTTATACCTAAATGAGTTTGTGAAACCAACTGTTAATGGTGGTACACCTTCACCTAAAATTTTACGTTCACCTTCTACCGCTCTAGGAACACCATCACCGTCTATTTCATAAACGATAGTACCATTATCATCACGTTCGTAAGATACACCTACGATAGTACCGTAAGTTTCGCCTACGATATGTGTAATTCTAACATTTTGAGTTCTTGGCTCATCTAAATTAACATCAGAATCAACATTATCTGTAGCAACAACTAAACCTTCGTTGTATGCACCGTTAATTGTCGTATTCCATGAAAAGTCTTTTGTTTGAATAGGAGTACCACTCAAAAGAAATTCAACACCTTTATTTGAAACCTTACCTAAGTTAGCACTTGCGCCAGAGAATCCAGAGTACTCAGAAGTGGCAACATTTACAATGTCATTTGTAGTTTCATTGTTATAGTAAGCGAAATCTAATGAAAGTCTGTTATTGAATAATCTCATATCCAAACCAATTTCAGTTTCGTTTTTACTGAATGCAACAAGATTTGCGTTTGGAACCGTACTACCAGAAATTCTACCTAATGGTTGACCTTGAATAGGGTTTCCGAATATTTCATAAGTTAACGCAAGAGAATAAGGATCCTGAGCACCACCGGCAACTTCAGAATAACCACCTCTTAGTTTTAAGAAGCTTACGAAATTTGGTAAGTTCAAAGCATCTGATAAAATTAAACTAGCATTTATAGATGGATAAAAATCATCATTAGGCGTTGTCTTTCCAGGGAAAGATAAGGTAGAGAACCAGTCATTTCTACCTGTAAAAGTTACGTAAGCCCAACGATCGTAAGACAATTCTAATGAACCATATACAGAACCAATTTTTCTTTCAGAATATTCTCTGCTTCTTGATTGGCTAACAGTGTTACCTATATCTTCTAAACCAGGAACAATAAAATCATTACCACCTAAGAATAAGTTTTCAGATTTTACGTGGTTGTTGTTCGCTCCTACAAGAGCAGAAATTGCAAACTTGTCTGTAATGTTCTTTTCTGCAGCTAATATTAAATCAGCATCAACTTGGTTATATCTTCTTTCTTCTTCATTGATACCACCTAAAGGTTTGTATGCTGTACCAAATGGCTCTACAGATGTTCTTCTGATAATGTCATTATCTATACCAACTCTACCGGTTAGGGATAACCAATCTAATATATCATAACGTAAAGAAGTAGATGCTATAATTCTATTTCTTACATCTTGATTGTTGAAGTTATAAGCAGCAAAATATGGATTCGTAGAGAACGTGTTGTTTGAAAAGCCTCTTTCACTTCCATCAGGATTTGTTGATGGTTGTAATGTTGTTACATCAATATTACCTGGTAACAATGCAACTGAGAAGTTTGCGTTACCTGGTGAATCTGAAAGTCTAGGTCTATTCTGAACCTTTTCTATAATATATTTAGCATTAACGTTACTTGTAAGTTTCTCGCCTAAAATTGCACTAGAGTTAATAGAAAATGATTTTCTATTTAAACCTGCATTTGGCAATACATCTTCGTTTGTTAAGTCTGATGCAGAAAGTCTATACGTTAAGTTTTCAGAAGCATTGGTGATTGCTACAGTATTAATAAATGTAGTACCAGATCTGTAAAATTTATCTACATTATTACCTGTGTATGAGTATGGTCTAGAAACACCATCAAACTGAGGAGTACTAACACCGTCGTAAGCCTCACCCCAAGATGAAGTGCCTGCTTCAAGGGCAGCTTGCTGCGACCCTGGTCTTACACCTCTTACACCTTGACCGTATTCTTGTTGAAAGTCTTGTAAGTCGGTATTTACTTTATCAAAAGTTACCGAGCTACTAAATTCAACTCCAAAACCTTCTTGTCCTTTACCAGATTTGGTTGTAACGATAATTACACCACCTGCAGCACGAGAACCGTACAGTGCAGAAGCCGCACCACCTTTAAGAACCGAAATAGATTCGATATCATCAGGATTTAAACTAGAGATACCATCTCCACCATCAGATCCACCCCATAAACTAGCAGAGCCATTGTTTCCATTACCTATAGGAATACCATCTACAACATATAAAGGTTGGTTATTACCAGATAATGAACTTGCTCCTCTAATTACAACTCTACTTGAACCAGCAGCACCTGTTGCATTTTGAGAAATGTTCACACCCGCAATTTTACCTTGTAATGAGTTGATTGCGTTTGGTGTTTTAACCGTAGAAATTTCATCGGCATCAACCTCTGTTAAAGAATAACCTAATGCTTTGGTTTCTTTACGAATACCTAAAGCCGTTACTACAACTTCATCTAATTCGCTAGCATCTTCAGCGATTGAAGTGTTTACTGTTGACCTTCCATTAACGCCAACTTCCTTAGTCTTGTACCCTAAAGAGGAGAAAACTAATGTTGCGTTTGCATCAACGCTAATTGCATAATTACCATCAAAATCGGTAGAAGTTCCGTTCGATGTGCCTTTTTCAACTACGTTAACACCCGGCAAAGGTGATCCTGTATCATCTGTGACAACACCGGATACGTTTTTATCTTGACCTGTTACTCCTTGAAAAAAAAGCAGTAATGTAATGGTCAAAAAACTTAAGAATTTTTTGTTCATAAATGATTGAGTTTAGTTAGTTTGTATAAAATACGAGGATAAGTTGAGCTATATTCCATCTAATGTTCAAAAATTTCGACTAATAACTATTGTGATAAGCTTAACAACGTGTTAATAAAAAGTAAATTTTTAAATATTAAACATTAATCATGGGTTTTGTGATGCACTAATAACACGCCATTGGTCATCTGTTATAGCAGGTCCATCAAAGAAAGAAACTCCCTTTGCACCATTGCTTTTAGCTTGGTAAATAGCTTCTTTTAATTGCTCAGGGGTCATTTCTGGTACATATATACCAGTATGTAGTTCTGTATCTTTTCCTTTTAAATCTTCAACACCTTGTTTGGTAGCATACCCGATCCAATCTATTTCTTCGTTGTAGAATACATTGTAAATCATTGGTAATACGGCATCTACTTGCCATTTATCCCATCGTTGGCGTACCATGTGATCTGCCATTTCTGGATAAGGAAATACGGCGGCGGTTAATTGTTTGCCATTCTCATGTGTAATTTTGTATGCCTCGTCAACAATAGCTTTAACCTTATTCAATCTAAAATTTTTCCATTCCATATCTATCGCAGGATTTCTGAAATCCTTAGGATTCTTATGGTGTTCTTTTTCAAATTCTGACGTACAAACATCACAATAGCAGAAGTCATATCTCGCTAATTCTGTCTCTTGTTTTAAATCATATTTGGGTAACAAACCAATTGGAAGGAAAATATCGGAATATCTAATATAATCTAAATGGAAACTAGCTACGCCTTCTACTTTAACTAGACCTTCTATTAAACTAAGTACATGTTCGCGCGATTCTTTTCTGGTTGGGCAAAGCCATTTGTAATAACCAACATAAGGTGGTTCGTCAAAACAAGATTTTCCATCTCTACTTACAGCGTACCATTCTGGGTGTTGTTCCGCAATTTTATCTCCGGGGCGGTTCATGGTAAACATCCAAGCATGTACTTCTAAATTATGCTTTTTTGCAATAGGTACAAGTCTAGCAAGTAATTCTGGGTCTCCATACGTATTTATTAAAATAGCATCTAGACCATTGTCTCCATACTTTTCAAATTCTTCATCAAAAGATTCGTCGGTTCTAGTTTTTTCTGCAGTAATCCAAGTCCATAACTTAAATGATTCTTCTTTGATCGTAGAAGATTTTTCAGTAGTTGAGGATGCTGTTTTTTCTTTTTTTGATTCGCATGAAATAGTCAAGGCGAATATAAAAAGGACTATAAATTTTAAAAGTTTAGTTGGTTGTATCATTATATGTTTCGAATTTTCCGTCTGTGTGTATGACTAGTTTTTTGTTGGTGAAAGGGCTTTTGATCCAAATGTCAAAACCAAAATTATTCTTTTCTAAAATAGCGGTAACTGACTTTCCTAATATTAGTTTAGACTCTTTTTGAAGAATCCCTTTTTTTAAAATCCACCCATCTTCGGTGCTATTTTTATTTATTTGATTTCTATATAATTCATACAAATACCATTTAATATGCTCGTCTTCTGGTACGGTGAAATCAGTAGTAGCTCCCATTGAATTTTTATCAAAATAGACATAACCCCAATGTTCTGGCTCATGCATATTAATAACACCTTGTGGAGACCATACCCAGTTGTATTCTGGTAAAAACTTGCCTGATGGGTCTTTTTTTCTACTATAACGACCATTTTTAAGATCAAAGTCCCAATTTACACGCGAAAAATTCATTCTCCAAAAGTCATTTTCTGGTATATTGGTGGTTCCCCCCGGGGCAGTTGTAAATGACCAAGGAATAGCAATTTCTATAGTCCAGCCTTCGTCTATGTCGGTAGAATTATTCAAAGTTCCTTGTACTTGAACAGCTGATTTTAAGCCTTTAAAATCCCATCCATCCATAATATAACCGTTATTTCTATAAGGTTTAGATAGGTATAGGTCCCAAATTGTATTTAGAGCGTTCATTTCAAACTCATAATAATTATGAGTGTCGCCATCTGGGTCAAAAAAGATTTCAAAATCATTATTGTAAAAAATAATAGTGTCTTTCTGTTTTAAGGTAGCCCAAACATGAGGTTCTTTTAATTTTACAAAGAAATAAATATTGGCATCGTCCCAAAGCATTTTAAACTTTGTTTCGTATGTTGGTTTTTTATCCCCTTCTATATCTATAAAGTTGCTGGACCATGCTGTTTTTTGCCATGAAGATTCGTTCATTTTGCCATCAATTTTAATATTTTCAATGGTGTTATGAGCCACGTAAGTTCTTGGTGTTTCTTGTGCTAGCATTGAAATTGCACCTAAGTATAACATAAACAATAGTAGTGCTACTGCCTTTTTAGCTTTCAATGATTTTTTATTGAAAATTTCCATAATCTTATTTTTTAGCACTTAAAGTCTTAACTTCTTTAAAATCAACAACTCCGAGCTTTTTTTCAATCTTATTTTTTATCGATTTAATATGAGATGAAGTTTGAATAATGTTGAATTTTAATCAATCAACTTAACCCTTTTATTAAGCTCATTTTAAAATGAAGCTGTGCAAATGTTGTTTTTAAGTACATTTAACAACATATTTGAGTTTTCGTTATTCTGTATATTTAGATTGAATATTTTCATAATTATTAGTAATCTGAATATTTTTAGCCTAACAACTAAAGATTAGTGCCCAACGTCATATTATTGAAAAGTATTAGAGTTTTTAAAACCTATGGATGTTAGATTAAGAAAGTTTTTAAGTAGGCCTAAGTTTTTTGGCACAAGTGAGATAAAACCTTGGCATCATATTTTGTTTTGGTTGGTCTATTTTGTCTTCAATACTTTTCGTTGGACTTTTATTCACGATGATTTTTTACTTTCCTTACGTACCAATTTAATTGGTTTTCCTATACATATGTTCTTGGCGTATTTAAACGCGTATTATTTAATGCCAAAATTTATATACACTAAAAAATATGTTCAGTATACAATATGTATTCTTGCATCATTGTTTGTAATGTTATTGGCCAAATATAATCTTACTTATTATTTGGTAAGTACTAATGTAATGCCAGAGGGCTTAGAGGTTATTAACACTTTAACAATTGGTTATGCGGTACAAACCATGATCGGTGAGGTCTATGTAATATCGTTTTTTACAGCTATAAAATTAACGGTAGATTGGCTTAGGGAGAGTAGTAAGCTTCATGATTTGGAAAAACGACAATTGAAAACCGAGCTTCGTTTTTTAAGGTCTCAAGTATCTCCACATTTTTTCTTTAATACCTTGAACAATATATACTCTTTAACTTTGGAGAAATCTGACCAAGCACCAGAGGTCATCTTAAAGTTGTCTGAACTTATGAGGTATTTGTTATATGCCACTAAAAAACAGCGACAAGATTTAACAAGTGAAATCAATTGTATTAGAAATTACATAGATTTGGAACGTATTCGTTTTGATGATTCTTTAAAGATAGATATGAATATTTCTGGTAATCTAGATAATTGTAAGATTCCACCTATGTTATTAATACCTCTTATAGAAAACTGTTTTAAACACGGTGCAAGTAAAAATATAGGAGAGATGAAAATTAAAATTGATATAAAAGTAGATGAGTTTTTTATGGATTTTAAAGTCTCTAATTCCATACCAAATGTCAATAAAGAATTTGTTTATCCTGTAAAAAGAGGTGGTATAGGCCTCTCTAACGTTAAAAAACGTTTGGAGTTGGGATATGGTAAAAATGATTATGATTTAAAAATTTTCGAAGAAAATAAAATGTTCAACGTTTTTTTAAAGCTAAAGGTAATATGATTTTGAAAGTGATAGTAGTAGATGATGAGCCATTGGCAGTAAATGTGATTAAAAATTATATACTTCGTGTTAAAGAATTGCAGTTAGAAGGCACTTTTTCCAATGCCTTAGATGCGTCCACCTTTTTAAGGGATAACGAAGTGGATATTATGTTCTTGGATATTAATATGCCATTTTTAGACGGACTGGAGTTTTTGAGTACCCTTCATAAAAAACCTTTTGTCATTATGACTACTGCTCATGAAGAACATGCACTTAAAAGTTTTGAGCTTGAAGCTATAGACTATTTGGTGAAACCAATTTCATTACCAAGATTCTTTAAATCTGTAGATCGTGTAATTGGTTTAAAGAAAGGTGCCAATAATGGTACATCAGATAAAGATGAAAAGCCTTCCATTTTTGTAAAAGTGGATAAAAAGAAATTACAGAAGATTTATCTAGATGAAATAATGGTGATAGAAAGTCTCAAAGATTACATCAGAATTATAACACCAACATCTAAGTACATTATCCATAGAACATTAAGTAGTTTTACTGATGAACTGCCAGGAGATAATTTTATTAGGATTCATAGGTCTTATACCATTGCTGTAGACAAAGTAAGCGTGGTTGAAGGTAATAGTGTAGAAATTGGCGGTATCAGATATACCATTGGTAGAAGCTATTTGACAGATGCGAAAAGTAGAATATTAAATAACCTGACCGACTAAACATCTAGTTCAATCAACTACATATTTAATTTATTGTGAGCGAGTTATTTAAGTTTAAACAGTTTGAAATAAATCAAGACCGTTGTGCTATGAAAATTGGTACAGATGGCGTTCTACTAGGTGCGTGGGCTAACCTAGATAACGCTCCTGAGACTATTTTGGATATTGGTACTGGTACTGGGGTAATTGCATTAATGTTGGCTCAAAGAGGCGCGGCAGAAGTTATTGATGCTATTGAGATAGATGCAGCCGCATATGAACAATGTGTTGATAATTTCGAATTATCACCATGGGGAGATAGATTGTATTGTTATCACGCCGGTTTAGATGAATTTGTTGATGAGATTGACGATAAGTATGATTTAATTGTTTGTAATCCTCCATTTTATTCAGAAACAGTTACATCTGGTAATTTGCAACGTGATCAGGCAAGGCAGAATGAGTTTTTACCTTTCAGTGAATTGTTAGAAGGAGTTTCTAAATTGTTATCTGACAATGGTACTTTCGCCACCATTATACCTTTTAAAGAAAAAGAGTCGTTTCTAAAAATGGCTACTGAATTAGGTTTGTTTGTAAACGAATGTCTTCATGTAAAAGGCAACCCTACGGCAGAAATTAAGCGTACGTTGTTATCCTTCTCACGAAATGATTCACCAAGTAAGGTGACTGATTTAATAATTGAAACAGACCGACATGTCTATACTACTGAGTATGTGGAGCTGACTAAAGATTTTTATTTAAAAATGTAACTTTAGTATTACATATTGTTATATTTCTTTAATTATCTTTGATAAAAGCATTGTTATGAGACCAGATTTATTTGAAGCACCAGATTATTATAATTTAGACGATTTACTATCTGAAGAACATTTGTTGGTACGCGATGCTGCGCGCCAATGGGTGAAAAGAGATGTATCTCCTATTATTGAAGAATATGCCCAAAAAGCAGAATTCCCAAAGCAGATTATTAAAGGTCTTGCAGAAATTGGTGCTTTTGGTCCTTACATACCAGAAGAATACGGTGGAGCAGGGTTAGATCAAATTAGCTACGGACTTATCATGCAAGAAATTGAAAGGGGAGATAGTGGTGTTCGTTCTACGGCTTCTGTACAATCATCATTGGTAATGTATCCTATTTATACTTATGGTACAGAGGAACAACGTAAGAAATATTTACCAAAATTAGCTTCTGGTGAATGGATGGGGTCTTTTGGATTAACAGAGCCTAACCACGGTTCTAATCCAAGTGGTATGGAAACTAAATATAAAGATATGGGAGACCATTATCTTTTAAATGGTGCCAAGCTTTGGATTTCTAATTCACCTTTCTGTGACATTGCCGTTGTATGGGCAAAAAATGAAGAAGGGCGTATTCATGGATTAATTGTTGAGCGTGGTATGGAAGGATTTACAACACCTGAAACACATAACAAATGGTCATTAAGAGCTTCAGCTACTGGTGAGTTAATATTTGATAATGTAAAAGTGCCTAAAGAGAATCTTTTGCCAAATAAATCAGGTTTAGGAGCTCCATTAGGATGTTTGGATTCTGCTAGATTTGGAATATCATGGGGTGCAATTGGTGCCGCAATGGATTGTTATGATACTGCCTTAAGATATGCTAAGGAACGTGTACAATTCGGTAAACCTATTGCAGCTACACAATTGCAACAAAAGAAATTGGCAGAAATGATAACAGAAATAACCAAGGCGCAATTACTGGCGTATAGATTGGGACAATTAAAGAATCAAGGTAAAGCTACTTCTGCGCAAATATCAATGGCGAAAAGAAACAATGTAGAGATGGCTATAAAAATAGCTCGTGAAGCAAGACAAGTATTAGGTGGTATGGGTATTACTGGTGAGTACAGTATTATGAGGCATATGATGAATTTAGAAAGTGTTATTACTTATGAAGGTACGCACGATATTCATTTATTAATTACAGGTGCCGATATTACGGGAATGCCTGCTTTTCAATAAATTAACAGTTTGCTGTAATAGGCTTAACATACCATACGAAAACAAAAATTATCTTTGAACTGCACGGGTAAGATGTGTGTATGTTTTTTGAAATAAGCTATAGCCGATGGGAGCATCGGCTTTTTTTATGCTTAATTTTTAGTAGAAAAAAACTCACTAAACCATTTTCCAGATTCTTTGATAGTCCGTTTCAAGGTATTAAAATCAATATGTACGAGACCAAATCTTGGAAAATAACCTTCAGCCCACTCGAAATTATCTGTAAAGGTCCAAACAAAATAACCATGTACATTTAATCCTTCTTTCTTAGCTTTAAAAACTTGATTTAAATACTGCTGAAGAAAGTTTAAACGTTCAGTATCTGCAATACCGCTTTTTACTACTTTGTCTTTAAAAGCGGCGCCATTTTCTGTAATGATAATTTTCTTTATCTGTGGATAATCGCTGTACTTCTTAATCATGTTATAAATACTAGGTGGATACACCTCCCAGTCCATTAGCGTAGTTTTTACATTTCGTGTGCTCGCTTTTATAATTTTTGCTCTTATGTATGGCACTAAAAGACTGTACTTGACTTTTTCCCTTGTATAATTTTGAATACCGATGAAATCAAAATCGAACTTACAATCTAACATATCGGTTGGTAGAATATATGGTTGTAGTTTCTTTAAAACAGTTGCATCGTCAGTTGGGTATCCCAAGCCTAAAACGGGTTCAATGAACAATCGGTTTAATAGGGCATCAACCTTAATAGTTGTTTTTTGATCTCTTTTGTTTTGTCTGTACGGGTCAATTTGAGAACATGAAAAAGTGGATCCTATTTGTGCGTCAGGTATTAATTGGCGAAGTAATCTGCCGCCTTTAGCTTGGCAAAGAACTGCATGATGTGCTGCTGGCAAGAAATTTTTTAAACCTTTTTTTCCAGGAGCATGTACTCCTAGAAAATAACCGGCTCCAGTAAAAACCATAGGCTCGTTCAAAACCATCCAATGTTTTACTCGGTCGCCAAAAGAATTGGCGCAGAGCGTTGTGAATTCCGAAAACCATTGAATAATAGTTCTATTGGTCCAACCTCCTTTCTCTTCTAGAGCTTGTGGTAAGTCCCAATGATAAAGTGTAATCCAAGGTGTTATTCCTTGTGCTAGGCAAAAATTGATAACGTCATTGTAGAATTGTAATCCCTTTTCATTCACAGTTCCAATACCATTAGGTAATACTCTTGCCCAAGATATTGAGAATCGATAGTTATTTATATTCATTGACTTCATCAACAGAATATCTTCTTTGTATTTATTGTAAAAATCACAAGTGGTATTGGCATTTTCCCCGTTATAAATCTTTTTCGGATTTTCGGTAAATTTGTCCCAAATGGATTGTCCTTTGCCATCAGAATTATGACCACCTTCAATTTGATAAGCAGCAGTAGACACTCCCCATGTAAAATTTTCCCCAAAATGGGATGCCTTCAGAAAAAACTCTTTTTGTTTTTTCAATTTGATACCGACCTTTCATTGCAGATTACAGAGGCTTCCTCTAATAGTTGAGAAACAATTTTGTCGGTAATATCTGGATAGTCCACTAAAACAGTAGAATCTGAATCTACCCATTTTTTTAATTTATCTAAATGTTTCTTCTTGAGAGATTTGATCATAGGTACTCCCATTTCTGATAAAGCTGCTGCATTACATTGTTGTTCATATTGCCCTTTCATTGGTATTACCAATAGTTTCTTTTGCATGAACAGACTTTCTGCGGGCGCTTCAAAACCAGCACCACATAAAACACCTTTGCTAGTAGCCATACTATTTATAAAGGCTTCATTGGTAATAGGTTTAATGTGAATGTTTTTACTGAAGTATTCATAGTTATTATGCTTTGAGAATACCTCCCATTTTGTGCTTTTCATTTGACTTAAAAAGTTCAATAATTTTTCATCACTGTATGAAGGAAGGTAGACAGTATAATGTTCACCTTTTGAAATTTCAGCAGAGCGTATGTCATTTCTAATAATGGGTGTATAAATGTTGGATTCATAAGATTTAAAATGAAGCCCATATTGATGAGTGGTGGGGGCATAATTATTCAAAATCCATTTACCCATTTTATCCTTTTTCTTAGGTTTTGGAGCTTGGGTAGATAATACAGCTGCTTGATGACTAAAACTATAGCATGGTTTGTTTTTTAATTTACATGCCCAAGCTGTAACAGGTTCAAAATCATTTATAATTAGATCATAATTTTCAATCGGTATACTTTTAATTTCTTTTTGCAAACGCATAGAATTTGCTTTGTAATAGGTCTTCCAAATGTCTACTCCACCTTTTTTGCCAAAAATAAAGCTCAAGCCTTTTAATTGATATTTAATAGGATTAGGTAGCTTGATGTCTGCCTGTATTCCACTAACCAATAGGTCTAATGAAATATTATGTTTTAAAAGCGCAGGAATTACATCGCGAGCCCTACTTAAGTGACCATTGCCCGTACCTTGTATTGCGTATAATACTTTCATTTGGTTGCTTGGGTCATTCCACTAATTTTAAATTCTTCTAAAAGACTAGCAAATAGTTCAGCTTTCTCTAAAACATAGGTTTCTTCCTTGATATCTTCTGTATGGTCAATTACCAATTGATCATCGAGGTAGGAGTATAGTTTCCATTCTCCCTCATAGTATTCTAAGGAAGTTAAATTCTCTATCCAATCACCTGAATTTAAATAGGTGACCTCGCCTTTATCGGTTTTTATTTTACGTATTTCCGGTTGATGAATATGCCCGCATATCACGTAGTCATACCCATTTTCTATTGCAATTTCTGCTGCAATCTGTTCAAAATCGTTTATAAACTTCACGGCAGATTTTACGCCGTTCTTTATTTTTTTGGACATTGAAATAGGACCCTTACCCATTTTCTTGCTGATAAAGTTTATCGCTCTATTTAAAAGGATCAAGAAATCGTACCCTTTAGCGCCTAGCTTTGCAACCCATTTGGAGTGTTGCATGGTAACATCAAAAACATCACCATGAAAAATCCACGCTTTTTTATCCTCTAAAGGAATCACCATTTTATTAACGATACTAAGAGAGCCCATATTATTTCCTGAGAATTTCCTTAAGAGCTCATCGTGGTTACCGGTTATGTAATGAACGGGAATACCTTTGGCTACCCATTCAAGTAAAAGCTTTATCACCTTCATGTGAGATTTAGGCCAATAACGCTTGTTAAATTGCCAAATATCTACAATGTCACCATTGAGGATAACTTCTTTTGGCTTAATAGATTTTAAATATTTTAGAAGTTCTTTGGCGTGGCAACCATATGTTCCTAAATGAACATCTGATATGACTACGATGTCTATCGATCTTTTTTTCATAAGTATAATGCAGGTTCCTTTTTCTTAATTTTTGACAGAAGTAGAATCAGCATATACTTGAAGTTTTTTACAAGAAAAGCTAAAATGAAAAAGGTCAATTTGATAGATTTCATATACTGAAACTTATGACCGTAAAGATTCAATAAATCTATTGATGAAAAGGTTATTACTAACTTATGTTTGAGTTATGGGAGTGTTAAACTATTGACTATGAATGTATTTTTGTTAACTATTTCTTTACCAGTCTTACCTTTATAGACTTGCTAATTGGTGTCTTACTTCTTTCCGCAAAATGATTGTAAGGTACTAGCACGTTCGTCTCTGGAAAATATGAAGCTAAATTACCAGATGGAATGTTATAAGGTACAACCTTAAAATTATGTGCTGTTCTAACCTTATCATCATACGTACTGGTAATATCCACTACATCTAATTTGTTAAGTCCAATCGCTTTCATGTCATTTATATTCATGAAAATTACTCGTCTTGCATTATACACGCCTCTGTATCTATCATCTAAACCGTAAATAGTCGTGTTGAACTGATCATGAGAACGAATGGTCATCATCATATACTCATCTTTTTCAAGGTCGTGATGAGGTAATCTATTGATAGAAAACTGCGCTTTGCCATTTGGTAACATACTAAAGTCTAGTTCTCTTACATTGTTTGGCAAATAATATCCCGCTCCTTTAGAGCGTTCTTTCGTTTTGCTAAACCCTTTGGCTACTTGATCAATTTGTGTTCTGATCAAATCATAATCTTCACCTAAAGTTTTCCATTTCATGGGGTGGTCGTCACCAAAATAAGCATGCCCAATATTTGCTATTATTTCTGGCTCGCTCATAATTGTATCTGCGGCAGGTTTAAGAATCCCTTTAGATCTTTTAACCCTGCCCATACTATTTTCTACAGTAAAGTGTCTTGCCTTACCATCTTTTATGTCTTTTTCAGATCTGCCAATAGTAGGTAAAATTAATGCTGTCTTTCCGGTAATTAAATGTGTTCGGTTTAATTTGGTGCTAATCTGTACGGTAAGATCACAATTTTGAATTCCCTTTGCAGTGTACTCCGTATCAGATGCCGCCATTAAAAAATTACCGCCAAGGCACATAAATATTTTTGCATTGCCTTCATACATTGCTTTCATAGAACCCACAACATCTACACCTTCTTGATCTGGAGGTGTAAATCCTAAGTGTTTTTTAATACGCTCATTCATTTCTTTATCAATGAAATGTTGTATACCTACGCTTCGGTCTCCTTGTACGTTACTATGGCCGCGAACAGGGCAAGTACCTGCATTTGGTTTTCCTATCGCTCCTTTTAATAATAGAAGATTTATGTATTCTCTGATGTTTTCTACTCCATTTTTATGTTGAGTAAGTCCCATTGCCCAACATACTATAATCTTAGATTTATTTGCTAATAGCACTACTGTTTCATTGATTCTTTCTTCAGATACTCCTGTTTGTTTTAAGAGATCTTCTGAATCGTAATTTTTTAAATCATTGATTAAAGCATCGTAACCGTCTGTATATTTTTCTATAAAAGCATGATCAAATACATCTTTAGATTGTTGGTCTAGCACAACTAGTTTTTTCAATATCAATTTTACCAATGGTATATCTTGGTTGATATTGACAGGCAAATGGATGTCTGCCATATCTTCACCACCACCAATCCAACCGTTAAGGTGTTGCGGATTTTTAAAATTGACCAAACCTGATTCCTCAAGCGGATTTATACTAATAACCTTACCGCCATTTTGCTTACATTTCTCTAACGCAGATAGCATTCTGGGGTGATTCGTACCCGGATTTTGACCGGCAATTAAAATTACTTCTGCTTCATAAAGATCTTCTAACGTAGTTGATCCTTTACCAATGCCTAAAGTTTCCCCTAATGCAACACCACTACTTTCATGGCACATGTTAGAGCAATCTGGTAAATTGTTGGTACCTAATGCACGGGCAAACATGCCATATAAAAAAGCAGCTTCATTGCTGGATCTACCAGAAGTATAGAAAATAGCTTCATCTGGGTTATCAAGTTTTTTTAATTCAGATGCGATTAAATCAAAAGCGGCTTGCCATGAAACAGGTTCGTAATGAACACTACCAGGTTTTAAAACCATTGGTTCTATTAAACGTCCAAATTTATTAAGTTCATAATCAGTTAACCGAGAAAGATCTTCAACTGAATTTTTTTGAAAAAAACCGGAGCTTATTTGTTCTCTAGTTGCTTCATCTCCTAAAGCTTTAGCACCATTTTCACAATATTCAGCTACGGGAGATGGATGTTCTGGATCAGGCCAAGCACAACTAGGGCAATCAAAACCGTCTTTTTGATTCATGCTAAGTAATGTACGCATGGATCTAAGTACGCCCATTTCCTTAAAAGTATGCTTTAGTGCCTCACGTACGCCTAAGTAACCTGCAGCATGTGTAACAGGTTCTTTAATTTCAATATCTAGAAATTCCTCTGATCCTCTAAACGATACGTTGCGTTCGGTTTTGTTGTCCATACTTTAAACTTAATAAATGTTAGAGTAATGGCAGTGTACATTTCTATTAAAATGTACTTTATACAATTATAAAATTACGCTTTAGCTTAATTTAGGGTTTGGGTAGTTGTCAGATTGATCTTCAATAGTATTATCTAAACACGTAAAATCTTTCTCTAATAGCAAGTATAAATCGTTTCCTGAAGTTGTTTTTATAGTATGGTCAAATGTTATTATGTCATTTGAAAACCAAGACTTACCATTGGCTTCCGGCATTTCTAAAACTATACTATTATTTTCATGCTTGATGCTTAAATTTTCTGCTTCACTCGTAAGAACTACACCATAGCTAAATTTTGTAGTCCCAAAGTTCGTGGAGTCATAAATCTTTCCATTATTTGAAAGTGCTTGCACTTCAGTTTGTGTCAGTCGAAACCGTATGGAATCACCTTTTATTCTAATTTTCATAGCTATAAATTGAGTTCACAACAAAAATAGACCATCTCACCACATTATTTAAGGTGTTGACATCAATTTGTTTTTAGTACTTAACCTTACTACTATATTTACCATGTAATAAAAAACGAATTAAAATTTTTTCATTTTCATATAGTGTTCTCGTAAAAGAGTCCAATCTCAAAAGATTGGACTCTTTTTAGTTTAGGTCAATTTTGGGTATAAAAAAACCCGTTAAATAAAATTTAATGGGTCTTAATATATTTAAGTGAATACGCTTATTTCCAAATAGGAGCAGGGTATTTACCTGAATCAGATTTTTCTTTTAAACTGTTCATTGCTTTTTCTTTATCACTAGCGTAAGTAACGCCAAACCAATCTCCACCAGAAGGAATACACTTCACTTCAATTTCTTTAGCTTGTAACATTTCTTGTATCATAAAAGGAATGTAAAGCTCGCTATTTGCAATACGATCTTCATCTTTTAAGAATATTCTAAATTCAGATTCTATCTTATCAAAAATAGATGGTCTACAAACCCAGAAATTCATACTAGCTTGTTCGTCACCGGTAAATTCTAAGTTAGTATCCTCGTCAACGATATTATTTTCTTTCTGTACTAGTTTTAATCGTTCTTGTACAGCTACAAGATTATCACCTTTAACTTCACATACACCTCTAGATACAGATCCATGTTCAGATAAGGTATCTTTCAATGTATATCCTAATAATGCATAGGCATCATTATCCGATTTCATGAAGTCGGCTGCTTTTTTGTAGGCAGATTGACCGTAAAAATCATCGGCATTGATAACTACAAATGGTCCGTCGATTACTTTTCTTGCGGTCCACACTGCATGTGCCGTACCCCATGGTTTTTTACGCTCTCCTGTAAAAGTTACTCCATCAGGTAAATCTGTAAGTTCTTGAGCAAGAACATTAAGCTCTATGTTGTTCGGTATTCTTTTAGAAAGATGTTCCTCTAAAAAAGCAACATTTTCTTTTTTTGTGATAACCACAATTTGTTCAAAGTTATTTTGGATGGCGTCATAAATGGCAAATTCCATTAAAAACTCACCGTTAGGACCTAAATCATCAAATTGTTTAAGTTTCCCATATCTACTACCGCTACCGGCAGCCATTAAAAGTAATGTCATGATTTCTGTATTTACAGGATCAAAAATAGCGAATGCTATTAAAAATTCCATCAAATATTAGATGTATCCTCATTAAAGTTGATGATAAGTTAATGTGGATCAAGAACTTTTTATAAATTCAAAGTTCATAATCATCGCACATAATGACAACAAGAAGAAATTTTATCAGAAATACATCTATAGCAGGTTTAGGTTTAGTTGCAGTACCTGGTTTTGCCAATAACAGTTTTAGTGCTGCAGATAAACTAAATGTAGGTTTAATCGGTGTAGGCTTAAGAGGAACTAATCATTTACAGAACTTACTGTTGCGAAAAGATGTGAATGTGACTGCTATTTGCGATGTGGATGATAATAGAATTGCCATTGCGAAAAAACATATTGCCGACGCTAAAGGTAAAGCGCCAAAGGTATTTGGGACCAATGATTTAGATTATAAGAATCTACTGGCACTACAAGACGTAGATGCAGTTATTATTGCCACTCCTTGGTTATGGCATACACGTATGACAGTTGATGCTATGGAAGCTGGTAAATATGCAGGAGTAGAGGTTTCTGCATCTAATACTTTAGAAGAATGTTGGGATTTAGTGAATACCCATGAGCGAACCGGTACGCATATGATGATATTGGAGAACGTAAATTACCGTAGAGATGTACTTGCTGTACTTAATATGGTAAAGCAAAATGTTTTTGGTGAAATGGTACATTATAGATGTGGGTATCAGCATGATCTAAGACATGTAAAATTTAATGATGGTAAAACGGCTTATGGTAAGGGCGTAGAATTTGGTGAAAAAGGAATTTCGGAATCTAAATGGCGTACCAATCATTCCGTAAAGCGAAATGCGGATGTATACCCAACGCATGGTTTGGGACCCATTGCGGTTATGGCAGATGTAAATCGCGGTAATCGTTTTGTGTCAATGACATCTCATGCATCTAAAGGTATTGGCTTACATAATTATATTGTAAAGGAAGGTGGTAAGGACCATGCCAATGCAAGTGTCAAATTCAAACAAGGCGATGTTATTACCTCTACTATTGGTACTGCTAACGGAGAAACTATAATTATTACTCATGATTGCAATTTACCAAGACCTTATTCTTTAGGATTTCGTGCGCAAGGTGCAAATGGACTCTGGGAGGTAGACGGTAATCGAATTTATGTGGAAGGAAAATCTGAACCACATAAATGGGACGAAGCACAACCTTGGCTAGATACCTATGATCACCCATTATGGAAAAAATATGGTGAGTATGCTTTAAATGCCGGTCATGGCGGAATGGACTTTTTTGTACTGAACTCTTTTGTAGAATCTGCAAAACAAAATATCGCACCACCATTGGATGCTTATGATGCGGCTGCCTGGAGTGCGGTCACACCACTTTCAGAGCTTTCTATTGCCAATAACGGTGAGCCTCAAGATTTCCCCGATTTTACTCGCGGTCTTTGGATGAAAAGAACACCTTATCAGTGGATGAAAGAAATGTATTAGAATTTAGCTTGCTTTGGCTTCGTTCAAAGTTTTCTCCTCTTCATAGTTGCCTTTAGCAATGGTCATTTTAGATTTTCTTTTCAATAGTTTGCTAGTAATTTTACGTTCTCTGTCTGCTCTAAAACTGGTGGTTTTGAAAATATCTGGGGCAAAGGAAATCGCTAAAATAATTAAGCCTAAAGCAAGTAACGTAATCGGATTTATAAAGTAATCGCTAAAAGAGAATATACCTATAATTAGTAGTGTTGAAAATGGTAGAGAACATGCTAAGATGTTTAAACCGAAGTTAACATCAAAAGTAGGATTCGGTTGTTCGTCTTTGTCTTCCATTGACTGTATAGCGCTCATATGGGCAAATGGCCAGAAACTACATGCGCTTTGAGGAAATACAACCAATAATAAAATCATAGCCGGAGTTAAAGCGGGTATGGCATATGCAAAAAGTCCACTAAGTAAAAATGCAAGTCCCATTCTTCGAAACAACATAGAAATTATCAATTTAAATTCTCCTTTGTTGATTCTAACCGCCATACCAATAAATAGCAGTACTAACGGAGTCATTAAATCTTTAATGCTCAAAGCTGTATTTTGAAAGAATGTAGGTAGAGATGAAAGATTCAATCCAAAGCCCAACATGACTAAACCTACTACTATGACGATGTTTATAGGTTCATTGATGAGAGATATAAACAGCCCTTTTAATTTGGCAGAAGATGATTCTTGTTTTTCTACAACAGCGTTTTTTCGATACCAGTGCATGGCTAGCATGTAAAGAAGTATCAGAACAAAAATTTTATTTCCAATATCTGCAAGTGCAGCCAATGCTAAGGTATCGTCACCTAAGTATGCTACAATAAATGGAAAGCATGAAAGACCAGGTGCAGTAGATGGTAAAAGCATCATCAAGGTCCGTTTTTTACTTTTCTCTTCTTTATGTAATGATGCCGCCAAAAAATATTTAGTAGCCAATAACATGAGAAGGTTAAAAGTTAAAGCTGCTAATGGAAAAACTAATAGGGTGCCATTCAGCTCTATTTTTAAGAGGGCTACGAAAATAGTCGCTGGTAAAGCCACACTTAAAATAAGAACTTTTACTCCTTTTAAATCTTGTTTGGCTACTTTCTTTTGTAAAAGCACGCCAAGACCAATGATCAATATTAATTCGAGGGTTTTTTGTAGTGCAAAATTCATTTTTCGAGTGTTTTGGTTTGAGTAGATAGATGAATTATGAATAGTCCGAAGGAGTTGAATTCAGGTTTTTTGTGTCAAGGCAATTATCCTTTCTTCCAACTCCTGGACTAATTCAAACTTAAACTAGCACTTTTTCAAGGGCAGCTGTAAACAACTTCATTTCATCCATAGTACCCATGCTCACACGGCACCAGTTTTTACCGTAGATTTCAAAAGCTCTTACACCAACACCTTCGGCGGTCATTTTTTCTAAGAAAGGTTTACCGTCCATTTCTATTGGGAATATTATAAAGCTTGTAGATGAAGGCACATATTCAAAACCTAATCTATTAAGGTTTTCATATACATATTCTCTACATTCCTTATTCAGTTTTCTCGATTTATCTTTAAAGGCTACATCTTCCATACTGGCCATTGCAGCATAAACAGATGGTAATGAAATACCCATACCGCCACGCGTAATTTTTTGAATAATATCTAATGTTTCAGGTTGTGCAACTACATAACCAACTCGTAAACCTGCCATTCCCTGAATTTTAGAAAAAGTACGTGCAATGATTACATTTTTACCCTCATTGATAAGTGAAACCATACTTTTTTTAGCAGCATCATCTAAAAAACCTAAGTATGCCTCATCAACAAAAATTGGAGTCTTTTCTGATACACGAGAACAAAAATCTACCAATTCTGCGTGGTCGGTCATGCTACCTGTTGGGTTATTAGGGTTACAGATATAAACCAATTTTGTATCATCATCTACAGCAGCTTCCATTGCTGCTAAATCATGAGACCAGTCTTTTTTCAGCGGAATAGGTTTCCATGTTGCGCCAGTAGCTTCTGCAACTTTGATTAATGACATATACGCTGGATCTGCAGAAACTATATTCCCTCCATTTTGAAAGAAAACCATGGCTGTTTTTTCCAATAGATCAGATGACCCCGGACCCATCATAATATTCTCTTGTTTAACACCTTCTTCTACAGCAATCTTATCCATTAATTGATATAGTTCTTTCCAAGCATATCGGTTTCCTTTTGGTGCATATTCTTGCATGGCAGAAACAGCCATAGGTGAAGGACCGTACGGATTCTCGTTTGCATTTAATTTTGCTGCAAGCTCTAGAGGTTGCGTTGGTGCATATGGTAAATACTCTTTGAAAAACGGAGTGTACGGTATGTTTCCTTTTGCATCTAAAGCAATAGGTTGCGAGGGGAAAGCCCCGTAGGTCAAATAAGGTGCTGCCATTACACCTGCTGCTGTGAGAACGCCTCTTTTAAGCCAATCTCTTCTGTTTACATTTGTTTTCATATTGTGCTATGTTTAAGTTAAAAAATCTCTAATTCGTTTCAACAGGATCTGCATTGATTCCTAAATCTCCAGTAGCAACTATTGTATCATCACTAGGGCTAAGGCTAATGCTTACATGGGCATCTAGCGTCATAATAGAATCATAGAAATCGGTATCTGTTATGACAAAAAATTTATTAGTCATAAATTCACCCGTACTTCCACTTACATCGTCTAATGCTATAATAGTAGTGCTACCCATATCGGCTGCGCCATCTACTATTAATGCAGGGTGCATTTCACCATCAATTGTATTGTATAATGATAATTGGACCAAGGTTTGATCTAAGGTTGTTTCGTAAAAAACAATTCTTCCATATACATTAGAACCCATGGGGTCTGTTGAAATAACGCTATACGCTATGTAGTTATCTAAAGTTCCTCCACCTTCGGCAGTTGTAAGTACTGGATCTAAACGCTCTTGCTCACAAGAGATCAACAAGCCAAAAATCATTGTTAATAATAGTATGTTATTTATATATTGTCTCATAATTTTATTTTTAACGGTTTAACTAGTTGATTATAGGCTAAATGTTAGTCTGCCAAAATAATATGAACCTGCTGAACCTTGCTGATACTGAGAGTAAAGGTTAAAGGTGCGTAGCTCATATCTTATAATTTCTGGATACTCATTGAAGATGTTGTTACCACCTACAGTTAAACTAATCGCATCAGAAAATTTATAAGTAAGTCCTATATCCGTTGTAAATTCTGGTGTAAAATATTGATCGGCGTAATCTGTTGTGCCGTCTAAAAGAGTTCTAGTTCTACTATCTCTTGTTTGTACAGATCCGTAACGTGTACCTCTTAACATTGCAGAGAACTTACCTACAGAGTAATTCAACGTACCGATAACTTTTGAACTTGGTGTACCTGTTTCAAATTGTCCAATAAGAGAACGGCTAACATAAAGGTCTACCAATTCATCATCTGTAAGTGTGGTGTTCAAATCTGGCACATTAGCTCCTTCAAATTTATTTTCTCTAAAAGTACCTGCAAGTACTAAACCTAGTTTACCAGCACCAAGATTAGTGTTATAGTTAACTACTGCCTCAATACCCTGGGTACTAACATCGCCACCATTAATTCTAAAACTAGCTAAACCACTACCAATAATAGGTTCTAGCACAGGTGCACTAGCAGAATCAAATTCACCGGTTTCAAAAATTCTGTCTAAAATGTCAATTTTATAGGCATCTAATGTAATATCAAATTTTCCAATTTTCGTAGTAAATCCAAGACTTACGTTTCTTGATCTTTCTTCTGTTAATTGACCTATTCCTAATGCTTTTGCTGCAGAACTACTATTAGGATAAAGTGTACCGTCAAAAGGAGTTAGACCTAAGAAGAACGTGTAGCTATGAGAGTAATTTAATTCTTGTAAAGAAGGAGCTCTAAAACCACTACTGTATGAACCTCTAATAGCAAAATTTTCTCCAATTTTATAACGACCCGATATTTTACCTGTCATTACATTACCAAAATCTGAATAGTTTTCTACACGTACAGCTCCAGATAATAATAGATTCTCATTAACATCTAATTCCATATCTAAATATGCAGCCATTACAGATCTCCAACTATCACTCTCGTTTTCAGGTGCAAAACCTCTAAAACACTGACAGTTCAATGCATAATTTTTAACTAATAACTGGCTTACACCTGCATATTCTAAAATTTGTGGGGCACCACTATCATCTACATATGGGTTTCCGCCAAGGTCTTCTAAAGGAAATCCGTCAGGACCAACCAAAGCTTGATTATCCTCTGTAGCGGTTACTACACCGTAAGTGCCAGATGTCCAGCTTTCTTCTTGTCCTGCTTCAATAGCATAGTTTTCAAATCTAAGTTCTCCACCAAATGCAACATTTAATCCAGATAAGATATCCTCATAGAAATGCGATGCATCTAAGTTGATCGTATTTTGTAAAAAGCTATGCGTACCCAAGTTCATGTCTGTAGGTGAACTTGGACCAATACTAGCGTTCCACGTATTGAACATACCAAATTTTGCGGAATTATTACCGAAGGTATTACTTAGGTCAAATTCGTAATCTCCTAACATACCTGTTATACCGGTTGCAAGAGAAATATTATATTGGTCATTATATATTTGTGGTCTAAATCCGTTAGGGTATAAATCAAAACTTGCTCTATCAGATTGTGCCGCTCTCCTGTAAAAACAGCTATAAGCATCTGAATATTGATAACCTACATCGCCAAATGCATAAAAGCTTGCGGTATCTGAAAACGGAGTTTCTAAGTTAAATGCGAAACTCATATTTGTTTTTGCCGGTAGGCCAGAATACGTAGCTACATCTATTTGTTCAATATCTCTAGCGTCCATTAAACCTCTTACGGTTTGTAAAGAAGCTATAGATGCAGCATCGCCCGCAGCTTGTGCGGCAATTAGTTCTGGGTTTGTAATTATTGGCAAACCTTGTGTTGTTGTTCTGCCATTAGATAGGTACAGGTCATCATAAAGTGGTGCTCTGTCGATACCTAATACTGTTGGTCTAACAGTACGTTCAGATTGTGCTACCATTATTGAAGCATTGAAATAGCCTCCGTTCTCAAAACCGATACCGTAATTACCATCAAATTGAAAATTCTCACCATCCCAACCATCTAAAGAACGTGTTAGTTCGCGCTCACCATCTGTTAGGTCAGATTCGTCATAATTGGGTTTGTTCGTGTAAGCACCAGCGGTTAAACTACCAGTAAACTCACCAGTACCTTTTTTCATTACCATGTTTATTACCCCTGCAATGGCATCTGAACCATATTGTGCAGAAGCGCCATCTCGTAATATCTCAACACGTTCTACTCCAACAGATGGAATAAAACGCATATCTACACCAGGACCAGGTGTTCCTGTTTGGTTACCTGCGAGTATTGCCGAAGCATGTCTTCTTTTTCCATTTACAAGTACAAGCATTTGACTTGCTGCCAAACCTCTTAAACTTGGTTGGCTTACAAAGGAGGATAAATCACCACCACCACTGGTAAATGCGGTAAATGATGGTGCTGCTGCAGCTAACATTTGTGAAATGTCTTGCTGTGGCATGTTGATAGCATCTTGTGCTATATTAATAACGTCTACAGGTACAGGAGTGTCAAGTTTTGTGCGTCCTTGTCTTCTTGACCCCACTACCACTGTCTCTGTCAATTGTTGAGCAGATTCTACCAGTGTAGCGTTTATTGTTGTTTTACTATTAACTGGAATTTCTAATTTGGCATACCCTATAAAGGAGTACACTAAAATGGCGTCACTATCTGCAGTAATGGAATAAAGACCGTCAAAATCTGTAATGACACCTTTTGTGGTTCCTTTGACCAAAACGTTCACACCGGGCAATGGGCCTTGAGCATCTGATACTTTACCGTTAATTGTAATTTCCTGTGCTTGTGCTACGAATAGTGTAAATAGTAACAAGAAGGTTAATGTTAGAATTTTCTTCATAATCATGTGAGTTTAGTTGTTGCTCAATAGTATGCCTACCTAAAAAGCGTTTCTGTGGTTAACAGAAATACTAATGGGGGAATACATTATGCGTAAAAGAAAAGTTCCGGACACTTTACAGGTCAATAAATCAGGTTATTAAGTGATTATATGACTTAGACAATATTATAAAATGTTAAAGAAATATAAAAACTTCATACTTGGCTAAGTGTCTGTAATAAAGTATGTTGTGAAGTTTTATTTTAAAAAATAGTTAGGTTTTTTTTAAAAATCTATTGATAATGCAGCTTTTTGTATATATAGGGTTCAAAAAGTGTCAAATTTATATTATTGCCTAAAAAAGTGCTTTTTATTCTTTTGTCAATTTGATTAGGGAATAATAAGTAATACCTCATTTTTTGGTCTTTTTATTGTCATATTTTTACTAAAAAAACTATAACTATAAATTAAATTTGTTAAAACAGGCTAAAACCTTATAATAGTTCAATGATAGTTGAATTTTTATGCAGTTAATGATTTTAAACTTTTAAAACAGATGAGGAATAAATTAGACCAAGTTGATTTTAATATTTTAAATATTTTGGCAGAAAATGCACAGACACCTTATACTGATGTTGCCAAAAAATTGATAGTTTCTCCAGGTACGGTGCATATGCGAATGCGTAAGATGAGAGAAATGGGCTTAATAACTGGTGCAACCCTAAGTCTGAACTATGCTAAAATGGGATGGAAGATGACCATATTCCTTGGTATATTTCTAAGTGAAATAAGTATGTTTAAAAAGGTAATGGAGCAATTAAATGATATAGAAGAGGTGGTGAAAATACACCACGTTACCGGCAAATACGACATTTTCATCAAAATGCATGCAAGAGATAGTTTCCATTATAAACAAGTTTATCAAGATGATATACTTGGCATTGCTGGTATACGTGGTATAGAATCATTTATTTCAATAGAAGAGAATTTAGAAAGACATATTCAATTTGTTGAAGTAGAAGAATAATAAATTATAACAATTTCATTTCGGTTGGGTTCCAATCAACTGGCTGTTTTCTAGAGTAACTTTCATTTGCCAATAATGCAGCTCCGGCAGCTCTAAGACCAAATTTTGGGTCTTGTATTACTTTACCGTTTGTTCTTATGTTGGTAAAGAAATTATAAAAATGATCATAATGTGCTCCCTTATAATCTCTTGGTGCTTGCCAAGTAGTTGTACCAGTGGCTAAATTGCTTAATCTGGTATCTAGTTTTTTAGAGGCGTATTCTTTTTTTATTTGTGCTTGCATGTCTTCAGTAAAGGAAATTAAAGAATACCCACTTGGTTCCATACCCAGCTTTGAGCGTTTAACAGTAACTGAATTTTGACCTATTTCCATTTCACCTTCGGTGCCAATTAGTTTAAAGCCACCACCACCGCCACTACCTGCAATGAAGTTAATACGAAAAGCAGCGTTAAAAGGCGCATGTGTTTCTGTTTTTGGATAATCATAAAGGGTAATAGATACATCCGGCACATCTCTACCATCTTTCCAATAACGGAGGCCGCCAGTCGCCAAAGCTCTATTTGGTCCATCAGAACTTATAACATAGTTTAATGTAGAAAATGCATGGACAAATAAATCACCTGCAACTCCGGTACCGTAATCTTGATAGTTTCTCCATCTAAAAAAACGATTGTTGTCATAAGCTACTTTTGGTGCACTACCCAAAAATGTATCGAAATCTACTGTTTCTGCATCCGCATCTGTAGGTATTGGATATTGCCAAGCTCCTTCTGACGAGTATCTATCATTATACATATCTAGCATAACAATATCACCAATTGCTCCATCTTCATACAATTCTTTTGCCTTTTCATTACCTAAAGAAGACATTCCTTGGCTACCTATTTGACAAATTTTGCCAGAACTTTTTTGTGCTTTTATAATTTCTTGTCCTTCATTAAAATTTTGTACCATTGGTTTCTCACAATATACATGCTTACCCGCTTTTAAAGCGGCAACGGTAATAGTTTGGTGCCAATGGTCTGGTGTAGCAATTAAAACAGCATCAATATCTTTTCTATTTAGAATTTCGCGATAATCTCGTGTCACGAAAATATTTTGTCCCCATAGCTCTTTTGCACGTTCAAGTCTTCCTGTATATAAATCGCATGCTGCAACTATTTTAACGCCATCAACCTGTAATGCAGATTGTGTGTCGTATATGCCTTGAATACCTGTACCTATTAAGGCAATGTTAATTTGATCATTATTTGTATAGTGCTCAAAAGAATAATTTCTTTTTAATATTTGAATTTTATTTGTAGCGGCAGCCAGTAAAAATGGTGATGTACTTATTGCAGCTGAGGTAAGCGAAGCGCGTTTTATAAACGATCTTCTCGTATTTTTTTTATTCATGTTTTGGTTTGAGTTGAAATTAGTTGTTGTTAGCTACTAAAAATACCAAATTATTATGGTGCATAAGGTAGCCTAAACGTGATTATCGGGTAATGTTACAATTTCTAGATAACATATATATTAAAATGAAGTCGTTGGTCTTTATTATTGACCAATGAGCAATATTTATGATTTAAATGGCATAATCTTTTTTTAGATCAACGTAATTTTGCATTCGCTTAAAAAAGAGATTTGTTGAAAGATTTACTTATAGCAGCACTTTGGAGCATCTCCCCATTAGGAGAGGCTAAGGTGGGTATACCTTATGGTCTTCTTCACGGGGCAAATATTTATATGGTCTTCGTAGTATGTTTTTTAGCTAACGTTATGGTTTTTCCTATCATGATGTTTTTTTTGAACACCGTTAATAGATCGTTGCTTAAGTGGCATTTTTATAAAAAGAATGCACTTTTTGTAGCAAGAAGAGCAAAAACAGGCTCTGGCGATAAGATAAAAAAATATGGTTTTTATGGACTCATATTTTTTGTAATGCTGCCTGTGCCTGGTACTGGTGTATACGCGGGTAGTATTGCTAGTTATCTTTTTAAGTTTGATAGAAAAAAAGCATTCTTGGCTAATACTATAGGTATATTTTTATCATCTTTAATTGTTTGGGCCACTACTTTATTGACCATGAAGGGTATGGCTTAAACCAATAAGGTCTTTTGATTTTATCTTTACATTTTGTGAATAACTAAACCTTGTAATAATTCCATTACCAAGCTTAGCCCTTTAAATTTGCAGCTTTTTTAAGCTATGGATACCCTAAAGATTGGTGATAAATTATATAATGTTGAACAGGACGGATTTAACGATTTTGCAAGATATTCCTTTTCAGAAGTAGTACGACTTACCGAAACTTTGGCGGTATTAAAAAATGGAGTTAGGCTTATTAATAGACCTAAACAATCATACATAATGGAAGATGTTGGCTATTCTGTTTCTCGTAACAAAGGTTCGCATTGGCATATTGTTTCTTTAAAAGCTATTAGAAATGCACAGATTGAAAACGAAAAAATTAAGGTGCATGATTGGTTCGAATCAAAGCAATTTACTTTTAAAGAGAAGCAATATATTTATAATCTTTTTAAAGCAGATGAGACCCAGTAAAATTCAGAGGCAGCTTAAGTTGTTATAAGAAATGAACAGACCGTTTTTTTATTAAAAAACCTTTATTACCTTTGCAAGGTTGTGTTGTGTCTCAAAGAATATTTGAGGCAATTGTGTTTATCGGATTACACCGATAGAACCCAATGAAAGGCTTTCCATTAAGGGAGGCTTTTTTTGTTTTTACCCTATAGTCTATGAATGATGTAATGTATTAAAGAGGCTGCTAGTTTTGCGGTTTGGTCATCAATATCATAGGTAGGGTTAAGTTCCACTACATCTACACCTAACAATTTGCCAGAATCGATGATTAGTTTTAGACTTTCTAATACCACATCTGGTGCAAATCCCATAGGTGATGCTGCGCTAACTCCGGGTGCAAATGCCGAAGAAAAACCATCTAAATCTATTGTTGTGTAAACATAGTCTACATCTTCCATAAATTGAATGAGCCGTAGTTGAACGTGCTCTAAATAATTTATACCAAAATGTTTTTGCAGAAGATAATTCACTTTGTGCTTTTCTGCAAACTCGAATAAATCTTTGGTATTGGCATCTTTTCGGATACCAAGCGCCATATATTTTATAGCCTCATTTTTAGCTTCATGTTCCAGTGCAATTTGATAAAATGGTGTACCTGAATTATTCCCATTGGTATTTGCCCTAAGATCAAAATGGGCGTCGAAATTGATAATACCTAGTTTTTCGCCATTTTTTAAATGTTTGGCTAATCCGATATAATGACCATAGGCAAGATCATGACTACCTCCTAGTATAATAGGCATTGTGTCACTTTCTAATAAAAATGAAACAGCCTTAGCTAAATCATTTTGTAATTTTTCTAAATCTTGATTTTCACATTCTAAATTTCCAAAATCTACTAATTGGGCTACTTCGCTAAGATGGTTAGACATTTTACCTAATTCTTTACGAATAGCGTCAGGACCCATAGCTGCACCAACCCTGCCTAAATTTCTCTTTACACCTTCGTCACTGCTATAGCCTAATAAAGCAATGGTCTTCGTATTAGTAGCTGTAAAAGACTCTTTAATGCTTGATAATTGTACTTTCTCGTGCAGATAGAGTTGCTGATTAGAAGAACGTCCTTTCCAATTTGCTTTATCCGCTAACTTATAGTTTGACATATAATCCTAAATTTAATGAATTATAAAATCTTGAATTTCTTGAAATTCGGGGGAACCTTAAGATTTTACATTTTCTGACAACAGAACTGTAAAGTAATACTAATCTTACATTTTTAAAATATTAAAAAGTAATTAAGCTAATTTTTATAGCAATAAAGCAATCACAACCACCTTAAAATAAATTATCTAAAAGCTTATTCTCAACTAATGTTGGTATGGTAACCTTTAGTGTTTTGGTTCTGTCCATTTCCCTTTGTAAAGCAAACATTGCTTCTTTATTCCTCGCCCAGCTACGTCTTGCAATTCCGTTATTTACGTCATAAAAGAGCATGTTTTTTAGCTTTCGTTCCGAATCTTTAGATCCATCCAATACCATTCCGAAACCTCCATTGGTGACTTCGCCCCAGCCAACTCCGCCACCGTTGTGTATAGATACCCACGTTGCACCTCTAAAACTATCGCCAATAACATTGTGTATTGCCATGTCTGCCGTGAATTTGCTGCCATCGTAAATGTTACTTGTTTCTCTATAGGGAGAATCTGTACCACTAACATCATGGTGATCTCTCCCCAAAATTATTGGAGCACTTAATTCTCCATTATCGATAGCTTCGTTAAATGCCAATGCAATTTTTGCCCTACCTTCCGCATCTGCGTATAAAATTCTGGCTTTTGAGCCAACCACCAATTTATTTTGTTCTGCTTCAGATATCCATTTTATATTATCTGATAACTGTTGCTGAATTTCTGTCGGAGCATTTTTCTTAATTTCCTTTAGTACGCGCAGTGCAATCGCATCTGTCTTTTGTAAATCTTCTATTTTTCCTGAAGAGCATACCCAGCGAAATGGTCCAAAGCCATAATCAAAACACATGGGACCTAAAATGTCTTGAACGTAAGACGGATATTTAAAATCAATATTATTTTCTGCCATAACATCTGCACCTGCTCTTGATGCTTCTAATAAAAAGGCATTTCCGTAATCGAAGAAATAGGTACCTTTTTTGGTATGTAGATTTATGGCATCGGCATGTCTGCGTAACGATTCTTGAACACTTATTTTGAAAGCTTCTGGATTCTGATTCATCATTTCGTTTGCTTCCTCAAAAGATATCCCGGAAGGGTAATAACCACCTGCCCATGGGTTATGTAACGATGTTTGATCAGAACCGAGATGTATGAAGATGTCCTCCTTAAAAAAACGCTCCCAAACATCTACCACGTTGCCAATAAATGCTAATGAAACTATTTCTTTTTTAGATTTGGCAATTTTGGTTCTAGTTACTAAAGTGTCTAAATCTTCAATTAACTCATCTACCCAACCTTGCTCATGTCTTTTCTTTGCTGCAAGCGAATTTACTTCTGCACAGATTGTGATGCATTCGGCTATGTTGCCAGCTTTTGGTTGCGCACCACTCATTCCGCCTAAACCTGCGGTTAAGAATATTTTTCCATTGGGATTTTCATCCACCTTCAATACTTTTCTAAAAGCATTCATAACTGTTATAGCAGTGCCATGAACAATGCCTTGCGGACCTATATACATATAAGAACCCGCAGTCATTTGACCGTATTGTGTTACGCCAAGTGCATTGTACTTTTCCCAATCATCTTGTTTGGAGTAATTCGGAATCATCATTCCGTTGGTGACCACAACTCTTGGAGCTTCTTTTGATGAGGGAAACAAACCCATAGGATGCCCAGAGTAGATATGCAAAGTCTGCTCATTCGTCATTTCAGACAAATACTGCATGGTCAATAGATATTGTGCCCAATTTTGAAAAACGGCACCGTTACCGCCATAGGTAATTAGTTCTTGTGGATGTTGTGCTACCGCTGGATCTAGATTATTCTGTATCATGAGCATGATAGATGCAGCATGACTTGTTTTTGCCGGATAATCTGAAATAGCTCGGGCATGCATATCATATGATGGTTGAAAGCGATACATATAAATTCTGCCATACGTCTGTAACTCTTCAGCAAATTCAGGAGCCAAAACAGCATGCCAGTCCGCCGGAAAATAGCGTAGCGCATTTCTAATTGCCAATTGCTTTTCTTCTTTAGAAAGTATTTGCTTTCGGTTAGGCGCGTGACTTACCGCTGAAGAACGCTCCTTTTTTGAAGGTAATTCAGTAGGTATCCCCATCTGTATTTGTGCTTTAAAATCCATCTTTATATTTTTAAGTCTAGAATATTTTAGCAGGTTTTCGACTGCGCTCGACCAGACATTTATTTTATAATTTTAACCAACAACCAACAACCAACAACCAACAACCAACAACCAACAACTAACAACTACTTATGCCTATCAAAAACCAACGTTCCATTTTTCCAAACCATACATGGTTTTAGATTTCCTTGATAGTATAGAATATCTTGGTAATTATCTGAGTGAAATACGGCTAGATCAGCTAAAAGTCCCGCTTCCAATTTTCCTCTGTCTTCTAGTTTCAATGCTGCTGCAGCTCTTAAAGTGATTCCTGCCAAGACCTCGGCATTTGTTAATTTTTGAAATGTTCCAAGAATACTGGCTTGGGTCAGTAAATCGCCCATTGGTGCAGAGCCAGGGTTGTGGTCACTCGCGATTGCAAGTGCCGCGCCTGCATCTAACAGTTTACGAGCTGGCGTAAAGTCGCACCCTAAGCCTATTGAAGCTCCTGGTAGTGCAACAGAAATAGTATCGCTTTGTGCTAATAATGCTATTTCTGTATCTCCGCTTGCTTCTAAATGATCTGCGCTTATTGCATTAAACTCAACAGCTACTTTACTGCCACCTGCAGAAAATTGGTCTGCATGCACGGCAATATCAAAATTCATTTCACTGGCTTTTGAAAAATATGCCTGTATATCATCCGCAGAAAAAGCACTTTGTTCTATAAAAGCATCAATACGGTGTGTTAGATTTTCTTCTTTAAGAATGGGGAACAGCTCCTCACTGATCATTTTTAAATATTCGATCTCTGAACCATCAAAATCTTTGGGTAGCATGTGTGCCGCCAAGCATGTAGAAATTAATTCAGGCAATGCTTCATTATCGGCATTTTTAATAGCACGAAGCATTTTCAGCTCTTCTGCAACTGTTAGTCCGTAGCCGCTTTTAACTTCTAGGGTAGTCGTTCCATTTTTAAGATGACGATTGGCTCTTTTAATAGTGCTTTTGGTCAATTCTTCTAAGCTAGACTTCCTGGTTTGGGTAACGGTATCCCAAATTCCGCCACCCGCATGTGCAATTTCTAAATATGATTTTCCGGCATTTCGCATGGCGTAATCTTTAGCGCGAGATCCGCCAAAACAAATATGGGTATGTGCATCAACGAAACCAGGTACACAAACGTGATTTCCTTTTAAAGGATGAATCTCTGCTTCTGGATATGCTATTTTTAAGTCCTCAAAATTACCTGTGGCTAAGATGAGGTTGTCTTCAATTAAAATTCCACCATCTTCAATAATTTCAAGTTCATGGTCAGAAATGGCTCCTTTAAGATTTATACCTGTCATTGGTATAATCTGTTTAAACGGACCTATTAGTGTTCTATTTTTCATACAACTAGTAGTTTTCGAACTCTTCTGAGTGTTTTGTTTTTAAAGATATGTTATGTTCTGCTTGAACACGATCTATTACTTTAAGTATTGTCTGATCTTTAATCATAGCAATACCCTTCTCAATATCATCTGCAAAAACACGGTCTTTATCTGCAAAAGCAACATGTTCACGTACCGCATTATGTACTTCGTCTAGAAAAACACCGGATTTTAAAGGTTTTCTAAATTCAAATGCTTGTGCTGCCGTTAATAGTTCAATTGCCAATATCTTCTCAACATTTCCAATAACCTGCAATGCTTTTCTACCACCAATAGACCCCATGCTTACATGATCTTCTTGACCTAGAGAAGTAGGAATACTATCTGCACTTGAAGGGAAACAAAGTCCTTTGTTTTCACTTGCCAATGCTGCAGTAGTATATTGCAAAATCATGTATCCGGAATTTATGCCGGTATCGTTCATCAATAATTTTGGCACTCCAGGACTATTTCCTTCTAAAGATAAATAAATACGTCTGTCCGAAATGTTCCCGATTTCTGATGCGGCCAAACAGGCATAATCTAATGCCATAGCTAACGGTTGTCCATGAAAATTACCACCGCTAATGGTCAGTTCTTCATCAATGATTACTGGATTGTCCGTCACTGAGTTTAATTCAACTTCTAATAATTCTTTAAGGTGTAACCAGGCAGTTCTTGATGCGCCATGAACTTGCGGAATGCAACGAATAGAGTAGGGGTCTTGTACTTTTTCGCAATCTACATGCGCTTCCATAATCTCAGAGCCCTTCAGTAATTTTTTAACCCGTTTGGCTACATGTACGTTGCCTTTAAATGGACGAAGGGCATGCAGTTCATTGTAAAATGGTTTAACTGAACCTTGTAAACCTTCTATCATCATAGCACCAATAACATCTGCCTGTGCCAAAATTGAATGAAGTTGGGTAACTACTTTTACAGCATGTGCAGCTATAAATTGAGTTCCGTTAATAAGAGCAAGTCCTTCTTTTGGACCAAGTGCTATTGGTTCTAGTCCTGTCCGTTCAAAAAGTGTTTTCGTTGTAATGGTTTCGTTGTTATATTCCACTTTTCCCAGTCCAATAAGCGGTAGGAATAAATGGGAAAGCGGCGCTAAATCTCCCGATGCACCAACTGATCCTTGAGAAGGTACTACCGGAATAGCATTATTATCGATATGCCAGATAATTCTATTTAAGGTTTTTAATGCGATACCCGAATAACCTTTTGCCAATGATTGCGCTTTAAGTATTAGCATCAATTTGGCGATATCTTTTGTTATTGGGTCACCAACACCTACACTATGACTTTGAAGTATGTTGATCTGTAGAATATTGGTTTCTGATTTTGAAATCTTAGTCGTACATAAGGGTCCAAAGCCAGTATTAATGCCGTAAACAGGATGCCCCTTGTCTACTATATTCTGCACAATTTCCCAGCTTTTGGTTATTTTATGTTCAGTAGTTTCAGACAGCACAGTAGATAAATTACCATTAACAATCTGCATGGCCTTACCTGCGGTTAGCCAATCTTCACCTAATTTAAAAGACTGCACGTTCATAGCTTTCTGCTTTCATTATTTAAATTAAAATTAATAACTATTTTTAATACCTGGTAATATCAATTTTGTCATCAATCCATAACTATGAGTAATCAAATAGAATTACGTCATCTTACTTATTTTCTAGCGGTAGCGCAAGAATTACACTTTAGAAAGGCTGCAGAAAAGTTGTTTATATCACAACCCGGACTAAGTAGACAGATCAAGCAAATGGAAGATATTCTCGAAACCCAATTGTTTGAACGAAATAAGAAAAAAGTGGCGTTAACACCCGCCGGACATTATTTAAAAACTGAGGTGGAATATATATTCAACCATCTTGAAAAGGTAGAACGGCAATTGAAATTAGTGGGTGATGGAAATAGCGGGGAATTAAGAATTGGATTTTTAGGTTCTGCAATGCAACAGGTGATACCACAATTATTATTACAGATAAAGGAAAACTATCCTAAGGTAAAAACATCTTTGGAAGAACTATCTAATTTTGCTCAAGTGGATGGGGTTTTAAATGATCAGTTAGATATGGGTTTTGTACGTGTATCAAGAGTTCCTAGTACTTTAGAAATGAAAACGGTATTTACCGATACCTTTTCATTGGTTTTACCAGAAAGATATCCAATACTTACAAGAGAATTTGAAGGAATGCATCAATTCGCAAATGATGATTTTATATTGTTCAGTCAGGCATATAGTCCGTTGTACTATGAAACCATTATAAGTATTTGTAAGGATGCAGGTTTTGCTCCTAAAATATCACATAAATCTGTACATGCCCATACTATCTTTAAATTGGTTGAGAACCATATGGGAATAGCCATTGTACCCACTTCTTTGCAAAACGGATTTCAAATGCGGGTGAAATTTATTGAGCTTAAGAATATACCTCAGCGCGCAGAATTATCTGTTATTTGGAAAAAAGAACATACAAATCCTGTTCTAAAGAACTGCATGGAGCTACTTTTAGATGAAAAGAACAGTTATTTATAATAGATTATTTTAATAATTATCTAACACCATTTTAGATGGTTAAGGTTTAATTTTACATGAATCGAGAAAAAGATAACAAATGATATTTGATATAATAAAGAAGAGACGTTCCGTGTTTCCGGTACAATACAATGATAGCCCTATTGCAAAAGAGGATATTGAAAAAGTATTGGAAGCAGGTAATTGGGCACCCAACCATAAGTGTACAGAACCATGGCGTTTTAAGGTAATACAAGGTGATGCTAAAAAAAGATTAGGTATTTTCCTATCTAAGAAGTATGAGGAATTGGACCCAAAGCCAAAGGCTATGAAGGTTAAAAAACTTCAAGAGAATCCGCAAATGGCAAGTGCTATAATTGCAATTTGCATGCAAAGAGACCCTAAAGAATCTTTACCAGAATGGGAAGAAGTAGCAGCGGTAGCTATGGCAGTTCAAAACATGTGGTTACAATGTACTGAAATGGGTATTGGATCGTATTGGTCTTCACCGGGACTCATAAAATATATGGATGAATTTTTGAGTCTTAACGAAGGCGAAAAATGCCTTGGTTTTTTCTACATGGGCAATTTTGATGGCGAATTAACTGAGGGTAAACGAGAGCCAATTGCATCTAAAACAGAATGGATAACCGAGTAAGTTTAATTAAAGTAAGGAAATAAGGCATTACTATGTTCCCAAGCTTTTGAAATGAATAAGCCTAGAAAAACTATGGCTACCATAAATTTCAAAAATGTACCCGTTAAGAATCCTAAAAAAGAACCAAAAGCCGCTTTCGTAGCGGTTTTTTTGTCCGCCTTATTTAATAATTCTCCTACTAAAGCACCCACAAAAGGCCATATAATAATTCCGAATGGCCCTAGTACAGGAAATATTAAGGCAACCAACAATCCTACGGTGGTGCCAATAACTCCCGCCTTTGTGCCTCCAAATTTCTTGGTTCCTATAGCTGGTATTACGTAATCTAGTCCAAAGACTATTAAAGCAATGGCAAGGGTAATGCCCAAGAATGTCCAATTCATGGTAATTGCACTGGTAGAGTACAACAAAAGTAAACCTACCCAACTAATTGGTGGCCCAGGTAACACTGGTAAGAAGCTTCCTAAAATGCCTACGAGCATTAAAATGAATCCTAGAACTAATAAAAATATATCCATTGTAAAATTTAACTATTGCCTATAAGACTAATATAGGTTGCATTTGTTACATAGACATCAATCAAACATAACTTTTTCAACTATAAAATTAGTTTAAACTAAATATTTAGTTATATTTGAACATCAAACTAAAAGATTAGTTGAATGAAACAGTTGACAAAAGCAGAGGAAGAAGTAATGATCGTGTTGTGGGAATTACAGAAATGTAACGTAGCATCGATTATTGAAAAATTACCTGAACCGAAACCAGCATATAATACCGTTTCTACAATTGTTCGGATTTTGGAGAGCAAGGGTTTTGTGGATCATGAACAGTTAGGGAAAGGGTATTTGTATTTCCCCTTGGTAATGAAATCAGATTACAGTAATCAGTCTATAAATAAACTGGTAGATGGCTATTTTCAAGGCTCTTTTAAGAGTATGGTTTCTTTTTTTATGAAGAAAAATGATATGAGTCTTTCTGAATTGGAGTCGGTATTGAATGAAATTAAAAAGGAAAAACCATGATACAGTATATTTTGGAGTGCATCGCCTTTCAGCTACTTTTCTTGGTTATTTATGACTTTTTTCTAAAGAAGGAAACCTTTTTTCAATGGAACAGAGTGTATTTGATCGGAACCTTTGTTTTGTCTTTGATTTTACCATGGGTAAAAATAGAAGCTTTTAAGCAGCAAGTGCCACAAACATTTGCGCGGTATCCTGAATATTTATGGGGATTGCAAAACGAAGCAGTTGTAGTTGATAGTAATGATGCAACGTGGTGGAATGTTACTTGGCAAGAGGGTATTCTTTATGGTGGAATGCTATTGGCATTACTGCTTTTTGGTTTAAAAATTAGACAATTATATCTCTTGAGAAAAAGCGGGGAGAAAGTTATATATCCCTTATTTACCCAAATAGTAATAACAAATAGTAACATTGCTTTTTCATTCTTTAAATCCATTTTCATTGGAGATAAAGTATTGAAGATGAAACATGATACTATTATAGCCCATGAATTGGTACATATAAAACAAAGGCATACGTACGACTTGTTGTTCTTTGAGTTTATGCGAATTGTAGGCTGGTTTAATCCGCTAGTGTATGTATATCAAAATCGTATTTCAGAATTACATGAGTTTATTGCCGATGCTCAAGTATCAAAAGAACATAAATCCGATCATTATGAGCAGTTATTAGCTCAAGTATTTCAAACAGAACATATATCATTCATCAATCAATTTTTTACACAATCATTAATCAAAAAACGAATAATCATGTTACAAAAATCAAAATCAAAAAAAGTATGGCAGTTGAAGTATTTACTATTAGTGCCTATGGTGTTAGGGATGTTGTTGTATACTAGTTGTGAAGTTGACCCTAAATCTGATAGTAAAGAAACAATCGATAGTACTAGTTTAAAATCAAGTTTAGAATTTTCTTATGCCGTTGTTGACGAAGCCCCAATTTTTCCTGGGTGTGAAGATGCAGACGATAAACGAGCTTGCTTTAATGAAAAAATACAAAAGCATATTAGTAAACATTTTAATTATCCGCAGGCTGCTCAAGATGCTAATATAGAGGGTAGGGTAAATGTTATGTTCAATATAAATTCTGAGGGAATTATAGAGAATATTAAACTGCGAGGCCCAGATAAATTACTCGAAGATGAGGTTGAACGTATTATTAAAAGATTACCAGAAATGACACCTGGGAAACATAAAGGTAAAGCTGTGAACGTGCCTTTTTCGATTCCGGTTCAATTTCAATTACAAGAGGATAATACTGCGAATATGGTTTCTGAAATTTCAGATGATACGGAAATGGAGCCATTGTACTATGTTAATGATAGAAAAATTACTAAACTAGAAATGGAAGCTATTGATCCAAATACTATAGAAAGTATTTTTATTCTTAAAGACCAAAAAGCAATAGATAAATATGGTGAAGAAGGTAGAAATGGAGTAGTTGAAATTAGAATTAAAAAGTAATAAGTGAAGCACCTTATTTTTTCAATTCTACTATTGTTAATGTTTAAAGCCGAAGCGCAATCTTCGGCTTTAGCTGTTGCAGATAGTTTATACACCATTGGTAATTATTCAAATGCAATTAATGAGTATTCTAAAGTTGGCGGACTTTCTTCTGCCCTTCAAATTGCAAGAAGTTACAACGCTATTGGTAATTATGAAAAAGCTATTACGCAATACCAATATGTAGTTGGAGAAGATGTTGAACATCAACTCGCTCAATTTGAACTCGGAAAATTACTGCTGAAAGTAAAAAAATTTGAAGAAGCAAAATCTGTTTTTACTGATTTATCAATTCTCAATGAAGGCAATCCTGAATTTCAATATTACTTAGGCGAAGCTTATAAAGAACTAAATAAAGCAGATGAGAGTCTAGTTCATTATAAAAATGCTGTAAGCTTAGATAGTACCCATCTTAGAAGTTTGTTTCAGCTTTCTAAATACTATACCATTAAGCAAGAGCGAGACAAGGCCTTAAAGTACATAATGCAGGGTTTAGATTATTATGAGAATGATGTATCCCTCATAAATTTGCATGCACTTGTTCTTTTTAATGATTTTCAATTCGAGAAGGCAATTCCACTATTTGAACAAGTTTTAGAACTAGGGGAAGACAAGGACTATGTTTATCAGAAATTGGGTTATTCTTATAATAAGAATTGGGAGTTCGAGAAAGCAAAGCAAACTTATAAGGTGTTGTTGAATAGAGATGATACCAATTCACAAACCTATTTTGATTTGGCTAGCGTTTATCAAAAGGAGAACAAATTAGATAGTGCCAAGATTTTTATCAATAAGGCAATGGATGCTCAAAAGCCGATTTTTGTACAAGGTTATATTGAATTAGCGGGTATAGCCCATCAGCAGAAAGATTTAAAAACAGCATTGAAATTTTACCAAATGGCTCATCAAGAAGATAAGTCAGACGCTCGTATTTATTATAATATTATAACGGTGTACGATCAATTAGGTTCTGATCTTGGTAAGAAGTTGACGTATTATCAGAATTTTCTAAAGCAATATCCTAATGAGCATCCATTCTATTATGAAACTGCTAGAAAACGAATCTCAGAATTAAAGGAGGAAATCCATTTTAGCAAAGAATAAACTCATCAAAAAAATCGTAATTTCACCAGTAGAACAGGTGTAATGAAACGATTAATTTACTTTCTTCTTTTTTTAGGTGTTAGTTCTTGTTCGTTTTTTGAATCTCAACAAAAACGAACCCAAGAACAGATCGATGAAAAAATGCTCGGTATTGATTGGAGTACTGTAGATTCATATCCGTTGTTCGATTCTTGTGACGAAGGGGTTACTAAAGACGAGCAAAAAAAATGCTTTGAAGAAACTTTGGCGTCTCATTTTCAAGAAACTTTAAGCGAGTTTGAATTTACGCTTACCGATAAAGAGAGTGAGATTGTAGAAGTTATTTTTGTAATTGATACCATGGGTAGAATCAATGTCATTAATATTGAAAAAGATGCGTCTGTATTAACCCAAATGCCAGAATTTGATGGTGTTATTACGCAAAGTTTAAAGAATCTTCCTAAACTTGCACCCGCTATAAAACAAGCAATTCCGGTGAATACCAAATACCGGATTCCTGTTCAATTAAAAACAAACTAAGCACTTTGGCGAACGAGAAAATAATATTGGGTATTGACCCAGGTACTACTATTATGGGTTTCGGACTCATAAAAGTGGTAGGTAAAAAGATGGAGTTTATTCAAATGAACGAACTACTACTTCAAAAATATAGCGATCCATACACCAAACTAAAGCTCATATTTGAGCGTACCATTGAGTTAATTGACACCTATCACCCAGATGAGATTGCAATAGAAGCACCTTTTTTCGGTAAAAACGTACAGTCTATGCTCAAACTAGGTAGGGCGCAAGGGGTTGCCATGGCAGCAGGGTTATCACGACAAATACCAATTACAGAATACTTACCCAAAAAAATTAAAATGGCGGTTACAGGTAATGGAAACGCCAGTAAAGAACAAGTGGCAAAAATGCTACAAAGCGTATTGGGTTTAAAAACATTGCCAAAGAACTTGGATAGTACAGACGGTCTAGCTGCTGCCGTTTGTCATTTTTATAATGAAGGTAGGGTTGAGATAGGTAAAAGTTATACTGGTTGGGATGCATTTGTAAAGCAAAATGAGAAAAGAGTTAAAAAATAGTTTTCAGTGCCAGTTGGCAGTATCAGTTATCAGCAATAGCGTTAAGTAATAGGTTTACATATTTAGAAGTAGTACGCGGTAAACAGTAAAAACAATTTATGCAGTTTCAAGATTTATTGGCTTATAAAAAGTCTTTTGCATTAGCAATGAAGATTTTTAATATTTCAAAATCCTTTCCTAAAGAAGAGAAATATTCCTTGACTGACCAAATTAGACGTTCCTCTAGAAGTATAAGTGCTAATATTGCAGAAGCATATCGTAAAAGAAGTTATCCTAAGCTTTTTGTAAGTAAGTTGACAGATAGTGACGCGGAAAATTCAGAAACTCAAACCTGGCTAGAGTTTGCATTTAAATGTGACTATATTGACCAAATAACATTTAATGATTTTATAAAAGATAGTGAAGAAGTTGGTAAGCTGTTAAACTATATGATTAATAACCCAAGTAAATTTGGTTCAAACTAATAACTGTAAACTGTTTACTGAATACTGGTACTGCCCACTGAAAACTGAAAACTGAAAATATGTCCGGTATCTACATCCACATTCCATTTTGCAAACAAGCATGTCACTATTGTGATTTTCATTTTTCTACCACTATGGGGAAGAAAGAAGCGATGGTGAGTGCATTATGCAGAGAATTGGAACTACGTAAAGATGAGTTCTCTAATGTCCTTGTAGAGACAATCTATTTTGGTGGTGGTACACCTTCTGTTTTAGAGACTGAGGAAATTGAGCAGCTGATAACTGCGGTTCGTGAGCATTATGATGTTGTAGACAATCCGGAAATTACGTTAGAAGCCAATCCTGATGATTTATCTGAAGAAAAAATAATTCAACTCGCAGAAAGTTCCATTAACCGTTTAAGTATTGGTATTCAATCGTTTTTTGAGGAAGATTTAAAACTGATGAACAGGGCTCATAATGCCTTAGAGGCAGAAAAAAGTCTTCAACTGGCTAGTGAGTATTTCGATAATATTTCAATTGACCTTATTTACGGCATGCCAAATATGACTTTAGAGCGTTGGAAACGGAATATCGATAAAGCACTTGGTTTCGGTATTCCGCATATCTCAAGTTATGCCCTTACGGTAGAGCCTAAAACCGCACTGGCGAAGTTTGTGGAGGATGGATTGATTACGCCCGCCACCGATGAAGAAACCCAAGAGCATTTTAACTTGTTAAACGATACTTTATTGGCAGCAGGATTTGATTGTTATGAAATATCTAATTTTGGAAAACCAGGGTATTACTCTAAGAATAATTCTGCCTACTGGCAGCAGAAAAAATATATAGGTATTGGTCCGTCCGCACATTCTTTTGACGGCGTGCGTAGAGGGTGGAATATTAATAACAATCCGAAATACATAAAATCTATAGAACAAGATATAGTTCCTATGGAGGTTGAGGTGCTTTCTGCTACCGATAAATATAATGAGTATGTAATGACAGGGTTAAGAACGATTTGGGGAGTTTCGCTCACGAGAATTTCTGAAGAATTCGGACTTAAATTTAAAGATTACGCCTTAATGCAAGCTGATAAATTTATAGAACAACATCTATTATATATTGAAGATGAAATCTTGAAAACTACCAAAAAAGGCATGTTTTTAGCTGATGGCATTGCTGCAGATTTGTTTATGGTTAACCTAAAGTAACGCTTAAAAAGTTGTAATTTCCTTACTTTAAAGCCAATGTAATTACCCTTTTATTGGCTTATTGATTGACTAAGAGTATATGAAGACTACTATAATTTACGAAAACAAAAATTACCACATAGACCTATCTCAACCCTTAGATGTTTCCATACCTATTACCGGTAAAAAGGATAATGTAAACGCTTGGTATGTTAAAGCACCAACTATAGAGCCTCATAGAGAAGCTAATTTTACGGGGAGTATATTGGCGGGGTCGAGTACTAATTTTTATGATATTTCTTTCAATCCACATGCGCATGGAACACATACCGAATGTGTAGGGCATATATCAAAAGAACATCAATCTGTAAATCAGAATTTAAGGGAGTTTTTCTTTATGGCTGAGGTAATCACTATAACGCCTTTAGAAAACAACCAAGATTTAGTAATTACAAAAGAGCAATTAGAGACAGCATTAAAGAATAAGAAGCCAAAAGCATTGGTAATAAGAACGCGCCCAAACCTAGAGGTGAAGATTCATAGACAATATTCAAATACCAATCCGCCTTATTTTTTAGAAGATGCCATGGTATTTATAAGGGAGTTAGGTGTTGAACATTTATTAATAGACCTGCCCTCTGTAGATAAAGAAAAAGATGGCGGTGAACTATTATCTCACAAAGCATTTTGGAATTTTAATGGGGATATACGTTTAAGGGCAACAATAACCGAATTTATTTTTGTGTCAGATATTATTATTGACGGACCTTATTTTTTAAACTTGCAAGTGGCACCTTTTGAAAATGACGCAAGCCCAAGCAGACCGGTGCTTTATAAAATAAAATAATTATGAAAAATTTACTAAAACTAGAAGAGCTAGCATTAATGATACTTGGTATTTTTATGTTCGGGTTACTAGGCTATCAATGGTGGTGGCTGCCAGTTTTAATATTGACTCCAGATATTTCTATGTTGGGCTATATTGCGAATTCAAAAGTAGGTGCAATTTGTTATAACTTATTTCATCATAGAGGAGTAGCCATACTTTTATACTTTGTGGGAATTTATTTAATGTTACCCATTATACAATTAATTGGCACAATTCTTTTTATACATATAGCGATGGACCGTATATTTGGCTATGGACTCAAATATGAAAAGGGGTTTAAGTTTACTCATTTAGGTGAAATAGGAAATAAAAATGGATAACATTTTCGATACCATTCTCGGCTTAGTTTTAGGTGCTATTGGTATGTACTGGCTTTTTAATTTTTTTAAAGGCAAAAAGAGCAAAGAGATTACTACACATCAATCAACCGTATTATTAGAAAAGATGAAGAGCGTTTGTAAGTTGATATCTGTAGAGGGTGAGTTTGCTGAAATCTATAAATATGAAAACGTAAAAGATTTTTTGAGTTTGGTAAGTAGCAAAAAGAAAGCGCTTGTGGTGATAAAGGCAAAAGCCCATATTGGGTATGATTTAAGTAAATTGCTAATGCATGCAGATGAAGCTAATAAAAAGATAATTCTAGATAATTTTCCAGAGCCCGAAGTTTTGAGTATTGAACCGGAATTGGAGTTTTATGATATTAAAAGCGGATTCTTTAATTTCTTTGCGCCAGATGATTTAACCAAACTTAATGCAGAGGCAAAAACACATATACGTGAAAAAATACCAGAAAGCGGATTGATGGATACCGCTCGAAAAGAAGCATTGCAAACAGTTTTAATAATGGAAAAAATTGTTGAGACTATAGGGTGGGAGTTGGATTATTCTGCTCTTAAAATTCCCCAAAAACAAATTGAACTACTAGAAAAATAACACCAAACAACTTAGATTTAAAAAATGAAAAACGTAATTTGTATCCTTGTATTAACACTAATGGCCACTATAACTTTTGGTCAAAATGATAAAGAAATGACAGAATTCGATTCTAATTTTTCCCATACCGTATTTTTCTGGTTGAAAAATCCTGATAATCAGGCAGACCGTACCGCTTTTGAGACTTCATTACGTAAGTTTTTGGATAACTCCGGTTATGCAAAAACAAAATTTATTGGTACACCTCCAAGAGCTAGCAGAGATGTGGTAGATGGTTCATTTACCTATTCTTTAATTGTAAGTTTTGATTCTGCAGAGTCTCAACAAGCTTATCAGGACGAAGCTCCGCATAAACTGTTTATTGCAGACTCGGAAAAGCTGTGGTCTAAAGTAATCGTTTACGATTCAACAGGAATCTAAAATCAAACTATGACTTTTAGAAAGGCTGCCGAAGTAGATGTTGAGAAAATAGCAACGTTACATTCGGTAAGCTGGCAGCAAAATTATAGAGACTCTTTTAGTGACCATTTTTTAGATAATCTGGCATTCGAGAATAGATTGATTGAATGGAAAAAGCGCTTTGAGCATCCGTCAGATAATCAGTTTGTTTTTATAGCAGAGGAAGATGGCGAGTTCTTGGGTTTTATGTGTGCCTATTTCAATCATGATGTTCAATATGGAACATTGCTAGATAATTTACACGTAAGTCTTAATACTCAAGGAAAAGGTATAGGTACAAGGTTAATAGCAGCTTTAGCGGAAGAAATTGTACAACGAAATGGAGAGAATGGCTTCTATTTATGGGTGTTAAATACCAACATTGCTGCAATTAAATATTATGAAAAGATAGGCGGCGTCGCAATTGAAACTGTTGAATCTAACGATATAGGTGATAAGACATTTTTAAAGATTAGATACTATTGGCAGAATGCCTCAGAGTTTTTAGAAAACGTAAGAGTCAAAAGATCATAAAATGAATGTTGAAGAATACCGAGAATACTGCATTTCTAAAAAAGGAGTAACGGAATCCTTTCCTTTTGATGAGACAACGTTGGTATTTAAAGTCATGGGTAAAATGTTTGCCCTTTGCGGGTTGGATAATGTTCCACTACGAGTCAATTTAAAGTGTGATCCAGACAGAGCAATAGAACTTCGCGAAACTCATGACGGTATAATTGAGGGCTGGCACATGAGTAAAAAACATTGGAACACTGTTTACCTAGATCAAATATCTAAAGAACTTACGCTAGAGCTTATTGATCATTCTTATGATCTGGTCGTTTCTAAGTTAACCAAGAAGGTGAAGTCGCAGTTAGAAGCACTATAGTACTAGGTATCTAAAGCCTTGTATAATTAATAAGAAAAGCCTGTTCCCTCACTCAAAAGTATCATTCACTCATTCCTACTTTTTTTCAGTTCCTATTTTTTGGTACTTAATAGTGTATAAAACCACTATTCATGAAAAACCACAGATCTCCACAAGAAGTAAATGCCGGTTCTATGGCAGATATCGCTTTTCTATTATTGATTTTTTTCTTGGTCACCACTTCTATAGAGAATGATGCTGGACTTAACCGTCTAATGCCTTCGAATGATAATGAAGCTATTGTTGATATCAGAGAGCGAAACCTTTTTGAAATTAGTATTAATAATAGTGATCAAATAATGGCAGAAGAGGAAATCATAAATTCAAAAATCCTTAGAAAGAAAGTAATCGCCTTTATAGATAACGGTGGTTATACATTGGGTATGGATGGATATTGTGATTATTGTAAAGGCGACCGTTTACTAGATTTATCTGAAAATCCTGATAAGGCTATTATTTCTATAAAAACACAACGCAATACAAGCTATCCGGTTTATGTAGCTGTACAAAATGAAGTGATTGCAGCTTATAACACCTTGCGTAATAGAGAAAGCTTACGATTGTTCAATACCCCTTATGAAAGCATTTATTCTGATTATTACAATGAAGAGATCAGTGAGGACCAAAAAGGGCAATTAAAAGAACGTCTTGAAATTATAAGAGCACTTTATCCGCAGAAAATTCTAGAACCAGAAACAGTAAATAACTAACACCATGATAAAATTCAACAAGTATCGATCTAGTAAAAGCTTGCCGCCTGTATCAACAGCATCATTACCTGATATTGTTTTTATACTTCTCTTTTTCTTTATGACGGTTACCGTTATGAAGAATCAGAATTTATTGGTGGAGAATACCTTACCAACCGCAACTGAAACTGAAAAATTGGACAAGAAAGACCGAATTATAGAAATTTATGTGGGTAGGCCTACTGCAGAAGCCAAGACCAATTTGGGAGATGAGCTCAGAATTCAAATGGATAATAAATTTATCACCGTAGATGAAGTAGGCGACTATGCCCTACAAGCCTTGTCGTCAATGCCAGAGCATTTAAAAAGTGTAGCAACAGTATCTATTAAAGCGGATATTGGAGTGAAAATGGGTATTATAGAAGACCTTAAAAACGAACTTCGTATGGTGAATTTATTGAAAATAAACTATACCACTTATGAAGGTGCCGCTGTAGATAATTTATAGAATGAAATGAATGTTTTAAAAACTGCTTTCCATTTATAGAAACCACTTTCTAAGGTTATCTTTGCCTTTTCTATAATAGGTTGATATTCATGAATAATTTAGAGGAATTTTACACCCAACGCGTACAAAAGTTTGATGAGCTTATAGAAGCCTTAAATAAGAAACTATTTTTATTTAGCACGCTGCGGTTACTAATCTTTTTAGGTACCATCGCTGCACTTTATTTCGCTTCGGTAAATGCAAAATATGTAGTTGCCGTATTATTTGTAGGTATACCATTGTTCTTATTTTTAGTAAGTAAGTACACAAATCTAAAACTTCAAAAAGCTAAAATTGAAGAGTTGCGAAATATCAACTTGGTAGAATTGCAAGTGCTAAAAAGAGACTTTTTTAAATTGCCTAACGGAAAAGAATTTGCCGATGACATTCATTTTTTCAGTCAAGATATAGACTTGTTTGGTGAAGGTTCTTTTTATCAAATTTCTAATAGAACAAAACTTGCTGAGGGTAGCCTTTTATTGGCCGATATCTACAAGGAAAATTCAATAAAAGATATTGAAGAAAAACAAGAAGCTATTGTTGAAATTGGAAGGAATGTAGATTGGCGACAAGAATTCTCAGCTATGGCCGCTCTAACTAAAACAGAAACATCTACCCATACTATTGTTAAATGGTTAAAGGATTATAAGCCATTTGTGCCCAAAGCAATGAAATATATTCCTTTGGTTTTTTCATTATTGTCAGTGGCTATTTTCAGCGCTTATTTTTTAGACCTGTTGCCAGAATCCGCATTAATTTTTTGGTTGGCCTTAGGTATGGTCATTGTAGGTGTCTTTACCAAAAAAGTAACAAATTTGGGACAGAGTGCCACCAAAATGAAATCTACGTTTGATCAATATAATCAGTTGTTAGCTATGATAGAGCAAACTGATTTTACGACTGATCTATTGAAGAAACAGAAGTTAAGCATCTTAAGTAACGGCGATGATAATTCTAAAGTGCTCAAAAAATTCGCGTCTCTTTTAAGTAACCTAGACCGTAATAATAATCTTCTGTATTTAATATTTGCTAATGGGTTTTTTCTACGGTCACTAACAGATTGTCTTGCTATAGAAAAGTGGATAGATGAACATGGTAAAAGTGTAGAAATATGGTTCAATACCATTGCATTCTTTGACGCCTATAGTAGTTTAGGGAATTTTGCTTTTAACCATCCGAATTTTACATATCCGACGATTACAAATGACGGAGTGGTATTGAAATCTAAAAATGCAGGTCACCCGTTATTAGACCCAGCAAAAAGTATATTGAATGATATTACTATTGATGGCGGACAGTTTTTTATCATTACTGGTGCAAATATGGCTGGTAAGAGTACATTTTTGAGAACGGTATCACTGCAGATTATGATGGCAAATGTAGGGTTACCAGTTTGTGCAGAAGCAGTAAGTTATTCCCCTATAAAACTAATTACTAGTATGCGTACCACAGATTCATTGACAGATGATGAATCGTACTTCTTTTCAGAATTAAAACGACTTAGTTATATCGTAGATGAAATTAAGACCGATCGCTATTTCATTGTTTTAGATGAAATCTTGAAAGGAACAAATAGTACCGATAAGGCTTTAGGTTCAAGAAAATTTGTAGAGCGATTGGTAAAAAGTAAATCTACAGGGATTATTGCTACGCATGACCTAAGTCTTTGCGAAGTCGCTAATGAGCACCCAGCTGTAAAAAATCATTATTTTGATGCTGAGATAATAGATAACGAATTACATTTCGATTATACTTTTAAGGACGGAATCTGTCAGAATATGAATGCTTCTTTTCTCTTAAAAAAGATGGGAATAATTGAGTAAGAATTAATTATTACTAGATTTAAAATTGTAAACTTTTTCGATAGCCTTTTATGCAGAGAATTCCATTTTTATTTCTTCTACTATTTACAAATGTATTAATGGCACAAACTGACATTGGTAATAATCTGGTAAAGGATAAATTTTTAAAATATTTTGAATTACCAAGAGAGACCGTCTTTCTGCATACCAATAAAAGTACCTATATCACAAATGAAGAAATATGGTTTAAAGGTTATGTTTATGATAGGCATAATAGCAAGCCGTTTCAACAGAGCTCTGCAATACATCTTGGACTATATAATCATGAGGGTAACCAACTTAAAACATATCACTTTAGGGCAAAAGACGGATTCTTCAAAGGTAATATAGAGGTAGATTCGGTGTTTGCTAGTGGCACCTATTATCTACGGGCAAGTACCAACTGGATGAAAAATTTTAAAGAAGATGATTCCTATCTTCAAAAAATTGTAATCCTTAATGAGGAACCTTTAAAAAAACCAGTAGCTGCTACAGGATACGATATTCAATTTTTACCGGAAGGCGGAAATTTCATAGTAGACGCTCCTAATGTAATGGGGGTTAAGGTTACAGATAGTAATGGGTATGGGGTAAGAATTGTTGAAGGATCGATTTTTGATATGAACAATGCCCAAGTAGCTCGATTTTCTACATCAATTTTTGGACTGGGTAAATTTAATTTCAATCCTAAAGCAGGTATGGCTTATGTCGCTAAATTAAAGTTTAGTGATGGCAGTATGCAAACTGTGGAAATCCAAAAAGCTGAAAATAAAGGAGTGTCTTTTAGTGTTAAAAATGTTGATAAAGACCGCCTTATAATTAGTTTAACTACCAACAATGCCACAAAAGAGTCTATTCAAGAAGAACCATTTTATTTATTAATTCATAGAGATGGTCATGCAAATAGAATTCCTGTTACGTTTCCAAAAAACAAACTATTCGTTTCAAAAATTTTAAACAAGGACATTCTTAGTAAGGGTATGAATATCTTAACCCTTTTTGATGCTAATGGTAAACCCATTGCGGAAAGATTGGTGTTTAACTACGCAGATTTGTTAGATGGAAAATTAAATGTAAATAAGTTGGTTGTAGAGGGCGATTCTATAAAGATTCAGCTAAAACTGCAAGAGCCATTTAATGATTTACATAATTTAAGTGTCTCCGTTTTACCAGGTAAAACCATGTCTTACAATCAACAGAATAGTATTTATAGCGCATTTTATTTAAAACCTTATGTAAGGGGGTTTATTGAAAATCCCAGTTATTATTTTAAAAATGTTACAGCAAAAAAGGAAAACAATTTAGATTTATTGCTAATGACCCAAGGTTGGTCTAAATATGATTGGAATGATATTTTTAAAGGACCGCCAAATCAATTTTATGAATTTGAAAACGGAATAGATTTAGAGGGAACTATTAACAGTAGGGATATTTCATCAACCAATAAACTATTGGTAAGTTTTCCTGACGATAGAAGTACATACTTAGATATATTAGATAATAGATTTCTTATTCAAAAGTATTTTCCTGTTAAAGGCGAAGTATTGAATTTTGCCCTTATTAGTGACAATAAGAAATTGACACAACCCAATATCGATTTAAATATAAGATTAGGTGTAATACCTACTAGAATCAATACCGTCCGGAAAGAAAAAGTAGAGCGTATTGTTGCAGATACTGCTAAAGAAGTAGCAGTGCCAGACTTAGTTTATGCCGATAATACCATTAGTTTAAATGAAGTTACGGTGGTTGATAATAAAATTAAAAAGACTGTAGAGAATAACGTCTTTATTCCAAAGTATTTAAAAGGCAAAATGACCGAGGTTACTGAAGATATTGAATTTAATTTCCCTCTAATTAGTGATATTATTAGATCAAGAGGTTATTATGTAAGGGAAGAATTAAGTTTTGGTAGTACAGACAGGGTAATTATTAGAACTAGAACTGTACAGTCTTTTGATTCTAAAAGGTCAATGCCAGTGCCCGTTATTTACTTGGATAATGTACGTTTAACAACTTTTGATTTATTATATAGAATGCCAACCAATGAAGTAGAAAGCTTTTTAATTGACAAGACGGGCGCTGGTGAAGGTGTAAGAGGTTCAGCAGGAGTAATTAGAATTTATACAAGAAGAAGACCTAGAGATTATGATGCTCAGTTTGGTAAAGATGTGAACGTTTTAAACTATAAATTAAAGGAAGGGTTTGAACCTGTCAAGAAATTTTACACACCAAAATACAACTCTTATCTGTCTGATGAATTCGAAAATTTTGGTACCATACATTGGGCGCCTGAATTAAAGATGAATGAAAATGGAATTGCTACTTTCAAAATATTAAACACATTACAAAGAGATATTATCTTTTATATAGAGGGTATGAATGCAAATGGTAATTTAATTTCATCAGAACAAAGTCTTATAATCGAATGATATTTTAAATGGATTCATTAACACAAATTGTTCTTGGCGCAGCCGTTGGGGAAGCGGTACTTGGTAAGAAAGTAGGGAACAAGGCCATGCTTTATGGGGCTATTGCAGGTACGATACCCGATTTAGATGTAATTACGCGGTATTTTTTAGATACGGTTACAGCTACCGAATGGCATAGAGGAGTAAGTCACTCCATTTTCTTTTCAATAGTGTTTGCACCCATATTCGGTTGGTTGGTGTGGAAAATTAATAAAAAAGAATCCGCTACTTGGAAAGAGTGGTCATGGCTCATGTTCTGGGGGCTATTTACGCACCCGGTTTTAGATGCTTTTACTACATGGGGAACCCAATTGTTTTGGCCTTTTAAAACCCGTTTAGCATTTCAAAGTGTTTTTGTAATAGATCCACTTTATACGGTGCCATTCATCGTATTTGTTATATTGGCGATGTTTCAAAAACGGACTTCTGATAAGCGCAATAAGTATATAAAACTTGGACTATTAATTAGTACTTCGTATTTAATATTGACTTTGGTTTTAAAAGGAGTAGCTTTTCAAAAATTTGAGCAAGGGCTTGAAACTCAGAACATATCTTATCGAGAAATAAATACGCGTCCAGCACCTTTGAATACAGTCCTTTGGATGGCTAATATAGAAACGGATGATGCGTACTTAATGGGCGACTATTCCTTTTTCGATACACAGCCTATCTCGTTTACATCGTATCCTAAAAATCATGAATTACTAGGTAAATGGTCTAGTAACGATAAAATAGAGCGACTTATAAAAATAACCGAAGGCTGGTATACGATTACCGAAAATGACGGGCACCTGTATTTTAACGACCTAAGATTCGGACTCATTAGTTTAGACGAAAATGAAAACCAATTTGCATTCAGTTATAAATTAATACCTGATGGTGATGATTTAATTGTAGAAGAAAGACCGAAGTTCAAAAGAGACGCCAAACGTTTAATGGCTGCCCTATGGAAGAGAATGTGGGGTAATTAAATTTTAAAACGGATAACCAATAGCGAAATTTAAGGTCATGTTGTTATCTGCATTCCCAAAAAATGGAGTATTCCAACGCTCATTTTCTGGTAAATAGGGAATGCGAAGTGGCGATGCCAAATCTAACCGAATCACAAAACTTTGAATATCCAATCGAAGTCCGAAACCAACACCTGCCGCAACTTCTGTTAACCAATCTTTTTCAAATTTACCGTCGGTAAACAATGTTTGAGAAAAACTACTCGTCAATTGATCATCTTCAATCTCAGAATAATCACCTGTTAACCATACATTACCTGCATCAATAAAAAAGGCTCCTTTTAAATAAGAGAATAAAGGAAAACGATATTCCACATTAGCTTCTAGTTTTAAATTACCAGATTGGTCAAAATAGTCTGTAGTGGAGTTTTCGGTTTCTGCGTTGAAATTACCGGGTCCTAATGAGCGTATGTTAAATGCACGAACACTATACGGACCCCCAGAATAAAACTGCTTTACAAACGGTAAAGTGGTACTATTGCCATAAGGTACTCCCCAACCTGCATAAACGCGAGAAACTAAAGTTTGTTCTTTTTTCCATCGTAAGTATAGGCGAACGTCGGCATCTACTTTTGCATATTGGGCATATTCTGAACCGAAAATAGTACCGGATCCACCACTAACAAGATTTAACATGTTTCCTGCTAAATCAAAATTTGTATTAAAATAGATTGGGGTTTCTTTTCCAAGATTAGAGACTTCATCATAGGTGAAACTATATAACAGACCGGCAATAAATCGTTGCTCAAAACTTTGACTTAAAAACGGATTGTCATCAAGTATGGTTTGAAATTCATCTGTGACATTAGACAATTTCGAATAATTAATGCTAATAGGGTCTAGTGTATGATATACGTATTGATTTTCTTTCCAAGTGTACCCAAATGAAGCGTTAACCGAACCTAATGTAAACAGTTGGCTACGTTGTAAAAAATCTACTCCTAATGAAATTTTAGTTTTAGGTACAGCATATTTAAACCTAATAGGTGAAAATGGTATGGACCTGGGTATAACTAAATCTGCGCTTACACCACCAGCAATACTACTTAGGCTAGAATTGCTACCACTGGATAGTTGCGATTCGTAACTGAAATTGGCTGAGATACTGAATGTTTCCCCGCCATTAAACACATTTCTATTTGTATGGCTCAATAGAATACCAGGACCGGTAAAACCATTAGATTTAGATACAGCTTGTAGCTCCGCTCTAATAGAGCGTTTGGTTAATGGCGCTAAATATATACTCGCAGCTAAAGAACCGCCATTACCGTCTGTTGCAGTAGTGTCCAACTCAGTGTATTGTATGTTTACATACTTATAACTGCCTAATGCAGACAATCTGTTACTCGTTTGTTTTGAGGTATTGGCATCGTACAAATCACCTTCATTGAAGAGCAAGTAAGATTCTAGTAGTTCTGGTTTAAAATACAGTTCTTTCTGTACAAAATCTATACTGTCTACCTGCGTAACATTCTCTTTTGTCAAGGGCAACGTATCTCCTTCAATAGAATAATTAGGGTAAACTGTTATGGAGTCAATAGTGTAGGGGATAGAAGCGCGTGCGGGGACATCTTTTTTAAGTCTTAGAAAAAGATCGAACTTTCTATTCTTGTATTGATTTGTGTCTGCTTCAAAAATTAAAAGGTCTTCTTGACTATTATAAAATCCTCGTTGTTTAAGTCCGTTGTTTAATAGTGCTCTTTCTGCTTTTAGTAAATCTAAATCAAATCGGTCTCCTTTTGTAAGAGTTGTTTCGGGTAGCATTTTCTCAATTTCTTTGTAGATAGGCAAAGAGTCAGATTCTAGATTGTAATTTTCTAGAACATATGGCTCAGGTAAACTTGCAGAATAATTAACCGAAGCAAAATTACCGTCAATTATCGTTTCAGATTCTGATTGACTATAGAGAAATCCGTTATTATCTAACCTATTTAATATTAATTCTTCTACACGCTCTGGGTTTACATCTGAAAAATAGACAGGTTCTTCTCCAAAAGATTTATTCAAAAATTTATAAAGGAACCCTGGTTTTTCTCGTTGAGCCTTGTAATGAAAAAATAGGGCAGGCTTCATTCCTAAAAATGTGGTGTTAGGGTTGGGTTCAATAAGACTTAGTAATTCTGCTTCTACCTCTTTCTCATCTTTTATATTGCTCTCTGTTTTAATATCAAGGGCCGCACCAGTATATAATTGTTCACCCTCAGGAATATATTTTTCAATACCGCAGGAGTAAGCCATCAAGAATACCAAGCAGAATAAGGTTTTATATGTAAGATTATTATTTTTCAAGGTTCTCCTGTTCTTCTTTTTTCTTCAAATCTTTTTTTGAAGGTTTATCTTCGGTATTTTCTTTTTTAATGGGACTAAATAACTGACTAAATTTATTGAACTCACGATCAAAAATAAAGGCTACACCAGTAACAATAAGCTGCCCGTCTATTATATTTTGATATTCTTGTCTTCTAAAGCCCTTAAGTCTATACGTACCCTCTTCGCTTAACAGATATTCTAAAGTTACATTACCTATAATTGGAGTTTCGGTTTCACTTGATGAAGCACTGCCTTCTACATCTACTGCACTACCGGCAGTCACAATTAATCTGTCGTTAAAAAGCTTTTTACTGGCATTAATGTTTAACTGTGTCCGGTTTTGGGCACTTCCACTTTCATAATCTTCAAAACTATCTAAATCAAAACCTAGCTTAAAACCTGTTTTGCCCAGTAATTTGTCAGAAATTGTATTCAACTCATTAGAAAGAACCTTGTTTACATTGTTTCTGGCAATAGAAATTGCACCGCCACTACTACCATCACTACCCGTTGTTGGGTAAAACCTATTAAGAGCCAATAATGAGAATATCTGTTTGTTCAATTCGGATTCTTGCTCATTTAATTGCTGAATACGCCCATAGACGGCACCTCCAAAACTACCTTGGGCACTTTCTGGCATATCTAAGGCGAAGGATATTTCTGGTTGTGTTAGCTGCCCGTCAATATTCAAATAAACCAAAAAATCTGTGGCTTGCTGGTACGATCCAGATACGTTACTATCTTGCCCGTAACTTATAGATGACATTAATGAAGAAGCCGAGGTTTCAATTTCATAGATGGCCGTAACATCCATTTTAGCGTCATAGGGATCACCGCTCCAAATTATACTACTGCCTTTTTGTAATTTAAATTCTCTACTTACCAAATTGTACAAACTAGTTCTGTAGAATCCTGAGTTTAATTCCAATCTCCCCGATAATCTAATGTCTTGATTAGGGTCTATATTTAAATTAAGCGTTGCAGCACCAGACGCCTGTAACTTATCTTGTGTTTTTTCATCAAGTACTACTGTAAACTTCGCCTCATTTCCTATTTCTAGTATCGTGTTTATATCCATTCCAGCAAAAAAGGAATTCGATTTTTCGCCATCGTTACGGGTGAGTATGGCTTCAGGATTTTCACGGTTTACAAAAATTACAACTCCATCTCGCTCTTGAATGTTTAATTGGTCTTGAGGAACAACATAGGTAAGGTCTGTAATATCACGTACACGTATTTTTCCATCTATAATAGGTAATTCTAAATTTCCTTTTACAGTTAAATCTGCCTTAATACTTGCAATTCCGTATACGAGTTCATCATCTCCTTTTTTGGAATTTAATATTCTAAATTGATCCGTTTTAACGGAAAGATCAAAACCGGGATTATTAAAACTCTTTGTAATTACATTTCCGTCTACAGTTAGTTCTCCTTGGTTAATATCATTTATAGTAAATGAGTTGAACGTAGTTTTGTCTTGGTCTATATCTATGAATTGATTGTCTATGGATAATGCAGATTTATATGCTGCCAGTGTGAGACCAAAATCGTTGAAATTTATTCTTCCGGAATACTTAGGTTCAGCAAGAGTACCATTTACTAGCAAGCTACCATCTAAATAACCTTTGGCATCGGTTAATTGTTTATTAGAAAAACCTTGTATAATATTGGCTTCTAGTTTTTGAATGTCGAGCTCCATATTTAAATCTGCCCTATTTTCTTTAGCGGTATAATCTCCTGTTAATGTAAGCTCAGCACCTCCATCTTTTAATGCTAAATCAAAATCATAGTCTGATAATGATTTAGAAGATGCATCTAACGTTAAAGTACCTAACGGACTTTGCATTACCTGAAAATCTTTAATGTCCATATTTGCTACTAGACCAGATGCGGAATAAGGGTTTAGGATAACAAAGTCTCCTTCCACTTTTCCTTTTGCCAATGCCTCATCAGGATTAAAAAAACTTAGAAAGGTTTGTAGTTGAAAGTTCTCAAATAAAATGCCAATATGTTCTGTTTGCATTTTTGGAACCTTATTGGAGATTTCCATTTTCTGGGAATTTCTACTCAAGATTACATTTTTAAAATCTGAAAAGGATTCGGCTATAACGATGCTATTATCCTCAGGAATCTCCCATTGCTTTTTATTTAAGATCAAGTCATCGGGATTAATATGAAGCTTTAATGTATCTTTTTGAAAAACCAGTGAAGATTTAATTTTCATTATTTGAACCGTGTCATTTTTAGAAGTAAAATCTAACAGCAACTCTTTGTTTTTAAGACTGCCAGTTACATAGGTTTGCTTTAGGTTAATTGGATCATAAATTAAATCTGCTAGACCCGCAGAGAACTTTAGGTCTAATGAATCGCCTTTTACAAAAGCATTTAAACTATCAACCGAACTACCAGCGTACGCTATATGTGGTACTTTAATTTCGGCAGAAATTTTACGTTTTCTTGAGTTGAAACTTGCATCTATGTTCAAGGAATCTAAATCTTCTACTCCGTCAAAAAATACCTTAGATAAAACAGGAGTAGGTATAACGGCAAGCGCTAGCTTAGCTTCAATGTTTTCATCAGATTCAAAAGTAGAATCTTCTGTAGAGAAGTAATGTTCTATTTGTCTTTTTAGTGCATTTGTAATTCGGTTTGGAGAGGCGTTAGATGCTAATTGACCAGTTAAAAAATTACTGTTGATGGTGACATCGGTAATAGAGTCCTCTATATGGGCTTTTAATACAATGGAAGATACTTGGTATTGTTCATTGTCGGCAATGGCTATACCATCTTCAATATTTGCGTTTACTGTAAAATTAGATGGCGTGCCAGTATAATTTCCATTGATATTGGCAGCAATTTTAATATTGTTTTTTGTAAGTCCTAGTTTTTGTAAATCTGCACCTATAATATTTGAAGAAAAAATAATATCGTTCACTTGCGATGAAAGCACAAGGTTAGAATTGACCTTCATATTCAAATTAGGGTCATCTATGTTTGCTGTAATTGTACCACTACCATCTTTAAGTTTTCCTGTAATGGCTATCTCATTATAAGCATAACCGCCATATTGAATTTGAGAAATACTGCCATCTATATCCGCATTGAAATTGTTTAATTCAGAACCTGATCCTTTGCCGTTTATTTTAAGAGATAATTTCCCTAATTGTTCGTTATGTAAAAGTTTCCCTAATTGAAGACTGTCTAAAGAAATAGCACCATTGAATTTTATGTTTTCTCCATAATTTACAAGTGCATTAATTTGTGCTGATCCTTCCGGAATTTTGATATTAAGATTAGGTCTCACCCAAGTAAGTCCGCCAGATAAACTTCCTTCCATGTTGATGGTTTCAGGAATGGAAATACTTAATTCTTTAGATGATATTATTTTATCAACAGCTTTTTTAGTGCTTTTGAAGCTAATATTGTTCAAATCGTATGAAAGGGAATCTGTATCGGTAAGATTTCTAATACTACCATTTGCGGCTATTAAAGTTTCAGGTCCCCATTGTAATTGGGTATTAAAATCGTTTACTTCTTTTAAACTTCCTTGCGCATTTAAACTTCCAATTATTGGGTGTATTGAAAGCGAATCTAAGTACTGGTTTTGTACTAAGGTTGATGATAATTTCTGAACATCTTCTATCTCTAAAATAAGGTCTGAGATGGAGGCTGATAAAGTGGTTTTTTCAGGACTTCTTATCGCTTCGTTCAATGAATTGAAATTGATGTTTAGGTCTGCCTTAGCAGAACTTTTATTCATTTGAAATACCATATTTGAAAGAGAGGCATCCGTATCTGTTAGTCCGGCTTTAAATGCTAATTGGTCCAAACGTATTCCACTTGGTTCTGAAAACGAGAATTTAGTAACACTTAAATTAACCTTTTCAGGTTCGTATTTAAGATTTTTAGCTAGAAGTTGAAACTGTTGAATTTTAAATGCGTTTGGGTTAAAAGCGTTTACATCTTGCTTTTGATTATTTAAAGTGTAGCTAATTGTGTTTTCTGCTAAGTCTATATTATTTGCGGCAATTATAAATTCTGGCCATTTAAATTCTTTATTTTTAGTGGTAACGGTATCTTCAGACTCAGCGTTGGTCAACTGAAGATGTATCAGTGAATTTTGAAAGATAAGGTCATTTGTCTCGTATCTGTTTTTAGAAACATCTGCCAGTATTTCTGTTAATTCAACAGTTCCAAGATTCATGTTTGTATTTATCCCATCTGGTTTACTGTTATAAATGATATTTAAATCATTGAGATTAAATTCATCAACAGTTATAAATGGTAGTTTGCTAGTAGCGGTATCTTCAGTTACTGGAAAAGGATGAGATTGTAGGTAAGTGAATTTAGTATTATTTATAGCTAAATCATCCAATGCGAACTTCATTGCATCTAGGTCAAATTTAGTAACATCTAACGCTAGATCTCCCAAGACAAGTCCAATATTAGTTCCTAAATAGGCGTCAGTATAATCTAGTTTCCAATCGGTTAAATCTAAACTACCTACAGAAATATTCATAGGTTCTGCTGCGGTGGCAGTAGTATCGGTTGGTGTTGTTAAAGCGTCTAAAAGAAAAATGAAGTTGAACTCTTCTGGATTGTTACCTCTACTGATGTTTGCCACTACACCTTCAGAAACAACACCGTCAATTGAAAGTTCATTTTTAAAAATTACAGGGTATAACGGAATGTCTGCTTGAAGGGATTTTGAATAGAAAAGCGTGTCACCTTTGGTATCTTCAAGGTAGATGTTTTCTGCTTGTATATCACCAGAGAACGTAAGGTATATAGTACCAACTTCCACCTTCGTATTCGTTTTATCAGAAATGTAAGAAGTGACTTTGGATACGATTAAATTTTGAGCCCAAGGAGTTCTTACAACCAAAACCAAAATAAAAAATAGAAGTAATACTCCGAGAATTATTTTTCCTAAGAGTTTTATATATTTTTTAATTTTTTGATTCTTTTCGGTCATATGGTAAACACTAAAGGATTGAATTCTATCATTCAATTTTCAACTATGATATTCTATGAACCTAGTTGTGCCATAAAACCTGTAACGATTATAATTAGTAGTACTATTATTATCATAAGGTTATAGAACCTTCTCTTCTTTTTCTTGGTTTCTTTAAGTGATGCCATAAAATGCAAAGTTAAGTCTACCAATATATAAAATTAGCTTATTTGCAACGAAGATTATCGGTATTCAACATTATGAATGTAGCGTACTAATCTAATATCGAACAAATACCTACAGATGAAATGATTCATCGATACTTATTGTTCATTCGTCTATACTTAATTTGACTTAGTCTAAAGCGACAAATTTTAAAGTCACGTGCGCAATATCTTTGAAGTGTAATTAATGATTGACGAATAAGTTTAGTGTTACTAGTTCAAAATTAATTCTAGAGGCTAAGCCCATAAAAATTTTAATAGTTGTTCAGGTAGTTCCCCCAAACCGAAGAAGGCCAGTAGAAATATTGGTCTTTTTTATTTTAAGCCTTTTGTTTGAATGTTATGAAAACTGTCTGCTTGTAAACGTAGCAACTCTTCTGCTTTTTTCTTTTTGTATCCGTAAAGTTCTTCTTCTCCCTTTAGATCTTCATATATTTTCTGATTTATTTCACTATCAGTTGAAGCGATGAGTTTTCGTTGGGCCAGTTTTTGTTCGACCCAAGTAGAAAGAACGCTTTCTTCCTCTTCTAATTTAATATCATATTCACCTTTAGGTGCTAATAATTTGGCAATTATAGGAGAAGTTTCAATTGCTAAGAACAAAAGAAAAATAAAGAATGATGGTAGCCATGGCAATTCGTCTAAAGCGGTAATTCTTGCCATTAGACCATCAAAACCATCTATAATTGGTTGTGAATTTTTGACTACTTCTGCATATTCAATATCTAATGTGGCAATTTGAGATTCTAAGCCTGTTATTTTATCGGAAGTTGCTATTTTTAATTCCTGTAGTTCAGCAAGTGCAGCATCATGTTTTTCTCGTTTCTCAGCATATACAGGACCTTTGCCTAATAATTTAGTACCTGCGGTTCCTTCTGCTTCATTTATATAAATATCATACATTGCATTGGTCTCTGCTTCTTTGGTAAGGACTTCTGCTTTTAAAAGAGCTATGTCTTGATTTAATTGCTCAATTTTTGGAGTGTATTGCAAGGCTAACTGATCTTTGTTCGCCAACGTAAGCTCATTTTTTTGCTCCAATAAGACTTGATTGATTTCTTTCTCGAAAATTTTCATTTCCAAAGGTTTCGATATAACGATTGCAATGATTACCGCTAGAATAATACGGGGTGTAGCCTGTAAAAATTCTTGACCAATATTATCTCGTTTTTTAATGGTTGAAACGATAAAACGATCTAAGTTAAAAATTAGAAGTCCCCAAATGATCCCAAAAAATACAGCGGCATATACATTGTCAAAGACGGTAAATAGGGCATAACTACTTGCAATAAATGCCATAACAGCTGTAAAGAATACGGTAGCGCCTATACCTGCATATTTGTTTTGTTCTCCTTTAGAGCAGGTGTTTAATAGTTCTGCATCCGCACCTGAGCAGATAATAAAAAATTTTTGTAGCATTTTAATTTGTTTTTTGATTGATGATGATGTCTACTGGATGAACGTAACTATTCCATTTTTGGTACGCAAAAAGCCCTCGAAAAGAGGGCTTTAACATATGTTTGACGTTGTAGTTATTTGATTGTTACAGGTTCTTTGGTAATTCTTACTTCTGCTTTGCCATTTTTCGCTATAGATTCCATATTTAACTCCTTGTTTTTCTTTAGCAGGTCAATGGCTTTATCAGACGAGACTTCTTTGCCTTCGTAGAAGAACGTTGCTCCTTTTTTCGCCATATCAATAGCATAGTCTAACGGGGAAGGCGGAGTAGGAGGTGGTGGAATATTGCTTATTTCTTCTTTTTTGACATTAGGACTTGGTGGTGGAGGGATATCACTTTTTTCCCCTCTATGAACCAAAGGTGCATTTGGTGCTGGTGGAGGCTCAGGGAAATCAGGAAAAGGTTGCGCTGATATCTTTTGCTCATCAGACATTATTTCATAGATATTAGTTAGCTTATCAACATCAGATTTCATGATACGAATATTACCGCCTTTTGATATCATGGTATTGTATTTTTTTGCTAAGATATTATAGTCTGCCATTTGCGTTTTTGTAGCAGTTTCTTGATATTCTTTTTTCTCGTTAAAAACTGTAATGCTTTTAGTTCCTAGCTTCCTAAGTTCCTTTGATATGCTGTCTATTAAAACTGAATCTAAAATCTCTTTTGTGTAAATCTGAACTCCTAATTTTTTTTGATTTATGGCAGCTGTATATTTTGAATTTAATTTTTCTGAAAGTTCAGCAAATTGAATTAGTTCATCATTAAACCATATCTCGTTTTCATTTTTAATTTCTAACCATGCAATTTCTAGTAGTGGCTCGTTATAAATATCTAGTTCAAATTCTTTGAATACATTTTTCCTACGAATTACTTTTGCCTCTTCTACTGTTTTACCATTATATACACTTGGTTTATGTCCGTTTATACTCGATGTTTTATTGCTAAAATGTTCTATTTTAGTAATACCAGTATATTGAATTTCTGATTGAACCCGTTCAATTAGCTTATACTGATTTTCATCATAAAGAATATTGGCAGTTAGGTAATTCCTAATGATATAAGGTTCTAAGTTTTTGTTTATTTTAAAAATCTCCTTTGACAAATTCTCTAATAATACAGGATGATCATTGACTAGTAAATTTCCTGTTTCAGTGATTTCTATGTTTATATCCTTAATTGTTTTGTGAGCTATTATATTTTTTTGACTAAATCCGTAAAGCATGATTGCTAATAGGGGTAACAATAATAAACTTCTTATTAGAAAGCCCTTTTTCGATGTTTGTTTTTTCATGATGATAAATCGTTTTTTGATTGATGAATAATTAATGGCATTTGCAATGCCAACTGATTGATGAACATTATAGCTGCCGTTTGATAAGTACGACAGTAAGGTGTGTTGATAATTTAATTGGTCCTCGTGATTTTTAAGTACAGCGCTATCGGCTAGAAATTCATGATTTAGTTTTATACTCTTTTTAAAAAAATATAATACAGGGTTAAACCAGAATAACACTTGTAAAAACTCTATTAGCAATACATCTAAACTGTGTTTTTGTAAGGCGTGTGTTTCCTCATGAAGTAGTACAGAATTGGGAATGCTTTTGGTTTCAAACTTGTGTTTATTCAGAAAGATGAAATTGAAAAAGGTATGAGGTGGAAGTTGCTGTTTTAGTAATACGTTTGTAATAGAATTTTGCTTCAGTTTTGGGTTGTTGCGTATACGAGACCATAACTGTATGAGATGGCGAATGAATCTAAACCCGAAACCAACAACGCCAATTCCATAAATTGTCCAAAAAACTAATGACCAATTCAAAGGTGATTGCGCAACTTCTTTAGCTATGTTTTGATTCTCAATATTCTGTTCTATAGCTAATACTTGGGTAGAAACATCGCTAGGTTCTATCTCAATATATTCGGTAAAAACTATGCTAGGTATTATGAATGAGGAAACCAATGTTGCTATTAAAAAAAAACGTTTAAACTGATGCATGCTTTCGTTTTCTAACAATACCTTGTAGAAAGTTAGAAAGATTGCCATACAGGCGGTAGATTTTAATAGGAAGATAATCATGCTTATTTTTTTAAGATTTCATTATCTATTAATTTTTTTAATTCTTCCAATTCTGCTTTGCTTAAATCAGTTTCTTGGGTAAAAAAAGATGCGAACTGACTGGCACTATCGTTGAAAAAATTCTTAATTAATCCGTTAACATGTTTAGAGAAATAGTCCTTCTTTTTTACTAATGGAAAGTATTCTCTACTTCTGCCAAAGCTCTTGTAATCAATGAACTTTTTATCGGTCATTCTTTTCAAAAGCGTAGCAACGGTTGTTGTTGCCGGTTTTGGTTCTGGATAAGCATCCAACAAATCTTTCATAAATGCTTTCTTCTGTTTCCAGAGAATATTCATTAATTCTTCTTCCGATTTGGATAATTGCATTTTTCTATAAATTTAGAGCGTGTTCTACAAACATAGAATAAATATTTTAATTCTACAAGTGTAGAGATTGAATTAATTTTGCCTTAGGGATAGTAGTGAAAAGCCCGCATTCGCTTTTTGCGAAGCGTACTTGTAATGTATAGCCCGACCCCAATTCTTTGGGGAAAGACCCTAACGCCCCATGAAAAAGATGTAAATTTGAAACCTAAAACAACCAATAATGAGTGTAAAAGATGATTTGGAAGCACGTAGCGGTTCCACATGTGAGCTTTGTACAGGTACCAATAATTTAGAAGTTTTTGAAGTGGAGCCAGTTTCTATTAGTGGAGTAGATTCAAGTATTTTGGCATGTGAGACTTGTCGTACTCAAATAGAAGATCCGGAGCAAATGGATGCCAACCACTGGCGATGTCTTAATGATAGTATGTGGAGCGAATATGATTCTGTAAAAGTAGTTGCGTGGAGAATGTTATCTAGATTAAAATCTGAAGGTTGGCCTAAAGATTTATTAGATATGATCTATCTAGAGCCTGAGGCTTTAGTTTGGGCAAAAGCAACAGGAGAAGGTTTAGCAGAAGCAGATAAGATAATTCATAGAGATGTAAATGGCGTAATTCTAGAAAATGGTGATAGCGTTGTTTTGGTAAAAGATTTGAAAATAAAAGGATCTAGCCAAGTTGCCAAACAAGGTACTGCAGTACGTAGAATTTCTTTAGACCGTGAAAATGCAGAATATATTGAAGGTAAAGTAGGACCAACAATGACGGTTATAATTACTAAGTACGTTAAGAAAATATAGTTGTTGGTAGTTAATTCTTAGAATTAATATATCATCAACAAAAGATACTGCTACAATAAAATAAACGTCTTTGCTCGCAAAGACGTTTATTTTTTAATTTACTGTCAACTATTTCTTGGACATTTCAGTGAAATATTCATAGAAGTAAGGAATGGTTTCAATTCCTTTAAAGTAATTCCATACCCCAAAATGTTCGTTAGGGGAGTGTATGGCATCACTATCTAGACCAAAGCCCATTAAAATAGTTTTACTGCCTAATTCCTTTTCAAATAAAGAAACTATGGGTATACTACCACCACTGCGTTGTGGAATTGGTTTTTTGCCAAACGTGTTTTCATAAGCTTTTGAAGCCGCTTGGTAGGCAATGGTGTCAATAGGGGTAACATATCCTTGTCCGCCATGATGGGGTTTCACTACTACTTTTATACCTTTAGGGGCAATAGACTCAAAATGAGTTTTGAACAATTCTGTAATCTCTCTCCAATCTTGATTTGGAACCAAACGCATAGATATTTTAGCAAATGCTTTGCTTGCAATAACTGTTTTAGCACCTTCGCCAGTATACCCGCCCCAAATACCATTAACATCTAATGTTGGTCTAATAGAGTTTCTCTCATTTGTAGAATACCCTTTTTCACCATACACAGATTCTATATCTAACGCATTTTGATATTTTTCAATACTAAAAGGTGCTTTTGCCATTTCTGCCCTTTCCTCGCTTGAAAGCTCTTCTACCTTATCATAAAAACCAGGAATTGTAATATGATTGTTTTCGTCGTGTAGACTAGCAATCATTTTGGTTAAAATATTTATCGGGTTAGCAACCGCACCACCGTATAATCCGGAATGTAAATCACGGTTAGGTCCGGTAACTTCTACCTCAACATAGCTTAACCCACGTAAACCTGTTGTAATTGAGGGTACATCATTTGCGATCATGCCAGTATCGGATATTAAAATAATATCATTTGCTAGCTTTTCTTTATTTTCAGCAACGTAAATAGCTAAGTTATTACTACCAACTTCTTCTTCACCTTCGATCATAAATTTTACGTTACATGGTAATTGATTGGTATTTACCATCAACTCTAATGCCTTTACGTGCATGTACATTTGTCCCTTATCATCACAAGCGCCACGTGCAAAAATTGCGCCTTCAGGATGCTTTTCCGTTTTTTTGATTACCGGTTCAAATGGTGGTGAGTGCCATAAGTTAATTGGATCTGCCGGTTGCACGTCATAATGACCATATACTAAAACGGTAGGTAAATCAGGATTTATGATTTTTTCACCATATACAATTGGATATCCTGCAGTTTCATGAATTTCAACAATATCGCAACCTGCCTCCTCTAATCTCATTTTTACTGTATCTGCAGTATCTAAAACATCTTGAGAAAAAGCAGAATCTGCGCTAACAGACTGAATCTTAAGTAGTTCAATGATTTCATTTAAAAATCGGTCCTTGTTTTCCGATAGATAATTCTTTACGTTTTCCATGTACTATTTTATGTGACTTTTGATAAAAGTACAAAAAGCGTAATTTTTAAATAGCTAAAATTTAGAGAATTGATTTTTTGCGTTATATTTGCACCCCGATAATCACTATTTAGTGATTTAGGAAAGTATGCAGGCGTGGTGGAATTGGTAGACACGCTAGACTTAGGATCTAGTGCCGCAAGGTGTGAGAGTTCGAGTCTCTCCGCCTGTACAACGATAAAGCTCTTCAGAAATGAAGGGCTTTTTTTATTTTTAATTTCTATTTGCCCATAACAAATCATATTTTCCTTACTGTAAGTTTTAAGTATTATTTACTTCTAATACTATAATTACATTAACAGTATAGAAAACACTACATATGGGTTTTGAAAAAGTATCGTTTACAAATTCTCCAGGAAAACAATTGGCGGCAAGATTAGAGTTGCCCAACAATCAAGCAGCGCATAGTTATGCCATTTTTGCCCATTGCTTTACATGTAATAAGAATTTTTCTGCTGTTAGAAATATTTCTAGGGCTCTTGTAAATAAAGGTATTGCAGTACTTAGATTCGATTTTACGGGACTTGGTGAAAGCGAAGGTGATTTTGAAGAAACTAATTTCTCTTCTAATGTTACGGATTTAATAGATGCCGCTAATTTTTTAGAGGCTAATTATAAAGCTCCTTCATTATTGGTAGGGCATTCTTTAGGTGGCGCAGCGGTAATTTTTGCAGCTTCAGAATTAGAGTCTGTTTTAGCTGTCGCAACAGTTGGGGCACCATCTTCACCAGCTCATGTACAACATTTGTTTAAATCAAATGTGGCAGAAATAAATGCTACCGGTAAAGCTAAGGTAAATATTGGTGGAAGAGATTTTACGATTAAAAAGGATTTTATTGATGATATAGAGTCTAAACCTATGCAAAATGTTCTCAAAAATATGAGAAAACCATTTTTGGTCATTCATTCGCCACAAGATACCGTAGTGGGTATTCAGAATGCACAAGAATTATATCATTATGCGCACCATCCAAAAAGTTTTGTATCCATAGATAAAGCAGATCATTTATTAACGAATAACGAAGATTCTACGTATGTGGGTAATGTAATAGCTGGTTGGGCAGCACGATATTTAGATATTCCGAAAAGACAAGAATTGAAAACTGCACACCAAGTAGCAGTAAGTATCGGTAATGAAGGTTTTACATCTGAAATAGTGTCTGGTAAGCATTTACTGATAGCTGATGAGCCTGTAAGTTTCGGGGGAAATGATTTTGGACCTTCTCCATATGAATATGTATCATCTGGTTTAGGGGCTTGCACCGCAATGACATTAAGGATGTATGCAACTAGAAAAAAATGGGATTTGCAGAAAGTCATTGTCCATGTGGATCACGGTAAAGAACATGCACCTGATTCTGAGAACACATCAGCGGTTAAAAAAATTGATACCTTTAAAAGGAAAATTGAATTATTTGGTAATTTAGACGATAAACAAAGAAAGAGATTATTAGAAATCGCCGATAAATGCCCTGTTCATAAAACACTTGAGTCGGAAGCTGTCATTGTAACTGAATTAGTTTAAGAGAAATAAATATTTAAAAAATGGTAAAAGCAATTTGGAACGATGTCGTTATAGCAGAAAGTGATGAAACTGTTGTAATAGAAGGAAATCATTATTTTCCACCTAAGGATATAAAGAAGGAATATTTTAAAGGCACGAAGACACAGACCATTTGTGCATGGAAGGGTATAGCTTCTTATTATGATTTAGAGGTAAATGGTAAAGTGAATAATGATGCTGCTTGGTATTACCCAGAAATATCAGAACTTGCAAAAGGCATTAAAGGTTATGTCGCCTTTTGGAAAGGTGTTGAAGTAAAATAAAAGTGAATATTTGGAATAGAAAAAGGTCAGCTAATAGCTGACCTTTTTCTATTTAATTACATAAGTTAATTGCTATGCAGTAGCATTTTGTGGTGCCCAATGGCTGCATGACATGCCTGGTGCTGCTTTTTGTGGATTAGCACAATCGCTTGATTCGAAACGAATACAGGTTACACAATTCGTATCATCTTTTAAAGCGGCTTTCATTTCAAAACTATCACACGTATAACTGTTACCAACTTTTACGCCATGAACTTTACAAGTGTTTCCTTCTACCAAGTTGTCGCAATTAACACAACTATTTCCTAATCTTATCGACATAATCTTATATTTTAAATTCACTTAAAAGTACATTCACATGTGCTTAGAAGCAATTTAAATACTTGTCTTACAGTAGTATGTATTTAGATTATTTAAAAATAGCATTTAAAAAACTTATCTTTTTATGAGGCTAGAAGTGTTTTTGACCTGAAAACTCCATTGCTTCTCCTTTTCCAAAACCAAAACTAATACCTAAGGTTACAAAGCGACCTCTTTGACTAAAATCTCTTAAATAGTATTCTGGTTGGCTGGTAATACTTTCGCTGATACGTGAAGCGAAAACGTCTCTAACACTTAAATTAACTATTGCCTTTCCTTTAAAAATTTTCTTTCGTGCCCCAAAATCCATAAATATGTTTTCAGTGATTTCTTGTTGTAACGTTCTATACCCTGAGCGGTAATTTCCAATAAATTCTAAATCAATATCGGCTGGTAATTTAAACTTGCTAGTAAGTCTTGTGGACCACTGGTCTCCTTTAAAATCAAACGAATTCCCTTCAAAATCTCCTTCTCTGGTAAAGTGACTGTAGTTAAAATCATTCGTAAAAGACAACCAATTTGCAGGAATATATTTCGCATTAAATTCAATACCGGTTGTATTGTTAATACCAACATTTTCAGGTCTAGATATACTTACATTGTCTTCAAACGCTACAATACGTTCCACAACATCTTCTGTATGTCTAAAAAAGACACCAAGATTCATAGAAACCTTGCCTATTTTATAGATACTGGTAACCTCATAACTATCTGTGAATTCTGCTTGCAAATCTGCATTACCCGTACTAATGCTGAAATTATTTCTAATGTTGTAAAACGGATTTAAATCCCAGAGCCTCGGCCTGAATATACGTTTAGAATAGCCTGCTTGCAGCGAAAGGTCATCGTTAACTTTATAGGAAGTATGCCCACTTGGAAAAAGATTACTATACTTTTTATCATTACTGACATTTGTGTTTTGTAATAGCGTAGCAACATCAGTGTCTTCAAATCGTAATCCTACTTTTAAGCCCCATCTATCACTTTCGTATGCGGTGGTTCCATAAATACCAAGTACTTTTTGAGTCCATTCAAAAACATTGGTTAAATCAGGATTTTCAATGAAATTTCCACCATTGAAATCACTTATTGCAAAATCATTCTCTACATCGTTAATTTGATATTGAGCACCCGTTTCAAGAGTAAATTTCTCTGAAAAAGGATGCGTGTAATCTGCCTTGAACGTATATTCTGCTTGGCTAAAATCTGTTCTACTACGTTGCATCATATCATCTTCATTACCTATGGTAGTGGTATTTGTAAAATCTGATGTTTGATCTTTTGCAAAAAGATTTCCAGTAGCACTTAATAATAAAGACTGCTCATCATTGCCTTCAAAATCTTTTTTATATTGAAGTTCGTATGAGTATTTAGGGTTGGTGGCCGTAGTCAACTCTGTACGCCTAAAAGCATCTGTTAATGTGTTGCTAGAATTTAATGTATTAAAAATAGCATCAGCATTTTCTTTTTCCCATTCGTATGCAAAATTTCCGGATAATGTAATTACGTTGAGGTCGTTAATGTGGTAATCTGTTCCTAGAATAAGATTGAAAAACGTTTCGTTCTTATCATTTTTTCCAATGCTGCTAATATAAGTGTCATCTATAAGATTCCTATTTTCGGTCTCCTCGTCACTAGGAAACGTTCTGCGACCAAAACCTAACTGGCTAAATAGATTGAATTTTTCTGTTCTTCGGTTAAGACTTAAACCAATACTATGATTGTTAGGTATGCCCGTATTTAAAGTTACGGCACCATTCAACCCTTTTTTCTCTTCTTTTTTAAGTACTATATTGATGATGCCAGAAGTACCTTCTGCATCGTATTTTGCAGATGGGTTTGTAATTACCTCAATACGCTCTATCATATCTGCCGTTAAGGTTCCCAAAGCATTTCCCTGCTCATTGGCTATTACAGATGGCTTGCCATTTATAAGCATTTGTACACCTTGGCTACCTCGTAAACTTATTTGTCCTTCAATATTTACATTAACTGACGGTACATTGTTCAAAACTTCTAATGCGCTGGCACCCGTACTACTTAAGTCTGCACCTACATTAAAAACGCGCTTATCTAATTTAAAAACGGTCTGGCTAATTTCGCCTTGCACTACAACTTCATCCAATTGCTGGGAATCTTCTGCAATAGCTACCGTACCTAAATCAATTTTACCGTTTACAATTTTAGGATTGTCAAACCTTTTGGTAGTGAAACCTATAAAACTGACTTCAATATAAAATTCTTGTGCATTGATTTCTAACACAAAGCTCCCATCTTGTAGGGTGGTAGTGCCTACAATAGGTTTTTGGTCTGTAGGATTCCCAACTAAAACCGTTGCAAATTCAATAGGGCCACCGTCATTAGCTTCTACTATTTTACCGGTAATAGTTGTTGTATTTTGAGCTATTAAAGTATTGACGCCTATAAATGAAACGAACAATAATGTTAATAAAGTAAGTTGATTATGCATATTAAAAGTTGATGAGTTTGTATGTAAAGATGCATTTTACTTTTATGTTTTAATAGCTAAATTCTGCAAACGACAAATGTTATAGTGTAAACGACATCGTCATATTAAATGGCGTTTACCAGTAATTTATTGTCGTTGACGGTTTTGTTGAATTGCTTATGTCTGTAAAACGTTATTTTTATAAGATGACCTTTATCCCATTTTTTAAAAATACAACTAGAAACGAAATTCTTTTTCAGATTCTATTGCATATTGTGGTATTTTTATTTTTTTCTTTTGATAGGTATGAACCTGAAATTCAAGGGTTTAAAATCGTGACTTTTCTTAACTATGCCTTGGGTGCCCTTGTGATAAATTATGTGTTGTTACCTCGATTCTTCTATCAAAAAAAATACATTCTCTTCTTTTGTTGTGTAGCTGTTTTGGTAAGTATAATTATGGCTTTTGAAGAACTTGTTTTGGAACAAATATACTATCCAGATACAAGGGCAAAATTTTTCCCCGGGGTAGTTTATAGTCTATTAGATGTAATGCCCGTAATTTTGATTTTAGTGGGATTTAAATTTGCATGGGACGCCTCTATAAAACAGTTGGAAGTGGAGGAGCTTAGGACGTCGGTCAAAGAAAGTGAATTGTTATTTTTAAAGTCCCAGATAAACCCGCATTTTTTGTTCAATAATCTGAATAATCTATATTCATATGCCATAGAACAATCGCCTAAGACACCATCTATTATACTTGAGCTATCTTCGGTTTTGCGGTATATGCTATATGACTGTAGGGCCAAATTTGTTGGACTGGGAAAGGAAATTGAACATTTGAAAAATTTTACCCAGTTGAATGAATTACAGATTGAAGAAAGAGGTAAGGTAAGTTTTCAAACAAAACATATTAAAGACAATTATGAAATTGCCCCTTTAATTTTATCTGTTTTTATAGAAAATGCATTTAAGCATAGTACGGCTAGCCAGGCCGATGGTATATTTATAGATGTAAATATTTCATTAGATGATAAAGGATGTTTAAATTTTGAATGTAGAAACTCCTTTTTAGAAACTACAAATACAGATAAGCTTTCTCATGGTATAGGTCTGCAGAACGTAAAAAAACGATTACAACTTTTATATCCCAATGCACATAAAATGTACATTAATGAAGATCAAAATATATACTACGTTCATTTGAAGTTAATGTTAACACAAGGTAGCATATGATAAAGTGCATTATTATAGAAGACCAACCACCAGCACAAAGAGTGTTGAAAAAATATATTTCTGATATTGGAAACTTAGCGCTTAAAGCTACTTTTGCCGATGCCCTGTCAGCTATAGATTTTTTAAAGACCAATACCATAGATTTGATTTTTTTAGATATTCATTTACCTAAAATTTCGGGTATTGATTTTTTAAAAGTTGTAAAGCACCAACCTAGCATAATATTAACTACGGCATTTTCAGATTATGCTTTGGAGAGTTATGAATATGATGTGGTAGACTACCTACTTAAACCATATTCCTTTGAACGTTTTGTACAAGCGGTCCATAAGGTGCCTACTAAAACTTCAGCCTTTTCTAAAAAGAATAAAGGTGTGGGGAATAATGAATTTACAGACGTAGTGTTTATCAAATCTGGATATGAACACATCAAAATAGAAGTAGATGACATTTGTTACATTCGTTCAGATGCAGATTATACTGAAATTCATACGAAAGACCAGAGACATCTCTCTCAAGAAACATTACGTTACTGGCAAGAATATTTGGATTCACAAAAATTCTCAAGAATACATAAATCGTACATATTAAATATTTCAAAAATCCTTAAGATAACAGGTAATCAAATACAGTTAGAAGAAAATATTCTTCTTCCTATAGGTAGGGCTTATAAGGAGGATTTTATGAATAGTATTATAAAATAATTAAGGGGTAACTGTAACTATAACCCGTTTATATCTAGATAGTGCGGGAGAGCCTTTGTCGGTTACTTTTAGTATAAAATGTAATGTTTCTTTCTTTGTTACTTTAGGTGCGGTGGCATGAACAATATGAACATTGTCGGCACCTAGATTAATTTTTTCTTTATATGAGCTTTCTTCAGGATAGTGAAACCATAAAAAGCTCAAATTATCTCCATCTGGATCTGTAGAGTCTAATGCATCTAAAGTGAACGCTTGACCAGATTTCACTTCAAATTCTTGGGGATGACTTAATACAGGTACAGGAGGGTGATTAGCATTTTCAAAGCTCATGGTACACCAATCCATACGAGCGGCAAAATCATTGTTAAAATCATCTCTCCAGCGCCAAAGTGTTTCTTTGAACCCTGTAAATGAAGTAGAATCAGGTTTAACGGATCTGCCATATTTAGATGGTATGTGTGGTGTGTAGTTATCAATTGCATTAGTCCAAATAGCCCGTTTTTCAGCCCCAATCTCAACTATGGAGTTCCCTTTTTTTGTTTTGGAAAAATCTGGTTTGTATAGCTCATAACGCCCACCCCATGAACCCCAATTAGGATGTTCAGATTCGTTTAGTCCATTTGGTATCAACGATAAAAATGCCGGTGTATCTCCTTCAACGCCCCATGCAACATCTGGGTATATTGCACCTAGTGGACCATGGTTTTGTTGAATGTTATCTGCTAGCCATTCATTACTAATGGTTGTGTTATCTATACCCTTTATAAAAGTATTGACTCCCGTCCACGTAGCGTCTTCATAATTATCACCAGGGGATACTATATAGAAAACATCAGGAAAATTGTTTCTAATCCATAATCCGCTATCATCTTGATCGGAAATAGTATATACTCTAAGTTTAGAAATCAACTTTTTAGCATCTTTTATGCTTTTTGTGTTTTTTATTTTATGTAGGGATTGTGCTAAGGTGTTTACACCGCCCCAAACAGATATCCAAAGAGGGCGGTCATCATCTTTTTCCAACTCGCTTATTATCCAATCAGAACCTTCAGAATCCATTCCATCTCCAACTCCAGTCATGCCATATTTTGGTAAGCCTTCTTTAATAATTGAGCGTAAAGCTTCTGCAGATGGATAATCTTTTTGATGTTTAAGAAGGTTAGGTTGTATTTTGCCATATGCATCAACTATTTTTTCAATAGAATTTGGGTTAATAGTAGTTTGCATCCAACAAGACGTAGTAGCGACAATTCCTTTAATGTCGATTTCATTTGCGTAGAGAAATAAACGTACAAATGATTGTGTGTCATCTGGGTCTGCTTCAATATCAGAAAGTATAATTACCCTATTTTTTTTAGTTGTTTGGGATAATGATGATTGAATTGTTAATAGGGCTAAACAGAGTAATGTAAATTTTTTCATTGGTATTTAGGTTGTGTACCACAAGTTAATTAATAACTTATAAATGCTTTTAAGTTGTTATAAAAATTAATCAAGAAATATGACATGCTACTTTAGTGTCAAGGAATTTCAATGCACTTAATATAATGTCCAATTTTAAATATCTTATATTTAAATTCAACAAATTTCATCTCCCCTTCAATGATATTGAAATCTTATTTTAGTGTAATATTTCTTTTTACATTGTGTATTTCAGCGCAAGAGTTGCCGCCAATACAGAATTTTACTCCTATAGAATATAATGCCGGTAATCAAAATTGGTCTATAGACCAATCTAATGATGCCTCTGTGTACTTAGCCAACAATAGTGGTTTATTGGCATTCAACGGTACATCGTGGAAGTTATATCAAGTTCCTTACGGTACTCCTGTAAAATCCGTTAAGGTTGTTGATGATAGGGTTTACACTGGTAGTTACATGGAATTTGGATATTGGAAAGGAAATGAATTTGGGACTTTAGAATACACTTCACTATCAGCTCATTTAAATACTTCCCTTATAGAAGATGAGGATTTTTGGAATATTACGCATTTTAAAGATTGGATTTTATTTCAATCCTTAGATAGAATTTATATCTACAATGTTAAGAATGCTTCATTTGAAATATTGGAGGCAGAGACCGTAAGTCCTAAAATATTTGAAGTTGGAAATAAATTATACTTTCAAAAAATTGGTAAAGGTTTATATACGCTAGATAATGGAATACCTATTTTGGTATCTGATGATGCAGTTCTTAAAAATACGGGTATTGTTGGTGCTTTTCAATCCGCAACTAAAATTCTAGTAATTACGGAACTTGGAGTATTTTATTATTTAGATGGTTCTCAGCTGATAAAACGGGAAATATCAGCAGAAATAGATTTATCAACAACCAAAATTCATAGTACTTTACGTCTAAATGATGGTTCTATTATATTGGGAACGATATCTAAAGGTATCTTTCATTTAGATGCTAATGGGATGTTGATAAGGCATATTAATCAAGAAAAAGGGCTAAACAATAATACAGTATTATCATTATTTCAAGATTACGACCAAAATTTATGGCTGGGGCTAGATAATGGTATAACCATCATAAATTTAGACTCACCATTTAAAGAATATATAGATCATGTTGGTGCTATTGGTGTTGTGTATACTGCTAAGAAATTAGGTAACATTTTATATTTAGGTACTAATCAGGGTTTATTCTATAGAAGAACCTTTGGGGTAGATGGGTTTCAACTTGTAAATGGTACACAAGGCCAAGTATGGTTATTAAAAGAAATTGACGGTACATTGTTCTGTGGTCATCATAACGGTACTTACGTTATAGAAAATGAAAATGCAACCAAGATTTCTAATGAACCAGGAACTTGGGATATTCAATCATTAAAAAACCATGAAGATTTATTGATACAAGGAAACTATAAAGGTTTAAGTGTATTGGAACGAAAAAATAATCAATGGCAATACCGTAATGATATTATAGGATTTGATAATTCTAGTAGGTTTTTTGAATTTGTTGGGGAACATCATTTACTTGTAAATCATGATTATAAAGGGATATTCGATTTAACGGTTGATTCAGAATTTACTAAAGTCATAGAAAGCAATCATAAAGAATCTAAAGGTATTGGTTCAAGTTTGGTTCGCTATAGAGATGAAATTGTTTACAGTACTATAAACGGAGTTTTTAAATATAATGCGGAACAACATGATTTTCTGAAAGACTCTGTACTGACCACTAAATTCTTTAATACTGATGAGAGTATTGTTGGTATTCTACAATCCACCAATAATTCAGAAAGGTTATGGGGATTTACAAATGATAATATAATTAGTGTTTCTAATGGGCATTTAAGTAATGAACCACAAACAGTAAAAATTCCAATTCCTAAATCTTTTAGACGCAGTATGGGTGTCTTGGGTTTTGAATCTGTGGTTCATTTAGAAAAGGAACTTTATTTAATTGGAATCTCTAATGGTTACGTCACTTTAGATTTACAAAAAGTAAAACAGAAAGATTATCAAATACATATTAATTCCATTTATAGAAAAACACACGAATCCCCTAAGGTGGATATTGTTCTTAATGATACTCAAGAATTTAAATATGCAGAGAATACTATAAATTTTAATTACAATGTTACCGAGTATGATAAGTACACAGAGGTATACTACCAGTATGAATTAAATGGGTTGTATGATGAATGGAGTAGTTGGTCAACAAACCCTAATGTTTCCTTTGAAAATTTACCATATGGTTCTTATGAATTTAAAGTAAGAGCAAGAGTGGGCAATGAGTTATCTAAAAACATAGCCACTTATGCGTTTGTTATACAACGACCTTGGTATATATCTTACTGGGCAATTTTATGTTATATTTTACTTGGGGCTCTGCTTTCTGTTTTAATTCATAAACTATATAGAAACCATTATAAAAGGCAGCAGCAGCAACTCATAAAAGAAAATCAAAGGCTTTTAAAACGTAAAAAATTAAAAAGCCAAAAGAGAATTATTCAAATTAAGAATGAGCAGTTACAAGAGTTGGTTGAAAGTAAGAATAGAGAATTGGCAATCTCTACCATGAGTATTATAAAGAAGAATGAATTTTTAAATTCAATCAAAGACAAGTTGAAAAAGAGTGATGAAAATCCTCAAATAAAATCAGTTATTAGAACTATAGATAGAAATATTAATAACGTTGACGATTGGAAGTTTTTTGAAAATGCTTTTAATAATGCCGATAAAGACTTTTTGAAAAATGTAAAAGAGAAGCATCCAGATTTATCTGCAAACGACTTGAGATTGTGCGCATACTTAAGATTGAATTTATCCTCTAAAGAAATTGCTCCACTTTTAAATATATCTGTTAGAAGCGTAGAGGTGAAAAGGTATCGTTTGCGAAAAAAAATGAATTTAGCACATGAAGCTGGTTTAACCGAGTATATCATCAATTTATAGTTTCCTCAACACTAGGTAAAATTACCACAACATTACCACAACATTCTCTCTTGGCTAAAGCAAAGTCAGATTTATATCAATTTTGATTAATTGATATAAATACCTGCTATTATTGACGATTTATTATTATTTAGATGCAATTTTTGAATTGTATGTTTTTTGTATGGGTTAATATTTCGGAATTGGTAATCGGCTAAATTATATTGCAATAGCACGAACTTGATGAAATGGAATCATAAAATTTTATGTTTCAAGTGTTTTATTAAGTAGAGAAATAATTAACTCAAACTTTAAATTAACAAGATTATGAAAAAAATTATGTATTTAATTTTAGCAATGTTTACGGTTTTTATGAGCTGTGATAATGACGATGTGGACATTCCGCCTACGCCAACAGCACCAACAAATCTTTCTGTAACAACAGTAATAAGTGGTGACGGTTCAGGAGAAGTCACCTTTAATGCATCTGCCGATGATGCCCGGTTTTATCATTTTGATTTTGGTGATGGAACCAAAGGTTTGTCAAAGACAGGAAGTATAAGTAAAAAGTACGAAATGGTAGGTGATAATACCTATACCGTAAAAGTTACTGCAGGCTCTGGAAGTGCTCAAACTACCTCAGAGACCTTTGATGTCTCAGTAACACTTTCATTTACCGACCCAGAAACGGTTTCTTTTCTAACTAACGATTCTTCAAAAACTTGGTTTTTAGCAGCTTCACAACCTGGGCATTTAGGACTTGGTCCGGCTAGAGAAGGCATTGATGGTGATTGGTGGTATCCAAAATGGTATTCTGCTTCAGCATTTGAGAAATGTGGCTCTGAAGATTCTGATTGTCTTTGTGATGATGAACTTACTTTTTCTGTTGAAGAGAACGGTACTATGTCTTACACTTTGGACAATAAGGGGCAAACATATTTTAATGTTGGTCACAAGGCAGTCGTAGGTGGTGCAGAAGATATTGATTTTTGTTACGAGTTTGATACTTCTGGAGCTAAGGCGGTAGCTCTTTCACAAGTATCTGGAAATGTACCTGAGGATCAAACTACTGGTATTCAATTGAATTTTTCTGATGAAGGATTTATGGGGTATTACGTAGGGTCATCTACCTATGAAATACTTTTTATTAGTGATACTCAATTATATGTTAGAACATATGATACGGAGAATGCGGATTTAGCTTGGTATCATAAATTTACATCTGCTGCCGCGGTTGACGGCGGTGAAGAAAGTTTGGAGACCATTTATACTAATTTGGTATGGTCTGATGAGTTTGATGTTGATGGTGCACCTAATCCTGCAAATTGGACGTATGACCTTGGAGCAGGTGGCTGGGGTAACGGTGAAGCTCAAGAATATACAGATAGCTCGGATAATGTAATTGTGGAAGATGGCGTTCTTAAGATTACGGCACGTAGTTCAGGTGCTGTGGGTGGAGCAGTTCATTATTACGATGATGTGACCTTGGTAGCAACTGGCGGCGAAACGGCTAGTGTAGAAAATTTTGAAGGTGATGCACCGGCATTTACAGATTTTGGAGGTGTTTCAACTGCAGTTATCGATAATCCAGATGCATCTGGTTTAAATACATCAAGTACAGTCGGAGAATCTACCAAAAATAGTGGAGCTGAGGTTTGGGGCGGATCTTTCTTTGATATTACTTCGCCATTAGATTTAGTGACATTTTCTAGTATGGAGATTAAGACTTGGTCACCTGCAATAGGTGCGGTGGTTCGCTTGAAAATTGAAAATCAGGCAAATGCAGATGAGTTTTTTGAAGTAGATGCCAATACAACTGTTGCTGAGTCTTGGGAAACGCTAACCTTTGATCTTAGCTCGGCTCCTGCATTTAATTATGATAGAGTAGTGTTGTTCTTTGATTTCGGAGTAAGTCCTTCGGGTGATGCAGCTTATACTTCTGCTAGAATTAAATCTGAAAATTTATTTGAATTCACATATGGTAGAGTAGAGATTAGAGCAAAACTTCCTTCAGCTGGTGGTACTTGGCCTGCACTTTGGGCATTAGGTGCCAATTTTGATGAAGTAGGATGGCCTGCAACGGGTGAAATAGATATTATGGAGCATGTAGGTAACAACAGCAATACTATTAGCAGTGCGTTACATTATCCTGGTAATTTTGGTGGTAATGCAGTTGTAGGTAGTACTTCTGTAGAAACCGCAACGTCAGAATTTCATAACTATACAGTTGAATGGACTCCAGATAGTATTAAGTTCGTAGTTGATGGGGAGCTTGTCCATAATAGTTTAGTCAATAGTGCAACTACACCTTTTAATAGTGATTTCTTCCTAATTATGAATATTGCAATGGGTGGCACACTAGGTGGAGCTATTGATGCTGAATTTACTCAAGATACCATGGAGGTTGATTATGTAAGGGTTTACCAATAGAATTAATTTAATAAAAAGGGAAGCCGTCAAATTCATTTTTGACGGCTTTTTTGCTTGTAATTTATAAGGCTATTAGTAAAACGATTTGTTGAATTGGATTTAAAAGTGAGGTAAAAGAGTATTCAAGTTAATCCAGCATAGAAACTTGATAATATCCATGTTTTGTATTGTTATACATTAAATAACCTTTGCATAATAATATTGCAAATAATTTAAAGAATGAAAAATAATAAGGTTTACCCTACCATATGGCAAACAATGCCGTTCTCACTTGATGTGCTGGATATATGGAAAAGAAGACGAAAGTCAAAATCAAGATTGACGAAGTAATTATAGATTACTTTATTTTTTTAAAATAAAAAAGCCCCTTTTTAAAGGGGCTTTTTGTTAAAGTATTTTTTTAACAATAGGGTATGGTTTTAAAGGGTTAGACAATCCCGATTAGGGCTAAAAAGGCTCCTACTGCAACAACTGCTAAAAAAGCATTCATTGCAATAATGAGGATGGATAGATAAGTTTCTACCCCTGTTTTAAATGATAAATTGTTCATAACATTACCTACTTTAAAGTTACACTACTAAAGTTAGTTGAATTAAGCAACATTTATATACTTAAAGTGGTAAAAACTTACAAAATCGATGTAAAACCTTACTTTTTTGTGGTATGGGATTGTGAAAAAGCGCATTTCATCTATTAAAATTACATTTAATCGATATGTAGTTTGTTTGGATTGTTCAAAAGCAAACTACCAACTTGTAAGTTTAGTTATGATAGACCTATTTAATTATTCCCAACCAATCTGCTATTCCTGCTAATGGCACTGCTAAAAGTATAATGACTAAGCATGTAATCATTAATTTAAGAAATCCGTTGAGTATTTTAACTCCTGAAGTTAGTTCTTGTTCCATAATCATAGTTCTATTGTTCTGTACTCAATATAGGTATATCTGCCTTAAAGTACTGTGGAATAGGACTGTAAAATCGATTAACGTATCATATTATCAGTGCAAAGTATGAAATGAGAGGCTTCGAGAGCTCAAATTAATATTTTAGATTATAAAATAATAGCGCTAAGATAATTGAAGATTTCTCAATTTTTTACAGGAAAAACTGACTTTAATTCATCTACGATTCTTTTTGTAGCTCCAGCTTTTTCTTGAATATAATTGGCATTGATTTGTCCTATTTTCAACCGATACTTATTATTTTCAGAATAAGTATTTACAAGATTATTGAATTGACTTGAATCTTTTATAGAATTTACACCGCCCAGTTGAACTAATTCTTCCGCCTCTGCGAATCCATTAAAATTTGGGCCTATAATAACAGGTATACCAAAAACGGCAGGTTCTAAGGTATTGTGTAAACCAGTAACAAAACCACCACCAACATATGCTAGATCGGCATAGCTGTAGATTTTGGTTAATATGCCAATAGTGTCAATTATAAGGACTTCATAGTCTTCAATCGCAATGTTCTCCAATTCGGAAAAACGAGCCACAGGTTTTTTTATAGCTTCAATTATTTCCTCAACATGTTTGTTTTTTATAGTATGTGGTGCAATAACAAATTTGATGGGTAGCGAAGTGTTATTTATATATTCTACTATCAACTTCTCATCTTCTGGCCATGTGCTTCCCAATACAAAACAAAATTGATTTTGTTTGAAATGCGCCATAAATTCCAGTGAATTATTGCGGTCTAAAATTTCAGTGACCCTATCAAATCGGGTATCTCCTGCTACAGTTACATTTTTGAAATCAATTGAATTTAATAACTCTTTGGACTTTTTATTTTGAACAAAGAAATGTGAGAAATTGGTTAATGCTTTTCTCATAAAACTTCCATACCATTTAAAGAAATTTTGGTTGTTTTTAAACAGGGCAGAAATTAAAAATGTTGGTGTATTTACGCTGTTTAATGCAGCTAAATAATTTGGCCAAATTTCATATTTAATAAATATTGCTAAATCAGGGTGTGCCGCTTCTAGAAATTTGTGGACATTTTTTTTAGTGTCCAGAGGTAAATAACAAATGACATCAGCAACTTTACTATTTTTTTTCACTTCATATCCTGATGGGGAAAAGAAAGTAAGTAAGAATTTATGATTTGGGTATAGAAGTTTCAGTTTTTCCATAACCGGTAGGCCTTGCTCATATTCACCTAAAGACGCTGCATGTATCCATATAACCTTATCGGTTTTTGAAATGGTATCTTTAATAAGATTAAATGTTTCTTTTCTTCCATTAACAAACAATGAAAGTTTAGGGTTTACCAATGCCAGCAACTTAAGAATTGCAGACGCACTAATGACAATAAGATTATAAAGAAAGTACAAACTGATGCTTTTGGGCTAAATTACGTTTCTTTCCATAAAATTAGTGTCGCCTGTTTCGTATTTTTGTATCACTTCATGTAATTTCAAGAGATGAAAAAGATACAAATGGTAGACCTTGGCGGTCAATACCAAGAAATAAAAGATCAGGTAAATACTTCTATTACCCAAATATTAGAAACTTCGGCATTTATAAATGGTCCAGAGGTTCATGCATTTCAAAAGGAATTAGAGGAATATCTTCAGGTTAAACATGTAATTCCGTGTGCAAATGGTACTGATGCACTTCAGATAGCTATGATGGGGCTAGGTCTTAAACCTGGTGACGAGGTTATTACAGCAGATTTTACTTTTGCCGCTACCGTAGAGGTAATTGCATTATTGCAATTAACCCCTGTTCTAGTAGATGTATATCCAGACACTTTCAATATTGATATAGAAGCCATAGAAAAAGCAATAACGCCAAAAACGAAGGCAATAGTGCCTGTACATCTTTTTGGCCAATGTGCTAATATGGATGCTATACTTGATTTGGCTAAAAAGCATGATTTGTTTGTAATTGAGGATAATGCACAAGCAATTGGCGCTAAATATCTTTCAAAAGACGGTACAAAGCATATGGCAGGTAGTATGGGGCATGTTGGTGCTACATCATTTTTTCCTTCTAAAAATTTAGGTTGTTATGGCGACGGTGGTGCAATTTTTACAAATGATGATGAACTGGCGCATACATTACGTGGTATTGTAAATCATGGTATGTATGAACGCTACCATCATGATGTGGTAGGAGTAAACTCAAGACTAGACTCTATACAAGCAGCGGTGCTACGAGCTAAACTGCCGAAATTAGATGGTTATTGTGAGGCTAGAAGAAATGCTGCACGTGCCTACTCAAAAGCATTTGAGGGACAAGAACATATTATTACTCCGGTTACTGTAAATAATTGTGAAGGTATTTGTGATGTTTGTGATTGCCATGTTTTTCATCAGTATACTTTAAGAATTACAAATGGAAAAAGAGATGAATTAGGACAATTTTTAGCTAAAAATGAAGTTCCATTTGGCGTATACTATCCAATTCCGCTACACAAGCAAAAAGCTTACGTAGATGAAAGATATAACGAAGAAGATTTTCCGATAACTAATCAGTTAGTGAAAGAGGTTATTTCGTTACCGATGCATACCGAACTTGATGAAGAACAGATCAACTACATTACTCAGTTGATTATCGGTTTTGTTAATGAATAGTTGCAACGTTTTTTAACTTTGATAATCTTCAAAAAATATAGTAAATGAAAGTATTAGTAACTGGTGGATTAGGATTTATAGGGTCGCATACTGTAGTGGAGCTTCAAAACAAAGGTTTTGATGTTGTCATTATAGATGATTGTTCAAATTCTGATGAAAATGTACTTGATGGTATACAAGCGATTACCGGAAAGAAGCCACTTTATGAGAAGCTAGATTTAAAAGAAAAACATAAGGTTGAGGACTTTTTTCAAAGGCACCAAGACGTTGAAGGTGTTATTCACTTTGCTGCTTCAAAAGCTGTGGGTGAAAGTGTAGAGAAACCATTATTGTACTATGAAAATAACATTGGTACTTTAGTATATATTTTGAAAGAACTTTGTAATAAAAATAAAGCGAGTTTTATCTTTAGTTCTTCTTGTACAGTATATGGTCAGGCAGATAAAATGCCAATTACAGAAGATGCGCCTGTAAAGGTTGCCGAATCTCCATATGGTAATACCAAGCAAATGGGCGAAGAGATTATCTCAGATACCTGTAAAGTTACACCTAGTTTAAATGCTATAGCATTGCGCTATTTCAACCCAATGGGAGCTCATCCTAGTGGAGAAATAGGGGAGTTGCCAAAAGGTGTTCCGCAGAATTTGGTTCCATTCATTACACAAACGGGTATTGGACTTAGACAAGAGTTATCTGTATTTGGGGATGACTATCCTACGCCAGATGGTACATGTATTAGAGACTATATTTATGTTGTGGATCTAGCAAAAGCCCATGTTGTTGCTTTAGAACGTTTATTGAACGGTAAAAATGAAGCTAACTATGAGGTTTTCAATGTAGGTACGGGAACTGGAAGTTCTGTTTTGGAAGCAATACAAAGTTTTGAGAAAGTTTCTGGTAGAAAATTGAATTATAAAATTGTAGATAGAAGACCTGGGGATATTACGTCAGCTTATGCAGATACTACAAAAGCAAATAAGGTATTGGGCTGGAAAGCGGAGTATACTTTAGAAGAAGCCATGAATTATGCATGGATCTGGGAGCAGAAAATACGTGACTGATTTTTTACGGTTTAACAATATTAATAAGGGGAAATATAGCTATATTTCCCCTTATTTAATTTAAAGACCACCTTTTATGAAAAATTCTTTACTAGTTTTATTCTTACTTATTTTCACGGTAACATCTGCCCAAGACACCTACCTTCAATGCGGTAAAATTGTGGATGTTGAATCAGGTAAAATATTGTCTGAGAAGACCATCTTCATTTCAGGAAAGAAAATAAAGGAAATTAAGAATGGTTATGTGGTTGGTAGTGCCGCTGATCAAGTGGTAGATTTAAAATCTAAGACAGTCTTACCTGGGTTTATAGATATGCATGTTCATATTGAAAGTGAGTCTAGTCCATCTAGGTATTTAGAAGCTTTCACCAAAAACGAAGCTGATGTAGCATTTCAATCTACGGTTTACGCAGAAAAAACATTAATGGCCGGTTTTACCACGGTACGTGATTTGGGTGGGTCAGGAGTTAATATTGCACTTAAGAATGCCATTAACAAAGGTACAATTGTAGGTCCTCGCATTTTTACTGCAGGTAAAGCTCTTGCTTCTACGGGTGGTCATGCCGATCCAACTAATGGAAGAAGTAATGAGTTAATGGGTGATCCAGGTCCAAAAGAAGGTGTTGTTAATTCTCCTGAAGATGGTAGAAAAGCTGTTCGTCAACGTTACAAAGAAGGTGCAGATGTTATTAAAATAACTGCTACTGGCGGAGTATTAAGTGTTGCAAAAAGTGGTCAAAATCCTCAGTTTACTATTGAGGAAATAAAGGCGATTACAGAAACTGCTAATGATTACGGTATGCTTACTGCCGCACACGCACATGGCGACGAAGGTATGCAAAGAGCCATTTTAGGTGGAATTAAAACAATAGAGCATGGAACATTGATGTCTGAGGAAACTATGGACTTAATGATAAAACACAATACCTATATGGTGCCAACAATATCTGCAGGTCAAGAAGCGGCGAGATTGGCAAAAATTCCTAATTATTTACCACCCGTAGTTGCTAAAAAGGCATTGGAAATTGGACCAAAATTGAATGCCACTTTTGCCAAGGCTTATAAAAAAGGTGTAAGTATGGCTTTCGGTACAGATTCAGGTGTATCGCCTCATGGAGATAACGCAAAAGAGTTCGTTTACATGCATAAAGCTGGTATGCCAATAATTGAAACGTTACGTTCGGCAACTATTACCAATGCAATGCTTTTAGGTGAAAATGAGCGAGGTCAAATTAAAGAAGGTTATATAGCTGATATTGTAGCTGTAAATGAGAATCCTCTAAACAATGTAGAAACACTTACAGATGTAATTTTTGTAATGAAAGAAGGTGTTGTTTACAAGAAATAGCTAAGTTGATAATTACTTTTTTATTTAATAGTTAGAATTGGTGCATGAATTTAAATGTTGATACTAGTGAGCAATTAATGCAAGTGGCATTAGATGATTTACTTTTTGATAAATTGATGCTCCAAATAGAAAAGGATTTTGTCCTTGCCAATATCCCTTTGGGAATATCTAATGAACTAAACGCAACCCAGTTAATAGTACTTATTAAAGAGAAAGTATACTACTTAATGATGGAGCATTTTGCTGAATACCTTAATCTTATGTATATCATTGATATTCCTGAAAAAGAATTCGAAAATATAGAGGTTACAGATACCGTAGATGTCTCTGGCCAGGTTACTTTCTTAATTCTTAAAAGAGAATATAAAAAGGTATGGTATCGAAATAAATATAAGTAATGCTGAATTTTATAATTACACTTTCACGTAAAACCCTTTTTTATCCATTATGTAGCCAACAAACCAGCAGGTTAGCATAACCCATAAGGCAAATAGTAACGATCCAACATAATCACCTGCCACGGCAATAAAAACATTGTTTGCAATCCAATTATATAAAGTGGTTCCTTTCATTGAAATTTCAGCTAGACTAATAATGAATAGTTCAGATAATAAATAAATGAATAAAGTGTTTCTGCCAAACACTTCAAAAAAGTACGTCCATTTTCCAGGTTTAGACATATCTAATAAATAAATCAAAATGGCAATTACAAATATGTCAATTCCACTTGTAAGTAATACAAACGAGCTAGTCCAAAGTTTTTTATTAAAAGGTAGCGTTAAATCCCAAGCAAATCCTGCAATAATTAAAAGTCCGGCAATCATTATAAGTTTGGCAATTGTTTCAAAATTTTGCCCGTTTTTCTGAATGAATTTACCAGTAAAATAACCAGCAATAACATTTACAATGGCAGGTAAAGTGCTTAGTAGGCCTTCTGGGTCAAAAGCAATACCTCCATTGCCATGGTACATGTGGTCAGCGCCAATAAGTGATTTGTCAAGTTTTAAAACTGCATTCCCGGTTAAGGTTAAGTCTCCAAATGCAAGTAATATTATATGATAGCCAACTAATGCCAATGCACTGAAAATTAAAACACTTCGTGTTTTGAAATAATGAAGAAGAATAGAAGCTAATAAATAACAAAGGGCGATGCGTTGTAATACGCCAAAAATTCTAGTTTCTGCAATAGGTTTTAGACCACCATCTTCAAAGAAAGGAAACCAATACATCAAGAAGCCTAATAAGAAAATAATAGAGAAACGTTTAAATATTTTTTTTAAGAAAGCACCGCTTCCCATGGCTTCGTACTTCTTCATACTAAAACTCATGGCATTACCAACTACAAACAAAAATGTAGGGAATACTAAATCGGTGAGCGTAAATCCGTTCCAAACGGCATGATTTAAAATTCCAAAACTGGTGTCGCCATTGCCTGGTGAATTTACAATTATCATGAGAGCAACATCCATGCCTCTAAAGACATCTAATGATAGATATCTATTTTTTAATTTATTCATGTTGGTTGGTTTGGTCCATATGAAAGGTAATGAATTTTAAAAGTATACACGTACAAATGGCATAAGCGCATTTCCATAAATGCTTTTGTTGTCATCATAAAGTAAATCGTATCGTAGACCAACAGTTACATTTCTGGTGCTATAACCTGCACCAACAAAAAATGCAGGTAACCAATAATTATCCTCTATATCAATAGTTTGGGTGGCGATGGTTCTATTTATACGTAATTGTTCGAATTCTGCAGACATTTTGAATTTGAGGGATAGGATTGTAGAGTGAAAGTATACTGCCTCCATATGCTAAGAATTTATCTTCGTCAAACTTTGCATAATTAAAACTCAAACTAGCTCCTGTAGCAAATTGCTCATTAAATTGATAGATGGCGCTCGGAGAAATAGACCCATTGAACCCATTATTTGTGAATCCCAATCCAATACTTCCACCAAATCTTACGTTATTCCAAAAATCAACACCATTATTGGACGATTGAGCTAGTAATAAAGTGACATTACATAGTGCTAGCCCTGTGAAAATTAATTTTTTTAAGCACATATGGTGATTTTGTTTTAAAGTTTCATTTTTTTCAATAATACATGGCATTCTATCGTTAGATATTGTAAATGTTGTATTTTTGTTAGAAATTTATTCTAAAGATACAGAAAGTAATTCATGGATAAATATTCCTTTTTGAATACCGCTCATACCTCTTTTTTTTCAGAGTTATACGATAAGTATTTAGTAAACCCGGATAGTGTAGAGCCAAGTTGGAGAGCCTTTTTTCAAGGATTCGACTTTGGGATGGAAAGTTCGTTAGAAGAACTTGAAATTGATGAGAATCGAACTACAGTATTAGTAAACGGCAATAAAAGTGAAATGCCAGAATCTCTACAGAAGGAGTTTCAGGTAATTCGATTAATTGACGGTTACAGAAGTAGGGGGCACTTATTTACGAAAACAAATCCGGTACGTGAGCGAAGACATTATGAGCCTACATTAGAAATTGAAAATTTCGGATTAACATCTTCTGATTTAGAAACGGTGTTTAATGCTGGTGACATAATTGGTATAGGTCCAAATTCCTTAAAAGAGATTGTTAGACATTTGCGCAGTATCTATTGTGATGCTATTGGTGTTGAATATATGTTTATTCGAAAGCCAGAGCGTGTAAAATGGATACAAGATTGGATAAATGTTAATGATAATCATCCTAATTTTGAATCTGATCGTAAAAAACATATTCTCAAGAAGTTAAATCATGCGATTTCATTTGAATCTTTTCTTCATACTAAATATGTAGGTCAAAAGAGATTCTCTCTTGAAGGTAATGAATCGTTGATACCTGCTTTAGATGTAATTGTTGAACGCGCAGCGGAAATGGGCGTACAGCAATTTGTTATGGGTATGGCACACCGTGGTAGGTTAAATGTATTGACCAATATCTTTGGTAAGTCTGCAAAAGATATCTTTAGCGAGTTTGATGGTAAGGATTATGAACAAGAGATTTTTGACGGTGACGTTAAATATCACTTGGGTTGGACATCCGATAGAAAATCAGATAACGGAAATAAAATAAAGATGAATATTGCACCCAACCCTTCTCATTTAGAGACTGTTGGTGCAGTGGTAGAGGGTATAGCTAGAGCAAAGCAAGATGCTCATTATGGTGATGATTTTTCAAAAGTGCTACCTATTGTAGTGCATGGTGATGCTGCTATTGCTGGTCAAGGACTTATATATGAGTTAGTTCAAATGGCCGGGTTAGATGGCTATAAGACTGGTGGTACTATACATATAGTGGTAAATAACCAAATTGGTTTTACGACAAACTATTTAGATGCAAGAACATCTACCTATTGTACCGATGTTGCTAAGGTAACATTGTGCCCTGTATTACATGTTAATGCTGATGATGCCGAAGCTGTGGTACATGCCTCACTTTTTGCTTTAGAGTACAGAATGCGATTTGCTAGTGATGTATTTATAGATTTGTTGGGTTATAGAAAATATGGTCATAACGAAGGTGATGAACCAAGATTTACACAGCCAAAATTATATAAAGCGATTGCAAAACATAAAAATCCTAGAGATATTTATGCTGAAAGGCTTATAGAAGAGGGTGTAATTGATGATACATATGTAGCTCAATTAGAAAAACAATACAAGGATTCTTTAGAGGAGAAATTAGAAGACTCACGTAAAGAAGATAAAACCATAATTACACCGTTCATGGCAGATGAATGGAAAGGTTTTGAAAATGTTCGTGAATGGGAGATGATGGAAGCTGTAGATACCACATTCTCTAAAACGAAACTGAATAAAATTGCTGAAGTAATTACTGCCTTGCCAAAAGGTAAAAAGTTCTTGCGTAAGGTTGAGAAACTGGTAAAAGATCGCTACAACATGTATTTTGAAGCGGATAATCTTGACTGGGCAATGGGAGAGCTTTTGGCATATGGTACGTTGTTGGAAGAAGGTTTTGCGGTTCGTATGTCTGGACAAGATGTAGAGCGTGGTACTTTTTCTCACCGTCATGCGGTTATGAAAGTAGAAGAAAGTGAAGAAGAGCTTATTTTGTTAAATCAGTTATCTGAAAAACAAGCTAAATTTCAAATTTATAATTCACTTTTATCAGAATATGGTGTTGTTGGTTTTGATTATGGTTACGCTATGGCTAGCCCTAATACGCTAACAATTTGGGAAGCACAATTTGGTGATTTCAGCAATGGAGCGCAAATTATGATTGACCAATATATTTCTGCAGCGGAAGATAAATGGAAACTTCAAAATGGTTTGGTAATGTTGTTGCCGCATGGTTATGAAGGTCAAGGTGCCGAGCACTCTTCTGCAAGAATGGAGCGTTACTTACAAATGTGTGCAAAAGATAATATGTATATAGCAGATGTGACCACACCGGCACAAATGTTTCATATTCTTCGTAGACAAATGAAGGCTAATTTTAGAAAGCCGTTAATCATATTTACTCCTAAAAGTTTATTGAGACATCCAAAAGCTGTATCTAAAATTGCAGATTTAAATAATGGTGGTTTCAAGGAAGTAATAGACGATGAGTCTGCTGATGCTAAAAAAATAAAAAGTTTAGTTTTCTGTACAGGTAAATTCTATTATGATCTTTTAGCTGTAAAAGAAGAGAATAAACGAGACGATGTAGCTTTAGTTAGAGTGGAGCAGTTATTTCCATTACCAGAAAAAGCTATGAAAGAAGCTATAGCTAAATATAAAAATGCAGAAGATATTGTTTGGGCACAAGAAGAGCCTAGAAATATGGGTGCATGGAGTCATTTATTAATGCATTTTAGTGAAGCCCAAAAATTCAGGGTAGCATCAAGACGTTTTTATGCAGCTCCTGCGGCTGGTAGTTCAGTTAGATCTAAGGCGCGTCATCAGCAAGTTATAGATTACGTATTTGACAAAACAAAGGACAATATGTCCAAACCTAAAAAATAAAATAACATATCAAATTATAGAAAGAATGATTCTAGAAATGAAGGTCCCATCTCCGGGAGAGTCTATCACAGAGGTGGAAATAGCGGAATGGTTAGTTGAAGATGGGGATTATGTAGAAAAAGATCAAGCAATTGCAGAGGTAGATTCAGATAAGGCTACTTTGGAATTACCAGCAGAAGCTAGTGGAATAATTACACTTAAAGCGGAAGAAGGTGATGCTGTTGCTGTAGGTGCAATCGTTTGTTTAATTGATACTAGTGCCGCTAAACCAGAAGGTTCTGCAGAGGCACCTAGCGCAACTAAAGACGAAAAGGAAGTGAACGCTAAAAAAGAAGTTGTTGCCGAAAAGGCTCCTCAGCCTGCTAAGGCGAAAGAGACATATGCATCTGGTGTGCCTTCACCTGCTGCAAAGAAAATTTTAGACGAGAAAGGAATTGATAGTAATGCTGTCTCAGGTTCTGGTCGTGATGGTAGAATTACTAAAGAAGATGCTGTTAGTGCAGTACCGTCTATGGGGTCGCCAACTGGTGGTAACCGTGGCGAGTCACGTTCCAAATTATCAATGTTGCGTAGAAAAGTTGCTGAAAGATTGGTTTCTGCAAAGAACGAAACAGCAATGTTGACCACTTTTAACGAGGTGGATATGAGTGCTATTTTTGAACTTAGAAATAAGTATAAAGAAGACTTTAAGAGCAAGCATGGTGTAGGGTTAGGCTTTATGTCCTTTTTTACAAAAGCTGTAGTAAGAGCTTTAGAAATGTACCCTGCTGTGAACTCAATGATTGATGGTAAAGAGATGGTTTCTTATGATTTCTGTGATATTAGTATTGCTGTGTCTGGTCCAAAAGGACTAATGGTGCCTGTTATACGTAACGCAGAAAACTTAACCTTTAGAGGTGTTGAGGCAGAAGTGAAGAGGTTGGCGATAAGAGCTCGTGAAGGTGAAATTACAGTTGATGAAATGACCGGTGGTACTTTTACAATAACTAATGGTGGTGTATTTGGTTCAATGTTATCTACACCAATTATTAATCCTCCACAGAGTGCAATTTTAGGTATGCATAATATAGTTGAAAGACCAATTGCGCGCGATGGGGCTATTGCTATAGCACCTATAATGTATGTAGCAGTTTCTTATGATCACCGTATCATTGACGGTAAAGAATCTGTTGGCTTTTTGGTAGCTATAAAAGAAGCATTAGAAAATCCTGAAGAGTTATTAATGGATAATAATGTGAAGAAAGCTTTGGAAATGTAATTTTCTTAAGATTTGATATAATAAAAGCGTTGAGTTATTCTCAGCGCTTTTTCTTTTTTAAGTATATGCATTTTTTATCATAGTCAATAATTGCTTTTGATTTTTTAAGGATATCTGCGCCAATAATTCCATCTACTGGTTCTGCATTATGGGCTGTTAATGCTTCATTAACGTGTTTTAGATCAAATAATACAATCTCTAATTTTTTGTAACACCAAGAATTTAATTCTATTTTATTTTTTTTGGAGACAAGTGTTTCCATATTAGTTGCGCCTGCTCCCGCAGCTTTAATAATTGATTCTTCGGATATTAAATTAAAATGATCGATCTTGTCCATCCCAACGCATGTATTTGAGGCGCCAGTATCTAAAATAAACCGTCCTTTTACTGAATTTATTTCAACATTGATTTCAAAATGGTCAGTAGCAGTTAATATAAGTGGAATGCGTACGTAGTCTTTATGCTTCAAAAATTTTTTGAGGGTACTCATAATTCATTTTTTTCAAAGATAAGTCTATTTTTGCGGCATGATAATTACAGATACGCATACACATTTATATAGTGAAGCCTTTGATGAAGATAGAAAAGAGACTATCCAAAAGGCCATTGATTTGGGAGTTGAAAGATTTTTTATACCAGCTATAGACTCAACATATACGGAGCGTATGTTGAGCTTGGAAAAGGATTTTCCGGGTCATATGTTTTTAATGTCGGGTTTGCATCCCACGCATGTGAAAGAAAATTATGAAAGTGAACTTTTGCATATTGAGGAGATGTTAGAAAAGCATACGTATTATGCAATAGGGGAAATAGGAATTGATTTGTATTGGGAAAAGAAGTTCTTAAAAGAACAACAGGATGCTTTTAGACAACAAATTCAGTTAGCTAAAAAGAAAAAATTACCAATTGTTATTCATTGCCGTGATGCTTTTGATGAGGTTTTTGAAATATTAGAGAAAGAGAAAGGTGAAGATTTAAGAGGTGTTTTTCATTGTTTTACAGGTACTTTAGATCAGGCGAAAACAGCAATTTCATATAATTTAAAATTGGGTATAGGTGGAGTAGTTACTTTTAAGAATGGTAAAATCGATACTTTTTTAAATGAAATAGATTTAGATGATATTGTATTGGAAACAGATTCGCCTTATCTAGCTCCAACACCTTACCGAGGGAAAAGAAATGAAAGTGCATATATAGTTAATGTGTTAGAACGCTTAGCAGATATTCATGGTGTCACTAATGAACACATTGCTTTAAAAACAACAGAAAACTCTAAAGAAGTTTTTGGTGTATAATTATAATTTAAAGACTAAGATTTGAGCTCGGAGAAAAGGAATATTTTATTGATATATACAGGTGGTACAATTGGTATGATGAAGGATTATACTTCTGGAGCCTTAAAGGCATTTGACTTTTCTCAGTTGCAGAAAAACATACCAGAGCTAAATCAATTAGACTGCACTATATCTAGTTTTTCCTTTGACCATCCAATAGATTCATCGAATATGAATCCTACTCATTGGATTGCTATTTCAGATATCATAACTGAAAAATATAATGAATTTGATGGATTTGTAGTGTTGCATGGTAGTGATACAATGAGCTATACGGCATCAGCATTGAGTTTTTTGTTAGAAAATTTATCGAAACCTGTGATTTTGACCGGTTCTCAATTACCTATTGGGGACTTAAGAACAGATGCAAAAGAAAATCTAATTACAGCAATTCAAATTGCAGCTTTGTACAAAAAAGGAAAACCGGTTATTCAAGAAGTCGGACTTTATTTTGAATATAAGCTGTATAGGGGTAATAGAACAACAAAGATAAATGCAGAACATTTTCAGGCTTTTGCTTCATTAAATTATCCTCATTTAATAGAATCTGGAGTTCATTTGACGGTTTTTGGCGAATATTTATTGCCTCAAAAAAAGAAATTAACGTTAAAATCTCATAGAAATATGGATGATAATGTGGCGATATTGAAAATATTTCCGGGAATTAATGAAAATATTATTGATGCAATATTGGAGGCAAAAAATTTAAAAGCATTGGTTTTGGAGACGTATGGTTCAGGAAATGCGCCCATGGAAGAATGGTTTTTGAAAAAATTAAATAACGCAATTAATAAAGGAATCCATATAATTAATGTAACTCAGTGTTCAGGCGGCGCGGTTATGATGGGTCATTATGAAACAAGCTCTAGATTAAAGAAAATGCAAGTGATTAATGGTAAGGATATTACAACCGAGGCTGCTATTACTAAGGCAATGTATTTACTAGGTAGTGATGTCTCACCTGAGTTGTTCAAAACCGTTTTTGAAACCTCTTTGCGTGGAGAAATGCTTTAAATTTAACACCAGTTTAATTTCGATAACTAATATTTTTTTTGTTATTTGCCCACCCTTAAAAAAGGTAACCTAGAGAGGTGGCCGAGTGGTCGAAGGCGCACGCCTGGAAAGTGTGTATACCCCAAAAGGGTATCGAGGGTTCGAATCCCTTCCTCTCTGCAAGTAAGTTTTACTTTTTTTATATTGTTTTTTTTTATCTTTAACCCTATTAACTAACTAATTTAAGTTTGAAAAAATGAAAAAATTATTCCCAAGCCTAGCAGTCGCTGGGGCATTTGTAGCAGGTACAAATATTGTAAGTGCAAAAGTAGCAGCAGTAGCTTTGCTAGTTCAAGAAGGAGCTCCTGAAGCGGAAAGAGGATTTACTCAACTATTAAAAGAGATGTTCATTACTGGTGGTGCCGGTTTCATGGGTATCGTACTTTTATGTTTGATCCTTGGTTTGGCAGTTGCTATTGAAAGAATTATTTATTTGAACATGGCTAGTACAAATTCTGCCAAGTTGAAACAACAAGTTGAAGACGCATTGGCATCTGGTGGTGTTGAAGCTGCTAAAGAGGTTTGTAGAAATACAAAAGGACCTGTTGCTTCTATCTACTATCAAGGTTTGGATAGGGCTGGTGAGAGTATAGAGTCTGCTGAAAAAGCTGTTGTTGCTTATGGTGGTGTTCAAATGGGACAATTAGAGAAAAACGTTTCTTGGTTATCTTTATTTATCGCTATTGCTCCAATGCTTGGTTTCATGGGTACGGTAATCGGTATGATTGCAGCCTTCCAAAAGATTGCAGCTGTTGGTAACTTAAGTGCATCTCTTATTGCAGGTGATATCCAGGTTGCATTATTAACAACGGTATTTGGTCTTATTACGGCTATTATCCTTCAAATTTTCTATAACTACATTATCGCTAAAATTGATAGTATAGTTAATGATATGGAAGACTCTTCGATTACTTTAATCGATATGTTGGTAGATCACAAAAAATAAGTATCACTTTTAATACCTAAAAATTATGCAAAAAATTATTAAAATAGCATTAATTGCTATAGGTGTATTAAGTGCTATACTATGGTATTTATTACCAAGTTCAGATATGCCGGCAGCAGAAGCTGCTTCTAGTGGAGCTTTGAACACAATGTTTATTATCACTTATCTTTTATTAGGTATAGCTGTTGTAGTAAGTTTAGTGTTTACTTTGAAAAACTTATTTGCCAATCCACAAGGTCTTAAGAAAACTTTGTTCGTAGTAGGTGGTTTTTTATTAGTAGTTGGAGTTTCTTACGTTTTAGCTAGCGGAACGGATGTTGATCCTGAGTTTGCTGCTATGACGGATGAGAGTACTGTTAAAAATATTGGTATGGGATTAAATGTATTTTTTATCCTTACAATAATTGCAATACTATCTTTAGTTATACCATCTGTTAAAAATATGTTTAGTAAATAATAAAAATAGAAAACTATGGCTAGAAGAGCAGGAGCACCAGAAGTTAGTGCGGGTTCAATGGCGGATATAGCTTTCCTTTTACTTATCTTTTTCTTAGTAACTACTACTATTGAAACAGATGCAGGATTGGATCGTATGTTGCCACCAATGGAGCCACCTACTGAAGCACCACCAATTATTAAACAAAAGAACATCTTTACGGTGAATATTAACCGGAATGGACAGTTGTTGGTGGAAGATGAAATTCTTTCAATAGATAAGTTGCGTGAGAAAGCAATGGCGTTTTTAGATAACGGTGGAGCACCGTCAGGAAGTCCTGACTATTGTAGCTATTGTAAAGGAAAACGTAATGCTGAGTCTTCGGATAATCCAACAAAAGCAATTATCTCATTGAAGAATGATCGTGAGACAAAGTATAGTACTTACATTACAGTTCAAAATGAATTGGTAGGTGCATACAATGATCTTAGAAATAGAGAAGCAAAACGTTTATTCGGTAAAGATTACGTTGCTATGGAAGCTGAGTATTTAAATCCTGAAACTGATGATTCTGTAAAAGAAGAATTAAAAGAAAAGGTGACAAGAATACAAGGGTTATTTCCACAGAAATTATCTGAAGCAGAAACTTCAAGCGAATAATTAATAAATTAAAAGTAACACTATGTCAAAATTTGCAAAGAAAAAAGATGGAGAGGTACCAGCGGTATCAACAGCTTCCCTTCCTGACATTGTATTTATGCTTTTGTTTTTCTTTATGACGGTAACCGTTATGAAGGATAGTTCCTTGAAAGTTGAAAACGTACTTCCAAATGCTAGTGAAGTTAAAAAATTGGAAAAGAAGGATCGTGTAATCTATATTTATGTTGGTAAACCAACTAGAGAGTATGAGAAAACTTTTGGTACAGAGCCAAAAATTCAATTGAATGATAAATTCGCTAGTCCATCTGAAGTAGGTGATTATATTTTGATGGAAAGAGCTAAAAAGCCTCAGGAAATTCAGAATGTATTAACCACAGCACTTAAGGTTGATAAGAATGCTAGTATGGGATTGATATCCGATATTAAACAAGAGTTAAGAAAGGTAAATGCTTTAAAGGTAAATTATACTACCTATGAAGGTGACGCTTTCAATAATCTACAATAGTTAGTTAGTAGAATATTACATTTTCAAAACGCCTCAAATTTTTTTGAGGCGTTTTTTATTTCATTAACTTTACAATATGCGTTTTTTTCTGTTGTTTTCTATGGTCGCTATATATTCAAATGCTCAGGTAGCAAATGATAGCATTGCGAATACTAGATATTTTGAAGATCAGTTTTATATTGGTCTATCTTATAATTTTATTTTGAATCCTACGGAAGGCTCTAGTCAACGAAACTTATCGTATGGCCTACAAGCTGGTGTCATTAAAGATATTCCCTTAAATCGCTCTGGAACGAAAGCTATAGGCATTGGAGCCGGTCTTGCATTAAATAGTTATTATTCAAATTTGGTAGCTAATCTATCTGATAATGTTATTAGTTATAGTATTGACGATGATATTACCAGAAGCAAATTAGAAACGCATCTTTTGGAATTTCCCTTGGAGTTTAGATGGCGTAATTCAACTATAGATGAATATAAGTTTTGGCGTATATATGGTGGCATTAAAGCAGCTTATATTGTAGGTGCTAGATCTAAATTCGACTCTGAAGAAATTAGTGAAGGTTTTAAAAATACTGACCTCGCAAAATTTCAATATGGCCTTACTCTAAGTTTTGGATATAATACCTTTAATCTGCATGCGTATTATGCGTTAACTGAACTGTTTAATGGAGATGCCTCTGTTAATGGAGAGGTTTTACAGTATAAGCCGTTACGAATAGGTCTTATATTCTATATTTTATAACCAAAAACGGACTGTTAATAGTTGTGATAATAATCCTATAAATAGTCCTATAATAAGCTCTATAGCTGTATGTGCTTTTAAATACAATCTTGCAGTTATTATACTTCCTGTAAAAATTATAAATACGCTAATTGCTAAAATTAAATTGATTTCGAAATGTATACTAAGATTTATTAGATACATTAAAAGACCACTTATACCTACAGTGTGTAAACTTGTTTTAAAATTAAATAAAAGAAGTAAAATACAGGCTATGGCTGCTCCTAATAGACCGGTAAAATAAAAGTATAACTCACTTACGTAATTATTCGGAATCACCTTATACAGGATTAATAGAAGGATGGAGGCGTGAATATAAAGTGGGTACTTGCGTTCCTTTATTGTTTCTAATGAAATGGAATGAACAAGCCCTATATTTTTTAGAATTAAAAAGGTAATGATTGGAATTATTACCGTTAAAATAAATATTGGTAAAATGCTGGCGCTTTGTACTTCTAACGGTGTATATTTTGGTGTAATAAGGAAATAAGCAACAGTACCGCCAATAGGAATAAAAAGAGGATGTAGTAAATAAGAAATGATATTGGAAAAAACCTTCATTAGATTTCTTTTCTCATTCGTGCAACTGGTATGCTTAGTTGCTCTCTATACTTTGCCACCGTTCTTCTTGCTATAGGATAGCCTTTTTCCTTTAAAATAGCTGCTAGCTTATCATCTGTTAAAGGCTTCTTTTTAGCCTCATTTTGTATTACAGTTTCTAGGATTTTTTTAATTTCTTTTGTAGATACATCTTCGCCTTGTTCATTTTTCATTGACTCAGAGAAATACTCTTTGATCAATTTAGTGCCATAAGGTGTATCTACATATTTGCTATTAGCAACTCTTGATACCGTAGAAACATCCATACCTATTTCGTCTGCAATATCTTTAAGTATCATAGGGCGTAAATTACGCTCATCACCCGTTAGGAAATATTCTTTTTGATACTGCATAATAGAATTCATTGTAATGAACAGTGTTTGTTGACGCTGTCTAATTGCATCAATAAACCATTTTGCAGCGTCTAATTTTTGCTTTATGAACATTACGGTATCCTTTTGAGACTTAGACTTGTCTTTGGCTTCTTTATACCCTTTAAGCATATTACTGTATTCTCTTGATACATGTAATTCAGGAGCATTTCTACCATTTAAGGTGAGTTCTAGTTCACCTTCGGTTATTCTAATTGCAAAATCTGGAACAACATGTTCCACAATTCTATTGTTACCAGAATAAGACCCACCTGGTTTTGGGTTTAGTTTTTCTATTTCACCGATAGCCTGTTTAAGTTCGTCTTCGGTAATATTGTGTTTTTGAATTAACTTTTGATAATGTTTTTTGGTAAAGTGTTCAAATGATTTTTTTAGAATGTCAGTGGCAAGCTCTACACTTGGTGTTATTTCTTTTCGCTCTAACTGAATTATTAAACATTCCTCTAAAGATCGGGCACCAACACCAGGGGGATCTAAATCTTGAACAATTGATAGTATTTTGGTAATGGTTTCCTCATCGGTATAAATGTTTTGGGTAAAAGCCAAATCATCCATAATATCACTAATGGGTCTACGTATATAGCCACTTTCATCTACGCTACCTACTAAGAATTCAGCAATGTTCCACTCGTCATCAGTAAGATATACAGTGTTTAATTGATTTATTAAATGTTGATTAAATGAAATACCTGCTGCATAGGGCACGCTTTTCTCTTCATCGTCAGTGCTATAATTATTAGCCTTTGTGCGATAATCAGGAATTTCATCGTCACTTAGATAATCATCAATATTGATATCTTCGGTGTTTATGGTTTCATTATCTGATGCGTCATCGTAAACATCTTCGTAATCGTCAGCAGCATTGTCCAAATCTTCTTTACCGGTTTCCAATGCCGGATTCTCCTCTAATTCTTGTTTGAGACGTTGTTCAAAAGCCTGTGTAGGCAATTGAATCAGCTTCATCAATTGAATTTGCTGAGGAGATAACTTTTGGGATAGTTTAAATTGTAGATGTTGTTTCAGCATTGCTTTTTTCTAGTACTGGTAAAAGTAACTAAATCCGCTTAGAATTCGGCATTCTGTGGAGTTCTTGGAAATGGTATTACATCTCTAATGTTACCCATGCCTGTTGCAAAAAGAACCAGTCGTTCAAAACCAAGACCAAAGCCACTATGTTCCGCAGTACCAAATTTTCTTAAATCTAAGTACCACCATAATTCTTTTTCGTCTATACCTAATTCTTTAATTTTTTCTTTTAGGACATCTAAACGCTCTTCTCTTTGAGATCCACCTACAATTTCGCCAATACCAGGGAATAAAATATCCATAGCCCTAACGGTTTTACCATCTTCATTTAAACGCATGTAAAATGCCTTAATTTTAGCAGGATAATCAAATAAAATAACTGGACATTTAAAGTGTTTCTCTACTAAATATCGCTCATGCTCACTTTGTAAATCGGTTCCCCATTCTTCAATAGGGTAGGTGAATTGTTTCTTTTTGTTCGGTTTACAATTTTTTAGAATATCTATAGCTTCAGTATAACTAACTCTTTTAAAATTATTGTCTACAACAAATTTCAATTTTTCTATCAAAGCCATATCGCTTCGTTGAGCTTGAGGTTTGCTTTTCTCTTCGTCTAATAAACGTTTTTCTAAAAACTCCAAATCCTCTTGACAGTGAGTCAATGTATAAGAGATAACATTTTTAATAAAATCTTCTGCAAGATCCATGTTAGCGTCAAGATCAAAGAATGCCATTTCTGGTTCAATCATCCAAAATTCTGCTAAGTGTCTAGATGTGTTTGAGTTTTCGGCTCTAAAAGTTGGTCCAAATGTGTAGACTTTCCCTAATGCCATTGCATATGCTTCAGCTTCTAATTGACCAGACACCGTAAGGTTAGTTTCTTTTCCGAAGAAGTCCTGTTTATAATCAACATCTCCATCTTCAGTTAATGGAGGATTTTTCTCATCTAATGTAGTTACACGAAACATTTCACCTGCGCCTTCAGCATCAGAACCAGTTATAATAGGTGCGTGAAAATAGTTGAATCCGTTTTCTCTAAAATAGTTGTGTATTGCAAATGAAAGGGTAGACCTAACACGCATAATTGCTGCAAAAGTATTGGTGCGAATTCTTAAATGCGCTTTCTCTCTTAAAAACTCTAAAGAGTGTTTTTTAGGTTGAATAGGATATTCATCGGGATCAGCAATACCTAATATTTCTAAATCGCTTACTTGAATCTCTACAGATTGACCACGACCTTGACTTTCAACAAGTGTACCTTTAATTTTTAAGGCAGCACCTGTGTTTACCTTTTTTAATAATTCTTCATCAAAATTTTCAAAATCTACAACACATTGAATGGTGCCTAAAGTAGAGCCGTCATTCAAAGCTATGAATCTATTGCTTCTAAAGGTACGTACCCAACCTTTAATGGTTATTTCTTGAAGTAGGTTTTTACCTGCTAATAATTCTTTTATTGTAGCTAAATGCATGATCTTAAATTGAAAATTAAAGTCCCAAAGATAGGATTTTGTTAAAAAATAAAGGAGTTATAAGGCTATATAAACAAGGCTGTAGCGAAAATAATTAATTGTTATTTTCATCTTGAGGCAAAATGTCTATTTGTGGCTTTTTAAGTGTTTGCTTGTTTGCTATACTTTTCTCCAATGATAATAATAATGAAGGCAACAAAATTAAGTTAGCTAACATGGCAAGCAATAATGTTGCTGAAACCAATGAGCCTAAAGCAACGGTACCGCCAAAGTTGGAAATTACAAAAACCGAAAAACCGAAAAATAAAACAATAGAAGTGTAGAACATACTTACACCTGTTTCTCTAAGTGCATTATATACAGACTTTTCTATGCGCCAATTATTGGCAGTGAGTTCTTGCCTATACTTTGCCAGAAAGTGTATGGTATCATCCACAGAAATACCAAATGCAATGCTAAATACCAAGATAGTAGAAGGCTTTATTGGTACGCCCACAAACCCCATAATACCGGCGGTAATAACCAATGGTAATAAATTAGGGATCAATGAAATCACAATCATTCTAAAAGACCTAAATAAATACGCCATAAAAAGTGCAATCAGCCCAATGGCCAATGCAAGAGACATAATTAAGTTTTTTACTAGGTACTTTGTACCTTTTAAGAACAGCAATGCGCTACCTGTCATGTATACATTATATCGTTCAGCCGGAAATATTTTATTAATGTTTTCCAGTAAACGCTGTTCAATTTCTTCCATGCGGCTAGTATTGACATCTCGCATGAAAGTTGTAATTCTTGCGGTTTGCCCAGTACTATCAACAAAAGACTTTAATAAATTACCATTGTCAGATGATTTTCGAGCAACATCCATTATAAAGGTGTTCTCTTGACTAGTAGGTAGTTGATAGTATTTTGGTATGCCATTGTAAAAAGCCTGCTTGGAATACTTTACTAAGTTTACAACGGATACTGGTGTAGAAAGTTCTGGAATTTCTTCAATAACTTCTCCAAGTTGATTCATTCGTTTAAGAGTAGCTGGTTTTAAAACACCTTTAGGCGTTTTTGTGTCGACTACTATTTCAACGGGCATAATCCCTTTAAATTCCTTTTCAAAAAAACGAATATCATGAAAAAATTCCGCATTCTTGGGCATGTCCTCAATTGGACTTCCTGAAATTCTTATTTGATAAATACCAATAATACTAATTACCAATAGTGAGATTGAAACTATATAGACAGTAATTCTTCTATGTCTAACTATACCTTCCATCCATTGTACAAATGCATCAATCCATTTTTTATTTAAATGTTTTAAATGCTTCGTTTTGGGTAGCGGCATGAAGCTATAGATAATCGGAATAATTAGTAAAGACAATACAAATATTCCAAGAATGTTAATGGAGGCGACAATACCGAATTCTTTTAGTAAGGTACTGTCCGTTATTATAAAAGTGGCAAAACCTGATGCTGTGGTAATATTCGTCATTAACGTAGCATTTCCAATTTTGGAAATTACACGTTGTAGTGAAAGTGCTTGGTTACCATGTTTCTTTACTTCCTGCTGATATTTATTAATTAGAAAAATACAGTTTGGTATACCTATTACAATTATTAATGGTGGAATAAGAGCTGTAAGAACAGTTATTTCATATTGCAGTAAGCCCAGTAAGCCAAATGCCCACATTACACCAATTATTACAACACACATTGAAATTACAGTGGCTCTAATACTTCTAAAGAAAAAGAAGAAGATTAAGGATGTAACACCTAATGCAGCTAAAATGAATTTACCTATTTCATCTATGATGTTCTGAGAATTCATAGTTCTCACATAAGGCATTCCAGATATGTGAACATCTAAATTTGTTTCTTTTTCAAAATTCTTTACCAGTGTATTTATATCCTGTAGAATAAAGTCTTTTCTAACACTAGTGTTGACAATGTCCTTATCTAGGTTAACAATAGTACGTATTGTTTTACTTTCTTTATTGTAAATTAAGTTGTCATAAAAAGGTAGGTCGTTAAACAAGTGTTGGGTAATACTGTCTATTTCCTTTTTAGTCTTTAATTCGCCATTGATTAAAGGGCGCATCTCAAACTCCTGTTTTTCATTGTTTTTAATGAGTTCCTTTAAGTTGTCGGTCGAAATCACAAATTCAACTTCTGGAAAAGCAGCTAATTGCTTACTAAGCTTATTCCATCTATTAAAATTTGTAGGAGTAAATAATGCACTATCACGAACGGCAAAAACCACCGCATTGCCTTCTTCCCCAAATTTGCCAAGAAAATCTTGATACTGTTGGTTTACAGGGTGATCGTCTGGTAATAGGTTAGTTTGCGAGCTTGAAAATCGCATATATTGCCATTGCCAACCCATAAATACGGTGAAACAAGCAATCAATATTAAAATTAGGATTCTATTGCGGAGAATTATGTTTGCCGTTTTAGGCCAAAATCCTTTCGTAAGTTTAGCTACCATAACTGTTTTTGCAGGTGGCAAAGGTAACTATTAGCTTCATCTGTTCCTAAATTGAAAAGTTTAAATTTTATACAAAAAGGAAAAGCTACCGTGTATAGGTAGCTTTAAAATAATATTTATGAATCTTATAATTAAACTTTCATAATCTCTGCTTCCTTTTTTGCTAGGAAATCATCTATTTTCTTGGTGAAGATGTCGGTTAAATCTTGAACATCTGCAGTTGCATTTTTTTGAAGATCCTCAGAAATATCCAAATCTTTTATTTCTTTATTGGCATCTTGTCTTGCGCTACGCACACCAACCTTTGCATGTTCTGCTTCTGCTTTTGCTTGTTTTGAAAGTTGAATTCTTCGTTCTTCCGTTAATGGTGGAACGTTGATTATAATTAAATCGCCGTTATTCATAGGGTTGAAACCTAAGTTGGCATTCATTATAGCTTTTTCAATTTCTTGAAGCATTCCTTTTTCCCATGGCTGAACCGAAATGGTTCTACCATCTGGCGTATTAACATTCGCCACTTGAGAAAGTGGTGTTTGTGATCCATAGTAATCAACTAAAACAGATGACAACATAGCGGGACTAGCCTTACCGGCTCTAATTTTTAAAAATTCACGTTCTAAATGCGCTATAGCGGCATCCATGCCTTCTTTTGTAGCGTCTAATACAAATTGTACTTCTTCGTTCATATGGTGAGTATATAGCTATCGCAATAACATTAACTATACCGAAAATTAAAGGTTAACGGTTGTACCAATAGTTTGGCCGTCAACTATTTTCAGCAAGTTTCCTTTTTTGTTCATATCAAAAACTACAATTGGTAGTTCATTTTCTTGGCTTAAGGTAAAGGCTGTCGTGTCCATTACTTTTAATCCTTTGGTTAACACATCTTGAAAAGAAATGTTATCAAATTTGGTAGCACTTTTATCTTTTTCTGGATCAGCTGTGTAAATACCATCTACACGTGTTCCTTTAAGAATTACATCAGCTTCAATTTCAATGGCTCTTAATACTGCTGCAGAATCTGTAGTAAAATATGGGTTACCTGTTCCGCCTCCAAATATAACTACTCTTCCTTTTTCTAAATGCCTCATTGCACGTCTTCGAATAAAAGGTTCGGCAACTTCATTTATTTTTATGGCAGATTGTAATCTGGTTTGTACTCCGTTCATTTCTAAAGCACTTTGTAATGCTAAACCATTTATAACAGTTGCTAGCATACCCATGTGATCTCCTTGTACTCTGTCCATTCCTGTAGCAGCTCCTGCCAATCCGCGAAAAATGTTTCCACCTCCAATTACAATGGCGACTTCAATTCCTTTTTCAACTACTTCTTTTATCTCTTCAGCATATTCATTTAGACGGTTAGAATCTATGCCATATTGCTTTTCGCCCATTAAGGCTTCACCGCTTAATTTAAGAAGAATTCTTTTGTAGTGCATGTAAATTTTTATTTGCCACCAAAAATAATGAAAATTTTCGATGGAAGTGTTCTATATTTTATTCATGCAAAACATAATTGCACATGAAAGGATGGATACATATTATCTATCTTTGGTAACCTTTATTTTAAAAATTCACATATAAAGTTTTATGAAAAAAAATGTTTTATTTATTGCAGTTGCCTTAATACTGAATGCCTGTGGGGCAGGTAAGGCATTGATGTCTGTGGAAAAAAGTACTATTGTAGCTTCAATAGACTTAATTAATGTAGTTGAAGATAGAGTGCAGGTAGATTTAAATCCTGGTGCATTTACTACTTCTACTGTAATTTTTAGAATTCCTAAAACCGTACCTGGCACCTATAGTTCTGATAACTATGGTAAGTATATTCAAGATTTTAAAGCCCTTGATTATAAAGGAGCTGAATTAAAAGCTACAAAGCTTGATGATAATTCTTGGAGTATTGCTAATGGTGTTAACCTCGATAAAGTACAATATTGGGTTAACGATACTTTTGATACGGAGAATGAAGTGGAAGATGCGGTGTTTTCGCCTGCAGGTACCAATATAGCTGTTGGTAGTAATTTCATGCTTAATCTTCACGGGTTTGTTGGCTATTTTGATGGTTTTAAAGAAGTTCCTTATTCTATTTTAATAAATAAACCTGCAGACTTAATAGCGACTACAACCCTTTCTATTGAGCCAAATAGAAAACCTGATTCCTTGTGGGATGGTTTTCTTGCAAAAAGATATTTTGACGTGATCGATAATCCAATCATGTATGCAAAGCCTAATACTGAAAGCTTTGAGATTAATGGTATTACGGTTACTTTAAGTTTGTTCTCTCCTAATAATGTTTATAAAGCGGCAGATTTAAAGGAGAGAATGAAGTCTATGATGGGGGCGCAAAAGAAGTTTTTAGGTGAAGTAGATAGCACTAAAGAATATAACATTTTATTGTATTTGTCAGATGTCAATATTCCAGATGCAAATGGTTACGGAGCATTGGAGCATCATACCTCTACCGTTGTAGTTTTGCCGGAAGCAATGGATATTGGGCGATTAGAGCAGGCAATGGTTGATGTGGTTTCACATGAGTTTTTTCATATTGTAACGCCATTATCAGTTCATTCAAAAGAAATACAGTATTTTGATTTTAACGACCCAAAAATGTCTCAGCATTTGTGGATGTATGAAGGTACGACTGAGTATTTCGCCAATTTATTTCAGGTACAACAAGGACTAATATCAGAAGATGATTTTTATGTACGCATGCTTGGTAAAATTAATAATGCTGAATTTTACGATGATAATATGTCTTTTACAGAAATGAGTAAGAATATTTTGGAACAGCCATATGAACCAAATTATGCTAACGTTTATGAAAAAGGCGCTTTAATAAATATGTGTCTGGACATTATCTTAAGAGAGAAGAGTAATGGCGAGAAAAGTATGCTTTGGTTAATGAAAGAGCTGTCTAAGAAATATGGTACTGATGTACCTTTTGAGGATGATACTTTATTTGGTGAGATAGTATCAATTACTTATCCTGAAGTAGATGTTTTTTTAAAGCAACATGTTATAGGTGATACTCCAATTGATTATGAAGTTTATTTTGAAAAGGTAGGTTTGGCTACTAATGATGTACAAGAGTCTACAGGATACTTTTTTGATGGTCAGATACCTTATATGGATGTTGATGTGCAAAATGATAGTGTAGTCTTCATTCGTGAGAATATAGAATTAAATTCATTTTTTGAAGATTTAAAATTACAAGGAGGTGATATTTTTAAAACAATTAACGGTCAAGATATCAATTTAGAAACGTTGCGTCCTATTATAGGTGAAAGTTTTGCTTGGACTCCTGAAACTGAAATTAGCATGACTGTTGTGCGTGATGGGGAAATTGTTGCAGTTGAAGGTGTGGTTGGTCAGCCAGTGAAAAAAGTTAAAAAAATTGTTCCTTTACAAGAGGTGAGTCAGAAAACAATTGATTTGCGTAATGCTTGGTTGAAAAACTAAGAAAGAGTTGAAATTTTTGAATATAAAAAAACCGTCTACTTTTTACAGTAAGACGGTTTTTTATTGAGTTAGTTGTATTGTAATTAACCTAATGCAACTCTTTTAAATCCTACTACTTCTAAATTAGAATCAATAGACTTTACATATTGAGCAACACTTTGCTTGCTGTCTTTAATGAAATCTTGGTTTACTAAAGTGTTATCTTTAAAGAAACGCTTTAATTTACCTTTAGCGATGTTTTCTAACATTGCTTCTGGCTTTCCTTCTTGGCGTAATTGATCTTTTGCAATCTCTATTTCTTTATCAATAACAGATTGATCAACACCATCTTCATTTAGCGCTACAGGGTTCATTGCAGCAGCTTGCATAGAAACATCTTTAGCAACTTCTTCAGCACCTGCAACCGAAGCTGAAAGACCTGTTAAAACAGCTATTTTGTTTCCTGCGTGAATATAAGAACCAACGAAAGGAGCGCTTAAAGTTTCATAACCACCTATTTCGATTTTCTCACCGATAACACCAGTCTGCTCAATAAGCTTTTCTTGAACAGTCATTCCTTTGTAATCAGCAGCTAAGAAAGCTTCTTTAGAATCAAAATTGATTGCTAAATCTGCTAATTCAGTAGCTAACGTTACAAATGTTTCGTTTTTAGCAACGAAATCGGTCTCACAGTTCAAAGAAATGATAACACCTTTAGAGTTATCGTCATTTACTTTTGCAATTGCTGCACCTTCAGAAGAATCTCTGTCAGCTCTTTTTGCCGCAACTTTTTGACCTTTTTTACGAAGAACTTCGATTGCAGTTTCAAAATTGCCATCAGCTTCAACTAAGGCTTTTTTGCAATCCATCATTCCTGCACCAGTAGTTTTTCTTAATCTATTAACTTCTGCAGCTGTAATCTTTGCCATCTTTTTTACTTTTAGTATACCCGTTTTATGGGGTTGTTCTTAGATATATTTTATAAATGTAGTAACTTATTCTACACCACCTTTAGTGTTGTCTTGCCACTCTTTAAGTTCGTCCCACTTACCATCTGCAGCCATTTTAGCTTGCTTTGGCCATGAGGTAGGATCTAAATGTGCCATTCTAGAACTTGCTTCAGTTAAAATCCCTTTGATTTTATCAGCATCTCCTTTAGATAGGTCAGCGTAAGTAGCTATACCTGCAGCAACTAATGCTTCAGCAGCTTTTGGTCCAATTCCTTCAACTTTCGTTAAATCATCAGCTTCAACTTTTGCCTCTTTTGCTACAGCTTCTTTAGTAGCTTCAACATTTACTTCAACGTTTGGTACATTATCAACAACTGGTGCTGGTTTAGTATCAACTTTTTCAGGAGATGGAGCTGGCTTTTCAGCAGTTACTTTTTTCTTAGGAGCTTTATCTTTTTTCTCAGATTTACCTTCAGCTGCATCACCTTTTTCAGCCTTACGTTCAGCAAGACCTTCAGCTACTGCATTGGTAACTTCTGTCATAATAATGTCAATAGATTTTGAAGCATCATCATTTGAAGGAATCAAATAATCTACATCTCTAGGATCACAGTTGGTATCAACCATTGCGAAAATAGGAATGTTCAATTTTTGTGCCTCTTTAACTGCAATGTGCTCTCTCATTGTATCAACGATGAACAATGCACCTGGTAAACGTGTCATTTCAGAGATAGAACCTAAATTCTTTTCTAATTTTGCACGTAAACGGTCAACTTGCAATCTTTCTTTTTTAGATAGTGTAAGGAAAGTACCATCTTTCTTCATACGATCAATAGAAGCCATTTTCTTAACAGCTTTACGAATAGTAACAAAGTTTGTTAACATACCACCTGGCCATCTTTCTGTAATGTAAGGCATGTTTACATTTGCTGCTTTTTCAGCAACGATGTCTTTTGCTTGTTTTTTGGTAGCTACGAAAAGTATTTTTCTACCTGATGCTGCAATTTTGCTAAGAGCCTCATTGGTCTCGTCTAATTTTGCAACTGTTTTGTAAAGGTTGATTACGTGAATACCATTACGCTCCATGTAGATGTAAGGAGCCATGTTTGGATTCCACTTTCTTGTAAGGTGACCAAAATGTACACCTGCTTCTAATAATTGTTTTACTTCGACTCTCGCCATTCTAAATTTAGTTTACGTTCTTATGAATTAGCAATGACAAAGTGGTATTTGCATAAGCAAAAGCCTCCATCATTTAGATGCTAAACTAATTTACCTTGAATTATAAATAATTTAAGGATTTTTAATTGTCCGTAATGGACTTTCAATGAACTAGTTAATAATCTGGTTTTCCCCAGTGTGATAAAATATAAAAACAGGCACCCAAAAAAGGTGCCTGGTAATCTTGTAACTCGAATTAACGTTTCGAGAATTGGAATTTTTTACGTGCTTTCTTCTGACCGAATTTCTTACGTTCAACCATTCTAGGATCTCTAGTTAAAAGACCTTCTGGTTTTAAGATAGTTCTGTTCTCAGCATCAATCTCACACATAGCTCTAGATAAAGCAAGACGAATAGCCTCTGCTTGACCTGTAATACCACCACCGTAAACATTTACTTTTACGTTGTAAGTATCTAAGCTTTCAGTTAATGTGAAAGGTTGTTTTACTTTGTATTGAAGTGTTGCAGTTGGGAAGTATACACTTAAATCTTTATTGTTAATAGTAATGTCTCCATTTCCATCAGAAAGATATACTCTCGCTACAGCGGTCTTTCTACGACCAATTTTATGAATTACTTCCATCTTATTTAATATCTTTTAGGTTAACAACAGTAGGTTTTTGAGCTTCCTGACCGTGCTCTGTACCTGCGTAAACTTTTAAGTTTCTAAAAAGCTCTGCACCTAATCTATTCTTAGGTAACATACCTTTTATCGCTTTTTCAAGAATACCTTCTGGGTTTTTCTCTAATAACTGCTTTACGCTAGTAGTACGTTGACCACCTGGGTAGCCAGTGTATCTCATGTATGATTTATCAGACCACTTGTTTCCTGTAAGAACAATTTTCTCTGCGTTGATAATAACAACATTATCACCACAATCAACATGAGGGGTGAAACTTGGTTTGTGCTTTCCTCTTAACAAATAGGCGACTTTAGAAGCCATGCGTCCTAATGTTTCTCCTTCGGCATCTACCAATAACCACTCTTTGTTTACAGTTGTTCTGTTGGCCGAAACGGTCTTATAACTTAATGTATCCACTACTGCTATTTTTAACTATTATTTTAATCAATCCCGTCAAAGGGGCTGCAAATCTACGATTATTAACTTGAATTGCAAATACTTGTTTCTTTATTTTTTACATTTTTTAAATAAATGTAATTTCTAACTGCTTTATTTTTATTGAGATACTGTTAAACTTATTGAATTTGTTGCCTTTTTTGTAACAATTCTATTTTTCAAGTGTCTCTTCTAGCAACTAAACAATCAACCAAAGAACCCATTATTATGCTAAAGTACTTAGTAAGTTGCATACTTTTCCTTTACGTCACCAACACGCTAATTGCGCAAAATGAAGTTGCAAAGGTACAAAGGGAATATGTTACTGCGCAACTTCCTGTAGATAAAGAAATTATTATTGACGGTAAGTTATCAGATTCTGAGTGGGATTATGTTCAGTGGGATGACGATTTTACCGTTTTTGAACCTAATAATGGTAAAAAAGCAAGTCAACTTACTAAATTTAAAATCACCTATGATTCAAAATTTTTATACGTCGGTATACGATGTTTTGACAGTATACCGTCTAAAATTGAAAGCCGTCTGGCTCGAAGAGATAATTTTTCTGGAGATTGGATAGAAATTAATATAGATAGTTATAATGACAAGCGAACTGCTTTTTCTTTTAACGTATCTGCGGCCGGTGTAAAAGGAGATGAGTTTGTATCTCAAAATGGAGATTATTGGGATTCTAGTTGGAACCCGATCTGGTATACCGCTTCACTTATTGATGATAAAGGATGGTCTGCAGAAATGAAAATACCTTTTAGCCAATTAAAATTTGGGTCTGCAGAAGAACAGATATGGGGATTGCAGGTACATAGGAGGTATTTTAGGGGCGAGGAGCGTTCTATATGGCAACCTATTGGCTTAGATGCTCCTGGTTGGGTAAGTGAATTTGGGAAATTGAAGGGGCTTAAAAATATTCAACCTCAGAAACAATTAGAAATACAGCCTTTTTTGGTTAATCAATTTGATAGTTATCCTGCTCAAAATGGAAATCCTTTTAGAGATGGAAAAGACTATAAATTAAATGCTGGACTAGATGCAAAAATTGGATTAACCAATGATCTTACTTTAGATTTAACCGTTAATCCAGATTTTGGACAGGTAGATGCCGACCCAGGTGCAATTGCCTTGGACGGATTTCAAATCTTTTTTGAAGAGAGAAGACCTTTCTTTATTGAGAACAAGAACATATTTGATTTTGAATTTGCAGATGGTAATGACAATATATTTTATAGTAGAAGAATAGGTAGAAGCCCGCAAAGTTTTGCAACGATCACATCTGGTGAGTTTGTAGACGAGCCAACCAATTCCACTATTTTGGGTGCTGCTAAGTTTTCTGGTAAAACAAAAAATGGTTGGTCACTAGGTTTATTGGAAAGCGTTACGGGTAATATGTATGCGGATGTTGAAGATGTTGCGGGTAATAAAAGATCTGAACTTGTAGAGCCTTTAACCAATTATTTGGTAGGTAGGGTACAAAAAGATTTTAATGAAAGAAACTCTTTTGTGGGTGGTATTTTCACGGCCACAAATAGAAATATACTTGATAATTTAGATTTTTTAAGAAGAGGTGCATACACTGGCGGTCTAGATTTTAAACATAATTGGAAGAATAGAAACTACTATGTTGAGGGTAATTTTGTGGGAAGTCATATTACGGGTAGTGAAAGTGCAATTGCTCTTACACAAACGAGTATTACTCATTTGTTTCAGCGAGTAGACGCAAGTCATGTTTCTGTTGACGCCAATAGAACTTCACTTACCGGTACTGGCGGTAAAATAGAAATAGGTAAAGCTGGTGGTGGAAATTGGCGATATGATGGAGGTGTTATTTGGCGTTCTCCAGAATTAGAACTTAACGACGTTGGTTTCTTGAGACAGGCAGATGAAATCAAACAAACAGCATCTGTAAGTAGGCTATTTCTAAAGACAACGAATTTATACAGAAAGGCAAATATGCAATTTAGCCAGTATTCTACTTTTGATTTTGAAGGTAATTATAATAGAGTTCAGTATGAATTTCAAGGATTTATAAATTATAAAAATAATTGGTGGACAGAGGTTGGTGCAGCTCACAAACCTCGTATTTTTTCTAATACAGTATTACGTGGAGGACCAAGATGGCGTTGGTCTGAGGAGAACTTTGCTTATCTTTTCTTTGGCTCTGATAGTAGAAAAAAAATGAGTTTCACTTTAGGTTATGTAAATAGTCAGGCGGCACAAAATAATTTTTCTTTGAAAAGGTATGTTCTAAGACTTTCGTATCAACCTTTTGATGCTTTTAACTTGTCAGTTTCTTCAGAATATGAAGAAAACCCTAATAAAACTCAATATGTAACTGAAGAGAATTATAGTGGCACTGCAAGGTATATAACTGGCAGTATTGATCAGAAAACATTTAGTACGTCCATTCGATTTAATTATAGTCTAAATCCTAATTTATCCATTCAATATTATGGAGAGCCTTTCATATCAAGAGGTACATATTCTGGGTTTAATTTTGTTAATAATCCTATTGCGAAGAAAATGGAGGAACGTGTTACTATGTTCTCAGAAAATCAAATATCAAAAGCTACTTCAAACGATGCATATTTAATAGATGAGAATATTGATGGTACGGTAGATTATCAAATAGAAAATCCAGATTTTTCATATGTTCAATTTAGGTCAAATTTGGTTCTTAGATGGGAATATATACCAGGTTCGGAGATATTTTTAGTTTGGTCTCAGGGCGTGGTAGGAGCTGGAAATCCAAATGAAACTTTGGGAAAAAATTTAAATCGTCAAATTTTAGATCAACAAAAAGATAACACCTTTTTGTTAAAAGCTACTTATAGATTTATTCTATAATTTCTGTTTTGTTAATCTGCCCGTTTACTCTTAATTGAAATAATATGTTGATTTTTTCGTTTTATATCCTTGAACAACCAAAAAACTAAAAGATGTACAAACATATTTTACTTGCAGTTAGTTTAGCTTTTGCACTAGTATCGTGCAGTTCTGATAAAGATGAGACTGAATCAGATGCTGAAACAAATAGTACTGCAATAATAGGTACTTGGGATGCTACTGAACTACTAATCGATAATGAAACAGCAAGTGATGACGTTAAATTTGGAAAGCAAATTTTAGACTTTCTTTCAGATAGAGATTGTTACATAATTACATTACAATTTAATGAAGATTTAAGTGCTAATGCTACCAATTCTGCAAATTATGTAGAAGTTAATGCTACGGCGACAGGGTTGGATATTCCTTGTCCTTCTGAGTCTGACACAAATACTAGTACCTATACCTTTGATGGTGAAACGGTAACTACTATTGATGAAAATGGTGAAGAGTTAGCTATAGGTGTTACCATCGATGGTGATATTATGACTGTTGATGCAAGTGATTTAGATATTCCTAATTTCTCAGAAGATGGGCAATTAATTTTTGTAAAGCGATAAAAGCTTAATTTTATAATATAAAACGAGCCCTTACATTTATGTGAGGGTTTTTTATTGCTTATAAAATTTTGCTTTTACATTTTGATTTTCGGACTGTATACTTATCATATATAATCCTTTTTCAAGATTAAATACGGGAATATTTAGCGCATTTCTTTTAATGTCCCATTGGTGGTAGATTATTTGAGTGCCATAACTATCTCTAATGCTTATTGCGGCATTTGTGTCATTTTTGAGACCTAGTACATTAATAACATTTGTAGCTGGGTTAGGAAAGATCTTGACATCATTTTTGACCTCTTGTGCAGATAGTTGTGTTGCCCCCAGCATTATTAAGAATATTATGATTAAAAAATGTTTCATAAAATAAAATATAGCGTACTTCTGCAATGAAGTACGCTATATGCTAACGTTTATAAAATACTTTTTCGTCTAGCTTTAAATAAACTTTAACTTTCTAGAAAGTGAAATAGGTCTCGCTGGTTGATGTGTTGTCGCTACTATCTTTAGATACAACCTGAACAATATATTGCTCTCCGGCAGTGATATTGTAATTCGTGTTTTCGTCAGTGGTATTTTCAAGAATCAATACTAAGTTTCCCGAGGTACCGATATACACATCATAATTAACCAAATCATTATCTAAATCTTCACCTATCCAAAATACGCTTACTGTCCCGTCACCATTATCTGAAACACTAATTTCTGCAGGGAATGGAGCAAAGTTTTCTGTACTGGTTCCTTCAGAATAGAAATTCCAAGAATCACTAGCTAAAGTTTTTTCACCTAAGATTGCTGTTACAGTCCATGAAAATTGTGTGCCCTTTGGTAATCCTACGGCCAAAGATGTTGAATTTACCGTCCTTGTATCTGTAGTATTGTTTTCTTGATTTGTAATTTCCAATTCATATGATGTTGCGTTAGAAGAGGCAGCCCATTGAAACTCAATGTTTACAACGTCTACACCATTGTCTTCACCTTCTGTACATATTAAATTATTGTCGGGAAAAAGAAGGTTGAATGCACCTAGTTCTTTTTCTTCAGGAGGAGTAGGGCTATTACCGTCATCACTTCCACCACAGGAAACTACTAGTAAACCCATTAATATTAATTTTATAGCTATTCTCATTTTTTTACAAATTTAATGTTGATTTCCTTTTCACCGTTTGTAATGGTCAATAAGTATAAACCTGGCGAAAGGCTTGAAATATTCATTTCTAAAGTGCCGCCTGAAATTTGGCTATTTTCCGCTATTGCGGTCGCTCCGTTTAAATTAGATATTAGAATTTGAGCATTCGCCATTTCATCAAGACCTTCAACAGTTAAAATATCTGCAACAGGATTTGGCGAAAGTATCGCATTGTCAATGATAACACTATCATTGTATATACCTTGACAATTTTTATCGGTTTCAATAAAAATAAGGTTTGCGCCTTTGACTAATGGAAAGGATAATTGTTGATTGTCAACGTTATTAAATTCAAAGAAATAGGTTTTATCATTCACCAAAACTTCGTAATTTTTACTTCCAGATACTACGACGCTCGCATTTTTAGCAGTATAGTCTATTACGGTTTTACCAGAAATAAATTCTTCGGGAGTTTCAATATTCAAACTAAATTCTACATTAGGTGCGCCAACTAATCGTCCAATCTCTGAATTAGCAACAATGTTATAAGAACCTGGTTCTAGATCAGTAACCATAAGCGTACTTCCGTTTTGTTGCGTATAATTAGCAGAGAAATTATTAGGGCCTGTTATCGCTAATATATGTGTTTGATTAACTTTAAATTCAACAGTAAGTGTGCCATTGGCTGTGTCAGGGCAAGAAGTGCTCGTAGCTTTTGCAATAATATCATCTGGTTTTGGTACTAAAATGTCTTGATAGCTACAACCGGTGGTGCCAGTTACTGCACCAATTGGTGTATTCTTGCAAACATCAATATCATTAGGTACACCATCGTTATCATCATCACCTTGTATATTAATTGGATTTAAATAAAGTGTTAAGTCAGGTAATAAACTATTTGTAATTACACAATCGTAAGCACCTTGATGTTCATTTGAAAAGTTACTAATAACATAAGTTGATTCTGTTGCATTATCAATTGGTATTTCATTTAATCTCCATTGATATATGTTGTTAGGTTCTATAGTCTGGTCAATTTTAAGAGTGTAGCTTTCTGTGGGGTTTATAATAATAGAACTACTTTCTCCCAAGTTCGTTTGACCGTAATAGCTAAAAGTTATGTTTTCAGCTAAATTCTGCGACATTTCCAGTATATCTTCAAAAACGAATTCATTAGAGCTTATGGAAACAGCGTATACATTTGTAGATGCAAAATTTGGTATTTTACCATGAAAATTGTTATTGGACAATAAAATTCGATCTAATGATGGTATGTTAGTAAGCTCAATAGGTATTGTACCATTTAAATTATTGTTATAAGCTTGAAAATCTACAAGATTGGTTAATTGACCTAGCGAAAGAGGTAATGATCCTTCTAAATTGTTCTGACTCAATTTTAGAGTTGTGATATTCTGTAATTGCCCTAGCTCTGTTGGTATCTCTCCAGTTAAATTATTTACGGAAATATCTAAGTATGACAAATTGTTTATTAAACCTAGTTCTACAGGAATTGATCCGCTAAAAGAGTTATAACTTAAATCAAGATATTGCAAACTTGTTACTTGAGAGAGAAAGTCTGGAATCTCCCCTTCGAAGTTGTTGCTAGCTAGTAAAAGTGATCTTAAATTAGGTAAGTTGGTCATAGAAGTTGGAATTGTACCTTCTATATTATTCCGCTTAAGATTAATTGTTTCAATACTGATTAAGTTGCCTAGCTCTTCTGGTAATGATCCAGATAATTCGTTGTCGAAGAACATTGCGAAAGTTAATTTAGATAAGTTCCCAAATTCTGGAGGAATTTCGCCCGATATTAAATTATTTGAAATATTAAACTGTTCTAAATTTGTAAGGTTACCAATTTGTGGCGGTATAACTCCTGTTATTTGATTTACATTTTCAGGTACAGTTGGATTGGAGGCGCTAGAAAGATTCAAAACCTTTAATTCCGTTAATAGACCTATTTCAGGAGGTAAGTTTCCGATAAGTTTGTTTTCTGTTAAATAAAGATATTCAACTCTTCCTTCTGAATTTAAGGTTACTCCATACCAATTTTCAATATCCTGTTCTTCTAAATTCCAAGTATTTACCCAGTCAGGTCCTCCTGTTGCATTATAAAAGGCGATTAGAGCATCTCGATCAGTGTTATTGGCGACATTGGCTCTAAAAACCATTTTATCCAATAATATTTTTTGTTGTGCTTGATCAGATACCGCTCTAATTTGTAAATTAACTATTTCATTTGATGTCAACGTAAATGTGGTGGAGTAGGTGTTCCATTCGTTTTCAGAAGGGTTCAGCGTAAACTCCTCAATTATATCTGCAAAAATACCTTGCGTTAATTGTAATTGTAACGAGTTAAAGGTTCCTTCCAAAACACTATAATCGATTTCTAAAAGATATTCTACACCACCATATAATTGAATGTTGTTCTGAAATATTGATGAGGTGTTGGTGCCATTATTTCCAGTAGTCAATTCTAAGCTATAATCAAGATTGTCACTAATAGTTACATTTTTATTCCAAGAACTTCCTGGAATTAGATTGATGCCCCAATCGGCTAGGTTACTGCCGCCACCAAAAGACCAATCTTCAAAACTAGGGTCTTCAATAACGCTTGAAGCATCTATTAATATTTCGCAACCGTTTTCATCAACGGCTAGGGCTGTTGGTGGTGTATTTGGGCATGTATCTTCTGTATCGGGTACTCCATCATCATCTGCATCCGCTGGTGTATCGCCCAATACTTTCATATTGTCAATTAGAACAGAACTTGTAGGAGATGTATTTGCTCTAAATGCTAATTCGAAAACATAATCTTCATCTGTATCGGTGTTAAAATCAACAGTGTAGGTATGCCAGTCGCCATCACTTTCCATGGGGACAAATTCATTTAAGTATTGTATGGTATAACTTCCGGCATCCTTTAAAATGTATAAATTGGCACTTATAGTATTACCAATGCCCGAGGTTACTTTATAATCAAAAGAATACGTATAGGTCGCATTGGTTGGTAAAACTACATCACTTGCATTTCTAGTGCTAAGTTCGGTTGGGGTAGATAAAGAGTTGCTTAAATCTAGTTCTAAAGCAAAATTTCCCTCTGATGAATCGGTGCTTTTAGTTGTGCTGTTTGCATCAATTATACTCCAATTATCGGGTGATTCTGGGTTTCCTGACCAATTTTCAAAGCTGGCATTCTGTAGATAATTTGTTTGTGAAAATCCTGTAAAACAAAACAAAATTAGGGCTGCCAATAGCAGCCTAGTGTAGTTTTTAATCATAGTAAAATATGGTTAGCAAATACTAATATAAATATTAGCGTTTTGTTAACAGAATATTTTCGTCAAAATACTACAATAATATTCTTACACCGTGTGGTTTAAACAGTACAAATTTGATTTTTAGTGAGCGACAAGCCAGTTGTCTCCCATGCCTACTTCAACATCTAAAGGCACGGCTATAGTGTAAGCATTTTCCATTTCAGATTTAATTAAAGTTTTCAACTCTTCTAACTCTGGTTTGTAAATATCAAAAACCAATTCATCATGTACTTGAAGTAGCATTTTAGATTTGTAATTGCCTTCTTCCAGTTTTTTGTGAATGTTGATCATGGCAATTTTAATAATATCTGCAGCACTACCTTGTATGGGTGCATTTACGGCATTTCGTTCCGCAGCTCCACGTACTATGGCATTACTACCATTGATGTCCTTCAAATAACGTCTTCTGCCTAAAACAGTTTGTACATAGCCATTGTCACGAGCAAAATCTACTTGCTCGCTCATGTAATTTCTTAATTTCGGGTAGGTCTTGTAATACGTATCTATTAGCTCTTTTGCTTCTGAGCGTGATAAGTCTGTTTGGTTGCTTAAACCAAAAGCAGATACGCCATAGATAATACCAAAGTTTACCGTTTTTGCATTACTACGTTGCTCACGTGTTACTTCTTCTAATGGGACATTGAAAACTTTTGATGCTGTAGAGGCATGAATATCTTCACCATTTTTGAAAGCTTCTATCATGGTAGTTTCTTCACTTAACGCTGCAATAATACGCAGCTCTATTTGTGAATAATCTGCCGCTAACAAAGTGTAATTCTCATCACGTGGAATAAACGCTTTTCTAACTTGTCTACCGCGTTCTGTTCTAATTGGTATGTTCTGTAAATTCGGATTGTTGCTACTTAAACGACCTGTTGCTGCCACGGTTTGCATATAATCTGTATGGACTCTACCCGTAGTTGGTTCTACTTGTTCTGGCAATGCATCTACATAGGTGCTCTTCAATTTGGCAAGACCTCTATAATCCAAAACATTTTGAATGATTTCGTGATCTTTTGCTAAATAGGATAATACGTCCTCAGCGGTAGAGTACTGACCCGTTTTAGTTTTTTTAGGTTTGGCTACTAATTTTAATTTATCGAAAAGTATCTCTCCTAATTGTTTTGGTGATCCAATGTTAAATTCCTCATCGGCAACTTCATATATTTTCTTTTCAAGATCAGCTATATCATTATTTAAATCTGAAGATAGCGAATTCAGGAATTTCTCATCTAAATTAATGCCTTCTAATTCCATATCGGCTAAAACGCGTAATAGTGGAATTTCTATTTCTTGAAATAATTTTTCTGTATTTGCTTCTTTTAATTCTGGTCTAAAATGTTGTGCTAATTGGTAGGTGATATCGGCATCTTCAACCGCATATTCGGTTTGTTTTTCTAAAGGAACATCTCTCATGCTCAATTGATTCTTGCCTTTTTTACCTATTAGTTCTGTGATAGAAACAGGTGTGTAGTTCAAATACGTCTCTGCCAAAACATCCATATTGTGACGCATATCTGGATTAATTAGATAGTGAGCCAACATGGTATCGAACAAAGGTCCTTTAACGTTAATGTTGTATTTGTCTAAAACTTTAATATCATACTTAAGATTCTGACCTACTTTTTCTATTGTTTCAGCTTCAAAGAAAGGGCGCAATTCTTCTAAAAGTGCCTGTACTTCCTCTTTGTTATCTGTAAAGGGTATGTAGAATCCTTTTGTGGCTTCCCAAGAAAAAGCAATACCAACCAATTCTGCAGTCAATGGGTCTAGACCTGTGGTTTCTGTGTCAAAGCAAACAGAAGTTTGCTGCATAAGGTTTTTTAAGAATAACTTCATTGCCATGCCAGGCGCAACACTTTGGTAAGAATGAGCAACATCTGCAATGGTTTGTCTACTAGAATAATCTTTAACAGTGGCACCAGAATCTGCTGGACTTCCGAATAAAGAGAACTGGCCAGAACCTGCATCTTGAATCTCCTTTTTTGCTACCGGGGCATCTGAAGCTTTAGCTGGGGTTTCTTCAGTTTCTGAAGAAAATAATTTAATAAACTGATCTTTTAATCTTCTAAATTCAAGTTCCTCAAATATTTTCTGAACCTCTTCGCCATTTGGTTCAGACATTTCATAATCACTAGCATTAAAGAGAACATCAACATCTAAACAAATAGTGGCTAATTTTTTGGATAAAAGCCCCAGTTCTTTATTGGCTTCTACCTTTTCTCTCATTTTACCTTTAAGTTTATCGGTATTTTCGAAAAGATTTTCCATGGAATCGAAATCAGCAATAAACTTTTTTGCAGTTTTGTCGCCAACACCTGGAAGACCAGGAATGTTGTCACTTGCATCACCCATCATTCCTAAATAATCAATAACCTGTTCAGGTCTTTCGACACCAAAACGTTTTTGAATTTCAGGAATACCCCAAATTTCAATTCCGTTACCCATTCTTGCTGGGCGATACATAAAGATGTTTTCTGAAACCAACTGTCCAAAATCCTTATCTGGTGTAACCATAAAGACTTTGTATTCTTCTTTTTCTGCTTGTTTAGCTAACGTACCAATGATATCATCTGCTTCCCAACCTTCTTTTACAACAACGGGAATATGCATAGCCTTTAATATTTCTTGAATATAAGGTATGGCAATACGAATGGCATCTGGTGTTTCTGATCTATTGGCTTTATATTCAGGAAATAGATCGGTACGTTCTGCACTTCCTCCTTTGTCAAAACAAACAGCTAGGTGGTCAGGTTTTTCTCGGCGTATTACATCAAACAAAGAATTCATGAACCCCATAATAGCTGAGGTGTCCATGCCTTGAGAATTTATTCTAGGGTTTTTTATAAGTGCGTAGTATCCACGGAATATTAGTGCATATGCATCCAGCAAAAAGAGTCTTTTTTGATCTGCCATTTTTGAAAATTGATTGTAAAAGGTTAAAAGTACAAATTGATACCGAAACTATAAGGGAGATTGCCCTATAGCTTAGACATTAAATATTGAAAGGATTTTTAATTTAACTTTTTAAATAACTGTCAGAAGGATTATTTATATGACCTTCTTTTGTAAATGTTCTATAGGTAAAGCCTGGGTGAATGCAGTATCCGCCAGTTTCGCCTTTTTTGTTGATGGCTATAAAACCAATTTGAAAATCTTGTTTGTCCTTATTCTTGGCTATGATGCGTTTTACGCCTTCTTCGCAAGCTTCTTGTGGAGATTTTCCTTGTCGCATTAATTCGACAATTAAGAAACTGCCAACTGTTCTGACAACTTCTTCACCAACACCTGTTGCTGTTGCACCACCTACTTCATTATCAACGAAAAGTCCGGCACCAATAATAGGCGAGTCACCAACTCTACCTGCCATTTTATAGGCCATGCCGCTGGTGGTACAAGCACCGGCAATATCTCCATCGGCATCAATGGCGAGCATACCAATAGTGTCGTGATTTTCAATATTGATGATGGGTTTGTACTGCGAAGTTTTTTTCCATTCTAACCACGCTTGTTTTGATTCTTCGGTAAGTAAGTCTGTTTTTTCAAAACCTTGCTCATATGCAAATTGTTCAGCTCCTTTGCCTGCTAGCATTACATGAGGAGTTTCTTCCATAACCTTTCTGGCTACCGAAATTGGATTAGCAATATTTTGCATAGCCAATACGGCACCACAATTACCGTCTTTATCCATGATACAAGCGTCTAGAGTGACATTTCCATCTCTGTCCGGTCTGCCGCCATTACCTACAGTGCTATTGTTCAAATCGTTTTCTTCTACCATAACACCTTGGTGTACGGCATCTAAAGAACTGCCTCCTTTTTCAAGAACTTTCCAAGCTTTAGCGGTTGCATTACCAAAATCCCAAGTGCAAATGGCAATTGGTAGTATAGGTGTTTTGCCTGTATCTTTTGCTGCTGTAGTTTCGTTACAAGAAGCTAATATTGGTGCCGATAACATTCCCGCAGCTACAGTGCTAGAATTTCTTAGAAACTTTCTTCTTTTCATGGGTTTGGTTCTTTACTTTTAGTGACCTTAAATATAGTAATATGATAGTAGAAGTTTGTGCTAATTCCTTAGAATCTGCCTTGGTTGCCGAACGTGCTGGGGCAGACCGTATTGAGTTGTGTTCAGAACTTGCGGTAGGTGGTTTAACTCCTTCTTACGGATTATTAAAAGCAATTAAAGAACGGTTGTCTATTCCTGTACATGTATTAATTAGACCAAGAAGTGGAGATTTTACTTATACTGAAGATGAGCTTAATATTATGCTTAAGGATATTGCACTTTGCGTAGATTTGGGATTTGAAGGTATTGTATCTGGTGTGCTTTCAGATGATTTCACATTAGACGTTGATAGTACCAATAAGTTGAAAGTTGCTGCGGGTAATTTAAAATTCACTTTTCACAGGGCATTTGATTGGATAGTAAATCCGTTGGAAGCATTACAGCAATTGGAAACAATGCAAGTAGATTATATTTTATCATCTGGGCAACAAAAATCTGCAGCTGAAGGTATTGATTTTCTGTCAAATTTAAATAAACAGAATAAAACAGTTCAGATAATGCCAGGTTCTGGTGTAAATGCTAGTAATGTTGACATGTTTAAAAACTATGGTTTTAATGCGGTGCATCTTTCGGGAACCAAGATGATAAAGACAATTTCAAAGAAACCTATGATTTCTATGAATTCAGCAGGTTTTTTAAGTGATGATCATAGTGCTATTACCCAATTAGAAAATATTAAAGCTGTGGTGGTTAAGGTTAAATAAAATGCAAATGAGTGCACATACCACTGTTATACAGATATCTTTGTAAAAATTCTATTCATGATACGTTGGCTTATATTTACCATAGCATATATCGCTTTAAGCTTTTACGTGCTTCAAGCATTAAAAACAATTACAAAACAACCTTGGTGGTCATGGATTTATATTGCGGTCTCATTGGCTGTCATGATTAATTTCATATATCAATTTACGGTAGGCGAGGAAACAGGTCGTGTTTTAAGTATTCCTAAAAGTTATGCGTTTGGGTTTTTATTGACGATGTTAACTTTTAATGTTATAACAATCTTATTCTTGTTCTCAGAAGATATGTACCGTCTTGTCTCTGGATTGTACCAAAAAATATATGGGGAAGAAAAGCAATTTGGATTACCTGCACGTAGGCGTTTTTTAAGCTTATTAGCTTTAGGTGTTGCCGCAATACCCTTTGGTGCACTTTTGTATGGAATGTATAAAGGGAAATATAACTTTAAGGTTTTAAGGTATAACCTAGAGTTCGATGATTTGCCCGATAGTTTTGATGGTTATCAGATTACTCAGATATCAGACATTCATAGTGGAAGCTTCGATGATAGAAAAATGATTGAATACGGAGTAGATTTGATCAATAAGCAAAAAAGTGATGTGCTTTTGTTTACGGGTGATATGGTTAATAATATGACTTCAGAAATGCTGCCATGGGCAGATTTGTTTAGTACATTAGAGGCTAAAGATGGTAAATTTTCGGTATTGGGAAATCATGATTACGGAGATTATATTCCTTGGGAAACCGAAGAGTTGAAACATCAAAATTTAGAAGACTTAAAAGCATTGCAAAAAAAGATGGGTTTTGACCTTCTTCTTAATGAGCATAGATACCTGCAGAAAGGAGAAGATAAAATTGCTTTAGTAGGAGTAGAGAATTGGGGTAAAGGTGGATTCAAAAAAGCAGGAGATCTTAAGAAAGCTGCTTCAGAGATTAAGCCCGATGATTTTAAAATTTTAATGAGTCATGATCCATCGCACTGGGAAATGGAAGTTATTAAAGATGCTTACCATTATCACTTAACCCTAAGCGGTCATACCCACGGTATGCAATTTGGTATTGAGATACCTGGCTGGATAAAATGGAGTCCGGTAAAATGGAGGTATCAATATTGGGCAGGTATATACAAAGAGATGGGGCAATTTATTAATGTAAATAGAGGTTTTGGGTTTTTAGGCTACCCAGGAAGAGTAGGAATTTGGCCTGAAATCACTGTAATTACCCTAAAGAAAAAAGCATTAACATGATTTTAACCCTATTGTAGGGTTACAATTATATAGCCAAGTGTAGTATTTTAACAATTTTTATTACATTTGGGTAACATAGAAAAGCATTTTATATGTCCAAATTTGGTGAGCTTATAGATTTAAAGGTACCCGTTCTTCTGGATTTTTTCGCAGAGTGGAACGAACAGTCGACTGCAATGCATTCTGTATTAAGGGATGTTGCTGCTGCTTTAGGTGATAGAGGTAAGGTAATTAAGATTGATGTGGACAAGAATAAAGAGCTTTCGCAAGCTTTACGCGTTAAAGGATTACCAACCTTAATGATCTACAAAAACGGCGAAATGGTATGGCGTCAAAGCGGAGAGCAAGATGCTAATACCCTAATTGGTATTCTTAAAGAATACGTTTAAAAATTTATAATTTTTTTAAAAGAATAAAACTTTGGGCGAAAGCCCAAAGTTTTTTATTGTGCAGTAATACCAACAGTATCTTCTAGGATATCTGTTCTAGTATTGTCTGGTTGAATAGTATCTGATATTGGTAGGGAATCTGTCATATCAGGATCAGACTGTAACATTTCTTCTCGCATATCCATATCATCTTCATCTTTATAAAAATGTTGGAATTTATCGATGTACTCGTTAAAAATCAATGTTTCTTTCTCTGCAATATCTTCTGTATCATTTGTGATAATGATATCTATATTACGCCTATAGGCTTCCATATCGGCAATTATATCGTCAATATTGCTGTACTGCTCGTCTAAATTAGTAGACGCATAATACTCTAATCTTTCTTGGTACTTCTTTTTTAGTTTCTCAAATAAAGCACGTGCTTTTTGACTTTCCCCAACTTTATAGTATCCGTCAACAAAAGGTTCTACTAAGGTGTAATAGCCAAATTTGTCAACAGGCATATTGGTAAGAGATATTTCAATTATGTCCTTTGCCTTGTCCATTTTATTTTCTTTGATCAATGCTTCGGTCAAGCGAGCTAAATTACCTCTGAACGATACGCTCTGTATACGGGTTTGTACATCATGATAGATGTCACCGCCTGCATTACCCCAATCCCATCCAGATACAATGTCATACATTAAATCTGTGTCTATGCGGCCTAGTTCAAAAGAGTTAGGTCTTTCTGTGCGAATAGGTACTAATTTATAAGCTAGACCATCTAATTGTAAGTAGTCTTTCATCCACAGATATTCTGCATCGTCAAAACTACCTCCAGAGAAATATAAAGGACGTTTCCAATCATTGTTGGCTAGAATATCAAGCATCATCATGCTTTTCTTGGTAATTGCGCTTGGTAGGTCTATGTCTATATATTCAACAATTAAATCTGCATCTTTCTCTTTTACCAATCCGCTATTTAGAACATTCTGCTTGTTTACGGGAACTCTAATTTTATTGGTAGGGTAGTAGACCATATTCTGAGTTTCTTCGGCATACTGACTTAAATCTGCTCCGTTTTGCTCAAATAAATACTTAAGCTTTGTTCTAGGCTTATCGCTATCGATCCAATTTATAAAATCTTTAATAGGCCATCTGTTCTCAGTAATACCTTGGTGGTAAAGAACGTCTCGTGATCCCCATCTATATTTCTCATGTGTAATTTGAGAAGGTATTGGTGCGCTCTCATATGCAGCTACTTTCATTTGATCTACATACCAATCTGTTTCAAAAAGACTGGTACAAACAATACGTACATCTGTTCTGTAATTCTCAATTTCTTGAGCATACCATATAGGGAAAGTGTCATTATCACCTATTGTAAATAATATGGCGCCGGCATCTTCTTGGCAAGAATCTAGGTAGGCTTTTGCAGATGAATTGGCCGTGTATCTATTAGATCTATCATGGTCGTCCCAGTTCTGTACAGCCATAACGGTTGGTACTGCAAGAAGTGATACCACTACTACAACGGGAGCTAATATTTTAGGTGTAATCCAATCTTTGAAACTATCATATAATCCGTAAACTCCTAATCCTATCCACAAGGCAAAAACGTAGAATGAACCTACTAGTGAGTAATCACGTTCGCGAGGTTGAAAAATTCCCGGATTGGTATAAAATTGAATTGCTAGACCTGTAAAAAGAAAGAAAATCAATAATACCCAAAACTGTTTTTTGTCTTTTGAAAGTTGAAAAACGATACCGATGATACCTAAAATAAGAGGTAAGAAGAAATAGGTATTTCTTCCTGGATTATTTTTAATGTCGCTTGGCAGGTTGTCTTGGCTTCCTAAACGCCAGCTATCTATTGCATTTATACCACTTAACCAATTCCCATTATCATTATATCGACCTTGAACATCATTTTGCTTCCCAACGAAATTCCACATAAAGTAGCGTAGGTACATATAGTTGAATTGAAATTCTACCATATATCTAACGTTGTCCCAAAGAGTAGGTGGCTGTACTTCTATATACTCATCAAAACGCTTTAAAAAGCTAATGTATTGATCTGCTCCAATTTCACCATTGGCGAAACCTATTTTAACCTGCTCTGCAGCTTGTCTTAATTCTTGATTTGGTTGTGTAATCTTAAAGTCTAATGCTCCAAAATAGCGCATGTAGTTTTCTGCATTTTGCGAACTCCACATTCTTGGCAGTAAGCCTTGATGTTTTGGATTAGGACCTTGAACGGCGTCTTTGAACTTATTTACAATAATATATTTGCCAAGGGTGTAATCTTTTTCATATTTAGGTTTTCCATCTTGATCTTCACCTGCTGGGGCAAACATATCAGAATAATATGTTCCATATACAGGGCTATCTACTCCAGGGTATTGCTCTCTATTATAATATGCTAAAAGTGCTCTGGCATCTTCTGGATTGTTTTCATTAATAACCACTTTAGCGTTTGCTCTAATTGGTAGCATTAACCATGAAGAAAAGCCTAAAAATAAAAACATCATACAAAGAACAATGGTGTTGGCTGTTCTGTAATCATTTTTACGCGTATAGTTTAATCCGAAGTAGAAAGCAGCGATAAATAAAATTCCAATAATTATTGATCCAGAATTAAATGGCAATCCTATACTGTTGATGAAAAATACTTCTCCCCATCCAAAAAGCTGAAGTACATAAGTAAGGGAGAATTTGTATACCAGCATCAATATGGCGATAACAACAATGTTCGCTAATAAAAAGTTTTTTACGGTAGTCTTTTTGTATGTTTTGAAGTAATACAAAAGTCCAATAGAAGGTATGGCTAAAAAGCCCATAAACTGGATACCGAAAGTAAGCCCTACAACAAAAGAGATTAGTACAATCCACCTGTTTCCACGCGGGTCGTCTAAATTATCTGTCCATTTTAAGCCTAACCATAGTAATAAAGCCATAATGAAACTTGCCATAGCATACACTTCTGTTTCTACGGCATTGAACCAAAAGCTATCTGAATAAGTAAATGCAAGCGACCCAACCAAAGCACTACCGAAAACGGCAATGGCTTTGCTGTTTGTAAACGGACCATCTTTGTCTATAAGTTTTCTGGTAATATTGGTAATGGTCCAGAACATAAATAGAATGGTGAATGCACTTGAAACACCAGATACAAGGTTTACCATCATAGCAACCTGGCTAGGTTCTAAAGCAAACATTGCAAAGAATGCTCCTATCATTTGTAATAAAGGCGCCCCTGGTGGGTGACCAACTTGTAGCTTAGCTGCTGTAGCTATATATTCCCCTGCATCCCAAAAACTATTGGTGGGTTCAACGGTTATATAATATGTAATAAGGGCTATAAAAAATACGGACCATCCTAATATAGTGTCCCACTTGTGGTAGTTCTTTGAAAACATGAAGCTTGGGTTAAACCTAAGTGGCGAATTTACTAATTAATATAGAAAGGAATGAACTATTTTTATAAACCTTTAACATGCTAAAAGCATAAATTTTTATTTTTACTTTAAAAAAGATTTGGTGAAACCAAACTTTGTTTTAAATTTGCAGCCTCTTAAAAAGGTATTGGCCCATGGTGTAATGGTAACACTTCGGTTTTTGGTACCGTCATTCAAGGTTCGAGTCCTTGTGGGCCAACTAAGAGAACAAAGAAAATCCTGATATCATTGATATCGGGATTTTTGTTTTTATGATATAAATCATTTTAATTGTTTCTCTATTACGTGACTTTTGCTAAACCGTTGGTGTTTTGTAGGGCTATTGTCAAAAAAATGACAACCTGTCTGTCAGTATTTTTGTACATTTAATCTGATAACGTTACAAATTCGTCGGAAAAGAAACCATTTCGGTGTCGTTATTATATAATTTAGTACCCTAAATACTTAACCTTATGAAACTCTCTCCAAAAGTTTTAAAGATATTATTGATTGTTGTTCTGCTAGGATTTGGCATAGGATTCTATGTTCAAGATTTAAAACATGAAGAAAGTACCGCTCATGCTTGGAAAGCTAACAGGTATAATTTAGATCGTTTCAATAAAATCATGGAATACAATAAGAAGATGAATTCATCTAATTGGAGGGTGTTAAAAGATAGTATTGATCAACAATTAGATACACTTATGATTCTTCGTTTTCGTAAAGAAGTTGATAGTTTAGATGCTTCTGAGCCACAAGCATATAGTGATCAAGTTGAAGTTCATGCTTCTTTCGGACCTCAGTAAGCGTAAAATGTCTTCCAAGTTCTGCGAATACAGCTTTAGATAGTATCCTCAGTATTCGTTTGTGAATCTTTGTTTATATTTTGTTCGATGGAAACTTCTGTTTCGGTTTTTCGTAATGCATCTTCTGCTAGATTTCTTTCTAAAATTTCCTCGTCAATTTCGTCTAACATAGTTCCCATTTTTCGTTTATCGCTAATCATTGCCCATGTCATTACAAGACTTGTGGCTATAATTACAAATAATAAAATTCCAGATTCAAACCCTTCAATTTGCGCTTCCATCGGTATTGCGTAAAATAGTAAAACAGTTATAAGGCCTCTGGGTGCAATAAATAGTTGAGGTAACATATCTTTTCCTACGAATACTACCAGTATCAAAAATCGTATTGCATAAATGGATGCTATTATTAATAGACTCACTATTGCCACGTTTATGCTTAGTAAGGATGATAAGACTATGGTGATACCGAAAATAACAAAGAAGAATGTGCGTACTACAAAAGCGGTTTCTAGAGTGACTATATGTAATTCATGATAAATTTGCTGCATTCGTTCAGCTTCAAGAAATATTTTAGTCTTTCCGGGAAAGAACAGGTTTACATTTTTTACCAGTAGCCCAAAAACAAGAATTATTATTAATGAGGATAAATGCATTTTTTTGCCAATAGCATAAAGTAATAGTAGCACTGCTATAAGTAAAAATAATTTCGCCTGACTTTTGATTTTTTGAAAAATTAGAATGATTGCGTAACTAGCAACTAAAGCAATTACTAGGGTTAAAACTAAATTCAAGGCAAAACCACTAGCTCCCGTATCTTCAGCGGGGTTTAATTTTCCAGTTAAAAAGTAGAACATCATTATGCCCATGATATCAGAGAAGGTGCTTTCGTAAATGTGGAATTCTTTTTTTTCTTCGCTTAATCCGCCAACACTAGGGATAATTATTGCACTGGATAAAATAGATAGAGGCGTAGCGTAAAGCCATGCAGACTGCATAGTCATATTGGGTATAAACTGATAAAGTATTAAAGCGGCTATGTATGCAGAACCTATTAAGCCTATTAGTGCAATGGCCATAGATTTGAGTATAGGCCATAATTTTTCTTTTTTTAATTCTAGTTCTAAAGCCGCCTCTAAAACAATCATTATAAGGCCAACAGTTCCTAAAATTTCTAAGGAGCCCTTAAAATCTGGGACTTCTGGTATAAAAAATTCTAATCCTATTTTAATAAGAATACCCAAAACAATAAGCATTAGTACTGCCGGTATGTTTGTCTTTTTTGATATACCATTGAAAAAAAAGGATAATACAACAATTAAGGATGCACCTATAATAAGGTTATATGAGGATAAGATTTCCATTTGGCTATGTTTTGGTTGGTGTTTGTCTAAAAATAAGATAATTTATAGGAAGGATAATTTTCAATGAGCTTATATTTTATTTGATTGTTTTCAAAGTGATTGAATTAGCTGTAATTAGGCTATTGTAGGAAATTAAATTTATTGTATATTTGCAAAGCTGAAAGGATATAAAGGTATTCATGAGGGGACAATTAGTCCCCTCTTTTATTACTTATTATTTATGCTAAAGGAAAAAGTAAAAGAATTATTGGAACAAGGTCTTCAAGAAGATCCCTCCCTATTTTTAATCGATTTCACTATGGGTGCTGATAATAGCATTCATGTGGTTATAGACGGTGACCATGGGGTTACGGTCAGTGATTGTATAAAAATTAGCAGGGCGATTGAGCACAATTTAGATAGGGATGAACATGATTTTTCTCTTGAAGTAGCTTCTGCAGGTGCAGCTGCTCCGTTGGTTATGCCGCGCCAATATTCAAAGAATATTGGTCGAAAACTTGAAGTTCGTACAAATGATGATAAATTTGAAGGTAATTTAACTGCTGTAAACGATGATTCGATTGTTTTAGAGTGGAAAGCCAGAGAGCCTAAGCCAATAGGGAAAGGAAAAGTAACCGTTCAGAAAAAAGAAGAAGTAAATTTTTCAGATATTATTAAAGCAAAAGTTGTATTAAAATTTTAATTGTAATTACCAATGGAAAATATTGCGTTAATTGAATCTTTCTCAGAGTTTAAGGACGATAAGTTCATAGACAGGGTAACATTGATGGCCATTTTGGAAGATGTTTTTAGAAATGCGCTTAAAAAGAAGTTTGGTTCAGATGATAACTTTGATATTATTATCAACCCAGATAAAGGTGATTTAGAAATTTGGAGAAACCGTATTGTTGTTAACGATGGTGAGGTTGAAGAGCCAAATGAGGAAATTTCATTATCTGCAGCTCGTAAAATTGAGCCAGATTTTGAAGTTGGTGAAGATGTGTCTGAAGAGGTGAAATTAATTGATTTGGGTAGAAGAGCAATTTTGGCTTTGCGCCAAAATCTTATTTCTAAAATTCATGAACATGATAATACAACTATATATAAGCACTTTAAAGATTTAGAGGGTGAAATTTATACAGCTGAAGTTCATCATATTCGTCATAAAGCAATTATTTTACTAGATGATGAGGGTAATGAGATAATCTTACCTAAAGACAGACAAATTCCTTCTGATTTTTTCCGTAAAGGTGATAATGTAAGAGGTGTAATTGAAAGTGTAGAATTGAAAGGTGCAAAACCTACTATTATAATGTCTAGAAGTTCACCTAAATTCTTGGAGCAATTATTTTTTCAAGAAATACCTGAAGTTTTTGACGGTTTAATTACGGTTAAGAAGGCGGTTAGGATACCGGGAGAAAAAGCGAAGGTGGCTGTAGACTCTTATGATGACCGTATTGATCCAGTTGGTGCCTGTGTAGGTATGAAAGGATCAAGAATTCATGGTATTGTTCGTGAATTAGGAAATGAAAATATAGATGTTATAAACTGGACAGCTAACCCACAATTGTTAGTGACCAGAGCATTGAGTCCGGCAAGAGTTTCTTCGGTTAAGTTGAACGAAGAGAAGAAGACGGCACAAGTTTACTTAAAACCTGAAGAGGTTTCTAAGGCAATTGGTAGAGGCGGACATAATATTAGATTAGCTGGTCAATTAACTGGTTATGAGATAGATGTGTTCCGTGAAGGAGTAGAGGAAGATGTTGAATTAACAGAATTCTCTGATGAAATCGATGCTTGGATTATTGAAGAATTCAAGAAAATCGGATTCGATACAGCTCGTAGCGTTTTAGAGCAAGACGTTAACGATTTAGTGAAGCGTACAGATTTAGAAGAGGAAACTATTTTAGAAGTTGTGCGTATCCTAAAAGAAGAATTAGAAGATTAGCTATATATTAGCACTTAAATAAAAGAACGGGAATCAGTATTTATGGCAGACAATGCGAAAATAAGGCTTAATAAAGTTCTTCGTGAACTTAATATTTCCTTGGATAGGGCAGTGGACTTTCTTAACGGAAAAGGACATGATGTGGAAGCGAGGCCTACCACTAAAATTTCCGATGATGTTTATCAGGTTTTGCTTGACGAGTTCCAGACGGACAAGAGTAAAAAAGTTGCATCAAAGGAAGTTGGTGAAGAAAAACGAAAAGAGAAGGAGGCTATTCGAGTTCAATTAGAAAAAGAACAAGAAGATCGTCGCTTGGCCCGTGAGCGAAGAAACGCCGAAACTGAAGAGAATACCTTAGTTGGTAAGGTTGAACTTGCTGGTCCTAAAATGGTAGGTAAAATTGACCTGAATCCTAAAAAGAAGGTTGAAGAACCTATTAAGGAGACTCCAAAAGCTGAGGAGAAACTTGCTCCTAAAGTCGAGGAAAAGGTTACGCCTAAAGTTGAAATTTTGGAAACTCGTAAGGTTATATTAGAAAAACCTAAGGTCGTTGCACCTGCGGTTAAAAAGCCTGAAGAAAAGAAAGAGGAGCCAAAAGTAGAAGCGCCAAAAGCTGAAACACCGAAAGTTGAAGCCACTAAAAAGGCAGAGGTTAAAGAAACTCCAAAAGAACCAGTAGTGGAAGCTGCTCCAGAACCTGAAGCTCCAAAAACTATTGAAACGCAATACCAGAAATTAACTGGACCAAAAATTGCTGGAGAGAAAATCGATCTTAGTAAGTTCGAGAAGCCTAAGAAAAAGAAAGAAGAGAAAAAACCTGCAGATAGAGCAAGTACGGATCGTAAAAAGAGACGTAGAAGAATTGTTACAAAGAATCCTTCTGGTCCTGGTCAAAGTAGAGGTACGGCTAACACTGGAGATAGAAATAAAGGTAGGGGTAGATTTGCGCCTGTAGCAAAAGTGGAGCCTACTGAAGAAGATGTACAAAAACAAGTGCGTGAAACCCTAGAAAAACTTCAAGGTAAATCCAAGAAGGGTAAAGGGGCTAAGTACAGAAGAAGTAAAAGAGATCAGCATAGAGAGCAGACTGAGAAAGATTTAGAACAACAGGAATTAGAGAACAAGGTACTTAAGGTTACTGAGTTCGTTACTGCAACTGAGGTTGCTACTATGATGGGTGTTTCTACGACAGAAATTATTTCTGCATGTATGTCCTTAGGTTTAATGGTAACAATGAATCAGCGTTTAGATGCTGAGACTTTGTCTATTGTAGCTGAAGAATTTGGTTATGAAGTTGATTTCGTAACGGCAGATATAGAAGAAAGTATAGTTGAAGAAGTTGACGCTCCTGAAGACTTAAAGCCAAGAGCTCCTATTGTAACAGTAATGGGTCACGTGGATCACGGTAAAACATCTTTATTGGATTATATCCGTAAAGAAAATGTTATTGCCGGTGAAAGTGGTGGTATTACTCAGCATATTGGTGCTTATGGTGTTACTTTAGAAAATGGAGAGCGTATAGCTTTCTTAGATACCCCTGGTCACGAGGCGTTTACCGCTATGCGTGCTAGAGGTGCTCAAGTTACCGATATTGCAATTATTGTTGTAGCGGCTGATGATGATATCATGCCACAAACGAAGGAGGCTATTAGTCATGCGCAAGCAGCTGGTGTGCCAATCGTTTTTGCTATTAACAAGGTTGATAAATCAACAGCTAATCCTGATAAGATTAAAGAAGGTTTAGCACAAATGAATTTGTTAGTAGAAGATTGGGGTGGTAAAATTCAGTCTCATGATATCTCAGCAAAGACAGGTTTAGGTGTTAAGGAATTATTAGAGAAAGTATTGCTTGAAGCTGAAATTTTAGAGCTTAAAGCAAATCCGGATAAACATGCGACCGGTACAGTTGTAGAAGCTTTTCTAGATAAAGGAAAAGGTTATGTTTCTACTGTATTGGTGCAGTCAGGTACGCTTAAGATAGGTGATTATGTGTTGGCCGGTACCACTAGTGGTAAGATAAAGGCAATGCAAGATGAAAGAGGAAACAGTGTTAAAGAAGTAGGACCTTCTAGACCAATATCTATATTAGGTCTTGATGGTGCTTCTCAAGCTGGTGATAAGTTCTATGTGTTAGAAGATGAGCGTGAAGCTAAACAAATAGCTTCTAGAAGATCTCAATTACAACGCGAGCAGTCAGTAAGAACTCAACGTCATATTACACTTGATGAAATTGGGCGTAGAATAGCGTTAGGGGAATTCAAAGAGCTTAATATTATTCTTAAGGGTGATGTTGATGGTTCGGTTGAGGCGTTAACAGATTCTTTCCAGAAATTATCTACAGATGAGATTCAGGTAAATATAATACACAAAGCAGTTGGTCCTATAACGGAATCAGATGTGTTGTTAGCTTCTGCATCGGATGCAGTTATAATTGGTTTTAATGTTAGACCAATGGGTAACGCTAAAGCTATTGCTGAAAAAGAAGAAATTGATATTCGTATGTATTCTATTATATATGCTGCTATCAATGATCTTAAAGATGCGATGGAAGGTATGTTGTCTCCTGAAATGAAAGAAGAGATTTCTGGTACAGCTGAAATTAGAGAGACATTTAAAATCTCTAAAATTGGTACCATTGCGGGTTGTATGGTTACTAGTGGTAAAATCTTTAGAAACTCTAATATTAGATTAATACGTGACGGTGTGGTAATATACACTGGTACTTTAACATCTTTAAAACGATTTAAAGATGATGTTAGAGAAGTAGCAAAAGGTTATGATTGTGGACTTCAGATTAAGAACTATAATGATATCAACGAAGGTGATATTGTCGAAGCATTCCAAGAGGTTGCTGTTAAGAAGAAGTTGAAATCTAAATAAATAAATTAAAAGCTTCCTTTAAAATTATATCAAAAAAAAATCGACCTATTTGGTCGATTTTTTTGGTTTTAATAACATCGCGTCTGGATACTTGACACGAACTTCATTGAACTTTCGTTCTGCATCTAATTTAGAAGTGAACCTTCCTACTCTTACACGATAGGTTGGTGAGTCAAAATCAATTTTTGAAGATAGTTCAGGGAAATCTTCTTCGACATTTGCTTTTATTCTTTGGGCTTTCGCGTAATTTCCGAAACCTACCTGTATTCTGTAATATTCATTATTGCTTAAAGAAGATTTGTATATCTCTAGCAATTGGTCAATCTTTTGGTCTTGCTGAATATTTACTTTAGCGCCTTGCGCGTAGCTAAAGTGCGTAATACATGCAAAAATTACCAAGGTACTTAGTGTTTTCATAACCTATTTGTAGTTTTATTTTCAATCATTGCAAAAGTAATTTATTCAGGATCAAACAAATAAATGGTTGTTTATTTAGAATATTTCTAAATTGTAAATTATAGATACATTAACATTTTTCAAATAAAGTCTATGTCGTATTTTTGTCTCCGATTTAGGCATTTGGTGGATTGTAATTGGTTTCATCTATGACCAAAATCATGCCAAGATTCCGATAGAAATATTCGATATATGAAAAAGGTTCCAAACCGAAATCAGTTTTCTAAAATTTTAGGTTTATCCCTAATAGCAATTTTATTTTCTGCAAGTCCATTAATAGCGCAGGATGCTGCTGCAGATGCAACAGCTGTAGAGGCTGCCGCTGGTGGTGGAGATGCAAAGAAGGGTAAAGCTTTGTTCAATCAGAACTGTGCTGCTTGTCACGCGTTAAATCGTAAGATGACGGGGCCTGCATTAGAAAATGTGGAAAGTAGATTAAGTGAAGATGAAGGTTTAGATAGAGAGTGGCTTTATGCTTGGATTAAAAATAGTCCAGCTGTTATAAAGTCAGGTGATGCTTATGCAAACAAGTTGTATGCTGAATACAATCAAGCTGCAATGACGGCATTTCCAACATTGTCTAACACTGACATTGATGATATATTGGCATATACTGCTGCTGCACCCGCTGCAGCTCCTGCCACTGCTGCTGGGGATGTTCAGTCGGCTGCCGGAGGAAGTGGTTCTTCATCCGGGGTTTCAAATGAAATTATTTTAGGTGCCTTAGTATTGGTATTTGGGTTGTTGGTGGTCATGTTGCTATTGGTTAATAAGACATTGCAGCGTATAGCTCAAGCAAACGGAATAGCGATAGAGAAAGAAGGTGCCGCGAAAAGAACTCCAATTTGGAAAGCTTTTGCTCAAAATCAATTTTTAGTTATTGTTACTGCAATACTATTATTGTTAGGTAGTGCTTATTTCGCTTATGGATGGATGATGCAGGTTGGTGTAGATCAAGGTTATGCTCCTATTCAGCCAATTCATTATTCTCATAAGATACATGCTGGTGATAATAAAATTGAATGTAAATATTGTCACTCATCAGCACGAGTTTCTAAAACATCTGGAATACCATCTCTGAATGTTTGTATGAACTGTCATAAATCTATTTACGAGTACACGGGTAATCCAGAAGGTCCTTCGCAAGAAGATTTAGAAAATGGGTACACTAATGAGTTTTATACAGGTGAGATCAAGAAGTTGTATAAAGCAGTTGGTTGGGATGAGGAAAATCAAAAATATACTGGTGAGAGTCAGCCAGTAGAATGGATTAGAGTTCATAACCTTCCTGATTTTGCTTACTTTAATCACTCGCAGCACGTTTCTGTTGCAGGTGTGGATTGTCAAACTTGTCACGGTCCTGTAGAGGAAATGGAAATTATGTATCAATATTCTCCTTTGACTATGGGGTGGTGTATTGATTGCCATAGAGAGACCAATGTTAAGGTTGAAGGTAACGAGTATTACGAGAAAATACATGCAGAGCTTTCTAAGAAGTACGGTGTAGATAATTTAACAGCTGCTCAGTTGGGTGGTCTGGAATGTGGTAAGTGTCACTATTAATAATAATTTAAAGAAGCTAATTACAGAATACGTATGGCATCAAACAAAAAATATTGGAAGAACGAGGCGGAGTTAAATCCTAACGATTCCATTGTTGAGGCGCTAAAGCAGAATGAATTTGTAGAGCAGATTCCTGTGGATGATTTCTTGGGTGACAAGGAAACTTTGTCTTCTACAAACACAAATCGTAGAGATTTCTTGAAGTATGTTGGGTTTAGTACCGCGGCAGCTTCTTTAGCAGCATGTGAAGGACCGGTTGTAAAATCGATTCCTTATGTTGTTTTGCCTGAAAATATAGTGCCGGGAGTTGCTAATTATTATGCGACTACTGTAGCTAATGGATTTGACTTTGCAAGTATATTGATCAAAACTCGTGAAGGTCGTCCTATCAAGGTTGAGAATAATACCTTGGCGAAAATAGGCGGTTCTGCAAATGCTAGAATTCAAGGTTCAGTTCTTTCTTTGTACGATAGTACAAGATTGCAAGGGCCGATGGCGAACGGTGAGCCTGTTGAATGGGATGTGCTGAAAGCAACGGTTAAAGCTAAAATGGGTGGACTTAAAGGTTCGGCTAAGAAAATAGCGATACTTACGCAAACATATGCCAGTCCATCAACAGATCGATTAATGGCAGATTTAGTTGCTGCTAATGAGAATGTTGTTCATGTAACTTATGATGCAATATCAGAGGATGCTGCTTTAAATGCTTTTGAAAATAAATACGGTGAGCGTGCTTTAGCGGATTACGATTTTGAAAAAGCTGATCTTATAGTTTCTTTTGGTGCGGATTTTATTGCTGATTGGCAAGGTGGCGGATATGATGCTGGTTATTCTAGAGGTCGTGTGCCTAAGAACGGTAAAATGTCAAGACATGTACAGTTAGAGGCGAATATGTCATTAACTGGTGCTAACGCAGATAAGCGTGTGGCTATGAAGCCAAGTGCTCAGAAAGTTGTTTTGGCTAAATTATACGGTAAATTAAATGGTACATCTGTCGGTGGTAACACTTCAGAATATGATGTATTAGTTGATTCTATTGCTGCGGAAATTAAGAAGGCTGGATCTAATGCGGTTGTTGTTACTGGGTTGGATGATGTAAATGCTCAGGCGGTTGTTTTGGCAATTAATGAGATGTTATCAAGTAAGGCTTTTGATACTGCTGCTCCTAAGTATATTAGAAAGGGTAGTGTTAAGGCTGTAAATGCTTTAATTGCCGATATGAAAGCTGGTAGGGTTGGTGCTTTGTTAATGGACGGGGTTAATCCTGTTTATTCTTTGCCTAATGCAGCAGATTTCAAAGAAGGTTTGGCTAAAGTAGACCTTACAGTTGCATTTTCAACCAATTGGAATGAGACTACTGAAGCTGTTCAGTATGTAGGTGCAACAAACCATTACTTAGAGTCTTGGGGAGATGTTCAGATAAAAAAGGGGCATTACAGTTTAATGCAACCAACAATTAAAGAATTATTTGATACGAAGCAGTTCCAAACTGTAGTTTTAGAGCTATTAGGAAGTGAGCAATCGTATTATGATTATATAAAAGATACTTGGTCAAGTAGTGTTCTTAACGGAGCTAATTGGAATCAAGCATTGCAAGATGGTGTTTTCAGTGCCGATACAATGGTAGTGAATGAAGAAGGTGCTGCTCAAAATGTAGTTGCATCGGAAACACCAACTGAGGTAGTGGCGAATACTTCTATGGCTTCGGCGATACGTAGTCTAGCAAATACTACTAGCGAAGGAATGGAGCTTACTTTATATTCAAAAGTAGGTATGGGTGATGGGCAGCAGGCAAGTAACCCTTGGCTTCAAGAGTTTCCTGATCCAATTACAAGAGTGTCTTGGGATAATTATGTTACTATATCTAAGGCGGATGCTGTTGAATTAGGTGTAGAGAATGTAAATGTCGCAAATGGCGGTATGGATGGTAACTATGTTAAGCTAACCGTTAACGGTGTTAGTTTAGAAAAAGTTCCTGTAGTTGTGCAGCCTGGTCAAGCAAAAGGTACTGTAGGTCTTTCTTTTGGTTATGGTAAAAAAGTAGGCTTGAAAGAGGATATGCAAACAGGTGTTAATGCATTTGCTTTGTATGACGGTTTCAATGCTAACCAATCTGTAAGTGTAGAGAAAGTAGCAGGAAATCATGAGTTTGCTTGTATTCAATTGCATAAAACCCTAATGGGTAGAGGTGATATCATAAAGGAAACAACTTTAGAGATATTCAATACAAAAAATCATTCTGAGTGGAATGAAGTTCCTATGGTTTCTTTAGATCATCAAGAGGTTCCCGCAACTTCGGTTGATTTATGGGACAGCTTTGATCGTACTATTGGGCATCATTTTAATATGTCTATCGATTTAAATGCATGTACCGGTTGTGGTTCTTGTGTTATCGCTTGTCATGCTGAAAATAATGTACCTGTTGTAGGTAAGGCTGAAGTAAGAAAGTCTAGGGATATGCACTGGTTGCGTATCGATAGATATTATTCTTCAGAAGAAACTTTTGAAGGAGATAATCAGAAGAAAGATGGTTTTGATGGTTTATCTGGTGATAATGGTTCATTAGGAGGTTTCGGAGAATTGGAAGATCCTTCTGCTAATCCTCAAGTGGCATTTCAGCCGGTTATGTGTCAGCATTGTAATCATGCGCCTTGTGAAACTGTTTGTCCTGTAGCGGCAACATCACATGGTAGACAAGGTCAGAATCAAATGGCTTATAACAGATGTGTAGGTACAAGATATTGTGCAAATAACTGTCCTTATAAAGTACGTAGATTTAACTGGTTCTTGTATAATAACAATGATGAGTTTGATTTCCACATGAATAATGATTTGGGTAAAATGGTATTGAACCCAGATGTAAATGTTCGTTCTCGTGGAGTAATTGAGAAATGTTCTATGTGTATTCAAAAAACACAGAAGACTATTTTAGATGCCAAGAGAGATGGGCGTGTTATTGAAGATGGAGAGTTTCAAACAGCTTGTTCTTCTGCTTGTAGTAATGGAGCCATAGTATTTGGTGATGTTAATGATGAGAAGAGTAAAGTTGCAGAATTAAAAGCGAGTGATCGTATGTACCATTTATTGGAGCATGTAGGTACTCAACCAAATGTTTTCTACCATGTTAAGGTTAGAAACACCAACGAAGCATAAACAATAGTAGAAAGTAATTATAACAAAAGTCTATGGCGTCGCATTACGAAGCACCTATACGTAAACCCCTAGTAATTGGGAACAAAGGCTACCACGATGTAACTGTGGATATTGCCGCCCCAGTAGAAGGAAGAGCAAATAAGCATTGGTGGATAGTTTTTTCCATTGCCTTAGTGGCATTTCTTTGGGGAGTAGGTTGTATTATTTACACAGTCTCTACCGGTATCGGTACTTGGGGTCTTAATAAAACAGTTAACTGGGCTTGGGATATTACCAACTTTGTTTGGTGGGTAGGAATCGGACATGCCGGTACTTTGATCTCAGCGGTATTATTATTGTTTCGTCAAAAATGGAGAATGGCAATTAACCGTTCTGCAGAAGCAATGACCATATTTTCGGTTGTACAAGCAGGTTTGTTTCCAATTATTCACATGGGTAGGCCATGGTTGGCTTACTGGGTACTTCCAATTCCAAACCAATTTGGATCATTGTGGGTGAACTTTAACTCTCCACTTCTTTGGGATGTATTTGCGATATCAACATATCTTTCTGTTTCATTAGTATTCTGGTGGACAGGTTTACTGCCAGATTTCGCTATGATTCGTGATAGGGCTGTATTGCCTTTCCAAAAGAAAATCTATAGCTTGTTAAGTTTTGGTTGGACAGGTCGTGCTAAAGATTGGCAACGATTTGAAGAAGTATCTTTGGTACTTGCTGGTTTAGCAACGCCTTTGGTATTATCTGTACATACTATTGTATCATTTGACTTTGCTACTTCGGTAATACCAGGTTGGCATACAACTATCTTTCCACCTTATTTCGTTGCTGGGGCTATCTTTTCTGGTTTCGCAATGGTGAACACATTATTAATAATAATGAGAAAGGTATGTCACTTAGAAAATTATATTACTATTCAGCATATTGAGTTGATGAACATCGTAATAATGCTTACAGGATCTATTGTAGGTTGTGCATATATTACAGAGTTATTCATGGCATGGTATTCTGGTGTTGAATACGAACAGTATGCTTTCTTGAATAGAGCAACCGGACCTTACTGGTGGGCTTACTGGTCAATGATGACTTGTAACGTATTCTCTCCACAGTTTATGTGGTTTAAGAAACTTAGAACAAGTATTATGTTCTCTTTCTTTATATCTATTATAGTAAACATAGGTATGTGGTTCGAGAGATTCGTAATTATCGTAACTTCTTTACATAGAGATTACCTTCCATCATCTTGGACAATGTTCTCGCCGACATTTGTTGATATCGGTATATTCATTGGTACTATTGGTTTCTTTTTCGTTCTATTTCTTTTATATGCTAGAACGTTCCCTGTTATTGCCCAGGCAGAAGTTAAATCTATTTTAAAAGCTTCTGGTGAAAAGTATAAAACACTAAGGGATGCAGGTAAGCCATTGTATACAATTACTCCATTAAAAAGTGAAGTAAGAGAACCAATTACTGATGATGTCATAATGGGTGAGGTAAAAGCACCTGTTGATGATAAGATTGGTGTATCAGACTTGTTAAGTGCAGTTGGAACATTCGATGCTACAACTCAACAACCTGATAATTTGAAAAAAGTAAAAGGTATTGGTCCACAAATGGAGGCTACTTTAAACGAAATTGGAATTTATACATTCGCTCAAGTTGCTAGAATGACCGAGAGCGAGTACAATTTGTTAGATTCTATTACAGGTTCTTTCCCAGGTAGAGCTCAACGTGATGACTGGGCAGGACAAGCAGCAATTTTATTAAATAACAAAAGATAAATATGGCATCTAAAGTTATACACGCTTTTTACGATGATGATGATATTCTTATGCTTGCCGTTAAAAAGGTAAAAGCAGCGAAACATCATATTGACGAAGTATACTGTCCTTTTCCTGTACACGGGTTGGATAAAGCTATGGGGTTAGCTCCAACAAGATTAGCAATTACAGCGTTTCTATATGGTTGTGTTGGTCTTACTGTTGCAGTGTTAATGATGAATTACATCATGATAGAAGATTGGCCACAAGATATTGGTGGTAAACCAAGTTTTAGCTACTTGGAAAACATGCCGGCATTTGTGCCTATTATGTTCGAATTAACGGTTTTCTTTGCTGCCCATTTAATGGTTATAACATTCTATTTAAGAAGTAGATTATGGCCTTTTAAAGAAGCTGAGAATCCAGATGTTAGAACTACGGATGATCATTTTTTGATGGAGATAGAAATCCATGACAACGAGCAAGAATTAAGAGACTTATTAATGGATACTGGTGCAGTTGAAATTAACATCTCAGAAAAAAACAGTCATTAAATATGAACAGTTTTAAGAAATTAGCAATAGTATTCGGTTTGGCTATCGTGGCAACTTCTTGCCAGAATGAGCGTGAGCGAAATTATCAGTACATGCCTAATATGTATGAATCTGTAGGTTATGAAGCTTATGGTGAGGCAGATTTTTTGCCAAATAAATCAGAAGCAATGTTGCCTCCGGCAAATACAATAAATAGAGGGTGGTTGCCATATGAAATTGAAAATTCTCCAGAAGGTAAAGAATTATCAAGATTGCAGTCTAGTCCTTTGGATTCAATGAATGTGGAGGCTAACTTAGCAAAAGGTGGTCAATTATATACAATTTATTGTGCTATTTGTCATGGTGACAAAGGTGACGGACAAGGTACACTTGTTAAAAGGGAAAAGATATTAGGTGTTCCTAGTTATGCTGACCCAGTAAGAAACTTGACAGTAGGATCTACATATTATACAATTCATTATGGATTGAATTCAATGGGTTCTTATGCATCTCAAATGAATACAGAAGAGATGTGGCAAGTATCTGAATATGTAATGAAACTGAAACAAGATTTAACCAAATAATAGGTAAACAATACTATGTATACGTTTTCAAATAGACTCAAAATAGCGTCCATCGTTCTAATGATAGTAGGTGCATTAGGAATCATTGGAGGATTTGTTATGGCTCCTGGAACCATAGCAGAGGCGAAAGAAATGGTGGCAAGTCATGACTCTGGTCATGGTGATGCTCATGGAGCTGAAGCTGAACATTCAACACAAGAGAATGATCATGCTGTTGCCGATACTCACGGAGAGGAACATGATTCTTCTCATGATCAACATTTATTAGATCAACTTAAAAATAGACCTTGGGCAGCTTTGTATGTTGCGGCTTTCTTTTTTATGATGATATCACTTGGTGTTTTAGCATTTTATGCTATACAACGTGCTGCGCAGGCAGGTTGGTCACCTTTGTTATTCAGAGTTATGGAAGGTATAACGTCTTACTTGGTTCCTGGCGGTATTATAGTATTTGTTATTTTACTTCTTTCTGTATTGCACATGAATCATTTGTTTATTTGGATGGATGAAACGGTAGTAGCTCACGATGCTTTACTACAAGGTAAATCTGGTTATTTAAACCCTACTTTCTTTTTGATAAGAGCAGCTATATTTTTAGCGGGTTGGATTGGTTATAGAGAGTATTCTAGAAAATTATCTTTAGCTCAAGATGAGTCTGATGATAATTCTAATTTCAAATTAAACTTTAGAATATCTGCTGGTTTCTTGGTATTCTATTTAATCTCTGAGTCTATCATGTCTTGGGATTGGATTATGAGTGTTGAGCCGCACTGGTTTAGTACTTTGTTCGGGTGGTATATTTTTGCTAGTATGTTCGTATCTGGTATTACTGTGATTGCAATGGTTACAATTTACTTGAAGTCTAAAGGACTTTTACAAGATGTGAACGATAGTCATATTCATGATTTAGCTAAATTTATGTTCGGTATCAGTATTTTCTGGACATACCTATGGTTCTCTCAGTTCATGCTTATATGGTATTCTAATATTCCTGAAGAAGTTACATATTACATCACCAGAATTGCTGATTATAGATTGCCTTTCTTTGGTATGGTAGCTATGAACTTCTTATTTCCTGTGCTGTTATTAATGAATAGTGATTATAAAAGAGTTAACTGGTTTGTTATTTTAACTGGTATTGTAATCTTAGCGGGTCACTATATGGATATTTTTAACGCCATTATGCCTTCTACAGTAGGTAAGAACTGGTATATTGGTATTCCTGAAATTGGATCTGTATTGTTTTTCGCAGGTTTATTTATATTTTGGGTATTTAGAGCACTTGCAACGGCACCTCTACAACCAAAAAGAAATCCGTTTATTGAAGAAAGTAGACACTTTCATTATTAATAGATAAGTAAAGTATAACATTTATATATACGATGACGACATTATTGACTTTAGCTGTTCTTGTTCTTGTAGCGATTGCCATATGGCAGTTGACTAAAATCTTTGAATTATCTCAGCTTAAAACCGAGAATCACCAAATAGCAACGGATAGTGATAACAAGAATAACGGATACATGTTATTTGCATTCTTGGTATTTATTTATGGAATAACCATTTTCAGTTTTTGGAAATACAGTAAATTCTTATTACCAGAAGCCGGTTCTGCACATGGTGAGGAGTATGATAGCCTAATGTTGGTTTCAATGGTTATTATCTTCATAGTTCAGACTTTAACCCAAGCATTATTACATTACTTTGGTTATAAATATAGTGGTAAGAAAGGTCAAAAAGCCCTTTTCTACGCAGACAATGATCGTTTAGAGTTTATCTGGACAATTATTCCTGTAATTGTGCTGGCTGGTCTTATTCTTTGGGGATTATACACATGGACAACGATAATGGATGTTAATGATGAAGATGATCCACTAATTGTAGAATTGTATGCTCAGCAATTTAACTGGACAGCAAGATATGGTGGTGGAGATAATGTTCTTGGTGGTTCTAATGTTAGAATGATTGACATTGATAAGGCTAATGTATTAGGTCTAGATGAATCAGATACTTATGCACATGATGATGTTATTGTAAAAGAATTGCATTTGCCAGTTGGAAGAAAGGTGAATTTTAAAATGCGTTCTCAAGATGTTTTACATTCTGCTTATATGCCCCACTTTAGAGCACAAATGAATTGTGTTCCAGGTATGATAACTGAGTTCTCTTTTACTCCAATTTATACAACGGAGGAAATGAGATCTAATCCAGATGTTTTGGATAAGGTAAAAAGAACGAATAAAATACGTGCAGAAAAGGCTGCAAGTACTGGTGAAGCATTAGATCCTTGGGAATTCGATTATATCTTGCTTTGTAATAAGATTTGTGGAAAATCACATTACAACATGCAGATGAAGATTATTGTAGAAACAGAGGAAGAGTATAATGCATGGATGAAAGATCAATCAACATTTGCCGAAACGGTAATGAAAGATGATACGGCTCCAGCATTTAATACAGTGAGTTCAGTTTCAGTAGGAGAATAATTCTATATTCTCTAGTTAATAAAGCTATAATAAGAAAATTAATAAAAATAAGATTTCGATTATGTCAGCAACAGCACATGCACATGTAGATGATCACGCACATGACGATCATGGACATCATCATAAAGAAACTTTTGTAACAAAGTATATCTTTAGTCAAGACCATAAAATGATTGCCAAACAATACCTTATAACAGGTGTATTGGTAATGGGTTTTATTGGTATTGCGATGTCATTATTATTTAGAATGCAATTGGCTTGGCCAGGGGAATCTTTTCCGATTTTTGAAACTCTTTTAGGTAAGTGGGCTCCAGGTGGGGTAATGGATGCTGATATTTATTTGGCGTTAGTTACCATGCACGGTACCATAATGGTCTTTTTTGTTTTGACAGCTGGTCTAAGTGGTACATTTAGTAATCTTTTGATTCCGTTGCAGATAGGTGCCCGTGATATGGCGTCAGGCTTCTTAAACATGGTTTCGTTTTGGCTGTTTTTTGTTTCTGCTGTTATAATGGTTATTTCATTATTTGTTGAAGCAGGGCCTGCAGCTGCTGGTTGGACGATTTATCCGCCATTAAGTGCATTACCTATGGCTCAGCCTGGATCTGGTTTGGGAATGACTTTATGGTTGAGTTCAATGGCAATATTCATCGCATCTTCTTTACTAGGATCTTTGAATTACATTGTTACCGTAATAAATCTAAGAACAAAGGGTATGTCAATGACGAGATTGCCTTTGACAATTTGGGCATTTTTTGTTACCGCGATTATCGGTGTAATTTCTTTCCCGGTTTTATTATCTGCAGCTCTTTTATTAATAATGGATAGAAGTTTTGGTACTTCTTTCTTCCTATCTGACATATTTATTCAAGGTGAAGTTTTACATTATCAAGGTGGCTCACCTGTTCTATTTGAACATTTGTTTTGGTTCTTAGGACACCCAGAGGTATATATTGTAATTTTACCTGCAATGGGATTAGTATCTGAGATTATGGCTACTAGTGCTCGTAAACCTATTTTTGGTTACCGTGCCATGATTGCTTCTATTCTTGCAATTGCTTTTCTTTCAACAATTGTTTGGGGTCACCACATGTTTATTTCTGGTATGAATCCATTTTTAGGATCTGTATTTACATTTACAACTTTATTAATTGCTATTCCTTCTGCTGTAAAAGCGTTTAACTGGATTACAACACTCTGGAAAGGTAATTTGCAATTAAACCCGGCAATGTTATTTTCCATTGGCTTTGTATCTACTTTTATTACTGGTGGTTTAACAGGGATTGTTTTAGGAGATAGTACGTTAGATATAAATGTTCATGATACTTATTTTGTAATTGCTCACTTCCACTTAGTAATGGGTATATCTGCATTGTACGGTTTGTTTGCGGGTGTGTACCATTGGTTCCCTGTGATGTTTGAAGGAAAACTTTTAAATAAGAATTTAGGTTATGTTCATTTTTGGGTAACTGCAATTTGTGCTTATGGTGTATTCTTCCCAATGCATTTTGTTGGTATGGCTGGTGTACCTAGAAGATATTATGAAAATACGGCTTTCCCAATGTTTGATGAACTTGCGGATATACAAGTATTAATGACTGTATTTGCTATTATTGCTGGTGCTGCTCAATTAGTATTCGTTGCAAACTTTATCTATAGCATTTTCTATGGTAAGGTTGGTCCTGTTAACCCTTGGAAATCTAATACGTTAGAATGGACTGCTGAACAAAAGCATGTACATGGTAACTGGGCTGGTGCTATACCTGAGGTTCATAGATGGTCTTATGATTATAGTAAAGTAGATGAGAATGGGGAATATTATATTCCAGGTCAAGATTACATTCCTCAACATATACCTTTGCAAGAGAATGAAGAAGAAATGAGTCATTAGACTATATAAATATAAAAAAAGCCCAACTAGCAATAGTTGGGCTTTTTTTTGTTTAGCTCTTAAGATATTGCTAAGTTGTTATAAGATTAAATTATATTAGATATCTTCATTTTATATTAGAAGTTTAGATTATGAAAAAGTTCACCCTATTAGTAGTTGTATTGTTTATCTCCTTTTCTGGTTATACACAACGTAAGCCCAAGATTAAAGGAAATAAGAATGTTATTGAAGTAAGAGAGGATTTAGCTCCATTTACGGCAATTGAATTGGTAGATGATTTGGATATTGTTATTCAAAAGGCATCACAAGAAGGTTATGCCTTAGAGCTTGATGATAATCTTTTAGATGTTCTAAAGTTTAAAGTTGATAATGGTGTTTTGAAAATATCTTCTTTTTATAATATTACTTCAAAAAAGAAATTAGAGATTACAATTTTCTTTCAAGAGTTGAGAAGTATTAAAATGCTAAATGGTAAAATTAGTATGAAAGATGTTATTTCGACGGATCGATTAAAAGTGGCTACTTTTGGTACATCTAGGTTAGAACTTAATGCTACTGCTGATATTATGGATATTACTATGGAGGAGATAAGTTCTGGTGATTTTAATTTAGCTAGTGACTCCTTAACTATTACCTTAAAAGACAGAATAGATGTTAAGTTATATACAACAGGTTCTAGCAACAATATCTATATGTATAAAAATGCTTCTGCTAAGTTGGAGGGTACTGCCGATTTTTTAATGGCAAAAATGTATGGTAATAGCTCTCTTAAAGCTGCAGACCTTCAGTCTAATGATGTCCTTTTAATTACTGAGGACTCTCCAGATATTGAAATTAGAGCATTAAACACCCTACAACTTAGTTCTAAAGGAAGTACTAGAACTAAATTGTATGGCGAGGCTAAAATTACCATCTTAGACTTTCTAGACACTTCTCGACTAGAAAAGGAAAGGAATTAATTGGCAATAGGGGCTGTCATAAGATGTTCAGGTATTCCGAAACCATCTACCAGGCTATCTAAATGCGGTCTTAACTCAGTGCATAAACGTTCAACTCTTTGGCGTATCGCTTTTGATTTATTTCCGCTAATATAGCCTTGCTCTAGATACCAAGAAGCATCTTTTCTAATTTCATGAAGTGCATATAAAGTGCCCAATTTTTCAAATAATGCTTTGTATTCTAGGTCTGCAATAGTGCTGTTATGTTCTATAAAGGATTTGTAAGCTAGTTCTGTGCTGTACGCCTTGCCAAGTGTCATTAGGTGAGTTTGAACCTTTAAAAAGGCTTGATATGACGGAATTCCTTTTTTAATATATCCTCGTATCCTCATGGCAATAGTATAGGTTAGGCGTCTTGTTCTATGTTCTAGAGCATGCACATGAAATTTAGGATTATATAAATGATCTTTGTCGGTCTTATTGGTGTAAAGAGGGTTAATGGTAGATAGTTTATCACTTAACTGTGAGCTCAACAATTTCAATACTGTTGAGAAACCTGCACTATTGAATTCTGCTTTAAAATCTGAAAGCACACCTTTAGCCGCAAGTTGTATTAATACGTTATTATCACCTTCAAAGGTGGTGAAGATATCGACGTCACCTTTTAAATCTGCAATTCGGTTTTCTAATAGATATCCTTTACCTCCACAAGCCTCTCTGCATTCTTGTATGGCATCATTTGCATACCAAGTAATTATTGATTTTAAGCCTGCAACTTGCGTTTCAATTTGTCGTTTATCTGGTTGAGATTCGTCGCAATATAACTCCATCATTTTGTCTAAAGTGATGTGGTAAACATATGCACTTGCCACTAATGGGGTTAATCGTAATTGGTGAGATGGGTAATCCATCAATAGGTCTTCTTGAATTTTTACGCTGTCATTAAACTGTCTTCTTTTTAAAGCATGTTTAATGGCTACCGTTATAGCAAATTTAGCTCCACCTAAACCAGCTCTTGCAACGCATATACGCCCACCAACTAAGGTGCCTAACATGGTAAAAAATCGCTTGTTCGGATTTTTAATCTCTGAGTAATAGTCACCGTTGCCTAGAATAGTACCATACTTATTTAATAGATTTTCTTTTGGCACCTCTACTTGATTAAACCATATTTTGCCATTATCTACTCCGTTTAGTCCTAGTTTGTATCCATTATCTTCAACTGTGATTCCCTGTAAAAGTTCATGGTTTTCATTTCTAAGTGGAACTAGAATTGCATGAACTCCTTCATTTTTACCATTAACGATTAATTGCGCGAATACCGATGCCATTTTAGAATGTATGGCATTGCCAATATATTCTTTGTTGTCATTTTTGCCTGGGGTATGTATAATAATAGTTTCGGAGTTTTTGTTATACGTTGCAGTCGTTTTAATGCCACGAACGTTAGAGCCGTGTCCGGTTTCCGTCATGGCAAAACAACCTAATAACTCTGCCGTGCCCGCTGCGCCTAAATATTTATCATGGTGTTTCTTTGTTCCAAGTTTTTGAATGCTTCCTCCAAACAGTCCAAATTGCACACCAAATTTTATCGTTAAGCTTCCATCTGCCCACATCATATTTTCAAAAATTGTGGCATAACCTTCCATGTCATTTGCACCACCGTATCCTTCAGGATAAGCCATTGCTCCATAACCTTTATCGGCTAAAAACTCAACCTGTTTTAAAACATGATTGCGAAATTCCTCTTTATCACGTCTTACTTTCCATGAGAATATGGGGTCACTCAAAACATTTCTAAAAGAATCTATGACATCTGCATGGTCTCCTTTTAGGATTTTGTCTATTTGCTTAGCTGAATATTGAGAGGCCTTTTTATCTAGATCAATATGAACATCAAATAAATGGTTGTAGTGATTGGGTTGTATGCCTAAATTTATTTCAATCTTTTTAATATGCTCATTAAAAGGGATGTTATGATGATAATGTATAGCAACCTTTTGGCTAAATGCTGTTAAGGGGTAAGTTTCATGTTCAACCAATTTTACACCGCTATTGGTTATCAATTGCTTCCAAGATTTAAGTAATTGATTTTTTGGTGGATTATTAATATTCAACCAAGTTTTCAGATGCTTTTTATCTTCATTTGATAGGGTAATGTCGTTGGAAATAGCATTGGTAACTACATTGATTTCTGATGCAGATAATAGGTCGTCTGACCATATGATATAAAATACTGGTATATACTGAAGAACAGTTGCGGTGTAATTTTCTTTTGTCATGCCATGAAATTACAATTTTTAGTTAGAATTGTATAGCCTATTTAACGCTTCATTTAGGTATAAGTTAAAATATAATAAGCTAATTTCTTATAGAATAAGTTATCTAGTGTTTGTCTATCTTTGTTAGTCTATGAACGAGCATTTAGACCCATCTGCGGAAGGTTTCTCTAATGAGGAACTGGATATTGAAAGAGCATTGAGACCCATAAATTTTGACGATTTTACAGGTCAAGAGCAAGTGCTTGAAAATCTTAAGGTATTTGTTGAGGCAGCAAATAGAAGAGGTGAGGCGTTAGATCATACCTTATTTCATGGTCCTCCGGGTTTGGGTAAGACCACATTGGCTAATATTTTAGCGAATGAGTTGGGAGTAGGGATTAAAATTACATCTGGTCCTGTTTTGGATAAACCGGGAGATTTAGCCGGACTTCTTACCAATTTAGAAGAAAGAGATGTTTTATTTATTGATGAAATACACAGATTAAGTCCTATAGTTGAAGAGTACTTGTATTCTGCCATGGAGGATTATAAGATTGATATAATGATTGAGTCTGGACCTAATGCAAGGTCTGTGCAGATTAATTTAAATCCTTTCACTTTAATTGGTGCAACCACAAGATCTGGATTGTTAACAGCGCCTATGCGTGCGAGATTTGGTATCCAAAGTAGGTTACAATATTATTCTACAGAATTGTTATCTACCATTGTGGAGCGTAGTGCAGAAATTTTAGGTGTACCCATAACTATAGATGCTGCAATAGAAATTGCTGGTAGAAGTAGAGGAACCCCTAGAATTTGTAATGCCTTATTAAGAAGGGTTAGAGATTTTGCGGAAATTAAAGGTAATGGCTCTATTGATATGGAAATATCAAGATTCAGCTTAAAGGCCTTAAACGTAGATGCGCATGGTTTAGATGAGATGGACAACAAAATTCTTACTACTTTAATAGATAAATTTAAAGGAGGTCCTGTTGGTATAACTACCTTGGCTACTGCCGTTTCTGAAAGTGCAGAAACCATTGAAGAAGTGTACGAACCTTTTTTGATACAACAAGGCTTTATTATGAGAACTCCACGTGGTCGTGAAGTAACCGAATTGGCTTACAAACACCTTGGAAGGATAAAAGGAGGAATTCAACCTGGATTGTTTTGAGTATAGACATAAAATCTAAATGGACAAATAGTATTAAAGCCGAAGCCAAACGCCTCGGTTTTTTATCATGCGGTATATCCAAGTCAGATTTTTTGGAAGAAGAGGCTCCGAGATTAGAAAAATGGCTCAATAAGAACATGAATGGCGAAATGAGCTATATGGCGAATCATTTCGATAAAAGATTAGACCCTAGGTTACTGGTTGAAGGCTCTAAATCTGTCATTTCATTATTACTAAATTATTATCCCGAAGAAACACAAACAGATGATAGCTATAAGATTTCAAAGTATGCTTACGGTCAAGATTATCATCATATCATTAAATCTAAACTTAGGCAGTTACAAGAATTTATAACCGAAGAAATCGGCGAGATAAACGGGCGTGCTTTTGTAGATTCTGCTCCAGTTTTAGATAAGGCATGGGCAGCAAAGAGTGGTTTAGGTTGGATTGGTAAGAATAGCAATTTACTAACCCAGCAAGTAGGTTCTTTTTATTTTATAGCAGAGTTGATTGTCGATATAGAATTAGAATATGACCATGCAGTAACTGACCATTGTGGCACATGTACTGCGTGCTTAGATGCATGTCCTACTCAAGCAATTGTTGAGCCTTATGTGGTAGATGGTAGTAAGTGTATTTCTTATTTTACCATTGAATTAAAGAATGAGCTTCCAAGTGAAATGAAAGGTTCTTTTGATGATTGGATGTTTGGCTGTGATGTTTGCCAAGACGTTTGTCCATGGAACCGGTTTTCTAAACCACATAATGAACCATTATTTAACCCAAACCCAGATTTACTTAGCATGACTAAAAAAGATTGGGAAGAAATTACAGTGGATGTCTTTCAGAAAGTTTTTAAAAAATCTGCTGTAAAAAGAACGAAGTACGATGGACTCACTAGAAATATCGATTTTTTAAAATAAATTAAATTTCTCAATCGTTTTCGTTGGCTATTTCTGAATAGTTATGTTCAAGGTCAGCCTTAATTATATTATATTGGTAGTCGCTCTAAATTATGTTTTTCGAAATTATAGCATATATTTTGTGAGAATGTACTAAAGATCACCATCAGATAATAATAGCTTTACTAAATGAAAATCAATAAACCAAGTCTAAATTTTTGGCAGATATTTAATATGAATGTTGGGTTTTTAGGAATCCAGTATAGTTTTGGACTTCAACAAACAGCTATTAATCCTATATTTTTATACTTAGGTGCACCAGAAGATATGCTGCCAATCTTAAATATAGCCGGTCCGGTAACTGGTTTAATCGTTCAGCCTATAATAGGAGCGATGTCAGATAAAACTTGGTCTGAAAGATGGGGTAGAAGAAAACCATATTTTTTAATAGGAGCTATATTAGGGAGTTTGTGTTTATTCGCTTTCCCTACAAGTCCGGTTTTATGGTTTGCAGTAGGTTTACTTTGGATTTTAGATGTAGGTAATAACATGGCAATGGAGCCTTATAGAGCATTCGTTGGTGATAAGTTGCCAGAAAAGCAATTGAGCTTAGGGTACCAGATGCAAAGTCTTTTTGTTGGTGCTGGTATTCTTTTGGCAAATGGATCAATTGTATTGTTTCAGTATTTATTTGGGGGAGAATCTGTAGAAGTTGCGGGTACCATACCAACATGGTTATACTACTCTTTCTATATTGGAGCCATTCTTTCTATTACAACCATTCTTTGGTCAGTTTTAAAAACATCTGAAATTCCGCCAACTTCAGAAGAATTGGTAGAAATTAATAAAGTTAAGGCTAAGCCTTTTTCAGAACGAATTGCTTTGCCATTTATAGAAATTGCAGAGTCTATAAAGAAGATGCCAAAATTCTTATGGAAACTTGGTGCTGTTTACCTCTTTCAATGGTATGCGCTGTTTATTTACTGGCAGTATACAACGCCATTATTTAAATTGACAATGGGCTATTCTACCGGCGAAGCGGCATCACAATCGGCACAAATGAGTTTAACTTACAACATTGTAACTATGGTGGTAGCTTTAGCATTAGTACCATTGTCTGTTAAGTATGGTGGTAAAAAAATCTACGCACTAAGTTTAGTCGGTACCGCAATTTCACTGTTTGCAATCCCTTTTATAGAAGACCCAATACTGGTTTTAGTACCAATGGTTTTGTTTGGAATTGGTTGGGCTGCAATGATGGGTATACCTTATACAATGGTATCTAAAGTTGTTCCGCAAGAAAGACGCGGAGTGTATATGGGTATATTGAATATGATGATTGTTATTCCAATGGGAATAGAGACACTTACATTCGGACCTATTTATAAATACTTATTGGGCGGTAATGCTGTAAATGCTATGTTATTTGCAGGGGCATTCTTTGTTATAGCCGCAGTTTTCGCAATGCGTTTAAATGTAAATGATAAAGAAAGGGTGGTTGAGTTGTAAATAGTTTGATGACTTTTTATGGTCATTTACCCACTCGTTATTTTATTTATATAAATACAGTTAGTATTTACGCTTTGTTGTAGAATACCTTTAAATTTGTTTTTTTAAAATAGAAGAGTATGAGCAATGAAAAGCTAAGAAGAGAAGCACTTATTTATCATGCAAAACCACAGCCTGGTAAGATAAAAATAGTACCCACTAAACCTTATAGTACCCAACGTGATCTTGCTCTGGCTTATTCTCCCGGTGTGGCAGAGCCATGTTTAGAAATAGCAAAGGATAAAGAGAATGCATATAAATATACTTCTAAAGGTAATTTAGTTGCTATTATTTCTAACGGTACCGCAGTATTAGGGTTAGGAAATATTGGTCCTGAAGCGTCAAAACCTGTGATGGAGGGGAAAGGTCTTCTTTTTAAGATTTTTGCTGATATCGATGGTATTGACATTGAGGTGGATACCGAAGATGTAGATAAATTTATTGAAACTGTAAAAATGATTGCACCAACTTTTGGTGGAATTAATCTTGAAGATATTAAAGCTCCAGAGGCTTTTGAAATAGAACGCAGGTTAAAAGAAGAATTGGATATACCTGTAATGCATGATGATCAACATGGTACAGCTATTATTTCTGCTGCTGCGTTGTTAAATGCATTAGAGATTGCCAACAAGAAAATGGATGAAGTTCGTATCGTAATCAGTGGTGCTGGTGCAGCTGCTGTTTCATGTACGAAGTTATACAAGGCATTTGGCGCTAAGGCAGAGAATATAGTGATGCTTGATAGTAAAGGTGTAATTAGAAAAGATGCTGAAAACTTATCGCCAGCAAAGAAAGAATTTGCTACCGATAGAACAATAGATACTCTAGATGAAGCTATGGTAGATGCCGATGTATTCGTTGGTTTATCTATAGCAAATGTAGTAACGCCGAATATGTTACTCTCAATGGCTAAGAACCCTATTGTTTTTGCAATGGCAAATCCGGATCCAGAGATAGCTTATGATTTAGCAGTTGCCACTAGAAAAGATATTATAATGGCAACGGGAAGATCTGATCATCCTAATCAAGTAAATAATGTGCTTGGTTTTCCGTTCATATTTAGAGGTGCTTTAGATGTTAGGGCTACTGCTATAAATGAGGCTATGAAAATGGCAGCAGTAAAAGCTTTGGCAGATTTAACAAGACAACCTGTACCAGAGCAAGTGAATATTGCATACGGTGAAACAAGATTAACTTTTGGTAAGGAATATATTATACCTAAGCCTTTTGATCAGCGATTAATATATGAAATACCACCTGCTGTTGCTAAAGCTGCAATGGAGAGTGGTGTAGCCAAAGCTCCGATTGATGATTGGGATAAATATAGAGAGGAGCTAATGCTTCGTTCGGGTAACGATAATAAAGTTGTTCGTTTATTGCATGCCAGAGCTCGCAGTCATGCTAAGAAAATAGTATTTGCAGAAGCAGATCATTTAGATGTGTTGAAAGCTGCACAGATTGTTCATGAAGAAGGTATTGCAATACCTATTCTTTTAGGTAGAAAAGATATTATTCTTGAATTAAAGAAAGAGTTGGAGTTTGATGCTGATCTTGATATCATTGATCCAATGTCAGAGGAATTCGATGAACGTCATGTTCGTTATGCTACCAAATACTGGGAAAGCCGTAAGCGTAGTGGAGTAACTTTTTACAGTGCGAAGATAAAAATGCGTGAGCGTAATTATTTTGGTGCTATGATGGTTCTTGAAGGCGATGCTGACGGAATGATTTCTGGTTACTCTAGAGCATACCCTACAGTGGTGAAACCAATTTTAGAAGTAATTGGTAGAGCTACAGGAGTTAAGAAAGTTGCAACAGTTAATATTATGATAACCGAAAGAGGTCCTTTGTTTTTGGCAGATACCTCTATAAACATTGAACCTAATGCAGAAGAACTTGCGGACATTGCAAAAATGACAGCAAAAGTTGCTTCTACTTTTGGGTTTGATCCTGTATTGGCTATGTTAAGTTATGCCAACTTTGGCTCTTCGACGCATCCTAATGCAAGAAAGGTTAGAGAAGCTGTGCGTATTTTGCATGAGACCGCGCCAGATTTGGTGGTAGATGGTGAAATACAAATGGATTTTGCATTAAACAGAGAGTTGCATGAGAGCAAGTTCCCGTTTTCTAAACTAGCTGGTAGAAAAGTGAATACGTTGATTTTTCCTAATTTAGAATCTGCGAACATTACCTATAAACTTTTAAAAGAATTAAATGGGGCAGAATCTATAGGTCCTATTGTAGTTGGGTTAAGAAAAGCAGTTCATATTATGCAATTAGGTGCAAGTGTTGATGAAATTGTGAATATGGCAGCTGTAGCGGTAATTGATGCTCAAGAACGTGAAAAGCGAAAGAAAGCAAAAGAAACTAAATAAGGTTTAATCAAATAATAATACAAATAGGGAAATTGGTAGGCATACTTCTTTCCCTTTTTAATTTATAAAAATCATGATACATCACTTAAGAGGAAAACTAGTAGAGAAAAACCCCACTCATATTATAATCGAATGTGGCGGAGTCGGGTATTTTGTGAATATTTCTTTGAATACATTTTCTAAGCTACCTGAACAGGAAAATATTTCAGTTTATACCCATCTTCAAGTAAAAGAAGATTCTCATACTTTATTTGGATTTGTAGAGAAATCTGAACGCGAAATATTCCGTTTATTATTGTCCGTTTCTGGTATTGGTTCAAGTATAGCCAGAACCATGCTTTCTTCAATGTCTCCATCTCAAGTAAGAGATGCAATTGCCAATGGAGATGTTGCATCTATACAAGCCGTAAAAGGTATAGGAGCTAAAACAGCTCAACGTGTAATTTTAGATCTTAGAGATAAGGTATTAAAAGTTTACGATATAGATGAACTTTCGCTAAGTACAAACAATACAAATAAAGATGAAGCGTTATCTGCTTTAGAAGTTCTAGGCTTCGCACGTAAACAATCAGAGAGGGTTGTCGATAAAGTGCTTAGTCAAGATGCTTCCCTAAGTGTCGAGAATATAATTAAACTCGCGCTCAAAAATTTGTAATAAGTTTGAAAAACGGGGTAACTAAATTTCTTAAAATTTCTTTTAAGCACATCTTTCTTTTCTGTATGTTTTTTACTTCTACGGCAATTGTCGTGGCACAAGAGACAGAAGAACAAGAAATTGATTCTGTGAAAACAGGTTTTGATCTGGGTAGAATTCTAATTGAAAATCCAGACAGTATCGTTTCTAGATATATTTACGATCCAAAACTTGATCGTTATATTTATAATGAGAGCGTGGGCGATTTCAATATTGGCTATCCGATTATACTAACTCCTGATCAGTATTTTAAACTAATAGAGGAGGAGGGAATAAAATCTTACTTTAAAGAAAAATCAGATGCCTTTTCTGGTAGAAAAGAAGGAAGTGAAGAAGCTCGTAAAAACTTACTTCCAAATTTCTATGTCAATAACGATTTCTTTTCCACCATATTTGGAGGTAATACTATAGAAATAATCCCTCAAGGTTCTGTTGCAATGGATTTAGGGGTGATATGGCAAAAGAATGATAACCCATCGTTGTCACCAAGAAATAGAACAAACCTATCTTTTGATTTTGATCAACGTATTAGTCTTAGTATGTTGGGAAAAATTGGAGAGCGTTTACAAGTGACAGCTAATTACGATACAGAAGCTACCTTTGATTTCCAGAATATAGTTAAGCTAGATTATACGCCAACAGAAGATGATATTATTCAGTCTATTGAGGTTGGTAACGTAAATATGCCGCTTAATAGCTCTTTAATACAGGGAGCACAAAGTTTATTTGGTGTTAAAACAAAATTACAATTTGGGAAAACATCTGTTACAGCTGTTTTCTCTGAGCAACGTTCTCAAAATAACACTGTTGTTGCTCAAGGTGGTGGAACTTTAAACGAGTTCTCTTTGACTGCGTTGGACTATGATGAGAATAGACACTTTTTCTTAGCGCAATATTTCAGGGATAATTACGACGCTGCACTATCTTCTTATCCTTATATACAAAGTCAAGTACAAATTACCCGTATAGAAGTTTGGATTACGAATAGATCTCAACAGACATTGAATGTGCGTAATGTAGTGGCTATACAAGATTTAGGTGAGGCAGATAGAGATAAAACAAGAGTAGGTCAAAATAATGGTAGTGGGGGTGGATTCTTTAATGGTCCTGCAGATTTAAGACCTCGAAACAATGCCAATGATTATGATCCTGCATTAATTCTTACGAATAATGGTGCTCTAAATGATAATATTAGAGAAATAGCAACAGTAGAAAGTGGTTTCAATGCTGGTAGTTTTGCTGGTGGATATAGTCCAAATCAAGGTTTTGATTATGCCTATTTAGAAAATGCTAGAAAATTAGAGCAGGGTAGAGATTTCGATTTTAATTCTCAATTAGGGTATATTTCTTTAAACCAACGTTTAAGTAATGATGAAGTTTTAGGGGTTGCTTATCAATATACCTTTCAAGGTCAAGTATACCAAGTTGGTGAATTTGCAAATGGGGGCATTGAAGCTACTACGGTTACTGAACAAGTTAACACGGTTATTGAAAATAACACGTTGATTCTAAAACTTCTTAAAAGTAATATTACCAATATCACTGACCCAATTTGGGATTTGATGATGAAGAATATTTATGCTACTGGGGCATATAGTTTAAGCGAAGAGGATTTTAAGATGAATATTTTGTATTCTGATCCTACCTCAAGAAACTATATAACACCGGTAGAAGAAGGTCCTGGTTCTGGTTGGCCGGAAGGTTTGGAAGAACGGATTCTTTTAAATGTTTTTAATCTAGATAGGTTAAATGTCTATAACGATATTCAGCCTGGCGGTGATGGTTTCTTCGATTTTATAAGTGGTCAGACCATAGATGTTCAAAATGGTAGAATTATTTTCACTAAAATTGAGCCATTTGGGGAGTCGTTATATGAGCAGTTAGAGAATGGTAACAGTGGTCAGTATGACGTTACTTCAGGCTATAATGCCAACCAAGAGAAGTATGTTTTTAGAGATATGTACTCGTTGACAAAAACAGCTGCATTACAAGATCCAGAGAAAAATAAATTCTTATTAAAAGGTACGTACAAATCTGAAGGTAGTAATGGTATTTCTATAGGTGCCTTTAATGTTCCTCAAGGTTCGGTAACCGTTACTGCAAATGGTAGAACATTGCAAGAGGGTATCGATTATACGGTAAATTATCAATCGGGTACAGTTCAAATATTAGATCCTAGTTTAGAAGCTTCAAACGTGCCTATTAACATATCCGTAGAAAATAATGCGGTTTTTGGGCAACAAACACGTCGTTTTACGGGTGTAAATGTAGAACATCAGTTTAGCGAAAAATTTGTTTTAGGTGGTACGTTATTGAATCTTAATGAGCGTCCTTTAACTCAGAAATCTACTTACGGAGTAGAATCTGTAAACAATACTATTTTTGGATTAAATGGTAATTTTTCAACTGAAGTTCCTTTCTTAACACGCATGGTAAACAAATTGCCAAATATAGATACAGATGTTCCGTCTAATGTTTCTATACGTGCAGAAATGGCTGCTTTAATACCAAGTTCTCCTAAGAATGCAGATTTTGAAGGTGAGACAACTACGTATTTAGATGATTTTGAAGGAGCTCAGGCGCTAATAGATATTAGAGCATCCCTTGGGTGGTCACTTGCAAGTATGCCGTTGGAATTTGGTAATGGAGGTCAGCCTTTTGGCAGTTCCCCTGAAGATCCTGCTAACTTATTGAATGGATATGGTAGAGCTAAATTATCTTGGTATACTATAGATCCGATTTTTTATACGACACAAAGACCATCTACGGTTAGTGATGATGATATATCAACTAATGCCACTCGTAGAGTTTATATTGATGAGGTTTTTCCAGAGACAGATGTAGCTCAAGGGCAAACACAGGTACAAACCACTTTAGATATGGTTTACTACCCAACTACTAAAGGTCCTTATAATAACAATCCAGATTTTGAAACTGAAGCTCCTACTGAAAAATGGGGTGGAATGATGCGTTCTCTAAGTAGTACAGATTTTGAGCAAAGTAATGTTGAATTCGTTCAGTTCTGGGTAATGGATCCTTATGTAGATGGTATTGCCAATGGTCCAGGTGAGTTGGTTCTTAACTTGGGTAATATTTCTGAAGATATTCTACGCGATGGTAAAAAGCAATATGAAAACGGACTGCCAGGTGTAAATAGTAATGATTTTGTTTCACCAACTTCTTGGGGTGAAGTACCTGCTACGCAATCTTTAGTGTATGCATTTGATGCCGATGAAAATAATAGAGGTTTACAAGATATTGGTTTTGATGGTTTAAATGATGTTGCTGAAGCTGACGTGTTTACCAATAACGGCGGTGAAGATCCTGCTTTAGATAACTATGCCTACTACTTAAATAGAGAAGGGAGTATCTTAAATAGGTATTTAGACTTCAACAACCCAGAAGGGAATTCACCAGTTTCTGTTACCAATACGGATAGAGGTTCTACAACATTACCAGATGTGGAAGATGTTGACAGAGATTTAACCATGAATACGGTTAACAGTTATTATGAATATAGAATTGCAATAAAGCCGAATACAACCATAAATGATGAGTATGTTACCGATATTATTGAAGGTACAGCTACTGGAGATGTTAGAATACCTAATGGTGATAATGTAAATTACCGTTGGATTCAGTATAAAATTCCATTAAGCGATTTTACTGATGCTATTGGTGGTATTACTGATTTTAGATCTATCAGCTTTATGAGAATGTATATGACTGGTTTTAATAGTCCAACAATTCTTCGTTTTGCTACATTAGATTTAGTTAGGGGAGATTGGCGTACATATACAAATACATTACAAGATAAAAATATTGATAGTGACCCGTCTGATGATGGTACTACCTTAGATGTAAATACAGTAAATATTGAGGAAAATAGTAGTAGAACTCCAATACCTTATGTATTGCCACCGGGTGTAATTAGAGAACAATTAAATAATAACAATACTATTATTCGTCAAAACGAACAATCACTTTCTTTGACGGTTTCTAATTTAGAGTCTGAAGATTCTAGAGGAGTATTCAAAAATTTAAATGTTGATATTCGTCAGTATGAGAAATTGAAAATGTTCATTCATGCCGAAAAAATTGTAGATAGTGATTATGCAGATACCTCTACACCTTTAGTTGGTTTCTTGCGTATGGGTACAGATTTTACTCAAAACTATTATCAAATAGAATTGCCATTAGAGTTCACTCCATTTTCAGCGGTTGCAGATGATGAGATATGGCCAGAGAATAATGAGATGAATATTGAGCTTAGTGATTTAACAAAGGTTAAATCACAATGGATAGCAGATGGTGATCTTAGTGATGTTCGATATTTTGAAATTGATAACGGAGAAGTTATACCTGTTGGTGAATTTGATGTTCGTTCTCCAGGTAGAATACGTATAGGTATTAAAGGTAATCCTTCATTAGGTAGTATTCGTACTATGATGGTAGGTGTAAAGAACCAAGATATATTGCCAGCAAGGGGAGAGGTTTGGTTCAATGAACTTCGTCTTGCAGGTTTAGACAATAATGGGGGCTGGGCAGCAATTGCTGCGCTTGATGCCAATATCGCAGATTTTGCCAATATAAGTGCAACAGGTAGTAAAAGTACATCTGGTTTTGGTTCTATAGATCAAATGCCAAATGAACGTGCTCGTGAAGATGCAATTTCTTATGATATTGTTACTAATGTAAACGTTGGGCAATTGCTTCCTAAAAAATGGGGAATTCAATTACCGTTCAATTATGGAGTATCGGAGCAAATGATTACTCCGGAATTTGACCCTGTTTATGATGATTTAAAATTAGATGATAGAATAGCTGCAGAAAGTACTCAAGAAGGTAAAGATGATGTGTTAGAGCAAGCGGAAGATTATACAAAGCGTACGAGTATCAATTTAATTGGTGTTAGAAAAGATCGTGGAGAAGAAGCGGATGCTAATTTTTATGATGTTGAGAACTTTACTTTTAACTACAGCTATAATGAAACCGATCACAGAGATTTTGAGATAGCAGAATTAAGAGAGCAAAGTGTAAATACCGGTTTTGTCTACAATCACAGTTTTGAGCCTGTAGAAGTTGCTCCGTTTGCTAAAAAAGATTCGCTTTTTAACGGTAAATATTGGAAATGGTTAAAAGACCTTAATCTTAATTTGTTGCCATCTAATATTGGTGTTACTTCTAATATTAATAGGCAGTTTAATGCACAAAGATTTAGAGATGTGTATACGGATGGTGAAGATAGAATTGAATTGCCAGAGTTGCAGCAACGTAATTATTTATTTAATTGGCAATATGCGGTAAATTATAATCTTACTAAATCATTACGTTTAAACTTAACCGGGTCTAATAATAATATTGTTAGAAATTATTTAGACGAGAATGAACCTTTAGAATCTACCGATAGAATTAATAATGAATTGGGAATGTGGGATGGTTTCTTTGATGTTGGTGAGCCAAACAGGCATTCTCAAGAGCTACAATTAAATTATGAATTGCCTTTTTCTAAAATTCCTGCACTAGACTTTATAAGTACACAATATACTTACACAAGTAATTTTGATTGGCAAAGAGGTGGAGATGCTTTATTTGAAGTTGCTGGCGAATATATTAATACAGTGCAGAATGCCAATACGCATACTATTACATCATCAATGACTTTGCAAAAGTTCTATGACAAAATAGGACTTAAAAAACGAGAAGCTCCAAAAGCAAAAACTTCGGGTCCTATTAGAAGAGATAAATCTGGAGCATTGTCAGAAGATCAAGAAAAAATAAAAGGTAAAACAAGCGATTTGTTCAATACCGTTGTTGATATTGTAACTATGGTGAAGAGATTAAATCTTAACTATAGTGAAAATAGTGGTACGGTATTACCAGGTTACACACAGTCAGTTGGCTTTGTTGGTACAACAAAGCCAACAATTGGTTTCTTGTTCGGTAGTCAAGCAGATGTTCGTTTTGAAGCTGCTAGAAATGGTTGGCTAACAAGTTTTGAGCAATTTAATGAGCAATTCATCCAAAGAACAAATAAGCAGTTGAATATTACAGCTACGGCACAACCAACAAAAGACATTACAATTGATTTGGTAGCAGATAGACAGTATTCAGACAGTTATCAAGAAAATTTTAATGTTGTTGACCAAGAGTATAATCTACAATTAGGTAACAATTACGGTAGTTTTAGTATTTCTACTATGATGATAGGTACTGCTTTTGGAAAGAGTGATGAGTTTGATTCAAGTACTTTTCAAGAGTTTAAGGATAACAGAATTACTATTGCGAACAGAATAGCATTAGAACAGGGTATTCCTGTGCAACCAAATGGCGAATTTCCGGTTGGTTATGGAAAAACACAACAAAGTGTTTTGTTGCCTGCTTTCTTTGCAGCGTATACTGGGCAAGATGCAAGTCGTGTAAACTTAGATACATTTAGAGATATTCCTATTCCTAACTGGAGTATCAAGTATACCGGTCTAATGAAGAGCAAGTGGTTTAAAAAGAAATTCAAGCGTTTTTCTTTAAGTCATGGGTATCGTGCAGCATATAGTATTAACTCGTATCAAACGAACTTAGAGAAGGTACAATTGATTAATGATGGGGCTTCTCCAACTAATGCTGAGAATAATGACCTTTTGCCAGATTTAATTCTAAATAATGTAGTGCTTACAGATCAGTTCAACCCATTAATACGTGTAGATTTTGAAATGATCAATTCTGTTAGTGTACTGGCTGAGGTAAGAACAGATAGGGCATTATCATTAAGTTTCGATAATGATTTAATGACAGAAATTAATGGTAAAGAATATACTGTTGGTTTAGGTTATCGTTTTAAAGATGTAAAGTTTGTTACTAATATTGGTGGAAATAAGACACGTTTAAAGGGAGATTTAAATTTAAAAGCAGATGTTACGCTACGTGATAATATTACCATTATCAGAAATTTAGATATCAATAATAATCAAATTACATCTGGGCAAAATTTAATGTCATTGAAGTTTACTGCCGATTATGCTTTGAGCAAGAACTTAAATGCATTGTTCTTTTATGATCATTCATTTTCAAAGTTTGCTGTTTCAACCGCATTTCCACAAACAACTATTAATACAGGATTCACTATTCGTTACAATTTTGGTAATTAATAGTTCAATTGAAATAAATGAAGTGCGAATGAAATTGTGCACTTTTGAACAAATCATAACATCTGTATTTATTTTGATAACCTAAGTTGAAAACTTTACATTTGCCGAAGTAAAAAATAATAAACGATTATAATGAATATACCAGCTGAATTAAAATATACAAAAGACCACGAGTGGGTTAAGATAGACGGTGATATAGCAACCGTAGGTATTACAGATTTCGCACAAGGTGAATTAGGTGATATTGTTTACGTAGAAGTAGATACCTTAGATGAGAGTTTGGATCGTGAAGCAATATTTGGTACGGTAGAAGCAGTAAAAACTGTTTCTGACTTATTCTCTCCTTTATCTGGTGAGATTATCGAGTTCAACGAAGCTTTAGAAGATGAGCCTGAAAAAGTAAATTCTGATCCTTATGGAGCAGGATGGATGGTGAAAATAAAAATTAGTAATGCAAGCGAAGTAGAAGATTTATTGAGCGATGCTGCATATAAAGAGATAATTGGTGGTTAAAAACACTGTTTATAAAGTACTTTTCATAAGCTGGATGATGTTTGTAACATTTTTCAGCTTATTTTCTTTTTCAGATGTTGGTACCTCAAGCATCAATATTCCCCATATAGATAAGGCGGTTCATTTTACCTTTTATTTTGGTGTTGTAGTGCTAGGGTACATGGCAATATCTAAGAAAAGAGGTGTGGGTGCAGGTGAGTCTAAGTTATTGTGGTACATTGTTTTATTCGCGGTACTGTACGGCATAATTATTGAAGTGTTACAACATGTGGCAACGTTAGATAGGCACGGAGATCCTTTGGATGCACTAGCTAATTCTACAGGAGCTATTGTAGGAATGTTGGTCTTACGATTTTTATTTTTTCGCACCTCGTCGTTAAAATGAAAATTTTAGTTGCATTTTTATGGATTAATTAGTTAAATTAGCAATCACTAAATTGAATATATATGGAACCTAAAAAGAATCCTAAGGCGGATTTAACAAAGAACAGCAGTCTTTATTTCGTTATCGGTTTATTCGCAGTAATGTTATTTACTTACGTAGCATTTGAGTGGAAAACGTATGATGAGGTAAATGATTATGATATTTCTATGAATGTGGATGATCTTTTAGATGAAGAAGTTCCAATGACAGAACAGATTAAAACTCCACCACCTCCACCGCCACCAGCTGCACCTGAAATTATTGAAGTTGTAGAAGATGAAGAAGAGGTTGAAGAAACTGTAATCGAATCTACTGAAACTAGTCAAGAAGAAGAAATCGTTGAGGTTGAAGACGTTGTTGTTGATGAAATCGAAGAAGACGTTGATGTTCCTTTTGCTGTTATTGAAGATGTACCTGTATTTCCAGGTTGTGAAAGTGAGAGCGATAAAAGAGCTTGTTTTAACAAAATGATTCAAAAACACATTGGTAAAAACTTCCGTTACCCAGAAATTGCTCAAGAAATGGGTGTTCAAGGTAGAGTTAGTGTAATGTTCGTAATCCAGAAAGATGGTAGTATTGGTAACGTTAGAATGCGTGGGCCGGATAAAAACTTAGAAGCTGAAGCTGCTAGAATTATCAGTAAATTACCAAAAATGACTCCTGGTAAGCAGAGAGGTAGAGCAGTACGTGTTCCTTTTAGTATTCCAATTAATTTTAAATTACAATAGTATTTTATTACTATTTTAAATGATATAAAAAAAATCCCGAGCAGTTTGCTCGGGATTTTTTTTGGTATTAATTTTTTAATAGAAATCTATTTTTTTAAACTGGTATAAAAAATGTTTCTCATTCGTTCAGGGCTAATAAATCCGGTTCCGAATTCAGCATCATATTTAGAAGAGATTGATGTATTCTTTTCTACCTGTTCTAGGGTGTCACCAGAGGCTATAGCCTTAATTATGCTTGCTTCTATGGTTTTTAGCATTTCAAGGTAGGTTATTAATTTTTGCTTGTTTGAGGGTCTGCCATGACCAGGTATGATTATAGTATCATCATCAATAACCATAATCGCTTTTTCTATAGCTGCTATATAACCTTCAACACTACCGCCATTCTTTAAGTCCATATAAGGATATCGACCAGAAAAATAAGTGTCACCCATATGAAGTACATTGTTTTTGACAAAATAAATCATTGCATCACTATTTGTATGGGCATTATGTACGTGAAATGCCATTATGGTTTCATCGTTTTCAAACAATTGTAATTCTTCTGAAAAGGTAATTTCTGGTAAAATTTCTTCACCTAGTTCTGGTTGCTCTTCTAGCTTTTTCTCGAGACTTTTTCTAACATTATTTTGGGCGATTAGTATTGTGGATTCAGAATTAAACTCTGCATTACCACCTGTGTGGTCACCATGTAAATGTGTATTTATTAAATATTTTAATGGTTTGTCGGTAATGCTTGAGATAGCTTGTTTTATTTTAGGACTTAATCTGGCAAATTGATCGTCTATCATAAAACTGTGGTTACCGTTAACATAGAGACCAATATTTCCTCCTTGACCAGTAAGCATATATACTTCGCTAGTAAGCGTGTCAATTGTAATGGTAACTTCTTTCTCTTGACTCCAGCAAATAGAGTGAATTAGAAGAAGTGTAATAAGTAAGTTTAAATGTTTCATTTTTAAGTGTTAAAGTGTTAATTTCTTGGCTTTCAAATATACTAGAAATAAAGGTTTAAGGTTGCAGAAATATAGTAGGGGGGTTATCTTTGCAGACCTATTTAAAAAATATGAAAACGGCTATTGGTTCGATGAAAAATAATGCACTTGCATTGTTATTTACCGATTTTAAGGAAATTACCAAGGCTAGATTGGCTATTAGTGTCGTTTTTTCATCCATTGCAGGCTATTTCTTAGGAGCCTACGAAATTCAATGGTTTCAAGTTTTCTTATTGGCATTTGGCGGTTATTGTATGGTAGGGGCTAGCAATGCCTATAACCAGGTTATTGAGAAAGATTTAGATGCTTTAATGAAGCGTACTAAAAATAGACCTATACCCGCTGGTCGTATGACGGTTAATTTCGCCATGACTATTGCGGTTGTATTGACCTTGCTTGGTATTTTATCGTTATATCTGTTAAACCCTAAAACAGCAATGTTTGGGGCTATTTCTATATTTCTTTATACCAGCGTGTATACCCCGTTAAAAACCATTACTCCTTTGGCGGTATTTGTTGGAGCCATACCAGGAGCAATTCCTTTTATGTTGGGTTGGGTAGCAGCCACCGATGATTTTGGTATTGAGCCGGGTACCTTGTTTATGATTCAATTCTTTTGGCAATTCCCACATTTTTGGGCACTGGGGTGGATGTTAGATGATGATTATAGAAGTGGTGGTTTTAAAATGTTGCCAACAGGTAAAAAAGATGCGGCTACTGTGCTTCAAATTATAATGTACACTATTTGGATGATGGCGGTTTCCGTAATTCCTGTTTTTGGAATTACGGGTAGATTACAGTTGTCTGTAGTAGCAGCGGTAATAATCTTTTTAATGGGTGCGGTAATGTTAGGATTCGCTTTTCAACTTTACAGAAAAAAGGACAATGTTTCAGCAAGAAAATTAATGTTAGCAAGCGTTAGTTATATAACATTGATGCAAATTGTTTACGTAATAGATAAATTTTTAGCTTAATTATGGATTTAACACAGGGAACTGAGGTAGAGAAGAATGCTAGGGCAAAGAAAATGATGCTATGGTTTGGTATCGTTAGCCTACTAATGGGTTTTGCAGGATGGACAAGTGCGTATATTGTAAGTAGCTCTAGAGAAGATTGGTCTAGTGATATTCTACTGCCTAATTCATTTTTGTATAGTACGTTAGCTATTATTGTAAGTAGCTTCTGCTATATGTTGGCTAAAAATGCCATTAAAAATGGGGAAAATGCTAAGGGTACTAAATGGTTGTGGATTACGTTAGGTTTAGGAGTTCTATTTGTGGTTCTTCAGTTTTCTGGTTTTTCTCAGATGGTGGCAGATGGGTATTACTTTACAGGACCGACCAGTAGTATAAAAGTTTCGTATATCTTTTTAATTGCTATGGTGCATGTTGTGCATGTTGTAGCAGGAATGATATCGCTATTGGTTGTATTATATAATCAAAACAAAGGAAAATATAGCACTGAAAACTATTTAGGTGTTACCTTAGGGGCAACATTTTGGCATTTTTTAGATTTATTATGGATCTATTTAGTGTTATTTATGTTCTTTGTAAAATAAAATGTGAATCAAAATAAGTTTTGGGTCGAATTGCGTTTTTAAATAGTTCAAAAAAATGTAAATTTGCTAAAGTTTTATTAAAACGATAACTAGTATATGAATTCTACGGTGACTACGGGAACGGAAACAAGCGTATGGGGTGGAGGTAATCAACCCTTAGGAGCAAGCTACGGTAAATTAATGATGTGGTTTTTCCTTGTGTCGGATGCGTTAACTTTCTCTGGATTTTTAGCGGCTTACGGCTTTTCAAGATTTAAATTTATAGAAACATGGCCAATTGCGGACGAGGTGTTTACACACGTTCCTTTCTTTCATGGAAATTATCCCATGATCTATGTTGCTTTTATGACCTTTATATTGATTATGTCATCGGTAACGATGGTGTTGGCAGTAGACGCTGGTCATAAAATGAAGCAAAATGCTGTTACATGGTATATGTTCGCTACTATCATTGGTGGTATTATTTTCGTAGGCTCACAAGCTTGGGAATGGGGTACTTTTATTAAAGGTGACCATGGTGCATTAGAAACTAAAGGTGGTAGAATATTGCAATTTGTAAAAGCAGATACAGGAGAAAGAGCTTCATTATCTGATTTTGCAGCATCATTGCCTGGAGATAGGGTTATTCACGAAAGAAAAAATGGACTTTGGTTTTTTCAAGAGTCTGCTTTACCATCTGTTTCTTTAGAAGAAGTAGTTGAGGGTTTCAAGGCTGATTCTAATATTTTGATTAGAACGGAATTGATTAATGAGGAAGGTGAGAAAACGTTATTAGATAGAAAAGCATCATTGGCTAAATTGGCAGAGGCAACACAAGTTGTAGAAGGTGCTAATTTGATACATAATGAATACGGAAGCAGGTTATTCGCAGATTTCTTTTTCTTTATTACAGGTTTTCACGGTTTCCACGTATTCTCTGGTGTAGTTATCAATATTATAATTTTCTTTAATGTTATTATTGGTACATACGAAAGAAGAGGTCATTATGAAATGGTTGAGAAAATCGGACTGTACTGGCACTTTGTAGATTTAGTTTGGGTATTTGTATTTACCTTCTTCTACTTGGTATAATCCTTTTTAAGAAAAACAGTATTACGGTATATAGAATTTTAGATTAAAGTAAAATGGCAGACGGACATAAATTAGAAATTTTTAGAGGACTTGTAAAGTTCAAATCTAACACACAGAAAATCTGGGGAGTATTAGCTTTTTTAACCTTAATAACTGCAGTAGAAGTGGTGTTAGGTATTATAAAGCCAGAGTCTTTGACTGATACTTACGTATTGGGGATGAAAACGATCAACTGGATCTTTATCATTTTAACCTTGGTTAAGGCTTATTATATTGCTTGGGACTTTATGCACTTACGTGATGAGAAGTCTTCGTTAAGAAGAGCTATAGTTTGGACACCTATATTCTTGGTTATCTATTTAGTATTTATTCTTCTTGTAGAAGCAGATTATATCTATAACGTATATAAGGACGGCTTTGTAAGTTGGAATTTCTAAGTTATAATTAACAGAATTAAAAGACGGTTTTATAACCGTCTTTTTTATTTTTGTAAAGTTTGTATTTTAATACTTATTCTTTGGGTTGCTTTCTAAATTGCAGCCGTAACTTGTCTTCTTGATATATGAAAAAGACCTTTGTTCTTGTTGTCTTATTTGTGCTTCCTATAGTAGCATATTTATTCTTTGCTTCTGGGGTTACAAATTTTGGTAAACTAGCACAGCTAACAAAAGATGTGCATGAAATAGATTTTTCTGATCAAGCTCAGTTGAAGGGTAAAATAACCGTTCTAGGTTTTTTAGGTTCAGATGTGGAAGGTAGAAAGGGTAATGCCTTTAACTTGAATCAAAAAATATACAAAAGGTTTTACGAGTTTGGGGATTTTCAATTTGTAATGTTAATTTCTAAAGATCAAGAAAGTGAAGTAGAAGCTCTCAAAACTGAACTAGCTACTTTAGCTGATAATGACAAATGGAATTTTGTTTATGCAAGTGATGAGCAAATAAATTCTATTTTCAAAAGCCTCAAAACTGATATTGAGCTGGATGCTAAATATAGTACGCCCTATGTTTTTATCGTAGATAAAGATTTAACTCTTAGAGGAAGGTCTAATGATGAGGATGATGGAACAAAATATGGTTTTAATTCAAATTCTGTTGCAGATTTGAACAATAAAATGGTAGACGATGTTAAAATTATTTTAGCAGAATACCGACTTGCTTTAAAAAAGAATAATCCTGATAGCGCTAAATAATGAATAAGAAATATACATACGTTTGGGTTTCTTTGATTGTTCTAATTTTTGGAATTATTGTAGTACCAAGAATAGTAGATACGGTATCATCTGGTTCTATAGTTGAAAATGATCGTTTAAATAATTCTAACGCTACCAGTAGTCAGAAATTAGCTTATATTTTATTAGATGGTAAGCGACGAAAAGTACCTTCATTTGAATTTATTAATCAAGATAGTGTGTTGGTTTCTGATAAAGACTATCTAGGAAAAGTCTATGTGGTAGATTTCTTTTTTACAAGATGTCCTAGTATTTGTCCTGTAATGACTACCAATTTGGTAAGTGTGCAAAATCATTTTATAGGTGAAAAGGATTTTGCAATTGCTTCTTTTAGTATTACTCCTGATTTTGATACACCTGCAGTTCTAAGGGTGTATGTTGAAAAGTATGAAGTTAATAATGAAAATTGGAATCTAATGACGGGTGATCATGATTCTATTTATCAATTAGCAAATGCGGGTTTCAATATTTTCGCAGCGGAAATGCCAGATGTACCTGGCGGATTTGAACACTCAGGGTTGTTTGCCTTAGTAGATAAAGATGGTTATTTACGTTCAAGAATAGATGAGTTTGGAAACCCTATCGTTTATTATCGTGGAGCTATTTTAGAAGAAAAAGGAGCAAATGATCAAGGGGAAACCGAAGAGATAGGTATTTTAAAAGAGGATATTAAAAAATTGTTGGAAGAATAAGAGTTTAGGTATGCAAGGGAATGTAAAGGACGAGCGGAAATTTAATAAGTTAATAGCGGTGGTATCTATAATCATCCCTATTGTTGTGGCAATTCTCTTTGGAGTAAAATTACCTAATGTAGAACCTTTGTCGTTTTTACCTCCTATTTATGCTGCTATAAATGGGCTTACAGCTGTGTTGTTATTAGTTGCGGTTTGGGCTATAAAAAATGGAAAAGAAAAACTACATCAGAATTTAATGACCACCAATATAGTATTGTCTTTATTGTTTCTAGTGATGTATATCGCTTATCATATGACTTCTGATTCTACGAGTTATGGTGGTGAAGGTGTAGTACGGTATGTTTACTTCTTTATTCTAATTACTCATATTGTCTTATCAATAGCATTAATTCCTTTAGTGCTAAGAACTTATGCAATGGCATATTTAAAGAAATTTGAAGATCACAGGGCGTTGGCTAAATATACTTTTCCTGTTTGGCTTTATGTTGCGGTAACCGGTGTTGTAGTTTATTTAATGATATCTCCCTATTATGTATACTAAACGAACATTATTAATTTTATTGATTTTGATATTATTGATTCCTTTTGATGCTGATGCACAATGCGCTATGTGTAGAGCTGTATTAGAAAGTGAATCTTCTGGTAAAGCAGCAGAAGGTATTAATAATGGTATAGTTTATTTAATGGCGGTACCTTATATTTTGGTAGCTGGTCTTTTCTATTTTATCTATAGAAAAATGAGGGCTTAATTCTCTTTCTATTATTTTTTTCTTCAAATAGTGTAACATTCTTCCGTTTGGTTAGTCTTATGATTGTGTAGTACTTGTATTGCATTCATCAATCAATCAATCTAATCAATCAATCTTATGTTCGACTTAGAACGTTGGCAAGAAATATTCGATACTATTCGCAAGAATAAGTTACGAACGTTTTTGACTGGACTATCAGTCGCTTCAGGAATTTTCATTCTAGTCATTTTATTAGGTTTTGGTCAAGGCATGCAAAATGGTATAGCCAAAGAATTTGAACAAGATGCAGCTACGAGTGTTTGGGTTTGGCCGGGAGTAACAACTAAAGAGTTTAAGGGTATGAACCCTGGTAGACCTATTCAATTCAGAAATGAAAACTTTGAAATTGCCAATGTATTATTTGAAGACCAAATAGAAAACAAATCCCCTCGGTTATTCGTAAGAGATGTTTTTGTTAATTACGGTAGTGAATCTTTGGCTTATAATGTTCAAGGAGTATCTGGCGATTTTCAGTTTATTGAAAATGAGTTTATGACCGAAGGTAGATTCTTAAATCTACAAGACATAGATTCTAAGGCTAAGGTGGCTATTATCAGTAATAAGATAAATAGAGAAGTATTTCAAGAACTAGATAGCCCTATTGGGGAGTTTTTAGACCTATCTGGCATTCCTTTTAAAATTGTTGGTATATATGGCGATATAGGAGGAGAACGTGAAGAAGATCGTATCTATATTCCTGTTACTACCGCACAACAAGTTTTTAACGGTGCAGATCATTTAAATAATCTTTCCTACACATTACCTCCTGTAGAAGATTTTGAAACTGCAGTTGCGCAATCCATTAAATTTAAAAATGACCTAAAGTCGTACTTGCAGAAAGTGCATACGGTTGCACCAGATGATACAAGTGCCATACAAGTATATAACCCTTTGGAAGAGGCTAAACGTTTTTATGCCTTAATGGGTGGTATTAAGTTCTTCTTTTGGTTTGTAGGTGTGTGTACCATAATTGCCGGTATTGTAGGGGTAAGTAATATAATGCTCATTGTGGTTAAAGAACGTACAAGAGAAATAGGTATTCGTAAAGCTTTAGGGGCAAAGCCATGGTCTATTGTTGGTATGATTTTGCACGAAGCCATTTTTATAACTGCCATTGCAGGTTTTTCAGGTCTTATTTTAAGTATGGGGCTGTTGGAAATTGTAGGTCCACATGTAGAAGTGGATTATGTGTTGAATCCTTCTGTAAACTTTAATGTAGCAATAACAACGGTATTCGTATTAATTTTTGCTGGAGCCATAGCAGGATTTTTCCCAGCTTGGCGAGCAGCAAAAATTCATGTTATAGAAGCGCTTAAAGACGAATAAATTTAAAGAATAATTAATAAATAGCCATGTTCAATAGAGACCGTTGGAAAGAAATATTAGAAGTTTTGTCTAGTAATGTTTTTAGGACATTGGCTACTTCTTTTGGGGTGGGTTGGGGCATATTTATTCTAATTATACTTCTTGCTGCGGGTAAAGGTTTGGAGAATGGAATTCGTGCAGATTTTGGTGACATAGCTACGAATACCATGTTCATGTGGTCAAGAAATACAACAATATCATACAAGGGGTTGCCTAAGGGAAGACGTTTTAGTTTCAAGCTTGAAGATGTACAGGCTATCAATGATAAGGTTCCTAACCTACGTTTTATTTCCCCAAGAAATCAGCTAGGTGGTTTTGGGAGTGGTAATAATGTGGTACGTGGTCTAAAAACAGGTGCGTTTAATGTTTATGGCGATTATCCTGAAATAATAAGGCAAGAACCAATGACCATTACTTCTGGCAGGTTTGTTAATCAAAATGATATTGAAGACAAAAGAAAAATAGCAGTCATTGGAGATGGTGTGCAAAATGAATTGTACGACCAGGGTGAAACAGTAATAGGGACTTATATAAAAATTCAAGGTGTGAATTTTATGGTGGTTGGTACGTATCAGAAAAAAGATAGTGGCGGCGGGGAAGAGGGTCAAAAAGAAATCTATGTTCCGTTTACAGCTTTTTCTCAGGCTTTTAATATGGGTAACGATGTTGGTTGGATGGCAATTACTGCCAATGATGGTAGTTCTATTTCTGAGCTAAAAGAGAAAATTGTTGGGGTGGTCAAAGAGAATAGAAAAATTCATCCAGACGATAAACGTGCCGTTGGGTATTTTGATTTGTATGAACAGTTTAATCGTGTAGAGAGTTTGTTCGGTGCACTAAGATGGGTAGCTTATTTTGTAGGTGTACTCGTTTTGTTATCCGGTATTATTGGGGTGAGCAACATTATGCTAATTGTCATTAAAGAACGGACTAAAGAAATTGGTATTCGAAGGGCTTTAGGTGAAGCGCCTTGGTCAATTAAAAAGCAAATATTGATGGAGTCTATTTTTCTAACCATTATTTCAGGAATGATCGGGATAATTTTTGGAGCGGCATTTATTTACGGCGTAAATGCAGTACTTGATTCCGTAGGTCCGGTAGATATGTTTATAAACCCAAGTGTAAGCTTAGGTGTGGTAGTGAGTGCGTTGGTCATTTTAATATTCTCTGGATTGTTAGCGGGGTTTATACCTGCCCAGAGTGCCATCAAAATAAGACCAATTGAAGCTTTAAGAACAGAATAAAATTATCATCAAAATATAACCAATCAAAAAATGAAAAAGTCAACAACAATTATTATCCTGCTTATTATAGTGCTTGCCTTTGGCGGCTCTATGTTTTATTTGTATTCAAAAAATGCAGAAGACCCAGTGGTGTATCAAACAGAAGAACCTTCTAAGCAGACCATTATTAAAAAAACCATGGCTACGGGTAGTATTCTACCATTAGAAGAAGTGCTTATAAAACCAAATATATCTGGAGTTATAGAGAAAATTTTTGTGGAAGGCGGCGACTATGTAAAATCTGGCGATTTGCTTTGTACCATTAAAGTAGTTCCAAATCTAAGCTCTTTAAATGATGCCAGGAATAATATTAATGAAGCTAAAATAAACCTAGATGATCAATTACGTAATTTAGATCGTCAAAAAGGATTGTTTACCAAAGGGGTAATTTCTAAAGTAGATTTAGAGCGTGCACAATTAAGCTATGACCAGTCTAAGCAATCTTATGCAGCCGCCAATAAAAGATATGATATTGTAAAAACGGGTACTACCTCTGGTTTTGGTAATGCTGCAAATACACAAATTAGAGCTACTGTTAGTGGTATGGTCTTAGAAGTCCCTGTTGAAGTAGGTAATCAGGTCATAGAAAGTAACAATTTTAATGAAGGCACAACCATTGCAGCTATAGCCGATGTTGATAAAATGATTTTTGAAGGTAAGGTTGATGAATCTGAAGTTGGAAAAATCAAAGAAAATCTTCCGCTAGAAATTACCGTTGGTGCCATTGAAGATAAAGTGTTCGATGCTGTATTAGATTATATAGCGCCTAAAGGAAATGAAGAAAATGGAGCTATACAGTTTGAAATAAAAGGGACGCTTAAGAAACAAGACTCCGTATTCATTAGAGCAGGTTTAAGTGCAAATGCATCTATAATTTTAGCTCGTGCAGATAGCGTTTTAGCTGTGAAAGAAGCTTTGGTGCAATTCGATGATAAAACTAAAAAACCATTCGTAGAAATTGCAACTGGTGATCAAGAATTTGAAAGAAGGGATATTGAGTTGGGGATAAGTGACGGTATTCATGTACAGATAAAATCTGGAGTAACAGAGGGGGATAGAATAAAGGTATGGAATGAGGTAAAGCCCGATGAGCTTGCTGAGAATGAATAAAGTAAAAAAATAAATCAATTGATGTAACAAATAATACACTAGGTAGTCTAATGAATAGGCAGTGTAAAAATTGTTCAAAACAACAACCAACATGATTCAAATCAAAGATCTTCACAAGTCCTATAAAATGGGCAAGAATTCACTTCACGTTCTTAAAGGAATAAATTTTAATGTTGAGGAGGGCGAATTAGTAGCTATTATGGGCTCTTCTGGTTCTGGTAAATCTACCTTACTAAATATTTTAGGAATGTTGGATAGTTCTGATTCTGGAGAGTATATTTTAGATAATGTGCCTATTAAGGATTTAAATGAAACAAAAGCCGCGCGATATAGAAATAAGTTCTTAGGTTTTGTTTTTCAATCATTCAACCTTATCAATTATAAAAGTGCAGCCGAAAATGTTGCATTACCGCTGTACTACCAAAAAGTACCAAGAAAGGAACGTCAAGAAAAAGCACTTAAATATTTAGAACAAGTAGGTCTTAAAGAATGGGCAGGTCATTTACCTAGCGAGCTTTCTGGTGGTCAAAAACAACGTGTCGCAATAGCAAGAGCATTGGCGGCAGAGCCTAAAGTTTTATTGGCAGATGAACCAACAGGTGCTTTAGACAGTAAAACTTCTTATGAGGTTATGGACTTGATTCAGAAAATCAATGATGCTGGTAATACTATTTTGATAGTTACTCACGAACCTGATATTGCCGATATGTGTAAGCGTATTGTTCATTTAAAGGATGGGGTAATTATAGAGGATAAGAAAATAGAACAAGTAAGAGCCGAACAATATGTTTGATAGAGACATTTGGCAAGAAATATATCACAGTATAAGCAATAATAAGCTTAGAACTTTTCTTACCGGGTTTTCGGTAGGTTGGGGTATATTTATTTTAGTATTGCTGTTGGCATCTGTAAAAGGAATGCAGAATGGTTTTACACTACAATTTAGCGATGATGCTACGAACTCTATTTTCGTAAGAACTGGAACTACATCATTAGCCTATGGTGGATTTGAAGCTGGACGGAGAATTCAAATGACGAATGATGATATTGAATACATCAAAAGAAGTTTTCCAAATGATGTAGAATATATAAGTCCTAGGGTATACCAAAATACATCTGCACGTTATAAGAGCGAAACAGGTAGTTATAACATTCAAGCTGTATATCCTGATCACCAGGCAATTGAAAAGACTATTGTAAATAAAGGGCGTTTCATTAATACCAACGATCTTTTAAATGCCTCTAAAGTTGCCGTTATAGGTAGAAAAGTAGAAGAGGATTTGTTTAAGAATGAGGACGCCATTGGCAAATTCGTTGAATTCAATGGATTGCCTTTTAGGGTCATTGGTGTTTTTACAGATGATGGGGATGATAACGCGGAGCGCAATATCTATGCGCCAACAAGTACGTATCAAAAGATGTACGGTCAAACAAATCATATTGATCAAATTGCATTGACCTATAATCCTAATTATGACTTAACAGAAGCACTTGCTTTTTCAGATAGATTAGAAAATGTTTTTAGAAGGCGTTTTAAAATTGCTCCTAAGGATCAATCAGGAATTAGAATCTTTAACTACGCAGAGGTTTTTGAAGATATCAGCAACTTTACAGGTGGTTTAGATATCGCAGTAATTATAGTGGGACTTTTAATATTACTATCTGGTATTGTCGGTATCGGTAATATTATGGTGTTTATCATTAAAGAGCGTACTAAAGAAATAGGAGTTCGTAAAGCTTTGGGTGCTGAGCCATGGTCCATTATTAAATTGGTTTTGTTTGAATCGGTTTTTATTACGGCTTTATCCGGATTTATAGGGTTGGGCATTGCAACGGGATTACTGGCAATTGTTGGACCTAATATTAAAACTGGTGCATTTGCAAATCCTTCGGTAAGTATGTCAATTGTGGTAACGGCTACAATTATATTAATAGTGGCTGGTGTATTGGCAGGATTAATTCCTGCAATGAAAGCGGCAAGAGTGAAACCAATTGTAGCATTAAGCGATAAATAATATGTGGATATTAGATAGGGATTTATGGTCTGAGATTTTTGCCACATTGGGTAAGAACTTGTTTCGAACGTTTTTAACAATGTTAGGGGTTATCATTGCTATGATAATTTTAGTATTGCTATTAGGTGGTGCAAACGGAATGAGTAATGGTTTTCAAAAGATATTTGCGGGTACAGCTTCTAATAGTTTATTTGTGTGGAGCCAAAGCACATCAGAACCATATAAGGGCTTTGAAAGAGGGCGTAGAATTCAATTTAAATTAGAAGACGCAACTATACTTAAAGAACAGATACCTGAAATTGAAGTGCTAGCGCCAAGAATAGAACTTGGTAGTCATAGGGGCGTGGTTACTGTTTATAGAAATGGTTTAACTAGTGGTTCTGCGGTATATGGAGATTATCCCAATATAGATGAAATCATGAAAAAGAAACTGGTAGAAGGTCGGTTTCTTAATGAAAATGATATGACCGAGTCTAAGAAGGTTTGTGTTATTGGGGAAGAGACGTATAAGCTACTATTTGAAAAAGGGGAAAAGGCAATAGGTGAAGATGTTCGTATAAACGGTGTATTCTTTAATATTGTTGGTATTTATAAGCCTAATCAAAACATTAACATTGATGGTGAAAATTCCGTCTATATTCCTTTTTCAACATTTCAAAAAGCATTTGGGTCAGGTGATAGAATGGGGTGGATGGCAATTTCGGTAAAATCAGATGCAAAAGTGCCAGTCGTTGAAAGTCAAATAAAACGCTTATTGAAGAATAAGTACGATATCAACCCAATAGACGAACGCGCTATTGGTAGTTTCGATATGTCTGAAGTGTTTAATAATGTCAAAGCTTTTACGGGAGTACTGCAAGGTGTTTCATTTTTTGTAGGCATACTTACGTTATTGGCAGGTGTAATTGCCATTAGTAATATTCTATTGATTACAGTAAAAGAACGTACAAAAGAAATAGGCATAAGACGTGCCTTGGGGGCAACTCCAAAAGTGGTAAAAAGACAAATAGTTTTAGAATCTATAGTAATTACTGTGTTTGCCGGTTTTGTCGGTTTTGCAATCGCAGTAGGGTTTTTGGCAATAGCAAATAACTTAATAGGTGATAATAGCGATATGCCATTTTATAATTTAATGATAAGCATACCACAATTTTTAGTGTCTTTTATTCTAATGGTAGGTCTTAGTGTATTAATAGGATTAATACCGGCAAATAGGGCTATTAGAATAAAACCAATTGACGCATTAAGAGAAGAGTAACAGACCAAACAACAAAGAATAAATAACAATCAAATAGTTGAGCATGAACAAGTATGTAAAGTACGTATTAATAGGAATAGCAGTTTTAGGAATACTGGCTGCAGTAGTCTATTTTTTAAAGAAGAATAGCACTCCTTTAAAAACATATGAAACTGAAACAGTTGTAAAAAGAGATATTACCAATAAGGTAGTTGTTACCGGAAAGGTAATTCCGCAAGACGAAATTGAAATTAAACCTCAAATTTCAGGTATCATCCAAAAAGTATATTTAGAAGAGGGTGTTCAAGTAAAAGCTGGGGATTTAATAGCAACTATTAAAGTAGTACCTAATGAGCAATCTCTAAATCAGGCTAGAGGTAGGGTTAACAATGCTAAAATCTCTTTAAGCAATACTAAAATTGAATATGACCGTAACAAAACACTTTTTGATAAGGGTGTAATATCCAGTCAAGATTTCAATGCCTTGCAACTAAGATTTGACCAGGCAACGCAAGAATTGCAAAATGCTCAAGCAGACTATCAAATTATTAGAGTAGGTTCTGCTGGTGGTTCTTCTAGTGCCAATACAAATATTAGGGCTACGGTGACTGGTACGTTGTTAGAAATTCCTGTAGAAGTCGGTGATCAGGTTATTGAAAGTAACAACTTTAACGATGGTACTACAATCGCCTTTATTGCTGATATGTCTAAAATGATTTTTGAAGGCGAAGTTGATGAGGCTGAAGTTGGTAAATTAAAAGTAGGGATGCCTTTGGAAATTAGCATGGGTGCTTTACAAGATGAAAAATTCAATGCTAAATTAAAATTCATTGCTCCTAAAGGTGTTGAAGAAGAAGGCGCTGTACAATTCAAAATTGAAGGTGATATGGTAGTTTCTGATAGTACTAATATTAGAGCTGGTTATAGTGCGAATGCATCTATTGTATTAGAAGAAAAGAAAGATGTGCTTTCAATTAAAGAAGCCTTATTGCAGTTTGATAAAGAAACCAATAAACCTTACGTTGAAGTAGAAACTGGTGAAAACGAGTTTGAAAAGAGAGAGCTTGTTCTTGGTGTAAGTGATGGTATAGATGTTGAAATTGTTTCAGGAATTGATGAGAATTCCAAAATAAAAATATGGAACAAGTTAGAGGCCAAAAGTGAAGATAACGGTCCAAACGAAGATTAAGAAAATCAATCAAATCAAAAAACGAATCGATCAACCTTTAGTTGGGTTGGTTTAAAAAAGAATAAAATGAAAGTAAAAATCACAGGATTACTACTGATATTTTCTGTTGTAGTAGGTATGGCACAACAAAAGAAATGGACACTAGAAGAGTGTGTATATTATGCTGTAGAGAACAACCTTACCGTTAAGCAGTTTGAGTTGGATTTAGAAAATGCTGCATTAGATAAATCTGATGCAATAGGAGCATTGTTGCCAAGTTTAAATAGTTCATTAAGTGCATCTGCAAATACGGGACTTGCATTGGATCCTACCACCAACAATTTGGTTTCGGCAACTATTTTTTCTGCATCAGGAAGTATGACGTCATCTGTTACTCTTTTTGATGGTCTTCAAAATTATAATAGAATTGAAAGGGCTAAATTAACTGCAATTAGTAGTCAGTATAGATTAGATGATAGTAAAGATGATATTAAGTTAAGTGTAGCAAATGCATACTTAAACGTATTAGCAAATAAAGAATCTTTAAAAGTTTTTAAAGCGCAATTAGCTATTACAGAACAAGATTTAAAGCGTACTCAAGACTTGGTAGATTCTGGTGTTTTACCTAGCGGAGATTTATTACAGATAGAAGCTACAGCTGCAACTCAAGAACAGCAAATGATAAATGCCCAGAATTTAATCTTGATTTCAAAAATTAGTTTAGCACAATTACTGAGTATAACGGACTATGAAAATTTTGATATCGCAGAAGAAGAGTTCGATATTCCTCCATCGGATATATTGAATAATTCTGCCAAGGTTATTTTTGATAAAGCGTTGACTTTTAGAAATGATATACAATTTGCCTTGACAGGGGTAGAATTGGCTCAAAAGGACTTAGAAATTGCAAAAGGTGCCAAGTACCCATCTGTAGGTGCGTTTATTAATTATAATACTCGATATTCTGATCAAAACAATGATCCATTTACAGGAGAAGCAATTCCATTTAAAGATCAATTATATATCAATGATGGTATATCTTACGGGGCACAAATGAGTATTCCGATTTTTAACGGATGGAGTGTTAGAAATAATATAAAACGGTCGCAAATTAGTATTGACATAGCGCAGATCGAGTATGAAAGAACAAAGTTGCAGTTAGAGACGGATGTTAACCAAGCCTATGTGAATGTGACCAATTTTTTCAAGGCATTTCAGGCCGCGGAAAAAACATTGGAAGCCAGAACGCTTGCTTATCAGTATTCAAAAGAACGTTACGATGTAGGATTAATGAATGCATTTGAATTCAGCCAATCACAATCACTTGTAGATAATGCTGAAGCAGATTTAATTCGTGCTAAGTATGATTATATCTTTAGACTAAAAATATTGGAATTTTATTTTGGGATTCCTATTTCATTAGAATAGATTAAATATAGAAATATAAAAGCCTGTAACATTTTATCGTTACAGGCTTTTTCATTTTGTAGTAAGTAATACCTTTGCACTATGGGCTTAATATTGAATTTAGAAACATCATCTACAAATTGTTCGGTTTGCGTCGCTAAGGACGGAGAAATTCTTGCGATTAGGGAATTAAATTCAGCGAACTATTCGCATGCAGAAAAACTTCATATTTTTATAGAAGAAGTAATGCAGGAGGCATCTGTTCAAATGCAAGATTTAGAAGCCGTAGCGGTTAGTAAAGGTCCGGGTTCTTATACTGGGTTAAGAATTGGAGTTTCAGCGGCTAAGGGCTTATGTTACGCTTTAGGCATTCCATTGATTTCTGTTGCTACATTAAAAAGCATGGCATCTCAAATTCAGATTAAAGAAAATGAAGTTTTGATTCCGGTGTTGGATGCTAGACGTATGGAGGTGTATTCTGCAGTGTTCGATGCTGAATTAAGTGAGATTAGAGAAACAAAGGCAGAGATAATAGAAGAGAGCTCTTTTCAAGAATATATAAATGCTAAGCACGTTCATTTTTTAGGAAGTGGAGCGGAGAAGATAAAAGAGCTTTTTCCGGATGATACAATAACATATCATTGCGAGATTGTACCTTCTGCAAAAGAAATGGCTTTCATTTCTTCAAATAAGTATCAACTAAATGATTTTGAAGATGTAGCTTATTTTGAGCCTTATTATTTGAAAGACTTTGTGCTTCAAACTAAGAAATCTAAATAATAAATATTAAAAAAGCCCTTGAGTAATCAAGGGCTTTTTTAATTCAGTAAGATGATTTAATTGACTTTCATTTGTGTAATTACTCGTTGTGGGAATGGTATTTCAATTCCTGCAGCATCAAATCTGTACTTAATTTCTTCCATCACATAGAAATGTGCAGCCCAAAAATCGGGATTGTTCGCCCAAAAACGAAGGGTTAGATTTACTGAACTATCTCCTAATTCACCTACATATACTTCTGGTTCAGGAGCCTTTAAAATTGTTTCGCGTTCAGCGCAAATAGCTAATAATATTTCTTTGGCTTGTTTTATGTTAGAACCGTAACCTATACCAACATCAATTTTATCTCTTCTTGTATCTAATGCGTTATAATTAGTTATAGTGTTATTGGATAGTTGACCATTTGGTATAATAGCTATTTGATTTCCAAAGGTGCTTACTTTAGTAGTGAAAATAGATATTTCCCTTACCGTTCCATCTACACCCTGTGCAGATATAAAATCCCCTATTTTAAAAGGCTTAAATAAAAGGATAAGTACACCACCGGCAAAATTAGCCAATGAACCTTGTAGTGCTAAACCTATAGCTAAACCTGCAGATGCAAGTATAGCGACTAAAGAAGTTGTTTGAACTCCCAATTGGGTAATAACCAATACAAATAATATAATTTTTAAAGCAATACTAATAAAGCTTTGTAAAAATGTCTCTAGTGCTAAATCATAGTCTTTTTTAGCAAAAAACTTGCGAATCATTTTATTGATGAATCGTATTAAATACGTTCCGGCAATTAAAAGAAATATTGCCCATAACACACTGGGTAAAACAGCCCATAACCAGGCAATTGCATTATCTGCATGTTCTTGCAGATTTGTTATTTTATCTAACATATAATTTTTTCTTTCGGCTTAACCTCTAACTACTTACTTGATAATAATAGGATTTTAAACAATGATTAAATCACTGTTTCAACAAGGTTTAATACTTTGCTTGGTTCTTCCACGGGCATTTGACAGCTACCGTGATTACAAACGTAAATTAGTGTCTTGTTCATTACATACCTATTCATTAAAAGAGGTAGGTTGCTGGTTTTAGCATTTGAAGCAGCAAATATAACGTTTGGAAGATAGTTCTTCATAAGGGTTTTGCATATGGGTTCATAATTTTCACCGATAGAGACCACTTCAAAGAATTTTTGATTCATAAGTAACGCAAGGTGAAGCCAATTAGCATGATTTTGAGGATTTTCAATGACTGAAGGTTTCATTGTTTTCATCATTTTGTCCAACCTAATATCAAGATTATCTTCGGGGAAATATTTAGAAAGTTTATGAAGATTGTGAGCCATCATTGAATTGGAAGAAGGAATTACATTATCGGCTACCTCTAAAGTTCTTCTAATAAGATCGTCTTCCTTATTTGACGTGAAATAGAAGAGTCCCGTTGTATCATCAGAAAAATTATCAATAGCATACTTAGTCAATTGTAAACTCTGCTCAAGCCATTGTTCATCGAAAGATATTTCATAGAGCCCTAAAAAAGCATCAATGGTAGAGGAGTAATCTTCTAAGAATCCGTTTATAGTACTTTTTCCATTTTTAAAATTTCTGTAAAGACCACCATCTTCGGTCATCATATTTTTGATAATGAAGTGTGCGTTTTTTAACGCTAATTCTAAATAAGTTTCATTTTCTAAATATTTGTAGGCATCTGTAAGTCCCTTTAATGCTAATCCGTTCCAAGAGGTTAAAATCTTATCATCTAATCTAGGTTTATTTCTTTTCTCTCTTTCACTCTTCAATAAACTTAGACAATTAGCTATAGTTTGCTGTAATTCTATTTTAGTAATAGAGTGGTTCATTGCAATGTCTAAAGCTTCTGAATCTCTAATAAGAACATAGTTTTCTTCTTCCCAATACCCATAAGAATTTATGCTGAAGTATTCACTAAAGACAGGGTAATCTTCTTTTAATAATTCTTTAAGTTCATTTTCTTTCCAAACATAAAAAGCCCCTTCTACTAATTTATTATGCTCGTTAAGACTGTCTGCATCTAAAGAAGAATAGAACCCGTTACTTTTATCTAAAAGTTCCTCTTTTAAGAAATCAATACTTTTTTCTACAACACCTTTATAAAGTTCATTTTTAGTATCGGCAAATGCTTTGGAATACAGACTTATAAGCAATCCGTTGTCATATAACATTTTTTCAAAGTGGGGAACATGCCACTTTGTATCTACGGAATACCTTGAAAAACCCCCACCGACATGATCAAATATACCTCCCCATGCCATTCGTTTTAAAGTTGTATTCACATATTCTGCAACACCTTCATCTTGTTTTGAATGCGAATAGTGTAATAAGAAATTAAGGTTTGTTGGCATCATAAACTTAGGAGCTCGCTTGTAGCCTCCTAAAAAAGTATCAAAATAGTTAGACCAGTCTTTCACCAATTCATCTATTTCCGATGTTATGATTAAATCATGACTATCATCAAAAGTAATTGCGTTTATTTCTTTAAGCCCATTGGCCATATTCTCGGCGTAGCCAATAATTTTGTTTGGGTCTTCTATATAAAGCTGCTGAAGTTGATTTAATACCTGTATCCATTCTTGTTTTTTTACAAATGTGGCACCCCAAAAAGGCCTACCGTCAGGTAGAGCTAATATATTTAATGGCCATCCTCCACTACCAGTCATCATTTGCAAAGCGTCCATGTAGATATGGTCAATATCTGGTCTCTCTTCTCTATCTACCTTAATATTTATGAAATGAGAATTCATAGTCTCTGCAACTTCCTCATCTTCAAAACATTCGTGTTCCATAACATGGCACCAATGGCAGGCAGCATATCCTATACTAATTAATATTAGCTTTTGCTCCTCTTTGGCTTGTTGAAGTGCTTCTGTGTTCCAAGCTTCCCAATTAACTGGGTTGTGAGCATGTTGTAATAAATACGGACTACTTTCTTTAATTAAACTGTTGGTATGTTTATGTGGGGTTGACATAGAATAGTTATTAGTATTAGGACAAAAAAAAGCGCCCAAAGGCGCTTTTAATATTTGTGAATAATTGTTATTTCACTTCAAAAGTGATTTTAACATTTACTCTGTAATTTTTGATTTTTCCATCTTCAACGGTAGCACTTTGCTCGTTGATGTAAACCGATTTAATATTTTTTACTGATTTAGATGCTTCTGAAACTGCTTTTTTAGCTGCGTCTTCCCATCCATTATCAGAATTTGCTAATATTTCGATTACTTTTAAAACTGCCATAATTAATGATTTTTAGATTTACTACAAGTTACAAAAATTGAAGGCAATGTTTAATTCATTTCAATTTTTAATTAGCCGTTAATAGCAACAACCTCATTTACTTTGTCTCCCATCATATTTTTAAGCATGGTTTCTATACCATTCTTTAAGGTAAATGTGGAAGATGGACAACCGCTACATGCACCTTGTAAAATTACATTTACAGTTTTGCTTTCGGCATCATATGATTTAAACATAATGTTACCACCATCACTTGCAACCGCTGGTTTTACATATTCTTCTAATATATCAACAATTTCTTGTGAAGTTTCGTCAAGCTCAACAGTACTTTCTGCGGTAACGGTTTCAGATACTTGTGCTTCGGCACCAATAGATTTTGCGTTATCTGCAACAATCTCTTTACCGGCAGCAATGAAGTTTCTGATTACTTCACGTATTTCAATATTAATATCATCCCACTCTGCTACTTCATATTTAGATACTGAAACATAATTTTCATCTATAAACACTTGCTTTACAAATGGAAACTGAAACAACTCCATAGCTAATTTAGAATCTCTTGCTTCATCAATATTCTTAAACTCGAACGCAGATCCAACAATTTTTTTACTGGCAACAAATTTCATTGTAGAAGGGTTAGGTGTAACCTCGGCATATACTGTTACTGGAATTGGTTTATCCATATCTTGTTCAATAACAATGGTTTCTCCAGAATTTAGATATTCTACCAATTGTTGTGCAACCTCGTCTTTTACATCTTCCCATTGAACGATATCGTAACGTTCTAAACCAATAAAATCACCAGAAATGTATACTGTTTTAATAAATGGCAAATAGAATAATTGCTGTGCTAAAGGAGAGTTATGGGCTTCATCAATATTCTTGAATTCGTAATTCTTACGTTGAACTAATAGATGATTAGTTTCGAACTTTAATATATTGGGGTTATTGGTCTTAACGACCGTAATTGAATACTCTTTCATTTCTCAAAAATTTTGTGTAAAAATACAAAGGAAATCTTAGTTTGCACCTACATAATAATGTTGAGGTTAACTCGTTATACACTTTATATTAGTGAAACTAAACCTTAGTTTTAAAGTCCCAAGATGAAATACCATATACTTCTATTGTTTACAGTGCTTATGATTGGTTTAAAATCTAATGCGCAAGAGGGTATTCCTGTTTATTTTGATTATTTGTCAGATAACTACTATTTAGTTTTTCCATCTATGGCCGGTATTGGCGAAGGAGGAAAAGTTAGGGCTACGGCTAGAAAGCAATGGTTTGGTGTTGATGATGCCCCAAGTTTGCAAACTATTAATGCTCATTTTAGATTAGGTGATTCTCCAAGTGGTATTGGTGCAATTCTTTTTAATGATGCAAATGGTTACCATTCACAAACCGGATTAAAGCTTACTTATGCCCATCATTTAAGAATGGGAGGCGATGATATTAGACAATTGAATCAGCTGTCATTTGGTTTAAGTGGAACAATACTACAAAGTAGTTTAGATGAAACTGAATTTAGGTCTGTAACACCTGACCCTGCAGTTTCCGGTATTAAATTAAGTTCATCTTATACTAATGTCGATATAGGTGTATCTTATAATTATCAAGAGTTTTATACTCATTTTGCTGTTACTAATGCGTTAACAGGTAGTAAGAGAAACTTATATTATAGAGATAGACAAGATAATCCAGATGAGTTGGTTATAGATAATATTAGAAGATTTTTGGTTTCCGCAGGTTATGTTTTTGGAAGGAGTGAATGGCAATTTGAGCCTTCTGTACTTTTTCAATTAACAGAATTTACCAAAGAGAAAAGTTTGGACATCAATGCGAAAGTGTATAAAGATGTTGATTTTGGTCGTATTTGGGGTGGATTATCTTACAGAAGAAGTTTTGATGGAGCCCAATTTCAAGACAATGCATCTTTTGGAGAACAACGTTTGCAATTAGTAACACCTATTGTAGGTGCTAATATTAATAATTTTATGGTGTCTTATAATTACTCTTATCAGATGGGAGATATTCGTTTTGATAATGGTGGTTTTCATCAAATTACCCTTGGGTATGATTTTGGACAAAAAGAACGTAAATATGATTGTTATTGCCCAGCGGCAAATTAATAAGGCCTGTTCGAAATTGAACAGACCTTGTTCATGATTATTATTCCCAACTATAATTTTTAGAAGCAGCTTGCTTTTTTATCGCTTTAATCATAGCATTTTCTAATTCGCCAGATTTATCATTGGTTTTGTTTTTAGAAATATAGGCTAATCTCTTTGTATTGTATTCTCGTATCTCTTTTTGAATCTGCTCTCTTTCAATTTTCTTTGTATCTACAAAGGTCTTTATTTCCTTTTCACTTTTGCCTTGTAACTCTGCTGGCAGTTCTTCATTTTGTATAGAACTTATTTCGAATTCTTCATCTTCATAGGCATCAACTAAATCCCATTTTTTGTTATTGTAAAGCCTAGAACTTTTACTTACTGCTCTTTTAACTGCAACAGCCTCTTGCATTTCTAATGCATTCTCATCTTGTGTCGCTTGAGCCATATATTTCGCTTTACCCATAGATCCATATGATATGTAGGTTTTATTCAATTTTGAATTTAGTTTTATAATAATATCGTCATAGGGTGTGGTAATATGCACAACCTCTTTGTTATGATCAATAGCCATATACTCACCACCTGTTAGTGCTGCGCCATTTTTCCAATCTGAACTAATTCCTAATTCATAATTTCCGCAGAAAATAGTATTAACAACCACATCTTTTTCATTGGCATTTGCAAGCGCTGTTCTATAATTGTATCTGCCTTGGTCAAAAGGTTCATTACCGGCAATAAAAATCATTCGAAGTAAGTCTGGATCTTTGTTCCACGGTAATTGATGTAGAGAAGTCTGTAGAACCTTTCCACAATATTCTTCACCACCATTGGTTGTCAAAGAGAATAATTTTTCGGAAATCTCATCTAAATCACTGCTGAAACCTAACACTTGCTGAATATAACCCTCACCGGCAGAAAGATAGTCATTACCATATTGGTATAACGCAATTTGTAATTTTGGTCTTGTATCATTTCCACACTTGGCTAAACTAAATTCGTTTACAATTTCCCATAATTGAGTTTTTGCTTGGTTAAGTAGCCCGTCCATACTATTACTAGTGTCTAACAACAGCGCTATTTGAACAATATTTTCCTTAATCGGTACTGTTGTTTCCGTAGCGTGTGCAATTAGTTCAATAGGCTTTTTTTTATCACTTATATTGCATGCAGATATTGTAGATAAGGTTAGCATCGCTAAGCCTAATGATCCAAATTGTTTAATAGTTTTCATACTTTTCGTTTTAAATTCAATGCTAAACTAAATGCAAAGAATTTCTAGAAATAACTAAAATGAGTGAAGAGGTCTTTTCACTTAGTAAAGTAATACGGAGAGTTTGTGAAGCAATGAAATTCCCAATTAAAAGTGCAATTTTCGGTTATTCTGTATTTTTTTGTACCATTATAATCAGCTAAGTTTACAGTAATCATAACTGATGAAAACTTATTTAAACTACATATTGTTTTTTTTGCTTCTGGGTACGTTAACCGTAAAATCCCAATCGCAAAATGATGCCCTAAAGTTTAATTTAAAGGGCAGAGTAGAGGTTAGAAATAGCGGGAGACCTATATCTGGTGTATCTATATCTAATGATATGGGGAATTTCGTAATAACCAACGGGCTTGGGGAATTTGAAATTAAAACTAGAATTGGAGATCAACTTATTATAGAACATGATGACATTGAGACGTTAAGGTATGATGTAGAGAAAAATGATGATGTTTTAATTCTAGTTGAAGATTTTGAATCATCTGCTATAAGTAGCAGGTCTAAATCATTGCCAGATATATCTATTAAACATCAACAATTGCTCGATTCGGCAGAAGAATATAAAGCAGATGATATTGAAAGAAGTATTGATTTAGTAGCTCAGTCCATATCTATTTTAGGTAAAAGAGGAAGGAAAAAAGAACTGGCACGTTCTCTCTCTAAATTAGGGGAGATATACCAATACCATAAGCAGCTAGATTTAGCGATTGATAATTATGAGGATGCTTTAGAAAATAATAAGACCATTGCTACTTCTTTACTATTGGCCAGGGCGTATAATCTAACCTCAAGGTATAGTGAGACTATATACTTATTGAATCCGTTATTGGAAATCAAATCTATGCCACCATACCAAAGTGCATTACTTTATGAATTATTGGGAGATGCCAATAAAGGGGAAGGTAAAGATCTTGTTGCTATAGAATTGTATAATAGAGGTTTGTTAATTGCAGATAAGAATCAGTTGACTCCAAAAATGATTGATCTTAATTCGAAAATTGCGGATACGTATTCTTTAGGTAATCAACCAATGGAAGCAGAAGCCTATTATGATAACTCACTTGACCTAGCTACTCAATCAGCACCTAAACGAGCATTACAGGAAAAAGAAAAAGTTGCGGATTTTTATAATACAAAAAGTAGGTTCAATGAAGAGATTACGATGCGTAAAAGTAGTCTTGAAGAGCTGAAGAAATTGAAGTCACCTAATACGGGCGTAAAAAAATTAGAGCTTGGGGATACCATAACATCACAACGTATAAATTATAAAATCGCAAACGCATATATTTCTCAAGATAAGTATAACGAAGCCATTCCTTTTTTAGAAAAAAGTATTGTTGAAGCAGGTTCAGATGATGATTTAGTAGTACAAAAAGATGCTACAAGAAAATTATCTGAAGTATATAAGGTAAAGGGAGATTTTACTAAAGCACTAGATACGTATCAGAACTATGTAGCATTAGTAGATTCCCTATATGTACGTAAAGAACAGGAGATTTCTAGGGCAACTCGTTTTAATAGGGAAATTGCAAATGCACAAAATAGACTTACAGGTTTAGAGAAGGAGAGAGAACTATCGCAGAGTAAGTACGACTTAGCTTTAACTGAGCAAGAATTAGTGCAAGAAAGCAACAAAAGACAGCAGTTGGTCATTTACTCTTTAATATTTGGACTGTTACTTACTTTATTGGCGGCATTTTTCTTTTATCGTAGTAATCAACAACAGAAATTAGCTAATAACTTATTGGCGCTAAAATCGTTGAGGTCACAAATGAATCCGCATTTTATTTTCAATGCTCTAAATTCTGTAAATAATTTTATTTCTAAAAGCGATGAACGAAGTGCTAATAGATACTTAAGTGATTTTTCAACCTTAATGCGTTCGGTGCTCGAGAATTCAGAAGAAGATTTTATTCCGTTAGAAAAAGAATTGCAACAGCTAGAGCTATATATAAAACTAGAACATTCAAGATTTGAAGATAAATTCGATTATCGCATAGATGTTGATGAAAATGTACAGGTTTCTAAATTTCAAATACCACCAATGCTATTGCAACCTTATATTGAAAATGCTATTTGGCACGGACTAAGGTATAGAGATGAAAAGGGAGAATTGTTGGTGACGGTAAAAGAGAACAGTGTAGATTCTATAATTATTAGTATTACAGATAATGGAATAGGGAGAAAGAAATCGGCAGAAATAAAAACTCAAAATCAAAGGAAGCAGAAATCTAAAGGAATGGGTATTATTAAAAAACGTGTCGCTATTTTAAATGATATGTATACAGATAAAGTAGATATTAAAATTTCAGATTTGCAAGCTGATGGTATCGGCACAAAAGTGCTTTTCATATTAAAAAGAGAAAAATGAGTTTAAGAGCAATTTTAGTAGAAGATGAAGCTAATAGTAGAGAGATTTTAAGAAATTATATATCTAAATATTGCCCTAATGTCAATTTATTAGGTGAAGCGGCATCTATTAAAGAAGCTTTGGCGCTTATAGAGAATAATGAATTGGACCTTGTGTTTCTTGATGTTGAAATGCCTTTTGGAAATGCTTTTGATTTACTTGATCAATTACCAGATAGAACTTTTGAAACTGTATTTGTAACAGCATATGATCACTACGCTAAAGATGCTCTAAATAACCATGCGGCTTATTACTTAACAAAGCCAATAAATATAGATGAGCTAATAAATGCAGTGGACTATGTAGAAGGGGTACGTGAAAAAGAAGCTAGTTTAGAAGGTGAGGTGCTTAGTACGAAAGCAAACGGAGTAGAAGGTAAGCTGACATTACCACAGCAAGACGGATTTCAAATATTGAATATAAGTGAAATTCTTTATTGTAAGGCAGATGATAATTATACTGAAATCTATTTATTGAATAAGAAGATTTTGGTGAGTAAAACGTTAAAGTATTTTGAAGATGCTTTAACCGAATATCCTTTTGCACGGGTACACAAATCTTTTCTGGTAAATGTAAATGAAGTTGTAAAATACAGAAAAGGAAAAGGAGGGAGCGTTGTAATGTCCAACGGAAAAGAAGTAATGGTTTCAGCATCAAAAAAGAAAGATTTCCTATCATATTTTAATTAATGACTATAAATGATAAAAGCTGTTAGAGGTAAAGAGCCCATTATTGGGGAAGATTGTTTTATTGCTGAAAATGCTACAATTGTTGGTGAAGTAAGCATGGGAAAACAATGCAGTGTGTGGTTTAATGCTGTATTACGTGGAGATGTTCATTATATTAAAATGGGAGATAAAGTTAACGTGCAAGATGGAGCTGTAATTCACTGTACGTACTTAAAATCACCAACAACGATAGGGAATAATGTTTCTATTGGACATAATGCGCTTGTGCACGGGTGTACTATTCATGATAATGTGCTGGTTGGTATGGGTAGTATTATAATGGATGATTGTATTGTAGAAAGTAACAGCATTATTGCAGCTGGTGCGGTATTGACAAAAGGAACACATGTGCCATCTGGAAGTATATTTGCCGGTATGCCCGCTAAGAAAATAAAAGATATTAGTCCTGAGTTAAGTTCTGGTGAAATCAACAGAATTGCCGAAGCGTATACCATGTATTCTGGCTGGTTTAAAGATTCAGAATAAATTCAAATAGTCAATTACTTATGGCAATCTAGCTAAAATACGTACTTTTGATCCACCAAAACTAAAAGTTATGAACGCGTATGTTTTTCCTGGGCAAGGTGCTCAATTTGTTGGAATGGGGTTAGATTTATATGAGAAATACCCTATTGCTAAGGAGTTATTTTTAAAGGCAAATGATATTTTAGGATTTAATATTACCGAGGTAATGTTCAATGGTACTGCTGAAGGTTTAAAAGAAACTAAAGTAACCCAACCTGCTATATTCCTACATTCTGTTATTTTGAGTAAAGTAATGGGAGATTTATTTAAGCCAGATATGGTTGCAGGTCACTCTTTAGGAGAATTTTCTGCACTGGTAGCAAATAATACTTTAAGTTTTGAAGACGGACTAAAGCTTGTTTCGCAACGAGCATTGGCTATGCAGAAAGCCTGTGAGATTAAACCATCTACAATGGCTGCTGTTTTAGGATTAGAAGATGACATAGTTGAAAAAATATGTGCAGAAACTGAAGGAGTTGTGGTTGCTGCAAATTATAACTGTCCTGGTCAATTAGTGATCTCTGGAAAGGTAGCTTCAGTAGAACAAGCTTGTGAAAAATTAAAAGAAGCGGGAGCAAGACGTGCATTAATGTTGCCTGTAGGTGGCGCTTTTCACTCTCCTTTAATGGAGCCTGCAAGAGAAGAATTAGCTGCAGCCATAGCAAATACAACATTTTCTACGCCTAGCTGCCCTATTTATCAAAATGTACCTACCACTGCGGTAAATAGTGCAGATGAGATTAAAAAGAATTTAATGCTGCAATTAACAGCTCCAGTTAAATGGACCCAAAGTGTACAGCAAATGGTAAAAGATGGTGCTACAATTTTTACGGAAATTGGGCCTGGTAAAGTATTACAAGGTTTGGTAAGAAAAATTGAACCATCAGTTACAACACAATCCCCAGAGCTTACGGACTAGGCGTTGTTTCCTTAATAGTACCATTTAACCCATAAATCCTTTTTTCAACTGTTTCTGAGAGGTTTACCTTGATTTTTTTGTAATATTGAGGCCCTCGTTTTTGGTTGTGGATTTAGAACATCCTGCAGCCTTATTCTTGGGAATGATAAAGAATGCTATGAAAATAAGAGAATATAACAGTTTGTTTAATACTATTTCTAATAGTGCTTTCAAGAAATTTCTACTCGTTTTTGGATTTCTTTTTTTAGGGGTTTTTTCGCAGAGTGCGAATGCTCAAAACGTAACTATTGAGAAAATAGGCGATGCTTTTGAAGAAGATGAGGTATCTGGTAGTTTTAGAATTAATGTTGTTAATCCTGGATTTGGGAATGGTAACGTAACCGTTAAATATAATGTGTTAGTTGGTAGTACGGCTATATCCAATATCGATTATGTAGAGTTAGATGAAGAAATTGATATAAATTATAATTTTGCCGGGGTTGGTAGTGCAACTGTATTTATTGTGGTTGATGATGATAATCTCGTTGAAGGTGAAGAAACTATTACTATTGAGTTAGTTGAAGATGAACCTAATTATTTTATAGGTGTAAATAACGAGATTACAATTAATATAGAAGATAATGATTTTGGTGAAGTTTCAGTTATTGCCAACCGCCCAGAAACAAATGAAGATGGTACAGGTAATAATGGTCGTTTTAGAATAGAGTTAAGTGAGATAAACAATACAGGTGGCGATATAATTGTAGATTATACCTTATCTGGTACGGCAATTCTAGGAGCCGCACAAGATTATACAATCTCAGGTAGTGCGATTATTGAAGACGGTGAAAGCTTTTCAAATATCAATATTATACCTAATGTCGATTTATTGATAGAGGGAGATGAAACAGTAATTATAGAGCTTGTAAATGTAAATAGTAATGCTTTTACAATAGGTACCCTTGATACTGCAACGGTTACCATAATAGATGATAATGTTGCTGAAGTTTCCATTGCATCAACAGATGCAACAGCAAATGAGAGCCCGTTAGGCACAGGTTCTTTTACTGTAGATTTAGGTGCGACTAATAATACAGGGTCTGCAATTATTGTTAATTATATTACGAGTGGAACAGCAACTTCAGATACGGATTTTAATGCATTAAATGGTTCTGTTTCTATTAATAATAATCAGAGTACAGGAATTGTAGTTGTAACACCTATTAATGATACTGATATAGAGAGTAATGAAACAGTAGTTTTAACACTTGCCGCGGGTGCTGGTTACACTGTTGGTACACCAGATAGCGCAACTGTAATTATTGTAAGTGAGGATAGTTATGTTGCACGAATTACGGCATCAGATGCTACTGCTGCAGAAAGTAATGGGTCTGTTTCTCCTGGAGAATTTACTGTTAGTTTAAGTGCTCCAAATAATACTGGTAGTCCAATTATTGTTAATTATGCTATTACCGGTACTGCTGCCAATAGTACAGATTATACTACTATAAATATTAATGCCGTAAGTATTGCTCCCGGAGAGCAAGAGGCTGAAATCGATATCTTGCCAATAGATGATCAAATTCAAGAAGGAACTGAAACCGTAATTCTGACACTTTCCGCTGGCACCGGTTATGAACTGGGTGCGACAAGTACACGTACCGCTACAGTTCAAATTAATGATAATGATCAGGCAACATTAACAATTTCTAATGAGTCTATAAATGAAGATGATGCTTCTGGTGAGCTTGTTTTTGATGTAGTTTTAGACCTGGCGGTTGTTGGAGGTACTACGGTACCTTATTCATTTTTCGATGATACGGCTATAGGAGGTGGTATAGATTATACAGGAACAAATGGTTCGTTAACTTTTACTGGTACAGCCAACGAAACAAGAACTATAACTGTGCCTGTTATTAACGATGCTATTTTAGAAAATACAGAAACATTTACCATTCAATTAGGCTTACCTACAAATAATGTACAACGTGTAAATGGCGGAACGGCAACAGGTACTATCCAAGATGATGACAACTGTGTTGCGGCGCCAATTTTAGATGTGTCAGTTTCAAATATTTATTGTGTAGAAGCTGCGGGTGATGATTTTTCAGCCAACTTATTTGATTTTACGAGTAGTGCGGCTCCTGCAGGAACGGTTTTAACTTGGAGTAGAGTTTCTAATCCATTGAATACTAATTCACATTTAACTGTAGCGGAAGCCCAAGATGTAAGTTTGCCAGCCTCTTATTATGGCTTTTTCTACGATGCAGCTAATGATTGTGCAAGTGGTACTATTGAGGTTCAAATTGTGCGTAACGTACTTCCACAATTGGTTACCATTAATGATAATGAACGTTGTGGACCAGGAACGTTATTGTTAAGTGTAGAACCAAGCGATGGTGCTTCTGTTAATTGGTACGATTCAATTGAAGCAGTTACACCAATAGCCACTGGCGAAACATATACAACTCCTTCTTTAAATGCAACTGCTACTTATTACGTGGAGGCAACGGAAAATGAATGTACTACTGATCGACAACCTGTAATTGCTAGAATAGGCTCTCAAGCTTCCACTGGAACTGCACAGAATGGTTCTATCTGTAATGTTGCGGTAAACGGACTTACGTCTATTGATTTAGATACTAGACTCAACGGGGCTGATCCTGGGGTTTGGGTATTTGTATCTGGTCCTGAGACTAGTGTGGATTTAAGTTCTACCAATGTTGTAGATTTTGAAGGACTTACTTCTGGTGCCTATATTTTCAGATTTACAACCACAAATTCTACAGCACCTTGTTTGAACCCTACAGTTGATGTTACAATTAATGTAAGTGATTGCGAGACTGATGATGATAATGATGGACTTTTAGGAGGTCAAGAAGTGGTTCTGGGAACTGATTCTAATGACCCAGATACAGACGGTGATGGTATTGAAGATGGTGTAGAAGTTGGTGATGATATTGATAATCCGTTAGATGAAGATGGTGACGGAATCATTGATGCTTTAGATTCTAATACTGCAGATGCTGATAATGATGGTGTAAATGACCAACAAGACCCTGCAAATAATAATCCATGTATTCCTAACCGCTTTAACGGTAGTTGTGATACTGATGGTGATGGTATTTCAGATTTGGACGAACAAACAAATGGATCTGATCCAGATGATCCTTGTGATCCTGTGGCAACTCCAAATTGTGATGATCCAATAGATTTGGAAGTATTGAAATCGGTTGACAATGTAGATGCATTAGTTGGTGATACAATAATATTTAAAATTTTGGTTACCAACTTGTCAGATAGAACGGCAAGAGCAATTGTAGTAGGGGATCTTTTAGAACTAGGTTTTGATTTTGTTTCTGCAGATTCTGCAGATTACGATGAGATTTCTGGAAATTGGAATATAGCCGAACTTAATCCAGGTCTGTCTCTAGAACTATCAATTACTGTAATTGTAGCCGAACAAGGACCGTATACAAACACTGCTACTTTGCTGGAGTCTATTCCTACTGATAATAACCCTGCAAACGACGAAGCTACTGTGTCGCTAAATACGGAGGCGCCAGAAGGCGTTGATCTTAGAATAGAAAAAGAAGCTAGACCAGATAAAGTGTTGATTGGAGATGAAGTTGAGTTTGTAATTAGAGTAACCAATATTTCTGAATCGGATGTGGTTACGGATATTGTTGTGAATGATTTGATACTTATTGAAAACGGATTTGAATTCGTCTCAGCCGAATCTGATTTTAATGGAACTTATGATGAAGCTACAGGAGAATGGAACATTCCTACTTTAAGCAAGGATGAGACTGCAACTTTGAGAATTAGGGCTAGAGTACCTGGGGTAGGTACTTATACCAATACAGCAAATATTGTAAGGTCAACCCCAAGAGATAGTAATGCACTTAACAATGAGGCAACTGTTGAAGTTGAGGTAATTCCAAAGAGTATTGCTGATCCTGGATTCCTTTTCAATCAATTCTCACCGAATGGAAATAATCAAAATGAGGTACTTCGCATTAATCGAACGTTAACAGATTCAGAAACAGGCGCGCAAGTAGAAGTTAACTTGCAGTATAAGATAAAAATATACGATCGCTACGGTAATCTTGTTTATGAAACCGAAAAAGTAAACGATAGCGATGTTTGGGACGGAACTTATAAAGGAAAAGAAGTGCCTAAGGGAACTTATTTTTATATTATGAATTATAGTGTTAATAATCAGCCCGCAATTCTTGACAAAGGGTGGATACAGCTTATTAGATAAAATAAATTATGGATTATAACTTTAATAAATCGAGTTATACTATTGCTCTTGTACTATTTTCTCTGGTAAGCTTTAATGCATTTGCACAGAAAGAACCGCAGTACACGCAATACATGTATAATATTGGTAGTTTTAACCCAGCTTACGTAGGTACTGTAGAAACGCCTGAGTTATCTGGATTGTATAGAGCTCAGTGGATAGATATTCCTGGTGCGCCAAGAACTTTTCGTTTTGGAGCCAACTTACCTTTTAAAAATGAAAAAGTAGGTTTAGGACTAAATATAGTCAATGATGAATTGGGTCCGGCAACCCAAACCTATGCAGATATATCTTATTCTTATCAAATAATGGTAACTGATGAGACAAAATTGTCTTTTGGTATTGATGCCGGTGGTTCTTTTCTTAATGTAGATTTTTCGAAAGGAACTTTTGAAAACCCTGGTGAAAATCTTAATGAAGAAATGTTAAGTAAATTCTATCCGACTGTTGGTGCCGGTGCTTTTTTATATTCAGAAGATTGGTATTTAGGAGCTTCTGTACCTAATTTTTTAACCGAAGGTGTATATAATGATGAAGTTGCATCTATAATAGAAGATAAACTTCAGTTTAACTTCATTGGGGGTTATGTTTTTGAGCTTTCGGAAAATCTTAAATTTAAACCTGCATTTTTGGTGAATACCATATCGGGTTCACCGGTCAATGTAAACTTATCGGGTAATTTTTTAATTTCTGATGTAGTTACTGCGGGTGTTTCCTATCGTTTAGAAAATGCGTTTAGTGGGTTAGCGGGCTTTCAAATATCCAATCAATTGTTTGCAGGGTATTCTTATGATTATAATACAAATTTGCTTGGTGAATTTAATAATGGATCACATGAAATTATTCTTAAATTCTATCTAGGAAGAAAAGGACCATCAAAATCTAAAGGAAATAGTGATAAGAATGCAAAAGGTAAACCAAAGCAAATTGATTCGCCTCGATTCTTTTAAAGTGAACTAAAATGAGATTTAAAATAATCATAGTATTTCTAGTTTTTATACCATTTCTAAGTACGGCTCAAGACAAAAAATCGAAAGCCGATAATCTTTTTTATGGTTATCAATATGAAAAGGCAATAGCAGCTTATAAAAGTGAAATGCAAAAAGATTCATTAACTAATAATCAGTTATTAAATCTTGCAGATTCTTATTTCAGCACCGGTAACTATGACAGTGCATCTGAGCTTTATTTAAAGGTAAATAAGAATGATACGATCATGTCTGTCAATAGATTTAATAAAATGTTGCAAAGTCTTTCTAAGAACTCAGAGAAAGATCGGGTAAAAACTTTTCTTAGGTCAAAAGCTGACAAGTTATCTCCTGAACTTCTAGAGAATGCAGAGTTTAACTATAGTCTTTTAGAAATTCCTTCTAACAATGACAATAGTACTATACGAGATTTGGCTGTTAATAGTCCGCAAGGAGATTTTTCACCTGCATTTTACAAGAATGGAGTATTGTTTAGCAGTAGTAGAGGTAGAAATACAAAAAATGTATATGAACCTACTGGAGAATCATATTTAGATATTTATTTTGCTAGATTAAGTTCTAATAATCAGTTGGTAGATGTTGAAACTTTCAGTGAAATACCTGCTACTGATTTTCATAAATCTACGCCATACTATTCAGATAAACTTTCTACCTTTTTTTACATCCTTTCAAATACTGAGGAAGGGGAACTTCGTTATGATGAAAATGGAAAAAATTCATTGGCAATAGGTACATTATCTGATACTGGAAGATTTAGATTTATACTAAAGGACTTAAGTACATCATTTTATTATCCTTACTATGATGATAATACGGACCGCCTATTTTTTGCAGCAAACTTTGATGATAGCTATGGTGGTACAGATTTATATTATGTATACACCAATAATGGACAAATAATGTCTGCTCCAATTAATTTGGGTCCAAGAATAAATTCACCGGGTAACGAAATTGCTCCTTATATTTTCAATGGAAGCTTATATTTTTCGTCTGATATTTTCTACGGTTTTGGTGGTATGGATGTTTATAAGGCTAATATGTTGCTTAATGATTCTTTTACAATTCCTGTCAATTTAGGAGAGGGGATTAATTCTACGTCAGATGACTTTGGTTTTATTATTAAAAATGATGAAATATCAGGATTGTCTGGGTTCTTTGCGTCCAACAGAAAAGGTGGTAAAGGTGGAGATGATTTATATGCTTTTAACTTTAAGAATGATCCTGGACTAAAAACTTTTGCTCTTGGAGGAAAGGTAGTTAACTTAAAAAATAAAGCAGGAATAAAAGGTGCTCAGGTAAGGTTATTGAATCAACAAGGTGATGTTATAAAAGAAGTAGCGTCTACTGCAGATGGTAGTTTTAGGGTTGAAGTACCTTGGATGTCACAAATTACTATTCAAGCTATGAGTGACGGTTATTCCATTTTTTCAACTACATATTCTGAGGAGGGTATGGAAGAGATTCAAAATGCTTCTTATAATATGGGACTCTCGAAAATGGAAGATTTAGTTACTGAGATTGAAGAGAAAACTGTGTTAAAATTAAACAAGTTTTATTTTGATAAAGGTAAATCGACATTAAACCCACAAGTTGAAGCTGAATTAAATAAGGTAGTAGATGCAGTGGTTCGTTTTCCACAAATGAGATTGAGAATACAATCTCATACAGATAGTAGAGGTAGTAATTCTTACAATAAAAAACTATCTCAGCAACGTGCAGATACTATAAAAGATTTTCTATTGAAAAACGGTCTTAATTCAAGCAATATTATCGAAGCAACAGGATACGGTGAAGAAATGATTGTAAACAATTGTAAAAATGGGGCCTATTGTTTAGATTTTCTTCATAAACAAAATGAACGCACATTGTTTGTCGTAGAATAATAGATTTAAATATCTTGCTTAAAAGATTATTATATAGAAATAATACAGCGCAAAACAAGTTAAGAATAGAATACCTGCATAGGTCAATAACTTTAACTTTTTACCGGGCCAAAATTTAGGGGCAAGGTCATTACTGGTAACATTCTTTAAATTCATGTAGCCCACAATTGGTGCTACTATGAATGATACAAAAGTTGCTAAAGCAACTAGATTTCCCATATTAGCACTGAATGAAGCAATAACTATAAAATTAATAATAGTTAATATAAGCACAGCTATTGCAAATGCAGCCTTGGTAGTGAACCATTTTTGTTGTGGCTTTAATAGACCTATTATATCTAAACTAACCCTGGCTAAGGCATCATGTGCAGTCATACACGTACTGAACATTGTAGCAAAGGCAGATACGGCGATAAGAATATACGCCCATGAGCCTATATGCTCTGTGAATAAGCGAACTACTTGGTCGGCAAAACTGACTGCATTATTACTTAGTTGAATATTCGTGCCGTATAAGGTGTACCAACCTATTACCATGAAAAATATGGCTAAAACTGCTGTTATAGTGTAACCTATATTAAACTCTTGTAACGAATCTTTTAAACTTGGCTTTTCTTGACTTTTCCATTTCTCAATACTCCATAGGCTAATCCAGCTAGATGCCTCAACACTTGTTGGCATCCAACCTATTAATCCTATTAAGAAAAGTATGCCTACTTCATTGAATATTGGTGAAGGCTTAAAATTTGCTACATGGTCAACTGGACCTTTTAGCAAGACTAGTACAGTAGTAGCCAATAAAGCAATGAAAAGAACACTGACTACAAATTTCAAGCTTATTTCTAAAAATTTATATTTTCCAAAAATCAGAAGAACACTGATGATTAAAAATAAAGTCAAAGCTACAGTGGCTATAGAACTGTGTCCGATGCTAAAAAGATTAATAAATAAACCAGCGGTTACCGTGTATAGTGCGGCAAGTATTGTAAAAGTTGTAATAAAGGTAATTATAGCGTAAAAATATAGATATCCCTTACCTCGGTTAAGATAGCCTTCTATCAATGTTTTATTAGTTACGTTGGTATAGCGAACGCCAAATTCAAAAAAAGGGTATTTTAGAATATTTGCTAAAATTATAGGAATGACCATTAACCAGCCATATTGGGCACCGGCTTTGGTAGATAACACAAGATGAGAAGTGCCTATGGCCATACTTGCAAACAAAAGACCAGGACCTAAGTTTTTAAGTATCTTCTTAATATTCGGCATTATAGTTTGGTTTGGTTGGTGCCTTTAAATGTAATCTATTTAATTCTATTACTTTATTTCAATGGTTGCGCCATAAAATTTGGGTTGCGTATTTAGTACCATATCAATAAAGACCTTAACTCTAGCTAGATACTCTCTTATTTGCACCTTAAGTCCTTGACTGGTAGAAATATCTTGGGCGTTAAAACCAATAGCTTTTAGGCCTTTTTGTTTAGCAATATAAATTGCTCTTTCATTATGAAATTTTTGGGATATCACAGTAACTTTATCTAATCCAAAAACAAATTTGGCTCTAAACATTGAATCCAAAGTTCTAAAGCCGGCATAGTCTAAGAAAATTACATGCTCTGGAATTCCACCTTTGATTAAATCTTTTTTTATGGTATTAGGTTCATTGTAATAAATACTTCCATTATCACCACTTACAAGAACAAATTCAATTTTCCTTGCTTTATAAAGAGCTATTGTAGCATTTATTCTGTAAGTGTAATATGGATTTGGAGAACCGTTGGTTAAACGATTAGAAGTGCCTAAAACAAGTCCAACTCGGTTGGCGGGTACAGTATCTGTATTAGTGTAAGTTTGTCCTTCAGCAGTGCTTGAAATAATTATGTTACAAACAAATATGACGAGAATTAATGCTATTAATAGTAAGCCGGATATTTTGAGTAAAGTTTTCAGCATGCATTTGTAATGATAACTAAAGTTAATGAATAACTAAGAACTTCAATTTGAAAATAAATAAAATAAAAAACCCTTGAAAATCTTACGATTAACAAGGGTTTTGGTACTCGAGGCGGGACTTGAACCCGCACGCCCCAAAGAGCACAGGATTTTAAGTCCGGCGTGTCTACCAATTCCACCACTCGAGCATACTTGGCTTTAAATAAAAAATGCTGATGAACAACATTTCAGAGCGAAAAACGGGATTCGAACCCGCGACCTCCACCTTGGCAAGGTGGCGCTCTACCAGCTGAGCTATTTTCGCAAATCTATGAACGTGCATCTCTTAAAAGATGCGGGTGCAAATTTAATACAATTCTGTAAAGAGCAAAGTAAAAATGAACAAAAAAAATAAAAATTTTATGATGTTGCCTTTTTGTCCTTGGTTAACAGTCTTTTAATCTCATTTAATTTCATCAATGCCTCTACCGGAGTTAGGGTGTCAATGTCCATATTTGTGATTTCTTCCTTAATTTCTTCTAATAAAGGGTCGTCTAAATTGAAAAAACTTAGTTGCATTTCGTCAGAATCATCTTTGAGTTTGTCTCCGACTTCTTCGCTTACATGCTTATTTTCTAATTTTTTTAAAATTTTGTTGGCTTTTTGAATTACCTGTTGTGGCATACCGGCCATTTTAGCTACATGTATTCCAAAACTATGTTCACTTCCTCCTGGAACTAACTTTCTTAGAAATAGAACGGTGTCTTTCAATTCTTTAATGGCAACATTGAAATTCTTAATACGGTTAAAAGTATTTGTCATTTCATTTAGCTCATGGTAATGTGTAGCGAACATTGTTTTTGCTCTTGCTGGGTGCTCATGTAAATACTCTGAAATTGCCCATGCAATAGAAATACCGTCATATGTACTTGTACCTCTTCCTATTTCGTCCAACAAAACCAAACTACGCTCAGATAGGTTGTTTAGGATAGATGCGGTCTCATTCATTTCAACCATGAATGTTGATTCGCCCATCGAAATATTGTCACTTGCGCCAACACGGGTAAATATTTTGTCTATTACACCAATTTTTGTAGTTTCAGCAGGTACAAAGCTTCCCATTTGAGCAAGAAGCACAATTAAAGCTGTTTGCCTTAATAAGGCCGACTTACCACTCATGTTTGGACCTGTGATCATTATAAATTGTTGATTGGACCTATCTAGTTGTAAATCGTTCGCAATATATTGTTCACCTAAAGGCAATTGTTTTTCAATAACCGGATGTCTACCATTGGTTATTTCCAGATCTGTAGTTTCGTTTAAAGTAGGACAGTTGTAGTTATTTTCTTTTGCCAATTGAGCAAATCCACACAAACAGTCTAACTGAGCAATCAAGTATGCGTTATTTTGAACAGGAGCAATATATTCTTGCATCCAAACGACTAATTGAGAGAACAACTGTTGCTCTAAAGTTGATATGCGGTCTTCTGCACCTAGAATTTTAGCTTCATATTCCTTAAGTTCTTCAGTAATATAGCGTTCTGCGTTTACAAGCGTTTGTTTACGTGTCCAGCTATCAGGAACTTTATCTTTATGTGTATTTCTAACTTCTATATAATATCCAAATACATTGTTAGAGGCTATTTTAAGGGATGTAATACCAGTTGCAGCAGTTTCCCGCTCTAACATGCTATTCAAATAATTTTTACCCGAAGTAGCTAATCCTCTAAGTTCATCTAATTCTTCAGAAAAACCTTTTGCAATGGTGCTACCTTTTAAAATATTAACGGGAGCTTCCTCGCTTAGCATTTCCTTTATTTTAGCCCTCAATAAATCGCAAGATTGAATTTGGTCGCCAGTTAACGCTAAAGATTCGTTTTTAGAAGAGGTTGCCAGCTGTTTAATAGGAATTAAAGCTTCTAAAGAATTCTTTAATTGTACAACTTCTTTAGGATTTACCTTGCCGGTAGCAACTTTAGATATTAGGCGCTCTAAATCTCCCATCTGCTTAATATGATGCTGAAATTTTTCTAGAACAACTTCTTCTTTATATAGAAAAGATACAATTTGCTGTCTCCTTTTTATTTTCTCTAGATTTTTAAGGGGTAATGCCAACCATCTTTTTATCATTCTACCGCCCATAGGAGAGATAGTCTTGTCGATAACATCTAAAAGTGTAACGGCATTTACGTTTGTAGAATGATATAGTTCAAGGTTTTTTATAGTAAACCTATCCATCCATATATAATCATCTTCTGCAATACGTTGCAGTTTTGATATATGCTGTAATTGACGGTGCTGTGTTTCGCCTAAATAGTGTAAAACGACACCAGAGGCAATGACGCCACAAGTTAAATGGTCTACACCAAATCCTTTTAAAGTGTTGGTGTTAAAATGAGAGGTAAGGTTTTCTAGCGCGTAATCCTCTTGAAATACCCAGTCTTCTAAATAGAAAAGGTGATGGTTCTTGCCGAAAACGTCTGTAAATTCTTTTTTATGTGCTTTAGAAATTAGTACTTCATTTGGAGAAAAATTCTGTAATAATTTGTCAATTTGTTCTTCGTTACCTTCTGAAGTTAAAAACTCACCGGTAGAAATATCTACAAATGCAATTCCTATTTTCTTTCTTCCAAAATGAACTGCGCAAAGAAAATTATTCGTTTTAGAATTTAATATATCATCGTTCATTGCCACCCCAGGCGTTACCAATTCGGTAACACCTCTTTTGACAATGGTTTTAGTTTGTTTAGGGTCTTCTAGCTGATCACATATGGCTACACGCTGGCCAGCTTTTACCAATTTAGGTAAATAGGTATTTAATGAGTGATGAGGGAAACCGGCTAATTCGGTTCTTTCGCCACCATTATTTCTATTGGTTAATATAATGCCTAATATGCGCGATGCTTTTACTGCATCTTCACCAAAAGTTTCGTAGAAATCACCTACTCTAAAAAGAAGTAACGCATCAGGATACTTGTTCTTGATGGTGTTATACTGCTTCATTAAAGGGGTTACCTTTTTTGTCTTGCTTTTATCCGCCACTTTATCTTTATCTCATTAATTTTGCACCTTCACGAAAGTATGGTTTTATCCCTAAAATTTACATTATTGTTGATATTTGAGGATAAGTTTATCACCATTAATTACTAATGAAATTGAATAGTAAAGTATGCGAAAGTTAAGAAATGAGGAGCTGGACAGGAAAGATGTAGAAGGTTATAAACTTGCTGATAAATCTCCGATAATAATTGTTCTTGATAATATAAGAAGTTTGAACAATATTGGATCGGTTTTTAGAACGGCCGATGCTTTTTTAATAGAAAAAATATACTTGTGCGGTATTACTGCTACACCGCCCCATAAAGATATTCATAAAACGGCCTTAGGTTCTACTGATAGTGTAGCGTGGGAACATGTTCAAGATACATTAACGCTGGTTGAACGATTAAAAAACGAAGGCAATCACGTTATTTCCGTAGAGCAGGCGGAAAACGCAACAATGTTAAATGAGTATTTGCCATCTAAAACTAAGAAGCAGGTTTTGATTTTTGGAAATGAAGTTAAGGGTGTTTCACAGAATGTAGTTTCTGCAAGTGATGAAGTGCTTGAAATTCCACAATTTGGAACAAAGCATTCTTTGAATATTTCTGTGAGTGTAGGTGTTGTCGTTTGGGATTGCTGGAGTAAATTAAATGCATAAAAAAACCTGGTCGTAGACCAGGTTTTTTAGTATAGTTTGAGTTAGTTAGTTGCACATATGCCCGTACAATAAAAGAAATCCTTTTCATTTACGCAAGAAATTGCGTGTTTTATATTACTATAGGTTAGATAAGGCAAAATCTTCAATTGTTGCTAAAATGGTTTCATAATCACGTTCGTGACTAACAAAATCTAATTCGCTAACATCTATAATGAGTTGATTTTCTTTAGGATAAGTCCTTAAAAAGTCAAAATAACCCCTGTTAATCTTTTCAAGATAAGAGAGTTCAATATTCTGCTCATAATCTCTACCACGTTGCTTAATTTGCTGTAACAACCTTTCTGTTGTTTGGTACAGATAAACGTAAACTTTAGGCTTTTTAACCTCTTTGTACATGAAGTTGAAAACTTTTCTATACAAATCAAATTCGTTTTGTTGAAGTGTAATTTTGGCGAAAATTAAAGATTTGTAGATGTCGTAATCACTTACCATAAAACTTTTAAATAAATCTAGCTGATTAGTATCTTCTGTGAATTGCTGGTATCGGTCAGCTAAAAACGACATTTCTAAAGGGAAAGCATATCTGTCTTGATCTTTGTAAAAATTTGGCAAAAACGGATTTTCGGCAAATCTCTCCAATATTAATTTAGCATTAAAGTCTTCAGAAATTTTAGTAGCCAAAGTGGTTTTTCCTGCTCCAATGTTTCCTTCAATAGCAAGGTATTCTAAGCTAGCAAAGAAATTATGCCTGTTCTTGAACAGCCTTCTTATTTGCTTGGTAATTGTACTTTTATCTTTGCATTCTTGTAATAAGTTTCTGGTGTCTTTATTGAATATGGGGTGGTAAAATTGTGGTGTAATGTCTGCAAGTGGTTTTAAAATAAACTTCCTTTCTTGCATTTTTGGATGTGGTACGGTTAAATTTTCCGTATCAATTATTTCTTTCTCATAATAAATGATATCAATATCCAATGTTCTGCTTTGGTACCCATCGCCATCTTTTCTTTCTCTTCCGAAATTAGTTTCAATTGTAAGAAGCTGGCTTAGTAGATCTTCAGGAGAGAGCAGGGTTTGCAATTCCAGGCAAGCATTAAAGAAATCTTCACCTTCAAATCCCCATGATGGTGTTTCATAAATAGCAGAAACCTGTCTAATTTCGCCGGCTACCTTGCCAATTTCGAAAATAGCTTTTTGTAAAAGAAGTAGGCGGTCACCTAAATTACTGCCAATGGATAAAAATGCTGTTTTGTATACTCCCATAATATTAGGACAAAATAACTAAAACATATTCACATTAGTTATCTTTGTTCACTATTTAAAAATAAAGATTTAAATGAATTTTTTAAGAAATTTTCTTGCTTCTATTTTGGGTTCCTTGTTTGCTTTTGGAATCTTATTTGTAATGTTTTTAATTTTTGTTAGCCTAGTAAGTAGTAGTGAGGATACTGTTGCTGTAAAAGATAATTCAATACTGGAACTGCAATTGCAAAGACCAATTTCAGATTACACAGGTAGTAATGAGTTGGACCCGTTTGCAGGTATTTTTGAAGAGTCTCAAGGGTTAGATGAAATAATACAAGCTATTGAAGTAGCTAAGAATGATGATCGTATTAAGGGGATAAGTATAAATAATAATTTCATAATTGCTGGTTTGGCTCAAACTCAAGCTATTAGAAAATCTTTAGGAGATTTTAAAGCTGAAGGTAAATTTATATATGCATACGCAGATTTCTTTATGCAACGGGATTATTACCTGGCAAGTGTAGCAGATTCAATTTTTATTAATCCGGTAGGAGTTTTGGATTTTAAAGGGTTATCTACAGAAGTGCTTTATTATAAAGAGCTTCAAGAAAAATCTGGAATAAAGATGGAAGTTATACGTCATGGAAAATATAAGAGTGCTGTAGAACCTTATTTGGAAAATAACATGAGTGATGCAAACAGAACTCAGCTTACTTTGTTATTACAATCTCTTTGGAATTCTATGATTTTTGATATATCAAAGACAAGATCAATTTCTGAATCTGATTTAAATATCATTGCCGACACCTTAGGGGGGAGGACACCAAAGTTTGCTAAACTATCTGGATTGATAGATGACGTTGTTTTTTACGATGAGTATGAAAATAAATTGGCAAGCGCCCTGCAATTAAAGAAAGATGAGGATATTAACTATAGCACCCTAAATGACTATGTTAAATATTCGAACAAGAAAATATTGAAATCTGGGGATGATAAAATTGCTGTTGTATTTGCGCAAGGAGAAATATTTTACGGTGAGGGCGGTCCAAATATTATAGGTCAAGGAATCATCAATGAAGCGTTAATAAAAGCTCGCGAAGATGAAAATGTTAAAGCTATAGTTTTACGCGTAAATTCACCTGGTGGTAGCGCTTTAACCTCAGATATTATATGGAGAGAAGTAGCTCTTGCTAAAAAAGTGAAGCCTGTTATAGTATCTATGGGTAACGTTGCTGCATCTGGTGGTTATTATATTGCTGCTGGTGCAGATAAGATTTTTGCTGAGCCAACCACCATAACTGGCTCTATAGGAGTTTTTGGGACCGTACCTAATATGACCGAATTAGCAGATAATATTGGTATAAATGCGGAGCAGGTAGGTACCAATAAAAATGCTGTAGAGTATTCATTGTTTGAGCCTATGCAAGATAGTTTTAAGAATCAAATACAGGAGAGTATAGAAGAAACATATCAAACATTTCTTCAACGTGTGTCCGAGGGTAGAAATATGACTATGGCACAAGTAGATAGTGTTGCACAAGGTAGAGTTTGGAGTGGAACAGAAGCTTTAGAAGTCGGTTTGGTAGATGAATTGGGTAATTTAGATGATGCTATTGCTGCAGCTGCTGAAATTGCGTCATTAGGTTCTTACGGAGTCAAAAAATTTCCAAAGTACAAAAGTGGATTTGAACGAATTATGGAAGATTTGGAAGGAGCAAGTCTTCAGCTTAAAGAGAATTTGTTGAAAGATGAAATAGGTGACGAGGCATACAAAGTGCTTAAAGAATTACAGTCTTTTAAAAAACAACAAGGTATACAGGCTAGAATGCCGTTTGCCTTAGATATTAAATAATTTTATGACCTTAAAGGACAGAAAACTTGCCCAGCGTATTTATCTGTATTTGGGAGCTTTGTTTATCACTTCTTTAGTGGTTTCTAACCTCATATTTCAAAAGTTTTTTTATTGGAATCCCTTCGGGGATTTCACTGTTTTTGGGGTTTCACTTTTTGTGGTTTCCGTAGGTATCTTACCTTACCCAATAACTTTTTTGATCACGGATCTTATTTCAGAAATCTATGGAAGAAAAATGGCAAATCAGATAGTGACTGCTGGTATTTTTGCGTCATTCTTTTCCATGGGTATTATATTATTGGCGGAAACGGTACCCGCAATATCTTCATCACCAATAAATGACGAGACTTTTACTCAGGTTTTTGCGCTTTCACCAATTGCGGTTTTAGCTTCTATGATAGCCTATTTACTTGCGCAATACGTTGATGTTGCCATTTATCATTTTTGGAAAAAATTGACCAATGGAAAATATTTATGGCTACGAAATAATTTTTCGACATTTTTATCACAATTTCTAGATACGTTTACCGTTGTGGGACTGTTATGTGTCTTTAAAGTTCTGCCGTGGGACCTATTTTTTGGTCTCGTAGTAAGCGGATTTATTTTTAAGATTTTTATAGCATTTATCGACACCCCTTTTCTCTATTTCTTCGTATATATTATGAGAAAACGTTTTAATCTAAAGCCAAATGAAGAATTGGACTTAGATACATTATAATTAGAGCATTAAACAAAACAGTATAAAAATATACTATGGGTAAGAAAATTTTGAAAATTGTAGGAGTTCTATTAATACTAATAATAGTAGTGTTAATTGCCGCTCCTTTTTTCTTGGAGGCAAAGATTGGGGATATTATTAAGAACAATGTCAATAAAAATGTAAATGCAACGCTAGACTTTTCTGAAGCTAATCTAAGTTTGGTTAGTAGTTTTCCAAATGCTGAGGTTGCTTTTAAAGATGTTGTGTTGATTAACAAAGCTCCGTTTGAAGGAGATACCTTGTTCAAGGCGACCAATTTAGAATTGACCATGGGTATTATGCAGCTGTTTAAAGGTACGGGAGAATCAATAGCGATTAACAATATTTATCTAGACGATGCCTTGGTAAACGTTGTTGTCGATAAAGAAGAAAATGCAAATTATGATATTGCCATTGCTTCGGAAACGACTACAACAGTGGAGGAGCCAAGTACTACTGACGGATTTTCATTTGACTTACAGTCTTATGAAATTTCTAATTCTAGAATTTACTACACGGATAATTCAACGGGTATAACTTTTAAATTAGATGATTTTCAGCATAAAGGTACAGGAGATTTGTCTTTGGCTACTTCTGAATTAGATACCCACACAGACGCTTTTATTTCTTTAGAAATGGATAGCGTTAATTACCTAAATAAGAATAAGATTAAATTAGATGCTCTTATTGGTATAGATTTAAATGAGAACAAATATTCTTTCTTGAAGAATGAGGCTTTGCTCAATCAGTTACCATTAGTATTTGATGGTTTTATTAAATTAAATGAGACCAGTCAAGAAATTGACTTAACCTTTAAGACGCCATCATCAGATTTTAAAAATTTCTTGGGAGTAATACCAGAAATTTATTCAAAGAATATTGAAGATGTTACAACTACTGGAGATTTTACGGTGAATGGTAATTTTAATGGTATAGTTGATGAAACTCATATTCCTAAATTTCACATCGAAATTAAATCTGATAATGCATCTTTCAAATATCCAGATTTACCTAAAGCGGTGCGTAATGTGAATTTTGATATTCAGTTGAACAATAAAACCGGAATCACCGAAGATACTTATGTAGATATTAATAAGGCCTCTTTTATGATTGATGAAGATAAATTCAACCTTACGTCACATATTACAGAGCTTATGGGTAATACCAAGGTTAAAGCTCATATGGATGGTGCTATGAACTTAGCCAATATTTCAAAAGCATATCCTGTGCCGGCAGAGTATAATCTTAAGGGTATGTTGAAAGCAGATATTACTACCGCCTTCGATATGCAGTCTGTTGAGAAAGAACAGTATGAAAAAACAAGTACTACGGGAGATTTGAGTGTTACCAATTTTGAGTATAATTCAGATGAATTGGCTAATCCTGTTAAATTTAATTCAGCACGGTTAACATTTAACCCTAAGACGGTTACGTTAAATAATCTGAACGGTACGACTGGTACCACAGACTTTGATGCAACAGGTACAATCAATAACCTGTTGGGTTTTATGTTCAACGATGAGAAAGTTGAAGGTAACTTCAATTTAAAATCTAACACTTTTGCTCTTAATGATTTTATGGTGGCAGAAACCGATAATCCTGTAGAGACTGTTAATGGCGAAACGAATAGTGGCTCAACTACTGAGGAAGAGAAAATAAAAATACCATCATTTTTAGATGCAACTATAAATGCCGATGCTAAGAAAGTTATATACGATAACATTACATTAAGCAATGTTACCGGAGTTTTAAGAATTAAAGAAGAAACAGCAACACTAAGCAATATGAATGCGGGTATGTTTGGTGGTAATATAGCTTTTAATGGAGATGTGTCTACAAAAAATGATACGCCTACATTTAATATGAAGTTAGATTTAAATAAGTTGGGTATTCAAGAGACTTTTGCTTCTGTAGATTTATTCAAAACTATTGCACCAATTGCTAAGATGTTAAATGGTAAACTAACTTCAGATATTTCGCTCTCAGGTAATTTGACAGATGATTTGTTGCCAAATTTATTGTCCTTAAGTGGAGATTTGTTTGCGGATATAATGACAGAAGAAGTAAATACCGAATCTTCACCTGTATTAAATTCATTAGTTTCTAATTTGAATTTTATTGACCCAAAGCAACTAGACTTAAAAGACCTTAAAACATCCCTATCATTTAAAGATGGTATTGTAACGGTTAAGCCATTTACGTTGAATTATAAGGATATTCAAATTAACGTGGACGGTAGTCATTCATTTGACCAAAAGCTTAATTATAAGGCAACATTGCAAGTGCCTGCAAAATACTTAGGTTCAGATGTCACAAAATTGATTGCTAAGATTGATGATACCTCGTTAAATGATTTAACTATCCCTGTAGTTGCAAATATTGGAGGTCTTTATAATAGCCCTCAAGTTACTACTGATTTAACTTCAGGTGTAAAACAATTAACCACAAAATTAATTGAGGTTGAAAAACAAAAGCTTATCAATAAAGGAACTGATAAGGCTAAAGATTTAATAGGAGGTTTAATATCGGGTGACAAAACTAAAACAGATTCTGTTAATAAAGATGCATCTTCTACTAAAACTAGTGCTAAAGACATTATAGGTGGAATATTATCCACTAAAAAAGATACGACTTCCACAACAGCAGTTAAAAAAGATTCTACTCCTGTAAATAAAGAGAAAGAAGCTGTTAAAGAAAAAGCGAAAGATATTTTAGGAGGCTTATTTGGTAATAAAAAAAAGGATTCAACTAACTAATAGTTATACCTACATAATAGCCTTCGCTGCCTCTAACATTAAAAACAGTATTATCGTCAAAAATTAGATACTGTCCCTTAATGCCTTTTAAGACTCCTTCAAAAGATGGTGTTTTAGTAAGGTTAAGGCTTTTTACTTTAGTTGGATATTGCAATACCGGAAACTCCATTTCAGTCTCTGATTTAGATTCCAAAAAATAAGGTAAGGCTTCTTCTGGAATATACTGTTTCAACTTGTCTCGCCATTCTTGTAGATTTTCGTCGACAACGTTATTTGTAAGCATGGTACGCCAGTTGGTCTTATCGCCAACATGGTCTTTAAGGGCTACTTCTGTAATACCAGCTAGGTATCTATTTGGTACCTCAACAATTTCAATAGCTTCATGAGCGCCTTGGTCAATCCACCTTGTGGGTACTTGACCTTTTCTGGTTACACCAACTTTTACATTGCTAGAATTTGCCAAATAAACAATATGGGGTTGTAATTGAACTTTTTTTTCATAAGCCAAATCTCTATCTTCTTGGTCTAAATGAGCTTTGCTTAATTCAGGTCTCATAATCCAATCTCCTGCAGATGGTATTTCAAAAAAGCATGATTTACAGAAACCTTGTCTATAAATAGGCCTGTCATTACCACAGTTAAGGCATTGAAATTTAATAAATTCAATTTTAAATGATTTGTTCAGAACTTGATTTACGTTTAAAAAATCAGATTCGAACAACATATAATATTGAATAGGGCTTCCTATTTCTGTCTGCATTTTTCTTAGTACTCCTTCGTATTGCATGTTAATTCAGCTTAATGATTTATCTATTTGAAAATGATAGCTAGATGCGCTATTTTTAGCAATAACAAAGATACCTATAAATGCCAATTACTCTATTTAATTCGATTGCCTCTTGGTTGCTGAAAAAACGATTTCATCAGATAGAACTTTTTTTAAAATATCCGGAAGAAGTTCAGGAAGAGGTGCTATTGCAATTGCTGGAGTTTGCAGAAGATACCGAGGTAGGTAGAACATATGATTTTGAGTCGATTGAGTCTTATAAGGACTTTAAAGAACGTGTGCCTATTGTTTCTTATGAAGAGATTCAGCCAATAATAGAAAGGACAAGAAAAGGTGAACAAAATTTATTTTGGCCTACTAAGGTGAAATTGTTTGCAAAAAGTAGTGGCACAACAAATGCAAAAAGTAAGTTTATTCCCGTAAGCGGAGAGGCGTTAGAGGATTGTCATTATAAATCAAGTAAAGATTTATTGTGCCTCTATTTAAATAATAATGAAAATTCTCAATTATTTACTGGCAAGAGCCTTCGCTTGGGCGGTAGCAAAGAACTTTATGAAGATAACGGTTCTTTGTTTGGAGACTTGTCTGCAATTTTAATAGATAATATGCCTTTGTGGGCAGAGTATAGTAGCACGCCTAGTAATAAGGTTTCCTTAATGAGCGAGTGGGAAAGTAAGCTAATGGCTATCATTCATGAAAGTGTTCAGGAAAACGTTACTAGTTTGGCCGGTGTGCCTTCGTGGATGTTGGTGTTATTAAATAAGGTACTTGAGGAAACAGGAAAGGAACATCTTTTTCAAGTTTGGGAAAATTTAGAAGTTTACTTTCATGGTGGCGTAAATTTCAATCCTTATAAAGAACAATATAAAAAAATTCTTCCAAATAGTAATTTTAGGTACTATGAAATCTATAATGCTTCTGAAGGTTTTTTTGCTATTCAGGATAGAAACGGTGCCGATGATCTTTTGTTAATGTTGGACTATGGAATATTCTATGAATTTATTCCGATGGATGTTTATGGAACCTTGGATGAAGAGGCAATACCCTTATGGGATATTCAACTTGGGAAAAACTACGCAATTGTAATTACCACTAATTCTGGATTGTGGAGATATAGAATAGGGGATACTGTTCGTTTTACATCAAAGAGTCCGTATCGTATTAAGGTGACCGGACGTACTAAACATCACATTAATGTTTTTGGTGAAGAATTGATTATAGAAAATGCGGAAGAGGCCTTGAAAATAGCATGTGCCAAAACAGGTGCTGAAATTATTGATTATACCGCAGGACCTGTATTTATGGTGAATAAGGAAAAAGGAGCTCATGAATGGATTATGGAATTTAGAACCATACCTGAGGATTTTAGCGCGTTTGTAGAGATTTTTGATAATGCTCTAAAATCTCTAAACTCAGATTACGAAGCTAAAAGGCTTAACAATATCACCTTAAACTCGCCGGTTGTACATATTGCCCGTGAGAACCTCTTTTATGATTGGTTGAAGAAGAATGATAAACTTGGTGGTCAACATAAGATACCACGACTATCTAACAAAAGAGATTATTTAGAAGAGCTTTTGCCAATGAACAAGTAATTTGCTCTATACACACTAAATATTAGCCTAATCACAACAAAATTTCATATTTAATCGTTAGTTGCCATACATTTACCGTAGTAAAAGTAACTTTTGTCTTACAGCTTAATTGTAGGTTTTATAGTTCTAAATAGGATCAATAAAAGGAACTACATCGATAATTTGAGCGTGTAAACAATTAAATGATAGTAAGTAGGGTAAATGTTTCAACTTGCTGAAACAAAACTTAACCAAACTATAAATACAATTATTATGGCAGAGAAATTAGTGATCGTTTCCGATATGTGGGGCGCTAAGAAAGGTTTATGGATTACATCTTATTTAGGGTACCTTCAACAATATTTCGATATAACATTTTACGATAGCCAACAATTGGCAAATCTGGATATTTTAATTCAGACTGAAGAGAATGTACATAATGCATTTATAGAAGGTGGTACTGAAACGGCTGTATCTCATTTATTAAAAAAAGAAACTGAACCTTGTTATTACCTTGCTTTCAGTACAGGTGCTACAATCGTTTGGGAAGCTGCTAAGAAAGGTTTGCTTGTTAAATCGTTATACGGTGTATCTCCTACCAGAATTCGTAAAAAGAACGATAGACCAAATGTACCGTTCCAATTAGTTTACGGTGCTAATGATGAATTTAAACCAAGTGAAGAATGGGCTAATAAATTAGGTGTAGATATGGAAGTAATACCTAATTATGGTCATACACTTTATACAGATGAGAAAATCATTCAAAAAGTGTGTTTAGAGTTACTTCAAGAAGTAACGCAAATTGCACCACAAATTAAAAAGGTGGTTTGAAAAGAATATAAATAATAAGGCATATAAAAAAAGCGAAGATTTTAATCTTCGCTTTTTTTATATGCAATAATTATGTTGAAGTTATGAAACAGCCTTTAGCTTTTTAATGGTATCATGAGATAGCATTTCTTCAGCGTAAGGTTTAGTAACCTTAAAGTTTGTTTCACCAGAAGTTGGCATTTCAAACATGGCATCTGTAAATATAGCTTCACATAGAGATCTTAGTCCCCTAGCGCCAAGTTTATATTCTATTGCCTTATCTACAATATAATCTAAAGCTTGTTCTGTAATGGTGAAAGTAATGTCATCCATTGCAAACAACTTCTCATATTGTTTTATAATCGCATTCTTAGGTTCTGTTAAAATGGCTCTTAACGTCTTCTTGTCTAACGGATTCATATGTGTAAGAACTGGAAGTCGACCAATAATTTCAGGTATAAGTCCGAAATCTTTTAAATCTCTTGGAATAATGTATTGTAATAAATTACTCTCATCTAAAAAGCTATCAGATTTGGAAGCACTATACCCAACAGCTTGCATGTTTAAGCGTTTGGTAATAGCACGCTCAATACCATCAAAAGCTCCACCGGCAATAAATAAGATATTTTCGGTATTTACTTCTATAAATTTCTGGTCTGGATGCTTTCTTCCTCCTTTTGGTGGAACATTTACTACAGTACCCTCCAATAATTTTAAAAGACCCTGTTGAACACCTTCTCCAGATACATCTCTTGTAATTGACGGGTTGTCACTTTTACGAGCAATCTTATCGATTTCATCAATAAAAACAATACCTCTTTCAGCTTTTTCAAGATTGTAATCTGCCGCTTGTAAAAGACGGGTAAGAATACTTTCTACATCTTCACCAACATAACCGGCTTCTGTCAATACTGTTGCATCAACTATTGCCAATGGTACGTTTAATAGTTTGGCAATGGTTTTAGCCATAAGGGTTTTACCTGTGCCGGTTTGCCCTACCATAATGATGTTACTTTTCTGAATCTCTACATCGTCTTCTTTAGAAGAAGGTTGAAGTAATCTTTTATAGTGGTTGTAAACCGCAACGGACATTACCTTTTTGGTACGCTCTTGTCCTATGATAAAAGTGTCTAAAAATTCCTTTATTTCTTGAGGTTTTTTTAGAACAAGTTCAGAAGAAAGATCGTTGGTCTTTGTCTGTTTTGATTCTTCGGCAACAATGCCATGAGCCTGCTCAATACAGCGATCACATATATGGGCATCTAGCCCAGCAATCAACAGATTGGTTTCTGGCTTTTTTCTGCCGCAAAATGAACACTCTAAATTTTCCTTTGCCATTATCTATCTTCTCTATTCTATTCCTTAACGATCAAAAATCGCTTTTGGTTTAAAAATCATTAATTTATTTGATTCAATTAGTCGGACTTATTTCTTCTCCCTTACCAATATTTCATCAATCATACCGTATTTTAAAGCTTCGTCAGCCTTCATCCAGTAATCACGGTCACTATCATCACGAACTTTTTCAATATCCATACCAGAATGCTCTGCTATAATTTCGTATAGTTCTTCTTTTAGTTTTAATATCTCTCTAGCGGTAATTTCAATATCACTTGCTTGACCTTGAGCACCGCCCATTGGCTGGTGAATCATAACACGAGAGTGTTGTAGTCCACTACGTTTTCCTTTTTCACCTGCACATAATAATACAGCACCCATAGAGGCAGCCATGCCTGTACAAATAGTTGCAACATCTGGTGTAATAAATTGCATGGTATCATATATACCTAAACCAGCATAAACACTACCACCTGGAGAGTTAATGTAAATCTGAATATCTTTTTTGGCATCTACACTGGCTAAGAATAATAATTGAGCCTGTATTATGTTAGCAACTTGGTCATTAATACCTGTGCCCATAAATATGATGCGATCCATCATTAAACGCGAATAAACGTCCATTGCAACAATGTTCATTGATCTTTCTTCTATAATGTTCGGCGTCATGTTCGTTGGGTACATGCTGCTCATTATAGAATCGTAATATGTGCTGCTAATGCCTTGATCGTTTATAGCGAAATTCTTGAATTCTTTTCCGTAATCCATAAATTGTATGTCTATATTTTAGAGTAAAAAAAGGTGCCGAAAATTTAATTTCCCGGCACCGTAAAGATACTTAATTTATTGTTTGGAATTATCCGTAAACTTCTTTCACGAAATTTTCATAGGTAACTTCCTTTGTCTTAAGGTTTGCCTTTTCTTTGTAAAGATTCAATAATTTTTGACTCATCAATTGTTCTGAAAGTCTTTTTACTTCATCTTGATTACCTAGTACACGTGCTGCAATATTATCCAATTCTTCTTCTTTTGGATCTAATTGACCAAATTGTGCCATTTGAGAACGTATGAAACCTTTTGAGAATTCTTTCAATTCATCAAACTGAACTTGTAATTCGTTATCACGAATTATTTTCCCTTCAATTAATTGGTAACGAAGACCTTTTTCAGATTTAGCATATTCTTCAACAGCTTGCTCTTCAGATAATGGCTCTTCGCCTGTTGTCTGAATCCACTTTGTTAAGAAACCTGTAGGTAGCTCAAACTTAGTGTTGTCAATGAAGTATTCAGTTACGTCGTTCAGTAATTTTTGATCAGATTGTTGTTCAAATTGCTTTTCAGAATCTTCTTTAATACGCTCTTTTAATTCCTTTTCAGATTTTACACTGTCAGGTCCAAAAAGTTTATCAAATAATTCTTGATTCAACTCAGCTGCTTCTCTTTCATTAATTTCAGAAATGGTAAAAGTTACCTCCGTATCCAAAGATTCTGCCTTTTGCTTATCTATGCCTAAAGCACTAGATAGCATATGGTCTTCATTGAATAAACCTTTAGTTTTTAATGTTACAACATCACCAACTTTCTTGCCTTTCAACGCATCTAAAGCTTTTTTGCTTTTCAATTTGTCAGTTTCGATCATGGTCTTGCTGTCAATTTCTTCTTCTTCATTGAAGAAAGTACCGCTTACCTCATCATTTTTACTGACCTCGTCTTTACTTACAAGCTTACCGTATTGTTTTTGAATACGCTCAACTTGCTCTTTTATCATTTTATCGTCAGCAACAATTTTGTACTGCGTAATAGGCTTTTTAGTTTTTAATGAAACCTCAAAATTAGGTGCTAGACCCAATTCAAATTCAAAAGCTAATTCATCTTGATCCCAGTCAAAATTATCTTGCTGCTTAGGTAAAGGATTTCCAAGTACATCTAACTTCTCTTCTGTAAGATATTTGTTAAGATTATCTTGTAATAATTTGTTTACTTCATCAACCAATACAGCTTTACCATATTGCTTTTTTATAAGACCCATAGGAACTTGGCCTTTTCTAAAACCAGGAATATTGGCTTGCTTCTTATAATCTCTTAAGATAGTGTCTACCTTATCTTGGTAATCTTCTTTTGTGATAGCAACTTTAACTACTGCATTTAAATCGTCTATCTGCTCTTTCGTAATATTCATTCCTTAATATCTATTTGCATGTATAAAATGGGATGCAAAAATACTACATTTTGCAAAGTCAACCAATTTTTTAAAGTATTGAATTTCAAATCACAAGCAACTATGACTTGTCGTCTTTTAGCAATGAAAAAAAGATTGATTGTAAAAAAGATAGCAAGAGGCTAAAAATCAATGCCCACCATATATTGCCAACTGCAAAACCATCTATTAGTTTATCTGCTAAAAGAATGATTACTGCATTAATTATTAGTAGAAAAAGACCGAATGTAATTACTGTAACAGGTAAGGTGAAAATGACCAAAATTGGTTTTACAAGCAGGTTTAATATGCTTAGTACCACGGCAACGATAACGGCAGTCATAAAATTGTCTACAGATACATTCGGTATTACGTTTGCCAATATAATTACAGCAAGGGCGCTTAACAGTATTCTTAAAATTAATTTCATAGTATTTGTTTTAAATTGTATTTAATAATTAGCCTTTGTTGAAAAAGGCGAGTGATTTTTCAAAAAATTGCTCCGGATTTTCTGCATGTAACCAATGTCCAGCATTATCTATGGTCTCAACAGTTGCCGTTGGAAAATGTCGTTGAATAATTTCAATATCGTTTTTAGTAACATATTCAGACTTGTCGCCTCTTAAAAATAAAGTGGGTCCGTCAAAGCTGTCGGTGCTACTGATATTATCCCCAATTTCTTCCATTTTCTCGCTTAAGACTGCTAAATTGAATTTGAAGCATAATTTTTTATCCTCATCCCTATCTAAGTTTTTTAATAAAAACTGTCGTATACCAGGGTTTGATAAATGCTTTTTTAATTGCTCATCTGCATCTTTTCTGGATTTTAGATTTGATGTGTCAATAGAGTTTAATCCATTGATTATTTCTTGATGATGAGGTGGGTAATATTTTGGTGCAATATCCGCCACTAGCAATTTATGTACACGTTCAGGATATGAGCATGCAAACTGCATAGCTGTTTTACCACCCATTGAATGACCAATTACATCTGTCTTTTCAATATTGTGATTGTCTAGATAGTTTAGAAGGTCGTCCGCTAAAATATCATAATTGAAATCTGGCGAATGAAAACTTTTACCATGATTTCTTTGGTCTATTAAATGAACACAAAATCCATTATCGGCAAATAACGAACCTATTGTTTTCCAATTATCTAACATGCCTAAGAACCCATGTAAAATACACAAAGGTTTGCCTTCTCCTAAAATTACTGAATGTAATGTTTGTTTCATTTTAAACGGTGTAAATACATGTTTACTGCATTGTCCAAGCCTAAATAAAGTGCTTCGCTAATCAATGCATGACCTATAGATACTTCTAATAAGTTAGGGATGTTTTGGGCAAAAAACTGAATGTTGTCCAAACTTAGATCATGGCCTGCATTTATTCCCAATCCTAATTCATTGGCTCTTTTTGCAGCTTCAATAAATGGTTTTATAGCGTTTTCTTTGTTCAGGAAATATCCCGTAGCGTAACTTTCGGTGTATAATTCAATACGGTCGGTGCCAACTGCCTTTGCACCATCAATTATTTTTGTATTGGCATCAACAAAAATAGACGTTCTAATACCAGCATTTTTAAAAGTGTTGATTACATCTGTCAAAAACTCTTTGTGTTTTATGGTGTCCCATCCAGCATTGGAAGTGATAGCATCAACGGAATCTGGTACAAGTGTAACCTGTTCCGGTTTTACTTCAAGAACCAAATCAATAAATTTTTGAACCGGATTTCCTTCTATATTGAACTCTGATTTTACAATTTTTTTTAAGTCTCTGGCATCCTGGTATCTAATATGACGTTCGTCTGGTCTAGGGTGTATGGTAATGCCTTGTGCGCCAAACCCTTCTAAATCGGTAGCAACCTTAAGCAAATCTGGAACATTGCCGCCACGGGCATTTCTAAGAGTTGCAATTTTATTTACATTAACGCTAAGCTTTGTCATTATGTCTTATTTACCTTTTAAGAGCTTCAAAAATACAAATAAGGCACGCCTTTTGATATTATTAATTGTTATTTTGCGTTATAAATAGGCCTATGCATATTCAAGAACATATCATTACGAACTTACCGGTATTCGATATTAAGGATACAACTGAAAAACTTTTAGAGTTTTTTCAAGATACCACCTATTCTCATATTGCTATTTTAGAAGATGGACGATTTTTGGGACTTTTCTCTGAAATAGATGCCGACGGATTGCTTCCTGAGTCTAAAATTGAAGAGTTTAAGTATGAGCTGCAGAGCTTTTTTGCTCGTAGAGATACCAATTGGTTAGATGTTTTGGAGGTATTTGCCCGAAATGAAGCCAATCTTTTGCCTGTACTAAACGAGAAAGAAGAAGTTACTGGTTACTACTGTTTGACCGATATTGTAGCCGAATTTATTGACACTCCGTTTTTCACGGATCCTGGCAGTATTTTAGTAGTGGCAAAGGGTGTTAAAGATTATTCTTTTAGTGAAATTGCCCAGATAGTTGAAAGTAATAATGCAAAACTTTTTGGAGGTTTTATAACTGATACTCAAAATGACGTTATTCAGGTAACCTTAAAGATTACCGCCAATAACTATAATAAAGTTGTGCAAACTTTTAGACGTTATAATTATCATATTATTTTTGGTAATAGCGATGATGAATTTCTTGAAGACTTAAAGAACCGTTCAGATTATTTAGAGAAATACCTTAATGTTTAGAATGAAAGTAGCAATCTACGGTCAAACATATCAAGACAGTGCCATTGAATATCTCATTGAATTATTAGATGAGCTTAATAAGGTGTCCGCAGAAGTTTTTATTGAGAAAGATTTTTACGATTTGTATAAGGCTAAAGATGATACTCAATCATTTCCAGTTTTTACTATAGATAAAGGTTTGAATGCATCTTTTGACATGTTCGTCAGTTTTGGTGGAGATGGTACTATATTAAGGGCTACTACATTTGTAAAAGATTTAGGTATTCCTATAGTGGGTGTAAATACCGGCAGGTTAGGATTTCTTTCTACATTCAAAAAGGAAGACGTTCGTAAAGTAGTTCAAGAATTTAAGCAAGGTGCCTATACGGTTGTAGAGCGTAGTTTGGTTCAATTAGATACAAAGGAGTTGGATGTGGAGTTTGGTGATCTTAATTTTGCATTAAACGAAATAACCGTAAGTAGAAAAGATACTACGTCTATGATTACGGTTGAAACCTATTTAAATAATGAGTATTTAACATCTTATTGGGCAGACGGATTAATTATCTCGACACCTACAGGTTCAACTGGGTATTCTTTAAGCTGTGGAGGTCCTGTTATAGTGCCAACGGCAAAATCTTTAGTTTTAACTCCTATTGCTCCGCATAACTTAAATGCAAGACCACTTGTGATTTCTGATGATACCGTAATTCGTTTAAAGGTTTCGGGGAGAGAAGAAAATCATTTAGTTTCTTTAGATTCTAGAATAGCATCATTAGAAAATGGAGAAGAGATTACAATAAGTAAAGCTCCATTTACTATCAAAATGATCGAGTACACTTCAGAAAGTTTTTTAAAGACCTTAAGGAATAAGCTACTTTGGGGTGAGGACAGGCGAAATTGAGCTTCCTTTTAAACAATAAATGACCTTAATCGCTGTTTATCTTTTGAGAACATAAAAATTATTTCAACATCTACTTTGTGTATGGTGAATGTAATAGTTGTAAAATCTGGTTTATGCGTTACATAACGTTATTAATATTACTTTTTTCATTTTCAGGTTTGCAGGCGCAGACTTATGAGGTAGGTATTTTTGCTGGTGGAGCCAATACCATAAGTGATGTGGGTAGAACAAATTATATTTTACCATCTGATATTGCTTTTGGCGGATTGTTTAAATGGAACATTAGTAAAAGATACGCCTGGAGAGGAAGTTTAATTTATGGCAAGTTTACGGCAGATGATAATAAGTCAAGTTCATCGGCAAGACAACAAAGGGGTTATGTTGTTGATAATTCTATTTTAGAAGGGTCTGTTGGTCTAGAATTTAATTTTGTAGAATATAATTTGCATAAACTTGGTCCGGCATTTACACCTTATTTATATACGGGTCTAACTTATTTTAGGTACGATTATGCCTACTTTAATGGTGGAGTGCTTCAAGATATAAATCAAAAAGAGGGTAGTTTTGCAGTACCAATGACCGTAGGTTTTAAGTATCGTATCAATCAGTTTCTTATTTTTGGGGGCGAAATAAGTGCTAGATATACCTTTACAGATAACTTGGATGCTAGCAATCCTGTAGGTTCTAACTTTGAGGAGTTTCAATTTGGTAATATATTTAGTGATGATTGGTATGTTTTTTCCGGTCTAACCTTAACATATACCTTTGGTAGAAAGCCTTGTATGGATTGTTTTGAGTAAATAGAAAGATGAGCGATATAAACGAAATTGACAAACTTAATGTTCCAAAGCACCTTGCTATTATCATGGATGGTAATGGTAGATGGGCAAAAGAACGAGGTAAACTAAGGGTTTTTGGTCATGAACATGGCGTAAAAACTGTTAGGATAATTGTTGAACAATGCGCTCAATTGAAAATAGATTATCTAACATTATATACGTTTTCAACAGAAAATTGGAATAGACCTAAGATAGAAGTGCAGACACTTATGCGCTTATTAGTGTCTTCATTAAAGAAAGAACTTAAAACTTTTAATAAAAATAATATACGTTTAAATACTATTGGAAATATAGATGCATTACCATCAAAAGCGTACAAGGAGTTGGTAGAGGTTATGGACCAAACAAAGCAAAATACAGGGATGACGTTGACCCTTGCTTTGAGTTATGGTGCTCGTGAAGAGCTGCAATCTATGGTAAAAGAGATAAGTACCAAAGTTAAAAATAATATAATTTCAATTGAAAACATTGACCAAACCATTATTAATAACCATCTTTACACGCATGATTTGCCAGATGTAGACTTGCTTATCCGTACTAGTGGAGAACATCGGATCAGCAATTTTTTATTATGGCAAATAGCTTATGCAGAGTTATATTTTATTGATGTATATTGGCCTGATTTTAGAGAGCATCACTTAGTAGAGGCCATAAAAAATTACCAGAACAGAGAACGAAGATTTGGAAAAACTAGCGAACAACTCACTTAAAGATATGACTAGGTTCATATCTTTGAACCACTTTTTAACCACAATTTTATTTCTAACTACCTTTATTGCTGCCGCACAGGATAATTCCTATGAGGACGGCAAAAGCTATATTTTAGGAGGTTTAGATGTAACTGGGCTGCAAAGCTATAATGAGCAAACGGTAAAAACGTATACCGGGCTTAGGGTAGGGCAACCTATTACTTTGCCAGGAGAGCAAATTAGTGAAGTCATCAAGAAATTATGGGGCCTAGAGCTTTTTAGTGAAATTGAATTCTTCATTACCAATATTGAAGAGAATACCGTTTTCTTAGAATTAAACATTATAGAACGTCCTACGTTAACTAATATTAAGTTTTATGGGGTTAAAAAAGGTAAGATTGAAGGTTTAATTAAAGATACCGATCTTAAGAAAGGTAAGAAAATTACCGAGAGTTTAATTTCAAATTCTAAGAATTACATTGTCAATAAGTATAAAAAACAGGGGTATTTAAATGCTGAGGTTGCTATTGCCACTTCTAAAGATACTCTTGACACCAATACTCAAAGCATGGTGGTCAATGTTAATAAGGGAGACAAAGTAAAGATCCGTGATATTATATTTGAGGGTAATGAGCAATTAGGTGATAAAAAATTGCGCAAAGCTTTAAAAAATACCAAGAAAAAGAAATTTGGTCGTTTTTGGAAAAAATCTAAATATATACAAGAGGACTACGAAGAAGATTTAGGTTTACTGATTGATAAATTTGCCGAAAATGGGTATCGTGATGCTAGGGTCATTTCTGATTCTGTTATTAAAGTCGATGAAAATAATATCGATTTAAAGATAAAAGTTGAAGAAGGTGATAAGTATTACTTTGGTAATATTGATTTTGTTGGTAATACAGTTTATACCGATCGTCAATTAAATCAAGTTTTAGGTATTAAAAAAGGTGATACTTATAACGGTGTATTATTAAGAGAAAGAATTGCCGATAATTCTAAGCCAGATCCATCTGATGTAACAAGTTTATATCAAAACAATGGTTATTTGTTTTCAACTATCAACCCTGTAGAGATTTCTGCAGCGAATGATACTATTGATTTTGAAATTAGAATTATAGAAGGTAAAGAAACCTTTTTAAGTCATGTTACCGTATCTGGTAATGATAAAACTAATGACCACGTAATTTATCGTGAACTACGTACACGACCTGGTCAAAAATATAATAAGGCAGATATTATTAGAAGTATTCGTGAATTAGGTCAACTTGGCTTTTTCGATGCGGAACAGATTACTCCAGATGTTTTAAATGCTAACCCTAATGAGGGTACGGTAGATTTAGCTTGGAACTTGGTAGAGTCTGGGTCTAGCCAAATTGAATTACAAGGTGGTTATGGTGGCGGTGGTTTCATTGGTACTTTAGGTCTATCTTTTAGTAACTTCTCTATTCAAAATTTATTTAAAGGAGAAAAGTACAAGCCAGTACCTATGGGTGATGGTCAAACCTTCGCACTTCGTTTACAAGCGAGTCAGACTTATAGAGTATATAGTTTAAATTTTGCAGAACCTTGGTTAGGTGGTAAAAAGCCGGTACGTTTTAACCTAAGTATGTCAAGAACACAGCAGTTTGCAGCTTCTTATGATACCAGTGGTGATATTGATATTAATAAAGATCAGCAATTTTCTATAACCGGTATTACTGCAGGATTGGCGAAACGAGTGCAATGGCCAGATGATTTCTTTACGATTTCTCACTCTCTAAGCTACCAGTTATATGATTTTAGAAATTACAATATTGGTCTATTCAACTTTGGTGATGGTAAAGCAAATTCTTTAGCATATACTTTTGGTATCTCTAGAAACGCAACACAGGGTGGACGTATTTTTCCAAGAGGAGGTTCTAACTTTGAAGTAAGTGCTAAGTTTACACCACCATGGTCTTTGTTCAGTAATAAAGATTTCAGAGAGTTGAAGAATAGGTCAGAAGAATTGGAAGAAGAAAAGAATTCTGTTGGGTTAAGCGCAGCTGATCAATCAGAATTAGAAGATTTAGATCAAGAGAGATTTAGGTTATTAGAATACTATAAAGTAAAGTTTAAAGGAGATTGGTATACAACCTTGGTAGATAAATTGGTGTTGCGTAGTAATGCTGAATTTGGTTTCTTAGGCAGTTATAATAGTGCTGTAGGTAATGTTCCTTTTGAGCGTTTTTATGTTGGAGGTGACGGTTTAGGTAACTTTACTTTAGATGGTAGAGATGTAGTTCAATTAAGAGGTTATGACGAGCAAGCAGTAACGCCATATTCTGATGGCGCAACTTCACCAGATGGTGCATTAATTTATAATAAGTTCTCATTAGAATTGCGTTATCCATTAACATTGAAGCCTTCTGCATCTATCTACGGATTGGCATTTTTAGAAGGTGGTAATTCTTTCAACAATTTTCAAGACTTTAATCCGTTTGAATTAAAACGATCGGCCGGTGTGGGGCTGCGTATCTTTATGCCAGCATTTGGATTGTTGGGTATTGATTTTGGTTACGGATTTGACGAAGATCTTGTGCCAACTTCTGCAGGGCAAGGGCCAAGCGGATGGCAAACACACTTCATCATTGGTCAACAGTTTTAATTTTCTTTGAATAATAATAATCGTGCTTAGTGCTAATCCTTTAATTTTAAAAGATTTAGTAATTTTGGCACGATATTTTCTATAGGATTAAACGACATTAACAATGAGTACAAAAACAAAAGTTCTTTTATTAGTTTCGGTCATCTTCATGACAATGCAAGGGTTTGCCCAAAGAGGGGTAAGAATGGCTTATGTGGATATGGAGTATATCTTAGAGAATGTTGAGGAGTACAGAGATGCTACTGAACAGTTAGAGACAAAAGTGCAACGTTGGAAGGTAGAAGTAGAGCAGAAGCAAAGTATTGTGGAGCAGATGAAGAAAGATTTAATGGCAGAGAAAGTGCTGTTAACTCCAGAGTTAATTTCTGAGCGTGAAGAGGAAATTCAAATTTTGGAACGCGAAATGATCGAGTATCAACAAGATCGTTTTGGTCCACAAGGAGATTTGGTATTACAGAAAAGAAGGTTGATACAGCCTATACAAGATCAAGTGTTCAATGAAGTACAAAAAATTGGCACGAATAAAAAGTATGATTTTATTTTTGATAAATCTGCGGATGTTGTAATGTTGTATTCCGAAAAAAGACACGATATTAGTGATTTGGTCTTAAGAGGTATTGCTAGAACAAGAAAAATTAGCAAACCTACAAAGAAAGCAAACGACCGTAATAGGTTAGATGATTTTGATGAAGAGGAGCCTGAAGTTATTAGTGAGGCTTTACAAGAGCGTTTAGATAAAGCGTCTGAAGCTGCTGAGACTAGAGAAAAAACTGTAGAGAATGCGAAAGCAGAACAATTAAAATTGCGAGAAGAGCGTAAGAAAGCGTACGAAGAAAGAAGAAAGAAGTTGTTAGAAGAACGCGAAGCTAAGAGGCAAGAAAAATTAAAGGAAAGAAATAGCGATACCGAAAAAGACGATAATAACGGTACTATTTAAATAGGTTTAACAACCGAAAATTAATACTCAAAATTGAATTAAAATTACACTCATGAAACAAGTAAAACAAATTGTGGTAGCCTTATTGTTGTTCGTAGCAACGACAAGTTTTGTAAATGCCCAAAGTAAAGTAGCTCACATTGACGTTACTCAATTATTATCTGCAATGCCAGAAATGAAAGCGGCAGAAGCTGAGCTTAAAAAATTACAAGAAACTTACAATGCCGATATTCAGGCTTCAATGACAGAATTGCGTAACAAGTTTACACAATACCAAAACGAAGCTGCAGCGAAATCTAAAGAAGAAAACGATAAGAGAGCTGTAGAATTACAAGGTTATGAAAAGAATATTGGTGATGCACAACAAGCTGCTCAACAAGAATTCCAAAAGAAACAAGCAGAATTATTTGCTCCTATTTCTGAGAAAGCAAAAGCGGCTATTGAAAAGGTTGCTGCTGCACAAGGTTTTGACTACGTAATCGATGCGCAAGCAGGTGGTGGTTTAATCGTAGCGAAAGGAAAAGACCTTTTGGCAGATGTTAAGAAGCAATTAGGTTTCTAAATAGAAACTAAGATTATAAAGAAAAAGCCATCTAATTATTAGATGGCTTTTTTTTATGTTTTAATTTTTCTTTTAATATTCGTCCATCGAAGGTTTCTAATAAATTCTCCTTCTTCTTTAGTTACTAAGTAGGTAGCGTTGCTCTTTGCAGCATTTAAATACCCTGTCATATTATTCCAGAAAGATGCTACGGACTTATTTTTTAAAGCCATTTTTATTGAGGCAATACAAGTTATTAAAAATCCATAACGCATAGTATACATTGCTTTTCCTTGTAATCTTTTAGCATTGGGGTTATAAGCTTTACCAGTGGGTCTTAGATGCTTTATTTTAAGTGACGAATCCGTTTGTATTTGAAAGCCGTGGTACTTGGCTAAAAGCTCATCTACCGTATCCCATCCCATTGCGCTTTTTAATCCTCCTATGGCTTTAAAACAAGCTTTAGAGTATGCTTTGATAGCACCTCTTACGTGATCTTTGTCCATCGGGTGATTCATAACCCAGTCTCCAGATTCTGTTTGCTCATATATGAAACCTCCACAAATACCTAAATTTGGACTTGCTTTAAAATGTGTGCCAATAACCTCAAAGTAATTATTAGGCAAGATTAAATCGGCGTCTAGTTTTACTATGAAGTCAAAATTATCATCCAATATTTTAAGCCCCTTATTAAAGGCATCAACAACTTTGCTACCAGGCATGTGTTGTGTAGAGGAGACTGAATTAACTTTAGTGAATATAGGGTCCCTAGCAATGTATTCATCTATAATGTACTCAGTGTCATCAGTAGAATTATCATTGACCAGAATTACTCTTTTGGGCAATTTGGTTTGTAAAAGAATAGAATCTAAAGTGCTTTTTAGAAAAGCCTCTTCGTTATGTATAGGAATAACTAAATAGTAATCCATAGTCAAGTGTTCTATTATTTCCTAGTTGCGTAAACAATATAATACCGTGAAGTAAATAAACGTAATAAAGGTCTTAGTCCAATTTTTTTGACAGGATTGGTCCATTTCATTGAATCTTGTATTTCCCATCCAGCTTTTTCTAATAACCAATCAAATTGCCAGTCTTCAAACTCATGATAATGTCTGTCCCATTTATCTGTTTTGCTTCTGTATGCAGGGGAAAACCATAGTTTTAAAGGAATACTTGCAACTAATTTTTTAGATTTAGAATTGGATAATAAATGTAATGGGGCTAAAAGGTGTTCAAATATTTCGAAAGCCGTAAGTACATCAGCATCTGTATCAACAACAGCGCTAAAATCTACATCTAAATCTTCCCCTGATGTATTGGTTACTTGGTAACCTTCCTGTTGCATTATTTTAGTAAACGGGTTATGTACACCTAAATCTAAAATAGATTCATTGGTATCAATGTGCTTACGTAAGAACTCAAGTGTATGTTTGTAACGTTTGTTTGGAAAGCTGTTTTCGTACATGTTTAGATTCTGTATACCATTGCATTGACGTTCATTCCGGCGCCAACACTAGCAAAGATAACAACATCTCCCTTTTTAACTTCCTGATTTTCTAATTTACCGTCTTTTACGAGGTCAAATAATGTAGGTATAGTAGCTACAGAGCTGTTACCTAGTTTAGAAATACTCATGGGCATAATGCCTTCAGGCATTTCTTTGTCGTAAATTTTATAGAAGCGTTTTACTATGGCTTCGTCCATTTTCTCATTTGCCTGATGTATAAAAATCTTTTTTACTTCGTCAATTGAAATACCACTATTATCTAGGCATGTTGCCATTGCAGATGGTACGTTGGTAACAGCAAATTCATAGATTTTTCTACCATGCATTTTAATGTAGAATTTCTTTTTCTCATCTTCCTTGTCATAAGCTTCTCCAAAAAATAGAAAATTAGCTTCATCATTTGCATAAGTAGCAGACTCATGTGATAATATTTCTCCACCATCATTAGATGCTTCAACAATAGCAGCACCGGCACCATCAGAATATATCATAGAATCACGATCATTATCGTCCACTATTCTAGATAGGGTTTCTGCACCAATGACCAAACATCTTTTTGCAATACCACTTTTAATGAATGCATTGGCTTGTATCATACCTTCTAGCCAACCTGGGCAACCAAAAATTAGATCGTAAGCAACACATTTCGGATTTTGTATCTGCAATTGATGTTTAACTCTAGTGGCTAAACTTGGTAAAGTGTCTCCTTGAATATATCCATCTTTTAAATCCCCAAAGTTATGGGCAACGATAATGTAGTCTATGGTTTCTTTATCTACCTGTGCGTTTTCTATAGCTTTCTCAGCTGCAAAAAAGGCTAAGTTAGATGTAGTATATTTTTTAGGTGCATATCTTCTTTCTTCAATGCCGGTTATAGCCTTGAATTTTTCAATGATTACCTCATTATTATGTTTAAAAGAGGAACCATCTAAATTTAAAAAATGATGATTATTAAAATCTTTATTTGAAATTTTTAGGTCTGGGATATAGCTTCCTGTCCCTGTAATTGATACGCTCATTTTAAAATATTGAATTGTAACCGAAATTTATGAAAAACGGGAAGATTATTTTATGCATGCATAGTAAATTTTACGATGGTCAATGTGCATTTCTTTAAATTGTCTTCATTAAAAAAGCCTTTTCGAATTGTCGAAAAGGCTTGTTATTATAGGGTTGTGACGTTTATTCAGCTTCCATGTAAGCCTCAATTGGCGCGCATGTACAGATTAAATTACGGTCTCCATATGCGTCGTCTACTCTGCGTACCGATGGCCAAAATTTATTTTCAGCAATATAGGGTAGTGGGTAGGATGCTTTCTGTCTAGAGTATGGAAACTGCCAATCATCTGTAGTAGCCATTTCTAAAGTATGTGGAGCATTTTTAAGTACGTTGTTAGGTTCGTCTATATTAGATTCATCAATTTCTTCTCGTATAGCTGTCATTGCTTCACAGAATCTATCTAATTCTGCTAGACTTTCGCTTTCTGTTGGTTCTATCATTACAGTTCCTGCAACTGGAAAGGAAACCGTTGGTGCGTGAAAACCATAATCCATAAGACGTTTTGCAATGTCCGTAACCTCAATACCATTCTTTTTAAAAGGTCTGCAGTCTAAAATCATTTCATGCGCAGCTCTTCCCTTTTCACCAGTATATAAAACCTCGAATTTACCTTCAAGTTTATGCTTTATGTAATTAGCATTTAGAATAGCAATTTTTGTTGATTGTGTTAAGCCATATTCACCTAGCATTTTAATATAGCCATAGGATATTAGACAAACCAATGAGCTTCCCCATGGTGCTGCTGATATCGCAGTAATGGCATCTTTGCCACCGGTTGAAATTACCGGGTTGCTTGGTAGAAAAGGAACGAGCTGGGGAGCAACACATATTGGACCAACACCTGGGCCGCCACCTCCATGAGGAATAGCGAATGTTTTGTGCAAGTTTAGGTGACATACATCTGCGCCAATGGTTGCAGGGTTGGTTAAACCAACTTGTGCGTTCATATTGGCGCCATCCATATAAACTTGACCACCATGGTCGTGAATTAATTTTGTAATCTGCTTAATTGATGATTCAAATACACCATGCGTAGATGGGTATGTAACCATTAACGCCGCTAATTTATCTGAATGTAATTTTGCTTTTTCTTCAAGATCAGCAACATCAATATTTCCTTTTTCATCGGTTTTGGTAACTACAACTTTCATTCCTGCCATAACAGCAGAAGCAGGGTTTGTACCGTGTGCAGATGAAGGAATTAAACAAATGTTTCTTTCTGATTCTCCTCTAGATTCATGGTAAGCTCTAATTACCATTAAACCTGCGTACTCTCCTTGTGCTCCAGAATTTGGCTGTAAAGAAGTATCTGCAAATCCTGTGATTATAGAAAGGTCTTTTGCAAGCTCACGCAATATAGTTTGATATCCTTCTGCTTGGTCTACTGGTACAAATGGGTGAATATTACCCCAGTTAGACGAGCTTAATGGTAGCATTTCACTAGCGGCATTTAATTTCATTGTACAACTTCCTAAAGAAATCATACTATGGTTTAATGCTAAATCTTTGCGTTCTAGTTTTTTAATGTAACGCATTAATTCCGTCTCAGAATGATAAGAATTAAAAACCTTATTCTCCATAAAGGCGCTAGTGCGCTCTATATTTCCAGATATAGTAGTTTTATTCAGTAGACTGGAAACTTCTTTGGAAGTTTTTCCAAGCGCTTCAGAAAATATGCTAATAATCTGATTAAGATCTTTCAATGAAGTGGCTTCATTTACAGCAATTGAAATAGTGTCATTGTCTACATAATAGAAATTGACTTCGTTTGCTTCTGCAATTGGGCGTACTTTGTTCGAATCTGCCTTAACGGTAATTGTATCAAAATAGGCGGAGTTAATTTGATATAACCCTAAGTTTTCAAGCGCATCTACTAATGTTACTGCCGTAGAATGAATTTTTGAAGCTATATATTTTAATCCTTTCGGACCATGATAAACACCATACATTCCTGCCATTACTGCTAATAAAACCTGTGCAGTACAAATGTTAGAAGTTGCCTTGTCTCTTTTTATATGTTGCTCCCTAGTCTGCAAAGCCATTCTTAATGCAGGCTTTCCATCGGTGTCTTTTGTAACCCCAATAATTCTGCCAGGAATACTTCTTTTGAATTCTTCTTTGGTTGCAAAAAATGCAGCATGAGGACCGCCATAACCTAAAGGAATACCAAAACGTTGAGTAGTACCTACAACTACATCTACCCCAAATTCCCCAGGAGGTGTTAATAAGACCAAACTCATGATGTCTGCAGCTACGGCTACTTTAATATCATTTTCTTTTGCCTTGGCTACGAATGCAGCATAGTCATATACTTGCCCGTATTTGCCAGGGTATTGCAATAAAGCACCGTAAAAATCAGCGCTATATTTAAATTCCTCGTGGTTACCTATTACCAATTCAATTCCTAAAGGAATAGAACGAGTCTTTAAAAGAGATAAGGTTTGAGGTAATATTTCTTCTGACACAAAGAATTTTAAAACATTGTTCTTCTTTTGGTCCCGACTTCTTACATCAAAAAGCATGGTCATAGCTTCCGCTGCTGCCGTACTTTCATCTAATAAGGATGCATTTGCCAATTCCATTCCCGTTAAATCGGAAATTATGGTTTGGAAATTAAGAAGTGCCTCTAACCTTCCTTGAGCTATTTCAGCTTGATATGGAGTGTAAGCCGTGTACCATCCCGGATTTTCAAGAATATTCCTTTTAATCACCGACGGAATTAAACTTTCATGATAGCCTAAACCAATATATGTTCTAAATACCTTGTTCTTTTTAGATAAAGCTTCGGTGTGTGCAAGAAACTTATGCTCACTCATTGGCTCATCTAATTTCAAAGGCTCTTTTAGGCGAATATGTTGTGGAATGGTCTCAAAAATAAGTTGCTCGAGATTTTCAACACCTACCGTGTTAAACATGGTATTTAAATCTTCCTCCCTAATGCCGATATGGCGTAGTGCAAACACGTCAGTCTTCATAGATACTATTGTTATATAATGTGTAAAATTACCACTTTTATGTGTGTAATTTGGTGTAGAAGGGCTGCCATATATTGAAAGTTTTTAACCAAAACAAAGGGTTATAAACACTTTAGCTATTTTTGTTTAATGACCATAGTCAAAAAGATTTTTAATTTTTATTTGGATGCTAGCATTCATGTTGCCTTGGGGGTATTTTGTTTGGTACATGTAACTGCGCTGACCTTAAACATTACAGTTCCTCAAGAGTTGTATTTTTTTATTTTTTTTGGGGCTATTAGTTGCTACAATTTTGTGAAATATGGTGTGGAAGCAGAGAAGTATATCTTGGTAGCTAACACGTATCAAAAGATTATTCAATTTTTTAGTTTTGGTTGTTTGCTTGTTGCTGGTTATCAGTTGTTTTTTCTGACGGAGAGAGTATTTGTAGGATTATTGGTTTTAGCCGCTATAACCGGTCTTTATGCATTACCTGTATTACCTAAAAATAAGAATTTCAGGAGTTTTAGCGGATTGAAAATTTTAATAGTGGCAGCCGTGTGGGCAGGCACAACCGTAATTTTGCCAGTTATTTCTCAACTAGATGTTATTTCTTGGAACGTGAAGATTGAGACGGTTCAACGTTTTCTTTTTGTACTGATACTATTAGTTCCTTTTGAAATACGGGATTTAAAATACGATAGTGCATCTCTTAAAACATTACCTCAAAGGGTGGGGGTAAAAGGGGCAAAAAGAATAGGGTATTGTTGGACAGTGCTTTTTTATGCAATTACATTCTTAAAAACAGATTTAGATATTACTCACATAATGGTGAAAACAATTCTGTTTGTAGTTCTAATGTTGATGATATTTAAAACAGAACTAAATCAAAAGAAATATTTTTCTTCATTTTGGGTAGAAGCTATTCCTTTACTTTGGTGGGTGCTTTTTGTTATAAGTATAAAGTATTCTATTTTGCATTAGAGAAAGTTTCTTTCATTTTTCTCTTTTCCTCATCAGATAATACCGTAAGTTTTGCTTGATTACAAAGCGATGTTAATTTTTCATTTTTTGCACTATGTTTAGCGCATGTCTTACACATGGTAAGATGAAACTTTAACTGTATTTTTTCCCAAACAGTTGCTTCTCTATACTGGTGTCTGTTGCAAATATTTGCAGCTTTTTCACAAGAAATCATCATAATTAAAACCAATTTTGATTTAAACAACCCATTAAGCCGGTTCTGGCCCTATGTATCATTACCCAAAGGTTAGACGCATTAATTCCTAAAGCATTACAAATATCTTCGGTTTCCATACCTTGAATTGTTTTCATGGTAAAAACCTGTGCTTGCTTTTTAGGTAGTTTAGATATGCAATTTTGAATGGCAAGACCTAATTCCTCGTTTTCAAGATTGTCATTTTCAAAATTGCTATTAGGATCTGCAATGCGTTCTTCCATCCAATCGCCTTCTGCATCGGTTTGCGAGCTATAGCTCATACGTACCTCTGCTTTGCCTTTTTTTGAATTAATTTTGCGGTAATGATCAATTACTTTTCGTTTTAGAATTGCAATTAACCATGTGCGTTCCGCTGCATCACCTTTAAAATTTTTGGCAGATTTTAATCCCGCTATAAAAGTGTCTTGTACAAGGTCTTTTGCAATTTCCGAATCACTAACTCTAGTAACCGCATAATTGAACAGGTAATCTGCATAGAGATCTACCCACTTATCTGGATTAAGTTTGTGTGTTTCCATTTATTTTTTCTGCATTTCAAAAGTAACTGAATTTTGTTTATTATGGTTACTTTTGGTAACGTAAACACTATAACTATGAAGAATTTATTGTTTTTTGTTCTACTTATAAGCGCCCAATTTACACATGCGCAAATGGAGTCGCAACCAATTACAGAATTTGCTGGGTTTGATTCATCAACAGAAATATTAATTGATGTAAGAACACCTGAAGAGTTTGCAGAAGGTTCTATTGATGGTGCTTTAAATATTAATTGGCTTTCTGATGAATTCAATAATCAGGTTGCAGTGTTGGATAAAGATAAGAAGTTGTATGTGTACTGTAAAAAGGGAGGAAGAAGTCTAAAGTCTCAGGCTAAATTAAAAGAGCTGGGTTTTACCCATGTTATTGATTTAGAAGGAGGGTATGACGCATATTTTTCAAAAAAATAGCTAAATGCTAAAGGATTAAAGCCTTAGTTCAATTTTTTATTTCTGACAGAATTTTTGTTAACTGATTTTCACGTATTGGTTTAATAATATAATCAGAGACTTCACTTATTTTTTTCGTCTTTTCAAAATCTACCAGGTCAACAGATGATGATAGTACGTAAATGGTAATCTTCTTTTTAATTAGTGATATGGTTTTTAAGTATTCATCCATAAAACGGTAACCATCCATTACTGGCATATTTATGTCAAGAAAAATGACATCTGGTAATTCTTTGGGGTTATCCATATTTGCCTTAATAAAGGTCATTGCTTCTGCCCCATCAGTAAAGGGTGTAATTTTTCCTACTGATGGTTGCGCCTCTAAGGTGTGAAGTATAGTGTATTGAAATACATCATCATCGTCTATAATACAAACACTTATATTATTATCCATATAATCTTTTAATTTAAGGTGATGATAAATGTAGAACCTACATTAACCTCACTTTTCACTGAAATTGAGCCACCCATTGCTACAATTTGCGCTTTTGTTAAAAATAAACCTATTCCCTTTGCATCTGGATGTTTGTGGAATACTTTGTTAAGTCCAAATAATTTGTCGCCGTGACTTTTCATGTCAATACCTATGCCATTGTCCTTGAACTCTAGTACTGTTTTTTTATTTACCAATTTAGAGGTAATGCAAATTTTAGGAGATCTGTCTGGAGATCTATATTTAATCGCATTGCTAACTAAATTAAGAAAAATACTTTCTAAATAAATAGGGTTGTACATTACATTTTTCGCTTCAGAAAATTTATGTTCTATAAAGGCACCTGTTTCTATTAATTCTGCAGCTAATATTTCTTTGGTTTTGTGTAATGTATGCTCAAAGGATAAATTTTCTCTTTTGTGAACTGCATTATGTTTTATTGTTATAGTTTCAATTAGAGCATTCAATGTTTCTGTTAAGTGGTCTATTACAGTTTCGAACTTTTCAAAGATTTCTATTTTCTTAGTTTCACTAGTTGTATTTTTATACATCCCTAAAAGCGCGTTCAAATTACTTACAGGAGATCTTAGGTTATGTGATGTTATATGATTGAACTCTGCTAATTGTTTGTTTTTGGAAGTTAAAACCATTGCAGAGGCTTCTAGGCTTTTATTTGTTTCTAGAATTTTTTGTTGTGCCTCTACTTGCTCCGTAATATCTTGGCTAGAGCCCATTAATTCTACAACATCGCCATCGTTATTAAGTAGCACCGCACCAATAATTTCTATGGTTCTAACTTTGCCGTTATTTTTTATAATGCGGTGTTGAAACTTGTTGAACTTTTTCGTTCTAGAAATTTCTTGACTTATGGCAATAACTTTTTTTCTATCCTCTGGGTGTACCCTTTTTAAATATGTGCTAAAATTAGGGGATGTTTCTGGGTCAAAATCTAGAATCTTTAGAAGATTTACTGATTTTTCCATCACATCATTTACAACATCCCATTTCCAATGACCTATGCTTGAAAGCTGTTCTGCAAAATTTAAAAGTTGGTTTTTCTCTAGTAAATCTTGTTCTCTTTGAATGCGATATGTTACATCTTGTGTTGTCCCAACTAATTCAATTATATTTTCATCATCATCCATAATAATTTCAGCCATGAGTTCTATGGAGCGAATATCACCGTTGTTCATTAAAATGCGATACGATAAAACGGAGTCGCTATTTTTTGTTGCGATAATATTTTCAATTTGAGCAACGACTTCGGCAGAATCATCTGGGTGTATTCTAGATAAAAATAAATCTATATCTATGGGGGAATTTGGATCTAGATCGTAGATTTTATAAAGATTGTCTGACCATTTGGAGACGCTTGTATTTGGATTCCATTGCCACGACCCCATCATTGCCATTTTTTCTGTGAAGGAAAGTAAATGGTTTTTGTCTTTTATTTCCTGTTCAGTCTTTACACGATACGTAATATCCTGTTCAATGCCTTTTAAAGAGGTGATTTCCCCATTTTTATCCGTAAAAACCTCTCCTACAACTTCTAATGTTTTTATTTCTCCACTACGTAATTGTATCCGATATTGGGCTTTTGCAATATTTTTATCCCTTAAGATCCTTTCCTTAAAATCTTCAGTAAAACCTAAATCATCTGGGTGTACGTAAGATGAAATTAATTCTATATCGATAGGGGATCCAATTTCTATTCCGTAAATCCTATAATGATTGTCTGACCAATTTATTTCACCGGTATTGGGGTTCCATTCCCAAGAACCGATATTTGCTATTTTCTCAGCATTATTATATTGTTGATTTTTTTCTAATAGTTGTATTTCTTTCTTCTTAATTTCCGAAACATCTTGGCAGGTGCCAGACATTTCTAAAACCTCACCCTTTTTATTGCGAATTATTTTACCAATAGATTTAATGGTTTTTATACTGCCGTCGTTTAATTGAATTTTATAAGTTGATTCAGGAAAAACACCGGTTTGCATAGCGTTTTCCAAATTTGAAATAACTCTATTTCTGTCATCTTCGTGAACAAAGTTTATATAGGTTTCAAAAGTTAATGGCTTTTCTTTGTCATGGCCATAAATTGCGTGAAGATTATCTGACCAAAAAACTTTATTGGTGGGTGTATCCCATTGCCAATACCCAATCATTGCCAATTTTTCTGCAATATTTAATTGTTGGTTTTTCTCTAAGAGTTCTTTTTCTTTTTTTTCTCTGTCAGTAATATCTTGGCAAGTGCCAATCATTTTTATGGGTTCTCCGAAATCATTGGTAATTACCATGCCAATAGAGCGAAGAGTTTTTATCGTACCATTTTTTAATTGAATGCGATAGTTAGATTCTGGAAACTCTGTCGTTTTTAAAGCATGATCAAACTTTGAAATTGTTTTTTCTTTATCATCCTTGTGAACATAATCTAAATAAACGTTGAACGATATAGGAGAATCTTTCTCATGCTCAAATATGTTATAGAAATTGTCTGACCATTTTACGGTATCCGTCGGAATGTCCCAATCCCAAGACCCTGATTTTGCTATTTTTTCTGCATAATTAAGCTGCTGTACTTTTTGAACTATATCAGATTTTGCACTATTGGGTTCAGTTATATCATAAGTTGCTCCATAAAGTATTATAGAGTTTTCATCTTTCTGAAAAGGTTGTACTGATGTTCTTAAATTTCGAACATTACCTTTTACTGTTATAATTTCATATTCTAATTCAAATGGCGCGCCATTTTCGATAGCTTTTTTATGGGATACTAAAAGTTGATTTCTAGATTCAACATCTTTAAATTGACCATACATGTTTTCCGTAGTTGGAATGTAATCATTAGAAGCTTCATGTATTTCTTTTAGAACATAGTTCCAGCTTATATTATTGGAATTTACATCATATTGAAACATTCCAATTTTAGCCACACAACCTGTGTTTGCTAAATCTTTATCTGTAGGGGAAAGAGTTTTCTCTTTACTCATTTCAATTAAGAGTTTGTACATCAGCGAATAACACTAAAATAGAAATGGGGAACGTGTAAAATAAAAGTGTAGCTAATTGGCTACAATATAATTAATAATTATTTGATTTGCAGAAGGTTTGTGAGTTAATTGAATTCTATAGTCAGATATTCCAATGTCTATACATTTAATCTTAGTTGCGGGTATAGAGATAATATGAAGGTGAGACTTAGGGTTAACCTATGGAGTGATTTTTTATTTGTTCTCCGTAGATGTTTAACCACATAAATTTCAGTGATTTTAGAGTTTATTTATGAAAAGGAGTTTAATCTGAATACACCTTTTTAATATTTTAATGAATTAGGTAGTTTTTTATGTCTTGTACTAAATTAACCTGATATCGATTCTGAATTGTATTCATAAGCCAATATCAGGTTGTTTTTTAATTTTTATTCAGAGATGTTAGATAATTATACAATTGTACTAGTCCAATAACCCAGCTCTTTCTAGCAATGCCTCAACCTTTGGTTCTGCTCCTCTAAATCTTTTGTAAAGTTTCATTGGGTTTTCGGTACCGCCTTGCGAAAGAACGTTGTCCTTAAATTTAGTGGCAACTTCTTTATTGAAAATTCCCTCTTCTTTAAAGTATGCAAAAGCATCTGCATCTAAAACTTCAGCCCATTTATAGCTATAATATCCAGATGAATATCCTCCTTGAAAAATATGGGAGAATGCTGTACTCATACAAGTTTCCGGTGTTTCAGGGTAAAGGCTCGTATCTTTAAAAGCTTCATCTTCATGAGCTTTAACGTTGGTTATGCCTGTAGGGTCAACACCATGCCAAGACATATCTAATAATCCGAAGCTTAATTGACGCAAGGTTTGCATTCCTTCTTGGAATGTGGCGGACTCTTTTATTTTCTGAACCAATTCCATTGGTATAGTTTCTCCTGTTTCGTAATGTTTGGCAAATAACTCTAATGCTTCCTTCTCATAACACCAGTTTTCTAAAACCTGACTAGGTAATTCTACAAAATCCCAAAATACAGATGTTCCGGAAAGACTAGGGTAGGTCGTATTAGCAAGCATACCATGTAAACCGTGACCAAATTCGTGAAACAAGGTGGTTACTTCATTAAAAGTCAGTAATGATGGCTTACTTTTTGTTGACGGAGTAAAGTTGCACACGTTAGATATATGCGGACGCACATTTTCGCCGTTTCTTTTCCATTGGCTTTTAAAGGAAGTCATCCATGCGCCACCTCTTTTACCTGCTCTTGGGTGAAAATCTGCATAAAACAATGAAATGAAATTTTTATCGGTATCGTAAACTTTATAGGTTTTTACCTCGTCATGATATTTTTCAATGTCGTGTACTTCTTCGAACTGTAAATCGAATAAGTTTTCGGCTACTTTAAAAACACCGTTGATTACATTCTCTAGTTTAAAGTAAGGTTTCAGTTTCTCATCATCTAAATTGAATAGCTCTTGCTTTAATTTTTCAGAATAATAACTGCTATCCCATTTTTCTAAACGGTCAATATTATCTAGTTTTTTTGCAAAATCTTCTAATTGCTTAAACTCACGCTCTGCAGCAGGTTTGGCTTTTGCCAGTAATTCATTTAAGAAAGAATGCACTTTCTCTGGTGTCTGTGCCATACGCTCTTCAAGAACAAAATTAGCGTGTGTTTTGTAGCCTAATAAATTGGCTCTTTCAAAACGTAATTTTGCAATTTCAAGAACATTTTCTTGATTGTCTAATTCGTCATTATGAAATGCTTTACTTCCAAATGCCATAGAAAGCTCTTTGCGTAACTCCCTATTTTTAGCATATTTCATAAAGGGAATGTAGCTAGGGTAATCTAAAGTGATCATCCAGCCATCTTCTTTACCTTTTGAAATGGCTAATTGTGCTGCGGCTTCTTTTTCTCCTTCTGGCAACCCGTCTAAATCAGCTTCATCTGTTAGGTGCAATTGATATTTATTGGTTTCAGCAAGTACATTCTCGCCAAAAGTCAATTTCAATTTGGCAAGCTTTGCATCTATAGCTCTTAAGCGTGTTTTCTTTTCTTCGGATAAATTGGCTCCGTTTCTACTAAAGCTCTTGTATTTTTTATCTAAAAGTGTGTTTTGTTCTACCGTAAGGTCTAAACTATCTTTTTGATCGTAAACGGCTTTTACTCTTTTGAATAACGCTTCGTTTAATGTGATATCATTACCAAATTCTGAAAGTAAGGGAGAAACCTCTTGCGCTATTTTCTGAATCTCCTCATTTGTTTCTGCGGAATTCAAGTTGAAAAATACACTTGATATTCTGTCTAATTGTTGACCAGAAAACTCTAAGGCTTCTATGGTGTTTTTAAAAGTAGGAGCATCTGTATTTTCTGTAATGGCATCAATTTCTGCTCTTGCATCTTCAATAGATTTTAAGAAAGCAGGCTTAAAGTGCTCATTTTTTATTTGTGAAAAAGGAGCGGTATCAAAAGGGGATAATAATGGATTCATATTTCAAGTTCAAGTTTAAGGGTCAAATTCAAGACCGCTTAAATAAATTAAAATCAGTTTTACTCGATAATCGAGATTTAAATGCTCCGACGTTTCAGTCGAAATCTAAATAGAATTTTCAATTCAATGCTTCGTGGATTGCTCCGAGGTTGTTTACTAACTATTTACCGTTAACAGCCTTTGCGCCTTCAATTACTTTTTGCTTCAGACCTTCTTTATAAAATATAATTTTATCTAAAACGCATTTATCTGAACTGCCGATAATCTGCGCAGCTAAAATTCCTGCATTTTTAGCTCCGTTCAGCGCAACTGTTGCTACTGGTACGCCACCTGGCATTTGAAGTATAGATAAGATAGAGTCCCAGCCATCAATAGAATTACTGCTTTTTACAGGAACTCCAATTACTGGTAATGGAGACATAGACGCAACCATACCTGGTAAGTGAGCAGCGCCACCGGCACCTGCTATAATAACAGCATAACCGTTTGTGTGTGCATTTTTACTGAAATCGAATAATTTTTCTGGTGTTCTGTGGGCAGATACAATATCAACATCTACCTCTATATCAAAACCTCTTAAAATATCTATGGCTTCCTGCATTACGGGCATGTCACTTGTACTTCCCATTACTACGGCTACTTTACTCATGTTTTTTATTTTGAAATCACTTGAATTGTTTCCTTTACTTTTTCGGCAATAGCTCTTGCCTTTTCCAAATCACTATTGACTATGGTTACATGACCCATTTTTCTGAACGGTCTTGTTTGTGCTTTGCCATAAATATGAGGCGTTACTCCTTCCATGGCTAAAATCTCTTCTATATTTTTATAAACGACATCACCTGTATGGCCTTCTGCACCTACTAAATTGACCATAACACCTGCTACTTTGCTATCGGTGTTTCCTAAAGGTAAACCTAGAATACTGCGAATGTGTTGTTCAAATTGATTGGTGTAGCTGGCTTCAATACTGTAGTGCCCGCTGTTATGTGGTCTTGGGGCTACTTCGTTCACCAATATTTTATCATCTTCGGTTTGGAACATTTCAACAGCCAGCAATCCGGTAAGTCCTATTTTATTTGCTACTTTTAATGCTAATGCTCTTGCCTTTTCAGCAACTTTATCATCAATACGTGCAGGACAAATTACATACTCCACTTGGTTGGCTTCTGGATGAAATTCCATCTCTACCACTGGATATGTTTTAATTTCACCTTCAGAATTTCTAGAGACAATTACAGCTAATTCGTTTTTAAACGGAATCATAACCTCTGTAATACATTCACCTGTAGGTAACCCTTTTAAATCTGCTAAACTTCTAACGACTTTTACTCCTTGTCCGTCATAACCAAATTGAGCTACCTTCCAAACAAACGGAAATTGTAATCCTCCGTTTTCAATACTATCTTCAATTTCACTTAAGTATGCAAAACGCTGAAAATCTGCTGTAGGTATTTCATTGTCAACGTAGAATAATTTCTGTTTTGCCTTATTTTGAATAATACGCAACGCTTTTGGTTGCGGATATACTTTTACTCCTTCATCTTCTAATTTCTCTAAAGCATCAAGATTTACGTTTTCTATCTCTATGGTTAGCACATCTACGTCTTTACCAAAATTGTATACCGTATCAAAATCTAATAGACTGCCTTGTGCAAATTCATTACACGACATTCTACTTGGTGCTTCAGAAGAAGCATCTAGAACTTTGGTGTAAATATCCCATTTTCGTGTTTCGTACAACATCATTTTACCTAGTTGACCACCACCTAAAATGCCTAATTTAAAACCTGAAGAAAAATAATCCATATAATTGTTGCTTTGGGCAGTTGAAAAAACGCCTTAAGTACTACAAAAATACGGTTAAATCTTAGAAACCAATTCCTTTCTAATCAAAAACACAAGGCAATACCTTATCTTTGCAAACCTTGATAATTTATGAAAATTGATACAAATTCACGACAAGTTTTTTAAACCTTTTCTAAGCGAATCTGAAATTCAGCAGGCCATTAAAACGGTTGCCGACCAAATTGCAGCGGATTATAAAGACGAGACTCCCATTTTTGTGGGTGTCTTAAACGGGTCTTTTATGTTCGTTTCTGATTTGATGAAAGCTTACCAACACCCTTGTGAAGTTTCTTTCGTAAGACTAAGTTCTTACCAAGGCTTAACATCTACGGGTATTGTTGAAACGTTATTAGATGTACCAGAAAATATAGAAGGGCGCAGTGTTATTATTTTAGAAGATATAATCGATACAGGGCGTACCTTGCAGAAATTAGTTCATTTATTTTCAAAGACAAAAGTTAAAGAGTTTAAAATTGCAAGTCTTTTTTATAAGCCAGATGTGTACAAAGGCGAATACGCCATTGATTATTTTGGCTTGGCTATACCTGATAATTTTATTGTAGGTTATGGTCTTGATTATAAAGAGCAAGGAAGAAATTTAAAAGAAGTATACCAACTAAACCAGAAACATATGATTAATCTTGTACTCTTTGGTAAACCAGGAGCCGGCAAGGGCACGCAAGCACAATTCCTAAAAGAAAAATACAATTTAATGCATATCTCTACCGGAGATGTTTTTAGATTTAATATCAAAAACGGAACGGAGTTAGGTACTTTGGCAAAGTCATATATCGACAAAGGTGAATTGGTGCCAGATGAAGTAACAATTAAAATGTTACAGGAGGAAGTAGAGAAAAACTCAGATGCTGACGGATTTATTTTTGACGGTTTTCCAAGAACGGCTGCTCAGGCAGAAGCTTTGGATAATTTCTTGGAATCTAAGGATATGAGTGTAAATGCTACCATTGCACTAGAAGCAAATGATGAAATTTTAATAGAGCGTCTTTTAGAGAGAGGTAAGGTTAGTGGTAGAACTGATGATCAAGATGTCGTTAAGATTAGAAATCGTTTCGATGAATACAACGAAAAGACAACACCCGTAAAAGAATTTTACGAAGCTCAAGGTAAGTTTCATAGCGTAAACGGTATTGGTACTATTACTGATATCACTGAACGCTTAACGAAAGTAATCGAAGGCTTAAAATAATATAGAAACTCTTATGTCAACCATAGGTTTGATGAAGATTTTGAACTGAAAGAATAGCAATGACCGAAGGTAATTTTGTTGACTACGTAAAAGTGGGTTTGACTTCTGGTAAAGGAGGCAAGGGATCTGTGCATTTGCATCGTGAAAAATTTATTACCAAAGGTGGTCCTGATGGTGGTGATGGTGGTCGTGGAGGTCACATTATTGTTCGAGGCAACGAAAACCTTTGGACATTAATAAATTTTAAATACACGAAACATTTTAAAGCCGGTCATGGTGCCCACGGTAGTAAAAGCCGTAGTACAGGAGCAGATGGTGAAGATGTGTATTTAGATGTGCCGTTGGGTACAGTGGTTAAAGATTTTGAAACCAAGGATGTCCTTTTTGAAATTACTGAACATGGTGAGGAGAAAATTCTGCTACAAGGTGGTATGGGCGGTCGTGGTAACTGGCATTTTAGAACATCTACAAACCAGACGCCAAGATATGCCCAACCGGGTATGGATGGTTTAGAAGGTGAATTTTTGTTAGAACTTAAGGTTCTTGCTGATGTAGGTCTAGTAGGTTTCCCAAATGCTGGTAAGTCTACTTTATTATCTGTAATAACATCTGCAAAGCCAAAAATTGCCGATTATGAGTTTACTACTTTAAAACCTAACTTAGGTATTGTAGAATATCGCGACTTTAAGAGTTTTGTAATGGCAGATATTCCTGGTATTATAGAAGGTGCTGCAGAAGGTAAAGGTTTAGGACATTATTTTCTAAGACATATTGAACGTAACGCCAACTTGCTATTTTTAATACCTGCGGATAGTAAAGACATCAGTAAAGAATACGAGATTTTACTTGATGAGTTAAGACGCTACAATCCTGAGTTGTTAGATAAAGAACGACTTATTTGTATCTCTAAAAGCGATATGCTAGATGAGGAACTTATGGATGAAATGAGAGAAGAACTCAATAAAGATTTAAACGGCACTCCGTTTATGTTTATATCATCTGTAGCACAAATGGGTATTGTGGAATTAAAGGATAAGCTTTGGGCAATGCTTAATTCATAATAATTAGATAGGATGAAACAGTATTTAAAAAATATTGTTGAAATTAATGACAATAGGAAAAGTAGAATTTTCGCCTATTTTATTCAAATTTTAATCTTTGTTTCAATACTATCTTTTTCATTTGAAACCGTTCCGGATCTTGAACCATCAACCAGAAAAATTTTAAGGATAATTGAGGTTTTCTCCGTTATCATCTTTACAATTGAGTATGTATTACGTATTTACGTTTCAGACAAGAAAAGTAAATTCATATTCAGCTTTTTTGGAATTATCGATTTTCTGGCAATTCTTCCATTTTACTTATCATTAGGTGTAGATTTAAGATCACTTAGAGCCCTAAGGTTTTTGAGGTTGTTCCGTATACTTAAATTAATGCGCTACAATAAAGCTATTGAGCGTTTTTCCAGAGCTATTAGTTTAGCAAAAGAGGAAGTGTTGTTATTCTTAATCGTTACGTTAATCTTAATATATTTTTCGGCTGTAGGTATTTACTACTTTGAACATGAGGTTCAACCAGAAAATTTCGCTTCTATTTTTGATAGCCTTTGGTGGGCAATTATAACACTTACTACAGTTGGGTATGGCGATGTTTACCCTATAACCGTTGGTGGTAAAGTTTTCACTTTCTTTATTTTAATGATAGGGTTAGGTATTGTAGCAATACCTACAGGTATTATTTCTTCTGCGCTAACAAAATCTGTTGATAAAACAGAAGAGAAATAATAATTAGTGAGATGTTTGGCTATAGAAAAGCATAGTTCAATGCTTAACGCTTAATCGAATACCTTCTTAAAAATATATTTTACGATTTTATTTTCTTTAATTTTAAGAAAATCCAATTTCATGAGAATTTTTCTATTTAGTATAATATTAATCGTTTTGACCTCTTGCGGAGCTGCAAAAGTTGATTATGATTACGACAGTCAGACAGATTTTACTTCTTACGCTACTTATAATTATTTTAATGACATGGAAACTGGCTTGAGCGAGTTAGATGAGAAAAGGTTAATGGAGGCAATGGATGCAACGCTTGGTGAAAAAGGATACATGTTTGCAGAAGAACCAGATGTTTTTATTAATATAAAAAGCACTGTCTTTAAATCTCAACAAGGGAATAATGTTGGCGTAGGTTTAGGTGGTGGTAACCGTGGTATCGGTGGTGGAGTTTCTATTGGTATTCCTGTTGGCGGACCAAAGCTTACTCGTGAGCTACAGATAGATTTTGTAGATTCTAATAAAGATATGCTTATTTGGCAAGCAATAAGTGAAAGCCCTTTTCGTGAAGGTGATACTCCTGCAGAAAAAGCAGAAAAGCTACAAGCTGTTGTAGATAAGATATTCAGTAATTACCCGCCAGAATGAAGTTATTTTACTTTAACAACATAGGTTGCAATTAAGTTATTGTCAGTAGAAACATGTACATCATACAAGCCTTTCTTTTCAAAATTCTGAACTAAACTTATTTCATTTGCGTTTCTAATTATTGTAGGGTTACTTTCTTTTTGAATACCGCCTCTGTTGAGTGACAGTTGTATTTTCCCATTAAAATTATCTGATACATATAATTTAAAGGTTATGGATTCTCCCTTTTTTATCTGATTATGCATTGCTAGAGGTGATACTGGTGTTATTGATTCAAGAAAAGCCTCTTTATAAATAACAGGTCCTTCCATAAAAGTGGTTAAAGCGTTATCATCTACTAGCGCTATTTCTCTTTTTGTAATTGGAAAATGATTTTTTGCGAACAATATTGGGTCAGCAAGAAAATAACCATCGAAATAATCAGGTTGAAAAAGAGGCGTCCCATTTATTAGCATAGTTTGTCCTGCAGACCACGTGGCATCGCACAAATACCGCTTGCCATTTATCTCAATACTATTCCATGAGTGGTTGGGCATACTTTCCGCATCTAATAGCAACGTTGGTGTACGCCCATATCCATTAATAATATTACATTTAAAACCTGCTAGGGTAGCCATTTCCTTAATCAAATATGCATATCCTGTACAAGCTGTTTTTTGTTCTTTTAACAACTTTTCAAAGACTTTTGGAGTTATGCTAGTATTCCAATTTAAAAAGGCCTGTGTGTCATCGGCAAACTTTTTGCGTTTATGACTTATTTTTAAATAGGAAGAATAATCATTCTCAATGTTTGAACTTACCCATGTGTAAATAGCTCTAAACTTTTCTACATCGGTATTTAATGATGTCGTCAAATTATGAGTTAGCACTGGTAAATTCTTTAGACTGGCTTCTTTGTAATATGTAGCAATGCTATCTGCCTTCTTAAAATCTATAGGATTAAAGTCTGAGCGTTGCGCAAAGCAGGCTAATGAAAAAAATAAAGTAATTAATACAATGATTTTCATTATTTAAAAATGTCTCCAATCTTTTGAAAAATATTTCTTTTGCTTTTATAAGCACCGCCAATTACGATATCTCCCATTAATTCAACATCATAGGTGTCAAACGTAATATTGATATCAATGGTAGAAGAAACACTAGGTAATACCTTGTATGTTTTAGTTTCATAACCAATAAAACTAAAAACCAAAATATCATTTTCTTTTAATTGTTGAGGGAATTCAAACTTACCATCAAAATCTGTTTGTGTGCCTACCGTAGTTCCTTTTAAAATAACATTTACACCTGGTAGGGGTTCATTTGCTTCATCTAATATGGTGCCGCCTAACGTATATTTTTCTTGATACTTTACCATCATGCCCATGACATTCTCTTGTTGATTAGAAACAATTTCAATTGGTGGTTCTATACTTGCAGTTTCTTGTGCTTTAACCTCTGTTGTGCACAATGCTAATAGGGATAAACCCATCATACCTATTCCTTTTGTTAGTATTGAATTGTTCATAGTGTAATGCGTATTTGTTTCATAAGATTTTAGTTGCGATGATTTGAACTTGCCACAGGTTTTTTTACTTGTTGAATTTAGATATCGTACAAGTTCTTGATCCGAAAAGTTGGTGAAATCAATGACTTCTTTTTGGCAACTAGCACAAAATCCGCCTTTATCGGTTTTACTAAAATTAGCGAAATTTTCTTTACATGGTTCTTTTACGTCAATTGTTAATGAGCTTTTCATAATACAGTGGTTTTATATTTATAGGTCTAAAGTATTATGGACCGTATTCTTATAAAACTAGTAATGAGTGTAAGGGCTCTTTGGGTGAGTTAACTTCAACTAACCATTTATTTTAAAGTTTTTAAATAATCTTTTCATTAGGTAAATGGGTCGTAATCAAATGTTAATGTTGTTAAATGGTTGTGTAAATAAATGTATAGAAATTAAAATCCTGTTATTTTTGTAACAAAAATCAATATAAGCGTCTTATTGATTTAGACGTTTAAACTAACTCACAAAATGAAAAAGATTTATTTATTTGCTGCCGGTTTGGTAGCCTTGGCTTCTTGTAAAGAGGAAGCAAAACCTACTCCTGAAGTAGAAAAAATTCCGGGTATTGTTCTAGCGAACATGGATACGACCCAAAATCCAAAATCAGATTTCTATAATTATGTGAATGGAAATTGGATGAAGTATACTGAAATTCCTGACGATAGAACTAGTTGGGGTGGTTTTAGTGTGCTTCGTAAATCTACCGATGACGATGTGCTAAAAATTTTAGCGACAGCTAAAGAAAGTGGAAATTATGCTGCCGAAACGGATCAAGCAAAAGCTCTGGCAATTTTTGATACAAAGTTAGATTCTGCTGCTAGAAACAAAGCAGGTATTACTCCGTTACAACCAGCATTGGATGCAATTGCTTCGGTTTCTAATTTAAAGGACTTACAAACAGTATTGGCGACCAATGCTGCCGTGTCTTCTCCTTTTATAAATATTGGGGCTGGTGCAGACTTAAATAATAGTAGCATGAATGCTGTTTATTTAGGTGCTAACGGTTTAGGTCTTCCTGATCGTGATTTTTACTTAGAAGAAGATGAGAAATCTGTAGAAATTCGTGAAGAATATAAGAAGCACGTATCTAAAATGTTACAAAGATTAGGGGATTCTGAAGCGGATGCAACTAAAGCTGCCGAGAAAATTCTTGCTATGGAGACGCAATTAGCGGAACCTCGTTTAAATAAAGTAGAGCGTAGAGATGCTAGAAACTATAACAACCCTAGAACAATTGCAGAGGTTGATAAGATGTTATCGACCATTGATGTAAATAAATTTATTAGCGATTTAGGTATTACTAAAAAGTTCGATACGCTTTTGGTAACTCAGTTGAGGTATACCGAAGCTTTGGATAAGTTTTTAAAAACAACTCATATCGAAGATATTAAGACTTTAGTACGATGGGATACATTTAATAGTGCTGCCGGAAAATTAACGATTGATATTGAAACTGCAGATTGGGAATTTTATAGCAAATACCTAAGAGGAGCAAAAGAACAACGTGCTGCAGACGAGCGTGCACTTGCAACTGTAAATGGTACAGTAGGTGAAGCACTGGGTCAATTATATGTTGATGCAAAATTTCCGCCTGAAGCAAAGGCTAAAGCTGAATTAATGATTGCGAATGTAATCGATGCTTTCAAAGAACGTATCTCTGTTTTAGATTGGATGAGCGATTCTACAAAAACAAAAGCTATTGAGAAGCTAGATAAGTTTACCGTTAAGATTGCTTACCCAAATAAGTGGGAAGATTATTCTACTATGGAAGTTTCTGCAGATAAATCATACTTTGAGAATATGACTGCGGTTAACAAATGGGGAGAATTGAAGAATTACTCAGAAATTGGTGAGCCTGTTGATAAAACAGAATGGGGAATGTCTCCACAGACTGTAAATGCATACTTCAATCCATTGAACAATGAGATTGTTTTTCCGGCTGCGATTTTACAACCACCTTTCTATAACTATACTGCTGATGAAGCTGTAAATTATGGAGGAATTGGTGCTGTTATCGGACATGAAATTTCTCATGCTTTTGATGATAGTGGTTCTCGTTTTGATGCTGATGGTAATCTTAAGAACTGGTGGACAGAAGCAGATTTAAAAGCCTTTACAGAAAGAGCTGATGCTTTAGCGGTACAGTATGATAGCGTTATGGTATTACCAGATGTTTATGTAAACGGAAAATTTACTCTTGGGGAGAATATTGGAGATTTAGGTGGATTGTTGGGTGCTTATGACGGACTTCAGAAATACTATGCTGAAAATGGTCGTCCTGAAGATATAGATGGCTTTACGGCTGAACAACGTTTCTTTATGTCTTGGGCTACAGTTTGGAGAACTAAGAGTAGAGATGAAGCTTTAAGAACTCAGATTAAAACTGACCCACACTCTCCTGGTATGGTAAGAGCAACACAACCTTTATTGAATATTCAAGAGTTTTACGATGCTTTTGATATTAAAGAAGGTGACGCTATGTATTTAGCTCCTGAAAAGAGAGTTAGTATTTGGTAGATTATTTTTTATTAAAGACGAAAAGGGCGCTACTATGTAGCGCCTTTTTTTTGTATTCAGATGTTAAATTGAGCTCAGTCGAAATGCTTTGATATCTAGTATGCTAAAGTTATCTACTAAGCTCGTAATGACAATCTGTCTATTTTAAATCGTCTTTGAGAGGAGCTTTTCGCGACGTGGTAATCTGTTTGTCATTAGTAGCATGGGGGTTTAAGTCAACCAATAATCAGATTACTTCACTTTGTTCGTAATGACGTTAGTTTTCAACCGAAACTCTTACTCCTTCACTATGGCTACTAAATTCTGGAGCATACATACTTTCAATGGTAGTAATGCCATTACTGAAATTACCGGCATTGTTTACACGAATATCATACTCAAAAACATAAACACCTTTTGGTACATAGTCAAAGAAGAAATTTGTGCTCGCATCTTTGGTACTTTCATAATACCCTAAGCCGTCTTGCCATTTGTATCTAGAAATAACATTTACAGGTTCAAAACCTGCAGCTCTCATATCTTTCATATGAATGAATTCCATATCTCGGTCAGACCTTAATTCGATACGAATTCGAACTAAATCGCCAACTTTTAAAGTAGTGTCATCCGTGATTTCTGAAATTACCTCACCTGTAGCTGTATTCTTTTTTAAGAAGAGTTTCTTCTTTAATTGAAGCGGAGTCTTGGCACTGGTGATTTTATCCAAGTCTTCAAAATATTGCCAGTATAAAGCTCCCCAAGCAATTCCGTTTCCTTTTTTACTGATTTGAATTTCACTCATTTTTGGAGTTACTTCGTTGCCATTCCAAGAGGTTTTAAAGTACCCGGTGCCAGCTTCTATTTTTACATTTTCTAAAGTAGAAGGGTCTAGTTGTTTTCCGCCCACCAAAACCTCAACAGCATCGGTAACGGATAACCAATCGCTACCCTGTAATAGCAATGCGTAGACCGCTTCGGTAGTTGCTTTAGTTGTGCTCCATTGATTGGTCTGCTTATTTTTAAGTAACCATATTTTAAGGTTGTCAACTGTTTCAATATCTGCTGGTTTAATTTCAGAAAAAGCTTCAATCAGTATAGATTGAGTTTCAATAGGCGCTTGGTGCCAAAACCATGAACTCGTATTACTTTTCCAGTACATACCCAATTCATCGCTGGTGATACTATTTTCTTCTAACCCTCGTAAAATCTTAGAAGCTGTATTTGGGTCTTCCATACGATGCAAGGTTAATGCCAGCATGCCTTGAGCATATAAGCCTCGAGATTTCCAATACTTTTGAGCTTGTTTTATATAGTACGTTGTAATTTCTTCTACTTTCTTAGAGGTTTTAATATCAGGAAAAAAGCTACGCATATATAGATAATGAACTTGATATGCGCTCAAGTGATCATCATTTATGTTCGTAGTATGTTTTTTCATTTCCTCATATTCTTTCACAAACTCATTGTCCAAGTATTTCATGGCTTTCGAAACCATTTGTGCTTGTTTATCAGCTGTAGGCGATGCAATATTTAAATGATTTAAATGTCCCATACCGGTAACGATATGTTGTGTTATGTACCGGTTGTCTGGACCACCATTAAACCATGCCCATGCACCATTAGAGTTTTGATTTTGACTTAATTTATTTAAAGCAGACAATTGCTCGTTCTTCATCTTGTTCAAATTGAACAATAAGCCTATTCGTTTCTTTTGCTCGGTTTCAGATTGTGCGTCACGTAACCAAGGAGTTTCTTGAATTAAAAGTGATTTCAATTCTTGATTCTTTTCTAGATTACTGAGCAATGCATCTGAATTTGTCCACTGTTTAAATACGGCTTGAATTCTTGGGTTGCTATTGGTTATGTGGCTAGCCAAGCTATTTGCGTAATATCTAGAGAACGTTTGCTCATTGCAATCGTATGGATACTCCATTAGGTATGGAAGAGCCTGCACAGCGTACCAAGCAGGGTTAGAAGTCATTTCTAATGTTAGTTTATGATGTTTTAAACTGGTTGAAGAAACATTCTTTAGCTTATCTAGCGTAAATGTCTTTGATTGATTGCTTCTAATCCACATTGGTAGCGTTTCTGTTACCAAAGTTCTGTTAGAAAGTACGGGTAGCATATTTTGTTCCCCATCAGAGAAATCACCTGCCTTTGCTATGATCTTATATTGAACGGACTGTAATCCTTCAGGAATTATCAATCTCCATGACACTTGGGTGTTACCAAGAGAATCAACGGTAAATGAAGTTTGTTCATTGACTGAGGTCAACAACTGACCTGAAATATCATCTCCCGTTAAAGCATCGGTCAATTCTAATTTTGCCTGACCAGAAAGATTTTTCTCCGTTAGATTAGCAATTTTAGTGCTTATGGTAATTTCGTCTCCTTCCCTTAAAAATCTTGGAGCATTGGGTGTTACCATTAACTCCTTTTGGGTGACCGTTGTTAAGTTGGTTATAGCACTTTCTAATTCTTTGGTATGTGCCAACAGTTGTAGGTTCCAGCGTGTTAATGCTTCAGGTGTGGTAAAATTAAAAGATACGTTCCCTTCCTTGTCCGTTTGTAATTTTGGAAAGAAAAAAGCAGTTTCTTGAAGATTTTTTCGAATGATTACCGAATCGAAATCTTGAGGTTCTTCATCTTTCTCTGGTTCTGTAATTTCAATGCCAGCTGCGTTCCCTTCTAATTTGCTTTCTATTTCAGTTGCTGCATATCCAACAACTACATTTTCTTCTAGTTCAAGATCATCCGCCATCATTCTATTGGCAACTGGTGCGGCAGTCTTATATAATCTACGGGATGAATTAAACATTCCTCCAGAAACAAAATTAAGACCAAACCAATCGAATGAATCAAAATTTAGCATTGGATAACTCAAATTATTGGAGTGTGGAAATGTATAGAAATTACTTATCGTAAAACTATGCTGTGCGTTTGTTCTTATTTGTGAATAATAATTGGGTTTACTCAGCGGATAAAAACTCCAATAGTGTGGTCTAAATTGATCTAGAGACGCATCGTACATATTGGCTAAAAGCTCTGCACTTACTTTTTCCCCTCTTGTACCTTTAACTTTAAAAGACCAAGTTTCATCAATGCCAGGAGCTATTTTATCTCTAAACGTCATTGTTTCTATTTGTAAATCTGTTGCAGGGTAGGGTACAAGTATAGAATGTCTATTAGATTTAAAATTATTAGCAAAAGCATAGCTGTAGTTAACAACAAATCCGCCCAAATCATTTTCTGTAACCGGTATTGAAATGGATTTAGAATTATTATTTAATGTAATTACCATAGCATCTGCTACTTTATGGTCTTTTTCGACAACTACGGTAATGTTTACATTTTTAGCGCTAGAAAGAAATGTTACCTGCGCGGTATCGCCTATTTTATATTTTGCTTTGTCAGTTTTAATATGAAATAATTGATTATCGGCTAAGGTATTCTCATTACCTGTAAATGTGATAATGGCAACATCTTTTACCTTTTGTCCAAATTTATCTTTAGAACTTAACTCTAATCTGTATTTTCCAGATTGCCAGTTTTTAGTCTTTCCGAAACTTAATTCTTTAGATTTACCCGTGTCAAAATTAGACTGCCACACTATTTTACCTTTCTCCCAATGGTTTGGGTCGTCTTCATTTTTAAAAGCATCATGAGGGTAAAATGTTTTGAATTCTTCTTTTGTAAAGCCTGCATAATCTGGGGCTGGCCATGGTCTAGTACGTAATACGTATTCTGGAGCTTGTAATTTATATAACTTTACTTCACCTGTAGCGGCAACAAATTCACCATTTAAATTGGTGGAGTTTATATTGAGAATATTATCCTTAACTGTTTTATCAATTGTTTCAGGTAGTATTAAATTGACATTTAGGGCGTGATAGCCTACTGCAACATTGGTAACCGTGCTTCTAGTTTCGCCATTTAAATCGGTTACATCTGCAGAAACTTCATAATTAAATGTGGGTAAACTTTCTTTGTCTAGACTGGTGTTTGGTATGGCTTTAAAAGTGATTTCAAAATTACCATTAGAATCGGTAGTAGTTTCCCCTTGGGTTATTTCTTGCGGCGAGCCGTTGTAATAAGATCTAGACCAATAATACCATCTTGGTAAATTCACTATTCTTTTTACACGGTATACAACTTTTGCATCAGAAATGGCACTACCTGCATATGCGGTAGCTTTCCCGGTAACCAAAACACTATCATTAACCTTGTAAGTCTGGGTAACAGGTTCAAAATTGGTTTCGAACTTAGGGCGTTTGTATTCCTCTACCGAAATACTAGTGTAGCCATTTAAACTAACCTCGTCTGAATAGGTGTGTAGTGAAAACTGACCTGTGAGTCCGGAATTTGGGAGCATAAATTCTCCGGAAACAGAACCGTATTCATTTGTGGTCAAATAAAGTGACTCTATTTCTTGTCCGTTAACATCGTTTAGGTCTATCTGTATTTTTTTATTTGCTAAAACTTGCGATACTCCATCATCTTGGCGAATGGCAATAGCTTTAAAATATACAGGTTGCCCTGGTCTATAAATACTTCGGTCAGTAAATAAAAAACAAGTATAGTTAACATTCTTCTGGTTTTGGTTATAGCTTCTATTAATGTAATAGTTGTCAAAATAGGCGGTTTCTTTGTCTTTTTTTACTGTAATGTCTACACTGCTCCAGCTATCTTTAGTTTTTGCAATGGTGATAGAACCGTTCTTGCCAGTGCTATAAGTTTTGTTTTTTAAGGCATCATTATAATTTTTTCGGTAGGTAAAAATAACTTCTGCACCAGATATTGGTTTTCCGTTATTACGGTCAATGACTTGGTAATATTGATGCGAATTGGTTTGCGTTTCTACCAAGGCTAAATCTGTTATTTCAACAGAGGTGTAACTTAATATGTCCCTTTTACCATCTTTAGCTTCGGCAACTATAATATAGTCTCCATTTTCTAAAGCTGGCATAGAAACTTCTGTACTATGCGATTGATAATCGTTTTCAGTTTTTAATGTTGCCGACCAAGATTTAACTACAGGCAAATCTTTAATGAAAGTTTCTTTCTTAGAATCGTTGTAAAGCTCTTCTAGCTGTTTTATTTGCTTTCTATTGATTTTACGAGCGCTAAAATTAAGATTTACAATATTTTTATAATTGACTAGAATACGGCTCAAGGTATTTGTAGAAATGTACTTTTCAGCAGTCAGGTAAATGTTCGGTTCTGTTATTTGAGATTTTAGAACTACACATTTTTCCGCTCCTAAACTGTCAGGATATCTTGCAATTACAATATCACAAAGAGCAATTGCTTTTTTCAATTTCCATTGCTGCTCAGTATTGGTTTCTGGGGAATAGGTATTTCCCAGTTGTTGATACCGTTGGGCTATTTCATATGTGTATAATCCAGAGAGCGGACTATGCTTTATATTTTCTGCTGAATTTTGAAGTACCTCTAAAAATAATGCATCCTTACTGGAGAACGTAGCATTTTTATGAATGAAGCGTAGTCGCTCAATATCAACCAACACTAATGGGTGAATATTTGGGTTGCCAAAATGAAATGCTACAAGTTCTTGGTAAATACTTAGAGCCTTAGCTTGAAGAGATGTTGTTTCTTGAGCTTTAAAATCAATAAAACTAGAAGTATATGCCTCGCATAAAATAGATGGGTCATCAATTTCAAAAGCGTCTACCGGTTTGTTGATGGAGTTTTCGCTAGTTGTATAAAAACTCAGTGCAGTATGTGCCAATAGGTCAAAAAGGGATGGTCTATAAATTCGGTTTTCCTCTTTTATGTGCAGAATATATTCGAAATCGGAAATAGGTTGGTTCTGAGTTTCGCTTGAATATTCTAGCGAAGCTGAGAAATGTTGGTCTATTTCTTTGAATAGCGTATCTAGGTCCCATGTTCTAAAGTCTACTGAATCTACTTTGGTTTCAGTAGTTGTTCTATTGTAAAATTGATATCTATTATATTGATAGTACTGCCAGTATAGGTTCGCTAAATAACTGTGTAATATGCTTTTGGTAACATTATCTGCGGATGCAATTTCTAGCTTAAAATCATTTACAATGCTCAATTCGGCATCCTCTTCAAGCGTTTTTATAAATTTTGATTTATAAAGGAGCGATTTTATGACTTGCGTATCGTCGCCTTCTTTTTTTGCCTTTGTAGAAATAATTTCAACCAATTTTAACGCCGATTTGGTTTGGTTTTCAAACTCATAATCATCAACCTGTTTCCAAAGTTGATCGAATGAATTATTTTCTTGGGCATTACCAAATTGTAAAAACATAAATACGGTTAGAATTAGATATAGCTTTTTCATCATAGTAAAATTACAATACAAAACTGTGCCAAATAAATAATAGGAACAATGAATAATGAGGGAACTGTGGTTTTGGGTTAGTTATGTGAACAAACGGTTATAATTCTTAAAAATAAAATTATTTAGATTCTTTTACTACAGTTTAGATGTTATAGGTTGGTTGCAAATTCAAAAAAAACACCCCATTTTGCTAATTAGCAAAATGGGGTGTTTTATAAATGTTTAAAACCTTTAAATTAATCTTGAAGCTCCAATTCGTTAAGATTAGGTATTGCTTCAGGTTTATTTTCTTTCACTAAATCTTTTATGAATTCATCAATTTGAGACTTGTTAACGTTAGGCATACAAATAACATGTGTTATATCATCTGTAGCCAATTGCCATTTCTTTTTAATAGCATCAGATACTTTAGGAAGTACAACGGTAATAGCACCTTTATTGGTCCAGGCGTTAATTCCTATTTTTTGTAATTCTTCTTTACAATACTCTGCTGTCTCTAAACTATGACGGTACCGTGCTTCTAGACCTTTTACGCCCATTTTCTTAATGGCATACCATAAAAATAACGGACTGTGTCCATTTCTAGAACCTGTAATGGTGGTATCTAAAGAACCTATATAAGAAATACCTCTTGCAATTCTATCTCGTAAAGAACGCTTAGCTATAATAACGCCCGATGGAAAAGGAGAACCAATAAATTTATGACCACTAATAGAAATACTATCGGCTCCGTCTTGAAAATCAAAAGGAATGCGTGGTTCTATAAATGGACCATACGAACCAGCTAACGCAGCATCACAATGAATGTAATGATTTTGAATGGCTAGCTTTTTCAGAATTTTTTTCACTTTAGAAACATCATCCTTCGCCTCGGTCATGGTAGTGCCGAATGTGGTAAGGATAATTGCCGGTTTGTCTCGGTTTAATTGTAAGGTGTTTTCAAGATCTTCATAATCTAACTCCCCATTTTCTTGAGCTCTAATAGTAATGCTAGGCAAGTTTAATAAATGAATATTCTTCTTAACGCTATAATGTGTAGATTCAGAAAAATACACCATTGCCTTAGGGTGAGATTCCCTAGCCAAATACAATCCGTAAAGATTACTTTCAGAACCACCATTGGTAACATAGCCCCAAAAATCAGTAGGGTCTGCTCTAAATAATTTAGCGAAAAAGTCAACTACTTCTCGCTCCATTTCATGTGTTTGAACCTTATAGGTATTATCCTCATATGGGTCACCAACATTGTTTATGGGGTGCTTTAAAAATTCGTATAATCTTGAATAATCAAAATCCTTTGCTACTGGGTAACCTATAACTTTATCCTTCTCTTGAATTAGTTTGGTTAACAGCTCATCTATCTGTTGATCGTTATTCATATTCTTTGTATTTATATGCGTATTTTAATATGGTAAAATTACAATTACTCGTAATATTTTACTTTATTTAATCATAATACAGAATATTGAACTGTTATATTTATTTTTACAGTAATTAATAACTGTTTGATGTAGGTTTAATTTAGATAACAGAAAAATAAACTAGTATGGATAGTATCGATAGTAAGATTTTGATGCAATTGCAAGAAAATGCAAAGCAAAACACCAAAGAAATAGCAGCTAAAGTCGGACTTAGTGTTACCCCTACTTATGAAAGAATTCGGAAATTGGAACAAGCAGAGGTTATAAAATCTTATGTTGCCTTACTTGACAGAACCAAAATAGGAAAAGAGCTTATTGCTTATTGCCACGTGACACTATCTAAGCAGCAGAAAAAATTAGCGGATAGCTTTAAAAAGGAAATATTGTTACTGCCAGATATTATGGAATGCCATCAAGTATCCGGTAATTTTGATTACCTATTAAAAATTGCTGTAGATGATATAGCTGGGTTTCATGAATTTATAAATGAGAAGCTATCTATAATTAATGGTATTTCTACCATACACAGTTCATTCGTATTAAACTCGGTAAAAGATAGTACTGCTTATAATATTTAGACGATTTTCTCTTTTACTGGTTTATGCCAGTATATAATCAGAACTTTTTGGGTAAAGTGTTATAGGGTTGATTATGGAACTGCTATAAAGTACTTTCCTTCTAGTGGTTCATCTTGCCAAAACGCTTGTTCAAAAGTCCAATAGGGATTGTCCTCGTACAATACATGGTAATCTCCCCAAGTACATTGAAAGGCATACGTTTCTTGTGTATCAATATTAATAACTTTTCCGAAAAGATACGCACTTGTGGTACCACTTACTTTACCGGTATGTAGTTCTGCTTTATCAATTGTTACTTCTGTGCCAATAGGTAGTTCAGCAAGAACTTCTAAATCAGAGTTCATTCCAAAACTATTCCCATCCTCTAAATGAAATGTGTAGTTTCCCTTTATAGGAATACCTGGATACTTCAAAATTAAAGTAGGTTTCTTGGTAACGATTTTCTTATTTACAATTTCTAAAAATGGTTTTTCACTAGAAACATCTCGGTATTTAGGTCTAAAAACTAAATAGAATATAACAGCCAAAGCCCCTATACCTAGCACCAAAAATATTCCACAGCCTATTGCCATTTTTTTCAAACCTTTAAATTTTAAGTCGTTGGTAGCTACTAAATATAAGATATGTAGATTATATGCGCTTAAGTGCTCAAATCAGTATTTTCCCAGCTATCACCATTAGATACCATAAATGTTAAAGAATGTCTGCGTTCATGAATTACTCCACCATTACCCATTGGGTCAAAACCATTTGGTACGGTGTCGCTTCCCATTTGGGCACTTCGTACCGCATTATGTAAACAATAGAACAAATCTTCTTTTTGCATCAGTTTTTCTTCTGAAACTGTTTCTTGGTTTTTAATCCAATCTGCAATATTTTCATCTAACGGGCAGGTAAAATCAGAAAGAATCTCTTGCATTTGTTCACCAGTCATCATTTGCCCTGATATCTCTGGTTCCTTATATCCAAAGTACCATGCTAATGGCCAGGCATTTTCAAATTTCCATCCAATGGCGTTTCTTGCTTGTTCATCGTCTCTTGCAACATTTAAAATTGAAGTTTCTTCTTCGGTCATTGCATCGGTAAGACCGTTTCGTTGTATGAAGTCGAGAATTCTTTCGTCCGATAAATTTTCTGGTGGTACCATTAACCAAAGCACTAAAGCCTTTATGGCATGTAACCGATTTGCTATTTCTAATGAAGGGCGTAGTGATCTTCCAAGTTCAGTTGGTAATGAACGTACAGGTGCAAACCCTGCAGCGGCAGATATGGCTAAATTGTTTCGTCTTAAATCGGTCATCCAAGCTACCTCCGCAGGTGTTTCTTGAACATTATCTTTTTTAGGTTCTGGTTTTTGTTCGTTACTTTCTTTTGAACCGAATAGTTTTTTGAATAAACTCATGCTATGCTAATTAATGTGATTTTAGTACAACGCTTTTGCTTCCATCAAATTGGATAGTGATTATAATTTTTTTCAGGGAAACTTTACGCGGTTATTTTGAACACTAAAAAACTGGACAAAAAATATAAAAATTTATTGTTGTCTTGTGCGCAAGTGTTTATGATTGGAGTATAGCACTGGAATATCAATTAGATTCAATTGCAAAAGCTCTGTTAAACACTATAGCATACCCTAAAAAAATCTATTTATTATGTACTTTCGAGCCGTCTTAAGGCAAATACTATGGAAGCTGATAAAATGCTAGATTATATTAAAGATATTTTGGAAAATATGCCAGCTGATTGGTTGAGGTTAACAACTCATCGGTTAGATATTTACAATGAAGAATTGGCTAAAATTCAGTTTTTAGATCAGTTTGAAATTTTGGCAAATCAAAATAATTCTAGTTCTTCTGCTCTTAGTGAATTGCCTACTGCATACGATTATATTCGTTTAGGTCACCCATTGTCTTGTGTTTTAGAATGGGCAATTGCTAAACTGAATAATTTAGCGCCAGATCAGGTTATTAGTTTCTTGTCAAAGACAACGCCTATTTTATCTGTTTTAAGAAAGAATTTATTGAACCATAAAAACACGTTAATTGCTTATACGAACGAACTGCCCAGTTCTTTTGATACTGAAGTGTTAAAGACTGTTTATGGTTATACGTTTGAACTAAAAAAAGTAGAAAAAGCATCAGACGTATCGGAGTTTGACGGTAGTGTCATTTTTGTGTCACAGCAAGATGAAATTTCCCCTATTAATCAAAATTCGAATATTGATTTTTATATACATCTTTATGCTGATTTTGGGAGTGTTCTTTTAGTTAATGGCGAACAGAATAAAGAGTATATTTCAGACATACAGCATGTAAGAAGAAGAGAAACCGTTGCAATGACTCCGAATAATTGTCTTGCTGCTTTAAAGTCTTTAGTAAACCAACCTACTTCAGATACGCAAAAGAATAATGTGGCCGAGAATAAGACTACGGTATTAGATGCTATTAAAGAGGTTAGTGGTGCCAATACTACGCCACTTGTTGCATCCAGCGGATTATCGGTACAGTATGCCATTTTAATGGGGCTAGTGCATAATGCTATAGAAAACCATAAAGGAAAGGCAATTAAAATTGTTGTTCCGCCTAATTGTTATGGAGGTACCAATGATCAAGCAAGGCGCGTTGCTGCTTGTAATGATGCTATTGAGATTGTCGATTTACCAGTAGACGGCGATAATGATATGGTACAAAGTATTGGTATCGTTTTAGATAAATTAGCTAAAGAAGATGCTATCCCTTATATCATTGCTGAAATACCTACAAACCCTAGGGTTGAGGTTCCTGATCTTCAAAAATTAAGAGATGTTTTAAGTGCTAAACGTAAAACTGCAAGTGGGAGCGAGGCTATAGATTCAGTTTTTATATTGGATCAAACGTTTTGCCCTAATGTTCACTTTTTGGGTGAAACGGATATTCTTTCATCAGTAAGAACTATTTCATTTGCTAGTGGTTCAAAATTCCCAAGCGGAGGTAAGTGCACAGCAGGTTATTGTGTAGCGAATAAAAAAGCTGAGGCTTTAATGGATAAAATTGCACTGCACCTTCAACTTTGCGATAATGAAGCTACAGACTTGCAAATGGAAATTTTGGCTAAACAAATGCCATCGATGAAACAAAGAATTCATGATGCTTATTTGAACACGCTTGAATTTGTAAACTTTATCAAGGAAACTTTACCAGCCGCTAAGATCAATTTTGTATCAGAGGAATTGGCAAAAGAAGGTTTTACACCATCTGTTTTTTCTTTAGACCTACCTACAAAAGGAAATACTGCTCAAGAAAGAGAAACATACAAAAGGGAGCTCAATCATAAATTAATTAATTTAATGATTACGGAGATTCCTAATGAAAGCAAATACTGTGTAAGCTACGGACAGTTAAATGGCTGCTATTGGACGATACCGGCAACATCTACCCAAGGCACCACGAAAGAAGATGACAAGGATTATATAGCCCGTGTGTCACTTTCTCCAAATATGGATGTGGAACTGCACAAAAAAGTCTTTTTGAAGTTTGTGGAACTAATGTAATGGCTGCTATAAGAAATACTAGTCTATATAACCTTGTTTACGCATCCAATCATCATTAAACATTTTGCCTATATAGCGGCTTCCGTGGTCATGGAACAATACCACGACGACATCGTCTTTTGTAAAATGCTCTTTTAGTTGCAATACACCTTTAATTGCAGAGCCTGCCGAATTCCCTAAGAACATACCTTCTTCTTTGGCTAAACGTTGCGTATACACAGCACCGTCTTTATCGGTTACTTTAGTGAAACCATCAATGATGCTGAAGTCAACATTCTTTGGTAAAATATCTTCACCTATACCTTCGGTTACATAAGGGTAAATTTCCTTTTCATCGAAAATGCCCGTTTCATGATATTTTTTAAATACACTACCATAGGTATCAACTCCCCAAATTTTAATATTTGGGTTTTGCTCTTTTAAATATTTACCAACGCCAGAAATTGTTCCTCCTGTTCCAACACCAACTACAAAATGTGTAATTTTTCCATCGGTTTGCTTCCAAATTTCTGGTCCGGTACTTTCATAATGTGCTTTTGCATTACTGGGGTTATCATATTGGTTTACATACCAGCTGTTTGGTGTTTCTTTTGCTAATCGTTTAGAAACGGAGTAGTAGGATCTTGGGTCTTCTGGTTCAACGTCCGTAGGGCAAACAACAACTTCAGCACCTACCGCTTTTAGAATATCGCACTTCTCTTTTGACTGCTTATCCGCCAGAACAAAAATACATTTATAGCCTTTTACAATGGCAGCCAATGCCAGTCCCATACCTGTATTTCCAGAAGTTCCTTCAATTATGGTTCCGCCAGGTTGTAGTCTTCCATCTGCCTCAGCATCTTCAATCATCTTCAACGCCATACGGTCCTTTACCGAGTTACCAGGATTAAAAGTTTCGTATTTGGCTAATACTAAACAAGGTAGTTCTTCCGTAAGTTTATTTATTTTAACTAGAGGAGTATTACCAATTGTTCCAAGTATATTTTCTGCGTATTCCATAGCTGCTTTTAATGAGGGTCAAAAATATAAAACAAGATTGACTCAATACCAATATTGTTGCATATACATCAATAATTGTTGCGCTTTATGTCAATAAAACTAAGATTAAGTGTGGTTAGGAGAGAAGTTGTACTTATATATTTTCTGTTACCACCGCCCAGTTCTAAAACGACATCAAAATTATATTTACTTAAAGTTTCTATAGTAGCCTTTTTGTCTAAATCTCTTGTGTGGTTTTAGTTTGTGTCATATTGTTCTGCCTAACTATTATATGCTTTTTCTATGCTCATGTTTTAGATTTCCCTATCAATGTAAATAGTCTTCTAAAACTTTAGTTACATTATTTAAAACTTAATTTAACGAATAAGGCTTAAAAAGTAAAGTACTTAGTGTGATACTACTTTTAATCCAACTATAGAGATAATTAACGTGGTCATAAAAAATAGACGCATAAATGTAGCCGGTTCTTTAAAAATGAATATCCCCACTAAAACTGTGCCCACAGCTCCAATGCCAGTCCAAACTGCATAAGCGGTACCAATGGGTAGTTCTTGTGTCACTTTTATAAGTAGAAGCATACTAATCACCAAACAGGTTAAGAAACCCAAGTACCAATAGGTGGCTTCACTTCCTGTTGCTTCTTTGGCTTTTCCAAGACAAGCTGCAAACCCTACTTCAAAAAGTCCGGCAAGTACTAGTAATATCCAATTCATTTTTAATTTTTATGTGTTATCTGTATTGACCGGTTTATTTAGAAAATTCATTCAAAATAGCCATCGCCTTTTCTGTGTCTTTTTTATCTACAAAAATATGGTCGTGATAATATGCTGCAACGACATTGCAACTAATTCTATTTTCAGAAAGCGCTTTTGAAAATGCGGCTGTTAAACCAACTGCTTCTAATGAAGAATGTACAGTAAGTGTAATCCAAGAAGCAATAAAAGAATAGTCTAAATCCAGTTTGTCCGCCACTGCCTTTTCTGCAATAATGGTGATACTTTCTTCTTCTTTAAAAGACATTATTATTTGGCTCAGGTTTATTTGCTCCAAATTTTCTGTTTTACAAAATACAAATTCGCCTACATTATGCTTAGGTTTCATTGATTTTAAAAGGGTATCTAAGTTCTTTTCTCCACTCATTTATTTTGTGTCTTTACTTATTTTCTGTAGCTCGTTTAAAGTTGCTTGTCCAACACTTTTGGCTGACTGTGGGTTTTGACCCGTCACCAATCTTTGGTCAGCAACAACATGATCGGTAAATGGTTCTGATTTTTCAAAAATAGCACCACGCTCAATTAATTGGTCTTCAAGTAAAAATGGAACGACATTCTCTAAATTAACCCTGATCTCTTCTTCGTTCGTAAACGAATTTACTTTTTTACCATCTACAAGATACGACCCATCATTTAATTTAATATTCACGAGTCCGGCAGGACCGTGGCAAACGGCGCTTACAACACCATTGTTTTCATATATCTGTTGTGCAATTGCTGCTATTTCAGAATTGTCTGCAAAATCCCACATGGCTCCATGACCACCAGCATAGTGTATTGCAACATAATCATCGGGATTTACTTCGCTAGGTTTTTTAGTGTTTTCAATTTTGTTGCGATACAAATCATTATCCCAAAATTTCTTGTTGATAGCATCTTTCATGTCAAAAGCATCTACTGGCGCTTTTCCACCTTGTGGACTTACAAAATCTATTTCATAACCGGCAGAATGTAACACATCCCAAGGATGAGAAACCTCTCCTAGATAATAACCGGTTTTCTCTCCGGTATTTCCTTTTTCATCATGACTGGTAACTACAAATAATATCTTTTTTAATTCATGTGCTTTTGCATCTGCAGCTGAGTTACCTGATTTGCTTTTATTTTTACAGCCCGATAGAAGTACAGCAGATAGGAATAAAAACAGAAATGATTTAATTTTAATGCTATTTGACATATCTAAATTTATTTTAAAATAAGTTTTAGATTATTCCCGATTCTAAGAAGGTTAAAACAGTTTTTCTGTTATCAGGGAATAATATTATATGGCAAAATTCATAAACATTGAGCAGAAATTATTTAACAAATGATAAATAAGTAATTTATTTTATGCTTGCTCTAATTCTGCTTAAACTAACTTGGGTAATGCCTAAATAAGATGCAATGTGCGTTAGTTGTACCCGCTGTATAATGCTCGGGTAATTTTCAAGAAGTGCTAAATACCTTTGGGTTGCGGTATTAAACTGTAAAGAAATAAGACGCTCTTCAGATTTAATAAGCTCGAATTCTGAAAATTTACGTCCCCAATTTGCAATGTGTATGTCTTCTAAAAATAACTGTTGAAGTTTTTCTGTTTTTAGTTCATAAAGTTCGCAATCTTCCAATAACTCCACATCTTCATATCCTTTTTTATTGTTGACATAATTTTGCATGGAAACTATAGGATCACCTTCTTTACCGAACCAAAAAGTGATTTCATTTTCATCTGAATAGGCGTATGCCCTTGCAATTCCTTTTTTGATGAAATAAATGCTTTTTTCAATTTTATTTGCTCTGAATAGAATATGCCCTTTTGGAAACTTAGTTTCAACTATTGACTTCTTTATCAAGTTTTTTGATGCCGAGGCTAATGGATAAATAGTATCTATAATTTGGTCTAGTTCCATGTAATTGGGGGCTAACAATTTTTTTATTTGAATCAAAGTAGGTTTAAAATCTTTCGGGATTATTTTAGATAAATAACACTGGTGTCTTTTGTATCTAAAAAGGGATATCCCTTATATCTTAAATACGTTGTTGAACCTATCGTAATTCTAGACTTTATAAATTCTTTAATTCTTTAATTTTAAAATTTGATATTGTAAATATATCCAATTCAGTATCATGTTTTCTAAAATGGGAACCTATGATTTCTTGTTTACAAGAGAAACCGTAATAGCTGTTGTGGTGTGTGTATAATGGACTTAATTATGGAGTAATCTTACTTACTTGGTCTGGAGACCTTTTTTCTCACTTTTACAATGCCCTTTTTTAATCTTGGACTTCTTGAGATAATTACAGAAAATCCCATGGATGATAATAGGGCTATAAAAGCCAATGCGCCAAGTGCACCACCATAGCCTTCAAAAAAATGAGCTTTGTTCACGTAGATAATACCAAATAAGCTAGCTGCAACCGCCAATCTAATATAGTTGCCCCTTGATAGTGGAGATACCATACCTATGAATGTGGCACCAATAAATACTAAAGGAATATTCTTCGATAGGTACGCGCCAAAAAGTTCTGGGAAACAATAGAAAAATAGACCTACAACAAGGGATAGTAGAGCAGAGGATCTTACTGGTCCTTGTTTTAATCGTTCACTGATGAAGAATGTAAGCCAAGCGGCTAATACTCCGGTTAAAATAAATATGAGATAGTTCATGTGGCTAATCCGTATATTAATGAAACAATAATAACCCCACCAAAGGCTACGGTACCCAGCTTACCGCCAACGCCTAAAAATAAGTTTTTTGATAACAGAAGAAATACGCCTGCCACCAAACCTGCCGTAGTTACAAAACCAATTGACGGTACAATCTCAGAGCTAGACATGCCCACAAAAACTCCGCAATATATAGCTGCTGGTAACTTCGCCAAATAGCTTGAATCTTTGTTGATTTCAGGTATAAACGAGGCCATGGTACCGGTAATACCAGCGGAAAGTACACTCCCTAATCCTCCATAAATATTTAATAGGTAGCAAATTACGGCACCAACGGGAACCCAAATGATGACACTTATTTTTTCATATTCATATTTTGGGTGATGTAGGTCTATGTAGCGGTATCCAAAAAAGAGGGTCAATATTAAAAGAAGCATGGAAAGTATAGCTACAAAACTGCCGGTTTCATATTCCTCTTTTACAATGGTAGTCAAAAACGCTATTTGAATCAGTAATACAGTCAGCACCATAAAAACTCTTATGGCTTTATGTTTCCTCATCGAAAAAATATGTTTGCAAATTGTGCCGTATCTGTTTTGATAAAGGCTCCTTTTTAGGTTAAACTTCCTTGTAAGTAATTGAGGGTACTAAATTAAGAATTACCACTCAATTGGTAAACTTAAAACAGGTCTTATATCTGTAATTTATTTTAGTTCATACTAATGAAATCGATACATTTCAGGAATTTGGAAGTGTCAATTTATATTTGTTGTAACCAAAATTAAATAATGCTTGAACCATCAAATTTAGAATAATCGGAATCCAAATGAAGTTAATATTATAAGCATTCCGGTTTCTCCAGTTGGCTTAATGATCAATCCAAAAAGTATAAAAGGAAGAACATTAATGAAAACAGCCAATAATACATTCTAAGAGGAGTAAAGTATTAAAAAATCTATTAATATGAACCTATCATTATTGCTTTTTCTTACCTTTAGCAGCCCAATAGATTCCACCGAATAGATGGTCTAAATACATTTTATTTTTAAAAGCCTCTGGTTTATGACCCAGCGTTGTATAGAATGAACGGCCTCCGTCGTATATTTGATACCAAGCTATAGGGTGGTTATTGCCCATACCTTCAAGCGGTATTTGGTTATACCCTTTTTGGTAATCATAGGTGCTTTCATCTACGGAAAGCAGTACTGTTATGTCATCGGACTTTAAGGATTTGAAATTATACCATTCCTCACTCCACAGCCACTTTTCCGGTAGGTGTAAGTTTGATGGAAAATTAGAATCATGATTGGTAAGCACAGCTGCCTGAAATTGGGGATGGTCTTTAAAAACTCCACCAATAAGATCATCAAACCAAGTATTTCTAATCTCACTATCAGAAGTGGAATGGACTCCCACAAAGCCTTTACCATTATTTAGATGGGCTTTTAGAACTTCAATCTGTTCATTGGTTAAATTGTCTGCATTGGCATTTAAAAATACAACTACATCGTAAGACGGTAATTTTTTGGCGAGATCTTCCGGACTTTGCGTCCAATCAAACTTAAACTGCTGTTCTGCCGCCATTTTATGGAAAGCATCTACCGCACTAGGTATGCACTCATAATGCCAAGTATCCTGTACCGTGAATAACAACACCTTAAATTGATCTTGGGCAAAAGCCATAGTATTGAAAGTTAAAATGATAAAACATAATAATTGTAAAATTCTGGTTTTCATAAAGTCAGGTGTTGCAAGTGATTTGTTATAGTATATTAAAGTATAAATAGTTCCATGCAGAATTGATACTATACCATACCGGGTAATTAAAGGCTTCTACTTCTGCAACAGTGTATTTAAGACCTGCGGCTTTTGCGTATGTAAAGTAAAGCTCAAAATCCATTTTGCCACTCTGTCCGAGTTCTTCATAATCCTTTACGTGCCAGCTTATAAATCGGTTTTCATACCTTTTGAAGTAATCAATTGGGTCAACTTTTGAAAAATGCATCCAATACAAATCGGCTTGAAAACTAACGTATTCCGGATCGGTGTTTTCTAAGAAATAGTCATAAACGACCTTGTTCTCTATAGTCTTAAACTCATCTGAGTGATTGTGGTAGGCAAATCGAATCCCTCTTTCCTTACAAAGTTTACCAATAGCATTGTAATACTCAGCATACCTTTTAAGTTCAGAAAGGGTAGTGATTTCTTTAATTTGATTGTTAGATATGGTAAGGTATTCAACACCTGCTTGTTTGTGGTCTTCTATACATTTTTGCCACCATTGCATCGCTTTTTCCCAAGCCTGTTTATCATCGGAAGGGAGATCGTAAAACGTCATGGATCCCGTAAATTTTAGGTTGTTATCTTCTACCAGTTTTTTAAAATCAAATGGAGATAATCCATAAAAAGAGCGGTCTTTGTACACAAAGGTTTCAATGTAACTATAGCCCATTCTATCAAGATACTTCAGTGTCTCTTTTGGGTTTTGCTGCATTTGTTCATGAACGGAAACCAGTTGAATACCAATATTTTTATCCTTTGGATTTTTCTTAATATATCGGGTTTGCCAAAGAATTTCGTTCTGTGGATTTACTCCCTTTAAATGAACATCGGTTTGATTTTTAAAATCAAAAGTAACCGTCATAGTTTCTTTACCTGTAAAGTCGCGATCTTTCATTATCCAATCCGTATCACTGGTAAACCCTCCTTTACCCAAGAACATATCACCTTGTGCACTTTTACCCAATGCGAAAATTGAATCGGTCTTTGTGTCGTAACCAATAAGTTCTGTTAAAGTATGATTGTATGTTTTGCCATCTTTTTGAAATACATCAACTGACATTGCGGTATTATCTATTTTAGGATAATTGTTCATTTTTATAAGGGGTGTTTTGCCGATACTATCTGTTGTATGATCAATAGAACTGACCCAGAACCCTAAATACTGCTGTAACCTATCTGCTTGTTTTGGAATATTCGTTTGTGCGAAAACAGTACTTGTTCCTATTAAAATGAGTAGTAATATAATTTTATTGGTAAACCTTTGTATGCTGAAATAGTACGTCATTCTTTGGTATTTATGTTAGTAAATATAAACGAGATCCTAATCAAAAGACTATAATCAATGTAGCAATGAATGCTACTGGTGTTGCATATGGTCAATTATGTTTGTCTGAGTAAGACTTATAGTTATTAGAACTAATAAGCTTTATACACTTATAGTTGTTCTTAGTATTGTGAATTTTTTTACGGACTTGATAGTTACATATGCAAAGAGGGAATGCCACATTTGTGATATACAACGCACAATTTATTATAGAATTCAGATAAGATAATAGTTACCTTCGGATGAAGCGAAACTTAGTATTTAAGTAACTCTTTTCAGAAATAATGGAAAAAGAAGCAGTTTTAAAAATTATAAAATAGAAGAATCTATAACTTAATATTTTATACAAATACACCTTATGAAAAATATACTTTTTGTCGCATTGGTTATGTTATGCATTTCAAATTTTACCCAAGCCCAATCTACTGTCAAGAACGATGGAAATAAAGAGGATACGGAGAAAATGCTTTTAACCATTTTCTTAAAACATGATCAATCTATGAATCTAAGTGAGATTGAAGATGTTAGAAATAAACAAGGGTTTTACAAAAGCTTTCCTCCAGAAGGTGTATCGGTCGTTAATTGGTATGTAGTAATGGGTATAGGTCAAATGGTGGTATTGGAGTTACCGGCATCCAAACTTAGGGATGTGAATTTGGCAATAGAAAAAACCGCTTGGAAAGCATTCAAATCTGAAATTTACCCTACGTATGATTTGTATCCGCTAATAGAAGAAAAGTTAGATAACAAGTCTAAAGTAAGCTATTAGGTATTGTTCTAGCTCATCCAAATTTCTTTGTATAAATGTTTAAAGAGATTTGGATGAGTCCGTTGAACTCGGTTTTTTAATACTAGTTTATAAGGGGTACCGAATATATCTTTCCTGCCATCATATCAGGTACCAATAATCTGTCCTTTTCTTCTTCCAAATAAAAATCTGCGGCAGATTCTAACCCTTCGATAAGTACGGTAGACGCTTCTGTTTTCAAATTGGTATTTGGTATTACTGACTACGTCTTAGTTATGAACAGTACGGGAGCAATCTAGCATTTACTTTCCGCCACGCACATAACAAAATATTTATGTTTAAATTTTCTTTATCTCGCTAAAAAGTAAAATTTCAAAGGTTTTTCGATCACCATAAAAAATAAGCAAACCTTTAAATTAAACACTAAGCCCGCAATCCGTTTAGGTTTTGCTATACTCAATTATTCATGCTTAAGTGCTGGTAGTATTCTGTCTTGCAAAACTCTATAAGTTGACTTTTCTGGCTCACCATTAATATTCCAACCATTAAAGACAATTATTAAATTATGTTCTGGTGTTATCATTAAATACTGACCTCCATATCCGTTGGCAGAATAAATATTGGTTTCGCCATTATCAGTATATTCAGGAACCCACCATTGATACCCGTATCCCGTTACACTTTTCCATTGTGGTTTTACATTTTTAAGTAAAGGACTTGTGGATGTTGCCACCCAATTTTCAGATACAATTTGCTTACCGTTCCATTTCCCTTTGTTTAAAAACAATGAGCCAATTTTAGCCAAGTCTTCTGCCTTAAGATATAAACCTCCTTCGGTATCAATTTCTCCATCAGGTGTTTCTTTCCAATAGTAATCTGTAATGCCTAGTGGCTCAAATAATTTTTCTTCTGCCCATTTATCGATTCGTTTGCCGGTAATGGTTCTAATGATTTTACCTAAAAGCACAGTTCCACCACCGTTATACACGAATTTTATTCCTGGTATGGTATCCATAGGCTTGCTTAACACATACGTTATCCAATTGTCGCTTGATTCTAACCTAAAACAGTCATTTGTAGTATCATTATGATCCGTCTCTTCATTCCAATCTAATCCACTTCTCATCGTCAATAAATCTTCAATTGATATGTTTTGCTTTCGTTTATCTGAAAAATCAGTATCATAACCAGTCAACAAAGGCATTACTTTGTCACTCACATTATAATCTTCGTTTACATCTAGCGCAATACCGAAAAGGATTGAGGTGATACTTTTAGATACAGATTGAAGGGTGTGTAATTCAGTTTGTTTGTAGTATGGATGCCAATCTATATTATTGAAATTATATTGATGATTGGTTGTGTCATATTTTTGGACAATGGTTTCATAGTCCTGCTTATATTTAAAATCTGCCAATAATTCATCATTTTGTATGACCATAAAGCGGTCAATTAACCCATAATCCCCATTATTTATTTCTGAATTAATAGAATCAATTACGACTGAAATGGTGTTTTGAGAAGTAGACTTCTGGTCATTTTTAGTAGACTCTTTACTTTTTGATTTACAACCAATTAACGCAACTATAAATAAAATTAAAAATGATAGCTTATTCATCATATTTAGTATTGTTTTCATAGTTTTTGTTTTAATAGGGTTTAGCGCTTGCGCTATAATGAGTACGACTTTTTAATCTAACGGAATTCTAGCTACGCGCTATGCTAAAGTTCTTGGTTCATTTACTGTTTTATCTAAAGTTAAATCCATAATATTTAGCGACTTAATAAATATACGCAGACCATTCGGTTTTGCCTTAAACTCCAGATTAGGTTTAATTTTTGTGCTTAGTGTTTTTTTCTGCGTTGTAATTTCTCCCAGTTTTGAATCCAGAATAAGCTAGTAATACTAAAAGTCCTATCTGAACTGTAAATAGAATTCGTGATATAATTTTAAGTGCGTTTCCAACCACAGATTCATTATTGGGAGGTCCACTAAAAAAATCTAGCATACCAATTGTTTTCCCAAGAACTGCTGCGACCAAAATTGTTACAATTATCAATATGAGATTTGCCGTAATATTTTTAAACCTATTTCTAACGGCTCTTAGTAGATAAACCGTAAAAAAAATGAAAACAAATAATAGTAAAACTAAATGGACATTGGCAATAACAAAATAAGTATCATGAATATTTATATCGAAAGTAGAATTAATATTAAATCCTTCTATTCCAAAAAGGATTAGAGTTAAGACTAAAAAAAGTCCAGCGGTACCAACTAACCAAATGATTTCTTTTCTACTCAAATTTTTAATTTTGGTGACTTTTCAAAAATAGCCAAGGCTTAGTGTTGGCAATTACTTACGATAGGAATTATTTTCCCAATATTTCATTGATGTATATTGAACGATATTTTTCTGGATATTCAACCTGTACTCCGTGCGTTCCATTTTCAAATAGAAACCATTTTTTAGATGGAGCAATAATGGAATCAAAATACATTTTTGCTACAGACGTTTCGGTAAAATGGTCATTGTCTCCTTGTAATATATAAATTGGCACTTTCAATTCTGGAATATCACGCATTAAATTCATATCAATAGCTGTAGATTCCAAAATCTTAGCGGCAGGATAGTAGGTTTCGGGACTATTTATCATATCAGTGAATTTTTCCTTAAACGTCAACCCATTATCTAAAAACATACTTTTAATAAATTTAAAATCGGTATCTAATTTTATCGGTGCATACTTCATTACAATTTGTCGTTCTATTTCAAAGGCTTCGGTAACTGAATGTTTTGAGTTTTTAACATATGGTGGTTTTCCAATTTGTTTTAATTGATTGATTGAAATGGTATCATTGTGTTTTTGAGATTCTGACAGTGCAAATTCATAAGATAACTCTTCTGAAAGTGATAGATTCGCCATTAGACCACTACCAATATAGGCGTGATATAATTCAGGCTGTTTTTGAACCATATAAGCTGCTACCGCTGTTCCCCAAGATATACCTTCGATGTAAATTTTATCTTTTTTGAAAGTCTTTTTTAAATGATTTGATAGTTCTAAACCATCAGCTACTATATGGGGCAAGGTAATGGACGAATCAGCTATGCTATCGTTATAGGCTAGTCCAGAGCCTCTTTGTTCCCAATAGCAAACTGTAAATATATCTTCCAAATCAACTCCCGTGAGTTTATAAATTATAGGTAAAATTGGTGCGCCCGGTCCTCCATGAACTATTAGTAACACGGGATTATTTTTGTCTTTTCCTCTAATAGTAACCCTTTGTGGCACTCCATTTATGGTCATATCCTCGTGCATAGCAATACTATTCGGAAGCACATTACCCTTTTCGTCTAAAAAAGGTTCTTCGTTTCCAGAGCTATTGATTCGGATTATTAGCAATACAACTAAAATAAACGCAATAAGTGCTCCCAGTAAAACCAAAAACCACTTTCCTATTTTCTTTAATATTTTCATATGTTCTTGATTAGTTCTGTGGTTTTTCTTATTCTGCCAACGGTTAGTATAATGTTAATTGCGAGCCTCGTACAACTAATTTAACAAAAGGAAACCGAATCTTAGAAAAACCCGAAGGATTTTCTGGGTACACACAAACTAATCAATTGGTTATACACGGAGTCGTGCTTTTGTTATTTTTCGAGCTCTTTCTCAATTTCTTTTATAGTGTTCTCTATTTCCGCTTTTACACGTCCAAAAAGATTTGGTCCATTCGTTGCTTTAGCCGATAGGTAGTAGGCTAATAGATAATTTTCAAATTCAGCTGATTCGAATAATCTTTTGTTATCTGTTTTTTCGGAAATCGACTCGCGATCAAAATCCTTAAATCCTATATCCATCACAAGTCTTCGTACACTTCCCTTATTATAAAAAATAGTACGCAATTTATCTTCTGTGAAATCCATTGCATTTAACTGAATGTTTAAATGATTCAATGAGCTATTAAAAGAGGCTAGGTTTTGTCGTAAGCTTTTATTCAAAATGATATTTAGCTTACCTGAACTAATGATATCTTCTAAAACTCCTGTTGCTGGTATATAGCCAATTGAACTACCAAAAATAGGTGCGAACTTTTGAGAAATTATTTGACTATTGACTGTGTCAAGTACATTTTTGTCAAATAAAGTCAATAGATATTCAAGTGACTGAATACGCAGCTCATTTTCTTGAATAGAGGCATTTATTTTATTCAGGTTTGTTTCAAATTCTGCTTGTAGAGATAATAAATATTCCTGTTCTAGACTTCTTTGTTCGTTGTAATTATTGTTATTATTAATCTGTAAAGCGATTAATATTCCAATCACAACAAGTATAATTTCACCGATAGCATAAAGTAAATATTTACTGAATTTATTTTCAGTCAGCATTTTTTGACGAATTTTTCTAAAGAATTTTATCATTGGTTATTGGTTGGTCATCATGAAGCACAACGATTTAGCAAAAGCTTATTGCCCGCCCGTATCGAAAAGGCACGTTCGGGCGGGTTTAGTTGTATTTTTTCTTGTTGCAAGGCTAAATCCATAAGATTTAGCGACTTAATAAATATACGCAGACCATTCGGTTTTGCCCAAAAGTCCGCATTACGTTTAGGTTGTATTGTAGCAAGTATTTGTTATACGCAGGTTTGAGCATAGGAGTTAAATCAGATTATTTATTTGAATCCAATTTATCCACAATTTGAAATACTAGCGCTATATGTAATATTAAAAGACCAGCTGAAATCGGATTAATTCCGAAACTTCCTAATCCAACTTTGAAAGTTGAATAGTAAAAATCCAAAAGCCCGAAAATCCCAACCAGCAGAGTTATGCCATAAACGACATAGTAAGTCATTCTGTTTTTAAAATAGAAATAGGTTGAAATTATTACGCATCCAATTCCGATGTAGTGTTTTAAGCTTAGAGCATAATTGGAAGTAGAAATCATCACTAATGAAACTAGAATCAGGATTATTGAAATTCCTAATGGTATAAAATCGAAATCTAGTTTTTTCATATTTGCTACAACGGTTTAGCTTTGAACAGTACGGGAGCAAACTAGTGTTTGCTTATTACCTACTGGCTTTTCTTTACTCAAAAATACGGATTGCACTAATATAAGCCCAAATGATAAACAGGAATTGCAATGGGATTCTAAACCACAAATAAATAAGACCGTTTCCGTCAAATGTTCCTTTTTGGTAATTCACATGATTTAAAGAAGCATATATATTGGCAGGTAACATTAGCAGGAGAAAAACAATAAGTGCCCATCCAGAAACTATTTGAAATTTAGGAATTATTAAACCTAATGCTAATAGTATTTCCAATATTCCGGATAGGTAAATTATACTTTCTTTGAAAGGAATAATTTTAGGTATCATCATTGACATTCCTTTTGTAAATGCAAAATGTCCAATTGCTGTAAAAAGAAGCATTATCGACATTGCAATTCTTGCTGATAAGGCAAAATCATACTCTTTTTTGATAATTTTAATTAAGAAAATCGAGATTGTAAAACTTAATAAAAGTACAATTAGTGGTTTCATGTTTTTCTAAATTATTGAAATACAAATTTCAAAATACATTCTGTTGAAAACAATGAACCCAAGTTAAGTTATGCGTTTTCTTATTCTGCTTAATGCTTGCGGAGTAACACCAATGTAAGAGGCAATATATTTTAATGGAATTTGTTGGAGTAACTTTGGTCGGTCAGAGAATAAGTCCAAATATCGTTCTTCTGCTGTTTTACTTAATAAAGAAAGTTCTCTTTTTGATTTTATTAAGAACATGTTTTCAGCCATTTTACGTCCAATAATATTTCCGCTGTTTGTTCTTTCATAAACCTCTTGTAAGTCTTCTCGGGAAATTTTCCAAAGAATGGTTTCTGTCAAAGTTTCAATTTGGTATTCAGAAGGATCTTGTGTTAAAAATGAATCATAACCTGTAACAAATTCATTTTCGAATAAAAAACCAAAAGTTAAATCGAATTCTTCTCTTGGAACATAAAGTCTGACTATCCCTTTTGTTATAAATGTTAAATGGTTCTCAATCTCTCCAAAATTTAATAAAATAGAATGTTTTTTGAGTTTTACCTCTTGCAATTTTGAGGAAAAAAACTGCCAATCAGAATTGTTCATTGGAGTTATATTTTCAATAAACCTTCTTATTTCGTTCATTCAAGATTCTTTTATCTAAAGGCTGGACTATGATTAGTGGGGTGCAGAAATCTGACGGATTTCCAGCTACGCGCTAAGCAAAATCCCAAAGATTTTGTGATCACATAAATATACATAGACCTTGACGTAAAAACCTAAATCCCGCATTATTATAGCCATAGTTAGACCAGTATTTATTTTAGAACATTCATTTTTCTAAGACCAAGTAGAGTTAAATCCAACCTTTTTTTAATGAAAGAATCGAAATCAAACTCTTTTTTAGGCTCCAGATTTGTGGCAAATAGGTAAGTATCGTTTTTAAATTCAACAAACCCAACAAACCAACCATTGTATGCTCCGTTATTATTTGATAAACCGGATTTCCCACTAAGTTTATATTGGTCAGTTTCTTCAATGAGCATAATATTTCGCATTATACTCTCAGTTCTTTTTGAAATAGGAAGTTCAAAATTGTAAAGCCTTTTCAGGAAGTCGATTTGTTGCATTTGACTTATTCTTGATGCTCCTTCTAACCAAAATTTATCGATATTGGTAGCGTCAATTTCTAGATTCCCATAGTTAAGTTTGGATACATAATCGTTCATTCTTTTTGAACCAATTTTTCTTGCAACTTCTTGATAACAATGAACACAAGAAAATTGAAAAGCATCTCTAAGAATTAGGTCTTGTTCCCAATTTTTTAACCATTTTTTTTCCCCGTCCCATTTAAATATGACACTATCATTTTCAATCACACCAGTTTCAAGTCCGATAATTGAATTTGCGATTTTGAATGTAGATGCTGGTAAATTTCCTTTGTTTGACCATTCAAAGTCATTTGAATAATATATGTCTTTGTTTAAATCGTAAATTAATATTGAACCAATAACATCAGAAGAATCAATAATTGACTGAAATTCAGGTTTTATGATGTTCTTATTTGCCGATTGCTCTTTATTTATGGTAGTGATTCCTTTGTTTTCTTTGCAGGAAATAAAGAGAATTAAAAATACTGCTATCGATGTTATCCTCATTTTTTATAATGGTGCTAACGGTTGAGCTATGAACAGTTCGGTAGCAAACTAGCGTTTGCTTTCCGCCACGCACATAGCGAAATTTTATTGGTTGTTTTATTTTTTCTTGACCTGAGCAAAATCCATAAGATTTTGCGGACTTCATAAAAATACGCAAACCTTTCGATTAAGCCCGAAGCCCGTATTGTTTAAAGGTTGTGTTGGTAGTAGTTTTTATTTCCCATATTCTCAAAGTCTGTTTGATAATGCTTAGTCTTCAAAGAATGCTTTAATGTATGAGTTAGTTTCATTAGGATATTGAAAATGCGGAGCATGGCCGGCTTCTGGCATGACAATGAGCCTTAATGTTGGCGCTTTGCCAAGCATTGGATACCAGTTTTCTAACGAAAATGAGATATCATTATCACCAGATAAAACCAAAATAGGAATGTTTGTGTTTTGATATGCGGTTCTAAAATTATCCGAGTCTTCAGCAATCGCATTTTTTGAGGCAAAATATCTATTGAATACTTCTTGGCTTGAAGGTACTTTACTAAGGTCAAATCTTTTTGCTATTCGCTGCATAGATTTTTCTGCCGCAGTACTACTTTTCTTTGAGCTTGGCTCAAAAAACAACACTACAAAATCGTCATCAGTATTTACTGGTTTTAATGCTCTTTCAAAGAACTCTTTCTTAAACGGCAACTCATTTTTTCCAATGGGATTATTACCAATTATAACAGTTTTTAATATTCTTGAAGGATTTAGAAACATCGTATACTGAGCTACCCAGCCGCCATAAGACCATCCTAAAACATGAAATTGTTCTATATCTAGATAGTCTGCAAGTTTTATAACATCATTTGCAACATCTTTAATAGCTAAAGGTAATTCTCCTTCAGAATAGCCAATACCACAATAGTCAAAGGTAATAACGGTATTATGTTTTGCTAATAAATCAAGAAATAAAGGGTCCCAAGTGTCTAATGTTCCTCTAAATCTATTTAGTAAAATTAATGGTTGTCCAATACCAAATTTTCTATACGCAATTTGATTATTATCAATGTTTGCAAATTGAGTATGAACTGTAAGTGCATTCTCTTTCATAATTATTCTTTTATATTTGTATTTTACTTGCAAAATGCAAGTGTAAATATAAATCAATCTACTTGCATTGCGCAAGTGAATTTGCGTTAAATTTTATGAAAGCACCAAAAAGAAGGTCTCAATGTCCCATAAGTTCTTCACTTGAAGTTTGGGGAGACAAATGGTCATTATTGATAGTTAGAGACCTAATGTTTAATAAAAGATTTACTTATGGAGATTTTTTAAAATCTGAAGAGAAAATTTCAACAAATATTTTAGCGGCTAGATTACTAATGCTTGAAAAGAATGATTTGATTGAAAAATTGGAACATCCTGATAGTAAAGCCAAAGTACTATACCAATTGACCCAAAAAGGTATAGATTTAATTCCGGTAATTGTAGAAATTAATTTATGGGCAGAAAAGTATTTTCAATTAACGGAGGAAAAGAAGTTTCTAATAAAAGAGATAAAATTAAATAAAGAGAAATTTATTTCAAACTCAATTAATAGCTTGCTAAAAGACTAGGTTTAAATTACTATCAATGGTTTGGCTATGCTTAGTTGCGACAATTTAGCACTCAACTTTAAAAATACAAAGCCAAGTTTGGAAAATCGGAGATTTTTCAAAAGATGCACAGAACTAAGCAAATAAGTATAGCCGTTGTAATAGGCAGAGTTTATTTCAGTTCAGCATTTTGTTCAAAATAGCGTTTACGTGAATTTTAGTCGTATTAAACACTTTTAACTTGTCAAAATCTTCTTGTTCAAGTATTAGTGGTAATTCAGTTCCGCCTAATACAATTCCTTCGATATTTTCATTGACTTGTAATTCATTTATTATTCTAATGAGTTGCTTTTTTGTTTCGGGAACAATTTTGTTAAAAACTAATTCACCCATATATTTTTCATGAATATAGTTTTGGTTTTCCTCATTTGGAATTACTATTTTAATTCCATTTTTTTCTCCTGATTTTTGGTAAAATCCTTTGCTCATTGTTGATTTTGTTCCTAGCAAACCAACTTTTTTAATTCCTGTGGTTTTTATTGCATTAGACGTTTCCTCAACTATGCTTATCATTTTCGTGTTTACAGATTCCGCTAGTTTGTCAAAAACTAAATGAGGTGTATTTGATGCTAATGCAATATAATCTACATTGGATTTTTCTAATATTTTGATTTTACTTTTTAGAAACGCTACCAATTCATCTAATTGATTAGTAAAAACATAATTAAGCATTTCTGTCATATCCACGCTTTGAATAAGAATTTCTGGATATTGATTTGTGTTCAATCTCTCTCTAAATGTCTTTATCAACAATCTGTAGTATTCGATAGTTGATTCAGGTCCAATTCCACCAATTATTCCGATTTTATTCATATACTTTTTTTCTTTGCCTATAACGGTCTCGTATAACCGTCAGTTACGGGTTTATATGCGTTAATTTTCGGTTTAGCACAGACGTTAGCAATTCCGAGTGGATTCGGACGTAGTCGAATCCGCCGTAATTGCGGTTATACATTGTTGTACACCGTTTTTTTATTCAGTTCTGTTGTCAAATTCTATTAGTTTTTGTCTTATTAATTTTCCCTCTTCATAACTCACTCGCAATTTATTCAGTCTAATGATAGATTTTTCATTTTGGTCAGTTATTTCTAATGCAGATTTTACACCGTTATATGTCAATTATTCATTTCCATTTAACTTTTTTTCAAGTTGAATTTTGTTCCGCACTATTAGTAAAATTCTTTTTTCAGTCAGAATTAAAGAATCGAGTTTTTTCTTGTTAGGAAATATATAGCAGAAATGAACGAAACAGTGTTGTTTAAAATCGATTCAAAAAAAGATTGCTCAGATTCCTTTTCTAATAGGATAACTCCAGATTCAGTTTTCAGAATGTTTTTAATTTCTTTTTTCGTCATTTATGCTCGAAATTGTTTACAACGGTCTTGTATATGAAAAGTAGCGGATTTTTAACCACGAACTTTTCAGATTATTACTGGCATTAAATTTATATAATTCATTTTTGTTTAAGCACTTAAACCGCTATTTTTTATATACGTTGTTAGCTACTGCTCTTTTACTATTTTAAGTTCATTTTAGTCATTTTATTAGAATTCGGATATTTTTCTACTCTTTCTAATGTTTTAATAGCTGATAGCGTATGTTGATGTTCTTTTCCAAAAAGGCTCGTATATAAATTTATTGATTTCTTTAAATTTATAATTGCTAATTCAATTTCTCCTTTGAAAAAATTTGAAGTTCCAATATTATAATAAGCAGATGCAATGTTTGGTTTGATTCCTATTTCTTTTGCGATATTTAGTGATATTGTTGAATACTTTATTGCATCATCATATTTCTCAAATTGTAGGCAAAAGTTAGATGAATTGTGTAGTGACAAACATTCTCCATTTTTATCTCCGATTAATCTTGTGATTTCTATACTTTCAGTTGTATACTTGAGTGCTTTATCAAAATCACCTTTCTGAAAGTAAGCAATTCCGAAACTTGCCAACATACTGCCTTCTGATTGTTTTCCTCCAACTGAATTCGCTAGTACAATTCCTTTGTTAAGAACCTTAATAGCTTCATTGTAATCTCCAGTTTGATTATAAACTGTTGCAAGATTTCCTAATGTTGAACACAAGCTTTCTGGTTCAAATTTTTCCGCAATTTTCACGGCTTTTTGAAAGGCATTAAGAGATTTGTCAAATTGGCGTATGTTTCTGTAGATGTTCCCAAGTGCTTGAAGTTGGGAAACTTCTCCTTGACTATTCCCATTTTCACGACAAGCGTTTACAGATTCTTCTAAACAAGAAATTGCTTCTTTATAATTCCCAAGAGAATTTTGTGCCATTCCAATATTTCCTAATAGGCTATAAAAAAAGATTTGATTGTTCTCTTTTTGAGCAATATTTAATCCTTTTTCCCAAATTTTAATAGCGGTTTTATATTGACCTATATCATAAAGAATTCTTCCTGAAATTTGATTTTTAAGACCTATAGAATATTCACAGGCTTCTACCAACCATTTATCAATATTTACTTTCCAATCAATATTTGATGTTTTATGTTCATAATTTATTGATATAAGACTTTCCCATAAGTCATTAATAAATAAACCTGTGTTAATGGTAAATCTCTCGCCAACAAACTGTTTAAAAGGGTTTTTAATGTTTTGTTTTGATATTTCTTCTTGATTAAAATCTAATTGGGATTGTGAATGTTCTATAAAGTATACTTCACTTTTGTCGTTGTCGATTGATTCTATTAAAGGACTAATATCAAATACATCTGAACAACTGTAACCTAAAACAATGATTTTTGGATTTATTTTTTTTGAGAAAAAAGATGCAACAGCATTATTTTTATTTTCAACTAATATTTGTTTTGCTACCAATTCTAGAGTAATTGCCATTTCTTCTTTATCAGAAATACAACCGTGAATTTTGATAATTTTGACTTTATTATCATTCCACTTTATATTTTCAAAATCTTTCTCGGATTTATATACTTTAAAATCTACATTCTCAACAAGTCCTTTATTTTTAATAGCTTTCTCAATGAGAGTATCAAAGTTTGTTGTAAATATGTTTTTCAGATTTCCTTGCTTTACTAACTCAGCTATGAATAAGTGATTTGTATTCGGTTCTCCTTTTGAAAAAATGTCTAGAATGTGGTCAATACTTGATTCTTCTTTTATCGTTTGTATAAATGATTCAAAAGGCAGGTTAGAGTTTAGAATTTTTTCAATATCTGTTTTTTCGACATTTATAGATTCAAGCACATAATTGAGAAATTGAGTTACAATTGGAAGCCCAGAATCTAATGAGATTCCAGCTCCGCAAAAAATGGCACATTCTTGAAGGTTTATCTTCTCACTAATTTCTGTTATTAATTTTTGCCTGTTTTGATTCAAATTCTTGAAGTGATAGTTTTAACGATGTTGTTTTTCAGAGTTGTAGCTAACGGTTGAGCTATGAACAGTACGGGAGCAAACTAGTGTTTGCTTTCCGCCGAGCACAAAGCGAAATCTTTTTGTTTTGTTTTTTCTTTTCCTTGTTTAAAGCAAAATCCCAAAGATTTTGCGGACTTCATAAAAATACACAAACCTTTCGATTAAGCCCGAAGCCGTATTGTTTATAGGTTTTGTTGGCAACAGTATTTATTTCTTTGGCTCTCCATTTTCATACTCTACAGTTCTCTCCAATATTCCCTTTTCATTGAAATATAACCAAGTCCCAAAAGCTTTTCCACCCTCTTGAGTTTGACCGATGGATTTAATAACTCCATTTTTATGAAATCGAAGTTTTTGACTAATAGAAAATATGTCTGAACTCCTAAATTTTTCAATAATACCGTTTTCATAAAATGAAATAATCATTCCATCCATCTTTCCGTTATTATACTGATATATATGTTTGGGTTTTTTCGTTTTGTTATACAATGATAACCCAAATCCATTTACCGTATCGTTCTCGAAATGTTTGAATCCGACAATTTCATTTTGTCCGTTATACATATATCCATTCCCCTCTTTTTTGCCATCAAAAAGTATCACTTCCAAATTCTTCGCTCCATTTGGCTGATAGGTTGTCAACGTATCTATTTTTACAGATTTCAGGTCCGTAGAGTCTGTATTGATTTCGTTTACCTGACTAGAAGTTTTACAACAAATAAATAGTAAAAGTGATATGTAAACTAGTTTCTTCATATTGTTGCCAACGGTTAGGCTATGATTTCGGTCTGGGAAAGCCGTTAGGATTTTTCATAATCGGAATCGAGCCGAATTAAAAGTAATGCAATTTATTTATACGAGAAAGCAAGACTGAATTATAGCCATTGTTAGCTTTAGTTTTTTTATTTTTCATTCACTCGTTTTCTAATATTCAAAAGACTTGGGATTATTAATACGAACTGTACAAAAATCACAAATAAAATCAGAGCAATTACAATAGTCCAAATATTTTCATTTTCTAAATTTTCATAATAATTCATAATGACCAGTGCTATTGGGATAAAAATAAAAGTATAGAAATTCGGAATTGGGGTTATTTTTATCTTTAAATCATTATCCGTTTTAAAAATAAATTCAGGCGAATAATAGTCGGCATAATTTCCAGGTAAATATTTCACGAAATATTTGAATTCGGATTTATATTTAGTTGTTATAGAAGAACCGTTTTCAAACATAACTTTTCTTTTCCCTTCCAATTCAGTCGGAATAAAATGTTCTAAAAAAAGTTGTTTGTCTATGTCGGTCATTCAAATTAAAGCTAACAATTGTATAAGGTAACAAGTTACTTTATATCTATTTTACCCGTAATTTAATCAAATCTTCTAAAGTATCAATGAATACGGTTACTTGGTGGTGTTTACCCGTATATTATGTGTATAATATACGTTTGTAAACGACTAAATTTTATTATTACTTGGCCATCTATAGAGATTTTAGAAGTCCGCCATCAATAGGAATATTTGTTCCAGTTATATAAGCTGCATTGTCAGATGCCAAGAAGGCTGCTAAAAAACCATATTCTTCTGGGTTACCTATACGTTTCAATGCCACTCTAGATTCCATGTCTTTACGTACTTGACTTTGTTCCACGCCTAATTGCGCTGCTTTTTTTGCATTAAGTTGCGTAATACGGTCCGTATCAAAATAACCGGTGAGTACGCTATTTACTGTAATGTTGTGTTTGCCAACATCTGTAGCCAAAGATTTTGCCCATGTTACTACGGCAGCCCTAATAGAATTAGATAGCGCTAGGTATGATAGTGGTTCTTTCACTGAAACGGAGGCAACATTTATAACTCTACCCCAATTCTTTTGCATCATAGACTGTAGTGCCAATTCTGTTGTAAAAACCACGGTTTTAAATAAGAGATCAAAAGCTTCTTGGTAATCATCTACTTTTTTTTCTAATGCACTACCAGCAGAAGGTCCTTGTGTATTATTTACCAAAATGTCTACGGTATTGTTCTCAAAATAAGTACTGATTACCTTTTTGTAGTCTTTAAAATTATTGAAGTCTACGGCAAGATATTGGTGTTGCTGTCCTTGATCCGTTGGTAATTCTGCAACAATATGATGTAATTTCTCTTCGCTGTGAGACATTAAGGTTACACTAGCGCCACTTTCTGCCAATTGTTGTGCTATAGCTTTACCTATACCTCCGCTACTACCACCAACTAATGCTTTTTTGTTTAATAGGGTTATGTTCATTTTTTAAATTTTATAGAAACAATAACTAGCGATACTCTTCTCTTGTTGGACTAAAAACATCTAACAATTTACAAGGGGTAAGTGCAATGCCACTATGTTTCTTATGTGGTGCTATGACCACAATGTCACCTGGCACGTATACCTTTGTGTTGCCCTCTAATGTAAATTGAAATTCACCTTCTATTACGTGCATAATTTGCTCGTTCATATGGGCGTGTTCTGGTACTTGCGCACCTTTTTCTACATCCCAAAATGCCATACTCATATGTTCAGAATGTACTAATTTTCCATGTAATCCAGGCATAATTTCCTTTGATGGAATGGTAGAAAGATTCAATGTCATAGTATCTTTTGTTTAAGTACTAAAGATACTAGAAACCGTTTCAATTATAAAGATGCAGTTAGTAAAGTATTTTAATTGAAAACAAATTTTTATACTATCATCTGCTGTTTATTTGTCATAATCCCAGCCAACTACAACAAACTCGCATCGGCGGTTCCATTCATGATCTTCTTCTGAGCAAGCATCTTCTGTATGGCAAACTACAATGGGTTTAGATTCCCCGTAGCCTTTAGATACTATTCTCCCAGAAGCTATTCCGTTTTTAACAAGAAATTCTTTAGCGGAATCGGCACGTTTTTGAGATAGGTCTTTGTTATAATTACCATTACCCCTAATATCTGTATGTGTGCCAATCTCAATGATCATACCCGGGTTCTTTTTCATGATGTCGATTACGGTCTGTAATCGCTCTCTAGATTCTCTTCTAAGGTACCAAAGGCTATAATCAAAATGTATTTCTTCGGTCTGTATAACCGTACGGTCGGTTTCTTTTACCAAGGCACTTTCTGTATTAATGGCATCTTCTATTTTTTTGGCTAAAGCTTTCTCGGTTTTTACTTTCTCAGCTATCTTTTCTTTAGCTATACGTTCTGCTTGTGCGGCAGATTGTTTTTCTGCCAAAAGCGCTGCCTTTTTCTCTTCTTCCAATTTCTTGATGGCCAACGCCTCTGTTCGTAACTTTTCGGCTTCTTGTTTTTGTTGCAATACCAATGCCTCAGCCTTTTGTTTTTCGCTTACTGAATATAAGCTCATTGAGGCATCGTGTTCTGCATTTCGTTCTTTTGTACTGCGAATGGTTTTAGAATTACTTTCATAACCAGTTTTTTCAGCATTTACCGTGTAGGATGTTTCACAGGTAATATTAAATTCAAAAGCACCATTTTCCTTGGTTGATGAGGTAGCTATAGTTTTATTATTCATATCTACCAATGTCAACGTTGCGCCAGTAAGGGGCAGGGTAGTAGTGCGGTCTGTAATAATACCTGCTATATATTGTTGGCAATCTACAATCTGTAATTCTTTGGTTACGGTAAAGTTGTATATATCATCACTTCCCTTACCAGATGGTCTGTTTGATGCAAAGTATCCTGATGTGCCATCTGAATGCAATACATATGAAAAATCATCATATCCACCATTTACGGGTAGCCCTAAATTATCTGGTTGTTGAAATGAACCTTTATTATTTTTTGAAATAAATACATCTAAAAGTCCGTAGCCTGGGTGTCCGTTAGATGAAAAATAGAGAGAATTATCAGAAGCAATAAAAGGAAACTGTTCTTTCTTATCTGTATTGATCAAATTACCTAAATTCATGGGCGTACCAAAGGTATTATCCGCTTGTAGGCTGACTTCATAAATGTCAAAAGAACCGAATCCGCCAGGTCTATCCGAAGAGAAATATAATTTTGTTCCATCGGTATTTAAAGCTGGGTGCTCGTTAGAAAATTCGTCACTGTTAAAAGGTAATTCGGTAATATTCTTCCATTCTCCATCTACCAAATTGGCACTATAAATTTTTAGGTTAGATACTTTTTTATCATCTGTCTTGCGCTTACCGTTATTGTAATTGTTACGGGTAAAATACATGGTGTTACCATCTGCAGAAATCGTAAAAGATCCCTCGTGTAATTTGGTGTTGATGTTGTTTGATAAGCTTGTACTGATACTATCGCCTAATTGTTCTTGGTCAATAGGGTGCGTATAAATATCCAAGTACTGTTGGTTGTTCCAACGATACATTTTTGAATTCGATTTTTTATGGGTTGCAGTATACCAAATTGAATTACCTACATGCATGGCCCCAAATTCTGATGAAGTTGTGTTTAGGTAACTATTTTTAATGGTAAAACGGTCTCCTATGGCTTTTACATTTTCTAAATAAACGGCATCTGCTTTAAGTTTTTGCAGTTTATCGGTATTGCCTTCTTTAGTATAAAAGTCTACAAGCACACGTTCTGCCTCTTCATATTCGCCAATGGCTTTTAAAGATTGATAGAGCTTAAAGTAATATTGTTCTTCAACAGCATCGCCATAATTAGAAATTAAATAGCGATACCAGCGAGCGGCAGCATTTAAATTGAATGTATGGTAATAGCTGTCTGCCAAGTTCTTAACCACTAGGCTACTTTTATTGCTAGGTAATGCCGCTTCGTATAAAGCAATGGCATCTGCATAATAGGCTTTTTCAAAAAGGTCATTGGCACGTTTTAATTCTTGTTGAGACCAAGCGGATTGAAATATTCCTAAAAACAGTATGATGTATATATATAACTTTTTCATTTTAGTAGAATCTAGGAGATTTATCATAGCCTTTTTTGAGTCCCCAAAGGTCTAGGTTGAACAGCACAAAAATTTCGTGAGAACCGGTATTGAACGCGCCTAAATTTGATAAGGTATAATCGTATGCATAACCAATTCTTAATGCAGGTACTACAGACACGTTGAACATGGCACTTACAGAATCTTCTAAACGATAAGACACACCACCTTCAAAACGATTATTGAATAAGGCATTAAAAGAGAAATCTGCCGTAATGGGAGCTCCCGATACCATTTTTGTTAAGATTGACGGTTTTAATTTTAGATTAGTATTGATATCAAAAACATACCCGGCCATACCAAATAAGTGAATGGCTTCTGCACCAATACGTGTTATGCCATCTCTATTTTCTAAATGTTTAGAGGTCAATAAATTTGGAATGGATATGCCTGCGTAAAATTTATCTCTATTGTAAAAAGCACCCACACCAATATTTGGGAAGGTGTTGTTTAAGTTTTCATTAAAAGCAGGGTCATCTTGTATTTCCGGAAGTCTAAAACCATTAAAGTTTGTTTCAAATGTGGTAACACCTCCTTTTAGTCCTAAGCTTAAATTACTTTTTTCATCTAGCTTAAGAATATAGGCGAAATCCACATATATGTTATTCTCCTTTAAGGAACCGTCTCCAATATCATCTGCTATAATAGAGGCACCCATTTCTATTTTTTCTGATAACGGTGTATGTGCAAAAAAGGTTAAGGTCTTTGGTGCACCCACGGCGTTTTCCCATTGGGTTCTATATAGCGTACCAAAATTAAGCATGCCCACATCATTGGTAGTATACGCAGGGTTAACCACATTCATATTATACATATACTGGGTATACTGTGGATCTTGCTGACCTTGCAGTTTTAAAAGGAATAAAAGCAACACAATGCAGATACTCCAACGGATGTTAATTAATTTCTTTTGCATTGGTTATCTGTTTAAGTATAAGCGACCTTGTATAGGTTCAGAATTACCTTTATTGTAATTTATAATGTAGAAGTAGACACCGTTAGGTGCGGTAGATGACCCATTTCTACCATCCCAAGCAGGGTTGGTTTTGTCTCCACTAAATAACGTAGTACCGTACCTGTTTAAAATTTCTAACGTATAGTTGGGAAATATGACTTCTATGTTAGGGATGAAAAATGTATCGTTTCTGCCATCGGCATTCGGTGAGAACCCGTCTGGGATAAAAAAGTCATAATTTTCTGGATCACAATCACTGAAATCTATAGTAACAGGTACTCTTGTGTTAGTAGAGCAACCTGTAAGCGTATTGTAATTTTCAGCATAGTAAATTGTATCTACTACCAACGGTACATCATCAGTTAAGGCAATACCGCCAGTTTCTGTAGAATACCAAAGAACTTCGTTTTCTGTTTCACTTTCTAAAGATCTTAGTGCTAATACTGTTGGATTATCTAAGCCACAGACTGTCAAATCATCTGATAACAAAGAAGTTGGTGCAACTGTAATTACAGTGGGTGTTACCTCTAACCGTTCTGAACTGTTGCAACCGCCACTATTTGTTGCTGCAAAATAAGATTGACCATCAACAAGAACGGTAGAAGCTGCTAATTCGGTATTGTCAGTATTAAACCACGTAACCGAACTGCCAGGAATAGCATCAATAGTTATGTCGGCTAATGTAGGATTATCTTCAGCACAGAACAACGGATTTACATTAGTGCTTGTTGGCGCATTGGGATTACTAAAACTAACTGTTACCTGAATACGTTCTGTACCCTCGCAATTAGTCAGTGGATCGCTGTTAGTTATAAAATAATCTTCACCATCTACCAATGCCGTTGAAATTGGCAAAATGGTAGTGTCCGTTAGTGTATCGTAAAACAAGATATCTCCTGCTGCGGTCACTTCAATGTCCATTAGGGTTGGACCGCTAGGAAAATCGCTTAAACAAAATGTTTGGTTAGTAGCTGCTTGCGGTGCTTCTGGCACTCCGCCTCTTGAGAAATTTTCATTCTCTTCAAACTCAAAATCTAGTCTACATAGTGTAGTGTCGTTTTGTATACTTCGTACACTTGCTGTATAATTACCTAATGGCAATGCATCTACATCAATTTGATAAGCAGCAGTACCGCCCGTGAAATTTATGGTATTTGTGGTAAGTACCGTATTGGAACCTAGTTCTGTTACATCATAAGTAATAGTATATGTGCCATTTGGTAATATAGGCGCATCTACCAAAACATCTATTTGTGTAGCATCGCAATTATTGTCTACGATGAGGTCTAGCTGAATGGCATCTGGTAACGGGGTTACGATAAATATATCAGCTAGCTTACAGTTGGTTGGAAATGTATTTAAGATGGTAGGGCTAACTTCATATTCACCACCGTCAGAAAAATTGCTTCCTGCTATGCTAAACGTTGCATTACCATTTGTAAACGCTAATTCAAAAGTTTCTGAAGTTTCTGTACTGGCATCTGGTCTCGTTAAAACATATTCAGTAGTAAAAGTGCCATTTGCAAAATTACCGCTAGTATCCAATATATTGTTTATGGTAACAGTGGCATCGGTCTGTACACATATATCAGCAACATCGGCTATGGAGCTTGCCACTAAAAACGTGGTAGGTGGTACAAATACTCTTGGACAAACATCCCTAATAGGCGTAACACTGGTAATTCCTGTTATTTCTAAAGTAACCGTCTGATTAAGGGGTACTAAATCTGGATCGACTATAAAATCACCGATTCCTCCAGATAATGATGCGGCTGCAACGCCTGGGGAACCATCAATAGTATACTCTATTAAAAAAGATCCATTATGCAAAAGGTTGGCATCATACTCTAGGTCAACTACATAATCTTGTCCAAAACATATATCATCGGCAATAATATCTCCGACTAAAACAGGAAGAATATCTATAACAACGGATACTTCTCTCTTTTCGCAAACGGGATGCGTAGGAAATACTGTATACGTAAATGAAAATGAATTGTAGCCGAAATTGTCGTACAGCTCTTGAATATTAATAATTGAATCATTTAGATCACTTAGTTGATTGGTGCCGCTTTCTGACCATGTTCCATTGGGATCTTCGCCTGTCAATTGTCCGTTGAGGTCAAAATTTGTAAAGGGTGAAAAGTCATCGTTGGCACAAAAGTTTACGCTTGTTGCAAAACCGGCATTTGGCGGCGGGTGAACTTCTAAAACTACCGTGGCGGTTCTACCAATACAACTATTTACATCGGGTACGGTATAGGTGAAAATATAAATACCGGTTCCAGCGGCTTGGGCATTAAAAATATTATCTTCTAAGAAACCGGTAATCGTACTAGGGTCTTCTTCCCAAAGCCCATTAAAGTCTTGTACTTTACCATCAACATTACTTCCTAGAAATCCGTGAAGGTTTACGCTATTGTCATCTCCGCAGGCATTGGCACTACCGTCAACATTATCTTCACCAGGATAACCACCTAAATTAATAGTTACAGTTGCCGTTTGGTTACATGAAGTATTGGTATAGACAAATGAATGCATTCCAAAATTATTAATACGCCAAAGATCAACCACACCTGTGTTTTGATTTAATGCATAGAAATTTTCTGGATTTGTGGTTGACCATGTTCCGCCAACGGTAGGCGAACCACCTAGTTGTGAGAATAGATCATAATCGCGATTAGCGACGTCGGCATCTTTGTTGCATACTTCTATTGTAACGTCATTACCTGCGCATTGTGCATTAACTAAGTTTGACAAACTAAGTATGAAAAACACTATAGTAAAGAGCCTTAATTTTAATATATTCATTAATAGGGGGTTAGTTGTGAATATGATTAATGAGCGTTAAAGGTATTTGTGATAGCTATCGTAAGAAACTATATGTTGTAAAAGTGTTAAAATGTAGGGTGAATACTACTAAATATGATAGGAAGTGTTAAAAATATACGCATTTCATCGGTAAAAATGCTTCGGAATAGCTGATTTTCAACTCTTGAGAATGTAAGGAAGTAGGTAATAATAGTAGTACAATACGTATCTTTGCCACCTAAATTTTAGGAATGCGAATACATTTTATTGCAATAGGAGGAAGTGCTATGCACAATTTAGCGCTGGCATTAGAGCACAAAGGATATGTAATTACGGGTAGTGATGATGTCATTTTTGAACCTTCTAAATCTAGACTTGCTGCCAAAGGGTTATTACCAGTAGCGTTTGGATGGTTTCCTGAAAAAATAACAAGTGATTTAGATGCCATTGTTCTTGGAATGCATGCAAAAGCAGATAATCCTGAATTGCTGAAAGCGCAAGAATTAGGTATTACGATATACTCTTATCCTGAATTTTTATACGAGCAATCTAAAAATAAAACGAGAGTAGTTATTGGCGGAAGTCATGGTAAAACAACCATTACTTCTATGATATTACATGTGCTCAATTTCCATGATATTGAAGTAGATTATATGGTAGGTGCCCAATTAGATGGGTTCGATAGAATGGTGCACTTAACCGAGGATAATGATTTTATAGTTTTAGAAGGAGATGAGTATTTGTCTTCTCCAATAGATAGACGACCAAAATTTCATTTATATCAGCCTAATATAGCGTTGTTGAGTGGTATTGCTTGGGATCATATTAATGTATTTCCAACTTTTGAAAATTACGTTGAGCAGTTTAAAATATTTGTAGATAGTATTGTAAACGGTGGTTCTATAACATATAACATAGAAGATGAGGTAGTTAAAGAAGTAGTTGAAGCGTCTGAAAATGCAATTAGAAAATTACCATATACTACTCCAGAATATACTGTTGAAGATGGTGAAACGCTATTGGAAACTAATGAAGGACCAATGCCAATTGAAGTATTCGGCAAGCATAACCTAAGTAATTTGGCAGGTGCAAAATGGATTAGTCAGAATATGGGGGTTGATGAAGAAGATTTTTATGAGGCAATAGCAACTTTTAGCGGAGCTTCTAAACGTTTAGAGAAAATTGCAGAAGCGTCAACTAGTATCGCCTATAAAGATTTTGCCCATTCGCCAAGCAAGGTTGCGGCAACTACCAATGCTGTAAAAGAGCAATACCCAAACAGAAAATTAATTGCTTGTTTAGAATTGCATACCTATAGTAGCTTTAACCCTGAATTTTTAAAAGAATATAAGGGAGCCTTAGATGCTGCAGATGAAGCTGTAATTTTCTTCTTACCAGAATCTGTTGCCATAAAGAAGTTAGAAGCGGTAACTCCTGTACAAATATCAGAAGCATTTCAAAGAAAAGATTTAAAGATTTTTACCGATGCAGCTTCCTTTCATGAATACTTGGAAAGTCAGTCGTATGATAACACTACATTGTTACTTATGAGCTCAGGTAATTATGGCGGATTTGATTTAAGGAAATTTCAAGAGTTGATGAGTTAAGGTGGGAATTACAAAGTAAAAAGTATTGATTCTTGAGTTTTTTTGAACTTGAATTTGATATTTCCAACAACCAATTTATACTCCAAATTGCTTTAAATGGTGGTCTAAATGTTTGTATTGTACCTGACCCCATTGCTCTTTAGTAAACGGACCAAAAGCAGGATGTGGATACCATTCTTCACGATCACGTACGGCATAGAAATCAGCAACTAGCATTTTAAGAATGTTATGCTCTGATGCAAAATCTTTATCTTCTTTAGCTTTTAATTGAGGTGCTGTAGGTAAACTTTTTCTCCATGGTTTATCATTGTAAAGCGATTTTTTGAAGAAGGTTTTAATAAACCAATTTCCTTTAGAACTATTTGGTTTATTGGCTATGGCCAATTTTAAAGGATACTGGCAATGCCAACACATTTGACCAACGGTCATTTTTCCCCAACCTCTCTCAGAATTTTCGGTAAGTAGTTCAATTCTATTTTTAATTTCCTCGAAAGCCTCTTCGTTTAATAATGATTTCATGTCGGTTTTTTAATTGATGTATAAATTTACCATAAAATAATTTGTTCTGTATCTTTATCCAATGCACGACAAACCCACTTCGTTCTCCATTAAAAATTGGTCAGATGATGACAAGCCTAGAGAAAAACTAGTACAGAAAGGTAGATCGGTATTATCTGATGCTGAATTAATTGCCATTTTAATAGGTTCGGGAAGTAGGTCAGAAAGTGCTGTTGAACTATCTAAACGAATTTTGGCATCCGTAGACAATAACCTGAATGAACTTGGTAGGCTGTCCATTAAACAGTTAATGACCTTTAAAGGTATTGGGGAAGCAAAAGCAGTAAGTATTGCCGCAGCTTTAGAAATAGGAAGAAGGCGAAGAGGAGAAGATGCCGCCAAAATAGAAAAAATAGGAAGTAGTAAAGATGTATACGAGATTTTACAACCACTACTGGGAGATTTGGAGCATGAAGAATTTTGGATTCTCTTTCTAAATAATTCCAATAAAGTATTGCACAAGGCGCAATTAAGTAAAGGTGGTATTACCGGTACTTTGGTAGATGTGCGTATTGTTATGAAACAAGCTCTGGAACTTGGTGCTGTTGCAATTATTTTGGCGCATAATCACCCTTCTGGTACGTTAAGACCAAGTGCGGCAGATAAACAGATTACCCAAAAGATAAAAGTAGCTAGCGAAACTTTAGATATTAAAGTGTTGGATCATTTGATCATTACCCAAAAAAGTTACTATAGCTTTGCAGACGAAAAAATTCTATAGATGTTATTGATTTACACGCATAAGATTACACCGCGGCTTACCTATATCATGAGACATATCTTTGTGAATATTTTGGGCGTTGAGCTCGATTTTACCACTAAAGTAGAAGAGTTTATAAAGCATACGGGTCCCAAAATCACGTATACGAAGCAACCGTTACAAAACGAATTTTTTATTAGAAGCAATGAGTTGTTATTTGAACAAGGAATAAATGATATTCAATTAAATATTGCGGACTGGGACGGAGTTCCTTGTTTTTTTCAAGCCGGGGAGAAAAGCATTTTACCTTTTGATATTTTTACAGCCAGTTTTTTTATGCTTTCTAGATATGAGGAGTATTTACCTCATGTAAAGGATATTCATGGTAGGTTTTCACCAAAAGATAGTGTTGCCTTCCAAAACGGATTCCTTCAAAAACCTGTAGTAGATATTTGGGCGTTTAAATTGTTAGACGCACTTAAAGAACGTTTTCCAGAACTAGAGCATAAGGACAAAACTTATGATTTCATATCTGTTTTAGATGTTGCTACATCGCATTGCTATGCAAATAGAGGTGTTGTACGTGGTTTGGTTGGTTTATTGTTAGATGTTGGTACACTAAAGCTTAAAAGGGTTATTGAACGCATTGCGGTGGGGATAAACAGGCAGAAAGACCCCTATGATAATTATGCAGAAATAATTGCCTTGCATAAAAAATATAAAGTGAAATGTAATTTCTTCTTTCAATTTGCAGATTATTCTAAGTATGATAAAAACGTTTCTACCAATAGCATCCGATTTAAATCGCTTATAAAATATGTGGCAGATTATGTGCCGGTTTCCTTGGCAGCTAGCTACAGTTCATTTTCAAATTTAGAATTACTGAAGAAAGAGAAAGCCAATCTAGAAGTGGTTATCAATAGACCGGTAAATAATTCTAAGATGCGTTATAATAGGGTAGATGTACCACAAACCTATCGTAATTTAATTGCCGCAGAATTTACGGACGACTATACCATGGGTTATACTTTTGAACTTGGGTTTAGGGCAGGTACGTGTTCTACATTTCAATTCTATGATATTCCACTAGAAGTAAAACAACCTATAAAAGTACATCCGTTCGCAGTACACGATATATCGTTGTCTAAAATTAAAAAGGACCAAGATTTACTGCGTCAAGTACAACAGATTACCAATGAGGTCCAAAAAGTAAATGGAACACTGATAACGATGTTTTCTAACGAAGTGCTAGGGAATAAGGAAGACCGTGATTGGATGGCTATTTACGCTGAAATAATAAAAGAGCAACATGTTTGAAAATAAAGTCACAGATGTATTTTTTGATTTAGATCACACCCTTTGGGATTTTGATAAGAATTCAGCATTTACGTTTCAAAAAATATTCAAGGAGCAAAATGTAGCTTTAGAACTAGAAGATTTCTTGGAAGTTTATATGCCCGCTAACTTAAAATTTTGGAGATTATTTAGGGAAGAAAAAATTACCAAAGAGGAGTTGCGATACCAACGGTTAAAATCTGTTTTTGATACTATGGGTTATACTGCTACAGATGATTTAATACATTTATTGTCAGATGAGTATATCAATAATCTCTCTTCTTTCAATACCCTGTTCCCTAATGCAATTGAAGTGTTGAATTACTTAAAACCTAAATATAAATTACATATAATCACCAACGGTTTTCAAGAAGTACAGGAAAAGAAACTTATCAATTCTGGTATACACAGCTATTTTAATCAAATAATAGATTCTGAAATGGCAGGCGTTAAAAAGCCTAATCCAATAATTTTTAATTTGGCTTTAAATAGAGCTGGTGCCATACCTGAAAAATCTTTAATGATCGGTGATAGTTTAGAAGCTGATATTATTGGGGCTAAATCTGTAGGTTTTCATACCCTACATTTTAACGCTCATAAAGAGGAAACACATGATGTATCTCCCATAATTTACAATTTAGAAGAAATAAAATCCCTTTTATAGAGTTACTATAACTATAGGCTTGTGCCTATTTGCTTAAACTTTGAATTGGTGATGAAAGGGGTACGTATACTTTGTATGGCTTTACTTGGTTTTCTAATGGTAACTTCTTGTTCTGAAAATCAAGATTTCGACCAGCTAGATAATCTAGAAATTACCCCAGATTACGAGACTAGTATTTTTTATGTAAAGGCACAGGAAAGTTTAATAAATAGAGTAGCCGGACTCAGTTTTTTTACCCAAGATTTTAATTTTGATGCTTTTGAAGAGCCTTTTTTTACGAAAAGAGTGCTAGAAGGCGTATTGACCTATGAATTGGAAAATACTACCAGTAAGCCTATTGAGATTAGACTTGAGTTTTTAGATGAAGGTGAAAATATTTTAGATACAGAAGTTTTTAGAATGGATGCTGCACCAACGGCAATATTATCTCGTGATGTCGCTTATGGTGCTACGGGTAAAAGTTTAGATATAATTAAGTCTACATCAGAAATACGTTTAACGGCTATTAACTTAGGTGATAATAGCAGCGAGTCAGATTTGCCCGACCCTTCGGTAGTGCTTCGCTCTAGCGCAAAATTCACATTGGAATTGCAATGAGATTAACACGTTGCCTTTTTGTGATATCTATGTTATTTACTTTGGGAGCTATTGCCCAGAATAAATCGGTTCTCTACGATTTTAATGAAATTCCTCGGTCACTTTCTGTTAACCCAGGTGTTGAAACAGATTTTAAATGGTTTGCCGGTGTGCCTTTATTATCCGGTATTTCTGGATATGGGGGTTCTAACGGTATATCTGTACATGATATCTTTGCTGATGATGGTGTTGATATTAATGTAAAATTTAGGGAGCGAGCTTTAAATACATTGACACCTAAAGACGAATTTAGTTCTACAATACAACTTGAATACTTAACTGGAGGATTTAGAGGAGATAACCCAAATCTTTTTTATTCGTTTGGTGGATATTTAGAGTTTGATAATATTACCTATTGGCCACAAGATTATGCTTCATTAATATTTGATGGTAATGCAGATCAACTGGGAAGAAGATTTGACTTGGGTGATTTAAAGACGCGGGGTTCTTTGGTCAACGTTTTACATTTTGGTGTCAATAAAAAAGTAGATCGTAATTTAACGATAGGAGGAAGAGCTAAAATTTATTCAGGAATTGTTGATTATAGTTCCACTTCTAATAATGGACATTTGAGCAATACAGAAGGTCAGAACAATTTAATAGCAACCAATCTAAATACAGATTTGTTATTGCGTACCTCTGGGCTTCAAGATTTAGATAATGCCAGTGATTCAGATACGCTAACAAATGAGATAATAAGTAGAGCTCTTTTTGGCGGAGATCTTGGTTTAGGAATAGATGTTGGTTTTACGTATCACCTAACCGAAAGAATTACTATAACTGGAAGTTTATTAGATGTAGGGTTTATTTATCATTCGAGCGACCCTAAAAGTTACAGCCTTAAAGGAAACACAACGGTAGAGGGTATTCAAATAAATGTTTTGGAAAATTTTGCCAGCCTAGATCGAGATTTTTGGCAAGATTTGGTAGATGATATAGAGGCAGAAGTCCCTTTTGAAACCGACACGAAAAGTTATGTTTCTTTTAGACCTACTAAATTGTACGCATCTATAAGAAATGATTTTGGAGAGCCGGTTGGTAAAGGAGGACAACAAAGTTGTGATTGTACTGCAGGGTCTTCGGATGGTGGAGAACTCCGTACCAAATACAGAAATTCAGTTGGTGGTCAATTATATGTTATTAATAGACCTAGAGGTCCACAAATGGCTTTGACCGGTTTTTACACTCGTAGAATTGGGAATATTTTAGCTTTGAAAGGTACTTATACCGTAGATAAATTTAGTTATACCAATGTAGGTTTAGGTATGAATCTACAAGCCGGACCGGTTAATTTTTATATAATGGCCGATAACTTGTTATCTTATAACAATATTGCCGATACTAACTATGCTTCCTTTCAATTTGGGTTGAATATTATTTCCTGGGGTCGTAATTAGAAGCATATCTTCTTCATCATATTTTATTTTTTTGGCATGCTTTTTTCATATATTACCATGAATTTAAAATATAGGTCGTTTTGAAAACAGTTATCGCATTACTATTCACATTTATAGGTTATAGCACTTTTGCACAAACAAATTTAGATGATTATAAATATATCATTGTACCAAAAAAGTTTGATGCCTTTAAAAATATGAACGAATACCAAACAAGTACATTGGTTAAGTATCTATTTACAGGAAAAGATTTTAATGCAGTTTATGATGATAATTTACCTGAGGATTTAAAATTTAATAGGTGCTTAGGGTTGTCTGCAGATATACAAGATGATAGTAGCATGTTTTCTACCAAGACAATTATTAACTTAATTGATTGTAACGATGAAATTGTATTTAGTTCTATGCAGGGTGTAAGCAAAGAGAAGCAATACAAAGAAGCGTATAACGAAGCCATTAGAGAAGCTATGCGTTCGTTTAATGGAATGAACTATACATACAGTGGTAAAAGTGAAAAGAACGAAGCTATAACCGTTGATTTTAGAAATGACGTTAAAAAACTAGATGCATCTAAAGCCGATAAAATAATTCAAATTGAAAAAACTACTGAAGTGGTGAGTTCTCAAAAAGAGCCAACGGTTATTTCAAAAGAAACAGAGAAAACTCAATATTACAAAGACAATACTCCTGTTGAATCTAATATTAAAAAAACAGAAGCTGAGAAGCCTGCTTTTAAAAGTCTAGAGATTAAAAAACCAAGTGCTAAAGATATGTGGTACGCACAAGCTACAGATAATGGTTTTCAGTTAGTAGACAGCACGCCAAAAGTTAGAATGAACTTACTAAAGAGTTCAGCTGACAATGTTTTTATGGCAAAAACCGATACCAAGAATGGTATGGTGTACCAAAAAGAAGGTAATTGGATTTTTGAATATTATGAAAACGATAAATTAATTCAAGAAGAATTAAATATCAAATTCTAAAAATCATATTTCTCTTTCCATCTATTCTTTAAGAAATCGCTAAGTGCTTTTTCACGGGCATTATTACCTGGTTTGTAAAATGTTGTACCTGTGAGTTCTTCAGGTAAAAATTCAGCGTCTACGAAATTGTTCTGGTAGTCGTGGGCATATTTATATTCTTGACCATAACCTAAGTCTTTCATTAGTTTTGTGGGTGCATTTCTTAGCGGAAGCGGTACAGTTAAATTTCCTGTTTGCTTAACTGCTTGTTGTGCTTTTCCAATAGCCATATAACTAGCATTGCTCTTTGCTGAGGTTGCTAAGTAAATGGCACACTGGCTAAGGACTATACGTGCCTCCGGATAGCCAATAGTTGTTACTGCTTGAAAGGTTGTGTTTGCCATTACCAAAGCGGTAGGGTTTGCTAAGCCTATATCTTCAGAAGCGGAAATGAGCATTCTACGGGCTATGAACTTAACATCTTCACCGCCTTCTATCATTCGTGCCAACCAATACACCGCACCATTGGGGTCACTACCTCTGATGGATTTTATAAAAGCCGATATAATATCATAATGCTGCTCACCGGTTTTATCATAAAGAACTGTATTTTTCTGAACTTTTGATAAAACCAATTCATTGGTGATAACAATGTTGTCACTTGCTTCTGAATTAACTACTAGCTCAAAAATGTTTAATAATTTTCTGCCATCACCTCCAGATAAACGTAACAAGGCTTCTGTTTCTTCAAGCTTTATATTTTTAGATTTAAGCAATGAATCTTTCTCCATTGCCCTTTTAATAAGGTTTTCTAAATCATCTTTTCCAAATGCATTTAATACATATACTTGGCAACGAGAGAGTAGTGCTGGTATTACCTCAAAACTTGGGTTTTCTGTAGTAGCTCCAATTAAAGTTACCCAACCTTTTTCTACAGCTGCTAGTAATGAGTCTTGTTGAGATTTACTGAACCTATGTATCTCATCAATAAATAGAATAGGATTTTTTGCGGTAAACAATCCGCCTGCTTGCTTCGCCTTATCAATTACTTCACGAATGTCCTTTACACCACTATTAATTGCACTTAAAATGTAAAAGGGTCTTTTACTTTGTTCCGCAATAATATTGGCTAAAGTAGTTTTGCCGGTACCAGGAGGTCCCCAAAGTATTAGCGAAGGAATGATTCCTCTTTTAATTTGGTGCGTAAGAGAACCTTTTTCACCAACTAAATGGTTTTGACTAATGTATTCATCTAATGTTTTTGGGCGTACGCGTTCTGCTAAAGGTTCGTTCATAGTACAAAAGTATGATAATCTTAAAAGAGAAAATAAAAGTAATGTGCCAATTGATTGTTAAGTAAGGATTTGAATGACAATATGACCAATTTGTAAACGTTGGTAGTATAATTGTAATTCCAATACCAAAACAAGCTCATGTCAGAAATGGGACATTTTAAGTTTTCTAATAAAATATTGGGTATTCCTCTAATGGCCATGATTCTCATATGGGTCGTTTACTGGGTAGAACTTGTTATTGGAGTTAATTTTAATGAAATGGGAGTGAAGCCTAGAACTCTTTTAGGTCTTCGCGGTGTAGTATTGAGTCCGTTTATTCATGGCTCTCTTGAGCATTTATATAACAATACAATTCCCTTGGGTATTCTACTTTCGGCATTATGGTATTTTTATAGGGATGTTGCTTGGAAAGTATTGGTGTATGGTATTTTGTTGTCAGGCTTAATAACTTGGCTAATTGGTAGAACATCTTACCATATTGGAGCAAGTGGATTTATATATGTTCTTGCAAGTTTTATTTTTTTCAAAGGAATTTTTAGTTCTTATTTTAGACTAGTAGCACTTTCATTAATTGTTGTATTTATTTATGGAAGCATGCTCTGGTATATATTTCCTGTGAAAGACGGTATGTCTTGGGAAGGACATTTGGCCGGGTTTCTAACGGGTCTATTTTTAGCGAAGGTTATTAAGGCTAGTATTCCACCAACTAAAAAGTATGAATGGGAAAAAGAGGACTTTAAAGAAGAAGACGACCTCTTTTTAAAGCACTTCGATGAAAATGGAAACTTCAGAGAATTACCAAGTGAAGAAAAGTTAATTGAAGATGATGAATTATCAATAAACTATATCTACAAAGAGAATCGTAAAAGCGATCAGCAATAGGTTATATTACATACGTTGACGAACAGCTTCATATAAAAATACTGCACAAGCAACAGATACATTCAAAGATTCTATTTCGCCAAGTAACGGTAACTTAGCTCTATAGTCCGAAGCCTTTAAAATTGATGGTGTAATACCGCGATCTTCAGCTCCCATAACAATAGCTATAGAATCTGTAAAAGGTATATCATAAACAGAATCATCTGTTTTTTCAGTAGCTGATACGATTTTAATGCCTGATGCCTGTAAATAGAAAACGGCATCTTTTAAATGATCAACTTTTGCGATAGGAACTTTATATGCTGCACCAGCTGATGTCTTAATGGTATCTGCAGTAACGGGGGCTGCACCTTTTTTCTGTACAATGATTCCATCAACTCCAGTGCATTCAGCAGTTCTAATGATGGCGCCAAAATTACGTACATCCGATAGTTGGTCTAACAGTAAAAATAATGAAGGGCCTTCTTTTTCGTTAGCCTTTTCTACTAAATCTTCTAGTGTATGAAATGCAATAGGGGAGATATTTGCAACTGCCCCTTGGTGATTACTTTTGGTTAATCTGTTTAACTTTTCAATTGGTACATAGACCATATTGATTTCGTTACGACGCAATAAACTTTCCAATTCTTTCATAAGGTCTCCTTTAAGACCTTTTTGTAGAAATACCTTGTCTATCTCTTCATTTGAATTGACAGCTTCTATAATGGCTCTTAAGCCATAAATCTGAGTGGTTTTTTGCATGGGGCAAAGGTATAAAAAAACCGCCCAACAATTGTTGGGCGGTTGTAAATCTTAATGGTAAAATATATTAACTGTTTAAATACTCAAAAACCTTTATTAAATCTTGTTTAGATTTAATGTTCAGGTTATTCTCTTTTAAGAAGATTTTCAGCTCTTCTTTTTTAGAGTCATCAACTAGCTTTAATAGTTTGTTGTTTTTCTGAGGAATTTGGTCAATTCTATTGACTCCAGTTTTTTGAAAGTAAAATTCTGTAAATTTTGTAAATCTACTTGGAACGGCTGCTACAAAAGAATTTTGAGCAGGCTGACCTTCGGTAAATTTGACAAGAGTTCTTTCGTATAAATCATACTGACTTCCTTTTTCAATAAGAGATAAGTAACCATTTATTGTTGCTTTCTTGTCCGTTACAAAAGTTTTAAAACTCAATGGCTTGGAATTAATTAGTAAACTAATTTCCTTGTCTTTTACCAATGCTTGATATGCTTCCTCTTCAGAGGCAGTTTTTTTAATTTCAATTTCTTCGTTTAGCGCATTGTATCTATAATATATTGATCCAACTACTTCATCATTGTATTTTAAGACTGTAGGGGCAAAAGTATTAGACGTATAAGGTGAACCTTGAAATTTATCTAAATCTATTTCACGTCTTTTTTGATAAGCTTCATTTACCGGACCTAAGAAATTAGAGATAACGGCCCCAGCTGCTGCATTTTGACTTGCACCACCTAAGTTTGTTGGTACTTGACCAGAGTATTGAGCTTGTAATGTGGTGCTAGCTATAGCTGTAATAGCAAACATTAATATTTTTTTCATGGTGTGGTTGTTTAAGAGGTATAATTTAAATATTTTTTTTAAACCTCTTATCTTCAGGATGTTTAATTTTTTGTTAATTCGAATGTTCTTAATTTATCATTGTTAAAACCAGCAACAAGTATTGTTTGGTCATTGAATTTTATTGATTCCATACTTTTTACATTTCCTCTTAAATAAAGTCCTGTTTTTCCCATTGTTGCAGGAGTGTATCCATCTTTTCCATTAGAAATTAATGCTAGACCAGAAATAGCATCTAATCTGGGTGTTTCTACCTCTGTCTCATAAATGTTGCCAGATATTACACAATCTTCGAATCCATCATTGTTCAAGTCAAACAATGTTATGGCCAAAGTTGGAAATAATTGGCATTCATTTGGTAAAGTGATTTTTTCGAAATTGTTATCGCCTTTATTTAAAAGAAGTATGGAATTAAACTCATTAGCTTCTTTAGAATATGATTCTTTTAATTTTTCTCCATAAATGTCTTCCATAGTGGCATTGGCAAAATCATTATAAGTAGAGAATTTATCTTTTATAAAGGGCATTTGCTGTGAAGAGCATTCTCTGCCTCTAACCGGTACGTAAGTTTCATGATATTTCTTACTAAGAACAACATCATTGATTCCGTTGTTATCAAAATCATTTGCAAATATTTTAAACGGGCTTTCATCGGTTGCTTTAAATTTTATATTTCTACCTACATTTCCTATCAAATAATCTTTTTTACCATCATTATTTATATCGGTCTCTTTTATTTTAAACCACCAGCCTTTGCTATTTAGGTCGGTATTCTCGGTTGCTACAAGTTGAAACTTTCCGTTATGATTTTGAAATAGACCTATAGGTGTCCATTCGCCAACAGCGATGAAATCTTGCCATCCATCATTATTAAAATCTGTTGTAATGATACTGTTGATCAATCCAAAATTTTCAAGATCTGGAGCGATACTTTCTGAGACATTTTTTAATATACCATTGTCATTCTCATAAAGAATTGATGCACTATGTTTTGGGTAATTATGTGGTATTATTCTATTTCCTACTAAAACGTCATTATCCCCATCTTTATCAAAATCAATTATGGTTACAGATTTTCCGCTCTTTGGATATGATTGTAAAACGGGAGTATCTAGTTTCGTAAACTCGCCCTTGCCATCATTTAAATACAATCTATCTGCATAGTACGAAGAACTTTCTCCATACTCATTACCACCACTGACTACATAAAGGTCTAAGTCGCCATCATTGTCAAAATCAAAAAATACAGATTCGGCATCCTCTTTATCTTTATCCTGTTTAAATGAATTAGGTGTTTGGTTTATAAAGCCTTTCTGCGTTTGCAGGTATAGAGTACCTGATTGGCCTGACCCTCCACCTATATATAGATCTTCTCTTCCGTCCCCATTAATATCACCTTTAGCCATAAATGGCCCTGTATTAGATTGTTTGTAGGGTAATAGAATTTCTTGTTCAAAATCATCATACAATGTTTCTTGATGGGTGAAATTAATACTGTACGCTTTTGGTGTTTCAGATTTAAAATAAGAATTAGTTGCTATTAAAGATGAATGCTCATTTATTGTGGCATCCTGTTCTTTGAATATTATAGAAGAGTTGGCTTTAGCATTGTATTTATATGAAACTTTACCGCTAGGCCATTGAATTTTTACTGTGTCAATCAAAGTTGAATTTCCAACGCCAAAATGTGCAGAGTTTGCTTGAGATGACATATAGCCTCTTACTCTTTTAATTTCTTCGTATTGTGTTTTATTATCATGGGATATCGTAATCTTCGCAAATGATTCTGAAGTATTCCCTTGTGCGGTTACTTTTAGGAAATTCCCTAAATTGTTTTCTACAGTTTTGTTCTTGTAAAGAATTGCTTCTTGGTCAATATTGTTAATTATTAAATCAAGATCTCCGTCATTATCAAAATCTCCTTGCGCGGCACCATTGCTAAAGGTAAGATCATCTAAACCCCAGTTGCTACCTACTTCCTTAAAATTTAGATTTCCTTCATTTTTATACATGAGGTTACTAAGACTTTCAGAAGGCATTTCATCATATAGTTGCTGTTTTATGTTATTCGGAATATTGCCTTTATATTTTATTTTAGTTTTATATACTTTATTTTGAAAATCATTGTCCAAAGCATATTTACGATAACCGTTAGTGATGAATACGTCCTTTAATCCATCATTGTTATAATCGGATAATAATACTGACCAGCTCCAATCAGAACTTGCCATTGAGGTTAATTGAGAAATGTTAGAGTAGTGGTTGTTGCCTAAGTTAAGTTGTAGCGAGTTAAACATGTATTGATATTGAAAACCCGCTGTTTTTGTTAAATAATTAAACTTATCTGTGCTCATGGAAGCCATTAATGTTTTCGCTCTAAAATTGTCGTTAGAAGCCATGTCTAAAACAAATATATCTTGTAATTGGTCATTGTTGATATCAGCAATATCTAAACCCATACCGTAAAATGAAACCTGTTGTGTTAAATCTTTTACTGAGTTAATAAAACTACCGTTCTGGTCGTTTAAATAAATGGCATCTGGTAAATAATAATCACTAGAGATATAGATGTCTAAGTACCCATCTGAGTTGATGTCAGAGACGCATAAACCTAAACCAAAAACCGGATTTTCTAAGCCGACTTCTTTTGTAGCATCTATAAATTTACCGTCAACGTTCTTATAGAAGTGACTAGTATTAAAATACTTGGTATCTTCTGTTGTGTTTACCGTTTTAAGAAGTGAAATGGGGTCTAAACCGTATAATTCATTTTCATTCATTACAACACAATCTAAATCGCCGTCTTTGTCATAATCAAAAAAAGCGGATTGTGTGGATATACCTGGATCATCTAATCCTAATTCTTGTGCTTTTTCTGTAAAAGTTAAATCTTTATTATTGATGAATAGAAGATTGTTTCTGTTACTTCTATTATTAGGTCCGCCTTGAGAGATGTAGATGTCTTGCCAACCGTCATTATTAATATCAACGAAGGTTACACCATTACTCCATTTTTTTCCAGTATTAATACCTGAGGATTTAGAAATATCTTCAAATTTAAAATCACCTTTGTTTAAATATAATTTATTTTCAACTTGGTTTCCTGAAAAGATAATATCAAGTAGTCCATCATTATTAATGTCTTCAATACCAACTCCGGCACCGTTGTAGAAGTAGTCAAAATTGAAAACATTGTCATAGGTTTCTACATTTTCTTTTAGATTATTACTGAATGTGATGTTACTAATTTCGCTTGAAATGCTTTCGAAGATTTTGGTATTTGTAGTTTGATTATATGCTATTTGTTCTGAAGAATCTTTTTTTTGATTAGAACATGATAGGGTAATTGATACAAGTATTATTACAATTATCAATCTTGAATCTCCATTTATGTTGAAAAGATGTAGCATATCGCGGGGGGTTAAAAATTAGTTTAAACAAAATAGCTGCCCTAAGTTAAGAGGGCAGCTATTAAATAAAATTAAATATTACTTAGCCTATCCACCACAGATATTCAATGTTTGAATACCAACAGTTGGACTTGGTCCGTCTGAAAGAGCTAGTTCTCCAGTTGGAGCTTCAATTTCATATGTAACTTCACTATCCCAATCACCAGAAGAGAATGCTAATGTAAATTCAGCAGTTCCTTCAGGCACGGTAAATGTTTCTGTTCCAGAAGCACCACTTGCAAGTGTGTAAGAACTTTCTACACCATCTATAACAACATCAATAGATGCGCCATTCCATCCGTCACCATAGCTATCTTCCAATGTAATAGTATATTCACCGGCAACTGGTGCAGGAGGAATACATTTTATAATTGGATTATAGAAGTAAGGTGCGTTAAAGAAAGAACCTGTAATAGTACCTGTACTATCATCATTGGTAAAAGTTCTACCGTCTGTTAAAGTTAATATTAAACGAAATTGAATAGCGTCACCACCATCAAAATCACCTTCAATTAGTCCTAATTGAGATAAAGCATTAGCTAAAGTTGTTTCATAGCTCGCTCTAGGCAATCCAAATTCACCATCAGTAAAATCAGCAGGCAAGAAAGTCTCAATTAGAATTTCATCAACTGTAGAATCACCGTTAGCTTCTGTGTTATCATCAAAGCTAATATATAAATCAACTTTTTCTAATAAATCGCCATCTTCATAGTCTTGCTCTTCAAAAGTAAAACCAAAAGTAGTAGAAGTATCGAAACGATCTAAAATACCGCCTGATTCAATTGTTCTTAAAACAGCACCTCTAGTAGTTTCAGCAAATACTTCATCAATAACCTTACCACCATCGTCATCACATGATGTTATTAGTAGAGAAGAAACACCGATTATAGCGCCTAGTATTTTATTGTTTATTTTCATTTTCTTAATTTTTAGTTAGCAGATGGGAAAGCTGGTCCGGCTGGATTAGTATCCCAAAATACTTGAGTTGATAAATCAGATTTCTGCGAAACATTTGAGTTGGTAATAACCTCTGTTTGAGGATACAAAAATGATCTTGGAAAAGAACCTGGGTTTAGTTCCCAGTTAGGAGCTAAAGTTGTTGGAAAGCCTGTTCTTCTGTAATAGTTGTAAGCTTCAACACCACCACCGTAAAGTGCGATCCAGTATTGTTCAGACAAAATGTTTGTTTGATCATCACCAGAAGCAGCTTCAAAATCAGCAACAATACCTTCTATATAGGTCGTTACATCTTCATCTGAAGGAGCTACAGATAAATCTGCCCCAGAATCTAAAGAACCAAAACTTTGAACTTTAGCAATCGACTTTGTCATACCAGCTTCTAAAAATGTTGCTTTTACTGCTGCTGAAGTTGCTACTTCCGCTTGCCAAAAATCTACATAAGATGCTAAGATGATTGGCTCGATACCACCGCCTCCGCCACCAAGGCCAAGACCAACAACATCAAAACTACTATCATCGAATCTACCTCCGGCAGGATATACACCAGCTGCAGTTTTTTGGAAACCATCTGGTGGGCCTCCTTCATTATTACCGTGAGATCTACCCCAGTATCCATTATCTACTGAACAGTAAACAAATCCTTCATAATGAGCTGGTGGTATTGCTAGTGAACATGCTAGTAATTCCTCATTTGGCGGTACGTCTTGCGCACCTGGTGTTTCACTTTCTTGACGATAGAAATAGTATCTAATTCTAGGGTCATTCTTCACTAACATGTTATTCATTAACCAGTTGTTCTGATATAAATTAGCACCACTACTAGTATAATCGTCGTTGTAATCTGGGTGACGCGTATCTGGTTGTAATTCTCTTGTGCCATATTGCCATTGAAAATCATCTGCTGTTTCAGCAATGTAATCGCCACCTGCAATAATTGAGTTAAAAGTACTTGTGTCCCCTGTCGTAACAGCAGCTTTTAATCTTATTGTATTGATTAATTTAATCCAGTTTTCAGTGTCACCACCATAGAAAAAATCTACACCACCTTGTAATGCTGGATCAGCAGCAAACAATGCTTCAGCTTCGGTTAGCAATGCTAATGCACCTGCGTAAACATCTTGACCATCATCTAATAAAGGAGCAGGGAACTCAGCAGGGTTACCTGCTTGACTCAAAGTAGCTTTCCCTAAATAATCGGTAACTAATAAAAGCATGTGTGCTTTTAAAGTTTGACCTACAGCAATATGAAATGAGAAATCTGTATCAGATTCAGCATCAATCGTTTTTAGGTTTTCAACATTTGGAAAAATACCTAAGTCAACAGTGTTAGTGAAAACATCGTTATTTCCATCTGTGCTACTGTAAAGACGTTCCCAAATGTCATCAAAAGTATCACCTGGGTAAGTGTTAAAGTAGTTACGACCGTTCATGTAGTCAATTCTGGTTAACTCAGAACCAATATCATTTATTTCGTACATGTTGGCTACATAAGCTAACTGAATAGAATTTAATAGCAAATTTGGATCTGCTTGATCTGCTGCCAAATCATTAGGGCTAGTCCTAAGATCTAGGTCTGTTGTTTCACAAGAGTTTAATAGCACTCCTGCGGTAAAAACAACGGTTATATATTTAATTATTTTTTTCATAATATTTCTATTAATTAAGATTAGCAATTTTTAAAAGGTTGCTTTAATACTAAGTCCATATCTTCTAGAACTAGGACCATTTAAAAAGTCAAAACCTTGAGAGTTACCAACACCAGCACCTTGAATGTTAGGGTCAAAGTTCGCACCTTTTGGTGTATTGTAAGCATCATACCACAAGTTGAAACCTTGAGCAGTAATTGTCAAAGATCCAAAAGGAGTTCTTTCTAATGACTTAGCAGGGAAAGTATAGCCTAAAGAAAGTTCTTGTAAACGAACTACAGAAGCATCATAAACTTTCAATTCTGTTGGTCCGAATAAAATATTGTTGAAGTAGTAAGTAGAGTTGTTGATCTGCTTATTGTTTACTTCACCAGTACTTTGAGAAACTCCTGGAAGAATATATGTATTCTCTCTATCTAAAGTTTCGGTAATTAAACCTCTACCTAACAAAGTACCAATAGTGTTAGAAACAATATCACCACCTTTTATATGACTGATCTGAAAACCTAAATTCCAATTTTTATAAGAAAAAGAGTTAATTACGTTCATTACAAAGTCAGGGTTTGGATTACCAATAATTGGAACATTACCATTAGCGTCAACTTCTGTAGTAACATAATCACCACCATCATCAACTAAGAAATTTCCATCAGCATCTCTTGCAATTGCATCACCTACAATTACACCTAATTGCTCACCTTTTATAGCGGCATTACCACCAACAGATAATGTAGAACTACCAGCATATATAATGATATCTTGTTCTTGCTCTGTTACAGTAAATTTGTTTTTAGTAAAGTTTGCTCTTGAATTCCAGTTAAATCCACTTGAAGAATCGCTTCTAAACCAGTCAATTCCTAAATCAATTTCAATACCATCACCTTCTATTTTACCAACATTACTTTGTGTGAAAGTAAAACCAGTTGAAGGAGAAAGAGGCTCTCTTACGATAAGATCTTTTGTAGTTCTATCAAAATAAGTGAAATCTAAAGAAACTCTATTGTCTATGAATTTAGATTCGAAACCAACTTCAAATTCAGAAAGTAATTCTGGCTTTAAATCTGGATTTGCTTTAAATCCGGCAACTTGATTTGTTGTTACACCACCATCATCACCAAAAACCTGTGTATTCTGCTCAATAACACTTACCGTTGGGTAAGCTGTTGGGAATGTTGCAGATTGTCCTAAGCCAGCTCTTAACTTTAAGAAGTTAAGTCCATTTTGAGATTTAAGTCCAGGCCAAGCAGCAGTTGGCAAGAAAGATGCACTTGCACTTGGGTAAGTTTGGCTATTGTTCTCTGTAATAAGGTTAGAAACCCAATCCGTTCTAGTAGATGCAGTTAAGAATAACATGTTGTCATAATCTAAAGTAACTTGACCTAATAGACCTGCAATGTTTCTTGTCTCAGAATATTGAATTGGAGATTGGTTAGCATAGTTAAAGTGTCTTTGTATATCAAATACAATCTGACCTGTACTAGCAACACCTTGCTGATCAAATGATGTAGATCTAGAAGTTGCACCTACGTTAAATGTCATACCTAATTTCTCTGATAAATCATAATTACCATTTAAGGCTAAATAGTGATCCCAGATAGTATTATTGTTATCATATGTATTTAAGAAACCGAATATGGCACTTGTAAATTCTACACCACCCTTGTTAGAGTATTGTTCGTTTCTTTCATTGTAGTAATCTAAACCAGCTCTATAAGTAACATTAAGATTGTCGTTAATGTCATATTGCATTGCTGCATTCCAAAATACACGAGTAGTCAATTGAGAGTACTTAGCATTGTTTGCAGTCCAACGAGGGTTTATTATATCGTTACCATTTCTATAGTAAACACTAGAACCGTCAATTGGATTCTGGTAAGGTAAACCTAATAAATCAACACTTCTTGGTGTAAAGTAGATGTTACCGAAAATTGAAAGTCCAGTAGTACCGTTACCTTCACTAGCTGCAATTGGAGGTGAGCTATAATCAGTTCTAGAGTAGTTCATTGCTCCAGATACCGTAAATCTATTTGATAATTTAGATCTACCACCTATAGATACGTTAGCTCTTGTTAAACCGTTTCCTGGAATAAAAGATTCGTCATCTAAATAACCGAAGTTAGCATTGAAAGTAGTGTTACCATCTTCAGAAGCACCGTTTATGTTAACAGAAGTAGAACTTACTGAACCTGGTTTGAAATAATTCTCAACTGAGTTGTAAGGTTTCCAGTCATATCTTGCACCTTGAAATTCAGGAAATGCTTCTCTTGTAGCTGCTACTGCTGTAGTGCTATAAGGATGTTCTAGAGTACCATTTGCATCAATAGAGGCTTGTCTTCCCCAACCGGAAAGACCGCTTTCTTCAAAGCTAGGACCCCAGTTACTAAAGAACCAGCCAAAGGCTTGGTCAAAACCATTACCATATTCATCTTGATAATCTGGTAATGAAGCAAATTCATTAACGAAGTAAGATTGATTAACAGTTATTTCTGTTTTTTTCTTTCCACCAACAGCAGAACCTGCTTTTGTAGTAATAAGAATAACACCGTTTTTACCTTGAGAACCATAAAGAGTTGCTGCTGCAAGACCTTTTAATACTTCAATTTTTGCAATGTTGTTTGGATCTAAATCTAAAAATCTAGAAGAACCAGTATTACCTGTTAAGAAGTTAGAACCGCTACCGTTTGTGTCTTGTGCATTAGTATCACTACTAAATGGTACACCATCAACAACGAAAAGAGCTTGGTTACTTCCACTAAAGGAACTTAAACCCCTAACAACAACGTTAGTTGCAGAACCAGACATACCACCAGCGGCAGTAATCTGAACACCAGAGGCTTTACCAGATAATACACGGGCAACATCACCTTCTGAACGAGATTCTAAATCTTTTTCGTCTACAGATGATACTGCGAAACCTAAAGCTTTCTTCTCACGCTTAATACCTTGAGCGGTTACAACCACTTCTTCCAGTGCTTGTGCATCTTCTTCCATTTGCACACTTACCGTACTACCGGCACCGACCGATTTTCTTACGGCTTTCTGACCGATGTAAGTAAATAATAATGTTTCGCCTTGTGCGGCCATAATGGAATAGTTACCATCAAAATCTGTTTGAGTACCTGTAGTGGTACCTTCAACTACAATGTTAACCCCGGGCAAAGGAAGCCCTCCCTGATCAGTAACCGTACCGGATACTGTTTTTTGCTGTGCAAAAGAAATATGCACAACTAACGCTAAAAGTAGCGTTAACAATCCATTTAGTTTTGTTCTCATTTTTAAATTATTTGAATTAGCTAGCGACAAACTTCACAATAATGTGTTAATAATGCAAGATAATTTTAATAAAATTTTAAGAACTCGTGATAAAATTGGAAGTTACAGATTAAACACGATCCATATTTAAAGTTATATAATTCAACACCGTTTTTTTTGTCATATTCATAATTCTTCAATATTTGTCTAAAAAACCTGCATTTAATTCAACTCAAAAAACGTATGGGGATTTGTTGATTTTACAAATCGTTAATGATGTTTTAACAAGTATGATTTTTACGGTAAAACGAGGAGAATTAAAAAAAAATGAAAATAAATGTAACTTGGTTTGAATTTTACTTAAATATTACTACATTTGCCGACCCTTAAAGTAGGGGTAATTTTTTATATATCATTATAGTATGCCAACAATATCACAATTAGTACGAATAGGAAGAGAGACGATTACTAAGAAGAGTAAATCGGCTGCTTTGGATTCGTGTCCTCAAAGAAGGGGTGTTTGTACACGTGTTTATACTACCACACCTAAGAAGCCAAATTCAGCTATGAGAAAAGTAGCAAGGGTTAGGTTAACAAATGGTAAGGAAGTGAATGCTTACATTCCAGGAGAGGGTCACAATTTGCAAGAGCACTCGATAGTATTAGTAAGAGGCGGAAGAGTTAAAGATTTACCAGGAGTTAGGTATCATATTGTACGTGGTGCATTGGACACAGCAGGTGTGGCCGGTAGAACACAACGTAGATCTAAATATGGTGCTAAACGCCCTAAAAATTAATTAAACTTGTTTAAAAGGAAGTAATGAGAAAAAGACAGGCAAAGAAAAGACCACTTTTACCAGATCCAAGATTTAATGATCAATTGGTGACACGTTTCGTCAATATGATGATGTGGGATGGTAAAAAATCAGTTGCTTTTGGTGTTTTTTACGATGCAATAGATATCGTAGATGCTAAAAAAACTGATGAAGAAAAAACAGCTTTAGAGCTTTGGAAGGATGCGTTGAGTAATGTTATGCCTCACGTTGAAGTTAGAAGTAGAAGAGTTGGTGGTGCAACATTTCAAATTCCAATGCAGATCAGACCGGACAGAAAAATATCAACAGCTATGAAGTGGTTGATTAGTTATGCAAGAAAGCGTAATGAGAAAGGGATGGCTCAAAAATTGGCTGGAGAAATTTTAGCAGCAGCAAAAGAAGAAGGAGCGGCTGTTAAGAAGAGAGTCGATACGCACAAGATGGCTGAGGCTAACAAAGCATTTTCGCACTTTAGATTCTAAATAGAAATGGCAAGAGATTTAAAATTTACAAGAAATATAGGTATTGCTGCGCACATTGATGCTGGTAAAACTACGACAACAGAGCGTATTCTTTTTTATACGGGTGTTAGTCATAAAATAGGTGAAGTTCATGATGGTGCTGCTACTATGGACTGGATGGAGCAAGAGCAGGAAAGAGGTATTACTATTACTTCTGCTGCTACTACTTGTACTTGGAAGTTTCCTTTAGAGAATGCAAAGGAGCTTGATAATACTAAGGATTATCACTTTAATATAATAGATACACCGGGGCACGTTGATTTTACTGTAGAGGTAAATAGATCATTACGTGTTTTGGATGGTTTGGTTTTCTTGTTTAGTGCGGTTGATGGTGTTGAGCCTCAATCAGAAACTAACTGGAGATTGGCTGATAACTATAAGGTTCCAAGAATTGGTTTTGTGAACAAGATGGACCGTCAAGGTTCTAACTTCCTTATGGTTTGTAAGCAAGTTAAGGAAATGTTGGGTTCTAATGCAGTTCCAATTGTACTTCCTATCGGTGACGAAGCTGATTTTAGAGGTATAGTTGATTTAGCTAAGAACAGAGCAATTACATGGCACGAAGAAGGTTTTGGTGCTACTTTTGATGTAATTGACATTCCTGAGGATATGAAAGCCGAAGTTAAGGAGTATAGAGCTGCCTTAATTGAAGCTGTTGCAGAATATGATGAGGAGTTGATGGAGAAATTCTTCGAAGATGAAGATTCTATCACTGAAGATGAAGTGCATGCTGCTTTAAGAGCTGCTGTTATGGATCGTGCAATCATTCCAATGATATGTGGTTCTTCATTTAAGAATAAGGGTGTTCAGTTTTTATTGGATGCTGTATGTAGATATTTACCTTCGCCTGTAGATAAAGAGGCGATTGAGGGAACTAACCCTGATACAGGTGAGGTTGAAAAACGTAAGCCTAGTGTAAAAGAGCCTTTTGCGGCTTTGGCTTTTAAAATTGCTACTGATCCTTTTGTTGGAAGATTGGCATTTTTTAGAACATACTCTGGTCGTTTAGATGCTGGTTCTTATATATTGAATAACCGTTCAGGTAAAAAAGAACGTATTTCACGTATTTATCAAATGCACTCTAATAAACAAAATGCTATTGATTATATCGAAGCGGGTGATATTGGTGCGGCTGTAGGTTTCAAGGATATTAAGACTGGTGATACCATGTCTGATGAAAAGCATCCAATTGTATTGGAGAGCATGGATTTCCCTGAGCCAGTTATTGGTATTGCTGTTGAGCCTAAAACTAAGGCAGACGTTGATAAGTTAGGTATGGCTTTGGCTAAATTGGCTGAAGAGGATCCAACTTTCCAGGTGAAAACTGATGAAGCTTCAGGGCAAACAATTATATCTGGTATGGGTGAGCTTCACTTAGATATTATTGTTGACCGTTTAAGAAGAGAGTTCAAGGTTGAAGTAAACCAAGGTGAACCACAAGTAGAATACAAAGAAGCATTAACTAAAACGGCATCTCACAGAGAAACTTATAAAAAGCAATCTGGTGGTCGTGGTAAATTTGGTGATATTGTATTTGAGATGGGTCCTGCTGATGAGGATTTCAAAGGAGAAGGTCTTCAGTTTGTTGATGAGATAAAAGGTGGTCGTATACCAAAGGAATTCATTCCATCTGTAGAAAAAGGTTTCAATGTTGCTATGCAAAACGGACCTTTGGCTGGATATGAAATGGATACAATGAAAGTTGTACTTAAGGATGGATCTTTCCACGCTGTGGATTCTGATGCACTTTCTTTCGAATTAGCTGCAAAAATGGGGTATAAAGCTGCTGGTAAGGCTGCTGGTGCCGTTATCATGGAGCCGATTATGAAATTGGAAGTTATCACCCCAGAAGAAAACATGGGTGATATCGTGGGAGATTTAAATAGACGTAGAGGTACTATTGGTGATATGAGTGATAGAGCTGGTGCCAAAGTTGTTAAAGGTACTGTTCCATTATCTGAAATGTTCGGATATGTAACATCTCTTAGAACTTTATCTTCAGGACGTGCTACTTCAACAATGGAATTTTCACACTATGCAGAAACTCCTTCTAATATTTCAGAAGAAGTTATTAAGGCAGCAAAAGGTATAACAGCATAAATTTAGGACATGAGTCAGAAAATTAGAATAAAACTAAAATCTTACGATCACAATTTAGTGGATAAATCTGCTGAAAAGATTGTAAAAACGGTAAAGACTACCGGTGCTGTTGTAACAGGACCAATTCCTTTACCTACGCATAAAAAGATATTTACAGTTTTGCGTTCACCTCACGTGAATAAAAAATCAAGAGAGCAGTTCCAATTAAGTTCTTATAAGAGATTATTGGATATCTATAGCTCTTCATCTAAAACTATTGATGCACTTATGAAGCTAGAGCTTCCAAGTGGTGTAGAAGTAGAGATTAAGGTGTAATTAATTGTCTAGCTCATTTATGGGCTAGACTACATGTCCTAAGCTGCGTGCGAGGGAAAAACGGAAAAAATAATTTAGGGTTAAATTATTTTGACCCTATTTTTTTGTAAAGAATTTAATAAGTAATAATTAATATAAATAAGTATGTCTGGGTTAATAGGAAAGAAAGTAGGCATGACCAGTATTTTTGACGAGAATGGAAAGAACATTCCATGTACCGTTATACAAGCTGGCCCATGTGTAGTTACCCAAGTCAGAACCGAAGAGGTCGACGGGTATAGTGCCCTTCAACTTGGTTTCGATGACAAGGCAGAAACTCGTGCTAATAAGGCTGAATTAGGCCATTTTAAAAAAGCAGGTGCTTCTCCTAAGAAAAAGGTCGTTGAGTTCCAAGATTTTGAAGGTGATTTTAAATTAGGTGACACCGTAGGTGTAGATGTTTTTACTGAAGGTCAATTCGTAGATGTTATTGGTACATCTAAGGGTAAAGGTTTTCAAGGTGTTGTTAAACGTCACGGTTTTGCAGGGGTTGGTCAGGCAACTCACGGTCAGCATAACAGACTTAGAGCTCCTGGTTCTATTGGTGCTGCATCATATCCAGCAAGAGTATTCAAGGGTATGAAGATGGCTGGTAGAATGGGTACTGATCGTGTAACGGTTCAGAACCTTAGGGTTTTAAAAGTAGTTCCAGAGAAGAATCTTTTAGTAGTAAAAGGTTGTGTTCCGGGCCATAAGAATGCTTATGTAACTATACAAAGGTAGATGTAATGAAAATAGCAGTTTTAGATATTAAAGGAAAAGACACAGGTAGAAAGGCAAACCTTTCTGATGATGTTTTCGCTATAGAGCCTAATGATCACGCAGTTTACTTAGATGTTAAGCAATATTTAGCTCATCAAAGACAAGGAACGCACAAAGCTAAAGAAAGAGCTGAGATCGCTGGTAGTACTAGAAAGATTAAAAAACAAAAAGGTACGGGTACTGCAAGAGCAGGTAGTATTAAATCGCCAATCTTTAGAGGTGGTGGTAGAATATTTGGACCTAGACCTAAAGATTATACTCAGAAGTTAAATAAAAACTTGAAGCGTTTAGCAAGAAAATCTGCATTGTCTTTGAAGACAAAAGAAAATGCAATTTTAGTAGTTGAAGACTTCGATTTTGATACTCCAAAAACTAAAGATTTTATCGAAGTTTTGAAGACCTTAGGTCTTGAAAATAAAAAGTCTTTAATAGTGTTGGGTGATTCAAATAAAGGTGTATATTTGTCTTCGCGTAATTTTAAAGGCTCAGAAGTTATAACTAACTCAGAATTAAGTACTTACAAAATTCTTCATGCTAATAGTGTGGTATTGTTAGAGAGCTCTTTAGAGGGGATTGAATCGAATTTAAATAAACAATAATATCATGAGTGTGTTAATAAAACCAATTATAACGGAGAAAATGACTGCTGATAGCGAGTTGAATAACCGTTATGGATTCGTAGTTAACCCTAAGGCTAATAAGTTGCAGATTAAAGATGCAGTTGAAGCTACTTATGGTGTTTCTGTGAAGAAGGTTCGTACAATGAATTACGGTCCATCAAGAAAATCCAGATATACAAAAACTGGTGTACAACATGGTAAAACAAATGCTATTAAAAAAGCAATTGTTGATGTAGTAGAAGGTGATATTATCGATTTTTACAGTAATCTATAAAGACAAGAAATGTCAGTTAGAAAATTAAAACCAATCACTCCAGGACAGCGTTTTAGAGTAGTAAATGGATTTGACGCCATTACTGCTGATAAGCCGGAGAAAAGCTTGCTTGCTCCGTTAAAAAAGTCTGGAGGTAGAAACAGTCAAGGAAAGATGACCATACGCCAAAAAGGTGGAGGTCATAAAAGAAGGTATCGTGTAATAGATTTTAAGAGAGATAAGCAAGATGTACTTGCTACTGTTAAGTCTATTGAATACGATCCAAATAGAACTGCATTTATTGCTCTTTTGGAATATGCGGATGGCGAAAAGCGTTATGTTGTAGCTCAAAACGGATTGCAGGTTGATCAACAGATTTCATCTGGATTAACTGTTGCTCCTGAGATAGGGAACGCAATGCCTTTGAGTGAAATTCCTCTAGGAACTATAATTTCATGTATTGAGTTAAGACCTGGTCAAGGTGCTATTATGGCGCGTAGCGCAGGTACTTTTGCTCAACTTATGGCAAAGGACGGTAAGTTCGTTACTGTTAAGATGCCATCTGGTGAAACAAGATTAATTCTTTCAGGTTGTATGGCTACTATTGGTGCTATATCTAACTCGGATCATCAATTACTGGTATCAGGTAAAGCTGGTAGAAGTAGATGGTTGGGTAGAAGACCAAGAACTAGACCGGTAGCTATGAACCCTGTCGATCACCCAATGGGTGGTGGTGAAGGTAGAGCTTCAGGTGGTCATCCAAGATCGAGAAATGGAATTCCTGCTAAAGGATTCAGAACTCGTTCTAAGACCAAGAGCACCAACAAGTATATAATAGAACGTAGAAAGAAATAAAAAAGTAGAAAGAAATGGCACGTTCACTAAAAAAAGGACCTTACGTTCACTATAGTTTGGAGAAGAAAATCCAACAAAGTGTTTCATCCGGAAAAAAAGCGGTAATCAAAACTTGGTCTAGAGCCTCTATGATTACACCTGATTTTGTAGGAATGACGATAGCGGTTCACAACGGAAAACAATTTGTACCTGTTTTTGTAACAGAAAACATGGTAGGACATAAACTTGGGGAATTTTCACCAACTAGATCTTTTAGAGGTCATGCAGGTGCGAAAAACAAAGGAAAAAAGTAAGCTATGGGAGTTCGTAAAAAACAGATGGCCGAAAGAATAAAGGCTGAGAAGAAAAAGGTAGCTTTCGCTAAGTTGAATAACTGTCCTACTTCACCTAGAAAGATGCGTTTGGTTGCTGATTTAATTCGTGGTGTAAAGGTAGAGCAAGCTTTAGCTATTTTAAGGTTCAATCCTAAAGAAGCTTCTAGAAAGTTGGAGAAATTATTACTTTCAGCTTTGGCTAATTGGCAGGCAAAAAATGAAGAGGCAAGTGTAGAAGATGCTGATTTAATTGTAGCTGAGATTAGAGTAGATAGTGGTGCAATGCTTAAGAGATTGCGTCCAGCTCCACAAGGTAGAGCACATAGAATTAGAAAACGTTCAAACCATGTAACTTTGGTATTGGGGTCAAAAAATATAACAGAAAACTAGGATGGGACAGAAAACAAATCCAATAGGAAATCGTCTAGGAATCATTAGAGGTTGGGAATCTAACTGGTATGGTGGTAACGATTACGGAGATAAATTGGCTGAGGATGATAAAATACGAAAGTATATTCATGCAAGACTTTCTAAAGCTAGTGTTTCTAGAGTTATAATAGAACGTACTCTTAAATTAATCACAGTTACAGTAACCACTGCGAGACCTGGTATTATTATCGGTAAAGGTGGTCAGGAAGTTGATAAACTTAAGGAAGAATTGAAAAAAATCACCAATAAGGAGGTTCAGATCAATATCTTTGAAATAAAAAGACCTGAGCTTGATGCTAACTTAGTTGCAGCAAGTGTAGCTCGTCAAATTGAAAGTAGAATTTCTTTTAGAAGAGCAATAAAAATGGCAATCGCTGCAGCAATGCGTATGAATGCTGAAGGAATAAAGATTCAGATCTCTGGTAGATTGAATGGTGCTGAAATGGCTCGTTCGGAATCTTATAAAGATGGTAGAATTCCATTATCTACTTTTAGAGCTGATATTGATTATGCTCTACAAGAAGCTCAAACTACATATGGTAAACTTGGTATTAAAGTTTGGATTATGAAAGGTGAGGTATATGGTAAAAGAGATTTATCTCCATTAGTAGGAATGCAAAAGGATTCTTCTAAAGGTGGTAAGCAAGAAGGTGGAAGAAAACAACGTCGTAGAAAGTAATTTTTTAAAGAACTAAAGTAATGTTACAACCGAAAAGAACAAAGTTCCGTAAAATGCAGAAAGGCCGTATGAAAGGTCTTGCTGGGAGAGGACACCAACTTTCAAATGGTATGTTCGGTATAAAGAATGTTGATGATGCTACATTTTTGACTTCACGCCAGATAGAAGCTGCTCGTATTGCTGCTACTAGATTCATGAAGAGGGAAGGTCAATTGTGGATTAAAATATTTCCAGACAAGCCGATTACCAAAAAGCCATTAGAAGTACGTATGGGTAAAGGTAAAGGTGCACCAGAATATTTCGTAGCCGTGGTAAAACCAGGTAGAATTATGTTCGAAGTGGCCGGAGTTCCTATGGAAGTAGCAAAAGAAGCTTTAAGATTAGCGGCTCAAAAACTTCCTGTTAAAACAAAATTCATTGTAGCTCGAGATTACGAGGGCGGAAATTAAACGTAAGGAATAATGAAAAAACAAGAGATTAAAGAAATGTCTGTGGAAGGACTTACGGAGAAATTTGCCGAGTACAAGAAGCAACATGCAGATTTGAAAATGGCACATTTTGTAACTCCGTTAGAAAATCCACTTCAGATTAGAAAAGTAAGGAGAACGGTAGCAAGATTAGCCACTGAATTAACTAATAGGGAAAACCAATAATTGGTGGGCTTTATGGAGAAAAGAAATTTAAGAAAAGAGAGAGTAGGAGTTGTCACTAGTAATAAAATGGAGAAGTCTATTGTTATTGCTGAAGTGAAAAGAGTAAAACATCCTATGTACGGAAAGTTCGTTTTGAAGACAAAGAAATATGTTGCACATGACGAAAAGAACGATTGTAACATTGGTGATACTGTAAAGATCATGGAGACTCGTCCTATGAGTAAAACCAAATGTTGGAGATTAGTAGAAATCTTAGAAAGAGCTAAATAAGTTATGTTACAGCAAGAATCTAGATTAAAAGTAGCGGATAACACCGGAGCAAAGGAAGTTTTAACTATCCGTGTTCTTGGTGGTACCAAAAGAAGGTATGCTTCAATAGGTGACAAAATTGTTGTTACGGTTAAAGAAGCTACTCCGAACGGAGGTATCAAGAAAGGTGCGGTTTCAACTGCTGTTGTAGTTCGTACTAAGAAAGAGGTTAGAAGACCTGATGGGTCTTATATCAGATTTGATGATAACGCTTGTGTGTTATTGAATCCTGCCGGAGAAATGAGAGGAACTCGTGTTTTTGGACCTGTAGCAAGAGAGCTTAGGGATAAGCAGTTCATGAAGATTGTATCATTGGCCCCAGAGGTATTATAATATAACGGACAAGATGAAAAAGTTAAAAATCAAAACAGGAGATACGGTAAGAATTACCGCTGGTGACCATAAGGGAACCGAAGGTAAAGTGATGCGTGTTGATCTTGAGAAAAATAAAGCCATCGTTGAAGGTGCCAATATGGTATCTAAACATGAGAAGCCTAGTGCTAAGAACCCTCAAGGTGGTATTGTAAAAAAAGAAGCTTTAATCCACATTTCTAACTTGGCTCTAATCGACGGTAAATCTGGCGATACAACTAGAGTAGGTTACGAAATAAAGGATGGTAAAAAAGTTAGGGTTTCCAAAAAATCCAATGAAGTAATTTAGTTATGGCATACGTTGCAAGATTAAAGAAAGAGTATAAGGAGCGAATAGTAGCTGCCCTTACCGAAGAGTTTGGTTACAGTAATGTAATGCAGGTTCCTAAGTTAGAGAAGATAGTAATGAGTAGAGGTGTAGGAGCTGCTGTTGCTGACAAGAAACTTATTGACCATGCAATAGATGAAATGACTATGATTACTGGTCAAAAAGCCGTTGCTACTATGTCTAAGAAAGATGTTGCTGCCTTTAAGTTAAGAAAAGGCATGCCAATTGGTGCAAAAGTTACCTTAAGAGGTGAGCGTATGTACGAATTTTTAGATCGTTTGGTGACTTCAGCATTACCTCGTGTTAGAGATTTTCAAGGTATTAAGGCTACAGGTTTTGATGGTCGTGGAAATTATAACTTGGGTGTTACTGAGCAAATAATATTTCCTGAAGTTAATATTGATAAAATCAATAGAATTAACGGTATGGATATTACCTTTGTAACTTCTGCGGGAACTGACAAAGAAGCAAAATCATTATTAACAGAATTAGGTTTACCTTTTAAAAAGAATTAGTATGGCTAAGGAATCAATGAAAGCCCGTGAGAGAAAAAGGGAAAGAACTGTAGCAGTTTATGCTGAAAAACGTAAAGCTTTGAAAGAAGCTGGCGATTATGAAGCGTTACAGAGACTACCTAAAAATGCCTCTCCGGTACGTTTACATAACAGATGTAAATTAACTGGAAGACCTAAAGGTTACATGAGAACTTTTGGTATTTCAAGGGTAAAATTCAGAGAGATGGCTAATGCCGGTTTAATACCAGGTGTTAAGAAAGCTAGCTGGTAGATTAAGAATTATTAATGGATTCAGGTTTAGCTAATTTGCTGAAAACCGTTTCCGAATTATATACATATGGTAACAGATACTATTGCAGATTACCTAACGAGAGTTAGAAACGCGAGTAGAGCGGGACATAGGGTTGTTGAAATTCCTGCGTCAAATCTAAAGAAAGAAATAACTAAAATATTATTCGATCAAGGGTATATTTTAAGTTATAAATTCGAAGAAAATAAAGTTCAAGGTTCTATTAAGATAGCTTTGAAATATGATAAGCTTACAAAAGAGCCTGTAATCAAGAAAATACAGCGTATAAGTAAGCCTGGTCTTAGGAAATATTCAGGTAACGAAGATTTACCTCGTGTATTAAATGGTTTGGGTGTTGCAATTGTTTCTACATCTCATGGTGTAATGACTAGCAAGCAGGCTAAGGCAGAGAAAGTTGGTGGTGAAGTTTTGTGCTACGTTTATTAATTGATTAAAGATTTAGAAAATGTCTAGAATAGGTAATAATCCAATCGCAATTCCTGAAGGGGTTACAATTGAAATTAACGACAATATAATTTCTGTAAAAGGGAAATTAGGTGAGTTGACTCAAGAGTTCTCTGGTGTAGCGGTTAAAGTAGAAGACGGACAGGCTTTCGTAACAAGGCCATCGGATTCTAAGGAGCATAAAGCAAAGCACGGTTTATATAGATCACTTATAACTAATATGGTTGATGGTGTTTCTAAAGGTTGGACCAAAGAATTAGAATTAGTAGGTGTAGGGTATAGGGCAAGTAATCAAGGTCAAAAACTTGAATTGGCTTTAGGTTTTTCTCACAACATCGTTTTCAACTTAGCTTCTGAAGTTAAAGTTGAAACTATATCAGAAAAAGGTAAGAACCCTATAGTTAAGCTAACGTCTCATGACAAACAACTAGTTGGTCATATAGCTGCAAAGATTAGATCTTTCCGTAGACCAGAGCCGTACAAAGGAAAAGGAATTAAATTTGTAGGTGAAATATTAAGAAGAAAAGCTGGTAAGTCGGCTTAATAATAGGATATTATGGGATTATCAAAAACACAAAGAAAATTAAGAATCCGACGTAGAATACGTAAGGTTTCTTCTGGAACTGCAGCTAAACCAAGGTTATCTGTTTTTAGAAGTAACAGCGAAATTTACGCTCAAGTTATAGACGACGTAAAAGGAGTCACTTTAGTATCCGCTTCTTCAAGAGATAAGGATATTGCGAAAGCAAAAGGAAATAAAACCGAGATTGCTGCTTTGGTTGGTAAAACAATCGCTGAAAAATCTGTAAAAGCTGGCTTAGAGAAAGTTGCTTTTGATAGAGGAGGTAATTTGTATCACGGAAGAGTAAAATCTTTGGCTGAGGGTGCAAGAGAAGCAGGTCTAAAATTCTAATATACTAGTATGTTCCAAAAATATAAAAACGTAGAGACTGTTAAGCCAGGTGGTTTAGACTTAAAAGATAAATTAGTTGGTATTCAACGTGTAACCAAGGTAACAAAAGGTGGTAGAGCATTCGGTTTTTCTGCAATAGTTGTTGTAGGTGATGAAAATGGTGTTGTAGGTCATGGTTTAGGTAAATCTAAAGAGGTTGCTACTGCTATAGCAAAGGCAATTGAAGATGGTAAAAAGAACTTAGTTCGTATTCCTTTAAATAAAGGAACTTTACCTCATGAGCAAAAAGGAAAATTTGGTGGAGCTAGAGTTTATATCCAGCCTGCATCTCATGGTACCGGTGTAATTGCTGGTGGAGCTGTAAGATCGGTATTGGAATCTGTAGGTGTACAAGATGTATTATCTAAGTCTCAAGGATCTTCAAATCCACATAACGTTGTTAAAGCAACTTTTGATGCTTTGTTGCAACTTAGAGATGCAAAAACTATCGCTACGCAAAGAGGTGTTTCTTTAGAAAAAGTATTTAAAGGATAAGAGGAAAATTATGGCAAAGATTAAAGTTACACAAGTAAAAAGCGGAATTAAGAAACCTCAAAATCAGAAAAGAACTTTAGAGGCGCTTGGTTTAAAGAGAATAGGACAGGTTGTTGAGCATGACGATACGCCGAACATTCTTGGAATGATAAATAAAGTTAAACATTTAGTTTCCACAGAGGAAGCTTAAATTTAGAATAAAAATGGGTTTACATAGTCTACAGCCTGCAGAAGGTTCAGTTAATAGAGACGGAAAACGCCTTGGAAGAGGTCAGGGTTCTGGAAAAGGTGGAACAGCTGCAAGAGGTCATAAAGGAGCAAAGTCAAGATCTGGTTATTCTAAGAAGATTGGTTTTGAAGGTGGTCAAATGCCATTACAACGTCGTGTACCTAAGTTTGGTTTTACGAACATTAACCGTAAGAACTATCAAGGTATCAATTTAGAGAAGTTACAAGAGCTTGTCGATAATAAAGTGATATCTAATGAAGTTTCTTTAGATCTTTTAATTGAGAACGGTTTAGTTGGTAAGAATGAATTAGTGAAAATTTTAGGAAATGGTGAGTTAAAAGCTCCTCTTAAAATTTCGGTACATAAATTTACTGCATCTGCTAAAGCAGCTATTGAAGCAGCAGGTGGTGAAGCAATAAGTTTGTAAGCATAAACGAGAGCATGAAGAATTTTATTGATACAATATCCAATATTTGGAAGATAGAAGAACTAAGAAATAGAATTCTTATTACATTGGGTCTTTTGTTGGTTTATCGTTTTGGTTGTCAAATCGTACTTCCGGGTATAGATTCAACTCAATTAGGTGGATTAACGGATAGTACTGATCAAGGTATATTTGGTCTTTTAAATGCATTTACAGGAGGGGCGTTTGCTAATGCTTCTGTTTTTGCGTTGGGTATTATGCCTTATATCTCTGCTTCTATTGTTGTTCAGTTGATGGGTATTGCAATTCCTTATCTTCAGAAACTACAAAAAGAAGGAGAAAGTGGTCGTAAGACTATTAATCAAATTACTAGATGGTTAACCATCGGTATTTGTATTGTTCAAGCTCCAGCATATTTATATGGATTAGAGGCTTTTGGAGTTAGAGATAGCGCGTTTTTATTAGGTAAAGGATTGGATTTTATGGTTCCTGCAGTTATCATTTTGGTAACAGGTACTGTATTTGCAATGTGGTTAGGAGAGAAAATTACTGATAAAGGTATTGGTAATGGTATCTCTTTATTAATTATGATTGGTATTATAGCTACAATGCCTCAATCTTTTGTTCAAGAATTTATCTCTAGAACAACTGATAATAACGGTGGATTAATGTTCATCTTAATAGAAGTTATTATTTGGTTCTTGGTTATCTTGGCTTGTATTCTGTTAGTAATGGCTACAAGACAAATTCCTGTACAGTATGCAAGACGTACTGCTTCTGGTGGATACGAAAAGAACATAATGGGTTCAAGACAATATATTCCTTTGAAGTTGAATGCTTCTGGAGTTATGCCAATTATATTTGCTCAAGCAATTATGTTTGTACCTGGTATGATAGGTGGTGCGTTTGATGATACTGCTTTTGGACAATGGATGCAAGTGCAGTTCAGTGATATTTTTGGATGGGCATATAATTTGTTATTCGCAATATTGATTATAATCTTTACATATTTTTATACTGCAATTACGGTTCCTACTAATAAGATGGCAGATGACCTTAAAAGGAGTGGTGGTTTTATACCAGGAATACGTCCTGGAAAAGAAACTGGAGATTATTTAGATAAGATTATGTCTTTAATAACGTTACCTGGATCTATTTTCTTAGCTTTGCTCGCTATTTTACCAGCGATTGTAGTAAAATTGATGGATGTTCAAGCTGGATGGGCTTTATTTTATGGTGGTACCTCCTTATTAATTATGGTAGGTGTAGCTATAGATACGGTACAACAGGTAAATTCATATTTATTGAATAGACATTACGATGGTTTAATGAAAACCGGTAAAAATAGAAAAGTAGCATAATTTATGGCTAAGCAGGCAGCAATAGAACAAGATGGATCTATCATTGAAGCATTGTCTAACGCAATGTTTCGTGTAGAGTTGGAGAATGGACATGTGGTAACAGCGCATATATCAGGTAAGATGCGTATGCACTATATAAAACTATTACCTGGAGATAAGGTGAAACTGGAGATGAGTCCGTATGACCTTACTAAAGCAAGAATTACATATAGATACTAAGATACAAGATGAAAGTAAGAGCATCAGTTAAGAAGAGAAGTGCCGACTGCAAGATTGTTCGCAGAAAAGGCAGGTTGTACGTAATCAACAAAAAGAATCCTAGATTTAAACAAAGACAAGGGTAATTATGGCAAGAATCGCAGGTATAGATATACCAAAACAAAAGAGAGGTGTTATAGCCTTAACCTACATTTTTGGAATTGGAAGTAGTAGGTCAAGAGAAATATTGAATAAAGCCCAAGTTAGCGAAGATACTAAGGTTTCTGATTGGAATGATGATGAAATAGGTCGTATTAGGGAAGCTGTTTCTGAATTCGTGATCGAAGGTGAATTACGTTCTGAAACTCAGTTGAACATTAAGCGTTTAATGGATATTGGCTGTTATAGAGGTATTCGTCATAGATCAGGTTTGCCTTTAAGAGGTCAACGTACTAAGAACAACTCTAGAACTAGAAAAGGAAAGCGTAAAACAGTTGCTAACAAGAAGAAAGCAACTAAATAATAATTAGGTATGGCAAAGGCAAGTACTAAAGTTACCAAGAAACGTAAAGTTATAGTTGATTCTGTTGGTGAAGCGCACATAAGTGCATCTTTCAACAACATCATTATCTCTTTAACAAATAAAAAAGGAGATGTAATTTCTTGGTCATCTGCTGGTAAATTAGGTTTTAGAGGATCTAAAAAAAACACACCGTATGCTGCTCAGGTAGCTGCTGAGGATTGTTCTAAAGTTGCTCATGAAGCAGGTTTAAGAAAGGTTAAAGTTTATGTAAAAGGTCCAGGTAACGGAAGAGAATCTGCTATTAGGTCATTGCATAATGCTGGTATAGAAGTAACTGAAATTATTGATGTTACTCCAATGCCTCATAACGGTTGTAGACCTCCTAAGAGAAGAAGAGTTTAATTAATTACTAATATATTTCACCGAAAGTGTAGTTACGATTATCGAAGGATAAGCCTTAATTCATAATCTCACTTTCAAACTTAAAGAAAATGGCAAGATATACAGGACCAAAATCAAAGATTGCTCGTAAATTTGGCGAAGCAATATTCGGAGACGATAAGTCATTCGAAAAGAAAAATTACCCTCCAGGGCAACACGGTAACAATAGAAGAAGAGGAAAGAAATCTGAGTACTCTGTTCAATTGATGGAGAAGCAAAAAGCTAAGTATACTTATGGTATTTTAGAAAAGCAATTTAGAAACTTATTCCAGACTGCAAAAAGAAAAGAAGGTGTTGCTGGTGAAATTTTACTTCAATTATGTGAATCTCGTTTAGATAACGTTGTTTATAGAATGGGAATTTCTCCAACTAGAAGTGGTGCAAGACAATTAGTATCTCACAGACATATTACGGTTAATGGCGAGTTGGTTAACATACCTTCTTACTCATTAAAAGCAGGAGATGTTGTTGGTGTTAGAGAAAAATCTAAATCATTGCAAAGTATACAAGACTCATTAACTGCTAGTAGTGCAGTTTATGAGTGGATTTCTTGGAATAGCGAAAAGAAGGAAGGTACTTACGTTACTATTCCTGAAAGAATGCAAATTCCAGAAAATATCAAAGAACAATTAATTGTGGAGTTATACTCTAAATAAACAACACTGATCCAATTATGGCATTATTTAATTTTCAGAAACCCGATAAAGTAATAATGATCGATTCCTCTGATTTCGAAGGGAAGTTTGAATTTCGCCCTTTGGAACCTGGTTATGGATTAACTGTTGGGAATGCATTAAGACGAGTATTGCTTTCTTCTTTAGAAGGTCATGCAATTACTTCGATTAGGATTGATAAGGTAGAGCATGAGTTCTCCATGATTCCTGGCGTTGTTGAAGATGTAACCGAGATTATATTAAACTTGAAACAAGTACGTTTCAAGAAACAAATAGAAGATTCTGAAGCTGAAGTAGTTTCTATTTCTGTTAGTGGTAAAAATCAGTTAACTGCTGGTGATTTTCAAAAGTTTATTTCTGGGTACCAAGTATTGAACCCGGATTTAGTAATTTGTAATATGGATGCTAAAGTTAGCATCAATATGGAAATTACAATTGAAAAAGGTAGAGGTTATGTTCCTGCAGAGGAAAATAAAAAATCTGGTGCTCCATTAGGTACGATTGCTATCGATTCTATTTTTACGCCTATAAAGAATGTAAAATATAGTATTGAAAACTTTCGTGTAGAGCAAAAAACTGATTATGAAAAATTGGTTTTTGAGATTTCTTCAGATGGTTCTATTCATCCTAAAGATGCATTAACTGAGGCAGCAAAAGTTCTTATACATCACTTTATGTTATTCTCTGATGAGCGTATCACTTTAGAAGCTGATGAGATTGCTCAAACAGAGACTTACGATGAGGAGTCTTTACACATGAGACAATTATTGAAAACTAAATTAGTTGATATGGACCTTTCTGTTCGTGCACTAAACTGTTTAAAAGCAGCTGAAGTAGATACTTTAGGAGATTTAGTTTCTTTCAATAAGAATGACTTAATGAAGTTTAGAAACTTTGGTAAAAAATCTTTAACTGAACTTGAAGAGCTTGTTATAAACAAGGGTTTAAGTTTTGGTATGGATTTATCAAAATACAAATTAGATAAAGATTAAATAATCATATTTTGCTCCTCGTTCTAGCGAGTTTGGTAGCAAGATGATAAAATTGAAACATGAGACACGGTAAAAAGATTAATCACTTAAGTAGAAAAACTGCTCATAGAAAAGCGATGTTAGCAAACATGGCTTGTTCATTAATAGAGCACAAAAGAATCAACACTACAGTTGCTAAAGCTAAAGCTTTGAAGCAATTCATTGAGCCTTTGATTACTAAATCAAAAGCTGAAAATAATGTTAGTGCTGAAAAAGGTACTCATAATAGACGTATCGTCTTTAAAAACCTTCGTGATAAGTATGCTGTAACGGAATTATTCAGTGTTGTATCTGAAAAGGTAGCTGATAGACCAGGAGGGTATACAAGAATTATCAAGTTAGGTAATCGTTTAGGTGATAACGCTGACATGGCAATGATAGAATTGGTTGATTTCAACGAATTGTATAATGCTGGTAAGCCTAAGAAAAAATCTACTAGAAGAAGTAGAAGATCAGGTGGTAGTGATGCTGAAGTTGTTTCTGCAGAGAAAGAAACTAAAGTAAAAGACGAAGCTCAAACTGAAACAGAAGCTAAGACAGATGATTCTAAGGAATAAAATTGTCAATAAATATTAATAATGAAAAAGGATAAGCTTTCTAGCTTATCCTTTTTTTATGTTTTTTTGTGAACGAATAAATTATAAGACTAAGATGAAATATCAAGCAAAGAGAAAAGCTCTAGTACTACTAGCTGATGGTACTATTTTTTATGGTAAATCTGTAGGTGATAAAGAAGGTACTGCCTTTGGTGAAGTTTGTTTTAATACAGGTATGACAGGTTATCAGGAGATATTTACTGATCCATCTTATTTTGGACAGATAATGGTAACTACAAATGCTCATATTGGTAATTATGGAGTTAATAAAGATGAGATTGAGTCAGAGTCCATTAAAATTTCTGGTTTAGTGTGTAGAAATTTCAGTTATGAATATTCAAGACCTTTGGCAGATGATAGTCTTCAGGGGTTTTTAGATTCGAATGATCTATTTGCAATTTCTGATGTTGATACTCGTGCTTTGGTGAGCTATATAAGAGATAATGGGGCTATGAATGCAGTTATTTCTACTGATATAGAAAATATAGATGCTCTTAAAAAACGTCTTAGTGAGGTTCCTAGTATGAAAGGGCTAGAACTAGCATCCCGAGTTTCTACAAAAGAGCCATATTTTGTAGGGGATGAAAGTGCCTCAATTAAAATTGCTGCATTGGATATAGGAATTAAAAAGAATATTCTTAGAAATTTAGTAAAGCGTGGGGCGTATGTAAAGGTGTTCCCTTACAACAGTAGTTTTGAAGAAATGTCTTCATGGAATCCTGATGCTTATTTTATCTCTAATGGCCCTGGTGATCCAGAACCGTTGGTAGATGCAATTGCTGCGGTTAAAAAAATGATACAAACAGATAAACCCCTTTTTGGAATTTGTTTAGGACATCAAGTACTGGCTTTGGCAAATGGTGTGTCTACATATAAAATGCATAATGGTCATAGAGGTATTAATCATCCAATATTAAATTTAATTACTGGTAAAGGGGAAATCACGTCTCAAAATCATGGTTTTGCTATTAATAGAGAAGAAACTGAGGCGAATGGTAATTTAGAGATTACGCACACACACCTAAACGATAAGACAGTTGCGGGAATACGAATGAAAAATAAAGATGTATTTTCCGTTCAATATCACCCAGAAGCAAGTCCTGGACCACATGATGCTGATTATCTATTCGATGATTTTTTCAATTTAATTGAGAAAAGTGCAAAACATAACGAAATAGTTTAAATAAACATTATTTAATTGGTAATTGTAAGGTGTAAACAAACCTGGTAATTTGCCTGTTTTGTATCTTTACTTTTTAATTTATCAACCTATAAAAATATATTAGATGAGTATTATATTAAATGTTCACGCAAGACAAATTTTAGATTCTAGAGGAAACCCAACTGTTGAAGTAGATGTAGTTACGGAGAATGGAGTAATGGGAAGAGCAGCGGTTCCTTCTGGAGCTTCAACTGGTGAGCATGAAGCAGTAGAATTACGTGATGGAGGTAAGGCTTTCATGGGTAAAGGTGTAAGTAAAGCTGTTGATAATGTAAACACTATCATTGCTGAAGAAATTTTAGGAATGAATGTTTTTGATCAAAATCTTTTAGATCAAACTATGATTGACTTAGATGGTACGCCAAATAAATCAAAATTAGGTGCAAATGCAATTTTAGGAGTTTCGTTAGCTGCTGCTAAAGCTGCTGCCAATGAATTAGGTCTTTCTCTTTTCAGATATATAGGTGGAGTTAGTGCAAACACACTTCCTGTTCCTATGATGAACATAATTAATGGTGGTTCTCACTCAGATGCACCTATTGCATTTCAAGAGTTCATGGTTATGCCAGTAAAAGCGAAGAGCTTTTCTCACGCAATGCAAATGGGGACTGAAATTTTTCATAATCTTAAAAAGGTATTACACGATCGTGGTCTTAGTACTGCAGTTGGCGATGAAGGAGGTTTTGCTCCAAACTTAGCAGGTGGTACTGAAGATGCATTAGATACAATTGCTATTGCAGTTAAAAATGCAGGTTACTCTTTAGGTGATGATGTTATGATCGCTTTAGATTGTGCTGCTGCAGAATTCTATGTTAATGGTAAATATGATTATACTAAATTCGAAGGTGATAAAGGTGTAATTAGAACTTCTGAAGAACAAGCTCAGTATCTAGCTGATTTAAGTGCTAAATACCCTATTATCTCTATTGAAGATGGTATGGACGAAAATGATTGGGACGGTTGGAAATCTTTAACTGATAAAATTGGAGATAAAGTTCAATTGGTTGGTGATGATTTATTTGTTACTAATGTTGAGCGTTTATCTACAGGAATCGAAAAAGGAATTGCTAATTCAATTTTAATTAAAGTAAACCAAATAGGAACTTTAACTGAAACTATAGCAGCTGTAAATATGGCTAAAAATGCCGGTTATACTTCTGTTATGTCTCACCGTTCTGGAGAAACTGAAGATAATACCATAGCTGATTTGGCTGTTGCATTGAATACAGGTCAAATTAAAACTGGATCAGCATCAAGATCTGATCGTATGGCTAAATACAACCAATTACTTCGTATTGAAGAAGAGTTAGGAAGTACAGCATACTATCCTCAAGAAAAAGCTTTCAAAATAGGATAATTTAAGTATTGATTATATAATTAAGCCTTTCTTTTTAGAAAGGCTTTTTTTTTTGGCGTACATCAAAACTTTAACTACCTTTTGAGAATAAACCAAATATAATCCTTCTTTATTAGCGTATGAATAATTTTCTTTTTGTTTCCGCAGAGAATGACGCCATTCCAGATTGTAAAGCTGGTGGAATGGGAGATGTTGTTAGAGATGTGCCTAGGGAGATATCGAAGCGAGAAGATAAAGTTCACGTGGTTGTGCCTGCGTATTCTAGATTGCATAAAAATGGAATTTTTAAAACTAAACTCGAATTTAGTCTTAGGGGTATGCCTTACACTGCAGAATTGTACGAAGTAATTCCTAAAAGAGTTGATAAGAATATTACACATTATGTTATTCATCATCCTGAAATAATAGAAGGTGGTATTGCCCATATATATCACGACGACCCAACGGAACCTTTTTTTAATGATTTTGTCAAGTTTGTAATTTTCTGTACAGCTACGGCAGAGGCAATTAAAATAGGTGCATTTGGCGATTTGGATATAGTGCATATGCACGATTGGCATTCTGCTGCATTATTGTTTATAAAGACATATCATCCAAATTATAAGGATTTGAAAAAGATGCGTTATGTATATACCATCCATAATTTGGCAATACAGGGTATACGTCCTTTTTATAACAATTATGCTTCCATGAATAACTGGTTTCCAGAGGTGCAGTTAGATCATAAAGCGTTAATGGATTCTAGATATCAAGATTGTATAAATCTTATGGCGGTTGGTATACGTCTTGCAGATGCAGTACATACCGTTTCTCCATCTTATAAGGAAGATGTTCTTTTACCAAGCAGAAGACCAGAATTTATAGGAGGTGAAAGTTTGGAGGACGATTTGTTGAAAGCAAATAATGAAGGAAGATTATTCGGTATTTTAAATGCAAGTAATTACGGTAATATAAGAGTAGCAGAAAAAGGGTTATTATATAGAAATACTGTAAAAGCTTTATTTAGGTGGCTTCAAGATACTTCCAAAAAATATAAGGCAGATTTTCTTGCGCATACCGGTGAGAAGATTATGCAGTATGTTGGTAATAGACCAAAATTTATTGTGTCTAGCGTAGCTCGATTAACCGAGCAAAAATTTTATTTCTTAAAACGTTCTCCAGAGGCTTTTGAAAAAATGCTGGCAAGATTAAGTGAGATTGATGGAATATTCATTTTGCTAGGAACCGGTGATCCTGATTATGAAGAATTTTTTCGCCATATGAGCTATCATCATAAGAATTTCGTTTTTACTAACGGTCAATCAGAAGATTTAATTGATTCTATGTACTTAGAAACAGACTTATATTTTATGCCAAGTTTATTTGAACCTTGTGGTATAAGTCAAATGCTGGCAATGAGAAACGGTAATCCATGTTTAGTTCATCATACTGGTGGCTTAAAGGATACTGTTGCACATATGAAAACAGGCTTTGCATTTAGTGGTGAAACATATGATGAGCAAATTAATAATATGGTAAAGAGTTTTGATGAGGCACTTACCATTTGGGAACATGATAAACCCACTTGGAAAAAGATTAAAACCAATGCAAAAAAGGCTCGTTTTACCTGGGAAAAATCTTTAGATGAATATTACAAGTCACTATATCTGTTGTAAAGAATGTAATTCATAGAACTTATTGTTAATTTTACCCCAAACAGAATTTTGAAATTGTTAAAACAATCCTGTTTTGTTAACTTTACGAGTAGTATTTAAAACGTAAAAATTAAAAATGTCAGATAAAGCTATTTTAGAATATAATGGTGAAAAATACGAGTTTCCAGTAATTAAGGGAACCGAAGATGAACTTGCAATTGATATCAAATCTTTGCGTTCAGCAACCAAAGGAATTATAACCATTGATCCGGGTTTCAAAAATACAGGATCTTGTGAAAGTGCTATTACATTTTTGGATGGTGAGAAAGGGATTTTACGTTACAGAGGTTATTCAATTGAGGAATTGGCTGAAAAAGCAGATTTCTTAGAAGTAGCTTATTTATTGATTTTCGGAAATTTACCAAACGATACTGAACTTGCGAAATTTCATAAAGACATTAAAGATGAATCTCATGTAGATGAGGAAATGAAAAAGATTTTGGATGGTTTTCCAAAGTCTGCACATCCTATGGGTGTGTTATCTTCTTTAACAAGTGCATTAATTGCATTTAACCCTTCTACAGTAGATGTTAGTTCTGATGAGGCTATGTACCACGCAATTGTACGTATTCTTGCTAAATTCCCAGTTCTTGTAGCTTGGACTTTGCGTAAGAAGAAAGGTCTTCCGTTAGATTACGGTGATGATAGTTTAGGTTATGTAGAGAACATTCATAAGATGATGTTTAAGCGTCCTAATCAAGATTATAAGAAGAACAAGGTTGTTATAGAGGCTTTAGATAAATTATTGATCTTACACGCTGATCATGAACAAAATTGTTCTACGAGTACAGTTCGTATAGTAGGTTCTTCTCATGCTGGTTTATTTGCTTCATTATCTGCAGGTATTTCTGCACTTTGGGGTCCACTTCATGGTGGTGCAAACCAAGCTGTTTTAGAGATGCTAGAAGCTATTGAAGCTGATGGTGGTGATACTAAGAAGTATATGGCAAAAGCAAAAGATAAATCTGATCCATTTAGATTAATGGGCTTTGGTCACAGAGTTTATAAAAACTTTGACCCACGTGCTAAAATAATTAAGAAAGCTGCTGATGAAGTATTGGCAGATTTAGGTATAGATGATCCAATTCTTGAAATCGCTAAAGGTTTAGAAAAAGAAGCATTGGAAGATCCATACTTCGTTGATAGAAAATTATATCCAAATGTAGATTTCTACTCTGGTATCATTTATAGAGCTTTAGGTATACCAACAGAAATGTTTACGGTTATGTTCGCGTTAGGAAGATTGCCAGGATGGATCGCACAATGGAGAGAAATGAGATTGAACGGCGAACCTATTGGTAGACCAAGACAAGTTTATATTGGTGAGAAATTAAGATCTTTTGTCGAACTTGACAAGAGGTAGATTGCTACCGTTAATAAAAAAACAAAAAGCTCTTTTAATTTTTAAAGGGGCTTTTTTTTATGCCATTTTTTAAATCATATATACAGAGACATATGTTGCAATTAAATATTAATGATGAGATTTCACAGTTAAAAGCTGTTGTTTTAGGTATAGCTAGAAGTTCTGGACCAACGCCAACAATAGAAGAGGCTTATGATCCAAAATCTCTAGAACATATTAAGGCTGGCACATACCCATTGGAAAGTGATATGATTGCTGAGATGGAGGCTTTTAGAATGGTATTTGAGAAATACGATGTAAAGGTATTTAGACCAGAGGTTCTTGAAAATTGTAATCAAATATTTACAAGAGATATAGCCTTTGTAATTGAAGATAAATTAATTAAGGCGAATATATTACCTGACCGCGAACAAGAGGTAGAGGCAATTTTACATGTACTTGATAAAATTGACGATGATAATATTCTTCAACCACCAGCAAACGTGCACGTGGAAGGTGGTGATGTTATGCCATGGAACGATTATATTTTTGTTGGAACCTATACCGCACCAGATTATTCATCTTATATAACTGCGCGAACAAATAAAGCTGCAGTAGAATATTTAACGAAACAGTTTCCTCATAAAACAGTGAAGTCTTTTGAATTAAGAAAGTCTAATACCGTTGCTCAAGATAATGCTTTGCACTTAGACTGTTGTTTTCAGCCTTTGGGTAAAGGAAAAGCTATTTTACATAAGAACGGGTTCTTGGTAGAAGAAGAATACCAATGGTTGGTAGATTTTTTTGGAAAGGAAAATATTTTTGAAATTGATGCTCAAGAAATGTATCATATGTTCAGTAATGTATTTTCTATATCACCAGAAGTAGTGGTTTCTGAACGTAATTTTACACGTCTCAATAATTGGTTACGTGATCAAGGTTTTACCGTAGAGGAGATTCCGTATGCTGAAATTTCAAAACAAGAAGGACTACTGCGTTGTAGTACATTACCACTAATAAGAGCATAAGTTTATATAAAAATAGATAAGAGAAATTTAATTAGTACCCCTATATGCAAATAACAAATACAATCCTCATGATTCGTCCGGTGTCGTTTAGAATGAACGAACAGACCGCTGTCAATAACTACTTTATGGAAGATATTGATTTGAAGAATCAAGAAATTAATGCACAAGCTCAAGAAGAGTTCGATGCTTTTGTATCCTTATTAAAGAGCAAAGGAGTTAATGTCATTGTGGTTGAAGACACAAAAGAACCTGATACTCCCGATAGTATTTTCCCTAATAATTGGATTTCATTTCATTCAAATGGAACAGTAGGTGTTTACCCTATGTTCGCTGAAAATAGAAGAAATGAACGCAGAGAAGATATCTTAGAAACTCTTGAGGAGAACGGTTTTAAAATTAAAGATGTTATAGATTATACTTCTGCAGAAGATGAAGGGTTGTTTCTTGAAGGCACTGGAAGTATTTTAATAGACCGGGTAAATAAAAAAGCGTATTGTGCGCTTTCTGAACGTGCAAATGAAGATTTGTTTATTGAATTTTGTGAAGATTTTGATTTCTTCCCGGTAATTTTTACGGCAAACCAATCTGTAGATGGTAAAAGACTTCCTATCTATCATACGAATGTAATGATGGCGTTGGCTGAAGACTTTGTGGTAATTTGTACGGATTCCATAGATGACAAAAAAGAAAGAAAAAACGTTTTGGACCATCTTAAAAAAGATGGAAAAGAGGTGATTATTATTACTGAAGGTCAAATGCATCACTTTGCTGGAAATATGCTACAAGTTTTAGGCGCAGATGATAAAAGATATATGGTTATGAGTTCAGCGGCTTACCATAGCTTACGACCAGAACAAGTAGCACAAATTGAAAATCATTGCGCTATTCTACATAGTTCGTTACATACTATTGAAACCTGTGGTGGCGGTAGCGCTCGTTGCATGATGGCAGAAGTATTTCTTTCGAAGAACTAATGCATAAGTAACTTACTACGTTTATAAATTTTAATGGGTTAAAAAAGTCTTAAGCTTTTATTATCTTCATAGGTGTCAGATATTGATAAATGCTATGAAGATAAGACCCGTTTATTTTTTTTTACTATTAGCTGTTGTTGGAGTAGTACTAGTGTTTGCAAATACTCCAACAATATCAAACTATAAAACTTATGATAATCAGGGAATAGCGCAACAAAATCCTGATGAATCTTATGAGAAAATGATGGACGTTCTTACCCATCAACGTTGTATGAATTGTCACCCTAACGATAATATACCAAAACAAGGCGATGATAGGCATCCTCATTATTTTGGTATGGCTAGAGGTGATGATGATAATGGATTTGAAGCAACGAGTTGTAATACATGTCATCAATCTATCAATAATACAAATTCTGGTGTTCCAGGTGCACCGCATTGGTCATTGGCTCCGGCTTCAATGGGTTGGGAAGGGCTTTCGCGAGCTCAAATAGCTGAACGTTTACTCGATAAAAATACCAATGGCAATAGAAGTCATGATGAACTTGTAAAACACATGACTGAAGATGATTTGGTGCTTTGGGCGTGGGAGCCCGGTATTGATGCAGATGGTAATCAGCGAACGATACCGCCAGTATCTAAAAAAGAATTTAAAGAGGCTGTTGAAAACTGGTTCGCCAATGGAGCAATAATCCCTAATAAATAATAAGATTTTATGGAAATTTCATTGACAATAAACGGTATGCTAAAAACCGTTGATGTAGGAGACGAGAACACACCACTACTTTGGATTGTTAGAGATTTATTGAACCTAAAAGGAACCAAGTTTGGTTGTGGTAAAGCAGCTTGTGGTGCATGTACTTTACTTGTAGATGATGAGGCTGTTCGTTCTTGTTCTTACCCTGTCAAGTTTGTGGAAGGAAAAAAGGTGACTACAATTGAAGGTTTGGGAGATAGAGAGAATCCACATCCTGTGCAACAAGCATGGATTGAAGAAATTGTACCTCAATGTGGATACTGTCAACCTGGTTTTATGATGGCAACGGCTGCGCTCTTAAATAAAGTACCTAACCCAACTGATGAGGATATAGACAATAATATAATTAACGTTTGCCGTTGTGGAACGTATTATAGAATGCGAAAAGCAATACATAGAGCTGCAAAATTACAAGCTGAAATAAATACGAACGAGACTAAAGAAATATAGTTGATGGGGGATAAAAGTAGTGGAGCTAAGAAAGTTTCTAGACGTAAATTTTTAGTAAGAGGTGGTTTGGGTACTATTGGTGTTTTAGCCATCGGGACATATATTTTTCGCAATGCTATTCGTAGAGAAATTTTAGGTACGGTTAACTCTTTAGAAATGCCATATACAGATAACACCGATCAGCCGATGGTTTGGTTTGAGGTAACTTCTGAAAATAATATAGTATTACATTCTCCTAAAATGGAGATGGGTCAAGGAACTTTTACTGGTATTGCCCAAATGGCTGCAGATGAACTTTCTGTATCTATGCAACAAATTCAAGTTGTACATGCAGCTTCTTCAACGGGCAATGTAGATAGTTTTGCAACGGGTGGTAGTACTTCTATATCTGGTCTATGGCAGCCACTTAGAGAACTTTCTGCAATGTTACGAATGATGCTTTTAAAAGAAGCCTCGCAGAAATTGAATATTGATGTAACCCAACTTCAAATTGATGATGGAGTTATATCCGGTACTGGAAAATCTTTGACTTATGCACAAGTTGCTGAAGGTGTAAAGAATTGGGAAGTGCCTGATACTCCTAAATTAAAAAGCTTGAAAGAGTATAAATATGTTGGTAAACCCATTGCTAGGGTAGATTTAGATGCCAAGGTTTTTGGAGATCCTATATTTGGGATGGATGCTCAAATGCCAGATATGCTTTATGGCGCAATTGTAAGACCTACCAAAATAGGATCAATTTTTGTTAGTGCAGATATTGCTACTGCAGAAAATATGCCTGGTGTGATAAAAATTGTGGTTGAAGAGGATTTTGTTGGTGTTGTCGCAAAATCTATGCTTGAAGCAGAAAATGCAAAGAATGCTATTAATGTCACTTGGGATAGCTATAAAGATTTGAATACCGAAGCAATTACAAAAATTATTACAGTTGGTAATGGTAAATCTACCATCATTCAAAAGAATGGAGATTCATTAAATGAAGAAGGTGATTTAGTAAGACTAGAATTTAGAACTCCAATTGGAGCACATGCCCAAATTGAACCAAATGGAGTAGTAGCATCAGTTGATGGTGATAGCGCAATTGTAAAAATTTCTACTCAAGTTGTAGGTATCACTAGAAAAGAAGTTGCTAAAAGATTAGGTCTGGATACTGATAAGGTTAATATAATACCTACTTATTTAGGTGGAGGATTCGGTAGAAGATTGCATACACCACATGCTGTACAGGCTGCTGTAATGTCTAAAGCTGTGGGTAAACCGGTAAAATATTTTTTCAGTAGAAAGGAAGAGTTTCAGCATGATATGTTTAGACCGCCTACCCATCACGTTATAAAAGGAGAATTAAATACAGACGGACTTTTACATGGCTTGGAACATGAATTTGTTAGTGGAGATGTTGGTAACAACTCTGCACTAATACCTAATTTTTTACCTCCTATTATTGGAGCCGATGTTGGGGCAATACGTGGAGGGTTCATTCAATATTCAGGTATTCCAAATTTCAGAGCAGTGTATTGGCATGTAGATTTACCATTTGCTACCAGTTGGTGGCGTAGTCTTGGTTTATTGGCAAACACATTCGCCATGGAAAGTTTTATGGATGAAATGGCGCTGAAGGCTAATAAGAATGCTGTAGAATTTAGACTTCAGCAAATTGCGGATGATGCTATTGGTGTGCGTCTAAAAAATGTAATTAAAGCTGCCGCTGAAAAAGCAAACTACTCTGAAGAAATAACAAATGGTCGTGCTATGGGTTTTGCGGCTTCTATAGATGCTAATACTCCATGCGCTCAAGTTGCTGAAGTTTCAATTATAGACAACGAAATAATTGTTCATAAGGTAACAGTTTCTCTAGATCCGGGTTTAGCGGTGAATCCAGACCAAATACGTGCACAGTGCGAGGGTTGTGTAATTATGGGAATGAGTGCTGTGTTATACGAACAAATGTTTGTGGAAGATGGGGAGTTAACACCAACAATATACGGTCCTTATCAAATGGCATTAATGAAAAATGCTCCAAAGGAAATAGATGTTGTTTTGCTACAAGGAAAAGATACTCCCGGTGCAGTGGGCGAACCACCACTAGGACCTATTGGTGCTGCAATTGCAAATGCCGTTAGACGCTTAACGGGAGAGAGATTGACCGAGCTACCATTGAAGCTATCAAAACTTACGTTATAATTATAGGTTTTAGAACTTTATATTCAGTTATTGACTGGCAATATTTTTAATCATTCCGCCAAAAATGAAGTAGTGAAAAGGCACTATGCTATACCAATATAATCTACCACGCAAACCACGTGGTCTAAATGTCGCTGTTTGATGTAGTACATTATCATCATCAATTTTGAATTCTAGCCAAGCCTCGCCGGGCAACTTCATTTCTGCAAATAACAAAAGGCGTTTTGCCTTTTTATCTGCTAAAAGAACACGCCAAAAATCTAAGGAATCACCAGCGTATATTCTGTCAGGATGTGTTCTGCCACGCCTTAAACCAACACCGCCAGAAAGTTTATCCATAAAGCCCCTAATTTTCCAAAGCCAATTGCCATAATACCAACCAGTTTCGCCGCCAATACTCCATACGCGTTGTAGTACTTCCTCAGGATTTTTTACTTTAATTTGTTTGTGATCCTTAAGTACACCATATTTTGGAACTTGTATATGCTTTTCCAGATTGTCTACAAAACGACCACTAATCATACTATCCTTCCAGCTACTAATAACTAAATTCTGCTCTATTTTTTTAAAAGCTAAATCTATGGCTTCCTTGTATGTGTGAGGTTTTATATTGAGAATTTCTTGTAATCTGGTATCTTTTGCAATAACCTCAATTTTCATACTGTCCACTAAATTCAATGCTAACTTGTATGATGTTGAGGTAACAAAGTATAGCCAATAAGAAGATAGCTTAGGCGTCATGACAGGTACAGTCCAAATCCAGTTTTTAAAGCCCCTCACTTCTGCATACTTATGAAGCATTTCTTTGTATGTAAGTACATTAGGGCCGGCAATATCAAAAGAGTCGTTATATGTTTTTTCATTTCCTAAAACGCCTGTCAAGAAAGTAATTACATCGCGTATTGCAATAGGCTGTGTCTTTGTCAATACCCATTTAGGGGTAATCATTACAGGTAATTTCTCGCATAAATCACGAATAATCTCAAAAGATGAACTTCCAGATCCAACGATGATACCTGCTCTAAGCACCGTTAATTTAAATTTGCCTTGATAAAGAATGTCTTCAACATTTTTACGAGATTGTAAATGCTTTGAAAGGTTGTCGTCATTTACTATTCCACTTAAATAGACTACTTGTTCTATTTGAGTTTTTGCAACATATTTATTGAAATTTTCAGCAGTTTTAGCCTCCATTTCATCAAAATCTTGTGTTGATGAGCTCATGGAGTGGATCAGAAAATAGGCAGCATCAATATCATTTGGAACAATATTTTCTTTTGGCTCTTCTAGAAAATCAATTTCTATAACCTCAATTTTACTTCTAGTTTCCTTGTCTACGGATAATCTAGCCTCATCACGAACGGCGCATACAACCTCATGTCCCATATCTAAAAGCTGCGGTAGTAATCGCATGCCTATATAACCATTTGCGCCTGTGAGAAGTATTTTCATTATCTGGGTATTTGGTACATTTTAAAAATGTAATAAAGTGGTGTTATGGTTACAAATGCTACAATGAATGCAGTGATTATTGTGAAATTAAAAGAAAAGCTTAATCCGTATGCTTGGGCAATGATTTCTATTAGGATTGGTGTTAGCATAATTGATATGGCTAGACTTAAATAAACCAACATCCGCAAAGAAATTTTATAAAGTTCAGGGGCATTTCTCTTGGATAAACTGACCGGATAATTCATGTTCCAAGGTTTTACTTTTTTGATAACAAGGTTTAAAAAGAGATAAATTATTAGTGTCAAGACTGGAAATGTCCAAATAGAATCTTTAGAGCCATAGCCATCAATTTCTCCTTTAAAATTAAAATGGCTAGGTATTTTATTAGGTAATTCTGTGTAGAAAATTGCAACAATTATAAAATTTAGAACAACTATAAACCAGCCTAACAGTAAGAGGTTTTGTTGATTTTTAGTTAACCTTATTTCTAATTTAGGCAGGTTCATAAATCTTCTATTGAGGTTGGTGCGTTATCCGCTTTGTACGCTAATAGTTTTTTAAAAAACTTCTGTACAGCTTTCGTATCAGAGGCAACTTTTATAAAATATTGATCTCTATATATTGAATATACTGATGCTTCTCCTTTATACAATGTAAGTTTATAATAGGGTATGATCAAAGCATAAGATTCTAACAGAGAACGAAAACCGACAATAATGCCATTAGGTCTTATTTCCACATTGCAAGTATCTGTGTTATTATCTAAAATCAGTAAATTTCTTATTTCGATACTGGTTTCGGTAATAGTGAGTTTTGGAGAGCCAATACCGCCCATCGCCCAACGTTCTTTCAACGTAAATGGCTTGCCTACCTGTTGATCGATTTTTTTAGTAACCTCTTTATTATTGTAAGATACATTTACAAGCATGCTAGCTTATTTACCGTGTTTTTATTAAAGTTAACCAAATGAGAAATGAATGACGAATCTGTTTACCTTAAAAGACTAAAAATGATTAGTTTTGCAGGCTTAATTAAACGTTTTGGTGAATATTCAAGAGGTACTATCAGATAAAGTAAAAGAAGCGGTTAAATCTATCTTTGACAAGGAATTGCCAAATGTAGAATTTCAGCCTACCCGAAAAGATTTTGAAGGAGATATCACAATTGTGGTTTTCCCTATGTTACGTGTTGTAAAAGGCAACCCAGTGCAAATTGGAGAGCAAATAGGTGCATATATTCAAGAGCATGTAGATGAAGTTGTTGGCTTTAATGTGATCAAAGGGTTTTTGAATATCGTTATCAACGATAGTTTTTATCTGGATTTTTTCAATTCAATTACATCTGAAGAAAATTTTGGTTTCGTAAAAGAATCTGATGATGCCGTAATGGTAGAGTATTCTTCGCCAAATACTAATAAGCCATTACACTTAGGGCATATTCGTAATAACTTATTAGGATATTCTGTTGCTGAAATTTTAAAAGCTTCAGGTAAGAAAGTATATAAAACACAAATTATTAATGACCGCGGAATCCATATTTGTAAAAGTATGGTGGCTTGGCAAAAATTTGGAAATGGAGAAACACCTTTTTCTACCGGATTAAAAGGAGATAAACTAGTCGGTAATTATTATGTGGCATTCGATAAAGCTTATAAGGAGCAAATAGCAGAATTAGTAGCTAACGGTACTGATCAAAAAGTTGCTGAAAAGGAAGCTCCAATATTATTGGAAGCTCAAGAAATGCTTTTAAGATGGGAAGCAGGAGAATCGGAAACCGTTGAACTATGGAAAACCATGAATGGTTGGGTGTACAAAGGTTTTGAGGTTACTTATAAAAATTTAGGGGTTGATTTTGATACACTATATTATGAAAGTGATACGTACCTTTTAGGGAAAGATGTAGTTGCAGAGGGACTTGAAAAAGGTGTTTTCTTTAAAAAGGAAGATGGTAGTGTTTGGATAGATTTGACTGAAGACGGATTAGACGAGAAAATAGTTCTTCGTTCTGACGGTACTGCAGTTTACATGACCCAAGATATTGGTACGGCTATACAACGTGTAAAAGATCATCCAGATGTAAATGGCATGGTGTATACCGTTGGTAACGAACAAGATTATCACTTTAAAGTGCTTTTCTTAATTCTTAAAAAATTAGGTTTTTCATGGTCTAATAAATTGCACCACCTAAGTTATGGAATGGTAGATTTACCAAGCGGTAAAATGAAGAGTAGAGAAGGTACAGTAGTTGACGCCGATGATTTAATGGCTGATATGACCCAAACTGCTGCAAACATTTCTGAAGAGCTAGGTAAGTTAGAAGATTACAATGAAGAAGAAAAACAGTCGCTTTATAAGATGATTGGTTTAGGTGCATTAAAATATTACATTTTAAAAGTTGATCCTAAAAAACGAATCTTATTTGACCCAGAAGAATCTGTTGATTTTCAAGGAAATACTGGTCCTTTTATTCAATATACGTACGCTAGAATCCAATCTATCTTAAGAAAGGCAGAAAGTATGGGTATTGTAATTTCTAAGGATGCTAATGTGTCTGAATTACATGGCAAGGAAAAGGAATTGATAAAACAGCTTCAACTATTCCCTGACACCATTCAATTGGCTGCAGAGAACTATAGTCCTGCATTGATAGCTAATTATACCTACGATTTGGTAAAAGAATTCAATTCGTTCTACCAGCAAGTTTCCATACTTGGGGAGGCTGACGATCAGAAAAAAATTCTACGTGTTCAGTTATCCAAAAAAGTAGCAGATGTAATAGAAGATGCATTTAAATTATTGGGTGTAGAGGTGCCTGAGCGTATGTAAGCTTAAAAGCTTATTCGTAAACTGAAATTTGGTGTAATACCCAACGATAACCGTTCTATGGTTTCAATGGTATTATCTTCTTGTAATCTGTAATATGTATTTAAGGTATTACGTCTATGGGTGAAGTTCAGTACAGATGCTCCCAGGGTTGTTTTTACCTTATCATTTATATTTAGGGTGTATATAGCCGATGCATCTGCTCTTAGGTATTCTGGTAGCCTGCTGCTGTTAGATTCCTCGTAGTTTATTTCATTTGGGAAAACAGCTTCATTAATTGGGTCGTTTTTATCTGGTTGTGTAAAGGGTTTGCCAGATTTATAATTTAAGCCCAATCCTAATTTTAAATTACCGATGGTGTAGTTTCCGGCAAGTGTAACGGCATGTCTTACATCTAAGTTATTTGGGAATATGGTAGGTAATAGGGCATCAAAAGTGTAATCGTTTTTATTGAAGGTATAACTAAGCCATGCACTGTAGAAATTGTTTTTCGTATTAATTAAAAACTCGGCTCCTTTTACGACATAAGAACCTATTTCCCCATCAAACTGATTTTGGTTTTGAAATCCTTGTGTATAGACATTTATACCGTCTACCTTTTTATAGAACCCATCTATGCCAGCATAGAACTTATCAGTGTCATAATTAAAACCAATAGAACCTTGTTTGCTTTTAGTAATAGGTAGGGCATCTCCATCAGAAAGAATCCATCGTCTTTTTTCAATTCCCAAGAAGTTCTGTTCTAAATCTATTATTTGATTGGTTACCTGACTTTTAAATTCTCCTAAAACCTCGGTTTTAAAATTGGGTAAAAACTCATAGGTGACATTTAATCTAGGTTCAAAAACATATTCTTTAAACGTATTTAAATTTTCAAAATAATTAAGCCTTCCACCTAGTGAACCTTTTAATTTTTCATTTTCTGAACTATAATTTAGTTCAGAGAATAATGCGTGATGCCGAATAACCCCTTTAATATTACTTGCAAAAGGAGGCTGATTAATATTGGTAGTATTTTCAATTCCTGTTTCGGTAAACTCATAGCCGTTCATCCAATTTATAGTGTCCCATAATTGATAATTAGTAGTGAGTTTTACGTTCGATTCTTTTACCAGATTATTTTGGGTAAGCTGTTGAGTGTCGTTATTTGAAATAGATAGGGCATCTAAATCATACTGTGTGTAATAGAAACTTAGTTGCGATGTATAGACATCTGTCCACTCGCTTTGCAACTGACTTCCAATAGAGAAATTATCTTGGTTGAGATTACTTCTATTGGGAGCTGTGCCGTTATTGGTAGTTTCTAGGTAATTTAAATTGTTGCTCATGGTGATCATGCTTGCACTAACATGATGGTAAGGATTTATTTCGTAGATAAACTTAGTTGTAAAATCATAAAAATAAAATTCACTTTCATTATCTACCTCCGTGTCTTGAAATGCTTTTTCTGAAAATGTAGTGTAGGTTGGAGTATTCAAGAAATCTGTATACGATCTACGGGCAGATATTTGGATGGCTAAATTTTCATTAACGGGAATTTCGCCAAAAACATCACCGGAGATTAAGTTAAAACCGGCACCACCTTTAGCATATAATGGAAGTTCTTGCATAGATTTCATACTCAACGTGCCACTTACGCCGCCACCATAAATGGCAGATGTTCCATTTTTAATGATGGATACCTTTTCGGTTACATAGGGATTGAATGCAGATATTAAGCCAAAAAAGTGTCCGGTTTGGTACATTTTTATGCCATCCCAAAGAATTAGGTTTTGGTCATTAGTACCACCTCTTATATTAATATCTGATACAGTTTCATCAACACTTTTTATACCTGGTAACGCTTGTACTGTCTGTAGAATATCTGGCTCGCTTACACCAGGTAGAATCCCGAATTTTTCAGTATTCAATTCAATACTGGCATCACTTAGTTTATTAAGCCCTGTGGTTAGAAATTGCGTAACAATGACTTCGTCCAATTCTTGGTAACTGAGTGCCATGGCAATAGTTTTGCAGTCGGTAGTTTTAATGAATTCTTTTGCCTCTATGAATATTGGTTTAAAGCCAATATGTTTAATTTGTATCAAGGAATTTCTAGGAACATTTTCAAAACTAAAAGCACCATTGGCATCCGTAATTCCCGATAAATTAGATTCATATATTTCAACCGTAGCACCAGGTATGGTGTTCTCTTCAAAATTGTCTAAAACAAAACCACATATTGTTATAGTTGATGCTTTAGTTAGTGTATAATAACGGTCATTAAGTTTAGTGATGGTAATTTCAGTTGTTTCTCTAAGTGAATTAAGAATAGCATCAAGTGAATCTGAATTAGATTTTTCTATATAAATGGCATTTACATCACTATCGGCATAGGAGAATTTCACATTGAACGATGTCTCCAATTCAGAAAGATAATCGCGTAATAGAATACTATCGTTATCTATGGTTTGGGCATAACTATTCATGCTGAAAACCAACAAGAATAGAAAAACGATAAAATTATTTTGGTGCCTTTTCTGCATAGAACAGCACTTTATTCCCTTCTAAGTTAAACTTAATTTGTAAAGGAACGCTTATGCTTTTTAGGGCAAGATCTATATTGTGGTTACTAAAAGTTCCTGTGAAAAGTTGAGCTGTATCAATTTCTTTGGTGGAAACTTCAATATCATATTGTCGCTGTAATTCATCCATAACATAATGTAGCGGAACACTTTCAAAAGAACTCTCTTTAGATAACCATGAAGGAGCGCCATTTAATGGGGCTTTTGACATTGTGCTATTTCCATTTATAGTCATTAAAGAATTTCCCGCAGGTAATTTTGTTTCTTTATTGTTAATGGTCACACTTACTAATCCTTCAAAACAAGTAACTTCAAAATAGTCTTCTCTGGTTTCAACATTAAATTGGGTTCCTAATACAGTAACTAATCCTTGAGAGGTGGCTACCGTGAACCTTTTTCCTTTGGCAACTTTAAAATAAGCTTCTCCTTTAAGATCTACATTTCTATGTTCATTCCATTTTTTTTCACTGAAAGCCAACTCAGATTCCGCGTTTAAAATTACCTCAGATGTATCTGGTAAGGTTATGGCTTTATGCTCTGCATAGGCTGTGGTGTAAGACTCGTTTAAGGTGCTCAAGTAAAAGAATGATCCCGCTAGCAATACTGCTATAACAGCGGCAATACGAAGAAATGTTTTAAATGGAGAGAGCACATGAACTTTAGTTTCCTCCGTTGTTGTTTTATGTTGGTCAATAGCTGCCCATGCTTTATCCATATCAAATTCAGGAGATTCTAACTGAGAAGTAGACTCCTTAATCTTTTGATATGTTTTAAAGGCTTCTGATTTTTTGAATTTCACCAACTCGGCTTCGGTCAACTCATCATTAAGCCATTTTGCTAAGTAATTATCTTGCATGTTTTTAGCTTTACAGTAGTATAACAACTAAATAATAGTTTACCCTACTTTATTCTTAAATATAATTTTTTCTGTACTAAATTTATCTATAAGCCATCAATCTGCTCCCTTAGACTTTTAAGGGCCAAGTGCATTCTTTTTTCTATTGCTTTGACGCTTACATTTTCCATTTCTGCTATTTCTGCATATTTTTTACCATCTATCCTGTTGAGTAAAAAAGTAGTACGCTGATTTTCTGGTAGACTATTCAATGCATTATCCAATTTTTCTTTGAATTGATTTTCCTCCATAATAAACTCAGGAGATTCATTGGTGGTTTTTAAAGTGGCGTCTGCATATTTTAAGCGTACTTTTTCTGCCTTTATCACATTAAGATAAAGATTGTTCGCAACAGTGTATAAATATGATTTTGCTTTTACAGGTGTAACCTTTGCGCAATTTTCCCAAAGCTTAACAAAAGCTTCTTGCACCGCATCATTGGCTTTTTCTTCGTTACCGAATTTGTAATAAATATAATTGAAGATAGTTTTAGACGTTTCATTAAAAACTCTCTTATAAACCTGCTCTTCACATACATTTAAATGGTCTTCTGCTTTCAATGGATTGCTTTTTGCCAAAGATATTTTAAAAAAAATAAAAAGGGAGGTAGGGTATTTTTATAGTCAGTTGTTTTAGAAGCATAATAACAAACAATACCCCGGTAATATGAAAAAGATATTTAATTATGCAATGTACGTTAGCCTACTAACAATTGCATTAAGTTTTACAGCTTGCCAAGATGAAATTGAGGAAATCAACACAGGTGAAGAACCACAAACAATAACTGCAAACTCTACTACTGCAGACTTAATTCAACGAACCAGTTCTAATGATGGTTCTTGTGATAACATTGTTGATGGTACAAGTTGCTATCAAATAAACTTTCCTTATACCGTTGAGGTAAATGGATTAACACTCACTATTGAATCTGAAGATGATATAGAACAAATTGAAGATATATTTGATAGTGTAGAAGATGATGAAAACTTATTGGATATTATCTTTCCTATTACCGTAACAGCTGGTGATTTCTCTGAAATTACTATTAACGGATTGGAAGATTTACGCGAGTTAGCCGCAGAATGTAAAGAAGGTGGTGATGACGATGATATAGAGTGTATAGATTTTGTGTATCCAATGACGTTATTTTCATTTAACGTCAATTTGGAACAAACAAATACTATAGAGGTTACAAGTGATCGTGAGTTAAGATTGTTTTTTAAGGATTTAGATGACGATAACTTAATTAGTTTTGATTTTCCTTTAACCTTAAAGTTGCATGATCAAACGACTATTACAGTAGAAAATAATCAAGAACTGGCTAGTGCAATTGAAAATGCCAAAGATGATTGTGATGAAGACGACGACGATGATTATAATGATGATGATTTTGATCTAGATGAAATAAATGAAGAACTAGTTGAATGTGTTTGGTTCGTTATAGAATTTAAAAGAAATGATATTGACCAGACACCACAATATGTGAACTACATTTTAAATTTTAAAGAAGATGGTACTGTGCTAACTGGGTTTACAGGAGCTACTACTGTTGAAGGTACTTGGACAAGTACAGTTGGTGACGAAGGTGCAAAACTTACTATGGATTTTGAGTCGAATACCGATTTCAACTTAGAGTGGGATGTGTATGATTTGGGCGATGATAAAATTAAATTATACAGTGATGATAGCAATAGAATTGTTATGAAACAATTCTGCGATGAGGATTTAGTTGAGGAAACTGTTGAAAGCATTACAGAGACTTTGAGAGAATGTGCTTGGGTGATTAAAACTGCTAAGAACAATGATGTACAAATCAATAGATTGTTAGGTGATGAGTTTGAATTTCAGGTAGATGGGGTTGTAACACTAACTAACGAAACCACTGTGACTGAAGGTACATGGACGGTATCTACTAATACACAAGGCGTATTTGTAGTAGCTATAGTTATGGAGGATGAAAGTGCTGTAAGTTTTGAGTGGTTGTTGACAGACCTAGAAGACGATATTGTAAAATTCAATGTTGAAGAAACTTTTTATGAATTGGTAATAGTTAAGAAATGTATAGATGATGACGAAAATGATATTGAATTTATTGAAACAATTTTCGATGACACCGAGTGGGATATAGCATATTTCGCAGAGAATAACGATGAGTCCACCACGTTATTTGCAGATGTAAAACTGTATTTAGATGATGATGGTAGCTTAGAAGTTAGAAACTTAAATGGTGAAGTTTTCAGCAACGGTAGCTGGTTTGTATATAGAAATGACTTTAACGGTAAATTAGAAATGATAATTTCTTTTGAACCAGGCAGTAATTACTTGCCTTTAGCTAATGATTATCAAATTTTAGAGGTAGATGATATGAGAATTGAGCTTAAACATGAAAATGACACTGGTTTATACGACCATTTAATATTAGAAAGAGAGTAAGATTAGAACATCCAAAAATATACCGTTAACAGTAAAGAGTTGGGCCTCGTTGGCGGTATTGATGGAGGTTTTAGTTAGGGAGTTTATGAAAATGTAATTCCTTTTTTGCCCCACAAGCAACTTTAGAGCATCCAATTTTTAATGGGTGCTCTTTTGTTTTGTAGATTTTGTGGTACATGCTGCGGAAATAGCATCGAATATTATTAAATTTGTAACCCCTTAAAAAAGAAAAGAATGTTCGATAATTTAAGCGATAAGCTAGATAAAGCTTTACATGTACTAAAAGGACATGGTCAGATTACAGAAATTAATGTTGCAGAGACTACCAAAGAAGTACGCCGAGCCTTATTGGATGCCGATGTTAACTTTAAAATAGCCAAAGAATTTACCAATAGGGTAAAAGAAAAGGCATTGGGGCAAAATGTATTAACGACCTTACAGCCAGGTCAGTTAATGGTGAAAATTGTAAAAGATGAGCTTACCCAGTTAATGGGAGGTGAGTCAGAAGGTATTAACCTATCCGGTAATCCATCGGTAATTTTAATGTCTGGTTTACAAGGTTCTGGTAAGACTACCTTTTCTGGTAAGCTTGCAAATTTTCTTAAAACTAAAAAATCTAAGAATCCATTACTAGTAGCTTGTGATGTATACCGTCCTGCGGCAATAGATCAGTTACATGTAGTTGGTGATCAAATTGGGGTGCCGGTTTATTCTGATAGAGATAATACTGACCCTGTTGCTATTGCCAAAGCAGGTATTGCAAAAGCAAAAGCAGATGGGCACAATGTGGTAATTATAGATACCGCTGGTCGTTTGGCTGTAGATGAGAAGATGATGGCAGAGATATCTGACATTCATAAAGCAATACAACCACAAGAAACATTGTTCGTTGTAGATTCTATGACGGGTCAAGATGCGGTCAATACTGCAAAAGCTTTCAACGATATACTAAATTTCGATGGGGTTATCTTAACCAAATTAGATGGTGATACCCGTGGTGGTGCGGCTATCTCTATTAAATCGGTAGTAGATAAGCCGATCAAGTTTATTGGTACGGGTGAAAAGATGGAGGCTATAGATATTTTCTATCCTTCACGTATGGCAGATCGTATTTTGGGTATGGGTGATGTTATATCACTTGTAGAAAGAGCCCAAGAGCAATTTGATGAAGAGGAGGCAAGAAAGATCCAAAAGAAAATTGCCAAAAATAAATTCGGATTCGATGATTTCCTGAGCCAGATTCAGCAAATCAAGAAGATGGGTAATATGAAAGATCTTATGGGGATGATTCCTGGTGCAGGAAAAGCCTTAAAAGGTTTAGATATTGATGATGATGCCTTCAAACATATTGAAGCTATTATTTATTCAATGACTCCAGAAGAGCGTTCTACGCCTTCTAAATTAAATGCTAGTAGAAAAAAGCGTATTGCAAAAGGTTCTGGTAGAGAAGTTCAAGAAATCAATCAGCTTTTAAAGCAATTTGATCAAATGAGCAAGATGATGAAAATGATGCAAGGCGGTGGTGGCAAAAAGATGATGCAGATGATGGGTGCCATGAAAGGAATGAAATAATAAGCGAACAACACAATTAAAAAGATACGGATATGGAATTATTGGATGGTAAAAAAGTATCCAATCAAATAAAGGAGGAAATTAAGGCTGAGGTAGCTAAGATGCGTGAAAGAGGTGAAAAAGTACCTCACCTAGCGGCAATTATTGTAGGTAGTGACGGTGCTAGTTTAACTTATGTAGGTAGTAAAGTGCGTTCTTGCGAGCGTATCGGTTTTGAGTCTACCTTAATACAAATGCCAAGTACTACTTCTGAGCAAGAATTATTGAACAAGATTAAAGAATTGAACGTTGATGATGATATCGACGGTTTTATCGTTCAATTGCCTTTACCAGAACAAATAGATACTCAAAAGGTGATTATGGCAGTAGATCCGGATAAGGATGTAGACGGATTTCACCCAACCAATTTCGGTAAAATGGCTTTGGATATGAGTACGTTCATACCTGCTACTCCGTTTGGGATTCTTGAATTATTAGAACGCTACAAGGTTGATACAAAAGGTAAACATACGGTGGTAATAGGTCGTAGTCACATCGTTGGTAGACCTATGAGTATTTTAATGGGTAGAAAAGGATGGCCGGGAAACTCCACGGTAACCCTTACCCACAGTCACACTAAAAATATTACCCAAATTATTTCTCAGGCAGATATTGTAATATCAGCATTGGGAGTGCCTAATTTCCTAAAGGCTGAAATGGTAAAAGATGATGCTGTTGTAATTGATGTGGGTATTACTAGAGTGCCAGACGAGACTAAAGAGAAAGGATATTATATTACCGGTGATGTTGATTTTGAAAATGTAAGTAAAAAAGCATCGTTTATTACTCCTGTACCTGGTGGAGTAGGTCCTATGACGATTGCAATGTTGTTGAAAAACACATTATTGGCTAGAGAGAGACATAGAAATAGAAATTAATTTCTTTCAACAATAAAAAAACCTTCAACTAATTAAAGTTGAAGGTTTTTTTATTGCGGCAATTTCTTAATCGTAATACCTGTATTTGTACTATCATTAGGTGTTAAGATATCAATGTCATTACTGTCGTCATAATCACAACTGGCAATGCATGTAACTGAACAAAGAATAATAGTTATCATTAAAATTTTTCTCATAATAGGTGTTATTTAGCGGTTATCATGAATACAACTATTATAAAACGAATTTTTATTTAAAATGGTATTTGTTAAGAATCAATTAATTAACAAATTGACAAGGAGTTGGAATTAAATTTTTTAGTGGTTATTATTATGCTAGTTTATATTTTGTCTAAGTTTAAAGGTGCAATGCAATTAAAAACAGTCGTTCTGGCGGTTTTAAACCAGTAAAGAAAGTATATGAAATTGAACCATTTTTTTGATTCATCGGTAGATATGCTTTGCATTGCCAATTATGATGGATATTTTGAAGATGTAAATCCGGCGTTTATTAATTTACTTGAATACACAAAAGAAGAGTTGTTTTCAAAGAAGATTAATGATTTCGTTTTTGATGAAGACAAAGATGCTACGCAACAAACAAGGGCAAGTCTTCATGAAAATAAGAAGCTGTTAAGTTTTCAAAATAGGTATGTCAGTAAATCGGGAAAGATAATTTGGTTGTCTTGGAGCGCTGTGCCAGTAGATGAAGAAAAGTTGGTGTATGCAATTGCAAAGGATATTACCAGCGAAATGAATTTAAAAAATGAGCGTATTCTAGAATTTGCCAAACTAAAGACGGTAAATGAAGATCTTGTGAGATTAAACTACACTACTTCACATGATTTAAGGGCACCAATGAATAATCTAATTTCTCTTTTTGATGTGTTAGATTTCTCGGTAATCCATGATGAAGATACGATACAGGTACTTAGGTATATGGAGATTTCAGCTAAAGGTGTAAAAGAGTCTTTAGAGAAGTATCTGAGCTTAGCAGAAAATGCAAGTAAAGGTTTAAGTTCACTTACAGAAGTTAGCTTTGAGACCATTTTGACTAAAACACAAAGTACACTAGGGTCAATACTAAAGAATTCTAAAACAGAAATTGACTTTGATTTTTCTGTCTGTGAAAGTGTTTATTTTGACAATGCTTATATGGAAAGTATATTCTTGAACCTTATTACCAATTCCATAAAATATACAATCCAAGGTGTTCCTCCTAAAATTGAAATTAAATCAGATTTTATAGAAGGTAAGAAGGTGCTCTTGTTTAAAGATTACGGGCAAGGTTTTGATATGGAAAAGAATGGACATAAGATTTTTGGTTTAAACCAGCGTTTTAATACTACCGAAGATGGCAAAGGTGTAGGGCTATTTTTAATTCATAATCAAATTAATAGTCTAGGCGGTACAATTTCAGTAGCCAGTGCTCCAAATGAAGGAGCTGTATTTACAATCACCTTTCCTGCCTTATAAATTAACTATCTCGTATTTTCTTAATTACTAGTTTTAAAATAATATTGATTTCTAAAATTCAATAGAGAGATTTCATTAATTATCTTTAAGCTTGAAAATATAATTTACCATGATAAAACAAATAGTTGCCATTGCATTAGTATTAGGTCTTTTTGTAAGTTGTGAAAAGGTGGTTGAGCCGGTTCATAAAATTCAAGTTTCCTTTAGTGAGGATGTCGGATCTACAACGTTAGATGGTCGTTTATTGCTTATGTTATCTTCGGATGATAGTGATGAGCCTAGGTTTCAAATTAATGACGGATTAAATACCCAACTCATTTTTGGGATGAATGTAGAGAATTGGGCTAAGGATTCTGTCTTAACTTTTGATGAAACTGTTTTTGGATACCCATATGAAAGTTTAAAGGACGTACCGCCGGGGGAATATAATGTTCAGGCACTACTAAATGTATATGAAACTTTTAATCTGTCTACAGGGCATACAGTAAAGTTGCCTATGGATAATGGCGAAGGGCAGAAGTGGCAAAAATCACCTGGTAATTTATACAGTAAGCCATTTAAGATAAGAGTTGCCAGCAATGGTTTTGAAAATGTTTCTGTAGAGTTGGATCAGGTAATACCGCCAATTGAAGAGCCAGAAGATACCAAGTGGATTAAACATGTAAAGGTAAAATCAGAAAAACTATCGGAATTTTGGGGTCGTGATGTTTTTTTAGGAGCCCATGTTTTGCTTCCAAAAGGATTTGAGGAACATCCTGAAGCTAAGTATCCTCTTATGGTTTTTCACGGTCATTTTCCTTCAGATTTCGGAGGTTTTAGAACTACACCGCCTGACCCTAAAATGAAACCTGAGTATTCTGAAAGATTTAGTATCGAAGGTTATAATATAATAGAGCAACAAGAGGCGTATGATTTTTATAAACGTTGGAACGAACCTGATTTTCCACGCTTTATTATTATAGAAATTCAACATCCAACACCATATTATGATGATTCTTATGCTGTAAATTCGGCAAGTCAAGGACCTTATGGAGATGCGATTACCTATGAGCTAATTCCAGAGATAGAAAAAAAATTTAGGGGAATGGGCGAAGGTTGGTCACGTTTCTTGTATGGCGGATCAACTGGTGGTTGGGAAGCATTGGCAGTTCAAGTTAAATATCCTAATGAGTATAATGGGTGTTTTGCAGCTTGCCCAGATCCTATAGATTTTAGGGCTTATACGCTGACCAATATCTATGAGGACGATAATGCATACTATTATCCAAGTGCACATAAAAAATTAGAAGTACCATCGCATCGAAATTATCTAGGTCAAATACAATCTACATTGCGTCAAGGCAATCATTTAGAGCTAGTATTAGGAGATAAGTCAAGATCAGGGCAACAATGGGACATTTGGGAGGCTACCTATTCGCCACAAGGCAAAGATGGTTATCCGGTTAGGATTTGGGATAAAAAGACAGGTGAGATAGATCATGAAGTTGCAGAATATTGGAAAGAGAATTTTGATTTACGTCATATTCTAGAACGTGATTGGGATAAACTAGGTGATAACCTAAAAGGGAAAATACATATCTATTGTGGAGATATGGATAACTATTACTTAAATAATGCAGTGTACTTAATGGAAGATTTTTTGGAAAGTACCACGGATCCTTATTATGAAGGGGAAGTAAAGTACGGCGACCGCGATGAGCATTGCTGGAACGGTGATCCAAATCAGCCTAATGCTATTACGCGACTTAGATATAATAGTATGTACGTACCTAAAATTATGGAACGTATTGAAGCAAGTGCTCCGCAAGGTGCAGATTTGACGAGTTGGAGGTATAAGTAAAAGTCTATTCAGTTTTAATTACATATTTATTTAAAGATGAAATACAGAAGATTCGGGAGAACAGATTGGCTAGTAAGTGAAATAGGGTATGGAATGTGGGGTATGGCTGGTTGGACGGCTAGTGATGATGCACAATCCGCAAAGTCTTTGGACCTTGCCGTAGAAAACGGAGTCAATTTTTTTGATACTGCTTGGGGTTACGGAGAAGGACATAGTGAGGAATTGCTTGGTGATTTGGTAAAAAGACATCCCTCTAAAAAAATATACACAGCTAGTAAAATACCACCTAAAAATTTTCAATGGCCGGCGAAACCTGAGTATGCATTTGAGGACTCATATCCTACGGAGCATATTGTGGAGTATACCCATAAGACTTTAAAAAATTTAGGGTTAGAACAAATTGATTTGATGCAATTTCACACGTGGGACGATGTTTGGAGCGATAGAGAAGAATGGCAACGTGCTATTGAAGATTTAAAAACCTCTGGTAAAGTAGCGGCAATGGGTATTAGCATGAACCGTTGGGAGCCAGAAAATGGCGTAAAAGCATTAAAAACGGGTCTCTTGGATGCTGTTCAAGTAATATATAACATCTTTGATCAAGCTCCTGTAGATAAACTTTTTCCGCTTTGTGAAGAGTTGGATATCGCAACCATTGCACGAGTACCTTTTGATGAAGGTACATTGACGGGAAACATCACTAAAGAAACTACTTTCCCTGAGGGGGATTGGCGCGGCACCTATTTTGTTCCTGAGAATTTATTTTCTTCGGTAGAGCATGCCGATGCCTTAAAACCATTAATTCCTGAGGGAATGACCATGGCTGAAATGGCACTTCGTTTTATATTGATGAACGATAATGTTGGTACTACCATACCTGGGATGCGTAAACAACGTAATGTATTAGCAAATACTGCAACTAGTGATGGTGTAGGACTTTCTAAAGAACTATATGAAGAATTATTAAAGCACAGATGGGATAGAGTGCCAACTTCTTGGTCTCAATAATTATCATTTAGAATCAAGATTTTCTTAATATAAAAACCACCAACATTAATAAATGTTAGTGGTTTTTTTGTAAAATGCCTTTTGAGAAATTAGGTCTGGTTACTTTGCAAATAACTGCCCCATGTCTTTAAAGGCTTTGAATTCTAAAGCGTTACCAGCAGGGTCATAGAAAAACATTGTGGCTTGTTCACCAACTTTACCTTCAAAACGTACATAAGGTTCAATGACGAACGTTACACCTTTTGATTTTAGCTCCTCTGAAAAGCTTTGAAAAGTATCCCAAGGTAAAACCACACCGTAGTGTGGAACTGGAACATCGTGACCGTCCACGGGATTATGATGTACGGTTTCTGCTTCTGATTTTGGCTTGTAATGTATCACCAACTGATGTCCGAATAAATTGAAATCTACCCAATGGTCGCTACTTCTACCTTCTTCGCAATTTAAAATTTCTCTGTAAAAAGTTCTACATTCTGCTAAATTGTGAACGGGAATAGCAATGTGAAATGGTGTTACGTTTTGCATGATCAGTTATTTCTTAGTGCCGATATTAATTGTTTCTTATTCATTTTTGAGCGTCCGTCTATGCCAATTTTCTTGGCTTGGTCGTACAACTCTTTTTTAGTTCTGTCTTCGTAATTAGATGCAGCTCCGCCCTTTTTACCAGCATTTTCAGTATTTGCAATACGGGCAGCTTTTTCTTTGCTATATCCCTTATCGACTAAAGCTTCATATTGTTCCTCATTTTTTATACGAGGTCTGTTATTTGATTTTGCCATTTTTATTTTAAAAATAAATAAAAATAGAACTACGTTTGTGCTTTAATAAACTAGATATTAATGCTTTAAAAAATCAATAATTTTATCATTAACTACATCTTGGTGCATTGAATGTCCGAAGCCTTCCGTGCTAAACAATTCACTTCCTTTCCAATGTTCATTAACATTTACAGAAGCATGGTAAGGTGCAATTTGATCTAATCTATCGTGAAAAATTAATCCTTTTTTATGGTTGTTTTGAACGAACTTGGAACTAGAAAAATCTTCAGTAGTAAAATTGAATTTCTTGTAAACTAATTTTTCTATTTCTTCTCTTACCTTATCATTGAAGCCTAACAGGTTTTTATAATGGTTAAGTATTTCATGAAATTCTGAAGGAGAACCTACAGTTACCATTTTTTCAATATGGCTGTTCGGGTTTTTAGACTCATTATATAACAAAGTCATACCTCCCATCGAGTGACCAATAGCCATCTTTGGCTCATATTTTAATAAAAGTGCTTGTAATGTTTCGGCATATAATGGGGCATGAAGAATTTTTCCAGAAGAATACCCATGGGCAGGTGCATCAAAAGCTATGATATTATAATCTTCTTTTTGTAATTTTTCTATCAGCTTATGCCAACGCCATGTGTTACTTTCCCAACCGTGTATAAGTATTACGGTTTCTTTGCTACCGGGCCAATTGTATACTTGTATTTTATTTTCGCCAACAGATATTACTTCAAATTTAGCATTGTCTAAATACTCTTTTTGGTTAGGTAATACACGACCTTTTCGTACGGTAGCAAAAACTGTAAAAGCTTTTTTTGCAATTTTCTTAGGGATGAACCAAACTAATAAATTAAAATATAGTCCGTATAATTTAGGAATAAGCTTTTGAAAGAATACTGGCACTTGCTGCTATTTAAAAATCAATATAAGGGTAATTGTTGGCAGAATATAAAGAGGAAAATGTATATCAATCCCAACCAACCATCATGTATTTTACTTTGGCGTTATCAGGAATTTGCACCTCTTCAATTTTGCTGTTGGCATTGTACCTAAGACTTTCTGGCAACTCCTTTTTGTCTATGGTAAAATATAAGTCGCTGTCCTTTAGTAAAACAACTACATTGTTGATAGAAGTGATAATTTTTTTAATAGAATAATTTTCACGTATTTCTTTAAAAGTGCTCAATTTAGAAACGCCTTCTTCAGTGACAAAACGCTCATCATTAACCATTATATTTTGAATAGTGGCAATACTGTCATTATTTGGTGTTAGAGTAAGTAGTAATGCACCACCTCTTTCGTAAATTTTAATTTTACTTGCTCCGCTACCAAAATTTAATTTTACGGTGTCTTTAACTACCGAGTCTTTTTCAAAAATCAATTCAATATCTCTTGCTAGACTCTGTTTACTCAATTTGCCTACCTGGTCTCCAGATATTTGAAAATCGTTATTTTTTTCTTTTGCACAGTTAATGAGCAAACAGCAGCCAAAAATTATTAAAAGGGTGTGTGTAAACTTCATAATACTATCTCATCACTTTTTTTAATACTCCAAGTACGCCTCTTATGAATGTAGCGCTTGTTAATACTTTAATTACCGGATTCTGTCTGGTACTAGTTCTTCTAGATGTTTTTCTTGCAGCGGGTTTATTCTTTTCTTTCTCGGCTAATTTTTCGGCATTCTCAATTTTTTCGTTCAGAATTTCATAAGCACTTTCCCTATCTATAGTTTCATTGTATTTTTTAACCAATGCAGACCTGTCAATTACTTCTTTCAGTTCTGTATCTGTCAAGATATCCATACGGCTCATAGGTGCGCGTAATAACGTAGCAGCAAGTGGTGTTGGTCTACCTTTCTCGTCTAAGGCAGATATTAATGCCTCTCCAATCCCTAAAGAGGTAAGTACTTCTTTAGTATCGTAAAACTCAGACTCAGGGTAATTTTCTGCCGTTAATTTTATCGCTTTTCTATCTCTTGCCGTAAATGCTCTTAGCGCATGTTGCACTTTTAAACCTAATTGCGATAATACATCATTTGGTACATCGGTTGGGTTTTGGGTTACAAAGTACAATCCAATACCTTTGGATCTAATTAATTTAACAATACTTTCAATTTGATCCAATAGTGCTTTGGAAGCTTCTTTAAAAATAAGGTGAGCCTCGTCTATAAACAATATTAATTCTGGTCTGTCGCTATCACCTTGTTCAGGGAACGTATCATATATCTCAGCCAATAAACTCAACATAAATGTTGAGAATAATTTTGGTCTATCTTGAATATCCGTTAAACGTAATATATTAATATAGCCTCTTCCTTGTTCATCGATACGGGTAAGGTCGTTTACATCAAAAGATTTTTCTCCAAAAAATAATTCGGCTCCTTGTTGTTCTAGCTCTATAATTTTTCTAAGAATAGTACCTGTAGAACTTGTTGATATTCTACCGTATTCTTTTGTGAATTCTGCTTTACCGGCACCTGTTGCGTATTGTAATACTTTTTTAAAGTCCTTTAAATCTAACAATGGCATTTTTTGATCATCGCAGTATTTAAAAACAACGGCAACAATGCCAGACTGCGTTTCAGAAAGGTCTAGGATACGTGATAGTAAAACAGGACCAAACTCAGATACGGTAGCTCTTAGTTTTACTCCATCTTGTTCAGAAAGCGAAAGTATTTCTACTGGAAAGCTACTTGCTTTAAAAGGGAAGCCAATTTTTTCGTGACGTTCATCTATTTTTGCGTGACCAGGACTTGGTTGTGCCAATCCACTTAAATCACCTTTTAAATCCATCAATAAAACGGGAATACCTTTTTCTGATAAATTCTCTGCCAGTACCTGAAGTGTTTTTGTTTTACCTGTACCCGTAGCACCTGCAATAAGCCCGTGTCTATTTAATGTTTTTAAAGGTATTTTTACAAAAGCATTTTTTACAGCCTCGCCATTAAGAATAGCTGCACCCATATTTATGTAGTCACCTTTTGTAGTATACCCTTTTTCTATGTGGTCAAAAAAATCTTCGGTACCGGCCATTTTATTTATTTTCGATAAAAATAGTTGATTTTTAACCAAACCAAAAGGCAAGGGCTGCCTTAAATATCACTAATTTTTAACATTTGTGGACTATTGATGACCATCTAGGGTTATAATAGACCAATGTTTACTTTCTAAGGAAATTGTGAACTAAAACGTATCTTTGCCAAATGAAAAATGAGGAGGTACTTGAAAAAGTGAATAAAGGGTTGTATTTGCCTTTAATGGAAGAGTTTTACACTATACAGGGTGAGGGATTTCATAAAGGGACAGCAGCTTATTTTATTCGTGTTGGTGGGTGTGATGTTGGTTGCCATTGGTGCGATGTAAAGGAGAGTTGGAATGCAGAAACGCATCCGCCTACAGCTATTGAAAAGATAGTGGATAATGCTGCTACATATTCTGATACAATTGTAATTACAGGTGGTGAGCCTTTAATGTGGGACATGAACCCAATTACAAATGCCTTGAAGGCAAAAGGTTTGAAAACACATATCGAAACTTCTGGTGCCTATACACTTTCTGGAGATTGGGATTGGATTTGTCTTTCTCCAAAAAAGAACAAATTACCTGAAGGGCGTATTTATGACGAAGCGCATGAGCTTAAAGTCATAGTTTATAATAAACACGATTTAATTTTTGCAGAGGAACAAGCCGCTAAAACTAACGCTAATTGCATACTGTATTTGCAACCAGAATGGAGTGTTAGGGATAAGGTTGTGCCAATGATCGTAGATTATGTAATGAAAAATCCTAAATGGAAAGTTTCATTGCAAACCCATAAGTATTTAAATATCCCTTAAATCTTAATAGGTCTTAGTTACGACCACCGTTTGCACGAATATCTAATAAACATTCAGCATCTAAATCTACAGTATTTTCGCCTTTAGCAGTGTTTTGCTGTAATAGGTTTAATACTGTTGTGCCAGACAATACACAACCAGATTTTATTCCGTCTTCGTATGTTGCTTTGGAATTAGTTTGTAATGATTTTCCTGTAGAACTGCCAAATTGGAGCTCGGCGCGCATTAGGCATCCCATTTGGTTACAATGATTGTCGCCTACCAACTGTCCGTCTTCATTTTCAGACTCAGATTGATGGTCGTTTACCATGTCGGTTCCTAAGTCCACAAGACCAAATAGGTGGCCAAACTCATGATTAAGAGTGGTGGTTTCCACATCTGCCTCATTAATAGAAGAGCTCAGTGTAGCTAATTCTCTAACCGTTACTTCATGAATAATCATTGATGTATTGCGGTATACAGACCCTAAGGTTACCAATCCATCTTCAAGATCATCACCTTCTGCCGGTGCATCAGAAAAATAAATATAGATGCCCAATGAGCTTCCAGTATTGAAAACGGTTCTATTTTTTGTTTCTAGGTCTGCGATTTCTTGAAGTGTTAATTCATCTTCAGAAGGGCTTGACAGCTCTGTGTAAACCAATTCTATCTCTTCTTTAAATGTGTGTTCTTTTAGATAGTCGGTAAATTGGGTGATAGCAGATTCTGTTGGTTTAAAACCAGTAACATATGCAATCTCAATTACAAGTGTATCAAAATTATCGTTAGATAATATATCTCTAGCAGAATCTCCAGTAGCCAATAAATTGGCACTTTTATTTACTGATGTATCTGAATTGTCACTGTCAGAAGAATTTTTAGAGCAAGAAATGGTAAATACCAATATACATGCTACTAAGAAACTTTTGAATTTATTCATAACTCTAAATTGTCTAATAAGGATAACGTAAATAAACTTACCCTATTACTTCATATGCGTCAATCTTGCTAAATAGTCGTAATGTTCGCCTTCCATTACAAGTTCGCATGTTAAATTACTATAACTCGCGGCTCTTTGCAAGGTGTTGTAGTCTACATATAACCATGGAAAAGACTGGCTTTTTTGCTTCTTATATTCCATGGAGAAGCTTACTTCACCATAGTAATTAACGTTATCGGGAATCCAATAGCCACCGTCTTCATCATTTTCAAACATATAAATAATGTCACTAGAGTCTAATAGAATTTGTCCGTTATCCTTTAAAAGCGATTTTAGTTTGGTAAAGAATTGTTCTAGTTCATTAAGAGTTCCAGCCAAACCCACACCATTCATTAAAACCAAAATAGTATCAAATTGTTGACCTTGATAATCTTCTAGATTGCCGTGAATAGCATTTTTTAATCCCCGCAGCTTGCTAACTTCAATTGCACCTTTTGATGCATCTAAACCAGTTACGGAAATGCCCATGTTTTGTAGATATAGGGCATGACTACCGGCACCACAACCCACATCCAATACTTGGCCTGAACACAAGCTTAATGCCTTTTGTTCTATGTCTGGCATATCTTTAAATTCTCTGAACATATAAGGAAGTGGTAAAACATCCTCTTCATTTAAAGAAGAATATGTGATAATATCTTCTGAATAATTTCCTTTTTGATAATCTAAAAGTGCGGTACCTATAATGTCTTCGTTCAAAATTCTTGTATTTCTCAATACAAAAGTCTCGCTTTTTGGTACTACTTTCCTAGTTTTGAAGAATTAATTTAAGACATGGAAGAGGTTTTACGTGAATTGCCAAAAAAGGCGAGTGAGAAACATAATGAAAATAAAAAGTTTTTTGCCAAGCTTCGTAAAAAGCCCCCTAAGAACTTGGACTATACCATGCAAGAATTGCATGAGGCTGAATTTAAACGAACTGATTGTCTTACCTGTGCCAATTGTTGTAAAACAACGGGTCCGTTATTTACCAATGCTGACGTAGAGCGTATATCAAAATCGTTCCGAATGAAAGCTCAAAAATTTATTGAAACGTATTTACGTGTCGATGAAGAAAATGATTACGTCTTACAACAAACACCTTGTACTTTTTTAGGAGCGGATAATTATTGTTCTATTTATGATGTACGCCCAAAAGCATGCCGAGAGTTTCCGCATACAGACCGAAAGAAGTTTCAACAAATAAGTAATCTTACCCTTAAAAATGTAGCTATTTGTCCTGCTGCTTTCAATATAGTAGAGGAGATGAAGAGGCGGATAAAGTGGTGAAGTTGAAGAATGGCTGACTAAATTATATTTATCGAAAGTGGGCTTTGATGATTAGTTATATGTAGTTAAGTTAAATTATATCATTAGTAAAATTAAAAAAAAAGAAAATCAGATTGTTAAAAAAACTATTGATGAAATAAATCCATTATTTTAAATAAGCATGAAACGTCCTATCCATTTTCTTTTTATTATTATTTCTTTACTTGTATATAACACTTCTTTTGCACAAGAAGATATTAGAAATACTGAGGTTGTAAATTCTGTATTTAACGCACTGAAAACACAGAGCGAAAAAGAATTTTTAAAAATATTACCCACTACAAGCGAAGTGGAATATTTGATTCCAATTGTCAAAAATGCTCAGCCAAAAGAAAATATTCCTTCAGTAGATACCATAATTTCAAAGTTTGAAATTAAAGTTATCGAGAATTTTAAAAACATAAGCAAAAGGGGAAACTCGTTCGGGGTATTGTGGGAAGATATTATTTTAGAAAAAGTAAGCTATAAAAGTAACCCTGACCATAACGTGCCTATTGAAAGAGGAAGTATTACCATGGAGTGTTCAAGTAACGACAAGAAGTTTCTGATTGTTTTGAAAAAGTCATATAAAATACAAGATACTTGGCGTGTAATGGACCCAATAAAGTTCACCCTTTTGTAAAGTTCTAATTTTTTAGTGTCATTAATTCAAAGCTGTTATTATATAAATATGCTGTATTTGTAGTGGAATAAATCAATAAAACTTTATTATATTACATGATTAATTACGAAATCATTAGAATTTGTATTTTTTATTGATGATACTATAATTGAGTTGCAAATTGATTTCTGCAGTTTATAATTTTAACGACTTACTTATTTGATGGAACAATTAATAACCTATTTTGAATCGATACCTGCTGCACACAGATCATTAATATTGGTAGGGGGAATAACTTTCTTTTGGATATTAGAAGGTATTGTACCATTGTTCAACGGTTCTTATGATAAATGGAAACATTCTTTACCCAATTTCTTTTTTACATTAACAACCATCATTATTAATTTTCCTTTGGCATTTTTGCTGTTAAAAACATCTGATTGGGCAGTAACCAATGATTTTGGTATTATTAATTGGTTACCAGAAATGCCTTTGTGGGCTTATGTATTTTTAGGTGTTGCTCTGTTAGATTTAATTGGGGCGTATTTAGCACATTTGGTTGAGCATAGAGTAAAACCATTGTGGATGGTGCATTTGGTGCATCATACAGATCATAATGTTGATACGACTACAGCTAATAGGCATCACCCGTTAGAAAGCTTAATACGTTATGTATTTACTCTGGTAGGGGTTTTTGTAGTTGGCGCACCAATAGGTATTATCATGTTATACCAAAGTCTTTCGGTAATATTGTCACAATTTAACCATGCGAACATAAAACTTCCAAAAGGTGTAGATAAAGCTATCAGCTGGATACTTATTTCACCCGATATGCATAAAGTACATCATCATTATGTATTACCATATACAGATAGTAATTACGGAAATATCTTTTCTTGGTGGGATCGTCTGTTTGGGACGTATATGCATTTAGACAGAGAGAAAATTATCTACGGTGTAGATACTTTTCCAGATGAGGTTGCAAACGGACAAATTAGCTCATTACTTAAATATCCATTTGTTGGGTATCGAAAACCAACAACAGATATCGTTAATGATAATCATCCATTAGTAAAGTAGGTGCTTTGCTCTAATTTTCTTGAACTTTTCTAGGTCTGCTTGCCAAGTGGCTTTTATTTCGGTATTGGTTAGTCCGTCTTCAATTTGTTTTTGAAGTTTTTCAGAACCTGCATGCTTGGTGAATCCGCTCGTCAGAAAATATTTGCTTTTATCAACCGAGTTGGTGTACGCATCTATAATATAATCCATAGTCACCTCATTCATGCGCTCTGTTTTTGATAGGTCTTTACCATAACACAACTTTCCTTCTTCTTTTGGGTATTTAGAGCCAAAATTGGGTTTTGGGGTATATGTAAAATCGTAAACTTTACTGTCTAAAAATGAGGCTCCGTAACGTTGAAACTGAAACTCCGTTCCACGACCGGCATTAATATTTGTGCCTTCAAAAAGACCCAAACTAGGGTATAGGTTTATAGAGGTGTCATTAGGTAAGTTTGGTGAAGGCCGTATTGGTAGACTATAAAATGTATCATGTGTCCAATTTTTTAAAGGAATTACGGTTAAGTCTACCTTTTTATCACCATCCAACCACATTTCTTCATTAATCATAGTTGCGTATTCGCCAATGGTCATTCCATACACTAACGGAATTTCGGTCATACCCAGAAAAGAGGTGTGTGCGGCTTTCATTGTTGGTCCGTCAACATAATGTCCGTTAGGGTTTGGTCTGTCCAATACTAAAATGGGTATTCCTTTTTCGGCACAAGCTTCCATCACCAATTGCATGGTTGATATGTACGTGTAAAAACGTACACCTACATCTTGTATGTCGAACAATACTAAATCTAAGCCTTCGAGTTGCTCCTGACTTGGTTTTCTATTTTTACCGTGCAACGATATTAAGTCTAGCCCCGTTTTTATATCGGTACTATTATTTACATGCTCACCTGCATCGTAATCACCTCTAAACCCATGTTCTGGTGCAAATACATGTTTAATGTCAACATCTAAAGAAAGTAGACTATCTACCAAATGGGTGTGTCCGTCAGAATTAAAAATGACGCTGGTCTGGTTTGCGACAATAGCTATTTTTTTTCCTTTTAAAAGTGGTACATAAGCTTCAGTTCTGTTAGCGGCAACTATAATTTCTTTTTCCATTTGCTCTATATGTGGCTCGTTGTTTATTGTAGTAGCTACTTCTTTGGTTTCGTTTCCACAGGTAGCCAATACCAAAAACCATAATAAAACTGTACTTTTGAAATTGGATAAAAATAACATCATTTGAATCTAGAATATTTTATCGCCAAACGGCTTATAAAGGGTAAGGAGCATAAAATTAGTATATCTGCGCCAATAATAAAAATAGCCATTGCCGCAATTGCAATTGGGGTTGTTATGATGTTGGTTGCTATTGCTACAGGTCTAGGTCTAAAAGAAAAAATACGTGAAAAAATAACTGCATTTAACGGTCACGTACAAATCTATAATTACGATAATAATAATTCTGAAGTTTCTGTAGTACCTGTGAGTACAAATCAGGAATTTTATCCGGATTTCAATATGGTAGATGGTATTGTTCATATACAAGCTGTTGCCACGAAAGCTGGTATTATACGTACCGAAGAAACTTTTGAAGGTATTATTGCCAAAGGTGTCGGTACCGAATATAATTGGGAACCATTCAAAGAGTTTTTAATTGATGGTGTATTACCAGATTATTCCGGTGAGTTAAATTCAGATGTGTTGATTTCTAGAATAATGGCTAGTCGGCTTAACTTAAAGGTGGGCGATTCATTCTTTACTTTTTTCTTGCGAGATGATGCAGCCGATAAAATTCCCAATCAAAGAAAATTTACCATTACCGGAATCTTTGATAGCGGATTTGAAGAAATTGACGGACTCTATATTTTTACGGATATACGCCATATACAGCGTATGAATAAATGGAAGGATACCGAAGTAGGTAATTTTGAGATTTTCTTGAATAGTTTTGATGATATAGACCAGAAAGCCAATGAAATATATGGCGAAACGGTAGCTAGTTTAGATACTAAAACTATAAAAGATAAGTACTATAAAATCTTTGAATGGATTGGGTTGTTCGATTTTAATATCGCATTGATCATTGGTATTATGATTATAGTAGGTGGAATAAATATGATTACCGCTTTATTGGTTTTAATCTTAGAGCGTACCCCAATGATCGGTATTTTAAAAGCGTTGGGTACTACGAATTGGAGTATTAGAAAAGTCTTTTTATACAATGCAGCGTATCTTATTGCTGTTGGGTTGTTCTGGGGAAATCTTATAGGTCTAGGAATTATTTTTATTCAAGAGAAATTTCGTGTTTTCAAGTTCCCGAACCCGAAAGAATATTATATAGAGTACATTCCTGTAAGTATAGATTTGTGGACCATTCTGTTATTAAACGCGGGAGTTTTGTTTCTTTGTTTGTTGATGTTGTTGATTCCATCATATATTATTACCAAAATTACACCTGTAAAAGCTATTCGTTTCGAGTAGTTAATTTTTTGAATAGCTTATTCCATATTTAATCTTTGTTTAAACCCCTTTTTGGTAAATTTGATGTAAAACAAACCACATGCATCAAAAGTTACTACTTACCGTATTATCTATGTTTCTGTTTACGGCAGTTCATGCACAGAAGCTTTCAAAAAACGAAAAAAAGGTTGTTAAAGCTATAGAGCAAAACAATGCCGAGGCAATTTCCTTTCTGGAAAAAGTCGTGAATATCAATAGCGGTACTTTAAATCTTAAAGGTGTTGAAATGGTAGGTCAAGAATTTGCTTCTGCTTTCACCGATATCGGTTTTGAAAGCACTTGGATACCTATGCCCGAAGAAATGAATAGAGCAGGACATCTGTTCGCTGAAATTAAAGGTACAAAGGGAAAAAAGCTTCTGTTAATAGGTCATTTAGATACCGTTTTTGAAGAAGATAGTCCGTTTCAAAAATTTGAGATGGTTAACGATTCCATAGCTCATGCCCCAGGGGGAAATGATATGAAAGGTGGCGATGTTATAGTGCTATATGCATTAAAAGCACTACAACAAAACGGATTGCTAAATGATGCTCAAATTATTGTAGCCTTTACAGGAGATGAAGAAAGTACGGGCAGCCCTCTAGAGAAAAGCAGACATGATCTAATTGAAGCTGCTAAAAGAAGTGAGATTGGGTTAGGTTTTGAAAACTCAACTGGGTTTAATTATGCAACAGTTGCCCGTAGAGGTTCGTCTGGTTGGAAAGTTGAGGTTGAGGGTAAAAGAGCGCACTCTTCAGGAATCTTTAGTGAAGATACCGGAGCAGGAGCCATTTTTGAAATGTCAAGAATTTTAAACGGCTTTTACACCGATGTAAAAGGGGAAGACTTATTAACCTTCAATCCTGGTACTTTGGTTGGTGGTACGTTCGTAGAATTTGATGAAATGACCAGTAAGGGAACTGTATTTGGCAAGACCAATGTAGTAGCTCAAAAAGCAGAAGTTCGCGGCGGATTACGATTTATATCTGAAGAGCAAAAAGAACGTGCTCGCGAAAATATGAGAACAGTTGTGGCCAACAATTTACCACATACCTCTGCCAAGGTAACTTTTGATGATAGTTATCCTGCTATGCAGCCAACGGAAGGTAACAAGGCATTGTTAACTAAACTGAACAAAGTAAGTTTAGATTTGAAACAAGGTGAGGTATTGGCATATGATCCAGGAAAAAGAGGCGCTGCAGATACTTCTTTTGTAGCGGAATATGTAGATTGTTTAGATGGTTTAGGTACTATGGGTAATGCAGCACACACTCCAGAAGAAACTGTGAACTTAAATACTATAGAAGCACTGACAAAAAGAACTGCACTATTAATTTATAGATTGATAAATGAGTAAAATAACAACACTTAAAGTTGGAGATCAACACGTAAAAATTGAAGATGGAGAATTGGTAGGGTATCAAGTTTCTGGTCATGAGTTTATGCACCAAAAAGGGAACCCTGGTTGGCGTAGTGTTGATACTGAAATGTTTCCGTTAATAGGACCTACTAGCGAAGCAGATTTTAAAGTAAAAACTCCAAAGGGATTCGCTATTCAAGATCAGCATGGGTTACTGCGAGAAATGAAGTATAAAATAGTGGGGAATACGGATAGCAAGGCTGTTTTTGTAAAAAAATACACTGCAAATACAACCGTATTGAATTCTAAATATCCTACGAAATCTACTGCGGAGAAATTAGCTTGGCCGTATAATTTTGAGTTCGTAAAAACCTTTGAATTAATAGATGGTGCATTAAACGTTTCGTTTACAATTTCTGGCGAAGAGGGAATGCCATTTATGCTTGGATATCACCCCGCATTTATGCTTCATACTAAAAATGCTATCATATCTGCAGGAAAGCAGAATATTACCATACCAGAGGTTATGGCAGTAGGTAGCAGAGCACTTCAAATACCAAATATCGATGTCGTTACGTTGAAAGATGAGCGTACATTACAAATAACATCAGAAGGGTTTAGTCATTTTATGTTATGGACAGAGGTGCCCAATATGGTCTGTATAGAGCCTATTACATTTTATCCATACGCTGTTTCTCAAGATAATTTGGCAGAAGGTTTTATGGTATTAAAAAATGAGCCAATGTTGTTCAAGGTAAAGTTGAAGCCTTTGCCATAAATATCCATTACTAAATTATGGTGTATGTGTTATGATGTTAAAACCAGTTTAGAGGCGCAATTGAAGCGGGCAAAAAGGAGTCAAGATTTAAAGGCGATAGATGAAATTATAGAAAAGCTTGGTCCTTTAACTGATTTGCCGTTACATCATGCTTCTGGATTTTCACATCCAGATGTTTTAATATATACCAACGAAGATGAGTTTTATCCTATGGTAGCTACTTGGGGTTTAATACCACATTGGGTGAATAGCGTAGAACAGCAAAAGAAGATTTGGAACAGTACGTTGAATGCCAGGGTAGAGACCATTACTGACAAACCTGCTTTTAGAGATTCTGTCCAAGAGAAACGTTGTATTTTTTATATCGACGGATTTTACGAACACCACCATTGTAATAATCATACATATCCGTTTTACATCCATCGAAAGAATAACCAACCAATAGCCTTGGCAGCCTTATGGTCTAAATGGGTAAATCCGGAAGATGGAGGTGTTATAAATTCTTTTTCAGTAGTAACCACAATTGGTAATGGATTAATGGCAAAAATTCATAACAACCCAAAACTAAAAGAACCACGCATGCCTTTAATGCTTTCTGAAAATATGGAAGAACAGTGGTTGACATCAGCGTTAGATTTTGATAAAGAATTAAAAGAACTATTGACCGAAAATGGTACTATTGAATTACAGGCCCATACGGTAGGGAAGCTAAGAGGTAAAAGCTATGAAGGTAATGTAGCTTCAATTTCAGATGAGGTTGTATATAAAGAATTGGAAACTGAAGAATGGAAATTTTAAGTAATGGCGTATAGTGAATATTTGGCGGATAGGGTAAGAATACGTCTAAAGGGAAAAGGGGAGTTAGAGGAGAAGAAAATGATGGGTGGACTCACCTTTATGATGAACGGTAAAATGTGTTTAGGCATTATGTTCGATAAGAAAAGTGAAGAAGATAGGTTAATGCTAAGGGTAGGTAAACTTAATTACGAAGCGCTTTTAAATTTACCAGGTAGTAAACCAATGGATTTCACGGGAAAACCAATACGCGGATTTCTATTTATTGAACCTGATGGTTTTGATACCGAAAACGACTTAGATTTTTGGGTAGAAAAAGCATTGGAATTCAATAGACTTCTTAATCCGTAATGTAATGGTTTTAAAATCAGCCGCTGTGCCCTTCTAATTGATTAAATTTGCTGCGTGAGGAATATTTTGCCTTTTATGGAATGGGTTTCTACCTATAAAAAAGCCTACTTTATTAAGGATTTAATAGCGGGTCTTACCGTTGGTATCGTTCTGGTGCCACAAGGTATGGCATATGCTATGATTGCGGGGCTACCACCTGTGCACGGTTTGTATGCTTCATTATTTCCTGTGCTTACCTATGCTTTGCTTGGTACATCGAGAAAAATAGCTGTTGGTCCCGTTGCAATGGATTCCTTATTGGTAGCCGTTGGTCTTGGAACATTGGCAATAACTGGTGTGGAGAATTACATAATAATGGTAGTTCTGCTTACCTTAATGGTGGGTGCAATTCAATTGGTATTAGGTGTACTGCGCATGGGGTTTTTAGTCAACTTTCTCTCCAAACCCGTTATTAGTGGTTTTACCTCCGCAGCGGCAATCATCATAGTATTAAGTCAGTTAAAGCATTTGTTGGGTATTTCTGTTGCGGGTAGTAATAGAATTTATGAAACGATATTCAATATTTTTTATAAGCTAGGTGAGACTAATTGGGTAGATTTTGGTATCGGTCTTGTGGGTATCGGGTTACTGTTGGCATTTAAAAAATGGAACAAAAATATACCCGGTATTTTAATAATAGTAGTGTTGGGTATTTTAGCTGTTTTCCTTTTTCAGATGGAAACATTCGGAATTAAATTGGTGGGTAGTGTACCTAGCGGGTTGCCAACCTTTGTTATGCCGACCGTTGATGTTGAAGATATGAAGCAACTAGCGCCTATTGCAATTGCGTTGGCATTGGTAGGTTATTTAGAAGCAATATCCATTGGTAAGGCATTAGAAGATAAATCAGGGGAAGATACGATAGAAGCAAATAAAGAATTAATAGCTTTAGGCTCCGCTAATATTGTAGGTTCTTTATTTCAAGGTTACCCGGTAACGGCAAGTTTTTCTAGATCCGCAATTAGCTATGATGCTGGTACTAAAACAAACTTATCTGCAATATTCAGTGTTATATTGGTTGTTTTAACCCTGTTATTTTTAACACCTTTATTTAAGTATTTACCTAATGCCGTTTTAGCTAGTATTATTATGGTGTCGGTCGTCAAACTTATAGATATCAACTATTTTAAACATCTGTGGTTGAATAGGAAAGATGAGTTTTTTATAATGCTTATTACCTTTATTATTACATTGTTTATTGGCATTACTCAGGGTATTTTAATAGGTGTGCTGTGCTCTTTATTGTTGATGGTGTACAGAACATCTAAACCGCATTTTGTTGAGATTGGTAATATTGGAAATTCCGACTATTATAAAAATGTAATTCGTTTTGCCGATGAGGTGGTTGTGCGTAATGATTTATTAATCGTTAGGTTCGATTCTCAATTGTACTTTGGTAATTCAGCTTATTTTAAAAAGCAACTTTTAAAACATATTAAGGCGAAGGGACCTAAGTTAAAGGGGATAATTTTAAACGCTGAATCTATAAATTATATAGATGCAACGGCAGCAGATATGCTAACTAAGCTTATTCATGATATTCGTGAAAGAAACTTACAATTTTATATTGCTGGTGCTATTGGACCAACAAGAGATATCATTTTTAATACAGGAATAATTAAGGAATTGCAAAGAGAATTTCTGTTTGTAAAGACAAAAGAAGCGGTAGACTTTTTTGATAACCCGAACGAAGTTTCTTTATTGGCTGCTAAAGTGGCCTATGAAAATAGTAGGATGGCTAAGATGAAAGTAGCCCCAAAATAAAATAAATCTTGTACCTTAAGGAAGAAGAGGTATGTTGAATAATATAAAAGATAGTGTCGTATGAACATAGAACAAATATATACTGGTTGTTTGGCTCAAGGAGCTTATTATATTGAGAGTGATGGTGAAGTAGCTATAATTGATCCGTTAAGAGAAGTGAGTCCTTATATAAAAAGAGCAGCGAACGACAACGCAAAAATCAAGTATATTTTTGAAACTCATTTTCATGCCGATTTTGTTAGCGGGCATGTTACATTATCTAAAGAAACTGGTGCGCCTATTATTTACGGACCTACTGCAAACCCAACTTTTGATGCCATTATAGCTGAGGACGGACAAGAGTTTAAATTAGGAAAAATTACATTTAAGGTATTGCATACTCCTGGGCATACTATGGAAAGTACAACCTATTTATTGAGAGATGAAAATGGTAAGGACCATGCTATTTTTTCTGGTGATACATTATTCTTGGGAGATGTTGGAAGACCAGATTTAGCACAGAAATCTGCGGATATGACGCAAGAGCAATTGGCAGGAACATTGTTTGACAGTTTAAGAACTAAAATAATGCCATTAGCAGATGATATTACCGTTTACCCAGCACATGGCGCTGGTTCTGCATGTGGTAAGAATATGATGAAGGAGACTGTTGATACTTTGGGTAATCAGAAGAAAATGAACTACGCTTTACGGGCAGATATGACTAAAGAGGAGTTTGTAAAAGAAGTTACGGACGGGTTATTGCCACCACCTAAATATTTTCCTTTGAACGTAAAGATGAATAAAGAAGGGTATGAGGATATTGATGATGTTCTTGTGCGTGGAAACCGTGGGCTAACTCCAGAAGAGTTTGAAAAAGCAGCGAATACTACCGAAGCTTTGGTATTGGATGTAAGACACCAAGATGAGTTTGTGAAAGGTCATGTGCCAAGATCTATTTTTATTGGTTTAAACGGAGATTTTGCTCCTTGGGTAGGAGATTTAATAGCGGATACAAAACAGCCTTTGTTATTGGTGATACCTGAAGGTAAAGAAGAAGAAGCTATTACGAGATTGTCTCGTGTTGGGTTCGACTCGGCTATAGGATATTTAAAAGGCGGAATTGAAGCTTGGAAAGCAGCAGGTAAAGAGATTGATCAAATTACTTCAATTACATCATCTGAGGCTAAAGATATTATTGATAAAGGCGATGCTGCCATTTTTGATGTACGTAAAGATGGTGAGTATTTAAGTGAGCACTTAGTAGGTGCTGTTCATACGCCGCTGAGTGAATTGAATAAGCATTTGTCTAAGTTTCCTGAGAAGGGAGAATTCTTGGTTCACTGTGCTGGTGGGTACAGATCGGTAATAGCATCATCTATTTTAAAGAGTCGTGGAATTCACAATCTTATTGATGTAAAAGGCGGTTACGGAGCACTTAAAAAGGAAGATTTAAAAAAGACGGATTACGTGTGTCCCACAACTCTATAAACAGAATTGTTTATCTGGGTATCATATCTTAACTTGAAGTATTATTAATTAACCCTTTAAATAGGATTTTATATACTGTAATGTTTAAAAATTTTATTGATCGTGTCGGTCTGGCCAATGTAATCATGCTTATAGTAGTATTGTCCATAATAGTGGTATCGGAAGTTCTTTTCTTATCCGGCAAGAAATTAGATGCTATTTTTATAGCATTTTGGGCGCCTACTATTTTAGGTTTTATGAATTATTTAAAATATAAAAAGTAGTGGAGTTCGTTCTAATGTATTCAATATTCATATCCATAGTTTTTATGGTCTGGTTACTTTTTGTAATTAGGATGTACAAGAAAATGAAGGACTAGTTGTAAGTAGTTTTTTATAAGGAAAAAACGGAATCAGGATTTTTACGAAGGTAGCTCTCTATAATACGCTGCGTTTCTAAAGTGTTTTTTTGACGAACTATAAAAGTCTCTAGATCTTGTGGCTGATGAATAGGTGTTTCTTTAGGAACAAATCCGTAACCACTATAATTATTTTCTTGAATAAATACAAAAGCGTTCTCATCTGCAGTCCTGCCTTTTATCTTAATAAATACATCTGTTTGTACTTCTTTTAAGCTGGTTAGCGCATCCTTAACACGGTCATTATATTCGTTAATCATTTGTAGATCAGAACAAATACCAATACATTGTTTTATTTTGTAATGAGAGCATACCGCTACATTTTCTTGCAGATGACAATACTTAGGGCAAAGTTCAAAAGTGCTACATAGCGTTTCTAAATATTGCCTTGCTTCTGTAGGACTATAACAAATTGCCAACGGATTAGGTGTCATTTTTATTTTATTGAATGCAAGGTGAATAATGCCATTTCTGTCTTCATAGCTGAATATCCCATATTGCTGAATAGACCTTTTTTGAGCACTATTATATTTAGGGTAATGGTGTTTTATTTCTGCAGATTCTTTCAATAGCGCTATAAGCTCATTACCGGTTTCCTCAAAATCTAAAGACGTGGTTTCTGCACAAAGAGTAATTTCTTTTGTCTTTTTATCATAAAAATGACCAAGTACTCTTTTCTTGATGTTCTTAGCTTTACCTACATAAATAATTTTTCCCTTTTGGTCTTTAAAATAGTAGACGCCTGGTGTTATAGGTAGTTTTAAGTATTCTTCTTTTGGTAAACCAGGCGGTAATGTTGCCTCTTGTGATTTTGAATTTAAGAAAAGCTTAAAGACCTTTTCAGAATTTTCTGCACGTAATAACTTGTGAAAAAGTAATACGGTGGCATGGGCATCTCCTCTGGCTCGGTGCCTATCAGTTAAAGGTATTCCTAATGCTGCCGTTAGTTTTCCTAAACTATATGAATTATAGCCGGGTAGAAGCTTTCTTGATAAGCGAACCGTGCATAGCTTCTTTCTAGAGAAATCATGTCCAAGTAATTTAAACTCGTTTTTTATGACATTGTAATCGAAATTGACACTATGGGCAACAAATATAGTATCTGCTGTAATAGCATTTATTTGCGGAATTATTTCTTCTAGCAATGGTGCGTTACGGACCATGTCATTGTCGATTCCGGTAAGCCCGGTAATAAATGCCGGTATAGGGCATTGCGGATTCACCAAAGAAGTAAATTCATCGATTACTTCATGACCATCATATTTAAAAATGGAAATCTCAGTAATTCTATTGCCTTTTACTCCGTTGCCGGTAGTTTCTATATCAATTATTGTGTACAAAAAGTGAGGAATGTATTAGAACTGCAAAGTTAGCAGAAAATGCATTAGTATGAATAGTTCTAACGTCGGTTTAGCACTTTAGAATATTGAAATAAGAAGTGAAATAGATTGTTGGAGGTGCGACAGACATTAAAAATAGTGTAGAAGACCTACTGAAGCTTAATGCTGCAACTAAATATGTTAAAGTAGTAGTAACTACTTTAATTAGGTTAATGTTACTTAGAAAACAATAGAGATAAAAATTCTTATTTAGCTACCTGTGTGTTCGTATTATTAATAGCTGTTACTCCTGAATTTTGAGTATTAGAATCATTATTTAAAATGTTTTTTTCAGTATTGTCACGTACTACATATTCTGAGACAAGATCATAATCTTTACCGCAAGAGGATAAACTTAATAGAAAAACAACAGCTGCAACAGGGACGAAAAAGGTTTTGGTAATGTTCAATTTCATGTAAATGGTGGTAAAAATTATCTCGCTATTTTATTAACGCGTTTCGAAAATATTTAAACTTTATTCATTAACGACGAAAAGTTGTATTTATTCGATGAAATGCATATTAATGTTATTAACACTGACTGTTAATAACGGTAAGAGGTTAAATTATAAGCTAATTAGCTTATAATTTAGATAAGACTTATTATTCTAAATCGAAAAAAATGTAAAGGAAAATGGTTTAGAAGTGCTATTTATTTTCTTTAAGGCTATTTGCTTTAATTGTTATAGTCAGCTAGGTATAAAATAGTGATACTTTAAAATTGCTTTTTTTGAGAAAAGCTCCTATTCTTATTTTTTGTAACAATGAATTAAGGAACACTTTTAAAATGCAAAGAATTTAAAGTTACCTTGATGTTTACTTAAACTTGAATTTAATAAATGAACTCATCTTTGCAGCGAGTTTAGAATAAGTTTGAGTTAGTTGACTAACCGATGCATCATTATAGTGTGTCGGTTTTTTTATGCCCTGAAATAAAGAACTAAATGAAAAATGTGCTTGTAATAGGAAGTTATATGGAGCTGATTAAAGCTGTACTTTGATTTCTTTGATTTTAAAAACCTGAGTTCTTAGAAGGTTTTGGAAAATAAAAACAATTTTCTCCTGATTTTCTTCAGGAATACGACCTCCAATAATCCAATTTTTTCTAACGTAATTGGTACTTTTTAGATTAAACTCAGACATCAAGCATTGTAATGCTTCTTCTCGAGTTTCGTCGTTCATTTTACTGAACATTTGTTTTATATTTTCGGTCATTGTTGGTTTTGGTAGTCTCCAAAAATAAATAAAAAAGTGTTTCAACTGTCGAAAATCTTTAAATAGATATGAGCATGTTGACAACAATTTAATCTTTACTTGACCTTAGCTTAAGTTAAAATAGGATTTTAGTTATAACATTTGCAAACCGAATTTTTTTTTAAGGTAAAACCGTACCTTAAGATTTTTAAAGATTTTCTTCATTATAAAATTGAATTATGAGACTTATAAGAATAGCAATAACCTTTTTGTTTTTAGCAAGTATTAATACTGGGTTTTCTCAAGACTATAAGGTTCATTCTCATAATGACTACAAACAGAACGTTCCGTTCTGGAAAGCATTTGGTGCTGAGGTACAATCTATTGAAGTAGATGTATTTTATATCGATGATAAATTAATGGTTGCTCATGAACTTAATGAAATTCAGCAAGACAAAACTTTAGAGCGTTTGTATTTAAATCCTCTAAAAGAAGCAATAGCCTTAAAAATGGTTTCAGGAAAAGAGATTCAGATAATGGTAGATGTTAAGACAGATGCCTATAAAACGCTTGATGCTATCGTTGGTAGCTTAAAGGATTATCCAACTATTATTAGTAATGAAAATATCAAAATCATCATTTCTGGTAATAGACCGGCTTTAGAGGAGTATGTAAACTATCCAGATTTTATTTCTTTCGATTATCAAAGCATAGAACCTATTAACGATACTAAAACACTTGATAAAATAGCCTTGGTTAGTTTAAGTTTTAAGAATTATTCTGAATGGAATGGTAAAGGCAGACTAACCGTTGATGATTATAATAAGGTTATTGCAGTTATAGATAAGGCACATGAATTAGAAAAGCCATTTCGTTTTTGGGCAACTCCAGATTCTAAATCCGCTTGGAAAGCTTTTACGAACATGGGGGTAGATTTTATAAATACAGATATGCCTAATGAGTGCGTGCAGTATGTTTCTTCTTTAAAGGAAAGAGTAGCTAAGAATACAATTTTCTCGAAAGTGTACAAACCAACGTTTGAATCTGATAAGGCAAATCGTGCACCTAAGAATATTATTCTAATGATTGGTGATGGTAACGGAATTACGCAAATCTCATCTGCAGTTTTAGCGAACAACGGAGAGCTATCCTTAACACAATTGAAAAGTGTAGGTTTTATAAAAACACAATCTGCCGATGATTTTACTACAGATTCTGCTGGTGCGGGCAGCGCAATTGCCACAGGTCAAAAAACGAATAACAGAGCAATTGGTACCGATGTAAATGGTAGGGCAATACCAAACCTTACTGAAATACTTTCAGAAAATGGATTTAACACTGGTGTAATTACTACAGATGAGATTACAGGAGCTACGCCTTCATCCTTTTTCGCCCATAGAACGGATAGAGGAATGGTTGCAGAAATTGCATCGGACTTACATACTTCTAAATTGAAACTATTCATATCAAGACCAACTACCACTGTTACGAATATTGAAGCGTCAGGATTTGAAATGAATTCGAATATAGCCGCTATTGGTACTAGTAAAAAAGAAAAAGTAGGTGCGTGGTTTGCTGATATTAAGATAAAATCTTTAGAAGGGTATATAGAACAATTGTCGGTTGCTACTAAAAACGGACTTTCTTTTTTGAATAATAAAAAGAAGCCTTTTTTCTTAATGACGGAAGGAGCTAAAATTGATAGCTATAGTCATGAAAATGATATCACAGGAGTTATAAATGAAAGTATATCTTTTGATAAGGCAATCACTGAAGCATTAAAATTTGCCGATGCAGATAAAAACACTCTTGTCATTATTACAGCGGATCATGAAACTGGTGGGTTAACCATTCCACAAGGTAATATGCTTAAACATGAAATTGAAGCTGATTTTACTACACATGACCATACAGGCGTAATGGTTCCTGTTTTTGCCTATGGTCCCATGTCTCAAGAATTCCAGGGTATTTATGAGAATAATGAGATTTTCCATAAAATCATCAAAATATTAGACCTTTAAATCATAATTTGTTTAATTACCACTCTTTAAAATGTTAATTTGTTAAACAAAATCTGTTTAACAAGATAATCCCTACTGCAGAATTCTTTTAGCTGAAAACAAATGTTAACTTAATACTAATTAAACAACAGCTCAATTTTGGTCAAATATGCTAATGTAAACGTGATCTTAAGTTAACAGTCACTTGCATCGCTAAAACTACTTTTGCAGCGCAAATAAATTTTAGGATTTAAGAATTTCTAGAACTCAATCTTACTTCCTGAAATAAAAAAACAACAAATTTTATTAAACCAAACTGTATGAAAAAATTAAAATTTTTAATGCACTTCTGCTTACTTGGTATTGCTTCCGTTATGTGGGCGCAGGACAATGTATCGGGAGTGGTGACTGATGAATTCGGGCAACCCTTACCAGGTTCAACGGTTCAAGTGAAGGGAACTACAAATGGTACCACAAGTGATTTTGATGGTAATTTTGTAATTAACGCAGAAGCTACAGATGTATTGATAATATCTTATCTAGGGTATTCAACACAAGAAGTGGCAGTAAATGGGCGTGCAACTATTAATGTAGAATTAAAAGAAGATGCCACACAATTAGATGATGTGGTTGTAGTTGGGTACGGCACCCAAAAACGATCAGATGTAACAGGGTCTATTTCATCCGTTAAAAGTGAAAACTTTAATAAAGGTGTGGTAGCAAATCCAGGTCAATTATTACAAGGTAAAGTTGCTGGGGTTAACATTACTTCTGTTAGTGGTGAACCAGGAGCGTCTCAAAATATCGTAATTCGTGGTATTGGTAGCTTTAGGTCAGGTACGTCTCCATTATTTGTTATCGATGGTTTTGTAATCGATAACACAACTACGGGAGTAGGCTCAAATCCTTTGAATTTTATCAATCCTCAAGATATTGAATCTATGGATGTTTTAAAGGATGCTTCTGCAGCTGCCATCTATGGTGCACGTGCAGCAAACGGGGTAATCGTTATTACTACTAAGAAAGGTAAGGCGGGTAAAGCTGAAATGAATGTATCGGTTACTACAGCATTCGCAACCCTTGCAAATAAAATTGATGTGTTCTCTGCAGATGAGTTTAGAAGACAGGTGCCAGCAGTTGGTGGAACCTTACTTGATGGTGGTGCAAATACGGACTGGCAAGATGAATTGACAAGAACCGGAGTATCAAAGAATGTTAACTTTTCTATGAGTGGTGGTGCTCCAGATAAGTTTACTTATTTCGCATCTGTAGGTGTAGATGATCAACAAGGTACTTTTGCGAACAGCTCATTAAAAAGATATTCTGGTCGTTTAAACTTAAATCAGAAAGCTTTTGATGGTAAATTGAATGTAGATTTAAACCTAACCGCTTCTAGAACTTTGAACAATAGACCAGATGCCAGCGCTACTGTGACAGATATGTTAGAGTTGAATCCTACTATTCCGTTATATACCAATGGTTCTCCTACGTTGTTAAATGATAACAGATTAAATCCGTTAGTTCGTGACGATCTTTATTTAGATGAATCTAATAGTAATCGCATATTAGCAAATATTTCCCCATCTGTAGAAATTGTAAAGGGTTTGGTTTATAAACTTAGTCTAGGTGTAGATTATTCTTCTACAAACCGCGATCAACAGCGTTCTCCTTATGCATTATTAGAAGATTTAAATCAAGGGTATTTAAATTCATGGGTAACAACGAATGAAAACACTCAAATAGATAATACGTTGACCTATACTTTTGATAAAGGTGAGCATAGTGCTACAATTTTAGTTGGTCATTCATATCAAGAAGTATTATTTCAGCAAAAAAAGTTCGAATTAGAGAGCTTTGCAGATAATGATATTGATCCAAGATATCAAGATCAAATAAGTAGTCAAGAGTTTCCTACAAGCTTAATTTCTACAGCAGAGAAAAATGAATTGCAGTCTTTCTTTGGTAGGTTAAATTATGGCTACCAAGATAAGTACTTGTTAACGGCTACAATGCGTGCAGATGGTTCTTCTAAGTTTGGGGCAAATAATAAATACGGATATTTCCCGTCGGTTGCTTTAGGATGGAATATTAGCAAAGAGAATTTCTTGGCAGAAAGCGATGTTGTAAATAACTTAAAACTTCGCCTTAGTTGGGGACAAACAGGAAATCAAGAAGGTATTGATAATAAAGTCTCCCTAGCAAGTTATACAGATAGTAAAAGTGATAACGATACCTATCCTTTAGATGATAGTGCAACCACATTAGATGGTTATCCTTTTGGTACTGTACCTGCTCGTACAGCAAACCCTAACTTAAAATGGGAAGTAGCTACACAGACAAATATTGGTTTGGATTTTGGATTGTTTAATAATAAGATAACAGGTACCGTAGATTACTTTAATAAGGTTTCTACCGATGTTGTTTTGTTTGCAAATAGAGTAGATCCTATTCAGCCTACCGAAAAGATTTGGACCAACTTAGAGGATTTAGAAATTCATAACTCAGGTGTAGAATTCGCTTTAGATTATAGAACAATGATCGGTTCAGATTTCTCTTTTAATATTGGTGGTAACGCTACGTTTATTAAAAATGAGGTTACAGATTCTCCATTCGCTATTATTACTACAGGTTCGGCACAAGGTGCTGGGCAGACTGGGGCTACGATCAATGGTTATTTAAACAATGAAGCTATTGGTACTTTCTATATGAAAGAGTTTATAGGTATTGGAGCAGATGGTTTAAATGAATTTAGAGATGTAAATGGTGATGGTGAAATCTTAGATGATGACCGTATTGCAGCAGGTAGTGCTGCGCCAGACTTTACATATGCGTTTTACTTGAATTTCGATTATAAGAATTTTGACTTAGGATTTAATTTTAACGGTGTATCTGGTAATAAGATTTACAACCATACGGCAATGTCTTCTTTTTCAAAAGGGCAATTGAGTAGAAATTTGAATACTACAGATTTCGCTATTCAATTTCTTGATGAAGATGTAAGTAATTCAAACGAGGTATCTACACGGTACTTAGAAGATGGCGCTTACCTGCGGTTGAACAATGCTACTTTAGGGTATACTCTTTTAGCTAGTAAAATTGGCTTGGATAAATATGTAGGCGATATCCGATTTTCATTAACTGGTCAAAATTTATTTACGATAACTGATTATACTGGGTATAGCCCAGAAGTTAATACTGGTAGTGAAGTAGATGGTATACAGACTTTTGGTATTGATAGGTACACCTATCCTTCATCAAGAACAATCTTGTTTGGCTTAAACGTATCCTTTTAAAGAAAAAAATAGTTTCAAAATGAAAAATAAACTAATTATAACATCCTTGTTCCTAGCGTCTTTTTTGACTTGGAGCTGTACGGATTTAGACGAAGAATTATTAGACGAATCGTTAACAGGTGCTCAGGCAGAAGTAATTAGCGGGGCAATTGCACCTGCATATGGCTATATCTCATGGACCTGGAGACATACCAATTATTACGGACTTCAATTAATACCATCAGATGAAGCAATTTTGCCTTATCGTGGTGGATCAGATTGGTTTGATGGCGGTAAATTTTTGGCAGCGCATAGCCATAATTTCACTCCAACAAATGATTTAATTTCCAGTGGATGGAATGAGCTTACAACCAATATTTCAAGAACTTTGGCAGCAATAGAAGTGTTGACGCCTTTAGCAGACGAAGGTGATGCGGAAGCAGCTGGTGCTTTGTATGAAATGAAAGCGCTTAGAGCTTATCTGAACATGCTATTGTTAGATAGTTGGGGGATTGTGCTTAAGAAAGAATCATCTGAAGAACTTTCTGAGGTATTAAGAACACAAGATGCTATTGACTACATTGAAAGTGAATTGTTATCTGTGGTAGATGTCATCAATACGGATAAAGGTCCGGGTAGAATGACACAATCTGCCGTATATGGTTTCTTGGCTAGGTTAAATTTAAATGCTGCGGTTTATCGTGATCCTTACGGAACCCCGGATTTTACACAGGCAGATATGGACCAAGTAATTTCTTATACGAACAGTATAATTAATTCAGGAGATTTTTCTTTATCACCAGAATATTTTGAATTGTTCAATGATGAAAATAATTCTAATCCAGAATTAATATTTGCTTTGGATCAGCGTGGTGTTTTAACTAGAGAGCATAGTAGATGGGCATATTGGTCTATTGCAGGAGCTATGTTTCCAAGACCGGAATGGCCTAGTGCAGATGGTACGGATGGCCCTGCCATTACAACTGATTTTTATCAAACATGGGTAGATGCAAACGGCGATGTAGATCCTGCAGCAGCAGATTCCCGTTTTTATCAAAGAAATACGTTGGTTCCCGATGCTCAGCTAGCAGATTTGGAAGGACGTGATAAGTTGTTGGAAACAGAAACAGATGATAGTTTCTATTGTGTTGACGCAGTAACCTTTGAAATGGATAGAGGTATTCTTCGTGGTATTCAATGGGGGCCTAGAAAAGGTGATGATGGTCAATTTTTAACTTGTGACGATGGTACTGTAAAGATATTACCGGTTAGACAGACGAAAGGGAATAGCGATGCAAGAGACGTAGGTTATGTAGATCATACTTTAGCAATAGATTTTACAAATGAAGGGTCATTGCATAATACGGGGTATAGAGTTTCTAAATATCAATTTAGCCGTACTTCACCAAATGGTAACGGTAACAGTAGTGTTGATTTAGTATTGATGAGGCTTGCTGAAATTTATTTGATGAGAGCAGAAGCTAAATTAAGAAACGGAGATTCTGCTGGTGCTTTGGCAGATGTAAATATTGTAAGAACATCAAGAACCGCTCGTCCTGATCAAACTCCCGCTCCATTATCTTCAATTAACGCTGATGATTTATTCCGTGAGCGTGGTTTTGAATTGTACTGGGAAGGTTTTAGAAGATCAGATCAAATTAGATTTGGAAAGTATGAAGATACTTGGACAGACAAAACGGATACTGATGTAAATCACAGACTTTTTCCAATACCGCAAAGTGCCGTTGATGGCGCCTCTGGTATAGAAGGTTTCTTGGTGCAGAACCAAGGGTATTAAATTCGAATTATTAATAGGTTTAAACGGCAAGAATTAATTTTCTTGCCGTTTTTTTTATGTGTATAATGGAAATTTACAGTTTTATTTTAACCTAGAAAAAGGTTGTATTGAGTAGTTTTTATAATTAAAAATAGGATATAACAATTACCTCTGCAAAGCTGAGGTTTAACATAATCTACCCCTTTTTATAACCATCTAATAACACTTAAAAAGTTACTAATAGTAAATAATTTTAGAATATTGCCTCTATAATTTACTATTAGTAAACAAATGAGGTTATTAAAAATTTCTAAACTAAATACAACAGTTCTTTTGAATGGTGCACTGGCTTCATTCGGACTCTACTTTTGTATGTATGCTTTTAGAAAACCTTTTTCCGTTGCTACTTTTGAAAATCAGTTACTCTTTGGTGTCGACTATAAAATTATGCTCATTCTTGCACAAGTAGTCGGTTATATGCTTTCTAAGTTTATTGGTATCCGGGTGGTTTCAGGTTTAAAATCGAAACACCGTGTAGCATATTTAACGGGTATGATATTATTCGCAGAGTTGACCCTTATTTTATTCGGTTTTGTTCCTAGACCTTATAATTGTATACTATTTTTCTTTAACGGTCTTTCCTTGGGGATGATTTGGGGAATCACCTTCTCTTATCTTGAGGGTAGAAAAATGACCGAAATATTAAGTATCATTCTGTGTTCAAGTTTCATTGTTTCTAGTGGTGCGGTGAAGTCGGTTGGCTTATGGCTCATGACAACCTATGGTATTTCTGAATTTTGGATGCCTGCTGCTACTGGAGGGCTTTTTTTGTTGCCTTTTTTTATCTGTTTGTATTTTCTAAAAAAGCTTCCAGCACCTACTGATGAAGACATTCAACTTAGAAAAAAGAGAAAACCAATGAGTGCTGCAGATCGAAAACGGGTATTGATCCGATTCTCATTTCCAATTATAATTTTGGTAATTTTCTATACGGCTTTAACTTCATTACGTGATTTTAGGGATAATTTTTCCAGAGAATTATGGGATAGTGTAGGGTATGCAGGTGATGCATCTATTTATACATTATCAGAACTTCCAATTGCATTTTCAGTTCTGATTATATTGGGACTATTCGGAGTTATAAAAAATAATTTCAAGGCATTTATAGGGTTTCATTTCCTCTTAATTTCGGCAAGTATTCTTGTAGGTGTATCTACCTTTTTGTTTCAGCAAGGAGCCATTTCACCGGTAAACTGGATGGTGCTTATAGGTTTTGGACTTTATGCTTGTTATGTGCCATTCAACTGTATATTCTTTGATAGAATGATTGCAACTTTCAAAATTGAGGGTAATGCGGGCTATTTAATTTATATAGCAGATTCCTTTGGGTATTTAGGGAGTATGGCGGTATTGCTTTATAAGAATTTCGGGCAATCAAATAGTTCTTGGATACAATTTTTTATGGGTTCAACATATCTAATCGCTATCATGGGTGTTGCTATATCTATCATTTCCATGGCATATTTTCAAAAGAAATATAAACGAACCCAAATAGAATTTGAAATTAAAATACCAATGATAAATGGCTGATATAGATTATGATTTAGTAGTTGTAGGTGGTGGTGTGCTTGGTACTTTTCATGCATATCATGCCATGAAGAAAGGACTCAAGGTAGCATTATTGGAAAAGGATAGTATGCCTAAAAGTGCTACGGTTCGTAATTTTGGTCAGGTTGTTCCTTCTGGTATGAATACCAAGTGGCAAGAATATGGTCGTAAGAGTTTAAAAATCTACAAAAAAATTCATGCGAAATTTAATATTACAGTTCGCCAAGAAGGATCTATCTACCTGGCAAGTAATGAAGAAGAGGTACAGTTAATTGAAGAGTTGCGAGAAATTAATCGTATAAATGAATATACATCTATACTGTTTACCAAAGCAGAATGTTTAAGCAGATATCCTGGTTTGAACGAGAATTATGTAAAAGCGGGGTTGTTTTTTCCAGAAGAAATAACGGTAGAACCACGAACTATGATTGGGCGTATTCATAAGTATTTACAGAAAAAAGGATTAAGCATATTTTACCAATCTAAAGTAATAGAATGTTATGCTCTTGGTAACGAAGTAACCACGCAATTGGCAAATGGTAGAATGTTACTGTCTTCTAAAGTTATTATTTGTAATGGCAGTGATTTTAAAACCTTGTATCCACAGCTATTTGCTACAAGTGATCTTGAGATTTCGAAACTGCAAATGATGCAAACAAAGCCACAGGAGAATTATAAAATTCCGGGATCCGTTTTAACGGGTCTCTCAATTAGACGTTATGAGGCATTTGCCGAATGCCCATCTTACCTTAAAATTAAATCTAAAGAACTATTAGAAAGTCCTGAGAAAAAATGGGGGGTACATATATTGTTCAAACAGGCTATGGATGGAAGCGTAATATTAGGTGATTCTCATGAATATGCAGACGCGGAAAACATAGACGATTTAGGTTTTGACCTCAATATGGAGATTGATAACCTGATGATTAAAAAAGCAAAAGAGATTTTTGAACTTCCGACCTATGAAATAAACCAGCGTTGGTTTGGTATGTACTCTCAATGCAAAAACTCAGATATTTTTGAAAGGACCATAGATAGAAATATTCATATAGTTACGGGAATAGGGGGTAAAGGAATGACAGGAAGCGCAGGATTCGCAAAGCATAACATTAATCAAATTTTTAATATTTAGCATGCATATAATTAAATTGGCCGTATTTGATATGGCAGGTACAGTTGTCAATGAGGATAACATCGTTTATAAAACATTACAAAAAGCTATTAATCAAAGAGGTTTTCAGTTAGACTTAGATTTTGTTTTAGAGCATGGTGCCGGTAAAGAAAAGCACCAAGCAATTAAGGATATTATAGCCGCTGAAATTGGGTGTTTCGATAGTGAAATGGCTACCTCTATTTTTGAGGATTTTAAAATGTTGTTGGTCGATGCTTACAAAAATTTAAATGTTACTAGTTATAAAGGGGTAAAAGAAATGCTCTATGCTCTTAAGAAAAGCGGAATAAAGGTGGCTTTAAATACTGGATACGACTCCAATACCGCTCAATTATTATTGGATAAAATGAAATGGAAATTGGGTACGGAGTATGATGTACTTGTCACTGCAGATGATGTGGTCATGGGTAGGCCAAATCCTGATATGATAGTGGAGGCCATGATGAAGTTAAATGTTCATGATGAAAAGTTTATACTAAAAGCTGGGGATTCTATTATTGATATTGAAGAAGGTAAAAATGCTAATTGTGGTGTAACTATTGGCGTGACTACGGGCGCTCATACCCGTAAGCAGTTGTTAAGCGCAAATCCTACCTATGTTTTAGATAGTTTAGCAGGACTTAATGATCTTATAAAATTTATGTAGTTATTGTAATTGCTTTAGGATAGAAACAAAGTAAATTCAAGTGCTTATATTATAATATTTTCATTGTAAATTAAATATGTCAAGAACTTTTGAAGTGTTTTGGCACCTAAATAAAGAAGTAGAGAACCAACATTGTTGCAGTACTTTTACTCCTGTTCTCAGGTACATGTGAAATTCTCCCGTCAAAGAAAATGGAATCGCCTTCCTTTAAAAGTACTTCTTCGTCATCAATTAAATAATAGCATTCACCAGACAACATATATTTAAATTCAAAAGCATCTGTATTTACTTTTTCTCTTTTAGAATTAGGGTGTACGTGTAGCAATACCGCTTCAAAACCAATTGTATTCAATTGTTTTTCAAAAATATGGGAATATGAAAATCCTACGGCGTCATCCTCTTTCTCTATAGTTAAATTATCTTCTTTTCTGGAAACTATAAAATTAGCACCATTAGATTGTGGTAGTCCGTTAAAGAAATCGGTGACCTCCACATCCAAAGAACTTATAATTTTTAAAAGAACAGGTAGAGAGGGTATAGTTCTCCCATTTTCAATTCTAGATATGAGTCCGGCAGTAACGCCAGCTCTTATGGCAATTTCACTAATAGTCAAATTTCCATTTTTACGAATTTCCTTGATTCGTTTTCCTATTCCAATAAGATAATCATCCATTCATATGTGTTCTCCTACAAACATAATGAAAATTAAAATTTATCTTTTCTTGTAAATGGATGTGGCTGCTAACATCTATTTTAAAGGAGGTTTACATAAAACTAACGTTTTGCATATTTGTAAATAATGTTTAACTAACTTTTTGCTAACCTTGTGCTTGTAATGGTTGCAATTGCTTAATATACATAACTGTTTTCATTCAATTTTCATTTAGATATTTGCTGAACTAACAAACCAAAGTTTACAAATACGAATAAAATGAAAAGAACATTATTAATTACAATGGTTGCTGTTTTAGCAAGTTTTGTAGCACATTCCCAATCTATGCTAACGGGAACTGTGTTAGATGAAAACCAAGTTCCATTACCCGGTGCTACTGTGGTGGTTAAAGGAACTTCAAATGGGGTTGCCACGGATTTTGATGGTAACTTTAGTATTGAACTAACCGGTTCAAACGATATTTTACTGGTATCCTATATAGGTTACATTAAAAAAGAAGTTGATGTAACAGGAAAAAGCGCTACAATTATTTCATTGGAGCCAGACTCTCAACAATTAGATGAGGTTGTTGTTACGGCTTTAGGTATTGAAAGAGAAAAGAAATCTTTAGGTTATGCCTCTCAAGAACTGAACAATGACGAAGTGGTGCAAGCAAGAGAACCAAACCTGTTAAACAGTATGTCAGGTAAAGTTGCTGGTCTACAAATTACCAACAGTCCAACAGGTTTAGGTGGCTCGGCTAGAGTATCTATTCGTGGTGATGCTTCATTGAACATCAATGGTAACTCACCATTGTTTATTGTAGACGGTACTCCCATCAGTAATGAAATTGTAGGTTCTAGTGGTTCTGGTACACAAAGTGTAGATTACGGTAATGGTGCTTCAGAAATCAATCCGCAAGATATAGAGTCTATCAACGTTCTAAAAGGTCCTGCTGCAGCGGCACTTTACGGTTCTAGAGCTGCCAACGGTGCTATTATTATTACTACAAAAAAAGGAAAATCTCAAAGTAGTAAACTAGGTATCTCATTTAATACGGGTGTTACTATTGAAAATGTTTTGATGTTGCCAGACTGGCAAAATGAATATGGTCAAGGGAATAATCAACAATTTGCTTTCGTAGATGGTAGTGGCTCTGGTATTGCAGATGGTGTTGATGAAAGCTGGGGGCCAAGATTGGATACAGGATTGATGATTCCACAATTTGATTCTCCTAGAACAGACGGTACTCGTGGTGGTGACACTTTTGTAAGTGATGCGGATATTATTCCTACCCCTTGGGTTTCTCAACCTGATAATACAAAAGATTTCTTTGAGACAGGTATTACTAAGACCAACAGTATCGCTATTTCTAAAAGTGGAGAAATGGGTAATATGAGGTTATCCTTTCAGAACCTAGATCAAGAGGGTACATTGCCAAATACAGATTTAAAAAGAAACACGTTAAGCTTTTCCGGTACTATGAATGTGTCTGATAAAGTAAAAGTGAATGCCAATATTAACTATGTAAAAACAGATAGTGATAACAGACCTGCTGTAGGTTATGGTACCGAAAGTATAATGTATCTTTTTATATGGTACGGACGACAGTTAAACACGAATAATCTTAGAGATTACTGGCAGCCAGGTTTAGAGGGTACACAACAATTCAATTACAACTACAATTACCACGATAACCCTTATTTTACAATGTATGAGAATACTAATGCACAAGACAAGGACCGTATTTTCGGTAATGTAAGTCTTACCTATGATATTAATGAAAACTGGAAGTTGTTATTGCGTAGCGGTCGTGATTTCTATAGAGACTTTAGAGTTCGTAAAAGAGCTTTTAGTACGCAACGTTTTCCTTTTGGAACTTATCAAGAAGATAATATTTTCTTTGAGGAAAGTAACTCTGATGTCTTATTGAGCTATGACAAAAACTTAGGAGAAAAGTTTAAACTTAATGTATCTGCTGGCGGAAATCAACTTCGTCAAAAGCAAGATTTTACCAAAAGTGTAGCACCACAATTAATTAATCCAGGGGTTTATTCTTTTAATAATAGTAGACAGGCTGTACAAGTAAGTTCTAACAATAGCGAAAAACGAATCAACAGTTTGTACGGTTATGCACGTTTTTCATATGACAATGTTTTGTTTATGGATGTTACCGGTAGAAATGACTGGTCTAGCACCTTGCCAGAGGGGAATAATTCTTATTTCTATCCTTCGGTTACATTAAGTGCCATCGCAAGTGATATTTTCAATATGCCAGAATGGGTTTCATTTGCTAAAGTAAGGGCGGCCTATGCAGAGGTCGGTAATGATACAGATGCGTACAGACTTCGTAGCTTTTATCAAAATGAAACTCCTTTTGATGGTTCTACGCCAATCTTAACGGAATCTTCTTTAATACCCAATGCCGATTTAAAACCGGAGATTACGGGTTCTTATGAATTTGGATTAGATCTTCGTTTCTTTCAAAGTAGGGTGAATTTGGATCTTACCTATTATGATAGCGCAACCAAAAACCAAATCATCAATATCAGTACAGATATAGCCAGTGGCTACAGTAGTCAATTGATCAATGCAGGTGAGGTTCGTAATTATGGTTTTGAAGCGATTGCCAATTTTGTGCCTGTATTGACAGATAATTTTAAATGGAGCTCAACCTTCAACTTTGCTACCAATAAAAGTGAGGTGACCGATTTAGGTGATGACATTCAATTTACCTTGACCGAGTCAAACGGAGCATTTATTCAAGCTCGTGAGGGTGGTTCTATCAGTGCAATTTACGGTAGGGGTTTTCAAAGAGTAGAAGATGAAAATAGCGAGTATTTCGGTCAAATGATCATTAACAACCAAGGTATACCTGAGCGTACGGATGATTTGGTGTATCAAGGGGATTATGCTCCAGATTTTACTTTGGGTATGCAGAATACCTTTAAGTATAAGAATATAGATCTTGGATTTTTAATAGATACCAGACAAGGTGGTATTGTAGTTTCTAGAACCAAAACTATTGGTAGTACTTCTGGTCAATTACAAGAAACCTTGGTGGGTAGAGAAACAGGTATAGTGGCAGAAGGTGTTGTAAATACAGGAACGGCTGAGAGTCCGGTGTATACGCCCAATACCGTAAATGTAGATGCTAGAACATTCAACAATAGATATTACGAAAGAGATAATGTGGAAGCTGCTAAATATGATGCTTCTTACACCAAATTGCGTGAGGTTTCTTTAGGGTATTCTTTCCCTCAGAAAATGATTCAACAATTGCCTATTAGCAATGCTCGTATTTCTGTAACGGGTAGAAACTTAATATTGTGGACAGAAAATCCTCATTTTGATCCTGAGACTGTGGGTGTATCTGGTGGTACGTTGCAGCCAGGTATTGAGAATATGTCTTACCCAAGTTCGCGTTCGTTTACCTTCAACTTACAGGTTAATTTCTAATAGAAGTAGCTACAATAAAATAAAGAAATCATGAAAAAAACATTAGTAATAATATTTACCCTAGTTATGGCGGTAAGCTGTACCGAGGATTTTGAAACGATCAATATTAATCCTAATTATCCCGCTTCTGCACAACCAGAACTATTGTTGCCGGGCATTCAAAGAGAGATGGCATACAATTGGGGCAGTCAAGGTTGGGAAGAAGGTTTTACCGTAGTACAATATGGCGCACGATTACAGTTTACTAGTGGCGATACCTATAATTGGTCACCTTCTGGCGATCCGTATGATAATGCCTATGCATCTTTACGTGATGTGGAAAATATCATTAGGGATACTAGGGAAAATGAAGATGCACAGAATTACTATGGGGTTGCTTTGGTAATGAAATCTTGGATATACTCTTATGTTACCGATGCGTATGGCGATGTTCCTTATTCAGAAGCCACTAGTGGTATCGAAAACGGAAATGTAACACCTGTTTTTGATGCTCAAAGTACTATTTATGCTGGTATTCTGTCAGATTTGGAAATGGCGAATACGCTGTTGACCGATGCTGATAATATTTCGGGTGATATTTTCTACGATGGTGATATTGCAAAATGGAGAAAATTTGCAAACTCCCTTAGACTACGTTTGTTAATGCGTATCAGTGATGTTGATAATGCAACTGCAGTTGCAGGTATGACCCAAATAACAAGTAATCCTTCATTATATCCAATTTTTGAAAGTAACGATGATATGACTTTCGTGGAATGGAATTCTGATAATCCACAACCTAAATATGATACCCGTAGTGGTAGTTTTGATGAGGTTCGTTTAAGCCAGACTTTAGAGAAACGTTTAAAAGAGTTAGGGGATAACCGTTTGTATGTTTTTGCACAACCCACTTCAAATTCTGAAAAAGGAATTTTCTCTGAAGATTTTGATGATTATGTAGGTATGCCAAACGGATTAGATGATGAGGCTGCTTTAGGATACAGTCCTACGGGAAACCCTGATGAGTCTGGATCTAACTTTATTTCTAGATTAGGTATTTTACTAGGATGTAGAGCATGTAATCCAGAAGAAGCTTCAGCTACAGCTTCACATACAATTATTATGAGTTACTCTGAGCTACAGTTTATTTTAGCTGAAGCAGCAGAAAGAGGATTCATAACTTCTGGTGATGCAGCAATGTACTATGAAAATGGAATTAAAGCTTCTTTTGAGTATTATACGGAAAGAGTTGCTGCAGGCGGATGGTCAGATATTACCAATGCAATGCAGGCTACAGATCTTGACGCATATGTAGCACAAGATGCTGTAGCTTTTACAGGTGATTCCGATGATAACTTAGCTAAAATTGCACTTCAAAAATGGATTTCTCTTTTCTATACCGGTTTTGAAGGCTGGTCAGATTGGAGAAGAACTGGTATGCCAGAGGTGACGCCTGGTCCAGATGCTGTTAATGATGGTCGGGTTCCAGTTCGTTTTCAATACCCAAATTCTGTAAAATCTACAAACAGTGAAAATTATAACGCTGCTGTTCAAAACATGGGTGCAGATAATATTAATACCAAACTTTGGTGGGATGTTTATTAAGCACGTGGATCTTAAAATCTTAGTGAGATTTATACCAATTTTTTTACTGACCATAGGGATGACCTCCCTATGGTCTTGTAATTATGATAAATTAGATGATCTAAGTAGCAATCCAACCCATGTTGTAGTAATAGGGTTTGATGGGTTAAGTCCTGACGGATTACAACAAGCCAATACACCTACTTTTGATAAAATAATGGTAGAAGGGGCATCTACTATGCATGCAAGATCTGTATTGCCAACAAGTTCTAGTACTAATTGGGCTTCCATGATTATGGGTGCCGGACCAGAACAACATGGTATTACCTCAAATTCTTGGGAACGGGATAATTTTGTCTTACCCGCGGTTACACAAAGCGAACCGTTTTTATTTCCATCTATTTTTCATTTAATACGTGAACAAAAAAGTGCTGGAGAAATTGGTGCTATTTATCACTGGGGTGGTTTTGGCAGACTGTTTGAAAAAAGTGATGTGGACTTTGATGAGCACCCAGTAACGGAAGAAGAAACTGCCGTAAATGCCAGTAGCTATATAAAAGTGAAAAATCCACTGTTTACGTTTATTCACTTTGATCATATAGATCACGCTGGTCATGAATATGGGCATGGTACAAAAGAATACTATACTTCTGTTGAAAAGGCAGATTCATTATTGGCAGAGGTTATGAAAGCAATTGCAGAGTCAGACATGGCAGAAAACACAATGGTCATAATTAGCTCCGACCATGGTGGAACAGGAAAAGGTCACGGCGGCGAGTCATTAGATGAAATAGAGATACCTTTTATTGTATGGGGTAAAGGTATAAGAAAGAACTATCAAATAAAGTATCCGGTATATCAATATGATAATGCGGCAACAGTAGCATATGCATTGCAAATTGAAACACCACGTGCTTGGATCGGTAAACCGGTTATTGAAGCCTTTGAGGGTGAAAAAGTGATTGATAAGTATCCTATCCTAGTGCAGTTAAAACAACCGGAATTAGGGATGCATGCTAAAGGGTATTCTTCTGAAGGCGGATTGTATAATGATTCCGCAGAGCTTATTTTAAAAAATCCTAATGATAAGGGCGAAATTAAATACACACTCAATGGTGCCATGCCAAAAAGTAACTCCGAAACGTTTACTTCCTCTGTTTTACTTAAGGAAAATACAGTGGTAAAGAGTGCCGTTTTCGTTGATGGGAAACTAAGTAGTCCAGTAAATGAGGCTTATTTCAGAATAAAACCGGTAGCTCTTGTAAAGCCTATTGATTTTGAGGTTTTTCATTTAGATAACTTGTCTTTTATTCCATCTATAGGAAATAGAAAACCAGATGCAAAGGGTAATACTTTTGAATTTTCATCAGTAGAAGTCCGGTCGCACATAAAGCCAAACACTTTATTCAAATTTACCAGTAATCTTAAAATCGAAGAAGAAGATAACTACGAATTTGCTATTCGCTCAGATGACGGCAGCAAACTATTTATAGATGGAGCTTTGGTAGTTGATAATGATGGTGATCATGGTGTTAGAACAAAAAACGGGAGTATTGATTTAGAAAAAGGTAATCATACCATAGAAATGTTATGGTTTAATGGCGGTGGAGATGGTTGGTTAGATGTATATGTAAATAGCGATAAAATGCCTAACCAAATTTTGTCTACGAACCTTTTAAGAAAGAACTAGACTTGAAAAATTATAGACATCTAAGTTTGGTTTTTATACTCTTTATTTCAGCATTGTGTTCGGCCCAAAGTAATGGTGAGCAGCTGCCATCTTGGGAAGAAGGTATGTTATATATTCACCACATCAATACGGGTAGGGGAGATGCTGCTTTTGCAATTTTACCAGATGGTACTACATTGTTGATTGATGCGGGCGATACGTCAGAGAAGCACCCAAGAACTTTATCTGCACGAAATGCGCAACGTATGCCTAATACTAATAAATCGGCTCCAGGTTGGCTTATAGATTATATACAGCAGTTTTTTCCAAAAGGATATAAAAAACAGTTGAATTATGCATTGATTACTCATTACCACGATGATCATTTTGGTGAGTTGGATAGTTTGAGGTTGAAGGCTTCTGATGGAGATTATTTGCTTACCGGTATTACCGAAGTAGGTCATACTATACCTATTAATAAGATGTTGGATAGAGGGTTTTCATATCCAATTAATTTAAAGGATTACGCTATCCAAAACCAAGAACGGTTTACAAGCGATATCTACGGTATGGTACCAACCCTTAAAAATTATTGGAAGTTTTTAGAGGTTAAAAAGCATAAAACAGGAATGGTTCACGAGCAATTGGTCGCTGGTCAAAAAAATCAAATAGCACTAGTAAATAACCCCAATAAATTTCCAGAATTTCAGATCCGCAACATTGCTGTTAACGGTACCATATGGACAGGAATCGATAATGATACGCTAGCACTTTTTTCCAATGGTATTTACCCAGGTGAAAATCCGTTGAGCACCGGTATAAAAATCAGCTACGGAGCGTTCGATTACTTTACAGGCGGAGATATAAGTGGCGTGAACGATTTTGGCGGAACAGATATGAATTCTATAGAAGCCAATATTGCACCTGTTATAGGAGCCGTTGATGTGGCAACATTGAATCATCATGGTAATCGTGATTCTCAAAATACGTACTATGTTCGTTCGCTAAGACCTAGAGTTTGGATTCAGCAAAATTGGTCATCAGACCATCCGGGTGATGAAGTTTTAAGGCGTATCACCTCTGAAAAACTGTATCCGGGGCAGCGCGATATCTTTTCAAATGTAATGTTGCAAGCAAATAAAGATGTAATTGGTGATCGGTTGAATCAATATAAAAGTCAGAACGGACATATTGTACTTCGTGTGCATCCAGAAGGGAAATCATACACTATTTTTATTCTTGACGACACTTCGGTGAAGCGAGAAATAACAGCACAATTCGGACCTTATGAAGCAAGATAAATCACAGAATAGGCGTACAGAAGGTGATATTAATGGTACGAAGGCAAGGAAAGAATGGCATGCGGGTATTACTGATGCGAAGACGTTGCAACTTTTAGAAAAAGATGCCCGTTACTTTTTTCATCAAGCCTTGTCTACACCTTGTTTAGATGTATTAGATAATTGCAATGGTGCATATATTGAAAACATATCGGGTAAAAAATATCTTGATTTTCATGGAAATAATGTGCACCAATTGGGTTTTTCGCATCCAAAATTAGTACAATGTTTAACGGAACAATTACAGGGACTTACATTTTCAACAAGAAGATATACCAATGAGCCTGCTATCCGATTTGCGGAAAAGCTGACTTCTTTGCTTCCCTCAGATTTGAACAGAGTCTTAATGACACCTAATGGAAGCTCGGCAATAGGTATTGCGTTGAAATTAGCGCGCGCTATTACCGGTAAATTTAAGGTAGTATCATTTTGGGATTCGTTTCATGGTGCTTCACTTGATGCAATTAGTGTGGGTGGTGAAGCTGTATTTAGGGAGTATATGGGACCTATGATGCCGGGTGTTGAAAGAATACCGCCACCGGTAACCTATCGTGGAATTTTTGAAGGTAACGAAAGCAAATGTTTAGAGCATTTAGAATATGTGTTCGCCAAAGAAGGTGATATCGGTGCTTTTATAACAGAAACAGTGCGTAACACAGATGTGCAATTGCCTTCGGTTGAATTTTGGCAAGAAGCCCGTGCCTTATGTGATAAATATGGAGTTGTTCTCATTTTAGACGAAATACCTATTGCATTGGGCAGAACAGGAAAAATGTTCGCTTTCGAGCATTATGGAATAGAACCAGATATTCTGTGTTTGGGAAAAGGATTAGGAGGAGGCATTTTTCCACAAGCGGCAATTGTAACCCGAGATCGGTATAATAATTTTTCGGATATATCATTGGGACATTACACCCATGAGAAGAGTCCACTAGGTGCAATAGCTGCATTGACAACCTTGGAAATTATTGTGGAAGAGAAAATTTTGCATAAGATTGCGGGTGACTCATTGACCATGTGTACTGCAATGACTATTTTAAAAGATAAATATGACTTGATCGGTGATGTTCGTGGTCGTGGATTGTTATGGGGAATAGAGCTGGTAACCAATAGGGATACTAAAGAGAAAGCAATACATCAAGCGGAACAGGTAATGTATGAATGCCTTCATAATGGATTAAGCTTTAAGGTTTCTGCAGGCAATGTGCTGCAATTGGCACCGGCATTGACTATTTCTCGCAAAGAATTAAAAGATGCAATTCAAATATTAGATAATGCGCTATATCGCGTCAGTAATTAAACAGTTATGAAAATACTTAAATTTATTTGGGTGGCTATCTTATTAATAGGGGCTGCAACATATGCACAAGATAAGGTTGTTTTTGTGGTACAACCCTATTTACAAAATGCAAGTCCCACCGAAATGACTATTATGTGGGAGACTTCTATGGGAGAAGAGAGTGTAGTTGAATATGGAACTTCTCCTAAATTGGGCAAAAAAGCTACGGGTGTTGCTAATGATATTAATTTTACCAAAGCTCGTATTCATGAAGTGAATATTACAGGGCTAAAACGTTTTACGGAATATTTTTATAGAGTAAAAACGGGTAAGTTATTATCAGATATCTATCAGTTTAAAACTCCTCCATTTGCAAGTGATCATGAATCATTCAATCTATTGGCAATGAGTGATATGCAAATAGATCATCAGAACCCTGATAAGTTCAATGAAATAGTAAATAAGGGGATAGTACCATTTTTAAAATCGGAATACGGTAACGAGGTGCCAGATGATCTAGCATTGGTTTTAGTCCCTGGAGATTTGGTGGAGAACGGGGCAAAATATGAGCAATGGCAAAATGATTTTTTTAAACCTGCGAAAAATTTATTTTCAGAAGTACCTGTGTATCCTGTTTTGGGTAATCACGAGCGTAATTCTAACTTCTATTTCAAATATTTCAGCCTTCCTAAAAACGGAACACCAGCATATGCAGAGCATTGGTGGTATAAAGATTATGGAAATACCAGAATAATAGGACTGAATTCAAATGAAGGCTATAGAGATAGCCGTGAGCAATTTGCGTGGTTGAAATCCTTACTTGAAGAAACAGCGAAAAACGAGGATATTGATTTTGTTTTTGCGCAATTACATCATCCACACAAATCGGAATTATGGATTCCTGGTGAAGAAGAATCTTCAGGTAAAGTGGTGAAAATGTTAGAGGAGTTTACAACAGAAACAGGAAAACCAAGTCTTCACTTTTTTGGACATACGCATGGCTATTCTCGTGGGCAATCTAAAGACCATAAACATTTATGGGTTAATGTTGCAACGGCAGGCGGAGCAATTGATAATTGGGGTGAATTTGAAGGTAGGGATTATGATGAATTTAGTGTAACCCAAGATGAATACGGTTTTGTTATGGTTGAGGTAGATGGTGATAAAACAAACCCAAAATTCACCATAATAAGAATTAGTCGGGGTAATGAAAATGTATTTCGAGAAAACGAACAGACCGATGAGATAACTATATATGCCAATGAGCATAAACCAAATATTCCAATAGCTGTTTCACCAAATGAAGTAATAGAATTTACAGGAGGTATGTTAAAGGCAGAACCTTTTGAAAGTACTTTTGAGAATGCCTATCATGCAGCTTCGCACTGGCAGATTTCTACTACTGATGATTTTACTAATTTGGTGTTGGATAGCTGGAAGCAATCTGAAAATTGGTATTATTTGGAAAACCGTCAAAAAGGTGATGATTTAACCGATGAACCTACTAGAAGATTACAACCAAACACCTCTTATTTTTGGCGTGTTCGTTATAGAGATCAACATTTAAACTGGAGTGACTGGTCTACAATACAATCATTTAAAACTAATAATTAAATTACTTATGGAAAGATTATTTAAAGTAACTGCTATTATCATGTTATTGACTTCTATGTCAATAAAAGCGCAGCAAGACAAGAATCCAAATGTGTTTTTGATTACATTAGATGGGGTACGTTGGCAAGATGTATTTACTGGCATGGATACTAACTTGTTAAATAGCGACTATACTGAAAACAAGGAGCTATTAACCAGTAAATTTATGGGAAGCTCTTTAGAAGAAAACAGAAAATTACTGATGCCATTTTTCTGGAATACCATTGCCAAAGAAGGTCAATTACATGGGAATAGAACAAAAGGAAGTAAAGTAGACCTCACCAATAAAATGCTATTTTCTTACCCAGGATATAATGAGATTTTAACGGGTAAAGCTGATGATGAAAATATAGACAGTAATGATAAAAATTACAATAAGAATAGTACCATCTTAGAAACAGCGAACATGTCTAATGGTTATAAGGGGAAAGTGGCAGCCTTTGGTAGCTGGGATGTTTTTCCGTTCATTATTAATGATAAGAGAAGTGGAGTGCCGGTTAATGCTGGTTATATGGATGCTTCTGGTGATTTAAATGAAAAAGAAAAGTTTTTAAATGAGATACAACGTCAAGCGCCTATAGTATGGGAGAGTGTTAGGTTAGATGTTTTTACGCATCATTTTGCAAAAGAATATGTAAAAAAGAACCATCCCAAATTAGTATATATTTCATATGGCGAGACTGATGATTTTGCGCACGGTGGCTTGTTTGATTTCTACATGAAGTCATTACAAAATACAGATGCTTTAATTGCCGACTTATGGAGTTTTGTTCAAAATGACCCTATATATAAAGACAATACTTATTTTATAATAACAACCGATCATGGAAGGGGAGAAGGTATTGAGGAAGGTTCTAAATGGACAGGTCATGGTTCAGATGTAAAAGGAGCAGAACATACATGGCTGGCTATATTGGGTCCAGATGTTAAGGCAATTGGAGAAGTTAGTAATGGGCAATTATACACCAATCAAATTGCGCCAACAGTTGCTAAAATTTTAAACTTAAAAATAGATGCAGAGGTGATGCCGGGGAATCCACTTGAACTAAATTAGTCTAGTTGCATATAATGCTAAAATTTGTTTGCAACTTATCATGAGATAATAACCGATACATCTTTAATGTGTATCGGTTTTTTTATTACTACGGTTGGTTTAAATGTAGTTTATGTGTGCTTAAAATTCAAATTACCCAATTATTTTGTGTGATTTTTAATGATTTCGAAGTTTTTTACGAGTCCCTTTAAATAAAAATACATGTATGGGTTTACGCCTATAAATTAAGCTATTTTTAAGATGATTATGATTCAACTTAATTTTATTAGAATTTAGAAATGATAGTATCTGAAGATAATAAACAATCTAAAAAACTTGGAATTTTTGCCATCTGGGCTATTGGTGTGGGAATGGTTATTTCTGGCGAGTCTTTTGGTTGGAATTTAGGTTGGGCCATTACAGGACCACTATGGTTTTTTGTTCCGGTTGCTGTAGCGGCACTAATGTATTTTGGCTTGGTACAAACATTAATTGAATTGGCATGTGTATACCCAGATGCTACAGGGCCACATACTTATGTAGAAAAAGCTTTTAATAAAAAATGGGGGGCATTTATAGGATTAGCCATTCTCTTTGAGTTTTTATTTGCCACACCGGCTATAGCAAGTTCATTGGGTGAGTATTTAGGGTTTTTAATGAATGATCTCTCTTTATCACCTTGGATAAGTACACTATTTTTGTTGGGTTTTTCGATTGTTAATCTTTTTGAAATGCACATAGGTGTCCGTTTTTTAATTCTATTGACCCTTTTGGCTATTTTGGAACTTTTTATGTATCAGGGTTCAGTATTTACTGCTTTTGAACTTCAGAACTTGTCAAATTCAAACGTGGGTAGTATAGATTTACAAAGTTTTGTGGAAGCAATTCCGTATGCGATGTGGTTATTTTTGGCAATTGAAGGGATATCGCTGATGACTAACGCAGTGGATAGAAAAAACTTTAGAAAAGTTATTGGGCGAGGTTATAATTTAGCATTTTTTACACTTCTTATACTTGCAGTTTTAGTTTTGGTGTTGGCTGCCGGAGGTATTGATTGGAATTTGCCCGAGAGTTTAGGATTATTGGAAGAAAACCACCCAATGCCAGCATCTATGGCTTTGATATTGGGAAAGGATCATTTTCTGGTGCAGGTCTTTACTTTTATTGGTTTATTTGGACTTATAGCTTCATTACAAGGAATAGCATTTGCGGCAACCAAACAGTTAGAACCATTATTGCCAAGTATTAAGGATAATTTGGTGTCAAAACGAGTTATAGCCTCTACAATAGTATTTGTCATAAGTTTAGCGGCTATTTGGACAAGTCAAACCGGTTTTTTAATTGAGGTATCTGTATTTGGGGCAGTATGTATGTATTTTGCGGTAAGTAGTTCTTTATTGGTATTGAGAAAACGAAACAATATACTGGCAGCGGGCGTTAATGTAAAAAATACAGCCTATTCACATAATAATTTTAATGGTATATTTTCATCTTTCAATGCATGGGTGGCAGTTATAATTTCACTAATTTGTATAGGGTCATTTGCTTATCTACAATTTCAAGCCTTTATTATTTTTATAATCTGTAGTTTGGGCTATGTGTTTTTAATTAGAAGAAAATAAATGGTATATCGTTTCACATTAGGACACCAAAACTACCTTTTTGATGATTTAAAAACTCTAATGGCTAAGGCAAGTCCGCACCGTTCGGGAGATGTTTTGGCGGGTATAGCGGCTAAAAACAATGTAGAACGAATTGCTGCTCAATATGCATTAAGTGAATTACCGTTAAAAACATTTTTAAAGGAGGCTGTAGTACCGTATGAAAGTGATGAGGTTACCCGCCTAATTATTGATACCCATGATGCTAAATCCTTTGAGCGTATCTCGCATTTAACTGTGGGTGAATTAAGAGATTTTTTTTTGGAAGACACTACAAATGGAAATACAATTCTCGAGTTAAGTAGAGCACTTACACCTGAGATGGTTGCAGCAGTTTCTAAATTAATGAGAAATCAAGATCTCATTGTGGTATCTTCTAAAATTGAATTAGTCACGCGTTTTAGAAATACATTAGGCTTAAAAGGTAATGTATCTATTCGACTACAACCCAATCATCCGACCGATGATTTAAAAGGAATTTTAGCAAGTACTATAGATGGTTTGTTATATGGTTGCGGAGATGCCGTAATTGGTATCAACCCGGCTACAGATAGTCCGGAGGTGACGATTAATTTATTAAAAATGCTTGAAGACCTTCGACTAAAATTTGAAATACCAACACAAAGTTGTGTGCTTTGCCATGTAACTACTGCAATGCAAATTATGAAGAAGGCTCCTGTAGATCTGGTGTTTCAGTCCATTACAGGTACAGAAAAGGCAAATAGTTCTTTTGGGATAAATTTAAATCTATTGTCTGAGGCTCATCAAGCTACTTTAGAGCTTGATCGTGGTACAATAGGTAACCAATGTATGTATTTTGAAACAGGTCAAGGATCTGCGCTATCTGCCAATGCCCACCATGGTGTAGATCAACAAACTATGGAAGCAAGGGCTTATGCGGTTGCTAGGCATTATGATCCATTATTGGTGAATTCTGTAGTGGGTTTTATAGGACCCGAATATTTGTATGACGGTAAACAAATTATACGTGCTGGTCTAGAAGATCATTTTTGTGCAAAGGTAGTAGGCTTACCTATGGGGATGGATGTATGCTATACCAATCATGCAAATGCTGATCAAGATGATATGGATAATCTGCTAACACTTTTAGGTGTTGCCGGCTGTAATTTTTTTATGGGTGTTCCAGGAACAGATGATATCATGTTGAATTATCAATCTACTTCATTTCACGATGCGCTTTTTATACGAAAAGTGTTACAGAAAAAACCTGCGCCAGAATTTGAATCTTGGCTATTAAAAATGGGTATTATAGATGGTGATGGGGTTAAATTAGATGTAAGGGGTTCACATAAATTATTAACCAATCTATGAGCAATAAGTTAGAAATACCAGCTAAATGGCAGCAACTTAAAAGTTATACAAAAGCTAGAGTAGCATTGGGCAATGTTGGTACTAGTTTGCCTTTAAACGACGTACTTGCACTTAAGCATGCACATGCCTTAGCTAAAGATGCTATTCTTACTCAATTAGATAAAGAGTTTCTTAAGATCAAGGCTAAAGAACATGGTGTTTTATGCAGTGAATTCAAAAGTCAGGTTAAAGATCGGTTAGAATATTTAAAAAGACCTGATTTAGGTCGTAAACTAGTAAATACTTCTGAAGTTGAAAACATAAAAAAAGTAGATATTGTCATTGTTATTACCGATGGTTTATCTGCAACGGCGGTCAATTCAAATGCTTTTTCAGTTTTGGATGCTGTTTTGCCAGATTTAAAAGAAAAATTTTCTATTTGTATTGCTTTAGTTGAACTAGGAAGGGTTGCAATAGGAGATCAGGTGGCAGAATTTTACAATGCTGATTTTGTTGCTGTTTTAATAGGAGAACGCCCAGGTCTTTCGTCTCCAGAAAGTATGGGTATTTATGTAACTTATAAACCTAAAATAGGATTTACAGATGAACGTAGAAATTGTATTTCCAATATTCATAAGGATGGTTTATCGAGTATTCAGGCGGCTACCTTACTTAAATATCTGATTGATCGTTCTTTTGCATTAAAGATTAGTGGAGTAGAGTTGAAGATTGATCTAGGAGCTATACTAGGTGATGAGTAATTTTACACAAATTAAATTTCACCTACAGTTGCTAAAATTTTAAACTTAAAAATAGATGCAGAGGTGATGCCTGCTACCACTTTAAATTTGGAATAAAAGATTATTCTAAGTTTTCTATAATTAAAATGGACCTGTTTATACGTTAAACAGGTCCATTTTTTATAAGAATTAAGCTGTTATTTCATTTGGTAAACAACATTTACTGTGAATTGTTCTTGATAATCAGTGTAGTAGCTAGTCCAGTCTTCATTGTGGTATTGATTGCTACTAATAGAAATTATTTCACCAACGCTAGTGTTTATTGCCTTACATAAGCTATTTGCATTTTTCATAGCATCTTTTAATGCTAATTCAAGAGCTGCTTTATTTTTTTCTGAAGATACATGTTGTTTAACTTGAAATTGTAATTGTACACCTTGCAAATTGGTCTTTACTAATTTCATAGCTATTTCTTTAGAGTTGGTTTCATAATAAAGTACTGTACCATCTCTTTGGTAGCCTAAAGAAAAATATTCCATTTCTTTTTCTTCAAATTTAGATACATCAACACCATTTTCTTTTAGAGCAGTAAAGTATTGTTTTTTTAATTGCTCCAAATTCTCCATTCGGGTATCGGCATAATAGACTTGATCCATACTCAAGGTAGCCTTAATACGATACTTTTCAATTGTCTTCTCTAAAGGCGCTGCGCCAGATACAGTCACTGTACGTTCTTTTGGATTAGTTTGGGCTTCAGTAGATGAAATTCCAATTAAAATTAGTACTAAGAACAGTGTGAATTTTTTCATTTTTATGTGTAGTTTATTTTTTATCAAATTTATGATTTTGTAACCTAAATACTCTGTTATGTTTACTCAATATAGGGGTTATAGGCAATTTTACACCTTGAAAAGTGATTTAGTATATAAAAAATTTGTGAGTTTTATCTTGTTAACTTATATTAACAAATAAAATTGCTAGGTAATATTTATAAAGAAAATAGTTTGTTATGAAAGTTGATACGGTTTGTATAATTGATGATGATCCAATTTGCGTTTATGGTACTAAAATTTTGTTGAATCATAATAATTTTGTGAGTGCAAATATTCTAGTTTATGAAGATGGAGAAGAGGCGTTAATAAATCTTACTTCTCAATTATTAAATAGGCAGCGAATGCCAGATATAATTTTGTTGGATTTAAATATGCCTATTATGAATGGATGGGAATTTTTAGATAAATTTCAAAAATTAACTTTCACAAATAAACCTCAAGTATTTATAGTCAGTTCACACTTTGATAAAAAAGCAATTGAAAAGGGAAGAAGTTATGAATTGGTTCGTGATTTTATTTCAAAACCATTAATAGCAAAGAATCTTAACGATATTATTTCTATGAGTAAGATTGCAGTTTAAACGCGCAAAGTTCATAGAATAAAAAACCACGTCATATGACGTGGTTTTTTATTTTGTGGAGCCGGAGACGACCTTGCGTTTATAAAAGGTCTAGTAGACCTTTTTAGCATGGTGCGAGCTATTGCACTGGCTTTCAAATCCTGTAGGTATAACGAAAAAAACCACCCTAAGGTGGTTTTGTTTTGTGGAGCCGGAGGTACCACAATATTACAACTTCATTCAATATCCTTCACACTATAATTTATTTCGAACCCCTTTAAATGCTTAAAATAAAGGGATTATATGAATTTTAAATAATTGAACGAAAACGGATGTAGTTGGTCTAATAAGTGGTTAGCCGTACAAATACCGTACAAATAATCCTATCTTTACGGCTATGGCTACAGTTAATTTTTTATACCGTTCTAGTAAGGATAAAGCAACTTTGAATATTAGATTACTTTATCGCTTCAATAATAAGGATGTAGTTGTAGGAGGTAAAACACAATTAAAGGTTAGCCGGGAATATTGGGGAAATGCCCATAAAAAGACTTTAAAGAATATTAGAGATGTAGAGACCCGGAATACTTACAATGAGGTAAATGAACATCTAACCGCTTTAGAAAATCATATATTAAAATCATTCGAGGCCGTTAATCCATCGCTAGTTAATAAAGGTTGGTTGAAGGCTGTAATTGATTTCTATTACGATCCAACTAGTAAAAAGACTATACCCTTAGATCTTGTTAATTACTTTGACTATTATCTAGATCGAAAAAAGAACGATATAAGTATTATGAGTTCTCGCCGTATTTCAGTGGTAAAGAAGAAAATACAAAGGATGGAGGATTACTTAGGTAGGGTAATTTTAGTTAAGGATATAAACGAAGATTTTAAAAAACAGTTTCAAGAATATTATGATAAGGAGAGTTATAGTCCGAATACGCAACAAAGGGAATTTAAAATGATTAAGTCTATTTGTTATCATGCTAGTTTTAATGGCTTAGAAATACACCCGCAAATCAAGAGTTTAAAACTAAAACCACAAGAGGTAACCCATATTTACTTGACTAAAGAGGAAATAAATAAAATTTCAAAATTAGAATTAACCTTGGAGCATTTAGATAATGCTAGGGATTGGTTAATAATCTCATGTTATACCGGGCAAAGGGTTTCAGATTTTCTAAGATTCACTAAGGATATGATTAGGAAAAAAGGAGATAGGAATCTATTGGAGTTTAGGCAACAGAAAACGGGTAAGCTAATGACTATACCGGTATTAAATGAAGTGTTAACTATTCTAAAGAAACGTAACGGGGAGTTCCCTCGAATTATATCCGATCAGAGATATAACGACTATATAAAGGATGTAGCGGAGACCGCCGGATTAGATCAGCTTAGTAGAGGAAAGAGGCGTATCAATATAACGCCTAAAGCAAAGAAAGGAACTTACCGGGATATATCAGGGGAATACCCAAAATGGCAATTAGTAAGCTCTCATATAGGACGCCGTTCATTTGCAACGAACTATTACGGGAATATACCTACATCCGTTTTAATCGGTATTACAGGACACGCCTCAGAAACTCAATTTTTAAACTACATACAGAAATCTAGTGAACAATCGGCAATAGATGCCTTTGAACATTTTTATAATTAAACAAAACAAGATGGAAACAATTACAAGAATTAAATTAGAGGGTATTATTGAAAGAAAACTGAATGAGGGAGAGAATGGTTTAGCGGATGCAATGGAGCTATCATTAATCGAATATGATAACCCGGAAATTATGGAACCTCTTTTAAAAGTAATATATCAAACCTCGGATAATGTTGATGAGGTATTAATCGGATGGGCAAATGTTTTGAACGATTTCGATAAAGTATGTTAAAATCAACAAAGGATATTCTATGTATTACAATGTAGGTTAAAAATGAAATTTAATGCCTTACAACCATTTAAATCATTAATAATATTCATTTACATTTTCGACAAAGCTAATAAACTAAGGTGTTTCGAGAGGAAATCAAAAGTTAAAACCGTTGGTAGCTTGTTGAATTAGGTTGTAAGTTTACAGTATAATTAAATGCGTGTCCATTCATTTGATGATAGTCGGATGAAATAAAACGTTAAGGCGTTTCCCTACAATTTTACTTAGGTGAAACTTAGAAGTAACTTAGAAAAGTGTGATTTTAGAAGGACTCCCGGCACATGAGCTAGGCTTTTATTATCAACCTGTATATACTATGATGATACCATAGAAAGGATAGGAAAACATATCAATGGCAATTTTGCCACCCAAAAAGGAAACATAGTTAGGTTTCTAATAGGGTTTGTTTTCTTGAATACAGGCCGCACTAAGGCGCAATAGTAAAATTCAAAATTCACTCTCCTTATTAGCTTTCTAATTGTGTTTCCCACGACACAAAATAGATATGCATTCCACAATCTTAAATAGTATTAGTCCTTCGGACTTAAAAGAAATGATAGAATCCGCATTGGATTCAAGACTAGACAAATTATCGAACAAACCCAACGGGAACGAATTACTAACCCGAAATGAGGTTTGCGAAATATTCAAAATCGATTTATCAACCTTACACCATTGGAGAAAAAAAGGTAGGATTAAAGCCTCTGGAATTGGTGGTAGAGTCTACTTCAAACGTTCGGATGTAGAGGCGGCGTTAATTATCATTATAGAGTAATTGATACGTCTTACTTAGAAACGAAAGAGAATAATGTCATAGCACAAAATTTAAAATAAATGGAAATTGGATTGGAATTAGTGAAAAATAAAAGTAATAGTTTGAAGCTTAGTGAAGTAGTAGGTCTTTCCCATAGTAAAACACTTAGAAAAATTAAGCCAATAATAGATAACTATAACAAGGGTAAGGGAGATCGAACCAAAATTGGTTCGATTGATTACTTAGATAGTAAGGGAAGGAAACAACCTATGTATATATTTGATAATAAACAACTTATGTATATACAAAGTGCTTTTGATGATAAGTTGAGGGAGCTTATAATTGATATGTTATTCGGTTTTCATGATAAATTGGTTAGGAGTATTGAGAAAGAGAAATATTATGAGCATAAAAATGGTATGGAGTTGAGTTTCAATCTTGATAAGTGGAAAAAACGTGCTTTACTTGCGGAATACTTATTGGATGATCATATAGCATTAAAGTTTAATAGAAGTTAGGATTATGGTTTCGGATTTGCTTTTGAGGCTAATTTAGTTAGGCAGTTTTAAAGAGGTTAACTAACCCAAACTTAACAGGGGAGGGGGTTCAGAGCGTTTTTATTGATTAGTTAGGCAAGTCATGTACTTCTCAAACATATCCTAGGATATTTTAAATACTACAATAAATATACTAAACGGCCTTTCCCTCTCAAATTAAAGATTTATACCATTTCTACTTAACTACTTAACTAATCTTATAAAAAGGGTATATAAAGTAAAGGTAATCAATTCTTTAGGCTTGAATAAAATTAGTTAGGCTCCGATTTTCTGCATGGCAACTTGCTAGGCACTGCCTAACTAATTTATGTTGAATTTAAAATCCTTAAACGCATTCCATTTTAATGTGAAATATGCAGAGTTGGTATTTATAATTAATAATTAATAAAAGATTTTATAATGAATAAGAAAAAAGATATGATAGAAAAATTACTAGTGAGGATAGGATTAAAGACTAAACCACTTGCAATATTAACTGTAGGAGAGAATAAGCCTAGCGGCGTTAGATTAAAGGGTAAGAGATTAACGGTAAAACCAAAAATAAAGGCCGAGGTTACCTTACCTAACCCTAAAACAATAAAGGACGTAGATCAAGAGAGCATTGATATTATGAAGTTGGTAGATTCTAATCCTGTAAAGGCTATGCAAATGGCAGTTTTAAGAGATAAGAGGGTATCTAATGAACGGAAAGAAAAGGCAAGGTTTTTAGCTCTTAGTCCGTTGGAAATTGAACGGGAGGCAGAGCGTAAAGTATTGATAGAAAAAGCGGCTCTATCGTTAACTGCTAATCTTCCAAAGGTTAGGGAGATTCAATTAGATATTAATTGGAATGAAGATGTACTTCTACAGCATATAGCTGAGGCGGCGTTTAGAAGTAGTCTTGAATCGGATGTGCTTTGGATCGGTGGAGGTAATTTTGGAGGCAATTTATACGTAAAAATCGGAGCCGTTACTGAGGAAATAAAAACGAATGATATGGAATTGCTAGATACCGCCGCCGCTAAACTTTTTTCTTGGAGCGGTGTAGTTAATGTTCTTGAAGATCCAACAAGCTCAGAATTAAAAAGATTTCTAAGTAATGCGGCGGATAGCTACACGGCATCCCAAAGGAAATTAAAATCAAGTGAGTATTATTTAGGTTTGTTAGTAGAAAAAGCTATTGAGGCTCCTTTAAAGTACATTAAGGAATCGGCTAAACGCTTGGAAATACTCGAGGCCTTAGCACTCGCAACCGCTGAGGCAGGAATTGCTATAGGATTTTTTAAGGATTCAAAAAAGAATGTTCATATTGATTGTAGTGATAACCGTTTTGGAACTACCCAGCTAACTAGTAAAATCATGTTGCCTTATATGCAATCTATAATAGATGGTAGCTCGGTTGCCGGGCGGTTGACTTCGGGAACGGATTCAGCTAAATTATTGGAGGCATTTACTAACCTTTTAAAGAAATAGCATGATAGGATATATAACAAAAAGACACGGCGGGTTATTCCTTAATGGAATACAAATATTACAGGATAAGGTAGATAATTATGATAAAGTATTAGAGGAAGTCAAGCAAAGGCAATTAAGCAAACAAAATCTATTAACTGCCTCGGAAATTTTCGTAAAAATTGAAACTAGGTTAAAGGAAGTGAGTGTTATTTGTGAACAGGGTGAGGGCAAAAAATGTGGGGTAGACATGGCCGTAGCAATCTTAAAAGAGTTCGATAATGAAGGAATATATATATCAACCAACCACCGGAGATTGTTAATCTTTCCGAGGATTGATAAAAATGAAACCATGACTCTGGAATTTTTAGGAGGGATTTGGCAAAATTTTATAAATGCAATCAATCCGAAAATAGAGAACTCATCAACAACATATTCCGGGATAAATGGAGCGGAACTCTATCAAATTTTTCTGATATACTTAACCATGAATTAGAGTTATGGAATTACTATCATGGGAGAGGGAGTTAGACAAAATAACATCCAATTGTAAATGGTATCCGTTAATCACAAACCTTAGTATTAGAAAAGCGAATCGAATCTTACAAAGGGCGTTTTATTCATCCGTTAATATTTTGGGCATAGACCTAAAGAGAGGGGTTAACGGAGAATATTTAATTCAATCCAATTGAGAAGATATAGAGTTAGCGTTAGAGGATTTTGAGCTATGTGAATATCAATTGGCGCATCAAACAGGTTTAGATAATTACATAATAGATAAAGATGTGGTTAAGTTCGTTTTAGATAAGACCTATATTAAAAAGGAAGTAGTTTAAATTTAAAATATAGCCCCTATGGATTATTCTTTAGGGGTTAATTCTACCAATTTTTCTTCTGTAGTAGCTAAAATATATGATAGTTTATTATGGATTGTTCTTCCTGTTTGTTTTAATGCTTTAAGGTTAACTTTCATATCAGTTCTCATTTTAGTTATAGGGACATATTCCTTAATCTCAATGCTTAGTATTGAATCATAACTATTAGAAATAAAAAGATTTTCAATTTTAGCGGTTACATACTTAATAGTGTATATAACATTTTTATCATTTGATGTATTCAATGACTTTAAAAGGATGTCAGTAATAATGCTAAAATTATGATATGTAAAAAAAACTTTATCTATTGAATATTTGATTTCTTTAATAGCGGTTTCTAAAAGATAGGTACTTTGGTAAGTATCACTTGTTGCATCGTAATCCTCGCTTGGATTTTGTTTTAATTTATAAGAATCGTTTATTTTTTCGAACCCATTGTGTAATACGTTACCCCATCCAATACTCGTATCTTTTTTATCATTTTCATAATAATCTTTTTCAATATTATTATACAGATTTAGGAGAAAATTGATTGTTTGCTCACTTAAAATAGCATCCATCTGAATTTTATGATTTCTATTCTGCTGTGCATTAGCTTCGATTTGGGCTTTAAAAGATTTATATACTAAATAAGCAGCGAGTAGGTTTACAAATGGAGCGGTTACTCCTCCAATAACATCTCCAATATCTCCAAGTCCATTGAAGTGTATGCCTGTGTAATAATTAGTTAATAGCCAAGGAGCTATTACGATAATTAATAGAAAAATTCCTATTCCTGCAATTTCCCAATTATTAAAACCTATCAATTTTTTTGGTTTACCTCCCTCCATCTTTTAAATACTTTGACTCGAATATATTTCTTTTAATGTAAATAGCTTTATAAAATTTATTGAAAATATCTATATGGATTATATCCAAATAATTGGAATATATCCTAATTTTGAATTATGATTATTTATAGAAATTTCGATACCAAAATTATAAGGGAACTTATCATAGAAATAGGTAGGCATAAATATGAGCAAGCCTTACAGAATATGCAAGTCAGGCAAAAGCCGTTAAGTATGAAAGGATGGTATTTAGAAGCCCGTGACGGTTACGTTAAGTTGTGTTATAGATACCCTAGTAGATATATCCTTATGCTAATGAATGTAGAAAGATTTAATAATATTCCGGCTAACGGTTGGGAGCGTATAAAAGTAGAAAGATGAAAATGTACCGGGAACAAATTTTAGTTGAAACCTTAATAAAATACAGATTTAGAAAATACGGATTTCAAAAAATAAAAGTAGAATGTTTTAACCAGTACAATGGGGATTCCACCAAATGCCGAGTTGAGGTTTTTAAGGATGGTAAACGGTTAATGAAACATGAGGCGGAATTAAACGAAAAATTCGTTATTGATGCGGAAAATAGGTTATCAACAATTATGGTTGAAAAGGAAATCTAATATTATGTCGATGAAATGTAGGAAATTATTACATTGCTAAATGGATAAATATGACGTTCTAACAATTGTATTATCATTTATCGCAATAGCCTTTAGTTGGTACGCAAATAACCAAGCTGTTAGAGCAAATACGATTGCGGAAAATGCAAACAGGACAAATATAAAGATGTTTAAGAGGCAAGGTGTAATAGATTTACACATGGCTTGGAGCGATATCTATGATATTGATGAAGATAATTTGATTACACCCCACATTGTTAAGGCAATTAATGCACTTTCATTAACTGCATCATTGTGGAATCACGATGTTATAGAGAAACCAATTCTATATCAATCTTATTGGATGCCATATAAAAAGTTATTCGACCAAATAGATTCTATAGATAAGCTTGTGCCGGGAAAACAAGAGAAATGTAAGGACTTATTGAGTAGGGATATTAAAAAAGCTTATAGTGGCATGAATAATACAGATTTAAGTAAAGTACTAACAACAAATTTATAAGATGAGAAAAATTGAAATAAAGCAGAAATTGGAGGAACTGGTTAAGGAGTTAAGAAATAGTGAGGATAGTTCTACACTTTGGGATAAAGAAATTAACGAATCATTAGTTAATTTACGTAAACACATGACCCATTCGGGCGGGAATCCCTGTAGTTGTTGTGGTGGGTCGGGTGTTGGTTAGGGTTTAGAATCCTCGTATACCGATATCATTAACTCAGCTTTGTAAAGCTTTTCTTTTAGTTCCGTATTTTCTTTTTTAAAGTCAGACCTAAGACTATCTATTTTGTTGTGGATAGTTTTAATCTCGTCTTTTGTTACTTCTGTATGTTTTCTTGTAAGAGGGTAGACTGCGAAGCATAAACTTAGGAAAGATACCGCTATAGGAACCCACCAATAAAGGGTTTTCTTATCAGATGCCTTTTTTACTTTTCGTTCCATCAGCAAATCCTTTTCCCTTTGCTCATATATACTTGTAAATCCTCCAATTTCTAAAAAGGGTTTAGTTAAATCAGTCTTATAATATATGGTTCCCGAATCATTTTCATCATATTGTAATCCTTGCCTTATTTTGAAATATTTATGGTCGTGTCTAAACATATCTAGGGCAACCTCTCGGAATTGGTCTATGTGGTTCGTTGGTTTGTCAAGAGCCTTGAATACATCCTCCGCCTTGGAATTATCATTATCCAGTAAGTATCTTAATATTCTATCTTTTACTTGCGCTAATTCTAATTCGTCCATAATTAAATCTCATTTATATCAACACTACCGGAATATCTATCCAAAGTATCCCCGGTTTTAAAATGCCCCTTGCCTAATATTTTATTGGATTTAGGGTCGTATTCGACCTCCACGAAAAAAGCGTACAAGGCGTAGAGGTTGTACTTTCTATCGGGTTCTATGTGATTAGTCAAGTAAGTGCCGTTTTCCCATAGGTCGTTCCATTGATCTGTTTCGGATAACATCATGTATTCATATAATCCCATGGAATAAATGTAGGGAAATTGGTTTTATATTTGTAAGATGGATTGGATTAAGATAAAATTTAAAGAATATCCCACTACATTTTTGTTCATAATACTTTTTGTGGTAGTTATCATTGGTTTATTAGGGATTGATTTCCTAACGGTTTCGGATTCGGATAGTTTTAAAGAAAATATTTTAGTTGAGGCTCATGGAGTGTTGGGAGATATATTCATTTTTGGGATAATTATTTCTATTTACGATACAATTAGAATCAACTCAGAACGAAAAGGAGATAAGGAAAATCAAAAGCAGTTACAAATTGATAGGTATAATGAGGAATTAGACGATTTTAGAGGATGGAACGAAAGTGAGGCGATGTATAGAAATGTCGGGAATATAAAGAGATTAATAAGACTTGGGGAACAAAATTTAAATCTTTGCTATTGTAATTTATCTGAGGCTATCCTGATTAAAATAGAACTAGTAGGAGCCTCATTGATAGAAGCTAATTTAAAGGATGTAAAATTTACTTCTGTAACATTTATAAACTGTGTGTTTATAGGTTCGAATTTAGAAAATACTTTGTTTTCATCTTTGAACATGAATAATGCGAATTTGGATATGCTAGGCTCTAATTTGTATAACTGTAATTTTCAGCAGGCAAACCTAAGAGGAGCTAGTTTTATAGGTGCTAAATTATCGGAAACAAGATTATTAGGTGCCGATTTAAGTATGTTGTTTGTAACAGATAAAAATTGGATTGATGGACTAGAAATTAGTTCTAAAAAATATGTAGAGGATAATTATGTTTTGCTTGACCATAACTTATATACATCTGCTATATTTAGTAGAAATGGGGATAAGCTGTGGAGTAACACTTTTTTTCTAGTAGATAAAACAGATATTGAAATGTATAAATTCTATAATGAGAGAGTCGATCCACGGGCAACACCATTTTAATCTAGAGTAATAACCCCTTAACCTTTTGAACCGTGGATAAACTTACCCCGGCCAATTTAACCGTATTTCTTAAGGATTGACCTTTCTTTAGGTGTTTAACTACTTCCGGATATTTTCGTAATATTTCCTCTTTTGATTCTTTAGTTCCCCTTAAACGACCTTTGTAATTTCCTTTTGCCTTTGCTATAGCTATGCCCTCCCTTTGTCGTTCTAACATCGTTTCCCGTTCCATTTCTGCAATGTTACCCATTACACTTACTATTAGATTAAAGGCCGGGTTAACCTTTCCTTTTATCATAGAGTCGATTCCTAGATTATCTACCTTAAGAATTACCCCGGCATCCGTAAAGGTTTTAAGCGTGGTTAGTATATCCAAAAGATTACGGCCTAATCTATCGATAGCGTGAACACTTACTAAATCAATTTTCGTGGCCGCTACTGCCTCTAATAATTCTTTACCCTTAGTTCTTTGGTTAAAGGGAACGGAGCCGCTACAAACATCTATAAAGATTAATTCGTTTGGATGCTCGTTTATTAGTTGGCGTTCCTTATTCTGATCCGGGGTTGATATTCTAATGTATCTTGCTTTCATGTTATCCATAACGTAAATATAGGCGGTGTATTTTTTTTAGGGTGGGTATTATCAGTATATTCGTTAAAGCGTAAATCCATCCGATCAATCGCATAAAAATGTATTGTGTTTAGACCATGCCCTAAAAGTAGTACATTTTATACATTTTGTTCTATATTTAAAACCCTAGTAGATTAGTGGGGTAATAGAATTTAAGGGGAGGGGGTACGCCAACGGAGGCGGATTTTATAGGTAAACCTAAATTTTGCGCCTAGAGATTCTAGTCATACGAAAAAAGAAAGTGGTAGAGTGGAGGTTCTAAAAAGTTATTTATATATAGTATTTCTATTATATATATAATTATTTTGAAAAGTTTTAAAAAGATATAATATTAAACTACAACTATAAATAACTTTTTAAGTCTTCCACTACACCACTATTTTTATAATGTTCGCATAGCTTTCTTGACTTATTTAATGTAGAGCCGTACATAAACCGTACAGTAAAAAACAAAAAACCCCGTAAACGTTAGTCTACAGGGCTATATAAGTGGAGCCGGAGGGATTCGAACCCTCGTCCAAACAAGCAATTAAAATGCTTTCTACATGCTTAGAATCTGATTGATTTTCGATGCGTACCTGACCAGAAACCGCCTAATACACACTTATCTTCTTAAGATTTTGGTGGTGTCGCCAAAGTGAGCGGACACCCTTATGTTGACTTTTCTGGTGCTCCTATAAGAATCGCCATCAACAAGGGCTATTCAGGAACATCTCGCTTCCCTACCTGGTAGGGACGAGGCTAAATCCTACTATAATTCAGATTAAGCGGCAAGAGCGTAATTATTTTCGCCAATTAAAAGTGTGAAAAATGAGATTAACGAGCTGTTTCCCAGCGCTCGACATGCTTACATTCCAACTGGTCTCGCTGTCAAAACCGGTCGGCCCCAAAATGTAAAAGAACTTCCTAATCTAAATAATAGCTGCATCAAATTAATCGACTTCAACTATTAAATAGCGGGCAGCAAAGCTAACAAAACTTTACGATCCCCTATAATTTTTATTTTGACCGAAGCCAAGTGTTTCTAATTGCATATTTTAGTACAATATTTATACCAAACCTATATGAAGTTCGGAATCATCAGAGAACGTAAGGATCCACCAGATAAGAGGGTTGTTCTATCTCCAAAAGCATGTCAAAAAGTCTTAAAAACGCATACAAAGGCACAAATAATTGTTGAGCCATCTCCTATTCGTGCTTATGCCGATGAGGATTATAAGCAATTAGGTATTACTGTTGCCAGTGAAATGGATAATTGTGATGTTCTTTTAGGAGTTAAAGAAGTGCCAATTGATTCCCTTATTCCCAATAAGAAGTATTTCTTCTTTTCGCATACTATAAAAAAGCAGCCGTACAATAGAGATTTGTTACGTGCTATTTTAGAAAAGAATATAGAAATGTATGACCATGAGGTTATTACCAACATGCAAGAACAACGTGTTGTTGCATTTGGTAGATATGCAGGTATTGTTGGGGCGTATAACGGATTCAGAGCATACGGACTCAAATATAATGTGTTCACTTTGCCAAAAGCCAATGACCTGGCTGACCAAGCTGCATTAATTGCCGAACTTAAGAATCTCAAATTACCGAATATAAAAGTATTGTTAACTGGTAGGGGTAGAGTAGGTAATGGCGCAAGAGAAATGTTAGACGGAATGGGTATGCGCAGAGTGACAGTTGCTGATTATTTGGAAGAGGAGTTCAAAGAACCAGTGTACTGCCAAATAGACGCTGGTGAATATAATAAGCGTAAAGATGGTGTTCGTGGTAATAAAGCGAATTTTTTTGCAAACCCAGAGGAGTATAAATCTAATTTCTTTCGTTTTGCAAAGGTGACGGATTTCTATATTGCCGGACATTTTTTTGGACAAGGTTCTCCATATTTATTTACAAGGGAAGATGCCAAGCATCAAGATTTTAAAATTCGTGTAGTTGCCGATATTAGTTGTGATATTGATGGACCGGTTGCTTCTACCATACGCCCTTCAACCATTGCTGATCCAATTTATGGATATGATGCTATGACGGAATCTGAAGCTGATTTCAAAAAACCTGAAGCAATTGCTGTTATGGCAGTTGATAATTTACCGTGTGAATTACCTAGAGATGCAAGTGAAGGTTTTGGTGAGGCATTTATTAAAAATGTAATTCCTGCCTTTTTTAACGAAGATAAAGATGGTGTACTTGAAAGAGCTCGTATGACGCAAAACGGGAAGCTGACAGAACGTTATTCATATCTTCAAGACTATGTTGATGGTAAAGAATAAACTTAGGTTTTACTTTTTAAAATATTTTAATTGAAATCGTTTTTTGAATTCTAAACTGGTTACGGTAAGTATACCTAAAGTATATGCCAGTAAATCTTGAATGCTAAAATAGTTTCCGAAGATTAAGTTTGCCCATTTAGATTGTTCCACCCCAAAGTAGCTTAACATATTGGTAAGCTGCAAAAATTCAATTGCATACGCTATAAGTAAAGTGATAATGCCCAGGGTAATATCATTTGCCTTCACGAAAGATTTAAAAAAGTAAAACATAAGAATGACCACAAGGTAATCTCCGAATGTGTGTCGAATAAAGCCTGATTTTAAAAACACGGCAATTAAGATTTCGATTCCCAGCAGTGCAAGAAAGTATATAAAATAAATGTGGTTAAATTTGAATTTCATGTGTTGAAAGTTTAAGCGTTTATTAAATAGATATAAAGCATACTTATTGGGTAATTCATAATCAGTAAGACAAGCACCATGGTATGCTCTTGTATATCCTTCGAATTACTAAGAACATTTACCAAAATTATAATCAACGCTATACAGGTAACGATGATATAGCTGAGATATAACATAATTCCTATAACGGTGGTGATTTCATTTTCTGGTATTAAGGCAATACACAGTAGTAAGGTCGAGACTAGGAAATACAATGAAACTACTCTCAAAATTCTACGGTTCCATTTATGTTTAAATAAAACCATTATTTGGTATCGTTTTTAGCTAGTTGGGCAAACGTATATTCTTGCCATGTTTTTTCTGATTGTAAGGTGATATATTCTTCGTGTTTTTCTAGAATACTAATGTTAAGATCATAATTAACTTCTTTCTCTTTAGCATAGTTATATAATTGAATGCTATTGGTATCCCCTAAATCGATGAGGTAATGAATATCTGGATTTTCTAGTGTACTTAAATTAAAATACGTAATTGTTTTATCCCACGGCACTGCAGCGCTTAGTACTAAGAAAGTAAACACTGTGGCGATATTGGTGCGTACTAAATAAACAAAGCTTTTTATTTCCGCTACTTTAATATAGGCTGTAATTAATCCGGTAAGGGTAAGTAGCAGATATACGAAAACACCAATGCGTTTATAAGTAAGACCTAAGGCTTCAACATAGGTAAAGTTCTTGTAAGATGTAAAGACAATTAGTATAATATTTAAAGAGATCCAAACATAGGTTAGCGTTTTTATTTGCGTATTCTCTTTATAAAAATTGAGGTTTCCTCTAAAGAAATAAAGAATTAAAATAATTGCTAACACTATCGAAAACATTAGGGCATAGACACCTTGATGAACAGATGCCGAATATTCTGCATTAGAAATATCGCCTTTTTGGAATAGGTAAATTCCGTCGGTTACTAAAAAGAATACCAGTAAAAAATTAAGGGCGATAAAAATAAATGAGCCTAAGGTATGCTCACTTTCAAGTTGCTTTTTTTGACCTATTATTTCTATTTCGGTCGGAGTCTCCAATTCGTTTTTCTGAGATACATCAACTGCTATTAATTCTTGTGCATCTAACGGACGTAAAATGTTTAGAAATATAACATACCCCAGAAATGTGAAGAATACCCAAGGGAAACTAATAAAGTCAAAAGAGATTTGGTCTACCAGATTTTCAAAAACAGGATTCGCATTCTTATAAAGCGTGGCAAATAAGATTAGTAGAATACCAGCAAAGAAGCCACCTTTTAAGCGGTTCAACAGTTTTGGTGAAGTCTCTTTCTTTGTATCTTTTTCTTCTTCTGAATTTTGTCTTTGAATGAAATTTGCGATAGACGCAACCAATAAATTAGTAAACCCAAGTAACCAAGAAAGGTATAATGAGGTTTTGCTTGATATGGACTTTCCTATGAACACCATCAATGCCATGAAATGAACAAATACGGTAAACCCCGTTGGGTTAATAAGAATAAAGATGGAAGTTAAAATATAGGTAAGTGCATAGCCCCAAGACATGGCTCTAGTTTCTTTTAAGGTAGAGACAAGCACTACCACTAAAATTGATATTAAGAATAGATTTAGACCAAAGCTTTTACTGTAGAATAATAAACTGAAGGCTAAGGCAGATAAGATTGATTTTATATGAATATTCATAATATGATGTATTTAAAAGGTCGTTAATGATTAAAGTTATCTCAGTATCTTTTTGAATATGAATACAAGTATTAGGCTTGCAGATAGTTGTCGAAATTGTTTGTTATAACCTATAAAAGATTTAGGTAAAAAATAGTAATGGGTATATTGACTATAACAATGAGCATGGTACTAATGTGTTCGGTGCAGTCTTTGTAGTACCGTATGCTATTTATTACTATGAGGAGAAGTAAAATTGTATTGGTAAAAGTAGCTAGAATCGTGTACAAGTAACCTATTCTTACAAAATAGGAATCACCAGTTGTTTTAAATAATAGGAGTAAAACAGTACCAAGAATAAAGCTGATTATTGCAGTCAATACAGCTATATAATTAATTGAGTGTGTAAATTTTGTTTTCATTATTGTAGGATTTATGGAATTAAAAATGTGGATTTTATTCGTTGGATGGGTTGATGCAGCAGCTTCTGAAACTCTAATTGATGAAAGGGTAGTGCAGATTTTCCAAGTGTGTATTTCGATTTGAAGAATCTCCAATACTCCGGATATAGAATAGAACCTATTAATATTACGGTAAATAGGTAAAGACTTCTTTTTCCATTTCCCAATAAATAGAACTGCATGCTTATTTCTTCGGGTACCGTAGTTCCCGTGTTCGTGAGTACATGAAATACATCATGACTCTCTAGTTTTTCTTGTAACTGAAAGTTATTGGCAATAAGAAATTCACCCATATGATAGCCTAACGAGTTGCTTGGATACTCTTTTAGCACTTCAGCATTATATTGCCAAGCTTCATTTTTCTTGAAGTATTGATAGGGTGTCACGCTCCAATCATATAATTTTTCTAAAACGGTTGCTCTCATTATTTATTATTTTAAAAGTACTTTGAAATTCAAAGTAAAATGATAAAAAAATATATTACTTACCTATGAGTTTTTCTAAAGCATTAATATGCTTCTTAAATTGTGCTTTGCCAAGTGGGGTGGCAGAATAACGTGTGTTTGGTTTACGACCAATAAATTGCTTTTCCACTTTTATATATTCCTCTTTTTCGAGCGCTTTGGTGTGACTGGCTAAATTGCCGTCGGTTGCACCTAACAGTTCCTTCAACATTTTAAAATCAGCATAATCGTTCACCATTAGAATAGACATTATGCCCAATCGTATTCGGTGGTCAAAAGCTTTATTTATGTTGTCAATTAAACTCATATATCAATAGCTAACTAATCTTAATTTCTATCATACTTATAATACATTAATCCACCATATAGAATATGGCAAACGCCAAACCCTAAAGCCCAAAAATACAATCCATATCCTATAAACTGAGTATTAATCAATCCAATTGCTATAAAAGCTAAACCCATATAACGTACATCGCCCATGGTATACTTGCTTGCATTTACACAAGCCAGACCATAAAATATAAGCGTCGCAGGAGCAACGAGACCGGCAATACCCTGTTGCATTAATACTAGGCAGAAAAAACCACCGACAACTAAAGGAATTAGAAAGTTAAATACCAGTCGTTTACTTGTGCTGTCCCAAATTTTCTCGCCACTTTTTTTGGCTTTTCTTAAGGTCATTATAAATCCGGTAAATGCAGCTAAAACTAAAACGGCAGTTGCGATGATTGTTAAATCTTTAACCACATCAGTTCCCCAAAGAGAGGTGCTTCTTCCAGAAAGACCATCATAGTTGCTGGTAGAAAAACTTTTTAACCTAGTGTATGCTAATCCTGCACCTATTAACGCGTATACGCCAGCTAGAATACCAGATAGGCCACTTAGAGAAATAAATCGTGAAGAACGATTCATTAAATTCTTGATTTCGGTAATATCGTTTAGATACTTATTTGCCTCCATATTAAAGTACTTTGAAATACAAAGTTAAATTAAATATGGAATTCAGCACTATAGATTTTAAAAAAAAATGATTTTTACTACTTAACCGTAATGCTGTATGAAATTGTAGGTTGTTGTTTTGGCGCTGTAAAACAACCTAGTGCTTTTAGTTTTAATAAGACTTCGCGCTTATTTTCTAATGTTTTAAGGGATATTTTTTTTGTTTCGCCGGCTTTAATTTCAAATACAGGTGAGTTGTCGTAAAAAGTGTATTCAGATTCATTTTCAAAAAGAAGGTCACTACTGGTAATATTTTTTACTTCTAGAAGAAGTACATGTGTGTTGTTGGCATAACTGGCTTTTTCAACTATCAGGCTTTGCTCTAAAAGCGGAATTAAAAATTCTTCCTTACCAACCATTAGGTCATTGTACACCGCAACTGTTCTTCCTGCAAATAGCGCTTCTTGCATACTTTCTATGCTCCTTTCCTTTGCAAATACCAGCGTAATTGGTCGTTGGTTGCCTTTTTCAGTATAATCCCAATCTATGAGTCCGTGAATGTCACTGGTACCCATTATGGTTAGATTATGTTCTAAAGCTAACGCTAATGATTCTTGAGCATAATCCACAGAATTGATTACTTCTATTCCGTGTAATTCACCCTTTTTTAAGCGTTCTTTTTGAAAGTCGCTGAATATAGGATTTCCTTTTGGAGATTGATTATACCATGCCGGATGGTTCCAAAATACAAAAGCACCTTGTTTTTTGGCTTCCATAAAAGCATCTTCTGCCTTGTCTTGTAAAATAGGATTTGCATCTTTTATAAAAACGGCATTATTGTGACCCGCAGGTTCGCTTCTCGTGATTTCTGATCCATGAACAATCATTAAATCATGCTCCTTGGCTTCCGCCATAGCAATAGTATAAGAACGGTTTCTATCTGGATGCGGAATGTCAGTTAAGTGTGGTTGATATTCTAAATGTTCAGTTAATGAAATAGCATCCAAGTTATCTCGTAGTGCCTCCATCACTCTAATATTAGGCCAAACATATCCATCTGAGAAAACGGTATGAATATGTAAATCTGTCTTTAGACTTTTATACCCTGGTATATCTGGAAAATTTAGAGGTCGTGCACTGCTATGCTTATGCTCTTGTGCTAGAATAGAAAAGGAGATTAATAAGAAATAAAGAAAGGCAAGTCGAGTTTTCATGAGTCGGTTATTTATCCAAATGTATGAAAATCGACTCGCCTATCTATAAATGAGGTGTTTACTATAGATTAATAAATGGTTATTTATTGATGCTATTATTTTTCTGAGTCTTAATAATTTTGCTAAAAATGAGCAGACCAACTATGCCAATAACAATCCAAAAAATATCTATGAACAAAATTTGGTCATATCCCTTTTCAAAGCTTACCCATATCCAATTGCCTGTACAGATACCATTCACAATTGGTATGCTTAAGCCAATTATACTGCCAGAAAGTAAACTGTAGGTATTGGTGAGATAATTGTCTTTTTTTAATATGAAGAAAATAGAAATCAATAACCACCCTATAAAATAAAACTGGTAGAGAAGGCTCATTCCCGCAGGATTCACCACTTTAACTAATATAAATGATAAAGCTGTTATAGGGTACATACTTAAACAAATGGCTAAATAGTACCTGACTACTGCCTCATTGAATTTTCTTTTTTTAACGGGAATATTTTTCTTGTTTCTGGCGGTCAACCATATAAGTACACCGCTCAGTATTACGAAACAACCAATAAGACCTAGTAAAAATGAAATGATGCGCAACCCATATCCACCATAATCACCAAAGTGCAATCGATAGAAGATACCTTTAACCGCATCTAAGTAAGATGTTTTTTGGGTAGGGTCTTTAATACCATATATACTACCGTCTGTTACATTATATATGGTATATCCGTAGCCGTTAATTTTATTTTTATAATCTAGATTTCCACTAACAGATACATGCATCCCTTTATCTCCATAATTGAAAATATGAACTTCGTTCACATTAAAATTATTCCATTTAGACTTTACTTGTTTTACGTAGCTATTAATATTTATTGATTTATTTATAGGCGTATTTTGAAATTCGAAATGTGGATGCGCATATTCTAAATCTTCATATAGTTTTTTATCATCGCCATCATATAGCGCTAATACCGTAGGTGCCACCAAAAGTATTTTTAACATAAAAAAAGTTCCTGTAACTGCATATACCAATTGAAACGGAAAACCAATAACACCTAATGCAGTATGTGCATCTGTCCAAACTGTTTTTAACTTAGTCATTGGTCTGAAAACATAAAAGTTGGAAATAATTTTATCCCAATGGACCACTATGCCGGTAATTAATGCGAACAAGAAAAATAGGGCTACAAAACCAGATAGGTAATACCCGAACGGGTGTGGCATTTGAGCGAAAAAATGTAAACGATATAGGAATTCGCCTAATGAGTAGGAGGTAGCATAATCAGTAGTAGATTTGTCATCTGTATTTAAATAGTAAAATGCACCTGCAGCTTTTTCTTTGGTAAGTAAAGTATCTTTTGAAGCTCCTAAGTTTACACCAATATGTTGTTCATTGTAGTACTGCTTAAACTCAATGTCTCGACCAAACAAGTTTCTTTCCTTGGACATTTGCTCCAAGGTCTCATCAAAATCTAAGTTTATTTCTTCTGGCGCTTTAACCGTGTGGCCGCGCTCCCAATTAACAATTTCATCTCTAAAAAAGGAAAAGGAGCCAGTGAAGAAAATTACATAGAGTGCTACACTTATTACAATGCCACTAACCGTATGTAAATGAAATAAAATGTTATATGTTCTTTTAGACATTATATAAGAGGGTTTAGAGCTTTACCGTAAAACATTATTATTGCCAGTATAATGGAGGTTATAACGTAAATACCCCAAATTTTCCATCCGTTTTTAGCCAAAAAAGCTATAATCATTAAGCAGACCCAAAGTATTATAGCGCTGTAAGTGCTGGTAATTATTACATCAACATGGTCTAACCAACTGGCAATGGCCAAGTGAAAAAGTATTGAAACGATAAAACCACCTATAATGGCAGCCGTAATTTTAGAAAAGCGAGGCCAAAAAGACGGATTCAGATATTTTGAATTAGCGGGCATATTAAAAAAATGAGAATTCCATTAGGAAAATTAGTAGTAAGGTTAGGCTTATTGTTTTGTAGGTAATAAGATGAAGTGGCTGCAATAGTATTATGAGACTTGCCACGGTCATTAAGAAAATTAAATAGGTAAAAATGCCCGAGCCCCATCCAAATTTATATATGGAAAGGGCACAGGCGATAAAAATTAATATAGAGCCTATTGCATTGGCTTGGGTACTTTTTTTAAGGCACCAAGTTTCTATTTTTAAATTTATGGGCACCTTTTGCCTTTTTGTTGTTGCGTAACAAGTATAAAATCCGGTAAAGGTTAATAATAGAATTATAGTTATCATCTCTGTTTTTACTGGTTGATACAATAAGTAGCACAATGCCAAACAAATTCATAATCTTTTCCATTATAGGAACCTGGGACTCTTTCTTCATAAACAGTTTCCATAGTGTACTTAGTATTCCATGGTAATTGAAAGCTTACTTCACCATTATCATCTGTTTCAAGAGTTTTACTCCATAAATCTGACACATATATTTGAAACTCATTTTTAGTCAAAGGTTTTCCTTTAAAAAGCACTTGTAATTTAATTTCACCATTGGTGCTCTTTAATTCCTTTATTACTATGCCGTCAGTATTTAAGGTTTTGGTATCGGCTATTATATTACCCACCTGTACTTTGGCGGTAGATTGATAATGGGTTTTGAAGATGCCAAAATCCCATTCTGTATAATCCAGTACTTCAATATTGTCATTATTTAATGCTACTGTATAAGTTCCATTAGCTTTTGGAATGAAATAGGCTACATAGTAATCTTCTTTCGCAGTAGTTTTTAAAACTTTTTTTGAACCATCTGGCTGTATAAGCCACAAATTGAATTTTGCAACTGACGGAAAATTATCCCCTTTTACTTTCTCAATAACTCCGTGAGTGTATTCGCCAAAATAGACCCTAACTTCTTGTTCTTTTTGTAAGCTGCCGGTTCGGTCGGTTTCTAGCCATAAATAGTGGGCAAACATTGGTGAAATGGTGAATAGAAGTAGGGAAATCGTAATTATTATTTTTTTCATGATTATTTATTTATGGTTAAACCCTCGGCATTTTGCCGAGGGATAACCGGATTGCACTAACTCAACAAGAATTAATTAATATGTTTTTCTAGAAATTATAGGTTACTGTTACCCTACCATTGATGCCGGGTTCTGATTGCCAGTATAAATAAGTGGCATAATTAGATCCGGAATACAAGTATTCATTTAAAAGGTTGTTCACGTTAAACTGAACTCTAAACTGATCATTGCTCCAGGAGAGTGCGCCATCTAGTCTAAAGTAATCGGGTAATTGAGATTCATTATCTGCACCCCATGACCATGTAGAACGATCAATTTGATATTGGTAGCCTAAAGAAGCACCAAAACCTTGAAGCTTGGATATTTCTGGAAATTTATAATTAAGCCAGCCATTTGTTAAATGCTTTGCATGCCCAGCTACACGTTGTGCTATATTTTCAGGGTTGGTGTCTTCTGTAATTTCAACATTTGTATTGGCGTAATTTAGTATAACGTTTAATTCAGGCGTAATCTCACCTTGCAAATCAAATTCTATACCTTTAGATTGAATTTCACCCAACTGTATTGAGAAGTTAGGATTCTCTGGATCTGTTACCAGTACATTTTGTTTGGTGATTTGATATGCACCTAATGAAGTTCTTAACCTACCATCAAAAAAGCTCTTTTTAATACCACCTTCAATATCATTGGCATCAACTGGATCAAAGGTTTCTCCTGTAAAGCTTACTCCATTTTGTCCAATAAATGAGCGGTCGTATAAGGCATATGCTGTAAGACTTGGTAATATGTTTACACTTAAACCTATACGTGGTGTAATTTTTGAATCGGTTTCATCTTTGCCCCGGGTAAATAAATTGGTATATCTACCTGCAAGTGTTAAACGTGCCTTGTCATTAAAAAAACCAATTTCATCCTGTACATAAACAGAGCGGTTAATACCACCGTAATTATAAATGTTATCGCGATATTGAACGGGTACAGACTTGTTGAATACCGGTAGTTCTGTGTTTCCGTATACAGGATTATAAATATTAAATGGTTGGTCTATATCGGTGAGACCAAATTGATTGAAATCTGCCCAATATTCCTTTTGGCTATAATCGAATCCACCTAATAGTTTATGGCTTACGCCACCAGTTTGAAAGGCTCCAGATACATAAGTTTGAAAGTACTTGCCTATAGAGAGCGCATCCCAATTACTTATGTAACGTACTGCATCGCCATTTTGCTCCATTGACCACACCCAAGTAGAATTACCTATTTGATTATAACGTAAAGAACCAAATTTGGTTTCCCAACTCCAATCCTTATTAAAGTCATGTTTTACGGTTCCAAAAAAGGTAACTTCCTGTATGTCTGAAGCTGGGTAATTCGTATCTGTAAATTTAAAATCTCGATCTAAACTACCGTAACCGTCCTCATTCGGAGCAAAAACATAGGCTGCTCCCATATAGCTTTCTGCTTGTTGAACACTTAATTCTGCCGTAACAGACGTTTTTTGAGATAGATTGTAGGTTAGGGCAGGAGCAAAGCCGTAACGCTCAGCATCTTCATTACCTCTATGACTATCAGATGTTTGGTACATGGCATTAAATCGATATAATAATTTCCCGTTTTCGGTAGCCTTTCCTCCAAGGTCTAATGTTGCTCGATAGTTATCAAAACTACCTGCCATTAGTGATACTTGTCTAATTGTTTTTTCAGATGGTTTTTTAGTGACCACATTATAGAATCCGCCAGGTTCGCCAGCAGACATCATAAAACCTGCAGGACCTTTTACAAATTCTATTTGATCTACAAATGCCATATCTTCAGATAATGGTCCCCAAGTGTCTTGTACATTAAATCCGTTTCTAAATGCCGGTAACCTAAAACCTCGCATATTTACTCTAGCAAAATTCCCCCAGTGCTCTAAAAGTGTAACTCCAGAAACATTTCTAATAACCCCGTCCATTATACTTGTAGCTTGTTGGTCTTGTAGTAGTTCGCTACTAATGATTTGAATGTTCTGAGGTAGTTTGGCTATTTCTGTTTTTAAGCGTAACGATGATGATGGGGTTTTTACGGCATACTTGTTATGATGCCCTTTTACTACTACTTCATTAAGTTGTTCACTTTGCTCTGGTAGCGAAACAGTGACTATTTCTATTGATTTATTGGCTAATACGGTAGTTGAGATTTGTTTAGAAACATGACCTACGATAGACAATGTCAATGTATATGTACCAGCAGCTAAATTCTTTATTTCAAATCTACCTTTGGCGTTAGTGGTTGTTCCTAAACTGGTCTTGGAGATACTAATATTAACATTAGATAGTGGGTTGTTGTTTTGGTCTACAACGGTACCTTTTAAGTCACCACTTTGTGCAAAAGTGAAAGAGGTGCCGATTAGAAAGAGCAGAATTGTGTAAATATTCTTCATGAATTATTTGTTATTTTTAATTAGTCTAAATAAGTTTGATGCGAATTTATGACCTAGTCATGGATTAGAAATGACGTGAAATGGTAAAAAAAAGACGCAATTTTACAGATGCGCAGATTGTTGATTTAACCGAGTCGCAAGAAATTGCGTATCATAAATTGGCGGACTGTGTTAAAGAAAATGGTAATAATGAGGTGAACCATAAGGTCTATCATGTTAAAGAGGAGTATGGTAAGGGACGTATTGACGAAATACATTTTGAAGATGTAATTATATCTACTCTGGTATTTAAATTGAAGAGAGATGTCGTTTTAAAGCAGAAATTAAAAATCGACTTTGTGCAATTATCTTTTCTGATTGAGGGTGAGCGAGTAATTTCAATTTTAAATTGTGATGATATTTTTTTAGAGAGTGGAGACTCTTACTTGGCAAATATCAAATCTTTTGAAGGAACCTCTAAGATTACCGGAAATAAAACATATAAAGAGGTTAAGGTGAAGTTATCAAATTCATTTTTAGCTAAGCATGGTTTTTTCAATGATTTAAAATTAAAAGAACTTATAGATGATAATTTAATATTGCCCATAACTAATGAAATGATGTCTATTTTAGAAACTTTTGAAAAGGTGAGATTTGAAGGAACGGCAAGACTTATTTATTTAAAAGCAAAGGTTTTTGAGATGTTGGCCGTTCAAGTTTCCAATTACAAAAATGAACATCTTAGTAATAATGCCTTTCAAAATAGTAATGTGTTGAAGAAATTGTTATGTATTCAAAAACGTATTAACGAGAATTTAGCCATTAACTATTCCGTAGCAGAATTGGCTAAAGAAGTTGGTATTAATAAAACTGTTTTAAACAAAGAGTTTTTAAGGGTTTTTGGAAAAACTGTACATGAATATAGTATTGATAAAAAGATAGAAAAATCAAAATCTCTATTATTAAATACAGATATACCTATCTATGAGATCGCCGAACAAATAGGTTACAAAAATGCCACGCATTTCTCTGCAGCATTTAAACGTCAAGAAGGTATAACACCAAAGAAATTTAAAAATAGTTTGTAGTAATCTTGTGAAGTTAATAGTATCAATTTATCAAAGAAACTCCAATGCCAAAGGTGGTTTGTCTATGGTTATAATCAATGAGAGTTTCTCCGTACCCATCAAAAAGTTGTAAATGCCCGTTGAAGTTCTCGTAAATAGGAAAAGACCAGGTGAATTGTAAACTGCCGCGACTCTTATCTCCTAAGTTTAACGAATGTCTGGCTATTGTTCTAAAACGCTGTCTACCCCAATCATAAGTGATATCAGCCTCGCCACGTCCAACGTAATCAGATATATTTTCGTTGTCATCAATTTTACTTCCTATACGTATCCAAGGTTTTAGCATTACTTGCCAATTATCACGCTCAAATGCAGCATGAAAGGCAATACGGTTCCAGCTTCTTGAAATTGGGTCAGACTGCCCGTTAGATTCATGTATGACTGAAGCGCCAACCATTTTGGTATCAAAACCAAGTAATTTAAATTTAATAGGAAAGTTGGCGATAATTTCGGGTTGATAATTCAATTCTCTAAATGGTCTTGAACGTTCTGTGTTATAAATTTGCCAATAAGCGGTCTGCGAATAGCCCATCCATAAATCCATTCGACCATCAAACATACCATGAAAAATTTTTGTTTTTAGGCTAATCTGAAATTTTGATTCTACAGCATTTAAGCTATTTGGCTCATCTAAAACTTTATCTGAATTTTCTGCCTGTGGAAATTCATTTGGGTTGGTAGAATATTTTGCGGCGGTTATGTATATAGGTTTGTAAGAAGTAAGAATGAATGTGCCACGTTGATGCTCATCATCTAGTTCCCATAATTCACTTAAACTTTTACTATTATTGAAATACCAATTGTGATCGTGATCGTCTTGCGAAACACATTGATGGCTGAAGGTTATTATAAAAGCAAATATTAAAACTGTTGTTGTTTTATGTAACATCGATAAATTTTAAAGGAGTCAAAATTATATATTTGAATGCGTATTAGTAAATGAATTCGTATTTTAAATTAATACAATCAATTTAATAATGAAACCAGCAGAGAACTACATTTTTAATCAGCCCGAACCTTACAAGAGTATTTTAATGCATTTACAAATGATGATTGAAACTACTTTGCCAGAGGTAGAGTTAAAGTTTAAATGGAATATTCCTTGTTTTTATATTGGAAAATCTCCGATCTGCTATTTAAATGCATCACACAAAAAGCAATTTGTGGATATTGCTTTCTGGAACTCTGCACACCTTACAAAACATTTGAACGTACTAATTTCTGAAAACAGAAAAGTAGTACGTTCATTGCGTTATAGTACCCTTGAAGATATTGATAACGAGATTCTTATTGATGTTTTACAAGATGCTTATTCCGTTCGTAAAAATGGGTTTTACAAACGAAAAGACATATAAATTAAAATTGATTTACCACAGCTCTCAGCGCCACTAAATCTGTCAATAGTTTTTTCATTAGTCCTAAGTCTAGCATATTGGCACCATCACTTTTTGCATTGGCACAATCAAAATGAGTTTCTATAAAAAGTCCGTCAACACCAGCGGCAACACCTGCACGAGCCATAGTACCAATTAATGCTGGTCTACCTCCTGTAACACCAGAAGTTTGATTTGGCTGTTGTAACGAATGTGTAACATCTAAAACTACAGGTGCATATTGTTTCATGGTCGGTACACCTCTAAAATCTACAATCATATCTTGATAACCGAACATGGTTCCACGATCGGTAATTATAGCTTGCTCGTTTCCAGTTTCAGTTACTTTGTTGACAGCATGTTTCATGCTCTCCGGACTCATAAATTGCCCTTTTTTAATATTTACCGTTTTACCTGTGTTAGCAGCAGCAACCACTAAATCTGTTTGGCGTGCTAAAAAAGCTGGTATTTGTAGCACATCAACATATTCTGCGGCCATGATGGCATCTTGCTCGGTATGTATATCGGTAACCGTTGGCACCTTAAATGTTTCAGATACTTTTCTTAGTATTTTCAATGCTTTTTCATCGCCTATACCCGTAAATGAATCTAACCTACTACGATTTGCTTTCTTGAAACTTCCTTTAAAAACATAAGGAATTTTAAGCTCATCGGTTATGGTTACAATATGCTCTGCAATACGCATTGCCATGTCTTCACCTTCAATGGCACAAGGACCAGAAAGAAGAAAGAAATTATTACTATCTGTGTGTTTTATTTGGGGTATTAGAGATAAGTTCATTCGTCGAATATTTTTAAACAAAGATACTATTTTAAGCAGCTTACTGTTCTATTAGGATAAGATTGTCGAAAACCCAAATCGGAATGAACTTTAAGAAGTACCTACCTATAATTATACTTGCCTTATTTGCTTATAAAGGCAGTGCCCAATTTGGTAAGAATTGTGAATTGAGACAGGTGAAAATCAATATAATCAATCCGGGTTTGGAGTATGAAATGGCATTAGGTGCCAATACAACTTTTGATATTAAGGTTGGTATTCAGGCGGCATTAGATCCATTACTGCCAGATGTGTATAGTGAGTTGGGAGTTTTTCCTGCCATTGCAGGACAGTACAGGTATTATTATAATTTTGAGAAACGACAAAGAAAAAGAAAACAGATTTACGGTAATTCTGCCAATTATGTAGCGCCTGCGGTTGCTGTATTTTTTCCGGGTTCACGTACAATTGGTACAGAGAACGTAAAAGGTGCCTTTGGTTATGCAGGTTTGGTAACCGGTATTCAGCGTAGTTATGATTCTGGGTTTAACTTTTCGGTAGATGTTGGGGCAGCATATTATGATGGGCAATTTGAAGGTGGTATTTACCCTGTTGCCAACTTAAGTATTGGTTTTATAATTAGTGAAAAACGATGGTGTGTAGGTCGATAATCACGTAAGTAATTTCTTAATATTTCTATAAATCAAGTGGTTACTTTTTTTTAATCATGTAGTTTTAGTTGCAACATCAATCTAACTATATGAAAAAAATTACGCTGATTTTTCTATTCTTATCTATTACGACAGCACATTCTCAGATTAGGGATTTTTCTGAAAAAGGTAACGGACTCATCAACCTAGAGCGCCATCAATTTACAATTAATCTACTTGGACCTGGTATTAGATATGAGTTAGGCTTATTTAAAAATGTAAGTGCATCAACCAGTTTTACTCCAGCATTTGCAAGATACCAAGAAGGCTATGCTTTAGGTTTTGCTTGGCATACCAGAATAAGATATTACCATAATTTTCAGGAGCGTTTAGATGTCAATAAGAATACGGTAGGTAATTCTGCAAATTACTTTGGTCCTGCACGCAGCATTTTCTGGGAACCTGTTCAGTTTACCGATAATATATCTGACGGAAATAGTAACTATGCCTTTGCTTTCTATGGCGGAGTGTATGGCGTGCAACGTACCAATAGAAAGGGGTTTAATTTTAATGGGGAAATTGGTTATGGTTATTTTAGGGGTGACGGTTTGGATAACGGTCATGGTTTTATGGTAAACTTAAATTTTGGATGGGTAGCAACAAAAAGAAAATCTACAAAACCAACTTTTGATTAACGTGGTCTAATATTTGATATACATCCCAAATAATATCAAAACAAACTACAACATGAAAAAAGTCATTTTTCTATTAGTTATTCTTTTGTCCGCTTTTTATGTGAATGCACAATCAGGGAAATTAGTAGAGGACGGACTTTTTAAAATTAACGCATTGGCACCTGGTGTATCTTATGAATTTGGCGTTGGCTCTAAAACTACATTGAACTTGGAAGGTTTTTTAGGTTTTGCATTGAACGGAGGATTTGGTAGGGATACTGATTTTGGACTTTTTCCTGGCTTGGCTGCAGAAGTTAGACAGTATATTAATTTCGATAGAAGGCTTAGAAAAGGCAAGAATATATCTGGTAACACAGGTAATTATATTTCATTTTTAAATCAAATGCAATTTGGTACACCCATAATTGGTAATTTAGAATATGCTTCAGATTACTATTATAATATTGTCTTAGCATATGGTTTACAGCGTACTTACAAAAAGGGATTCTATTTTGGTTTAGCCTTTGGACCAGGTATTTTTGTTAATGAATTTGATGCAAATACAGGTGTTTTAATAGATGCTAGACTTGGTTGGGTAATTGGCGGTAGAAAAAAGTAGCCTAAGCTCAAGGGAACTCTCTCAAAATCAATAAGATAAAAATAACAAAAGTTTAAGTGCAACTATTAATATTTAAAGTATCTTTGCACGCTTAAAATAGACCTTATGTCCACTACAAAGAATATTGCGATCATTGCGCACGTTGACCACGGTAAGACCACCTTGGTAGACAAAATAATGTACCACTGTAGCTTGTTTCGTGAAAACGAGAATACAGGTGATTTAATTTTGGATAATAACGACTTGGAAAGAGAACGTGGTATTACCATTACTTCCAAGAACGTTTCCGTTATATATAAGGATACTAAGATAAATATTATCGATACTCCTGGTCACGCCGATTTTGGTGGTGAAGTAGAGCGTGTATTGAACATGGCTGATGGTGTTTTGTTGTTGGTAGATGCTTTTGAAGGACCAATGCCGCAGACTCGTTTTGTATTACAGAAAGCGATTGATTTAGGATTAAAGCCTTGTTTGGTTATTAATAAAGTTGATAAAGAAAACTGTACTCCAGAAGAAGTACATGAAAAAGTTTTTGATCTAATGTTTGAACTAGGTGCTGAAGAATGGCAGTTAGACTTTCCTACAGTTTATGGTTCTGCAAAGAACAACTGGATGAGCGAAGATTGGAAAAACGAAACAACTAACATAGAGCCATTATTAGATATGGTTATCGAGCATATTCCTGTTTTTGAACCAAAAGAAGGAAATACGCAAATGTTAATTACCTCTTTAGATTTCTCTTCATTTACAGGTAGAATTGCTATCGGTAGATTACAAAGAGGGTCTTTAAAAGAAGGTCAAGCTATATCTTTGGTTAAGAGAGACGGTTCTATCGTTAAATCTAAAATTAAAGAATTGTACGTATTTGAAGGTTTAGGCCGTAAAAAAGTACAAGAAGTTGAAACTGGTGATATTTGTGCCTTAGTTGGTGTTGAAGGTTTTGAGATTGGTGATACCGTTGCTGATTTAGAAAATCCAGAAGCGTTAAAAACTATCGCAATAGATGAGCCTACAATGAGTATGTTGTTTACTATTAACGATAGCCCATTCTTTGGTCAAGATGGTAAATTTGTTACTTCTAGACATATTAAAGATCGTTTGGCGAAGGAATTGGAGAAAAACCTTGCCCTACGTGTAAATGATACTGATAGTGCTGATAAGTTTTTAGTATTCGGTCGTGGTGTATTACACCTTTCTGTTTTAATAGAAACTATGCGTCGTGAAGGATACGAATTGCAAATTGGACAACCACAAGTAATTATAAAAGAAATAGACGGTGTTAAATGTGAGCCTATTGAGCATTTAACTATTGATTTACCTGAAGAAGTTTCAGGTAGAGCTGTTGAAATGGTATCTATCCGTAAGGGTGAGATGACTAAGATGGAAGCAAAAGGTAACCGTATGTTATGTGAATTTCAAATTCCATCGCGTGGTATCATCGGTCTTCGTAACCAATTATTGACTGCTACTGCTGGTGAAGCTATTATGGCACACCGTTTCTTAGAGTATCAACCAATGAAAGGTGATATTCCTCAACGTCAGAATGGTTCTTTAGTTTCTATGGAAAAAGGAAAAGCTATTCCTTATTCTATTGATAAATTACAGGATCGTGGTAAGTTTTTCGTTGATCCGGGTGAAGATATTTACGAAGGTCAAGTTATTGGAGAAAACTCTCGTGGAGATGATATGACCGTGAACATTACGAAAACTAAAAAGATGTCTAACGTACGTTCTTCAGGAGCGGATGATAAAGCTAAAATTGTACCAGCAATTAAGTTTTCATTAGAAGAAGCTTTAGAATATATTCAGAAAGATGAATATGTAGAGGTTACTCCTAAGCATTTACGTCTTCGTAAAATTTACCTTACGGAAAATGACCGTAAGCGTAATAAAATTGCATAAATAGTAAAGTCCTTTTTTAAGCGATTTTATTTACTTTATATAAAAAAAGCCACCTTTCTAGGTGGCTTTTTTGGTTGTGTAATTTTGGTATTGGGCCATTGTTTGTCAATTGAGGTTATTACTAAGCTGATTTAATGAGATTTAAAGCTATTGTATTAAGGAAAATGCAAAAAATTAAGATAGATTTTCCTACTTTCTTAATAATGATTGCATCGTTCGTTTTTCTTCGTTTCTGCATAGATTTTTATCTAATTTAAAGTGCGATTTAAACTCAACTCAAACAAAAACATAGTATGCAATTAAAAGGTAAAAATGTACTTATTACAGGAGGTACTCGTGGCATTGGTAAATGCATGGTAGAATATCTTATTGAAAAAGGGGTAACCAATATTGCCGTAATAGCTCGAGACAAGAAGAATCTAAAGCTATTATCGGAAGAATTTGCAGATGTCAATTTCATTAGAATAACCGGTGATGTAGCAAATATTCAAGTATTAAGAGACGCTGCCGCACGTATAGAAGATAAATGGGGACATTTAGATATACTGATCAATAATGCAGGTATTGTAGCTGCAGGTCCTTTAGAGGATATACAAGATGAAGACTTATATGATCAAGTAGCCATAAACTACACAGCAGTAATGTTATTGACCAAATACTGTATCCCTCTTTTAAAATTCTCTGAAGATGCTTATATCTTAAATATTTCATCAGGATTAGGATTAATAGGTATGCCTTTCTATGCCGTGTACGGAAGTACAAAAGCTGCAGTGCGTCAGTTTTCAGATTCTATGAGAAGAGAATTGGCTCCTTTTAACATTTCGGTTACGTGTGCTTTTCCAACCGCTACGGATACGGAAATGATGCAAAAATTTACAGGTAGAAAAATGGATGCCCCAGATTATGTTGCACAACGATCATTAGAAGGTTTATTAAAAAAAGAAATCCAAGTTATTTTTGGCGGTGATGACCGACTGAAAGAAAATACCTTAAATTTTGAAGCACCAGAAGAACTAGATAAGCAGGTGGCACAGAATTATGAGGAACGTAAAACTGCTAGTTTAGATCATAAAGCCGTCTGATCTCTACTAGGTAATAAACTAAACGGCACACAACTATGAAATTACTTTACAAATTTTCACTCTTATCAGTATTTGCAGTTATTTTATCCTGTAAAGAAACTCCTAAATCTGTTAATAAAGCTACTGATGTATCGGTAACTGAAACTGATGTTATCTCTATCCCAGAATCTTGGGTTAATTCGCGAGTTGCAAAAGCTAAAGAAAAACTAAATAGCTCTGAAGCAGGAAAAGTTGTATGGAATGCAATGGAGGCTCATGGTGGATTGGATACTTGGTTCGCAAACGGACCAATTACTTTTCGTTTTAATTATCAACCTTTAGATGGTAAAACAGCGAGAGATAGTTACCAAACCGTGGATACATGGAGTAACAGATCTGTGCATACAAGTGCTACGGATAGTTCTGCCAAATTTGGGTGGACAGGAGAACAAGCTTGGGTAAAAGCTAAAGATAGTACCGCATTTGCCTATGATACTAAATTCTGGGCGCTAACTCCGTTATGGTTTGTTGGTCATCCGTTTGTTTTGAGTGGGGAAGGTGTGAACTTAGAGTTGTTGGAGCCTACTACTTACAAAGAGAAAGAGTATAACGTAGTCAAAGTAACTTTTGATGCTGAAACTGGTGATGCGCCAGATGATTATTACATTCTATATGTAAACAAAGAATCTAATAAATTGGCGGTTATGAGGTACATAGTTTCTTATCCTCAATATTTTAAAGATGGCGGGCATGCGCCAGAAAAATTTACTGAGTTCATAGGAGAACAAGTTGTAGATGGTATTACAATGCCAGGCGGTTTTAAAACCTATTGGACAGTAAAAGACAATCAACCTGGAGATTATATTACCAAAATTGATTTCACCGATGTATCTTTTGAAAAGGATTTGTCTAAAGATTTCTTTGATGCTCCTGAAGGTGCTAAAATTCTTGAATAATTATTTCAACATATTAAACATAAAAAAGCCCCAAAGTTATCTTTGAGGCTTTTTTTATAAAAGTAATTTATCTTATTCTCCTTTATGTAGCGATGCTACCGCTGCGCCAATTATTCCAGCATGGTTTTGAAGTTCTGCTGCTATAACCTTAGTATCAATCTTAATTTTAGATTTAAATTCATTAAAATCTTTAGATGCTCCACCACCAAGAATAATTAAATCTGGAGAAACAATCAACTCAACATATTCTAAAAAGGTGTTGAATCTTTTTCCCCATTTTTTATAAGATAGCCCTTCTTTATCTTTAGCCGAACCAGCCGCCCATTTTTCAATCTTGGAATATTTTTTATAGGGTATTTGACCCAATTCAAAATTAGGAATCAATCTGCCATCTAAAAATGCCCCACTACCTAAGCCTGTACCTATGGTTATCATAATAACAAGACCTTTTTCGCCTTTACCGATACCATAGTTCATTGTGGCATAACCAGCGGCATCGGCATCATTGATAACGGTGAAATCTAAACCGGTCTTTTTCTCCAACAATTCTTCAACGTTAACACCTAACCAGCTTTTATGAAGATTACCGGTAGCTTTGCAAACACCATTTTTTATTATCGTAGGAAAACCACAACCAACTTTACCTTTGTAGTCAAAATGTGCAACAATTTCAGCAATTACATCGGTCATTGCTTCTGGTGTTCTAGGTATGGGAGTAGGTATTCTAAAGCGCTCAGAGATCATTTCTCCGGTTTCAGAATTAACTAAAGCTCCTTTAATTCCAGAACCACCAACATCAATACCAAGTAAAGTCATTTTATTTTTTTGTTATGAATTACAAAGAAACGAAAAAGAATCGGCTCTTTGAAGTGAGATTGTTTTGTGTGTTTTACTTCTTTAAACTACCACTAAAATAGGACATAAAAAAAGGACCTGTTTAGGTCCTTTAGATTATTTATTCTGGCATTAGCAGGTCTACAATGGTGCTAACTTGAATTTCTTCATCGTCTTCATCCAATTCAGAGTCAACTGTAAAAGTGATAGAAAACTGTCTACCAACAAATTTTTGACTAGTTAAATCGTACTTGCTGCTTACTTCGTTGGTAACATTATTGAATTCTACAATTTCGCCTTCATCATCTGTAAAAGAGTAAATGCCATTGCTATAGCCTTCATAAGTTGCATTCATGGTACCTGTGTCTTGACCAAATGTGGTAAACGAAGAAACTGCTACGAACAATACTATTAAAAGTGATTTCATTTTTTGCTTGTTAAGTTAATTTTCGATTTTTTTTGCCCGGTTTTCAAGCCTGTTTTTGAGACTTGAAAAGTTGTTACAAATGAAATCTAATTAGTTGAATAACGATTAAATTTATCATTTTATTATGAAAGTTTTTTTTAAACTTAATGAACTGTAAACCAGTGGGCTATTTTTGATTTATTGCAATAAAATAATTGATGTTTAGACTATAAAGTAGCATAATTAGATACTACCTTTACCCAATTAATCAATACCACTCCATTGAAAAACTATAATTTACCTAAGCTACTTGTTGTTTTGATACTTGTTTCTTTTGGGATAACACGATTAGGTTATTCCCAGACTCAAGTGTCACCAGATAAGGTTCAAAATTTAATTGGCGTCTATAAAAATGATATTAGGGGTCCGTATAAAGATATTCGTTGGTTTTGTACAGATGGTAGCGTACGCCAGCCAAAAGATCCTTGTCCAGATAATATAGGTCCAGGGGTGCAGCATGCGCGCTATAAAGATGAGGTAGTTGCTTTGGGTAAAAGCAACCATATTTACTTTGGTCAAATTCTAGCTTATACAACTATTGATGAACTTTGGGATGCTAACCACAACCATTCTCGTTTAAAACAATATCAATTAGATAAGTATTTGCGTTTGGTCGATGACGGATGGATCAATCAGAAAGGACAGTTTTACAGAGGATCGGTTCAGGTAGAAGATGAAGAAGCATGGGGTATTTCTTTCTACAAATCTATATTATCGCAAGATGCTATCATTGCCAATAATTTCTACCTTATTAGACAGTCTTTAAAAGACATCCCTCATAACGGTGATGATAATATTGCGCAATTAATGCGAAGCGAATCGAAAGTGATTTCAGATTTGTATACTCCGTTTATGGACTTGAGAACTAAGATTCACAGTCAACCAGAAAAATTGGATATTCAAAAAGTAATTGATTTCAAATCAAAAAATCAGAAATTACTAACTACAGATTTGAATAAGAAGCTAGATGGCTTGGTAAGCACTATGCAAGTTTTCTTTAAGCCAGTAGATGTTCAGGCTTTATTAGATAAGTCCAAATTGATTAAAGGAACTTCACTTGGCGATAAAGTTCAAGCTTTTATAAATAGTAAAGAGGCAAATGATACCGCAAGCTATAGTGTAAACGAAGCTGCATTGTTACTAGTTGATATTCGTGAAGAATTAATAGCCGAAAAGCGACCATTGGCACGCTTACAATTATTAGATATCTCATTAAAATTAGAAGAACTTCTATTTCAAAATGCACCTAATTGGGAGCCAACCAGCGTTAGCGGGCAATTAGAAAAAATTTGTGCTTTAGCAACGGCTTCAGTTGGTGCTGGATATTTAGAGCTGTGGGAGTGGGAGCAAATTTCTGGTACATTAAGCAAATTTAATCAAGATCAATTAAGCTTGGCAGAATTAACCCAAGTATTGGAAACTGCAAGAGCAGCAGTAGAATGGAGTGCTGCTATGGTAAAGGCAAACTACCAAGAAGTGGTAAATGTGTATACCGCTTTTGAGCCTAAGGCATATGCTTTTATCGATGATAGAATTAGAGGTTCTGTAGCATTGCATTTAGGGCAAAGTGTAGGAGAGCTTGGTGATTTTATAGCAAAAGAATCTGCCTTGACCAATAAAGTGATGGATGTTGCTAACCAAAGTACGTTTAGAGGTTTAAACCCTGGGTATGCTTATGGTGAATTAGTGGTTGTAGATGGCTCATCTGAAGATGTAGAAGTATCTGCCGATAAAATTTATGTATTTCAACGTTCACCTTCAGATTTAAAACCGGTTGCGGGTATTGCTACGGTGGCAGAAGGGAACATGGTTTCTCATGTGCAATTACTGGCGCGTAATTTAGGGATACCAAATGCGGCTTTGTCAGATGCTAACCTTCAAAGTTTAAAGAAGTACGACGGTACAAGGGTGTTTTATGCAGTTTCTAATAAAGGGAATGTAATCTTGCAACCAGAGTCTCAGATGACAGATCAAGAACGTGGACTATTTGTAAAAAAAGAACGTAATACCGATAAGATAGAAGTACCTGTTGAAAAAATTCAATTGAGAAATACCGATGTTTTGAATATGCGCGATGTTGATGCTAGCGATTCGGGAGCGTTATGCGGACCAAAAGCTGCGAACCTTGGACAGTTGAAAAAAATGTTTCCTGAGCAGGTGGTTGAGGGGTTAGTGATTCCGTTCGGAATTTTTAGAGACCATATGGATCAGCAAATGCCAGGCAAGAATGGTTCATATTGGGAATATTTGAATGCGATGTTTGTGGAAGCTGAGCGTATGCGCAGTGCAAATGTGTCAGAGCCAGAAGTTGAAAATTATCAATTGCGTCAATTGGAAATACTAAGAGCTGCAATTAAGAAAATGCCTTTGAAAGTAGATTTTATGAATCAACTGGAAAGTAAATTCAAATCTGTTCTTGGGTCGGACTTTGGAAAAATTCCTGTGTTCTTACGCAGCGACACCAATATGGAGGATTTAAAAGAGTTTACTGGTGCAGGTTTAAACTTAACATTATTCAATGTGTTGGATAAAGAGAAAGTTTTAGAAGGTATAAAAGATGTGTGGGCTTCACCATACACTGAACGTAGCTTTAAATGGAGACAGGTGTATTTATTGAACCCTGAGAATGTTTTTCCTTCTATTTTGGTGATACCAAGTGTTGATGTAGATTACTCGGGTGTATTAATTACAAAGGGTATCAATTCTGGTAACGATAAAGATTTAACCGTGGCATTCAGCAGAGGTGCAGGTGGTGCCGTAGATGGTCAGTCAGCAGAAACGTATACTATATATGATAGTAATGGCTATCGTTTATTAGCGCCAGCACGCGAGCCAATGTACAATACCTTACCAGCAACAGGCGGTACAGGTAAAAAAGCAGCTACTTTTCAGAATAGAGTAGTGAATGAAAAGAACATGACCGAAATCAAGACTTTGGCAAAAACTATTCGTGAAACACTACCAAAAGAAACAAATTCAGAATACGAAGGTGCTTATGATGTAGAGCTTGGTTTTAAAGAAGATAAATTATGGTTGTTTCAAATTAGACCATTTGTCGAGAATAAAAAAGCGTTGAGTTCTGGGTATTTAGAATCTATTACACCGAAAATTAATACAGAGAAAGAAATCTCTTTAAAGACAAAATTGTAAAATGAAAAGGATCTATTGGTTTTTAATTGCTTCGTTCTTTTTTGTTTTCACTGGGTGTGATGATGAGGATGACAATGTTGTTAATGAAGAATTGCCAATATCTACAATAGCAGGCTTAAATACATTTGGATGCCTTATTAATGGACAAGTATATGTACCTGAAAAAGGAAGCTTTTGTTTAGATTGTGAAGATGCACCTAAATTGCAATTAACCTATGGCGAAGTCTTTGAAGAGTATCGGTTTTCTTTAGGTACATTCAATGATACAGACGGTGATGTTTCTATTGTTTTAGAACTTTTTAATGGAGATGAACCGTTAACGGAAGGTCTATATTCTCTTTCACAAACTATATTAGAAACTAATGACACACCCGTAGCTAATGCAACTTGCAGTATTAATAAAAAAATTAGTGGCGAAAAAATTGAGTCGGAATTTTACTCTAATGAAAATATTGGTGGAGTTTTGGAAATCATTAAAATTGATGAAGAAAAGAAGTTTATATCAGGGACTTTTTATTTTTCAGCAGTAGATGGCAACGGTCAATTCGTTAATATAACCGACGGTCGTTTTGATGTTACGTATAATAGTTTTTAAGAATTAGTATTGATATGAGTATGAAGAAAATTGTAGTATTACTAATTGTTGTGTTAAGTGCATCTGCATTTACAACCTACAAATATTACCCAATTGACGGTTACGAGCGTACAGGTATAAAAAGGTTAAAGCGTTTAGAATTAATTAAAAGCGGCGAGCTTAAAGATGCAACGGCATTACCGGCTGGGGCTTTAAAATCGTACAGCGATATTCAATTGAACCTACTCTCAAGAAAGAGTGATAGTGCAATGGGTTTAATGCTGGTGAACGAAGATTTTCAGAAAGAGATAAGTGCACTTTTCCGCGGATTGGATAAAAGCTATTCGCTAACTGTCTTGGATATTTCTGACCCTGAGAATGTTCGTTATGCCGAACGAAATGAAACGGCAGGCTATCAGCCAGGTAGTGTTGGTAAATTGGCGGTGTTATTAGGCTTGTTCACCCAGTTAGAAATAATTTATCCGGATTCATTCGAAAAAAGAACGGAGCTGTTAAAGAACAAATCTGTGAAAGCAGGAGTATGGGGCTTAACCGATGAGCACACTATTCCTATCTATAATATTGAAAAGAATACGTTGGTAAAACGACAGGTGATTGCTAGCGATGTTTTCTCATTATATGAATGGGCTGATCATATGTTATCTGTAAGTAATAATGGTGCAGCAAGTATAGTGTGGCGAGAAGTTTTGTTAATGGCAGCTTTTGGTAAAAAATATCCTGACTTAACTCAAGAAGAAACGGATGTCTATTTTAAAGAAACCCCAAAAAAGGAGTTGACAGATTTAAGTAATGATGTAGTGAATTTACCATTGCGAGATTTAGGAATTACAAGCGATGAATGGCGTTTGGGTAGTTTCTTCACTAGAGGTGCAAACACTTATGTTGGTGATAAAGGTGGTAGTATTGGGTCGCCACAAGGGTTAATGAAATTTTTGGTTCAGTTAGAGCAGGGTAAAGTTGTAGATGAGGCTTCTAGTTTAGAAATGAAACGATTGATGTATATGACAGATCGTAGAATTCGCTATGCACAATCACCTGCCTTAAAAGAAGCAGCCGTATATTTTAAATCTGGTTCACTTTATAAGTGTGATAGAAGTAAAGGTGAAGCTTGTGGTAAATATATGGGTAATGTCACCAATTTTATGAACTCTGTTATCATTGTTGAGCATCCAGATAATTGCAGGTATATGGTTGTATTAATGACGAATGTACTTCGCAAAAACTCCGCTAGTGACCACATGTATTTGGCTGGAAATATTGATAAAATTATTAGAAAGGGGTAAAATTAAAACTTCAGACCCATCTAATTTAAATAACCTATTGTGCTATATGTCAATAGGTTATTTTCGTTTTAAGAGGTTTTATTGCCCAATAATACTTAATCTAAAGTTAAAAGTTTTTTTATATCAAAGCACTTGCTTAGTTTTGTAGTGTAATTAGAAATAATGGCACGTAAAAAACAATATAACGAAACTGAAGTCATAGATAAGGCCATGCGCTTGTTCTGGCGTAATGGCTATGAAAGCACATCGGTTCGTATGTTGGAGAAAGAAATGGGTATAAACCAGTTCTCTATTTATGCCAGCTTTAAAAATAAAGAAGGTGTATTCTTAGAAAGTATTAAACTTTATAATACTCAAATTAAAGCCATCACCAATACCTTAGAAAAATCTAATAATGGGGTAGAAGGTATTAAAGATTATTTTTTTGATTTTCTAGATTTTTCTAGAGAAGGTGCAATTTTCAAAGGATGTTTGGTTACCAATACGGTAAACGAAATTAAAGAAGATTCGAGTCCGGTTATTATGGCGGCTTTGAAACGTTTTTCTTCAAATATTAGAGAACTTTTTGTAAGGAACCTAAAACAAGACGACTTAAGGGATGAAAAAGAAATAGAAGCACAAGCTGACTATTTAATGAACGCTCTTTTAGGTCTGTCAATTTCATCAAAAGTATTTAAAGAGGAACAGTTAAAAGGCATTATTAGGATTACATTTTTACACTTGTAGCATTTTTTTTAATCAATAACTAAGCGGTTGCTTAGATTTAACATAAATATAATAATTAATAGAAATAATAAGATTATGACAATTTTAAAAGTACACGACATAGAATCTGCACCAGAAGGTAGCAAAGCATTATTAGAGAACTCTCAAAAATCATTTGGTATGATTCCTGGTTTGCATGGTGTATTGGCATCTTCTCCAAAAATTTTAGAAGCATACCAAACATTACATCAGTTATTTACTGAAACTTCATTCAATAATGATGAGTTAACGGTAGTATGGCAAACAATCAACGTTGAACATGCATGTCATTATTGTGTGCCGGCACATACAGGTATTGCTAAAATGATGAAGGTTGATGATGCTATTACAGAAGCATTACGTAACGAAACTCCGTTAGCAGACGCAAAATTAGAAGCACTAAGAACTATGACTTTAACTATAGTTCGTAACCGTGGTAATGTAACTCAAGAAGATTTAGATACTTTTTACGCTGCAGGTTATGGAGAGCAACAAGTGTTGGAAATTATTTTAGGATTATCTCAAAAGGTAATTAGTAACTATACAAATCATATAGCGCATACACCTGTCGATGCAGCTTTTGAAAAGTTTGCATGGTCTAAATAATTGAGGTTTCAGTTTTCCCGGAAACCATATGTTGATTGAGTGATTAATTGTAGCCTTCTGTCTTTAAGGCAGAAGGTTATTTAATTTTAATAAACTAAATACATCAAAATGAAAAAAATAGCGATAAACGGAATGGGGCGTATTGGTCGCGCTTCTTTAAAAGTAATTTTGGATACTCCAGAATTAGAATTAGTAGCAGTAAACGATATCGTATCTATAGAGAATATTGCTTATTTATTGAAGTATGATTCAGTCTATGGTATTTATGAAAAGGAAGTTTTACATGATGAAAACAACCTTATCATAGATGGTAAAAAAATACAATACAACTCGCAACGTAATCCTGAGGATTTGCCTTGGGCAGAACACAAAATTGATGTCGTTATTGAAAGTACCGGTTTCTTTACCAAGAGTGAAGATGCTAAAAAACACATTAAAGCAGGTGCTAAATCTGTAATTATATCTGCACCTACTAAAAGTGAAGACATACCAACGGTAGTACATGGTGTAAATACCGAAGCTGGTGAGACTAATATATTCTCTTGTGCTAGTTGTACTACGAATAATATTAGCCCGGTTGTAGAAGTATTGGGTCGTAGAATTGGTATCAAAAAAGCCATTATGACTACGGTGCATGCTTATACTGCCTCTCAAGGTATTGTTGATGCACCTTCTCAAAAGAACTTGAGAATGGGTCGTGCAGGTGCGGCAAATATTGTACCTACTTCAACAGGTGCGGCAATTGCAACTACTAAGGCATTACCAGAATTAGCTGGTAAGTTTGATGGTGTTGCATTACGTGTGCCAATTCCGGTAGGGTCAATGTCCGATTTAACTTTTGTTATGGAACGCGATGTAACTATTGAAGAGGTGAATGCTATCTTTAAAGAAGAAGCGGCAACTGATAGATATAAAAATATTTTGGACACTACAGATGAGCCTTTGGTATCTTCTGATATTGTAAAGAATCCACATGCTTCAACGGTTGATTTAGGTATGACTAGAGTAGTAGATGGCGATTTATTGAAAGTGATGACATGGTATGATAATGAATGGGGATTCACCAATCAAATGATACGTCAAATTCTAGCAGAAATTTAAATTCAAATTAGACACAGAAGCTCCATTATTTTTTGGAGTTTCTGTTATCATATTAATTATAAAAATATTTACGATGATAAAAGTATCTGTAATGTACCCGAACAGCGAAGGCGTAAAGTTCAATGCTGATTATTACAAAAACTCACATTTGCCAATGGTATCTAAATTGGTAGGTAGTGCATTAAAAGGATTAGAATTAGATTTAGGAGTTGGTGGTAGAGCACCTGGTGAGGCTGCGCCTTATGTTGCAATTGCTCATTTAAAATTTGATGATGTTGCTTCGTTTCAAGCTGCTTTTGGTCCGCATGCAGCAACATTCGCTGACGACGTTAAGAATTACAGTAACGTGCAAGGAGAAATTCAAATTAGTGACTTGGTATCTTTCTAAAGTCTTTATTGATTCAAACAATAAATTGCTAGCAGTTGGTATAAGTTTTTAATAATTAGTTGAAAGATTACATATGGAAAATACAGATGTATCTATTGAAAAATTAGCGCAACAGTGTTTCCTTGCAGTTTTTAGAACAGATTCTGATAAGCCTGGTTTTAAACATTTTAATTTAGGTAAGAATAGAAGTCCATTAGAGTTTAGAACTATAATGACATCACTTAAAAAGGAACTGTCAAAATTAAGCGAAACCTACTTTGGTAAAAAACTAAGTTACCATTGGTTGGTTCGTTTTGATCAGCAGGTAAATACCCCTTTTCATGTGGATAACGCAGCACATCAATCTTTCCTTTTGCTAGGTTACGAGCCCAGTGTTATAGAGAGTGAACTTCATATTGCAGATTATCATGAGTTTGCAAAAGAAAATGATAAAGACTTTTTAACAAATTTCACTCCGGTGTTTAAGGATGTCAAATCAATATTAGCGCCATTTACAACGAAATTGAAGTCATTTGATAAAGAAGCGTATCACATTGTAATCATGAATAACAGCAGCCCTATGCTTTCGGCAGAAACGTTAGGCGTATATCATAAAGCGGTTATAGTGGAGCAGGATTTTAGTGAAAGTAGAATCGTGAACTCTATGGTTCTGAATATGACATCCGAAGAAAAAAATATTGAAGATCAAAAGCGAGAAGAAAGCTATTTAAATTCTAATGTTATTAGTACATAGTACTGGTGAAATTTTAGCAGGGATAAAAAATATAGACCATAAAGAATGTAATTATGAGTAAAAAATTAAAAATAGATATTGTATCTGATGTTGTATGCCCATGGTGTGCAATTGGCTACAAGAGATTAGAAAAAGCAATTGACGAACTAGGTATTCAAGATCAGGTAGAGATTGAATGGCAACCTTTTGAATTGAATCCGGGTATGCCACCAGAAGGTCAGAATATTACAGAACATATTACTGAAAAATATGGTTCTACCATAGAACAACAAAATGAGTCGCGCCAAAATATGACAGATATTGGCGAAGAACTTGGCTTTAAATTCGATTATTTTGATGACATGCGTATGTCAAACACTTTTGATGCTCATGTGTTATTGGAGTATGCAAAAGATTTTGGGAAACAAACGGAACTAAAATTGCGCTTAATGACTTCATTTTTTGGAGAAAGAAAAGATGTGTCTGATAGAGAGGTCTTAAAACAAGCATTAATAGAAGTGGGTTTAAATGCAGAGGAAGCATTGTCGAAATTAGATAATGAAGAAGCCCGTTATAAAGTAAGGAATAAACAGGGACAATGGAAAAATATGGGTGTAAACTCCGTACCAACTATTGTATTTAACATGAAAAGTGCAATAACAGGTGCCCAACTCGTAGATAGTTTTAAACAAGTACTTTCTGAATTGATTGCTGAATAGAAAATTAAAAATGCAGGTGATGAATAAAGCAGATAAAAACAAAGGTGAACTAGATGCATTGTTAGAGGTAAAACGTCAAGGAGCATCGAAATTTACTGAAGAGAAAAGGAAGATTTATGCTGATGGTATTAAAAGTGTTGCAGCATCTGGGGTTCTTGAGAACGTTTTAAATATAGGAGATAAGGCGCCTAATTTTAGTTTAAAAAATGCATTGGGTGCATCTGTTTTGTTATACGATGAATTAAAAAACGGTCCAGTTGTCTTAACATGGTACAGAGGTGGTTGGTGTCCTTATTGTAACATTACACTGCACTATTTACAAGAAAAACTTCCTGAAATTAAAGAAGCAGGCGCTATATTAATTGCCATTACACCAGAATTGCCAGATAATTCATTGTCTACTTCAGAGAAGAATAAGTTAGAATTTTCTGTTTTAAGTGATGTTGGTAATGTAGTAGGAAAAGAATATGGCGTAGTTTATACATTAACCGATGAGGTTGCTACTATTTATGAAGCAGGATTTGGGTTAAGTGAAGTAAATGGAGATCATAGTAATGAACTGCCTTTGGCTGCGACTTATGTAATCGATACTGATGCTGTTATTCAATATGCTTTTTTAGATGCTGATTACACAGAAAGAGCAGAAGTGACGGATATCGTAGAGGCATTACATAAGCTGAAATAAATTAATATTTAACCACCAATAGTGTTAACCATGAAAAGAGATAGAATCATTTATTACATAGCAACTGGTATTTTTAGTTTGGTGATATTATTTTCCGCAGGCATGTATTTTTTTAATCACGAATTTATAAAAGGTGCTTTCGTAAAATTGGGCTATCCTACGTATTTAATTTACCCATATGCTACGGCAAAATTGGTTGGTTTATTTGCTATTTGGAACCCTAAATTTCACATTTTAAAAGAGTGGGCGTATGCTGCATTTTTCTTTGCGGTAACATTAGCATTTTTCGCTCATATTATGGTAAGTGATGGGGAGCAGATGGCAGCTGCTATTGCTTTGGTTTCATTGGTTGTTTCTTATATCTTTAGTAAAAGAATATAGAAAACTTATAAAAAAAGAATATTGCTATGATCGAAACTAGAGAAGATAAAATTTCTAAAAATATTCGTCCAAAAGTCCTATTCTTTGATGTTAATGAGACGCTTCTTGATCTTACGATCATGAAAAAAGAAGTAGGTGAAGTGTTGGGCGGTAGAGAAGATTTACTCCCGCTTTGGTTTACAACAATGTTACAGTATTCATTAGTGGTGTCTGCAGGCGGACAATATAAACCATTTGGACATATAGGAGCTGCTGCATTACAAATGGTAGCTGCAAATAATGATATAGTTATTACAGAAAGCGAAGCTCGTAAAACTATTGCCGAAGCTATGGGCAACTTGCCACCACATACTGAAGTAAAGGAAGCATTGTTGCAATTGAAGAAAGCAGGTTATAAACTAGTGGCATTCACTAACTCATCTAAAGAAGGTTTAACCAAGCAATTTAAAAGTGCAGGATTAACGGAGTATTTCGATGAGATGCTAAGCGTTGAACCTACAGGAAAATTTAAACCATTTACAGATACCTATGGTTGGGGGGCGAAAAAAATGGGAGTTGAACTAGACGAATGTATGCTTATAGCAGCACACGGTTGGGATGTAGCCGGAGCCTTATGGGCTGGCTGGCGAGCAGCATTTATTAGTAGACCGGGTAAACAGCCATTTCCGTTATCAACAGAGACAGAAATTTCAGAATCTAATTTACAACGGGTAGCAGACATTCTTGTTGCTTATACTTAAGAGTATAAATATATATTACCATATTATTGGCACCACACATAGCTTATGAGTGGTGCCTTTTCTTTATTGAAAAGGTGCAGAATTGGATAGTAGGTAGATTATGTATCTTTGCCGTACCATTAACTAAAGATGATATTACATGTTTAAAAAAACACTATTTGTTGCGCTTACTTTCCTTTTATTAACTTCTTGTTGGAAAGATAAAAGCCCTGAAGACCTTATTCGTTTAAAAGATAAATTTAAGTCTCAAGTGAACGATTTTGAAAGCAAGAAAGAAACTGCCAATAAAAACGTTAACAAAGGCTTAGAATCTTTAAATGCATTAAAAAGCGCTTTAGAAGATACTAAAAATGAAGATAAAGAATTCGCCAAAGTATATGGTGATTGGGAGAAGGTAGATCGCCGTGTTCAGAATTTGAACAAAGAATACGAAGATTTAAAGGAAAAAGCTTCTAACTTATTCACAGCTATGGAAACTCAGACCAATAGCCTAAGTGATGAAAAGAGTAAAAAAACACTTTTAGGTGCCATAGAAAAAGCGCGTACCAAGTATAATGGCACTTTGGCTAACACTTCAAAAGCTATTGATAAGTTGAAACTTTTACATGGCGATGCCCTAGAGGTAGTAAAAGCCCTAGAAGTAGCTGCTGCACTAAATTCTTTTGATAATATTAATGATCAAATGAAAAGTATAGAAGGTCGTGTAGATGGCATTATGCAAGAGTTGAATGTTGCCGTTGTAGAAAGTAAAAAATTGTACGAGAAAAAGATTACAGAATTAGGAGAATAACAACCCCTTTATTGATATGCTCAAAAAGCATATCATCTTTTACAAAACAGCAAGTGCAGAGTGGGTTAACCACAAAACATTTGCTGTTTTCTGTTTTAGATTTTCCATGTTTTTTACCCGACCTTAACAATTATATTATGGGTATAACATATAATTATGGTGCTTTAAGGATATAGCGTATGTCTATTTCATTATTTTTTTACAGTTAAAAATCCCATAATATTTGTTAATGGATTTTGATGCCATGGTCTTAAAATGAGGTATATTCATTTGTTGAAATATATGTAGTTAATAACACCTTATTTTACTCCATATTTTAAATGTCAATCATATTTATGAGTTCTACAATAACGAAGTTAAAGGCTTTAATTGCTTCCACTAAAACATATATTGTTTTATTGATAATGGCCGTAGGTTTGCTTCTTTATACCGTAGCCGTGGGATATCAGCAAGTGAAAAGACTGCATAAAACTGGCGGCTTGGTTTCTCACACACTTGAAGTGCAACGAGCTATTGTAGAATTATCCGCTAAATTTTTAGAGGTGGAATCTATTCAGTTTAAAAAATATTTTGAGAAAGACGAAAGTAATCTCTCTTCTATAGTGGTAACAGAATTAGGTCAGTCTCTAGAAAGATTAAAATTACTTACTGCGGACAATGAAGCGCAACAAGAAAAGGTTAAGGCATTACAGCAATTGCGAGATAAAATCATTATTGAAATAGATAGCAGTAGTCTATTAGATACGGTCTCTGTAAAAGATACCGCTGCAATTGATTTTTCTAGTATTGGCTATAAGCATGTTGACCGTATTTCAAAAATTGTAGCAGAATCTCAGGTTATAAAAGAAAGAATGTTAGCTGAGGAAAATTATTTAATGGTTGAGCGTAAAGAAGAATATACCTCTCAATCATTTTTAACCCCAATGTCTTCATTACTGGTAGCATTAACTGCATTAGGCATATTTATAATTGGCTTTATTAGCATTTATAAGCAGAAAGGAGAAATTCAAGATGTCAACAGTCAGGTTTATAATCAAAACAAAAAATTACAGGAAACAGAAGAATTTTTAAAAGGTGTTTATAAAAGTTCAAATAATGTCATTAGCCATTTTGAGCCACTATTAGATGCAGATGGAGGGATAACCGATTTTCAATTTCGATATACTTCTAACGCAATTGAAAAGGTGACAGGTGCAGAGCAGGATGATATTATTGGGAAATCTCTTTTAGAAATGTACCCAATGGTAAAAGAAAACGGACTTTTTGATTTGATGAAAGAATGTTATTTAAGTGGCGCGTCTCAAGAGCATGAAAGTGTTTATAGGTTTGAAGGGCAAAATAAATATATACAGAATACAGTAGTAAAATCTGCAAATGGTATTACCAATACCGCATGGGATACTACAAAGGTTAAGGAAGGTGAAAAAATATTACAAAAACTAAATGAAGAATTAAGCCTACAAAACACCATATTTAAGGAGGCGGAAAATGTTGCGGGTGTAGGAAGTTTTATTTGGTATTTAGATAATGGTAGCGCAACCGTATCAGATAACTTTTATAGAATTCTTGGAGTTGAACCCGATCATTTTGAGGTTACTTTTAACAGCTATAAAGAATTCATCCATCCAGAGGATATTTCAATATTTGAGGCACTAAGTTGTAATAAAGAAGAAAATGGCGTGTCTACTGTATTTACCTATAGGGTTCAGACCAAAAATAAAGGTGTTAGGTATCTGGATTTAAAAGGCAGGCGTATAGAGATTGATGATAGACCTGTATCTGTTGGTATAGTACAAGATATTACCAGTCGTGTAGAAAAAGATAGACAGCTAATTGATAGTTTTGAAAAATTGAAAATTAGTAATGAGGAACTAGAATCTTTTAATAGAGTGGCAAGTCATGATTTGCAAGAGCCGTTAAGAAAGATTCAAATGTTTATATCTCGAATAGAGGATACAGGTAATAAAGGAATACCGGATGAGGTTCATGGGTATTTTTCTAAAATTAAATCTGCAACATTTAGAATGCGAGAATTGATTCAAAATCTGCTATCTTATTCGAGGATAGATAAGATCAATTCAAAATTTGAGAATATTGCTTTAGATGATGTTATTACTAAAGTTGAAGATGAACTATCACAGTTAATAAAGGATACGGGTACTATTATTTCGTATGATAAATTGCCGGTAATTAATGGTATTCCATTTAAGATAGAGCAGTTGTGTACCAACCTTATCAGTAATTCTATAAAATATAGAAAAACCAATACATCCCCAATTATTGACATTACTTCAGTTCGATTACGAAATATTGAAATACCAGAGAATTTCGCTAAAAATTCTGAATACTATTACAAACTTTCATTTACCGATAACGGTATTGGATTTGATCCCGAATTTGCAAGTAATATTTTTGAAGTTTTTCAAAGATTACATACAAAAACCGAGTACTCTGGAACAGGTATTGGACTCTCTATATGTAAAAAAATTGTAGAGAAGCATAATGGTTATATACATGCAATTGGTAAAAAAGATGAAGGTTCAACATTTGTTATATATCTACCAAGTAATTAATACTTCCACTACTAATATTAAAATGTAGTTTCATTAGCTCTTTTATATTGTACTTCATATCTGTATAAACTTCATACTCTACTAGTTAATAAAATTTAATGGCGTATTTGATTGTGGTAGTTATTACCATGATTAAATGGTTCATTTATAAAAAGTTACTTTTAAGACTTTATAAGTACAACTATAGAAATGGATCAACCAAAAATTATAACGGAAAGATTAAAATTAAGATTAATTGAAATAACTGATTTAGAAGCTATTCATACGCTTCATATTTTACCTGAAACAGATAAGTATAATACGCTAGGTATTCCTAAGAATTTAGAAGAGACTAAGCGGGTTATAATTCCCTGGGTTGCGGCAAACAAATTATCAGAAATAACAAATTATACTTTCGCTATTATACTTAAAGAAACAGATGAATTTATGGGTCTATTTGGACTTAGACTTGGCGATAAAAAATACAGTAGAGCAGAAGTTTGGTATAAGCTACATCTCAATTTTTGGAATAAAGGGTATGCAACAGAATCTTTAAAAGCAGTATTGAATTTTGGATTTAATACGCTTAATTTACACCGTATAGAAGCTGGTTGTGCGGTAGAAAATGTTGGCTCAGCAAAAGTGATGGAAAAAGTAGGTATGACCAAAGAAGGTAGAAAAAGACAAATACTACCATTAAAAACAGGTTGGTCAGATAGTTTTGAATATGCTATACTTAATAGTGATAAGCCAAACTATACAACGATATAAAATTTTTTATAGATTTTTTTTAAGTTATATAGCAATGACTTAGTCTGCCGAATATATTAAAGAGGAACTGCGTATGAATGTTTTATGGTGCCAATAACAAAAGTACTATGAGCACTGCCTATGTTCTGTATGGCACCAAGATCATTGATGACGAAAGATTGGTAGTGCTTCATATCTTTAATTATGATTTTAAGTAAAAAATCATAATCGCCAGATATATTATAACATTCCGTTACCTCCTTTAAAGAGATAATATCTTTAACGAATTTATTCCCAATTTCTTTGGTATGCTCTTTCAATGTTATATTACAAAAAACAGTGAGGGTCTTACCAATTTTTTCAGCTTCTACAATAGCAACATATTTTTTAATGATGCCATTTTTCTCTAAACGTTTTATTCGTTCATAAACTGGTGTTGGAGATAAATTTACGTTTTGTGCAATCTCTTTAGTTGTAAGTTTTCCGTCCTCCTGTAGTATCTCTAATAATTTCCAGTCGGTTGAATCTAAATTATGCATAGATAGTTTTTCTTTTAATGATTCAAAATACACCTAATAAAAGGTGTATTAATTATATTAATGCGTAAAATTAGTTATATTTTCTTACTTATTATCAAAGAGTAGATAATTTAATCATTATAAATAATTTTGATGGAAATTTAAACTTTATCAAATGAAAACAATTGTATTAGGTTATCCTAGAATAGGAGAAAAAAGGGAGCTCAAAAGGGCGATAGAAAAATACTGGAAAAATGATATTTCTGAGGACGTGTTGGTTAAGGTTACTAGTGAATTAAGAACTAAAGCTTGGAAGACACAACAGAACTATGGTATAGATTTAATTTCCTCAAATGACTTTTCATTATATGACCAAGTTTTAGATATGTGCATTACCCTGGGCTGTATTCCTCAAAGGTTCAAAGATTTATTGGGATTACAGCAGTATTTTGCAATGGCAAGGGGTCATCAAGCTAATAGTGTAGATGTCACCGCCATGGAAATGACAAAATGGTTCGATACTAACTATCATTACATTGTGCCTGAATTTATTAAAAACCAGTATTTTAAATTAAATTCAAATAAAATAATTAGTGAAATTAAAGAGGCTAAAGCACTAGGTATTACAACTAAACCTGTTATTATAGGACCCATTACATTTTTGCTTTTGGGAAAGGAAAAGGAAGAAGGCTTTAATAGGTTGAATTTGTTAAACAAGCTATTACCAGTTTATAAAGAATTGGTATTAGAAATTGACCAAGAAGGTGTCGATTACCTTCAAATTGATGAGCCCATTTTATCGACTGATCTTACAGAACAGGAACAAGCTGCTATAGTAAAGGCTTACAATTATTTCTCAAAAATTGGTGTAAATCTAAAGTTTATCCTAGCAAATTATTTTGATTGTTATGGAAAGAATTTAGAGCTAGCATTAAAATTACCTGTTCATGTGCTTCATATAGATGTGGTTCGTTGCTCATTACAATTAGAAGATATTTTAGAAACTAAATTATTAGGTGATAAAGTACTGTCTTTAGGGATTGTAGATGGCAGAAATATTTGGATAAATGATTTTAAAAAGTCGTTAAAATTAATAGAAAGAGCCAAGAATGAATTAGGAGAAAACCAAGTTTGGATCGGTACTTCGTGTTCATTACTTCATGTGCCTTACAATTTAGAACTAGAAGAAAATAACGAAAATATAAATAGCGAAGTAAAGCAATGGCTAGCTTTTGCAAAGCAGAAATTACAAGAGATTGTTGTTCTAAAAGAAAAGAGCTTTCAGGAAGAAGATGTACGTGTTAATGCATTATTTGAAAAGAACCAAGAGGCAAATCAAAGTAGAAAAGTCTCATCACTAATTCATGATCAAAATGTACAGCAGCGACTTGATAGCTTAAAAGGTACAGATAGCGAAAGAGATTCTCTGTTTTCAATCCGCCAGGCACAACAACGAAAAGAATTAAAACTTCCTGTATTCCCTACAACCACCATAGGATCTTTTCCACAGACGAAAGAGGTAAGGCAAACACGTTCTAAATTTAAAAAAGGAGAACTGTCGCAAGAAGATTATGATGCATTTATAAAAAAGGAAACAGAAGAAACAATTCGTTTTCAAGAAGATGTAGATTTAGATGTTTTGGTTCATGGTGAATTTGAACGAAATGATATGGTAGAGTATTTCGGGGAGCAATTAGAGGGCTTTTTGTTTACTAAACTTGGCTGGGTACAGAGTTATGGTACCAGATGTGTAAAACCACCAATAATTTATGGAGACGTATCTAGACCCACACCAATGACCGTAAAATGGTCTTCTTACGCACAGTCTATTACCCATAAATATGTGAAAGGAATGCTAACCGGACCAGTGACCATTTTACAATGGTCTTTTGTAAGAAATGACCAACCAAGGTCTGTAACGTGTAATCAAATTGCATTGGCTATACGCGATGAGGTAAATGATCTAGAGAAAGCCGGTTTGAAAATTATACAAATCGATGAGCCAGCACTTAGAGAAGGGTTGCCCTTGAGAAAAGAAGACTGGAAAGCTTATTTAGATTGGGCGGTAAATGCGTTTAAAATCTCGGCAAGTGGAGTAAGTGACCATACTCAAATACATACCCATATGTGCTACGCAGAATTTAATGATATAATAGAAAGTATTGCAAAAATGGATGCAGATGTTATTACCATAGAAACATCTCGGTCAGAAATGGAACTTTTAAAGGCTTTCGTAGATTTTAAATACCCAAATGAAATAGGTCCGGGTGTTTATGATATACATTCGCCAAGAATACCTTCGCAAGAAGAAATGGAACACCTATTGGATAAGGCTTCAAATCTTTTGCCGTTCGGAAATGTTTGGGTGAATCCTGATTGTGGATTAAAAACTAGGGATTGGCCTGAAACTAAAACAGCTCTTAAAAACTTAGTACAATCTGCAAATAGAATGCGAGAGAAATTATCTCATGTGATATAAAAACTAAATTTTTAAAATGATAATTTAAAAGACATCTAGGATGAAAATCCAAGATGTTTTTTGATTTAATTGAATACTAACAGCTATAAATTATATAATTAATTTTAAATTCAGAATCTTATAAATTTTAAAGACTACTTAGGTGATTGTTTTTAATAAAAGGAAATAGTTTTAAAAACTAAATCAATAAAATGAATTTAAACCAAATAACGGTACCTTCTTTAGATTTGACAAAATCAATTCCTTTTTATGAGGCATTAGGTCTAAAATTGATTGTGAAAGCCCTACCAAATTACGCAAGATTTGAGTGTCCGCATGGAAATTCAACTTTTTCCATTCACCAAACAACTACTTTACCGATAGGTGAAGGAGTCTATGTTTATTTTGAATGTGAAAATCTAGATGAACAAGTAGAACTTCTTAAAGAAAAAGGAATTGTTTTTGACCAAGAACCTACCAATGAAAGTTGGTTGTGGAGAGAAGCTAGATTAAAAGACATGGACGGTAACCAGCTTATCTTGTTTTATGGTGGTAAAAATAGAATTAATCCTCCGTGGCGTATTTAGTTCACTTATTAAAAGGAATTATTGTTATTAATATTAGTATAAGATTTATTTTTTTGAGTATTTCAAACAATGTGTTATAGAATTCACGAATATCAGGATTTAGTAGGTTACGAGGTTAATAGTATAACTGAGTTAATTTTAATAAGTTAACAACATATTTATCCTAATTGTAATGATTAAGTAATACTAATCAGTTGATACATACGTTAATCAATCAATTATTATAACAAGTATTACTTTTAACAACTTATTGAAGTAGTAAATAAAAATTGTTCAATATTTCAAGTTACTAATTAGTAGTTGAAGTTGATGAAAGATAGTTAAAATTGAAAAAGACTTTATGGTCCATAAAAATGCAGAGGAAGAAAGATTAGCCGTTGAGGATAATTATAAAAATTGGAAAAGATGGGGTCCTTATTTAGCTGAGCGTCAATGGGGAACGGTAAGGGAAGATTATAGTCCAGAAGGTCATGCCTGGAGTTTTGTTGGTCATGATAAAGCACGAAGTAATGCCTATAGATGGGGAGAAGAAGGTATTGGCGGATTCTGCGATTCTAGAGAAATACTTTGCTTGGCACCTGCTTTCTGGAATGGAAAAGATTCCATTTTAAAAGAGCGTTTGTTCGGTTTAACCAATGATGAGGGTAACCATGGTGAAGATGTAAAAGAACTTTACTTTCATCAAGTATCTACACCCACGCATTCATATGCTAAATACTTATACAAGTACCCACACAAAAAGTTTCCTTACACAGAACTAGTTCGAAAGAATAAAAATAGAAATAGAGAGCAATCAGAATTTGAGATTTTAGATACTAAGGTTTTTGATAATAACACCTATTTCGATTGTTTTATAGAATATGCCAAAGAAGATGTTGGTGATATTTTAATGAAAGTTACCGTTATTAATAGAGGCCCAAGAGCAGCTAATATTCATATTCTTCCACATTTATGGTTTCGTAATTTTTGGAAACATAACCAAAGATTCGAAAGGCCTGAAATGAAATCTATTTCAGATAATTCAGTACAGTCTCGTAGTACACGTAATGGACGATACTATTTTTATCATGAAAAAGGAGAGCAATTATTTTGTGAAAACGAAACCAATAACCAACGTATTTACAATGTGCCAAATGAGGTAGAATATGTAAAAGATGGTATAAATGACCACGTTGTTAATGGAGAGGCTACGGTAAACCCAGATAAAAAAGGATCGAAATTTGCCGTTTGGCATAAGCTTCGTTTAAAATCTGGAGAGGAAAAAACAATTAAAGTTCGTCTTAGTAAAAAGAAACTTAAAGACCCTTGGGGCAACTATGATTCCATCTTTGAAAAGAGAATTCAAGAATGTGAAGAATTTTATGGAGATATTTTAAAGAAAGAGCTTCCGGTTCAACAACAAGAGATTGCAAGAAAAGCATTCTCTGGTTTACTCTGGACAAAGCAGTTCTATTATTATGATGTTTATAAATGGCTATTTGGCGGTCCAGGAGAAGCCAAACCATATAGAACCGATTCTCGGAATAAGCATTGGGAACATTTGACCAATCGTCACGTAATTTCAATGCCCGATAAGTGGGAGTATCCGTGGTATGCTGCTTGGGATCTTGCTTTTCATATGGCATCGTTTGTTGAGATTGATCCTTATTTTGCCAAAGAGCAGTTGTTGCTGGTATTAAGGGAAAGCTATATGCACCCTAACGGACAAATACCTGCTTACGAATGGAATTTTAGTGACGTAAACCCTCCAGTTCATTCATGGGCAGTATGGACGGTATATGAGAAGGATAAGAAAAGAAATGGTAAAGGCGATTTCAAGTTTTTAGAAAAGGCATATCAGAAATTACTGGTGAACTTTACCTGGTGGGTCAACCAAAAAGATAAGAGTGGAACAAACCTTTTTGAAGGCGGATTCTTAGGTCTTGATAATATTGGTGTTTTTGATCGTAACCACATGCCAGAAGGAATAACCCGTATGCAACAGGCAGATGCCACAAGTTGGATGGCAATGTTTACATTGAACATGTTACGTATGTCGTTGGAGATGGCTACGGTAAACCCTAACTATGAAGATAGCGTTGCTAAATTCTTTAGACACTTTTTAAATATTGCATGGGCAATGCATCATATTGGTCAAAAAGATATTTCTCTTTGGGATGACGAGGATAATTTTTATTATGATGTGGTGGAAATGTCCAACGGAAAAACTGACCGTTTAAAAGTACGATCACTAGTTGGTATTATACCGATGTTTGCGGTTGAGATTATACATAAAGATCTGTTTGATGAATTAAAGAATTTTAAAGTTAGAGCGGCAGAAATTGTGCGTACAAGACCAGATCTAGCTTCTTTGATTTCTAATATCGAAGAATTTAATTCTGATGGAAATTACCTGTTCTCCATTATGCGTGGCTTTAGACTAGAAAAGCTATTGTTTCGCTTATTGGATGAGAAAGAATTTTTATCTGATTATGGTATTCGCTCACTTTCAAAATATCATGAAGAGCATCCATATGTATTTCAACATAACGGTCACCACCAAATTCAGTATGAATCTGGGGAAAGTCAGTCAAACATGTTTGGGGGTAATTCTAACTGGCGAGGTCCTATTTGGTTGCCTTTGAATTATATGATTATTCAGTCTTTACGTAAATACTTCTCTTATTATGGTGAGGAGTATATTTATGAGTTTCCAACAGGCTCTGGTGTAAAAATGAACTTAAACGAGATTGCAAATGAAATTTCAAAACGACTGATAAAGTTATTTGAGCCAGACGAAAACGGTAAGTTTGTATATCACTCAGAAGACGAGAACCATGTGTTTACTAAAAATGAACACTTTAAAAAGGAGCATTTCTTTTATGAGTTTTTTGATGGCGATTCAGGTAAAGGTCTTGGAGCTTCTCATCAAACAGGTTGGACAGCTTTAGTTGCAAATCTGATTATGGAATTGGAGCAGAATAGCTAGAATCTATTTTCTAATATAGTTGAACAAAAACGAGACATTAAAAATGTCTCGTTTTTGTTTTTAAGCTTCTGTCGTAATCGCTTGTTGTGCCTCTAAAGCAAAACTCCTGATTTTTGGATCAGTATCATTAAGAAGATTTTCGACCATACTTAGGTAGCGAGGTTCTTTTTGTTGTGCAATGAGATATAATACCGCCAATTTAATCTTTAAGTCATTGCCTTGTAACAGAAGTTTAAAACATTCAAGTTCCGTAGGTATTTTATGTTTGATCTTTTGAAGCTCCTCTTCAGACGAAATGTCTAAGGCAGATTCTTCAATAATCGGTAACAGTTTACGCTTTAATTCTCCCGTTAAAAGATTGTCTAAAAATTCGATGGCATTGTGTTGTGCTTCTTGTTTCTGACTAATTAAACCCTCATACGCAATGGCAACATCATTTTGTTGATAGCGTAATCCCAATAGTTTAAAAATCCGTTCTAGACCAGAATCTAATCTTCGTTCCAAAAGTTCTAAAAGACTGGTTCTTGCATCGCGTTCTGCATCGCCTATTTCCTTTTTAGATTTATTTCTATTACGATAAGATATAATGATTTGCGTATGCATAGCCGATAAAGTTTGATGGTGTAGTTTACACTCATTGAAAATTACAGATACTACTTTGTAGCGATTAAATTTTAAATGTGGATGTGTCGTACGAATGGCACTTAAAGCTCTAACGACTTCTAAGCGAATTGTAAGGTCATTATCTGTTAGTATGCTGAGTAAATGATGAACCGCCTCCTTAGAATGAAAGGTTTGCATGGCAGCAGGTATAAACCGAAGTACTGATAGTGGTTGCAATCTATCTTGTACATTTTTAGAAAGCAAAGGTATAATCTGAACACCGTACAGTTTAAATGCCTCTATCACGGCAGGTCTGTAATTTTTCTGACCTAAAAAGGGAATTAAATGTTGTGCTAAGGTTGGGTCTGTTGCAGTACCAATTGCCTTTATAGCTGTTATTACAACAGCTTCATTTTCGTGCTTTAAAAAAGCAATTAGCTTATTATAAAAAACAGGTAGGTTTGCCACCCCGAGTGTTTCAATAATCGCCTCTATATAAGATACATCTTGTTCGTGATGTTCAAGATTTGCAATTGCATTTGAAATACGATCCAATAAAGAATACCGCTGTTTTAACGAGTAGTTATTTTTTGCAGCTCTAGCCAAACAATAAAGTGCTGCCATAGCAATGCGTTCATTAGCGTGTTCTAAATAGGCATCGAACACAAAAGATTTGTCTTTGTGAGCAAAACTTAAAACATACGCCAAAGTAGCGGTGGTCAACTCTCGGTCATCAATTTTTAAAAGTTCGGAGACCTCCGCGGTCATGCTCTTTGAATTTAGAAAGTACAAGTTCTGAATTGCTGATAGTTTCACTTTATTACTAGGGTGCTCCAATAACAACTCCACATCATCAGCAAAGCGTTTGTCATTAATTTCCATCAGCTTATCTAGCATAAATAGAATTTGTTCTTCGGTGCCCGTTTTAAATACCGTACGCATACCGGTTACAACAGATACTTTTGTCTGGGAGGTTTTTTTAGTCTTTTTAAAGGAATCCGTTAGTACTTCTAAATTGGTTCTAAAGGTTTTGTAGTATTCTATTCGCACTTTGTAAATAAAATACAACCAAAGGCAAACAAGGGCAATTATAAGAATACCAATGTAAAATGAAGGTAAATCTAGACCACGGACAACAAATATTAAAAGGCATCCGGCAATACCAGTAGCTAAACTATCTACAACAACATCTATAAACGATTTAGTCCTGTTTTTCAAGTCGAAGGGCAGGGGTAAAGTCAATAATTCCGAAGCACTCTTATGGATAGATTGTTTTAGTATTCCGTCCATCGCTTTAATAACGACTACGGCAGAGAGTTCTGGTAATAACAAGAATAGAATGCTTCCACCAAAAATACCTATAGGTAGTAGTAAAAGTGAAAAACCAACACCCCAAATACCTACAATTTTATGGGTAAAGAACAACTGAATAACAAGAGATAATAAGTTGAATGTTGAAAACCAAAATGCGAAGAAGGCTGTAAGCTCATCGGCATCTGTAATTGCAGAAGAGGCAAAATCACTAAATAGATAATCTACCAGCTTAGCAACAACAACGCTAACGGCAACAATACTGGCTATGTAGGTAAGATGTTTAGATTTTAGTATGAGTTTTAATGGCGGCTCGCTTATATTCGAAGCCGACTTATGCTTCTTGATACTGCCATTTTTTTTAACCCTAATATTCCAAATTCTACGTAATAATGGAATACAGAAAAATAGGAGTAGGGCTGCCACGAACATTAGATTTTCATTGCCAATAAGCGGAGCCAATATAGAGGTGAGATAACCACCGAATATACCACCAATGATAGCACCAGAACCAATAAAACCAAACAATCTTTTTGCTTCTCTAATATTGAAAACCAAATTCGCCAACACCCAAAATTGCGATGCTGATAAAACTGCGTAAATAGCCACCCAGATGTAAAAGAAATAGAGCAATATACCACTAACAACATCTAATGATAATAGAATGCCTAAACCTATTAAGATAATAATGGAGCTTGTAATGGTAACCTCAATAACTTTTTTAAGCGGAAATTTAGATACTGCTTTAGAGTAGAAATAAGAGGTAGTAACTGCCGTTACGGCAACTAATAAAAACGCAAAAGGCAATTGTTCAATTCCTAATTCTGATAGAAAAAGAGCATTTACCGTTGGTTTAATAATAAGTAGAACGGCAATAACCAAAAAAATGTAGGCGAGCATCCAAAGTGATACTTTGAACTCGCCTTCACGAACATCGAATATTTTTTTTATTAGTCTTTCTACCATCAAGAAATGGAAATTGCTATTCCAAGACCTAAAGTACAGGCTTTTTTAACACTTTCTCAATTGGCTTCACTAAATCTCTAATAATTTGTTCGCCATTGGCATCATCTATTAAAGCAACCAAAATATACCTTCTATTGTTGTCTTCTCCCCAAACCAAAATAGAATCGGAATGGTAGGTACGCCATGAACCCGATTTTCTGAACAATCTAGCGTTTGGTGCAATTTTATCTAAGGTGTTTACAAATTTATGGTGTAACTCTGGGTCTTCCATAATATCTAACATCTGCTTAGACCTTTTTTGATTTACCAATTTTCCGTTCGCCAATAAATAATAGTATCTGCAAACTTGCGTAACTGATGCAGCGTGACTCAAATTTTTTAATGGTTCGCGATTGGTGTCCCCACCACTACCATAGCGCTTTCCAACCCAGAGTCCGCCTCCTTTTTGTTCATCATAGAAAGCATATTTTGGGTCCGTCATAACCGCTTCAAGTTTTTCGTAACCAACACGATCGATCATTCTAGTAGACGCGGCATTGTCAGATTTGCTAATCATTAAGCGCATATCTTTTTTAACCTCCGCTGTTTCTTTAATTTCTCCTTTTTCAATAGCATCCATAGCAGCTAAGAGAATAGCTATTTTAGGCAGGCTTGCCGCATACATCATATGGTTTCCGTTCACACGGGCAAAGCGTACTTGTTCTGGGTTGCTCAAATCAACTAGACCCACCGCCATTTTCTTTTGTATAATGAGATCGTTCCATTCTGGGTGCGATGCCAGTTCTTCTCTTAAGTTCGTTTGCAAAGAGCTATCTAGCAATTTTTGTAAAGGTTTGATCTTAGAATTATCTATTTTAATTGGTAGCTCATTTTGTGCATTTACTGTTACACAGAACATAAAGGAAAAAAGGAAAAAGACTACAGATGATTTCATTGATTTTAGCATATTTAAAAATGTAGTCAAAATTAGGTAATGGACTGATTTGCCATATGTTAATTTTTGTATTTATTGGAAAATTAAAAAATCCCGCAATTGCACTGTATTGTTCTATATACCTTAAATTCTTATGTTAAATTTTTAAATAATTATAGATTATATAGTACCTATGCGTCCCTTTTTTTAAAGAGTAAATGGGTTAAAAATTTATATTGACATTCAATTAAATAACTGTATCTTAAATAATGGTATATATGCAAACTTATGAATCTTAAAGATGGTGTAAAAACGGCTGAGAATAAAGTGTCTACAGAGGCACGTAGACTTAGCGATATGGTTAAGGATTCTAATAAATCTTTAGTTGACCGTTTAGAGTGCTTTGAAGATATTATAAGTTTAGAAGTTGGTGATACAGGTTTGCACAGGGCTAAAACCTTAGAACGTGAGTTTAATGTTCGCCAATTATACCTAAAGTATGAAGGTGATAACCCTACAGGTACTCAAAAAGACCGTATTGCTTTTGCACAATTATATGATGCATTGCGTAGGGAATTTACCGTAGTAAGCTTGGCTACTTGTGGTAATTACGGGGTTGCTATGGCACTGGCATCAGATTTAGCGGGTATTGCTTGTAAAATTTACATTCCAGAAAGTTACCATACCGATCGCATAGTGGAAATGGAAGCATTGAATGCAGAGATTATCCGTATTCCTGGTAGCTATGAAGATGTAGTTACGGAAAGTTCAAAATTAGCGGCAGAACATGGTTGGTATGATGCTAACCCTGGTGGAGCCAACACTCCGCTTCAAATTTCTGCTTACGCACAAATTGCACAAGAAATTTTTGAAGATTTGGGCGATGCACCCAAATATTGTGCGGTACCTGTTTCTAATGGAACTTTATTTGCAGGTATTTATAGAGGATTTGTGAATTTGTATAAAAGAGGGAAAACATCTCGTATACCTAAAATGATTGCGGCATCTTCATCTCATAAAAATCCAATTGTAGAATCATATCTTCAAGGGTTGGATCATTGTAAAGATTTGAATCCGGCTGCTATTAAAGAAACGAAATATAACGAGCCATTGATCAACTGGCATAGTTTCGATGGCGAAGAGGCTTTATATGCTTTGCAAGAATCTGAAGGAGAAGCTTTTAATATTAGTGACAAAAAATTAAAGGAGATGACTTCTCTTTTACATAAAAAGGAAGGATTTAGAATTTTACCAGCTTCCACAGCTGGTTTGATCGGACTTCTTGAATTAGATGAAAAAATGAATTTTGAGCCCGATCGTTTTGTGGCGGTGCTCACTGCAAAAAATTAAATAGATAGATGAAAAAAGTTATTGACGGTAAAGCACTGGTATATTGTGAGGGAGCATTTAATACTCCTAATGGTAAAACAGCACATGGTTTGGTTCGTTTTACCGAGCGTTATGAGGTGGTTGGGGTATTAGACGAAAAATATGGTGGTAGAGATGCTGGTGAGGTTTTGGATGGTAGACCTAATGGAATTCCGGTTTTTAGAGATTTAGAGGCTGCAATTGCTACTTTGACCGCAAGTAATAATCTGCCAAGTTACTTAGTAATTGGTTTGGCACCAGATGGTGGTAAATTGCCAAAAGAGGCTAAATCGACTATTAAGGCTGCATTGCAACAAGGTTGGAATGTGGATAGTGGTCTGCATGATTTTCTAACTAATGACCAAGAACTGGTTGCATTGGCAAAAGAAAAGAATGTGAAGATCAGAGATGTTAGAAAGACTCCGGATCGTGACCAATTACATTTTTTTACAGGCGATATTGAAAAAGTCAATTGCCTAAAATTAGCAGTTCTTGGTACAGATTCAGCGTTGGGTAAACGTACCACTGCTTGGATATTGGTACATGCGTTTCGTAATGCCGGTAAAAAGGCTGAAATGATCGGAACAGGTCAAACAGGATGGATGCAAGGTGCTAAATACAGCATGGTTATGGATAGCTGTATCAATGATTTTGTATCTGGCGAAATTGAGCATGCTGTGGTAAGTGCATGGAAAAATGAAGATCCAGATGTTATCGTTATTGAAGGTCAAGGTAGTTTAATGAACCCAGCCTATCCTGGTGGATTTGAAATTCTAGCTGCTGGCAGACCAGATTATGTAATTCTGCAACACGCACCAAAAAGAGTAGAGTATGACGGATTTCCAGGGTATAAATTACATTCTTTAGAGGAGCAAATAAGGGCAATTCAGGTTATTTCCGGTAAAGAGGTAATTGCGATTACCGTTAACCACGAAGACATGAAGAAAGAGGAAATTCTAGATGTTTGTAAAGCAATAACAATAGAAACTAAATTACCTGCTTTTGATGTTTTAGAGTACGGAGCTGAAGATTTAATTTCACTTCTGATGGCAAAGTTGAAATGAGAATAACCAATATTTCTTTTGAGCGTTTAGATCTTAAATTATCTGACCCTTATACCATTGCGTATGAAACTATTGATCGTACCAGCAATTTTATTCTAAAGGTTGAAACTGATGGAAAAATAGTTGGTTACGGTTGTGCAGCACCAGATCCTGTGGTTACTAATGAATCGCCCAGTGATGTAACTTATGCTATTAAAAATATCATTATTCCTTATTTACAAGGAAAAGACCCATTTACTTATGCACTGCTATTATTAGAGCTGAAGGAATTATTGGGCAAAAGGTCATCGGCTTTGGCTATGGTAGATTTGGCATTGTTCGATATTATGTCGAAAAAAGCCGAGGTGCCTTTATATAAGTTTTTAGGCGGATTTCGTAATCACATAGCTACTAGTATTACCATTGGTATTATGGGCTTGGACGAAACCTTATCTTATGCTAGTGAATTTATAAAACAAGGTTTTACAATTCTTAAAATAAAAGGCGGGTCTAATTTAGAAGAGGATATTGCTAAAATGAGATCTATTCATGAGAAATACCCTAACATCGAATTAAGGTTTGATGGAAACCAAGGGTATTCTGTGAAAGAATCTGTAGATTTTGTAAAAGCTACGGCAGCCATTGGTATAGAAATTTTTGAACAGCCAACAAAAGTCGAATCAGAAGAAAGATTAGGTGAAGTAACCGACCAGGTCAGTATTCCTGTTATGGCAGATGAAAGCTTAAAAACATTGACTGATGCATTTCGTTTAGCACAGAATGAGCGTGTGGATATGGTCAATATTAAATTGCAAAAAGTGGGCGGTATCTGGGTTGGTATGCATATCAATTCCGTTGCTAAAGCCGCTAAATTAGATGCCATGGTGGGCTGTATAGATGAATGCGGATTAGGTATTGCTGCAGGGCTACATTTTGCCTTGTCAAGACCTAATATTGTGTATGCTGATCTTGACGGACATTTAGATATTATAGATGACCCATATCATTCTATTTTTAGATTGGAAAAAGGAATTTTATATCCCACCGAAAAACACGGGTTGGGTTTTTCTGAAGCTAACATTTAATCATTTTCCATGTATTTAACTTTACTTGCCGTATTTATCGTTGGGTATCTTTTTATAGCATTAGAACACACGATTAAAATTGATAAAGCCGCCACAGCATTACTTACCGGTACGCTATGTTGGGTGATTTTTATAATTGGGAGAGATTCTTTTCTTGTAAATATTTCAGGAGACGAATCTATTCATTTTGTAACAGAGAGTCTCCGTGAGAATTTAGGGGAGATTTCAGAGATTTTATTTTTCTTACTTGGTGCCATGACCATTGTTGAAATTATCGATGCTCATGAAGGCTTTTCGGTAATTACAGATAAGATTACCACAACCAATCGTGTAAAGTTATTATGGATTCTGTGTTTATTGACCTTCTTTCTATCTGCAGCTTTAGATAACTTAACTACAGCTATTGTAATGTCTGCTTTACTAAGAAAGTTAATACACGACAAAAAGGACCTTTGGATGTTTGCAGGGCTTCTTATTATTGCCGCAAACGCAGGTGGTGCGTGGTCACCAATTGGCGATGTAACAACCATTATGCTTTGGATAGGTGGTCAGGTAACGGCTATGCATATTATTAAGGAAATTTTCTTGCCAAGTTTGGTTTGTTTATTGGTGCCATTGGCCATAATATCTTTTCGTTTTAAAGGGCATATTACCAAACCAACGGAACATTATATTTTAGATTCTCATGGATATCAAGTAAGTAGTTTTGAGAAAAACTTGGTTTTTGCTATTGGTATAGGCGCACTTTTATTTGTACCAATCTTTAAGACCATTACCCACCTACCGCCATTTATGGGAATACTTTTAGGTTTAAGTGTTGTTTGGATAACTACAGAAATAATTCATAGAAATAAAACTATTGAAGAAAAGAAAACCTTGGCAATTTCTAATGTGTTGAGAAGAATTGATACGCCCAGTATCTTATTCTTTTTGGGGATATTGGTAGCAGTTGGTGCATTACAATCTGCTGGACATTTAGGTGATATGTCTCGCTTGTTAGATGCTAATTTTGATAGCATTTATGCAGTTAACTTCATCATTGGGGTGTTATCTTCGATAGTAGATAACGTACCACTTGTTGCGGGTACAATGGGAATGTATAGTTTAGAAACCTATCCGCCAGATGCTGATTTCTGGGAATTACTTGCTTATTGCGCAGGTACAGGTGGTAGTATTCTTATTATAGGTTCAGCTGCAGGGGTTGCCATTATGGGCATCTTGAAAATTGATTTTATGTGGTACCTAAAAAATATTTCTTTACTGGCTTTTATTGGCTATGTAGCAGGTATACTCACTTTTATGTTGATCAATTAAATATTACTAATCTTCTAATTGCTCAATAAGATTGGCAACTAAAGCTGTCCAGCCTGTTTGGTGAGAAGCCCCTAGACCACGACCGTTTTCTCCATGAAAATACTCGTAAAATAATATCAAGTCTTTAAAATTAGGGTCTTGGTAGTATTTCTCATAGTTCTTGTTAATGGCGCGGTTGCCATCGGCATCTTTCTCGAACATATGAATGAGTCGTTTGCTCAACTCATCACTCACCTGTTTTAGGTTGAGCAATTTTGAGCTTCCCGTTGGGTATTCAAAAAGAAAATCATTACCATCATACCATTGGTATTCGCGAAGTGCCTGAATGAATAAGTAATTCATAGGCATCCAAATAGGACCACGCCAGTTAGAATTGCCTCCAAATAGGGAAACGGTAGATTCCGCTGGTTCATAGTCAATAGAGTAGTCTATACCATCTATATGAATTTGATATGCCTTTTCGTGCACCTTAGATAAAGATCTTATGCCGTATTCACTCAAGAATTCTTTCTCGTCTAAAAGTGCGGTTACCAATTTTTGCATTCGGTCTTTTGGAACTAACGATAAAAGTAAATCACCATTTTCTTCATACTGCTGTATAACCTCGTATTTTAAATTCTCTGCACGGTATTTTTTAAACCAAAGAACACTTGCTTTAAATTTCGGGAACTTATCTAGAACGCTTTTTTTAATAGTTAGTACTGCGGCTAATGACAACATACCGGCAATTGATCGTACTTTTATAGTGGTAGATTGCCCATCTGGTAAGGTTAAGCGATCATAGAAGAACCCTTCAACATCGTCCCAGGTATTGGCTTTATCGGTATCCATTTTATTCAGAGCTTCCGCTATGAATACAAAATGCCCAAAATATTTGGTTGCCATATCTTCATAAGAATCATCATGTTCTGCGATTCGCAAACTTATTTCTAGCATATTCAAGCTATACATCGCCATCCATGCAGTACCATCTACTTGATCTAATGAACCACCACCGGGTACACCATGGCTACGATCAAATACTCCAATATTATCAAGACCTAAGAACCCGCCTTGAAAAACATTGTTGTCATTTCTATCTAAACGGTTTACCCACCAATTGAAGTTCAGCGATAACTTATTGAACATTCTCTTTAAGAACTTGATATCTGGTTCACCGGTAATAGATTTATCTGTGCCATAAATTTGTAAGGTTGCCCATGCCTGTACTGGCGGATTCACATCACTGAAATTCCATTCGTAAGCAGGTATTTGTCCGTTAGGCGACATATACCATTCTTTAGTGAACAATAGTAATTGTTCTTTAGCAAAATCTGGGTCTATTGAAGCGAACGATACACAGTGAAAAGCAGAATCCCAAGCGGCATACCAAGGGTATTCCCAAGCATCTGGCATGGAAAGTATATCGTGGTTTCGTAAAGTTTTCCAATGGCTATTACGCCCGCTTAACCTTTCTTTTGGTGGAGGTGTGGTTTTGTAATCCCCTTCCAGCCATTTTTCTACTTCGTAATTATAATATTGTTTCGTCCAAAGCAAACCTGCAAATGCTTGTTTTAAGATAGCCTTTCTATCTTCGGTTGCTTTTGGTGCAATGTTCTCATAAAATTGAGCGCATTCATTTTGTCTTTTCTTAAATATGACATCAAAATCATCAAAAGGTTCTTGCAGATTTTCTTCCGTTAATCGCAATTGAAAAGTTGCAGATTCACCACCTCCTATAATCTTTTGATACATTGGGGCAAACTTGGTGCCCGAGTTATTTTTGGTAGCCAGGTCATAGTCATTATTGCACACGGCGATGTTGAATAAGTCTTTTTTAAACGGATGATCATTCACATCTTTATAAACCCTTTCTCTGTTGGTTTCGTTTTCAGTAAATAATAACTTGTCTGCAGGCTGAAAATAGAAATTGTATTTACCCACGTACGGGTGATCTATAACTACCGAAGTGTCTTTGCCTTTTTTAACGGTTGCTATTACCGGTTTCTGAGACATTTCTTTAAATGACCAATGATTACGCATAATCATCTGTGGCAATAAGGTTATGGGAGCAGGTTTGCTATTTCTGTTTGTAATGGTAATTTGAATAAGAATATCGGTTTCATTGCCTTTCGCATATTCTGTACTGACATCGAAATAGGTGTTGTCATCAAAAATACCCGTGTCCAATAATTCGAATTCCAGCTCTTTACGATTGCGCTTTTGATTTTCCTCGATCAATTGATTATATGGATATTCTTTTTGAGAATATTTGTACAAATACTTCATATAAGAGTGCGACGGAGTATTTTCTAAATAGTAGTATAGCTCCTTTACATCTTCACCGTGATTTCCTTGCGGTCCTGTTAACCCAAAAAGGCGTTCTTTAAGAATAGGATCTTTTCCGTTCCATAAAGCAATACTAAAACACATATTGCAATAGCGATCGCTAATACCTGCTATGCCATCTTCTCCCCAACGAAAAGCGCGACTTCTAGCATGGTCATGCGGTAAGTAGTTCCAAGCATCGCCACCCGCACTATAATCTTCCCGTACCGTTCCCCATTGACGTTCACTTAAATAGGGACCCCATTTTAACCAGTCTTTTTCTTCTTTTTGATGTTGTGCTAAACGTTCTTTTTCTGGGTTCTTCATGCGGAATTTAATTAAGTAATTGCAGGATGTTGGTCGTACAGGATATTATAAACTATTGTTTGCTGGTGTCAATTTTAAAAAGTTCTGCAGCATTTTTCCAAAGAATCAGTTCTTTTTTTTCGTCGGCCAAATCTAATTGACCCATAAATTTTAAATAGGATTTCATATTAGAGATGGGCCAGTCCGTTCCATAAAGTAAGTATTTTGGGTCGCCTGCATAGGTAATCATTTCTTCGATTTCCTTTTTCATGTAGCGTTCAAACTTATCGGAGAAATCACCCAAAACCAATCCGGATATATCTGCGTAAACGTTTTTGTTTTTATAAACGACCTCCATACAATCTTTGATCCACGGGTTACCTACATGGCAAATGACAATTTTTAATTCTGGATAATCAACAGCTAAATCATCAATATGAATAGGGTGGGAGTATTTTATTTTTCCGGTAGGGGCGTAGGTGTCACCAGAGTGAAACATGACAGGTACATCATACTCAATTGCCATTTCATACATTAATTTAAAACGAATATCATTCGGGTAAAATGGCTCGTAACCAGGGTAGAATTTTAATCCTTTAATGAATCCTTTTTCAAGGTAATCGCTAATCTCAATAACATCTCTGTGGTTATAATGTAAATAACTAATGCCTGATACCACACCTAGATTGTTATATCCTTTAATTGCCTCTACTACTTGTTTGGTACTGGGTCTATGTTCATTGACTTTATATGACGTAAGTACTAAGGAATAATCAATGTTATTATCCTTCATGTTTTGTGAAAGCTTGTCTAAACTCTCGTTTAATGACACCACTCTGTCTTCATGATAGTTGTTGATGTGGGTATGTACGTCTATAATCATTTGATTTTTTTAAATAAAATTGAGTCATAATTCAATTTTATTTAAAACAGAATCATAACTAACAATAAAGAATAAGTGGTTTATAAATGTTAGGTTATATTATCGATTAATAATTTTTGAAATTACCAAACGTAGAAAAATATGAATGTCTTAATTAACACATGTATTTAAAACTTTCTATAATCTTAATCAGTTGCCAGTAATTATATCATCAAGTAAATCGTCTACGCCATATACTTTTGATTTGACAATTTGATATAACTCATTAAAACTTTCGAATACTTCCTTGGTTTTAAAATCTGAAACCTTATAAACTATAAATTTAGTATCTGGCCATACTTCAATTTTCGATAAGTCTTCAATTGAAATGTCTTTTTCTGGATATAAGTATAAGAGTATTTCATTTGGCTCTTGATTACTTTCGTGAATAGACCATTTGTATTTATTATTGTAAACAAAAAATATTTCTTCTTCAGTTTGTATAACGTTTGTAATTCTATCTTGATTTTCAATCATAGAATTGATTGCTTGTATGATTTTCATTTTTTTATAATTTTATTATATGAATCAAAATCTAAATTCCTGATACTTTCTCTTAATTCATGGACTAAACTCCTTTTTTTAGGTTCGTTAAGAGATTTTGGTTTATCAATAAAACCTTCAATCTTCAAGATTATATTTTTTAAATTTTCTTTTAAAAAATCATTACCAGTAGTTTGACCTTGGATTTCGTGGAGAATATTTATTACCTCAATTTTTTGTGTTGAATCACTTGCATTGAAATGATTTAACCTATCTAATTTTGATTTCAATTCAGATAATGTTAATTGAGTAGAATAATTTAGCAATAAATTAAATGCATTGGATATTTTACTTCTTTGAAATAAAAAAAGATAAATAGCAATTCCAGAAGCCACAATTGTAAAAATATCGGCAATCAAACTTACTATTTCACCAGATTGCAGCATGTTTCGTATTTTACAATTAGTATTAAAAAATTTTTTTTTGGTCTGTATTTTATTGAGTTCTAAACCGCCCTTTGCACTACCTCAAATACTTTATTGGCATCACACTTAATTGTTTTAGAAGGAAATTTTAATATTAAGGCATAGTCATGTGTTGCCATTAATATGGTTCTACCAGACTTATTGATTTCCTGTAAAACTTTCATAACCTCTACACTGGTTTGTGGATCAAGGTTTCCGGTAGGCTCATCGGCAATAATTAATTCTGGGTCGTTTAATAATGCACGTGCAATAGCAATACGTTGTTGTTCCCCACCAGAAAGTTCATGTGGGAACTTAAATCCTTTGGTTTTCATTCCTACTTTTTCAAGCACGTTAGAAACCTGAGTATCCATTTTTGCCTTATCCGTCCAACCAGTTGCTTTTAGAACAAAAAACATATTCTGGTTGATATTACGGTCTGGTAATAGTTTAAAATCTTGAAAAACAATACCTAATTTTCTACGTAAAAAAGGAATGTCACTTTCCTTTAAAGTTTTAAGGTTGAATTCACCCACATGACCTTCACCTTTTTGCAATGGTAAATCGCCATAAAGTGTTTTCATGAAGCTACTTTTACCGCTTCCGGTCTTACCAATGAGGTAAACGAATTCCCCCTTAGCAATTTTTAAGCTCACTTCGCTCAACACCAAGCTCTCTTTTTGAAAAATAGAGGCATCCTTAAGTTCTAAAACAATCTCTTCCATAACGCAAATGTTGATATAAAAGTAATAAGTTCCATTTGATATTAGAGAACCCTTAATCAAAATCTTTTCTTTTGTATAGGTATTGCACATACTTAGGTACAATTTTTGTCGTTATCACATGTGATAACGGTACTTCTAAATAGTAACAGAACACTATGCTTAAAAAAATCACCGCTTTTATTCCAATGGTACTCGGTTTGGTCGCATTGACCACAGCCCAAGAGTCTAAGATTTACACCCATGAACAAAAAGCATTTCAAGACGCGCTAGCGCTTTACAACAACGAACAATATCAAGCGGCACAGACCATTTTTGAAAAGGTCAAAGTGTCTACAAAAGACGAGGAGACTGCTGCCAATAGTGCATATTATGCAGCCAATGCGGCAGTACGCCTAAACCAGATCGGTGCAGATCGATTAATGGAAGATTTTGTTGAAAAATATCCTACGTCTACCAAGCGTAATTCTGCTTTTGCAGATGTGGCAGAATATTATTTTCAGACAGGGAAATATCCTTATGCTTTAAAATGGTACGACAAGGTTGACCAGAACTCATTGTCTCGTGGTGAGCTGGATAAGTTCAATTTCAACTATGGGTATTCGCTATTCTCATCCCGTAAGACAAAACAGGCAGAAAAGTATCTTGAAAAGGTAACTACTTCTCAGGTATATGGGTCTCAGGCAAAATATTACTTGGGGTATATCTCTTATCAAGAAGATGATTACGAAACGGCAAATCAGCGTTTCGATCAAATTACCGATCAAGATGTTTTAGAAGAGAAGTTGAGCTATTACCAGGCAGATATGAATTTTAAACTTGGTAAGTTCGAAGAGGCAATTGCCGTGGCTAAAAAACAAATACCAAAATCTGATAGAAGGGAAGTTTCTGAACTAAACAAGATTATAGGGGAAAGCTATTTTAACCTGAAGCAATACGAAAATGCAATTCCGTATTTAACCGAGTATAATGGTAAAGGTGGTAAATGGAGCAATACCGATTACTACTACCTGGGTTATGCTTATTACAAGGGAGGAGATTATGCGAGTGCTATAGCCCAATTCAATAAAATTATTGGCGGTACCAATAGCGTTGCACAGAATGCTTACTACCATTTAGCAGAGTGTTATTTAAAGCTTGATAAAAAGCAAGAAGCATTGAACGCTTTCCGTAATGCTTCTCAAATGGATTACAGTGCCGAGATTCAGAAAGATGCATTTTTAAATTATGCACGTTTGAGTTATGAGGTGGGTAATGCCTATGAGCCGGTACCACAGGTAATAACTAATTACTTGAAAACTTACCCGAAAGATGAGCATCAAGAAGAAATGCAGACCTTATTGGTAGATTCATACATTACTTCAAAGAATTTTGAGGGCGCAATGCAATTGCTAGAAGAGAATAAGAATTATGCTAGTAAAGCGGTATATCAAAAAGTAGCTTACTATAGAGGTATTGAACTTTTTATGGAAGGTGATTACAATGCTGCAGCAGAGAATTTCGGTAAATCTTTAAACAGTGCAGAAGATATGTTGTTCAAAGCAAGAGCAAATTATTGGAAGGCGGAAGCTGATTATAATAGCAACAGATTTGATGATGCCGCAAAAGGATTTTTAGCTTTTAAGAATAATCCGTCAGCAAAAAATACAGAAATGTATGCCGATGTAGATTATAACTTGGCATATGCATACTTCAAGCAAAAAGATTATACCGATGCTATTACCTATTACAATGCATTTACCGCTAACGGAAATGCAGAGGTAGAGAAATTGCATGATGGATTTTTAAGATTGGGAGATAGCTACTACGCTACTAGTAAATACTGGCCAGCTATTGAAACATATAACAAAGCACTTGCATTAACAGGTCCTGAGAAAGATTATGCTTTCTACCAAAAAGCAATGAGCTACGGTTATGTTGATAGAGGTGCAAGCAAAATTGAGAATTTAGAGGAGTTCGTAAACCAATACCCGAGATCTAGTTTTAAAGATGATGCCTTGTTTGAGCTGGGTAACACCTATGTATCGCAAGGGCAAGAGAACAAAGGTCTTGAGGCTTATGATAGATTGATTAGTGAATACAGAGGTAGCTCTTTAGTGCCACAAGCATTAATGAGACAAGGTCTGGTTAATTATAATGCGAGTAGAAACGAAGCTGCTTTAGCGAAGTTTAAAACTGTTGTTCGTGATTTTCCAAAAACACAAGAAGCCATACAAGCGGTAGCTACTGCAAAATTGGTCTATGTTGACATGGGGCAAGTAAACGAATATGCAGAATGGGTACGCGGACTTGATTTTGTTGAGGTGACCGATGCCGAATTAGACAACGCCACTTTTGATGCTGCGCAAAAGCAGAATTTAGAGGGTAATGTAGATGCTGCTATTAAAGGGTATAAAAATTACATTCAGCAATTCCCAACTGGATTACATGCTGTTGACGCCAACTTTAGTCTAGCACAATTGTACTTTGGTAAAGGGGAGAAAGAATCGGCTTTACCATATTATAAATATGTTGCCGATAGAAGTACAAGTGAGTATGCAGAACAAGCATTAACCCGTGTTTGCGAGGTTTATATTTCTAAAGATGACTACCAAATTGCTTTGCCATATTTATTGAAATTAGAGAGTCAGGCAAATATTCAGCAGAATAGAACATTTGCACGCTCTAACTTAATGAAAGGCTATTATGGTGAGAAGAATTATCCAAAGACTTTAGAGTATGCCGACAAGGTATTGTCTACACCAAGTATAGATAATAGAATTAAGAGTGATGCACATATTATGATCGCTAGATCTGCCATTGCTACCAATGACGAGCAAAAAGCAAAGTCAGCATATGCAGAGGTTTTAAAAATTGCATCTGGGGCTACGGCTGCAGAAGCATTATACTATGATGCCTATTTTGAGCATAAAGATGGTGCTTATGAAAACTCAAATGTCGCCGTACAAAAACTGGCTAAAGACTATGCGGTTTATAAAGAGTGGGGTGGTAAAGGTTTAGTGTTAATGGCTAAGAATTATTATGCACTAAATGATGCCTACCAAGCAACTTATATTCTTGAAAGTGTGATTACAAATTTTAGTCAATATCCAGAAATTGTATCAGAGGCAAGGGCAGAGCTTGCTATTATAAAGTCGAAAGAGGCTAAGAGTAACTCATCAGTTGATCCTAATTAAAAACTACGTACACCAGTAAAAGAACACCTATGTACAACAAACATATATTTGCGCTTATTTTTTTAACGCTTGGTTTTCAAGTTGTTTTTGCTCAAGAGGAGGAAAAGGATTTGGGAACGGAGACCGTAACGGTTACCAAAGCATATACGCCAACCGTTTCAGATGCTTTTAAAATTAAATCGGTTCCTAATATGAACGATTCTATCGTACTACAGAAAAAACCGATTACCTATAGCATTTTTTCAGTGCCTGTAGCGTCTACGTTTACACCATCTAAAGGCACGGCATCTAAAGTGGAAAGATTGCCGCCGCCAGTACTATATAATTCGTATGCTTCTTTAGGAGCAGGCTTATATGGTAATGTATTGGGTGAATTTTATACCAGTAGAACCATTAATAGAGATGAAAATTTTGATATTGGTTTCAATCATTTATCCTCACGAGGTGGAATTGATGGTGTTGAGTTGAATGATACTTTTTATGATACCAGATTAGATGCATCATATGCAAAACGCGACCGCGATTTAGATTGGGGAGCGGCAATTGGGCTACAACATCAATTATATAATTGGTACGGTATAGAGCCAGGCGTGTTCAGTGAAACAGTTATTAATAGTATAGACGAACGTCAGAACTATTTTATGGGTGAGGCAAGTGGTCACATCAATGTAGAAGATGCTTATTTTAAAAGAGCGGACTTAACTTACCGTAGATTTTTTAATGCTGTAAGTTCTGGAGAAAACAGGGCTATCTTTAATACAGGTTTTGAGTTTCCTGTAAACGACGAGGTATTCAATGCCAAGGTAAAAGTTGATTATGTGGGCGGTACTTTTGAGAACGCAGATGTTAGCAGTACTACTAATGACAATGGAATTTCTTATGGAAATTTACAAGTAGGTGTTAATCCGTCTTTAAAAATGTTACGTGATGACCTATCATTGAACTTGGGAGTGAATTTAGTATACGGAATGGATTTAGAGAATAGCGAAAGTAACTTCTATATCTATCCTGCGGTAACCGCATCATATCGTTTGTTAGATGAATCTGTTATTGCTTATGGTGGTGTTACGGGTGAGTTGAAGCAGAATTCTTATTATGATTTTGTGGAAGGCAATCCGTTTGTTTCTCCAACGCTAACCGTTGCTCCAACAGATAGTCAGTATAATGCCTATGTCGGCTTTAAGGGGCAATTATTGCCAAATTTAAGTTATAACGTTAAAGGGTCTTATTCGGCAGAAAATAACAAACCATTATATGTTTTAAACCCTAGAAACGATTTTAGGTCTGATGAGAAAGGGTATTATTACGGAAATTCATTTGATCTGTTTTATGATGATATAAAGACATTGGGCATATTTGGGGAATTGAATGTTGACGTAAACCGTAATTTCACTTTGGGTGTTAATGCTGAGGTTTATGACTATAATACAGAAACGGGAAACCCAGCTTGGAACTTGCCAAACTTAAAAGCATCTCTTTTTATGGATTATCAGATTGGAGAAAAATGGTATGCGGGAGCTAATTTATTTTATGTTGGCGAACGTGATGATTTTTCATCAAACGTAATTCAGAATGCACTGCCTAGCGATTTTCCTGCTACACAAATTACTTTAGACGGCTTTTTCGATGCAAATGCGCATATTGGCTATCGCTATACAGATCAATGGTCTTTCTTTATAAAAGGGGCAAACCTATCTAATAATGATTACCAACGTTGGGCTAATTTTCAAGTTCAAGGTATTCAGGTTTTGGGAGGAGCAACGTATAAGTTCGATTTCTAGAATCTTATAAAATTTATATTTCAAAAAGCCCTTCTATTTATTTAGAAGGGCTTTTTGATATGTCTAATCTTAATTTTATAGGATTTCTGTACTTTAGGGAATCTGTACCATACTCATGTTAGCTAAAACTCAACATATAAAACTTTTACTATCGCTACTGTTTGTTATGCCTTTCTTTGGGGTTGCACAAAACCTGGTTCTAAATCCTAGTTTTGAAAGGTATATAAATTGCCCTGTTAAATTGGGGAATCTAGAAAAGGATGTTGAAGATTGGAATATGCCTACACTTGGTTCTACAGATTATTTTAATGGTTGTAGTAAAGTCATGGGTACTCCCGAGAATTTCAATGGCCAGCAACCAGCTAATTTTGGAGTTGGCTATGTTGGGTTTTATATGTATGCCCCAAACGATTATCGCGAGTATATAGAAGCACAAATGAGTTCTACTTTAAAGAAGGGGGAACAATATAATATCTCATTTTATGTAAGCCTGGCAGAACGTTCAGATTTTGCAGTAAAGGAATTTGGTATACGGTTTACCGAGCTTCCTGTTTCCGTAGAGACGAGTAAAGTATTGTCTGGCTTGCATTTTTCTAAACTACAAGGAGATATATCCGAAGAACTTGAAATCACATATTCAAAGTATTATTCCGATGAAATAAAATGGGTTAAGCTAACTACAGAATATGAGGCTACCGGAACTGAAAATTATATGATTATCGGTAATTTCAAGAATAATAAACGGACACAGAAATATCAAACAAAAAGAAAAATTACCAAAGGGTCTTACTACTATCTTGATATGGTCTCAGTAAAGAATGTTAATTCAAAAAATGAAAATGTAATAGTCTCCAATGATAGAGAATATCAACTAGATAGTATTCATGTTTTTAAAGATATCTACTTTAATTTCAATAAATCTAAAATTAGAGGAAACCACCAACAAGAAATGGAGTCGCTATTGTCTTACTTGAAGTCAAATACAGATATTAATATTAAGATTATAGGTCATACGGATAATAAAGGCACTGATGTTTTTAATCAAAAATTATCCATAAAACGAGCTTCTGAAATAGTAGCTTATTTAAGTAAAAATGGAATCCCTGAAAAAAGAATCACTACAGAAGGGCATGGTAGCCTAAAACCCATTTTTACTAATAATACTGAAGCCGGTAGATTTCTCAACCGGCGTGTAGAATTTGTTCTTAGTAAAAAAGATTAGTAATCTGAATATTCAGTAGGGTACAAAAGATAAATATCTGCATGGCTAACCGTGTTTTGGTATTTGTCGATTACTGAAATTTCTTTCCATTTATCAGAAGACCCAAAGTCTTTCCAAAGTGCATCTCTCTTTTCCATGTTGGTAAAAGTGGTCATATACATTAGGTTAGGCATTTTGTCGCCAGAGATAACATCTGCATAAAAAACGGCATTGAAGCCTAGGCTTTCAAAAAGTTCAACTTCACCGCCTTCATTAAACATATTAACTTTTCTATTGTACATGGCTTCTGTTGGGCCTTCATAGCTTCGTAACTCGTAAACCCTATCAACACGTTTGCCCTCAACCTTACTAGGCTTCATTTTTGGCATATCAGGAAAAGCTCTCAATAGTATCGAGCTTATTCTTTCATATGGTTTTTTGTCATGTGTAGCATTTATGTATTCAGCACCTGCAGATAAATGTGTTTTGTCTACTGCAAGCATCGACTCCAATTTGTCAAACTCGGCTAATGATTGAAACGGAATCAGTACATAAATTTTGTCACTTACCTTAAACTTATCAGGTCTAACCTTAAAGACGCCTACAGGTTTAATACCCATTCTTTTTAAAGCAGGTAAATACGCATGTTCTAAGTAATTGTCGACCATTTTTTCTTGGTCGTCATTTTTAATGGTATAGGTTTTTAGTTCGTAGTACTCTTTTTCTTGAGCATAACCAGAAATTGATGAGATAACCATAATCAAAAGTGTAAGCAATGGTAACCGAAATGTATTCTTCATGAAGTTGTGAGTTTGTTTTAGAATTAGAAAGTTAATCATAAAAAAAATGATGCCTATGATGTATTTTTGTAGTAGTAATTTTTCTATGTCAAACTTCCTTAAAAAATCATTAATTGATCCAGCCAAAAGTCCCGTTTTTTATGGTTATGTAATTCTGGTAATTGGTACAATTGGTATCTATTGTAGTATTCCCGGGCAAACAATTGGGGTATCCGTTTTTACAGATCCGGTAAAAGATGCACTGGGGCTTTCTAGAAATCAGTTTAGTAATGCTTATATGATTGGTACCATTGTTAGCTCTTTAGTTATAGGTAGGGCAGGAGTTTGGTTTGATGTCTATGGCGCAAGATATGTAGCTTTCTTTGCATCACTTTCATTAGGTGTAACCCTGTTTTTATGTTCATGGTCTGCGGTAATGAGTTCATATATTAAAGAAGTGCTTTCTGTGGATACATGGATGGTACCTTTTACGTTAATGACGGTCCTTTTTTTCTTATTGCGTTTTGCTGGGCAAGGTGTATTGACCATGGCTTCACGAAATGTAATCATGATATGGTTCGATAAAAATAGAGGCAAGGTAAATTCGTTTAGTAGCGTAGCACTTTCTTTTGGGTTTTCTTCATCTCCATTATGGGTAAATGCCTTAATTGAAGGATATGGTTGGGAGAGTACTTGGCAGTTTTTGGCAATTGGCTTACTAGTTTTTAGTATGTTTATTTATACTTTTTATAAAATATCTCCTGAGAAACATGGTTTGTTACCAGACGGCGCAAAATCACTAACTGTAGAAGAGGAAGAGAAGAAAATAGTTCCTAAACAATTTACACTTGAAGAAGCAAAAAAAGAAAGGGCTTTCTGGATGTATGGTTTAACCCTTGCTTTCAATAGTTTTTTTATAACTGGACTAACTTTTCATGTAGTATCAATTTTTACTCATGAAGGTTTTGTGAAAGAGGATGCAATTGCTATTTTCTTACCAGGCTCAATGGTAGCGGTAACGGTATCTACTTTGTTTAATTTTCTAAGTGATTATTTACCATTAAAACTGTATTTATACCTTATGCTACTTGGTGGTTTTTTAGCATCCTTAGGGTTCTTGTTTCTATCTACGGCTGCTGGTGTACCTATGTTAATTGCTGGTTTTGGTATTCTTGGCGGATTCTTTGCAGTGCTTAATGCAGTGGCATGGCCTCGGTTTTTTGGCAGGGCTCATTTGGGTAGTATTACCGGTAAAATAATGAGTATTTTAATTTTAGCGAGTGCTTTGGCACCAAGTATTTTTAGTCTATGCCTCTCTACATTTGGGTCTTATAAAATGGTAGGGTACTTAGGTTTGGCTTTCTTAATATTTTTGGTAATAGCCTCTGTTAAGGCAGATAATCCGCAATAAGTAGTCATTTTGAAAACTTAATGCTTAACATCTTGCAGTTCAAGTAGAAATCGATTTATCTTTACAGTAAAATAGTACAAATGGATTTGAATTTAGCAGTATTAATTGATGGTGATAATATTCCGTCTGCCTACGTAAAGGAAATGATGGAGGAGATTGCTAAATATGGCAACCCAACTATAAAACGTATTTATGGTGATTGGACCAACCCAAGATTAGGAAAATGGAAAAATGTATTGCTTGAAAATGCAATTACTCCCATTCAACAATATGGTTACACCCAGGGGAAAAATGCTACAGATTCTGCCATGATTATTGATGCTATGGATATTCTGTATACTGGTAAGGTTAATGGCTTTTGTATTGTTAGTAGTGATAGTGATTTTACTAGGTTGGCTACTAGATTAAGAGAAGCAGGTATGCAGGTCTTTGGTATTGGTGAACGCAAAACACCTAATCCGTTTATTGTTGCTTGCGATAAGTTTATTTATATAGAAATTCTTAAAAGCAGAACTGAAGAAGAATCATCTGATACAGCTGATAAGACACCTGCCGAAAAAAATACTGTTGATAAGATTACCCCAAAAGCATTACGTTTTATAGCTACTACAATTGATGATGTTGCAGATGACGATGGTTGGGCATTTTTAGGTGATGTTGGTAGCTTACTACAAAAGAAGCAACCAAACTTTGATTCTCGTAACTACGGTTTTCAAAAATTAACTCCATTAATCAACTCAATTCCTCATTTTGAAATTGAACGTCGTGAAGATTCCAAAGGGCGTAAAAAATTAATTTACGTGAAAATTAAGGAGAAGGGTAATTCTAAATCCAAAAAATAAATCGTTTTCATTTTTCAGTAAAATTGCAGCAGAACAATCTTATTAGTTTTTGTATTTTTCCATACAAATTCTGACATCATGATTCGTACGCTTTGGCTTTTGTTATTTATTGTTGTTTTTAATTCCTGTAAGGATATTTCAAAGCAAGATAAACCCATTATACAAAAACCTATAGCTGATGTTTTTGCTGAGTTTTATGAATTCAAGAAAAGCATCAATCCTATAGAGGCTACAAAGGCTGGGTATTCAAAATATAATGATACCATAGCTAACTATATTTCTGACGACTACATCTTACATTTAAAAGACCGCTACACTTACTTTTTAGATGAATTAGGTAAATATGATTCTACCCAAATAAGTTCAGAAGATTATATGAGTATGCGAGTAATGGAGTGGGACTGTACTGTTAAATTAGAAGGGGTAATGAATCCTATGGTTACCGTTGCATCTCCTATTTATGACTTGCCAAGTTTTGAATTAATGCCGCTTTTTCAAATACAATCTTTGCATTTGTATGTTGCGCAATTAGCAAGTGGTGTAAGTGTACAGCCATTTAAATCCATAGAAGATTATAACAATTGGTTAAGTAGGTTAGATGATTACTTGATTTTTTTAGATACTTCCATTGATAAAATGAAAAGAGGTATGGATACGGGCGTTGTTTTGCCAAAGGTTTTAACGCTTAAAATGTTGCCTCAAGTTCGGTCGTTCATTGATGTTCCACTTGAAGAGAATCTTTTTTATCAGCCCGTATTAAATTTCCCTGATGGACTATCAGATGTTGATATGGACATTATAACAAGTAATTATGCAGCGTTTATAAAAGATAAACTGACACCAAAGTATGAAATGTTAAATACATTTTTGACAGAGGAATATTTACCTGTTTGCAGAGATACGGACGGACTACAAGATTTGCCTAATGGAAAAGAAACATATCAATATTTAATAAAATTACATACGACTACCAACATGAATGCTGATGAAATTCATGAACTTGGCTTGTCTGAAGTGGCTCGTATTTCAAAGGAAATGGATTCCGTTAAAAATGAAATTGGTTATAAAGGCGATTTAAAATCGTTCTTTAATTCATTGAGAAATAAAAAAGAATTGATGCCATTTTCAAAACCAGAACAGGTAATAGAAAGTTTTAATGCTATAAATAACCGTATTGCCTTACGTATAGATTCATTATTTAACCTAACTCCTAAAGCTGGCTTTAATGTCAGGAGAACAGAAGCCTTTAGGGAAGCATCTGCAAGTGCAGAGTATGTGCCAGGATCGAAAGACGGATCTAGAGCCGGTATATTTTATGTTCCAATTCCTGATGCTAAATCATATAACGTTGTGCATGATGAGGCGCTGTTTTTACATGAAGCTATACCTGGACACCATTTTCAATTAAGCTTACAGCAAGAGAATACCAATCTGCCGGAATTTTTACATCCAGAAAGTATGGGTGTTTTTGTAGAAGGTTGGGCATTGTATGCAGAATCGTTAGGTAAAGAGTTGGGTATTTACACTGATCCGTACCAATATTTTGGAATGTTAAGTATGGAGATGCATAGGGCAATAAGATTGGTAGTAGATACGGGGTTGCATGCTAAAGGTTGGACAAGAGAAAAAGCAATTGAATACTCCCTTGATAACGAAGCAGAATCTGAAGAAAGTATAATTGCTGAAATTGAGCGTTATATGGCAACACCAGGTCAAGCCCTATCCTATAAAATGGGTCAATTGAAAATTAGGGAATTAAGAACGAAGGCAGAAAAAAGCTTAGGCTCTAATTTTAATATTAAGGAATTTCATAGTCAAATTTTAAATTCAGGTAGTTTACCTTTGGTTTTATTGGAAGAAAAAATAAATAATTGGATTGTACTACAACAAAAATAATGTAGTTAAAGCCTTACAATTAAATAAAATATAAAAATAAAATCGACGTTTAGTTTACATAGTTAACATAACCATTAATGAAAATTACCCGTTTTATATTTCAAGGAGTACTACTAGTATTTGTTTTTTGCTCATTTTCAACAATTGAATCTAATAGAACTACCTATTCTAATCAACAAATATTAAATGAAACTACTACTAATGATTCTGTAGTGGGCGTGTGGAAATATTCGATGTCTAATGTTGATGCACCTTATGAGAATGGGGTATTCTTTATTACTCAAAAAGAAGACTCTTATGATGTGGCCTTAAAATTATCTACAGGTATACTAACAGGTCAAGATGTAATTGTAACTGAAAACGGCATTGATTTCAATGTAAATTTTGAAGGATTAAAACGTGTTTCTTTTGTGCTAATAGTCAAAGGAGATAAAATTATGGGAGAGACCTTTTCTGAAATAGGCTCCAGTGAAATTTATGGAGTGCGTCAAATTCCAGGGCGTTAAAGATTTAAATCTTTCCAAAAAAATACTTAGTTTTCAATATAATTTAAAGAGGGTGGTATGCCCATGCTTTAATGATTTTGCTAACTAACTATTCTATTTTGAAAAAACTACTTCCTGTTCTACTTGTATTGTTGTCTGGTTGCGAACTCATGAAAGAGAAAGTTGACCTTGTTATTGTAAACGCTAAGGTTTATACTGTTGATGATTCTTTTTCTGAAGCACAAGCATTTGCTGTGCAAGATGGTAAATTTATTGCCGTTGGTACTACAGATGAAATTAGAGATGTGTATACTTCTGATCAGTTAATTGATGCAGATGGTAGGGCAATTACCCCTGGTTTAATTGATGCACATTGCCATTTTTATGGATTAGGACTTACCCAGCAAATAGTAGATTTAGTAGGAACTACAAGTTTTAAAGAGGTGTTGGAGCGTGTAAGGGCTTTTCATACTGCCAACCCAAAGTCGTTTGTTAGAGGTAGAGGTTGGGATCAGAATGATTGGGAAATAAAGGAATTTCCGACCAAAGCACAATTAGATACTATTTTTCCAGATATACCTGTTGCCTTAGAACGTGTGGATGGTCACGCCTATTTGGTAAACCAAAAGGCTTTAGATATGGCTGGTATAGATTGGAGTACCAAAGTTGAAGGTGGTGAAATCGTAAAATTATGGAAGAATGGTTTTTCTGGTATTACTGGAATTTTAGTAGACAACCCAATGACGCTTATTGATAGTATAATGCCATTGCCATCTCTAGAAGATAATATTAAGGCGTTGAAAGATGCGGAGAGAATTAGTTTAAACCATGGACTTACCACCGTTAACGATGCAGGTTTAAGTAGAAGTACTATAGAATTGATCGATAGTCTTCAGCAAGCTGGCGAATTGTCAATTAGGGTATATGCTATGGTAAGCAATAATAAAGAAGATGTAGATTATTTTATAAATAAAGGTCCTATAAAAACTGATAGATTAAATGTTAGGTCTATAAAGGTTTATGGTGATGGAGCTTTAGGTTCTAGAGGGGCTGCGCTAAAAGAAGAGTATAGTGATTTGCCTGGTCATTTTGGAGCTATGATTACTCCCGTTGAAGATATTGAGGCTTTGGCAGAAAAACTTGCATTATCAGAATATCAAATGAATACGCATGCTATTGGCGATTCTGCCAATATTGCGGTATTAAGAGCCTATAAAAAAGTGTTGCAAGGTAAATCTGATAGGCGATGGAAAATTGAACACGCTCAAGTATTAACAGAGGGGGATTTTGATTATTTTGAAGATGGTATTATTCCTTCGGTACAACCAACACATGCAACTAGCGATATGTATTGGGCTGAAGACCGCTTGGGAGAACGCGTAAAAGGTGCTTATGCCTATAAAACATTGTTGAATAAAGCGGGAACCATAGCTTTAGGAACCGATTTTCCTGTAGAAAATGTAAGTCCGTTTTTAACTTTCTACGCAGCAGTTGCTCGTATGGACACTAGTGGGTATCCAAAAGGAGGTTTTCAAATGGATGAAGCATTGTCTAGGGAAGAAGCCTTAAAAGGGATGACAATTTGGGCAGCATATTCCAATTTTGAAGAAGATGAAAAAGGAAGTATAGAGGCAGGAAAATTTGCCGATTTTGTGATTTATGATAAAGATATGATGACTGTACCGGTAGAGGAAATTCCTACCATTCGTGCAGAACAAACTTTTATAAGTGGTATAGTTAGATAAAAGTATATGCTTAAAAAAAAAGCCTCGGTCCATGACCGAGGCTTTTTTAATTTATATGAATTGCTAAATTACATAGTAATAGGAACAGCAACTCTTGTTTTGTCCCAGCCCATTACTAATTGAGCACCACCGTTAGCATCTTTGAATGCGATAGAGAATTCTTCAAGAGATGAGGTGTCAGAACCATTAGGCACTGTCACACGAGCAACATCAGCAGCTTCATCGTAAAAATAAGAACCCCATTGGTTTAAGTTTTTGTTTAAAATAACTGTCCACTCGTCTGCACCTGGTATAGTGAATAATGAATATGTACCAGCTTTAACATCTTTTCCACCGAATTTTACATCTTTGTAAAATGTAATTTCAGGAGCTTCATTTGCTCCTGTTCTCCAAACTTTTCCTGTTGGAGCTAATTCTTCCATAGAACGACCTTTTAATTGTGGTCTTCCGTAAATGATACGAACAGCCTTTTCAGATACCTTGTAATCTGTTGGGTAAGCAGCCATATCCATTGGGCTCTTGTCGATTCCTGAGAAATCTTGAGCAGATACCGTAGTGGTTAAAACTATGGCTAAAATTAATGTTGCGAGTGTAAATACTTTTTTCATAATAATTGTTTTGGTTTTCTAGGTCATAAAACTAAGCAGTTCCTTACAGTCCTATTAATAAAAAGAAGTTAAATTTTAGATAGTTACATTTCAACAGGTTTTAAACAGAATAAAGTTAAAAAACCTTTGAATTTGAACTGAATATCATTTTTATTATTACAATATGTAAGCATAATTCAAGTATATGTTTGTTAATTGAAACTATAAATAGATATTTGTATTCGAATTGATATAATAATTAGATTATGTGTGGAATTGTATGTGCATTTGATGTTAAGGAAAGTACAGAAGTACTTAGGCCTCAACTTTTAGAAATGTCAAAGAAAATAAGACATAGAGGTCCAGATTGGAGTGGCATCTATGCAGATGATAAAGCTATATTGGCGCATGAGCGTTTGGCTATTGTTGATCCAGCTTCTGGAAAACAACCTTTATTGAGTCCTAATGGTAAATTGATATTAGCTGCCAATGGTGAAATATATAATCATAGAGAGTTACGTAAGCAATTTGAAGGTAAGTACGATTTTCAAACGGAGTCTGATTGTGAAGTTATTTTGGCTTTATACCAAGAAAAAGGAGTAGACTTTTTAGATGAGATGAATGGTATTTTTGGCTTCACTATTTATGATGCTGAAAAAGATGAATATTTTGTGGCTCGTGATCACATGGGAATTATTCCATTGTATATGGGCTGGGATAAGAACGGTACATTTTATGTTGCTTCTGAATTAAAAGCTTTAGAAGGTACATGTACCAAAATAGAATTGTTCCCTCCAGGACATTATTTACATAGTTCTGACGGAGAATTAAAAAGATGGTACTCTAGAGATTGGATGGAGTATGATGCGGTAAAAGATAACGCAACTAGTATACAAGAGATTAAAGAAGCATTAGAAGCAGCTGTTCACAGACAGTTAATGTCAGATGTACCTTATGGTGTATTATTATCAGGTGGTTTAGATTCTTCTGTAACCTCTGCCATCGCTAAAAAATATGCCCAAAAGCGTATTGAAAGTGGTGATACTACAGATGCTTGGTATCCACAATTGCATTCTTTTTCTGTTGGACTAGATGGATCACCAGATTTAGCAGCTGCTCAAAAAGTTGCAGATCATATTGGTACAGTACACCATGAAATTAAGTTTACTATTCAAGAAGGTTTAGATGCTATAAAAGATGTAGTGTATAACTTAGAGACTTATGATATTACTACAATTCGTGCTTCTACGCCTATGTATTTAATGGCTCGTGTTATTAAGTCGATGGGGATAAAAATGGTATTGTCAGGTGAAGGAGCAGATGAACTGTTCGGTGGATATTTATATTTTCATAAGGCACCAAATGCTAAAGAATTTCATGAAGAGACCGTTCGTAAATTAAGCAAGCTTCATATGTATGATTGTTTGCGTGCAAACAAATCTTTGGCATCTTGGGGTATAGAAGGTAGAGTTCCGTTCTTGGATAAAGAATTTATGGATGTAGCTATGCGTATTAACCCACAAGATAAAATGATCAACGGTGAGCGTATGGAGAAATGGGTTGTTCGTAAAGCTTTTGAAGATATGTTGCCAGAAAGTGTGGCATGGAGACAGAAAGAACAATTTTCTGATGGTGTAGGATATAGCTGGATTGATACCTTGAAAGTAGTGGTTAACGAAGAAGTAAGTGACGAACAGTTGGCAAATGCTAAATTCAGATTCCCTCTTCAAACACCAACATCAAAAGAAGAATTTTACTATCGTTCTATATTCGAAGAGCATTTCCCTTCAGATGCAGCTGCTTTGTGTGTGCCACAGGAAGCTTCTGTAGCTTGTAGTACCCAAATTGCTTTAGAGTGGGATGCAGCTTTCAAAAACATGAACGATCCTTCTGGTAGAGCTGTAGCAAATGTTCATTCAGATGCATATGTTAAACAATAGGGTTTGAATTAGTCATAGTATCTATTGTTAAAACCCCGTCTACTTAGTAGACGGGGTTACTTTTTATAGCACATATGAATCTAATGTTTTACATATTGTCTATCATTTGCTTTAATTTTTCTTTAGACTCTCCGGTCTTTTCTTGTATTCTACCAAGTAATTCATCAGATTTACCTTCAGCGTACTTTAGGTCATCATCTGTAAGGTCTGCATATTGTTGTTTAAGCTTACCTTTTGCTATATTCCATTTCCCTTTAAATTGCTCTTCATTCATGATATATTGTTTTAAGATTTATAGCTAAGTTAGTATCGATATGTAAATGAAATCTTAATATTTTTAGTATTCAATCGATAGCGCACACATTGATTTTGATACCGTTAATTATGGGCTGGGATTGTTAAGAGATCATTAATTTTTAAATGGATTTCTTGAGATGAAAATGTAATTGTACTGGCTCAATTTCGAAGTTATATCGGGAATTGCAGTATTCTTTTATCGTTTTACCTAAATAAATGAGGATTCAATAGTTATGTCTATTCTGTGTTTTAAAGAACAGACTGTAATTTTCCACAATAATTGTTGATAACTTACAATTGCTCAATTGCTAGAAAGTCCATATTTCATGGGGTATTGCGTATATTTGTAAGATTGCAAAATTTGAAGTAAAACAACCTTAATTTTATGAGCGAAGAAGCAAATAAGAAAAATTATTCGGCAGATAGTATTCAGGCCTTAGAGGGAATGGAGCACGTACGTATGCGTCCATCCATGTATATAGGTGATGTTGGGGTCCGTGGTTTGCACCATTTGGTATATGAAGTAGTAGATAACTCTATTGATGAGGCTATGGGTGGTCATTGTGACACTATTAGCGTAATCATAAACGAAGATAATTCCATAACCACAAAAGATAACGGTAGGGGTATACCTGTTGATCTTCATAAAAAAGAAGGTGTATCTGCATTACAGGTCGTAATGACCAAAATTGGTGCGGGTGGTAAATTTGATAAAGATTCTTATAAAGTTTCTGGTGGTCTTCACGGGGTTGGTGTTTCTTGTGTTAATGCACTTTCTGATCATTTGTCTGCAAAGGTATTTAAGGAAGGTGTTATTTGGCAGCAAGAATATTCTAGAGGTAAGGCTTTGTATCCTGTAAAACGTATTGGCGAAACTACAGAAAGAGGTACAGAGGTAACTTTTCACCCAGATGATACCATATTCACTCAAACAATAGAATATAGCTATGAGACTTTAGCCAATAGAATGCGTGAGCTTTCTTTCTTGAATAAAGGGGTAACCATTTCTATTACCGATAAGCGTCAGAAAGACGAAAAAGGGGAATATGTTGGTGAAACTTTTTATTCTGATGAAGGTCTTAAAGAGTTTGTTAAGTTTTTAGATGGTAACCGTGAGTCTTTGATTCAAGATGTTATTGCAATGGAAGGGGAAAAGAATGATATTCCTGTTGAGGTTGCAATGATTTATAATACGAGTTATACTGAAAATTTACACTCGTACGTAAACAATATTAATACACACGAAGGTGGTACGCATTTATCTGGTTTTAGAAGAGGTTTAACTTCTACTTTAAAGAAATATGCAGATGCTTCTGGAATGTTGGATAAATTAAAGTTTGAAATTCAAGGAGATGATTTCCGCGAAGGTTTAACTGCAATTGTTTCCGTAAAAGTTTCTGAACCTCAATTTGAAGGTCAAACTAAAACTAAATTAGGTAACCGTGAGGTTTCTGCGGCTGTTAGTCAAGCTGTATCGGAAATGTTGACCAATTACCTAGAGGAGCATCCAGATGATGCTAAAATTATCGTTCAAAAAGTAATTCTTGCAGCTCAGGCTAGACACGCAGCTTCTAAAGCGCGTGAAATGGTACAGCGTAAGAATGTTATGAGCGGTGGCGGATTACCAGGTAAATTATCAGATTGTTCTGAACAAGATCCTGAAAAATGTGAAATATTCCTTGTCGAGGGAGATTCGGCGGGTGGTACCGCAAAAATGGGTCGTGATCGTAATTTTCAAGCGATTCTTCCTTTAAGAGGTAAGATTTTGAACGTTGAAAAAGCCATGCAACATAAGGTTTTTGAAAATGAAGAAATCAAGAATATGTATACTGCTTTGGGTGTTACCATTGGTACAGAAGAAGATAGTAAGGCATTGAATCTTGCTAAACTAAGATATCATAAGGTAGTCATCATGTGTGATGCCGATGTCGATGGTAGCCATATTGAAACATTAATATTGACCTTCTTCTTCCGTTATATGCGAGAGTTGATTGAGAGTGGTCACGTTTATATTGCAACGCCGCCATTATACTTAGTGAAAAAAGGTCAGAAAAAGAGATACGCTTGGAGTGATAAAGAGCGTGACGAAATTGCTGAAAGCTACAGTGGTGGAGTTAGTATTCAACGATACAAAGGTCTTGGGGAAATGAACGCCGAGCAATTGTGGGATACTACTATGAACCCTGAGTTTAGAACCTTACGTCTAATTCAAATTGATAATGCGACAGAAACAGATCGTGTTTTCTCAATGCTTATGGGTGATGAAGTACCGCCTAGAAGAGAATTTATTGAGAAAAATGCTGTTTATGCAAACATTGACACATAGAAAATACCATTTACACAACAAAAACCTGCGTCTACGGCGCAGGTTTTTTAGTTTTAAGAAAATTTACAATTATGAAAAATTTACTTACTTGTGTTTTTCTTGGAACTTGTATAACGGCTACCGCACAAGCAGACTTTAATAATGTGCTATCAGCAGGCGTAGAGGATGCAGAAAGATTTACTACCGATTATATGGAACCACTCTCTGAAAGTGTGGTGTATAGTATTTCTACAGGATGGTACAATACGGCCGATGCAAAACCTTTAGGTGGGTTTGAAATCTCGATAGTTGGAAATATCACTGGTTTTAAAAATAAAGAGGATAAGAAGACTTTTCTTTTAGATCCAAATGATTATGAGAATCTAGATTTTGTTGATAATCCAGGTGTGGCAAGAGAGGTTTCTACTGCATTAGGTGATATTTCAGGAACAGAAATGTTCGTTGAAGGAGAAGTATTGGGTGTTACGGTTCGAGAGACGTTTGAATTACCATCAGGATTAGCTGGTGAAGATATTAATTTCGTTCCATCAGGCTATGTGCAAGCAAGTGTAGGCTTGATAAAAGGGATAGAGATAAAAGCAAGATTTCTTCCTAAAATGGAATACGAGGATGCTTCAATAGGTTTATACGGAATTGGTATTCAACATGATATTACCAAATTATTGCCTGCAGATAAAATTTTACCTGTTGCTATTTCTGCAGTTATTGGGTACACTAATATTAGTGGTGATTATGACCTGACCAATGCAAGGCTAATAGATGGAGAAAATCAGCGAATAGAGGCACAGATTAATAGTTGGGTATTTGGTGGCGTAGTTTCAACTAAACTCCCAATAATTAATTTCTATGGCGGTGTTAATTATATTACAGGAAAATCTGTTACTGATGTTCTTGGAACTTATAGGGTAACGAGTGGTCCTTTTGCATCAGAAACCTATGTAGATCCTTTTTCTATAACCAAGAAGGTGAGTGGTGTAACCGGTACTTTAGGTACTAAACTAAAATTAGGTTTTTTTAGGCTGAACGCTGAATATAATTTAGGAGAGTTTAATACTGCAACCGTAGGTATTAATTTCGGTTTTAGATAAAGACAAGTTATAAATTTAAAAAGGTCCGATAGAAATTATCTCTAATTCCGTCGGACCTTTTTTTGTGCTTTAAATAAGCGTAGGTAATACTTTTTAAAAGCTAAGTTAGAACAACAATGGGTATAAAAAAGACTGCCCAGATCCCTCCGGACAGCCTTTTTCCCATGGCCCTGTTAAAATCGTTTATTCCCTTATAGCCAATGTAGCACCATCTTTCTTTAGAAGATAGAATCCATCTTCAGTAGCTTTAATGGTAATTACATTGTTGGGCTTGCCGTCAAGACCTTTATACTCTACAGTATAAATATCGTCTTGCTTGGACCAGTTGAAATCTGTTTTTAAGGTAATGGTATTGCCGTCAATTTCATGATATCTTCCTAAGAACACATCATTGAAAATCCATTCTTTACGTACGGTTTGTTTCGCAGAATTTTCTGTTGTAATAGTGTTAGATTGAGACCATATCCCAATAATGGGGTCGGTATTCTGTTCTATCCTAGAACAGTTTGCAAGCAACACTATGGCACAAATGGCCAACAAAGAGAGGAACTTCTTAGTCATAAGTAGGTTAATTTAATTTTGGATTTGGGATCCACAGTTATTAACGTGATGAATTTTGTGTTATTACTTTAATTCGACGTATGGTAACTATTTGACGATTTCTTCGTTAAAGCGCAATTTTTTTTAACAAGACGTGTATTTTATCGATGTTTTTTAGGGCTTTCAAGAGTAATTAAATCACAGGTCCGATAGCATATTTTATCAATAAATACCTATTTTTGGAGTGAAAATTCAATAAACATAGGGTGGGCGTTCCATTTTATATATAATAATTCATAAAATAAGAATAAATGAAAGTTACAGTTGTAGGTGCTGGTGCAGTAGGTGCTAGTTGTGCAGAATACATTGCCATTAAAGATTTTGCGTCAGAGGTGGTTATTTTGGATATTAAAGAAGGTTATGCTGAAGGTAAGGCTATGGATTTGATGCAGACAGCATCATTGATGGGGTTTGATACTAAAATCTCGGGTAGTACTAATGATTATGCTAAAACTGCCGATAGCCATATTGCTGTAATTACCTCTGGTATTCCAAGAAAACCAGGAATGACTAGAGAAGAATTAATAGGTATTAATGCAGGTATCGTAAAAACAGTATCAAGCAACCTTTTAAAGCATTCTCCAAATGTTATCATTATTGTTGTAAGTAACCCTATGGATACTATGACATATTTGGTACATAAGACTACTGGTTTGCCTAAAAATAGAATTATAGGTATGGGTGGTGCTTTAGATAGCGCACGTTTTAAATATCGTTTAGCAGAAGCAATGGAAGCTCCTATTTCTGATATTGACGGTATGGTAATAGGTGGTCATAGTGATACTGGTATGGTGCCATTAACATCTCATGCAACTAGAAACAGTATTCGTGTTTCTGAGTTCTTGTCAGAAGATAGATTGCAACAAGTTGCAGACGATACTAAAGTAGGTGGGGCAACTTTAACCAAATTATTAGGTACAAGTGCATGGTACGCGCCAGGTGCTGCAGTTTCTTCTATGGTACAGGCAATTGCATGTGATCAGAAGAAAATGTTTCCTTGTTCAACAATGTTAGATGGTGAATATGGCTTAAATGATATCTGTATTGGTGTTCCAGTAATTTTAGGAAAAGACGGAATTGAAAAAATAATAGATATTCCTCTTAGTGATGCTGAAAAAGCAAAAATGAAAGAGAGTGCCGCTGGAGTTTCTAAAACAAACGGACTTTTAGAGTTGTAGTTCATATACTCATATATAATAAGAAGCCTTTATAGTTCAACTATAAAGGCTTCCTTTTTGTAAGAGGTTGAGCTTTAGAAATATTTATATTGTAGAAAATAGACTACCTAGTATAATCTTTCTTTTTATATTTGCCGCATGAATGCAAAATGGTGCGTAAGTACTTTAATTATTATTCTAGCCTTATTCGGGCTAAGTCAAGAGCAATCAAAGGCTTCTAATCAACAAATTGTATTACAATTTACTGATGTAGAATTAGCTTCAGAAAGTGCTCATGATGATGTTTTGGCAGCTATAACCAAGAAGTTGCAAGTATTGGGTGTTGATGCTATTGAAATCATAGAAAATGATGGCAGACAACTAAGTATTCGTTATTATAGTGATGTTGATGCAATAAGAGTTGAAGAGTTTCTTTCTCAAGAAGACCAACTGTCATTAACAAATGAAGATGAATTTCCTTCAGATTACCCAAATGAACAACTTCCGGAAAAATATAACCTAGTAGTATCGGATCTTCATCAGCAAGCTGAGGGAGGATTTAAGTTACAAGCAAATCTTGTTTTAATTCAAAAGCAAGACTATAGTAGATTTTATAGCCCGGTAACTCTACATTATAACAATACAATTGTTTTTAAACAAGAAACTGTTGTTAATGTAGCTTTTAAGATTAATAGAAACATTGCAATTGCAATAGATAATACTTCACCAATTATTCCAGAAGTTAGGGCAGGACCTAATGTTTATGGGAATAGCTAATTCCGCTAAAAATTTCACTAAGGAACGTAATTACTTTGCGTAAAAGTAATTTGTTTTAGATTTTAAAAATATTCAAAACAATAATCAACATAAATTAAATTATTACAAATGCAAAACAAAGGACTTATAAAGCTTTTTGCTTTATTATTTGGGTTAGTTAGTATCTACCAGCTATCCTATACTTTCATAACAAGTAAAGTAGAAAAAGAGGCGAATGTCTTTGCTGCAAGCCGTGTTTCGGAAGCAGAAGATGGTTATATAGCGCAAAGAGAAATTGTAGCTGCAAACTACCTAGATTCAATTGGTAACAATACCATTTTAGGGTATACTAATTATCATGAAGCAAAAAAGAAGGAATTAAATAAAGGTCTTGACCTTAAAGGTGGTATCAACGTAACGTTACAGATTTCTATTAAGGATATCCTTAAAGGTTTGGCTAACAATACAAAAAGCCCAGTTTTTAATAAAGCATTGGCTGATGCAGATGTTGCTTCTAAAAGTAGTGATGATACATATATCGATTTGTTTTTTGAAGCTTTCGATAAGATTAAGGGAGAAACTAAATTAGCTTCACCAGATATCTTCGCAAACAAAGGTCTTAGTGATGAAATTAATTTTCAAATGTCTGATGATGAGGTTAAGCCTATCATCCGTAGAAAAATAGATGAGTCTATAGTTTCTGCTTTTGAAGTACTAAGAGAACGTATAGATGGTTTTGGTGTTACCCAACCAAATATTCAAAGAGAAGGAAATTCTGGTCGTATTTTGGTTGAATTACCAGGTGCTAGAGATATCGCTCGTGCACAAGACTTATTATCAAGTACTGCTCAATTAGAATTTTGGGAAACATACAAACAGAGCAATACAAGTTTTAGTACTTTTCTTATTCAAGCAAACGAAAAATTAAAGACGATTGTTGAGGTTAAGCAACCGGAACAAGTTAAAGAGGAAACAGAATTAGATTCGTTATTATCTGATGTATCTGCAGATTCTTTAGATTTAGCTACTCAAGTAAATCCGTTATACGAATTATTGATTCCTGCTAACCCAGGAAGTAATGCAATGTTTCGTGCTGCTATTAAAGATACGGCAACAATTGGCTCGTACTTAAGAATGCCAGAAATTAGAAGGTTGTTGCCTGCTGATATTCAGTTTACAAAATTTGTATGGGAAAGACCATCAACTGAAGATACCGAAGTAATAGATTTATATGCTTTAAAATCAAATCGTGATGGTACGCCAAGAATTAGTGGTGATGTAGTTAGTGATGCTAGAGCAGATTTCGATCAGTTCAGCAAGCCAGCTGTTTCTATGACCATGAATACTAAAGGTGCCAAAGAATGGGAAAAATTAACTGGTGATGCATATACTAACCAAACTGGTATTGCTATTGTTTTAGATAACAAGGTATATACTGCTCCTGGTGTTTCTTCAGGTCCTATCTCTGGTGGTCGTTCAGAAATTACGGGTGACTTTACAGTAAATGAAACTAAAGATATTTCTAACGTACTAAGAGCTGGTAAACTTCCTGCTTCTGCAGAGATTATTCAATCAGAAATTGTTGGTCCTTCTTTAGGACAAGAAGCTATTGACAGTGGTTTTATGTCTTTCTTGATTGCTATGGCAATCGTGCTTTTATGGATGATCGCATACTACGGTAAGGCTGGTGTTTTTGCAGATGTCGCTTTGTTATTGAACATCTTATTGATTTTTGGTGTGTTAACTAGCTTAAATGCGGTATTAACATTACCTGGTATTGCAGGTATCGTTTTAACTATTGGTATGTCGGTGGATGCTAACGTACTGATCTTTGAGCGTATTAAAGAAGAATTGGCTAAGGGTAAAGGCAAGAGTCAAGCGGTTGCTGATGGTTTTGGTAATGCATTGTCCTCTATTTTAGATGCGAACATTACAACTGGTTTAACTGCAATTATCTTATTCATTTTTGGTTCAGGACCAATTAAAGGTTTCGCAACTACATTATTAATAGGTATTATAACATCTCTATTTACAGCAATATTCATCACTCGTTTATTAGTTGATTGGTATATTGGAGGAAAAGGTAGAAGCTTAGATTTCTCTACAGCTATCACTAAAAATCTTTTCAAAGGAATCAATATCGATTTCTTGGTAAAAAGAAAGATAGCTTATGTACTTTCTGGTATACTAGTAGCTGTTGGTTTGTTTTCTTTGTTATTCGGACCTGGATTACAAAAAGGTGTAGATTTCATCGGTGGTCGTTCTTATACAGTTCGTTTTGAACAAGCGGTTAATCCTTCTGAAATAGCATCTGAATTAAATACTGTATTTGGTAGTGGTACAAACGTGAAAACTTACGGTGAATCTAACCAAGTAAAAATTACTACACCTTATAAAGTAGATGTTGAAGGTATTGAAGTTGACACTGAAATTCAGGATAAATTATACGCATCTCTTCAAAAGTACTTGCCAGATGGTATTAGTAAAGAAGCTTTTAAACTAGGTGGTGTAGATGCTGAAGCTGTTGGTATTTTGGCATCGGTTAAGGTTGGTCCTACGATTGCAGATGATATTCAGAAAAATGCGTTTTTAGCTATTTTAGGTTCATTGGCAGTAGTATTCCTATATATCTTATTTAGATTTAGAAGATGGCAATTCTCATTGGGTGCTGTAATTGCAGTATTCCATGATGTATTGATAGTACTAGGAGTGTTCTCTATATTTGGTAAATTAATGCCATTTAATATGGAAATTGATCAAGCATTTATAGCGGCGATTCTTACCGTAATCGGGTACTCATTGAATGATACCGTGGTTGTGTTTGACCGTATTCGTGAGACATTGGCAGAACGTGGCTGGAAAGGTGGTTCAAATATCAATTACGCTATAAACAGTACGTTGAGTAGAACATTAAATACTTCGTTAACTACCTTGGTAGTATTATTGGCTATCTTCATTTTTGGAGGAGAGTCATTAAGAGGATTTATGTTTGCAATGATCGTTGGTGTAGTTGTAGGTACATACTCATCGGTGTTTATTGCAACTCCTGTAATGTTCGATGCATTAAGCAAGAAAATTACTTCTGGAAAACAAGAATAGATACAACTAACTCAAGCAGAAAAAGCCGTTCAGAAATGAACGGCTTTTTTTATTTTTATAATATGAGATTAAATTATTTTACCCAAAGATCCATTTTCACTGGGTATAAGGTTTAAAATCCGTTTGGGTTTTAGACCTTTTTCTTTTCTATGGGAAACAAAGATTATAGCGGTATCTGTTTCTTCTGAGAATTTATTGACCAATGCAACCAATAAAGCAGCTGAATCATCATCCATACCTGCCGTTGGTTCATCTAAGATTAAAATTGGTGGTCTTTTTACCATAGCACGGGCTGTCATAACCAATCTTTGCTTACCTGTAGATAAGGTATTAAAATATGCATTCTTTAAGGCATGTAGGTCTAGTAAGGTTAGCCACTGCTTCACAATTCTTTTTTGTAATTCTGTTGGTATCGTATAGAGTCCTACAGAGTCCGTTAATCCAGAGATAAGCATATTTTCTATAGAGTGCCTGCCGTTGAATTTATTGGTCATTGCAGGAGCGTAATAACCGATTTTGTTTTTAATATCCCAAACACTTTCTCCGCTTCCTTTCTTGTTTCCGAAGAGATAAATATCTTGCCCAAATGCTTTTGGGTTGTCTCCAAAAATCATGGAAAGAATGGTAGATTTTCCACTACCATTAGTACCAGATAGTTGCCAGAAATCACCTTTGTTAATTGTCCAATTAATATTGTTTAATATTCTTATCTCTCCGTAAGCGACATTTACATTTTTGAAATTGATTAATGGATTTTGAAAACCGGAATATGTTGTTATAGCATTTGGAATGCTAACTTGGCTAAAGGCTTCAATTGAAGAGTTTTCGTTAAATTCTATATTTTTAATAACAGAAAATTCATCCTTATCAAGTTTTCCATAGTTGTTTATAAATGAAAGAGTGTCTGCCTTGCGACTTGCTAATAGAATAAACGAAATATAAGAAGAGTGAGATTTAAGGATATCTTTTAGTTGCGCTTGGAAAGTTATATCTAAATTATCAAAAGGGTTATCTAATATTATATAATCAGGGTTTTTACTTAGTAAATGATGTAATAAAGCTCTTTTTTGTTCACCACTAGACATGCTCTCAAGAGATTGATGCGCAGTACTAATAATTTTTTTATCATGCTTATCTTCTTCATCAATAAGTTTTTCTAAAGTAAAAGGGGAGAATAATTTTCCCGTTTTATTTTCAAATTCAAGAAAATTTATAGGCATTTTCCCTTTTTGAAAATTTTTTAAAAAACCTTTCTTGTTAGAGTTATTATCTAAATATATTACCCAATGATTCATTTATGCATGTATTCTAAAAATATGAACTTCGTTGTTGTGGTAGGTGGTTGTAAAGTCTAAAAACATTCCGTTTTTTAAGGCTGTCTTTTGCGAGGGGATATTATTGATCTGAATAATAGAAATTAGGCTTTTCGCCCATTGTTTTTCAAAAGCTACCAATTTGCATTTTTCTGCGGCTTCAAAAGCAAAACCTTGCCTCCAGAATTTTGGAAGAATGGAATAGCCTATTTCTAACTCTTGTTTATCATCTACTTGTTGTACCAATAAACCGCAAAGCCCAACCAAAGTGTTGGTATTCTTTAAAAATAGTGCGTTCATTCCGCCTAAATTTTCATTGTAGCGCTCAAAGATTCTGTCAAATTGTTTTTGACAGGCTACTTTAGGGTCTTTTGGTAAACCAGACCAATATTGACTACTTAAAGGTTCTTTGTGAAATGGAAGCCACTTTTCAAAATCAGCTGGTTGTACTTTTTTAAAAAGTAACCGTTCAGATTCTTCACTGGTCAATAAGTATGCTGACATTGTTGTAGTAAATAAGATAAGTAGAGGAACGCTGGGGCTACTTTCTATTGAAACTTATGCTATCACCTATAGATAGCCCCAATTCTTGCGCTAAACCACTATTAACTTCGAGTACGTATTTTATAGGAACTTGTGACGATAACCCGTTTTCGTTTAATGGTTGTGCATTTTCTTGAAAACTGGCGATCCTTTGGTTTTCTTTTATATAAATAATATCTAAAGGGAACTCTGTATTCTTCATATAAAAAGAATGCATAGATTCATCTGGAAAAATAAACAGCATTCCTTGATTATTTTTCATTCCCTTTCTGTACATAAGTCCCGTTTGGGTCTCATATTCAGTTTCTGCAAATTCAATATTGAATTTAGTTTTTACGGTGTCGCTAGCATTTAAGTAAACGGTTAAGTCCCCTTCATGCGTGAATTCAATATTTTGAGTAGCTATAGTTTTTTTAGAATCTTCTTTACAAGAAAAAACTAGCATTGACAATGTTATTATAAAAACCCAGCTCTTGTTGATTTTATTAAACATTAAGCAGTTTTTGTTTTTCTGAACATAAAATAAAACCCAATAATAATAAATGGTATACTTAACCACTGACCTGTGGAAAGTAATCCTAACGATTCTTCAAAACCACCTTGACTTTTCTTAACGAATTCTACGAAGAAACGTACTGTCCATAGCAACACAAAAAATAAGCCGAATAAGTAACCTGGTTTGTTCTTTTTGTCTGTCTTCCAGTATAAGAAATAAAGTAAAATGAAGATAAGAATATAACCGATACCTTCATACAATTGTGCCGGATGACGGTAAGGAATTTCGGCTAAATACTGAGAAAATTGCGGATTGTTTTCAATAGCGGCATAGGCTGCGTTTAATGTTTTTTCTCCTGTAATGCCCAGAGCTTTTGAAGGGTGTAAGTCATCAGAATCGCGAATGAATTTGGTGGCAAAGATGAAATTTTCATCAACTATTTTACCATTTATTTCAGAATTGAAAAAATTTCCAAGTCGTACACAAAAGCAACCAATGGCAACAGGTATAACCATCCTGTCAAAAATCCATAACATGCTAAATTCCGGATATTTTCTTGTATACAAATAAGTACCAATGATAATACCAATTGTAGCACCGTGACTTGCTAAGCCAGTGAAACCGGTAAATTCATAGCCATTTATTAACCCGAATAATAAGCTGCCAGAATCACTTTCACGAACCGGAATTAAAATTTCTACCAAGTGGTTAGAATAGTATGCCCAATCATAGAAGAAAACATGACCTAATCTAGCACCTAACATGGTACTTAAAACCGTGTAAATGAAAAGAGAATCTAATTGTTCTATAGATTTTTTTTCGTTAAGGAAAATCTTTTTCATAAGAAACCAGCCTAATGCAAAGGCGGTAATCCAAAGAAGATTGTAATACTTTATTTGTATAAATCCGATATTGAAAAGTGTTTCATTCGGATTCCAAGTAATTCCTAAGAAATGCATGTGTTGAATTTTGAAAGGCTAAGATAAGAAATAGCCATTAGACAAATCGATTTTGAAAAATAGAGTTGTCATAAATATTATAGAAAGTTGCTGTTTTAAGAATGAATTAATATTTCCCGTTCATGGAACGGGATCGTACCCTTTACCACCCCAGGGATTGCAGCTAAATATGCGTTTTGTCGCAAGCCAACCTCCTTTAAATAGCCCATGTTTTTTTAAAGCTTCTAATGTATATTGCGAGCAAGTAGGGGAGTACCTGCAGGTAGCAGGCGTATATGGTGATATGGCCAGCTGGTAAAAACGAACAAGTAATACAAAAGGCGTAATCAGTATTTTTTTGATAGATATCTTCACAGTGAATAATTGATAGTACAAATTTACTACAAAAGTGCTAACCCTTTAAAAGAAGAAGTCCGGATGATTAACAGCCGGACTTCATTACATTAAATAATCACTTTTTAAGCTCCGATTCTGATCGGTTCTAGGTGTTCTGCCTCTTTTTCAGTATACAGTCTAGATTTAATAATAAAACGTATGCCCATTGGTATTTCTAATGAAAAACTTGAACCGATACCAGGTGTAACATCAAGCGTTAACTGAGTATGTTTCCAATATTCATATTGATCTCTTGACATATGAAAATCACAGCCTTCTATATTGCCTAGACAAACATCGTTATCATCTAGCATTAAATCGCCTTTCTCAAAACACATAGGGGCGGACCCATCACAACACCCACCACTTTGGTGGAACATGAGTTCTCCATGTTTTTCTTTGAGTTCAGCAATAACTGCAGCTGCTTTTTCGGTTACTAATACTCGTTTCGTTTTCATCTTGTTTCGGTTATTAAAAGAATCCCATTTTCTTTTTATCGTAAGAGATAAGCATGTTTTTTGTTTGACGATAATGTGCTAACATCATTTTATGGTTTTCTCTACCAATACCAGATTTTTTATATCCGCCGAAAGGAGCATGTGCAGGGTATAGGTGGTAGCAGTTTACCCAAACTCTACCTGCCTTAATGGCTCTGGAAATTTGATATGCTTGGTGTGTATCTCGTGTCCAAACTCCGGCACCTAATCCATATAATGTATCATTGGCTATTTCAATTGCTTCCGCCTCATCTTTAAAAGTAGTAACACAAAGAACAGGTCCAAATATTTCTTCTTGGAAAACACGCATCTTATTATTTCCTTTCAAGATGGTAGGTTGTACATAATAACCACCTTCTAATCCTTCATTATAAGCTTGATCACCACCGGTTAGCACTTCGCAACCTTCTTCTTTTCCTATTTGAATATAGTTTAGAATTTTCTCAAACTGATCATTAGATGCCTGTGCACCCATCATTGTATTAGGGTCTAACGGATGTCCTATTTTAATTGCTTTTGTGCGTTCTATTACTCGTTCAATAAATTTATCATAGATGCTTTCCTGTACTAACATTCTCGATGGACATGTACATACCTCACCTTGGTTTAAAGCAAACATGTTAGCGCCCTCTAAACATTTATCGAAGAATTCATCATCGGCATCCATGATGCTCTCAAAGAAAACATTTGGAGATTTACCACCAAGTTCTAAGGTTACGGGAGTGATATTTTTGGAAGCGTATTGCATAATTAATTGTCCGGTGGTGGTTTCTCCGGTAAAAGCAATCTTGTCAATTCTTGGGCTTGATGCTAGTGGCTTTCCTGCTTCTGCTCCAAATCCATTTACAACATTTAGTACGCCATCTGGCAAGATACCTTCAATAATCTCCATAAGAATAAGAATGCCCACTGGTGTTTGTTCTGCAGGCTTGAGAACAACACAGTTACCAGCCGCCAGTGCTGGTGCTAATTTCCATGTAGCCATTAATAAAGGGAAATTCCAAGGAATAATTTGACCGACGACACCAAGTGGTTCTGTTACATTTAAAGCGACCGTGTTAGAATCTAATTCACTGACCGATCCTTCTTCTGCTCTAATAACACCTGCAAAGTATCTAAAGTGGTCTACTGCTAAAGGTAAATCTGCAGCTCTGGTTTCACGTATGGCTTTACCATTGTCCCAAGTTTCTGCTCTCGCTAAAACTTCTAGATTTTGTTCTATTTTATCTGCAATTTTTAAAAGCATATTACTTCTCTCCGTAGCAGAAGAGGTATTCCATGATGGGGCTGCTTGCCATGCGGCATCAATAGCTTTCTCAATATCTTCCGCAGTGGATCTTGGTATTTTCGTAAATGCTTTTCCGTCTACAGGTGAAATATTATCAAAATACTCACCTTTGCTAGGTGCCACCCATTTTCCACCAATAAAATTTTCGTATTGATTTTTGAATTTAGGTTTTTGAAGTACGTCTTTTTCTACAGTTGCTGTTGTGCTCATATTATGTGATTTAAGTTAATAATAGATGTAAGTTTTTATGATATTCTAAATGTACTTACCAAGTTCTTATTACATCTGACGCATTCTACGAATAATGTGAACTATTCTATCAATAATTGATTTTATGATTTTTTTAAGTATAAATTTTTGTAAATTCCATAAAATAAAATCAAAATAACTGTGATTCAATTATCCGACAATTTCTTTAATGGAAGACGTTTAGAGACAATGGTGGAAAACCAAACCTCTTATACCATGAATAATGCGGCTATGCATGTTTTTGAAACACATGAACAGGCAGCTAGTGTTTTATTGAAATTTGAACAACCTGTTTTAGCAAGTATGATTCAAGGAAAGAAAATTATGCATCTGCGCGATTTTGAATCATTTGATTTTTTACCTGGAGAATCTTTAGTATTGCCAGCCAATGAAGGCATGTGCATTGATTTTCCTGAGGCTATGGCAAAAAATCCTACGAGGTGTTTAGCTATGGCCATTTCAGAAGATAAGATTAAAAAAGTATTAGAGTTTATGAATGAAAACATGCCCAAGAGTACCAAAGAGCCATGGGGATTAATGGATTATAATTTTCATTTTGTAAACGATAGAGGAATTTTTCAAATTATACAGCGCCTATTGTTTTTGTTTTCTGAAGACCATCCTTCAAAAGACTTGTTCGTTGATAACATGTTGCGTGAACTTATTATTAGAATATTGCAGACTAACGAACGTAAAATATATAGTAATGCAACCTTGACCATTAAGAAAGAAAGTAGGTTAACCGAGGTCATTAGATATATTAGAGATAATGTTCATAAAGCTATACAAGTGGATGATCTTAGTAAAATAGCCTGTATGAGTCCATCTCATTTTTATAGAACGTTTAAATTAGAGCTGGGTATTTCTCCTGTTGAATTTATTAATAACGAGAGAATAAAATTAGCAGTTGGGTTATTGCAAGACCCAAGTAGAAGTATTAAAGATGTATATCTGGACTGCGGATTTGAAAGTAGGTCCTATTTTAATAGAGTATTCAAAACAAGGCAAAACTTAGCACCTGGCGAATACCAGTCTAAAATACAAAAATCTAGATTTTTAGATTAATATTAAAGGCTATATGTAGTTCCTTCTTTACCGTCTTTTAATTGAATACCTAACACTGCAAGTTGGTCACGAATTTTATCTGATGTGGCAAAATCTTTATTTTCTCTTGCTGTCTTACGTAATTCAATCAATAATTCTACAACACCGCCTAATTTCTCAGAATCAGCATCAGAACTACTTTTGTTTTCAAGACCTAAAACATCAAACACAAAACTATGAAGGGTGCTTTCTAATTCTGCTCTATCTTCTTCAGTAATTGATTCTGAACCTTCTTTAATTAGATTTATATGCTTAACAGCGTCAAATAATTTTGCTATTAAAATTGGCGTATTAAAATCATCGTTCATTGCAGCATAGCACGAAGATTTCCATGCACCTATGTCAAAATTAGTTGACTTGGCAGTGTTTAAAGATTTAACAGCATTAATGGCTTCCATCAATTTATTAAAACCTTTTTCTGAAGCCAAAAGCGCATCATTACTCATATCTAAAATACTGGTATAATGAGCTTGCATCATAAAGAAACGCACCATAGAAGGTGAGAACGGCTTGCTAAGAATTTTGTTTTCACCAGAGAATATCTCTCCAGGTAGAATACTATTTCCTGTAGATTTTGCCATCTTTCTACCGTTCAAGGTTAACATATTTGCGTGTAACCAATAGTTTACGGGGCTTTGATCATTACAAGCTTCTGCCTGTGCAATTTCACATTCATGATGTGGGAATTTTAAATCCATTCCGCCTCCGTGAATATCAAAGGTTTCACCTAAATATTTAGTGCTCATGGCTGTACACTCTAAATGCCACCCTGGAAATCCATCTCCCCATGGCGAAGGCCATCTCATAATATGTTGTGGTTCGGCCTTTTTCCACAATGCAAAATCTTGTGGATTATGCTTATCGTCTTGTGCGGCAAGATCGCGTGTGTTGGCGATCATGTCTTCAAGCTTGCGTCCACTTAATTTACCATATTCATGCTTTTCATTGAACTTAGCAACATCAAAATATACAGAACCATTGGTTTCGTAAGCAAATCCTTTTTTAAGAATATCCTTAATAATTTCAATTTGCTCTATAATATGGCCTGTAGCTGTAGGTTCAATACTAGGAGGTAAGAAATTGAATTTCTCCAAAATATTATGAAAGTCAACAGTATATCGTTGAACAACTTCCATAGGTTCCAATTTTTCTAAACGTGCTTTTTTTGCAATTTTATCTTCGCCATCTTCCGCATCGTCAACCAAATGGCCGGCATCGGTAATATTACGAACATAACGTACTTTATAACCAAGATGTCTAAAGTATCTAAAAATCATATCAAAAGACATGAAAGTTCTACAATTACCTAAATGCACATTACTATACACTGTAGGTCCACAAACATACATGCCAATATGACCTGTGTTAATGGGTTTGAAAACTTCTTTTTTACCTGTTAAGGAATTGTATACTTTGATTTCTTGACTTTCGTATAATTGCATGAAGCTATATGCTATTAAAAATGGGTATCTAGATTAAGGTAATTCAAAAACTCACGGCGTACCAATTCTTCTTTGAATTTACCGCCATATTCTGCCGTTACGGTACTACTATCGATATCGCGTATACCTCTAGAGTTTACACAAAGGTGTTTTGCATCTATTACACAAGCAACATCTTCAGTACCTAAAGCTTTTTGTAATTCTCTTACAATTTGAATATTTAAACGTTCTTGAACTTGAGGGCGTTTAGCATAATAATCAACTATACGGTTCATTTTAGAAAGACCTACAACCGTACCTTTAGAAATATATGCAACGTGCGCTCGACCTACAATAGGTAGTAAATGATGCTCGCACGTAGAATATAGGGTAATGTTTTTTTCAACTAACATTTCGCCATACTTGTACTTATTATCAAAAGTAGAAGCCTTAGGTTTCTTGGCTGGGTTTAAACCACCAAATATTTCATTTACATACATTTTAGCAACTCGGTTAGGAGTTCCTTTTAAGCTGTCGTCAGTTAAATCTAAACCTAACGTAAGCATGATTTCACGAACGTTTTCGCGAATGCGTTCAATCTTTTCGGCATCATCAAGGTCAAATGCATCTGAACGTAATGGAGTATCTTCTGAAGTGGAAATATGATCATTTCCTAATTCCTCAAATTGATTTTCCAATGTATCCTCAATTTTCATTTTATCTATCTTTTAGAAGCTGCAAAGATATACAATATGTGCCACTTTATAACTAAATGCGGGCATTACACAACATTAATTAGCCATAACGTTAAGGTCTAGTTAATTTTATTTTTCCAATTTAAAAGGCCTTTATGACCAAGTATGGTATAACCATTTTTTTAATTAGCTTACTTTGCTTCTTTACTTCGTTCGCTCAAGTGTCCGCAGATTGTGCAAATGCGGTACCTATTTGCTACAACACACCGGTAAACGGAGGTACTAATGGTTACGGAATTGATGATTTTAACGGAGCATCTATTTCTGGGTGTATTACACAGGGTAGCGGAACAATAGAAACCAATTCTGCTTGGTATAAATTTAAAATCGGGGAAATTGGTCAATTAGGCTTTAATATAGGATTCGATTCTAATGAAGATTGGGATTTTGCCTTGTACAGAACTAATGACTGTAGTTCATTAGGAGAACCTGTAAGATGTAATTATTTTGATAATTCTGATGATAGTAGTTATATAGGTGTTGGTGAAGATCCTACCGGATTGGATAATATACAATATGATGATTGGTTAGATGTTGAGCCAGGAGAAGAGTATCTCTTGATGATTAATAATTTCAGTAATAATAATTCCGGATTTTCTATTCAATTTTCAGGAAACATTTTTGTAGAGTTCCCTAATTCAGCCTTGGATTGTGATATAATAGATAACTTATTAGGACCACCTGTAATTGCATGTGATAACGAAACGGTTATTTTAGATGCAACTACTACGGATGCATTAGATTATGAGTGGTACTTAGATGCTGGTGCCGGCTTTCAACTTATTCCTGGTGAAAATGACCCGCAATTATCAATAGCTGTTTCTGGAATGTATCGTGTTTTAGTGATAAGACCATTAGGAAATAATTTAATTAGTGAGACACAGGTAGCATATGCGCCATCACCAGAAACGTTTCCTTTAGAAAATGAGACTGCTTGTTTAGATGGTACGGCTATAGATTTTAATGTAAAAGATGCTGAAGCTTTAGGAAGTCAAAGTCCTTTAGAATTTAGAGTGTCTTATCATGATAGTTTTGAAGATGCCTTTGATGGTACCAATGCACTTTCAAAAGAGTTTATTCCATTACAAGAAGCGCAGACTATTTATGTTAGAACTACCTCTTTAGAGAATTCAATGTGTTTTGATGCTTCAGAAACTTTTGAAGTAAACGGAATTGAGTTACCGTTTTTAGATTTTGATACAGAAGTTTTTATATGTGGTGATGAACCTGTTGTTACCATTGGGCAACGTATACCAAATAGTGATTTTTCATATGAATGGAGTTCAGGGCAAACCTCTTCTTTAATTACCGTTGCAGAACCAGGTGTGTATACTTTGTCTGTTACCAATACACAAGGTTTAATTCAATGTATAACTGTTCGTTCTGTGACCGTGGTTTTTTCTAGTCCGCCAGTTATTTCAGATATCACTATTGAATATGAAGATGATGCATCTAATGTTGTATCCGTTTATGTGGAAGAAGAAGGTGATTTTCAGTATCAAATAGATAATGATATACCACAGGGTAATGGCGTCTTTAATAATTTGTTTCCAGGCGAACATACTATAACGGTCAGCGATATAAATGGATGCGGTTCTGATACTAGAGATATCGTTGTTGTTGGTTTTCCAAAGTTTTTCACTCCCAACGGAGATAACGTAAATGATACTTGGAAAGTCGATGGGTTGTCTGCCTTAGATAATCCTGTAATTACAATATATGATCGTTACGGTAAATTACTGTATCAAATAATTAATGACTCCAGTGGATGGAACGGTACATTAAATGGATCTTTATTACCAGAATCTGATTATTGGTTTAAGCTTTCCTATACTAATTCTTTAGGGGAGAATACTAGCGCATCATTCATCAATAATCACTTTACTTTAAAGCGTTAAGCCTAATAATTAGGCTCAAAAAGTGCATTTTATCGATTAAATACCAGAATCTTTGTTGTAAGATACTAAAGCGGAGCATGTGTAGTTATAATATACATTACCTATACTAATAGATACGCTTTTATGAGAACACTTATTTGTTCTATATGTTGTATGTTTCTTTTCTATTGGAACGCAACTGCACAAAATTCTGCCGATTGTAGAACGGCTATACCTGTTTGTGCCGATCAACCTATTATGGGTATTGCTGGTGGAACCGGTGATGTTGATGATTTTGATCCTGATGTTATTCTTCAAACTGGGTGCCTTGAAAAAGGTAGCCTTTCTTCCGCAAATATTGAGTTTAATACCTCTTGGTTCGTTTTTAGAGCGGGAACAGGTGGTCAGGTTGGTTTTGATATTGAAGCTTTAGCGACTTCAGGATCTACACCTACGGCCGAATGGGATTTTGCTGTTTATGGTCCAGATGTAGATTGTGCTGATATTAGCAATGGTACCGCGCAACCTATTCGATGTAATTATGAAGTAAACGACACTAATTTTACGGGATTAGGTGTAAACCCTGATAGCGGTCAAGAAGGTCAAGCATCTTTAACCGGTAGTCAAAATACTTATGATGAATATTTAGACGTACTTCCTGGAGAGATATATTATATTTTAATAAATAATTTTGCTGATAATTTTACGGGAGACCCTGAACCTTTTATGTTGACTTTTACGGGTAGTTCTGTTAGTGATAATCAAGATACTGCTTTAGATTGTACTTTGCGTGATGAGTTTTTGGGATTGGATATCATTGCTTGTGAAGGTGATGATGATATAACTATTAGTGCATTGAATTCTCCTGCGGGCGCAGATATTGCAAGTGTAGAATGGACTGTTGATTATGAAGATGATGGTGTTGTTGATGATACGCTTACCGGTTCTGGTGATTTTGGAGCAGAACTAATTGTTGCTAGTCCTAATTCGGGTCGTTATTTCGCTACAATTACAACCATAACAGGTACGCCGCCAACTGTTAGAGATGATAGTGGAGTGTTAATTACATTTTTTGGCACCCCAATTTTAGACCGAGTAGAAACATTGGATACTAATCTTTCAATTGATCCAGACCAAAACAATGTTGAGTTTTTTGTGGACGGTGATGGGGATTATGAATATGCTATTAATAATGGCGTATTTCAAGATGATGCTGTTTTTATGAATGTGCCTCCAGGAATTAATACTGTAATTATCAATGATAAAAATGGATGTGGTATAACTGATCCAATTGAATTTTTGGTAGTAGGTTACCCTAAGTTCTTTACTCCCAATGGTGATGGAACAAATGATGATTGGAATGTAAAAGGTATAGAAACATTAAATAACCCAGTTGTATTTATATTTGATAGGTATGGCAAGCTATTAAAACAATTAGGTGCAGCCGATGGTTGGGATGGTAATTATAACGGTCAACAAATGCCTTCTACAGATTATTGGTTTCGTTTTGAATATGGAGAACAAGAAGATAATTTAATGGTTGCCAAAACAAGGAAAACACATTTTTCTTTAAAGAGATAACAAAAAAAAGGGAAGCAAATTTGCTTCCCTTTTTTTATAAATATAATCTTTTAACTTAAAAGTTAATGGTATAACTTAAAGTAGCGTTTGTTATGCTCCTGTCTATTGTTGCGGGTGTGGTAATACCGGCGTTAAATAGTCTTTCGCTAACATCTTGTTGAGATTGACTAAGAGCAAAATCTAATTTACTTCCGCCAAAATTATATCCTATACCTGCAGAAACAGCATTTAAATCTCCAATAGTATTTCCATTGGCATATGGGCTTTGTTCAAAACGATATCCAGCTCTAAAGCTTACTTGTTGAACTCTGTATTCACCACCAAGTCTAAATGTTGAAACTGAACCAAGATCACTAGAAATTTGAGTATTTACAGATTGAAAACTTGGGTCGTTTGTAGGGCGTAATTCAGATTGAGAAAAATCTTGATATCCGTAATCAAAACTTAATAGACCGTCCTTGGCAAAAATTACTGCTAAACTACCTGTTAATTTACTAGGTGTTTTTACGGTATAGCTTTCAAATAGGTTAACAATATTGAAATTGATAAAATTAATATCATCGTCTGCTAAATCAGAATTAATGCGTTGAGACAAATCGTCTTCTAATCTATACCAAGTAGGGGACTGGTAGCTACCGCCTAATCTTACGTTATCATTCAATTTTGCAATAGCTCCTAAGCTAAAGGAGAAACCGTTACCTTCTGTTTGTAAATAATTATCAAATGTTGTGCGTGTAATTTCAGAATTAGGCTCGTATCCACTTTCAGTAAACTGATCATATTGCGTATATAATACATTGTGAAAGTTTAAAGAAGCACCTATGTATATATTCTCTTTGTATTGAGACGCTGCGTTTAAAGTGAATTTACTATTGTAGCCAGAAGTTCTTCTTAAGAAATCTTGTTCCACTCTATCATAAAGACTGTTGCTAATATAATTGGTGTTATTATCAGCATCTGTCTCTGGGTCAAAAATACCGCCATAATAGCCTAAAAAAGCTTGCTGGTCACTAAAACCTTGAACTGCACCTATATCCAGATAGCCTTCTTCAATAAACTCTCCTTCTTGTAAAAGAATTGATCCAAAAGGTGTGCCTCCTGCATATTCTAAAAAATACGTATCAATACCATCTACTGCACTTCCGGTAACATAATATTCGTTATCAAAATTATCGACAACATCGTAGTTGAAGGCCAAAGTAAATTTTTGCCAATCAGAATTAGAGTCGGTGTTTTTAAAAACAAAAGCACCACCTATTTGATTTAATTCTATGTTGTTGTCTTTTGTAATTAAAGCATCTCCAAAATAGCGAGCGTCGTTATTTGTATGATAGTTAGATCCTGTTACGGTAAAAAGGCTGTTGTTAAATACAGCAGACCCAGCAGGATTTACGTTTAAAGATGATAAGTCGCCACCTAATGCGCCAAATGCACCACCCATAGCTTGAAAACGGGCAGTACCTTGAAGGTTTTCGGTACCATAACGTAAAGCGTCATTTATATTTTGTGCACTACCAATGGCACATGAAGCTAGTATTATGAAAGTTAAATATCTTTTCATAGCAATATTCAATTTTAAAAATAATGTTAGATTTTAGTTTCTTCTTCCGCTACTTCTGCTAGATGAACCTGAAGATCTTGATGAAGAACCACTGCTAGAACTTCTGGTGCTGCTACCAGAACTTCTGTAAGAACTTCCGCTAGAGCTACTTCTTCCAGAGCTATAGTTACTACTTCTAGAGCTACTTCCAGAACTACGGTAAGATCCACTTCCAGAACTTCTTGTGCTTCTGCCAGAAGAATAACTTCTAGATGTGCTTCCAGAATTTCTATACGTAGAAGTTCTAGGCACAGCTACTCTACTACTTGACCTTGCAGAGCTAGGGCTGCTACTATATCTACTACTACTACTACTACTTCTTGTTGAGGAGTTGCTGCTGTATCTTGGAGTGGCTCTAGTGCTTCTACTTGTTCTGTATGCTCTATTTTGATCAACGCCTACAGTTCTTCGCGTTGTCGTATTTCCTGAATATGTTCTTGAGCTACGTGTATTTGCAGAGCTTCTAGCGGTTGCTGTACGAGATGTGTTGCTTCTGTATCTTGGAGAATCACCTCTTGTGTTTACATTTGATCTTCCACGTAATGCAGTTGAAGACAAACCGCTGTTATTTATATTTGCTCTTGTGTAATTTCCTCTTCTAGAATTATTTAATGCATAATTTCTATTAGAAAAACGATTATTTCTGCCGTAATATCTATTGCCGTAGCCATACCCGTATCCATAACCATAATAAGGTCTGTGCCATCCAAATCCAAATCCTCTATATCCTGCGTATCCGAATCCGAAACCTGAATATCCCCAATTGTTCCATCTGTTCCAGCCCCAAGGTTGGTTCCATCCGTAATTATAAAAACCTCCGTAACCCCAGTTGTTCCAACCCCATCCAAAAGAATTGCCATAACCCCAGTTATTCCAACCGTTATTATGAATATAAATGCTAACATCGGCATTATTGCTACCCCAACTTCCGTAACCTTCGTAATCATTGGTTGTGGCGTAATAATCAGTTAGTTGATCTTCTGGTATAGTATCGTCTATTTCATTGCTAGAATAAGAATCAACATCAGTGAAAATTTCACTGTCCAATATTTCATCATACTGATTTGCTTTTTCACCAAAGTAATTAGAATAGGTATCCGTTTCGGGATTATTCTGATTATAATTTTTCTGTTGAGGTCTTCTTTCTGTGGTTGGTGCGTCATCTGAATATATGCCGTCATTGTCGTAGTATGAAGATTGTTGGTATGAACCGCAAGAAGCTGCCAATACAGCTAGGGTCACCATCATTGTTATGTTTCGAATTTTGTTGTGGGGCAAAGAATATATCATCGGATCAAAATTATATTGTTGAACATATTAAAAATAACTAGTTTTACTCAATTATTGTATAGTAATATTCACAAAATTTGTGCCAAAGTCCAGATAATGAGTAAAAATTTGACAAAGAGAAGCGAGGATTATTCCAAGTGGTATAATGAATTAGTGGTTAAGGCAGATTTAGCCGAGAACTCTGGTGTAAGGGGTTGTATGGTCATAAAACCATACGGCTATGGTATTTGGGAGAAAATACAAGCAGGGTTAGATAAAATGTTTAAGGAGACAGGTCATGAAAATGCCTATTTTCCTTTATTCATTCCTAAATCCTACTTAAGTAAAGAAGCTAGCCATGTTGAAGGGTTTGCTAAAGAATGTGCGGTTGTTACGCATTATCGATTGAAAAATGCAGAAGATGGTAGTGGGATCATTGTTGATCCAGATGCCAAATTAGAAGAGGAATTAATTGTTAGACCAACTTCTGAAACCATAATTTGGGATACCTATAGAAAGTGGATACAATCCTATAGAGATTTGCCATTATTAATAAACCAATGGGCAAATGTGGTACGATGGGAGATGCGTACTAGATTATTCTTAAGGACAGCTGAGTTTTTATGGCAAGAAGGGCACACCGCTCATGCAACCGAAAAAGAAGCAATTGAAGAGGCAGAGCAAATGATGAACGTTTATGCGGATTTTGTTGAAAACCATATGGCGATACCTGTCATAAAAGGAACTAAAACAGAGAGTGAAAGATTTGCCGGTGCTATAGAGACATATTGTATAGAGGCATTAATGCAAGATGGTAAGGCTTTACAAGCAGGTACATCGCATTTCTTAGGGCAGAATTTTGCAAAGGCTTTTGATGTGAAATTTGCTACTAAAGAAGGTGGTAAAGAATATGTATGGGCAACTTCTTGGGGGGTTTCTACAAGATTAATGGGTGCCTTGGTAATGACACATAGCGATGATAATGGATTGGTAATTCCACCAAAATTGGCGCCTATACAAGTTGTTATTGTACCAATTTACAAAGGAATGGATCAATTGGACCAAATATCCGATACGGTTAATCCATTAGTAAAAGAATTAAGGGCTAAAGGTATTTCTGTGAAATTTGATAATAGGGACACACATAAGCCAGGATTTAAGTTTAATGAGTATGAAATGCGTGGAGTTCCTGTTAGATTGGCAATTGGACCAAGAGATATGGAAAATGGCACGTATGAAGTTGCAAGAAGGGATACATTGCAAAAAGAAACAGTTTCTGCGACTGATGTAGTAGCTAAAATTGAATTTTTAATGGAGGATATTCAGAAGAATATGTTCCAAAAAGCACTCGATTATAGGGCTGATCATATTACAGAAGTGGATTCTTATGATGAATTCAAGAAAGTTTTGAATGAAAAAGGTGGATTTATTTCAGCTCATTGGGATGGTAGTAAAGAAACTGAAGAACGTGTAAAAGATGAGACAAAAGCTACGATAAGGTGTATTCCTATTGATGCGAAGGAAGAAAAAGGTGTTTGTATGGTTACTGGAAAACCATCTAATAAAAGGGTACTATTTGCTAAAGCGTATTAATTTTTTCAAAAAATTATAATCAGGTGTTGTGATAGTAAAAAATATTTGTATTTTTGCATCCGCAATTGCGCAAAGTATGGTCCGTTCGTCTAGGGGTTAGGACGCCAGGTTTTCATCCTGGTAACAGGGGTTCGATTCCCCTACGGACTACTAATTAACATTTGGATGTATTTCCAAGCATTGACATATAATGGTCCGTTCGTCTAGGGGTTAGGACGCCAGGTTTTCATCCTGGTAACAGGGGTTCGATTCCCCTACGGACTACAAAAATTGAATGGATGAGAATCCGAAGAAATTATAATAAATTATAAAATGGCAAATCACAAGTCGGCATTAAAGAGAATCAGAAGAAACGAAGCAGTTCGTTTACGTAACAGATATCAGCATAAAACTACGCGTAACGCTATAAAAAGATTACGTGGAGAAGAATCTAAGAAAGATGCAGAGGCTCTTTTTCCAAGTGTTGTTAGTATGATCGATCGTTTAGCAAAACGTAACATTATACATGATAATAAAGCTGCCAACTTAAAAAGCAAATTAGCTAAGCACGTAGCTGCACTTTAATTTAGCTTTAAGTTAAAAGTATAGAGCCTTCCTTTAATTAGGAAGGCTTTTTTTGTTTAGTTTTTTTAAATTGTTTCGTTCGTTATTCTTAGTCTCTTCATGAATAATAGCCCTAGAATAATACAAGAGTAGAAAATTCCAATAGTGGCGTAATGGTATTTAGATAAATTATAAGCGGTAAATAACTCGTAATTAAAGGATAATATATACATGGTAATTGGGTAACACGTATAAAAAATTAAAATACCAACACTGATCCAAAATAGAAGATTTGTATGTAATGGCAACTTGTGTTTAATCGTAATTAATTTATACAAATAGATTATTGCTGCGTATAACAAGATTATTGAGCCTGCAATAATTCCAAAATTTTGAGGTTCCGTAAAAAAATCTTGATAAAATAAATTTACTATACATGTTATTACAAAAAATACACTACCGTATTTAATTATCTTCTTTGTTATTGGATATTTACTTAAATGGTAATAAATGTAAAAGAAGTAAAGAAAAAATATAATATCGAATACATTAAAAATGATAGTATTGTAATTGTGAAATTCTTGCTTGTAAATAAGTTGAATGTCATCTACATCTCTAACTATTAAGCCTAGGACTTCAGACAAAAAAGTATATGCGAGTAGAATTGGGAAATATCTTAATACAGTATCATAATAGCGTTGATATTTAGCTATGGACAGAACCAACGCTATAAAATAGAGTAATATAAAATAATTCTCCAATAGGTATTCCAGCATAATTCAGCTCAAGTGTTTACAAGATGATTAATTTTTTGGTGGTGGTACGCCTGAGCCTCTATTGAGCGTTAAACTTTGTTGACCTTGAATGTTTAAAGGTTTTGCGGCTGTTTTTGAAATTGGTGCAAATGATGCATGCGCTTTGTTGTTTTCATTTGTATGTATGCTGTAACCTTTTATATTTTCAAAATCATTGTTTAAAGGAACTGCTTGTTTGCCTTTTGCACCTTGCCCTATGTAGAACAGATAATCTCGTTTTCCATCATTATAGGTTGGTGAAAGCATAATTGAATTCTGTCTTGGGTGTTTAATGGAATCTTTTGAATTCGGGAAAAACACATCATCTGGGTAATTAGAATAGTATAATCTTAAAGTCGATATTTCTACGTTGGCATCTGCAGCTTCCTGTTCAATAAATTTTAGATACTGCTTTAAGATTTTATAATCGTAATATACATATCTGCCAACATCAAATTCTTTGTCATCTTTATAATGCTGGTTTATAGAATCTTCGTAATGTTGAATTAGAGGAACCCTTCTTTTGCTATAAGAATCAAACATGTTTTTAGCTTGTGATACTTCTACAATTTGAGCAGGAGCTTCTACAGTGGGTTTATCATTTTTATCAGGCTCATTGGGCTTTTGTACTTGGTTACAGCTAACAAGCGCTGTGAGCATCAAAATAAAGGTGATTCTAGTCAGTAACATGGTTGGTCTTTTCATTTTCCAGGAATTAGATTAATTAGTTAGAAAATAGAAAAAAGACTGGGGGAGATATCTTTCTCTAATTATGATAAAGATATTAAAAATAATGTAGGACTGCTCATAGATGACTTTGGGTTTTAAAGGAGTTAAGATTATGGAAGTTTATAAAAACAAAAATCCCGATTTCTAATAGAAATCGGGATTTTAAAATTATTTATAAAATTCTATTGATTCATAGTCATCAAGAACTCTTCATTATTTTTTGTTTGCTTAAAGCGTTGCTCAATAAATTCCATTGCTTCCACAGGGTTCATATCCGCAAGGTATTTACGCATAATCCACATACGCTGTAAAGTGCTTTCGTCTAAAAGCATATCATCTCTACGTGTACTAGAAGAAGTAAGGTCAATGGCAGGGAAGATTCTTCTATTGGCAATCTTACGATCTAATTGAAGTTCCATGTTACCAGTACCTTTGAATTCTTCAAAAATTACTTCGTCCATTTTAGAACCGGTCTCCGTTAATGCAGTAGCAATAATAGATAATGATCCGCCACCTTCGATATTACGTGCTGCACCAAAGAATCTTTTTGGTTTGTGTAATGCATTTGCATCAACACCACCACTTAATACTTTACCTGAAGCTGGTTGTACAGTGTTGTAGGCTCTTGCTAAACGTGTAATGGAATCTAAAAGGATAACAACATCATGACCGCATTCTACCAAACGTTTTGCTTTTTCTAAAACAATGTTGGCAACACGTACATGTTCTGTTGGTTCTTTGTCAAATGTAGAAGCAACAACCTCGCCACGTACATTACGCTGCATATCGGTAACCTCTTCTGGTCGTTCATCAATTAATAATATAATTTGATAAACCTCTGGGTGGTTTGCTGCAATACCATTAGCTATATCTTTTAAAAGCATGGTTTTACCAGACTTTGGTTGAGATACGATCATTCCTCTTTGTCCTTTTCCAATAGGAGAGAACAAATCTATAATACGAGTAGATATCGTGCTTTGACGCTCAGCTAAATTAAATTTTTCTTGAGGGAATAATGGAGTCAAATGTTCAAAGGACACTCGGTCACGAACTATTTGAGGGTCGATTCCGTTAATTTTATTCACCTTAATAAGCGGAAAATATTTTTCCCCTTCTTTTGGTGGTCTTACATTACCCAATACGGTATCTCCAGTTTTTAAACCGAAAAGACGAATCTGAGACTGAGAAACATAAATATCATCAGGAGAGGATAGGTAATTATAATCAGAGGAACGTAAAAATCCGTAACCATCTTGCATAATATCTAAAACTCCTTCACTAGCTATAATAGAATCGAACTCATATTCAGGTTCCTTATACCTATTCTTTAAGTCCTTGTCAAAATTGCTTTTGTCATGGGTAGGTCTAGGGTTTGGCTTCTTATTCTGATTATTATTCTGCTGAGGATTCTTTTGCTTATTAGGCTGGTTAGCAGGTTTTGGCCTAGGTCTAGGTCTTTTTTGCTCTACTGGTTCTTTTGACTCAGTTGCTTGCGTTACCTCTTTTTTTGCTGGAGCTACTTTTGTAGGCTCAGTTTTTGCAGGGGCATTTCCATCCTTGTCCGTGTTTTTTTCAACACGTGGTCTAGGTCTAGGTTTTGGTTTTGGCTTCGGCTTTTCTTCTGCTGGTTTGCTTACTTCTTCAGTTTTTGAAGGAGCTATAGCTGCAGCCACTTTAGGATTAGCTGCCTGTAAGTCCAAAATTTGATAAACTAAGTCTAGTTTTTTCAAGGTTTTGAATTTAGGAACCTTTAGTCCTTTAGCAATTTCCTGAAGCTCAGGTAGCTTTTTTGATTTTAAATCTGAAATCTCAAACATTAAGTAGTAGAATAAATTATAAGTAGTTTGTATTGTAAGAAGTAAATAATTTTATTTGGATAATCTCAAGGAATGTTTTCCTTATTGGTAGGCGTTATGACTTGATAACGTAGCAATATTACAAATTATTTTGAATTAAATGGCTATAATTTTTGAAAAGACCTGTATTTTTGCAGTGTAAAGTGGTAATTGATTTATGATTCAAAGAATACAAAGCCTTTATTTAATAGTTGTAGCAATACTTACAGGTGTTCTACCGTTCTTCTTTAACCTATGGGTTAATATAGATGGGGCAGAAGTATTCGCGAATAATGAAATGCTTATTTCTATTGCCTTTTATGCGAGTGCAGTATTAGCTGTTTGGGCTATAGTACAATTTAAAAAAAGAAAATCTCAGTTTGTTATAAACAGGCTGAACATGATATTAAATGTTTTTTTATTAGGATTTTTCGTTTACCGATCACTAAACTTATCCGGAGAGACCTTGGTCTCTGAGAAGGGTATTGGGATGCTGATTCCAGTATTTTCTATCATTTTTTTGGTCCTTGCAAATAGGGCTATAAAGAAGGATGAAGATCTTGTAAAATCTGTGGATCGCTTACGTTAAGCCTATAATCTTAGTAGTATTAGTGCGTTAAAACCCGGGGTAGTTTCCGGGTTTTTTTATGCCCTTTTATTTCTGAAAACAAGTTTCTTCTTTTCAATTATCACAAAACTGTTGCAGGATTTTAGCCTAATGTGATAAACTCTTTATGTTTTCTTGAATTCTTCGTGATACCGCATTTTTATGTTTGTTCCAAGAAACAGAAAGGCTAACGATAGCCGTTAGTTATGCTGTTTAAAACAAAAACAAATTTAAAAATTACGATTATGAAAAACAGAAAATTTACTCTTGTATTATTAGCTAGTGCCATGACAACTTTTTTTATTAGTTGCTCTGATGATGATGCTGAAGTAGTAACAGTGACAGAAACGGTGGTTGAAACAGAAACTGTTGAAGTGGATTCTTCTTTGCCAGTAGGTGATTTGATGGTAACATTAAGTGGAAATTTGGTTGCTGAGAGTGGTACACCAACACAAGGTTTGGTTGAAGTTGGTGTTGATGCAGAAGACGTTAATTTTGTTCGTTTTGCAGATGATTTTACAACCGAGCTTGGCACTGGAACAGTAGGTATTTTTCTTTCTACATCAGATGTTTTTACTGCTGATCCTGCTAATGGAAATCCAGATTTAATGCTAATTGGTAATGTTGCGGATAATGGTGAAATGTTCATTAAATTGAGCGATACGCCCGATGCTAAATACACACACATCATTCTTTGGTGTGCTACAGCTAACATACCATTTGGTAATGTAGCTTTAAACTAAAATAACATATTACTGCCTTTGGGAATAGAGACACATGATTCTGTTTTTCTATGTCTCCCAAAGGCTTTTTTTCGGGATACACTTTCTGTATTTCCTGAAATTTAATATCACAGAATTATGAAAAAAATAAAAAATTTAATTTTTGTATTTTTTTGCTTCTCTGCCGTTTGCTTACAAGCCCAAAGTGGTTGGACGAGAGAAGCCAAAGGATTATATCTACAAGCTTCGGCATCACATTTTTCTTCTAATGATTATTATACTACAGAAGGTAGATTAGCTGATCAAGGAAGTACTTTTAATACAAGTGCTTTTTTAATTTATGGAGAATATGGAATATCTAATAGACTTACCGCTATTGTTGATTTACCGTTAGTTCGTTTAAATAGTTTTAGTACAACAGAAACTGTAGGCGGTGTTGGTAACATTCAGCTTGGTGTAAAGTATAAGTTGTTAAAAAACTTTCCATTGTCTTTACAAGTAGCATTAGATATTCCTAGTAATGATGGCAACAATTTTGCGCAATCAAAAAATGCAAATGATTTTGGGGAATTTGATGAGATAAATTTACCGCTTTCTGATGGTGAGTTTAACATTTGGACCACCTTAGCTGCATCTCATGGATTTAAAAATGGAAAATCATATGTTTCTGCATTTTCAAGCGTAAACTTTAGAACAGAGAATTTTAGTAACCAGTTTCAGGCTGGGGCAGAAGTAGGTCATTTGTTCTTTAATAAATTGTATTTGATAGGGAAGTTGAAAATTCAGGAAAGATTGTCTTCTGAGAATAATGTACAAAGCGGATCATTTTTATTTGGAGAGGGAACAACGTTTACAAGTTATGGTATTACCTCAATGTATAAGTTGACCGATCATTTAAACTTAGTGGCTCAATATTCAGATTACGCAGGTTTTTTAGTAGAGCGTAAAAATATATATGACGGTGGTACATTTTCATTAGGGGTGGCGTTTGAATTATAATTTGCGGTATTACAGGGTGTGTTCATTTAAATTCGCCCTGTTTCTATCTTTTGCCAAGTTCTATAACTTCTAAATCTTTTATATTATCCTCTTCAATAATAAAACGTAACATGGTTCGCATTTGGTGAAAACCGTGTTTTCCGCAAGCACCAGGGTTCATGTGCAGAACGCCTAATTTTTTGTCCATCATTACTTTTAGAATATGAGAATGCCCAGAAATGAATAATTTCGGAGGATTTTCTCTTATCATATCACGAGTTCTAATGTTGTATTTAGGGGGATAGCCTCCTATATGTGTTATAAGTACATCAACACCTTCGCAAAAAAATCTATTGTTTTCTGGAAATTCTTTTTGGATTATATGGTCGTCTATGTTACCATATACACCTTTTAAGGGTTTTAATTTTGCTATGGCATCAGTAACATCTAAAGTTCCTATATCGCCGGCATGCCATACTTCATCTGCCCATTTTACATGTTTTAAAATGGCGTCATCTATATGGGAGTGGGTATCGGAAAGTAAAAGAATTTTGGTCATTAAAAGTTTAGGTTTGATGAAGATTTAAGTTTTACTCTGAGTAATTGGCTAAAGGTGATTAAACGTATCCTTTTTAATACCTTTGCAGTATACAAAATTAGTACATCCTTTTGAGATTCTTCATTCAATTTTCATACTTCGGTAAAGCTTATCATGGCTGGCAGTATCAGCCTAATGCCATAACAGTGCAAGAAGTACTTGAAAAAGGTATGTCTAAACTTTTAAATGTCCCTATTTCACTTATGGGCGCAGGTCGTACAGATACAGGTGTGCATGCAAAAGTTATGTATGCCCATTTTGATGTTAATAGTTTAGACAATATTCCAGAATACATTTTTAGATTAAATTCTTTCTTGCCAAGCGATATTGCAGTTGGTCGTATTTTTGAAGTTAAGGATGATGCTCATGCTCGTTTTCATGCTACATCACGTACTTATGAATATCATATAACAAAAAAGAAAGACCCTTTTTCTTCAGATTTAGCCCATTTTATTAAGAAAGAGCTGGACTTGGAGCAAATGAATATGGCTGCAAACCTGTTACTGGGAAAGAAAGATTTCGAATGTTTTTCAAAATCGAATACTGATGTTTTTACTAATATTTGTGATTTGCAGAAAGCGGAATGGACATTAGAAAATAACACTCTTGTTTTTACGATCACGGCAGATAGATTTCTTAGAAATATGGTTAGAGCTATCGTAGGAACACTATTAAATGTAGGATTGGGTAAATATTCTGCCGACTATGTTAATACCATATTAAAAAGCAAGGATAGAACAAAAGCTGGTGTTTCTGTTCCTGCAAAAGGACTATATTTGACCTCTATTGTTTACCCCAATACTATTTTAAAGAATGGATAAGGATTCTGGAAAAGCATTTGACACTCGTCTTTTTAAACGCTTACTAGCCTATACAAAACCGTATAAAATCACTTTTTATGGCGTTGCTTTGGCTGCCATTTTATTGTCTGTTTTTGCCATTCTTACTCCTTTAATTGTTAAGAAAATAATTGATGAAGCCATAAAGGGCAACAACGAAGAAATGTTGTTGTACCTAACGATTGCTATGCTGGTGGTTTTATTAGGGCAAGTAATATGTCAATTAGCTTTTAATTATTATGCCAACTGGCTAGGAGAATCTGTTATCAAGGATATCCGTATTGATCTATTTAAGAAAATGCTCTCTTTTAAAATGAAGTATTTTGATAACTCTTCATTGGGTGTTTTGGTGACCAGAGCCGTAGCAGATATGCAAAGAATTGGAGAAATTTTTAGTCAAGGCTTTTTTGTGATTGTGGCAGATTTACTTAAAATGGTCGTTGCGGCAGTTGTAATGCTATTTATAAATTGGAAGCTCTCATTGATTGTTTTTGCTTTATTACCAATAATAGTATATGCAACAAGATGGTTTCAAAAGGCAATGAAAGTTGCGTTTACCGAAGTTAGGGCAGAGGTTTCTAACTTAAATTCTTTTGTTCAAGAACGTATTACGGGAATGAAAATAGTACAACTATTTACCCGTGAAAAAATTGAGAGCGATAAGTTTAGAGAAATTAATGAGAAGCATAAAAAGGCTTGGTTAAAAACAGTTTGGTACAATTCTATATTTTTTCCAATTGCAGAGATAGTTTCGTCTTTAACCGTTGGGTTAATCGTGTGGTATGGAGGTTTACAGAATGTGGCAAATATTACAACCGATATTGCAGGTACGATTTTTGCTTTTATCATGTTGATTGATTTATTGTTTAGACCACTACGTCAAATTGCAGATAAGTTCAATACACTTCAAATGGGTATGGTAGCTGCAAATAGAGTATTTAAAATATTAGATACAGACAGCCATATACAAAATGTTGGTTCTTTTGAGAAAGATGTAGTTAGTGGAGATATTAAGTTTGATAATGTTCGTTTTGGGTATTTGGAAGACGAAGAAGTTTTACACGGAGTTACTTTTGATGTAAAAGCAGGGGAAACCGTTGCTATTGTTGGTGCTACAGGTGCTGGTAAAAGTACTATCATCAATTTATTAAATAGATTTTACGAAATCAATTCAGGTTCTATTATGGTTGATGGTGTTGATATTAAAGAGTATAATTTATCTTCTTTACGTAAACATATTGCCGTAGTATTACAAGATGTCTTCTTGTTTGCCGATACGATTGCAAATAATATTTCTTTAAAGGATGCTACCATAAGTGTAGATGATATCGAAAATGCAGCTAAAGCTATTGGTGTAGATGAATTTATTTCTAGTCTCCCTGGCGGATATCAATACAATGTAAAGGAAAGAGGTACTATGCTTTCTAGCGGGCAACGACAACTAATAGCATTTTTACGTGCATATGTTAGCAACCCTAGCATTTTGATATTAGATGAGGCTACATCGTCCGTAGATACATATTCTGAGCAATTGATTCAATTGGCTACAGATAAAATTACACAAGGAAGAACATCAATTGTAATTGCTCACCGTTTGGCTACAATTAAGAAGGCAGATAAAATTATTGTAATGGATGCCGGTAACATAGTTGAGACAGGTACACATAAAGAACTTCTTAAAAAAGGTGGTTATTATAGTAATCTGTACGAGGCTCAGTTCTTAGCTGAGGAGGTTGCTTAATCAAGGAGTCATTTTCTGAAATGTGTCCGTGAAAAAAGCCAAATAAGCAGATATTCCGATTATAAAAAACGTAAACACAGCGCCTAATAAAACTAGAAATAATAATAGTTTTAGTATGGTTTGTTTTATAGTGAGATTAAAGATTTTGTAAAATACCCAAGTAAAAAATAAAATTTGGAAAATCATATTTCCAAAAGAGACATAATACAGCATTTTAGAACTCCAAATAGTCAACAGATATAAGGTGTTGATGAGAATCGACATTTGAGAGTATGCATAAATGTTGATTACAAAATGTTCACTCAGATTAAATTGTTTTTTGTTGATAAATACAAGTCTAGATATCAGTGCTAGAAATGGAAGCATGGCTATATATGCGAGACTTTGATATTTAAACAGATAAGTATTCCATTGTTTTTGAAAATCCTGTCCCATTTTTTCTGCTTCGGTCATAGAATCTCCACTTTGATATAGAAAATCAAAGTCTAAAGCTTTTGGGAAAAATTCTGTGTAAACATAAACAAACAAACCCCCAAGGGTAATGGCTATTGTGAAATAGCTAATGGGGTTTAAATACTTCTTTCTAACACCATTAATGTAACCTCCAATAACTACATCTGGTTTTGTAAAAAGGTGTTTGAAAGTTATAAGAAAGGTGTTGTCAATGTTGAAAAATCGCTCGGTGGCATCATACCATAGATTTTTCACGGTAAGCCTATTTCGAATTACTTTAGCCCCACAATCGGGGCAGTAACTATAATCTGTTCTTAGGTTGTTTTGACAATTTTTACAATCCATTAAGCTAAATCTTGTTTAATCATATTACTTAACTGTGTAATAGAATCATAAAGAACAAATTCACCGTTTTTGATATAGGAAATTAAACCGGTTTCCTCACTAACCACTATGCTTAATGCATCGGTCTTTTCACTAATGCCAACGGCAGCTCTATGTCTTAATCCAAATCTTAGCGGAATATTACGCTCATTAGAGACAGGAAGAATTACCCTGGTTGCTACAATATAATTTCCAACTATTACTGCAGCGCCATCATGTAAGGTGCTGTTCTTATAGAAGATACTTTCTAGAATTGGTTGGTTAATTTCAATATTCATTCTATCCCCCGAACTTTTAATGAAATCTAATGAGTTGCTACGCTCTATTACTAAAATAGCACCTGTTTTAGTACTTGCCATTTTTTCACAAGCTTTAATTATAGCGTCTACATCCGTATCGGTAGATATACCTTCTTGTTTTAAAAACTTAAAGTGTTTTACAAAATTTCTTTTGTTAGCAAAATTGGTAGACCCGATCATTAATAAGAATTTTCTAATCTCTTGTTGAAAAACGATGATTAGCGCAATAAGTCCTACTTGCATAAATGCACCAACCATACTGCTGATCATTTGCATGTCTAACAATTCGGTCAATTTCCAAAAAGCCCAAACTATTACAATTCCAATAAAAATGTTGATAGCAACAGATCCTCTAACCAACTTATATATGTAGTATAGAAGTACGGCAACAAAAATGATGTCTAAAACATCTGTAATCTTAAAGTCAATAAAATTTAAAAAATCCAATCGGTACTTTTTTAGTAAAATTAAGAAAATAGATTACAAGTAATTCATATAAACTTAGGCATTTAATTGTTCATATAGTTTTACACATTCCAAAGCTTCTTTTACATCATGCACCCTTAAAATATTTGCACCTTTTTGTAGGCAAACCATATGTAATGCCGTTGTGCCGTTTAACGCTTGGTCAGCAGTAGTTTTTAGTGTTTTGTAAATCATTGACTTTCTGCTAATGCCTGCTAAAATAGGATGCTCAACAAAATTCATAATTTCCATTTGTTTTAAAAGTTCATAGTTTTGTTCTAAGTTCTTTGCGAAACCAAAGCCTGGGTCAATAATGATATCTTTGATTCTTAAAGCTTTTGCTGCTACAAGTCTTTCTGAAAAAAAGGAAAGAACCTCCTTTAAGATATCATCATAGTCTGTATGTTGCTGCATGTTTTGTGGTGTACCCCGCATATGCATCATAATATAGGGTACATTTAATTTTGCAACGGTAGGTAACATTTTGTCATCTTGTAATCCTGCAGAAATATCATTAATAATTGCAGCACCATTTCCAATACATTCTTTAGCCACCTTACTTCTAAATGTATCAATTGATAAAATAGTTTTTGGAAATTTTTGCAGAATCAAGCTTACTATGGGTAAGATGCGTTTTAGTTCAATTGCCTCATCTACTTCTAAAGCGCCAGGTCTTGTGCTATATGCACCAACATCTATAAAAGTAGCGCCATCGTTTAACATTTTTTCGACCTGATTTAAAATACTAGACTCATCTTTATATTTTCCGCCGTCATAGAAAGAATCTGGAGTAATGTTTAAAATACCCATTATTTTGGGCTGGTCTAGAGATATAAGATTACCGTTGCAATTTATGGTCATTATCAATATTTAATAGGAATTTGTGGCATTTTCCAAGTTTAAACCGTCAATCTTGATGGTTACAATTTTTTAAGCGAAATTTACACAAATTAGAAAGAATTACATGCTAGATACGGCAAAGGAATACGATGAGGTAATTGAGGTTTGTTTAAATCTGTACCAGAAAAAAATGTCAGATTACGGTAGTGCGTGGCGAATTTTGAGATTGCCATCACTTACAGATCAAATATTCATAAAAGCGCAACGTATACGTGGCCTTCAAGAAAATGATGTTCGTAAGGTTGATGAAGGTGAACAATCGGAGTTTATCGGTATCATAAATTATTCTGTTATGGCATTAATTCAACTTGAATTGGGTGTTGCTGAACAACCAGATTTAAACACAGAAGAAGCGGTAGCATTATATACTAAGCATATTAAGATTACTAAAGATCTAATGCTAAATAAAAACCATGATTATGGTGAAGCTTGGCGAGATATGAGAGTAAGTTCGCTTACAGATTTAATTTTGCAAAAATTACTTAGAGTAAAGCAGATTGAAGATAATAAGGGAAAAACTTTAGTAAGTGAAGGTATTGATGCCAACTATCAAGACATGATTAATTATGCAGTTTTTGCATTGATACATTTAGGGTCAGAATCAGATAAATAAGAGTAAGAATGAAGTATTTAGTAGGGGTCGTTAGAATTTTTGTAGGTATTCTTTTTATTATTAGTGGGTTTATTAAATTGAATGATCCGGTAGGATTCTCATTTAAACTAGAAGAATATTTTAGTCAAGGTGTTTTGGACCTTCCTTTTTTGACGCCTTTTGCCTTGGCAATATCTATTCTTGTAGTTATTGTAGAAGTAATGGTTGGGGTCATGCTAATTTTGGGGTACAAGCGCAAAATTACGGTTTGGACCTTGCTGGCAATGATAATTTTCTTCACTTTCCTTACGTTCTATTCGGCTTACTTCAATAAAGTGACCGATTGTGGTTGCTTTGGAGATGCTATAAAACTGACTCCCTGGGAATCATTTACAAAAGATATTGTTCTCTTGGTACTGATTCTAATTATTTATATTGGCAGAAAATATATTACTCCGTTGGTAAATTCAAAAACGTTGATGACTTTGTTGATCGGGTCTTTACTTGCTTGTGTGGCTTACGTGTATTACGTATTAAATCACTTGCCGGTTATAGATTTTAGACCATATGAAATTGGTAAAAATATTGAAGAGGGCATGAGTACGCCAGAAGATGCACCAAAGGCAATCTTTGAATATAAGTGGAAATTTAATGTAAACGGCAATCAAGAAATTTATGTCACTAATGGAGATTACCCAACTGTTGACGGAGAATTTATTGATGTTGAAACTAGTGAGATTCAGGCTGGGTACGAACCACCTGTTCATGATTTTACAATTGAACAAGAAGGAGAAGATTTTGCAAGTTCATTATTACAAGAACCAAAGTTGGTCATGGTCATCGCTTATGATTTAAGAAAATCTAACCTTGAAGTTTTTAAGGAAATTAAAACGGTTACAGATAAAGCTTTAAAATCAGGTTACAAGGTCATTGGAATGTCTGCTTCTGGTCCTGATCAAACAGATGCGTTAAAGAAAGAGAATAATCTTGGATTCGATTTTTACTTTACAGATGAGACTACGTTGAAAACCATAGTAAGATCAAACCCTGGTATATTGGTTTTAGAGAAGGGTACAATAAAACAAAAAGTACATTATAACGATTTAGAAAATTTAGTATTCGAGTAAGATTTTAAACGGAAATAGTATAATTAGAAATATAATAACATGAGAGCAAAGATAGTAGCAGGTAACTGGAAGATGAATAAGAATTTAGCTGAAACAGAAGCGCTTTTGGCAGAGTTATCGGCAAAATTACCAGATACAAATGCAGAGGTAATGGTAGCACCTACATATGTTAACTTAGCTAGTGCGGTACGTACTTTAGAATCTTCTAAAATAGAAGTTATTGCACAGAATATGCATTATGCGGAAAGCGGTGCTTTTACTGGTGAGATATCTGCAGATATGTTATTGGATATAGGTATTGATACAGCAATAATTGGACACTCTGAAAGAAGAGCATATTTCGGCGAAAGTGATGAGATTCTATCAAAAAAAGTGATTACGGCCTTAAACAAAGGTATTCGCGTAATGTTCTGTTTTGGTGAAGAATTAGAAGATCGTAAATCTGGAAACCATTTTAAATTGGTTGAAAGTCAGTTGAAAAATGTACTATTTAATTTAGAGCCTTCAGCTTGGACAAATATCGTGTTGGCATATGAGCCAGTTTGGGCCATAGGTACTGGTGAAACAGCTTCTCCGGAACAAGCTCAAGAAATGCACGCATTTATACGTAAAACTATTTCAGAAGCTTTTGATGCTACTATAGCAAATAATGTAACCATTCTATACGGTGGTAGCGTTAAGCCAGGTAATGCTGTAGAAATTTTCTCTAAGCCAGATGTTGATGGTGGTTTAATTGGTGGAGCTTCATTAGTAGCTGACGATTTTATTGCAATCATTAAGGCTATATAAGCGAAAAAGTAAAAATGAGCGATACAGTATATATTGAATACCGTTTTACGGTAAAACCAAAAGAACCGGCATCAGACCTTCTTATAGCAGAATTGGGTAATGTTGGTTTTGAAAGTTTTGTTGAAGAAGAAGATGATGTGTTGGCGTACATTCAGAAAACTGATTGGTCTGAAAATATCTTAGAGAATGTTCAGATTCTTGATAATCCCAGATATTCATTTACTCACGATTATAAAGAGATTGAGCAAGAGAATTGGAATGCCACATGGGAGCAAAATTTTCAACCTATTATAGTTGATGATGTTTGTATGATCAGGGCTCCTTTTCATGAGAAAATTAAGGTTGAATATGACATTGTTATTGAACCTAAAATGAGTTTTGGTACAGGTCATCATGAAACAACCCATATGATGCTTCAGCATATTTTGCAGTTAGATGTAAAAGATAAAACTGTTCTAGATATGGGAAGCGGTACAGGCGTATTGGCTATTTTAGCAGGTATGAGAGGGGCAACAACAATTGATGCTATAGATATCGATAATTGGTGTTACTTAAATGCCAAAGAGAATGTTGAGCGTAATAATATGGATTTTATATCTGTGTATGAAGGTGATGCTGCGTTATTAAAAGGGAAAAAGTACGACTTAATAATAGCAAATATCAATAGAAACATATTATTGGCAGATATGCCTAAATATGTACAATCTTTAAATTCTGGAGGGGTATTGTTATTAAGTGGTTTTTATACAGAAGACTTAGATATGATTACACAAAAGTGTGTCGATTTAGAGTTAAAGTTTGAAAAAAACCTTGAACGTAATAATTGGGTTGCAGCAAAATATGTAAATTAGACAGTATTAATTAAATTAATATGAGCACTAAAGAAGAAATTTACGAAGAACTACTTTTAGAAGAAGAGACGGTTCAGCAAAATGAAATCGTTCTTTTCAATGATGAGGTGAATACTTTTGATCATGTAATAAATACATTAATTTCTGTATGTGAACATTCGCCAGAACAAGCAGAGCAATGTTCTTTAATTGTACACTATAAAGGAAAATGTACTGTGAAGACGGGGGAGTATGAAGAACTTAAACCACAATGTTCAAAATTGTTACAAGCGGGTTTAAGTGCTGAAATTACTTAAGACTGAGATTTTATTCATTATCTATTAAAATAAAAAAGACCCCTTATTTCTATAAGGGGTCTTTTTATTAGATTAATCTAAAAAATAAATTATATGATAGATAGAAGTTTATACCAATGGTACACCATTCAGTCTCTTTTCAATCTTCTTCTTTTTCTCGGTTAATCTTTTCATTACGTCCATTAAATTAGAATCCTTAGTTTCTTTATAAACCTCGTTGATGCTCAAGATAAGTGCTTTCGCCTCTCTTGATGCTTCTACTCGGTCACTAGTGGACATATTGCTCATTTTTCGACTTTCAAATTCCTGAGCTTTTTCAAGTAACTCCATGTGATGCTTTTTTTTCAAAGTTAACATAATATTCAAATTACGCAATTCTTTGTTGATTGTATATAGTTATGAGGCTATTAGATAATAGTATTTATGAACAATTTAACAAAAATGGGGGGTTTAGAACCTTTTTTTCGGAAGGGAGTGCGATTTTTATTTCATTTTTTTAATCTGTGATTTATAAATTTATAATTTGAGGTGATTTTTTAGTTTAATTCTGTTATTCAAGGTCTTAAATTATATATCAGATAAATTGTAGTACTTTAATTGATGATTAATCTAATTTTAAGTCTATTTAGTTGCTAAATATTTAAAATTGGATATATTTGTGTAATCGATTGCATTAATTTACAACGCGAATTATTTTTTGTGAAAATTTAGTGTTTTTTCATTCTAGAATAGTAATGCAATACGTCGTTTAATATCAAATAAAGGGAAACCTTCAAACAAAAAGTAATGAGTAAGTCCGTAGTAAATAATAAAACATTCATAACAGAAGATTTTCTATTAGAAAATAAATTCTCCCAACGATTATTTCATGAGTATGCGGCTCAAATGCCAATTATAGATTACCACTGTCATTTGCCACCTAATGAAATTGCAAACAATCGTCAGTTTGAAAATCTGACTAAGATTTGGTTAGATGGTGATCATTACAAATGGCGTGCAATGCGAACTTTTGGTATAGATGAAAAGTATGTTACGGGTAATGCATCAGATAAAGACAAATTTATTGAATGGGGTAAAGCGGTACCTTATACATTGAGGAATCCTTTATATCATTGGACACATTTAGAGTTACAACGCTATTTTGATATTGATACTTTATTAAATGCCGATACGGCAAATGATATTTATGATGAGGCCACGGCAAAACTACAAACACCTGAGTATAGTTGTCAAAGTCTTATTAAAAAAATGAATGTTGAAGTTATTTGTACAACTGAGGATCCAATTGATAGTTTAGACCATCATACTACTATTAAAAATAGTGATTTTGATACTACTGTAAGTACTGCATTTAGACCAGATAAGGCAATCGTAATTTCTAGCGAAACTTATCTTGAATATATAGAAAAGCTATCTACAGTTAGTAAAGTGACTATTAATTCATACAAAGCTTTGTGCGATGCACTTTTGGTAAGATTAGATTATTTTGAAGAGAATGGCTGCACTCTTTCTGATCATGGTTTAAGTTATGTTCCTTTTAGCACATTTACAGATGCTGAGATAGAAATCATTTTTCAAAAAAGAGTTGCTAAAAAACAATTGTCTTTAGAAGAGGACGAGAAATTTCAAACGTCCATTTTATTGTTTTTATGTGAAGAGTATCATTCTCGTGGATGGATACAGCAATTTCACCTTGGGGCATTACGAAATAATAATGCTAGAATGACACGTATTCTAGGTCCAGATACTGGCTGGGATTCTATAGGTGATTATTCTCAAGCTAGAACACTTTCTAGTTTCTTAAATGCTTTAGATGCTAAAGACAAGCTTACTAAGACTATTTTATATAACCTTAATCCTGCAGATAATGAGGTATTGGCAACCATGATCGGTAACTATAATGACGGTAAGATAAAAGGTAAAATGCAGTTTGGTTCTGGTTGGTGGTTTTTAGACCAAAAAGATGGCATGACAAAGCAGTTGAATGCGCTATCTAATATGGGATTGATAAGTTGTTTTATTGGTATGTTGACAGATTCTAGATCTTTTCTTTCATACCCTAGACATGAATATTTTAGAAGAATTGTATGTAACCTTTTTGGACAAGAAATGCAGAGGGGCGAACTACCACAAGATTTTGAATTGGTTGGTAAAATAATTCAAGATATAAGTTACAATAATGCCAAAGCTTATTTTAAATTTTAAGCAATAAAAGCTATGAAAACTAAAAAAATTGTACTGTTATTCATTTTAATTGGCACCTTTTTAGGTTGTGAAATACAAAGTGATGTAAAGACTTTGCGTTTGGGTCACGGTCTAGATGTTAGCCATTCTGTACACAAGGCAATGGTAAAAATGGGCGAAGATTTATTAAAGCGCTCAGGTGGTAAACTTAAGCTTGAAATTTATCCTAGTCAACAATTGGGTACAGAACGAGAATGTTTGGAGCTTTTACAGATCGGTAGTTTAGATATGACCAAAGTATCTGTTGGCGTTTTGGAGAATTTTGCTCCTAAAATGAAGGTTCTAGGTCTTCCTTTTTTGTTTAGAGACCGTCAACATTCATTTAATGTACTTGACGGACCTATTGGTGAAATGTTGTTGAATGACGGTGAAAAATATTGGCTAAAAGGTTTAGGATATTATGATGCCGGTAGCCGTAGTTTTTATACTATGAATAAACCTATTGAAAAACCAGAGGATTTAGTTGGTGAAAAAATACGGGTTATGGAAAGTGCTACTGCCGTTAATATGGTAAAAGCCCTTGGCGGTTCGCCAACTCCAATTTCATGGGGAGAATTATATACTTCGTTGCAACAGGGAGTAGTGGATGGTGCAGAAAATAATCCTCCTAGTTTTTATCTGTCTAGACATTATGAGGTTTGTAAATACTATTCTCTAGATGAGCACACCGTATTGCCAGATGTTTTATTAATGGGTACATATGTTTATGACAAATTAAACGAACATGAGCGAAAATGGCTTAAAGAAGCAGTGACAGAATCGGTGAAATACCAACGTATTCTTTGGGCAGAAGCTGAAGAGGAAGCATTACGCGAAGTTCAAAAAGCGGGAGTACAAGTCATTAGACCAGATAAATCATTATTTGCGGAAAAGGTAAAAGGTATTTTCGAAGGGTATAAAGATGATAAAGATATTTACCCACTTATCAAACAAATTCAAGAAACTAAATAGTTTACTATGCGAAACAAAATAGATTCCATTTTGGGCAAGACATTGGTGCTTATCATGTCGATTATGGTCATAAATGTACTATGGCAAGTATTTACAAGATATGTAACGGGCAATCCAAGTTCTTTTACAGATGAGCTGGCGCGTTATCTTATGATTTGGATTGGTGTACTTGGAGCTGCATATGTTTCTGGACGTAATTTACATGTAGCCATAGATATTTTACCGCTTAGACAGAATAAGAAAACACAGAAGAGACTTAAAGTTATTGTTACCGTACTGATTATACTTTTTGTTCTTTTTGCTTTTGTAATTGGCGGTTCACGCTTGGTGTACATATCCTATGTTCTAGGGCAACAATCACCAGCTTTACAGGTGCCATTGGCACTTGTTTATATTATTATTCCAATTAGTGGATTATTGATTATGTATTATAAAATTTCTGACTTAAAAAATATTGAATCATGATGGAGCATTTACCAATTCTTGTTTTAGTTATTAGCTTCATATGTTTATTGTCAATTGGTACTCCGGTAGCTTGGAGTATTGCTATTTCATCTTTATTGACAATGCTGGTAAGTATACCTGCAATGCCGGCATTTACCACGGTATCTCAACGTATGGCAACTGGTCTCGATAGTTTTGCCCTCTTGGCTATACCTTTCTTTGTGCTTTCTGGTGAACTGATGAATAAAGGTGGTATTGCCCACAGACTCATTGCTTTTGCAAAAACTTTGGTAGGGTCATTTCCTGGCGGCTTGGCTTTAATTAACGTAATTGCTGCAATGTTAATGGGAGCTATCGCTGGTTCGGCAATGGCATCTGCATCTGCAATGGGAAGTATTTTAGGTCCAGAAATGGAAAAAGAAGGGTACTCTAAAGAATTCGGTGCAGCAGTAAATATAACATCAGCGACCACAGGTTTAATTATTCCACCAAGTAATGTATTGATCGTTTATTCATTAGCAAGTGGTGGTGCGTCTATTGCAGCTTTATTCTTGGCAGGATACATTCCAGGTATTATGACAGGTTTATTTCTAATGATAGTTGCATCTTTTTGGGCGAAAAAGAAGAAATATAAAGTAGGTAAACGCAGTAGTTTAAAAGAGGTAGGTAAAACATTTATTGATGCATTACCTAGTCTTTTTATGTTGGTCGTGGTTATTGGAGGTATTGTTACAGGGATTTTTACAGCTACAGAGGCTTCTGCTATTGCTGTATTATACAGTTTAATTTTAGGTTTTATTTACAAGGAGATTACCTTGCCAAAACTACCTCAAATTTTATTGGATTCTTCGGCAACAACTGCAATTGTAATGTTATTGATAGGTTCTTCTATGTGTATGTCATGGGCATTGTCTTATGAAAACATTCCACAGGATATTAGTAGCGGACTTTTAAGTTTAAGTGATAATAAAATTGTTATTCTGTTGATTATAAACTTATTGTTATTGTTCGTAGGTATTTTTATGGATATGACTCCTGCGGTATTAATATTCACTCCAATATTTTTACCAGTTGTAACAAAACTAGGTTTGGATCCTGTTCACTTTGGTATTATCATGGTTCTTAACTTATGTATAGGATTGTGTACACCACCTGTAGGGTCGGTCTTATTTGTTGGGGTTGGTGTAGCCAAAACTACCATTGAGAAAGTCTTTAAACCTTTATTGCCTTTGTTTATAGCAATGATTATTGCACTGTTTTTGGTAACCTATATTCCACAGTTAAGTTTATGGTTACCTAGCTTATTTGATTTATAATTTTATACTAAAAATCATGCAGAAATTAAATAGAAATAATATTGAGGTTTCTGATGTGTTACCTATAAAAATTGTTCAATTTGGGGAAGGTAATTTTTTGCGAGCCTTTGTAGAATATGCCTTTCAGACTTTAAATAATGAAGTAGGGTTTAATGCTGGTATTGCCGTGGTACAACCTATTGACAAGGGTATGGTGTTAATGTTAAATGATCAAGACGGTCTGTATACACTTTTTACAAAAGGCTTAGAGAATGGTGTTGCTGTTGAGAAAAAAGAACTGATTACTAATATAGTATCGGGCATTGATCCTTATTTAAATTTCAATGATTTTTTAAATCTATCGAGAGAGCCGGAATTAGAATTTGTAATTTCAAACACTACAGAAGCAGGTATTTCATTTGTGGAGATAGATGAATTTAATATGGCTCCGCCAAGTTCGTTTCCGGCAAAGCTTACAAGATTATTATTTGAACGTTTTACTTATTTTAATGGGGCAAGTGATAGAGGTTTAACCATAATACCATGTGAACTTATCAATTATAATTCAGATACTTTAAAACAAATAATCCTGGATTATATCTCTCTTTGGAATTTATCAAAAGAATTTAAATATTGGATTTTAAATTCCTGCACATTTCACAATACATTGGTAGACCGTATTGTACCTGGTTATCCTAGAGATCAAATTGAAGCTTATAATAAGCAGTTAAACTATCAAGATAATTTAATTGTAAGCGCAGAAACCTTTTTTTTATGGGTAATAGAGGGTGATGAAGCGTTAAAGAAGAAATTACCATTTCATAAAACTAGCTTAGACGTTAAAATTGTAAATGATATGCAGCCTTTTCGTACCAGAAAAGTTCGTATTTTAAATGGTGCGCATACTGCTATGGTTCCATTTTCATTATTGTACGGTAACGCAACAGTGAAAGAAACTGTGGAGGAGGATTTTACGGGACCATTTATTCGTTCTTTAGTATTTGACGAAGTTATTCCAACTTTAGAAATGGAAAAAGAGGAGCTGAACGAATTTGCTAATGCAGTTTTTGATCGATTTAGAAATCCGTTTATAAAACATCAGTTAGCAAGTATTGCTTTAAATTCTATTTCGAAATTTAAAGTTAGAGTGCTGCCAAGTTTGCTCATGTACCACCAAATAAAAGGAAATTTACCGACTAAAATGGTATTTGCATTTGCTTGTTTAATACGATTTTACAAAGGAAATTATAATGGAAATGTTATGCCCGTTAATGATGATAATGATGTTGTTTCCGAAATGGCGTTGCTATGGAAATTATGTTCCATGAATGAAATTGCCACGAAAGTTTTGGGTAAAACTCAGTATTGGGGGCAAGATTTAAATGAGATTGAAGGTTTGACCAATGCTATAACAACATCTTTAGAACTCATAGAAGAATACGGTATAGAAAAAGGATTTTTGAAATTAGGTCAGTCGTAAATACAAGGCAATGCAAAAGAAAATAATTAAAGTTCAGGAAGAGGATAATGTGGCAATTGCTTTGATAGACCTTGTAAAAGGAGACCGTTGTGAATACAATGGTGAAGAGATAATTATTTTATCTAACACGAAGGCAAAACACAAAATAGCATTCGTTGATTTGGCTATCAATGATTCTATTTATATGTATGGCGTATTGGTTGGTAAGACAGTTGTTTCAATCGCAAAGGGTGATCTGTTGACCACGGAGAATGTAAAACACCAAAGTGATAAGGTGGTGGCTAAAACCAAAAACATAGTTTGGAATGCACCCAACATTTCCAATTGGAAAGACAGAACTTTTATGGGGTATCATAGGGCAGATGGTCAAGTGGGTACCCAAAATGTTTGGTTATTTTTTCCATTGGTCTTTTGTGAGAATAGAAATATAGAAGTACTTAAAGAGGTTTTTGAAAAAGAACTTTCTATGGGGAAGGAGCGTAAGCAAAGACAATTGCTACGTAATCTTATAAATGGTAATGATGTAGATTTTAATGATGGTAAACAGCAAGTTTCTGAGCAAACTTTTGATAATGTAGATGTAAAGTTTATAACTCACCAAGGGGGTTGTGGCGGTATACGTCAAGACTCACATACATTAGCCAAATTATTGGCAGGTTATGTGAAAAATCCTAATGTAGCTGGTGCAACGGTATTAAGTTTAGGTTGTCAAAATTTACAGATAGATATTTTTAAAGATGCCTTGAATTCTATTGATTCCAATCTAGACAAACCAGTGCTAATTTACGAACAGCAGCAAATGGGTACGGTAGATGATATGTTGAATATCATAATCAAAGATTCATTTGCGGGTATTAAAGCAGCTAATTCTATTGAACGTAAACCAGCACCAATATCAAAATTGAAAATGGGTTTGGAATGTGGAGGTTCAGATGGTTTTTCAGGTATTTCTGCAAATCCAGCTTTGGGTTATGCTTCAGATTTTTTAGCTGCTGTTGGTGGTTCACCAATTCTTTCCGAATTTCCAGAGTTATGTGGTGTTGAGCAAGAGTTGGTAAATAGATGTGTAGAAGATGGGGACGCAGAAAGGTTTATGTTTTTAATGAAAGCGTATGAGGCTTCAGCAGAGGCGGCTGGTTCAGGATTTGATATGAATCCGTCACCAGGCAATATTAAAGATGGTTTAATTACCGATGCAATGAAATCTGCGGGTGCTGCAAAGAAAGGGGGTACATCACCTATTGAAGCTATCTTAGACTATGGTGAGTATGTTACTAAACCGGGCCTAAATCTACTTTGTACACCAGGTAACGATGTAGAAAGTACAACAGGTATGGTAGGTTCAGGTGCCAATATCGTTGTTTTTACAACTGGCTTGGGGACACCAACAGGAAATCCTATTGCTCCTGTTTTAAAAGTTTCTTCTAATTCTATATTGGCGGAGCATATGCCTGATATTATCGATATAGATACGGGTGCTGTTATTAGGGGAGAAAAGACCATTCAAGAAATGGGAGAGGAGATTTTGGAATATGTAATTCAAGTAGCCAGCGGTGAGAAAAAGGCAAAAGCTGATATTTTAGGTCAAGATGACTTTATTCCGTGGAAAAGAGGGGTTTCACTTTAATAAAGTAGCAAATGTTACTACTGCTTACTTGATGATTTTCTAATAATTAGTTTGGCAGGCAATACAACGTTTTCATCTATTCCACTTTCATCATTTTCAATTTGCTTTAAAAAAACTTTAGCAGCCATTTTACCCATTTCCATAGGTGATTGGTCTACAGAACTAATGGATGGTTCCAGAAATTGAGTGAAAGGTTCGTTACTGAAACCTACTACACAAAAATCTTCTGGTATTTTTACAGATATACTTTGAAGATATTTTACAGCTCCCAATAAGCCGTTATCCGTGGAAGAGAAAATAGCATCTGGCGGTACGGGTAATTTCATAAGTTTTTCTGCAGCCTCCTTTCCTGCTTCCATATCACTGGTTAACGAAATTATATAATCACTATGGTATGCAATTCTATGTTTTAAAAGGGCATCTTTATAACCATTTAGTCTATTGTTATAGAGTTCAATATTTTGGTCTACATAAAAATGGGCTATTCTTTTACAACCTTGATATATTAAATGCTCGGTAGCATCAAAACCACCTTGATAATCATCTATAGTTACCGTACTGGTGCCATCAAAATTCAAAACACGATCAAAAAATATAAAAGGGGTAGATTTTTTTAATTCTTGATTTAGTTGCTCTTTATTCTCGTTGGTAAAAGATGTAGAGATAAGAATACCATCTACTTGGGCATTTATTAAATTTTGAATAATCTTTTTTTCACGGTCAACATCTTCATGGGTCTGGGATATAATTACGTGAAATCCTTTTGGGTACAGTTCATCTTCAATACCTCTAATAACAGATGCGAAAAAGTTTTTATTAATGAACGGTACAACTACACCTACATTTTTGCTTTTACCGCTTTTAAGGGCCAATGCTAATTTATTCTGCTTGTAATTCATTTTTGCAGCAGTAGCATGTACAAGCTCTCGTGTTTTTTTACTGATTTTAGGATTATTGTTTAAAGCCCTAGAAACAGTAGCTGCTGTTATTTTTAGCTCTTTTGCAATGTCGTAAATAGTAGCTTTTTTGCTCATAGGAAAGTGTATTACGAATTTACGATTATTGAATTAAAAAAAAGTAAAGTAGAAAGCTTAATAATTAGCACGTTTTAAATTTTAGAAATTTAATAATTCACTGTTTTTCTGTGTTGTTTATTTTCACGAAATTCAAGGGATAGAAACTCCAATTTTACTACATATTTTTATATTTACAGGTAAACATGGTATCTTATGTTTTTAGCGAAAATGAGTAACACTACAATATTATTTATCATTATTTTAATGCCTTATTTAGCTCATCATTCCAATTTTGAAAATATGATTAAAAAAGATTTAAAAGATGCTGTTACGATTGAAAAAAGAAGTTATGGTACAACTACAGATGGTGAACTAGTAGATCAATTTAGCTTAAAAAATAAAGGAGGAATTGAAGTTCGTATTATAACCTTTGGTGGAAGAATTACTGAAATAAACACAGCTGATAAAAATGGTAAACTAGAAAATGTTGTTTTAGGCTTTAATAGCTTAGAACAATATGAGAAAAAGAACCCATTTTTTGGTGCTTTGGTAGGTCGTTATGGAAATCGTATATCTAAAGGAAAATTTAGCTTAAATGGAACGGAGTATTTATTGGCTAAGAATAATGGAGAAAACAATTTACATGGTGGTTTAAAAGGCTTTGATAAAGTAGTTTGGATAGTTGAAAATGTAGAGGAATCTACTTCTTTTGCTTCTTTGAAATTGAGTTATTACAGTGCGGATATGGAAGAAGGTTTTCCTGGTAATTTAAAAACTACCGTTACATACACGTTACATAGTAACAATAGCTTGGACGTATTGTATGAAGCAACTACTGATAAAACCACAGTAATTAATTTAACACAGCATTCTTATTTTAACTTATCAGGTAATTTTTCTCAGTTGATAGAAAATCACGAAGTTGAAATAGATGCGGATAAATTTGTTCCGGTTGATGCTTCGTTAATTCCTACGGGTGAATTGGCTTCTGTTGAAAATACCCCTTTTGATTTTAGAAAGTCAAAAATTGTGGAGACTGCTATCAATAGGGAACATAAACAATTAAAAATAGGCGGTGGTTTTGATCATTGCTGGGTACTCAATGGTAAAGGGTATAGATTGGTAGCAAAAGCACATCATAAAGAATCGGGTCGTGTAATGGAGGTTTTTACCGATCAACCTGGTATGCAATTTTATACTGGTAATTTTTTAGATGGTACTTTGCCAGCCCCAAATAACAGAGTTTACGTAAAAAGAAGTGGTCTTTGCTTTGAGACACAGCATTTTCCAGATTCTCCAAATCAACCACAATTTCCAGATACAACTTTAGAACCAGGACAGAAATATGAAACTAAAACTACTTTTAAATTTTATATTAATAGTTAATTTTAGACCAGTTCCTTTCCATTTTTAGGACATTATTTATTTGGTATTATTTACATGGCAATCTCGTGTTAGTAATTTTTGTTATCGCGATAATTTAAATCGGTATTGACGAATATATTTATTCATAAAAAAAGAACATCATGCAAAAACCAAATAAAAGATTAGAAGGTCAAACTTGTATAGTTACTGGCTCTAGTGACGGTATCGGTGAAGCGGTAGCAAAAGCTATGGGAATGGAAGGCGGTAATATCGTTGTCAATTATCACAGCAGTAAAGAAGAAGCAGAGGAAGTTGCCCATTGGATCAGTACAAACTCTAATTGCGGTAGTGCAATAGTCGTTAAATGCGATGTAAGCAAAGAAGATGATGTAAAGAACATGTTTAAACAAACAATTGCAGAATTTGGTACTGTAGATGTCTGCGTAGCTAATGCTGGTTTGCAATTAGATCACCCATTACATGAGATGCCTTTAAAAGATTGGCAGCGTGTAATAGATGTGAATCTTACAGGTCAGTTTCTTTGTGCAAAAGAAGCTATTATAGAATTTAAACGAAGAGGTATGAGACCAGAGGTTTCTAAATCTCTTGGTAAAATAATTCATATGAGCTCGGTTCATGAGGTAATTCCATGGGCGGGTCATGCAAATTACGCAGCTTCTAAAGGCGGATTGGTAATGTTGATGCAAACTATTTGTCAAGAATACGGTCCAGATAAAGTAAGATGTAATTCAATAGCTCCGGGAGCAATAAAAACAGATATCAATAAAGAGGTTTGGAGCACAAAAGAAGGAAGAGATGGTATGTTGAAACTTATACCCTATAAACAAATTGGTGTGCCAGACGATATTGGAAGCGTTGCCAGTTGGTTAGCATCAGATGAATCTGAATATATTAATGGAACGACAATTTTTGTAGATGGAGGCATGACATGTTACCCAGGTTTTACGGCAAATGGGTAGTTGTGAATAAAAAAAGCCGCCCAATTAGGCGGCTTTTATATTTATAATTCAAATGATTATTTCATCATTGGCTTGTAATCAAATTTTTGTCCACCAACAGATGCATCTGCCATTAAACCAGCTTTTGGTAAAGCGAATACGGCAACACCATCTCTATATTTGGCATTAACTGAAACTCCAGATTTTAAAGCAACCGCAGAAGCTTCTGCAGAGAATTCAAAATCACCTTCTTTAAACTCAGCTAAATCATCTGCTGTCTCAAAGAATATTACTTCGGTAATTGCTTGTCCACCAGCTTGTAATCCTACACTTAATTTTTTCAAATCAGCCATTCCAATCATAGTACCATTTTCATATACTACCCCATTACCAGATGCTCCACCAATTATAAACCCTCCTTTACCTACATTAGGAAAAATCACATAACCTGCAGAATTATTGAAGAAATTGTCTAAACCAACTTCCATTTTCATTAGTTTATCTTTTGCCTTATTGGCATCTTTTATAACTTTTTGGTCTTTGCTGTTTTGTGCATTTAGCCCTACTGCTAAGAATAACAAGGTTGTAAATGCAATCGATTTTAAAATTTTCATATGTTCTAGATTTTAGGTTTAATAATTTTTATTAACAGTACAAAGCTAAATTTTACTTGTGTAATGAATTGACTTATTAGCCTTAAATCTTAATTCAAATAAGTGTTAAATATATGTGAATCAGTTAATTAGAAGTTAAATTATGATTTATGTAAGAGAATAATTTCTTCTAACTTGTTTATTGATAGGAATTTATCTAGTAAATTGATTTCTTAAAAATTTGTTAATTATTACTAATAGTTATATATTCAATAAATAATCTAACTCATAACATAATAAGATGGGGAACCAAGAGAATTTTTTTGATTCAAAAATGATAGCAAACCTAATTATAGCTTTCGCTTTGTTATTTTCTGCCATTTATTATTTCAATTACGCTCAAGAAATTGAAGATGACATTAATACTGTTATTGTAAATTCTCTTAAAGATGCAAGCAATAGCTTGGCTGAGCAGGAGACTGCACATAAATAATTTAAATTTCTGACCATAACTATAGGCTGCCAATTCATAGTGATCGGTAGCTTTTTTTATGCCTCTTTCAATTATCTTTTACCCACAAGAACATTAGTTACTAACGCTGCTACTATCATTAGGATACCTAAAAGGCTCCAAAGAGAATAGATGTCTCCGAACCAGAAAATACCGACCATAATTGTAAATATGACTTCAATGTACTTTAAGGGAGCAACTAAATTGGTTTTGGCAATTTGAAATGCTTTGGTCATAAAAATCTGTCCGAAAAAACCAAAAACCCCTAAACTTAGAAGTATTAACCAGTCCATACCTTCCGGGTTAATCCAATTATTAATACTTAGTAGACCACCAATAACAGTACCTGTGAACATAAAATAATTAACAATAACCAAAGGGTGGTCACTGTTTCCTATTTTTCTAATTAGTACATATACTAAACCGCTAAACACAGAAGCCGCTAAAACTAGAAGTAAGCCTGTAGTGTTTATATTTTGATCAAATCCTTTTAAAACCAGTACTCCCGCAAAAGCAAATAGAAATAGAAACCATTGAATTGGTTTTAATTTCTCTTTAAGTAAAAAGACGGCAAACATTGCGGCATAAATTGGAGCAAGATATCTTAGGGAAACAGCGGTTCCAACTGGTAGGTATTGTAAAGACATAAAAAACAAACTCATAGCCGTTAAACCAACTAAAGCTCTATATATCATTAATTTACGACTATTTCCGAATATAGGTATGCCTTTAATTAAAATTAGGGCGGTTCCTAAAACAAGTGAGCCAATAGCTCTAAAGAAAACAATTTCGAAAGTAGGGTAGTGATTTAGGTATTTTACGAAAGAATTCATTAAACTAAATGAAAACGTACTAATAATCATATATAATATTGCCTTCTTCACAGTCTTAATTTGTGATTGCAAAGTTACTCGTGACAAATAGAATTAAGTCTTAATACAATGAAAAATAACTATTTAACTATAAGTTTTACGATACCCATAATTTTATAGTTATATATGTTGCTGTTCAATGACATATTGAAGATTAAGGTTCATAAATGAAAATAAACCCTTATGTTTTTTGATTAATCTATTTTCTATATTTTTCTGTTAATAAATGTTCTGTATTTAGTTATAATAGGTTGAACGTTATGTATCATTTTAAGAAATCTCTTAACTTGGCAGAACAAAACAAATTGATTGGTTTAAGCCATTTTTTTAATTGGAACTTAATCTTATCAGATTGAAAAAACAGAATTAATATGAACGAATTGTTATCGTTGAAAGATAAAAATTATGCCCTATCTGGGGGAACAGGAACCTTGGGTGGTTCAATTGCTAAATATTTAGTGGAAAATGGAGCAAGAGTTCTTTTATTAGGTAGATCAGAGGAAAAATTAAAAGAGAAGCAAGAGGAGTTAAATAGTCTTGTTGCTGATAGTACATTTATTTTTAAGGTAGATGTAATGGATGAGAGTGATCTTATCAATTTGAAGAATAAAATTAAAAAAGAATTTAACCACTTAGACGGGTTGGTGAATCTTGCCGGAGGAAATATACCAGGAGCTACTTTAAAACCTGATCAAACAGTTAGAGATATCGCTATGGATGATACTAGAAAAGTAGTCGATATTAATTTATTCGGTACCGTTACACCAACGGTTATTTTAAGTGAGTTAATGGTAAAACAAGGTTATGGTTCTATTGTGAATATTTCATCTATGGCTGCCAAGCAAACTATTTCTAGGGTTCTCGGGTATTCTATGGCCAAAGCTGCAGTTGATATTTTTACGAAATGGATGGCAAATGAACTAGCGTCTAAACATGGAGATAAAATTAGGGTGAATGCAGTAGCTCCTGGTTTTTTCATAGGAAATCAAAACAGACGATTACTTACTAATGAAGATGGTTCATTTACAGATAGAGGTAATAGTATTATTAAAAACACCCCAATGGGTCGTTTTGGTGATGCATCAGAACTTAATGGTATGGTTCATTATTTGCTTAGTGATGCCTCAAGTTTTGTAACTGGTAGTATCTTTGATGTAGACGGCGGATTCAGTTCTTTTTCAGGTGTTTAAATAGTATTTAATAGTTAGAACAGTATTTATTTTTGCAATCGATTACATATGTAATATGTGATGATTTGTAACATGTAGAACGTATGGATTATTTAAAGAAAACCTTTCGCTGGTTTGGACCTGATTTTGGAGTTAGCTTAATAGATATAAAGCAGCTTGGTATTGAAGGTATTGTAACGGCATGTCAAGAAATTCCAGTAGGTGAGGTATGGCCATTAGCTTCAATTGCTAACTTGAAATCACAAATTGAAGCTAACGGAATGGAATGGTCCGTTGTTGAAAGTGTTAATATCCATGCAGATATTAAGTATGGGCTTACTAACAGAGATCGGTACATTGCTAATTATATTCAAACGCTTAAAAACCTTGCTGAAAATGGTATTTATGATGTTTGCTATAATTTTATGCAATTAATTGATTGGACACGAACCGATTTAGATTTTAAATTACCCTCAGGAGCATCAGCTCTAAATTTTGATCCTATCGCGGCAGCAGCTTTTGATTTATACATATTGGCTCGTGAAAACGCAGAACAATCTTATTCAGATGCTATTTGTAAACAAGCCAAAAATTATTTTGAGGCACTAACGGATATTGAAAAAATAAATCTAAAAAATGCGATTTTGGCTGGTATGCCAGGTTCTAGGAAGTTGATTGCCTTAGATGATTTTAAAACAAATCATGCGGCTGTTTTAAAAATTGGTAAGGAAAGTTTACAAAATAATTTATCTTATTTTTTAAATGCTGTAATACCAGAAGCGGAAAAAATTGGCATTCGTATGGCAATCCACCCAGATGATCCACCATTTTCAGTTTTTGGTGTTCCAAGAATCGTTTCTAATTACCAAGATATTAAGTTTATACTTGAGTGTTGTCCATCCACTAGTAATGGATTAACATTCTGCTCAGGGTCGTTAGGAGCATCCGAAGAAAACAACCTGGTTAAGATGATTGAAGATTTCGGGGATAAAATCCACTTTCTACATTTAAGAAATGTTAAGCGTTTAGAAGATGGTAGTTTTTATGAAGCTGATCATTTAAATGGTTCAGTACCTATGCAAGAGGTAATGAAAGCTATTATAATAGAACAACAGAAAAGAGTAAACAACGGTAAGGGCATCGTTAATATTCCTATGAGACCTGATCATGGTCACGTACTTTTAGATGACAAAAAAAGAATAGATGAATTCTACTCCGGTTACTCCTTAATAGGCAGGGCAATAGGTTTGGCTCAACTTTCTGGTTTGGAATTAGGTATTAGGAATGGTCTTAAATTATAATTCTTAGTATCGAAAAAATAAATTAATATTTAGGTTATAATCACATATAGTTTCATGCGCATATCATTTTTATTCTTACTAATTATTTCATCACTATTATTTTCTTGTCAATCTAAGTTTAATGAAACTATAGTTGCTTTAGATTCTTATAAAATTGAAGACGGATTTAATTTAAAAGTGATAGCTGCAGAGCCACTTTTAAAAGCGCCGGTGGCTATAGATTTTGATGCAAAAGGTCGAGTTTGGGTAGCACAGATGCCGGGTTACATGAATGATTTACAAGGGTCTGGTGAAGAAGACCCTTCTGGTAGTATTGTTATTCTGGAAGATTTGGATAATGACGGTATTGCTGATCATTCAAAAGTTTTTATGGATAGCCTAGTGATGCCCCGTGCATTGGCACATGTCTATGGCGGATTGTTATATGCAGAACCACCATATTTATGGTTTGTTGATATTAAAGATGATAAGCCTGTAAATAAGGTGATGGTAGATTCTATGTATGCTGTTGAGGGAAATCCGGAGCATCAACCAAACGGACTAGAATTAAATATTGATAATTGGATTTATAATGCGAAATCTAATTTTAGATATAGAAGAAAAGCTGGGAAATGGGAAAAAGAACCTACAACTTTTAGGGGACAATGGGGTATTACCCATGATAATTTTGGGAGGTTATATTACAATGATAATTCTAGAATATTACTAGGGGATTATGCTCTGCCAAATACATTTATCAATAATAAATTTTTCACGCCAAAATCTAGTTTAGATAAGCTTCTGACTAGTGATCAAAGGGTATATCCTGTATTTGCTGGTTCGGTTAATAGGGGGTATGCAAAAGGTGTTTTAAATGCTGATAGCATTTTAGTAAATGCAACCGCTGCATGCAGTCCTTTAGTGTATAGGGGAGGTGAGTTTACAGAATCTTATGACGAAAATGTTTTTATCTGTATACCAGAAGGTAATTTAGTAAAGCGAGCACTATTGACTTTTACGGGAGATTCTGTTATTGCAAAACAAGCTTGGCAAGAAAAGGAATTTATAACTTCTACCGATGAAGGTTTTAGACCTGTAAGTTTAAAAAATGGTCCAGAAGGTAGTATGTATATAGTGGATATGCATAGAGGGATGATAGGTCATCATGCGTACATGAGTCCGTATCTAAGAGATAAGGCAAAGGCTAAGGAATTGGACACTATTATAAACTTTGGGAGGATACTAAAAGTTGCTCACGAGAATTCTACAGCTGATAAAATACCTGACTTTAATGCTTTGAACGGAAGTGAACTGGTGAAATTACTATCTAACGATAATGGTTGGATTCGAGACCGTGCACAGCATTTTCTAATTTTTAAAGAAGTTAAAGATGTAATTGATGAAGTAAAAGAAGTAGCACTTAATTCTGAAAATCAGTGGAGTCAAATTCATGCATTGTATGTGCTGGAGGGCTTGAATGCCTTATCGTTTGATTTCTTGATAACCATAATAGATAAGAGTAATAGTCAAGTAGCTTCTCATGGCTTGGTCCTATTAAAGGAATTTGCATCCACAGCGCATATAGAAAAGGCGCTAGTTTTATTTAATAATGTGATAGAACGTAATGAAATAGAATTGGACTTGTACTTAGGGAATAGTTTAGGAACTTGGATGAGTTTAGATGAAAGGAAATTCACACCTGTTATGATGAAAATCTTAACAAGAAAACCGGACAATAACACTTTAGCAGATGCTGTAATTGGTGGTTTGTCTGCTGTAGATACAGAGGTCTACAACAATTTCGTTATCATGGATAGTTTAAAGCATACGCCGTTTGTAAACAAGTTGGCAAGAACTATTTCAGATAAGAATGCAGGTAAGATGAACGCCATTTTTACTAAAGAAAAAACTAAAGAAGATACCCGCACTAGTGGTGCAAGAATGTTTTTTCAAATTTGTGCATCTTGTCATGGAGCCGGAGGAAAGGGCATAGAAGGTTTGGCACCTCCTTTAATGAACTCTGAGCATGTAAAAAATACAGAGAGATTGGCCCTTATAATATTACATGGTCTTGAAGGACCTGTACACGTTAATGGTGAACTTTATAATATAAACTTGGCAATGCCTGGTCTTATACGTAATGAGAGTATAACCGATAAAGATATTGCCAATATTATATCATATGTAACCAATGCTTTTTCTGATAAACCAAAAAGATTGAGCACCACACGTATACAGGAACTAAGAAATGTAAAGTCTTCCTCTGGTATGGAATTTACAGAGAAAGAACTTCAAGCACTTGATAAATAATTACCAAGCTATTTAAAACTTTTTCTAATGCCCATTTCTAGACCTCGTAGCTCAGCTAAACCTCTTAGTCTACCTATGCCAGAGTAACCTGGGTTTGTTTTCTTTCTTAAATCATCTAACATTTTATGGCCATGATCTGGGCGTAATGGCATTCTAGTATCTGTTCTGCCAGAGGCTTTTCTCTTTTCTTGTTCTTTTATCAATGCCTGCATAACCAAAAACATATCTACATCTCCTTCTAAATGATTTGCTTCATGAAAATTACCATCGGCATCACGCTGTGTACTTCGTAAATGAATAAAATGAATACGATCACCTAAGCGCTCTATCATTCCTGGTAAGTCATTATCTGGTCTAACACCAAATGAACCTGTGCAAAATGTAAGTCCGTTGTTTGGGCTATCAACAGCATTGTAAAGGTCAATGATATCTTGCTCTGTACTTACAACTCTTGGAAGTCCTAAAATAGGAAATGGAGGGTCATCAGGATGAATACACATACGCACACCAGCCTTTTCAGCTACCGGAATAATATTAGATAAAAATTCGAATAAATTATCTTTAAGTTCTTTTGGTCCAATAGCGTCATAGGTAGCTAAAATTGTATTGAACTCTTCTAGAGAATATCCTTCTTCTGCACCAGGTAGACCAGCTATAATATTGCTGATTAATTTGGTTTTATCGTCTTCAGAAAGCGACTTTAAGTATTCTTTAGCGGCAGTTTTTTGGGCTTCTGAGTAGGTATCTTTAGATCCTGGTCTTTTCAATAGAAATAATTCAAAGGCCGCGAAAGCAGCAGCTTCAAAACGTAGTGCGGTAGAGCCATCTTCTATTTCATAATCTAGATTGGTCCGTGTCCAATCTAATACAGGCATGAAGTTGTAACAGACCGTATCTATACCACATTGACCGAGGTTAGCAATGGTTTGTTTATAGTTCTCATAATAAACTTTATAATCCCCTTTTTGGGTTTTTATTTGTTCATGAATGGGAACGCTCTCTACAACAGACCATGTTAAGCCAGCGGCTTCTATTATATTTTTACGCTCAATAATTTCCTCTACCGGCCATACCATGCCATTAGGAATATGATGCAAAGCACTAACTACACCTGTTGCACCTGCTTGTCTAATATCTGATAATGATACGGGGTCATTTGGACCGTACCAACGCCATGTTTGTTCCATTTTTCTAAATTATATTTTATTAAACTCCACTAAAAGCACTAAAACCTCCGTCAATTGGGACTACTACGCCAGTTACAAATTTTGATGCCTCTGCGCATAGGTAATGAATAGTACCATTTAATTCGTCCGTCTCACCAAATCTTTTCATGGGTGTATTTCTAATAATGGTATCACCTCTGTCAGTAAAATTACCGGTTTCTTGGTCAATTAAAAGATTTCTATTTTGATTTCCGATAAAAAAACCGGGAGCAATAGCATTAACACGTAAACCTTCTCCAAATTTTGTAGCTAATTCTACAGACAACCATTTCGTGAAATTATCTATAGCTGCTTTTGATGCAGAATAGCCTACCACCCTAGTGATTGCACTTTGTGCAGTCATTGATGATATATTAATGATAACACCTTGTTTATTCTTTACCATTTCTTTGCCGAAAACCATTGCGGGTAGAATGCTGCCAAATAGATTAAGGTCTACCACTTTTTTAAAGTGATCAATGTTTACATCAAAAATAGTTTGGTCAACACCTATAGTTGCACCAGGCATATTACCGCCTGCAGCATTTATTAGGATATCTATTTTACCATGTTGCGCTATAATTTCATCTGAAACTCTAATTAGACTTTCTTCATCTAAGGCATTACACACAAAACCGGATACATTATCGCCTATGGTTTTAAGTTTTTCAACGGCTGCGTTTACAATGTCTTCTTTGTAATCTAAAATAACGATTGTAGCGCCATTTGAAAGTAAGTAATTAGCCATTTCACCGCCAAGTACTCCGCCACCTCCGGTAATTAATATTACTTTGTTTTCTATACTAAATAAGTTCATATTGTACTATTTATTGTTTCAATTCAATGGTATGAACACCACTTGTAAAGTATACAGTGTTATTGGTTATTTTTACCTTTTTACCATTATGTTTAATTTTTGAAAAAATTGGGGGAACTGTAAATTCTGCGGTCATTTCCTTAGGAATCTCAATGCTGTAATGCTCTGTATTCTTGTCTTTTTTAAAGCTAGCGGTTATGATGCCGTTTTTTGTAGGTACTTTAATATTGGAAAAAGTTAAGTCTGCCAATTGAGGTTTAATTTCAGCTACTTTAAAACCGGCTATTTTTGGTTTTATACCCCACATGTAACGAGTAGTAATGTTCAAAGGCGCTGTACCCCAAGCATGATTCCAATCAGAATTCGGTTTGTACTTTACATCCCAAGCTTCTAAAGTCATGGTTGCACCTATTTCAATCATATTCCACCAACTTCTATCGCTTTCTGTTTCTGTGATTAGGTCTAATGCGTACTGTGCCTCGCCACTTTTATATAATCCTTCTAATAAGTATTGAGACCCATAAACACTACAAGCCATTCCTCTGGTTTTTATAAAATCTGTAACGGATTTAATATGTTCTTTAGGTACTAGACCAAAAGCTAGTGGCATCATATTGCCATGTAAAGAAGAATGAGTAGAGTTTTCTCCATCTAAGTAATACCCTTTTTTAGTATCAAATAGTTTAGTGTTAATAACGCTCTTGATGGTTGCAGCCTTATTTTGAAAAAATACAACATCATCGTCTTTTTCAAGAAATTCAGCAACCTTTGCCATTAGGACAAGGTTGTAGTAATAAAAAGAATTAACGACTGTATTCACTGGTACTATTTCATAACCATCTCTTTCGCCTTCTGCGGTAGCCAATTCCCAACCTGTATCTTTTTGTGCCGGTGGCCAATCTATAATGTCTTTAATTTTGGTGTCTGGTTTCTTGAAACCTAATTTTATAATTAACTCTTCGTTCATTTGCGGAGAAGAAGAGCTGATGAGTCCGTCTTCACGTTCCAAATCCATTAAAGTCTTTAACTTTAGATTCTCATAATGCTCCTTCAGTGGTTCCAAATCGCCCGTATACATATAATCTGCATAAAACATGGGTACGGTATGTAGCAACCATTCTGTAGGCCAAGTTGGGTTTTTTATAAAGTAGGCATTGGTTCTTCTTCCCATAGCATAAAGACTATCTACGCTATAATGACTTAGTTGATTTATATAGGCATCTGCTTCATACGGTATTCTTTCACGGTCACCATCTATATAATAACCCGTAAAACTGGTAGCTTTAATAGTATGCTTACAAAGTTTCCATATAGAGTCTAATATTGCATTTGATGAGGAGAAACTACTTGCTTCTTCATTAAAATTATTATGTGTCGCTTTTTGAAAGACTTCTATATTTTCAATAGGTATTTTTAAATTCTCAATTTCACAATACCTAAAAGGCATAACTACGCCTATACTATTAGGTAACAGTATAGCTGCACCAGATGTATTTCTTTTGTTAGGGATCACTTCAATATTGGTAATCGTATTTGCTTGTAGATTATGCAATACAATTCTTTGATATCTAATAGACCCACCTGGATTTCTGTCTATTCTATTTTGTGCATTTAATTTTTCACCAAGGTGAATGACTAACGAATCGTTTTGAGTTGTCGTACTTTTCAATTCAACTGTACCAAAATATGCTTTACCAAAATCTAATAAATACGTGTCTGTTGATACTTCACTTATTTCAACAGGACTGTTGAAAGTAGTTCTCAAATTGATATCACTGGTACTATTTTGAGCTTGACAATAGAAAATAGAAAGGGTGATAAGACATATGCAAATATGCTTTTTCATAGGTTTTACGGTAAGTTGATTTATGATAAGTAGTACTAGATACTATGTTGTTTAAAACATAGTATCTAGTTTATTTACTTTTAGATTGTACTACACCTTTATCATTCTAGATACTTTCCAAACTCTATAGAAAAGTAGATGCAGTAGTGTTTTTAATCTTATTAATATGAAGAGATTATACAGGTTTAATTTCCCAACCTGGCTCATAGGATCTAGACCATAATTTCATAGCCTCTCTATTAAATATACGACCAGTTGTTTCATCTATTTCAAAAGAGTCATCTATTCTTGACGCTATATTTGCGTAATGCGTAAGCATTTGGCTAATAGCACCTTCATCTATTGGTGAAGTTAATTCAGCTTTACCTCTTATTGCATCAAAAAAGTTAACCGTGTGCAATGTTGACATATCGCCACCACCACCAAGTGCTGTACCTGCTTCTTCATTCGCTGAAATATTTTCTTTGATAAGACCTCCTTTTTGGTCGAATAATTTATATCCGCCACGATCAATGTAAGCTGTACCTTCAGAACCAGCTACTATTGTACCTCTACCATATTTGTTGCCGTATTTATGATATCCGGTTCTACTGTTACCGTCCCATTTTATGGTTTTATTGCCAGCAAATTTAAATGTAGCTTCCATAGTATCATACATTTCCCAGCCATCATCTTTGTAGTGATATTTACCTGCATCAACAGATACCTTTTCAGGATATTTTACACCTAATGCCCATCGTGCAATATCTAATTCATGGGTAGCATTATTACCCATTTCTGCGGTACCATAATCCCAACCATACCAGTGCCAGTTATAATCCCAAGTGTTATCTGTATATGCTCTTCTTGGAGCAGGACCTTGAAATAAATCCCAATCTAAACCTTCTGGCGGATTTGCTTTTGTTTGATGTGGTACACGACTTCTGGCACTAACATAAAAAGCAGTTGCTTTATATACATCACCAATAACACCATTGTGAATTTCTTTTATTATTTCTTGAGACTCTGGTGCTGAACGTTGTTGGTTACCCATTTGCACCACTTTATTGAATTTCTTTTGATAAGCAACAACCAATTCTCCCTCACGAGGATTATGGCTACACGGCTTTTCTAAAAAAACATGTTTACCGGCTTGCATTGCCATACATGCACCAGGAGCATGCCAGTGATCTGGAGTTGACATAAATATAGCGTCAACCTCTTTATCATCTAGAATTTTACGAATGTCATTTTCTAATTGTGGCTTATAATTAATTTTAGAAGCCAATTCGGTAGCAGCTTTATCTCGCTGACTTTTCATGACATCACATAAATATTTAAGCTCTACGTTATTTTTTTTATGGGCTATTGCTGGTATATATGCACCATATCTTCTTCCCAAACCTTGTATTGCAACATTAATTCTGTCGTTTGCACCTATTATTTTGGAATAACTCTTAGCTGTCATAGCATTTGCACTAGAGCCAACTAAAGTAGCCCCAACGGCTCCAATTGCAGTCTTCTTTATAAAATCTCTTCTATTTGAACTCATGTTGTTTATTCTTTAGTATTACTAATTGAACGAATCTTTACATTTTTGAAAGAAACCAAATCACCGTGGTCTTGAAGTAAAATTTGACCTTTGTCCAATTCTCCAAAATTGGGCCACTTAGCATATTTACTTTCAGAAACTAACTTTCTGTATGCATCGCTCTTTCGTTCGTATTCTAAAACCTTTGTACCATTTAACCAATGTTCTACGTGGTTATCTTTTGATATAATGTAAGCTGTATTCCATTCACCAATTGGGTTAATAGGTTTATTTACATCAGCCTGAATTAAATCGTATAGTGAACTTACCGTTCTACTACCTTCATGATTTCCTAGTTTAGCATCTGGATGTAGGTTGTCATCTAATATTTGATATTCTAGTCCTATAGAAGAACCTTCACCTTTATTAATATTGGTATCTACATAATACTTGATTCCACTGTTAGCACCAGGTGTCAATTTAAAATCTACTTTTAATTCAAAATCTCCATACAGTTCTTTGGTAACAATATCACCACCGGCAGAAGATTCTGCGCCTCCTGAAGAAAGAACACTTAAAATTCCATCTTCAATTTTCCAACCCTGTTCTGGGAACTCTTCTAGCTTGGCACCTCTCCACCCGTTGGTAGTTTCTCCATCCCAAAGTAATTTCCATCCATCTTTTTTCTCATCAATAGTTAATTGATTTTTGGTGATGATAGGAGTAAGTGGCGATTTTCTAGAATATTTAGAAACGCTATCGGTAACTATTTTTACATTTTTCCAAATAATATCCGTTCCAGCTTTTTGGTCATCATGTATACTGTGTACTTGCAAACAGATAAATCCTTTTGCAGTTTTATCATCAATTAAGTAAGCTGCAGGAACATCGTTTACCCAGGTTTTAATAGTGTCGCCAATTGCTTCTATACGATAATGGTTCCAGTCGTTTTGCTTAAACGCTTTTTGCGCAGCCGGGTTGTCTGTCATTGGGTTTAACCATCCACGTCTAGACTCGTCATATATACCACCGCTCCATGCTCTTTCAGATGGATCAATTTCAACTTGGTATCCATGTACTCTACCATCTCTATAGGTAGGTATGCTATTACTTCTAATCTGTATACCAGAATTCATAGTCGAATCAACTTTATAGTCTAATTCTAAAATGAAATCATCATACATTTTATCTGTGGTCAAAAATGTATTCGGTGTATCATGGGTGGTAGTGCCTACAATTGCACCGTCTTTTACATTATAGGTAGCATCGCCACCTAGTTTATGCCAACCGTTTAAAGTTGTGCCGTCAAATAAATCTACCCAAGGGGTTTCATCTTTAGTGTTTTCGGTACAGCTAACTATTAATGCTAGTGCTGTTACCATCAGTAATTTACTGGTTGAAAGGTAATTTTTCATTATTAATTTATTGGTTTTGGAATGGCTCTACAAAGTACAGCGATTGTGGTTTTAAGGGATGGACATTTTAATACAAAGCATGGATTTAGCATTCTAAACGTTAAATGGTGTTATGTATTGAAAAATGAAAATATGTAATTTTTTGTCTAATAGCTATATGAAATATTTAAAAATTAAGGAGATTATTTGATGATTTAGCAAGATAAAAATAATTCATTTTTTTATGGCTGTCCATATTTCCGATGAATATGTCCATTCGTTAACATGGTCTTAACAATACATTAGTAGTCAATTAACTTAACAATAACAAAAATGAAAAAACTAAAACTATTAATGGTATTCCTTTTATTGGGCATGTCATCAGTACTATGGGCGCAGAGTAGCGTAACGGGTACGGTGGCAGATGACCAGGGTATGCCTATTCCAGGAGCATCTATTGTAGTAAAAGGAACATCAAATGGTACGGTAACGGATTTTGATGGAAATTTTAGCATTTCAGTAGAAGAAGGAAATGTATTAAGTGTATCCTATTTAGGTTATAAACCTGTAGAGGTAGCTTATTCCGGTCAATCTAACATATCGGTAACTATGACAGAAGATACTGCACAGTTAGATGAGGTTGTAGTAATAGGATATGGGTCTGTAAAGAAAAGTGACTTGACCGGTGCTGTTGCTTCAGTTGATAGTGAAACACTAACAGAACAGAGAAAGACCGATATTGGTCAAGCAATTCAAGGTCGTATTGCGGGTGTTGATGTTAGAACATTAAACTCTAAGCCTGGTGCGCCATTATCTATTAAAATACGTGGTAATACGGTTATTACTGCAAATCAAGGTGGTGAGCGTGATGGTGTAAGTGATGATTTAGCAGATGATCCTTCTAAACCGCTATTTGTGGTTGATGGAATATTTTTTGATGACATCAGTGTTTTAAATCCTTCTGATATTGAGCAGATGGATATTTTAAAAGATGCTTCCGCAACCGCTATTTATGGTTCTAGAGGTGCAAACGGTGTTGTTATCATTACAACTAAAAGTGGAATTGAAGGCAAAACTGTTTTTACTTATGATTCTTCTTTTGGTTTGCGTTCGGCAACTAACATACCAGAACTTTACTCGGGTCCTGAATATGTTCAGTTTGTTGATGATGTTTTAAGAGCAAGAGCATGGCAAGGTACAGATAGAACTGTTGCATCTTATAATAGTGTAGAAGTAGATAGGTCTACAGAAATTCAATCTTCTAACGAAGAAGCATCAAATGTTGCAAATGGTAGATATACTGATTGGATGGATACATTTAGAAAATCTGGCTTACAAACAAGCCATACCGTTGGTATGTCTGGTGGTAGTAATGGTTTGGTCTACAATGGATCTATAGGTTATTTACATGACGAAGGTGTTATGGGAATAGAAGAGTACGAAAGGTATAACTTAAGTGCTTCGCTATCTAAAAAGGTATCTGATAAGGTAACTGTAGGTATTAAATCATATTTAGCCCTTTCTGAAAGAGAGCAGGGTAGTAGAGAATTGTTTAGAAGTACGTTACGTTTAGCGCCAACGGTTAATCCTTATGATGAAAACGGAGAGCCTATTCTATTTCCAGATGATCAAGATTTAAGATTTGTTAACCCTATATATGATGCGGAAGGTGCATGGAGGTTAAACAATAGATCTTTAGACGTTATTGCAAATGTGTTTTTCAACTATAAGCCAAACGATTGGATCAACTTTAAAACACAATTTTCACCAAATATTTCTGCACAACGTTTTGGAGAATATCGTGGCTTGTTAACGAAGTCTTCTAGAAATGATCCTTCAAGAATTCAGTCTCATTATCAATCAGATTTTAAAACATCTTATACTTGGGATAATATTCTTGATTTCGATTTTGATATTGCTGAAGGTCATAATCTTAAAACAACTTTAATCAATTCTATATATTATTCTAACCCTGAAGGGAGTGATATTCAAGTACGTAATTTTGATACTGATGCTTACTTATTCTTTAATACACAAGGTGGCTCTGATGTACCTAGAGACTATGGTAGTTTTTATGAAAAGGAGACATTAGCTTCTTTTGCAGGTCGTTTAAACTATAATATAAAAGATAGATACCTATTTACTTTTACAGGTAGATACGATGGTTCATCTAAATTGGCAGTAGGTAATAAATGGGCATTCTTTCCATCGGCAGCTTTTGCATGGAGAGCAAGTGAAGAACCATTTTTAAAGGATGTAGACTGGCTTAGTAATTTAAAACTACGTTTAAGCTATGGTGAGTCTGGTAACGATAAAACAGTTAATCCATATAGTTCACTTGCCTTCTTATCTCAAGACAGTTATTTGTTTGGTGATGATTTTAGCATTGGTAAATCTGTTGCAGGTCTTTCTAATGCAGATTTAACTTGGGAAATTTCTAAAGAATATAACTTTGGCTTAGACTTATCGATCCTTAACAGTAGAGTTAATTTTGGTTTTGAATACTACAGTAAAGAAACAGAAGGAAGTATTCTTGCCCGTCAATTATCTTTTGTAACCGGTTTTGGTGATTCTGGTACCATAGGTAATTTTGGTTCTGTAAGAAACAGAGGTGTTGAACTTACTTTAAACACTGTTAACGTACGTACAGATAATTTTACATGGCGTACGAATATTAACTACACTAAAAATGATAATGAAATACTTGCCCTTTATGATGATATAGACCAGATTTTGGTTGGGTCAGATTCTAGATTAAACGGTGTTTTACAAGTAGGCGCACCAATTGATGCTACATTTGATTATGAAGTTGACGGTATTTGGCAAATAGACGAAGCTGCAGAAGCAGAATCTTTTGGACTATTACCTGGACAATATAAATATGTTGATCAAAATGGTGATGGTGTAATTAATCAAGAAGATAAAAGGGTTATTGGTTCTCAATCCCCAGATTGGATTGCAGGTATGACAAACACGTTCAATTATAAGAATCTTGAAATGAACGTGCAAGTGAATACAAGACAAGGGGTATTCGGTCATTCAGAATTTCATCAAAATTTTGCGAGTTTCAATGGTGACGGTGCTGTATTCAACAGCTTAAAACAAGATTATTGGACACCTAATAATCCTGATGCTAAATATCCTTCACCAGAATATGGAGAGTCTTCTTATCCTTGGTTCTATGAAGATATGTCGTTTGTAAGAATTGGTAATATTGGTCTTGCCTATTCATTTCCTCAAGACCTTTTAGACAAGTTGAAAATGTCCACGTTACGTTTATCACTTGATGTTCAAAATCCATTCACTTTTACCGATTTTGCTGGTCCAGATCCAGAAACAGGTTTGCAGAATTCCTATAACATGGGGTATTCGGTTAAAACAGTTTTATTCGGATTAAAATTATCGTACTAATTTTTAAACTATAAAAAGATGAAACTATTTAAATATATAAAGATTATAACGGTCTTCTTGGTTATGCTGTCGCTGTCTTATGCATGCGAGGATTATTTAGAAGAAGAAATATACTCAGACATTACTTCTGAGAATTTTATTACTCAAGACAATGCAGATCAATTAGTGATCGGTGTATATAGTAGTCTGCGAAATGTATATAATGAGTATACGTACCAATTTTTGGGCACAGATATTTTTACAAGTAAAAGTGAAATATTCTCTTTTAGCGCAACTAATGACTATTTCAATTTAAACTCTGGCACAGGCTTAGCGGTTTGGTCAAATAACTATAGTGTAATTGGTAAAGCGAATACCGTTATTAATAGGTTTGAAAATCAAATAAGCTGGAGCGATGCTAATTTAGGCGATAGAGATTATGGTATTGCACAAGCAAAAGCACTTAGAGGTTTGGCATATTTTAATTTAGTGCAGCAATATGGTGGTGTAGTTATAGAACTGGAAGAAGCCCAAACTATTCGTACAGATTATGCTAGGTCTTCTGAGGCTGAAACATATGCTCAAATAATTTTAGATTTAGAAGAGGCTATTCCTACATTGATAGATAACCCTAGTACAGGTAGAATATCTAAAAGAGCGGCACAACATTTATTGGCAGAGGTATATCTTACAAGAGCGTACACATCTGCAGGTAGTTCTGCCGATTTTGATACTGCTGCAGCATTGGCTGAGCAGGCAATTGGTAATTATGATATTCGTAGTCAATCATATGCTGAGGTTTTTGATTATGATAATCAAGAAAATGATGAAATATTGTTTGCCGTACAATATGGAAATAGCGGTTTAGCGGCAGATAAAAGCAATAACAAGCATTCACTTTTTATGAATCAGGTTTTTAATTATCCTGGTGTAAATAGAACTACAACTCCATATGGTGTAAGTAGTTTTGGAGCAATGCCTACTCCTTTCTTTTATTCTTTGTTCGCTGATAATGATACAAGAGAAGATGCCACAATACATCGTGCAATTATTGCAGATAGCGATGAGCCAGATGGTCCAGATAATATTGTTGCTGGTGATACGATTGTGTATTACCCAAAGAATGCTTTAGATGCGGAAGAATTGGCAGAACGTTTAGATCGATATTGGGTATACCAACCAGATCAATATCTTTTTGGATTACCAGAAGATGTACCGGGAGTTAATTATTTATACTCTTTGAATATTGAACGTACAAATTTCCCAATATTCAAGAAATTTGATGATCAAGATTTTAATGAAGATACCGACGGTGCTAGAGATACATTTGTATACAGAGTAGCAGGTACACATTTAATTGCTGCAGAGGCTTATTTAGGAGCAGGTAATACTGCAGCTGCATTAAATCATTTAAATATAGTTCGTGAGCGCGCTACTGGCGTGGCAAATGAATATACCTCGGTTACTATTGACGATATTTTAAATGAAAGAGCATTAGAGCTTGCAGGTGAAGATAATAGATGGGCCGTGCTTAAAAGAACAGGTAAGTTAGAAGAGCGAATAGAACTTTACAATCCTCATGTTATTGATCATGGAGCTTTTGATGCTAGTATTCATTTATTAAGACCTATACCTGCAAATGAATTGCAGTTGTCAGATGGTTCTTTGGTGCAAAACCCTGGTTATTAATATTTAGTAGTTGTATAAAATAAATAAGAAGTTAGTTTTTATTGAGTGAGTTAATATGGGCAGGTGTAAAACCTGCCTGTATTTTACACTATATCCGATAAAGACTAGATTCTTCTGTCTTAGCCAAAAAATGTTCATTAATTAATATTCAATTTAAACGGAATTTTGAGATTCGCTTTTCTTTATCAGTTAATTTGAAATTTAGATATTCGATTTCATTGAATAACTTATCATATTTATTCTATCGCAATATTATATTCTAAAGTAGTAGTTGCAACTGTATTTTATCTTATACCTAATATGAGCAAATATGTATGTGACTTTAAAGATTCATTGTCCCAAAACCTAAGTAAATAGAAAGACCTAAACGAATGATTAAAAAATATAGATTAACACAATTCTTATTACTTGCCATGTGCATGGTATTTTGCCTGGCATGTAATACTGGTGTTGAACAACCATCAACTGTTTATTTAATTACAGGTGAAAATTCTAATGCTGTTGAAATTTCTACCATAAATGATTTAAAGAAAGACTTAGAAAAAGTTTTAAAAGAGGAGGTGCACATTGTAAAAGAAGGTGTGGAAATTCCGAATAAATCTTTGGTTTTTATAGTAGGTACAGCAAATTCCAATACCATTATCACGGATATGGCGACAAATGGGGAATTGGTTTTAACAGATTTACAACCAGGTCCTCGTGGTGGTATTTGGTCTAAAAATACATACACCGATTCTGATGTCATTGTAATAGCGGGATCAGATGTACAGGGATTACAATATGCAATATATGATTACTCAAATCAGGTCTTAGGCGTAGATCCATTAGAATATTGGACAGGTAAAACACCGGTAGCATTAAAAGTTAATGATATTTACAATTTTGAACCAAAAACAATTGAACCACCTAGAGTTCCCAACTTAACATATTTTGAAAATGATGTAGATGAATTGGCAAACTACAGAGGTGAGTTATTAAAATACGATTGGGAGAGTTATACTGAAATGATCAATTCTCTGGTACGCCTTCGATACAATTCAATTCAACTTTTTGATATGTTGGGTAGACCCGAGTTTTTTATTAGACCCGAGTATAAAGCCTTAAAACCAGATTATCAAATAGATATTGATTATGTGGAGAAAATGATAGATTATGCCCATGAGAAAGGAATGAAGATAGCTGTAGATTTTGCTTTAGGTTATCAAATCCATCCTATGGATGCCGAGAAAGCAGATTGCTGGAAAACATATAAAGCAGATTGGTTACAGGCTTGGCGCTATTATTTTGAACATACACCATTGTCAAAAACAGATATTTTTATTTTACGACCACGGCATCAAGTTTGGGATTGGGAATATGAAAGTACTTGTGGAGAAAGCAAAATTGAAGTATTCAATGAGGTTTATGCTGCTTTTGGAGAATTAGTGGATGAATATAAACCCAATTCTGAAAAAGTACTCGTATGTTATTCTGATGGTATGGAAATGTGGAACGAAGGTTTTAGACCTCCTACAGATTGGACAGTACTTTGGTCTGATCACGGATTTGGTGAATTTGAACATTTACCAAATACTACAGATGGTTATGATTTTGGCACCTATATGCATGCCGGTTATTGGTTGAACCATACCGTTCACAATCCTTATCCAGGGAAGGTGGAATTGGTAATGAAAGAAATGTTTCAGAAATATGAAGCTGACAATTATTGCTTGGTTAACGGTCAAAATTTCAGGCCATTTTTGTTGAACCTGGTCGCTTATAGTGAAGTATGTAACAATCCAGATACGTTTAATGCAGATGCTTTTTACAAAGAATGGACAGAACAATATTTTACACCTAAAGCAGCTGAACACGCCGTTCAATCAATGAAATGGTTAAGCGAAGCTCAAGAAGGTAGAAAAGGGTATGTAGAACATTTATGGGAAATTAGAGAAGCTGTTTCATACCTTTCTAATGCACCGATCGTAAGACCAGGTAAATCTCCTGTACCATTTGATTATAATCGTGTAATTGGAGATGTGGAGAATGTAAAACGAGTGAAAGAAGTTTTAGAGAAATCACTTTCAGAGGCAGAATTAGGATATGAACTATTGAAGAGAAACGATAATTTTTACCATTCTTATATTCTTCTACCTGCTCAGCTTTATTCTGATTTAATAACTTTTGAAACAGAATTACACAACATGGCATTGCTTAAAAAGCAGTTTGAAACTACTAAGGATATAAAGTATTTAAACGAAGCAATTTCTTTGCTGCCAACGGCAAAGAATAAACTTAAAATCGTTTTTGATCATAGAAGTTCTGGTGATATCGATGACAAATGGAAGAATTGGTATTCGATAGCAAATAGAAGACAAAACAATGGTTTTCCTACCTATGAAATGCTAGATGCGATTGAGGCTAATCTTAATAAAATGACACTTTAAATTGAAACTAATGACATTTGCTCACACATTAAAAAATAGCGTTGTCTTACTAAGTATTTTAATCTTGTTTTTAGGCTCTTGTAAACAACAGGTCAATGAAACCAAACCGGTCAGTGCTCCAGAAATTGACTATGCGGCAAAGGTATATCCGCTTTTAGATACAGAAAATTCTAGGTGGTTTTACTTCTCATCGGCAAGTAGACCTTTTGGTATGGTCAACCTGAGTCCAGACACCCAAATTGGTGGCGCTTGGGGAAGTGGTTACCGATATAAGACAGATACTATAAAAGGTTTTAGCCATATTCATGCATGGCAAATGTCTGGTATTTCAGTGATGCCCGTAACTACCAATGAGAAAACCAAAGATGATATTTTTAAAGATTTTTATTCAAAATTCAATCATGATAATGAGGTTGTTATACCAGGTTATCATAAAGTTGAATTAGACAGATATGCAATAGAGGCTCAACTATCGAGTACTAAAAGAGTTGGTTTTCATCAATACACTTACCCGGATAACGAAGAGGAAAAGGCCATACTTTTTAATTTAAATACGTTATTAGGACCAAGTAGTAACATAGATGGAGTTTTGAATCAAAATTTTGACAATGAACTTTCAGGAAAAGTTACGATGGAGCCTACGCATAGGCGTCCAAAACCTATGACCGTTTATTTTAAAGTACAGCTGAATACTCAAATATCTTCTATTGAAAAAGATGATAGTACAGGAAATTATCTCATCATATTAAATGAAAATAAGAATGATGTTTTAATGAAAGTGGGTATTTCTTATACCTCGGTTGCCAATGCTGAACTTAATATAATTACAGAATTACCTAACTGGCAATTTGAAAACGTAAGAAGTGAAGCAAAACAAGAATGGAATAGTTTATTAGGCAGAATTGATGTTAAAGGCGGTTCTGACCAAGATCAAAGAAGATTTTATACAGATTTATGGCATGCTTTACAGGGACGCAGAATTATAAATGACGTAAATGGTGCTTATCCTGATAATACTGGCGAAATTTTTAGGATTGGACAATTGCCATTAGATGCTAATGGTACACCTAAGTTCAATCATTTTAATTCAGATTCTTTTTGGGGAGCACAATGGACTTTAAACACGTTGTGGGGCTTGGTGTATCCAGAAATAATGTATGACTTTTCAAATTCTTTAATGCAGTATTATAAAGATGGCGGACTCGTACCACGTGGTCCTTCGGGAGGTAATTATACCTACGTGATGACAGGGGCAAGTGCTACACCTTTTATGGTTACTGCAATACAAAAAGGAATTATTGTAGATGAATTGGAAGACGTTTACCAAGCTTTAAAGAAAAATCATTTAGCTGGAGGAATTATGGAGAAAGCCGGCTATGAGCACACTACTAATGTTGGTGGTGGCTTAGAATATTATATGGATCAAGGTTATGTGCCTTACCCTATTCCAGAAGGTAAATTTGGTAGCCATCAAGACGGTGCTAGTTTAACCATGGAATATGCGTACCAAGACTGGACGTTGGCGCAATTAGCGAAAAAGATGGGTCACAAAGAAGATTATGATTATTTCTTGGCGAGATCTTCTAGTTATAAAAATGTTTTTGATTCCGAAATAGGATGGATGCGTCCCAAAAATGTTGATGGAAAATGGAAAGCCGATTATGATCCATACCAAGCAGAAAATGGCTTTATAGAATCTAATGGAGCACAATCTACATGGTTTGTCCCTCATGATATAAAAGGACTGGCAAGCTTAATGGGAGGTGAAGATGCTGCTATTAGAAAGCTAAATGAACAGTTTGAAACTGCAGAAGATTTAGGTTTTACGGCGGGTACATCACATTCGGTAGAATTACATCCTGAGTATAGTAGAATTCCAATCAATTTTGGAAATCAACCTTCAATACAATCAGCTTTTATTTTTAGTCAATTAAATAGACCAGATTTAACCCAATTTTGGTCAAGAAAAGTGGCGAAAACTGTATTTGGCGGCTTATCACCATCCACCGGATACAATGGAGATGAAGACCAAGGATTAATGGGCAGTTTGGCTGTACTTATTAAAATTGGAATATTTCAAATGAACGGTGGTACAGAAGCTAATCCTGAATACCAAATAGGAAGCCCTATTTTCGAAGAGGTTACTATTAAATTGAATAAAGATTTTTATAGTGGCGACCTATTTACCATAAAAGCGAACAACAATAGTGATGCTAATTTTTATGTATCAGAGGCCGAGTTTAACGGAATATCAATAAAAGCTAATAGCTTAAGACATGAAGATATTGTAAAAGGGGGCGAGCTAATTTTGGAAATGACCAATACAGTAAAATAAAAATATGAGAATCAAGGTATCAGTTCTATTGGCTCTTTTTTGCTCTACAATTTATTCACAAATAAATAATAGGGTAGATTTAGAACAGGATTTTATGGATATGGGATTTGGGATATTTGTGCATTGGAGCGTTGATTCCCAATTAGGTAGTGTAATAAGTCACTCATTGGTAGGAGCATCAGATGATTATGTTAATCGGTATTTTAATGAACTTCCTAAAACATTTTATCCAGATAAGTTTAACGCAGACGAATGGGCAAGGTTATTTAAAATAACTGGTGCTGAATACGTTGTATTTACTACCAAACACCATAACGGATTTTGCATGTGGAATACGGAAACCACTGATTTTAACATCATGAATACTCCTTACGGTAAGGACATTACTGGTGAGCTTTTTAATGCATTACGTAAGCAAGGGCTAAAGGTAGGTGTGTATTTTTCTCCTGAAGATTTTAACTTTTTAAATAAGCAAGGAGAACTCATTTCAAGAAATAGTAGAATGAGTCAGATTACAGAAAATGAAGAACTGCTGGAGTACGATAAAATACAGGTCAAGGAATTGGTGAGCAATTACGGACCTATTGACGTAATATTTTTCGATGCTTTTAAAACAACACCTATAGTACAGTATGTACATTCTTTAGACCCAAATATTGTAGTTACAAGAGGAGAAATGGAAACTCCAGAACAGAGTATACCCAATACAGCAATGCAAGGACCATGGGAAACCTGTATGACCATGGGAACCCAGTGGCAGTATAAACCTACTAATGAGTCTTATAAAACTGGAACTGAATTAATTGAAAAACTAATAGAAATAAGAGCAAAAGGAGGTAACTTTTTAATGAATGTTGGTCCTAAGCCTAATGGCGAAATTCCAATAGAACAAGAAGAACGGTTAAGAGAAATTGCCCTTTGGATGTATGTAAATAGTGAAGGGATCAAAAACGTAAGACCTGTGCCAACTATAATTAAAGATGGCGATATGTGGTTTACTAAAGGTAAAGATGAAAATACGGCATATGTTTTTATAACTGGTCAAAAAGATTGGTTTAAAGGTTTTAGAAGAAATTTTCTGCTTAAAAATATGAAGGCAACTAAAAATACGGCTGTTTCTGTTTTAGGGCAGAATGATTTAGTGGTTGAATATTGGCCGGAAAACACACCTAAATCTCAATTTGTTCAACATAAAGATTTACTGGAAATCTCAATAAGTAGAGCACAACGGCTCTACAATGATAAGGTTTGGCCTAACCCTATTGTGGTTAAGGTGACAAATGTGGAATTTATTAAATAGTAAGGCCGTCTGAGTAAGTTTATCAAAATACGATTTATGTCGATTAAGAAAATTGTACCATTATTCGCAATATTTATATTGATTCCCTTAGCTGGTTTCTCACAAAATCAATGGGAATTTCAAAATCAAGATTTACCGTTAGAAACAAGGGTAGATGATTTAATGACTAGACTATCTATTGAAGAAAAGGTTTCTTTGTTGATATCTACTTCAGAGGCTATTCCAAGATTAGAAATAGAAAATTATTATCATGGTAACGAAGCGTTGCACGGTGTAGTAAAAGGTGGTCGATTTACTGTTTTTCCGCAAGCAGTGGCATTGGCTTCAACATGGAATCCTAATTTAATACAACAAGTTTCAACCGCTATTTCAGATGAAGCTAGGGGTAAATGGAATTTCTATAACCAAGGTAAAGATCAAAAGAATGTTTATAGTGATCTATTGACATTTTGGTCTCCGACCATTAATATGGCTAGAGACCCACGCTGGGGTAGAACTCCTGAAACTTATGGTGAAGACCCATATTTAACGAGTAGAATTGGTGTTTCCTTTGTCAAGGGATTACAAGGCGATGATGATAAATATCTAAAAGTAGTTTCTACACCGAAGCATTTTGTAGCCAATAACCAAGAAGAAAATAGGTTTGCTTACAACGCCAATATTTCAGAAAAATCTTTACGGGAATATTATTTCCCTGCATATAAAATGGCTGTTCAAGAAGGTAATGCCCAATCTATTATGAGTGCATACAACGCTTTAAATGGAGTGCCTAGTACTGCAAATGGTTGGCTATTGAATACTGTTCTAAGAGATGAATGGGGTTTTGAGGGTTACGTAGTTAGTGATTGTGGTGCGCCCACCTATATTCAGAAATCGCACAAATATGTGAATACAAAAGAAGAGGCTGCCAAGGTAGCTCTAGAAGGTGGACTTGATTTGGAGTGTGGAGACGATATTTATGCTGAACACCTAATAAAAGCATATGAAAATGGGCTGGTGTCCCAAGAAAATTTAGATAAGGCGGTAAAAAGGGTTTTAACCGCTCGTTTTAAATTAGGGATTTTTGATAAAGTTGACGACAACCCTTATACTAAAATCTCGCCAGATGTAATTGGATCTAAAAAGCATCAAGAACTGGCATTGGAAACATCTAGACAATCTATGGTTTTGTTGAAGAATCAAAATGATATTTTGCCTTTAAATGTAAGTGATATTAAAAAAATTGCGGTTGTTGGTTTTAATGCTAATCAAGTTGTTTTTGGTGATTATAGTGGTCTTCCCGTAATTAAACCCATATCACCTTTAGAAGGTATTAGAAATAAAGTCGGTGATAAGGCAGAGGTCACTTATGTAAAATGGAAAACGGCGGCTAGAAACTTAAATTTAATTGAAGCTGAAAATTTAGTGAATGACCAAACTGGTGAACCGGGTTTGTACGGAGAATATTATGATGACAAGTTTTTAGAGGGCACGCCACAAACGCGCGTTGATAAAGTGGTGAATTTTGACCCGGTAAATAATCCACCAGATCCGTTTACCAACTTTCGTCATAAATCTATGCGTTGGTCTGGTTACATAACTCCAAACTTTTCAGGAGTGTATAAGATTGGGGTGAATTCTGATGATGGGGTTCGTATGTGGTTGAATGGTGAATTGGTAGTTGATGAATGGCACAACCGTGGTATGACCACAGACCAGGTAGAATTAGATATGGAGGCGGGTGAAAAATACGCTATTAAATTAGAGTATTTTGATAATGGAGGCGATGCCATTTGTCAATTGCTTTGGGAAGTACCAGCAACTACAGACGATTTATATACGGAGGACAAGCAGGTTGCCAAAGAGAGCGATTATGTGATAGCTGTAATGGGTATTAATAAATCAATTGAAAAGGAAGGTCGCGATAGAACTTCGTTAGCGTTGCCAGAAGACCAGGTCAATTATTTAAAAGAAATATATGCCGAGAACAGAGATCTAATTGTTGTTTTGGTTGCTGGTAGCTCTTTGGCTATTAATTGGATGGATGAAAATGTACCTGCAATTATAAATGCATGGTATCCGGGTGAAGCCGGCGGTACTGCCATTGCAGATGTATTGTTTGGAGATTACAATCCTGCAGGTAGATTGCCATTTACCTTTTACAAATCGGTTTCAGATTTACCTGATATGGATGATTACGAGGTGTCTAATGGTAGAACATATATGTATTTTAAGGGAGACGTACTGTATCCTTTCGGATATGGATTAAGTTATACCCAATTTAAATATGATTCTTTAAAAGTAAAGTCTGAATCTGATGCTGTTTTAATATCTGCAACAATTAAAAATACCGGGACATTTAGTGGCGATGAGGTAGTGCAGTTGTATTATACGGTTAATAATTCAGCTGTAAAAAGACCTATTAAAAAATTGATAGGGTTCGAAAGAATCAGCTTAAATGTTGGAGAATCAAAAACTATTGAATTTAAAGTGACTAAAAATGACCTGCAGTATTGGGATGAAAAAGCTAATCAATGGTCGTTCGAAAAAGGCGAATATCAATTTATGATAGGGTCATCTTCTAAAGATATACGACTTCAAAAATCAAAAAAAATAAAATAATGAAACAGACCATTGCTTTGTGTATGTTGTTATTTGCTTTTGCATTCGTAGGCTGTAAGAGCAAACATGTGTCACTAAACGATATTCAAGTAATAGGTAGTCATAATTCATATAAAATTGCGATTGAAAGACCGTTGTACGACTACTTACATACGGTGGAACCAAAGAAAATAGAAAGTTTGCAATACACCCATATTTCTTTAGAGGAACAATTGAATTTAGGTTTACGGAATTTAGAATTGGATGTTTTTTATGATCCAAAAGGAAATCATTTTTCTAACCCTAAAGGATTAGAAATAGTAAGATCTCTTGGTCAAGAACCTTTGACTTTTGATGTGGAAGAAAAGTTGAAACAACCCGGACTTAAAATGTTTCATGTTCAGGATATTGATTTTAGAAGCCACTATTTATTGTTTTCTGATGGATTAAAAGCCTTGAAAAAATGGTCGGATAACAACCCAAATCATACTCCTTTAATTATTCTCATCAATACGAAAGATCAAAAAGTATTACAAACCAGAGAACCTTTGTCATTTGATAAAAGCGCCTTAAATGCGCTTGATGATGAAATAAAAAGTGTGCTTCCTGCAAGTCAATTAATAACTCCAGATGATGTTAGGGGTGATTTTGAATCCCTTGAAAAAGCTATTTTAACAAAGGGGTGGCCAAGCTTGAATAGTGTAAAAGGGAAGTTCTTATTTGTATTGGATGAAAAAGAAGAGCGTATTCAGAATTATTTACAAGGTCATGAATCGCTTAGGGGTAGGGTGCTTTTTGTGAATAGCAAAGAAGGTAATCCTGAAGCTGGTTTTAGAATAGTAAATAATCCGATTAAAGAGTTGGCGTATATAAAAGAACTGGTTTCTAAAGGGTATATGGTTCGTACTAGGGCAGATGCCGGTACCAAAGAAGCAAGAACAAATAGCTATGAAAAATTTGAGAAGGCAAAGGCATCGGGAGCGCAAGTAATCTCTACAGATTATTATGTGCCTTCCACATTATTTGATTCTGATTATAAAGTGATTTTTGAAGATGGAACGTATGAGAAAATTAAGAAAAAGTAACTTAATAAAGAAGATAGTTGTAACGCTCATTTACATTCAAGTGGCAGTATTAGCGGCACAAGAGCAAGCTACTTCTGATTTTGTACTAGTAGCGGGAAATACGATTGCCTCTATTTTAGTAGATAAGAAAGATGCAAAGGTTGTAACTATAGCATCAAATATATTTGCAACTGACGTTTATAACATCACAGGAAAAAAGCCTGTTGTCTCCACTAAAGATAGTAGGTCTGAAACTACAATAATTGCCGGTACAATAGGTAAGAATAAATGGATTGATAGCATGATCGCTGCTGGTAAAATTGATGTTTCTGAAATTGAAAATCAATGGGAACGATATAGTATTCAAATAGTTGAAAACCCAACATCCACCATTAAGAAAGCTTTAGTTGTTGTAGGTAGTGATAGAAGAGGAACAGCTTATGGTATTTTAGAACTTTCCAGAAATATAGGCGTATCTCCATGGGAATGGTGGGCAGATGTTACACCAGAAAAAAAAGAGTCGCTCTCAATTTCTATAGAAGAAGAAGTTTCAAAATCTCCTTCCGTAAAGTATAGAGGAGTCTTTTTAAACGATGAAGATTGGGGATTACAACGTTGGGCAGCTTTAAATTATGAGCCAGAAACTGGTGATATAGGTCCAAAAACTTATGCCAAAGTATTTGAATTGTTATTACGATTAAGGGCAAATACTATTTGGCCTGCCATGCATTCTAGTACTAAACCTTTTTATTCGTATCCAGAAAATAAGTTTGTGGCAGATGATTATGCCATTGTTATTGGTACATCGCATGCTGAACCCATGCTTAGTAATATAAATACCGAATGGAAACATGACGAAATGGGGGAGTATAGGTATGATACCAATTCAGAAACCATTAAGAGTTTGTTCACCAAAAGAGTAAAAGAAACAGCCAAATTAGAAGGTATTTACACTACGGGTATGCGTGGTGAGCATGATTCTCCAATGATCGTTGGTGAGGATGATACTGATGCTCAAGTACATTTATTGGAACGTGTAATTACCGACCAACGAGCCATTTTAAAAAAGGAGACCAAGAAAGAACCATCAAGTATTCCACAAGCTTTTGTGCCATATAAAGAGGTGTTGAATTATTACCAAAGCGGACTAAAATTACCTGAGGATATCACTTTGGTTTGGACCGATGACAACTACGGGTACATTCGTCAATTAAGTAATCCGCAAGAGCAAAAAAGAGCTGGTGGAGCTGGGGTATACTATCATACCTCATATTGGGGTAGGCCGCATGATTATTTGTGGTTGAATTCTACCAATCCGGTTTTAATGTGGGAAGAAATGTCCAAAGCTTACGAGTTCCAATCTCGTGATATTTGGATTCTAAACTGCGGTGATATAAAACCACATGAATATAACATTGAACTGTTTTTAGATATGGCTTGGAATATGGAGGACTTTAAAGAAAGTTCGTCTGTAAAAGAGCATACCAAAAATTGGTCTTCGCGTGAATTTGGTGAAGCATCTGCAGCTAAAATAACAGATGTATTATTTGAAAATAACCGCTTGGCGTATATAAGAAGACCGGAGTTTATGGCGTGGAGCCAGGTGGAGCCCGTAACTAAAGAAGGCGAAACAGAATTAACACAGTTTCATTATGGTGATGAGGTTTCAGCACGCATAGAAAGCTATCAAGGTTTAATTGATATTACTGAAAGTTTATATACTGAAATACCAGCCTATAGAAAAGATGCTTTTTATCAATTGGTGTATTATCCGGTTATTGGCGCTTCAAAATTAAATCAGAAATGGTCGTATAGTTTTAAGAACAAGTTTACCGCAAAGCAAGGCAGACAAAGTGCTAATGCTTTTGGGGCTTTATCTGAAGAAGCTTATAATCGAATTCGTAAAGAAACCGATTACTACAATACAGTGCTTAAAAATGGTAAATGGAATCATATTATAACGATGGCTCCACGTTTTCTTTCTGTTTTTGCACAGCCAGCAACATCAACTATTACTAGCAGCGAAAAAACTAGTTTGGGTTTAGCCTTGGAAGGGTATCAGATGGAGGTTAATGATAAGGTAATTAATAGCTATGCAGATGTACTTCCTGTTTTTAATAGCTATACTAAGAGTACTTATTATATTGATGTTTTTGCAAATGGTAAGGGTACGGTTAATTGGGAAGCAAAACCCAAGGCAGATTGGATTCGTTTATCAGAAAGTAAAGGGACCTTAACTTCCGATAATTTAGAAAAACGTATTTGGGTCAGTATCGATTGGAGTAAAGTTCACCAAGGCGAGAATAAAAAAGAAGCTCCACTAGGGCACGACTTTCAATTGATTCCGCCGAGTTATAAGGTGAATAGTGCTATTGAATTTATATCAGAAGGGAAAACTACTACCATTGGTGTATCTGCTTACAATCCTAAATTCGAGGCATTAAAAAACTACAATGGTTTTGTTGAGGATAAGGGTTATGTATCTATACATGCCGAAAACTTCACCAGAATGAAAGAAGGTAATGAGGCAAATTGGAAGTTATTTGAAGGAATGGGCTATACCAATAAGGTCATAACTGCACTTCCTAGAACTGCAACGCCTTTGGTAGATTTAGAGGAAATAAAAGCGAATAGTCCGGTTTTGGAATATGATTTTTATACTTTTAATTTTGGTGAGGTAGATGTGAATATACAAGCGGTGCCCACTCATGCCCCATATGCTGGAATAGGTGTTCGCTGTGCAATTTCTATTGATGATGCTACACCGGTATTTGTAGATTTTGAAACTACAGGTCGTAGTGAGGAATGGAAAGAAAATGTGCTTAAAAATGCATCGGTACAAACGGCAAAACAAATTGTAAATAAGGCAGGAAAACATACATTGAAAATATGGATGGTAGATCCTGGAGTACTAATAGATCAAGTGTTGATAGATTTAGGTGGATGGAAAAAGAGCTATGCGTTTCCGAAAGAAACGGTCAAAAAGTAAATCAAATTAGTATAAGATGGCACTATAGATTTTTATGTGTTGCTGTGCTATTTTTGATATTTTCTTGTGATAATAATAGAGAAGAGGAATTTAAAGAAACGAAAATTGCATTCATTGCAGATGCCCATTTTCAAGATATCTATGCACATTTCGCAGATGCCGATTACAAAGGAATAGAAAACCCACAAACGGGCGGCTTTGTGAACATTCGTACCATGAATGCGCAATTACAGTCTACCAGAATATTCAATGAAAATTATTTTGCATTTATTGAAGCACTAGATGATATTGTAACCAAGGGAATTAAATTAGTAGCATTGCCAGGAGATTTTAGTGATGATGGGCAACCTGTTCACGTTAAGGGTTTACGAAAGATTTTGGACAAGTATTCTAAAGACCATGGAATACTCTTTTTTGCAACTACGGGAAATCATGATCCTGTAAAACCTTTTACACAAGAAGCGGGTAAAACAGATTTTTTAGGTGTAGGAGGTAAAGAGCAAATTATTACAAGTTCTATTAAAAATATTAAGGGTACTGTCGCGGGTCAGCTTACACCGATTATTACTTCGGGAATTCAAAAATGGGGATACCAAGATATATTAAATGAAATGTCTGCCTTTGGTTTTTATCCAAAGAAAGAATATTTGTATTGGGAAACTCCTTTCACTGAATATGCTTACGAAGAGTATACTTTTGATACAGCGATAAAAGCATCTACATTAAGCAAAAGAACCTATGCTATTGATGAATTTAATAAGCACCCAGATGCTAGTTATTTGGTAGAACCAACTGAAGGCGTTTGGTTATTGGCACTAGATGCCAATGTATATCTGCCCAAAAAAAAAATATCAGAAGTTTCTGAAAATGCCAATGATTTTGAAGGTGCCAGTATTGGTTACAATAACGTGCTTTTACAAAAAAGACATTTAATTGATTGGGTGAAAAAAGTATCAGAGAAGGCTAAAAAAATGAACAAGGTCTTAATTGCTTTTAGTCATTACCCTATGGTAGATTTTAATGACGATGCATCAGAAGAAATGATACATTTTTTTGGTGGAAATAATATGCAATTACACCGAGTACCAAAAGAAGAGGTAGCAGAGCTATTTGCAGATGCAGGTATTGAAATTCACTTTGGTGGTCATATGCATATTAATGATACTGGTGTAAGAATAAGTACAAAAGGAAACACTTTATACAATATTCAAACTCCGTCATTGGCAGCTTATGCACCTGGTTATAAGATTTTAACTATACATTCTACGAATGATTTTGAAGTAGAGACTGTGGTGATTGAAAAAGCCAAAAACTTCAATAGTTTGTATTCTTTATATGAGCAAGAACATGATCATTTAAAAGAAACGCAAGCACCTGAAATTTGGAATAAAGACATTTTAACAGCTGAGAATTATAGAGATTTTACACAATGGCATTTAAAGGAATTGGTTAGGCTTCGTTTTTTGCCAAATGATTGGTCTCAAAAATTTGTTGAATCTTTTATACATAAAACAGGTGAAGAGCTTTTAATGGCTCAAAACGATGATCTTGACAATAGTTTTAATAGCGCCAATTTATCTAGAGGTGATTTTAAGGCCTGGACGGGTTTTGACATGATATATGATTTTTATCGCTTAAGAAGTGCAGATGAATTGGCTTTTACAGATATTGGTGAAGCTCGTTTAAAACAATATGAAATAGTTTGTAAGCAGTTGAAAGAATCTGAAAATAGCGCTTACAGACTATGGGCCAATATTTTCGAGAAGAGTATAAATGGCAAACCTTCCGATCATTTTAAAATAGATTTAAAACAAGGTACTATTGAAAGTATAACACCTTAATAAGGTAATAAAAAACTATTGCCAGAAGCTTTTGTACATTTATAATAAACCTAACTCAAACATTTAAAACAGTACATGCGAAATGTTTTCTGCATATTTATAAGTATTATTTTATTTGCTGCAAGCCTAACGGCTCAGGATATAAAATTTGAACATTACAATGACGACAGTGGGTTGTCTCATAATGCTGTTAGGCATATTGTACAAGATAAACATGGGTTTTTATGGTTAGGTACATTCGCTGGTTTAAATAGATTTGATGGCTATGAGTTTAAATCTTACTTAAGCTCTTCTACAGATAAGACCAAACTACATAATGATGATATTACAGCTTTAGAGTTAGATGAGGATTCTAACAGCTTATGGATCGGTACCAGAAATGGTCTGTCCCTTTTTAAAACCGATACCCACACATTTAGCACCTATTTGCCAGAAAAGAATAATGAAAACAGTCTTCCAGAAGGAGAGATAAGATCTGTTTATGTCGATAAATTTAAAAGGATTTGGGTTGGTACAAAGAACAGTGGACTCTATATTTTAAAAAGTAAAACGGATACATTCAAGAAAGTAGAAATTAAAAATTTCAACTATATAAAGGCAATTGTTGAAGATAAGAACGGAGATATATGGATAGGTAGTTATGAATCTGGTGGTGTAGCTAAATTGACTTTGGGCGCAGAAGGAGAAATTATTCAAAAAAATATATATAACCTTTCGATACCAAATTCGGTTGAAAAAAATCCGTACTTAAACTTTATATATGAAGATGCAAAATCGGATATTTTCATAGGTACTAGAGTAGGACTCTATAAACTAAATAAAACCACTAATGAGTTTGTAAACCTTGAAATTGAAGATCCTGGGATTAAAGATGGTTTAGGACCTTATTTTCTTTCAGTAACTCAAGCACCAGATGGTAAATATTGGGTAGGTACATTAGGAGGTTTACTAGTTTGCGATCAGTTAGAAGATATAGGTAAAGGTGAATTTAAATGGCATTATTCCGTATTGCCAGATGATACCTCTTTGGTAGATAATTTGGTGTCAGCACTATTTTTTGATGATTCAGGAGTGTTATGGATTGGTACTGAAGATGGTTTGGATAAATATGATCCATTTGAAAATCAGTTTAATAGCAATAAGGACATTTCCTTACATATAAATAATCAGGTTCCAAGAATTAGAGGATTTAGCAAAACCTTTGATAATAAAGTGGTAGTTGCAACAAGGCACAACGGACTTTTTATATCAAATGAAGAAGATTTTTTACCGCTTTATAACAACCAAAAAGATATTGCAAGTATTTATTCTATAGATGGCACTATATTTTACTGTGGTTTATGGAATGGGAATTTATTGGTATATGATTATAAAGCAAACTCGGCTAAAGAAATTTCGGTTGGTTTTGAACAATCACCAATATTTGCTTTTGAGGCGTTAGATGAAAATCATTTACTATTGGGCTCTTTTGGGGAGGGAACTGTGTTATTGAATACCAAAAGCCTTAAGAAAGCAGATAGTACAGCTATAATTTTAAATGGATATCAAATAAATGAAATCGTTAAGCAAGATGATTCCAATATTTGGTTTGCTACCGAGACTGGGGTTGTTCACTTTTTAAGGGATAAAAACACTTTTGAATATTATAAATCTACTGATACACCAAACGTAGGATTGCTACATGATAATGTGAGTGATATTATGTTTGATAACGAAGGGCGACTGTGGGCGGCAACAAGAAAAGGTATTAGTCTTTTTGATTTTGAGACCAAAGAATTTAATCCTTTAGAGGAACCTGTAGAGTTAAGGGATAAGTGGATAACCGATATGCTTACCTATACCAATGGTGATATCTGGTTTAACATGAACAGTAACAGTGTAGCCAGGTTAAAATCAAATTTAAAAAATTACAATATTTATGATGTTAAAAGTGGTAATAGGTTAGATGTTTTTAGCTCAAGTGGTTTTTACAATTTTGAAAATTCCAATATATATTTAGGAGGAAAGAATGGAATTATCTATTTTTCACCATATGCCATAAGTGAGAACAAAGTTGCCAAAAAGCCAATGATTACTGAGTTTAAGATTCAGAATGAGGTGATACATCCAGGTACTGAAATTAATGGCGAAATTCCATTAAAGAAAAATTTAAACGAAACTAAAAGTGTAACCTTAGATTATAAGAATAGAAATTTTTCACTTCAATTCTCTGCACCTTCATACGTAAATGAAAAGCTTAACAAGTTTGAATATATGCTAGAAGGTTTTGATGAAAACTGGATTTCTACAACCAGTAATTCAAGAACCGTACAATACACCAACTTGTTTCCTGGCGACTATACTTTTAAAATTAAATCTAGTAATAGTGATGGTTTTTGGAGTGATGTAAATTCATATAATATTACAGTAACTCCTCCTTTTTGGTTAACCTATCAAGCATTGATATTATTTCTAGCCTTATTCGCTTTAATCATATATTTCATAAGGAAAGAAATGAAAAACAGGTTGCGTTTAAAGCAAGAACTTGTTACCGAAAAAGTAAATAGGGAACGCGATATTAAGTTGAATAATGAAAAGCTTCGCTTTTTTACAAATATATCTCACGAGCTAAGAACTCCTTTGACTTTAATATTAGGTCCTGCAAAACAGTTGTTAGAAGAAAGCAACGAAAACAGTAGCGAGTATCAAAAAAGCAGATTTAATCTAATTCATCAAAATGCAAGTAGACTTTTAAATTTAGTGAATCAGGTGCTAGATTTTAGAAAGGCACAAACGGGTGAATTAAAACTTAAGGTTTCTAAAACAGATGTGCTATTATTTACCACCAACACGTTTGAATCTTTTAAGGAGTTTGCTTACAATAAGCAAATAGAACTGAATATTAATAGCGAAGTAGAGACGCTATTTGGTTGGATAGATAGAGATAAATTCGACAAAATTTTATATAACCTTTTGTCTAACGCCATTAAGTTTACCAACAAATACGGTCATGTAGATTTATTTCTAAAGCTAAAAGAAAACAATAGTGAAATATTGGTTATTGAAGTTAGCGATGATGGTATTGGTATACCCTTAAAAAGTCAAGAAAAAATATTTACCAGATTTTACCAAGCCACCAATAGTAAAGAGAACAATACAGGTTCAGGTATTGGTCTGTCACTTGTAAAATCTCTTGTAGAATTACATAAGGGAACTATAGTTGTAGAAAGTAAACCTAATGAAGGGAGTACGTTTACGGTAGAAATACCTATTAGTCGAGATAGTTATACTAAAAAAGAGGTCTTTGAATTTATTTCTAATACTGAGGTAGAAGAGCCAGAAACGTTTATTCCTATTAAAAGAAAAACAACAAATACAGAAATCAAGGATAAGATTTTAGTGATTGAAGATAATATTGAATTAAGAAAATATCTTATTGACTATTTATCTGCGTACTACAAGGTGTATGAGGCTGAAAACGGTAAAGAAGGATTGCAGCTTTGTAGAAAAATTAAACCAATGTTGTGCGTTGCCGATGTTATGATGCCGGTAATGGACGGTCTAGAATTTTGTAACGAATTAAAGAACGACGAATTTATTAGTCATATCCCAGTGATTCTTTTAACCGCATTATCGGAAAATGAAGATAAGGTTAAGGGCTATGATGTTGGGGCAGATTCTTACCTAGTAAAACCCTTTGACCCCTCATTATTGAAATCGGTAATTGTAAATACCATTAAAACTCGTTTAGAGCTCAAAGCTAAATTTTCTGACGAGGTAGAGAGCGAAATAGGGTTGCTCACTCACTCACCCATTGATAAAGAATTAATGGAGCAAATCACTACTATTATTGAAAAGAATATAGATGATGTAGATTTAACTACTAATTATTTATGTCAAGAATTGGGTATGAGCTCTTCAAAACTATACCGCAAAATAAAAGAGCTTACAGATTTAGCGCCAAACGAATTCATACGTACTATTAGATTAAAAAAATCTGCACAGTTATTAAAAACAAAAAAGTATAATGTGTCTGAAGTCACCGATTTAATTGGCTTCAATGATCCCCTATATTTTAGTAGGTGTTTTAAGAAGCAATTTGGTTTCCCGCCCAGTAAATTATTGAAGTAGAGATTTTTAGGTTTCTATGGTTTGTTAAGTAATCCATATTTATGATGGTATTATCCATTAATTTATGACATAAATACTATAAATTGCAAGTAGATATACTGTACATATCAAAACAACAAATCAACTTACTCAAAAACATTAATAACAACTTTTATGGAAAAAGCGTTGAACAACAATCAGAACCATCCCATGGATAATATTGATGATTGGGAAGATAACTTACTAGAGAGATACCCTGATCCGGAAGAAACTACAAAAGAAAAAGAAGAGTTTAGAAACTATGTCGACTCTGATAGGATGGACACCGTTAAAGAGTTTTATAAAATAAATCATGAATTTCAAACATATGATTTTGTAGTTGAAAAGGAGAAAGAGTTTCTACAATTCAATAAAAAGGAAATGTCAATTTGGGAGGCTGTAGACTTTCTAAATACATTGGTAGATGATAGTGACCCAGATATAGATTTAGATCAGTTACAGCATTTATTACAGACTTCTGAGGCAATTAGAGCAGATGGTCACCCAGATTGGTTTGTACTTACTGGATTCATTCATGATTTAGGTAAAATACTTTGTTTGTTCGGTGAGCCACAGTGGGCTGTAGTAGGAGATACTTTCCCCGTAGGATGCGCTTATTCAGACAAAATTGTCTATCCAGAGTTCTTTAGTGCAAATCCAGATGCTACAAATAGTAAGTACAATACAAAGTACGGCGTATATGAGCCAAACTGTGGTTTGGATAATGTAAAAATGAGCTGGGGACATGATGAATATTTGTACCAGATAATGAAAGATTATTTACCGGAACCTGCACTTTACATGATCCGTTATCACTCATTTTACTCTCAGCATAGAGAAAATGATTACACGCATTTAATGACAGCAAAAGATATTGAGATGTTTGAGTGGGTGAAGAAGTTCAATCCATACGATTTATATTCCAAGGCACCTGTACCACCAGATGCAAAAGCATTACTTCCTTATTATAAAGAATTAGTATCGAAGTATTTACCCGAAAAATTGAATTTTTAGAATTCTAATTATTTGAGTTTAGCAATGCTCTAGCCCTTCCAACTAGAGCATTTTTTTTACACCATAGTACCAAACCAACCAATCTACACATGTATACAGCTATTACTTTCATTGCATTTACTGCTTTTGTTGCATTCTATTCATGGTATAAACTTAGAAAAGAAAAACTGGACTCTAAAGACGGTTATTTTCTTGGAGGAAGAAGTTTAACAGGCGTTGTCATTGCAGGCTCCATGTTGTTGACGAATATTTCTACAGAGCATTTAATTGGTATGAATGGGTCGTCTTACAAGAACGGATTTATTATAATTGCTTGGGAAGTAACTTCTGCATTGGCTTTAGTTGTAGCGGCAATATATTTTGTTCCAAAGTATTTGAAAATGGGTTTGACGACCATACCAGAATATTTGGAAAAAAGGTTTGATAGTACAACAAGAACGCTAGTTGCTTTGTTTTTAATGGTGTCTTTTATTGTAACATTATTACCAATTGTATTATATACTGGTGCCATAAACATTGAGAGTATTTTCAATATATCAGAGGTTCTAGAGGTATCCAAAGAAGAAGGACTTTGGATTACCGTAATTTGTATAGGTGTACTAGGTTCTATTTATGCCATTTTCGGCGGATTAAAAGCTGTTGCCATTTCAGATACAATAAATGGATATGGGTTGTTGATTGGTGGACTTGCAATTCCAATCATTGCTTTGGTTAGTATAGGAGATGGTAATTTGTTTGATGGTTTGTCTAAAGTATATAACCATAGTCCAGAAAAATTTAATGTAATAGGGGCAAAGGATTCTGTATTGCCGTTTGAAGTACTTTTTACGGGTTTGATTATTAATCAGTTGTATTTCTGGAGTATGAACCAAACTATTATTCAGCGTGCGTTAGGTGCCAAGAATTTGGTAGAAGCTCAAAAAGGTTTATTGTTTACCGGTGTTTTAAAGATTTTGGTACCGATTATAATTATTTTACCAGGCGTTATTGCGTTTTATTACTTCGGTGATTCTTTATATGAGAATCAAGATATGATTTACCCCGAGTTGGTTAAAAAGGTGCTACCAATTGGTTTTGTAGGTGTATTCGCAGCAATTATCATGGGTGCCGTTTTAAGTACTTTTAATAGTGTTTTAAATAGTGCGGCTACAATTTTTAGTATTGACGTATTTAAAAGACATTTTGGTAAGAACGCTAGCGATAAAAAGTTGGTTAGAATTGGTAAGATTACCTCTACTGTACTAGCAATATTTGCCATATTGGTAGCTCCTATGGTGGCAAATGCACCAGATGGTTTGTATCAATTGCTACAGCAATTAAACGGTATTTTCTTTATACCAATAGCTTCAATAATGTTGGCAGGGTTTTTTCTTAAGAAAATTTCTGCAATAGCTGCTAAAGTTGCGTTACTTGTTGGTTTAATGTTTTACATTCTAACAACATTTATTTTTAAGGTCGATATTCATTTCGTTCACATTTGGGGAATAGAATTTGTATTGAACGTAGTGGTAATGTTTTTGGTTTCTTACTTCTATCCAAACCATAAAGCTACCATTGAAGAGGGTGAAGATTATGTAGAAATGAAACAATGGAAATACACAAAGCCAATGGCCATTATGTTATGTGTGGTTACTGTTGTTATCTATGTAATTTTAGGGACTAATTAATGAGTGTAATTATTCTCGTATTAATAAGTTGAAAATCTGAATTTTAGTATTGCAATAGGATCATATTTAGGGAATGCTAAATTTGACTGTCTATTAATTATTTCCATTTTTTTGAAAGGGGAGAAAAGATGCTGTTGTATATCCTTTTTTTAAGATAATTAAATTTTGAAATCAAATCCCTCATCAGATTTACGCTTATATTTCTCTTCATTAAATCGATATAAAAATGAACCTTTTCTAGAACTCGTCATATCCTTTTCATCGAGTTTGTCTAAAATATCAAGAAGGTTTACTTTGTTAATGAAGTTTCGTTTATCTAATTTTTTATCTAATATAGATTCATATAAACTCTGGAGTTCGCGCATGGTAAATTTTTCCGGAAGTAATTCAAATCCGATCGGTTTTACAAGCGCTTTACGTCTTAGACGTAAAATAGCCTTTTCAATCATTTCATTATGATCAAAAATTAACTGTGGTACTTTGTTAATTTCAAACCATTTCGCAGAATCAATCTTAATCTTATCGAAGTTTTTCGCATTCAAATCAATCAATGCATAATAGGCAACAGAAATAGTTCTCTGCCCAGGATCTCTATCTATTCGGCTATAACTATATAGCTGTTCCATATAGATATCTTTAAGTCCGGTTAAGGCATTCAATACGCGTATTGCTACTTCGTCTAGATTTTCACTTTTCTTTAAAAATCCACCTATTAAAGACCACTTACCCATTTCTGGTTCAAAATTTCTTTTTACAAGAAGAACCTTCAATTCTTTTTCGTCGAACCCGAATATTATACAATCCACAGACAATAGAACCTGGTCTTCCTTTTGGTAGTACTGGAGTTTTGTGTTAGCATCTTCGTTTTGCGAGGCGGTACCTAATTTCATTATCTATAAATAAATTTTCTTCAAGTTTGATTGTCAATCGTTTGCTAAAATAACATTTATTAACAATTTAGTTGGTTAGTTTTTTGTCTTATCAGTAGTATTCTGTTCTTATCGTAAGTAAATAAGGTAAATGTTGTGGTAATGGTATTTTATGAATAATGAATTATGATTCTATTTCTAAAGCCTTTTAAACAAAGGGAATTTAACTATAGGATATTTTATGGCTCTAGCCTTGTTTTGATTTCAAAGAGAATCATTAATTAACGCTTCCAAAATAGAGTTAGGCTTACGGAAATTTTTGGAAGAAGGCGATTTTAAAGCCTTTACCGATACTTTTGAAAATCTGGGCGAGCTAAAGTAACTACCGGGTCTTGCCGTACAAAAATTAATGGCAGATGGATATGGATTTGGAGGAGAAGGCGATTGGAAAACTGCCGCTATGGTTAGGGTTTTAAAAGTTATGAATACAGGTTTAGAGGGTGGTGTTTCGTTTATGGAAGACTACACGTATCACTTCACGCCACAAGGATGATACGTTTTAGGTTCGAATATGTTAGAAATTTGTCCATCTATAGCAAATGAGCATAAACCTTCGTGTCAAGTACAATCCTTGGGATAGGAGGTAAAGAGGATCCTGCTAGATTAGTATTTAATACAGCAACTGGTAGTGCTATGAATGTCTCATTGGTAGATATGGGTAATAGATTTAGAATGGTAGTAAATAAAGTAGAGGCTGTAAAACCTGCCAAAGATTTACCTAATTTACCTGTTGCAAGAGTTTTGTGGGATGCCAAACCAAATTTGTAAATTGCGGCAACCGCGTGTATTTTAGCAGGTGGAGCACATCATACAGTGAATTGTCAAAATCTTAATGCAGAGTATATGGAAGACTTTGCGGACATAGCAGGTATAGAATTACTTGTTATTGATGAGCGAACTACTGTGCGAGATTTCAAAGATAGAATTAATGCTGATGAAGCATACTATCATATGTTTCAACATAGGGTTTAATTAATATCAAATTCACTAAGAACAAATAAACTATGGGGATTATTTCATTTATAGGGTTTACATTACTAGTAGCTATAATAGCGTATGTATCAACGCGTAAAACGGATGAAAAATCCTCTGATGGTTATTTCTTAGGTGGAAGAAGTTTAACAGGACCGATCATTGCTGGTTCGTTATTATTGACAAACCTTTCTACGGAACAAATTGTAGGAGTAAATGGTGTGTCTTTTAGAGACGGATTGCCAATTGTTGCGTATGAGGTTTTAGCTGCCGTTGCCATGGTGTTTACCGCTTTTGTTTTACTACCCAAATATTTAAAAAGTGGGATAGCCACAATACCTCAATTCTTAGAAAATAGATATAGTAAATCTACCAAAACTATTGTTTCATTATTGTTTCTATTAGGTTACGCAATATCAATGCTGCCAACGGTTTTATACTCTGGTGCATTAGCGATTAACACGATGTTTGATATTCCCGAGGCTTTAGGTGTAGGACCAGAACAAGCACTTTGGATAACGGTTTGGTCTATTGGTTTAATAGGTAGTGTCTATGCTATTTTTGGAGGTTTACGAGCGGTAGCGGTGTCAGATTCAATTAATGCTGTTGGTTTGATAATTGGTGGTACACTTATTCCTGTTTTTGGTTTAATGTATATTGGTGATGGTAATGTGTTTACTGGTTTAACTACTTTGACTACAGCCCTTCCCGAAAAATTTGATATTATTGGTGGTCCTGATTCCGATGTGCCTTTTTGGACCATATTTACAGGTATGATTATTGTAAATTTTTATTATTGGGGTACCAACCAAGCAATTATACAAAGAGCGCTTGGAGCTAAAAATTTAAAAGAAGGTCAAAAAGGTCTATTATTAGCTGCATTTCTAAAAATATTAGGACCAATTATAGTGGTATTGCCAGGTATTATTGCCTTTTATATTTTTAAAGGTAATTTGGCAAATGCAGATGAAGCCTACCCTATGTTGGTAAAAAAAATACTTCCTACAGCATTTGTCGGCTTTTTTGCAGCTGTTCTTTTCGGGGCTATTTTAAGTTCGTTCAATAGTGCCTTAAATAGTTCTGTAACACTATTTGGGTTAGATTTCTACAAACAATATATTGATAAGACCGCTTCTGATGTAAAGATTGTAAAAGCTGGAAAAATATTTGGAGCCTTTTTAGCTATATTCTCTATGGCTATAGCGCCACTTTTATATGGTGTGCAAGGGGGAATTTTCACATATTTACAAGAGTTGAACGGTACGCATAGTGTGCCAATTTTAGCCATTGTAATTGTTGGTATTTTCTCTAAACGTGTTACGGCTAGGGGAGCCAATATGGCAATTTTGTTTAGTGTAATAACGTACTTGGTCGCTTTATATGTGGTTAGACCAATTAGTATAGAGAATGGTACCTATTTCCCGCATTTTTTACATCTTATGGGAATAATATTTGCTTTGGCATTAATAATCATGTTTACGGTAAGTTACTTTAAACCAAGGGAAACTGATTATATTCAAGAATATACGAAACAAGTTGATATTCAAAACTGGAAGTACCTAAAACCTGTAGGATTTAGTATTTGTGGAATTGTATTATTAATTTACATCTACTTTGCTAATTAAATCTATGTCATTAGTAATCAATATACTTGGGTAATTGAGGTATTTATGGTTGCTGTAATTGTGCAAGCGATTACTAGTTTAGAATAGATTTATAAAAAGCAATTTGTAATGATAGTAGATACTATTGCAAATGCTTAGTATGTACTTTATAAAACAAACCAACACTTTATATCATGTATAGAATTTGCATTACTACAATTGTCACTCTAGTTCTTTTTGTAGCTCTTAGTTGCAAGAATACCTCTGCAAAACAGTCCATATCAGAGATGATTTCTATAGATTCATTATTGCAAAATCGTTACGAAAAACTGTTGGGGTATCCTGTAGACTCCTTATCTATCCCACGGAGTTATAATCCTATAACTAAAGAAATTAAAGTAGTCGAATCTAAAGATTGGACAAGTGGTTTCTATCCTGGTAATTTATGGCAATTATACAAGTTAACAGGTAAAGAAGCTTTTAAAAATAAGGCTGTTGAATGGACTGCATTTATAGAGAAAGAAAAATATAATGGAGGAACCCATGACATGGGTTTTAAAATCTATTCTAGTTTTGGAGAAGGTTTTGAAATTACTAAAAATGAACATTATAAAGATGTAATTGTTGAGAGTGCGAATACATTGATTACTAGATTTAAGGAAAACGTAGGTAGTCTTCGTTCATGGGATTTTAATGCTGATATCTGGGAGTTTCCTGTAATTATTGATAATATGATGAATCTTGAACTATTGTTTGAAGCTACAAGAATTTCAGGAGATAGTATTTACCATAATATTGCTGTTAAACATGCTAATACTACACTTAAGAATCATTTTAGAGAAGATAACAGTAGCTATCATGTGGTGGTTTATGATACTGTTTCGGGAGGAGTGAAAAGTAAAGTTACGCACCAAGGTTTTAATGATAATTCTGCATGGGCTAGGGGGCAAGCTTGGGGTATTTATGGTTTTACTATGTGTTATCGTTATACTCAGGATCCTAAGTATTTAGAGCAAGCGGAACAATCAGCTGCATTTTATTTACAGCATGCTAAGCTTCCTGAAGATGGAATCCCGTATTGGGATTTTGATGACCCTAAAATTCCCAATGCAGTAAAGGATGTTTCGGCTGCAAGTATAGTGGCATCTGCGTTGGTAGAGTTATTCATGTATACCAACAATGACGCTTATCTAGACTACTCAAATAAAGTTTTAAATTCTTTAAAAAGTGAAGAATATATAATACCAATAGACATAGAGGCTCCGTTTATTTTAAAGCACAGTACTGGTAATTGGCCTAAAAATGATGAAATGGATGGCCCTATAGTTTATGGTGATTTTTATTTTTTAGAATTAATGCTGAGGATAAAGGAGTAAAACCTAGGCAATCATTTTATTATTTAATGGAATAGATGAATTATTGACTGAAGTAAGATTTCTAGAAATCATTAACGCACTTAGCATAAATAATTATAAAAGAATATTAAGACTAAGCTTTAATTATTAGCTGTTTTTTTCTTTTTTAGAAAAAAAAATTAACGATCTTATGCATCTAATTGCTCATTTTAAAGCTCTTTATTAACAAATTAGAATACACATTTTTGTTATTTCTTGCAGATTAATTTAAACACACTTTCTAAAATTATTTTAATTTTTATATGAAATACTTAGTAGCCTTTTCCTTGCTTATACTATTTACAATATCTTCTTGCAATACCCATGAGTCAAAAACACTTTTTAGGCAGTTGCCATCACAAACAACAGGTATTACATTTAATAATACAATTGTTGAAACAGATAGTTTCAATATAATCTCAGAAGAATATATTTTTAACGGTGGTGGTATAGCTGTAGGGGATTTTGATAATAATGGCTTATCGGATCTATTCTTTACAGGTAATCAAGTTTCAAATAAACTTTATTTAAATTCCGGTAATTTTAAATTTACCGATGTGTCCGCTAGTGCAAATATAGAAGCGGAAAATAAATGGAATACCGCTGTAGCAGTTGTAGATATTAATGCTGATGGTTGGTTAGACATTTATGTGTGTTCTGCAATGCAAAGACCTTTAGACAAAAAAGCAAATCTACTTTTCATTAATAAAGGGCTAAACGATAAAGGTGAATTAAAATTTGAAGAGCGTGCTAAAGAATATGGTATTGCAGATACGGGTAATGCCATGGGGGCAACATTTTTTGATTATGATAAAGATGGGTATTTAGACCTATATATAGTAAATAATGAAGAAGCTTACAATCAGCCAAATACCTATAGAAAAAAAATTGAGGATGGAACAGCTATAAGCAACGATAGATTATATCATAACAATGGCGACGGTAGTTTTACAGACCAAACTTTAGCAGCTGGTATACGTTATGAAGGTTATGGATTAAGTGTTGCAATTTCTGATTTAAATTATGATGGATGGCCGGATATTTATGTGACGAATGATTATTTAACCAACGATTTATTATATATAAACAATCAAGACGGTACGTTTACGAATGATATAAAAAATCATATAAAGCATCAAAGTAAGTTTAGTATGGGTTCGGATATTTCGGATTTTAATAATGATGGGTATTTGGATATCGTAACATTAGATATGCTTGGCGAAACTAATGAGCGTATGAAGACCAATATCGCGGGTAATAATTATATGAATTACCTTTTTAACGAACGGTTTGGGTTTGAATATCAGTATAGCAGAAATATGTTGCAATTAAGTAATGGTCCTGAAATTCCTTTTAGTGAAATAGGAATGCTTGCAGGTATGTCGAAAACAGATTGGAGCTGGTCTCCTTTGTTTGCAGATATTGATAATGATGGTAATAGAGATTTACTAATAACAAATGGTTTTCCAAGAGATATAACTGATATGGATTTTGGGGAATTTAGATTAGAAATGTCGCAGTTTCTCAATGAGGCGAAAATGCTAGATTCCATTCCCATAGTTAAGGTTGCTAATTATGCATTTAAAAATAATGCAGATTTAACTTTTGATAACGTAAGTGAAGATTGGGGATTGAAAATTCCCTCATTTTCTAATGGTGCGGCTTTTGTGGATTTAGATAATGATGGTGATTTGGACTATGTTGTAAATAATATAAATGATGAAGCATTTGTTTTTGAAAACACAATTCAAAACTCGAATAGTATTCAGTTAAAACTAAAAGGGCCTAAAAATAATTCTTTAGGGGTAGGAGCAAAAATTAAAGTTTCACTTACCAATGGCGATTTTCAGTTTTACGAGCATCATTTAACACGTGGTTATATGTCTTCCGTAGATCCTAAAATTCATTTTGGTTTAGGTGCAAGCGCCAAAGTTAAGGCAATAACTGTATTATGGCCCGATGGTAATTTGCAGGAGATTGTAGACCTGAATGAAGATGCCCTATTTGAGATTGATTATGCAAATGCAAGTCAAGATGCAGCTTTAGGATTTCCGTTTATGAAAGAGAGTTCTAAAAAGGTATTCAATGAAATTGGTGATAGCCTTGGTATTAAATATGTGCATCAAGAATATGATATTATAGACTATAGTATTCAACGGACTTTACCTCATAAACTATCTCAAAATGGACCAAGTATAGTTACAGGAGATATTAATGGTGATGGACTTCAAGATTTCATCGTTGGCAGTTCATCTCGTTACTCACCTATGATTTTTGAACAACAAGGTAATGGCATTTTTACGAATAGACCTCTTTTTGAAGAGATTGCTGATAAAATGAGAGAAGAAGAGGATTTGGTGTTGTTTGATTTAGATAATGATGGAGATTTAGACTTGTATCTAGTTGGTGGCAGTTATGAGTTTTCTGGAGATTTGAGTAGATATAATGATCAATTATATATAAATGATGGAAATGGTAATTTTAACTTGTCGACTAATAAATCTCCGTTGGTTACCAGTAATGGTTCTGTAGCAGTAGCTGCCGATTTTAATAATGATGGATATCAAGATTTATTTGTTGGAGGAAGAACTCCTGCAGGTAAATTTCCACTTTCTGATAATAGTTATCTTTTGCAAAACCAAAAGGGAAATTTAGTTGATGTTACGCAAAGCCTACTTCCCGAAATTGAAAATTTAGGTATGATAACCGATGCAGTGTGGACCGATGTGGATAAAGATGGGTTACTAGATTTAATTGTTGTTGGAGAATTAACTGAAATAACCCTATTTAGGAATACAAACGACGGATTTGTAAAGCAGGAAATCCCTGATTTCAAAGGTTTGTATGGTTGGTGGGAGAGTATAGTGGTCGCTGATTTTGACAACGATGGAGATGATGACTTGGTAGTTGGTAATGTGGGTAGAAATAATTTCTTTCAGCCTACAAAAGAAAAGCCGGTACATTTAATAGCCAAAGACTTTGATGCAAATGGCAGTATTGACCCTGTTTTATTTACATATTTATTAAATAAAGAGGGAGATTATAAATCATACCCAGCAAACTTTTGGGGAGATTTATCAAAGCAAAGTCCGTTGTTTAGGTCAAAATTTAATTTTTATAAAGATTTTGCAAAAGTCAGTAGAGAAAATTTATTTACTGCTAAAGAAGTAGAAGGAGCCATAGAGTTAACTGGTAATTATGATAGAAGTGTTTATATTGAAAACCTAGGTGATTTCAAATTTAAAATCAATGAACTCCCTATCGAAGCTCAATTTGCACCAATAAATGATATGTTAACCGGAGACTTTGATTCTGATGGTTTTAAAGATATTTTAATGGTAGGCAATGATTATGGAAATGAAATCTTTATTGGTCGTTTAGACGCTTTAAATGGACTGTTCTTAAAAGGTGATGGAAAAGGTAATTTTAAGATTGTTTCTGCCGAGATGAGCGGGTTTTTAGCTAGTGGTGATGCCAAAAATATTACTACAATAAAAACATCTAATAACGAAGATATTATCTTGGTGACTCAAAATAAAGGTAGGCTCTTGATTTTTAAATGAACCTTTGTAAAGGGTCTATAATTCTTCTGAATTAGAATTAAATTTTATATTAAGTATAATGTGCAGTAAAGCATGTTAATATGAATATTAAAACTTTATGTTGCCCCAAGATGTAAACGTTCCATATTGTACAAAATAATACAAGTAGCATAAATGTATTATTGAAATTAACGCTTAGGCAAAAGTAATTTTAATAACAACGATAAATATTGAGTATAAAAAAACCCCATAATATATGGGGTTTTCTTGTGACCTCGACAGGATTCAAACCTATTGTTTAAAATGCCTGAATACAGAGGGTTCTGCAAAATTTTATTTTTACTGTTGTCGATTTGTTATCGACAATCATTATTAAAAAGTTAAATGACTAATGTCTTACATTCAATATAAAGAATCTAAAATAGAAATTTGTAGTTCTTGATTGTATTAATCTTCATTTTTAATTCTCACTTACATTTTATGATTCCTAAGTTTCTAACATCCCATCTAAAAAATGAGTTGAAGTAGAGATTGTCATGAATTAATTAATTCCATACCTAATTCATGTTTGCTAATATTGCCTTGAGACCAATTGTGTAAATTTTCAAATGTTATGTCGGCAATATTTTTTAAAGCTTCTTTGGTAATGAAAGCTTGGTGGGGTGTTAGCAACACATTGGGGTAGGTTAACAATTTCCATAAACGTTTATCCTTAATTCCATTTTTAGAATGGTCATTAAAGAAAACACCTTGTTCTTTTTCATAAACATCAGTTGCATATCCTGCGATAAGTTTTGCTTCTAAAGCTTCTATTAATGCATTGGTGTCCACAAGTTCTCCTCTGGCGGTATTTACTAGTATTACATCATTCTTCATTTGTGCAAGTCTTTCCTTATTAATGAAATGATAATTTTCATAATTCATTGGTATGTGAAGACTAATAATATCAGAATCATTACATAGAACATCTAAATGGGTATATGTTACATTACAAAGCTCTATAAGGTCGTGGTCAGGGACAAGGTCGTATGCAAGAATTTTGCATCCAAAACCGTTCATAATTTTTGCCATAATACTGCCAATTCTTCCAGTACCAATGATACCCACAGTTTTACCATGTAAATTATATCCCATTAAAGCATTTTGAGAGAAATTATAATTATGGACCTGATTATCTGCCAAAACTATTTTTCTATTTAGTGCCAATAAAATGGCGGTAGCATGTTCGGCAATAGCATGGGGAGAATAGTCTGCGGCATTGGCAACATGAAATCCGAATCGCTTTGCAGTTTTTAGATTGAGGTTATTGTGTCCACTTGAGCGTAAAGTAATATAGCGTACACCAATACTCCATAATTTTTCAAGTACTATGGCTGATGCATCGTCTCCTGAAAAAATGGAAATTGCTTTATAGCCAATGGCATTTAATGCTGTTTGACTGTTTAATGCATTTTGAGTATAGGTAACTTCAAAACGATTGTTATTAGCTTTTTTTAGAAAAGGAATTTCAAATTCTTTTGCACTATATACCAGTAGTTTCATATTTCTTTTAAATTTAATTATGAGCTGATTTCTTCTTGATAGTAGAAATAGTTTGTATTAAAGACCTCATTTATAAATTGATTGTTTAATGAAGTACTAGTATTTTCAAAACTACACTTCATTTAAAAAAGTTTGAGCTATTCATTGTTGTTTGACGGTTTTGTTGTTTTCATTATCGATGTTAATTTTGCCAAACCTCTTTCTTTTACTGTTCTATAATCCAACAGATATTTGTTCATACTCTTAAATAATTCTTTATGGGTTTTCTTATAGCCATGTTCCATTTCTAACTGATTTACGCCGTCAACCAGAATTTTTAATTGGTTCATATGTTTTTTTACCTGTGAGATTTTGCTATGCAACATAATCTCGTTTTCATTAATTGAATTTTTAAAATCTTCTAATTGAGCTAGTTGATTTTTACTGATTCTTTTTGTTGAAAAAGATTGAATTAGGTTGAGCAGAAACTGTTGCTCATCTTTAATGAATAAAAGTTCGGACAACCATTTTTTAGAGTGTTCGTTTAGTTCATCTGCACTATACCATTCTGTATAATTATATTTTATTTTCTCGGATTTCATCCTAAATCTTTTATTAATATAATATCTAAGTTATGATAACCAATATTTGATGTAAATGATTTAAATCAGGTAACAGACGTATTTTGTTTCTACTTTTTTTAGGTGATAAGAATGGTACCTGTATAATTGAAAATTTCAGATTTCAGTGTTTGAAAATTTTTGTAACAATTGCTTATATCCGTGTTAAGTTGGTTATGAACTTGATAGTATTGTTGATTATTTTTATTTTCGGAAACATCTAATATTTTACCTAAAGAATTCTCATGAACAGATATAGAATTGCGAATAGTTTTTAGATTATATTTCAGTTCTTCTATTTTTGTTTTATAATCTTCTAAACGCTCAAAAAGATTTGGAGTATTAGATTTAAAAGCAGAACTGTTAAGCAAACGTTCTAAAAAAAGAATTTCATCATCTATTACCTGAAATTGAGTTTTCCACTGCTGAATTTTCCAATGCAGCTCTTTTAATTTTTCGTTTTGCTTTGATGTAATTTGTTGTTTTGCCATTGCATACCTTTGTGTTTTTACAAACTACAACCCAATAAATTCCCGTACAATGATATAAATCAGATGCAGTACAATAATAGTATAATGACCTAGTTATTTAAATGAATTCTATTGTTTCATGGAACAAAGTTGATTGACATCATCTAATATTCTTTCTTTTCTTGAAGTGGAAATACCAAGGTGGTCTAAAAAGAATTTGTCTTTCCAAAGCTGTCTGTATAAAACTATATCCCTACTTAGTAAAAACTGCTTTTCTCTATTAGTTAATAATGTCGAAGCGGTTATGGGATATAAACCCAATTTGTCTATTCTATCTTTCAGACCATTTTTATGCGGATAATCCCAACTTAATAAATATAGTTCTGCACATTTTCCATATTTAATGGCATGTTCGGTAAAACGTGTGTTAGTTACAACCCACCCTTTATTTAACTTGTTATTTTTAGATTGTTTTTTATTCCATAACGTATGAACGTCTTTAAACCTTGAGTGTATATACAGTGGTGTTTCTACAGTACAATTTAAACCTTCTTCGCCATGAAACTTACATTCAATAATTGTTGTTTCTCCGTTTTTTTCTGCAACCACATCTAGTTCATGTGTTACGCAAACACCCTCCATAATTACGTTGCATTTAGTAGAATAATCAGAATATCTTAATAATGAACTAATAAAACGCCCAAAAGGAAAACCGGTTAGACCAAGTTCATATATGGCCTTTTTTAATTTGTATCTAGATGCAAATACCGATTTTTTATTTTTTAATAATGCAAATGCCCTATTGTAGATTTCATTAGTAGTTATACCATCATAAATTTCTCCACCAACCTTACCTACAATTTCTTCAATCATTACATAATCCGCACCACTATGTTTTAAGGAATTTCGGAGTTTGTCTAAAGAGAATTTCACTTGTATTCCTGAAGATTTTATGATGTCAATTTCTACTTTATTTTCCATTTTTTTAATTTAATCTACTTCTTAAGTAAAAAGCACTCACCGCCTAAGCCTTAGTATAGTTTGGTTCATGCTATCTTTCTTTTTCTGATATGTAGGTTTTTAGCATGATATGCATTATTAGGAGTTTTATTTTTATTCCTATTGAATTTCTAAATAGTTTTAGTGCAATGCCAAAATAGGTATGGTAGCCTTATATCCAATTTCTTTGACTAATGGCTTAGAAAATATATTATTAAAGAAAATGTGTTTTTTATTTATAAAGGCGATCATATCGCTATTTCTACTTTCTACAAATGTTGTAATACCATCTGCTACATTTTTTTTGGATAGCGTATGAAAACTATAATTTACTTCACTTAAAATTGCTTCAAGTAATTTTTGATTATTTACCTGTTTTTCATTTAAATCAGAATTTTTATCGATATATAAAATTCTAATGTTTACGTTGTGTATTTTAGAGATTTCAATTAAGTATTTTAATTCTTTGCGTTTGAATGCTGTCGTATAATCTGTTGGAAATACGATTTCTTTTAGTGAGGAAAAACGAATAGTTTCAGGAATAGCCAAAACGGGGCATTCCCTTATTTTTTCCATAGTTTGTACAGTATTGGTTCCAAAAATGACACCGGTGGTACCAGTAGTACCTTGGGTACCCATAACCACCAAATCAATATCTTTTTCTGCAATTGTTTGCCTTATGGCTTCTGATAAAAAGTTATAAGTAGAAATAGTGTGATACGTATGTTTAGAATTGTCATGGTGTAATTCTAAAATATCTAACAGTTTAATAAATTCTTCTTCTGAATTTTTCTTTGCAGCTTCATATTCACCACTACCAGGTTCAGGAATAAATAGACTATCGGTGTTGTAACTATATAACCTGAAAACGTTTAAAAAGTAAAATTCACATTTAATTTCTTTATAAAGATTAAGCGCATACCTAATTGCATTTAGCGCATTTTTAGAAAAATCGGTAGGTATTAAAATTCTCTTGTCCATTGCTTATTTTTTAAGGATTTTTTATAAATATTTTTTTATAAATGGTTTTATTATGATTCTAATCAGTCTTGCGATGGTAGAATTAAAAAAGGAGTTTTAGCATACATACTAACATCTTTTATAACTGGTTCATGAGTTAGTTTTTCGAAAATATTATGAGAGCGGTTAACCATTGCGTATAGGTCTATGTTTAATTTTTCTATAAATTCATGAATAACTTTTGCCTTATCGTCAAATAATTGCCTCCAATAAAAAGTATGGTCAATATCTTTCAAACAGATATCTAATAATTTTCTGTTAGACTCTTGTTGAGTATTTAAAATTTCTTCTTCTGTAATATGCAATACCCTAATCTGTGCACTTGTAATTGAGGCTATAGATAACAATGGTTCTATCGTATTTTTTGTACAACCTTTTTTGAAATCTGTAATGAAAGCAATTTCATTCGGTTCTTTGTATTCCATTTCCCCTGGAATGGCAAGTATGGGGCATTTATTAATTTTGTTGGCAACCTGAATAGTATTGCTGCCAAAGAAAACATCAGCAGATTCATTAAGACCCTTATTGCCCATTACAATCAGATCAATATGGTTTGTATCAAGGGTTTTTAAAATGATTTTTGTTAAAATTCCTTTTTTTGATAGGGTATGAAACTGATGTTGCGGGTTTTCATTGTCCAAAACAATTTTATGCATTGTGCTGGTTAAATTCTCTTCAGATGCTATTTGTAATTTTTTTAAAAGCTTTTTGCCAACCAGTAATTTTGTTTTTTTTCGTTGTAAAGGTGTCATTTCGTTAAACACATTTAGTAGATAGAAAGTACATGGCTCTGAAGCCAATAGTTTGGTAGCATAGAAAAGTGCACAATATGAGTTGTTTGAAAAATCTGTGGCAACCAGTATATTCTTCATAATTTTAATTTTGTGGGAGTACCATAAAGGGAACATTAATATGTAATCCTATTTTTTTTATTATCGGTTCAATAAATAATCGCTCTAAAAATGTGTGTTTATTCTTGACCATTACAAGCAGGTTTATTTTATACTTAATCTGAAATTCATTAATTGCCTCTATAATACCATTGTCTGGTAATTCATGTGACAATGCATATTTTCCTAATATTTTTTCAAGCACTACTTTGTTCTTTTGCTGAATTTCAGTGAGGTCATAGCCTGTTCGTACATGCATTACATTTATTCTTGATTTGTGTTGGGTGGCTATTGCCAACAAACTTTTCATATTTTCTTTTTTATATTCAATTTCATAATCAGTAGGAAACAATATTTCTAAAGGAGCTTCATATTCAAAATTTGGCGGAACGGCAATTACGGGGCAATTTGCTTTTCTTATTACGTGAACCGTATGTGTGCCAAATAAAATATCATTGGCACCGGTAACGCCTTTTGTTCCCATTATTATAACATCAATATTTTCTGCGGTCACAGTTTCTAAAACTTCACTTATTAGTGTGTTAAAAGCAGAATGAACAATAAAAGTATGGTTAGGGTTTTGATATTGATGTTCTAGTAAATCTTTTAATTTCTCTAATTGTGTCATGCTATTTTCTTGAAAAACATCACCTAAACCAATTTGACCCGGACTGCCAATAATGTATTCTGTTTGATAAATAGGGGGAGTGTAGGTATGGAGTAAATAGAAGGTTGCTTTTATATTCTTATAGATATTTAACGCGTAACGAATTGCTTCAATTGAATTTTGGGAAAAATCAGTTGGTAAAAGAATTCGTGACATGTCTATACAATTTATGATTAGACATAAAATTAGAGTAGAGGTATTTCTTTGACCATGATCTTGGTCAGTTCAATTAAATTTGTATTTAATTATTTAATTAAAAAGATTAAATATCCTTAAAATCATAGAACTTATTTCATTGGTAATGTAAACATTTTGAGTATAATTTGCTATATAGGGTTTGTTTATGACAATTGAACTATATGAACATATTTGCATAATTAAAAATAGATTTTCAACAGAGTGAAAAGTGATTTTTAGGTGGATATTCTACTCATGAATTACCAAAAACGGAACAGTAGTATGGTAACTGATTTTTTCAACTTTTGGTCTAATAAGAATACGTTGTATAAAATTTAAGTTTTTTGCGACCATTACAATCATATCCAAATTGCAGCTTTCAACAAAATGCTGAACGGCAATGTCTAATTTTTTTTCTTTTAGAATATGAAATGAATAGGCAATATTTTTAAAATATTCTTTTAAAAATTCTCGATTTTTTAATTGGTCTAAACTTAGTCCGTTACCTTTTGATGCGACGTATAAAAACCGAATGGCAGAATGATGAAGTAAGATAATATCTTTAATCTTTTTCATAATTTCGGCATCATAGCCCAAAAGAAAATCTGTAGGGAAACCTATTTCCTTTGGGTAGTGATATTTTGTTTTTTCTGGTATTGCCAGCACGGCACATGGCACTTTTGTAATTACATTACCTGTATTGCTCCCAATAGAAATGGCTTTTGTACCAGAAGCTCCTTTTGTACCCATTATAATAAGTTCAATTTTGTTATTCAATACTTCTTTCTTTATAGAATCGGTAAAAAAGCCATAAACAGCTTTTGTTTGAAATGTATGCTTATTATTTGAGGGTAATTTTTGAATCTTTTCAAGTAATGATTTTAGCTTTTTTCTACTTTGGGTTAAAATACTCTCTTCAAGTATTTCTGGAGGTATGAACATGGTGGGTTCATTACCTGAATAGGGTTTAATAGCATTTACATCAATCAAGTAAAATGTACACTTAACTTTATTAAATAACGATACTCCATAAAAAAGGGCATTCCATGCATTTTCAGAGAAATCTGTTGGTATTAGTATGTTTTTCATAGAGTGCAGTTATTTATATCTGGTTGTAATTGAATCATTTATTTTATTATCATTATTATGCATGAGTCAAATGGTCTAATTCTAACCATGCTAGAGCTGCTGGTCCTAAAACAGCTTCGGCACTGGTAGCATTCGATAATAGTACCTCGATTTTACCTTTATATGCATTAAACAAACGTTTCTGCATATATCTTTTTATCGGCTTTAGAAGTATATCGCCAGCTTTGCTCAACCCTCCAGACAGTATAAAAGCCTCTGGGTCTAAATGGGCAACGGTATCGGCCATTTTGCTTCCTAGAATTTCACCCGTTTTTTCAAAAGCTGTCAATGCAATTATATCTCCCTTTAGTGCAGCATCAGAAATATCGGTTCCCGTCATTTCCTCAAAATTTATTTTTCTTAAAGGTGAATCTTCACACCTATCTGCCATTAATTCAAAAACGGTTCTTTTAATACCGGTTACCGATGCATACGTTTCTAAACAACCTTGTAATCCACAATTACACATCCTTCCGGCAGGGTCAACATTTACGTGGCCTATTTCACCAGCAGTACCATGTTCTCCAATCAATAGTTTACCGTCTACTATAATTCCGCTTCCCAGACCAGTACCTAATGTTAGCGCTATAAAATTTTTCATCCCTTTTGCAGTTCCATAAAGCATTTCTCCAAGAGCCGCTGCATTTGCATCATTAGCTAATGAAACAGGTAGATCGAATGTTTGCTCAATAATTTTTTTTATAGGTGTAACACCTCCCCATTTTAAGTTTGGTGGATTTTCGATTTGCCCCGTGTATGAATTGGCATTTGGGGCCCCAACACCTATAGAAAGTATGTGTATAACATCTATCCATTTAATTATCAATGTATCTACTTCTAATTTTAATTTGTCCATAAAATTTGAGAACTGATGTTGAGCATCGGTCTTAAATACAATTTTATCCAAAACCTTACCTTCTCTATTTACAAGACCTACCTTTGTTAGTGTTCCACCTATATCAATGCTCAATACTACCTCTTTTGACATTTTATTATGATTAAGATTTTATGATTCTTTTCTATCGTTATATTCAGTGAGACCCATTAGTTTTTACATGTTAATATTTTAAAAGTTATACCGTTTCAGAATTTCTTTCTTTATCTATTTTTTTAACGGGCACTTGCTGACTTTCGGGTATTGTCATAAAAGGAATTGCAATATGTAACCCTATTGCGTCTACATTTGATTTTTCTCTAAGCCTTTCCAAAAAAGAATGTTTTCTATTCATCATTACCAATAGATCAGGTTTGTTTTCTTCAATATATTCATGAATTGCTTGTGGCATTAATTTTCCTCTTTCCTCGACAAAACTTGGCTCAAGCTTTTTAAAATGATCTGCAAGAACTTTTATATTCATCTTCTGTTCATCGTTCAAATCATACTCTTCTTTAATATGTAATATGGTTAATTGAGCTTTAAGCGTATTTGCAAGGGTATATAAGATGTGCAAATTTTTCTTTTGATATGATTGTCTATAATCTGTTGGGAAAACAATAGATTTTATTTCTTTAAACTCATAGCCAGAAGGCACGGTCAATACGGGAATTGTAGATTTTCTTATGATGTGCACTGTATTTGTTCCTAAAAAAATTTCTTTTGCACCGGTTGCACCTTGTGTACCCATAACTATAAAATCAAATTTATTAGTTTCGGTAAGTTCTTTAACCTCGTTGGTAAGAGTATTAAAGGCAGATCTGATCTTAAAAATATGTTTGGCGTTTTTATATTTAAGTTTTATATCTACTAGTGTCTTATCTAAGCCTGCTTGAGCAATGTCTACACCCTTATCTGGGACAGCGCTAAAAGTTGGCCCGCCAATTATATAATCTATTCGGTAGAAAATAGGGGTATAGGTATGAAGTATATGAAATTCGCATTTCTCATTTTTAAAAAATTCTAGGGCATAGCAAATTGCGTTCCACGCGTTATTGGAAAAGTCGGTAGGCAAGAGAATCTTTTTCATAGCTGCGTTTTTAAATATTATCTTGGTAGGTTCTGCATAACCAAGAATGGAATTTTAGGGTTTAATCCAATATCGTCTACTGTTGATTTATAGAGCATATCTTCAAGAAATGAGTGTCTTGCATTGACCATTACCAATAAATTAATGTCATTTTTTAAAATGAATTCCATAATGGCCTCTCCTTTGTTTTTAACGGGCGAACGCTCATGAAATATATAGGCATCGGGTAAAGATTCTTGTAAAAACAACTTGTTGTCAGCTTGTCTATGACTTAGGTCTTCAAAATCTGAAATATAAAGACAATGTACTTTCGATTTAAATTCTGCAGCTAACGTATTTAAGAGTTTAAGCTCTCTTCGTTTATAGGGTAGCATATAATCTGTAGGAAATAGAATTCTTTTAGGTTGTTGATATTCATAGTTTTCTGGAATGGCCAGAACAGGACATGAAACATACTTAAATACTTGTACGGTATGGCTACCAAAGGTTATTTTTTTATTTGCGGTTTTACCCTGGGTACCCATTATTGTTAAATCAATATTTATTTCGTTAACAACAGTATTAATTGCATCAACCAATGCCTCAAAAGATGATATAAATTCAAAATGGTGTTTTGGGTTGTGGTAAGTATTGGTGAGATCCGTTACTAATTTTTTCAATGTCTCATGTACATAAGTACGGGTTATTTTTTTTTGCTCTTCTATTGAATTACCTCCGTTGTTTTTAAATGGACCGTAGACCTCGTCTGCATATGCATGTAAAAAATAGAAGTTGGTACGCTCACATTTGTACAGTTCAAGTGCATATTTTATAGCATGCATTGCATTAACAGAAAAATCGGTCGGAATTAAAACTGTGGTCATAATTTTTTTAATTATTATTTAAAAATATTTCTCTCGTAACTTCATTGCAATGACATAGGTCATTAGAAATATGTAAGAAAATATGGAATGTTTTACCCTTGAAGCGAAAGAAGAGGAATGCTTGTTTCAAAACTTACTTCTTCTACGGTGGTATCGAGAAATATTTTTTGTAATAAATTATAATCTTTTGAAACCATTATGATCAAATCTGCATTTATGCTTTTTGAAAATGATTGAATTCCATCTTCTATCTTTTTAGACACTACCCTGTGAAAGCTAACATTATTCGGTATTTTTAAAGAGAGACGCTTTGCAAATTGTTTTTGAAGTACTTCAATTTCCTCTAAAAGTGGAATTTTCGATTTGGTAACATATAATAAATTAATATGTGTACTCTTAGAAATTATATAGTTTGAAATTTTAAATAAGGTGGTATCGTCATAGGTAATTTCAAAATCAATTGGTAATACTACTTGTTCAAAGTCTTTGAACTTTGTATTTTCTGGAACTACTAGTGTATCACATTCTACATTTGTAATTACATCGCCAGAACGGCTACCAATAAAAAACTCTTTAATTTCAGAAGCGCCTTTAGTACCCATTATTATGAGCTCTATTTTCTTTTCTTCAATATGTCGTTGAACCGAAGTTAAAAAATAGCCTTGTTCGCAAATTGATGTAAAATGATGATGTTCTTTTTTTGAGGAAACCGCCATTATAAACTTTTCTAAGTCTTTTAATTTTTTATTTATGGCTTTCGGCTCTAATTCAACTAGAATATTTGTGCCAAACTCATAAATAGGCTTTTCTGTAAATTTTGAACCCTCAATGTTGATGTATAGTAAATAAAACTGGCAAGGAGTTTCTTTAAAAAAATCAAGTGCATAACGTATGGCATTTTTTGAATTTTTTGAAAAATCTGTTGGAATCAAAATTTTTTTCATAGGTCTTACTTTTTCATTTCATTCCATGAAAAATACTTTTGATAATAAACAATAACAATGATTTTAATCATTGATGTTTTAGCAAGTACATTCTATATTTAAAATTTTCAATTGTGATTTACTGAAAATGGAAAATACATATCAAATTAAGAGTGAGCTTTATAAAAGCCTAGGCAAATTATTTTACGCGGTTGCCATATGTGATGGCAGTGTTTATTTAAAAGAATGGGATAAAGTTGAAGAAATGGTAAAAAAGTATTGGCGTAAGGTTGATGATTTTAAAGATAGTAGTGGTACTGCTTTAGCAGATCAAATTGAAGTTGTTTTCGATTGGCTTTTAGAATATGAAAAGACTAGCGATGAGTGTTTTGAAGAATTTAGAGAATTCTATGAAAAAAATCCACAGGTCTTTACTAAAAAAATCAAATCATTGATTAAGAAAACCACTAAAGCAATTGCCAATTCATTGTTGAAGAAAAAAAAATCGGAAAAAAAGATTTTAAAAAGAATTGATTTGTTATTAAAATAGTAAGTGGGTTTAGCGAATATGTTGCTTGATATTGTTCTTCAGCTATTTAGATTTCAAGGTCAATACAGGTAAATTTGCATGGTTGGCTATATCTTCTCCAATGCTTCTGCTACCTAAAAGAAAATGGGTAAAAGGTTTTCTACCTCTTGTTGGTATGGCCAGAATATCGAAATTGCCCTTTTTAGAATAGTTCATAAGGCCATGTTCTACGCTATAATCATTGTAGATAGCAACCTCTTGCTCAATAGTGTTAGACTTATAAAAGAATTTTGATATTCGCTCTGCTATTTCGGTATTACTGTTAAAATCGTAATATGGCGTATTAATGTAGATTAGATTTAATTTGGCAGAAAAACTCGCTGCAAACTCCCTTACATTTTTATAGGCTAAAATGGAACTTTCTTTGAAGTCGCATGCGAATAATATGTTTTCAACTTTAAAATCAGAATTTGGTGTTTTAACGACAAGAACAGGTACTTCTGATGATCTAACTACTTTTTCAGTGTTGGATCCAACAAAAACATCGCCTAGACCACTGGTACCATGTGAGCCCATTACAATAAGGTTAATGTGCTGTTCTAGGGCCACGGTATTCAACTCTTTAAAATCTTTATAATTTTGAATAATTTCTCTGACTTTTATATGTTTTAGATAGGTTTGGTTTAAAAAGGGCTTAAAACGTTTTCTGGCAAGGTCCATGTAATATTTTGCTTCTTCATATTCTTGGGCTTCATCTTTTGCAAGAATTGCTTCAGAAATACCCATCATATGTAATACAATAATTTCTGCCTGTACTTGCTTGGCGATTTTCGCTGCAATATGTAAAGCATATTCAGAATGCTTAGAAAAATCTACTGGGACTAATATTTTTTTCATGTTATATAGCTTTTTTACGCTGTTGAAATTTTTCTTTACGCTTTCTCAATTGGCGTTCTAGATCCCTTAAAGTATTGGCGGCAGATTTTTCAAAGTTGTTTTCGTTAGATTTTGCAAATATTCTTGGTCCTGGAGCACTAAGTTGTATTTCACAGATTTTATCATTGCCATCTGTACTGTTTCCCAATTTGAAAAAAACCTCGGCACGAATGATAAACTGATATTTGTGTTGAAGTTTTTGAAGATTACGGGTTACTATTTCACTTAGCGAGTTGCTTTCAGGCATATGAAGGTATTGGAAATTAACGGTCATAAATTTAATTTTTGGTTCTGTTCAAAAATATTAATGTTGTTCTTTTCTTAAAATGACTTGTGTCATTTCAATACCTAACTAAATTTTTAAAATTTATGACTCATTATAAAAACACACTATCATGGCACTTAATTTTAATAAATATGCAACAGAGGGTAATACTTTTTTAAAGGACTATTCTAAAGAAATGAATATGGCAAATGATCCTGATAAAGCAGGAAGAATTTTTACAGCAATTATGCACGCACTTAGAGATATTATTCCAACAGAAGAGTCTTTACAGTTTATATCTCAACTACCTATGTTTCTTAAGGCGGTCTACGTTAATGGTTGGGCAATTAAGAAGAATAAGCCCAAAGTTAAAAATATGACAGAGTTCTTAGATTTGGTTCGTTCTCATGATTATCCGGCAGCAACTAATGATTTTGAATATGACAACGAGGTAGCAGAACGCTATGTAGACACCACTTTTATATATCTCAGAAAATATGTTTCTTTGGGTGAAATGGAAGATTTGCGAGATAGTTTACCTAAAGATTTAAAAAGTATGATATACTTGAACATGATGTTTTGAAAGTAATATCAAATTGGCAGTAAATAATAAATTAGAGACCTATCTAAATTAGTAGTAAACTAAAAAAAATAAGATATTAGCATACTATTAATGCGTACTAATTTACTACTACTGCCAAATGAAGCATAAGATATTTTAATAATCAATGAATGCTATTTATTGGAAATAGAATAGGGCAATTAATTACTTTATAACACCTTCTTTTTCCAATTGTAGTATTATTCTTTTAACGTAGTCTTCAATAGTAGAAGTTATGTTATTTGGATCAACAATATCAAATGTACCCACCCAAACTAATGATTCGTCATCACTGGTCTTTAAATTGTAAATGGAAGTTTCTATATGAAAAATTTTATAGTTTGAGTAATACTCAGGTGTGTAGTATACATTTTGAAAACGATAATAGTAACGACCAAATCGATACCAATTATTGCCAATAGTATAATAACCAGAATTATAATCTTGTTTATCATCTATACCAACTACTGCGGTAATTGCAATAGCGTCAAAGCCCTTGTTCAGTAACTCTTTTTTAAGGACATCTATTTCTGATTCATTTTTTTTTGAATCGGTAAATGTCATGCTGATTTCTTCACTACTTTCAATCGCATTTATACCTCTCAGGTAAAGGGCATTTTTCATTTTCTCCTCAAAAATTTTACGAGCCGTTAAGTTATTCGTCATACCTATAACCAACATTTTTTCGGGTTTGAAGACCGTAATTTCATTGTTTTTCCAACTATCTATAAACCTTGTTGAAGAGCAAGAGGTCAATAGAACAACCAGTATTATATAGCCTGCTGTTTTCATCTTTTTAGTTTAAAATTTGTAGATAAAACTAGTATGTTAATTAGCATATTAAAATGATGTAAGTCATCCTATACTCAATTACATTGGTACAATTGAAGACAAAAACGATGTTCACATGACCAGCATCATTTTTAAATACACTGTAGCGGAATATTTTTGTAAAATCATAAAACCCAATTATCATGAAATATTTTATTATAACATTTTTTATAGTAGTTTTTTTCTTACCGGTTACAATGAGCGCACAAGATTTAAAGGATATTGATGAAATTGTACCTTTTAGTGAAGGTTTGGCAGCTATAAGAAGAGGAGAACAGTGGGGCTTTATAAATGAAAAGGGAGATTTGGTAATACCTTTTAGGTATGATATTTATTGGGATAAAAATGCGGATACATCTAAATTAGATTTATCCGGTGTACGATATCCTATGTTTAAGGAAGGTAGATGTTTAATAAGTAAAATTGTAGAGGACGGTATTACCGTTGTAGGCTTTATGGATACTGCTGGAAAAGTTGTTATAGAACCACAATTTTTAAATATTTATCCATTTAAAGATGGTTACAGCACAGGTGTCTTATTTGATAAGGCATATAAGGGTGAGAATGAATTTAAACTAAAGATTTATGATTTAAAATTCTTTGATGTATTGGTGGATACTTCTGGTCATATTGAAGAATATTTTGAAAGACGACATAATATTCAAATGACCAAAAGGAGATACAAATTACCACCCATTATGGCAAAACGATTAGTGGGTAATCTGGTTGCATTACGTAGCGAAGGTGATGGCTGGGAAATTCGTAAAATAGAATACAAGTAAATAAGAATATATTGACCACCGTACATTTGAAATTATATCATCAGTAATTATTTGAATGCATGTGAATAATTTCCGACCGATAGAAGATAACAATGATAAGTTGAGACATATGAGAACTAAAATAATTATGCTTTTGCTTGGCTTTCTCTTGCTTAATTGTAAAGATCAAACACCGGCTATAAAACAAATAGACAATACTAGTTTAACACAAGAAAAAGTAATTACGCCTATTCCTTCCGTAATAAATGATTTGGGCGAATTTATTGATATTGCTTTTTCAGACTCCTTAACAGTTGATGATGTTTTTAATTTTGAAAAGATAGATTTAAATAATGTTGTTACCAGTACTGACATGACACAATCGGTACTACTTTATAAGAAAATGACTAAGCGAGAAAAGGCAAGCTCTTTTCCAATTTTTGAAGTTAAGAATACTAATAATGTAATTTTGCCTGTACAAGGTTTAGGTTTTGGTGGTCCAATCTGGGCAATAGTCTTATTGGATACAAATACATTGGAAATTAAAAATATAGCATTTGACCATTTTGCTGAAAGTGATGGGTATGGGGCAGCAATGACTCATTCTACTTTTGAAGATGAGTTTATTGGTTCAGTTATAAATTTAGAAGATGATACGTTTATGATACAAAAAAACTTAGATAGTAGAATTGATGACGGTGTAATTATTGACGGAATATCTGGAGCTACCATGACTAGTTCTGCAGCAATTCAAATGGTCAACGAAGGATTGAAGCGGTATAAAGAATACCTAAGACCCTAGAAGTTGTAAAATAGAATCGTAATTGAAACTATAAATTATAGGTTATCGATTTATTGTTCACCTATAACGATGTAAAAGATAAAAAATAGTACCATTATATTCTCACTATTCAACAGGTTTAAGACCTTTCCATCTTCTTAGATTTGGTAGTGTGCTGTGTGCCAAAATAGTGGCATCTTCTCTTCGCATTCCTCTTTTTTCTTCAAATGCGATATTCTGTTCTATTTTTTGATCAAGTGTAATACCATGATCTACAAATTTGCCTTTTACAAAACAAAATCGGCAGTAGTCCGTGTTAACAGTGCTATCTTTATTAGTGCCGAAATCAATTAAATGATGCATAGGCATTCCACAACTTTGACAAATATTAATTGATGGTTTCATTTTCTTTGTTTTTTACGTTATTACTTTAACAACCAATAAGTTAGTTTCATTAAATAGTTTATTAAATGATTTTGGTCAGGCAGGTTATTTTTTTCTTATAACTATCGAGGTGAATAACCCTAAGCCATCAAAAGCTGGGTTACTTGGGTGATTATAACCGAGACCATTAGACAAATGAAATCTGTTTATTCCGAAAACTATTTGTTTATTATCGTCAAAATGCATTGCTATACCTACACCTGGTCTTGCTGTAAAATTAAGTTTGGTACCCTGGTAAGGAAATCTTTCAAACGTATAGAGTATACCACCGCCCACATCAATGAATACTTTCATTTTTCCCAAATGTAAAGGATACCATCTTAGTAGAAAGGAAGTGCCAAGTCCAAAGTTTTCTTGTCTAATTTTTGCTGAATTTTCAAAAGTTCTTACTACTTGAAAACCATTGGTTATTGAGAGGTCTAAAAAACTAGAAATAGTCAAATTTTTTAATAGCATTGAACCGTAACCGGCCCGTAGAGAATAACATTCTAAAGAAGTATTAAAACCAGATACGTGTTCAAGCCCTAGCGAGAAAATTTTTCCACCTTTTTCATTAAATTTATTGCTGTAATTATGTTGGGCATTTGCTATATGAAAGGATATTAGAAAAGTGATTACCAAAAGAAATTGTTTCGGTATTTTTTGAATAGTATCACGCTCGTTCTTGGGTATTGCTTTATTTAACTGCATACATCTTCCTTATTGAATCCGCATAATTGTAAAATTTGATTGTCTCTGCTACCGTTACGGTAAATTGTAATTCCTTTCAATTTATACTTCCAAGCAGTTTTGTAGATTTCAGATACTTCTTCAAACGTGGTAGTATTCGGTAAGTTTATCGTTTTTGATACAGCATTATCGGTATATCTTTGAAAAGCTCTTTGATGTAATAAATGATACTTCCATGAAATTTCTAGACTTGTTTTAAAAAGGATTTTTAGGTAAGTTGGTATTTTTTTTACATGTTGAATACTACCCTTTTCAATAATTTCAGAACGTAGGTGTTCTGACCATAACCCCAAAGATTTCATTTTATCAACGAATGTTGCATTTATCTCCATTTGGGTGGTATTCTCAAGTATACCAGTTCTTTTGTATGCCAGAGCATAAAGCGGTTCAATAGCGTAAGAGGTGTCTGCTATTATTGAGATACTACCTGTGGGGGCTATACTATTGCACGTGGCATTGCGCAAAAGCATATGAGGGGAAAAACTACTTTGTTTCCATGAAGGAAAACAGCCTCTTTTCTTTGCTAATAATTGTGAGGCATTATAACTTTTTTCATGAATAAACTTCATAACAGTTTCGGCAAGTTCTACTGCTTTATTAGAAGCATAAGGTATCTCGAGCATAATCAAAAGTTCTGCCCACCCCATAACGCCCAACCCTATTTTTCTATTAGATAGCGTTATTTCTTGAATCTGTGGTAATACAAAGTAATTACAACTTATGACGTTGTCTAAAAACCGAATAGCAATGGTAATGGTTCTTTCAAGCTTTTTCCAATCTATTTCAATATTGGTTGAATTCTGTACTACCATTTTTTTTAAGTTGATAGAGCCAAGATTGCAACTCTCGTAATTGAATAACGGTACTTCTCCACAGGGGTTGGTACTTTGTATTTTACCTAGTTTATTTAGTGGATTGTTTTGATTAATCGTATCTAAAAAAATAAGTCCTGGATCGCCTGTCTTTAAAGCTTGTTCTATTATTAAGTCCCAGAGTTTTTTGGCACTCAAAGTTTTTGAAATCTTATTTGTGCGTGGGTTGACCAATTTCCAATCTTTGTCTTTTTCAAGGGCGTACATAAAATCATTGGTTATACCTACTGAAATATTGAAGTTCTGTAAACTATGTAAATCAGATTTGGAGGAAATAAATTCTTCAATATCAGAATGGTTTATATTTAAGATGCCCATATTTGCGCCACGTCGTTTACCTGCTTGTTTAACATATTCCGTTGCAGTATCATATATTTTCATAAAAGAAACAGGACCGGTGGAAGAGCCTTCTGATGAAGAAATTAAATCATCTTTCGGTCTAATTTTTGAAAAATTATAGCCTGTACCACCACTATTATGATGAATTAAAGCAGCATTTTTAAGAGTGGTGAATATGGCATTAAGATTATCTTCAACTGGGAGTACAAAACAGGCACTAAGCTGACCATTTGGTAAACCTGCGTTCATAAGTGTAGGACTATTAGGTAGAAATTCAAGATTACGCATTACCTTATAGAATCTATCAAACCATAAATCTTTGTTCTCATTTTCTACGGTTGCTATATGTTTAGCAACTCTTTTGAAAAGATCTTCTGGGGTTTCTATTCCATCTGTTTGGCGTAAATAACGAGCTTTTAGTATCTGTCGAGCATTTGAACTTAGATCAATCATACAGAAATATTCTCTATTACTGTTCTTAGTTTTTCGCGTACGGTTTCGGCTATTTTTATTAATGCTTCGTTATTTACGGCTTTCATAGACGCCGCTGGGTCTACTGCGGCAATCTCTATAAAGTTCTGCTCTTTTTCTTGTAAAATAACATTACAAGGTAGCATGGTTCCAATTTTGTCTTCTGCCTTTAATGCCTCATAAGCCAAAGAAGGGTTACATGCCCCTAATATTTTATAATTATGAAAGTCTACATCTAATTTATTTTTAAGTGTGGCTTTCATATCTATTTCAGTAAGCACACCGAAACCTTCTCTTTGCAGAGCCTCTTTAGTTTTTAGTAGTGCATTGGCAAATGATGAATTCTTTAGTTGCGTTAAAAAATAATAATCCATAATATAATATTTCAAAGGTTTTGTAGTCTTAAGCATTTACGCTCAAATCTTTCTTTGTAGTTGTATTCGCCATGATCCATGAATTCAATTCTTCCACATCATTTTTTTTGCACAGTTGTGTACCTTCTGTCATTGTAGCGGCTGTGCCACAGGCTACACCGAATTTTACCACTTCGGTGAAAGGTTTGCCTTGTGCCAGGGCATAGACCATACCTGCAACCATACTATCTCCTGCACCAATGGTACTTTTTTGATGCACTATAGGGGCCGCAATATATTCCACTTCTTCATTGGTGACCATAATAGCACCTTGCGAGCCTAATGAGATTACCAATATCTCACAAGTATTGTTTCTGATAAATTCTTTGGCGACCTTTTCTACATCTAAAAAAGAAATACTCTTTACGCCGCAAAGCGTTGCCAGTTCCCCTAGATTGGGCTTTAATAAATAAGTGCCTGCTTGCGCACCATTTATAAGCGCTTCACCTGAGGTGTCAAGAATAAATTTTGCTTTTTCATTTTGGGCTATTTTTGAGACTTGGGCAAAATAATCTTTTGGCATACCTGGGCAAAGACTACCGCTGGCGATCAAAAAATCACCAGGCGCAAGTATCGACTCTAGTTGCCTTAATGAATTTTTCCATTCGTACTCGTTCACAAAAGGACCGGGCATGCCAAATCTAAACTGTTGGTTGTTCGTTGTATCTGTTACTGATAGATTTTCACGCAACCAACCTGCAATTGGTATTACCTGTTGTTCAATTTCTAAATCAACTAGTAATTCATGCATTTGGGTTCCTGTTGGTCCACCTGCCATATACATACAGAAGGATGTACCTCCTAGTTCGTTTATAACACGAGAAATGTTAATGCCACCACCACCAGCTTCAAAAATAGGTGCGGCACAGCGCAGTTTACTATTCGGCTTTATACCTGCCACTGTAGTACTTTTATCAATGGCGGGATTGACGGTAAGGGTAATTATCTTTTTCATATTTAGTCCTTTTTATTGCTATGATATAACCAAATGTAGTAGTTGAGTGAAAATTTACAAATGACTAAAGTCATTGTTAAACAAATGCTTACGAAATAAATTCATTAAAATTTTTTATATGAAGGGGTTCTTGGAATTAGGTAAGATTTTAGGTATAAAAATTGAGATACATTGGACGTTCGCTTTGTTGCTCATATGGATTGGATTGGTAGAGTTTGAAAATAGCGGCAACCTTGAAAAAGTTATTATAAGTCAAGGTTTAATTTTGGTCCTTATGGCTTGTGTAGTGCTCCATGAACTAGGCCATGCCCTTATGGCCAGAAAATTTAATATAAAAACAAATTCTATTATTTTATTACCTATAGGTGGTGTGGCAACCTTAGATGAAATACCAAAAAAACCTAAACAAGAGTTGTTAATTGCCTTAGCAGGACCAACTGTTAACATAATCATTACTCTCATATAGGCTCTGGTAATTCCTTTACGAAGCTACTTTAACTTTGATACTGTTCTAATTGATGAACAGCTTTATGAACCTACGTTTCAAAATTTATTGTTTTACCTATTCATTGCAAACCTAATGTTGGTAATCTTTAATTTAATACCTGCTTTTCCAATGGATGGCGGTCGCGTACTCAGAGCACTTTTATCTTTTAGATTAAGTCGTGTAGAAGCTACTAATATAGCTTCGGGTATTGCACAGGGGTTGGCCATTTTATTTTTTATTGTTGGGTTATTATTTAATCCGTTTTTAGTATTGATTGCTTTTTTTATTTTTTTCGGGGCCTACGGTGAAAATCAAATGGTAAAGCAGTATTCTATTTTAGAAGGGCATATTGCAAAAGAAGCTACGCTGACCAATATTACTTTATTGAATTTAACTACAAAACTCGAAGAGGTCATAGAACTGGTTTTAACTAGTTCTGAAAAGGATTTTGTGGTTTTCGATAATCAACAAGTAGAAGGTGTACTATATCAGAAAAAAATTATAGAAAATGCACAATCAAGATCTCTTTTAGTGGGCGATATTCTAGATAAGTCAGTTGGTTTTATTGACGCAGACACCCCAATTACGGAGGTTTTGGAACGTATGCAAAAAGAAAAGAATAATTTCTTTCCGGTTACCGAAAATGGTGAAATCATTGGTGCTATGGACAGGTCTAATATTAGCGAGTTTATTCTTTTAAAAAGTACTTAAAATTAATAGATTACTTCAGATTATAGTTTTCGTCTTCTTTCTATTATTTAGATTTTGGGTTAGTGTAATTCGAAAATTCCAATACTCATTGCATCTATTAATCGTGTTAAGAAACCTCTTCTAAAAGCATCTCTATGATAATTTTTACAACGGAATACTAGAATTTTCAACCACACTATTTTTTTTGATTTTAGTATTACTGACGTAGGTCATTTCGTTTTAAAATACTGTTTTTCAGCTTTGTATTCTAGAATATTTTAGGGTTTACAAGTTTTTTAAACTCTATTTAATGTTAACTAAAACTACTATATATCATGAAAGTAGAACAAATTTATACAGGCTGTTTAGCGCAAGGTGCATATTATATAGAAAGTAACGGCGAAGCTGCAATTATAGACCCATTACGTGAAGTTGAACCATATATAAAATTGGCAAAAGAGCGCAACGCAAAAATTAAATATGTTTTTGAAACTCACTTTCACGCAGATTTTGTTTCAGGTCATATTGATTTGGCAAAGAAAACAGGTGCAGATATCGTTTATGGCCCAACAAGTATGAAAACGACTTATAATATTATTGTTGGTAAAGATGGGGAAGAATTTAAATTGGGTAATTCAAAAATTAGATTAATACATACTCCTGGTCATACTATGGAGAGTAGTTGTTATTTGTTAATTGATGAAAACGGCAAAGAAACATCTCTTTTTACCGGAGACACGTTGTTCATTGGTGATGTTGGTAGACCAGATTTAGCGCAAAAGGTCATAGCTGAGCTGACCCAAGAAAAATTGGCAGGGCACTTGTACCATTCGTTACGTACTAAAATTATGCCCTTACCAGATGATATAATCGTATATCCTGGCCATGGTGCCGGTAGTGCTTGTGGTAAAATGATGAGTAATGAAACTACCGATACTTTAGGTCATCAAAAAAAGACCAATTATGCGTTAAGAGAAGATATGAGCAAAGAAGATTTTATTGATGCCATTCTCACTGGTTTAACACCGCCCCCAGGTTATTTTCCTCAGAATGTGATGTTGAATATACAAGGGTACGAAAGTATTGATGAAGTTGTCAAAAAAGGGACTAAACCATTAAAAGTCGATGAATTTGAATCATTATTAAAAGAAGAATCAGCAATTGTTATAGATACTAGAGAAGCTCAGGTTTTTGCCAAAGAATATATTCCAGATTCTTACAATATAGGTATTGACGGAAGTTTTGCCAACTGGGTAGGAACAACTATTGTAGATGTTAAAAAGCCAATATTGATAGTTGCCGAAAAGGGTAGGGAAGAAGAGGTGGTTACTCGCTTGGCTCGAATAGGTTTTGATAACACCTTAGGATATTTAAAAGGCGGTATTAATGCTTGGAAAAAAGCCGGTAAAAAAATAGAGACCATACCAACTATAGAGGTGAAAGCACTTGCACATAAAATGATAGATGCCGATTTAAATATATTAGATGTACGTAGAGCAAGTGAATACAATAGTGAACATATTGAGGGAGCCATTAATGCTCCACTTGACTATTTAAATGATAGTATGACCAAAATAAATAAGAACAAAACATACTATGTTCATTGTCGAAGCGGATATCGTTCAATGGTTTTTGTGTCAATTCTAAAATCATTGGGGTATACCAATTTAATAGATGTTAAAGGCGGCCTAAAAGCAATAAAGGAGTTGGGAAAATTTAAACTATCCGATTATCATGAACCAACTACCATGCTTTAATTAAAATCAAACAAAATGAAATCAAGGTATCAAATATTGATTATAGGGGGAGGTACGGCAGGTTTAATGACCGCAAGCAGTTTATTACGTAAAAACCCTAAGTTGCAGGTAGGTATTATAGAACCATCTGAAGATCATTGGTACCAACCCGCCTGGACTTTGGTTGGTGCAGGCACTTATGATTATAATAATACTAAAAGACCAATGGCAAAAGTTATTCCAACCAATGCAGATTGGATTAAAGACAGTGTCAACTCTATTGATCCAGAGAACAATAGCCTTGGTTTAAAATCTAACCGAAAATTGGTCTATGAATATTTAATTGTTGCACCCGGTCTTAAACTAGATACCAGTTTAGTAGAAGGTTTATCAGAGGCTATTGATAAAGGGGTAGTTTGTAGTAACTATACCAACCCGAACCATACGTGGCAAGTTATTAAAAATTTTAAAGGTGGTACAGCATTGTTTACACAACCACCTAAGCCCTACAAATGTGGTGGCGCACCACAAAAGATTATGTACTTGGCTGATGACCATTTTAAAAAAATAGGTGTTAAGAAAAAGACTAAAGTTGTTTTTGCAACCTCCGGCGATGCTATATTTTCGGTTCCTGAAATAGCCAAAACTTTAATGAAAGTAATAGATGAAAAAAGTATTCATATTAAATTTTCTTACGAATTAAAAAAAATAGAAAGTAAGAAACAAATAGCTTGGTTTTTGGTAAGTCCGCAATCTAAAGAGCATAATCCGATAACGCTAGATATTTTAAAAGAGAATGGTTTAGTAGGTATAAAATACAACATGTTACACCTTGTACCACCAAATACGGCTCCAGATTTTATAATAAATTCACCACTTGCAGATTCTTCTGGATGGATGGATGTTAATCAATATTCCTTACAGCATACTAAGTATAAGAATATTTTTGGTTTAGGCGATGTAACCAATGTGCCTACATCTAAAACCGGTGCAGCAATACGTAAACAGGCCCCGGTCGTGGTACAAAATATGTTGTCGTTGATAGGTAACGGCAAATTAAGCTCTAAAAAATATGATGGGTATTCTTCATGCCCCTTTGTTACAGGTTATGGCAAAATGGTATTGGCTGAATTTGATTATACCAAGAAATTTACACCAGACCCTAAGCTAAAACGAATGCTCATTAAAGATTCTTCAAAAGAACATTGGCGACTTTGGATTCTTAAAAAATATATACTTCCATATCTATATTGGCACAAAATGCTTAAAGGAAAAGAGGTATAGCTATGTTGTTTCTAAACTCAAATATAAATTTTTAAGGTACGGCTACACAGTTTTATCAAGCAAATTATAAACTGTAAAAAACAGTCATATTTATCTATTTAACTGATCTATAATGACTTGAGTCATTTCGATGTTTTGTTAGATAAAATACATTTGTTAAAGGAATTTAATTTATTAAAGCTATAACAATGAAAAATTTATACTTATTACTATTATTTACAATGTTGGGAACAAGTATAACTATTGCCCAAGATCAAGTACAAGATCGTGATCAAGACCGGCTCATGATGGTAGATGGCGATGTACTTCAAATTCGCGATCGTGATCAAATTCGTTTGCAAGAACCTATCATTTTAAATGATGGTACAGTGGTCAACTCAGACGGTTCGTATGTGACTAAAGACCGCAAGAGATTAGTTTTAAAAGATGGCGAATGCTTAGATAATGATGGTATCAAGTATAGAAATGAATACCAATATAGATATAAAGTTAAGCGAGAAAATACGGGGTTAAATCAAGATCAAATTAACGAGCGTAACCAAAATAGATATCAAATAATGAAGATTGATGGTGAAACCTATCAAATTAGAAATAGGGAACAAAATCGAATTCAAAATCAAGTAAATCTTGGTGACGGTATCATAGTAAACCCAGATGGATCTTATCAAAATGAAAAGCGGGAACAATTGCGTCTAAAAGAAGGGGAATGTTTGAATATGAACGGTGCCATGTTCAAAAATCTTTATCAACATCGTAAAATGACGGTTCAAAAAAATAAGATGATCAATAGAAATACAATTAAATCTGGCGTAAAAAAGCCTAATACCAAAAAGAAGGGTAAAAAATCGGGTCAATAAAGACATTTTAATACACCAATACTAATTTATCATGAACGTTAAAATTCTCTCTTCTTTGTTGTTTTATGGTTTGCCCATAATTTTAATAGCTCAGAATAATAGAGAAATAGCTAAAGAAATTTCTAACGATATTGAATCTTATTTTTTAATGGATATTAGCTATATTAATGATGCTGTATTTATGGGAAGGAGAGATTCAATAGCGGCACCGTATATATATCCTTCTATAGGTTATTATAATGCATCGGGCTTCTTTGTTGATATTTCAGCATCTTATTTAGTTGGGTCAGAAGATAATAGAGTTGACCTATTTATGCCCAGTTTAGGATATGATTTTAGCGATCTTCAATTAAGCGGAAGAATTTCTGGTACTGCGTATTTTTTTAATAAAGAAAGTTATAATGTAAAATCTGGGGTGCTTGCAGACGTTTCGGGCTTTTTGAGTTATAATCTGAAAATACTTGAAGCAACTCTTATGACCAATATCTTTTTCAATGATGGCGGCACGTCTGATTTTTTTGTTGGGTTAATGGTCAACCGTATATTTTACACCAATGATCGTAATTTTTTAGTAAATCCTACAATAAGCCTTTATGCCGGATCTCAAAACTTTTATGAGGTGTATTATAAAACAAGTAGGTTGGGTAATCGTAGAGGCTCTGGTCAAGGTTTGGGAGCAACTAATTTAAATTCTGCAACTACGGTTGAAATCTCAGAAGCGACTAAATTCAATATTTTAAATTTAGAACTTAGCCTTCCACTACAATATTATCATAAGCAATTCATTTTTTCATTGAATCCAATTTTAGCAATACCTCAAAGTAGTGCAACTATTACAACAGAAGATTCAGTTATTTCTGAAGATTTAGAAAGCACATTCTATTTTACTGCGAGTATTAGTTATTGGTTTGATATGGCTAAAAGAAAGTCTTAAAATCTTTTTTATAGAAAATTCTCAGCATGAAATTGAGTACGGCTTGATTCTGATAAGTTTGTGAAATATTATTTTTGAAATTTGGATTTTTAAGTTTCAAACTAGTAATAGAATTCTTTACTTTATATTCATTTTCGTCAATAAAAAAAGATGGTACGTACTATCACTTTTTATATAATTCGATAAGGGTTATTTCGGGTCTCATACCCAACCTACCAGGAAAACCCATCCAACCCAATCCACGAGTTACATATAGATATTGATTATTTTCTTTGTACAAACCTGCCCAATGTTTGTATTTATACTTTATAGGGCTCCATTTTTTTGTTCTAAAGTTGATTCCTGCTTGCATACCATGTGTATGTCCTGATAGTGTTAAGGTAATATTGGTATGGTGGGCAACTTCTTCTGGCCAATGGGTAGGGTCATGAGACAGTAGTATATTGAAGTTAGCACCATCTACGTTTTTCATTGCTTTTTGCAAATCACCATATTTTTTAAATTCTGGATTGCCCCAGTTTTCAACACCAATAATAGACAAAGATGTATTAGCTTTTTCTATTAATTTTGCTTCGTTTCGTAAAAGTGAAAAGTCTGTTTTTATGTAAAATTCTTGTATTTCATTAAAATTTCTTCGCTTTTCTTCTGGCGTCGCCCATTGACTATAATCACCATAATCGTGATTTCCTAGCACTGCAAATTTTCCATATTTGGCTTTTAGTTTTTTTAATACCGTGTGCCACCCTCTAAGTTCCCAAGAAAAATTATTTACTAAATCTCCTGTAAAGAAAATTAAATCAGGATTGAGTTCATTTATCTTTTTAACGGCACGTTCTAAAATATGATACTTGTAATTAAAACTACCTAAGTGAAGGTCAGATATGTGAACGATACGTATACCGTTAAACTGCTGAGGTAAGGTTTCTAATTTTAACCTGATAAGATGAACCTTAAAACGGTAAACAGCACTAAAAATGGCATAAAGAATTATGAAGAATGGTAAAAACCCTGAAAGAAGACCTATAACAGGTATAACAATTAATGATGCTTCTTGTGAAAACATAAAATTAGAAAAGTAGAGTAGACTAATAACAATTACGAAAATAAGTTTGGGGATAAATGAAGATACGGTTAAACCATATAATTTTGATATAATCAATTGTTGACGCTCTGGTGCAACTAAATCTAGTTTTATTTTAAGAAGTAGAATAGCGGTAATTAAACCAATGGTGAAAACCCAGAAAAGAATATATATTAAGTTTTTTAAAATTTCAGATTCAATTGGTCTTGTTATTGAAAGTAACCAGTAGAAAGCAAAAATATCAATACCTAATATCACTAAACATAAAAGAACAATAGAAAACAAAGAATAGGATCGCATATTATGATTTATTATTTATGTCTTTTGATCTTCTTTCATCGTTTAAAGCATAAAGAAAACTTTTTACATCTGCCACCCAAGTATCGTACATAAAAATGAGGGTAATTTCTTCAATGGTTTCCAAAAGTCCGATAACGATCATACAATAGAACAACCAGTAAACAGGACCAAAGAATAAAAACCAGATAATAAATACTGCCTGTACAACAGCAGATATTTTCGCTAAATAAGTGTGAAACGCGGTCGCCTTACCATATTTTACGAATGCAATAGCCATTTGAAGTAAATAAGGTATAAAAGCTATTGATATCAAAACTAAATTCTCTTTAATGAAGTTAACTTCAAAGACTAACAGACCAATTAGACCCATAATAAAGGTTAATTGATCTCCTATCGAATCTAATTGCGAACCTCTCTCGCTCGTAATTTTTAGTTTTCTGGCTAAATAACCATCAATAGCATCTGTACTATAACTTATTAGAAGAAACCATGTAAACAGTTTTCTCTCATTAAACCATAAAAGAAGTATTAAGATAGGTATTGCAGCTACCCTATAAAATGAAAACCAATCTGCAATATTAAAATTTTTAAATTTCCACATAGGTGTTTCTAAACAATTAGTTTCTTGCTATTTATGATATTTTAAACAGGTATTTGTTGTCCTAAAGCTATAGAAATTAAAGGGTTGTGTAAATGATATTTATCATAGAGGTAATTGTTGTAAGCTATAATGAACTTTAAGATTTTCTAACTTATATAGTAAGGTTTAATGTAAAGAAAATGTGTGCTATAAATTATCTTCTACTAATTATGAGATAGGTTTAAAAAGTAATTGTAAAAAAATATACTGACTGACCTACATCATTTTGAACGCTTAAAGTTGAGTGTATTTTTGGTATATAATTTAATGTATAACCTTAAAACAAATTAATATGTCACTAGTAAAATTTAAAAGAAGACCTTTCGGGAACTTGATTACACAAGATTTTTTTGACATGGATGATTTTTTTGATAATCGCCAATGGGTAAGAAATATGATGCCAGAAAATTTTTGGAACGGTAAGAGATCAGAACCTGCTTTAAACATCAAAGAAACTGATGATAATTTTGAAATTGAACTTGCTGCTCCGGGCTTTAGCAAAAAAGATTTTGAGGTAACCATTGAAGATGGGTGTTTGAACATTAAGGCTGAAAAGTCTACTTCAGAAGAAGAAACAGACGATAATTACACGCGTAGAGAGTTTAGTTATAATGCTTTTGAGCGGTCATTGCAACTACCCGATAGTATTAAACAAGAAGCTATTAAAGCAAAGTATAATGATGGTATTTTAAGCTTCAACTTAGCAAAAAAAGAAGAAGCGAAAAAACTACCGCCTAAAAAGGTACTTATTGCTTAGAAATTGTCTTAAAGACAATTTTAACCCCACATTTAATACCCTTCAAACCTTAACCTATTTAACTTTTAAGTTAGTAGATAAGGTTTAGAGGGTATTATAATTTATAATCAACTGATTTCATTAATAAAAATAAACTAATGGTCCAAAAACCGTTTGCTCTGTCTATTGAAAAGGTTGTAACTATTTTAGAAAGCAATGCTCAATCTGGACTTGAAGAACAACAGATTCAAAATTTATTGAACAAATATGGCCCAAACCAAATACCAAAAGATGCACCTAAAAAAAGGTGGCGTATACTAGTAGACCAGTTTTTAAATCCTATTCTATATATTCTAATAGCTGCAGCCATACTAGCTTTCATTTTTAGTGATGTCATAGAAGGTTTTGCTATTCTTGTTGTTATAATAATTTCAGCTGGTATTGGTTTTTTTATGGAACTAAGAGCAATACGATCTTTAGAAGCACTTCGTAAAATGGGTCAATCTAAAATACATGCTATAAGATCAGGAAAAAGGGTTCATATTAAAGGGATGGAGATAGTGCCCGGTGATATTATTTTATTGCGAACAGGTGACATTGTGCCTGCCGATGCCCGTTTAATTACGGTAGATAATCTATTGGTCAAAGAATCTGCATTAACTGGCGAAAGCGTACCAATACGCAAAGTGGTTAAGGTATTAAAGGGAGATTCGCCAATTACCGATCAATACAATATGGTCTTTAGAGGTACCATGGTAACTTCTGGGTTTGGAAAGGCAATTGTTACCTCTACGGCAAAATTTACCCAATTAGGTCATATACAACAACTAGGTATTGATGCATCGCAAGAACATACTCCATTAGATAAAAAGCTAAATCATTTAAGCAAATGGCTCATTTGGCTCACTTTATTTTTTGCACTCGTAGTTATTGTTGCAGGTTGTATTAGGGGAAAGGATATTTTATTAATGATTGAAACCGGTGTGGCGTTAGGGGTAGCGGCAATACCGGAAGGTTTGCCCATTGTTGCTACCATTGCCTTGGCACAAGGTATGTTGAGATTATCTAAAAGGCAGGTTATTATTAAAAAAATGGAAGCTGTACAAACCCTTGGAGCTACAGATATTATCTGTACAGATAAAACTGGTACCCTAACAGAAGATCGTATGAAAGTACATACCATTCTTTTTGGCGACAAATCTTTGGATGATGTTTTTATGACCGATGTTTCGATGGCAATCAGAGAACAGCCTATTTTTAAAAATATAATTTTTGCTAGTATTCTGTGTAACAATGAAAATCTGGGTACTGCAATTGAGGGTCAAGGCGACTCAATTGAACAGGCATTACTAGAATTTTTTAAGTACTTAGGCTATGACTCTGTAGCTATAAAAAATGCTTATCCAGAAGAATTGGAATTACCTTTTGATGCGACCAGAAAATTTATGGCGACAGCACATAAAAATGATAAAATTATTAGAGTATACGCAAAAGGAGCATTTGAAGCTCTTATACCTCATTGCGATTATATAATGGATGAAAAAGAAATTATACCTTTTAAAACGAAAAGTGAATGGCATACTAAAGTGAATACTCTTGCTGACCATGGTCTACGTACTTTGGCCTTTGCCTTTAAAGAAATGAATGAGCTACCGACCTCAGAAACTATAGTTGACCGATTAGTATTTTTAGGAGTAATCGGTTTTCTTGACCCGGCACGTAGCGACGTTATGGCGACTATTGATGTTTATAAAAAAGCTGGAATAAAAGTCGTTATGGCTACTGGTGACCACCCTGGGACCTCTAAAAAAATTGCGGAGGAAATTGGTTTGTTGAAAAGGGATGCTGATCCAGATGAGGTATTAATAGCCCAAAATCTTAAATTCATAGAGCATATAGATCCAACATTATTTGAAAAAATTTCTAAAGCTTCGGTCTTTGCCCGTGTTTCGCCAAAGCAGAAATTAGATCTTGTTAAATTTTATCAAAAAAACAACCATATTGTAGGTATGATCGGTGATGGAATCAACGATGTACCGGCGTTAAAAAAAGCTGATATTGGCATAGCAATGGGCATTCGAGGTACAGAGGCAGCTAGAGAGGCAGCAGATGTCATTTTAAAAAACGATAAGTTTACAGCCATAGAAATGGCCATAAAACAAGGTAGGGTAATCCTTGAAAATATTAGACAGTTTGTGGTTTATCTTCTTTCTTGTAATCTGGCAGAGATTCTTTCTGTTGGTATAGCGGCATTTTCCAATTTACCATCACCTTTGTTACCAATGCAAATTTTGTTTCTCAATTTAATAACCGATGTTTTTCCCGCATTGGCGCTAGGTCTTGGAAAAGGAGAAAATGACATAATGGAAAGAGCTCCAAAAGACCCCAAGGTACCTATCATTAGTAAAATGGACTGGAATTCAATCGTTTTATTTGGAATGTGCGTAAGTGTAGCAGTTATAGGTATAGTTATGTATACCCATTTTGTGTTGAATTTATCAGAAAAAATTATAAATAATATGGCTTTTTATACATTAGTAATGGCGCAATTATTCAATGTTTTTAATTTACCACGCCAGACCGAATCTTTTTGGGTCAATGAAGTCACTACCAATATATGGGTATGGGCTGCAATAGTCATATCTCTATTGTTAACATTTGGAGTAACTCTTATTGCCCCAATTTCTAATGTTCTTTCATTGGGATCTATTTCAATTTATCATTTGTTTTTAGTAATTATATTTGCGATTGGGTCATTAGTATTAGCGCAGATTATAAAGCGGTCTATAAAGCTATTTTAAAAAATTAGATGTAAAAAATGAAATTTGATGCAGTAGAGTGCTCATTCATTACATTTTTAATTATTTATAGTATACAAATGCCTTGCCAAAAAAACCAAATCTTCTTTCCAAAACATCATTGGTTTTATACTATTCAAATACATGATTATTATCATTTGAGATTATAGCAATGACCAATGTCATTTTTATAATTATGTATGAATAATACATTTATAGAACAACGTGTTATGTTTTAAAGTTTCTTAATAGCGAAAGAAACAGTAATTATCTAGAATTGGTAATATGTACTTCGTTTCACAAAAAGTGTCAAGTATTTGACCGCAGAATATATTGGTATGAATTAAACTCTGCAAACCCAAGGGTGAAGCTGGTTACAAATGCCTCGGTTTAAGAGATAGGAGATATAGAAGACTATAAACTAAGCTTTTACATTAATTAAATTTTATATGTTTTATACTTAAAGTCTACTGTTTTAATTAATAGGTGCCATTTATGAAATTGTAAATAGTGAAGACAAACAATGATAATGTTTTGAATTATTTGAACTAAAATGACAGAACTAAAAAAAATAGTAAATAAAAAGCTAGAGGTTAGCGAAGCTGCCTTATTCCAAGCTGTATTTGACTCATCAATGGCAGGTTTGTTCGTTATTGATAGCAGTGGTTCTATTTTGAAGGTTAATGATCAAGCTGTACAAATGTTCGGTTACTCAAAGAGTGCTTTAATTTCAGAAAAATTAGATATTATCTTTTTGAACGATAATTATAAAACCATTGAATTATTAATGAAAAATTCAACCTCTGAGCATGTTCAGCTCATGGGTTTGCATACAAGTGGAAAAAAATTTGAAATAGATCTTAGATTAGTTAAAACCCTTGCAGAAGGACAAACGGTTTTCGTCATTTTCTGCAAACACGTCGATATTTCGGTTTTTGAAAGTGATAGAAAACTCCGTTACCTTATTGCTAATGTGCCAGGCATTGTTTTTAGGTGTACAACTGATGAAAATTATTCTATAGAGTTTATAAGCAATGCATGTGAAACTATTACTGGTTATTTACCATCGCAATTTTATGACTCTGGAAATTTAAAATGGTTATCACTAGTTCATTTTGAAGATCATGTTATGGTAAAGGAGCAAAGAAGAAAAGCCATATCAGAGGAAAAAACCTATCAGATATCTTACCGTATTAAAACTAGAACAAACAAAATTAAATGGGTGTCAGAAATAGTCTCTTGTGTTCAAGACCGATTAGGCAAAGTAGCTTTTTTAGAAGGTTTTATTCAAGATGTTACAGAACGTACCGAAGCGAAAATATTATTGACCAAAGAAAAACAACTGCTTTGGAAATATTTAGACACTACAGCTTCTGTGTTTTTAGTCATAAATAAAGATCATACTATTAAAATGGTCAATAGAAAAGGGTGTGAGGTTCTGGGATATAGTGCCAAAGAATTAGAAGGTAAGAATTGGTTTGACATATGTATTCCAAAAGAAAAGAGAAATAAACTAACTCATTTTTTTGATGATTTAATTAATGGAGAACAAGAAGTACCCGAAATTAAAGAGAACTGGGTATTAACTAAAGGAAATACAAAGAAGTTCATTCGTTGGCAAAATGCATTGTCTAAAGACGAAAATGGAGTGGTGACAGGTATGATTTGTTCTGGCATTGATGTTACTGAGAAAGTATTGGCAGAACAAAAGCTACATTTCAGTATAGAAAAGAATAAGGCTATTTTAAAAGTGGTTCCTGATGTAATGACAGTGCATGATAAAAAGGGAAATGTTTTAGAAATACATATACCTGCAGATTCAAATACAATTCTCTCAAAAGAAGATATTGAAGGTAGTAGTTTAAATGAGCTTCTTCCATTAAGAGTTGCAAATATGCTTAAAAAAGCTATAGCTAATGTATTTCAAAATCAAACAATGCAAATATTAGAAATACAAGCGCCTATAAGAAATAGGATATTTGATTTTGAGTGTAGGCTTGTACCGTTAAATAATAATCAAGTTCTGACCATATCTCGAAATATTTCTAAAACCAAAGAAATTCAACAGACCTTACGTTTAAGAAATAAGGCTTTGAATGCTGCCGGAAACGGAATTGTAATTGTAGATGCCCAGAAATCCAACTTACCTATAATCTATTGTAATGATGCTTTTACTGAAATTACTGGTTATGACAGAGAAGAGGTAATTGGCATTAATTGTAATTTTCTCCAGAACGATGATAGAGATCAAGATGCAATTTCAACTATGGGAAATGCTATTGAAAAAGGGGAAGCATGTAGGGTGCTTTTAAGAAATTATCGAAAAAATGGTGTTTTGTTTTGGAATGATTTGAGCATAACACCTCTTTTTAATGAAAAGAAAAATCTAACTCATTTTATAGGAGTTCAAAATGACGTTACAGAAATTCAAAGAGATAAAAATCAATTAGAACAATACGCAAATATACTTGAAGAAAAAGTTGCGGACCGTACAAAGGAAATAGAATCTACGGTGCAAAAATTAGTAGAGAATAATCTTATTCTTGAAGATCAAATTTACGAAACCAAACTAGCAGAAAGAAAAGCACAAAGAAGTCAAGCTCAACTTATTGCAATAGCAGAAAATTTTCCTAATGGGTTTATTTCTGTTTTCAATTCTGATTTTGAACTCGTATTTATAGAAGGTGAAGAATTAAAACGCATGAACCTAAATAAAGGTAAGTATGAAGGTAAACACGTTGATCATATTTCCGTTTTTTCTAAAATACAATTACAGAATATAAAACGTAAAATTTCAACTACCTTTTCTGGTACGAGTCTTTCTTTTGAAGTTTCGTTCGGGGAACATATTTATGCAGTAAACACGACTCCTTTAAAATCTGATAACGAGCAAATAATATGGGCTCTTTTTGTATATAATAATATAACCCAACAAAAGAAAGTTCAGGAAAAATTAGCTAAAGCTTTAAAAATTGAACAAGAACTTAATGAGTTGAAATCACGTTTTATTTCAATTGCTTCACACGAGTTTAGAACGCCTTTAAGTGCTATTTTATCTTCTGCAATTTTAATTGGAAGGCAAAATGAGCCAGGTTTGGAAGATAAACGCCAAAAACATGTGACAAGAATTAGAACTCATGTAAAACGTTTGGTTGTCATATTAAACGACTTTTTATCGTTAAGCAGGCTAGAAGAAGGTAAGGTAAAAGCAAAACCTAAGTTTTTTGAATTGATAAAATTCTGTAAAACGCTAATTGATGATATGGAATCTGCGAAAAAGGATGAACAAAGCATACATATTATTCATACTGATGAAGAAATAATGGCTTTTTTGGATCCAAAATTATTAAGTCATATTTTAACTAATCTGCTATCAAATTCATTAAAATATTCAGATGAAGGCAAAGTAGTTGTTTTAGAAATAAAAAGAGATAATAAAATAATAGAATTCAATATTATTGATAATGGAATTGGTATTGAAGAAAAAGAGCAAAAGAGATTATTCGAACGTTTCTTTCGTGCAGACAACGCTACATATATTCAAGGTACTGGTCTTGGACTATATATTGTAAAACAATATGCTGAGTTAATGGGAGGTACTGTAAGTTTTAAAAGTGAAATTGGCATTGGTAGTACGTTTACTGTGCAACTTAACCTTAACTATAACCTAGATGAATATGAAAAAGATTTTATTAATAGAAGATAATGATGATGTACGTGAAAATACGGCAGACATTTTAGAACTTGCCAATTACGAGGTCATTACTGCCGAAAATGGTAAAATAGGTATTCAAAAAGCTAAAGAATTTTTGCCCGATTTGGTAATATGCGATATAATGATGCCACAAATGGATGGTTTTCAGGTCTTACAAAATTTTGAGAAAGATATTTCAATGGCAAGTATTCCCTTTATTTTTCTTACAGCTAAAACAGAAAGAGAAGATATACGTACAGGTATGAATCTTGGTGCTGATGATTATTTAACGAAACCTTTTGAGGAGAATGAATTGTTAGGGGTAATCGCATGCCGTTTAACTAAACATGATAACCTGAAAAAGGAAATTACAAGAAATCTGAAAGGTATAAATAGTTTTATTGAAGAGGTTTCAGATTATGAAGATATGGAGGGTTTGTCTAAAAATCATATACTTAAATCTTATGAAAAAAAGGAAATTATATTTTGGGAAGGTGATAATGCCCATTCATTATTTTTTATTGAAAGTGGTAATGTAAAAACGTATAAGGGTACTGAGGCAGGTAAAGAACTGGTAACGGGACTCTATGGACCTGGTGACTTTATCGGTCAATTGTCACTTTTACATGCGGCAGGTACTTATGTAGAAAATGCCGTTATTTTAGAAGATGCACAACTTTGTGCCATACCAAAGGCAGATTTTATAAAATTGTTATATGGCAACCCTTCGGTCTCACAAAAATTTATAGCTATAGTATCTAATAATTTAATCAATGTACAGTCTCATTTGGTTGATATGGCTTTTGCTTCGGTAAGGCAGCGTGCAGCAAAAGCTTTATTAGAGTTATATGAAAAAGGGCTAATAAAAGATAAGCCCAATGGAGGCATGTCAATACCCCGTGAAGATTTTGCAGGTATGATTGGTACGGCAACTGAAACAGCCATTCGTACACTTTCAGATTTTAAAGATGAGGGTTTAATAACAACTGATAGTGGTAGAAGAATTATAATTCTGAATAAAGAAGAATTGTTAAGTATTGCAGATTTTTAATTTTAAAATAAATTGTGATAAAATTTATAACTGATTTTGGTCATTCTTTAAGGTACTGCTTTTAATTAAATTAGATATCTCGGAAAGTGTTTTAATACTATTAGAACCGAACTTTCTAAGTTATGAAAGCAATTCGTTTAAAACAGGAGCAACAAATTTTTTCAATTAATAGTTATCAAAAACTTTGGCAATTGAAGACAGTAATTCATCAATTGAATATGCTTACTGCAAATAGTTTACAACTTTCTGTTCTAGGTAAACTAAACCAAAATGTAGTATTGAAAAGTAGCCAGAATGAACAAGCTAATACGGAGTTAAATCAAAACTTAAAAAGTATTTTTGGAATTGAAACCGATTTTGCAACTTTTAACAATCCAGAAATAGGTACGCTTTTTATCACCGGTACCGTAGTATCCCATTTTTTACAAGAGATGTATGGCAGCAAACAATTGGGAGAATTCCCTTCTGGACCATACGGCATACTTAGAGGTCTTGGAATTACTGAGAAAAATACATACAACTGTCTGCAAGACTTGAATAATAACTATTTTCTACTCATCATAAGATGTCAAAAACGTGAATTGAAGTTTGTAAATGAATTGTTTCAATAAAAATAAATCAATACTATATGCTAACTGTTGTTATAGATTCTTCGAATTTTAAATAAGAACAAAAAAAAACAGGAAACCAAAGTCTCCTGTTTTCCCGCAATACTTTTGAATTTATGTATGCTTTCAACCAAACTTGTACGCCATCTTATTTCTAAAATGATTTATAAATCGATTTAAACAATCACAAATTTTCCAGCATCACTATGGTCATCTTTTCCTTACGGAAATGAAAACCAATATCATTTTTTAAAAAGAAACCGAGGTGCCGAAGTACCTCGGTTTCCTAGAAGATGTTCTTCAACCCAACCGCCACTTAATGATCCTACTTAAATATATTGCTATAACCGTTCGAGATACAATTAGTATTGAAAGAGTGTTCGTAACCTCATCTTTTCTTAGATTCTAGGCTTTTAATAAAAAGCTAGATCTGTATGGTTTTCAATGAACGTTTAATTATACAGCTAAAATACAATGTTGTGTCGTTGTTTAAAATGACCTAGGTCAGTTTCTCTATTTTTTTAAACAAATTCAGGATATGATTGTACTACTATTTCATTTTGTACATTTCTTACTCCGGCAGCTTTATATGCTGTTTTTTCAATTAATTCTCTTTCTTTTATAGAATGCACCCTTCCCTTTAATTGTACTGTGTCACCATCAACTTGAACTCTTATACCTTTTGCCATTATACTGGTATAACGTTCTAAGGCTTTGGTAATTTGATCTTCAATATTATCAGCTTTTAATAAAGGTGTTATTTCTATGTTATTGACGACACCTTTTACACCCAAAAGATTTTGAAGTATATTTTTAGCAGCTTCACGTTGGTGAGACCAGGTTACTTCTCCTGATAAATAGATATATCCGTCTTCAACAAAAATTTTCACTTTTTCGCTAGGTATAGTAGCATTCCATTCAAGGGCATTAACTGCTGCTTTTGCAATTTCTTTATCCGTTTTAGCATATTCGTCACCATATTTTACTTCTATATCTTCGGCAACAGCTTTTACACCTTTAACACGTTTAGCAACCTTATTGGCTAAAGCTTTTTTAAAATATTCGTTGACTACACCACTTAAAGTAACAATACCGTTTTCTACAGTAACTCCAATTTGAGTTTCATCAATATTAGGTTCAAAAACAAGTTCGTCTAAGATGTCTTGTTTTATTTGTGCATCTGTTTTCATATGGCTTTATTTTGAATAAAAATACGTTGTACTATTCATTTGTAAAATGATGTAAATCAGTAATGCATATTGTTCTCTTTCAGTTTATAAGGCGATAATTGACACTGATCTAAATCATTTGATAGTTTCAAGCAAATTTCAATTTTTGGGGGGTATTAATATCTAAATTGAATGAAAATGACAACAACAAAAACAAATACAAAAGCTGCATTATTGTTATTAGGAGCAAGCCTAGAATTGCTGCATCAAGAGAGTATGGAATGGTTAGACATTGTTGCCTTTTGGAAAGATGAGACAAAATTCTTCGCCAATCTTTTAAAAAATAAAAAGACTACGGGTTCTGAGTATGCGAAAATGCTTGAAAATCTAGATGAAATTCATGAAAACCTATTTGATTATTTAGAAGATGATATAATACTTCATGAAAAGTTATTATCTCGTTTACATAAAGGTGAAAAAGGGTTGTCTGATTGGGATTATCGTGAAAAACATAGAAGTTTAGGGGAGCGAATGGATTTGTTTACCACCGACTTTTGGGAATTTAAAAAAATGGTTTTCGGCTATGTAAAGAAGCTTTAATAATTAAAAACATAAGCTATGGAAATGACCATCTTTATTAAAGAATTTAGACAGTTAGATAGTATTGCCCGATTCATGGATTTTTACCATAGCTTACAAATGAACTATTTGGCAAGTGATTTGTTAGAACAAGGTTTATCACCACAACAGATTACAGATGCTGTAATCAAAGCAATTAACATTGGCAAGGTCTCAGGGTTGATGATGAAAGAGCATTTTAAACCTGTTTTTAGTGGTTTTAACAACGAAATAATTAACGATTGTAAACTATCTCATTTGGCATATGGTCTTGTATTGTTAAATGCCGATATAAAACTTACTGTAGTAGGCAATTTTCAGATAAGTGTTTTGAGGTCTCATATAAATAGATCTTAGTGCATATAAAATCTATAGGAGATTACAATGGTGGTTAATTAGGCACTATATAAACTCTCTTTCTAACGACTAACTGCCCTAATTTTAGTTGAAATCAGCTACACACATTTATAGATTATAGGGTAATATTTAAATAAAGCACATTGTATTTTTCATTAAAGCTCACAATTCTTTTATTTGAATGGCAGCACTGATTATTTAAGGGGTGGTTCTTCTATGGAGCACTATTTAAAAATCTATTTTTTAAATCTCATTTAGTTAAAACAATCTTACGGCTACAATGTCTTTAATGTTTGACTTTTTTTTGCCCATGTTTTTCTGTGACTTTTTATAATTTAATTCTTCTTATAAAATATTAAAAAGCCTTCGTTTACTAGTTAAACGAAGGCTTTTATTGGTTGGAGTATAGTAGGTTTTAATTATTATTATACATATGAAGGGTAATATTGTATTTTAAGTTTGTTAACAACATCTAATACCCCTGGAGCTCTATAAGCAGCTTTTTCAGCTTCTTCTTTCTCTTTTATAGAATGTACTTTTCCACTAAGGGTAACGGTGCTGCCATCTGCTGTTACCACAATGCTTTTGGCATCTATACGTGCAGACCTCTCAAAAGCTTCCTCAATAGTATCTTTTACTAAAACTGGTTTAACTGTTTGTTTTAATTTTATATTATTGGAAACACCTTTTACACCTACTAAATTTTTAATAGCATTTGAAGCAGAATATTTTTGGTAAGACCATTTCACTTCTCCCGTTAGGTATACCCAACCATTTTCAACTTTAACAATTACAGCATTGTTTGGTACTGATGAATGCCATTCTAAAGCTTCTACCGCTGCCTTAGCTATATCGGTATCTGATTTATCTATACTTGATGGATATTTAACTATAATGTCTTCTGCTACAGCTTTTACGCCGCTAACACGTTTGGCCGCTTTTTCTGCTGCGAGTTTTTTAGAGAAGCTATCCACCTCACCGCTTAAGGTAACAATACCTTCGTCTACTGCAACACCAATTTTTGTTTCATCTATACTAGGTTCCCAAGATAATTCGTCTTGTACATCTAGTTTAATTTTTGCGTCTGTTTTCATCTTTATATAATTTATAAGTTACTATTCTTTTTTACTATTTATAGTTTAGGCTAATTGAAGATTTACTTGTTTTTATTCATTTTTATTAGATTTAGGTTATACTTATACAAGCAAATGTATATTGATAATGAACTGGTTAAAATGATGTTTATCAGTATCTTATATTTTAACAAATGGTTATGTTGTCTTTAAGAAGAATGATTTAAATCATGTTCAAGATTATATTTTATTGCCTTTTCAAATTTCTAAATAGGCATTGGTCTAACATCTATTTTAAACTGATGCCTATGTTTTTTTATGGTCAATTTTGTGTTTGTAGACGAGAATCAATACAAACTACCTCTCAGTTTTTAGTTGTAGATCGTTGAATACAAATAAAAATGTTTGAGTTACCATATCATTTTTATATCTAAATATGGTTTATTACCGTAGAATGATGGTCGAGCGTTTATGAACTATTTTAAAGATCGCTACTTTCTATTTTAAGTACATTAATTAAAAAAATCAAATTCTAAATTTTTACATTCCGTCGTAGCCATTTAAAAATGAGCTCTACATCTTTAAGTTGACAAAGTTTAGTTCCTCTTTTGAGTGTGGCTGCGGCGCCACATGCAATACCATATTTGGTCATCACTTTGGCATTTTTGCCTGCTTGTGCTTTTATGAGCATACCAGCTAACATGCTGTCGCCAGCACCGATAGTATTTTTTTCATCGACAATAGGTGCAGCTATGTATTGAAATAGATTTGATGTGACCAATAAGGCACCACGCTTTCCTAATGATACCACCATAATTTCGCAAGCATGAGTAGCCATAAATTTTTTTGTTGCTTCTTCTAAAGATTTTGTAGATAAAGTCTGTTCATTGTAGAGGCTCGCAAGTTCATTTAGGTTGGGTTTAAATAAATACATTTCAGATGTTATGGCATGTGCTAAAGCTCTACCTTTTGTGTCTACTACAAACTTTGCCTTTTTTTGCTTTACTATGTCACCAACTAGTTTATAATAATTATCAGGAATACCCGCTGTCAACTTTCCGCTAGCAACTAAAAAATCATTTTCATTTAATAAGCCTTGGATCTTTTCTAAACTATTTTGCCATTCATGTTTTTGTACAAAAGGACCAGGTAAGCCAAATCGATATTGTAAATCAGAATTTGTATCATATACAGAAAGATTTTCTCGGGTATTATCCTTCAAATTAATTATACATTGGTCAATAGAATCCTTTGATAATAATTCTTGAAGATGATTCCCCGTTCTACCTCCTGACAGGTATAGTGCAGTTGATTTGCCACCCAAATTTTTAATAGCACGAGAAACATTAATACCACCGCCTCCAGAATAAAATATAGGTTCGGTACAATTTAATTTTTGATTGGGAATTAAGCTCGGTATTGTAGTGCTTTTATCAACGACAGGGTTTACGGTAAGAGTTAGTATACGGCTCAAAAGAGTTATTTTAAATGAATATTTAGTCGCTAATCTCGGTTACCTTCTTAGTGGTATGTTTTTGTTCTGCCTTGTTAATGTTTTCAATACCTTGAAGTAAAGCATCTGGATTAAAGGAAATACTATCTATGCCTTCATCGACCAAGAATTGTGCAAATTCAGGAAAATCACTTGGCGCCTGTCCGCATAACCCAATTTTTGTATGGGTTGATTTTGCGCTTTGTATCGCCATTGAAATCATTTTTTTGGTAGCTACATCATTTTCATCAAATAGCTTTCCCATTATTTCAGAGTCTCTATCTATACCTAAGGTTAGTTGGGTAAGGTCATTAGAACCAATTGAAAATCCATCGAAAATTTCAGCAAATTCTTTTGCGAGAATAACATTGCTCGGTATTTCTATCATGGTATAGATTTTTAAATTATTATCCTTTCTTTTCAGTCCATTTTCAGCCATTACGGTAACCACTTTTTTTCCTTCTTCTATAGTTCTGCAAAATGGTATCATAACCTTTAAATTGGTTAAGCCTATGTCTTCACGTACTTTTTTAATTGCGGCACATTCTAGTGCAAATCCTTCTTTATATAGCTCATTATAATATCTGGATGCCCCTCTAAAACCTAACATCGGATTTTCTTCGTGGGGTTCAAAATCGGCACCACCTATTAGGTTTGCATATTCATTCGTCTTAAAATCGCTTAAACGTACAATGACCTCTTTTGGGTAAAAAGCTGCAGCAATGGTAGCAATACCTTGAGAGAGCTGGTCAATGAAATATGCAGGTTTGTCTGCATAGTTTTTAGTCAATTTTTCAATTTCTTTTCGAGTGCCCGCATTTTTGATCTGGTTGAATTTCACCAATGCCATTGGGTGTACTTTGACTTTATGAGTAATTATGAACTCCATTCTAAGTAGCCCCACACCGTCATTTGGATAGCGAGAAAGGTTGAAGGCATTTTCTGGGTCTGCAAGAATTAATTTAGCCTCGGTAAGTGGCATCTGTATTCCAGAAAAATCTATTTCTCTCTCTTTAAAAGATAAGTTTCCTTTATATACATATCCTGTTCTTCCTTGTGCACAAGACAACGTTATTGTTTCGTTATTTAGAATTTGTTCTGTTGCATTGCCACACCCTACTATTGCCGGTACGCCCAATTCACGAGCTACTATGGCCGCATGGCTTGTTCTACCACCTTTATTGGTGATAATTCCGCCTACTTTTTTAAGCAATGGATCCCAATCTGGTGTAATAGTGTCGGTTATTATAATCGTATCCTTAGTTAAACTTGGCGCTTCGTTCGGGGATTTTAAAATAATAGCTTTGCCCACTTTAATTTTTGATCCAATAGCATTACCCTGGGTATAGATTTTGCCTTTTTCCAATAATTTATATTCAACATGAATTTGTTTGTCTTTGTTTTGATGAACGGTTTCTGGTCTTGCTTGGGTAATAAAAAGTTTATTTGAAATTCCGTCTTTTGCCCATTCAATGTCCATAGGTTTTTTGTAATGCTGTTCAATCAACAACGCCCAATTGCCTAAGGTGATAATCTCATCATCTGATAATACATAGGTTTCTTGTTTTTCTTTTTGTGTAGGTACATTTAGGGTGGTCGCCTTTTCGGCCTCGTCGGCATAAACCATGGTTAGTTTTTTATCCCCTAATTTTTTTTGCACGATCGGATACTTTTTTTTCAATAAACTTGGCTTGAATACATAAAACTCATCTGGGTTTATTGTTCCTTGAACAATGTTCTCGCCTAAGCCCCATACTCCAGAAAGTAATATAACATTCTCGAAACCTGATTCTGGCTCAATAGTAAACCCCACTCCAGAACAACCTTTATCTGAACGGACCATTAACTGTACCCCAACAGAAAGGGCTATGTCTTTGTGCAGAAAGCCTTTGTCTTCACGATATTTAATAGCTCTATCTGTATACAAAGAAGCAAAGCATTTTTTTACAGCTTGCAATAATGAGTCTCTCCCTTTTATATTCAAAAAAGTATCATGTTGGCCTGCAAAACTGGCATCTGGCAAGTCTTCTGCGGTAGCGCTACTTCTAACGGCTACGGCCATGTCAGTATCACCACATAAATCATTGTAGGCATTTATGATAGATTCTGTTAATGCTTTTGATAATTCACTTTTAAGAATTAGATTTCTTGCTCGGTCCCCTATCAGTGCTAAATTGGAATATTCTAATCGATCTAATCCGGATATGACATTTTCTAAAGCCTCTTGAATATTATTTTCTTTTAAAAATTTCCAATAAGCAGAAGATGTGGTTGCAAAACCATTGGGTATACCAACACCTTTAGAAGTTAATTGATTGTACATCTCTCCAAGCGAAGCATTTTTTCCCCCTACTAAAGAAATATCGGTGATACCAATATGTGAAAATTTTTTAATAAGCATATGGCAATGGTTTTAATGTGAAACCAAAATTATCTTAAGGAGGTTTAATTTGGTATGATGTAGGTCATTACCATATGTTTGATTTACTTTTTTTCAGAAAATTGTATTGGCAAATTTCAGTAATGGTACAGTTATACTCTACATGTATAATGTACTTGAGTATAAGAAGGTAGATTATCTTTTATTTAACTTTCTTTCAAAGCCAAAATTCAATTGCTATTCTTAAATCTATTTTTTGTGTGGCTTTCATTTCATGGTTTTCATGATTGCTCTACCATTGTCTGCAAGTTTGTTTATTTCAATATTCTTAACTGACCCACGTCATTGTAATCATTGACATACCTAAATAAATTAGCCAATAATACCAAGAGAAATATTAAGTAAACACAAACTTTTAAGTATTAACTAAAAATTAAAAATCATGAAAAAAGTATTATTAGGATTATTAGCAATTGGGTTCACCGGTCAGGTTTTTTCCCAAATTATTAAAACAGAACAGCTTTCTGAAGTTACTGTTTTTGCCACAAATTATAAGTATTTAAGCGATATGAATACCAAAGAAGAGGTATCTATACCTGTTGAGTTATTACAACGTAAGGTAGCGGCATTCGATGTAAAAGAGTCAGAGTTTTACCAAGATGATTATGATACATACCAAATCAATTTTTTTATACCAGAAGGAACTATTTTGGCTGCATATGACGCAGATGGAAAACTAGTACGAACTGCAGAAAGATTTAAAAATGTCAATTTGCCAAAAGCGGTAAGAGAATCTGTATATGAGCGTTTTCCTGGGTGGACAATTACAAAAGATATTTATTTGGTTAATTATCAAGAAGCCAAAGGAGCAAATAAGAAGTACAAATTGAAATTAGAAAACGGTGAAAAAGTTGTAAGGGTAAAGGTAGACGAAATGGGAAATTTCCTTTAAAAGATATAGAGTATTAATTTAAAAAATAGAAATTATGTCAGTATTAAAGGTCATTGAACTTATGGGGAACTCTACCGAAAGCTTTGAGAAAGCAGTTGAAGATGTTATCTCGCAAGCCTCAAAAACGGTTAATAATATTAAATCTGTCTACATTCAAGATATGCAGGTAACGGTAGAAGACAATCAAATTGTTCAATATAGAGTAACTACAAAAGTTACCTTCGAAATTTCAATGCAAGAAGCATTTTAATTATTAATTGAGAGTGTTGTTATGAACTATAGGTTTATATCAACCTCTCATTTATTTATCAATAAGAAAAATAGAGCACAATAAAAATATGTTATGGAACCTCAAGTTGTATCAAAGACGCCCCGTCGTCATTTTAGAAAGAATAGAAGTAGTTTGGAACTCGTGAAACCCAAAATAGGGATTACGGTAGAAGCTAGTAGTTTACAGGAACTATTTAAAAAAAGTTTAAAAAATATGGCGAACACCTTAAAAAGCAAAATTTACGATCCTACCAGACATACAGATTGTATGATGAAAATTGAGGTTGAAGCATTAAACAGTAAAAACTTACTTAAGAAATTTTTAAATCAAGTTTTAGAATTGACCCATGAGCATCATACTATTTTTTGTACAATGTATATAGAAGAGCTAACAGAGAATAAAATCAATGCACAATTGTTTGGTAATTGGTTTGATGTATTTGATAATAAATTAAAATCTATTCCAGAAAATGGCATTATTTTGATCATTGATAAAGAATCATTACGCCCTTTTAATAGCTCAATCATTTTTAACTATGAGAATGATCTATAGCCTTTTTAATAAGTGAGTTCGTGGTAGGTTTATTGTTATAATAATTTAACCAATGTAATGTCATTATTTGTTGCAATACAAATTGATTACCATATTATTGCCGTATTATAATTTTCTCAAACTTTTTCTTACCTATAATACATGTATAAGTTAGTTGCTTTTTTATATATAGTTAATGTAGCTTGACTTTCAATAACTATTAAATTGAGTATTATAAATTAATTTTACTTAGCACAAATATTCTTGAAACAAAAAAATGGAATTAGTTCAATTTTTAGTTTTTAAAATTTAGAGTTTTCTCTCTATGAAATAGGGTATATACAATCAGTCCATATCCAATTGCTATGACGATGAATGCCAACAAGGACCCTAAGAAAGGTATGAAGGTCATTAAACGTATTGCTGCAGCTATACCTAAGGCTATAAATGCCCTGGTCCACATACCCCAATTTTTGTTTTCTTTAGTTTCTAAAAAGTAGGTGAATAACAATGCAGTTACCAAATGGCCAAATAATAAACTAAACAAATAAAAGCCACCCAAGAATATACCAATAGGAATACCGATAATTATTATAAATGAAACTAAAATAAGAAGAGGTATGCCAAATATGTAGATGGAACCGTACCCTAAATTTCGTAAGAAATTAGTATCTAAATTGGCAGAGATAGTACGGAGAAAATTACCGAATGCCCAATTTAAAATAAGAATAACCAAAAATGCAGATAAGAGATAGAATATCCAAAATCCAATGGCGGCAATGCCAAAACTTTTCATTGTAAAATCTTTTCGGTCACCTTTAAGCGATTCATCAAAACTAGCGTTTACACCAACCAGTGAATTTTTAAAATCTAAACTACCTTCTTCAGACCAATAATTAACATTGTTGTTGAAGATGGCATTTTTACCAATGGTTATTGACTCTGCTGCAAGTTTAGAAGTTCCATTTATTATTCCGTCTATATAAATTTTTTCAGCATTTATCTCGGCTTCTTTTTCAACAGTTCCGTTTATTTTTATTTCTCCGGAGTACGATTTTATATTTCCTAAAATTTTGCCGTTCATTTCAATATCACCCGAAAAATTAATCAGATTACCATGAATGATTGCGTTTTCGGTAATTAGAACTTCACCACCAGCTATTATAATGTCATCGCCTACCTCGGTATCAATGGTCAATTTTCCACCCGCAGCTCTAATATCATCTTTAATAAAACCCTTAACTATGATTTCCCCTCCGGCTACGATAAGATCTTGGTGAACGGTATCTTTTACGGTAATGTTACTGCCGGCCAATACCAGGTCTCCATCTATAATTGCATTGATTTTTATATTTTCACCAGCCAAGTAGAAGTCGTCCGTTTGATGTTCGGTTATATTTATGTCCTTATCTTTTTCTTTTTGACCAATTGCCGTAATTGAAATGAGGAGCGTAAAAAAAAGTAGTAATGTTTTCATAATGATTGCTTTAAACTGTTTGTGCGAGCTTAAAGGACATAAATTCTAACCTAGCATGAAATGATCTGTATCAGCCATCTTTATTTCAAATTTTAAATAGTAGATTTTTTTACTTTTTGACCTCTTTTAAAAAAAGTTAGAGTTGAATTTATTGATCTAACTGCTAAAAAGTAACCAAAGTTGAGTTACAAAAAAGCAAACTATAAAACCTATAGTCAATGGTAATAATGCAGAAATAGCGGTCCATTTTATACTTTTGGTTTCTTTGTAAATTGTGTAGAGTGTAGTTGAACAGGGGTTGTGAAGAAGGCTGAACAGCATTAAATTAATAGCTGTTAAAAGTGTCCAGCCGCCAGCGGTTAATATTCTTTTGGTATCTGCTACAGAATCAAGCTCAAACATAACACCGGCACCTTCGCCAATACCAGTTAAACCTGAATTTATTACGGTTAGCATAAGTATGGTAGGAATTACAATTTCATTTGCAGGTATGGCAATAATGTAAGCAAGCAATATTACCCCGTTAAGACCAAAGTAAAAAGCAAAGGGATTTGCCCAATCAATAAAATATTCAGCTAAGCTTAATTCACCGATATATATGTTAGCTACCAGCCAAATAATAATGCCTGCCGGAATGGTAAAAGCAATAGCACGCCAAAGAACAAGAATTGTTCTATCTATTAATGACGTATATAATGTTTGTAAAATTCGAGGAGGTCTATATGGTGGTAATTCTAAGCTAAAAGTAGATGCCTGCCCCCTTAAAATAGATTTGCTTAAACCCCATGATACTAAAAGACTGAAAACAATACCTAATACAGCAATACTAACTACTGCTCCTGCAGATACCAATCCTGCCCAATGAGATGGAACCAAACCACCGATAAATATAGTTGCTATTAATATTTGCGTTGGCCACCTACCATTGCATAGCGAAAAGTTATTGGTGATAATGGCTATTAATCTTTCTCTAGGACTATCAATAACCCTAGTTGCGACCACACCGGCAGCATTACAGCCAAATCCCATGCTCATGGTCAAGGCTTGTTTGCCATGTGCGCCAGCTTTTCTAAAAAGGCTATCCATGTTAAAGGCTACTCTGGGCAGGTATCCTAGATCTTCCAATAATGTGAATAAAGGAAAAAAGATAGCCATTGGTGGTAGCATTACCGAAACAACCCAGGCAAATGCCATATAAGCCCCGTCGATTAAAACACCATCTAACCACCAAGGCATTCCTATTTGCGATGCAATATTCTTTAAAAACGGATGAATAGTATCCAATAATATGGCAGCTAACCATGAAGATGGAATATTTGCGCCAGCTACAGTTATCCAAAAAACGATTGCCAATAGCAAAAACATTATAGGAAAACCAAACCATTTACTGGTTATTATGTTATCTATTTTTTGATCTAAAATAGTACTGTTCTTGGCATCTTCTATTTGTATACTTTGCTTGGCAATTTTAGAGGCATCTGCGTAAATTGACTCTATAATTTTATCATGAAAATCTATTCCCAACTCCCAACGTAACGTGTTGGTCAATGAGATAATATCATCGCTTTTTATTTCTTGATTATTGAACATTATTTAAAACAAAAGTTATTATACCGATTTTAGATTTTCACTTAATTGTCCTAATTCTTCTGTCCTTACTGCTTCAATAATGTGTTGATCTCCTTCTAAAAGCCTTAATGCGACCCAATTTAGGTTGGGTATGTTTTTAAACTTTCTTGAAAGTTTTTCTACTAAAAGAGCAACTGCATGATCTAGTTTGGGAGAAAAGCTCTTAATACGATGTGGCTTGCAAACATATTTTCCTGTGGCTACGTTCTCAATAGTATTTATGAGTACATCCATTCCTTTTTTTTGACGGGCCACCGCTGTAACAACAGGTATACCCAATGCTTTTGATAATGCCCTGTCGTTTATTTTAATATGGTTGCGTTCGGCCTCGTCCATTAAATTAAGACATAGTACTGCTTTATCTGTAATCTCAAGTATTTGAAGTACTAAGTTAAGGTTGCGCTCTAAACGGGTTGCATCGGCTACTATTACAGTGACATCAGGTTGTCCAAATAAAATAAAATCACGTGCAACTTCTTCCTCTTTGCTCGTGGATAGTAAAGAATATGTGCCAGGTAAATCTACCAGTTTATACTGCTTGCCTGCATATGAATATCCACCTTCAGCTCTGGTAACGGTTTTTCCCGGCCAATTGCCGGTATGTTGGCGTAGCCCTGTTAGATTATTGAATACCGTACTCTTACCGGTATTTGGATTACCCGCAAGGGCAATGACATAGTCGTATTGATCTATTTCAATGCCAAGTCTAATTAATTGTTCTTTACGATACGCTTGACAATTCTCGCAACCTCGCTGTTTGCTCATTTCTATTTTGCCTTGATTTTATATAAATATTATCTGCTTGCTTTTTTCTGATAGCAATGGTAGCACCCATTATTTTGTATGCCGTAGGATCGCCAAAAGCACTCTTTAATACTGCAGAAATTTCTGTGCCTGGTACAATGCCAAGATCCATTAAACGTATACGCTCTTGACCACGACATTTAGGTGAAATTCCAATAACCTGGGCTTTGTCTCCCACATTTAAAGAAGAAAGTGTTTGATATTTTTTTTGTGTAGGCTCAATTTTAGATAGCTTTTCTACGGTAATGTTTGACGCAAAAAGAACATTGAGAATACACTCTTTTCCGTTTGCCGCAAATTGAATCTTTTCATCTGTAACATCCATAATATAAACTTCCATGCCCGGGTAAAGGTCTAAAGCGACTAGTTGGGCATATATGATAGAAGGTTCGTCTTCTATATGGGTAATTCTGGCTATATCTCCCTCTTTCAATGAACTTAAAGAAGATTGCACTTGGTATGTAGGTAATTCTCCTTTATTTGTAGGTATTGGGTCGCCATGTGGATCAAAAACGGGGTTACCCATATTTGCGGCTAAAATATCAACTTCTTTTAATGACATAAGGTGTTCTTTTGAATCTGCCCCATGATGCCATTCTACATTACCAATTGCAGTTTCATCAGCCAGGTACTTTTCCCATAAACGGTGTATTCTTATTATTTTAAGCGCATCTGATCTACCAGCGTCAGTTAGCCTAATTTCGTCTTCTTTCATTACAATTAGACCTATAGATTGTAACTGTGTTATAATCTTGGCAGCTTTATTTGTAGATAGGTTCATATTGCCCGAAATTGAATGTAAACCACAACTTTTATGTTTGTACTCACAATCAAAAATAAATTTTAGCGCATCTTCTTGTAGCTTCCGTTTCATGTTCTGTGATCTTTTTGACCAAAATGAAATAAGCCCTTTTCTAGGCCAAAGTAGCCATGCCAATAGCATCAGAAATATAGTTCCAATTAATAGTGCAGTAATTGGCCTTAACAAAAGTACCATGAGTTTCATTTTGGTTTTGATCGCTATAATTCAGGCTTATTGACGACAGGGCATAAAAACCGTGTATTAAATTTAGAAAGAACTAGAAAAGGAAGAAATGATTAAAATCAGTGCAATTAAAGATTTGGTAACTAGAAAATGTTATTCAATTAAAAGTTTAAATGCAATTTTTATGGGTTTCTAAATGATGTTTCAATAATTGCTTTAAACTCTCTAAATAATCTTGCATGGTCACTTGATCAATATGTGGATGGTCATTTGTAGGTATCGTAAGAGGGTTTTCATCTAGAAACCGATAAAGCTCGGGGTAATTGGTTTCTATAGTGTTGGTAAGCTGAGTGATTTCTACGAGTACATTGCTTAAATCGTTCATTTTTAGAATTGTTGAGTTTTAGACATAAATATATTCCGTGATTTAATTTAAGCACATGACAGAGGTCATTTGAAAGCATATTGAATACTGATATTTTTGTTTTTGACCATAAAGACACGCAAATTGAAAACAATAGTATACGCTACAGATTATTCAAAGAATTCTGTTGAAGCATTGAAATATGCCTACTACTTAAATACCCAATTAGGTACTCGCTTAGTCATAATGCACGTATTCGATTATCCTACAGTCTTAGGTACCAAAGCACTTTCAGAACCTTTTCCCAATTTAGAAAAGGACAATTTTAAAATGCATCGTGGCAAATTAGAGGAATTTTGTACCGAACACTTGGGCAATGATTGGAAAGAGTCTAATATTCATTTAGAGATAAAAGAAAATAAATCTGTAATAAAAGGTATTTTTTCAAGTGCAGCTGAATGGCATGCAGATTTAATTTTAATTGGTATGAAAGGTGGTAGTGGTATTCGTGAAATAATAGTAGGAAGCACTACCAAACAACTTATTGAAAAAGCACCTTGTCCCGTTTTGGCAATACCTACTAAGGTTGGTTATAGACAGATTAAAACAATTGTTTATGCTACAGATTTTGAAGAAGAAGATATTCGTACCATAAATCAACTTGTTGAAATAGCAGAGCCGTTGCAAGCAAAAATTCACATTACACATATTTCTACTCAAGATGAATACAAAGGTGATATGCAGATGGAGTGGTTCAAAGATGCACTTAAAGAAAAAGTCAGCTACAAGAATATGATTTTTAAACTGGTACTATCAGATGATATCTTTAATGCACTTCGCATTTATTTAGGTGATGTTGGTGCAGATATGGTAGTCATGCTTGAAAGGGAAAAGAAAGGTTTTACAAAAAAATGGTTTCATAAAGACATTGTTAAAAAGATGGAATCATATGGTAAAATTCCCTTATTAAGTTTTAATGAATTTAATCATCAAACTCTCTATTATTAATAGAACCGTTTAAATAATTACTTATGTCTAGACGAATATTTAGATTAATTATAGTATTTGCCATACTGTTGGCAATTTATTTGGTTGCTTTGAAAGACGACCACTCTAAAGTATTTTTAATTGTTGCTTCTAGTATCACTTTTTTGATATTCAGTTTAGGAATTCACGGACTTATAGCACATTCTATTAGACCAGATACAAAAGGGAATATTATTGTATACCCTCTATTAATGTGGACGCTTTGGGCTATTCTTTTCTTACTTTTTGTATTTTTTATAATACCTGTGTATTGTCCAGATTTTTTAATTGAATTATAGATTTTAAACTTCTTGGCTTCTACTGATTTGCATCATGGTAATGATGTAATGTTGAACGTAATTTTAAGGTGATATAAAAACTATATTATGCTAGATACTAGTTTACCGCAAGAAGAACTAAATTACTTTCAACAACTGGCGTCTGTGGAGATTGATAATCAAATTTGGTTTGTAGCCGATGATGTTACTAAAATGTTGGCATTGAACGACCCAGTAAAAGTGTTGGAAATTTTAGATGAAGATGAACGAAATTTAGCTGAAATTTATAGGGATGGTAAGTTGAAATCAAAGAACTTAATTTCTGAAAGTGGATTATATGCATTGATCTTACGAAGCGATACCGACAATGCCCATAAATTTCGAAAATGGATAACCAACCATATATTACCATTACTTAGAGTTCAGGGATATTATACCACAAAACGTCTAGAAATACCAAACTTTGTTATTCGTTTTAATGATAATTGGAATAGGGTAGATAAGGGATATTTTTCTGTGTTGAGCGAATTGTTTATTCGTTTATATGGTCGATTTGAACACGAAGGTTATACCTTGCCAAGTAGGGCATTGAACGGTAAAGAAATGCGTCCAGATATTAGTGTAGCCAATTATTTTGACGAATATTTAAAAGAAAAGCATCCCGAAAAAAGAGACAATTATAAAATTTATAAACATCGACTGCCCAATGGTAGGGAAATAGAAGCGAGACAATATCCAAATTACTTGCTTCCTGTTTTTATTGATTTTATTGATGCTGTATGGCTTCCTAATTATGCCTATAACTATTTTAAGAGTAGAGATATGAAGGCATTGGCATATTTGCCTAAATTAATATTGAAATAGCTTTTTATTTTCTTTAAAATATATCATTTCGAACTATAGAAAATCTTGGTTTTTTTGTTCAGATGTATAGTATCAATTTTTTTTGGGTTACCTGTAACGTATATTTTACCACTGCCTTGACCATTTATTTTAAAACGATCAGCTGCAAATACCTCGGTATCTTCAGAATTTAATGTGTGTAGGTACACGTCTTTAGCCAATAGTGCCCATGCAGATAATTTTGCTTTATTCTCAATGGTAGCACTTAATGATTTAGCTTTTCCTTTTATGCTAACCATACTTTTGTCTGCTTGGTTAACAATCACTTTATCTGCAATAATTTTCATTGAAGCTGCAGAAGTACCTTTTGCATCAATTTTTACATTTTGGGCATTTATAGATAAATTGCCCGTACCGGCTATCTCTGATATTAATTGAAAATCTGAACAATCTACAATAAGGTTATAGGTTGAATCGCCCAAAGAATATATCGTTAAATTATTTGAAATTACTTTGTTATTAGCTTCTATAGAAGCCTTTTCTGATAGTATTATATTTTTAGGTTCACTAACGTATAATATAATTTCTATAGAGCTGGCAAACATATTTTCTTGTACGGTAAATACTTTTAGAGTGCTATTTTGGTAATTCCATTTAATAATGTCCTTCAAACTTCGGTTTCCTTTCATCTGTAAACCATTGAAGTAAGTAGGGTATAGTGTTACACAAAGATTATCATGTATCTCTATTGTTTTTAAGTCATCTAAGGTCATATAGGTGCTAAAAGTTTTATTGTCTTGAGCTACTACGCAAAAGAAACATAACAACGTTATAAAACATACTGTTCTCTTCATAATTATAAGATTATATGAATCTGTAATCTATGTAGGATTACAAAATTTAAAAATGACCTCAGTCATTACATATGATTGTAAAAGGCTATAGATTAACATTTTGAAAATTACAATATGTATGAAGGCAGCGTATCTTGTTAAATATGGAAATGCCGAAAAGGCGTTTCAAATAGGGGAAGCCAATAAACCTCACCCTAAACCAAATCAAGTATTAATAAAAGTTGAGGCCTTCGGTTTAAATTTTGCAGATGTTATGGCGCGTTTGGGACTCTATAAAGCTGCGCCTAGATTACCTGCTATTTTAGGATATGATGTGGTAGGTAAAATAGAAGAAATTGGTGCAATGGTAGACCATGTAAAGCTAGGCGACAGGGTTGTTGCATTGACCAAGTTTGGCGGATACGCAGAATTTGCATTGGCAGACATAGATGTTGTACATAAAATACCTAATTCTTTCTCTGCAGGTGTTGCTGTTGCTCTGGCTACCCAGTATAGTACAGCATATTTTTTAAGTCATAATATGGCCAATTTACAAGAACAAGACAGTGTACTTATACATGCCGCAGCCGGTGGGGTAGGAACGGCACTTGTACAAATGGCATTGCTTAAAAAGTGTGTCGTTTTTGGTACTTGCGGTTCTCAAGAAAAAATAGCTTATCTAAAGAGTAACGGTGTGCAATACCCAATAAATTACCGAATAAATGATTTTGAAAAAGTGGTTGGTAATGTAATGGAGAATAATGGGTTAGATGCGGTTTTTGATCCAGTTGGCGGGTTGTCGGTTAAAAAAGATTATCGGTTGCTTGCGGCTGGTGGCAGGGTATTTTCTTTTGGTGTTTCTAGTATGAATAAGACTAAAACCATATTTGGAAAATTACGTGTGCTTTGGCAATTTGGGTTATATCATCCAATTCAATTTTTGAGTGGTTCTAAGGGAATGATAGGAATTAATATGTTGAAAGTTGCAGAAGAAAATCCAAATAAAATTGCAAAGGTTATGCAAGAGGTCATTCGCTTGACAGAAACAAAAATTCTTAAGCCACATATTGGTGGAGAATATCAAGTTGAACAACTTGCAGAGGCTCACGCATTTTTAGAATCTCGAAAATCAATGGGTAAAATTGTTATAAAATGGTAATGTTATGAAAAACAATTACTTGAAAAATAAAGTGGCTTTGGTAAGCGGCTCTAGTATGGGTATAGGTAAGGCAATTGCTTGGGAGTTGGTTCAGCAAGGTGCAAAAGTAATTTTAAATGGGCGTGATCATGAAAAGTTATTACGTATAAAAAATGACTTTTCTACTAACGGTTTTAAGGTGAAGTCAGTAATTGCAGACATTCGGGATCAAGATGAATGCAAGTTTTTGGTTGAGCAGACCATAAGTATTTATGGTCAACTAGATATTTTGGTGAATAACGCCGGCATGAGTAGTAGAGGGTCTATTGAACATTCTGCAGATAAAAATTTTACTATTCTTTCTGAAACTAATTTTACCGGTGCCGCCCACTTAAGTAAATATGCAATACCCTTTCTAAAAGAAACAAAAGGTCATGTTGTATTTATTAATAGCGTGGCCGGCTTAAGAGGAATGCCTTTCAATTCCGCTTACAGTGCTTCTAAAATGGCTCAAGCAGCCCTGTCAGAAGCATTAAGAATAGAGTTATATGATTTTGGTATTCATGTTGGAATTGCCTTTGTGGGGTTTACTCAAAACGATCCGGATAAAAAAATTTTGGACGTCGATGGTTCACTTGTGTATTTACCTAAACGTAACAATTTGCGATTGGCCACTGCGGAATCTGTGGCAAAGAGTATTCGTATAATGATTGAAAAAAGGAAAAAAAGAATAACCTTAACAGGATTGGGAAATTTAGCCAATTTTATATTTCGTTATTTTCCTATATTTAGTAATTGGTTGATCTGGCTTAATCGTGAAAAAATAAAAAGCCAGTATACAATGATCGGCGGTAAAAAAGTAATTGAAATTGCTCAGGTAAATAACCAATATCAAGAAATTATTACAGGGGTAGAAGGTAAGGTAAAAACGGTTTTAAAGTCCCCCAATATTAAAACTTATTAAAGGCACGGTACTTCTCTTTGCCATTTGTTTTACCTTGTCTAATTGAAAGTGTTTTTCATAAAAAGTAGAATTTTTTCTCTCTAACATAGCTACTATACCAGCGTTGTTATTTTCAAGGTACCATAGCAAGTCTTCCAAAATATTTTCTGAAAAAATTAGGTCAAATTCTATTTTGGCATAGTTTACTTTTGCTCTTACGTTTTCTTTAAACCATTCCATTTTGGCCTCTATTTCGTATTTCTTTCCTGTAGTTATATGTACAACCCTAATTTGCGCATCAAATTTTTTAGCAATTTTTGCCAATTTATTAATAGCAAAAACATCTGCGGACTCAAAATCTGTCGCATAGATCATTTTATTTAACTGTGTGTTTTCATCTCGTTGAGGTACGATCATTAATGTACAAGGAGATTTTTTCAGAAGTGAAATAGCTGTGTTTCCTAATAGAAATTCTTTAACCGCACTTGTTCCTTTAGCACCAACACATATCAGGTCTACGTTTAACTTAATAGCTTTTTCTAAAAGGCTATTCGTAACCGAATTTTCTTCGTCAACCACAAAATTTAAATTCAAATTTTTAACTGGTTCGCCTATATATTGTGCAAAAAAGTCTTTTAACATCTTGCGATTTTTGACATAGTGTTTTTTTTCTTTTTTCAAATAGGTTAAAGTTACGGTACTGGCAAGTGTTATAGGTATTTCAAAAACGTGCATGATAATTAATTTAGCATTGAATTTTTTAGCTAAAATATGTGCAAACTTTAATGCCGAAACAGAATTTTCTGAATAATCGGTAGCATATAGAATAGTCTTCATGACAATAGTTTTTTGTTTGTAGTTATGAAACTAAGGTTGTCGCTTTTTAAAAAAAATGATGAAGGTCATAACCGGTTTTTTATAGTAATGATTTAGATCATTTGTTTAAGGGTGTTACTCTTATAGATTTACATTACAGGGATAAAATTGTTGATTATGAAGGATTTAAACTATAGTAATGATTTAAAGTTTTTAGATAATGGCCCATGGGACGAGCTTTATGTTTTGACCAATCACTGGGTTTCAGATCTTGAGTTTTATAGGGATGATCTTAAGTTTTTAAATCATCTAATAGAAAAATATTTCATTTGGCTTTCAAAAGAAGAAAATCTGCAAATAATTAAAGAGCTAAAATTAGGTTTACAGGAAACCAATATAATGGTTAATGATTTACTTGAAAAAGTAAGTAAGCATAGAAATAGATTAGGTCTTTTAGTGAAAGATGCCAATAGAAAAGATGCAGGTGTAATAGTCATGGAGCATGAACATTTGGAAGAGGAAATAATCCGCTTTGTTTCATTTTTTAGATTAAACAGAAAAGAGACTTTTAAACTAACCGAATATATAATGGATAGCGAAGAACTTTCAATAATTATTAGAGGATAGGTATTTTTCTTATAAACCAGTAGTTATGAGCTCTTTTCTGAAAATAGCGATTTACCATTAGCATACGGTAAAATTTTATTTGTCCTCAAAGTGTTCAGATCTTATTTGAGCTTTCCATTTTTATTCAGCAATAAAATTGCAAAGACCGAAAGGTGGAGAAGACCTTATTAAAATAAGCATTAATCTAAAAACTAAAATATGAAACGTTTTAAAAAAATTCTATTTCGAATTTTAGCTGTAATGGTCGCCTTCTTTTTATTTCTTGTTTGGTACCAATATAAATATTCTATGGATGTTGTGACCCCTTATAACATTAATTCACCAACCTTGGATAAGAAATTGTTGATTGCCACCCAAGGAAGTGATTTTAAGGATAAAGTGACTAGTGATATTGTTGATCATTTTAAATCTGACTCGGTCTATATTGAGGTCGTAGATGTTGAGTCTTTGAACGATATAGATCCAAATAATTTTAATGCGCTGGTTATAATACATACCTGGGAGAATTGGAAACCACCATTAAGTGTGCAATCTTTCATTGATAAGTATGGTAATGAAAGTAATAAAATTATTGTCTTCACCACATCTGGTGATGGTGATAATACTATGGAAGGAGTAGATGCTATTGCTGGCGAATCTAAATTAAGTGAGGCACCTCTATTTATAAATAGAATTATTGACCGTTTGAACAAACTGCTAATGTGAATTTATAAGAAAGAACCGTGAAAATTATGAGATGATGAAACCTAAAAGAATTGGAACAGATAACATCACATTTGAAAAGTTATTGTTGGTTATTCTAATAGTTTTATTAGTCATAGATTTTATCATTGGAGTATTTGTCATGTTTGGTTTTATTTTCTAATACTCTTAGGGTTTTGTATAAGTAAAAGTCTGATTTACTTTTTTTAAAATTATCATGACCCTTAGTTTTTAATTATATGTATCAACTTTTTAACTTAAAAATCGATAAATGAAAAAGGGGTTAAATTATAGTCTGGGTATCATTTTTGTAATAATGATTTTAGGTTCTTGTCAGCCTTCAGTAGTATTTGGCGATGCACAACCGGTTACTGTTGATCCACTGACAAATATTCCCGATATTTATAGGGGAATATACTGGTGCAATGTAGATAGTGCTTCTTTATATGTGGATGATAAAGCCATTGTAAGGCGTAAGGAGTTTTTGATAAAAACAACGCTGCAAGAAATAGAGACAGACCCTGATTTGGAATTAGTGAAAGATAAACTATATGTAAATGATTGGGAAGGTTACTTTCCCGTTACTGAAAAAGGCGATACCATAACTTCTCAAATAATATTACGCGATACTATTTTTGCAATAAGTGATAAACAGCTTGTAAAAACCTTTAGAGGTCACCTTGTTTTAAATTTTAAATTGAACAATGATAGTTGGGAAGTTTTAGTTGTTTCTCAAAGTAGTGATGGAGTATTGACAATTTCAAAAGCGGCAATACCAGAAGATTTAGCAAAATTAGATTCTATTACTGCTATTAATTTTCTAAAAGACTCAGAAAGAACTCAAACTCAAATTTACTTGAAACCTACAGCTAAAGAGTTCGCAAGAATTTATGATGATGGCTTACTTTTCTCTAAGTCATGTACATATTACGAAAGAATTTTTCCTTTGAAAGAGATTATTGATTAATAAAATACCAATCTATTCTAAAACAATAAATGAATATTTTTTTTACGTTATTAGATTCTTTAAATAAATGAGAGTGTTAAAATAACGGTGGATTTCTTTCTGGTAATTGTATTTTAAACGTACTGCCCTTATTTAATGCGCTCACATATTCAATACTACCACCTAGGAGTTCTACATATCTTTTTACAATACTTAAACCCAAACCTGTTCCTTGAAAATCTCTAACATTTTCAGCTCTAAAAAACCGTTTAAAAAGATTTTTTTGGTCTTCTTGAGGTATACCAATTCCTTTATCTTTAACAAAGATGGTTAATTCACCATTATTATTTATAGTATTTAAAACCACATCTGTTTCTGAGTATTTTATAGCATTGGTCAAGAGGTTAACCAATATATTATGAAGTATTTTTTGATTCTGTAAAATCAAGGGGTTTCCTTCATGTGAATAATGAATATGCTGTTCTGGTTTAAGAATGCTTTCCATTTTATCTGTCAGTATACGTGCAAAATCTAATATGTCAAAACTCTCTTTTTTTACTCTTACAATACCCTTTTCTAATTTTTCCAGAGAAAGAAAATCATCCAATATTGAAGTGAAGTTTGTAGTGGCTAATTTAATACGTTGAATATGCTTGTCTAGTTTATTGTAATCTCCAATATTTTTAAATTTCTCCATTAGAATTACTGATGACATAATAATTGTTACCGGAGTGCGTAGTTCGTGTGAAGCAATAGAGATAAAGGCGCTTTTCATTTCGTTAATATCTTTTTCAGATTCAAGTGCCTCGCTCAATTCTTTGGTCCTCTCCAAAACTACTTTCTCTAGTTCTAGATTGTATTTTTCAATTTTTATGTTTTCTTTCTCTAGGTCTTCATGCCGGTCTTGCAAAATTTCCATATTTCTAATTTCAGTAATATCTTGCATGGCAACACGACAAAAACGTTCATTATTATTAGGGTTGGTGTCAACTGTACCGCTTAATAGAGCGTAAAAGTTAGTTTTATCTTTTCGGTTTATAATAAATTCAATATTTTCTAAAATGCCTGTGTTAAAAGCCTGCCTAAGACTAAGAAAAAATGAATTTGCTTCACCGATCATTAAATATGCTGAAAATGGTTTGTCTTTTAGTTGTAAACGATCCACACCTAGCATATGACATGCAGTTAGATTTATGTTTACAATAGTCCCTTTCTCATCTATAATTAGATAGCCTACTGGGGCAAAATCAAAGAGATCAGAATATTCGTCTCTTGATTTTTCTAGCAGTTGTTGGGTTTCGCGTAATTCTTGATTCTGCATTTCAAGTTCAACTTGATGTACTTCAAGTTCATGCACTAAACTTTTAACCTTATCCATAGTTAAGTCTAAAGGAGATAGGGGTGTACTTTTAACCTCTGCTTCCGCCTTTTGTCGTAACGCTTTATTAACTGGATTTAGGGCCATTATTTGAATTTTTTTTAAGTTTTGCTATATTTTTTTCAGCTTCATGCAATTCTGTTATGTCAATTAGGGTACAAGCAATTCCTTCTACGGTATTATTCTTTAATATTGGTCTAATCATTACATCATATAGATAAGCGGTATTGCCAATATTTAGAGATACATTTTTACGAATGGCCTTTTTATTTTTTATAACCTCCAGTTTCAATTCTTCTAACCTAGCTGTATCTTCTTTAGAGTAAAAATCACTGTCTTTCTTTCCAATCATTTTTACAAATTGAAAATTAGGTTGAATATTACCAATTGTGGTATAGACTAAATTTTTGTCTTGGGTATAGACAATGGTTCTTGACATCTCTAATAAATGCTCATAATTTTCCTTGGCAGTTTTTAGCTCATTGGTCAATTGTTTTTCATGAGTAATATCAACAAAAGTAATTACTACCCCTTCGATCATATTCTCAGAGGTGCGGTAGGGCAAAATTTGCATTTTGTACCATATGCCATCGCCACTTTTAACAGATGTGGTAATTGGGGTAAGTTTATTCAATACCTTTTCTACATCATTACTAAGGCCATCGTAGATTAGGTTCGATGATAAATGATTTATAGGGCGCCCTATATCTGTTTGAATCAGATTAATGATTTTAGTCATCGGCGGGGTAAACCGTTTAATTTTCAATTGGGCATCAAGAAAAATAGTACCTATTTCAGTACTTGCCAATAAATTGTTCATGTCATCATATGCCTGGGCCAGTTCATCTATTTTTGATGAAAGCTCTGTATTCATAGTAACAATTTCTTCATTTACGCTTTGTAATTCTTCTTTTGAGGTTTCAAGTTCTTCATTTGTACTTTGTAGTTCTTCATTACTTGACTGTAATTCTTCATTACTTGATTTTAACTCCTCGTTAGAGACTTCTAATTCTTCAATGGTAGAACGTAAATATTCTTTAGTAGCGGTTAGTTCTTGTTCTAATGCAAACATTTCAGACACTTCATGTGTTTGAACAGGCTTAACTTCTATAGTTGTTGCCTCAATTTGTGCCATTTCTTCAAAAGTTATCATATAATAACCTTCATAGTTTTTGGGCGATTCAAATGGTTTTATTTTAAGGATAATTGTTTCGAATTTTCCATTCGTTTTTACATTTACCCCTTTACGAACTTCTGTTTTTTTACTTTTTCTTGCCTTTACTATTAGTGCACGCAGATCGGTTTTGAGCCCTTCACGCGCCATCTCAACAATATTTAATTTAGCCTCGCCTGGTGACGGTTGTAGATATTTACCCGTATTACCAGAGAAATATACAGCATCACCCTCATTATTAATAATAGTGCAAGCGGGTGCATATGTAGCCAAAAGAAGTCGTTCGGTTATACCTGATAAATTTTCACGTGGTTGTATTTTTATAGGGATTGAATTTTCTGTATTAATTTGAATAGGCTCATGAAATAGTTGAGTTATATCGGGTATTTTTTTAGTAATGACATCTTTGTGTTTGAAAATTTTATTTTTTCGGTCTATAACAGAATACAGGTTGGCAAACTCTCCTAAAGATTCTGAATTTCCTAAAAATAGCAAAGCACCTGTGTTCAATGCATAGTGAAAAATAGTATATACCCTTTTTTGGGCCTCTAAATTCAGATAGATCAAGAGGTTTCTACAACTTACCAAGTCTTGTTTAGAAAAAGGAGGGTCTTTTATTAGATTATGTTCCGCAAAAATAATTTGATCGCGAATTTCTTTTTTAATTCTATAGGTAGATTTTTCTCCTTGAAAATAACGTGAAAGACGTTCTGCACCTACATCTACAGCAATAGTTTCAGGATAAACACCTTGTCTGGCCAAACCTATTGCATTAACGTCTAAATCTGATGCGAATATTTGAACTTTAAGTTTTTTGGTTCCTTTTCGTATTTCTTCATCAAAAAGTATAGCTAGTGAATAAGCTTCTTCGCCTGTTGAACAACCTGCTACCCAAATACGAATAGTTTCGCCATCTTTCTTTTTATCTAATATCTCAGTAATAATAGCTTTGCGTAAAGCCTCAAAGGCCTCTTGATCACGAAAAAAACTAGTAACCCCTATAAGTAGTTCATTAAAAAGTTTTAATACTTCATCACGTTCTTTTTGTAGATACTTAACATAATTTTCTAGTTTATCTATTTGATTTAGAGCCATTCGTTTATCAATTCTACGAATAACAGTACTGCTTTTATAATCCCCAAAATTACATCCTGTCTCGTTTCGTAATAAAATGAAAACTTTTTCTAAATGTTCTTTTGCTGAATCAAAATTCGAAACTTTTTTATTCGGACCGAATTTTCGATTCTTTGCGTATTGTAATAATTTTTGAGGTATATCTTTTACAGGTAGTATAAAGTCGTGGGCATTAGCCGCGATTACACTTCGTGGCATACCGTCATATTTTGCGCTTTTTGGTTCTTGCACAATGGCGAGGCCACCTTGATTTTTGATGTTTTTTAAACCTAATGTACCTTCGGTACCAGTGCCAGATAGTACAATGCCAATGGCTTTATCCATTTGATCTTCTGCCAGAGAACGAAAGAAATAATCGATAGGCTTTCGAAATCCACGTGCTTGGGTGGGATCCATAAGGTGTAAAATACCATTAAAAATTGCCATGTCTTTATTGGGCGGAATAACATAGATATGGTTAGGTATTACTTTGGTATGATCAACAACCTCAGATATTTTCATCTGGGTATGTTTTTCTATTAAATCTACCATTAGACTTTTGTGGGTAGGATCTAAGTGTTGCACTAGAACGAATGCCATGCCTGAATTTTCTGGCATGATTTCAAAAAAATCATTGAAAGTCTCTAGACCACCAGCCGACGCACCCATGCCAACAATTAAAAAATTGTTTTCAGAATTTTCATTGGTACTCTTTTTTAATGGAGCATTTGTTTTACTACTCTTTGGAATGGGTGCATTTTTTTTGGCCATAACCTCTTTAACTATACCTTTATTGATGGTTACCAAATATAAGCAAAAGCACATACTTGATTCAATTTTGGTTACTTACAAGATATATTTAAAAAGCGAAATGTTTAATGATAAAAATCATTTATCAAAAGTATAAATAGGTCAATTTTAATTTTGTAATTAACTTATTTATAACATCGTTAACAGTCTTCTATTACATATATTTTGAAAGAAATTTAAAAAATTCTTTTTTTAGATCAGCATAGATTTGTCGTTGGGTTTCCATCTGATTTCTAAATTCTAAATGTTTTTTTGTTAGCACAGTGTCCATTGATTCTTGACTTGTTTTTGACTGACCTGCAATACGAGTCTCATGCTTTTCTATAGTTTCTTGAAGTTTATCGATTATGCCTTCATGAAGTATAAATTCATTTTGGTAATGTTCTAACTGGGCTAAAACTTCTTTGTTTGTCCAACGATTAATTAATTCGCTTAATCTATTCTTGAAAGATTTTAACTCATCTTCCCAAAAAGCAAGTTCACTATGCCATTGTTTATGTTCAAAATGTAAATCTTCATTGCTAAGTACTTCGTTTATTGTTTTCATATCATTAGTATTTAAATTAGTTCTCTAGTTCGTTTATTGATTTTAATTCTTTTATCATTCTTTTTGTTATTGTTGCTTTTCTACTAATTCTTTTAATTCTCGTTTGCCAAGCAAATGTTCCAAACTATCTTTTTCTACCACTTCTTGTTCTAATAAGAGTTGGGCTAGTTTTTCAAGTTTATCTCTATGCTTTACTAATAAATTTTTTGTTCTCTCGTAGGCAGTAGTAATCAATGCTTGTACTTCTTTATCTATAAGTTTCGCCATTTCTTCACTATATGGTTTGCTTAGTATATGTTCGTTTTGCCCAGTAGAATCGTAAAAACTAATGGGTCCTATTTCTTTATCCAAACCATAATAGGCAACCATTGCATAGGCTTGCTTGGTTACTTTTTCTAAATCGTCTAAAGCACCTGTAGATATTTCGTCAAAAATGATTTCTTCTGCTACTCGACCACCTAACGATGCACAAATTTGATCCATGAATTGTGCTTTGGTTACTATTTGGCGCTCTTCGGGTAAATACCATGCAGCGCCTAAAGATTTTCCTCGTGGTATTATAGAAACCTTTAACAATGAATCAACATGCTTTAAATACCAACTAGCAACGGCATGACCAGCTTCGTGATAGGCTACTATTTCTTTTTCTTTGGCCGAAATAATCTTGCTTTTTCGCTCTAATCCTCCAATTACACGATCTCTTGCTTCCATAAAATCTGCATGTTCTACTTCTTTTTTGTTCTTTCTGGCTGCAATTAAGGCTGCTTCATTGCAGATATTGGCAATATCAGCTCCAGAAAAACCAGGGCTCAGTTTGGCAAGTAATGAACTATCAACATTTTTTGATAGTTTTAAAGGGCGTAGATGTACACCAAAAATCTCTTCTCGTTCTTCTTTTGTTGGTAGTTCTAAGTAAATATGGCGATCAAAGCGGCCGGGTCGTAAAAGTGCCTTGTCTAAAACATCGGGGCGATTAGTCGCTGCCAATACGATAACGCCGGTGTTTTTTCCAAAACCATCTAGTTCTGTAAGCAATTGATTTAAGGTACTTTCTCTTTCGTCATTGGCTTGAAAGGCATTTATTTTTCCACGAGAACGGCCAACGGCATCAATTTCGTCGATAAAAACAATGCTTGGGGCTTTTTCCTTTGCCTTTTTAAACAGGTCGCGAACACGTGAAGCACCGACCCCAACGAACATTTCTACAAACTCAGAACCAGAAATGGAGAAAAAAGGCACCTTGGCTTCACCTGCCACTGCTTTGGCCATTAATGTTTTTCCTGTTCCGGGAGGGCCAACTAGAATTACCCCTTTTGGAATTTTAGCACCCAGTTTGGTATACTTTTCTGGGTTCTTTAGAAAATCGACCACCTCCATTACTTCGGCTTTAGCCTCTTTAAGACCGGCTATGTCATTAAAGGTAAAACTACTTTTAGTGTCTTTCTCTGTTAAGGTAGCGGTAGATTTTCCAAAATTAAATAATGTACCACTTGCAGAATTTCCACTTCCTAGTCTTCTTAGTAGATAAATCCAGAAAAAAATAATGAAGACAAGTGGCAATAACCATGCTAGTATATTTGTCCAAGAAGTTTGGGTATTATATTTTACATCAATTAATTCTTGTTTAGAAAAATCTTGTTGGGCCTGTTGTAGTTTATTTTCAAAAGTTTCTACAGACCCTATGTTCATTCTAAAGTGTGGACCCATTTTTTTATTAAAGAACCCATCGGTAATCCATTTATACTTTTCTTTTTCAAAAAGCTCGGGTTTAATATAAATATCGGCAATCTCTTTATTGATTACCACAATCTTTTCTACATCATGTTCTGCTAAAATTTCTTGCTCAAAAGTTGACCATCCTATTTCTTTAGTTTTATTTGTACTTGAGACTGTTATGTAAAAAATAGTCATTAAAATAAACAATATGATGTAGAACCAGCTATAGCCATAACTGCCATAAGGTGGTGTTCTATTTCTATTTTTGTTATGTATATTCTTATCTTCTGTATTATTCGAATTTTTCATTCCTTATAGAATATTACTCTTTAACTAACTCATCTTGGGTTCAAAACTATTTCAATAGAATTAGTCATAAAATGATTCAGGTCATTTACAAACTCTTCATAATCGGCTTCTTTTGTTGTATAAAATTCAAAGTGATGGATAGCAACCAAGAGAACAAATCATTAATGTTATTTATAATCGTGTTGATTTTATTATTCTTGGCCAGTTGTGGCCCCGTAGTATTATCAAGTAGAATAGGTGAGCCACCACCATCATGGTTCTATCCAAATCGTTTGGAGGTTGTTAGGTATGTATATTTTCCTGAATACAGTTTTTATTATGACCTCTCTGCAAGAACATATATTTACCTAGATGGTGGTGTATGGGTTAGGCGCAATGTATTGCCCACTAAATACCGGCATGTCGATTTAAACAGAGCGCGGTATGAGCGTATTCGTAATTATAATGAAGAAAATATTCGTCGATATCATGAAGAAAATAATGCAAATAGAGGTAGAAGCAATAGAACTGCTACTCGCTCAAATTCAAGAAGAAATTAATCTATAAATATGTAAAAATGAAAACTCAATTAATTTTAATACTGGTATTAATGTTTACTGCGTGTAAGGGTCAAGAAAAAGAACCAATAACCAATGAAATAGAAAAAGATTCGGTTGATGCACCTAAACCTAAACGTTCGTGGAATGTTAATAGGGAATATGATGAACAGGGCAATTTAATTAGATATGATTCGGTATACTCTTATTCATATACTAATATTAAAGGTGATTCTATTAAAGTAAATTTAGATAGTATAATGGGCTCTTTTAGGTCTTACTTTAAAGAAAATACACCTTTTGAATGGGAAAATGATTTCTCATTTTTTCCAAAGAACGATTCTCTTTTTATGCGAGATTTTTTCAGGGACGATTATTTCTTTGATCGCTGGGAAAGAAAACCTATAGAAATGGAAGAAATGATGCGAAGAATGGATTCTACAAGAAATGCGTTCTTAAAAAGATTTCATCCAGGACTCATAGAATCTAAAGAAAAAGATTGATTAATCTTAATTTTTATAAACTACGGCAATCATTAAATATTATTTTAAGACTGGCATTATCATTATAGGTACTTCAGTCTTAAAAGTCATATTGCGAATAATTGGTTCGTTTATTAGTTTTTTAAAAAAGCTGTGTTCAGTTTTGAGAAAAGCGACCATACAAATATTTTTATAGCCTTTTTCTAAATCTTTTAAGGTTGCCGTAACTGAACTCTTTTTTTTGACCTTTATAAAGCGGTGTTTCGTATTTTTTAAATGTAGATCAAGTAATTCTTTGTTTGATTGTTGAACGTTTTCAAGTTCCTTTTTAGAATTTACGTATACTATGTTTATTATAGAACCCCATAGCGATGCTATTTTTATAATTGGGGACAATTCTGCAGGTTTGAACGTATGTTTATAATCGTTTGCAAAAAGAATGTCATCGGGTACATCATAATCATATTCGCCGGGTACAGCTATAATTGTGCTGCTGTTTATATTCTTTAATACACTTGTGGTAACGCTGCCCATAAATACATCTTGTACGGCAGAAAAACCTGTGGTTCCCATAAAAACGAATTGTATATCTTTTTCTACAATTGTCTTATCTATAGCACCTAAAGCTGTATCAGATACTAGAATACTTTCAAAAGTATGTTTATCACTTTTTGTAGCTTCTAGTTTTTTATACATTGAATCTAATTCTATACTTGCATCGAATTTGGTTCCTGTTTCAGAAGGTACTTGGTAATATGCATGTAATAGATAAAAAGTACATGGCTCACGTTCAAAAAGATAAATGGCATAATCAATGGCATTTTGTGAGTTTTTTGAAAAATCTGTGGGTAGTAGTATGCTGTGCATTGTCTTCTATTTTTTTAAAAATAACCAGGTCAGTTATAGAAAACCATGATTCTAATCAGCTGGCATTAATTATAAACTGAGTTATTCTATTAATACAATGTTGAAATGATCTTAATCATTTTAAAAAAAGAAGTTATTCGTCAATTTTATATTTACTTATAAAGTATAGTGTCAACTAAAACTTATAGAATGGCTTCAATAATACATTTTAATATTTCTGCAGAAGACGTGCTAAGGGCCAAAAAATTTTATGAAAAGCTATTTGGTTGGAAAATAGAAAAGTTTCCGAAAGGACCAAAGGAATATTATCTAATTGAAACCCTAGCTAAGACCGGAGAAAAAGGAGTAGGAGGCGGTATTAATAAAAGACAAAAAACAGAACAACAAATTACCAATTTTATCGAGGTTGATTCAATTGATGAAGCTATTGCAAAAGTTAAGGAATTAGGAGGTGAAATCGTTGATTCAAAATCAATAATTGACAATACAGGATTTATAGTAAGGTGTAAGGATACCGAGGGAAATATTTTTGGGTTAATGGAAATGGTGAATTAATAACCATCCTAGCCACAAAGTATACGTTTATCAAGGAAATTTGATACAGTTACAGTTCACTGACCTAAGTCATTTTCAACCTTTTTTATTAGATGTAGTTTTAAAATAATAGGTTGTTACTATATCCTACAACTTAAAGAATTGATATAATGAAATTATAATACTTAACTTATATGGCAAAGACCAAAGATATATATACCGACAAACTGGAATATGACTTTCAACAATTTTATAAAGAATTGGAAGATTTTAATTATGATTTAAAAGAATTTATTCACGGTAGTTTAAAGGCTGCAGAAAATCAAGGTCATCTTGATAAAGGCTATTATAAAGCTGATGAAATTCTTGATGAAATCTATATAGAGATTTACGAAAATTATTCTTTAATTACTGATATATCTGAATTTCAACGATTACTTTTTAGAGCGGGAATCAATAAACTAGAAGCGATAAAATCTGAAGAAGTGCCAGATGATATTACCTATCATTCTCTATTAAAGGCTGAATTAAAATCTTTAAATGAAAACTTCACTACAGACGGTGATGGAGACCGCATAATGTTCGAAGAATTAGATGACATTTCATACGTTCAAAATAAAGGTTGGTTAGACAACATTTTCTTATATGAACCATTAGAAAGACAGTTGGTACATAAATTAGGGCTAAATGAAGCCGCATTGTTATCTGTTGAGAAAAGAAAGTTATTATGGGTATTGTATTCAACTATACCAGAAAGAAGTAAAACTGTGGTAGAGTTACTAGTTTTTGGTAATCAAGACTTAAAAACTATTGCTGAAATATTAGATGTGCCACTAGAATTTGTTGATAGAATTATATTCAAGGTCAAGGAAAGATTTAGGTTAGTATAAATTCTAAATCATTTTAACCTATGCAAAAATACACTCTCAATTTAGCTAATACTTTTTATTTTTTATTTTCCATAACGCTATGCGTTTGGATGTTAATTGCCGCAAAGGTGATTATTATACCCTTAGTTTTTAGTTTTTTTTTGCCCTAATGTTAAAGCCCATAGTAACTTATTTTGAGAGTAAATTCAGTAATAGGATTTTAGCAATATTTACGTCTTATGTTTTAGCTGTTGCACCTCTGTTTGTTCTAATTTTTTTCTTCTTCAATCAAACTAGAATTCTATTTGGTAAACTACCATCGGTTCAGGACAGACTTTCGGAAATGATTATCGTGTTTTCAGAATCGTTCGACCAAAAATTCAATCTAGAGGCAGATACAACAGCTAGTTGGATTTCAGAAAATGTTTTGGCCATTTCTGATTTTTCAATTGATATTATTAGAGGAAGCCTGCAGTCTACTTCAACGGTATTGGCGCACTTGGTACTCATTGTAGTTATAACTTATTTTATGCTACTTTACAGTACCGCATTCAAAAATTTTCTGTTGGCACAATCTAATAAAGAGAATAGAAATAGGCTTGATCAACTATTCAAAAATGTCCAATATTTAGCAAAACGATATATGCTAGGGCAAGGTATGATCGTACTAATTTTAGGATTATTAATAGGTGGCGGACTTTGGTTGATAGGAGTTCCTTATCCTTTTTTTTGGGGGTTTTTAGCTGGTTTTCTTGAAATTATACCCTATATAGGCACATCTATAGGTGGTGTTTTACCCGTAGTTTATATGTTTATGATTTCTGATAATTTTTGGCAGCCAATTGCAGTCATTGTCCTATATCTTATAGTGCAACAATTAGAAGGAAATCTAATTTCACCAAATGTTATGGGAGCCAGCGTTAGAATTAACCCATTATTCGTGATTTTAGGGCTTTTTATAGGGGGTGTTTTATGGGGTATTGCCGGTATGATTTTGGCCTTGCCCATATTAGCAATGTCAAAAGAAATATTTAGAACTTATGATATGTTCAAGCCCTTGAGTTATCTTATGGAAGATGGTTTGTTGCGTAAAAAAGATATTTTTTTAGAACGATTTGATGATGAAAAATATAGGTTATTTAACCTTTTTTTTAAAGAAGGAAAAGAGAAGAAAAATTTCTGACAAATTAATTTTATATTTTTTTACTTCGTATATCATCGGTTTGCCTTAGCATCCTGTACAAAGCTAAATCTAGGGCAATGAACCATATAATAAATAGCGAAAAGGTGATTTTTTGTACAACAGGTAGTATATGTATAATTATACCAGTTTCATAAATATAATAATTGGCAAGAAAGATAAAAATGCAAACTACACCTAGTATAAATAGTTTTTTATAGCTTGTTTTATATAGTTCTATACAACAAGTGATAAAAGCAACAAGACCAAATATACCTGCTATGCGAACAACTATATCATGGTAGTCAAGCACTAAAAATAAAATTGAAAATAAAGATAGATATCCAGATCCACCCATCAATTTTTGGATGTTATTTTTTGTTTTGAATAATTTAGGTAGTAAAAACCAAATAAATAATATACTTGTACATAGTAAGCATAATGCTACAATTGCATATAATCTAGCTTTGTTAGGCTTACCGTTAATGGCATTGAAATCTAAAAGATCGCAAAGATAATTGTGCCAAAAACTAAAACCATTTATATCTGGTTCTAACCAAGATCCTCCAGGATAATGTATGGCAGCAATAACATAGAAAAAAATAAAGAATATAATACCTAATAAAGATAAATATAATAGAAGAAGCCCATAGGTCTCCAATACTGGCTTAGTCTTCATTGAGCTGGTATTTATATTTGATTCTAAAATAGAAACAGGAGACCTAAGGTCTCCTGTTTCCTTTGAAGTGTTCGTTTTATTCTTTGTGTTACATCTATCCTTAAGTCATCTTATTGCTAAAATGATATAGGGGTGATTTCGACAATTAACAATTCGAACACTTTCCGGTATTTCTTACCTTACAATAATAATACCTTTTCTTAATATGTTTTTTAAAAAGGACCGGAATGCCAGAATATCCGGTCCTTTATTATAGATATTGCAATTCTTTAAATTTTGAACGCAGACCAAGTAATTATGTACCAACTACATATTCAGCTTGTAATTCTAGTAAAAGAAATATTTGCAATATCATTATATGACTACTAAGGCATTACTGCTTAGAAGCCTTTTTTGTAATTACATTTTAAAGAAAAAACAGGAAGCCAAAACTTCCTGTTTCTCATAAAGAATAGAATTTGTTGTTGCCTTAAATCAATCTTTTAATTAACCTATTGCTAAGTTGATTCGAAAATTAATATAGATTACTACAGCATCTTTTTCTTTACTATGATCTGTACTATCTTACGATAATCCAAATCAATGCTTTATAATTTTATAAGAAACCAAGTCATCGCAATGACTTGGTTTCTAAGAAGTCGGTATTTTTTTCAAATTACACTTACACTGATCCTTTTTTATGATTATTTCTAAACATATGAAGAATTCAAATGGTCTTTTGAATTTGAAATACTTTCTTCTTTTTGAATTGAATCTTGGTTCCCTCGAACAAGATTCAAATAGCTATTTATTTCAAAGAACTTAGATTAATTATAGTGCTAAAATAATACGAACATTATCTTTTTAAAATGACCTAGATCAGTTTGGTGAAAATTTTTCAGTTTTCGGAATTATAAATGCTAAATTCATGATTTTGCCTTTTCTTAAGATTTTAGCTTTCAGGGTGTCACCATGTTGTAGGTTATGTATAATAGACCAGGCTTTGCCCATATTTTTCTCATTTGTTAATGGTACGTCATTAAAGGATAATAAAACATCGCCACCGACAGCTAAATTATCACCATCAATCTGTAGGTGATAATACGATTCTTTTAGACCTAGGTTATCTCCTAATGATTGTGGGGCTACTTTTTGTACCATTACTCCGGCAATTTGTGGTAAATTCAATATTTCTGCTAATGATCCGGTAATGAAATAAGCCTCAATACCGGTCCAAAGAGGTCTTTCATCACAAAGTAGTTCTTTGGCAATGTTTGAAGTAGCTGCAAAAGATATCCCTTGAAAACCTTCAGAATGGCTTATAATAAAGCTAGCAATACCTATTACCTCTCCTTTCATATTAAATAATGGTCCGCCAGAACTACCCTCGTTTACGGCGGCATCGGTTTGTAAGAAATCTGTTTTTATAAATCCGCTTGATACTTGTTTGGGAGAATACTTACCACTTACATAACCAACGGATAAAGAATGCCCTAGACCAAATGGTGAACCAATAACAAAGACTTGGTCTCCTATTTTAACTTTATCCGAATCTGCCAAAGTAACAATTGAAAGTGGAGTATTTTTTGATTCGGTCAATCTAATTAATGCAACATCGGCAGTAGGGTATGAGTAAAGGACTTTCGCAGGTACTTCTTCTCCATCTGAAAAAACGACTTTAATAATGGTAGCATTTTGAACAATATGTGCAGCAGTCATTATATCACCATCATTTGAGATGACAAAACCTGATCCAAGACCTTCTAAGGTTACCAGGGTTTTCATTTTTCCTTGGCTATATATTTCTGGTTGCCATGTTTTAATGAGAACAACAGATGCATTGGCCTCTTCATACAATTTGCTTATACTTTGAGCTGTAATGTGTGTGGTGTAGAATATGAAAAGTAAAATTGTAATTATTTTCATGGCTAGATGTTGTAATTAAGTACTATAATTTTCAACATTTGATATCTTTTGTTTCAAGAATTTGAAGAACTGCTCTAATCTTAAGAATTCAATGATATTAAAGTTGAAGATAAAAGAAACTGACAGTAAACTAAGATTAGTGATTCAGGTGTGAAATGATTTAAGTCATACAGTTTTTTACAGAATCTCTTGCCTTAATGTATCATCTAATATTATTGAATTAAATAGGAACATTTAACAAGTATCGATTTAATCATGAAATTATTTCTTACCAAGATTGTAGTTTTTTTTGTATCTTTTTTATCCCCATAAGCTTGAACTTAATTGGTTATACCATGATCAGTATCCTTATAATTGAAGATGATAATGATATACGGGAAAATACTTCTGAACTTTTAGAACTCGAAGGGTATGTTACGTTAACAGCATCCAACGGAAAAATTGGTTTAGAAAAGATTAAATCTAATGTTCCAGATTTAATCTTATGTGATCTTCTTATGCCCGAAATGGATGGATTTACCGTATTAAGTCACCTTGGTCATTATCCAGATTTAAAAAGAATTCCATTTGTTTTTTTTAGTGCTAAATCTGAAAAACTTGAAATTAAAACTGGTATAGATGCTGGTGCGGATGGGTATTTAGTAAAGCCTTTTGAGCTGGAAGATTTGTTGTCCATTATTGAGAAGTGTCTAAATAAAGGAAAGAGTTCTTCATTACAATAAATTGGATTTTTTATCTATACTATTTTTTCAGATTTAATCAGAATTTCTTTATACCTGATTCAAATCATTTAGCTGCTTTATCGTATTAAGTACTTTGGTAGAAAATAGATAGAACATGTATACTGCTGAAAAACTACCATTGCCAAAATCTACCTTTGAATCTTTAATGGCAAAAAAAGCCCTTCATTGTGTTTCCATATATCTTACAATGGATAAAAAAGGAATGGAACAAAATCTTCACCTAGCTCAAGCTATATTAAAAAATTGTCTAGAAGAGGTGCGCACGGTATTATTGCAATATCAATTACACGATAATGAAGTAGAAGATTATCTTGATCCAATAACACAATTATTAGATAGAGTGGATTTATGGCGAAACCCATCGGATGGACTGGCTATTTTCTTAAATCCAGATACTGGATTGCAGTATTTTCAAGTACCACTTTTATTTGAAATACAAACATATGTAGCAAACCATTTTTATCTAAAGCCTTTATTACCAATGTACCACAATAACGGTACCTATTACCTACTTGAACTTAGTAGAGATTATGTTAAGTTGTACAAAGCATCACGATATCAATTTAAGGATTTATTTGTTGAAGATTTTGCGCCAAAGCGGCTAGAAGAAGCCGTTGGGTTTGATTATAGACCGAAAATGTTACAATTTAGAAATGCGCAGAATTTGGGTAGGGCTGGTGTATTTCACGGTCATGGAGAAGGAAAGGATGATGATAAAAAAGAGATGGTAAAATTTTTTAGGGTTTTAGATAAAGGGATAAAAAAGACAATTGAAAATCAAAATGCACCTTTAATATTAGCCTGTACCGACTATTTGTATAGTATTTATAAACAGACAAGTACTTATAAAAATATTTATGATCGGCATTTGGGGGGTGATCCAGAATTTAAAGTAAAGACTTCATTACATCAAGATTCTTGGGAGTTAATCGAACCCTATTTTAAAATTTTAGAATCTGAAATGATACAAAAATTTAAGGATTTAAGTTATTCGCAAAAAACCTCATACGAAATAGATGAAATACTTAAAGCAATTTTTCAAGGTACTGTAGAGGTTCTATTCGTTGAAAATGAAAGTGATGTTTTTGGTACGTTCAATTTAAAAACCAATAGAGTAACTGTAGAGAAATCAAAAGATATAAGTAATACTTCTTTAACCAATTTAGCTGCTATAGAATGCTATAAGCTTGGTGGAAAGGTATTTCTTTTACCTGCTGAACATATGCCAATGAAAAATAGTAATCTAAATGCAATATTTAGGTATTGACCTTTCAACTTGGAACTGGCAAATATTTACTAAGAGAATATTTGGTGACATTAAGATTATTTAGATCAGTTAAATTATTTTTTGATTGATCGAATCTTTTAAGAAACTAAAAAAAAAGACATGAAACTAAAGTGTATTGTATTGGAGAATTCGATTAAACAGCAAAAGATAATGGAGAAAATGGTTAACTGCCATCCTAATTTAGAATTATCTGGAGTGTATAACAATGCGTTAGAAGCCAATCGACATATAAAAAATTCTAATATTGATTTAATGTTTTTAAGTGTAGATATGCCATGATTTCTGGATTTGATTTTTTGGAATCTATAGAGCATCCGACGAAAACAATATTGATGTCAAATAATGCTGATTATGCAGTTAAAGCATTTGAATATACTATTTCTTATTATTTGCTAAAACCTATAACATTAATCAGTTTTAATATTGCGGTCAGAAAGGTCTTAAAACACCATAACCTGATATATCCAAAAAATGGCGAGGGTGAATTTGTATTATTGAAAAGTAATTTAAAAAAAGTAAAAGTTGTATTACGCGATATTAAATGGGTAAAGGCAATAGGTGATTATGTAAAAATCGTAACCGATAAGCAAAATTTTGTTGTTCAATTTACTATGAAGCGATTTGAAAAAATGTTACCAGATGACAAATTTTTAAGAATTCATAAATCATATATAGTAAACCTTAGAAATGTTGATCAGTTTAATGGTAGACATGTTGAGATAAATGGAAACTCGTTGCCTTTGAGCAGGAGTAAAAAGGAGTTGCTTGAAAATAAATTAATGTTCAGCTGAAAACAAATTTATCTACTATGATATCGTATTAGATAATTAAAAGAAGAAGGTTTGGTAAAATTTGTTTTGAATTGGTTTATCTATTGGTTTGAATTTTTGATAAAAAATATTTATTGTGATTCAGGTCTTTTTACGGCTCTTTAATTCTTTCGACTTTTAAGTAATCAATAAAAATAAGTTATGATGAATACAGAAATCTTTAATCAGAATGTTGAAGCATATGAGCAATGGTACAAAGATTACCCTCAGGTATTTGAATCAGAACTTTTGGCGATAAAAGAACAGTTACAGAAACTGCCAGAGAACCTTAAAGGTATTGAAGTGGGTTTGGGAACAGGTAGATTTTCAGAACTTTTAGGTATAAAAGAAGGAGTAGAACCATCAAAAGAAATGGCTGCATTGGCTATTAAAAGAGGGGTTTCGGTTTTAAACGGTTATGCCGAACAGTTACCTTTTGGAGATTTAAAATTCGATTTTGTTCTATTTGTTACAGTTTGTCATTTAGATAACATAAAACACGCATTTGCCGAAGCATATAGGGTTCTTAAACCTGCAGGAGCAATAGTAATCGGTTTTTTGGATAGAGAAAGAAGTGTAGCTCAACAATATCTAGAAAGACGTCATAGAAGTACTTTTTATACTGTTAGTAGAATAGAGGTTCTTTTGAAAGAAGCAGGCTTTAAAAGTTTGGAATTCAACCAAACACTATTTGGCAACTTAGATGACATAAAAGAGGTTCAAATGTCTAAAGAAGGTTTTGGAGAAGGATCTTTTATAGTTGTAAAAGCCACTAAAAAATAGCAAATAGTATAACAATTGAGAAGATTAAATTATTTGATTGGAAATATTTAATTACATCTCTGAAACTTTTTTAGAATTGAAATAATCTAATATCTGAATGGCTTTTCGGTCGGTTACCTCTTCAAAGTTTTTATAAAATTGCCCTACGGCCCTAAAATTGTCTGGTTGTAAAATACAAATGACTTCTTCTACATGTTCTAAATTACTTATTTTATTAATAGCAGATGGTGGTGCTACGGGTATTGCTATTATAATTTTAGAAGGTTTTTGTTTGTGTACCAAAGCTATTGTTGCCATAAGGGTATTACCGGTTGCAATACCATCATCAACAATTATTACCGTCTTATTCTGTAATTTTTTAGGAGAGCGATTTTTATAATATTGTTTGTGTCGCTCTTTTAGTGTTCTACGAATACGTTCGGTCTCTCTTTCAATATAATAATTATCTAAAATATTAGAATTTGAAAGTATTATACTTTCAAGGCTAACTGCGCCAATCGCATATTCTTTATTATTTGGATGACCTATTTTTTTAGTCAGTACCACATCTAATGGCGCATTTAAAAAGGTAGCAACAGATGCTCCAATAGGTAAGCCACCTCTTGGTATTGCCAACACTATTACTTCATCATCTTTGTATTTTGCTAATAGTGTTGCTAATTGATTTCCTGCATCATTTCTATCTTTAAACATTGTTTTGTTTTTTAATTTTACAAATACATAGCAAACCAACTAGCTGATATTTGTGCCACTTCATTTAATTTGCCCGATTCTTCGAATAAGTGACTTGCATTGGGTATTATTTCTAGTTTTCTTTGACATTGTAATTTCTGATAAGCTTTTTCATTAAGCTCAATAACAACTTCATCATTGCCGCCAACTATTATTAATGTGGCAGCTGTTATCTTATTAATGTCGTTTAAAGCAAGGTCTGGTTGCCCCCCTCTTGAAACTACCGCTTTAATTGTTTTTTCGTAAAATGCAGCGGCCCTTAATGCCGAGGCAGCACCTGTACTTGCTCCAAAATATCCAAGAGATAAATTTTTTGTTTCTTTTTGTTGTTGAACCCATTGCGTTACGTCAATAAGGCGTAGGGTCAGTAAATCTATATCAAATCTATTTTTGTAAACACTATCTTCATCTTCTGTCAATAGATCAAAAAGTAAGGTGGCCAAATCATTTTTTCGTAAAACTTCGGCAACAAAGTTGTTACGTGGGCTTAGACGACTACTTCCGCTACCATGAGAAAAAATGACCAAACCAATAGGATTTTTAGGTATAACTAAGTTTCCTTTTAGTATAACTCCGTCTATCTGTATATTGATGACTTTACGTTTATAGTCATTATTCATTTTGTAAATTTTTCACAAAGATTTAAATGTAATGGTAGGGCTGAATTATACAAATGACCCAAGTCATTTATACAGTTTTTGGGAGGTTAATTTACAGGGTCAAATAGAATTATTCGATAATTTTAATTTTTAAGTATCTAGAAATTATATCGAATAATTTATGTTCAGTTTATCTCAAAATCAATGAGTTGAGATAAGAAAAGCATACTGTGCATTGAAAGCGGGATTTAAATTTTCATTATTTTTTGTTGACACTTAAATATCTTAAAAATTCATGCGCGTTTAATACAAGCCTTCTGTTTATAGATTGTTTAATTTTTTTTCTTGTTTCTCTAATTTTCTAAAGTAGCCTCTAGTTAAAAAATTATGCTTTAGTGCTTCCATGTTTTCGTTGAATCTTTCTGTACCCTGTTCTATATTTTCCATGCTTTTCTCAAGCTGGTTTACAAACAAAGAGTCATTTGCCAGATAAGAAATAGCGCCTTGTCCATCATTGATTTCAGAAATGATGAGATTTAAGTTCTTAGACATTTCATCAATTTCAAAAGAGGTTGTCTCTAGGTTTTTAATTACGTTTTTTATTTTTTCGCCAGAAATGGTATCGTTGAATAATATGTCAGCAACACTTTCCTTAAAATTTAGTTGCCCAACTATATCGTTTAAATGAGTAATAGTTGAATTTGCTTTATAGCTTGTATATTTTAAATTGACCATTGTTTTATACAAGTCGTTCGCCATTATAGTATCATTGAGTAACCTGCCTAAAGTTCCTTGCCCATTTGTTAAGGTCTTTGAGATTTTCAATAAATCGGCAGTCAGTAAAGCGGCATTTTCATTGGTAATACTTAAAGTACTCATCATATCTTGAGTGCCTATTTTGTTTGAAGATAATAGTTCATCTCCTGGAGTTATTAAGGAAGAAGTACCTAAACCAGGAATAATATTGATTAACATGCTGCCAACCAATCCATTTGTGCCAATACTGGCAATGGCATTTTTTTTGATATGGTGACGCATATTATCTTGTATTACCATACGAACTTGTATGGTAGTATCGTTGATCATTTCTATGCCATTTACAGTGCCAACATTAATACCTGAAAATCGAACGTTATTTCCATTTTGTAGTCCGGTAGCATTTTTAAATACAGCTGTAATTTCAAATGTTTTACTAAACATATTTTGTCTATTTCCAATAAGGTATGCTGCAAATAGAAGAAGTATGGTGCCTAAAACAACAAAAATACCCAACCTCAAATTTTCTAATTTTGTTTTTGCCATAATTTTATTTTTTAAAGAATGCTTCTACTTTTGGGTCTGTCGATGCCGATAATTCTGAATAGGTGCCTTCGGCATAGTTAATTCCATCTACTAAAAGAACCATTCGTTCAGAAATTACTCTTGCACAGTCCACATCATGAGTAATAATCAAGGAACTTGTACCGTACTTTTTTTGAATACTTCTCATTAGCTCAATTATTTCTTTTGCCGTTATGGGATCTAAACCACTGGTAGGCTCGTCATATAGAATAATCTTTGGTTTCAATATTAGTGTTCGTGCTAGTGCTACACGTCTTTTCATACCACCAGAAAGTTCATCTGGCATTAAATTCATGGTATGTGCTAAACCAACATTTTCTAAGGCTTCCAAAACAAGCGGAGTCGTATCTTTTACATTACCCAGTTTGTCTCTGTGTCGTCGCATCGGAAATTCTAAATTTTCGCGAACTGTCATAGAATCATACAAGGCACTGCCCTGAAAAAGAAAACCAATATCTGAGCGTAATTTATCTAAGGTTTGTCGATCTAATGTCGATATTTCTTTGCCCATTACTTCTATATAGCCGCTGTCGGGAGCCATTAATCCTACTAGACATTTAATCATAACCGATTTTCCAGAACCCGATTTCCCCATAACAACTAGATTTTCACCTTCGTAAAGCACTAAGTTGAATCCATTTAAAACATGGTTGTCACCAAAAGTTTTGGTGACATTATTTATGCGAATGACTGCGTTTCCTTCTAAATGGTCTATCAACTTATGCTGTTCATTATTTTTTATTTTTTGTGTATCCTTATTCATATCATAATTCATAGAAAATATCAGAAACAAATACTGCAATAAAATCAACTATAAATAATAATAAAGATGCCATGACCACGGCCGTGTTTGCAGCTATACCGACGCCTACAGTTCCTTTTTTACAATGATAGCCCTTAAAACAACCAACCAGACCAATGACAAAACCAAAAAAGAATGATTTTACGGTTGCAGGTATTAAATCTCCAAAGCTAAGTGCATCAAAAACTGTATTAAAATAGAGTTGAAAGGAAACTTGACCTTTCAGGTTCTCTACAAGCGCCGAACCTAATAATGCAATTAAATCTCCAAATACTACTAAAATTGGAATCATTAATGTTGTAGCTAGAATACGTGTTACAACTAAATACTTAAAAGGGTTGGTGCCTGATACTTCCATTGCATCTATCTGTTCTGTAACTCTCATGGAACCTAATTCGGCACCTATACCCGATGCAATTCTACCAGCGCAAATTAGGGCGGTTATTACAGGACCTATTTCCCTTACTATAGAAATACCTACCATATTCGGCATCATTGATACTGCGCCAAACTGAATCATTGTAGGTCTAGACTGTAATGTAAGTACCAAACCTATAATGAAACCGGTCATACCTACTAGCATTAAAGATCGGTTACCCATTTGATAACATTGGCGCAATAACTCTTTAAATTCGAAAGGCACAGAGAATAGTTCTTTAAAAAAACGACGTGCGAAAAAAGACAGTTCTCCAATTTGTATAAAAAACTGTTTTATTCGCTCAAGTATTTTAGATATTTCAAATACTGAGGGTATTCTCTCTGCCATACCCAAATGTAAAAGGAAACAGTAGTTCTTAAAATGACTAATGTCATGGCGGATCTTTAAAAATTGTTATGTCAAAGAAATTAGATCTAAAGTGTAGTTATGACAAAACTTTTTTATTCTTAAGACGAATTTAAAATCAAAAAACCCTACAAATTTAGTAGTTTGTAGGGTTCTGTTACTAGTGACTCGACAGGATTCAAACCTTTTATTAGAAATGCTTGAATACAAAGGATTCTGCTAAATTTTATTTTTTCTGTTGTCGATTTGTTGACCTGAATTAAAAATCTCTAGATTTAAATATAGCTGATAAAACTGATATTTTTAAATTTTGTTAGCAACTAATTTTCTTTAAAGGCTATGCTAGTGTCAATGACGATTTCTTTTCAAAGATTTGTGAATTGAGGGCAAAACCAAGTACCTTGACGAGCTAAGTATTTTATTAGTGTTGCTTTTTTCTCAAAATAGCTTTTATTACATGAGTTTCTTATTGAGAAAGCTTGAAGTTTAGTATTAAAATGGGTAAACATTATATCTATATAAAAAAATCGGTCAATAGTTGTGATGTTAGGTAGTCAAAAGTATTAGCTTTCTTCAAATTTGCCTTATAGTCCACCATTATATTAATTTTATATGCGGTACAAAATTTTCTGATGCCAACTTATTTTAGGCGAGATTTAATTCCGATAAAATTTCATTTTTAATTTATTCTAAAAATCAAGTATTTTTCTTTTGAGATAACTTGCTAAATATTAAAAATAAAGCGCCACATAACAACCAGGCAGGTAATGTTACAAAAGAAAGAAATACATCAAATTGAACAGAGATAAAATAGAATAAGCCAAAACTAATGCCCCACGCCATAAAAACTGATTTGTTGAATTTGATATTGGCAACTTCCGCATAATTCTGGACTATATCTGCTTGTTTATGAAAGAAATGCTCAAATACGATAACGGCACCGACAGGGGCTAAAATAAATCCGTAAAGTGCTACAAAGTCTAATAATTTCATTGCAAAGGCAGGAAATAATCCTGCAATTGTGGCAATTGAACCAGCTAAAATGGTTACCCAAAAAGTTGATGCTTTAGGCAAAACTGCTTGAAATGCGAGTCCGGCCCTATAAATGGTAGGGTTTGCTGTTGTCCAACCTGCTAACACCACTGCAATTATTCCAAAAACACCAATAGCATTATATGCCAAAGGACCTGGCGCTACATTGGGTGCCTGACCTTGCGCCAATAAAGCCTGTGCTTCTGGAGATTGCACATAAACGGCATACAATAATGCAGCTGCAATCCAAGCCATGTAATGACCCACATACATACCCGCAGCGGTGGTCCAGCCAGAATTTGATTTTTTTGCGAATCGAAAAACAGAAAGGTCTGACATGCCTATATGCATTGCGGCATTTGCAAACCAAGACCAAAAAAACACATGCCAGAAGGTGTATTTTATCTGTCCAGGGAAAGGTTCACCACCTTCGCCCCAGATATTCCAAAAATCTTTAAAACTGCCTACACCCAATTGCTGTAATGCTACAATACCACAAGCAACGAAAGCTAAAACAATTATTGGGGACATCCAATTTGCAGCTTTAGATACCGTATCATATCCTTTAGATGCTATCAGTGAAATTACTGCGCCAATAATTACTACGATAATTACCCATGTAGCTCCATTTGGCATTGTATCGGTTAGTTTTGGCATTTCCATATCGAATGGAATTCCAACTGCAGTTGCTGATACCGTAATCATTGCTCCTGCTAGAAAACAAAATAAAATTCCGTTTGCCAAATTATATCCAACAACTAATCTTTTACCACAGATTTTTTCTAGCTGGTAGTATAACGTCAATCTTCTTTTTACAGCTATTTCAGAAGTGAAAAATCGCCAGCTTAAAACAGCCATAAAATTTCCTAATAATAAACCAATAATCAAATCAAAAGCACTCACACCAGTAGTCAAGAATAAGGGACCAATTACAAATTCGGTACCGGCTGCATGTTCACCAGCATACATTCCAAGAAAACTTTTCCAGCTTTTTAGTTTGGATTGTGGTACTGGTTCTCTTTCAAACTCGCCACCTACCATTTCCTCTAGTAATATTTCTTCGTGATGATTTTGACTCATAATAGTACTTATTAATTTGTTATTAGGTGATTTGGTAAATCTTCGATACGTTCACAACATAGTTGATCCATTACTTGTTTAAACTGAGTTTTAAGCATGTCAATGGTATGATCGCCACCTTTATTTCCTAGAGCACCTGTGCCATAGACAAAAGAACGTCCCATAAATGTGAATTTTGCACCGCTGGCCATGGCACGTGCTATATCTGGACCAGAACGTAAACCGCTATCCATCATTATTTCTATCTGATCACTATATTTTAAAGCTATTTCTTGTAAGGAGTTAATAGTTGATTGTGCTGCATCTAACTGTCTGCCACCATGATTTGAAACTATAATTCCATCAAACCCCATACGTATAGCATCTTGTGTGTCTTGTTCTGAAGCCACTCCTTTTAAAACTAATTTCCCCTTCCATTTATCTCGTATAGGTTTTATCTTTTCTTCGTTTAATCTGCCCGAAAATGTTTTATCCATAAAGGCTCCTAATTGTTTTAGGTTAAGGCCTTCAGGAGTATAAGGTTTTAAAGTTTCAAAAGTAGGCTGCCCATATTTAAGAGTGTTATAGGCCCAAGTTGGTTTGCCTAGTATCTGTAATATATTGGCAATAGTCATTTTTGGAGGAAGTGCTAACCCATTTCTAAAATCTCTTGGGCGATAGCCAAAAGTGGGTACATCACAAAGCAAGACCAAAACAGGACAACCTGCTGCTTCTGCGCGTTCAATAATATTATCCCGAATAGCATTATCTACTGGATTGTATAATTGAAACCAGGCATTACCCTCTGTAAGTTCGCTGGCTTTTTCAATATCCATTGTAGTTACAGTACTAAGAATAAATGGAATATTATGCTTATAAGCAGCTTTTGCTAAAATGGCAGGTGTATTTGGCCACATTAACCCTTGTAGTCCAACGGGGGCAATACCAAAAGGAGCATCGAATTCCATGCCCATTATTTTTGTTTTTATTGAACTTGTCCCGTAATTTCTTAGGTATCTTGGTTGTAATTGTATTTTTCTTATCTCAGATGTATTTCTTGACAGACTTACATCTTCATTGCAACCTCCATCTAAATATTCAAATGCGAATTTGGGTATTCTTGACTTTGATTTTGTTCTTAAATCATCTACAGAAGGATAGTCTGAATTGAAACTCATAGCCATAATACTATTTATTTAAAATGAAAGGTGCGTGTTTCTTTATAGCATAATTTTTATCAAGAAATGAAGCTTCTAAAGTTATATCTGAAATAGCTATTGCTGCACCTAAGGCAGATCCCAAAGAGGAATCTGTGGTGCTAAGTTTCATATTTCCCATATAATGGGATAGCAATTGAATATAAACTTGGTTATCGCTAAAACCACCATCAACAAAGAGTTGTTTTATTTTAGAATTACCCATAGCAGCCCTAATATTTTTTTCTTGAAGTAAAACCAATTCTAACATTAGCTGGTGGTAGGCATGTTCAAATTTATCAAAAGGTATAGTGGTCTCCTTAGGCATATCTTCAGAAGAAATGGAGGACCATTTAAACATGTTTACAAAATCTTTATTGATTTCAAAAAAGGTGTTTTGATTAAATTTTACTTTTTTATGGGCATCATCTGAAACATTAAAATGTTCTGAGAGAACTTTTACTTGAATCTTGTATTCATTTCCTAAAAATAATCTAGAAACTTTTACGGGACTACCATCTATTCTCATATTAAAAAGAGAACCATCTTTAATGTCATTGGATGTCAGCATTCCTTCATTAAAAGGGTTAATTGAAATACTCCATGTTCCGGTTGAAATTAATAAAAATGATTTTGTGAAACTTCTAATATAAGGTAATAAAGCAGAGGAACTATCATGGATGCCTAGTCCCATTTTAATAGAATTTCCTTTATAATTAATATATGTTGTTTTTCTAGCAGAATAGATTGGAGGTAATTTTTGATCAATTTTTTCTTTGTATACCCAATCGTGATAGTCATTTTTCTCAAAATTCCATAACATAGTATGGCAGCCAATACTTGTATATTCACTGACAGGAACTCCTGTAAATAAAAAGCTTAAATATTGAGGAAGGTGCAAAGAATATTTTATTTTGTTGAAAATTTCAGGCTTGGTTTTTTTTATCCAATATAAGTGCATACCAGTATTCAGCATACCTAATTTTGGAGAGCCTGTTTTTCTGGAAAATTCTATTTCATTTCCGTAATTCTCATAAAATGAATCAATTATTTCATCTTTTAGAGGCTTCATATAATTGTAAAGAGGTGTAAGCGCTTTCCCATCGTCATCAATATGGATCAAGCTTGCTCCGTAACAAGAAAAATTTAATGCATCTATCTGGTATTCAGAAGAATTAAGTATTTTGTCAAATACTTCTTTTACCCATTGTTCTAATGCTTGTAGATTTTCAGTAGGGTAACCATCCTCATCCTTAATTTCGTCAAAACGAATGTATTCACGATGCACTTCTTGAAATTTTTCATCAAAAAGAAAGAACTTTTTATTAGTTCTACCTATATCAAATACAGCCGTTACTTTAATTTTCATAATATTTTGGTTATAATCCGGACGCAATAGAATTTACACCTCTTTGTTTTATTAAACTCTCGCGAACTTTTAATGAACGATATGAATTTAAAGGATCTATAGCGCCACCACTTAATACTCTCGCTTGTGCCAATAATGGACGGACATCCGTCCTGTAAGCATCCTGTAATATTTCTTGACAAAGCGTAACATCATTTCTTTCTTGGGCCGCTTTTAATTCCTCTTGATCAATTAATAGCGCCTTCGCATAAGCTTCTTGTATAGCCTCTAAGGACTGCAATAAGTCTTCTAAGGGGTCTTTTATATTATGACTAGCATCAATCATCCATGCTAAATCAGGATTCTGCGAATTATTTGCCATTCCATATACCAATTCATTAAAAATTAAAAATAGGGCATATGGTTTTACGCTACCCACAGTACTGTCGTCATCACCATATTTACTATCATTAAAATGGAAGCCTCCTAATTTACCTTTTAACATTAGAGTAGAAACAATTTGTTCAATGTTGGTATTAGGTAAATGATGTCCTAAATCGACCAATGTATATGCTTTTTCTCCACAAGCGTTAGCTAACATAAATGAGGTGCCCCAATCTTGAATTACAGTGCTATAGAAATTAGGTTCGTAAGGTTTGTATTCGATGAACATTTTCCAGTCTTCAGGTAATTCTGAATAAATACTTTTAAGGCTGTCTTCTGTATGAATCAAAGAAGATTGAAAATTACGTTGCCCTGCAAAATTTGCGCCATCTGCTAACCATACTGTTAAACTTTTTGAACCAAGTTTATTACCAATCTTAATTACATCAATATTATGTTGAATAGCTTGATCTCGGACCGAAGAATTTAAATTGGATAATGAACCAAAACGGTAACTTTCTTTAGCGTTTTTTTGGTCTTGAAAAGTATTTGAATTTACTGCGTCAAAAACTAGTCCATTTGCCTTTGCTAATTCTTTAATAGCATTATAATCTTGAGGAATATCCCATGGAATATGCAATGATACAGCTCCTGCAGTTTTTGTCAAGGCATGTAATATACCTACATCTTCAATTTTTTGCTCTAACGAAGCCGGTTCTCCAAAGAATCCGAATCTTCCAAAACGTGTGCCGCCAGCACCTAATGCCCAACTAGGAATAGCAACTTGAAAATCAGCTATTTTTTTAAGAATGTTATTGACATTCTTTCCTTTATTTTCCAACTGTTTCGATAAAAAATCAAAATTATCTGAATGATTCGTTTTGAATTTCTTATTTTCTGTTAAAACTTGGTCTATATTTAATTGCATAGATTGTTTTTTAAAATATACCTGTTGATTTTTATGGCCAAGAGGTTTTTTATGATTCAATTATCTAACAAATGCATTGGCCATTCCACCATCTACATTTATGATATTTCCTGTGGATTTATCTAAAACACCCACAAAAGCAAAAACACCGTTTGCAATATCCTTAGGATAAATAATTTCATTTAATAGATTTCTTTTTGCGTAATGTGCTGGAAGCTCTTCTACTGAAATCCCGTATGCTTTTGCTCGACCTTCAGCCCAATCACCTTCCCAAATCTTACTACCGACGATAACACCGTCTGGATTTACAGTGTTTACACGGATATGATCACCTCCTAATTCTGCAGCCAATAAACGGGTCATGTGCTGTTGTGCTGCTTTTGCAGTTCCATATGCAACATTGTTAGGTCCGGAAACTAACCCGTTCTTACTTGCGATATGAATAATATCTCCACCTAAATTTTGTTGGCGCATTATTGCAACGGCTTGTTTTGCTAAATCAAATTGTCCTTTTACCAATACGTTTTGTAAAATGTCCCAATCTTTATCGGTAGTATCTTCTAATGGTTTTGAAATTGCCAAGCCTGCACTGTGTACAATGATATCAACGCCACCAAAATCTAGGCAAGCTTTTTTGTAAGCAGCCGTTATAGATTCACTTTTTGTCACGTCACAGATAGCATAACTCGCAGTATCACTAGGGTAGGTAGCTATAGCCTCCTTTAATCGATCTTCTGCAATGTCAGTAAGGACAATATTAGCACCTTCTGCAGCTAATTTATCAGCAATAGCTTTACCAATACCACCACCAGCACCTGTTACTAAGGCTATTTTTCTAGATAATGGCTTTTCTTTAGGCATTCGGGATAGTTTTGCTTCTTCCAATAACCAATACTCAATATCAAAAGCTTCTTGCCTAGGTAAGGAGGTATATGCTGTCATTGCCTCTGCACCACGCATAACATTAATAGCATTAACGTAGAATTCATTAGCAACACGGGTAGTCTGTTTATTTTTAGCAAAACTGAACATTCCAACACCGGGATAAATTATAATGACTGGATTTGTATCACGTATTGCTGGACTATTGTCTTTTTTACAAGTTTCATAATAATCCTTATACTCTTGACGATATTTTTCGAACGAAGGCTTTAGTTTTTTTAAAATTTCTTCTGTATCGTTTATATCAGCCTCTGTACCCAAATCCAAAACCAATGGCTGAATTTTTGTACGTAAAAAGTGATCAGGACATGAAGTACCCATAGGGGCTAAACGTTCTAAATCATTACTATTTATATATTCTAAAACTACATCATTATCATTAAAATGACCAATCATTCTAGCTTCGGAAGAACATAACCCTCTTAACATTGGCATTAGCAAAGCGGCTTTTTCTAACCGTTCTGCTTTTGGAAGTGATTTTACTTTCTGACCACCAAAAACACTGCCTTTTTCCTTTATTTTCTTCTCTATATACTCTGATGCCATTTCAATGACCTCAAGACTATTTACATATGACTCGTAAGAAGTGTCACCCCAAGTAAACAGACCGTGACTACCTAAAACTATTCCTCTTATACCGGGATTGTCATTCAAACATTTTTCTAGCTGTAACCCTAAATCAAAACCTGGTCTTTGCCATGGTACCCAGCCCATAGTATCTCCCCAAATCTCTTTGGTTACTTTTTCGCTATCCTTAGCGGCTGCAACAGCAATTAAGGCATCAGGATGTAAATGGTCAATGTGCTTAAACGGAAGCAAACCATGCAAAGGTGTATCTATTGAAGGAGCTTTACTATCAAGATCGTATATACAATGATTAAAAAGACCAACCATACGATCTTCATCTTCCAAACCACCATAAACTTTTTTTAAATCACGCAAACGTTCAGTATACAAACCTGCAATTCCAGCTTTAGTTAAGGTACCAATATCGCCGCCAGATCCTTTTATCCACATTATTTCAACATCTTCATTTGTTAATGGGTCTTTTTCTACAGTTTTGCAACTTGTATTACCACCACCATAGTTAGTTATTCTCAGATCAGCACCTAGAATATTTGACCGATATAGAAAAAGGGCTACTTGATCATCACCTAACGCCGCGGCTCTTTTTTTATCCCAGAGGTAATCCACGTGCTTGAATTTTTGCGTTGTATTTTTCATTTGTATTGTCATTTTATATTTGCCGAAATTATACGATAACATAAAGTTTCCTATCCTGTACTGTACCGTACCTGTAAAGATTTTAAATGTTTATTATTGAAAAGGTGTGCAAATTCTTTATTATACTTGCGTAAATAAAAACCTAAAAGAAGTGAGTGTATGAATATATTAAATCTTATTAAAATTGACGAAAAGTCAAGAATACCTAAATACAGGCAGATAGTAGATTCAATAGTTTATAATATTTCTGAGGGTAATTTAAAGATGGATGATAAAATTCCTTCGATTAATGTTTTTAGTGAAGAATATCTTCTCTCTAGGGATACAGTAGAAAAGGCATACAATATCCTCAAAGAACGAAAAATTATTTTATCGATTAGGGGAAAGGGGTTTTACATTGCTCGTACAAAATTGATTTCTAAGGTCAATATTCTTTTTTTAATTAATAAATTGAGTTCGTACAAAATGCGTATTTATAATCATTTTATTGATGGTATCGGTGGTACCGCTCATACGGATTTGCATATTTATCACTGTGAGGAGGAACTCTTTCTTAATTTATTGGAAAAGAATAGAGGTGGGTATAATTATTATGTGATAATGCCACATTTTAAAACAGAAAAGCTTAGCCATATAAGTTTTACCTCCAAGGTACTTAACGCAATTAACAAAATACCTAAAGATAAATTAATTTTATTGGACAATCCTATTTCGGATATTAAAGGGGCATTTGTTGAGATTTATCAAGATTTTGAGGATGACATTTATAATGCTTTAAAGCAAGGTTTAGAAAAAATTAAAAAGTATGAAAAGTTGATTATGGTTTATCCAGAAAGTTCTGTATACCCTTATCCAAAAAGAATCTTGCACGGGTTTAGAAAGTTTTGTGTTGAATTTTCATTAGAGTTTGAGATTGTAGATGAAATCTATGATGATATGATTCTCAAAAAAGGTGATTTGTTTATAACTATTAGTGAGTCTGATTTAGTGAATCTTATGAATCAAATTAGGGATAAGGAGTTTGCTTTAGGTGAGGAGATTGGTGTAATATCTTATAACGATACACCTTTAAAGGAATTATTGGGAATCACTTGTATATCAACAGACTTTAAAGCAATGGGGGAAACAACGGCTCAAATGATTTTGAATAAAGAAAAAGGAATAGTTAAAAACCCTTTTAGTTTCATTGATAGAAATTCCTTATAGATTTGTGATAAGTCTATGTAATTACATTTTTTTTAAAATTCTTATTTAAAAGTTACTTCTAACTTTAGAATACAAGCTTAATTTTTATTTGTTAAGCTCCTCAAAGAACTTTATTATTATAAATAAATTTTTCTATTTTTATTTGAAGGGCTTAGTAATTGATTACAAGATTTCCTTATCTAAGTTTGATTAATTACTTCATTGGCCAATCTTCATATTCTACTTTTATAGGTGCTGAATTATTTTGTAAGCAGTACACAGCAGGATGGGTATTTTTTAACGTTTATTAGATTTGCTTTATTGTTTAATAAAGCATTTAGATTCATCTATTTATATAAAACACTACATTTTAATGACGTTAAAAGTTGTAATTATTACTTGTATTTTATTTTTATTCCAAGGATGTAAGCCTGAAGATAAAAGGTTAGAGAAGTCAATTTCGGAAAGGCCAAATATAATTTTTATTTTAGCGGATGACTACGGAATTATGGATAGTCAAGCTTATGCTGAAAAATTTACTGGAGCTAAAAGTTCTGAGATGTTTTACGAAACTCCAAATATAGATAGGTTGATCAGTGAAGGAGTTGCTTTTTCTCAAGCATACACAAATCAATTATGTTCGCCTACACGGGCGAGTATTTTGACAGGTAAATATGCAAGTAGATTAGGCTTTACTACAGCAATGCCCCCTAGAGAAACTTATTATAATCAAAATTTACCAACACCTGAAGGTTATTTTCCTAATGATGTATTAGAACATAGCGATAATATTTTAATTGAGCAGGCATTGCTAAATGGTATTTCAAATTCTGCTGTACCATCTGGCTTAGCCATAGATCAAGGTAAAGATGAGATTTCGATAGCTGAAGCTTTGAAAGATTATCATTCTGCATTTATAGGTAAATGGCATTTAGGTGGGTTTGGGGCTAAAGGCTATCAACCAGCTGACCAAGGCTTTGAGCCATTAGCATGGTTCGATGCCGGGGGGTCTGTTTATTATGATTGGAAGAAAGGCTGGGATAATAAAATTAAAACTCGTTTTCCAAAGATGCCACAAGAGCAATCGGAAATTGGAGATTCTGGTGAAGAAACAGATGAAGATTATCTGACCAACGATTTAACGGTACAGGCCTTAAGATTTATTGATAAAAGTGCTGAAATTAATGATAAACCTTTCTTTCTATACTTCTCTCATTTTGCAGTGCATTCACCATATCAAGGTCAAAAAGATGAAATCGACTATTTTAAGAGTAAGCCAACCAAAGGGTGGAACAACCAAAAGGATCCAACCTATGCTGCCATGATAAAAAGTATGGATAATTCGGTGGGCCAAATCTTGAAGAAATTAGAAGAAACAGGACTTGACAGAAATACATTAGTAATTTTCATGTCCGATAATGGGGGAATAGATTCAAAAATAACGCCTAATGGCGATGGTACCGATAATAGTCCATTTTTAGGAGGTAAAGCTTGTTTGACCGAGGGTGGTATTCGGGTACCTCTTATTTTTAGATGGCCGGGCAAAATTAAAGAAGGTCAATGGGTAGACGTTCCTGTAGATTGTACAGATATTTATCCAACCATTTTAGATGCTGCTAATTACGATGCAAAAGCAATTGTACATGAAAATGTATTAGATGGGCAAAGTATATTTCCTTTGCTCTCAGATGTTGAGAATATTCATAAAAACTATAGTAAAGAAACTCATTATTGGCATTACCCATTCAATGTAATATATAATAGCCCTTATGAGCCATATGCTCTAACACCTCATTCTGCAATTAGAGATGGAGATTATAAGTTGATTTTTGACTGGTATGGTCGTTTTTATTTATATAATATTAAAACTGACCCATTTGAAAAAAATAATTTGGCTGTCGAAAAGACAGACTTAAAAAATGCATTATTTAAAAAATTAATGACTTGGATATCAGAAAATGTAGAAAAACGATACTGGCCAAGAGTAAATCCAGAATATGATGCAAAAAAAGAAGTGAGAGGAATACCCTTTAATAATTTTTTTATAGAGTATTTGGAAAAATAGAACTCTTGTTGAGTTTAGGTCATGTATTAATTAAAATCTATGAAATTTATATATACTTAATCTAAGGTAGCCAAATGCTAGCAACATCCATAAAATATGGACTTATAAAAGCATATATACTGAACGAAGATTTATGTATATGCACTATTTTATAGAAATCAACTAGAATTATAATTATATTCTAGTTTAAAAAAGGAAAATTCTAATTTCATAATATAACTAAGCTTTTAAATATATTGTAATTGAATATGTTGCTAAAATATAAAATTATGTTTTTTCGTTTACCCTACAAAAAGTGAAAATCTTAAAGAATTTGATAATAGAACTTTCTACACGTAAACCAAACTTAATCTAAATTTTTTTTAAAACTTTTTAAATAAGGAGCTGGGAGAATATTAAAAATATGATTTAAAATTACTTCTGTTCTAATTATAAAGGTACCCTACTGCTCTTTTATTAAAGATATGGATTAAACAATTGTAAAAAATTTACGCTGGAATATGCGATACTAATAGCTATACTAGTTTCTTGTCAAAGTGCCAATTGTAATATTTATAATAATCTCTCATATTCCTAACCCTGAATTAAAGTTATAGTATTTAAGGGAACCTATTAATTATAAAGTTTTTAGGAAAAAATTAAGGCGGTTTTCATAAATGTTTAAGCTTTTTATTTTACATCGTAATTTCAAATGGATTCATTATTGATAGACCATTTGTTATTCAAATAAAAAAATTCCGTCACTATAGTGTCTTTCCTAATCCATAAACGGTAAGTTGATAAGATTATAAAAAAGAATTTAAATAATATTCGATTTTCAACTCTTTAAAATACCGTAGATTTTTTACTTGGCTTTCTTAGTTTAACAGGATAGTACAGGATAGTACAGCATTGTGCAGGATGAATTAATAATCTTACAACTATATTTTTGAGTATCTGATAAAAGTTCAACTATTTTTTTCAGGACAACTCAAAAACTAACCTTATAATTCAAGATTATGAAAAAAAGATTTTACAGGAATTCTAGGAAATTCCTTTTAGTTTTTTCCTTACTATGGGGAATTACTGTCATGGCTCAAGAAGCTACAGTTACAGGTACTATAATTTCTTCCGAAGATTCATTGCCTTTACCAGGTGTTAATGTGATAGTTAGTGGTACCACTGTAGGTACAGTAACAGATTTTGATGGTAACTATTCAATCCAAGTTTCTTCAAGTAATAGTTCATTATTGTTTTCTTATATTGGTTTTACTACACAAACGATAGCGGTAAATGGTCAAAGTCAAATTAATGTTAGCATGGTTCAAGATGCCGCAGCTTTAGATGAGGTTGTCGTTGTTGGTTATGGTACTCAAATTAAGAGGAAAGTTACCGGTTCAGTTCAAACTGTAGATTTGGAAGATTTTGCAGATATTCCAGTTACACAAGTTACGCAAAAACTACAGGGTCAATTGGCCGGTGTTCAGATTAATCAAACAACTGGTAAACCAGGTCAAGGTATATCGGTACGTATAAGAGGGCAGTTGTCGGTTTCTGGTGGTAGTGATCCTTTATATGTGGTAGATGGATTTCCAATTGCAGGAAATATTAATACATTGAACCCTGCAGAAATAGAAACTATTTCAGTTTTAAAAGATGCTGCTTCTACTTCTTTATATGGTTCAAGAGCTGCGAATGGCGTTGTTTTAATTACAACTAAACAAGGTAAAACTGGCCAGACCAACGTTAGCCTGAATATATCTACAGGAATACAAAGTGTGCCACAACGTGGTAGAATTGATATGATGGATGCTGTAGAGTTCGCTCAGTTTAAAAAGGAGTATTATGAAGATCAAGGTAGTCCAGTGCCAGATATTTTTCAAAACCCTTCTCAATATGAAGGTCAAACTAATGACTGGTATGATGCACTTTTGCGTACGTCGCCTCAAACTATCTATAGTCTTGCAATATCATCTAATACCGAAAAGTTAAGAAGTTCTGTCGTAGCTGGTTTTACAGATAGAGAAGGTGTAGTGTTAGGTAGTGATTGGAGACAATATACGCTAAGAGCAAATTTGGCTTATGATATATCTGATGACATAACAATTGGGGTTAATGTCGCGCCAAGTTGGGTGATAGATAATACACCTAGAACAGATGGAACAAGAGGTCAAGGTATTTTATTTAATGCCATACATACATGGCCAATAATGCCAATTTACAATGACGATGGTACGAGAACAGAATTTAATAGATTTCCGGCAGATACCGGTAACATATTTTCATATGCAAACTGGCTTAATTCTGCAGAGAGAATTACAGAAGAAACTAAAAACCTTAATTTACTTTCTAATGCTTATATAGAATGGAAACCTGTTAAAGGTTTAAGTATTAAATCAAGTTTAAACGCTGAATTCTATAGAAGTCAATATAAATATTTTAGCCCTACAAATGCTACTTTTAGAATTAATGCGCCAATACCAACTAATAATGAAGCAATTTGGGATAATAGAGATACTTTTTCTTGGTTGAACGAAAATATTGTCACATACACGAGATCTTTCGGTGAACATAATTTCTCTCTTTTAGGTGGTTTTACGTATCAAAAATTTCGATTAGATAGAAGTAGGTTAGCGGCAAGTGATTTTGCTGATGATAGATTGCCAGTTATACAAGGTGCAACGAACATCAATAGGGCAGGCACATTTGATCAAGTTCAAGAAAATACTTTAGTATCTGGACTTTCTAGGTTAACTTATGATTACCAAGGTAAATATTTGCTTACAGCTTCTATTCGTAGTGATGGTTCATCTCGATTTGGTTCAGAGAATAGATGGGGTACTTTCCCATCTATATCAGCAGGTTGGATAGCTTCTGACGAGTCCTTTTTAGAAAATTCTGAGAGTATTTCTTTACTGAAATTAAGAGGGAGTTGGGGTATAACAGGTAACAACAACATAGGAAATTATACACAATATGCATTAATTGACAATAACGTTCCTGCTGTATTTGGTGATACTTTTGCACCTGGATCGGCAGTAAATTCATTATCAAATCCAAACTTAGGTTGGGAAACCACTAAGCAGTTTGATTTAGGTATTGATTTGAGTCTTTTTAATGACAGAGTATCTTTTATTTATGATTATTACAAGAAGAATACGACAAATTTATTGTTTAACATTCAAGTGCCAAGAGAGTCTGGTTTTTCTAATTTCAGTGATAATATTGGAGAAATTAAATTCTGGGGTCATGAGTTCTCGTTAAATACTGTAAATACAACAGGAAAATTTAAGTGGACAACAAATGCAAATATTTCATTTAATAGAAATGAAGTAGTAGCGTTGGCAGAGGGAATCGATCAAGTATTTGGCGATTATCATATTACACAATTAGGACAGCCTTTTGGTCAATTTTATGGTCACGTTTCTGATGGTGTTTATTTAAATCAAGCTGATTTGGACAGTTCTCCTCAAGTTCCTGGTCGTTCTACAGTTGGTAGTATAAAGCTAGTTGATGTAAATGGTGATGGGGTAATTACACGAGGTGGTCTAAATGATGACCGTGCAATAACAGGTAATCCGTTTCCAGACTTTACTTATGGTATTACGAATAGAATTACTTATGACAATTGGGACTTTTCTGTAGTAGGTACAGGTTCTCAAGGAAATGAGGTATTAGTGAGACATTTATTCAGTACTGCAAACCTAGATGGTGTATTTAATTTACTTGCAAGTGTTAAGGATCGGTTTAGATCAGTTGAAAATCCAGGGGCAGGCTTTTTCGGCACTACGGTTGGTGGAGGTAACGTAACTGGTATCGAAAGAGATTGGATCAACGATCGTTTTGTTGCTGATGCTTCTTATTTTAATATTAGAAATATTACGTTAGGGTATACGCTACCTGGTTTAGAAAAATACTTTAAATCAGCTCGTATTTACGGATCAATTCAAAATGTGCACATCTTTACTAAATACTGGGGTGGACAAAATCCAGAAGTTAGCTCTCAAGATGATGGGCAAGGTGATGGTGGAAACTTAAGCCAAGGTGTTGACCTTACCGGCTACCCTGTTCCACGTATAATTAATATTGGTGTAAACCTTAATTTTTAAATTACAAAACAAAATTAAAAAAAGTATTATTTAGATAATATAAAACTAAAAAAGATGAAAAAAATAATCATACTACTTGTTCTCTGCACTTTGGGGATTAGCTGTGACGATGAGCTGACCATATTTCCTGAAGATTCACTAAGTGTACCAACTTTCTTTAAAACAGAAGAAGATTTTACTCAGGCAATCAATGCAACTTATGAACCCTTAAGAAATATGTATAATCAATCAAAACCATTTCTTACCGAAATGAGCTCTGATAACACTTACTATGCCAGAAATACAGCATTTGGTGCTACTGAACAGCAAGAAGATATAGCTGACCATTCCATTCCAAGTGATGGTGGTATAACGGCGAATAGTCATGTTACGAATGTATACCGTGATCTTTATGCAATAATTGCAAGGGCAAATCAAATATTAATTACTATAGACGAAGCAGAAATAGATGAAACCGTAAGAGCAAATGTTAAAGGTCAAGCTTTATTCTTAAGGTCATTTGCTTATTTTGATCTTGTTCAATTATATGGTTCTGTTCCTATGCATTTAGAACCGGTAACGGATCGAGAAGGTGCTGCTTTGCCACTTTCTACAGAAGATGTCATTTATGCTCAAATAGTGCAAGATGCACAAGGTGCTATTTCGTTATTACCTTTAAAATCTATCCAAGAACCTGGTAGGGCGACATCTGGTGCCGCACGTACTTTATTGGCGAACGTTCATATAGTACTTGAACAATGGAATCAAGCAGAGATATTATTGAAAGAAGTGGTTGGTAGTGATCAGTATATGCTGATGCCAAATTATGAGGATGCTTTTTCTGAAAACAGCAGTAATAAGAATAATATGGAATCTGTTTTTGAAATTCAATACAGAGAAGGTGCGGAAGGATTACAAGGGAATTTTTTATATAACTTTTTACCAAGACCTATTGAAGCCGACGAGGTAGGGGCTATTACTGGTACATCTAATCCACAACCAATTAATGGTGAAGGAAATAACATACCTACCCCAGATATTATTGCAGCCTATGAGGAGGGTGATCTACGTGAAGATGCTTCAATTCAATATGTAACATTGAGTGAAAGTTTTTGGAACGATGGTGTATACCCTATTATTAAGAAATATGTAGAACCACATGCATTACACCAGAATCATGGAATGAATTTTCCTGTTTATCGCTACTCAGAGGTGCTTTTGTTTTTAGCAGAAGCGTTGGAAGAACAGGGTAAAGGAGGAGAAGCACTTCCTTATTTAAATGAAGTGCGAGCACGTGCAGGTTTAGGTGACGCAACTGGCGATCTAGAAGAAGCTATTTTTGAAGAAAGAAGGGTAGAATTGGCTTTTGAAAATAAAAGATGGTTCGATTTGGTTAGAACTGGTCGTGCTAATGAAGTAATAACTGCTTTCGGTGCTCGGGTATTTAGTAATCCAAATGATTACTATTATCCTGTTGGGGCTGAACCTAGAGGAAATTCATTTAGTAATATTAGATTACGTTATGCATTGCCAGCTTCTGAATCTGAGTTTAACCCAAATTTCTAAATCATATAGATGAGAAAAAAAATATTTAATAATAGCTGTATAGTCTTAATTCTATTGTTTTCAATTTCTTGCGAAAGCGGAAAAGAAAAGCCAGTTGCTGAACAGTTACCTCCTAAACTGGAAAAACTAAAGCTACAACAAGGCTTTAAGGCCGAACATCTATATAGTCCGTCTGAAAATAATCAAGGGTCATGGGTTGCCATGACCTTTGATAACAAAGACAGGTTAATAGTATCGGATCAGTATGGTGCCTTGTATAGAATGGAAGTGCCTGCAATAAATTCTGGGGAAAGTATTTCAAAAATTGAAAAATTAAAAATTCAAACTTCAGAAAAAGTAGCAGATTCAATTATTCAAATAGGGTATGCACAAGGCTTATTATACGCTTTCAACAGTCTTTATGTTATGGTTAACCATAGAGGTAGCGATGAGTTCGAGAAAACTAGTGGTCTATATCGTCTTCAAGATACTAATAATGACGACCAGTATGATAGTATAACCCTTTTGAAATCTTTGAATGGAGCAGGGGAGCATGGTCCACATAGTATAGTTCTTTCACCTGATGGAAAATCTTTATACGTAATAGCTGGTAACCATACCGATTTACCTGAGATGGATAATTATTTTTTACCTAATAATTGGAAAAATGATAATCTTCTGTATGAAATTAAAGATCCTAGAGGTCATGCAAATGATCGTGCAGCACCAGGTGGTTGGGTTGCAAATCTAGATCCTGAAGGAAAAAAATGGGAATTGGTTGCTGCTGGTTTTAGAAACCCTTTTGATCTAGCTTTTAATGAACTTGGTGATATGTTTGTATATGACTCTGATATGGAGTGGGATTTGGGGATGCCTTGGTATCGACCGACAAGAATTTGTCATGTTACAAGTGGATCTGAATTCGGTTGGCGAACAGGTAATGGTAAATGGTCACCTGCATATCCAGATAATTTACCTCCAGTACTAGATATAGGTCAGGGTTCACCAACAAATGTAATTTATGGTATGAACGCCAAATTTCCAGAGAAGTACAAGCATAGTATTTTTGCTTTTGACTGGAGTTTTGGAATCATTTACGCTATGGAGCTAGAAACAGATGGATCTTCATATTCTGGTAAAAAAGAAGAATTTCTTTCTGGACTTCCTTTGCCACTAACAGATGGTGTTATTGGTCCTGATGGTGCTATGTACTTTATGACGGGTGGTCGAAAATTAGAGTCTGATTTGTATAGAGTATTTTATAATGGTTGGGGCGATAATATTCCAGAGAAAAGTATTGCTTTAGAGCAAACAGAAGAGAATAAGATTCGCAAAGAATTAGAAAAGTACCATGTTGGTATCAATGATAAAGCTGTAGATGCAGCTTGGCCATATCTAGATAGTGAAGATAGATTTATTAGATATGCAGCTAGAATAGCAATTGAACAGCAACCGGTAGCCACATGGCAAAATAAGGTGTATGCCGAAGAAAATTCTGTTAAAAAGATTAATGCAGCAATTGCATTAGCAAGACAAGGAGCCGAAAATCAGCAAGATAAGTTAGTGGGTTTATTAACTACTATTGATTATAGTAAATTAACTTTAAGTCAGCAGGTTGATTTGGTAAGGGCTTTTGAATTGTGTTTGTCAAGGTTAGGTGAGCCAAATGGAAAAGTTAAAAATACAATAGCTGGTTATTTGTCACCTCATTACCCTTCTGAAAGTGATGTTCTTAATCAACTCTTGAGTAAAACATTGGTATATGTTGATGACGCTTCTATCGTATCAAAAACACTCACGCTTTTAGAAACTCCACAGGGTGAAAATGTTGATGTTATGGCAAATACGGCTACAGATGCTGCAGATTTGATTTTAAGAAATCCGCAATATGGTATGTCAATAGCAGAAACATTAAAGAATATGCCTCCAGCACAAAGTACTTTTTATGGTAATGTTTTGAGCAATGCAACAAAAGGTTGGACACCAGAATTACATGAGAGATATTTCAAGTGGTTTTACAAAGCATTTTCATTTAAAGCAGGAATGAGTTATATAGGTTTTATAGATAAGGCTCGTAAAAATGCTTTAAGTAAAGTATCTAAAGATAAATTTGAATTATACAATCAAATGTCTGGGGATTCTCTGTTAAGTAGCTCAGGCAATGAATTGGCAAGTCATGCAATTCAACCTAAAGGACCAAGAAAAAATTGGGCAGAAGAGGATATCGCTCCTTTATTGGCAGATGGTTTAACTAATAGAAATTTTGAACAGGGTAGAAATATGTTTTTGGCTACCAATTGTATTACTTGTCATTCCATGAAAGGAGAAGGGCAAAATATTGGACCAGAACTTTCACAGATTGGAACACGATTCTCTCCTGAAGATATGTTGATGTCAATTATTGATCCAAATGATGTTATCTCAGATCAATATAACTCTACCGTATTTATTCTCAAAGATGGTAATTCTGTGGTAGGTAGAGTAATAAGTGAAAATGATGAAGAATATAAAATATCTCAAAATCCTTATGCTCCAGATGTAATCAGAAGTATTTCTAGAAGTGATGTGGTCAGTACTAAAATGTCTACAGTTTCATTAATGCCACCGGGAACTATTAATAGATTAAACGATGATGAAGTTAAAGATTTATTAGCGTATTTAATTGCAGGTGGAAATTCTGACAATGCTATTTTTAAAACATCAGAAAAGGGTGTTAGTGCAAAATAGGTAGTATTATTTATGAGTATGTGTTCTAAGAATGTGCTTACGAAGAGTTAGAAATGATAAATAATTTGATTTTAAAATGATGCTGATTGAATTAAAATCATCTTCCGTAAGTACATTCTTAAAACTAAAGCATCACATTGGTTTTACGCGCTCTTTTTTTATGGAAATAAAGTAATTTGTATGTATTCAATAAGACGATAGTCTAACTATTGAATTACGTTTCTCAAACAAACATTATCAAGTTTTATACTTTTTTATAGAAGTTATGAATTGGCATTAATTACAGATTTTCACTAGATATTTATATGTGTTATTAAATGGTCTTATAAGTATAAATGAAGATGTAATTAAATCTAGCATATAAATTAATTATTAGAACAAATTTAAGAATTTAAAAAATGAAAATTGCTTTTTTGAAAATAGGCTTAGTGCTTCTTCTACTACTGGGATTATCTAGTTGCAAACAAAAAGAGGGCTCAAAAGATAATGCCAATACCGAGTTGACAGAGGTTTCGGAAGAAAGTGGATTTATTGAAATTTTCGATGGAAAAACTTTGTCTAACTGGAAAGGGGATCCAACTTATTGGAGCGTTCAAAACGGAAATTTAGTTGGCGAAGTTACACCTGAAACCCTTCTAAAAAGTAACACTTTTATTATCTGGCAAGGTGGTCAACCAGATGACTTTGAATTGAAGCTAGAATTTAAGATTGCTACATCGGGTAATAGCGGCATAAATTACAGGAGCGAGCTTTTAGATACAATTCCAAATGCCTTAAAAGGTTATCAAGCAGATATTGATGGTAAAATGAGGTATACAGGGCAAAATTATGAAGAAAAAAAACGGGCAACTTTAGCCTATAGAGGAGAGAATGTTATAATAAATACTCAAAATAATTCGAATGAGCCAGAATCCTTAAGAGCAAATGTGAAAAAAAATTGCTGGCAAAGTAGAGAAGTGATCGGTTCATTGGGTGATTCAGATTCACTTAAATTGAACATTAAAAGTGATGATTGGAACGAAGCTCATTTGATAATAAAAGGTAATAAACTGCAACATTATATAAATGGGGTTTTAATGAGTGAGGTAACCGATAATGATACCGTTAATAGAAAATTAAAAGGGTATTTGGGTGTACAAGTTCATGTGGGGCCACCAATGAAAGTCGAATATAGAAATATTAGATTAAAAAATTTATAGTTTATGAGTAAAATCGGTTTTGATGTATTGGCTTGGTCAGCTGGTCTTTCTGATGATTTGTTTTCCATAATGGATCGTTTAAAAGAAATTGGTTATGATGGAGTAGAATTTTTCGTAGGGTCACCAGAAGTTTCTGATTATCGAAAGATTGGTAAGCATGCCAAAGATATCGGCTTGGACGTAACTGCAGTTACCGTGCTCAGTCCTGAAGAAAATTTGATTGATTCTTCACCAAACGTACGGGCAAAGGGTTTTGAGAGATTGAAATGGTCTATTGATCGTTGTCATGACTTGGGTGCAGAAGTTTTATGCGGCCCGTTTCACTCTGCTTTTGCCACATTTGCCCAACATGCTCCTCAAGAGCAAGAATATGATTGGAGTGCTGAAATATTACATCGGGTCGGAGATTACGCCCAACAAACAAATCTCATTCTAACACTTGAGGCATTGAACCGATTTGAATGCTACCTGTGTAATACGATGAGTCAGCTAAAATATTTACTAGAAAAGGTAAATCACCCTAATGTAAAAGGAATGTTTGACACACACCATGCGAATATCGAAGAGAAAAGTTTAGGAAATGCCATAGAGACGATTGCCCCTTATCTAGAGCACGTTCACATTAGTGAGAACGATCGCGGTACACCAGGTGAGGGTCATATACCTTGGGAGGAGAGTTTTTCTGCCTTGGCTAAGGTAGGTTATGATGGCTGGTATACCATAGAGGGTTTTACCAGAAATGATATTGATTTTGCCAATTCTATAAACGTTTGGCGTGAATTTGCCCAACCTTGGGATATGGCCGAAAAAGGATTCAAATTTATTGAAGAAATGATTCAAAAACATAGCCTATAAACACTAATGCCTAATACAGAAGCTATACATAACGGTAAAGACAAAATTTCGAATGCCGCACAAATAGGTGGTATTGAGACATCTGTCTTAGATAATGGACTAGGTCGCGGTACTCGCATTGCCTGGATTAATACAGGTACAGGGTTACGTTACAAGGTAATTATTGATCGTGCTATGGACATTGCAGATGCATTTTTCAATGAATACAGTTTATCATGGTTAAGTAATTTGGGAACAACAATGCCTGAACGTTTTTCAGATTCAGGAATGCAATGGATACGTAATTTTGGTGGAGGTCTTTTAACTACTTGTGGATTATCACATGTTGGCGGACCAGAAAAAGATGAATTCGGTGAGCGCGGTCTTCACGGTTTAATAAGTAATACACCTGCAGAGATTATTTCCATTATTCAACCAAATCCGGCAGAGGGCAAGATGGATATGAGTATTACTGGTATCGTAAGACAGACTCAAGTGTTTGGACCTATGCTTGAATTAAAACGTACAATTTCTGGAAAATTGGGTGAAGCTAAAATCACTATTAACGATGAGGTTATAAATGTAGGTAATATAAAAGCCCCTCATATGCTGTTATATCATATCAATTTTGGATGGCCATTAGTAGATGAGGAAACCAAATTACTTTGGAACGGAGAATGGGAATCTCCTACCCCAGACTCGGCAGCTAAGATTTTCAAAAAAGGTGCTGATTTTAAAACCTGTCCGGCACCTCTAGAATCACATTCAGGTATTGGAGAAGATGTAGCCTTTATTGATACTACGGCAGATAAAACTGGTACTGTTCATTGTGGTTTACATAATAAAAAAATCAACTTGGCTGTATCTCTGTCGTTTCCTAAAAAACAGTTGCCATGGCTCATAAATTGGCAACATTGGGGTAAAAAGGAGTATGTAACAGCATTAGAACCTGCGACGAATCCTCCAATAGGTCAAACTAAGGCTAGAGAAGAGGGTAGTTTAGAATTTCTTGAACCTGGTAAGAGTAGAAGTTACTCATTAAATTTAGAGGTATTACAGAATACTGAAATAGATAAATTTTTAAACAATTTTAAAAAATAAATAATATGGCAACATTAGCTAAAAAAGCCTTGGAGCAAGGAAAAGGAATTTTACGTTTGGCACCAACGTGGGTGCCAAGGTCCTTTTGCGTGCCAGGTAGAAGAATAAAATTGCACCCAGACGATTATTATGTTTTGGGCGGTGAACGTGGCGGTATTGATGAACGTTGGTTCTCATCTACAACACCTGCTGAAAATGGTCCTTTGACAGGAAAAAATGAAGGTCTTAGCCCTGTGGTTTTAGAAGATGACGGCAAAGAAGTTCAGATTCTTTTAAAAGATGTTATCGATGAGCTAAAAGGAGAAATTATTGGTGACCGATTATGGAACGAATATGAAAGCTGGCCCATGTACTCCAAGTTTTTTGATAATATGGGACCGCTACCACATCATATACATCATAATGACGAGCATGCTGCAAAAATAGGTCAGAAGGGAAAACCAGAGGCATATTACTTTCCACCTCAGGTAAATAACCACGGTGGTGATTTTCCGTATACTTTTTTCGGAATTACCCCGGGTACAACCAAAGAACAAATAAAAGAGTGTTTGAAGAATTTTACCAAAGGAGATAATAAGATCACCAATTTTTCATCTGCATTCAGGTTAGAACCAGGAACTGGTTGGGATGTGCCACCAGGTATGCTTCATGCACCAGGTAGTATGTGTACCTACGAGCCACAAAAAGCTTCAGACGTTTTCGCCATGTACCAATCTTTAGTAAATGAGGCCATAATTCCCGAAGAGTTGTTATGGAATGGTACGCCAAAAGATAGAATGGGAGATTTTGATCAGTTAATGGAGGTCATTGATTGGGATTTAAATACAGATCCTAATATGTTAGAAACTAGATTTATGAATCCAATTCCTGTAGAGCCCATAGAAGATATGGAGGCTAAAGGATATATTGATAAATGGATTTGCTATCGTTCAGATGCTTTTAGCGCAAAAGAATTAACGGTACTTCCAGGTCAAACGGTTACAATAAAAGATAATGCTTGTTATGGAATGATCATGATGCAAGGCCATGGTAAAATGGGCGTTTGGGACATAGAGACCCCATCACTCATAAGATATGGTCAATTAACGCACGATGAGTATTTCGTTACAGAAAAGGCAGCCAAAGAGGGTGTTACTATAGTTAACCATAGTAGTACTGACCCTATTGTAATGTTGAAACATTTTGGTCCACAAAATCCGGATTTAAAAATTTAAAATCAAATCTATAATTTCAAAAAAAGACACCATGCAAAATAATGATTTTCCAAAATTACATAATGCAACTTGGCCTGGAATTGTTGGTAAAGGGCTAGATTCTGAGCCGCCTATTCCCTTTGATAAGTTGTTAGAAATGACTGCCGCTGCTGAGGTTAATGGCGTTAAATTCGATGGTATTGATTTAGGTCTTTTAGATCCACACATTAATATAGATAGTACAGATGATGAAATAAAAAAAATAGCAGATAAAATTGCCGGTTACGGGCTTAATGTAGGTAGTTTGGTAGCCCCAATTTGGGGTGGACCTATATTGGGTACTGAAAATGATCGTAAGACTTTTGTTGAAATGGTTCGAAAATCTTGCCATTTCGGAAAAATTCTAAGGGAGCATGGTGTAAGATCTTATGGGGTAATACGAATTGACTCTGCTTCTAGCCCAGAAGAATGGGCTAAGAATCCGATCAAAAATACTGAACTAATTGCAAAAACTTTTAGAGAAGCTTGCGATGTTGCAGCAGATTTTGATGAAAAACTTGCAGCCGAAGGTGAAATATGTTGGGGTGGTATGCATAGTTGGAAGGCAATGGTAGAAACACTAGAAGCCGTAAATAGACCAAATATTGGTTTTCAGGCAGATATGTCTCATACCTTACTTTATTTATTGGGCTATAATGCCCCGCAAGATAGAATACTTCCACAGAATTTTGATTGGAATGATCGAGAGACATTAAAAGCAGGTTTAAAAACTGTAACAGATGCATTACGACCATGGACGATAGATTTTCATGTTGCACAAAATGATGGTACCGTTCATGGTACCGGATCGCATGATAAAACTGGTCGTCATTGTTTAGCTACAGACCCTAATGGTAAACTTGATGTAGCAAATGATGCCGGATATTGGCTAAGAGATGAAAATGGCATACTTACAAAAGCATTCAAACATATTTGTTGGGACGGTTGTATGTTCGATAATTCTGTATTGACCGAACAAAAGACCTGGAATGATATTTTAGCAACTTTAATAAAAGTACGCGAATTACATGGTTGGAGTTAAACGAGGTCAATATTCGTAATTCGTATAACATTAAAAATTATAAATTTTCTTGAGATTATGGCAGATAAAAAAGAACTTAGAATTGGCTTAATAGGATGTGGATTTATGGGAAGAACACATTCAAATGGGTATAATCGGGTTTCTAATTTTTTTCCCAATTTAGCATATCGTCCAGTATTGAAAGCGGTCTGTTCCCGTACAGAAAGTAAGGTAAAAGCTTTTGCTTCTCAATGGGGTTACGAATCTTGGGAAACAGATTGGAAAATACTCATTGCCCGAGATGACATTGATGCTATAGATATATGTACCCCAAATGATATGCATGCTCAAATTGCAATTGCAGCAGCTAAGGCAGGTAAAATGATATTGTGCGAAAAGCCCCTTTCACGTACCCTAGAAGAAGGTGAAGAAATGGTAAGAGTTATTGAGGAAGCAAAGGTCAAGAACACAGTATGGTATAATTATCGCCGTATTCCAGCAGTTACATTGGCAAAACAACTTATAGATTCAGGTAAATTGGGTAGAATATTTCATTACCGCGCAAATTTTTTACAAGATTGGACTATTAGTCCAGAATTACCTCAGGGCGGTGAAGGTTTATGGCGTTTAGATGCAGACGCAGCTGGTTCTGGAGTTACAGGAGATCTTTTGGCACATTGTATAGATACTGCTCTTTGGCTAAATGGAGGTATTAAAGATGTTTCTGCATTAACGGAAACATTTATTAAAGAACGTGTACATCAAACAAGCGGAAAAGTTCAGAAGGTCGATATTGATGATGCATGTATCTTTCATTGTCACTTTAACAACGGTTCATTGGGGCTTTTTGAATCTACAAGATATGCAAGAGGTCATAAGGCACTTTATACGTTTGAGATTAATGGCGAGAATGCTTCTATAAGATGGGATTTACATGATTTAAATCGTCTTGAATATTATGATTATGGAGACGATTCAATAGTAAGAGGATGGCGTTCAATTCATGTTACAGATGGTGATCAGCCTTATATGGATAAATGGTGGGTGCCAGGTTTAAGTATAGGTTATGAACATTCTTTTGTTCATCAAGTAGCTGACTTTCTGGAAAGTCTAGAAACAGGCGAGCCTTGTTCACCTACCTTTTTAGATGCTCTTGAAACACAGAAAGTTTGTGAAGCAGTTATTGAATCTGCAAAAAGTAGAAGTTGGAAAGATATTAATTAGATAAATGGAAGAAAAAAGTAAAGGGATGAAATTTAATCTTCATCCCTTTTTTCATTTAAACTAACTCAACTGAAGTTAACAACTCTTCATAAATAAAATTACATAAGTGTTATTGTAAAAGTATCCTGTACTGCCCTGCTTTAATTAATAGTCTAAATATTTTGAAGTTCATTAATTGTAATCGAAAGGTATTAAATAGAAGTAAGGGAAAGTTAATATTTTTAAATGAGAATAATATAAATAGAGAATACAGCTAATGTAAGCGCGGGAAAATAGAATATATTTTTTGTCATTATTAATTTTATTAAATATAAAATCTCAAATGTAATTGAATTGTTTAGATGAAGAATATTAATTCATGTGTGTTTTCAGGATAGAACAGGATGGGTGATTTCCTTACATAGTATAAGTTTGAATTAGAACTTGTGAGCTGCTGAACTCAGAATTGAAAAGTCAGTTTAACTAGGCTTAATAAATAACAAATTTATGAGGATAAAAATTTTAGTGGGAATATTTTTCTGCGTGTGTATACTTTCATCAAAAGCACAAAAGAGAGTTGAAAACCAAGAAGTTAAGAAGCCTAACATTGTTTTTATTCTAACGGATGACCAACGTTTTGATGCCTTGGGTTATGCAGGTAACAAACTCATTTCTACCACTGAAATGGATAAATTGGCAAGAGAGGGTACCTATTTTAAAAACGCCATGGTTACCACTCCAATCTGTGCTGCCAGTAGAGCAAGCATTCTAACAGGTCTATATGAACGCACCCATAATTTTAATTTTCAAACAGGGAATATAAGGGAGTCTTACATGGCGCAGTCATATCCTTCAATTTTAAAAGAGAATGGATATTTTACAGGTTTTTATGGTAAATATGGAGTCCGTTATGAAAAACTAGAAAATCAATTTGACGAATATGAGTCGTATGATCGCAATTATGAGTATAAAGACAGACGTGGTTATTACTATAAAATTTTAGCTAAGGACACGGTTCATTTAACCCGGTATACAGGACAGAAAGCGATAGACTTTATTGCAGATGCAAAAACAGATAAACCTTTTTGTCTTTCCTTAAGTTTTAGTGCTCCTCATGCTCATGATGGGGCGGAGGACCAATATTTTTGGCAAACGGAGTCAGATGCTTTGCTGCAGAACATTAATGTGCCCGATGCGGATTTGGGAGAAGATAAATATTTTGAGGCTCAACCTAAATTTGTACGAGATGGTTTTAATCGGTTGCGTTGGACTTGGAGATACGATACACCTGAAAAATATCAACATAGTGTAAAAGGCTATTATCGAATGATTTCTGGTATAGATAGGGAGATTGCCAAAATTAGAGCCGAGCTAGAAAAGAGGGGTCTTGCGGAGAACACAGTTATTATTTTAATGGGAGATAACGGTTATTTCTTAGGTGAGCGCCAGCTTGCTGGTAAATGGTTGTTATATGATAATTCCGTTCGGGTGCCTTTAATTGTCTATGATCCACGGGTGAAAAAGCAAAAGGATAGTGATGTTATGGCCTTGAATATAGATATTCCGTCTACCATTTTAGACCTAGCCGGTATTGATCAGCCCAAAGCATGGCATGGTAAAAGCCTTTTGCCTACAGTAAAGAAATCCAAGAGCAATTTTGAACGGGATACCGTATTAATCGAGCATATTTGGGAGTTTGAGAATATACCACCAAGTGAAGGAATCCGTACTAAAAATTGGAAATACTTCCGTTACATCAACGACCAGTCTTTTGAAGAACTCTACAATTTAGAAGTAGACCCCAAAGAGATTCGCAATCTGGCAAAAGATTCAAAATATGCAGAAAAATTATCGGCATTTCGCAACAAAACTAATAGTCTTATACTTGAGCTTTCCGATGACTATTCTAAAGGGCCAAGTGATTTGGTAGTGGAGTGGATACGGAACACGAAAGGGGTTACAGTAATTGATCCTAAACCAGAATTTGGATGGGTGGTGCCTGATGGTGCGGTTTCACAATCGGCTTATCAAATGTTGGTTGCTTCATCTAAAGAAAATATAAACAATAATATTGGCGATGTCTGGGATAGTAAGCAAATACGAACGAATGCATCTTCAGAAATAGAACATGGTGGTAAAGCGTTAAAAAACGGAGAAACCTACTTCTGGAAAGTACGCATTTGGGATCAAGACAATCGGCTTTCACGATATTCTAAAAGTCGGTCTTTTACAATGGGAAACCCTAAGGCGACGATAACCACACCGAACAGTTTTCAAATAGATAAAATTAAACCTGTCATATTTGAAAAAAGAGGCAACACCTATTTTATAGATTTTGGAAAATCGGCTTTCGCAACGCTCAATTTTACATATAAGGCTACAACTTCAGGAACACTTACCTTTAAAATAGGAGAACAATTAGAAGGTGAGAGCATCAACAGAAAACCTTTTGAAAAAAGTCATATTAGGTATCAGGAAATTAAGATTAAAGTAAATCCGGATCAAACGGAATACCAACTTCAAATAAAACCAGACAAGAGAAATACTTTGCCTGGCAAGGCACTACCTCTTCCCAAAGATTTTTCTGTTTTAATGCCGTTTAGATATGTGGAGGTTGATGGTGCTAAAGAACCTATTACAGCAGAAGACTTTACATTACTGGCTCATCATAGTTATTGGGAAGATGACGCTAGTAGTTTCAAAAGTTCTGATGATATTTTAAATCAGGTATGGGAAATTTGTAAATACACGATAAAGGCTACAACATTTAACGGTCTTTATGTAGATGGGGACCGAGAGCGTATACCGTATGAAGCAGATGCGTATTTAAATCAACTAAGTCATTATACTACCGATCGGGAATATGCCATTGCAAGGCAAACCATAGAATATTTTATGGAACACCCAACATGGCCAACCGAATGGCAACAGCATGTAGCGCTTATGTTTTATGCAGATTATATGTATACGGGCAACACAGAACTTATTGAGAGGTACTATGACCGGTTGAAGTATAAAACCCTATATGAGCTCGCTAACGAAGACGGTCTTATTACCTCGACTAAAATGACGACGGAATTAATGAAAAACCTAGGGTTCCCTCCAAAAATGAAGGAGACGTTTAGAGATATTGTAGATTGGCCATCTGCGGGTTGGGGAGGCGACCCATCCAATAAAGGGGAACGTGATGGCTATGAATTTAAAGACTATAACACTGTAGTTAATGCGTTTTATTACCAGAATATGAAGATTATGTCCCAATTTGCAAAAGTTTTAGGCAAAACGGGCGAAGCATTGGATTTTGAACTTCGTGCCTTAAAAGCGAAAAAAGCTGTCAACGAAAAAATGTTCGATTCAGAACGTGGTGTTTATGTAGATGGAATTGGAACGGACCATGCTGCTTTACATGCTAATATGCTGCCTTTAGCTTTTAATATGGTGCCGGAGGAACATATTCCCTCTGTGGTAGAACATGTAAAATCTAGAGGAATGGCTTGTAGTGTTTATGGTTCACAATACTTAATGGACGGTCTCTATAACGCCGGAGCAGCAGATTACGCTTTGGAACTGCTAACGGACAAAAGTGATAGAAGCTGGTATAATATGATTCGTGTTGGATCTACTATGACCCTAGAAGCATGGGATTTAAAGTATAAGAACAATCTTGACTGGAACCATGCGTGGGGCGCAGTACCTGCAAATGTAATTCCACGAGGACTTTGGGGTATTCAGCCAAAAACACCTGGCTTTGGGGTCGCTATTATAAAACCACAGATGAGCAACTTAAAAAACTCGAGTATAGAAGTACCTACCATAAATGGAACTATAAAAGGAGCATACACCTATGAGACCTCTAGGCTCCAGATTTTTAAAATTGAAATTCCTGCCAATATGGTAGCAGAGTTTGAAATTGCTCCATCATTTGGAAAAGAGCTAATGCACAATGGAAAGAAAGTAAATGTCGCTTTTGGTTCTGTCCGTTTAGAATCTGGGAAACATGAGATAAAACTTGTGGTTAATTCTTTTTAAATATAGCCTTTGGTCTTTAATGATAATCAATGTTACAATAGTAAATTCTAAATTAAAACTTATATAAAAACAAAGGAAAAGCTTATTTATTACCTTATTGTATCTAAGCCTCATTATCATATTATTCATTACCTCCAAAAGTGATTTTGTCCCATTATTCAACGGCAAAAATCTTGATGGTTGGGAATTAGAGAATGGTAAGGCACTATTTAATTTAGAAGATGGTGTAATTATAGGAACATATACTTCTGGCACCCTAAATACATTCCAGTGTACAAGAGAATCTTATTCCGATTTTATTTTCGCTTTTGAGGCTCATTTGGGTGAAGAAACAAATTAAGGTGTGATGTTTAGGGCCCAAAGCAATCCTGAATATAGAGATGGCAGGGTACACGGTTATCAAATCGTAATCGAACCTTAGCTTCATTATATGATTTAATCACGGCAAATGCCCATAATTTTAAACTGAACGAGTCTACTAAAAAAATAGTTAACGAATATGAATGGAATCTTGCCCGTATTGTAGTTAAAGGAGTTGAAGTGGAACATTATCTTGATGGTATTTTTTTTAGTGAAATATAGCAGAAGTTGTCAAGAATGACGAGACTTGGTAGCAATCCAATTTTGGATGGATGGCTACACCATGGCCCATCGAAACACAAAAGGCATTCGATACTTATTTGAAAAATGGAGGCGGATTTGTAAGTGTGCATGCAGCCAACAATTCCTTTCCTGAATGGGAAGCTTATATTAAAATGATTGGTTTGTGGGGGAGCAATAGAACCGAAAAGGACGGTCTCTATATTTATTATGATAATTTGGGCATAAGGGTTATAAATACAAGTAAGGGAGCTGCAGGTATATATGGAGAAAAACATCGTTTTCCAATTACTATTCAAAATATGGGTTATCCAATAACCAAGGATATGCTAAAAGTGGGAATGACCGGTATTGATGAATACTATGCTAAATTACGTGGTCTGGTCGAGAATATTACGGTATTGGCTCCAGGAAAGTATTTAAGTGAAAATGCTCTAACGGGCGGACAGGAAACGGTACTAATGATTATCGAATACGGTAAGGGACGTGTTTTCCATAACGCCTTAGGTTATGATATCGATTCTTTTGAAAATGTTGGGTTTATCGTTTTTTTTTAGGGAGGGGATTCGAATGAGCGGCTTCTTGTAGGGTAAGGCAAAAGGTGCCAAAAAATTTTCCAACAGCTATTTTATCAAATAGCAGAGAGTTTAGATTGAATTCTAAGATTTTTAAGTCAATCAAATTTTTGGACTTATTTTATAATAAAAAATATGATATGGTGAAGAATTATTTTTCAGCAATAAACGTAATAAGTTTGCTATTCCCTTTATTTATACTAATGTCTTGTGAGGTAAATAATAAAGAGTCTAAAAAAGAAGTCGCAAAAACTGAAATTCAACTACCTAAACGGCCTAATATTTTATGGTTGGTAACCGAAGATATGGGACCCTATATTCCGTCTTTTGGCGATTCCACTATTGTGACACCTAATTTAAGTCGGTTGTCCGCAGAAGGTGTGGTATACCCAAATTTGTATTCTACTTCAGGAGTTTGCGCTCCTAGTAGGTCTGCCATTATAATGGGGATGTATCCTTCCAGTATTGGGGCCAACCATATGCGAACTACGTCCTATACTGAGGTGACTGGATTGTCATCGTACGGGGCGGTGCCGCCGCCGCAAGCCCGCATGATTAGTGAACTACTTCGTTTGAACGGTTATTACACCACTAATAATTATAAGGAAGATTATCAATTTGATGCTCCTAAAACGGCCTGGGATGAAAGTAGTCCGTATGCCCATTGGCGGAATCGTGATGAAAATCAACCGTTCTTTTCAGTATTCAATTATACAGAAACACACGAATCAGGGCTGTTTGAGCCTTACGGATTTAGGGAGATAGAAACAAGGCATTATCACGAGGGGGATAGAACATTTAAATGGGGCGAAGATCGTATGACAGAAGAGGAAACGACAATACATTTGCCAAAAGATACAGATTTTAATATTCCTCCATATCTTCCAAATACTCCCAAAGTACAAAGGGATATGTGGAAGCTATACAACAATGTGTCGGAAATGGACAAGCAGGTGGGAACCGTATTAAAGCAATTAGAGGAGGATGGACTACTAGAAAACACCATCATCTTTTTCTACGGAGACCATGGAGGACCCTTACCTAGGGAAAAGCGTTTGATTTACGATTCTGGTTTAAACACGCCAATGATTATAAGGTTTCCAAAAAAGCAGCTTGCAGGAACTAAAGCTACTGAGTTACTTAGTTTTGTAGATTTTGGACCTACACTTTTATCCCTAATAGGGGTTAAGCCTCCCTCCTATATGCAAGGACAGGCATTTTTAGGAAAATACAAGGCCGAAAACGAACGCAAATATATTCATGGCGCGGCTGACCGTTTTGATGGATTTACTGATGTTATTCGTGCCGTTCGCGATGAACAATTTAAGTATATTAGAAATTATAGACCGGAACAAGGTTATTATTTACCGGTAGAATATAGGGAAAGAATACCAGCCATGCAGGAATTATTGCGTTTACGCAATGAAGGAAATTTGGATAGTTCACAAGAACTTTGGTTCAGGGAATCTAAGGATGTTGAAGAATTGTATGATGTACAGATAGACCCTTATGAAGTAAATAATTTAGCTAAAGATCCTATCTACAGTGATAAATTGGTAGAATTAAGTGCAGAAATGGATCGGTGGTTAAAGGGAATAGGGGATGATCCCAATCTACCGGAAAAAGAATTGATTACTAAATTATGGAATGGTGCAGAAACTCAACCAATAACTTTGAATCCGGAAATAAAATTAATCAATCATAAAATTACACTGAATAGTTTCACAGAGGGAGCTTCGTTAGGATATAAGATAATTGATAAGGAAGGCAAACTTCCAAATTCATGGACGATTTATCAAAAACCTTTTGAAATCCCAAGGGCAAGTATTGTAATCGCTCAAGCATATAGAATAGGATATGTGCCTAGTGAAACAGTTACATTAAGCACTAAATAAATTATTAGTTGAAATTTGTTTTGTGTAATTCTGGATTTGTTTCGAAGGCAATAAAGTAATATCAATTATTTTAAAATGTTGTTATACTTTTTATATTAAATATGCCTTATCAGTATAGCACAGGATACAATATTATATTCTAAACACTATTTTTAAATGCCTTTTGAATACTTGATTTTACGCAAGTATTAAAATAATTGAAGAATAATTGGATGACCTCGGTCATAGTGCCTTCGAAACTGTGACCGGGCTTACTCTTAAAACTTAATAAAAGAATATGTCAATAGAAGCAACAAATACTTTTGATGCCATTGTGGTAGGAACGGGAATTAGTGGTGGTTGGGCTGCAAAAGAGCTTTGTGAGAATGGACTCAAAACTCTTGTTTTAGAACGCGGAAGAATGGTAAAGCATGTTCTGGATTATCCGACAATGAACCTTGACCCATGGGACTTGCCAAACGCAGGAGTGACTCCTGAAAAAGTTAAAGCAATGTACCCTAAACAATCCCGTTGGGGATTTGATGAAACAACACGGCATTTTTTTAATGACGATTCAAAATTCGACTATGATGAAGTAAAACGTTTTGACTGGATTAGGGGTACACAAGTAGGGGGGAGATCTTTGATTTGGGGAAAACAAACCTATCGTTGGTCCAATCTTGATTTTGAAGCCAATGCTAAAGACGGCATTGGTGTAGATTGGCCTATACGGTATAAAGATATAGAGCCATGGTATGCATATGTAGAAAAGCATATTGGTGTTAGTGGAGAAGCATTGGGCTTGACTCAATTGCCCGACAGTGTGTTTCTGAAACCAATGGAATTAAATTGTGTAGAAGAACATTTAAAGAAAGGTATATCAGAAAATTATGAGGATCGAGTTTTGACTATAGGTAGAGTGGCTCATATTACCGAAGGTACAAAACCAGGTGCAGGAAGGAGCACTTGTCAGAATAGAAATAGATGTAAACGTGGTTGCCCTTATGGAGCCTATTTCAGTTCAAACTCGTCCACATTACCAATGGCGGAAGCTACTGGTAATATGACTATTAGACCGGATTCTATTGTATGTGAGGTTTTGTATGATAAAGAAAAAAAAAGAGCTATAGGTGTTAAAATTATAGATGCGAATACTAAGGAAGTGATGGAGTTTAAATCAAAAATTATCTTTCTGTGTGCTTCATCAATGGCTTCTACGGCTATTTTAATGCAGTCGACATCTGATGTTTTTCCTAACGGAATGGGTAATGCCAGTGGTGAATTGGGACATAATATTATGGATCACCAACTTGGTGGCGGTGCCAGTGGCAAAATAGACGGATATGATGATAAATATTATAAAGGAAGAAGACCAAATGGATTCTATATTCCTAGATTTAGGAATATAAATGGGTCTTCTAAAAATGTTGATTTCATAAGAGGATATGGTTATCAGGGTGGTGCAGGTCGTACTGATTATAGTACCGTTATACCCGAATATGCATATGGGGGAAAATTTAAAGAAGAAATGTTGAAACCGGGAGGATGGCGTATTAATCTTGGTGGTTTTGGAGAAGTTTTACCTTATCACGAGAATCATATGTATCTTAATTATGATAAGCTAGATTCCTTTGGCTTACCAACAATAGTTTTTGATGCCGAGTTTAAGGAGAATGAGAAACTAATGAAAAAAGATTGGATAGAACAATCCCAAGAAATGCTCGAAAATGCTGGGTTTAAAGAGGTAAGGGCAAACCAAAGAGCTTCATTTATGGGAGGTGGAATTCATGAAATGGGAACCGCTAGAATGGGGAAAGATAATAAAACGTCTGTACTGAATAAATACAATCAGTTACATGAAGTACCTAATGTGTACGTAACAGATGGTGCTTGTATGACTTCTACAGGGTGCCAGAACCCATCATTGACCTATATGGCTTTAACGGCTAGAGCTGCGAACCATGCAGTTGAAGAATTAAAAAAAATGAATTTTTAATTATATAGTAGCGCATACTCATGGAAAAGCCCTAATCGTTGATTAGGGCTTTTTTTATCAAATTAATTTGTTGCTACTATTTCAACTTTTTTGAGGATACGAAAATTTATAGGTGCCTGATCCTAATTTTAATTGTACACCGTCATCTGTTTGCTTCATTATTTTATGAAATTCATTTTTCAATTTAGCATCATTAAGTAAAACTTCATCAGCTTTGGCATTTGGTAATGTTACCGTCGCTGTGGTATTTGGGGGAACCGTTACTTCATATTGAAATGTTCTGTCTATGATTTTCCAGTTAGATTTTATCTTTCCATAAAGGGATAAAAATTCTGTATTTGCTGAAGTTAGTCCACCTCCTGGGTGCGGGTCAAATATAATATGCTTATATCCCGGGTTTTCGGGGTCAATCCTTAACCCACCTACATGTGTATAAAGCCATTCACCAATAGCTCCGTACGAATAATGGTTAAAACTATTCATCCCTTCAATGATTGTTCCGTCTGGTTTTTGCGTGTCCCAACGTTCCCAAATAGTTGTAGCACCCATTGTTATAGGGTATAACCAAGACGGGAACTCTTTTCTAAATAATAGCATAAAAGCCAAATCATCCCTACCTATTTTTGAGAGTGTAGTACACAGTAAAGGAGTTCCTAAAAACCCAGTTGTTAAATGTCCAAATTTCTCTATATCAGCTGCATAATATGCGGCCGATTTTTCGATTAGATTTTTAGGAATTAGATCAAAACTAAGAGCCATTGCATAGGCTGTTTGTGTATGTGATACTAAACGGCCATTAGGGGTGGTATATTCTTTTATAAAAGCTGTCTTTATGTTCTTAGCCAAACTCTCATATTTTTCAACATCTTCAGTTTTTCCAATGATGTCAGCTATTTTATGTAAAAGTGTAGTGGAATAATAGGCGTAAGCCGTTGCAATTAAATCTTTCTCGGTCACCGACCCGTTGTAGTCCGGTTTATCGGCATTGTATGCTAACCAATCTCCCCAATGCCAGTGCTTAGGATCGTTCCAAAGATAATCATTACCTGACCGTTTGGACATGTAATCTACCCACCCTTTCATACTGTCATATTGCTCTTCTAAAATACGTTTGTCCCCATAAGATTGATAAACCGTCCATGGTATGATTACTGCAGCATCTGCCCATCCTGTAGCACCTCCTTTGGCGCTTACTCCTTCACCACCAGTAAGAATGTCCGGAACAACATTGGTTACAGATCCGTTCTCGTGTTGGTCTAAAGCCAAATCTTTAAGCCATTTGGTATAAAAAGATGCAACATCAAAATTATAAGCAGCGGTCATACTAAATACTTGTGCGTCACCTGTCCAACCTGCTCGTTCATCACGTTGTGGACAATCTGTTGGGATGTCTAAAAAGTTATCTTTTTGCCCCCATTGAATGTTGCTTTGTAGTTGATTTATCATAGGGTCTGATGTTACGAAACTACCAGTAGGGCTAATTGCTGAATGAATCACTATTCCTGTAATATCGTTCAGACTTAAGGTGCCGGGATAACCTATGACCTGTATGAATCGAAAACCATGAGAGGTAAAATGTGGTTCAAACATTTCTTCGCCATCCCCCTTTAACGTGTAAATATCCGTTGCTTTGGCAGCACGTAGATTAGTGGTGTAAAAGTTTCCATCTTTATCTAAAACTTCAGCAAATTTTAAACTAACCTGGTCACCTTTTTTACCTTTTACTTTCATTCGGGCCCATCCTACAATATTTTGTCCCAGGTCTAATACAATTTCACCTTTGGGTGTCGTAATTAGTTTTTTAGGCTTGATTTCTTCGATGGCTTTTACGGGAGGTCCTTGTGGAGCTACGAGAATGTCCTTGGAATGTTTCAAGATTTCAACTTTTTTCCATGAGTTGTCATCAAATCCGGTTTTGGCCCAACCGTCCATTTCTAAGCGTGCATCGTATTTTTCGCCATTGTACATATCCGATTCTAAAATAGGGCCGTATGAAGCTTTCCAGTCTTCGTTGGTCAAAATGGTTTCTGTTGTACCGTCAGTATAATTAATGTGTAATTGAACCAGTAGCGCAAGTTGTTTTCCGTAAAAGGCGTAGTCGCCCTTCCATCCAATATTTCCACGGTACCAGCCGTCTCCAACTAAAGCACCAATTGCATTGTTCGCTTTCAGCATATGTGTAACATCATATGTTTGGTATTGCAGTCTTTTGTTATAGCTGGTGTAGCCTGGTGTAAAGAGATCATTACCCACTTTTTCTCCATTTAGGTATAGTTCATAGAGGCCCAAGGAGGTTATCTGAACTTTAGCGGAGTTGATTGTTTTTTCAGTTTTAAATTCCGTTCTAAAATATTGAGAAGGGTGCGATTTTTTTTCTGTGGTGATATCGTTCATAGCAATGTATGATGCAGTCCATAAAGCTTTATCTAAAATGCCCATTTCCCAATACGCAGGTATACTCCATTTGGATACTCTGTCCTTATCGTCCCAAATACGTACTTGCCAATATACGCGCTGCATTGAGTTAAGGGCGGGACCTTTATAAACCACGTTTACGGATTGGTCGCTTTCTACTTTGAGAGTAGACCAGATTAGATTTTTATCACTTTCTAAATTTTCCTTAGAATCTGCTACTCGAATTTCATAAGCAGTTTGTTTTACATTCTTTTCATCTGAATTCAATTGCCAGCTCAATCTAGGTTTTTGTACATCAATACCAATAGGGTTGGTTTTATATTCTGTTACTAAGTTTAGTATTTCTGTTTTTATTATCGAAAAAGAAGTGATTAGACTAATTAAAAGTATAAACGAAAAATGTTGGATAGTTGTTCTCAAATTATTTATTGTTTAAAGTTCATTTAAAATTTAAAGTGTTGATTTTGTACTGTAAATTAATTTTACCTAATCCTGTTAGTTTTCGTTGTTATCAACGAATTGGTTTCACTAGAGATATTATTTCATTTCATTGATATTTAAATCTTAAACATGAAAAAAAATATACTAATTGTACTATATTTTATAAGAATTAGATATAGAATTTTCTATTGAGATGCTCCAATAACCTTTATTGGACTACCATCCGAACCGCTGGTCCTGACTTTATTTTCTTCAAAATAAGGCTGAAATGTATAAAATAAATTCAGGTGCCAAGTTGATTTTATTTTTAAAATATATTTTTTCATCTCTTCTATTACTTCAGTCTACATCGAGTTTTTAGCTTCATAGGTAAACTCGTTGAGGTCATTTTTATGATTATAGAATTCTTTCGTCCCATCTTCGTATAGGATGTATCTAAAGTGCTTTGATTTGACAGTGTAATTATTTATTTGCAATTTAGTAACCGCTCAAGAGGCTTCATTCTTTTTATCTAGCATTAAGTCCGCCTAACGGTCTTCCTGTTTCGCAACCAACATAGTTAACGCATTTCAAATACCCCTGAATGGTCTTTGGCAATTCTCCACTTTTAATGGCACAACCTGTAGAGGGCATCATAGATTAATTGTTTGTTTGTAGTGCCACCGAAGTAACATCATTTAAATTATTTGCCCTATAGTGTCTTGTTTTTATATTGTCTAACGGATGGAAGTCAAACCATTTGTGAGGCAGATAAAGTTGTTAATGTACCCGTAAGAAACCTACTCCCATGGAAAGTGACGGTCGTAGGTTATTTTTAAACGTTCATTGGTCCAATTTACCTATACCCATGGTCCCATTTATAGCGTAAGACCAGCGGTTCTTAAACTAGAGGGTTGTAAAAAATATTTTCGTTTCATATATGCCGATTTATTTAGGTTGCCTATTTCAATTATCGTTCACCATTTTGTAGATTTCGGAACCAGCGCTTAAGAAGGCACCAGTACCGTATACTTCAGTTTTGTCTGCACTTGCATTTCCAGGAGCTGCGCCAATTGGCTGAACATAACCCAGCATACCATTTTCATCAACATAACTGGCCATGGCGTTCCATCCGTTCACTACGGCTTTTTTATAGTTGCGACCTTTTAATATTTCGTTATTGATGCCCCAGGTTAGACCGTATATAAAAAAGGAAGATCCACTGGTTTCTGGGGTAGGATAAAATTCTTGACCTAATAAACTCATAGCCCAATGTCCTTTTGGAGTTTGTATTTCAATAAGTTTCTCGGACATTTTTTTATAAATATCCAAGAAGTATTCATATTCTTTGGTTTGTGGCTTTAAGTTCGATAGAATATCGGCCAAACCGGCGTAGACCCAACCATTTCCACGTCCCCAAAATATTTTGGTTCCTTTATCAAATTTGTCTTTAAACCTTTCATCCCTATAGTATAAATTTTCCTTTTTATCAAATAAGTATTCTGTAGTGGCTTTGTATTCTTCAAACATGAAATCTAAATATTTCTGTTCTCCGGTTATGCTATAAAGGTCTGCCCAAACGGGGGGTGACATAAAAAGAGCATCACACCAATTCCAGCGATCTTGGTGATATGGTGTAGCCCAATCGAGTTTGGTCTTAGCGGGATGGTGCATTAGAAAGCTAAATTGTTCCTTGGTAGGTTCCAACATCTCTTCTTGCTCATATTTTCTATATAATGCTGCATACATACGGCCAACAGCGTGATCATCCGCATGATATTTTCGTTCGTGAAGTTGCCAGTTATTTTGATTTCCGATTCCTTTCAACCAGTTGTAGTAAGTATCATCATCAGCCATTTCTGCCCATTTGCTCATACCTACATAAAGAGCTGCATTTGTCCAATGCAATGGATGATGAGGCTTTTTGTTGTTATAACTGTCATTGATATGGTCCATTTGCCAATCTGCCACTTTTTTCATGACATCTTTGACTTCTTTAGGATTTATATTTTGGGCATTACCGAAGTGAATAGATAAAAATATAACTAGTAGTGATTTGAATGTTTTCATAGGGTTTGTTTTCTGATTTTTTTCAAAATGCTTAATGCCATTCTTCAGTTTTCGATAAAAAATTGAAGTACATATGAAATCACAATTTTAGTTGGGTTTTTAAGAATTTGCATCCTGTGCTATCCTGTCATCTAATGCTGTTTAGATTTTCTTAATTGTTAAAAAAAACAAAGGGCAACTCTTTCAAGCTGCCCTTTGTTTTAATCCTATTAAATTAGAATCATTTAATTTGTGTATGGTACCGTTCCTGTTTTATCGATAGGGTAGCCCCATTTCTTTATATAATCTAAACCAGGTAAAAATTCATCTCCGGTTGCTTTTAACCGTTCCGACAGAATTTTTTCTAAATCATCTTGAATAGCCGCCGCTCCTTCATTACCGACTAAGTTATTTAGTTGATAAGGATCGTTTATATTATCAAAAAGCAACCACGGTCCATTTAAACTTCTTGCGTATGTATATTGTTGGGTTTTAACGGCCCTATATTCTCTAGCATTATGTTGTACTTTGTTCCATTGTCCAAATGGTTGAACGCAGGTTAAAAGTGTTACATCTCCTATTTTTTCTTTTCCTTCCATATATGATCTATAATCTAAGCCCTCTACTGTATTAGGTATCTCAATGTCGCATAAACTTAATAGAGTAGGCATTATATCTTCAGAGTTCATCAATGCATCTTGCTCTCCAGATGCTATTTTAAACCTTTTAGGTATATGGTACAACATGGGTACCCGAGCAGATTCCTCATATGGCTGCTGCTTTTTATAAGCGCCATGGGAACCTAAGAGGTCACCATGATCAGCGGTAAATACAATAATGGTATTTTCAAATTGTCCGGTATTTTTAAGATTTGTAATTAATTTACCTATCATGTCGTCTAAAGCAGCAATGTGAGCATAATAACCTGCTAAATCTTTTTTCACTTGAGTCTTAAGGCTATCTGGTACATTTCTACGAAGTTGAATATTAGCAGGATCAAACATATTTCTGTATTCTTCGGGTGCTGTATGGTAAGGAGCATGAGGAGTACCATATGAAAGAATCATCATATAAGGATTATCTGCCTTATTTCTATTGTTCACAAAGTCGATGGTAGCATCTGTCTGTTCAAAAGTATCATAACCGTCCCATACCATACGGTCTGGGTTATCGTTGTCGTAATACACAGATTTATTGTAATCATGTGTGCATTCATTGCCTTTCCAGAATTTAAAGCCTTGTCTTCTTTTACCGGGAGCAACATTTTGTAACCTTCCATGACCATCTAAATGCCATTTGCCAATGTAACCGGTATCATACCCTTCTTTGTTGAATACTTTTGCAATGGTCACTGCATTGGTATCCAACTGTACATCATTCATAAACACTCCATGTGTCAACGGGCGTTGTCCGGTAATTAATGATGCCCTAAATGGAGAACAAACTGGCATACCAGAAACCGCATTTTTAAAGTTAACACTTGAGGCCTCCAATTCATCTAGATTGGGTGTGTTAATATTTGGGTCGCCTGCATAGCCAGTAGCTTGAGCCCGCCACTGATCAGTTAAGATTACCAGAACGTTAGGGCGACCAGTATTTTGAGGTTCAGTTGCCGTATTTTTTTTCTGGCCATTACAAGAAGCCATTAAAAGTATGCAGAGTAATAGAGCATATGTATTAAAAGCTTTTTCAAATTTATTTTTCATAAGATTTTTTTAATTTATGCATGAATTAGACTAGGAGAATTAAACTCTATTTACAGCAGAATTGTACAGTGTAAATATTTGATTACATTTTTATACTAAAAGTATATACTCCAGAACCAATCTCAAGAATAGTTTCATTTTCATTAGAATCTAAAACCTTAATAGATGAATGTTTATTTAAACTTTTATTCCCTTCTTTAATATTAGCTTCTTTTGATGTTGGAATAGTAACCTTGGCTTTCGTATTCACAGGTATTTTAATATTCATCAGCAAATTATTTCCTTTCCAGTTCCAAGAAGATGCTATGGTGCCATTAATACTTTTGTAGCTACCTTCTATGAAATCCATTTCTTTGGTTATTGCGGGCTTTATAATAATGTTTCTATATCCAGAATCTTCGGTATCGATTCCTACCGCATGCTGAAACATCCATTCAGCAACGGAACCAAAGGCATAATGGCTAAAGGAGTTCATTTTGGCATTAAGGTCTGAGTTTTCAGAATCGTCTTTGGTGTAACTGTTCCATCGTTCCCAAATAGAAGTGCTTCCGTTTTCTACAGAATATCCCCAACTTGGGTATTCCGTCTGTTGGAAAATTTTGTAGGAGATATCGTTGTAACCATATTTTGACAAGGCCAACATAACATGTTTAGTACCTAGAAACCCTGTGGTAAATTTATATCCGTTTTTCTCTATTTTTTCGGCCAGCCTAGCAGCTCCTTTTTTTGCTAAACCATCTGGGTATAAATCAAAATATAAAGCAAGAGCATACGTGGTTTGTGTATCTTCTGTTGTTTGTCCGTTTTCCAAAATATACTTTTTAGCAAAGGCTTTTTTAATATTTTCAAATAGATTCCTGTATTTAGCAGCGTCTTCGGTCTTGCCTAAAGCCTCGGCCATTTCAGCCATTAATTTAGCATCATACCCATAAAATGCAGCACCTATGAAATCATGACTCGTTTCTTCGTTAACTGCAAGCCAGTCTCCCCAATTGTTGCCTCCGCCTGGGCGTAAATAATCTGTACTGGCATCTTCTTGGAACCGCATAAACTTTTGCATGCCTTCATACATAAAATCTAGGGCACGAGTATCATTATAGACTTTATACATATTATAAGGAATAATAATGCCTACATCCATCCATGCCGGTGCATATTGATTGGGTCTTGAATATGGGAAAGGAGCAAAGTTAGGGTAGGCCCCATACCAGCGCTGAGCATCGTCCAAATCTACCAGAAATTTGGTCATAAATGCTGCCACATCTGAATTGTAGGTGGCTGAGCGCATATATATTTGAGCATCTCCTGTCCACCCTAAACGCTCATCTCTTTGTGGGCAATCTGTAGGTATTTCAAAGAAATTGGCACTTTGAGTTGTCTTTATATTTTTGAACAAAGTATTGTTCATTGCGTTTGATGAATTGAACGTACTAGCATTAGTCTCTATGGAACTTAGGACAAGTCCGGTAATGGCATCTAAATTGGGTATCCCTGGGTACCCCGTTACTTCTACATACTGAAAGCCATGATAGGTAAACTTTGGTTGCCAAGTCTCTTCGCTATTTCCATTAAGAATATAGGTGTCGGTGGCTCTTGCCTTTCTGAGGTTTTCAGTCTGAATATGACCATCGCTCTTTAAAATTTCACCGAAACGCAGTTGTACTTTGGTTCCTTTATTACCTTTAACTTTAAGTTCTGCAATACCGGCAATATTTTTTCCGAGATTAAAAACATAGGTTCCAGGGCTGGGTTCCGTGATTTCAATGGGCTTCAATTGCTCTACATTTTTAACTTTCGTACCTGGATGGGCTTCCAATTTTCCATTAGGGTAGGTGTATATTTTTGGGCTTTTCCATTCGCTGTCATCGAAATTGGGCGCGTCCCAACCTGAATTTTCTAATCTAGCATCATACGTTTCACCCATGATGATATCTGCTTCACGAATAGCACCTTCATTTGATTTCCATGATTTATCAGAAGCAATAATTTCTGTGGAGCCATCTTCATATTCTAGATGTATTTGCCCCATAAAAGAAGGATTCACTCCATAGAATTCTCTTACTTTATCCAAACGAACAAGAAGGGCATAACCAATATAACCTGCGTACCATCCATCGGCAACAATTGCACCAATTACGTTCTCGCCTTCATGAAGTTTATCTGTAATATCAAAAGTTTGGTAATAAAGTCTTTTGTTGTAATCCGTCCATCCCGGTAAGAAATAATCCTCACCAACTTTATTACCATTCAATCTCAGTTCATAAAGACCCAAGGCGGTGGTGTAGGCAGTTGCCTTTTTTATTTTCTTGTTCAACTTAAAAGATTTACGGAGGTATCTAGCAGGAGGTAAATACAAACTATCATATTTATCTGCTTTGTTGTAACCTACGTCATGGCCAATGAAAAGCCCTTTCCAATTAGAGAAATTTAGGAGCCCCATAGACCAATGTGCAGGTGCGCTCCATTCTGAAATACCCCCGGATTCGTCCCAAATTTTAACCTTCCAGTAATACTTAGAATCTGATTTTAAAGGAATTCCATCATACTCTATTTGATTGGTGTCGTTAGAATTTACTTTTCCGCTATCCCAAATATCCACTTCATTTTTTATAAATTTTTCTAAGGAAGAGGTAACAATAATTTGATATGCAGATTGAAATCTATTTCGTCCTTCTCCCTTTAAAATCCAACTAAATCTAGGATGTGGTATATCAATTCCTTCTGGATTTTCAAGATACTCAACTCTTGTTTCATGAATAGAAATAGTGGCAGACCCTGCTTTCTGTGAATAGGAGTTACCAAAAGTTAGTATGGAAATCAATAGGATGGTAAATTGAATTTTCATTGGTGTTCTATGATTTAATGTTGAAGAAGAGTGTTACATTTTTAGGCAAGATAATTGGCATTATTTCTAAAAGTATCCTGTACTATGTGGTCTAGAGTTAGTTTATATTTTCTGACCAAAAATTCTATTTTAACAGTACTGTGCAGGATAGATAACCCTTTTTCAAGTTTTATTTTTGACAATATTCAGTTTTTACAATCCTGATTTATTTATTTCAACTCACTCTTTATAAATGAAAAAACTACGCTTAATTTTATGTCTCCTACTATTTGTGAATGTTACGTATGCACAGTTACCACCTGTATTTGGTCCTGAGTATGTAAAGGCTGCAAGCGCTTCGGAAATGGTCAAGACATACCTTACGCCGCAGCGTATTGTTTGGCAATCCGATGATTTAGGAGTATCAATTCTAAATTCAGAAAGACTGCTTGAAAAAGGTAACGGACAGGTTGCTGTTAATGACGAAAATCTATTTCGTTTTGTAAGTACTACGGATGAAAAACCAGGTATTTTATTGGATTATGGAAAGGAGATTCATGGAGGTGTGAAAATTTCAATGGGTATACGTGAAAGTAAAACACCGCTCAAATTGCGACTACGTTTCGGCGAGTCTGTAGGTGAGGCCATGTCTGAAATCGGAGGGAAACAAAATGCTACAAACGAGCATTCTTTACGCGATTTTATTATTGAAGTTCCTTGGTTGGGGAGTGTGGAAGTAGGGGAGACCGGTTTTCGATTTTTAAGGGTAGATGTTGTAGAGGCAAATGAGGATGCTCCTATAAAATCTATAGATGCCGCATTTGTTTATAGAGATATACCATATTTAGGAAGTTTTGAAAGTAATGATGAACGTTTAAATCAAATATGGCTTACAGGTGCCTATACGGTGCACTTAAATATGCAGAATTATTTGTGGGATGGAATTAAACGTGATCGTTTGGTTTGGGTCGGTGACATGCACCCAGAAGTAATGACGATTAATACTGTTTTTGGTAATCATGAAATTGTAGGTAAGAGTTTAGATTTGGCAAGGGACCAGCATCCATTGCCGCAATGGATGAACGGTATAAGTTCATATTCTATGTGGTGGTTGCTTATTCATAAGAACATGTATGATTACCACGGAAACCTCGCTTATTTAAAGGAGCAGGAAATTTATATGATAGGTTTACTGGATCAATTAAGTACTTTCATTGATAAAGACAATAAAGAAATTTTAAATGGAAATCGATTTTTAGATTGGCCCACCAGTGAAAAACCAGAAGCCATACATGCAGGGCTTCAAGCTATGATGGTCTTGACTTTTGAGGCAGGGGCTGAAATGATGCAGGTTTTAGGTAATGGTGCTTTTCAAAAGAAATATCAGAAAGTAGCTGATAAGCTAAAAAAACATAAACCTAAAGATAATACCACAAAACAGGCAGCTGCGTTAATGGCACTTGCCGATTTACAAGATGCCAAAAAAGCGAATGAAGTATTAACCAAAGATGGGGTGCAGCGTATGTCCACTTTTTATGGTTACTATATTTTGGAAGCTATGGCCAAGGCCAATGATTACGAAGGTGCCCTTAGAGTTATACGTGATTATTGGGGTGGAATGTTAGATTTAGGAGCGACTACCTTTTGGGAAGATTTTGATGTGCTAGATAAAACAAATAGTGGACGTATAGACGAATTAGTTGCGCCGACCAATTACGATATTCATGGTGATTTTGGTGAGTATTGCTATGTGGGTTACCGTCATAGCTTATGTCATGGTTGGGCTAGCGGTCCTACTTCATGGTTGAGCCAGCATGTTTTAGGCATCAATGTGATGGATGGTGGGAATAAAGTGAAAATAGAACCAAACTTGGGTGATCTTAAATGGGTGAAAGGAAGCTTTCCTACCAAGTATGGGATATTAAAAGTAAGCCATAATAAAGTTGCTAATGGCGACGTAGAAACAGTAATAGATGCTCCTGAAGGGCTAATAATAGTTAAATAAATATGATTCGAAAAGGGTTCAAAATGAAGATTTATCCCGATAAGATTGCGGAATATACTAAAAGACATAACCAAATATGGCCTGAGCTTGAAATTCTTTTGAAAGAACAAGGGGTTAAAAATTATAGTATCTTTTTTGATGAAGAAACACATATACTTTTTGGTTATGTGGAGGTAGGTTCAAACGGTAATTGGCATGCAATAGCAGACACGGATATTTGTAAAAAATGGTGGGCGTATATGAAAGATTTAATGGAAACAAATTTAGATAATAGTCCGGTTACTGTTGATTTGAAAAATGTTTTTCATATGTCTTCGTGATTGTTTACGGATTTTTTTAAAGGTTGAACAACTTAGATAATCTCTTTAATAGTTTTGTTGGCAATCTCTAATTCTAAAATAGGGTTTAAATTATTACTATTTAAAATTTATCTTGTAAATATCCAAGCAAAACATTTGCGAGTATGTTTTCTATTGCTTCATAATTTGATGTTTTTTATTATAGTTGGACGAAAGAAATTTGTAAATCAAAATTAGTATGGAATCTTTCCCCAGTTAGAATATCTTTTTGCAAATAACAAACCATTACCAGATCTGTACTGCTGGTGTATATAAGTAGTATTTATTAATCTTATCAAAAGATATAAATTCACTCAGCACATTCCCCTTCATTCCGCGAAAAGCTTCATTTCGGTAAAAGAGCTTCACTACCAGAGGTCTTGAACAAGATGCTAAAACTTTAGATTTCCACTTCACTTCTCCTGCCGAAAATGGCAGGAACACTTCGTTCCCAATATAAAATTTTAACATCACGTTCGCTTGAAAGGAAAATTGAATTTCAATTTGTTCCACCTCCAATAATTTTATATTTCACAAGAATTTAGATCTATTCCCAAACCTCCACTATTATCTTTTTTTGACTGCAAAATAACAACATTCCTTCTTGGACAGCGGCATAAAGCCGCTACGCTTTTTATACACCTTACCAAGGAGAAATATTGAAAAGTCTAGGCAACAAAAAAAGGTAACAGCGAAGGCACTATGGGAAGTAAATCTAAAATGAATCTTATGAAATCTTACAAAATCATTAAAAAGGACGTGGAACAAAAGTTAAAAAAACAACAAAAGGAAAACGCTCTGGATATAATAAGTAAATCAATTTTAAAATAAATATTAATCTTTAAATCTGTTATTATGAGTACGTTAAAAAACAAAGTACAGTTAATCGGGAATGTTGGAAATGCTCCTGAAATCAAGAATCTTGAAAGTGGTAAAAAGGTAGCCAATTTCTCAATCGCCACCAATGAGTTTTATAAAAACTCGAACGGAGAAAAAGTGCAGAATACAGAATGGCACAATATTGTGGCATGGGGTAAAATTGCCGAAATCGTAGAGAAGTTTGTAGCAAAGGGAAAGGAAATTTCCATAGAGGGTAAATTGACTTCTAGAAGCTATGAAACCGAAGCCGGTGAAAAAAAATATGTTACAGAAGTTGTAGCAAACGAAATTCTACTATTAGGAATTAAAGGCGAATAGCCAAAAAATAAAGAGGGCGTTCCTGTCGAAAAGATGCGCCCTCTTTTTCATTAATAACTTCTAAATAAAATTATAATGAAAGATAAAGTTAAAGAAATTAAAGAAAGGCTACAACAATTTAACGGTACTGAAATGTTTTATCAAATCCCATTGACACGTACTCGTTTTACCGAAGGCTTAAAATATTTATCAAATGTTGCAGAATGTTTTTGGTTAATAACGGATGCTTCAATCATTGCCAAAAGTCTGAAGGATAAAAGTTACTTTATAACCATCGATTCCTAAAGAAATACTATCCTGTGTTAAATTCATAACATCAATATAGCTGATTCCTGTATAGCAACTGAAAATGAATAAATCTCTTACGCGTTCTAGTCGTTTTAACTCAAACTCTTTAAATTCCATATTCTGTAATTCATATTCCGATAAAAATTCTCTCTCTCTCTTTTCAAAAACAGGTTTCCATCTAACGAAAGGGTCTTTATCTATCCATTCCATATGATATGCCAAGGTTACAATTTTCCTCAACCTTTGTATATGCTTCATAATCGTATTTTGGCCCATACCTTTTGGATGACCTTTTGGCCAGTAATTAGCTAGGTAACATTCGAAATCGCAAAGGAATTTATAATCTAGTTTTTTAAGAAAAATGTTGTTTGTCTTTTTTTCTTTAGCTATAAACTTGATTATATAGTTTTCAGTAATGCTAAAATTTCGAATAGAACCTACTGCAAGGGTGTTTGAAATTTTATTGTTATGGTATTTTATAAGTTCTAAAAGAGTTTTAGAGTCACCATCAAAACCTAAATATGTTGCTTTTATTAATTGGGCTGTAATCAATTGGTTTTTAAATCTCAATTCTTGGTAACACTGTACAAGTTGAGCATAAACCTGATCTAGATAGAGGTTTAGCCTTCTGGATTCCTCCTTATTACCTTTTGCTCGTTGCTTTTCATTATCCCAAGAACGAATGTCTGCTTTTAATTTAAGACTAATGGTTGCTCTTTTGCCATCTACAGTAATCCTGGCTTGAACTGTCGTTAAATAATTTTTTGCGCGTGAAGAATTTATCCAAAATAGGATTGAAAATGTGTTTGAAGTACTCATAGTTGTCGTCTTTTAATTCATAATTAGAGACGAAAGTCAAATCAACTATACTTTTAAAATTACAACGGTTTTGCCAAATCGACAACATTTGTTGTCGATTAACTTTTTTGTTGTCGATTTGTTGCCAATACATATGAAATCAATTGATTTCATATGATGCCCTTAAAACCAACAAACCCTGCAAATCATAAAATTTGCAGGGTTTTGACTCTTTTAGTGAGTTAAACTTGTGACCTCGACAGGATTCAAACCTGTAACCTCTTGAGCCGTAATCAAGTGCGCTATTCAGTTGCGCCACGAGGCCATTAATTGTTTCCCTTAACGGGGTGCAAATATATTTCTTTTTACATTTACCACAAAATTAAGGACATAATATTAAATGGATTTTAAAAGTTTTATTAGAGATGTGCCCAATTTCCCTAAAGAGGGAGTCCTTTTTAAGGACATAACGTTGTTACTGCAAAACCCAAATGCATTAAAAGAAACTACTAGCGCTTTATTTGAGTTGTTAGAAGGGCAAAAAATTGATAAAGTTGTGGGTATGGAAAGCAGGGGATTCATTTTTGGTCCTTTACTAGCACAAAAGCTAAATGCTGGTTTTGTACCAATTCGTAAGCCAGGCAAACTACCATCAGAAACTTTAAGTGAAACCTATGACCTGGAATATGGCACAGATACACTAGAAATACATTTTGATGCAATAAAGAAGGGGGATAAGGTTCTAGTGCACGATGATGTTTTAGCAACTGGTGGCACAGCGAATGCCGCTTGTAAATTGATTGAAAGATTAGGTGGTGTAATAGTGCAATGCAACTTTTTGATAGAACTAATTTTTCTTAACGGAGTTTCTAAGGTTGAAGATTACCCGGTAAAATCTTTAATGAAGTATTAATCTAATGCTTTAGTGGTAATAAAATAGCGCCAACCTATAAGTGCCATTTGTAATTTACTTGCCTTGGCTAAATCTAATCGTTGTTTGCTGAAAGAAGGCAAAATTGCCTTATTAAGTTTTGCTAGTAGTTTGTAGAATGATTTTTTCAAGATAAATTTTTGGTAAAAATACATAAATAATAAAGCGATTGATCAAGTCGCAGTATTTGTATGTATTGTATCTGTTGAAAAAAATAATTTAATTATATAAGGGTAATGACAATACTTATGAGCATGTAAATTAAAAGTTCTAATAAAGCTATCATATGTTCGATTTAGTTGGTTAAAAGTTTTTTTTCTTGCTTGTTGATGAAAGGTATAATGCTAGTTGTATTTCTGCAAATGTAATTTGTTAAAACAATGTATTTGAATATGGTTGTATAAGTAAAAACATGAATTATATTATAATTTGTAACAATAACTCTACAGAAGTGTTTTAATCTATAAGTGAAGTATTAGTTTGAGTTACATTTGAAAAGAAGTGTAGCGGGTTTTTAGATGCTTTTCAGAAATCGTAGGCTCGGAATCCATTAAAATAGTAGAAAAAGAACTGTTTCATCCTTTAACTAAAAAATTATCTGATGTTTTAGATGTATCTGGGTAACATAAAAATTGAATTGTTTTAAGTTTTTATAACACATCAATTGTCATATGCTAAGAGATTTCTTCTATTTATATTTGTACAAATTCATTTAATGCTAAACTTTTTATTTATTCTGGGGGGGCTAGTTTTATTGATAGCCGGTGGTAATTGGCTGTTAAAAGCTGCGGTCGATTTATCTTTAAAATTGAAAATCCCAAAAATTGTTATAGGAATGACGGTAGTATCTTTTGCTACATCTGCACCAGAGCTTATTGTAAGCATTAATGCTGCTTTAGATGGTTTTCCAGATTTGGCACTAGGAAATGTAGTGGGGTCAAATATTGCCAATTTAGGCTTGGTACTTGCTATAACTATTTTGTTGAGTCCTATAGATGTCAGTAAAAGCTTTTATACGACAGACTGGCCTGTAATGATGATTGCTTCTTTACTATTCTTCTTCTTTATTTACTTTGATGGTGTCTTGGAGCAATATGAAGGTATTGTAATGGTAGTGTTCCTGTTTCTGTTTTTAGTGTACTTACTCCGTTTTCAAAAACCAGCGGTTATAGATGAAGAAGATGAACCAGATGTGATGTTGCCAACATATAAAACAGCATTATTTTTAGGATTAGGTGGTGGTGCTCTTTGGGGTGGGTCTGAATTATTGATTAGTGGCGCTGTGGGTATGGCAACCGTATTTGGGGTAAGCGAACGTATAATAGCAATTACTATTGTTTCTGTAGGCACTAGTATACCTGAATTGGCGGCATCTATTATTGCAGTAATCAAAAAGGAAAAAGCGATATCTTTAGGAAACTTAATAGGTTCCAACATTTTTAATTTATTAGCGGTTTTAGGTATCACTTCTATAATAACACCGATTACCGTTATGGATCAAGGTCTATTAACTAATGATATCTTTTGGATGCTAGGTATCTCTTTCCTTATTCTGCCTCTAGTATTTATACCAAAAGGATTGCGATTGGGGTGGAGAGATGGTTTGGTACTAATTAGTATATACTTAGCATTTATATACGTTACAATCGGATAATTAAAAGAATATAAAAATTAAACCAATAAAAAACGCCTTGGAAAATATCCAAGGCGTTTTTAGTATAATCGACAATTAATTTGGTATTAAAATTTAGCTGTTTTCACAGTTTTAATAATTCTCGCTGCAATCTTGTATGGATCACCATTAGAAGCTGGTCTTCTATCTTCTAACCAACCTTTGTAACCTTTTTCAACAGCAATAATTGGAATACGTATTGATGCACCTCTATCAGAAACACCCCAAGAGAAATCATTTATTGAAGCAGTTTCGTGTAAACCAGTTAAACGTTGGTCGTTAAACTCACCGTAAACGGCAATATGTTCTTTTACTAATGGTCTAAAAGACTCACAGATTGCTGCGTAAACTTCTTTGCTACCACTAGTTCTTAATGCAGTATTTGAGAAGTTAGCATGCATACCTGATCCATTCCAATCCATATCTTTTCCTAATGGTTTTGGGTGGTACTCTATATAGTATCCGTATTTTTCGGTTAATCTGTCAAGAAGGTATCTTGCAATCCAGATTTCATCACCTGCTTTTTTAGCGCCTTTTGCAAACAATTGAAATTCCCATTGTCCAGAAGCAACTTCTTGGTTAATTCCCTCAAAGTTCAAACCTGCTTCGATACATAAATCAGCATGTTCTTCAACTAGATCTCTACCATGAGTATGCAGACCACCAACTGAACAGTAGTACATACCTTGTGGTGCAGGATATCCTCCAATAGGGAAACCTAATGGCAATTGAGTTTTGGTATCCATAATGAAATACTCTTGTTCAAAACCAAACCAGAAATCATCATCCTCATCATCAATTGTTGCTCTTCCATTAGAAACATGAGGTGTTCCATCGGCATTCATTACTTCGGTCATTACTAAATAACCGTTGATTCTGTCTGGGTCAGGGTAAATTGCTACAGGCACTAATAAACAATCAGAAGCTCCACCTGAAGCTTGTCTAGTAGAAGATCCGTCAAAAGACCAATTACCTAACTCTTCAATAGTTCCTTTAAAATCTTCATGCTCTTCAACTTTCGTTTTGCTTCGCATGTTTTGTGTTGGAAAGTATCCATCTAACCAGATGTATTCTAATTTAATTTTGGCCATAATATGTTCGTTATTTTTTAATAAAAGACAAACAAAAATATGTTTTTTATCAATCTGTACGAATTTTTGAGGGGGTTAATCTTTAAAAATTAAATTTTTTGTTATCTACCCCTATTTTTTATTGGGTATTTTATCATATTTCTATTTATAGAACGTAATTTTGTCAAATTAACAATGTATTTATATTATGATGTCATCAAGATTTGCTGCAATTGCCGAAAGTCAGAAGAGAGCCAGTATCGCCATAGAAGAAAAAGGTAGGCGGTCTGAGTTGTTCGGTATCAATGTGTTTAATGAAAGTAAGATGTTGCAATATCTTACTAAAGATGCATTGGAAAGTTTGAAAGGTGCAATGGTTTCGGGTTCTAAAATTGACAGGAAAATTGCTGATCAAGTAGCTGAGGCTATTAAAGGTTGGGCCATTACTATGGGTGCTACACATTACACACATTGGTTTCAGCCATTAACAGGTGCTACGGCAGAAAAACACGATGCCTTTTTTGATCTATTACCTGATGGTAGGGCTTTAGAGAAGTTTGGTGGCGGACAATTAGTTCAGCAAGAACCAGACGCTTCTAGTTTTCCAAGTGGTGGTATCAGAAACACCTTTGAAGCAAGAGGTTATACCGCATGGGATCCTTCTTCACCGGCATTTATATATGGTACTACCTTATGCATACCTACTATTTTTGTTTCCTATACGGGAGAGGCTTTAGATAATAAGGCTCCGTTATTAAGGGCCTTAAGTGCTGTTGATGATGCAGCTACCGCTGTTGCAAAGTATTTTGATAAAACCGTATCCAAGGTCAATGCAACTTTAGGATGGGAGCAAGAATATTTTTTGATAGATAAGGCTCTTGCACATTCTAGACCAGATATTATGATGACTGGGCGTACCTTAGTTGGTGAGACACCTGCAAAAGGACAACAGTTAGATGATCATTATTTTGGAGTAATTCCGAGTCGCGTTCTTAGTTTTATGAGCGATTTGGAAAAGGAGTGTACCAAGTTGGGAATTCCTGTTAAAACCAGACATAATGAGGTTGCTCCTAATCAATTTGAGCTTGCACCGGTTTTTGAGGAAGCAAACTTAGCAATAGACCATAACCTACTTTTAATGGATGTGATGGATAAAATTGCTGACAAACATCATTTTAAGGTTTTGTTTCATGAAAAACCATTTGCAGGTATAAATGGTTCTGGTAAACATAACAACTGGTCATTGGCAACGGATACGGGTGTTAATCTTCTTAGTCCTGGTTCTACGCCAATGAAGAATTTACAATTTCTAACCTTTTTTATAAACACAATTAAAGCTGTTGATACTTATGAGGAGCTATTACGTTCTTCAATTGCATCGGCAGGTAACGATTATCGTTTAGGGGCAAATGAAGCTCCGCCAGCAATATTTTCAATATTCGTAGGTACACAATTAAGTAATGTTTTAGATGAATTGGAGGGTGTTTCAAAAGGAAAATTATCTCCAGAGGAAAAAACGGAATTGAAATTAAATGTGGTTGGTAAGATTCCAGAAATTTTAATGGATAACACCGATCGTAATAGAACATCACCTTTTGCATTTACCGGAAATAAATTTGAAATGCGCGGCGTTGGGGCAAAAACAAATTGTGCCAAGCCAATGACCATTTTAAATACTATAGTTGCCAAGCAATTACGAGATTTTAAAAAGGAGGTAGATTTATTGGTCGATAAGAAAAGCTTGAAAAAGGATGAAGCTGTTTTTAATGTACTTCGTGAATATATAAAAACATCTAAACGTATTCGATTTGATGGTGATGGGTATAGTGCAGAATGGGAAAATGAAGCTAAAAGAAGAAAACTTAGCAATAACCGCAATACCCCAGAAGCTCTTGAAGTATTGACATCAAAAAATAGTATTGAACTTTTTGAGTCAATGAACGTAATGAGCAAGATTGAGGTAAGCGCTCGCCAAGAAGTAGATTTAGAGAATTATATATTACGTGTACAAATTGAGGGTAGGGTGTATAATGAATTGGTATATGGGTATATAATGCCTTCAGCATTAGAATATCAGAATATGTTGATCAAGAACGTATCTGGACTAAAGGAAATTTACGGAGCTGCCCATAAGAAATTTTCAGAAGGTCAATTGACCATGATCGAGGAAATTGCAGAGCACATAGTAGGTATCAAAAAAATGGTGGATGCTATGGCAGATGCACGTAAAAAAGCAAATGCGTTAAAAGATACTAAGAAGAAGGCCGAAGCTTACTGCTATAATGTAAAGCCATATTTTTCTGATATTAGATTGCATAGCGATAAGTTAGAAAAGCTCATGGACAACAATCTATGGCCGTTAACAAAATATCGAGAATTGCTATTTATTGAGTAAGTTTTAATAAGTAATTGAAAAAATGAGGGAATATTAAGCTGTTCTAAGGTTACAGTTTTAATGATTCCCTTATTTTTGCCACAAATTTTTAATTATGTCCACATCAAGCAGTGAAAGATATCAGCAACGCGGAGTGTCTGCCTCAAAGGAAGATGTACACAATGCTATAAAGAATATTGATAAAGGTCTTTTTCCAAAGGCATTTTGTAAAATAGTTCCTGATTATTTGACGGGAGATGAAGAGTATTGCTTGGTAATGCATGCAGATGGAGCTGGAACCAAATCTTCTTTGGCATACATGTATTGGAAAGAAACCGGAGATATATCTGTTTGGAAAGGTATTGCTCAAGATGCTTTGATCATGAATATAGATGATTTAATCTGTGTTGGGGCTACTGATAATATTATGCTTTCTTCTACCATAGGTAGGAATAAGAATAAAATTCCGGGTGAAGTTCTTTCGGCAATAATTAATGGTACAGAAGAACTGATTAACGATTTAGGTGAGTTTGGTATTACTATACACTCAACGGGTGGTGAAACTGCAGATGTTGGAGATTTAGTAAGAACTATAATTGTAGATTCTACTGTTACGGCTCGTTTAAAAAGGAGTGATGTTATTGACAATGCCAATATAAAAGCTGGTGATGTAATTGTTGGTTTAGAGTCTTTTGGTCAAGCTAACTATGAAAAGGAATATAATGGTGGTATGGGAAGTAACGGACTTACTTCTGCTAGACATGATGTGTTTTCGAATTATTTAGCTGAAAAATTTCCTGAAAGTTTTGATGCAGAAGTGCCTCAAGATTTAGTGTATTCTGGTAATGTGAAATTAACCGATAAGGTTGAAAATTCGCCAATCGATGCAGGTAAATTGGTGCTTTCACCAACAAGAACATATGCACCAATCGTTAAAAAAATACTTTCAAAATATAGCTCAAACGAAATTCACGGAATGATACACTGTAGTGGAGGGGCGCAAACTAAAATTCTTCATTTTATTGATGAATTACATGTAGTTAAAGATAATTTATTTAATGTGCCGCCATTGTTTAAACTCATTCAAGAACAGTCTGGTACAGATTGGAAGGAGATGTATAAGGTGTTTAATTGTGGTCATAGATTAGAATTTTATCTACCTGAGGAAATAGCAAACGACATTATTGAAATTTCTAAAAGTTTTGGTGTAAATGCTCAAATTATAGGCAGGGTAGAGGCATCAGATTCAAAAAAACTAACAATTTCAAGTAAGTATGGAACCTTTGTATATTAAGATATACGATTAGAGTAAATAAATCGTTCTTTTTGTATAAACCTATCTTGCTATGGAAAGAAAAGAATTTTTACGAACGTTGGGTGCAGGTGCTGCCTTTGCAATTACTTTTCCTTGTTTAGGAAGCTGTTCAAAAGATAGTACTGTTGAAGGTGATATTGTTACGCCGCCAACAGATGTAGATTTTACTATCGATTTAGAGTCTGCGGAAGCTGCAAAACTTGCTAACAATGGCGGATTCATTCTTAAAAATCTCGTAGTTGTCGTTAAGAATTTAGAGGGCGAGTTTGTTGCTGCAACCCAAATTTGTAGTCACGAACAATACGATCAGGTTAGATTTATTAATCAAGATGGAGGCTTTTTCTATTGTGATGTTCATGGTTCAAAATTTTCACAGACCGGTACTCCTTTAAATGAAATCCCTAACAGCACTTCAAAAGCATTAAAAATATATAATACAGCATTAGAAGGGTCTATATTAAGGGTCTACGAGTAGCTATTGTATTTTAATTAAATCAAATCACCACCAACCTAACTTATTATTCTTTATGTCAATGTCTATCTTTAATTAGAGAAAGTAAGTGAGAAAAATTTGTGCCTTAATCTTCTGTATGTTGACCTGCTATATGTATGGTCAAGATGAGAAGTACGTGACTGTAAAAAAATCCTACGAAGTAATGGGTGGCGATTTTGATATCACTGTAATTTCTGAAGATGAAGAGTTAGGGTTTATTTATATACAAGAAGCTCTAGCAGAGGTTCAGAGAATTGAGAAATTAATATCATCTTGGGATGAAAATTCTGAAACTAGTTTAATTAATAGAAATGCAGGAATTAAACCTGTACCCGTAAGTTGGGAGCTATTTAAATTAATTGAACGTTCTATTCAAATATCAGAAATAACAAATGGTGCTTTTGATATCACTTTTACCGCGCTTAATGATATCTGGAAATTAGACGGTTCTATGGAGGCTATGCCTGCAAAAAACGATGTTGAGGTTCATAAGTCTAAGATAGGATACAAAAACATTATACTAAATAGTAAAGATCAAACTGTTTATCTAAGCAAAAAAGGTATGCGTATTTCTTTTGGAGGAATAGGTAAAGGTTTTGCAGCCGATAAGGCAAAAGCTTTGTTGGTTTCTAATGAAGTAAAAGCAGGGATTATTAATATAGATGGCGACATCACTACTTGGGGTACAAAAGTTACGGGAGATAAGTGGTTAATTGGTGTAGTTAATCCTGATTTAAAAGGAGGTATATCTTCTTGGATACCCATTTTAGAATCTTCGGTGGCCACAACAGGTGGCGATGGTAATTTTATTATTTCAGAGAATAAAAAATACACCCATATTTTAAATCCTAAAACAGGCTACCCGGCAACGGGAATTAATAGTGTGTCCGTTTTTGCCAAAAGTGCAGAATTATCGGATGCTTTGGCAACCGCTATTTTTGTAATGGGGTTGGATCACGGTTTGGCGCTAATTAATCAACTTGGAGATACTGAGGTGATTATTGTTGATAGCACTAATAAAATGTATAAAAGTAATGGAGTCTTGCTTAAATAGATTCAAAATTTCAGGTTTTACCTCTCAAATATAATTTTAATTCTTACCCTAATAATCGCTTTAGTGTGTCTGTAAATTTATTGTAAATTTGCCATACAAGTGAAGTAAGCATATGATAGACAAGTTAAACATCGTAAAACAACGTTTTGATGAGGTTTCAGACCTTATTATTCAACCGGATATTATTACCGATCAGGAAAGATATGTGAAACTCACAAAAGAGTATAAGGATCTTAAGGATTTAATGGAAAAACGAGAGGAATACCTTGAGTTGACCAATAATATCGCGGAGGCTGAAGAAATTATTGCTGATGGTAGTGATGCAGAAATGCTAGAGATGGCAAAAATGCAAATGGAGGAAGCTAAAGGTTCGATTCCAAAACTTGAAGAGGATATAAAGCTCATGTTAATTCCTAAAGATCCGGAAGATGCAAAAGATGTAGTTGTTGAGATAAGAGCAGGAACTGGTGGAGATGAAGCTAGTATTTTTGCTGGTGATCTTTTTAGAATGTATACCAAATACTGTGAGTCTAGAGGATGGAAAACTAATGTAATTGACCTTAGTGAAGGTACTAATGGTGGTTATAAAGAAATTCAGTTCGAAGTGACGGGTACAGATGTATACGGTACTTTAAAATTTGAAGCAGGCGTTCACCGTGTGCAACGTGTGCCACAAACAGAAACTCAGGGTAGAGTGCATACCAGTGCGGCTACTGTTATGGTTTTGCCTGAGGCAGAAGATTTTGACGTTCAAATAGACCCTAAAGATGTACGTATAGATTTTTTCTGTTCTTCTGGTCCTGGTGGTCAGTCGGTGAATACAACGTATTCGGCTGTGCGTTTAACGCATATCCCTACCGGATTGGTAGCGCAATGTCAAGATCAAAAATCTCAGCATAAAAATAAAGACAAGGCATTTAGAGTATTGCGTTCCAGATTATATGATATGGAATTGGCAAAGAAACAAGAAGAAGATGCTGCTAAGAGAAATTCACAAGTAAGTAGTGGTGACCGTTCTGCGAAAATTAGAACTTATAATTACCCACAAGGTAGGGTTACGGATCACCGTGTTGGTTTAACTTTATATGATTTATCTAATATTATTGATGGTGATATTCAGAGAATTATAGATGAATTAAGTTTTGTAGAAAATACAGAGAAATTGAGGGAAGCCTCAGAGATTTTTTAGCATATGACTACCCAAGAGTTAGTTGCCCAAATTCATAAAAAACAGTCCTTTTTATGTATTGGTTTGGATACCGATTTAGAGAAGATTCCTGCATTTTTGTTGGAAGAGGAAGATCCAATTTTTGCATTTAACAAAGCTATTATTGATGCAACGCATGATTTGTGCGTTTCCTATAAACCAAACATAGCTTTTTATGAAGCATATGGTGTGCAGGGTTGGTCAGCTTTGCGTAAAACGATTAAGTATTTAAATAAGGAATATCCTGAGATTTTTACGATTGCAGATGCTAAACGTGGAGATATAGGTAATACCTCTACAAGATATGCAAAGGCATTTTTTGAAGATTTAAATTTTGACTCCATAACAATTGCACCCTATATGGGTCGTGATTCTGTGGAGCCATTTTTACAATTTAAGGATAAACACACTATTTTGCTTGCCTTAACATCTAACCAAGGTGCATTTGATTTTCAAATAAAAAAAGTTGATGGAAATGAGCTTTATAAAGAAGTACTATCTGTATCTACTACTTATGAAGGGGCAGAGAATTTGATGTACGTGGTTGGTGCAACCAAGGCTGAATATCTTAAAGAAATTAGAGAAATTGTTCCTGAAAGCTTCTTGTTAGTTCCTGGTGTAGGTGCGCAAGGTGGAAGTTTAGAAGACGTTTGTAAGTATGGAATGACCAAAGGTGTTGGTCTACTTATAAATTCTTCACGTGGAATAATATATGCGTCAAATCAGGAGGATTTTGCAAGTGCCGCCAGAATCAATGCAAAAAAATTGCAAGTTTCAATGGAGAAAGAATTAGAAAGGTTAAACTAAACCTTCTAAAGTTCTTTTAATTTTCTGTGCTTTTTGTTCAAAGAAATCTCCAAATTGAGCATTGGATTGCATGCTTGAAGCTTTCTCTAAAAATGTTTGATATTGATATTCCAATAAGCTAATAATGTCTGTGTTAGCATCCATTGGTGTTACTGATCCTACTTTGCAATATTGTTTGTTCATCATTCTGATATTATGTTCTTACAAATATACGTTCAGATTTAAGTTTTGGATGTCGACATGTGGAGCCATACATCTAATTATTAGGTAATATGTCTTTTTTTTAACATTTATGTAGGTGATTATCTAAAAGACCGCTCTTTTTTGGTGAATTCCATTTATCGTAAAGGGTATATCAAAAAGAATTGATACATTGTAAATTAACTGAATTTTAAAAGAAGAATATAAATTGCTTCATTATATAACGTATCGTCATAAATCTTCTACTAAATGGGTGACATTTGTGCATGGCGCAGGTGGCAGCTCGTCAATTTGGTATAAGCAAATACGCGAGTTCAAAAAACATTTTAATGTATTGCTTTTAGATTTAAGGGGGCATGGTAATTCTAAACCTAGTCTAAAAAATGTTTTTGACGATAAATATACCTTTGATGTAATAACTAACGATATCGTTGAGGTAATTGATTTTGAGCACATCAAAAAATCTCACTTTGTAGGTATTTCATTAGGTACTATTCTTATTAGAAATTTAGCGGAGAATTATCCAGAAAGGGTAGAGAGTATGGTTATGGGAGGTGCAATTATGAAATTGAATCTGCGTTCTCAAATATTAATGAAGCTTGGTATTATATTTAAAACTGTTATTCCATATCTATGGTTATATAAGTTTTTTGCATTTATTATTATGCCAAATAAAAATCATAAAGAGTCTAGATTGCTTTTTGTTCGTGAAGCTAAAAAGTTATATCAAAAAGAATTTATTAGATGGTTTAAGCTTACTTCAGAGATAAATCCTTTGCTTCGTTTTTTTAGATCGGCAGATATAAAAATACCAACCTTATATATAATGGGTGAAGAAGATTATTTGTTTTTACCCAGTATTCGTAAAATTGTAAAATTTCATCAAAATTCAGAACTCTTGGTAGTTGAAGATTGTGGTCATGTAGTTAATGTGGAACAACCTAGGTATTTTAATGAAAAAGTAATTGATTATTTAGCACAACAGAATTGATGCTTAATAAAATTATATTCCTATAATTCAAGTTTCTGCTTGTATGTAGTTTCGTGTTAAAACAAAAAAAACCGATGCTCCCACCGGTTTTAACTAACTAACTAACTCAAAAAATAACTAACTCAAAAAATTGAAAATGAATGCTTTAATACTGTTCTGTTTAGTTTTTAACGCATAACTTTTTAAGATATTGTTGTTGTTTGTAAAAATCTACTTTTTATCTTGAAGTGCGAATACCTTTTTAAGGACATCTGTTGTTCTTGAAGATAATTTTGTTCTAATATCTTCCTCTTCTACAGCTATCATTTTATAGACACCAGACAAAGCTTCTTCAGTAACATAATCAGTTAAATCTGGATTAATATTATTGGTAAGTGGTATTGCGTTGTATTTAGTAATGATGGAACTCCAAATTTTATCAGCACCAACTTTTTTGAAAGAGTTGCTAATTACCGGATTAAATTTTGCGTATAATTCAGTATTGGTTTTTGTTTCTAAATACGTTGTAGCCGCATTATTACTTCCTAAAAGAATATCCTTGGCATCTGTAAAAGACATTTCTTTTACTGCATTAACAAAAATAGGTGTCGCCTCAGATACTGCATCTTCAGCTGCACGATTTAAAACTTTTAAGCCTTCATCTGCTAAATTACCCAATCCTATATCGCGTAATGTTTTGTCTACCTTCTGTAAATCTTCAGGTAATAAAATTTTCACTAAATCATTTTTATAAAAGCCGTCGGTTTGTGTTAATTTACTAACCTGCTTTTCAATACCTTGATCAAGAGCTTCTTTAAGTCCGTTTGCAATGGCTTCGTTACTTAAAACTGAATTTGTAGATCCAGGTAATTGATTTACTACTTGTTGTAATTCATTACATGAAATAGCTAAGAACATGCAAAGGGCTAAACTTATTTTTTTTATCATTATAATTTAATTTATAAGGGGTTTATTTATGTTACGAGAATATTACCGTTTTATTGTTGTAGACCATAGTTTTACGAGCAATATGAAGTTTTACACCTCTAGATAATACGATTTTCTCCAAATCTCTGCCCTTGGTAATAAAATCCTCAATAGAATGAGAATGTGTTACTGTGGTAACATCCTGCTCTATTATAGGACCTGCATCTAGCTCTTCGGTTACGTAATGACTTGTTGCTCCAATGATTTTTACACCTCTCTTAAATGCCGCGTGATAAGGTTTTGCGCCAGCAAATGCGGGTAAAAAAGAATGATGGATATTAATTATCTTATTTGGAAATTTATTGATTAGCGTTCCGCTAACAATTTGCATGTACCTTGCCAATACTATAAAGTCAACGTTGTATTTTTTAAGTAAAGTCAATTGTTCCTTTTCAGCTTCAGTTCTATTCTCTTTAGTGAAAGGAACGTGAAAAAATGGAATATTAAATTGATCAGCAATGTATTTTAAGTCATTGTGATTACTTAGAATAAAAGGTATTTCAACCGCTAACTCGCCAGAACGATATCTGCTGAGCAAGTCATAAAGACAATGATTGTATTTAGATACGAAAATTGCCATTTTTGGTAATTTATCATCAGTATGTAGGCTCCATTTCATGCTATAGGTAGTAGCTAGTTCTTCTTGAAATAAATGTTTAAAGTGATTTAAATCAGAAAAATCATCAGCAAATTCAACAACGGTTCGCATAAAAAAAACGTTTGCCGGTTTGTCTACGTGTTGATCTAGATAAACAATGTTACCTATATTTTTATGAATAAATCCGGTTACGGTGCTTATAATACCAGCTTGATCCGGACAGTGAATTAGAATAGTTGTTTTCAATTTTTTGGTATTTTGAATGCCAAAAATAGTTCTTAATTCTTAAAATGATAGTTATTCTATTTAATTAAGGAAGATAAAAGTGTAATTAAGAATGTTCAGATTTCCAGGCTTTATAAGATTTTCTAAAGCTTTTAATCTCTTTTCTAAGTAAATTAATATATTCAGTTTCTTTAACACCGTGTTTTTCTAATCCCATGCAATAAGAGTTGATGTTTCTTATAATAATATTAATATAAGAGATTGTTTCTAAGCGCTCATTATTACAATTCGAATATTCTACTTGCGCAATTTTTTGAGGTATTAAAATTGAATCTGTTAATATGGAATTCGCCATTATATCTCGAAGACTTTTTGACTCGCAAAGGCGCATTAAATCTTTATTAAATGAAACGTACGAAGCAATCTCTCTACTCATTGTACAGAGTTCCAATGCTTTTCTATAAATAGGCAAGTGTTTAAGACTTCGATATGCCATTGTGTGGGGTATTGTTAGTGTTATATAAAATTACGTTAGTTATTTGATAATTTTCTATTGAATACAAACGTTATTTGTATTTTTACCTTCGATAACAAATAATTAAACACAATAACTTTTGAATCCAAAGATAGACGAGCTTAATTGGAAAATACTAAAACAATTGCAAGATAATGCTAGGGAATCTTTTGCAAATATTGGGCGTACCGTTGGGCTAACGGCGCCAGCTGTAGCGGAGAGAGTAAAGAAAATGGAAGACCTTGGTATTATTCTTGGATATAAGGCTACAGTGTCTCATGCTTTAACCGGTCATCAGCTAAAAGCAATTATCACTTTAAGGGCTTTTATGGGTAAATTAAAACCATTTTTAGCGGTTGTGCCTTCGTTGCAAGAGGTAATAAATTGTTATCGAATTACTGGTAATGAGAATATAGTTATGGAGGTAGTTTTAAAAGATCAATTTCATTTAGAAAAATTTATAGACCAACTTATTCAATACGGTGAAACTAGAACGCATATTGTTCTTTCTCAGGTTATTTCTAATGCGCCAATGCATAAGATTAAATAGCACTATATTAAAATTCTTTTAATTAGCTTTATAATAGGATTTTTGATTTTCATCAATATCCTTTAATACTATTTTTTAAAACACTAATTCTGAAATGTAATTTTGGCTAGATTTTTGATGAAAAATACTTGATGAAAAAAATACTACTCTTTCTTTTTATTTTAATCTCGGCCAGTGCACTTTCGCAAGAACTTAGACTTTTAAGAGGTGCAATTACAGAGAATTTAATTGTTAATGATTCTGTAAGCGAGACTTATTCTCTTTATTTGCCCACTAATTTTAATGTTAATGAGACTTGGCCCGTAGTCTTTGTCATGGATTTAGATGGTAAGGGAAAAGCAGCTGTCTCTATGCTTATGAATGCTTCGGAGCAAGAAGGGTATGTATTGGCTAGTTCTAATAATATTAGTGATTCATTATCTATATCTAATAATGTTCTTGTAGCAAATAGAATGTTTAACGCTGTTTTTCAAATAATACCTACAGCTAAAAACCGAACATATACTGCCGGTTTTGGTAGTGGAGGAATGTTCGCTTCTATTTTGCCAACTTTTGTCAAGGAAATAAAAGGTGTTGTTTCAATAGGTGCATCTGTTGGAAACGTTGAAATTTTAAACGCTAAACAACCTTTTCAATTTATAGGTATTGTAAATAGAAACGATTTTAATTTTAGGTCTATGTACGTTAATAAACAAATCCTAAATAAATTGAAATTCCCTAATGAATTATTGGTTTATGATGATGAGCGTAATCTTCCTGAAAAAGATATTATATCAAGTGCTTTTAGAATACTCACATTAACTGGTATGGCAAAAGGTTATTTAAATCGTAATGATAGTTTGGTACGAGTTTCGTATAATGAGTTTTTGACAAAATCTAATTCCCTGATGTCCAATCAAAAACCATTATTGGCAGCCTACTTAATGACAGATATGGAAAAAGTATTTTATCCATTGATGAAATTAGATTCATTGAAAGAATCTCAAAAAATATTAAAACGTAGTCCTAGTTTTAGAAAAGCAAATAGAAGTCAGAACAGTTATTTTCTTAAGGAATCTTTTACCAAAGAAGATTATAGTTACTATTTAGAGGAAGATATTATTACATATAATTATGCGAATTTAGGCTGGTGGAACTTTCAGATGGAAGAGTTAAATAAGCTGGATAAAAGTGCTGTACTATTTGAGCGACAAATGTCAACAAGACTTAGGGGTTATATTAATGCATTGATTTCTGATAATATAGATTATATTTCTGCTGATGAGGAATTGGATTTGGAAGCTTTAAACTTATTGTATATGATAAAGACAATTACTTCGCCTGCGGAGTATGATGCTTATTTAAAAGTGATTTCTACTAGTTCTAAGATGGAAGATTACGGTACGGCCCTGTTTTATCTCGAAGAGCTTTTAAAGAATGGTTATACGAATACACAAGAGCTGTATTCATTAGAGCACACAGCACTATTTAGGATTATGCCAGAATTTAACGAAGTCGTTGAAAAGTATTTAAAAGGGGCCCGATACGATATTATTGAGCAGTAAGATGGGGTACTTTACTTAAATCCCAATCAATTACCAATCCTTTGGCAAGAGATTTAGCTATTTCTTTACCATATAAAACTTCGCATAAATATAATGCGGCTTCAAAGCTTTTAGCGCCACCGGCAGAGGTTATGTATTTACCGTCATGAACAAATAATATGTTATCCTTTATATTGAGATTTGGAAACATCTTTCTATAATTTTCGACGTCACTTGGAAAGGTGGTAGATGCTACTGAATCTAAAATTCCAGATTTCGCTAAGAGAAAAGCACCATCGCAATGACTGGTCATGTATAATGCGTTTTTATCTGTCTCTTTTATAAAGTTAAGCATTATTGAATCTTTTAAATCTTTATCCATAGAATGCTCTGCGCTTGGTACGACCAGAATATCTATTTGAGGTAAATCATCTTTAGTGTAGTCAAAATCTGGTAGTATACGAACTCCTTCAAAAGTAGTGATAGGCTCTAAAGTATTGGCAACGGTAAAAGTGTTCATTGTCTTTATACCTTCTCTAAATTTTGTATGCTGAAAAATGTCAAAAGGTGCAGTGAATTCTGTATTGAAAGTGCCATCCATAATTAGAAAAGCAACGTTGTAACTATCTGGGTTTAGCTCTGGCAATATTCTAACATTTTCCTTAGCTATTTCTGTTGCTGCAGTAGTTTTTTTCTGTTCGCAGTTTAGTAGAAAAAATGGTATAACAAGTAAAAGATTTCTAAAATTCATAGTAGCATGTATTTGACTCGAAAGTACGATTATAAGTAAATAAACTTACAATGAATAAATTGTATTTTTGAAGTGTAAACGAAGAGCAATGAGAGTATGTATTTTAATTATGGTTTTGAGTGTATTTGTTTCATGTGGACAAGAAAAGAAATATCATGATGCTAAACCCGATGTAAAATCAATAACCACATCAGATAAGTTAGCAGATATTTTACTGTTTCAACAAGAATTGAATGCTGAATTTAAAGACCCGGAAACCTCGCCATTGGCAGATCGATTCCGAATAAATTTTGAGACTTTAGATTTTTATGCACCAGATACGAGTTATGTAATAGAGGCAGAGTTTGTTAGAACTCCTGAAGCATTACCATTTTCAATGCCAACAACTACAGATAGAGAATCAACTGAAGTGCTTTATGGCATTGCAAAATTTACATTAAACGGAAAACAACATCAATTAGAAATATACCAAACACCTGAATTAATAACGCAAGAGAAGTATAAAGATTATCTTTTCTTGCCATTTACAGATGCAACAAATGGGGAGGAAACATATGGTGGTGGACGTTATTTAGATTTAAGAATACCTAAAGGGAACACTATTGTGCTTGATTTTAATAAAGCATATAATCCATATTGTGCTTATAATAAAAAGTTTAGTTGTCCATTAGTGCCTGCTGTAAATAATGTAGATGCTGAAATTAGGGTAGGGGTAAAAGCTTTTGAGCATTAGATAATGCGAATAAAAAAACTCGGCAGTAAATGCCGAGTTTTTTAAACTTAAACTATAAAATCAACAATTAATTATATCAACAACTTAGAAAGAGTAGATAGCTGCTATCAAGAAAGATGATAAACTTTTAGAAGCTGCACCATCTGCATCAAAATAAGGCTCAACATCGTTACCCCATGAGTCTAATCTTATCTCTGGCTTAATAATCAAATTGTCTACAGAGTAGCTACCAGTTAAAGTCAAAGCTAAAACACTTGGATCGTCTTCTATTAAGTCTGATCTAGTTGAGAAATATTCACCTCTTAAACCAATTGAAAAATCATCTGATGTTGCGTATTGTGGGTATAATGCCGCACCCGAAAAACCTTCGCCTTCATTATCTGCATATGCAGCGTTAATACCTAAGAAAAACTCATCTGATAAATCAAAACCACCAGTATAATCTATTTCAAATCCTAATGCTTCACCACCATCGTAGTAGAAGTTAAGAAATTGCCCTGAGTATCCTAATTGAGCACCAGCGGAGTAAGCACCGGTTAAATTATTGTTGGTATCAGTTACATTCATAACTGCTAACATTAAACTTAAATCATCAGAAAGTGCAAAGTCAGCTTTTAAACCAACATGAGAAAACGGTCCGCTTGAGAATAAATAAGAAGTACTGTAGTTAAAGTTACCTACAGGAGAGATAACTTCATAACCTAAGTATGTATTAAATCTACCCATTGTTAAAGTAGTTCCTTCAGATACGTTCCAGTAAGCATAAAGTTGGTTTAGGTTGTACCCGCCAACTGCTTCTTCGCCTCTAGGTCCAAAAACTACATCTGCAACTACACCAGTTTTTTCACCTTCATAAGTTGCTATTATATTTGCCATACCTAAAGCAAAACCTAGTTCATTGGCAAATGAGCTACCAAATGATTGTGGAGTGGTGTCAGAAGCACTTAAGTTAGTTTGGTAATAGGCATCTACAGAACCGCTAATACTAACTTTTTTAGATTCTTCCTCTTCTTGAGCAACTACACCAGCTGCTGCAAAAAGCATAAGACCTGTTGCAAAAATATTTTTTACGTATTTTGTGTAAATAATCGTTTTCATAAGTTTTGATTTAATCCCTTATGGGATGAATTAATTTTGAGAAATTTATATATCGAAAAGGTTATGTAACGGAGCGTTCTGTAAAACGCTCCGTATTTTTTTAGTGTTGATTCATTCTAAAATCAGCATAAGCATCCATACCGTGCTCATGAAGATCTAAGCCTTCAACTTCTTCTTCTTTAGAAACCCTAAGACCCATTGTTGCTTTAAGAACTCCTAAGATTAAACCAGATGTAACGATACAGAACCCGCCTACGATCAATACACCGTATAATTGAGTCATGAATTGTGCTCCACTTGCTAGGTTACCGAAGATACCTACAACTAATGTTCCCCAGATACCACAGATCAAGTGAACTGCTACAGCACCTACAGGGTCATCTAATTTTAATTTGTCAACCAAGGCAACACCACCTACAATGATAATACCGGCAATGAATCCTATGATTACGGCTTCGTTTGGTGACATTAAATCCGCTCCGGCGGTAATACCTACCAATCCACCAAGAATACCGTTTAAGAACATAGTTAAATCTAAGTTCTTATAAAGAATAGTAGAGGTGATCATTGCTCCAAAACCACCAGCGGCTGCAGCCAAACTTGTAGTAACCAATACCAAAGATGTCAATTCTGGATCTGCGGATAATACTGAACCACCGTTAAAACCGAACCAACCTAACCATAATATCAATACACCTGCAGTAGCCATTGGTATACTGTGACCTGGTATAGCGTTTGGTTTACCATCTTTACCGAATTTTCCAATTCTAGAGCCTAATAAAAAGATTGCTACTAAAGCAGCCCACCCACCTACAGAGTGTACTAATGTTGAACCTGCAAAATCATAGAATCCCCATGAATCCAAGAATCCGCCACCCCATTTCCAAGCACCTACTATAGGGTATACTAAACCTACATAGATTACTGTAAATATCATGAACGCACCAATTTTCATACGTTCAGCAACTGCTCCAGATACAATGGTAGCTGCTGTTGCCGCGAACATTCCTTGAAAAAGAAAATCTGTCCACCAAGTGTAACCACCATCTGCGTATTCAGCTGTCATTCCGCCTTCTGGGGCAGCAATACCAAAGCCTGCAAATTTTAAGATCCCTATGTCTCCATCTTCAAAGCCTGGATACATTAAATTAAAGCCCCATGCGTAATAAAGTAATAAGCCACCTGTAATGATAAAGATGTTCTTAAATAATATGTTTATTGTATTTTTTTGTCTGGTCAAGCCAATCTCTAAAAAAGCAAACCCTGTATGCATGAAGAATACCAGTGCGGTAGCCAACATCATCCATATGTTATTTGCTGTAAATAATCCTGCGTCCATTTCGTTTAGTTTTTAGTTAGTTATTTTATTTAGTTGATACCGGCCAAACCGTCTTCCTTAGTTCTTATTCTATAAGCCTCAATTACTTCTGAAACAAATATTTTACCATCACCTACATTACCTGAGTATGCAGATTCAAGAATAGCATTCACTGTTTTTTCAAGAAAATCGTCAGATACTACTATGGTTAAGTATCTACGTTGAATATCTGTAGTGCTATAAGAGATACCACGATATACGTGACCTTCTTTTTCATTACCAACTCCTGTTACATCCCAGTAACTGAAGAAGTTTACTTCGATGTTATGCAACGCCTCTTTGACATCGTCAAACTTTGATTTTCTGATAATTGCCTCGATTTTTTTCATTTGAATAAGTTTTTGATATTGCCAAATATATGTTAATATGAGTATCCCCCTAAAAATAATAGGGGTTGAATGGATATTTTTATGAGTATCATAATATATACCCTATAAATTTTAGGGTATTGTTATTTTTAGAAGATAATATTGAGGATTAAGAGAATACCAAATAACCATTTGCCTATAATCATAGAATAATCGTCAGGAAATTGTGTAATAATCTGACGATTGTTTAATAAATCGGCAAATACCTGAAAAAATGTATAAAAATAAAAATGTAGATGGGTAATGTTATTTCTATAACATTTTGCAAATCCAGAGTCCCAATGAAATAGCTAGAATTCCAATTGCAACACTTAGTCCCATATATAGGGATGTTTGAAATAGTGTAGATTCCTTTAATAGAATGTTACTTTCTAATGCGAATGTTGAGAAAGTAGTAAAGCCTCCGCAGAAACCGGTGGCTAATAATAAAGTTTGATTTTCGGAAATGTAATTGTTCTTTAGGGAGAGACCTATTAGTATACCTATTAAAAGGCAGCCAATAATGTTTACTAGAAAAGTACCTAGATAAAAATTTGAGTAATATGCATTGAGGTTTTTGGAAATGTAGTATCTTAATATACTACCAAAACCTCCTCCCAAGAAAACTAGTAGAAATTGTTTCATACCTTATAAAGGTATAAACTAAACTGCTTTCTTGTAGCTCGTAGTAAGTAAATCTAATGGATAAATTGCTGTAGGTCGTTGGTCTGATAATTTTTGCGAAGATGTCTTCGGTTTTTGTGAAACACTTAACAAACTAACTACCACTAAAGCAATGTTAATACCTACTAATACTAAAAAAATTGTAAGAAATGTCGTCATAATATTTTACATCTTATAGATGAATAACGCAAAATTACGTTATTTGGTATATTAAACGACGATATTCAGTGTTTTGTTGTGAAAACGTTAATTTTTGTAGTGTAGGTAAAAAATTAACTATTCTTTTAGAAAAAACTTTATACAAAGGAGTAGGATTAGGAATAATGTAAAGAATATGCCAATCCATCTAACGCCTTTGAAATTTTTTTGGTGTAATTTAAAGTCTTTTCTGTAAGTAATGACGATTACTATTGCAAAAACCACCGCAAATGCGATTGCAAAAATGATTTGTCCGGTGCTAAACATATTTCATATTTTTACGCAAAGCTAACGGAAAACGGTATAATAAAGATGAAAAACAAAATCAAAGCAGTAGCAGAATTTCATAATTCTTTTGGACTAGGTGTTTCTGAGGAAATGATAGCTGATTTAGGAGAGGCAAAAAACACTTTGCGTTTTAATTTAATGGATGAGGAGAATAAGGAATATTTAGAGGCTGCTCAAAACAATGATCTTGTAGAAGTTGCAGATGCTCTTGGTGATATGTTGTATATTTTATGTGGTACAATCCTAGAGCATGGTATGCAATATAAAATTGAAGAGGTATTCAATGAAATACAACGTAGCAATATGAGTAAGCTTGGTGAAGATGGAAAACCTATTTACCGTGAAGACGGTAAAGTTTTAAAAGGGCCTAATTATTCTAAACCTAATATTGAGGTGATTTTAGATAAATAAAAAAGGGGGCAATTTGCCCCCTTTTTTATGCCTTTAATTTATATCTCCAACCAAATTTGTCTTCAGACTTATTGTACTGTATATCTGTAATTGTTTTCTTAAGTAGTTGACCGTAACTATTTTCTAACTCCGGTAAGTCATAATCTGTGTCTCTATAACCAAATCCTGCAATTGGTGAAATTACTGCAGCTGTACCAGCACCAAACATTTCTTTTAAAGAACCATCTTTTGCCGCCTCAACAACTTCTTTTACAGTTATTTTTCTAACCTCTGTTTTAATACCTAGGTCTTTGGCAATTTCCAAAATACTTTTTCTAGTAATACCATCAAGGATACGATCACTAGTTGGTCCAGTTAAAAGAGTGTCATTGATTCTAACAAATATGTTCATTGCACCTGCCTCTTCAATAAATTCGTGGTTGGTGTCATCTGTCCATATTACCTGATTGTATCCTTTTGCAACAGCTAATTGTGTTGGGTAAAACTGACCTGCGTAATTACCACCGGCTTTAGCGTAACCAACACCACCATTAGCTGATCTAGAATACTTCTCTTCAATAAGTACTTTTACTTTTCCTGAAAAATAAGCTCCAGACGGCGCGCAAGCGATAATGAATTTATATTCGTTGGCTGGTGATGCATGAAAGCCATTACCTGAAGCGAACATAAATGGTCTTATATATAATGAACTACCATCTTTTGTTGGTATAAAATCTTTATCAAGATTTATTAATGCATTTAAACCTTCCATGAAATAATCTTCAGGAATTTGCGGTATACACATTCTTTCCGCAGAAATGTTAAATCGCTTATGGTTGTCTAATGGTCTAAATAAAAAGACATCATTATTTTTATCCTTATAAGCTTTCATTCCTTCAAAAATGGATTGTCCATAATGGAAAATTTTTGATGAAGGGTCGAGTGTAATTGGTTGATAAGGTGTAATCTTGGGAGTTTCCCATGCACCATCTTTATACGTACAGACTAACATATGGTCTGTAAATACCGATCCAAAAGCTAGATTATCAAAATCTACTTGATCAATTTTAGAAGTTTTTACCTTTTCTACTATGATATCTTTTGTTGCAATACTCATGAAATATGTAACTTTAGTTGATTAAAATTAAACAAATATCCCTACTACCCCTTCTTTTTTAGTTTTAAATTGATCAGTTTTGTAGGTTAATCAACATTTTTAGGATTTATGAAAGGATTTAACATATTACTTGTCTTTTTGTTTGGAATTTTCACATGTCTTGCGCAGCAGAATTCTGAAATAAGTTCATCTCAATTTTATGGGAAGGAGTTTGAAGCTACTTCATTAAGTAATAAGGATGAAGTTTGGCAGACATTTTCATCAATGCCGGTTTCAGATTCTTTATATCTTCAATTTAAATCAAAAGTAAAAGAAGTTTGTAAGGTAAAAGGTTGTTGGATGATTGTTGAATTACCTAAAGGTGAGCAAGCAATGGTTCGCTTTAAGGATTACGGATTTTTTATGCCTGCAGATATTTTAGAAAAAGAAGTTGTTTTAAATGGATTGGCTTTTGTGGAAGAAATGAGTGTTGAAGATCAGCAACACTATGCAAAAGATACAGGAAAAACAGACATTGAAATAGCAAAAATAACTGCTCCTAAAAGAACATTTAGTTTTGAAGCAACTGGAGTCTTAGTCCCAAATTAATTTGAAAAGAGAAATAATTACAACTGGCGATGGTTCAAAGACTATCCAAATTATGGATTGGCAAGAGCAGTACCATTCTAAGCATGGTGCTATTCAAGAAGCTTATCATGTTTTTATAAAATCTGGATTAGATTTATTCGAAAATCAAGAAATCAATATTCTTGAAATTGGTTTTGGTACAGGTCTCAATGCCTTTATAACACTTATTGAGTTTGATAAGCGAAATTTAAAAGTTAATTATACTGGTGTAGAAGCTTATCCTGTCTCAATAGAGGAGCTGAATCAACTAAATTATTTAGAAGAATTAAAGTCACTTTCTAGAAAAGATGACTTTGATTTAATGCATATATCTCCTTGGGGCGATAAAGTTGAAATAGTTGAAAATTTCAATTTAAAAAAAGAACAGATACTTTTTAAAGAAATCAGTGCAATAGCTGAATATGATTTAATTTATTTTGACGCTTTTGGTGCCAGGGTGCAACCAGAATTATGGACTGTTGAAATTTTTCAAATTATGTTCAATGCAATGAAGAGTAATGGTTATTTAGTTACCTATGCTGCAAAAGGTAGTGTAAGAAGAGCTATGCAAGAAGTTGGTTTTTTAGTGGAGCGCTTACCTGGACCTCCTGGTAAACGCGAAATGTTAAGAGCAAAAAAGCAATAATATTTCGGGTATTAATATAACTTTAACGCCTTGTACGTCAATAGGTTTGGCAACTATGTTAAATCGAAATTAAATAGTGTATCGGGGAGCATCAAAAATAATATCTTTAGTCCATGAAAGTATTGATAACAGGTGCAACGGGTTTAGTAGGTAGCGAGTTGGTATCTCAATGCCATGAAAAAGGATACGCCGTTAACTACCTAACTACTCGGAAAAATAAAATTGTTTCAGAAGATAAATACCAAGGGTTTTTCTGGAACCCTACTGCTGGTGAAATTGATGCTAAATGTCTTGATGGTGTTTCGGTCATTATTAACTTGGCAGGTGCAAGTATTTCTAAGAGATGGACACCTAGTTATAGGAAAGAGATTATTGATAGTAGAGTAAATACATTAGAATTATTGAGGAATACTCTTTTGAATAATGAAAACCATTCTGTTAAGTCTCTTATTTCAGCCTCCGCAATTGGTATATACCCTAATTCTTTAAGTAATTTATATACTGAAAATGAAGATTCGGTAGATGATAGTTTTTTAGGTGAAGTTGTAAGTGTATGGGAGAAAAAAATCAATGAATTTAAATCTTTAGGGCTAACAGTTGCCAAAGTACGTATTGGTCTTGTAATGTCTAAAGATGGTGGTGCTTTGCCAGAAATGGCCAAACCTGTCAGAAATTACGTTGGCGCAGCATTCGGTTCAGGTGAGCAATGGCAATCATGGGTTCATGTTACCGACCTTGCAGCTATATTTCTTCATATTGCAATGTATAAATTAAAAGGTACTTATAATGGAGTAGGGCCAAATCCTGTCACTAATTCTAAATTGGTGAAAGAAATCGCAAAAGCATTAGATCAGCCTTTGTTTTTGCCAAATATCCCTAAGTTTATAATGTATACTGTGTTAGGTAAAATGGCATATATATTGTTTGCTAGCCAGCGAGTAAGTAGTAAAAAGATAGAGGAAGAGGGCTTTATATTCCAATACGCTAATATTTGTCAGGCTTTAGGTGCTATATATGACAATAATGCTGAATGTTTAGAATCTAAAACTAATGTGACAAAGCAATTTGTCAATTAAAATATATCTGTTGATCAGATGAAATTAAATCCGCCATTCGGCGGATTTTTTTTTAAACTTTTGTGACATTTTGACATTTTTAAAGAATTGGCAGTACTTTTGCCTGCTTTTAATCAGCGATTTAAATTACAATAAATTATGAGTAATAAAGAAAACACTTTGGATGATGAATTCTTGGAAGATGCGCTATTAGACAGCGAGGATCAAGAACAAAAGCTAGAGAATGAAAATGAAGAGGAAGAAATGTCGGTTGAAGAGACACTTAACGATGAACTAGCAAAAGAAAAAGATAAGTTTTTAAGACTATTTGCAGAATTTGAGAATTATAAAAGACGTACTTCTAAAGAGCGTATGGAGTTGTTTAAAACTGCAGGGCAAGAGGTAATCGTTTCTTTATTACCAGTCTTAGATGATTTTGATAGAGCTATTAAAGAATTGGCAAAATCAGATGATAAAGAGGCTTTTAAAGGTGTTGAATTAATCAATGTTAAGCTTAGGGAGACTCTTAAAAATAAAGGGTTAGAGATGTTAGATGTCAATGCTGGCGATGTGTTCGATGCAGATATTCATGAGGCAATAACTCAATTACCGGCTCCAGATAAGAAGATGAAAGGTAAGGTTATTGACGTCATTGAGAAAGGATTTAAGTTGGGTGACCGTATAATTAGGCATCCTAAAGTTGTAGTAGGAAATTAAAAGATTGGAATGAAGGAAGATTATTATGAAGTATTGGGCATCAGTAAAAGTGCAACTGCTGCAGAAATAAAGAAAGCATACCGTAAAAAGGCATTGCAATATCATCCAGACAAAAATCCGGGAGATACTTCTGCAGAAGAGCAGTTTAAAAAATCTGCTGAGGCGTATGAAATCTTAAGTGACCCAGATAAGAAAGCTCGTTATGATCAATTTGGTCATGGTGCTTTTGAAGGCGGTTCCGGTGGTTTTGGCGGCGGCGGTATGAATATGGATGATATCTTCAGCCAATTTGGTGATATTTTCGGCGGCGGTGGCGGCTTTGGAGGCTTTAGTGGTTTCGGCGGTGGCGGTGGTCAAAGAAGGGTTAAAGGAAGTAATCTACGTATTAGAGTTTCATTGACACTTGAGGAGATTGCAAATGGTGTTGAGAAAAAAGTTAAGGTAAAAAGAAAGGTTCAGGCAGAAGGTGTTACCTATAAAACGTGTACTACTTGTAATGGTAGAGGACAGGTGACAAAAATTCAGAACACTATTCTTGGTAGAATGCAAACAGCTGCTGTTTGTAGTACTTGTGGCGGTAGTGGTCAAATCTTAGACGGTAAGCCTAGTGATGCAGATGCTCAAGGTCTTAAAGTTGCAGAAGAAACCGTTTCTATTAATATTCCTGCCGGTGTTGAAGAAGGTATGCAGTTGAAAGTACCTAATAAAGGTAACGATGCTCCTGGAAACGGAGTGCCTGGAGATTTATTGGTAGCTATTGAAACACAAGAACACAGCACGTTAAAGAGAGAGGGTGATAATTTGCATTATGATCTTTATGTTAGTATTTCAGAAGCTGTATTAGGAACCTCAAAAGAGATCGATGCGGTAAGTGGTAAGGTTCGTATAAAACTAGAGCCAGGTATTCAGTCAGGTAAAATATTAAGACTAAGAGGAAAAGGAATTACAAGTTTAAACGGATATGGTGCTGGTGATATATTAGTGCATGTAAATGTTTGGACGCCTAAAGAATTGAATAAAGAGCAGAGAGAGTTCTTTGAGAAAATGCAAGGCAATGATAATTTTGAACCTAAACCAGAGAAATCTGATAAGTCATTTTTTGAAAAAGTAAAAGATATGTTCTCCTAAAGGCGAAACATTTTGTTTTTAAATAAAAAACGTATATTTGAGATAATATTGGGCGACCAATATTAATTTTCTTTTTCATAGCAATTTTTTTCCCATCCTTGATTTATTAAGGGTGGGTTTTGCTTTTTAGGGCAAAAGCATTTTAAGTTTTCATATATTGATAATCGGTATTTTGTAAAGGATAAATAAAGAGTGTAGCTAGTCAAAACAATTCAATATCTTTGTAGAAATTGAGTCCATGAGTCATATTTTGGTAGCTAATGAGGTCACCAAACAGTTTGGGAGCCATACGGCATTGAAAAACGTTTCCCTAGAAATTCCTAAGAATAGCATTTACGGTTTGTTGGGTCCTAATGGAGCTGGTAAAACCACGCTAATACGTATTATAAATCAAATTACTTTTCCTGATAAAGGTTCCGTCTATTTTGACGGTGAACTTTTAAAACCAGAACATATTTCGCAAATAGGTTATTTGCCTGAAGAACGCGGACTTTACAAGAGTATGAAAGTTGGCGAGCAGGCACTTTATTTGGCGCAGTTAAAAGGACTGTCTAAAGCGGAGGCTAAAAAGCGATTGAAATATTGGTTTGAGAGGTTAGAAATAGGAGACTGGTGGAATAAAAAAATACAAGAACTTTCTAAAGGTATGGCGCAAAAGATACAGTTTGTGGTTACTGTACTTCATGAGCCCAAGTTGTTGATTTTTGATGAGCCTTTTAGTGGGTTTGATCCTATAAACGCTAATATTATAAAAGAACAAATTTTAAGTTTAAAGGAAAATGGTACTTCAATCATTTTTTCTACACATAGAATGGAATCGGTTGAAGAATTGTGCGAGTATATAGCCTTGATTCATAAATCTGAAAAAATACTGGACGGTAAACTATCTGATATTAAAAAAGCCTATAAAAACAATATTTTTAAAATAGGTTTAGAGACAGATAATCAGCAGTCTTTACTAAATGAAATGGAAGGAAAATTTCAAATTCTATCTCAAGAATATGATCGTATAGAAAATCAGTTGAACCTTAGCGTTCAATTACCTTCAAATGAATCTCGCGAAATTTTATCTTTCTTAAGTTCAAGGGGTAACGTAAATGGTTTTATAGAAACTATACCATCTGCAAATGATATTTTTATTAAGACCATTCAAAATAAAAATATCGACAATGAGTAAATTACTACTGATAATAAAAAGAGAATATATTGCAAAGGTGCGTAATAAGTCATTCGTTGTTATGACTTTTTTAAGCCCTTTTTTGATGGTGGGTATGATATTGTTGATAGCATATCTAACTCAATTAAATGACAATGAAAAAAAAGTAATTGGTGTTTTAAATGAAAGTGGTTATTTCGCAAATGAATTTGTGACCTCAGACGCTACTTCTTACATCAATTTCAAAGATATATCATTAGCGGAAGCAAAAGATTCTACGGTAAGTTTAGGCTTTTATGGGCTTATTTATTTACCTAACGAATCTAACTTAGAACAAGTAGCGCAACGAGCATTTTTTTATAGTAAAGATGCGCCAAGCGCAACCGTATTAGATAAGTTAGAGAATTCTATTACTAGTAGATTACGTCAAGAAAGATTACGAGAGCTTGGCTTATCGCCAAAAGAGTATGCCGAAATGGATCGTAGTTACAATATAAATATTGAAACTTTTGATGGACTTCAGAATATTAAAGGAATCAATGAGATTAAGGCTATAATCGGGGGTGCATTCGGGTATCTTATAATGATGTTTATTATTATTTACGGAGGTTTTGTAATGCGTAGTGTCATTGAGGAAAAAACAAGTAGAATTATTGAAGTTATTATATCATCGGTAAAGCCTTTTCATTTAATGATGGGTAAAATTATTGGTACTTCACTTGCGGGTATTACACAATTTGCAATTTGGATTGTATCAGGTGCTATCTTACTTTTTATAGGTCTAGCTATTTTTGATATTGATCCAGCTAGTTTAACCAAAGGTGGCGGTATGGCATCAGGTATGGCTAGTGGTGCCAACGTGGATGTAGACGCATTGACTCAGAACATACAATTGTATGCGCAAGAAATATTTGAAATACCCATTATTGCTATGCTGGTATTTTTTATTATTTATTTTGTCTTGGGCTATTTAATTTACAGTTCTATTTATGCGGCCATAGGTGCTGCGGTAGATAATGAAACCGACACTCAGCAATTTATTTTTCCAGTAATTTTGCCGTTAATGTTAGCTATTTATGTCGGTTTCTTTTCCGTATTCAGTAACCCTAACGGACCCATAGCTGTTGCTTTTTCTCTTTTTCCTTTAACATCACCAATTGTAATGTTAATGCGATTACCTTGGGGTATAGGTGAAGGTGGTGTACCGTTGTGGCAATTGATTACATCAATTTTAATATTAATAGGTACTTTTATAGGTATTGTATGGGTAGCAGCAAAAATTTATCGTGTTGGTATACTTATGTACGGTAAAAAACCTAGCTATAAAGAATTGTATAAGTGGCTTAAATATTCATGATGATTCAGGAGGGCACAGAAAAAATCAAAGAAATAATTGAAGACGATGTTTGGGGGACTATTAAGAAATTTTTAGACCTTGGATATCAATTCGGTGATGGTGAAAAATCTATTCACATTACGGTAGGTCTTCTTTTGTTGCTAACATTAGCTTTTCTATTGACCAGTACTGTTCTGCAAGCTATTCGTAGGTTTTTCACCAGAAAAATGGAGGCTGAAGATAAACTTAAGTTTATCAGCATATTTAAGTTTATTAAGTATTTAGTTTATGTAGTGGTCATACTTTTTACAATGAGCGCGGCCGGTATAAACATTACTATACTAATTACGGCATCTGCAGCATTATTTGTTGGTCTTGGTTTGGCTTTACAAGACATTTTTCAAGATATCATTGGTGGAGTTTTTATTATAGTAGATAAGTCTTTAAGAGTAGGTGATATCATAGAAATAGATAATAGGGTAGGTAAGGTCTTTGAAATTAAATTGCGCACTACTAGGGCAATTACTAGAGATGACAAAGTGATTATAATTCCTAACCATAAGTTTATTAGTGACATCGTTTATAATTATACGCAAAATCATAAAACAACTAGGGAGTTAGTACGTATTGGTGTTGCTTATGGAAGTGATATAGAATTAGTGACCAAGTTGCTTTTAGAAGTAGTTGGTACGCAAAGAAGTATATTAAAAAGTCCAAAACCGTTTGTAATCTTTGAAGATTTTGGAGATTCGGCATTAATATTTACAGTAAATTTTTATTTGACCGATAGTTTTACAGACCCAAAAATAAAAAGTGAAGTAAGATATAAGATTGATGCTGCTTTTAGAAAGAACAATATTTCCATTCCTTTTCCTCAAAGAGATATTCATTTATATCAACAAGGACCTTTTCAACATAGCAATGTTTCTAATGCAGAGAATAATAAAAAAACTTAGGGGTACTTTTCTTTTCGTTGGTTTGGTGCTTTCTGCTATTAATATAGTCGTTGGGCAAACTCCAGATGTTTTTAGGTTAGAATATATGTTGATGCCAGAGAATAGTGGTGACGTAGAAACATCGCGCATAAAGCTGGTTTTAAATGTGCCATTGGCAGTACGAGAGAAAAAAGATTACTTGGTATTAGGCGCGGAGTACAATAGGTATAACTTTGAAGTGCCAGATGATTTGTTTCCTAATTCTGACGATTTAAGTAAGTTTCATGTATTGGATGTCAACTTAGCATATATGTATAAGCTAACTGAGAAATGGCGCTTAATAGCAGTGGTAACCCCACGGTGGTCTACTAACTTTGTGGAAGAGTTACAGGAAGATGATTTTAACATGAACTATACCGCAGGTGCATACAAAAATGTAAAAGATGTTGAGAAACCTTATATGCTAGTGTTAGGTATTTCTTATAATGGTACCTCACCAATAGATATTCCTTTGCCTTTTGTGTACTATGAGAAAAGATTTCACCCTAATTGGTCATATATACTTGGAGCACCTAAGTCTGGTATGAAATACTTCACTAAAAAGGGACATTTTTTTCAGACCGAAATTTTTTTAGATGGTTATTACGTTAATATTCAAAACGATATTTTATTACCTGGTAATAATTTATCTACCGATGTTTCTTCTACGGCATTATTATTGACATTAGGGTATCAGTATAAAATAACTAAAGATATGTCCGTTTACTTTATAGGTGGTCGTTCTATTTATCAAAACAGTGCACTAAGAAATGAAGAAAGAGATGATATTTTTACGTTGAACGATGCATCAGGACTTTATTTTAGAACAGGAATAAGAATAGGAATTTAAAAAGCAGTTATGTCAAAAATATTAGTAATCGAAGATGAAGCGGCAATTAGAAGAGTTTTGGTTAAAATTCTATCTGAAGAGAATGATGCGTACTCTGTTGAGGAAGCTGAAGATGGATTGAAAGGAATTGAAACCATAAAGAATAATGATTACGACTTGGTGCTTTGCGATATAAAAATGCCAAAAATGGATGGTGTAGAGGTTCTAGAAGCTGCTCGAAAAATTAAGCCAGAAATTCCTTTTATCATGATTTCTGGGCATGGAGATTTAGATACTGCAGTTAATACCATGAGATTAGGTGCCTTTGATTATATATCAAAACCACCAGATTTAAATAGATTACTTACTACAGTTAGAAATGCCTTAGATAGAAAAGTTCTGGTTGTAGAGAATAAGAACTTGAAGAAAAAGGTGAGCAAGAACTATGAGATGATCGGTGAAAGTGGCGAAATTAATACGATCAAGGAAATGATCGAGAAAGTAGCTCCTACAGATGCCCGTGTATTAATTACAGGGTCTAATGGTACCGGTAAAGAGCTTGTAGCACATTGGCTACATGAAAAAAGTGCAAGAAGCTCAGGTTCGTTTATAGAGGTCAACTGTGCTGCTATTCCTTCAGAATTAATAGAGAGTGAACTATTTGGGCATGTAAAAGGTGCATTTACATCTGCCGTAAAAGATAGGGCGGGTAAATTTGAAGCTGCTAATAAAGGAACAATCTTTTTAGATGAGATTGGTGATATGAGTCTTTCCGCGCAAGCAAAAGTTCTAAGAGCACTTCAAGAAAGTAAGATTTCTCGTGTTGGAACGGATAAAGACATAAAGGTTGATGTTCGTGTAATTGCTGCAACCAATAAAGATTTAAAAAAGGAAATTGAGGAAGGTAACTTTAGAGAAGATTTATACCATAGATTGGCAGTTATTCTAATTCAAGTGCCTAGTTTAAACGATAGACGTGATGATATACCATTACTGATTGAGCATTTTTCTAAGAAAATTACAGAAGAGCAAGGCATGGCTGCTAAAACGTTTTCAGATACGGCTATAAAACTGCTTAAAGCCTATGATTGGACCGGTAATATTCGTGAACTAAGAAATGTTGTAGAACGACTAATTATTCTTGGAGGACAAGATGTATCGGAAGATGATGTAAAACTATTTGCAAGTAAATAACTTGGCCAAATTATTTTTTTGCACAGTCACCTATTTTGTTCAAAGCTTCTTGGGTAATTTCTTTGGTACGTAAGTTGTAATATTTGCTTCCTTCTGAGATGTTAGGTTTTAGCAATTGAGCTTCGCTTTCATTGAAAATTCTTGTAGCAAAAGCAGTAGCATCTTTACAGTTGACAGTTTGAACAACTTTATCTAATGAAACTCGATATTTTTCTAGTGAAATATCAATATTTTCAAATATGTTTTTATCAAATTTTACTTTTTTTCCTGTTTTAACTTCCGTGGATGAATTTGTATTTACCGACAGTTCATTATTAGAGTATATACTATCATGAATATCATGAGATTCTAATACTAAAATTGTGTTATCCGTAAGTTCAATAGATTCGTTCAAATAACTAATTGTTCCTTCTAGTGTAGTTGATTTTGTTGCAAGTGTTAAAACCTCAATGTTCTCGTACACACTTGTTTTGGCATACGTACATCCACAAACCTTTAATTGATCTTTTGATTTTTCTAAGGCGTTTAATGCTTTGTAAGCATAAAACCTAGCTTGGTTTATATCTTGGGTACTTAATGCAGCAGTTATCTGTGATTTTGCGTAACCCATGTTAGAATTTGCATATTCACATTCTACATTAGCTGTAAATGAGGACAAGGATACTAGTGCAATAACGCAGAAAAAATAGATATTTTTCTTCATAAGTAGGTGTATTAGCTGTAAAATTTGGGGTCTTACACGGGTAAATTTATATGCTTTACCTTGTTGAAAATATTATTTTCGATACAATACCTATCAATTTCGATAAACGGAATTTAAATGGTTTTGGTTATGTAGGATATTTTATAGAATTAGTATTCATAAATATTATATTTTATATTTCGGTATGGATAAGATAAAAGTAGACAATTATAGAACCAATAAAAATTTCAAAATAGCTGATAATGAGACTTTTGAAGATTTTGGAAAATCTGATAAAGAACTTAAAAAAGAATTATCAAGCATTAGAAGAGAGCTGGGAGAGTTTCAAGATACCATATATGCACATGGAAAATACAGTATTCTAGTTTGTTTACAGGGTATGGATACCGCAGGAAAAGATAGTTTAATACGTGAAGTGTTTAAAGATTTTAATGTTAGTGGTGTTGAAGTACATAGTTTTAAGGTGCCAACAGAATTAGAATTGAGTCATAACTATTTATGGCGTCACTATTTGGTTTTACCGGCAAAAGGAAAATTCGGAGTTTTCAATAGAACTCATTATGAGAATGTATTGGTAACAAGGGTACACCCAGAGTATATATTAAGTGAGCATATACCAGGTATACATACTGTAGATGATATAGACCAAAATTTCTGGGATAAAAGATTTGAACAAATCAATGATTTTGAGCGTCATTTAGCAGAAAATGGAACATTGATATTTAAGTTTTTTCTAAACCTGTCTAAAGAAGAGCAAAGGCAACGTTTATTAAGAAGACTTGCAATTAAAGAGAAACATTGGAAATTTTCTCCAGGCGATTTAAAAGAACGAAAGCTTTGGGATGTTTACCAAAAGTGCTATGAGGAAGCTATTTCTAAAACAACTCATGATCATGCACCATGGTTTGCTATTCCTGCAGATAATAAAAAAGCTACACGTATAATAGTTGCTTCAATTTTGCTTCAATCGTTAAAAAAATACAAAGATATTAAGGAGCCTATGTTGAGCGATAAAATAAAGGCTAATTTAGACAGCTATGAAGAACAATTACAAGGTGAACAGTAAACTGGTACTATTATTTGTTATTGCTTGCACATCTTTCGGGTTTTCGCAAAGTACAGACCAATTACAGATTAAGAAGCTTTATGATACTGCCTTAACAGAGGGTAAGGGTTATGATTGGTTGAATTACCTATCTAATCAAATAGGTGGTAGGTTATCTGGATCAATACAAGCACAGCAGGCAGTTAATTATACCAAATCTCAGTTAGATTCTTTAGGGGTCGATAAGGTTTGGCTACAACCGGTTATGGTACCAAAATGGGTTAGAGGTACGCCAGAATTTGCATATTTTGAAACGTCTCCTGGAGCCACTACAAATGTACCCATTTGTGCATTAGGAGGTTCTGTACCTACACCACCAAGGGGAATAAAAGCAAATATTATAGAGGTAGAGGGCATTGAGCAACTGGCAATTTTAGGCAAAGAAAAGATAGAAGGTAAGATTGTGTTTTTTAATAAACCAATGGATGCTACACAGATAGATACTTTTACAGCCTATTCTAATTGCGTTGATCAACGATATGCGGGTGCTTTGGAAGCATCTAAATATGGTGCATTTGGTGTAATTGTTAGATCAATGAATCTTCGTTTAGATGATTATCCACATACGGGTTCAATGGGTTATGGTGATCAGGTAGAATCGGAAAGAATACCTGCAGCGGCAATTAGTACTAATGCTGCCGAATTGTTAAGCACTTCCTTGAAATTGAATCCTGAAATTAAATTCTTTTTTAAGCAGAATTGCAAGCAGTTTAATGATGTTGAATCTTATAATGTTATTGCTGAAATTAAAGGAAGTACTACGCCAGAAGAGGTCATAGTAGTTGGTGGGCATTTAGATTCTTGGGATCTAGGCGATGGTTCTCATGATGACGGTGCAGGTTGTGTTCAAAGTATGGAGGTCTTAAACCTTTTTAAGAAAACAGGTTATAAACCAAAACGAACAATAAGAGTGGTTCTTTTTATGAATGAAGAAAATGGTTTAAGGGGAGGAAATAAATATGCAGAAGTTGCTGCGACCAATAATGAAAAACACATATTCGCTTTAGAAAGTGATTCTGGTGGGTTTACTCCACGTGGTTTTACTTTTGACAGTTCAGATAAAGACTTTGAGAAAGTGTTGGAGTGGAAAAGCCTTTTTGAACCATATTTAATACATTCTTTTAAAAAAGGATTTAGTGGTGCAGATATTGGTCCGTTGAAAAAAGAGGGTTTAGTACTTGCGGGATTAAGACCAGATTCTCAACGGTATTTTGATCACCACCATGCTGAAAACGATACGTTTGAACATGTGAATAGACGCGAACTTCAGTTAGGAGCAGCATCAATGGCAAGTTTAATTTATTTAGTAGATACGTACGGGTTTTAATTAACTATGTTCTTCTATCAACATTGATTTCAAAGCATGGTATAGATTTAAGCTTATTAGGTATTAATTATTTGTCATTTGAAATTGTTAAAATGTTCAAATCGTTAAATTTCTTTACCTTTGCGGCATACTTAAAAAAACTAAAATGGAAGAAGGAATTTACGCCAAGTTTAATACAAATAAAGGCGAAATACTAGTTAAATTAACTCATGACAAAACTCCGGGAACAGTTGGTAATTTTGTTGCTTTAGCAGAGGGTAATAAAGAAAATAGCGCCAAAGGTAAAGGTGAGCCTTATTATAATGGTTTAAAATTTCATAGGGTTATTCCAGATTTTATGATTCAAGGTGGTTGTCCGCAAGGTAGAGGTACTGGCGATGCTGGTTACAAGTTTGATGATGAATTTCACCCAGAATTAAAGCATGATGCTCCAGGGGTACTATCTATGGCTAATTCTGGTCCTGGAACTAATGGTAGTCAGTTCTTTATTACACATGTACCAACACCATGGTTAGATAACAAGCATACTATTTTTGGACATGTTGCTGCAGGGCAAGAAGTTGTAGATGATATAGCACAAGATGATGTTATTGAGTCTTTGGAAATTGTAAGAGTTGGCGATACAGCCGAAAAATGGAATGCATTAAAAGCTTTTGAAGATTTCAATGCTTCTGGTGAGGCTAGATTAGCAGCAGAAAAAGCAAAAAAAGAAGCAGAACTTGATAAAGTTGCTGCAGGTTTTGAGTCTACGGCTTCTGGACTACGTTACAAAATGATTCAGAAAGGTGACGGAGATAAAGCCGAAAAAGGGCAAAAGGTCTCTGTACATTATGAAGGGTCTCTTTTAGACGGTCAGGTTTTTGATTCGTCTTACAAGCGTAATTCTCCTATAGATTTTCAATTGGGAATTGGTCAAGTAATCCCAGGTTGGGATGAAGGTATCTCTTTATTACAAGTTGGTGATAAGGCACGTTTTGTAATTCCATCAGACTTAGCTTATGGATCTGCAGGTGCAGGTGGTGTTATACCACCAGATGCCACATTAATATTTGATGTAGAATTAATGAAAGTTGGTTAAGTAGCTTACTTTTTAAATACTATTAAAACACCTGTATTGTAATGATATAGGTGTTTTTTTTGATGCTTATTTTTTTCGGGTAATAAAACTTCCTAAAAGCAATATTACATTAACAATCATTAAAACTAAAAATACGGTCAAAAATGTGGTCATAACTATAGGTATAAGGTCGGGGAACCGTTCTTGTTTAATCTATAGATAGGTATTTATATAAAAGGTTGCGTTTAAGTTGAACAAATTTTAAAATAAAGCGCATAAAAAAACCCAAACCAATTGGTTCGGGTTTTATACTATAAAAAAGTTAAATCGTTACCTAGTCAATTACTTTCACATTAACGGCGTTTAATCCTTTTTTACCTTGTTGTAGTTCAAATTCTACAACATCACCTTCACGAACTTCATCGATTAAGCCAGAAATGTGTACAAAATGATCTTCGTTTGAACCATCTTCAGTGATAAATCCGTAACCTTTAGAATCATTGAAGAATTTTACTGTTCCTTTACTCATAATAGAAAAATTAAATATTAATTAAAGTGCGAAGATAGTTTTTTTTTGTTTAAATACTTAAAAACTTACGCGTTATCTTAATGTTAATAATAATAGTCTAAAGTATTGAGAATGAACTTGTTTTTAAGCCTATGCAGTAGGGTCTGGCGTCATTCTTAAATATGGTTTTACTTCGGTAACTCCCTTAGAAAATATGTCCTTTGCATCTGCTGTAGATATAGCAGGACTAACTACTACATCCTTTCCATGTTCCCAATTTGCTGGTGTTGCAACTTTATGATTAGCTGTAAGTTGCAAGGAATCTATTACTCTTAAAAGTTCGTAGAAATTTCTTCCTGTAGATGCTGGGTACGTCAATGTCAACTTAACGGATTTATCTGGAGCAATTATAAATACAGAACGAACGGTAAGATTGTTGTCTGCATTTGGATGAATCATGTCATATAAATCTGAAACTTTTTTGTCCTCATCGGCTATAATAGGAAAATTAACTACCGTATCCTGAACTTCGTTAATGTCTTTGATCCATTCTGCATGTGATGCTGCGCCGTCAACACTCAAAGCAATCATTTTTACATTTCTCTTATCAAATTCTCCCTTAAATTTTGCAGCTGTACCTAACTCTGTAGTACATACTGGTGTGAAATCTGCTGGGTGAGAAAATAATATTCCCCAGCTATCACCAAGGTAATCGTATAAATTTATAGTTCCTACTGAGCTATCTGCTGTGAAATTAGGAGCTTTGTCTCCTAAGCGTATTGTTGCCATAATGGTATGATTTTGTATAATTAATTTTATATCCTATAAAATTAGTAGATTATATAACCTTGGCTAAAGGTTTTAGGTTAAAAGTCTATTAAAATTTCTACTTTTAAATTATGGAAGAATTAGAAAAATTAAAATACCCGATTGGACATTTTGAATGCCCAAAGGATATCTCAAAAGATGATATTGAAATATGGATTAAGGTATTGGAAACCCTACCTGAACGTTTGTCAAATCTTGTAAATAATTTTTCTGAAAATCAACTCAATACCCCTTATAGAAAAGATGGTTGGACGGTAAGACAGGTAATACACCATATGGCAGATAGTCATCACCATAGTTACACACGTTTTAAATGGGCATTGACAGAGAATAGACCATTGATTAAGGTTTATGAAGAAAAAAAATGGAGTGAGCTGATTGATGCTAGAACGGCCCCAATTTCCTTATCCTTATCCTATCTGACGGCCTTGCATGCCAAATTGGTTTATTTGTTAACCAGACTTTCGGCAGAAGATTTAAAGGTAAGTTACATACACCCAGATGGAAATGTAAATGTTTCTGTGGCAGAGAATATTGGTAAATATGCTTGGCATAGTAATCATCATTTTGCTCACATTGAAAATTTATCTTTGAGACAAAATTGGTAAGATTTTTAAATATCCTTTTTTAATAAATACATTGGTTTTTCTTCTTCAATAACATTGCTGAAAGGTACTTTGGTAGTGCCTACAATTGAGAAATTATTATTTATGTAGAATTGTAGTGCAGGTCCTTTTTGCATAGATTCTAGAAAAATGGTCTTTTTTAAATGCTTCTTGGCTATATTTTCTACAAAATGCAAGCTTTTGGTGCCTATACCTTTGCCAGAGAATTCTTTGAGAATATAAATCTTATCTAGGTAAAGAGCATCAAGCTTATTGTAGGTTTGTAATTCTTTGTGAAGCGTAATTTTAAGTATTCCTATATATTCAATATTTACTTTAATCAAATACAGAACAGTATTCTCATCTTGTTCTTCATTCAATAAAACTTGATGTGTAAAACTGCTTTCAATATAGGTGTCAGTAACTCCATTGGGCCATAAATGTCTATAATGCTGGTTATAAGCTTTTGTGCCTATTTCTATATACGTTTGGTAATGAGATGGCTGTAGTACTTCAAATTTAATAGTATCATCCATAAACTTAACTGATTTACGAATTTTATTAGCTGTTTTTCTTCCATTTAATATTACAGCCAATGCTGGGCTTTTGCATAGGGTCAATTTCTTTCCCGGAGATTAAATTGTCAATCGCATTTCTAAGATCCTTACCATTTAAAGGTAATTCGTTTCCAGGTCTAGAATCGTCTAACTGCCCTCTATAGACTAGCTTAAGCTTATCATCAAAAAGATAGAAATCTGGGGTGCAAGCCGCATCGTATTTTTTAGCTACACTCTGGTCTTCATCATATAAATATGGAAAAGTGTAATTTTCAGCTTTTGCCTTAATTCGCATGAATTGCGGAGCGTCTTCAGGATAATTTTCGACATCATTACTAGAGATAGCAATAAAATGAATACCCTTTTTCCTGTATTCTATAGCCATTTTAGTGATTTCTGGATTTACATGAATAACAAATGGGCAATGATTACAAATGAACATTATTACGGTGCCCTTTTCTCCATTTAAAGCATGTAGGTTCAACGTCTGTTTGCTAATAGTATCTAACAAACTAAATTCTGGAGCCAGTGTGCCTAGTGCCAACATTTTGCTTTCCGTTCTTGCCATATCAACTAAAATTTTAGTGTACTAAGTTAACAAATTAATACCCCTTGCTTTTACTTTATACTATTCTTAAATTCATTAATCCATTAAAAATTATAGTTATGGAAAAATCATATGTATCATTGTCTATTGCAATTAAAGCGTTACAAGAAGAAGGCTATACCGAAGATTTTAACCTTTGTGACGCTGGGGTTGAAAATAAAAACAAAAAGAAGATTCATTCGGCAACCGAATTGGATGTTGTGAAATTTTATCGTTTTGAAGGTATGAGCAACCCAGATGATAACACCATTCTGTATGTTATAGAAACCAATAAAGGAGAGAAGGGCTTGTTAGTAGATGCATATGGCATGTATTCAGGAAATGTACCAAAAGAATTAATAGAAAAACTCAGAATTACATAATGGAAGAAACTATTACATGGGGCGATTTTAGTAAAATTGATATGAGGGTAGGTACTGTAATTGCAGTTTATGACTTTCCGGAAGCTAGAAATCCATCTTACAAATTAGAAATAGATTTTGGTTCGGAAATAGGCGTTAGAAAAACATCTGCCCAAATAACCGAAAAGTATAAAAAAGAGGAAATTATAGGTAATCAAGTTATAGCGGTGGTAAATTTTCCTAAGAAACAAATTGCCAATTTTATGAGCGAATGTCTTATATTAGGTGCTGTAGAAAAAAGTTCGGTGGTGCTAATTCAGCCTCAAATGAAAGTGCCTAACGGATTAAAAATTTCCTAAATTTTTGACAGAAAGTATTTTAGATAAGGTTCTTATTAATTTTGATTCTGGTTCGTTATGGGTTATGAACTTAGTTTTAGGTTTAGTGATGTTTGGGGTTGCATTAGAGATATCAATTTCAGATTTTAAACCTCTATGGTCAAAACCAAAAGCACTATTGGTTGGGTTAACTAGTCAATTCATTTTACTGCCTGCAATTACTTTTTTACTGGTTTTGATTATTGAACCCTTCCCAAGCATTGCGTTAGGAATGTTTATGGTTGCAGCCTGCCCTGGTGGTAATATTTCTAATTTTATTTCTTATCTGTCAAAGGCTAATACTGCATTATCTGTAAGCCTAACGGCAATTGCAACTATTTTGGCAATAGTAATGACACCATTGAATTTTCATTTCTGGTCTATGCTGTATGAACCCAGTTCAAGTCTAATAAATGAAATTTCTATATCACCTTTAGAGATGGTCAAACTGGTCTTTTTGTTGTTAGGTCTTCCGTTAGTATTGGGTATGTATTTAAATTATAGTAACCCTGTGCTAGCTTTAAAAATAGCTAAAAAGCTGAAAATAGTTTCACTAGTATTCTTTATTTGCTTAGTGTTTATAGCACTATATAATAACCGAGTAATTTTCATGGATTATATTCTTTATGTTTTTTGGATTGTTCTAATTCATAATCTGGTAGCTTTTTCTACAGGATATAGTATGGGGAGATTATTTCATTTGCCAGAAGATAGTTTACGATCGATTACCATAGAAACCGGAATACAAAATTCTGGACTTGGGTTGTTATTAATTTTTACCTTCTTTGATGGTTTAGGAGGTATGGCATTACTTGCTGCATTTTGGGGGATTTGGCATATAATTTCTGGTTTAATTTTAGCTGCTTTTTGGAATAGAAAGTCGGTTGTTAAAGAGACTGTAGCTTGAGCGGATTTATTTATTCCATAGTGAAAGTAATAGTGAAAACCGGACTTTACGGTTATCATAAAAAAATTACTATTTCAGGGCTAGAAAATATACCAGTAGATAAACCGGTAATGTTTCTACCTAACCATCAAAGTGCCTTAATGGATGTGTTGTTGATTGCAACAGATTGTAATCGTAAACCTTATTTTTTAACCAGATCAGATGTTTTTAAAGGAAAATTTTTAAAACGTGTTTTTAACTATTTTCAAATGTTACCCATTTATAGAATGCGTGATGGTAGGGGCACACTTTTTAATAATGATGCGATTTTTAATTCTTGTGCAGAAATTTTAAATAGGAGAGAGGCATTGCTTTTATTTCCGGAGGCAAATCATAGTTTGCAGCGAAGGGTTAGGCCGTTAAGTAAAGGGTTCACTAGAATATTATTCAGGGCTTTTGAGCTTTACCCGGATTTAGATGTTCAATTAATTCCTGTAGGGTTTAATTATAAAAATGCAACACATTTTCCAGATGAAGTTTCTATTTATTATGGTAAACCTATATCGGCTAAGAGGCTATTTAATGCAGCGGATTTAAACTCCTCTAGTCTTACTATCAAAAATAAGATTACAAGCAATTTACGGCAATTGACAACTCATATACCAAATGAAGAGCAATACGATGCTATAAACAATAGGCTGATAAATGAAAAAGCAGATTTTTTGAATCCTATTGCTATAAATAAGAAAGTTAAGGCTTATTCAAAGCAGCATTTAGGCGATTCTAATGAAGTGGTTATTCCGAATCAAAATACTGATTTCTACAAATCAGTATTTAGTATTTTGAATTTTCCCGTTGTTATTGTCTGGCGATTATGGCTAAAGCCGAAGGTGCCAGAAGATGAGTTTATGGGAACTTTTAGATTCGCATTTGGCTTACTATCATATCCTATTTACCTACTGTTACTTTTTATACTGTTATCAATATTTTCTACACTTAGTATTGCACTATTGATTACTGTAGTTTTAACTATGATAAACATTCTGCTGGTTAAATATGCTTTACGGTAAAGTATGAAATAAAAAGCCGTAAAATAAAAACGACCCTTATACTTAAGGGTCGTTTTTGATATTTTAGTAAAAGATTTTAATTAAATATCCTCGAAGCTTACATCTGTAAAACTAGAAGTGTTGGTAGATGTATTTTCTACTGGTACTTCAATTTCAGCTTCTTCTTTTTTAAAGTCTTTTTGGTGTCTCTCAGAGATAACTTCAGAACCTTTTTCGTTAATTATAAAATCCATCATTTCTTCAACGTTCTCTTTAAAAGCATCAAAGTCTTCTTTGTATAAATAAATTTTATGCTTTTTGTAATGGAACGATCCATCGTCATGTGTAAATTTCTTACTTTCTGTAATTGTCAAATAATAATCCCCAGCCTTAGTACTTCTTACATCGAAAAAGTACGTTCTTCTACCTGCCCGTAAAACTTTGGAGTGAATTTCTTCCTGATCTGATAAATCTCTTTCGCTCATTTCTAATGTTTAGTGTCGTTATACTATCAAAAATGAAAAAAAAAACGCTATCCGACAACAATTTTCTAATTTTCTTTCTCGGAGAGCTGTTTGTGATAGAGGTCTTTATAATACCCTTCTTGGGTATTTAATTCATCGTGGGTACCCTCTTGAATGAGTCTGCCATCATCTAAAACCAAAATTTTATCAGCATTTTTAGCCGATGATACTCTATGACTTACAATTAATGTAGTTCTATTCTTAGAAGCTTTTTTAAGATTATTTAAAATTTCTTCTTCGGTTTCGGTATCAACTGCAGAAAGGCAATCATCGAATAAATAGATTTGTGGTTTTTTAATTAAAGCTCTTGCAATTGAAACTCTTTGCTTTTGTCCTCCACTTAATGTAATGCCTCTTTCGCCAAGAACAGTATCGTACTTTTTAGAGAAGCCCATAATATTTTCATGAACTACAGCATCTTTAGCTATATCTATAATTTCTTGGTCTGTTGCATTTTCTTTCCCAAACTTAATGTTGTTCTTAATACTGTCAGAGAATAAGAATGCATCTTGCGGTACTGCACCAATAGATTCTCTTAAACTAGTAAGGTCTATGCTCTTTATTGGCTCGTTATCAATTAAGATTTCTCCAGAAGTAGTGTCGTATAATCGTGCTACCAAATCAAGAATAGTAGATTTTCCAGAACCTGTTTTGCCAATAATAGCTGTAGTCTCGCCTTCATTTATAGTGAACGATAAATGTTTTAGGGCATTTATGTTAGTGTCTTGGTAAGTGAAATCTACATCTTTAAATTCAATTTTGCCTTTTACCTTGTGCTCATGAGTAGGAGTGTTTTTTAATTCAGATTCTTGATTTAAAAATTCATTGATACGCTCTTGACTTGCTGCTGCTCTTTGTACAATAGAAGTTAGCCACCCAACAATAGCAACTGGCCATGTTAACATATTTACATATAATATGAATTCAGCTATAAGCCCAACTTCAATTTCACCCGCTAAATATTGTTTGCCTCCAATATATATGACCAAAATATTACTGATTCCTATTAAAAGAATCATTAAAGGAAAAAACCAAGCGTTTACTTTTGCTAGACTTACACTTTTTTCTTTTCCCTCGATGGCAAGATTTACTAAGTCATTATTTGTTTGTGGTTCTAATGCGTACGCCTTAATAACAGATACCCCAGAAAATATTTCTTGTGTAAACGTGGATAAAGTTGATAGGTATTGTTGTACTATAGTGCTTCTTTTATGGATTACTTTACTTATTTGATAAATTAAAACAGATAAGATTGGTAAAGGCAATAGGGTGTAAGCAGCCAATGTTGGTGCTTTAATAAACATTAATGGTATTAAACATGCAAACAAGGTTAAGGTCTGTATACCATACATAATTGCAGGTCCTGCGTACATTCTAACTTCATTAACATCTTCACTAATTCTATTCATTAAATCTCCTGTTCTATTTTTTTTGTAGAAGTTGAGACTTAGTTTTTGGTAGTGATCAAATATTTCATTTTTAAGATCATATTCAATATACCTAGATATGTTGATAATTAGTTGACGCATTAAAAATGTAAAAAAACCAGATAATAAAGCAGCGCCAACAATAATTAAAATATATTCCATTAATAATTCTTGCGCAGTAGATTTTTCTATTTCTGCCTTTATATATTGCTCTACTACGGTAATAGAGTTATTTACATATGAGGGCATAATCAGTTGAAAAAGCCTGGCTACCACGGTAATAATGATTCCGAGAAAAAGCTTAAGCCAATATTTTTTAAAGTATTTATTAAGGTGCTTAAGTTCTTTCATAGGTAGTAAAAAAGAGAATAATATAGATTTCTGAGGTCAAAGATAGTTTTTTGACCTAAAACCATATGTTATAAATAAGCTAAGATAAATACGATTGCTATTGTGACCCTTTAAATAGATACTTACCTTTGCGGCTTTAATTAATAATTTATTAAAAAAAGTTCTTTAAAAATGCTTACAAGAAGGCACATTAGGGTTAAGGTAATGCAGAGTATATATGCTCTTATCCAATCTAAGGATGATTCATTACAGAAACAAGAGAAGTTTTTAAAAGTAAGCATAGAGAATACATATACCCTGTATTTGTTGTGGCTTAGTCTTTTCGTAGAAATACAAAAAAGGGCTGCAGACCAAATTTCTCTTTCTGCTAACAAATATATTAGCGATAAAAAGAATGAATTTCCAAATCCTAAAAAGTTTATTCAAAACAGATTGTTATTACAAATTGTAGAGAATAAAACCCTAGAGGAAGAAATTACCCATAGAAAATTAGACAACTGGTACTTGAACGAAGAGTATGTAAAACTTATCTATAAAGAAATTATAGAGAGCGAAGTATACCAAGAATACATGTCTACACCAGAAAGCGATTATGCTGCAGATAAAGAATTGGTATTGAACTTGTTCAAAAACATCATAGCGCCTAACGAGAAAATCTACGATTATTTCGAAGATGATAAATTAACATGGGTAGATGATATTCCTATTGTTAACACCTTTGTTTTAAAGCATCTTAAAAAAGTAAAGCAAGTTCATCCAGAATCATACTTTTTGCCAAGTCTTTTAAAAGATGATGAGGATATGACTTTTGCTATGCAATTACTTTCTAGAACATTATTGAAAAATGATGCTTTAGAAAAGGAAATTGAAGGCAAAACACCAAATTGGGATAAAGATCGTATTGCAGGTATTGATAGTATACTATTGAAAATGGCAATTTGTGAGTTATTACATTTCCCATCTATACCAGAAAGGGTAACAATAAACGAGTATTTAGAAATTGCTAAAGAATATTCTACGCCAAAAAGTAGCATCTTTATAAACGGAATTTTGGATAAGCTTACTAAAGAATACAAGTCAGAAGGAAAGCTTAACAAAATGGGTAGGGGTCTATTATAAAAATATTTTATAATTTTACAATTAATTGATAAATCTAAATAGTATGAAAAAATTAGTTCTAATTGTTGGTCTTGTATCAATGGTAGCTTTTACTTCTTGTAAAGATAATGCGTCTAGCAAGATAAAAACGGATAACGTAACAGAGGCTGCAGTAAGAGATGAGGCAGCAAAAGCAGTACCTGTAATGTCTTTTGAAAAGGCAGAACATGATTTTGGTACAATTGAGCAAGGAACACCTCAAGAAACAGTTTTTACATTTACCAATACAGGTAATGCGCCACTTATTATTACTGATGCAAAAAGTAGCTGTGGTTGTACTGTGCCTAACCCACCAAAAGATCCAATCGCACCAGGTGAAACAGGTGAGTTGAAAGTTAATTTTAACGGTTCAGGTCAAAACCAAGTAACTAAAACTATTACGGTTACTGCAAATACAGAAAAAGGTTCAGAGCTTTTAAGAATTAAAGCTTTTGTTAACCCAAAAGGAGCAGCTCCATTAGGACCTGTTAAATAATTATAAATTACAGATATACCAAAAATGGGTGATATAGGGCAGTTTCTTCCGATGATTTTAATATTTGTGGTCGCATATTTTTTTATGATCAGACCTCAAATGAAAAGACAAAAGGATGAAAAGAAGTTTTCGGCAGAATTAAAACGTGGTGATCGTGTTATTACCAAAAGTGGTCTGCACGGAAAAGTAGTGGATTTGAATGATAAAGATTTTTCATGTGTAATTGAAACAATGGCTGGAAAATTAAAGTTTGATAGATCTGCCATCTCCATGGAAATGAGCACTAAATTAAATGCTCCAGAAAAAAAATAGATTTTTTTCAAAATTCATATTAAAAACACCGATGTAAACATCGGTGTTTTTTTTTGCTCAAATGTGGTATATTTAAATACACTTAAATCAACAACATGCCACATAACAGAAGAAATTTTATTAGAAAAAGTACTGCAGGATTAGTATTGACAGGTGCCTCGTTTATGTTTCCAATGGAACTCCTGTCAATGATGCGAAAAAAAGTTGGAGCCAATGACACTATAAATGTTGGCTTGGTTGGTTGTAAAGGAATGGGATTTTCCGATTTAACTTCATTTCTTAAAATAAGTGAAATTAATGTCATTGCCTTATGTGATGTTGATGAAAATGTATTGCGAGAAAGAACAGCCGATTTGGAAAAGGCAGGTATTAAGAAGCCAAAATGGTATGTAGATTATAGAAAGTTATTAGAGAATAAAGATATTGATGTGGTGATTATTGGTACGCCAGATCATTGGCACTGTCTGCAATTAACCGATGCATTACAGGCAGGTAAAGATGTATACTGTGAGAAGCCTATAGCCAATTCCGTACAAGAGGCAAATATAATGCTAGACTTTGTGCAGTCTAGAGATAGAATGGTGCAAATAGGACAGTGGCAACGTAGTCAGCCACATTTTGTAGATGCTATTAAATATGTCCATTCCGGTGCGCTAGGTGAAATTCGATTGGCAAAAGCATGGGCGTACCAAGGCTGGATGAAACCTGTACCTGTTGTACCAGATACCACTGTGCCTGCAGGTGTGGATTATAAAATGTGGCTAGGTCCAGCTCCAGAAAGAGCGTTCAATAAAAATAGATTTCATTTCGATTTTAGGTGGTTTTGGGATTATGCTGGCGGATTAATGACAGATTGGGGAGTCCATTTAATGGACTATGCTTTATATGGTATGAAAGCAGAAACTCCAAAATCGGTAATGGCACTTGGTGGAAAATTTGCTTACCCGAACGATGCCTCTGAAACTCCAGATACATTACAGACCGTTTACGAATATGATGGATTTTCCATTTTATGGGAGCATGCAACAGGTATTGATGGTGGTAATTATGGAAGAAACCACGGCATAGCCTTTATAGGTAATAACGGTACACTAGTTTTGGATAGAGGAGGTTGGGAAGTAATTCCCGAAAAAGAGTTTCAGGGTTGGGGCAAGGAAGGTATTCCTAAGATGGAAGCCATGTCTCACGATAATGGTGGTTTGAGTGGCTTGGACCTACACACCCAAAATTTTATAGAAGCTGTAAAAAGCAGAGATAATTCTAAATTAAATGCACCTATTAAAGTGGGGTATGATGCTGCATTAGTTTCACATATGGGGAATGTGGCTTTTAAAACGGGAAACAGAATTTATTGGGATGAAACTGCAGGTCAGTTTAAAAATGAAGAAGCTAATCAGTTCCTAAAAGCTAATTATCATAATGGTTGGAAACTGCCAACCTTATAAAGTATTTATTTTCGGTAAATGTCATTAAGACCTTTACCTGCTAAAATTAACGGAACTATTTTGACAAGTCTTGATAGTTTCGTTTTTTCTTGCTTAGCTGTAGTTATATACTCAACGTATTCTTGTTGTTTTGAATGGGTAAGTTTGCTAAATGAGTCTTTAAGCTCAGAGTTTTTATTAAACTCCTGAGTTAAAAGTAGCGGAACTTCAATTTTACCTTTTGGTTTTTTAGAGATTTTTAATTGTAATCCTTTTTTTTGGTTTTCAATGGCTTCATTTATATAATCTGTAACGCTCGTTTTCTTAACTTCCTCTAGATTTAAAAATTTCCAATGCCGCATGGCTTTTGTTTTGCCTTCTTGTGCATTTTCAAGCACTTTCTTAGGGTCATTTAAAAAGACACCATTAAAAAACCAAATACCAAAATGGGTTTTAAATTTACCGATGGCGATAACATTTTTGCCATCGATCATATAGGTGGGGAAACTCCATTTATAAGTTTCCGTTAAACCACAAGCTAAAGCAAGTTTTCTCAATGCGGCAACACCATTTTTAAAATGGTGCGGCTCATCATAGAATTTATCTAATTTCTCTTGTTTTTCCATAGTGTTACTGGTGTGCCGTCAATTGACAAATACGTACAATAACTTCAACAGCTTTTTGCATACTTTCTACCGGTACATATTCATATTTACCGTGAAAATTATGTCCGCCTGCAAAAATGTTAGGGCATGGTAAGCCCATGTAGCTCAATTGAGACCCATCGGTACCACCACGTATTGGTTTAATAATTGGTTTTATGCCGATGTCTTCCATTGCTTTTTTAGCAGTTTCAACAATATGAAAAACTGGTTTAACCTTTTCTTTCATATTAAAATATTGATCTTTTAATTCAAGTGCTACACAATTATCAAATTCATGATTGTACTTTTTTACAATGGCTTCTACTAATTCTTTACGCTCATTAAAACGTCTTAAGTCATGGTCCCTTATGATAAGCTCTACGGTAGCATTTTCAATTTCACCTTCCATATGGTGTACATGAAAAAAGCCATCTCTACCATCCGTTTCTTCCGGTATTTCATGTTTAGGTAATTCGTTTATAATCTTATTGGCAATTAGCACGGCATTGACCATTTTACCCTTCGCATATCCAGGGTGTACGCTTTTACCTTTTATAGTGATTTTTGCTCCTGCAGCATTGAAGTTTTCATACTCTAGTTCTCCTATTTGACTGCCATCCATAGTGTACGCCCATTCAGCACCAAATTTTTCTACATCAAACTTATGAGCCCCTCTGCCAATTTCTTCATCCGGAGTAAACCCAATTCTAATAGTACCGTGCTTAATTTCAGGATGATTAACTAAATACTCCATAGCGGTTACTATTTCTGTGATACCTGCTTTATCATCGGCACCCAAAAGTGTTGTGCCATCTGTGGTTATAATCGTTTGCCCAATGTATTGCAATAAATCATCAAAATAACTTGAAGATAGTATGATGTTTTCTTCCTTGTTCAATACAATGTCCTTACCATCATAGTTTTTGATTACTTGTGGTTTTACATTGGTGCCAGAAAAATCTGGTGAAGTATCAAAATGAGAAATAAAACCTATGGTAGGTACATCATGTTCTACATTAGATGGCAGTGTTGCCATTATATAGGCGTTTTCATCTATGGTAACGTCAGATAAGCCTATAGCACGTAATTCATCAACTAATTTGTTGGCTAAATTCCATTGCTTTTCAGTGCTCGGTGTGGTCTCTGATGATGAATCGCTCTGTGTATCAATAGTGATGTAGCTTATGAAACGATCAATAATATGTTGCATTGTAAATGGGTTTTATCAAAAATAAGCTTATAAATTGTAAATTAGTAAACGTAATATTCTATATATTTTGGCATGGAAAAATTTAAGTATTTAATAATCACAGCTTCTATTTTATTTTTTGTAAAAGTAAATGCACAGGCAGATTGTGTATTAGGGGTTGGGGTTACCAATGATTCCGTGATTTCAGATATCTTTCAGCTTAATGAAATGCAAAATGAGAAGCTAATAAGTTTTAGTGCCGAATTAAAATATAGAAATGATGTACTGAGTAATGAATTGCAGAATGTTGCAGAACGGCATCCACAGAGCAATGTAACCGAATTACGCCAACTAGCAGATAAGTATAAGGCTGTTATGGATAGTATGAACAGTGTTCAGTCACTTATTGACAAAAGAATGTTGTCTTTATTCAATCCTAAGCAATATGAGTTATACCGAACATTGTGTAAAGAAGCCAATCGTTCTCCATATTTAGTTATGCCTACAATATATGCCGATAGTATTGTTGATGAAAACAGATAAGTTATAATTAACTTTCTCGTTTACAGTTTGTACTTTTGCGACTTCTAAAATATATACATGTACAGGCTTATTATCAGACCTATTTTGTTTCTGTTAGACCCAGAAAAAGTTCATCATATTAGTTTTTCGAGTATAAAGTTTTTTTCTAAAATAGGACTTACTAGTCTTATGAAATCTATGTTTGCCGTCGAGGATAAACGTTTGGAGAAAGAACTTTTTGGCTTAAAATTTAAGAACCCTGTAGGGTTGGCAGCTGGTTTTGATAAAAACGCAGTGTTGTATAACGAGCTATCGGATTTCGGATTCGGATTTGTAGAAATAGGGACACTTACACCCAAACCACAAGAAGGAAATCCTAAAAAGAGATTATTCCGTCTTAAAGCGGATAAAGCAATCATAAACCGAATGGGTTTTAATAATAAAGGTGTTTTTGAAGCGGTAGAAAATTTAAAAAAAGAGCATAAAGTTTTAATAGGTGGTAACATTGGTAAGAATAAAATAACACCTAATAATGAAGCTATCAAAGACTATTTAATTTGTTTTGATGCCTTGTTTGATCATGTAGATTACTTTGTGGTGAATGTTAGTTCACCAAATACACCAGGTTTAAGAGAGTTGCAAGACAAAGAGCCTTTAACGGCATTGTTGAACGAACTTCAATTGGAAAACTCTAAACTTAGTAAACGTAAAAGCACAAAGCGTAAGCCAATTCTACTAAAAATAGCACCAGATCTTACAGATAGTCAGTTGTTAGATATTATTGAAATTGTAAGTACTACTACCATAGATGGCGTTATTGCAACAAACACAACCATTTCTAGAGAGAATTTAAAATCGCACGCACTTTTAATAGAAGAGGCTGGCGGACTTAGTGGTGCTCCTTTAAAAGACAGAAGTACAGAGGTGATTAGGTTTTTAGCGGAAAAAAGTAACAAAGCATTTCCAATTATTGGGGTAGGAGGTATTAACTCTGCCGAAGATGCTATTGAAAAATTAGATGCAGGTGCAGATTTAATACAACTTTGGACAGGTTTTGTATATGAGGGACCGGGTTTGGTAAAGAAAATTAATGAAGCTTTATTAGAAAGAACAGCAGAAGCCTAATACAATATACTACAGCTAAAAAGAATAAATGCCTTTGTACGAACGTGTACAAAAGCATTTGTTTTTATTTGAGATTTTATTTTAATTTTTGATCCAAAAATCAACCACAAAAACATCTTCCAAATGTGGGGTTAAAACTGCACCAAAGGCTTTGTGGTCAGGGTGAGGTAAATATATGGCACGATCTTCTTCGCTTTCAAAAGTAAGAATGAAAGCATGGGTAAACCCTTTATCCAGTCCTTCTGGGCTATTGTTCAAGCCCCATTCATAACCTTTGATTTGTTCAATTTTAGAAGGTAATGCGCTAAAAGCATCTTCAACTTGCTTTATTTGAGCAGGTGTAGTCCCTTCTTTAAATTTAAAAAAAACGGTGTGCCTTAAAAGGCTGTCGGTTTTGATCATTTTAGTTGCTGTTATATTTTCATTTGTTGAAGCAAATGCAGAGGTCATAAACGAAATGCTAATTAATAATACCAGTACTTTAATTTTCATAGTGTCTTTATTTTTAAACAAGATATTAAAAATAGGTGTAATTCTGGGTTATTCGTACATTTCGAGAAGAACTTAAAACTCCTGAATTGAATTACGATATTTTACTTGCCTTTTCTGTAGCTACCTTCATTTTGTCTCTATCGCCTGGTCCTGATAATATTTTTGTTCTAATACAGAGTATAAGTAATGGTAAAAAACAAGGACTAGCAGTTGTTGCAGGTTTAATGTCCGGTTGTTTAGTACATACTTCTCTTTTGGCATTTGGTGTGTCTGCCATCATAAAAAATAACCCAACCATATTTACGGGTATTAAAGCATTTGGAGCTGCGTATTTACTGTATCTCGCAATACTGGTATATAGAGGAGGTGATGCTATAGCCATAGAGGGGGAATCAAAGAATAAAAAAAGCTTAGGGGCATTATATAAACAAGGATTTATAATGAATGTATTAAACCCAAAGGTGATTATATTCTTTCTGGCTTTTTTCCCTGGGTTTCTATTTTCAGACTCTTTAAGTAATGTGTTCCAATTTTATACGCTGGGTTTGTTGTTTATTCTGGTTTCATCAATTGTATTTAGTGGTATTGCCATTTTATCTGGTCAGATTTCAACATTTATAAAAACTAAAGAACATACTGGTTTTATATTAAAATGGGTACAGATTATAGTGTTCACTGGTATCGCTATTTATTTATTCTTCGGTTAGTTTATTTAAAACATTAATATGACATACTTATTTAGAGTTCGTATTTTTACATAATGTCTAATTCTAAGCTTAAAATAGTTGAATGTCCTAGGGATGCCATGCAAGGCATTAAAACATTTATACCAACTAATGAAAAGGTTAGGTATATACAATCATTGTTAGGTTGTGGTTTTGATACCCTTGATTTTGGGAGTTTTGTTTCTCCCAAAGCAATACCGCAAATGGTAGATACCGCAGAGGTGCTAGCTAAGCTGGATCTTTCAAAGACAAACTCAAAGTTACTGTCTATTGTGGCAAATGTACGTGGAGCGGAAGATGCCGTTTCTCATCCAGAAGTAGATTATTTAGGTTTTCCCTTCTCTATTTCAGAGAATTTTCAAATGCGAAACACGCATAAGACCATAGCACAATCTGTAGAGACTTTGCAAGAGATATTTAATTTAGCCGATGCGGCCAATAAAGAGGTGGTTACTTATATATCTATGGGGTTTGGTAATCCATATGGTGACCCTTGGGATATTGATATAGTTGGCGAGTGGACAGAGAAACTCGCAAAAATGGGAGCTAAAATATTGTCACTTTCCGATACTGTTGGATCTTCAGACCCAGAAACCATTTCTTATTTATTCTCTAATCTTATTCCTAAATACCCAAGTATTGAATTTGGCGCGCATTTACATACCACTCCTACTAAATGGCATGAGAAAGTTGCTGCTGCATACGAATCTGGTTGTAGACGGTTTGATGGTGCAATACAAGGATTTGGTGGCTGCCCAATGGCTAAAGATGATTTAACGGGTAATATGCCAACTGAGAAAATGCTATCGTATTTTACATCAGAAAAAGTAGAATCTGGCGTTAATTGGATGGCTTTTGAAGCTTCCTATAATAAGGCTACAGAATTGTTTTCTAAATATCATTAATACCTACCTTTTTTCATTTTAATCAATAGTAATACCTTGCTAAGGTTATTTAGATTTAATACAGATAAGCTTTGTTAAGTCGAATTTAGATTATAAATTCGCGCTCCGTTAATAATTAACGGCCTGTAAAGAAAATTTATCTTGATGAAATACGCTTATCTATTTATTTTGTTATTGTCGGCTAGCTTTTTACAGGCTCAGACTAAAACAGATTCAATTACATTAGTTCCCCAAACTCAAATCAATGCCGCGCAAAGATTACTGTCAGGTAATTATGCATCTGCAGTTACCGTTGGTGCTTATGCAGAGATGTTATATAATCAGCCAGAAGGTGATAATGGTGAATTAGACGTGCAAAGAATGGTTTTGCTTTTTGGATATCGTTTTAATGATAAAACACAATTTGTTACAGAGGTTGAGCTAGAGCATGTTAATGAAATATTTGTAGAACAAGCATTTGTAAATTATTCCGTTGGAAATAATGTGAGCTTACGAGGTGGTTTAATGTTGGTGCCCATGGGAATTATTAATGAATTTCATGAGCCAACAACTTTTAATGGTACTGAAAGACCGGGAATGGATAATGCTATTGTACCAACTACATGGCGTGAAATTGGTGTTGGAGTTGCAGGTAGGTTCAATGATATTAATTTAGGATATCAGGCATATGTTTTTAACGGTTTTAAATCTACAGAGGCTAATGGTGCTGGTGGTTTGTCTGGATTGTTAGGAGGCTCTAGCGGATTACGAGGTGGTCGCCAAAAAGCAATACAATCTACTATAGATAGCCCTACATTGTCTACTAAATTAGATTATTACGGTATTTCTGGCCTTCGCTTAGGTCTTTCTACTTATTTTGGAAAAACACAGGCAGAAGATGATATAGAAACTTTGGAAGGAGCAAATATTGGTATAGCAATGGTTGGTGTCGATGCACGTTATGCATATGATCGTTTTACGGCAAGGGGACAGTTTATAAATGCTTCTTTATCAGATACAGAAGAGTATAATACGGCTACTGGTAGAGATTTAGGTAGTGCTCTAAGAGGATTTTATGTGGAAGGAGCTTATAATTTATTGGCAATGGACAAAGAACAAAAATTATATGTTTTTACAAGGTACGAACAGTATGATACCCATGCTAATACAGCGGGTAGTTTGATACGTAATGAGGCATATGACAGAACAGATGTTACTACAGGATTAACATATCATATTGCTCCAGGTGTTGTTTTAAAAGGAGATTATCAGTTTCGTAGCAATGCCTTAGAAGGAGATGATATTAAGGATAGACTTAATTTTGGAATTGGCGTTTGGTTTTAATAGAATTACTTAAGTTTCCAATTATGAAAAAGAAGGTTGTAAAATCAGTTGTGAGCATGCTTACCATAGCCATGGTAATGGGATTTGGTTTACCCAAAAATCTTCAGAAAAAAGTAGATAAGGAAATTACAGGTTATTTCGAAATTGAAACTTTTACAATGGAGTCTATTCCTGTCCAAAATAACTTAAATAAAGATTTGCCAAGTAAAATTACGGGCGAGAATTTATTTAAATTATTTGATGGTAAAAGTCTTATTGGATATATGTTCATTGAACAGGCACCAAGTAAAACCGCACAGTTTGACTATATGGTTTTATTGGATAAAAATTTTAAAATTTTACATTCCAAGGTTCTTATTTACCGAGAAGAATATGGTGGCGAAATAGGAAGTAAGCGCTGGCTTAAACAGTTTGTTGGTAAAATACCTGGTGATAGGGTAGATCATAAAACAAATATTGATGGTATTGCAGGAGCTACTATTTCGGTTCGTTCTATGACTAATGCCATTGATGACCTTTTACAAACACTTACTATATTGCAGGAAAATAAAGTATTATAATGGAATTTAATGGTCTTTTATTAAAGCTTCCAAAAGCAATTCGCTTATTTATAGGGGCTTTTGTAATTGTACTTTCTATTGGCTATTATACAGGTTTGTTATTTGTTTCAGAAACAAGTACTTCTAATCCTAGTGGTATAGAAGAGAATTATCTTGGCAATGAAGCAGATGAAAACGCAGAGATTATGAAGTTCAAGAAAAGTAAAAGACAAATGCTGACTATTGTTCATACGCACATACTGTCCATGTCTTTTATCTTTTTTTTATTAGGTGTTTTAGTTTGGTTGACTAATTTGCCAACACGGTTGAAACTCTTTTTAACTATTGAACCATTTTTATCGGTTTTACTCACTTTTGGCGGAATTTACTTTTTATGGTCAGGGATATCTTGGTTTAAATATATAGTAATGTTATCAGGTTTTTTAATGACCGCTACATATACTGCATCTGCTTTAATCGTCTTGTATCAATTAACATTTTCAGTGAAGAACGCTAATATTATTAACCAATAATATTCACTATATTTGCACGCAATTAAATCCTTAATTGCTATGCAAGCCCATCAAAATAAAATTCTAGGAGAAGGTCTAACTTACGATGACGTATTATTAGTACCTGCATATTCTGAAGTACTTCCAAGAGAAGTCAATATTCAGACAAAATTCACAAGAAACATTACAATTAACGTGCCTATTATATCTGCAGCGATGGATACGGTTACGGAGTCTAGAATGGCAATTGCCATGGCTCAAGAAGGTGGTATTGGTGTATTGCACAAGAATATGACTATTGAGCAGCAGGCAATGAAGGTAAGAAAGGTGAAAAGGGCTGAAAGCGGAATGATTTTAGATCCGGTAACCTTGCCTTTAGATTCTAAAGTAAAAGATGCCAAGGCCAATATGAAGGAGTATAGCATTGGTGGTATTCCAATTGTTGATGCTAAAGGAAAACTATTAGGTATTGTAACCAATAGGGATTTACGTTTCGAAAAAAATAACGAAAGACCTATATCTGAGGTTATGACTTCAGAAAACTTGGTAACTGCAGAAGAAGGAACTTCATTATCTGAAGCAGAAGATATTCTACAACAACATAAAATTGAAAAATTACCGGTCGTAACTAAAGATAATATCTTGGTAGGATTGATAACTTTTAGAGATATTACAAAATTAACCCAGAAGCCTATAGCGAATAAAGATCAATATGGTCGTTTAAGAGTGGCAGCAGCTTTGGGTGTTACCGGTGATGCTGTAGATAGAGCAGAAGCTTTGGTAAATGCAGGGGTAGATGCAGTAGTTATAGATACAGCACATGGACATACGAAAGGTGTTGTGGCGGTATTGCAAGCGGTAAAGAAAAAGTTCCCTAATCTAGATGTTATTGTAGGTAACATTGCTACGGGTGAAGCGGCAAAATATTTAGTAGATGCAGGTGCAGATGCAGTCAAAGTAGGTATTGGTCCTGGTTCTATTTGTACTACTCGTGTAGTTGCGGGCGTTGGTTTTCCTCAATTTTCTGCTGTATTAGAAGTAGCGGCAGCTATAAAAGGTTCTGGAGTTCCTGTTATTGCAGATGGTGGTATTCGTTACACTGGTGATATTCCTAAGGCTATTGCAGCAGGCGCAGATACCGTAATGTTAGGTTCGCTATTGGCAGGTACAAAAGAGTCACCTGGAGAAACTATTATTTACGAAGGAAGAAAGTTTAAATCTTATAGAGGAATGGGTTCTGTTGAAGCCATGAAACAAGGAAGTAAAGATCGTTATTTTCAAGATGTTGAAGATGATATTAAAAAATTAGTGCCAGAAGGTATTGTAGGTCGTGTACCTTACAAAGGTGATTTATTTGAAAGTATTCATCAGTTTATTGGTGGACTTAGAGCCGGTATGGGATATTGTGGCGCTAAAGATATTGCAACATTACAGGACAATGGTAGATTTGTTAAGATCACAGCCAGTGGTATTAATGAAAGTCACCCACATGATGTAACTATTACAAAGGAGAGTCCAAATTACAGTAGATAGAAAATTAAATATTGATTATAAAAAAAGAGGTCTATTATAGACCTCTTTTTTATGTCTCAAAATATCAGTTTACAGAAGTGTCCAGCGATTTTTGTAAAATTTGTACTCTTCTTAAATCGTCTGAAGCTTGAAGAACTTTTGATTTTAACGACGGATTTAAATCGGGATTTTCGTTAATAAACGTTTGTAATATATCGTATGCTTCTTTTGAAGTGTAATTTCCTATGGTGCTGTTTAACCATCGTTTTGGGAAAAAGATGTCACCGGTTTTTTGAATTTCATCCAGAAGATTAAGACTTGTTCTTAAATAATCAATCGACTCTCGTTGATGCAAAGGGTGATTTAAGTTATTCATTGCATTTGCAACCCAAGATTCTTTAGCTCTGTTTTCTTCTTTGCTAAGAGATTTAAAAAAATCGTTTTTTGTTTGTAAGTCATTTGAAAGTGACGGTAGTAAATATCTAAATCGGTTTAATTTATCTTGATTGGAAATTGATTTTTCAGCCGTAACTAAAATGTTATCGCTATCAGGATGACCATATAGTGCCAAGTCCATTGCCAATTCGGTATAGTCATCATCGTTAAGTTTTAAATCATCAATCTTTATATTCTTCGTCCATATATCATATAATCGTTGAAGTGATTTATCGGTATAACCCACAGATGAAAAAGTAGAGAATAAAGTTTTTTTAATATTTGCGGCAAGTGGTTCTTGTAATTTAGTCCAGACTTGATCGGTTATTTCATTTTGGTAAAAGAGACGTTGTTCTTCGGTTAAGTATTTCCAATATAGGGTAGTGGTGTATCTAGAAATAAGCCCTATCAATAATTCATTCTCTTCATCGTTTAACCCTTTTAGAAATAGTTTTAGAGCAGATGAGGGTGCAACAGCACCGTTAAGCACATTTTCAAATACATTGATATAGCTATAACCACGTGCTACCTGGTCGCTGAGGTTGGTTATTATTTCTAATTGTTTTTCTTGAATAGGAAATACCCCATAACCTTCTGCATTTGAATTATAGATAATAGCCTTAGGTTTAGGTAAACCAATGGTTTCTTTTAAATGAAACTTATCTTCAAGCATATTTACAGTAAAGACTTTAGTTTCTTGTGGGTAAACGAATAGAATTTCGAAAGTCTGCGGCCAGATATTTTTACTTCCATCTTCGGCTTTCTGAAATAATTCAAATGAACTTATCCTGTTGTTTGAATCATATTTTATGTTGTCATTGAAAATAGGTCTACTAGAATTATTGACCCAAACGTTGCTCCATGCTTCAATATCTGTTGATGATTTTTTGTCAAAAATGTCTATGAGTTGACCCCAAACAGCATTTTTATAAGCAAAAATTGTGATGTATTCTTGTATACCACTTTTAAATGCATCCTTTCCTAAAACGGTTTCAAGCTGGCGCATCATTATAGGTGCTTTGTTATAAATGATGCTTCCGTATAATGAACCTGCATTGTTGAGGTTTTCTAAGTCTTGTCTTATGGGATTTGTGCCAAGAGTTCTGTCCTCGCCATAGGCATTGGGATAGTGGGTAATCATAAAAGCCAGTTGATGGTCTATGTTAGGAAAGGCTGGATTCATTATTTTATCTGCCATGAAATTTGCAAAAACTTCTTTCATCCAAACATCATTAAACCAATTCATGGTAACTAAATCGCCAAACCACATATGAGAGGTTTCATGAGCAATCAGTTTTGCGCGACTTAATTTTCGGTTTGCAGTTGCGCTCTCATCTAAGAAAAGAGAGCTTTCTCTGTATTGAATGGCACCAACATGTTCCATACCACCATATTGAAAACCAGGAATTGCAGCAAAATCCATTTTTTGAAAAGGAAAAGGATATGCGGTATACTCTTCTAAAAAGGTTAGTGATTGCTGGTGAAGATCAAAAATGGAATCGGTACTGTATTTAATTTTAGTAGAATCTGTTTCTCTGTACAACATAGTCATTTCCAGATTTGAGGTTTTTTGAGTTGCCGATTCAAATTTGCCTGCTACAAAAGAAAATAGATACGTACTCATTTGGTCAGATTTGCCAAAGTTGTACTGTGTAAATTCTTCTTTTTGAATTTTATTTACCTCTTTAGTACTACATAGCACTTTCCAATCATTAGGGGCTGTAATACTTAGTGTATAAACTCCTTTAATATTGGGTTGATCAAAACAGGGGAATAACGTTCTAGCACGGTCTGGAACTAGTAAAGTGTAGAGGTAATCTTTATTTCTATTCAATGAAAGTTCCCCGGCAATGAACGCTATGCTAACAGAGTTCTGTCCCTTTTTTAAATATTCTATTGGTAGAACAATGTGCTCATTAATATGCTGTATAGCAACAGAATCCTCATTAATAAATACCGATTTTATTTTAGCGGTTTCCTCCTTAAAATCTAGATAAACTGCCTCGTTGGTCTGATCTAAATTGAAATCTAAAATTAAATTAGAATGAATAGGGTCTTTTTGTTCTTTAGGAATTTGAAAACTAAGATTGTACTGTACGTTAGAAATTCTAGTGCTCCTGTTGGTAGCCAATTCTAAAGAAACACCTGATGCTATATCTTTAGGAGCTTCTGGGTTATTTTTACAGGAGATGATTACGAAGACCCCAAAAAACAAGTAAAATACCTTCTTCATATGTTGGTGATTATATGTTGTAGTGAAAGTACTTTAATGGAAATTTCTTTCCAATTTTTAAAGTTTGAAATAATACTAAATAGAAAATTGGTTACTCTATGGAAGAGTAACCAATTTATCATGTTAAGTTTTTATAGGCTTACGTGTAATTTTAAAAGTAAACTCTTGGTTTATTTACCAGCCTCGCCAGCGTAAGCTTTCCAATCTTTTTCTTTATAGATATTGTCTCCAAAATAGCGTGCTATTTCCATGAACGGTTCTGGTTTTTGATATCCTGGTACCGGTGAAAGCATATTTAATTCTTCATCTAAAAAAATTGTAGTAGGGTAGCTTAAGCGTCCTTGCATTAATGCTGCGGCAAACTCATGATATCCTTTTCTGCCAGATGGAACAAATTTATATGTCTTCCCTTTGTATTCAATTGGATCTTTTCCTTCACCATCAAACTTTACCATGTAGTAGTTGTTTTCCATATAAGCAGCTACCTCAGGATTTTGAAAAGTATCCTTATCCATTTTCTTGCACCATCCGCACCAATCTGTATAAACATCAATGAAAACTTTTTTTGGATTCTTATCGGTTGAAGCCAATTTTGCAGCCTCATCCCATGATATCCAATTTACTTCTTGTGCATAGCTAGCTGCCGAAATAAACAGAACGGATAAGAATAAAAAAGATTTAGAAAAAAATAAAGAATACGTCTTCATGAGTTTTTTTTGAGTGTTTAGTCCAACTATTATACCAAAACTAACGTATTTTTAAACGCTTTATTTCACTTTTGCCGTTTCTTTAACAGCGAATAAATCTTTTACATCTACTTGATTACGAATTAAATCATCAAATGTTTCTCTTTCGCGTATAAGAATTGCTTTTCCTTTATGCCAAAGTACTTCTGGTGGTCTAAATCTAGAGTTGTAATTGCTTGCCATTGTAAAGCAATATGCACCTGCATTTTTAAAACAAAGAATATCACCTTCGGTAATTTCATTTATTCTTTTGTTACTAGCAAATGTATCTGTCTCACAAATATATCCAACAACAGAATAGTAGCGTTCTCTACCGGCAGGGTTAGATATGTTACTTATGCTATGTGTAGCGCCATAAAGCATTGGTCTAATTAAGTGATTAAAGCCAGAATCTACACTTGCAAAAACTGTTGATGTGGTTTGTTTTACCACGTTTACTTTTGCAAGAAAAACACCTGCCTCGCTCACTAGAAACTTACCAGGCTCAAAAGCCAATGTTAAGTCTTTACCATATTCTTTACAAAATTGGTTGAAACGTGTACTTAGTTTTTTACCTAATTCTTCTACATTAGTTTCTATATCACCTACTTTATACGGTACTTTAAAACCACTACCAAAATCTATAAAATCTAAATTTTTGAAGTTTCGTGCAGTATCAAATAAAATTTCTGAAGCATATAAGAATACATCAATATCTAAAATATCACTACCGGTATGCATATGTATACCATTGATATTCATTTTAGTCAATTCCACGATACGTAGTAAATGTGGTATTTGATGAATACTAATACCAAATTTAGAATCTATATGTCCTACAGAAATATTAGAATTTCCACCGGCCATTACATGTGGGTTAATTCGAATACAAACAGGAATTGTTGGGTGCTTGCTACCAAATTGCTCTAAAATAGAAAGGTTGTCAATATTGATACGAACACCAAGTTTTGCTGCTTCCTCAATTTCTTCTAAGGAAACTCCGTTTGGGGTAAATATGATTGATTCTGGTTTAAAACCAGCTAATAAACCTAATTGTACTTCTTGGATAGATACTGTATCTAAACCACTACCTAGACTATTCATTAATCTTAGAATAGTAATATTAGAAAGTGCTTTAGCTGCATAATTAAGTTGTAACTTCTTTACAGAACCAAATGCCTTGGTTAATCTATTGAATTGTGAAACTATTTTTTCCGAGTCATAAACATACACCGGATCACCATAGGTTTTTGCTATCTGCAATAAATCCTCATTTCTCATGCTATCTATTTTTAAGCGAATTTACTTTTCTTAATCATTAAGAGCAAAAATAATAACGTAATTACAATAAAAATAACAGATTGTGATATTTATAACAATCTAGGTGGTTGTATATTTTGGCGCAATGTAAAGAGCTTTGTATTTTTAACGGATGAAATTACCTTTATTTCCATTACAATCAATATTCTTTCCTGGGGAAACAGTTCCGCTTCATGTTTTTGAAGAACGCTACAAACAATTAATAAATGATTGTAGACAAGAGGCTATAACCTTTGGTATACCTGTATTTATCAATAATAAAATGGAGTACGGCGTAGAAGTACAATTGGTAGAAGTCGTAAGTACTTATGAGACTGGAGAAATGGATGTAGTTTGTGTTGCTAGACAAGTATTTAAACTATTAGCCTTTGACAATGTGTTGGAAGGTAAGTTGTATGCTGGGGGAATTGTTAAACTGATGGAGTACGATTATGAAGCAACTGACGAAAAAAAACAAGTTATTATTAATGGTATACGACAACTATATTTAATTATGGATGTTCCTTATACGGAGATAAATGTAAAGGAATTCAATAGTTTTACGCTAGCACATAAAATAGGATTGTCGTTTGAACAAGAATATCAATTACTGCAAATACCATCAGAAAATGACCGTCTTAATTTTATAAGTTTACATTTAACTTCCACTATAACGGTATTGTCTCAAGTAGAAAGAACCAAAAAAATTATTGAACTTAATGGTCATTTTAAAAATTTTGACCCTTTAGATTTTAAAGATATTGAGATATAAGAACTAAAAATGCTAAAAAAATCAATTAGATTTTAAGCGTTTTGTGTTTTTATCAGGTTAATTATAATAGTTATTCTAATTAATCACCAGTATTTTTAGATTATTACTTACGGTTTCCTATTTTTGCCTAACAATTAAAATCACCATATATATGAACCTTCACGAATATCAAGGAAAAGAGATATTAGCAAGTTTTGGGGTGCGCATCCAAAGAGGAATAGTTGCCCATAATGCAAAAGAGGCTGTTGAGGCTGCAAAGCAATTAACTGCTGAAACCGGAACTGGATGGCATGTTATTAAAGCGCAAGTACACGCAGGTGGTCGTGGTAAAGGTGGTGGTGTAAAATTAGCCAAAAACCTAAAAGAGGTAGAAGAGATCGCAAACCAAATTATTGGTATGAACTTAATTACACCGCAGACTTCTGCAGAAGGTAAAAAAGTACATCAAGTTTTGGTTGCAGAAGATGTTTACTACCCAGGCGAAAGCGAAACTAGTGAATTCTATATGTCTGTTGTATTAAATAGAGCTACTGGTAAGAATATGATTATGTATTCTACAGAAGGTGGTATGGACATTGAAGAAGTTGCAGAAAGTACACCACATTTAATTTTTACAGAAGAAATTGATCCAGCTACAGGTTTGCTAGGTTTTCAAGCAAGAAAGATTGCTTTTAACTTAGGTCTTTCAGGTACTGCGTTCAAAGAGATGACAAAATTTGTTGCATCATTATATAAAGCATATGTTGAAAGTGATTCTAATATGTTTGAAATTAACCCAGTATTAAAAACGTCCGATGATTTGATCATGGCTGTTGATGCTAAGGTTTCTATTGATGATAATGCACTTTACCGTAGAAAGCAATATGCAGAAATGCGTGATCTTAGAGAAGAGAATCCAATTGAGGTTGAAGCTAGAGAAGTAGGTCTTAACTATGTAGATCTTGATGGTAACGTTGGTTGTATGGTTAACGGTGCAGGTCTTGCAATGGCTACTATGGATTTAATTAAAATGGCAGGTGGTGAGCCAGCTAACTTCTTAGATGTTGGTGGCACTGCAGATGCTAAAAGAGTTGAAGAAGCTTTTAGAATTATTTTAAAAGATCCTAACGTTAAAGCAATTCTAATAAACATATTTGGTGGTATCGTTCGTTGTGATCGTGTAGCACAAGGTGTTGTTGATGCTTATAAGAATATGGGCGATGCAATGAAAGTGCCAATTATCGTAAGATTACAAGGTACTAACGCAGAGCTTGCAAAAGAGATTATCGACAATTCTGGACTTGCAGTTGAATCAGCTGTTCAGTTTCAAGAAGCAGCAGATAAGGTTAAAGCGGTATTGGCTTAAACTCATTTGCTTATCATATTTTTAAAGACCATTCATTTTGAATGGTCTTTTTTTGTTTTAAGTTTTAATGTAATTATTGAAAATGCAGTTTATATGGCTAAAAACTATGTATATTATTAAATTAATATTAAATAGATGTTAAAATTATCATATTGATATTTTAAATACGTTATTTTGTAGTATATGCAATAAGTACGTGTAATTTTCAAACCTTTAAAATATATAGTATGAAAAAAGTCAAAATTATTTTAATCGCAATGTTAACATTTGGGATTGGAACTGTTACGGCTCATGATACCGAGTCTAATGAGGATAAAGGAACAAAGTGGATAACTTCTCAAATTCATGAGATGTTAGCTGATGAGGATATACCTGATCAAATAAGAGGAGCCAAAGCCGAAATTAAAATTGCCGTTGCAGAAGATGGTATGTACAGGTTATTATCAATTGAATCTACCAATAGTAAATTAAAAGAGTTTTTAAAGAACGGTATTGATTTTAAAAATCTTGAACCGGGCAATTCAGATATAGTTTACATTATTCCAATAGAAATAGCAGACTAGTAGAATTACCACTTACCATTTTATAAAGAACGCTTATTTAGCGTTCTTTTTTTTGTCAATTAATATAGAAATATCAGTTATTAAGTATTTATTGTGTGTTCTGTTTTAAGTAATCGTAATCATAAAAGGAGGAAATCTATATTTTATGTTACCGAAATGAAATAATGGTTAAGACTCTGTAATCATGTTTTTCGCATGACTTGTATTTCTAAATTTGGGGTGTATAATTGAGGAATTACTATTAAAGAGATGTTAAAATGAGTTTAAATTGTAACATTCTTATTTTACAATCGTCTTTTTAGTAATTCATCATCAATCAATTATTAATCATACTTCAGAATAACTGGAGTAAAATACAAAAAGTCATGAGAAAATTAAGTTTAGTAGTCGTAGCTGCAATGCTACTTGCAACAGGTAATGTATTAGCTAACGATGTAAAAGGTGAAAACCCTACAAAAAATCTTTCAATACAGATATCAGAAATGTTATCAGAGAATAATTTCTCTGAAATGCATAACGATTTAACAGCACAAGTTCGTTTCACCTTGAACTCAGATGGTGAAATTGTAGTATTATCTGTAAATACAAAATTTGATAAAATGGAAAGTTTTGTCAAAAGCAAATTAAACTATCAAAAGGTTAATTTGGCTGAAGTAGAGGAGGGTAAGGTATATACTATTCCTGTACGTGTAAAGGCGTAATCCCTATTGAGATTGCCGTTTAAAAATCATGATACACAGAGGTGCATCATGATTTTTTTTTGTTTTTATATTTCACATGGCTAATACCAGTATCCACTTTTTTCATTTGCTTAGTTTTAAAATCTTCTCTCACTGTCTTTTTTGGAGCAGATTTCGCCGTATTTCCAGACATACTTAAAAGAACTTCGCCCGGTATTTTGGGGTCCTCTTTTGTGCCACGCAAATGAATGACCAATCCGTTTAAGAAATTACGAAGTACTTGATCACCACACTCCATATAATTAGGATGGTCTTCGCTTCTAAAGAAAGCACCTAATTCACTTTTAGAAATTTTAAAATCTACTAACTGAAGAATTTCAACGATTTGATCATCCCTGAATTTTAAAGCTACTCTTAATTTTTTAAAAACATCATTATTAGTCATATCGCAATTTTAAGGACTGCAAGTTATTATAAAAATATGACCTGTTGGTTTCAATATCATATTAATAGGTGATTCATATATAGTGACCCCATTTTATTTTTTAAAATGAATCTATTTAAACTTGTATATATAATAAGGATGGGTTAATCAATAATATACCTCGCTTGTTATTACTAATATACTTTTGAATTCCTGCTATTAAGATTATCAGTCAATTACTTCGATAAAGTATTTCTATAAAATAAGATAAATACTACGTTGACTATAAGATTAAACTACTGGCCGACACTTACGGTCCATTGCCCGAAGAATCTGTTTTTAAGCTTTGTACCGAACGTAACTTTGTCATGTATAATAACAAAGCCAATTAAAATGAAGTTCTCAATTGTATTCTTAATGTTGATTTTAGTAGTAACAAGTTCATGTAGTAAAACTGAAGCTTTAGAAGAAGAAGTTTTAAGTACAACATCTACCACAGATGTAACATTAGAGAATAATGAAACGGAACTGGAAATATTTAAATTGATAAATAACTATAGATTAGAGAATGGTTTATCTCAATTATCTTATAATAATCAAGCGCAATCTTATACTGTTGATCATAACACTTATATGATTTCTTTAGATGAAATTAATCATGATAATTTTGCACAAAGATCTTCTGAATTATCTGTTGATTTAAATGCCACAAGAGTTTCTGAAAATGTGGGTAGAAACTTTACATCTGCAGAAGGTGTTTTTGAAGCTTGGTTAGCAAGTGCTAGTCACTTAAAAAATATTGAAGGAGATTATTCTGAAACAGCAATTTCTGTATCAGCATCACAAGAAGGTATGTTATACTTCACACAAGTATTTATTAAATAAATAATGATTGACATGGCTTTTGCCAATCAGAAAAAAAGACCTGTATGTTCAGGTCTTTTTTTATTAATTTATTTTGTATCAGTTATTTATGTTTTCATTCTTTGAATTATTATGTAGAAAATTATATCGATTGATGTATTAAATAAATGATTTTATAACACTTAAATAGTCTTTTAGCACGAAATGTGTCGTTCATCGATTTTTTTATGCATTTTATCGATGTTTTATTGTTATATATCGTAAAGTAATAGTTGTCGTATATCTATTATAATTGATTAGCGTTATCATTGTAGGAAAAACCCTTCAAAATTAATGCTATGAAGAAAAAATACTTAAATCGATTTTTACTTGTTTTAGTTTTTATTGTGTTCTTGATAAGTATGCAATCTGCCTTTGGGCAACAGCAATTTGCCAATACCATAATAAGTGAGAGTCAGGTTGTTAATTCTGGGCAAGCAATAGATCAAAATCTTTTGTCAAGTGCCATCATTAATGCTAATTCTGGTCTGGCACTAGGTGTTGGCTCTTATTCAGGATATTTAGAATTAGAATTTCCTACAGAGATACCCGCAAACCAGACAAGTTTTATTCGTTTAGATACTGAAGATGATTTATTACCCTTTTTGTTGGGTGGTAATTTAGGGGGACTTCTTGCCGATGTAGCTGGAATTGTAATTTTAGGGAACCAAGAGTTTGCTATAGATGTTAAAAATAATAACACCACAATTCTTCAAGCAGATTCTGGTATAGCAAATTCATTTAACACGAATGGTGTTAAAGTGGTTACCGATGGTATGGGTGATTACTTTATGTCCGTTTCTCCAAATTCAGCTTATAATAGAATCCGACTTCAAAATAAAGTAGGTTCATTAATTGGGTTAAACACTTTAAAAGAATTAGATGTTTATGGTGCATTTACGGCAGCAAGTTCTAGCAGTTGTTTAAATGCTGATTATACTTCTTTTGATGGTACCGGTATAACATTAGATCTTTTACAATTAGCAGGTGCAGGCGTTACAAATCCTGAATTTGCCATCGATAACGATAAAGACACGTATTCAGAATTAGGTTTAGGTATAGTAGGCGTTGCAGCTTCTATAAGCCAAACGTTTTATTTTGATGCCCCGTCTGATCCTACCGATGTGTTTTATATTACCATAGGTGTTGATCCATCTCTTTTACAATTAAATGTTATAAATAATATTCAAATATCTGCCGATAATGGTTCTTCAACCAACGTGTTTACAGATAATTTAAGTAATCTATTAGATTTAGATTTATTAGGGTTGTTAACAGACACTGGTTCAGTAACTATACCTATTAATCCTGATGTTACTATAGATAGAATTACTATTAATTTAAGTTCGTTATTGGGGGTTAACCTAGATCAGAGCATTAATATATTTGATGTTTTCAGTGCTCCAGCAATTCCAGAATTAGACCCAAGCTCTGAAAATATAACTGTTTGTAACGGATCGCCTGCTATGTTAATTGCAACAACAGAAGACCCAGGTACTGAAGAGTTATTGTGGTATGATACAGAAATAGGAGGAAACCTTTTAGCAGTTTTAGATTCTGGGGAAAGTTATACAACCAATGCATTAACGGCATCTACAATTTATTATGTTTCTTCTCGCGAAATTGGTTGTGTAAATGAGTCGCCAAGAATGGCGGTCGAAGTTTCTGTGAGTCCTATACCAACTGCTAATGATATAACTGTAGTAAAAGAAAATAGCGATTTATGTGCTTCGGGAGATATTATTTACCATCCAACAAGTGAAATTGCGGGTGACTTTAATTGGTATTTTGATGTGGATGGAACTAATGAAATAACTGACAATTTAAATGTTGATGGTGTAGTTTATAGTATAGACTCTAATGGTGAGCTGACCATCTCTGGACTTCAAGATGACTTTACGCCTTTCTCTGTTTATGCAAAATTGACGACCACGAATGGTAGATGCGAAAACCAAGCTGGTGATTTAACATTAGTGAATGTTGATAGTGATGCTTTAGATGTTGAGGCCAATATAGTTATTGATACAATTGTATCTCTTTCAGAATTGTTGAATCTTTCAAACTCAAGTTCAGCTACGCTTAACTCAGAGGAAATTACAATTTGCGCTGGTACTAGTATAGATTTGCTAACTACCATTGAAAATGAAACCGGACTGGAATTAAGGTTCTATGATGACTTAGTTGGCGGTAATTTATTGGCAAACTTAAACTCAGGAGCTTCCTTTAATACAGGTATTTTAAATGCCACTACTAATTTTTATATAGGTGTTGCCTTACCTGGTTGTTCTCAAGAATCTGTTAGGGCAACTATTACTGTAAATGTTTTAAACATACCTACAGCAGCAGATATAGATGTATCTGGGGCAGAGAATCCTGTATGTAGTTCTAATGATGTTGTTCTGGTGCCTACAAGCCTAATAGAGGGTAGCTATGAATGGTTTTTTGATGTGGATGCTACAAATCAAATTACTAATAATATGGTTGTTGGTGATATTACGTATACCATATCTGATGCTGGTACTTTAATTATTAATGGATTGGATGAAGGTAGTTCTCCATATGATTATTTTGTTAGATTACAACAAGAAGTTGTTGATTGTGCAAATGCCGATGGGGATTTAAAAGAGGTGAATGTAACAGTGTTAGATTCTAATTTTGATATTGATGCTACTTTAGATACTACAATTACCCTGCAAGATATTATCGACGTAAATAATATCAATTCTAATATTTCTTTGACCGGTTCTGTTTCGGGAGATGTTAGTGAAGGAGATACGGTTACATTAAGATTAAATGGTGCAAATTACGTTGGTACGTTAGATTCTAGTTTAGAATATATTATTGATATAGCCGGTTTAGATGTACTTTCTGATGCTGATAATATTGTAGAGCTGATAATGAGTTCTGGTGTATGTACCGTAACAGAACAACTTCCTTTACCAATTCCAGATTTACCTATTGGAGATTTAACGCAGGTTTTTTGCGCATCTGAGAATCCTACTATTTTAGATTTACAACTAGATTTAGAAGACGGTGTTTTCTTTGATGCTTTAGTTGGCGGTGGTCTTCTAAGTAACAATACCCCGTTAGTAGATGGCGGTGTTTATTTCACAGGATTATTAAACCTTCCAATAGATATTTTTGCCCGTGTAGCCATAACTGTTCAAGTTATAGAAGTTGATGCACCTACAACGTCTACCAATACACAGAATTTTTGTGCATCTGCTAATCCTGTTATTGGTGATTTAGAAGTAAATCAAAATGAAGTAGTATTCTATGATAGTGCGGTAGGTGGCAATATGCTAAACCCAACCGATGCACTTACTTCGGGTAACTACTATATAGCTCGATTGGAAAATGGTTGTGAAAGTGCCAGTAGGCTAGAAATAGTAGCAACGGTTACTGAAGACGCACCAATTACATTGATTGGACAAACAGAAGAAGCTTGTATTAGCACGGAGTCTTATTCTTATTTCACTGAAAGTAATCAAACCAATTATGTATGGACGGTTACTGGTGGTGTAATTACAGACGGTGGTACTACCACAGATGATTTTGTAACTATCACCTGGAACAGCCTACAGGATGCGGTTATAGAAGTTGCATATTTAAGTACAGATTCATGTACACCAAATAAAGAACTACGTACAGAAATTGAGACTATGCGATGTGGTGAAGTTCTAGGGGCAGAATTTTGTCTAGAAGTCTATAATGAGTTTTCGCCAAATTCAGATGGATTCAATGATTTCTTCGAGGTGGAATGTATTACAGATTATTTAAATACTACACGTGTTTATAATAGAAATGGAAACTTGGTTTTTGAAACACAGAACTATCAGAATAACTGGGATGGAATTGCGAATGTAGGTGGTGTTCTAAGCAAAGGAGATCATTTGCCAGCTGGTACCTATTACTATGTTATTAATATACCTGAGTTGAATAGAGATTTGGTCGGTTGGTTACACCTAGCTAGATAAAATCAAAACTTTAATTCATTCACATTTCCAAATAAATATCAATATGAAAAACAATATATCAATTATAAAAATCCTTTCAACCTTAGCTTTTGTTTTTGTGTCTGTGGTGGGCTATAGTCAGCAAAGAGCACAATACACACAGTATATGTATAATACGCAAACCTTAAATGCCGCTTATACCGGCACGCAGGGTACATTGGCGGCAAGTCTTTTGTATAGATCACAATGGGTGGGTATAGATGGTTCACCAGAAACTCAAAGTTTTTCTTCCCATGGTCTGGTAAAGGATAGAATAGGTTTGGGACTCACTATCGTAAACGACAATTTAGGGGCTACAAATAATTTTGAAGTCAATGCTAATTTTGCATACCATATTAAAACAGGTCGCGAAACTACACTGTCACTTGGTTTAAATGCGGGGTTAGATATTCTAAATGTAGATTATTCTAAAGGTAATTATGCCAATGGTCTAGATCCAATTTTTCAAGAGAACTTAAATGATCTTAGACCAATGGTAGGTGCCGGTATTTTTTATTATGGAGCAAAATGGTATTTGGGAGCTTCAAGTAACAATTTATTGAATTCTCAATTGTACGACAGCGACGACGAAATTATTACAGAGCGCAAGAGTCAATATTACTTTATGGGTGGTTATGTTTTTGATATTAATGATTCGGTAAAGTTTAAACCAGCGGTTCTAACAAAACATGTAGCAGGATCCCCAATAACAGTAGATGTGTCTGCAAACTTTTTACTTAGAGAGCGCTTAAGTCTTGGTTTGGCTTATAGGTATGATGATGCTGTAAGTGCCCTGGCAGGCTTTCATATAACCAATAAGTTCTTTTTAGGTTATGCCTATGATTATACTACCACCAACTTGGGTGATTATAATAGTGGTTCTCATGAAATAATATTAACCTACAATCTAGAGGGCTTGAAAAAGAGAGCCTTATCGCCAAGATTCTTCTAAAAATATAACTATGAAAATAAAATTACTATTTACATACTTAGTGTTAGGTACGGTTTTTATGTCTTATTCACAGACAAAGGAAACACGTGCAGACGAATATTTTGAAAATTTTAAATATGATAAAGCAATATCCTTATATACAGATATTGCCACAAGAAATAAGAAACCAGATACCCGTATTATTCAGAACTTGGCAGATAGCTATTTTAATATAGGTGATTATACCAATGCAGAGAAATGGTACTCTAAATTATATGTTTTAAAAGGTAATGAAGTTGGTGAGAATAATATCATAAAACTTGTGCAGTGTTTAAAGGCAGATTTAGATGCTGAGAGGGCAGATGAGGTTTTGTTTTCATACTATAAAGATCAAGATCGTTTACAAATGATATTGGCGCAGCAAAAACATTTAGATAGCTTATTATTGACAACTTCAATATATAAAATGGATACGCTTGGCTTTAATAGTCCAAAATCAGATTTCTCACCTGCATTTTACAGAGAGGGTAAAATTGTATTTTCTAGTACTAGAGATTCTATTAAAGCTGGTGGCAAAATCTATCCTTGGAACAATCAGCCATATTTAGATTTATTTGTAACCATTCCTGCTGATGGCAACTATATTCCAGAAAAATTTGCGGCCAATAGGTTATCAGATTTTCATGATGCTTCCGTTGCCTTGTCCAAAAATAAAGAGCGTATTTATATTACCAGAAATTATTTCAAAAAGGGAAAATTAGAAGCAAATAAGGATGGTCTATCTAATATGCAAATTGTAAAAGGTAATTTGTATAATGGTGAGGTCAATGATGTTGTAGAACTTTCTATAAATGATAAAGAGTATTCATGTGGTCATCCGGCTTTAAGCTCAAACGGTAGATATTTATATTTCACCTCTAATATGCCAGGTGGTTTTGGTGGGTCAGATATTTATGTTGTTGATTTATCTAGAGATGGTAGAGTGGTCTCCAAACCTATGAATTTAGGTCCTGCTGTTAATACGAAGGGTAGAGAAATGTTCCCCTATGTTGTAAATGATGTATTATATTTTTCTTCTGATGGTCATTACGGACTAGGTGGATTAGATATTTTTAAATCTAAAATTCTGGGTAAGGACGAGTATTCGTTACCAGTAAATATGGGCCAGCCGTTTAATAGCAATATGGATGATTTTTCATTGATTATGGAAGAGCAATATGGCAATGGTTACTTTGCTTCCAATAGAATGGGTGGTGTTGGTGACGATGATATTTATTCATTCGAAAAAATGGCGCCAGTAGATTGTTTAACATATGCGGGGCAAGTTTTAAATGAAATAACAAAGGAACCTGTTCCCTTTGCGAATATTGAAGTTAAGAACCCAAAAGATGGTTTACGTGAAATTCTTTTAACAGATGAGAACGGTAATTATGAAATTAATTTGCCGTGTAATAGGGAGAATAGATTGGTCTTTTTCAAAGAGAGATTTTCTAAGAAAACGGTGTTAGTCCCAACTTCTAAAAATCCTGAAGAGCCATCTTTTGATAATGTGGTTTTCTTGACACCTTATGATATGATTGTGGAGAATGATGGTGAAGTTGAAAAAATAAAAGTAGATCCTATTTATTTTGACTACGATAAATCTGCTATAACATCTCGTGCAGAAATAGAGTTGAATAAGGTGTTATTCGCAATGCAGCAATTTCCAGATATGAGAATTAAAATAGAATCTCATACAGATTCACGAGGAACAGATAGCTATAATCTTCGCCTTTCAGATGATAGGGCAAAATCGACAAGAACATATTTAATAAGTAAAGGAATATCTGCAGATCGAATTTTAAGCGCATTTGGTTATGGTGAAACCATGTTGATTAATAACTGTAGTAACGGAGTTAAATGCTCTGATCAAGATCATTTAGTAAATAGAAGATCAGATTTTATAGTGTTGAAAGAAAAAATAGTAAGTAAGTGATTAAAAGAATCTACTAATTTAAGATTATGGGGACCGAAATCGTAAAATTAAAAATTATCTCAGGCATGATTCAATCCTCAATGATTAATAATGCCTTAGAGCAAACCGAATACGAATTCATTTGCTCTATTGGCAGTCATTTGGGGCTAATGCAAGATGTTATTGATGAGTACATTAAAGAGGAGGAAATATTTATTCTTCCAGATAATTTAACAAGTAAGGTTATACGATTTTATAAGATGGCATTACGTGATAAAAAACAACGTAAAAGTTATTTCAAGTGGGTGAGAGCTTCATATAAACAAGGATTACACATGGGTTTACCTCAGGATACGATTAGAAATTTTTTATATGATTTACATTTCTGTGAAGAGTATTCTGAAGGAGAACAGGTTATAAAAAAATATTTAGCTAAATAAGTTTGGCAATTTCCAGTATCATAAAAATAATATGATATTGCGTCTGATGAAATAAAGAATGGTTTGCTACGTTTAAAAATGTAGTCCCTGAATATCAAATTGTTACGTAAGAATATGCCTACTAATAAAGAGAAGTTAAGTATTTTATCAGAAATGATTTCGTTTGCGAAAATCGATAATAAAATAAAAGAATCGGAGTATGATTTTTTATTTTCCGTTGCTCAGCAATTAGAGGTGAGTAAGAAAACGTTTGATAGTCTTTTTAATACTGATGTTGAGCATGTTATTCCTAAATCTCAGTCAGATAGGCTCGTACAATTCAATAGATTGGTTCTTCTTATGAATGTTGATGAGAATCAAGAACCAAATGAGGTTAAAAGAATATATGATATTGGTTTAAAAATGGGATTGCCACCAGGCGCAATTCAGCAAGTGTTAACTATTATGCATAAATACCCTAGTAAAATTGTGCCACCCAATATGTTAATCGCAATTTTTAAGGCGCATTATAATTAAGACCAAGAAATGAAATTGGCATCTAATTGTTCTAAATCCCTTTTGTTTTCAATATTGGTGTTTGCATCTTCTCTTAATTGTTTTATTTCTTCCTCTATAATGGTTAATTGATTAGAATTAATAACATGATTGCTTAATGTTTTTAGCATGTGTAGTAGTTTTCTCATCACTGTTATATCATGCTTACAGTATAATCTATATGTAGCCATTACATTAAATAATATCTCAGAAAACTTGGCACATTTAATACGCGACCAATTAGTCCCTTCCTCATCCGTCAAGTATTCAAAATCGGCTTTTTTCATTAAATCAATGAATAGAGAGGTTAGATAGTCGATGGTATTTAAAGCAGTGCCAGGATCATTAATACCTGGAGACATTGCCTTTATTCCAATTTCAGAAATTTGCCTAAACCCATAAATATAGTTTTCACCTATAAGTTCTTCATGACTAAAAAGTAGCGTAGCCATAAGTTTAGTTTTTAAATCCGTATTTATAGGTGTTTCTGTTAATAGACCAATGGTACCATCTAATATGAACTGCCCTTTATGTAGTTGAATTATAACTTTTATATCGTTCTCTCTACATAATTCTAATAAATCATCATGAAGTAATCCATGAAAATAACCAGATTCTGTTATTTCATACTCCTCCCAATGATCATGACTTGGAAACTGAAATGAATTATCACTTTGTTCATCTACAATAGATTTTATTTCAGATTTGGTTCGGGAATGAATTGCCGTTAAAATATTACCTACTTGTATAGCCTGTGAAATATGATGAATAAAATAGATGAAGGCTGCTAGGCAAATAACGGTTAAAATAATACCTAATAACACAGAGAAGCCCGGAGTTTGGTATGACTTTTCTGTAGGTTCAATAGAAATTAGAATAAATATATTGTAAAGTATGGTTGCTATATATTGCCCTAGAACAATCTGATGTTTTTCATCTGAAATTATACCGGGCAAAACCCTTGGTGAAAAATTGCTAGAAGCTTGGTTCAATAGCACCATAACCATAGAGAAGCTGAATACGGTCAGCGAGATTAAACCTCCTATTAGAGTGCTTAGAATAGTTTTGGCAGTATCTGTATCATCAATAACTAAAATAGGAGCCACTTTCATGAGGTAACCAGAAATATTCTGTTGTTCTAGAAATATCATAAAGAATGCTAAGAATAAACCTGCTAATGAAATAATAGTAGGGAAGAAGGCAATTTTAGTACGTATTTGATGAAAGAAGTTGGTTAGTTTATCCATTTTAAAAATTCTATCAATAAAACTAGTCATTCTTGTCACTAGAATAGCGCTTAAATAAACATAATACGTACTCTTTAAGATAAATTTAAGACAAAATGGCAGTATTTAATTCTATTTATCGGACAAAATGACATTAAATTTTGCTTGGTACATACTTTGTTCTATTCAAATCAAATAATGAATTAATTTTTTAAAATATACGATTATGAGTTTAACAAAGAGAAATGAGGTTCTGTTCCCAGCTTTAATGAATGAGTTATTTAGACCAGATTGGTTTGGTGGTACAGAAAATAAACGTGCTACCATACCTGCGGTGAACATCAAAGAAAATGAGAAAGATTTTGAATTAGAACTTTTTGTACCTGGAAGGGTTAAAGATGATTTCAAAATTGAAATTGATGATTCAGTATTAACTATTTCAGCAGAAATTAAAGAAAAGAATGAAGAAGTAAAAGAGAATTTTACAAGAAGAGAGTTTAGTATTTCATCTTTTAAAAGATCATTTACTTTGCCGGATACAGTTGCAACAGATAATATTGAAGCGACATATGAAGGCGGAATTTTAAAATTCAATATTCCAAAAAAGGAAGAGGCTTTGCCGAAACCAAAAAGATTGATTGAGTTAAAATAAGTTTTAAGTACTAAGTTTTTTTTAGGTTGGTTAGAGTTGTTTAGTTGAGTGCTTTGAGAAATCAAAGCACTTTTTTTTATGGTAGTTTTTCAGTTAATAACGCAATACATGAAATTATACCCTCCTTATAATTTCCCATTCTTAGATTTTCATTAGGGGCATGTATATTATTATCGGGGTTGGGAATTCGAATAGATACTGCGGGAATATTCAATGCTTCTATAAATGGCGCCATAGGTTGGGATCCACCGGTAGTTCTCATATTTACAATTTTATTACCAAACACTTTAGTTAAAGCCGAATTTAAAAACTCACCGATTGAACTATCCATTTCTGTTCTAAATGGTTTTGAGCCAATTCTATAATCGAGAGACACGAGTTTAGGGTAAGCTGCTCTTTCTTCTTTAGTTGGTATAGAGTCCACGATGTAAAACCCCTCTTCTTTAATATGCGCCCGTAGTAATTTTATTTGTCTTTCCCCTGGTGTTTCAGGTACTAATCGCATATCTATTTCAATAATAACTTCTTCGGGTATTAGAGTGCGGACTTCCTTGCCTGTCCATCCAGCTTTTAAGCCTCTAATGTTGAAAGATGGAAATTGTAATGCCTCTTGATAGGTGTCTGCAACTTTTTCAGAAGTGGCAATGCCCAGTCTCAAATTTAGACTGTCCATATTTTCTGGTATAGAATTAAGTAGTTCTTTATCGCGATCAGATAAATGGACACCTTTATAAAACCCATTAATTTGAACTATGCCTTTTTCATCTTTGAAACTACTTATTAATTGTGCTGCCTTAAAAACGGGGTTCGGTGCATAATTTCCATATTGACCGCTATGCAATGCATCGGTCGAACCAAAAATGGTAATTGTTGCTGTAGTAATACCTCTGGCGCCATATGTCAAAGTTGGTAAATTAGAAAGATGTCTAGTGCCGTCCATTATCAAAAGCATTTCTGCTTGTAAGAGGCTTTTATTGTTAAGAACAGCTTTTGGTAAATCTGGTGAGCCAAGTTCTTCTTGAAAATCCATGACTACTTTTATGTTGTATTCTGGAATAATTTGTTGTTCTTTTAAAATTTTCAGTGCTGAAATTAATGACATCGCCGGACCTTTAGAATCGGATGCAGATCTTGCAAAAATCCTTAGATCATCTGGTATGTTTTTTTGACTAAAATCAAATTCTTCCGTTGTCCATTTTCCATTTTTCAAGGTCTTGAAAACGGGTTCATAAGGATCGTTTTGAGACCACTCAGAACGGTCGACAGGTTGCCCGTCAATTTGTAGATAAAATAGAATACTCTTTCTGTTTTTATGATATATTTTTTCGGCAAAAAGTAGGGGTGCACCTTCGGTAATTATGGTCTGTGTTTTGAATTTTAAACTTTTAAAAACACTATCGCACCAAGCTTTATTATTTTCAATTTGTTCGGGAAAATTACCGTCATTTGGTAATCTTAAAAAATGATGTAAATTCGTAGAAGCGGTCATGAAATTTTCATCGACCATTAATCTAATGTCATCGCTTTTTAACTTCTGTGAAAAGCTATTTAAACTACTACTTATACATACTGCAATAAGCAATAAATTCACTAAATTTTTCATTTAATATAAAAATTATAAGATTTAGTCTTGTCTAAAAATTTTATTTAAATAATTATAATCCAGTATTTTATACAATTTTAAGTGAAGTTTAAATATATCTAAATTCCATTTTGGTTAATTTTTCCTAAACTTGACTTATTCTTGCTCTTGAAGCGATTTTATTTCATCTCTCAATTTCGCAGCCTGCATAAAATCTAATTCTTTTGCTGCTTTTTCCATTGCTTTTCTTTTGTCCTTTATAAGCTTTTCAATCTGCTCTTTGGTTAGGTAATCCATGTCTGGTTCAGCTGCTCTTAACTCTTCTTTTATGAAGTGATAAGTAGAGACAGAATTCTTAGAAAGTACACTATCCAAACTCTTGTTTAATGCTTTTGGGGTTATGTTATTATCTGTGTTATATTGGATTTGTTTTTGTCTTCTGTATTCTGTTTCGTCAATTGTTTTTTGCATGCTTGCCGTTATCTTATCTGCATACATAATTGCCCTTCCATTTAAGTTTCTTGCAGCTCTACCAACTGTCTGTGTAAGCGATCTATTACTACGTAAAAAACCTTCTTTATCGGCATCTAAAATAACGACTAAAGAGACCTCTGGTAAATCTAATCCTTCTCTTAATAAATTGACTCCAATAAGTACATCAAAGATTCCTTTTCGTAGATCTTGCATGATTTCTACACGCTCTAATGTGTCAACATCACTATGAATATATCTACATCGAATATTAATTCTGTCCATATATTTTGCCAACTCTTCCGCCATTCTTTTTGTTAAAGTAGTTACCAAAGTCCGTTCATCTTTCTCAACTCTAATTTGAATTTCTTCTACCAAATCATCGATTTGATTTAAACTTGGTCTAACTTCAATAATAGGATCAAGAAGTCCTGTTGGTCTAATAACTTGTTCCACATAAACTCCTTGACTTAATTGTAATTCATAATCTGCAGGAGTAGCACTAACATGTAAAACTTGATTTTGTAAAGCCTCAAATTCTTCAAATTTTAAAGGACGATTGTCCATTGCTGCCGGTAGACGAAATCCATAATCTACTAAATTTACTTTTCTAGATCGGTCACCACCATACATTGCATGTACTTGTGGTATGGTAACATGACTTTCGTCAATTACCATTAAATAGTCATCTGGAAAATAATCTAATAAGCAGAAAGGTCTTGTTCCGGGTTGGCGACCATCTAAATATCTAGAGTAGTTTTCAATACCTGAGCAATACCCAAGTTCACGAATCATTTCTAAATCAAAATTAGTACGTTCTTCTAAACGTTTTGCTTCTAATGGCTTTGCAATATCTTTGAAATAATCAATTTGCTTAACTAGGTCGTCTTGTATGTTGTGTATCGCATTTTGCAATACATCTTTAGAGGTAACAAACATGTTGGCAGGGTAGATGTTTAAATTCTCATATACCTCTATAATATTATTGTTGAAGGGGTCAAATGCTTCTATTTCTTCAATTTCATCTCCAAAAAAATGAATTCTATATGCGTGGTCTGCATAACTAGGAAAAACATCTACCACATCACCTTTTACCCTAAAGTTTCCATTTTTAAATTCCGCCATTGTCCTAGAGTATAAAGACTGCACTAATTGATGCATAAGCTTTGTTCTGGCAATTACCTGATCTTTTTTTATAGATATAACATTCTTTTGAAATTCTACAGGGTTACCAATACCATATAAACATGAAACGGAAGCAATAACAATTACATCTCGTCTACCAGAAAGTAAAGAAGAGGTAGTACTAAGACGTAGTTTTTCTATATCCTCATTTATTGAAAGATCTTTTTCTATGTAAACACCGCTAGTAGGTATAAATGCTTCTGGTTGATAATAATCGTAATATGACACGAAATATTCAACCGCATTATCGGGAAAAAACTGCTTAAATTCTGAATATAATTGGGCTGCAAGGGTTTTATTATGCGCTAATAAAAGCGTTGGTTTTTGAACTTTTTCAATGACATTGGCTACCGTAAAAGTTTTACCAGAACCCGTAACACCTAATAAAGTTTGGTATTTTTCATTTTCATTTATTCCTTTCACCAATTCTTTAATGGCATTTGGCTGATCCCCAGTGGGTTTGAAGTCTGATACTACTTTAAATTTCATGCTATAAAATTACGAAAGATGTACGAGTTAAAAGAGTTCGATAAACAGAATCATTGCATCTATCGCTTCAATGAAAAATGACCTTTTATTATTTTGTTATTCGTAGAAAAAGCTTTGAACCAATAGTCTGATTCTGGTAAGGATTTTCCATTGAAACTACCGTTCCAGCCATCTGTATTTGGAGCTATTTGAGCCAGTAGAGAACCGAATTTATCGAAAATAAAAATAACGGATACATTGTTTTCACCGGTTTCAATAGGTGGTATAAATTGCCAGAAGTCATTAATACCATCGCCGTTAGGTGTAAAAAAACTAGGGAACCCGTTAACGGTTAAATCTTGTGTCACTAAACGCTTGGCAATACCACACCCTTTTTTGTCTCTAACAAATATGGTATGATTTTGAAATGAAATTCCGTTGAATTGGTTAGAGTTTTGATATGGTCCATTTTCATTATCTAAGGCATATTCATAATCACCATTAGCTGCTGTTGAAATTATATAGTTTAATGAATTTGCGCTTATTTGAACATCGACATTTTCAATTACAGGTGCCTGAGATATAGTTGCTTGAAATGTTTTTGATGATGAGCATTCAAAAGATCTGCCTGAGTCTTCGAAGATGTCGTATGCCTCATAGATATAATCTCCTTCTTCTGTTATAGACACATTTGCGGTACTAGAAATTAAAGTTTCATTTCCTCTGCCATCCAATTTGTACCATCTATAGCCATCGGCTTCATCGGGTGCAGTGATTGTATCTGATGTGTTACCTCTGCATAAGGAAATTGTATCTGGGAATGTCAATGACGGATTTAAGACTAAAAGTTCACCACTTACCGGATCATAATATGGTCCGCAACCCAGTATTGTAGAGAATGTTTCTTGAGTACATCCAATGGCTTCACCAGCTTCATTAAAAGGAATTATTGTAATAAAGAAAGTCCGGTTAGGCTCAAAATCGATAATTGTAGTAGAAGCTTTAAAAAGAATGGCATTTTCTAAAATATTAGTTTCAAAGGGTGATGTGCCAATAGATACCCGGTATCCAGTTGCATTTGCAATTTCGTTCCACTCTAATGTAGGACTCAGGGGCACATTTGTTTCGCCGTTTACTGGGGAAACCATACTTGTGCATAAGGGTAATTCTGCGGCGGCGGCCGTTGTGAAGATAGTGGTGCTGCAACCTGTAGCCAAACCAATTCTATTATAGGGGATTACTGTTATGTAAATATCGGTTTCTGCTGGTAGATCAATAGAAGGATTATAACTCAGTGTATTTTGAACATCTGCATTATTTAGAATTTCACTACCATTTAAAGTTGTGCCTATGGTTAAGTAATATCCAGACGCGCCGGGTGCGGCACCCCAAATAATATTGGTTGCCGTATTAATATCATTTGCAGTATCTGCCGGACTAATGTTTGGGCTACAATCGGGAACTTCACTTAAAGCTGCAGTCGTAAAACTTTGACTCTCGCAGACTATATTTGGTTGATTGAAAAAGAAGAGAGTAATGGTTACAAAAATTTCGGTATTCTCCGGTAATCCAGTGGGTGATATGTAATTTGTTGAAGCTCCAACGTTTCGTTCATTTAAAATATCATTGCCGCCTATTGTTGTACCTAATGAAATTATATAACCTGGTACTCCAGCTACGGCTTCCCAACTAATAGAAGAGTCAACGGATACCATATTGGTACCATCTGCCGGGCTTACCAAAGACGGGCAGTCTTGTGCTAAGGTTTCTAAAGTGCCAAATAGCAGTGCAATGAAAAATATTGGTAGAACCAATACCCTGGGTAATTTTATGTCCCAATTCTTTTTCATAGCATTTTCGTAAACAGTACAATATACTACAAAATGAAAATGTAAACTTCTGTATGGTTAACAAATGGGACTAATTACCTATCTGAACAGATGTATTAAAGGTCTCTCCTTTTTAATATGGCTAATGAACCATATACGAAAATGGCAATCCATGCCAATACAATAACAATTTCATACCAGTGTATGTAATAATCTAATGCTAATTGCTCTCCCATTTGGTTAGCTACAGATTGTACCGCTCCTAATCTTGAGAATGGTTCTTTGATAAGGTTGAACATTGATTGTAAAGGGAAAAACCCCATAATAACATCAGTGGTTTCGCTATCAAAAAACTTCCATCTGATAATGCCACGAAAAATTCCTTCAAAAACTTGCCATAGTATTAAAAAACCTAAGGCAAAAGCAGATCGTTTTACCAATACACCTAAGAATAAACAGAAGGAAAAGAACCCCGTTAGTTTAATGAAAAAAGCCAAAAGGAACTCTAAATCGGTAAGAATGATAGATATTTCATTGAAATCTGAGTAAATAAGACCTAAAATCAACGAAACTATAAAAACAAATATTGTTGAAACTAAAGAGAATGAGACTACCGTTAAGAATTTAGAGAAGATAAATTCTTTCTTGGACAGCCCATCAATCAAGTTTTGTTTTATGGTCTTATTGCTGTATTCATTTGACATCATAGAAACGATAACGATTGCCAAGAATAATTTAAAAAATGCAGTAATAAAAGTATTAAAATGCCAGATGTATGGGAAGTTAAAAATACCTTGATCTGCTAAATGAAATTTAATAGGACCAATGTCAAATTTTATGGCAGCTACCAGTGCTATGGATGTTAGCAGCGCAAAATATGAGATAATCAACACCTTACTAGCTCTGTTGTTCCAAAGTTTTATAAATTCTATATGAAGTAATCGTATCATTTTATTGGTTTGTTAGGCGTTGGCATTTTTGGTTAAAGCTAAAAATTGCTCTTCTAAACTCTCTTTCCTTTTAACTAGGTGAGATGCAATAATACCATTATCAAATAGTAGTTTGTTCAATGTCTGGGCATCTAACTCTGATGTTAAAATTGCGGTAACCAGACCATTTTCTTGTTTTATATTGCCAAAATGCTGATTGTTTTTTAAGTAAGAAGTTAACTTTTCTAAGTCATCAGATTTTAATTCGAAAAATCCGAAACTAGCTTGTAGACTATCAACTCTTCCAGAATATAGTTTTTCCCCTTTTCTTAAAATAACGACATGTGTACACACTTTTTCAACCTCATCCAATAAATGTGAAGCAAGTAAAATAGTAGTGCCTTTTGCTGCAATAGTTTTTATAATTTCTCTAATTTGATGAATACCTTGCGGATCTAAACCATTGGTAGGTTCATCTAATATTAAAATTTCTGGATCGTTCAATAGGGCAGAGGCAATTGCCAAGCGCTGTTTCATCCCTAAAGAGTATGTTTTAAATTTGCTGTTCTTTCTATCAAGCAAGCCAACTAATTCTAGCTTTTCTTCAATTTTAGTTTCCGGTACATCTTTTATTTTGCAGACTAATTTTAAGTTCTGCAAAGCGGTCATATATGGGTAAAAGTTAGGACGCTCAATTATGGCACCTACTTTTTTTAAAGCTTCATGTGTTGAAGATTGACCATTGAACCAAGAAAATTCTCCGCTGGTTTTATTGACTACGTTTAAAACAATGCCAAGCGTAGTCGATTTTCCACTGCCATTTGGTCCAAGAATACCATAAACGTTACCTTTTTCAATGGTAAACGAGAGGTCTTTGACTGCGGTTAGGTACCCGAATTTTTTAGTAAGATGATTGACTGTTAAAATGGTACTCACGTCAAGTGTGTTTTGATTGGTTACACCTACTTGACGAGTAACTTAATGGTTTGTTACAATTTAATATTAAAATCTATTCATCCGTAATGTAAACTTTCTCTTGGAAGGTAAATCTTTTTGGGAAATCAATTCTAAATATCGATGAAATCATGAATCCAATATTTCATATTATAGGATTGATTGGTTACAAGATTTTATCTAAAAAGAAAAGAGTGGTAGTTTAAACTACCACTCTTTAAAGTTTTATCTGTAGAGTGTAAAATTCCCTACAAACTCTCTTGTGTCTGCTTCACCATTTAGTTTGATTATATACCAGTAATCTCCTGTTGGTAATTCTGCATTTTGATAGAAACCATTCCAGCCATCTTCATTGTCCTTAAATGTATAAACTGTTCTACCATATCTATCATAAATGGATATGAATATTTCAGGATATATCTCAATGTTCAATGGCATCCACATATCATTTTCTCCATCACCATTAGGCGTAAAGAAATTTGGTATTTCAATATCAATGAACTCTATAAATATACTTGCAGTAGATTCACAACCATTTTCATCTACTACGGTTACATCGTATGTATTGGTTTCGGTAATGTAATATACATTTTCAGAGCCCATATCCCTATCATCTAAGTAGAATGTATAATTTTCTCTGCCGCCAGTAACCGTTGCAGTTATTTGATTTATGTTACTTTCAACCACAGTTATTTCAAGTGGTTCAAATGCTAATATTTCAACATCATATGTAGCAATACATCCATTTGCATGAGAAATACTAATAAAATGTGTACCCGGTGTCAATTCTCTGAAAATAGGTGTTAATTGCATTTCCATAGGATCAACAGTATCTAATCCAAAAAGAACATCATCTTCTATGCTTGGGTCATTTAATACAATGTTTACATAGTTGCTTGGGAAGTTACCATTACACCCATAAATAGGTTCAACGATAGCTCCAAGGTCAACACCGGTATCAATAGTTACAATAATTGTCTCTTCGCAACCTTGTGCATCTTCAATATAGATGATGTAATCACCTGCAGCCAAGTTTGTAAAGCTTGTTCTATCTTGAACAAAATCTGCTTCGTCTGCTAAACGTGTGCTATATGGTGCGGTACCTCCAATTATGGTTAAATCAATAGTTCCGTCTTCTTCGCCTACACAAATTTCAGGAGTACTTGCCGTAGTTATTTCTAAAACTTCTGGTTCTACAATAGTAGCTTCAACAAGTTCAAAACAACCGTTGGAATCTTGTGCTATAATGATATAATCACCAGGAGCCAATTCATTGAATGTATTGTCATCACTAAAGCGATCCAAATTCGGTGAAATTGCATATTGATAAATACCAGATCCACCAATCATGTTTACCGTAATACTACCATCTTCTTGACCATTACATGTTACATCAGTAATTGATGTGTTTGCGATATCAATTAGAAGTGGGTCAGGCTCCGTAATAGTTATTAAGGCTGATGTTACTTCACAGTCATCACTCTGTACCCTTAAATAATATGAACCTGCCAATAAATCTGTGAACAGACCTGTTTGTTGATTTGGACTTACTTCATTGGTTAAACCTGCATCAGAGAATAAGGCATATTGATAATTACCTAATCCGCCTTGAGCCTCAGCATTTATAACTCCCGTGTTATCGCCGTTACAGTTAATTGTCGGATTATCATTATCCAATGTTACTGTTAATGGAATAATTGGGTTAATGGTAATGCTGTTCGTTAAAACAGAAATACAACCTTCGCTATCTTGTACATAGTATTGATATGTATTTGGTAGAACTCCCGTAAACAAATGGGTGTTTGGACCATTTATTTCATTCATTGCATTGAATGTTGATGTACCATCAATATTCCACATGTAAGGACCGGTACCACCTGATGCTGTTAGCAATAGCTCTGCATCGGATAAACAAGTTGCTCTTTGCGCTGTTACCAATTGACCTTTAACTTCAATAGGCTCAATAATTTCTATAATTGCTGTTTCGTCTGAACAGTTTAAATCATCTAATACAGTAATGCTGTAATATCCTGATCTTAAATTGCTGAAAGTAGGAGATGTTTGTGCACTTGTTGTTTGAATTAGATTGGCTCCAGGAGCGTCGCTGTCGTAAGTTTTAAGAATATATCTATAATTGGTCGTAACCGTTCTAGGTGTAAATCCACCCATTATTTCGGCAATGGTATCGCCTTCACAAACCAAGCCTTGAGTAGTTTGAATATTCGCCACTATCGGTTCTGGAGGAGATAATGTAAATGCATTGGTAAAGGTTTCTGTACAACCTAAGTTATCTGTTACCTGTACTGTATATTGACCATCGCTTAAACCTCTAAATAAATTGCTATTTACTTGATTAGCTGTGTATGCTGTGCTAGTACTAATATGTGTAAGTACAATATTAAAAGGTGCTTCACCACCATTAGGAATAATATTTGCACTTCCCATATCATTGCTGCAACCAACATCATTGGTATCTATTGTTGCCAAAGTAATAGGAGCACTAGGCGAAGTAATGGTAAACGACCTTTCTTGAATACACTGTGGTGTACCAACTTGTGAAGCCCTTAAAATGTAACTACCTGCAGCAACCGGAATAGATGCCGTTGTTCCTGTACCTGTAAAAGTACCAGCGTCATCTGTACGAGTGGTAGCCGTACCATCAGCATTGAAAACTTCCCAGTTAAAGTCACCTGTATATGATGCATCGGTAAATGTTACTTCAATTCCTCCATCGGTACCATAACATATTACGTCTGCAAGTTTATTAACTTCTATATTAAACGTGTTTGGGTCTTCTACTGTGTGGGTTCTTGTAATTTCACAACCTGTAGTAATATTCCTAATACCAATAGTATATGTTCCAATAGCTAGTGTTAAAAATGTATTATCTCCTGTTTGATAAGTGGTAGAAGGCAATATTCTAAATTCATAGTTGGCTAGATTGCTTATAGAGTTCGTAATTGTACTTGATACATTTACTGTGATATTTTCCCCACTATTTACACAATCCAATTCTCTGTCAACTGTAATTGAGGCAGTATCAAATGTATCATAAGGATTTATAGTAACAATATGTTCTGCAGAACAACCTTCGTCATCGTATACACGAACAATAATATCACCCCCAGCCACATCTGTGTGCGTGTAGGTTAAACTACTGCTGTTTTGAAGTACATTGGTTGTTACATCATCTATAAATTCAAAACGATTGTATGTTCCACTACCACCATTAATTGAACTTGCGTCTATTGTTATTGTGGCATTGTCACCATCATTACCTGTAGCACAACCAAATTGGTCAGGAACGGGAGCAGTAAATGTTACAGCTGCATTTTCATCTATAACCACTGTTTTTACTGTGGTACAGTTATTAGGACCTCTTGCGGTTACATCATATGAGCCACCAGGTAAACCTGTGAAAGATTGGGTGGTTGCATCCCAAATAGCCGTTGCAGGCATAGGGTTTATCGTATATGCTAACGGATTATTTCCATTATTTACTTGAACTAGTTCTATACTTCCGTCTTCCGCACCTGAACAACTAACTTCAATAGGAGTAGCCGAGAAATCTGGACGAATAACCGCAGGTATGGTTACTGTAAAAGTTCTAAAACAATTTGGAGAGGCGGTACTAATATCATAAACATTGACGGTATAATCTGTGTCTATAGTATTATCCGGAACACCTACTGGTACATTCATGGCTCCACCTGTAAGAGTTTGCCTTGCTTCAACATCTGCTGAAGAGCTGTCAAGAATTTCGAACTCATAATTACCTGAACCAGAAATACCTTCAATAGCTATTTCTGCCTCAAAACCGGCATCACAACCTAATTGTTTGTCTAAACTAGCTGATGCCTGTAGGGTAGGGTGAACATCTATATTAACTGTGTCTGTACAACCAGTTTCATCTTTTATAAATACATCATAATTGCCGGCAGGGACAGTGTTGTATGTACCTCCGTTATTTTGATATGTACTTCCACCATCTAAAGAATATAATTTAGTACCCGTGCCTGTTGCCGTAATGGTAACAGATGCATTAGTATCACAATTAGCAATTGCCACATCAGTAATACTTGGTGCTGCAGTAAAGTTCATAATTACATCATCAAGCGGATAAGTACAACCGTATTGATCTTCGACGTTTACGGTATACGTTCCTGCAGGTGAATTTGCAGCTATTTCTATTGGGTTGTCACCGATTGCCGTAATAGGAGTAAAAGGGGCAGGTCCCGTAATAGTATAGAAATAAGTGCCACCACCACCTTGTAGGTTGTCAATTAAAATTAAACCTGGGCTTTCACATGAAATATCTTGAATAGATTGTGTGTCTCCTGTAATCTCATCCAACATTTCTAGAATCTCATTTTCACTTGCACTTATACATTGTGGTGCTCCACCATTATATTGTTGTACCTCAATATAATATTCATCTTCTGGTAAGCTTGTCACATTTATTGTACTAGAATAGCTAACAATGCCGCCACTATCTCTAATTATATTACCATCTATATCATATAAGAACCATTCCATATCAGGTTCTATGGAACCATCTGAATCTGTAATAGTATACTCTATTGATCCATTACTTGAGCCTTCACATGCAGGAGTAATAACTGATGTAATCACCATTGGGTTCGTGATGATATCATTTACGTTAACACTACTCTGTCTAACACAACCAACAGCATCTCGTACATAGAATGCATAAGTTCTGCCTGGTACTAGATTATTGAAGGTATGTGTAGTACCTGTAGCATAAGGCGTCGTCCATCCATTTACTGGAGTAACTATGTTAAAATTAGCAGGATCCTCTGAATACGTGTATTCATAAGGTGCAGTACCATTTTGACCTCGTACACTTACTTGTAGTTCATCACAATTTACGATGATTGGAAGTATGGTAATATCTAAATCATCTAAAGGAAAAGGGATGATTAACCTTGGTAAATCTGTTTTACAAATTGTATTACCACTACCATCTACCGTTCTTATTGATGGTTCAACTTCGAAACCTGATGTATATCCTCTAAACTGATCCGATGTTTGCCAAGTTGCACCCCCATCATCACTAAATTCTAGAGTGCCTATTGTTGTTGGATAATTTAGAATATCAAATCCGAAATCATTAGGGTCACCTGTGCATGCAACTGGTGTTCTTCCTTCTGCATCGGCAGTTAATTCAATAGGTGCTGTAATAGTTACGGTCTCTGTCTCTGAACAGCCGCCTTCATCCGTAATGATAACATCATAAGTTCCCGGTGCTAAATTGTAATATGTCTTAGTAGTACCTACTACATCAGTTTGTACTTGGTCTGGTGTTCCATTGGTAACATCTACCAATCGGTAATCGAAAGGAGATAGTCCGTCATTAATGGTCACGGCAATATTACCGGTGCCATCATGACAATCTGGGTCTGTAGCTACTGCTGATATGTCCAATACCGGATTTGCAGCAACGGTCTCTGTAACCATTGTTTGGCAAGCATCTGTAGCATTTGCCTTATCTCTTACATAAATGTCATAACTCCCAATATTTGCCAGCGCAATTGTTGTTGAATTACTTGCCGAGAAATCAGCATCAGTAACTGTATTTCCAGAAGGGATAAAAGCATACATGAAATTGTTGTCTCCGCCTGAAGCTGTTGCCGTTAAGCTACCATCCGCACATAAACTTGCATTTACAGGCACAACGCTAAGTGTAATTGTAGGTGCAATCGTTATTGATTCTATTGTAGAGACACAACCATAAATATCGGTTACTTCTACATTATAGGTTCCTTCAGATAAATTATTGAAGGTATATGCTAAATTGGTTGCAGGAGTAGGGGTTTGCCAAGCACCGTTATTAATCCTGAACGAGTAATTACCATTACCATCCGTAACTGTTGCGGTCACAGTACCGTTACTTTGACCATCATAACATTGTGTTGCGGTTAAACCGAAAGCAATGGTTTCTGGTTGAACTACACTTACAGTTGCCGTTGATACTACTTCACAATTGTTTTGATCTTTAACTCTAACATGGTAATCACCAGCTGGCACGTTTAAGAATTGTGATGATGTATCATAAATTCTAACAATAGTATTATCAGTTCTTTCTAATTGGTATTCATAACTTGGTGTACCTTCAGTAGCAGTTGCCTGTAAAGTTGCACCTGTATTAAAACAAGTAAATTCTGCAGTTTGTTGTAAACTTGCCGTTAACGCATTAGGTGAAGTTAAAGTAACAGATGTTGCTGAAGTTGCAGTACATGAATTGTCATCTATCTTTTCTACCATTAAGTTGTACGTGCCATCTGCCAGGGTAGATGGGGTGGTTATTGGAGAAGTTGTTTCGGTTACCCAATTTGTACCTCCATCCAAAGAATACTGATATCCGAAAGTAGGATCAAAGTTAGAAACCTCAAAACGAATACTACCGTTATCGCTACCGTTACAAGTAAGGTTTGTGCTACCTAAAATGGCTACCTCAAAAGTTTTTCCAGTTTCTACTATAACTGATATATCTTGTGTTTGTTCACATATCTCAGGAGTTTGTGAAGCCTGAATGTCATCTAGTACTAAGAAGTTACCATTATCACTGTCTAAATTGGTACGTAAAACAACACCAACAGCAGTATTGGCTCCTGGGTTAAATGTTACTGTTCTTAAATGCCAATCGTTTGCGTTGTTGTTTTGAGGAATAGACGCTGTTGCCTGACTGCTGATTACAGCACCAGAACCATCAACCAATTCTACTAATACCTCTGGGTCGTTACCAGATGCATTGTCTACTAATATATTATATGCATAAAATGATATGGTGATGTCTTGGTTGGCAAGTGCTTCCAAGCCTGTTCTTGACCATAGAATATTATTATTGCCTGCTGAGGTACTTACCCCAATTGCCATAAATCTACCATCGGTCAATCCTGTATGGTCATTAGGGCTTCTCCAAGATGTATTAGGATTGGTTATTCTGTTTGTTACCGCATATTCAGCATTTACAAGAATACCGGCAGGACCTAAATTACAGTCTGTATCCGTACCATCTTGTGGTTCGTAGCAATATCCTGTACCTATTTCTGCAATCTGTGTAGTAACACCAGATCCAAAATTTTCAAGGAATAAAGTACTTTGGTCGGCAGCTATTGAGCTTGTATAGCCAACAGTAATTGTTTGTGTGCCTGGAGCAACATTATTGAAAATATTGCTATCTAATGGTGTGTTATCTGTACCGTTTAATTTATAAGTATAGGTAAAGTCTGTTGTGTTAGAAGGGGTAATTGTAACTACTCCGTTTCCATCACACTCATACGTTATGTCATTAGTGAATGTAGGGTCAATAGCAGCACTCGGTACTGTAATTTCTAAATCTGTAGAACATTCTAAAGCATCTTTTATGGCTAATTGATAATTTCCTGGTGTTAAACGTTGCTCGTCAACTGCGGTAAACGTACTTCCTCCGTCAAAACTATATTGATACGGAGCTTGACCGCCACTCGCATTTAAAATCTTTACTAAAGCAGTAGGTGTTGCAGCACCAGAAGTATCGCAAGATGCATCTTCTATAATGGAAGGTGATGCCGTTAGCGTAAATGGTTGGGTAACTTCATATTCATAAGTCTCTATACAACCATTACCGGCAGTACCACTAGAATCCATAACTGTAATGGTATAATTACCTGCTGAAATATTGTTGAAGTAATTTTCTGTTTGATAAGTAGTACCACCATCTAGACTGTATTGATATGGAGCATTACCACCAGATGCAGTTATTGTTAAAACAGATGTTGAAGAATCTGCACATGTGATTTCCGTGTTGGTAGCTGATATGGAAATAGTTCCCAAATCTTCCATGGTTACTATATTAGAGAATCCATAACATCCGTTATCATCTCTAATTACAAACATATATTCTCCATCTTCATTAGGTACATATGTTGAAGGAGTACCTTCATATCCGAATAAAAATGATGGATTAGATGTGAAATCTGAATCGGGAATAGTAGTTTCGTCAGTGTATGGAGCATTACCATCTTTACTATAGATAGCATATTCGTACCCTGTTGTACCACCAGTGCCTATTAAATTTATTACACCGGAAGTACACGTAATATTTTCTTGATTTGTTGCTGTTAACCTAAGTTCAGGAATTTCGTCTACAGTAATAGTTTGCTCATCTAAACAGCCATCTGTTGTTGAGGTAACAATTACATAGTCACCTGCCGCTAGCCCAGTAAATGTATGAGTATTATCTGATGAAACTAAGTTGTTAGCAACCAATGATCCTTTACCACCACTGCCATTGTCTAAATAAAGTTCGTAACTGTATTCTGGGGATACATTTAAAGCTTGTATAGCGATAGTACCAGCATCAGTACAATCAAATGGAGTAGTGCTAGGGTTTACTTCAAAAATTCTTTCTGAAATTCCTATTTCTTCCGTTTCAAAAATACAGCTATTTGCTATCGGTGCTCCAGTGGAAGGATTAAGTTGTGTAATCTGAACTTTGTACGTACCAGGACTAGTGATATTAAAGTTAGGACCTTGACCAGCACTAAATGGTACTGCGATTGAATTATTCTCAACATCATATAACTGATAACCGTAACCGCTACCTAAATCGATTACTCTAATAGAACCATCTGTATTACAAATAATATCAGAAGAATCTGGTTCAGGAATATCTAATGTGTTTTGGTACGAATTGAAATAGAACCTACTAAAACATCCACCTTCATAACCAATAACAACTCTATATTTTCCACTTTCGGTAACAGTAAAGTTATCTGAATCGGTTTGTTCGTTCCAAGTCCAATTTCCATTGGTATTTGCGCAATTGTCACTAGCATCGCCACAAGTTGCAACATCACAACTTGTTTCATCTAGTTTTTCCCATTTTATGCTTAGTGCATCGGTAATACCTAATTGTATAAAAGCACTATCGGTATCTCCACAAAGGAAGATATGTGGCATTGAGCTGTTGTCATTTGAACATGTAACAGTTTCCCCTTGAATATCATTATCAGGATTACTATCTGAATTTACTTGGTTCAAATAACTAATAATTGGGTTCGTTTGGGTTTCTCCATAACGCTCAACAGAAATTAATTCTGTATGGTTAGCACAACCAGATGTTGCCGTCTTTTCAACAATGTAATTACCTATTGTGGTTACTACTAAAGTATTAGATGTTCCATCATTTAATATTGTATCTCCAGAATCTATTGATCCATTGTTGTTGTTATCTATGGCCCAAGTATATGTGTCAAAGCCCAAACCAGCCGAAAGGGTACCACTGGCACCACAAAGCTGAACCGTACGTGCTACGTTACAATTTGCCAATGCATCGGATACATTGTTTGCGGCAACTTCTAGAGTTGTTGTACAAGCACCTGCCGGGTTACTACCATCTTCATCAGAAAAGGTATTGGTATTTAGAGTACCCGAGTAATTAGCATAGGCATTGTTTTCTAGTTGAGAGGCACAAGCCGCTACGAACTCAGAACAGTCGCCCGCAACAGATACCGTTATCTTTATTTTGTATTCCGGATCACCAATTTGAACCAAAGCATCTGGTATAGTAAAAGTTATAGTTCTAGTACTTTCGTCATAACTGCTGGTTACTCCTGGTGCATCGTCAATGTTTATATCATCTAAGCTTACGTTATTTGGTAGAACATTTTTTATCGTAAAGTTAGTTGCATGATCATCACCGGTGTTCTGAAATCTTAATACGTAATTGTAAGTATCTCCTAAATCAACATCTTCACCGTTAATGTCAGTACCACCTAGTAATTCTGAGGTATTGCCTAAAACAATTACCGGAGCAAATACCTGAGTATAAGATGCAGCATTTACGGTACCATCGGTTGGGTCAACCGCAGGAGCTCCTGTTCCATATTCACCACCATCGCCACCGTCAGTAGCATCATCTTTGTAAAATTCGTTGGCATCACTACAACCATCATCATCGCTATCTAAGTCTAAATGATCAGGATAGCCATCCATATCAGTATCTAGATTAGCACAGAATCCAGAAAAAGACGCGGTATTGTAAGATAAAAAGGCAACATCGGCATTTGAACTAAGTTGTAATCGTAGATAAGAAACGTCAGCTAAACTAGCGGCGGGAATACCAAATTCTGACAATTCTACTGTAGCCAAACGATAATCTCTTGTAGTATTGTTATAGAAAATGCTTCCGTTTGCGTGGTAAATATCTAATCTGTACGAGCCAACAACATCGGCAAGTGCTCCACCACTATAAGCCTGTACACGTACAGCATTTCCAAGAGGAGCACCTGTAGCATCATAAAGACTTACAACATGACCAACACCACTTGGGTCTGCAACTTGGGTTAATAATATATCTGGTATACCATCGCCAACGTTAGTTGCTACGATAGGGTCTATTTCATAAGTCCATGTGTCACCAATGTTAACAATACCAGAACCAAGATCCAATCCATTTTGCCCATGGGTCAACAAAGGATTTAATGGGTCTGTGGTAGGGTCATTTATAACGGTTAATCCTAAAGCATTATCATTATTCCCATCATTTAAATTAGCTTCAAAGGTTGCCTCGCTATAAATATTATTTGAAGGGGTCAATGCCATCCAGCTAGATTCTGTAGCTGAAATATCTGAAATTCCATCATTATTGGAGTCTATGCCGTCTGATAAACCATTTCCGTTGGAGTCATAAAGATTATCGTCTGCAACCCCAGTGGTAAATGTGGTTCCTCCGGATGTAAATGCTAATAATTCGTGTGATAAGTTTGGTAATACTGGATTTCTAGAAGTCGTAGAACTTCTCCAAAAACCAGAGAAATTGGAGAAAATTTCTGTTACGGCAGTACCACCTTGTGCAGTGCTTGATGGTGAAGTGAAATTTACATCACTAGAAATGATACACATTTGTTCAACGGAATCATAAATACCATCATTATCATCATCTAAATCAACGCTATCTACAACGCCGTCATTATCAAAATCGTTATGTACTATAATTCTGGCGGAAGGCTCATCTCTTGTAATGTTTGCTTCCGTTTGGTCTTGAGTATTGGTAGCTATATTGACGAGGTTGAGTAAAGGCAGAATGTCTATTTCGTCTGCAGTTACTTCTAATGTTAAGAATGCAACTTCGCCCGGTGCCAATGTGCCTATATTCCAAACATTTCCATTCCAAGATCCTGTTATGGTAGAAGCCCCTTTCAAGGTTAACCCTGTAGGAATATTATCTTTTACCTGAAGATTAGTGATTGGCAAATACCATAAGTTCTCTGCTCTGATAGTAAATGTGGCAGTTTCCCCCTCTGTTATCTCAGGTTTGTCAACGGTTTTTATAATTTGAACATCTGGCTCACAATAGAAAATTTTAATGGTTTGTGAATCGTAAGTACATGGTCCTTTTGTTCCTCTTACATAGTAATCACCAGCAATAGTTGCGGCATAATCATAGGCATTCGCTCCAGGGATGGCAACACCATCAAAAAACCACTGGTAAGCATCGAAATTATCATCAGAAGCTTCAAAAATACTTGAACCAGAAAAACAATCACCTTCAACACCTCCGTTAATTTGTAAAACAACTTCTGGTACGGTGTCAAACCCTGAAAAATAACCAGCAACACCTTGAGCACCATTATATCCAAAGAATCCAATAGCCATTGGTCCAGTTGAAGTCACACTAATATCTCCGTCTAAGTTTGGTATATAGAAAGTTTTCCAATCACTTGATCCAGCTACTGGTGTAGAGGCGGGTTTTGAAATTTCAACTCCGTCTTCAAATACTTTTACATTAGAGTCAATAGTATTTACGGAAGCTATAATGGTTAATCCCCCGGTTACTGTTGTTCCGGCAATGTTTCTAATATCTGGTATATTATCCATTACATCAGGTAACAGACAGTTAACAGGAGCCACAAAATTTAATCCTTGAGTATATAAGTTGCTTGATCCCGCCATTGACTGGTATGCATAAACATCTTTTGATGTTTGTACCAACATGTTGGCACCTACCGTATTAGAAGAGTAATTATTGCTTGGAATTTTAAAGTATTCACCATTATTAATTGTAGCAATGGCAGTAGTACTTCCATTCACATATATTTGAGTATTATCTGCTGTTGCAATAACTAACGGAAATTCGGTAAGTCCATTAGTGTTACCATTTCCTCTTATAAATACATATTCTTTACCTAGTTTATTAATAGGTACTGGTTGATCAATACCCGCATCTCTATGGCTCTGACCATCTTCACTACCAAAGTTTATAGAACCATTACTAATTACAATATCTTTTGTAGAAACTATTGATGCCCCGATCCAACCATCTTCATGTGCTTGGGTAGGTGATGTTCCTATATAGGTTTCATAAACAAAAGATTCGTTTGCGTTTAGTGTTATTGTATGTGAGTTTGCAGTTATACCAGCTCTGTTTCCGCCTACTCTAAATTCGCAACCAGGATCATAACCAGATAATACTACTGTGGTATTATCCTCGGTTGCCATAATACCTAAGGTGTTAGATTTTGAGGAGTGACTTCCTTTATTTGGAACACCGCCCCATTTAAAATTAGTACCCATAGCTTGTCGCCCCTTAGCGGTTAACGATGCAGCTTGCGAGCCAGATTTACCTCTATAATTAACATAAAATTTTTGTCCCCCAGCAGAAATAAACCGTAATCCGCTATTGGTAAGTACTTTACCGGTGTTGTTGTTATCTACTAGCGTAATGTTGTTATCACCGTTACCTAAGGTCCAAACACCAGGATTTAAATTATCTATGGTGATTGTTCTTTCGATTGTATTTGAAGTTCCACGATAAACGAAAACGTCGAAAGGTGTCGTTTCTGGTGTAGATAAATAAATAGCTTGGTTCTGAATACCTGCGTTGTTTTGACCTTGCTTCATTGGTGGTAAAAAATGAAGGTCGCTTAATTGTGCATACCCTAAAAATGAGTTGAATGCAATTAGTAAAAACAGGAGTAATTTGATGTTGGATTTGATATGCGTAATCATTGGTTTGGTTTCATATGGTATGAATAGCAAATAAAACGAGGTTTTAGTTCTTAAATAAAAAAATGTTGTATACACGCGGTATTATGTTGTTGTAGGTGTTAATTCTATATACTAGCTTTCAATTATTAGTTTGAATTGATTATTTTGTAAGTAAATTTGAAGCATGTCAGAAGAAAGATTAATGTCTAAAAAAAAACCTGCTTATCCTGTAAGCGAGGCTTTAGATGGCTATTTGGATCATTATAGTCGTAAGATTGAAATTCCTATATTTTACGACGATTTGCTTCGATTTTCAGGGTCGGTAGTTGTATATGATAAAAATGATGAAGACACCCTTTGGATTCGAGCCTATTATTCTGAATTCGATAGAAAAGAAATTGATGATAGTTTAAAGAAAGTGTATTCGATTTTACTTTCAGATGGTAGTGATAATATTCACCAATATCTTAATGTAGATGCAGTAGATTTTTGCACGTTTGGAAACTCTAAACCTTTTCGTATTAAAATACGTAATATTTTAAACGATAACTTCACATATTTTTATATCAAAAAAACGGATGCATCTCGTATCTACGGACTAGAATTAGAGCATATGCTGTCTCCATATAACCTAAACTTTTTGGTGTATAAAGACACGTTAATTGAAGAGCATATTGCAGGAATACCAGGCGATGAATTTATAAAAAACAATTTGCCAAAATGTACACCACGAGAAAAAGCGCAATTGGCTAAGGAATTTGTAAAATTCAACGAGCGTTGCATGATTCGATTATTGGGCGATATGCGCTCTTATAATTATGTTATTGTACCTACGCATGATTTTGACCATGTAGTGTATAAAATACGAGCCATTGACTTTGATCAACAATGTTTTGAAGGTAAATTGAAGGTATACAGACCGCAATTTTTTAAAGAAAACTTTCAAATGGTTGAGTTGGTGCGGAACAAATTAACGCATGATTCTGTTGATCAATATAAGTTAGAAGAGCGTTCTATGGTAGCTAAACGTATTTTAAGTTCTGGAAATAGAATTAAAAAGTTACGGGCTATCTGTAAAACCGATGAAATTTCTACGCCAGAGAACATAGCTATGCTAAGAGAACAAATCGAAGTTCTTACTATGGATATGGATTTTAAGAACTGTAAGACAATGGGAGAAGTGTTAGATCTTGCCCTTAATTTTGTGCGAAGAAATTATGAAGATGTTAGTGTAAAACAGATTATTGAGCATAATATTAAAATTAATAATTAAAACATTTTCTACTATTTGAAAAGCCCCTTATTTCTTTAAAATAAGGGGCTTTTTATATGATGTATTGATTTTTTAAGTCAATGATATTAGCTCTTTTGCTCTTTGTTAAAGTAAACTAAGTAGTAATACATTTGTTTTTCTTCATCCCATCCTTTTTCTACATATTTCTCTGCAGATTCTGGATTAATGAAGTCCATTTTAATTTGAATATTGGTATCCAAATTAATAACGTTTTTTATCTTTTTACGAGCATCTGAAACTGCTTTATTTGCAATATCAAAATTAGATACATCCTCAATGCTATACTTAGGACCTTTCTCGGTTTTGTAATGCTTAAACTCCGGTATCAATTCTGGGTTTTCCATTACTTCGTTCAAAAAAGTAGATTCTTCAAATGAATCATTTTTTGCAAAATGGTTCACCGCACGGTTCATGAATAACACTTCTTGTTGTTTGTCTTCTGCTGGTAAAACAACATCTTTTGCAAAATTCTGGCAGAACTTTAAATAGTTTTTAGTCTTAAAGTTATCATCTGAAAGTGGATTAACACCCAAGAAGTTCTCTAACCAATATTTAGTATCATATTTGTTACTATCTACAGAAAGTACCTTATAACCCTCTTCTTTATCTACATTGAAGATTAAACAACCTTTATCAAGCTTGTTAATGTTTATACCTTGCTGAATAACAATATCTAGGTTGCTATCTTTTTCTTCGAACTGAATAAAATCATGTTTCAACTCACTTTTGAAAATACCGATGGCATCTACCTTTTTGTTATCTAAAAGCAACCCAGAAAGAAGAGCTACGTAGACCTCTCCACTTTTAATATGTGGGTGGTTAGATTGTTCAAATAATAAAGAAGCTATTTTTTTAGAATTTATATGAGCCGTAGAAGTATCTTCAAATATTTGGCTGACAATTTTATGCAGTTCGTTAAATTCTACATCAATTTCATTATCTAGTTTATAGTAGTTTTCTTCTTTTTCTCTAAAAGGTTTAAAAAAATATTCCTTTAATAAACCCGTAGTTTCATCGTTAAGTCTAAAAGGCTCTTCTGATAGAAAAACACCTTCGTTCTTATTTTTGTTACCAACTCTATGTATAGAAATACTTTCAATTTGGGTAGCATATAAGTTGATCATAAAAAGCTTTTATTTTTAATGGTTAGCAAGGGTAATAAAATGTATTATATATAATTTAATTCCAATTTTCATCGAAATCCAAATCATCATAATTTTCAAAAGTATCATCAAAATCAAAGGCGCTATTCTCAGCCTCAAAGTTTTTTTCTGGCGGAGTTTCTGGTAATTCACCAAATGTAAAAAGTACATTAGGATATGAATGACCATCTTCATTTTCTTGAATATCTGCAAGCTCAACAAAAAACGTCCACATGTTCATAAAATCATAAACATAAATAAGCTTTGGGTTGTTCTCGGTCATGATATCCTCCAAAAAGGTTTCGTTCATTAACCGTACATCAGATCCAGATTCGCTCATATCAAAAAGAGCAATTTCTTCATCTTGTTTCCATTCTTCGTCACAAGTGTAAAAAGAAGCCATTTCATTACCTAAAAAGCCAAATGCCTGAGTAATGGCATTATGAAACTCTTCTAATGAATTATGGGATTCAATCTCTAAATCTCTGAAAATATCCTCTTCAGCGTCTAGAATTACACGAATTTTATAGATCATACCTTATTTTTTGTGGGACGGCAAAGTTACGAAGTTTCCAAGTTTTTTCTAGGCATTAATGCATCTAAAAGTATGTAGAATTGAACACCGAATAAAATTGAAGCTAACACCAGGTGTAATGGCTGACTAGCAAAGGGGAAATCTAAATAATTCATAGCTATACCCGTAAATACTTCAACTACAAGTAAGAACATGACCCAATAAATTTTAAAATGACCTAGGTCTAGCTTCGTAATCCTATATGCCAAGAAAGCATTTACTGCAATTACTAGTATGGAAAATGACCTATGAACGTAAAATAACAATTCCGGACTTTTTAACCAATTACCTCTTGCGGTATACCCGTAAATGTCTATTTGCTCATCTACAAATTGACGAACTTGTGTACCCATGGTTATCTGAACTAGAGTAAGCAGAAGAGCTATGATACTTAAGTTCAATACCAATTTGTCATATCTAATACGTTTGTTCTCAGTATTGGCCAAGTATATTATATATAGTAATATGGCAACAATAACCAACGCCATTAGCATATGAACGGTAATTTTTGCGGGCTCTAAAACCGAATACACAACCGTTGCGCCCAGCCATGCCTGGAAAACCATGCCCAGCACAACTAACCAAGATAATATAGGTATGCGTTTTTTCTTTTTCCAAAATTTAATAGACATAATCGCTAAAATTAAAGTGGCTAGTCCCGCTAATGCGCCAAAAAGTCTATTTATATATTCTATCCACGTATGCCAAGGATTAAATTCTGCATAATCATGTTTGGTATATAATTCCCAGTTTTCTGAATTGAACGAATTGGAAGTTGTGAAATCTTTTTTTGAAACCTGTAATGTCTCTCGCCAAATAATAACTTGACCTTTTTCAAAAGCCCTATTTGGTTGCCATTGTATTTCGGTAACCTCAGTTGGGGGTATGTAGTATCCAAAACATTTTGGCCAATCTGGGCAACCCATACCGCTTCCTGTCATTCTAACTACAGCGCCGGCAACAATCACTAAATAAACTAATACCAAAGATATTTTGGCAATTTTTCTAAATGTAATATCCATAAATAATAGCCATTCTATTTCGTAACCTGTAAACCTAATTGGGCACCCTTAAGATACATAAAATCTTGTGCCGCTTTATATTCATTCGGGATTTCTCCTTCTAATATAGCCTCTTTGATCGCTTCTTTTATAATTCCGATTTCTTTTGATGGTTTTAATGAAAATGCTTCCATAATTTCTTCTCCACTAATAGGCGGTTGAAAGTTTCTAACATGATCACGAGCTTCTACTTCTTCAATTTTTTGACGAACAACCTTAAAATTCTGACGATACTTGCGTTGCTTTTTAGGGTTCTTTGTCGTAATATCTGCTTCGCACAACGTCATTAGGTCCTCTACATTATCGCCTGCATCAAAAATTAATCTACGTACGGCAGAATCTGTAACGAAGTCTTCAGAAAGAACAATTGGTCTAGAGCTCATTAAAACCAACTTTTGAACGAATTTCATTTTATCGTTCAAAGGCATGCGGAGGCGTTTAAATAATTTCAACACCATTTTTGATCCAACAAATTCATGTCCGTGAAATGTCCAACCAATTTTTTTATGGAATCTTTTAGTAGGGGCTTTTCCAATATCATGTAAAAGAGCGGCCCAGCGTAGCCAAAGGTCATCTGTAGCTTCAGATATATTATCAACTACCTCTAAAGTATGCCAAAAATTGTCCTTATGTTTTTGACCTTCAATTTCCTCTATACCTTGTAAAGCGGTTAATTCTGGTAGAATTAGTTCTAGTAGTTCTGTTTTATGAAGTAAAGAAAAGCCTATAGAAGGCTTTTTACACAACATAATTTTATGAAGTTCATCTAATATTCGCTCATTAGAAACAATTTTTAAACGGTCTTTATTCTCAGTAATAGCTTGTAAAGAGGGTAGTGCAATTTGAAAATCTAATTGTGTTGCAAAACGAATGGCCCGCATCATGCGTAAAGGGTCATCTGAATATGTAACGCCCGGCTCCAAAGGTGTCTTAATGATTTTGTTTTCTAAATCTTTAATACCATTAAAAGGGTCAAGTAATTCACCATAACTGTCTTTGTTTAGCGAAAGTGCTAAAGCGTTAATGGTAAAGTCTCTTCTTTTTTGATCGTCTTCTAACGTACCATCTTCAACGATGGGCTTACGACTATCTCGATTATAACTTTCTTTACGAGCGCCAACAAATTCTAATTCAATTCCGTCATTTTTAATCATGGCGGTACCAAAATTTTTAAAGACAGAAACTTGTGGTTTCCCCTTTAATTTTGATGCTACTTTTTCGGCAAGTGCAATACCGCTGCCAATGGCAACAACATCTATGTCTTTTGGTATTGATCTTTTTAAAAAATAATCTCTTACAAAACCACCAATAACATAGCAGTCTACAGAAAGTTCTTCTGCGGCTTCTGAAATTATTTTGAATATTGGGTTGTTTAAAGCGTCTGTATAGCTCTCTTGCATGTTCTTATTCTCGAATAATCTTCACCGTATTATCATTAGAAAGTCTAATAATTGATGAGGCGGAGCTATTCTGTTTCTCACGATGCAAATTTACCACATAGTCTACACCTTTTAAAATAGCTTCATCTATATTTTGAAAAGATTTCGGTGTGTTTACCCCAGAAATATTGGCAGAAGTAGAAACTAAAGGTTTTTTAAACTTGCCTATAAGATAGGTGCAGAATTTATCTGATGCTACTCTTATGGCTAATGTATTATCTGATGCAATTAGGTTTTTGGCTACACCACGTGGCTTATCGTATATAATTGTAGTAGGTTTAGTAGCTAGATCCATAAGATCGTATGCAAGTTCAGGTACTTTTTCTACATGTTTTTCAAGCATAGCATCATTGGCTACTAAACAAATTAGCGCCTTGCTATCATCTCGTTGCTTAAGTTGAAATACTTTCTGTACAGCTTCTTCATTGGTAGCATCACAACCAATACCCCAAACCGTATCGGTAGGGTAGAGTATAAGTCCGCCGCTTTCTAAAACTTCTATGCATTTGTTGATTTCCTCTGTCATTTGTTTTTTGCTTGTATTAAAGAAAATTATCTGGAGTAATGTTGAAGTAATTAGTTATAGCTAGCCATTGAGTCTTGTTTTTATCTCCTCCAATATTTGACTTTTTTAGAGATTGCTTTTGAGACCCAATTATAGGTATGGGTGTTTTTGCTTTATTCTTAGCTTGTATAGAAGCTGTTCCTTCTAAATGAGCCATGGCTTTAAACCACAGGTCATCTGCTTTAGGAGCCAATTCTAAAAATAATGTTGAGTCTGTTACTTTTTCAGAAAGGGTTTTGGGTGGATATAAAACACCCTCAGCACCTATAGGTATGACCGCAGATGTATTAAATTTTGAACCTTCAATATAAACCCAGCTTCTATACGATTGTAATTCACCAACATTAGTATAGGTGATATATCTGGTCTGGTTAGCTATTATTTTATTCGGATGTGTTTGATGTTCTTCATATAAGGTTCGAAGCCAATTACATCGATACATCATATCATCATCACAAGTGACAATTATTTCATTCGGGAACAATTCTAAGCTATGAATTAATTTTCTATGAGAACAGGTTAAATCGGAATACATGATTTCAAATAAATCAGATTCTAATACCGCTAGTTTTTTTGGAATTTCACCTTTTAAAGAATGATGCAACCATAAAATAATTTTTTTAGGCCGTACATCTTGATTCAAAATACTTCTAATGGTTAGGTGAAGTGTACCTAATCTTGATGGAATAGAGGTTAAAGAAACAATTACAGGAATTTCTTCTTTCTGCGTAGTATGCATTCTTTTAACAGAAATAGCTAAAAGTTTAGCTGAATTGTAAATTGATACAGGTATTTCTTTTAACTTCATTTTACAATGCTGTAATTTGTCTTTTAATATTGAAGACTGTCTATTCTAATTCAAAGATAGATAAGAGTTTTATATTTTTGTAGTAATTTGAAATGCAGTATGGAGATTCCTAAAATAAGTATCATAGTTAGTACGTATAATGCCGAAGAGTGGTTGCGAAAGGTACTTTGGGGTTTTGAACAGCAAATTTTCAAAGATTTTGAAGTTGTTATTGCCGATGATGGATCAAAAGCACCCACCAAAGAATTACTAGCTGAGATGTCTGCGAAGGTGCATTTCCCAATAGTTCATGTTTGGCAAGAAGACGAAGGCTTTCAGAAATCTAGAATATTAAATAAAGCTGTAACCGCCTGTTCTGCAGATTACATTATCATGACTGATGGTGATTGTATACCTCGTGAAGATTTTGTTCAGGTGCACTATATTAATAAAGAACCTGGTTATTTTATCTCTGGTGGGTATTATATGCTACCCATGAATATTTCTAAACTAATTACGCTTGATGATATTGAAAAACAACGTTGTTTTAATATTCAATGGCTAAAGGAAAAAGGAATTCCGCAGACATTCAAGAACAATAAACTAACTGCTCAAGGTTTTATTTCTAAAATTCTTAACTGGGTGACACCTACCAATGCTAGTTGGAACGGGCATAACTCTTCTGGTTGGAAAAAGGATATAGAAAATGTAAACGGATTTGACGAGCGCATGCAATATGGCGGTCAAGATAGAGAGCTAGGTGAGCGTTTGTTCAATTTCGGACTAAAGTCTAAGCAACTAAGATATAGTGCTGTTTGTGTGCACTTAGACCATAAAAGAGGGTATAAAACACCAGAATCTATTGCAAAGAATGTGGGAATAAGAAATACTACAAAAAAGGAAAAAAGCGTGTGGACGTTTTATGGCATTACCAAGTAATACGCTAACTCGTTTTTTTGTTCCAATTGTTTAAGTTCATTATAACGTTCTAAAACGCCCAATGAATTTAGATAACAAATTATAAAACCTTTTTTACCATCTAATATACCAAGACGTAAAATGTAGTGGTTGAAAAATTTCCAGCTGGTTTTTAAAACCATCATTACGTAACTAAACTTTTTTTCTTTGTAAAATGATTCAATAGCCTTTAAGCGGCCATACTTCAACATTTTACCTTTATAGTCTTCGTAATTTTTATAACAGTAGTGAGTCAATTTTTCTTTTAAAATACCAGATGTGCCATCAACGTCTAATGTTTCATGAACTATCTTGCAATCAGAAAAAACTGCTTTACTCTTTCTAAAAAGTCTATAATTTTTATCGGTCTGCCATCCACTATAGTTCAATTTTTCATTTTGAAACATGAACTGGCGGTAAAACCAAAATGCAGAGATATCAGTATCACTTGCTACCGTTTCTGTAATTTCATTTTGTAATGCATCAGAAACTATTTCATCGGCATCTAAAAATAAAACCCAATCATTTGTTGCTTGTTTTAAGGCAAATGATTTCTGAGCGGTAAAATTCTCAAACGGATTTTGAATGACTTTTACTTTCGGATGGTCTTTTAAAAATTCATAAGTTCCGTCGGTACTAAAAGAATCAACTACAATAATTTCATCAGCAAAAGAAACAGACTCAATACACTTTTCAATGTATCCAATTTCGTTAAACGTAATTACTAATGCGGTAAGTTGTTCTTTTTTGGTAATCATATAATCCAATTTGATAGGTTTGCTCTAATCGGAGCGAACAAAGTTATAACAAAAAAAGAATTAAAAAATTGTGTTAAGAAGTAAATTTCTTACATAATTGAAATCCAATGTTATAGCATGGTTCAGTTAATAAGAGGGCGCATTTTAGAATGGTTGCGTTCAATTATCAAAAAGTTTTTTAGTTTTTGCTAACGCTGCGCCAACAACCTGATGCATATCGTAATACTTGTACTCGGCAAGTCTGCCGCCAAAGATGACTAAGTCATTGGAAGCCTTGTTTTTATACTGTAAATACCTATTGTTGTTCTTGTCGTCATTAATAGGATAGTATGGTTCTAAATCTGTTGAAGCTTCTAAAGGATATTCTTTTGTAATGACTGTTTTCTTCTGTTGTCCGAACTCAAAATGTTTGTGCTCTAAGATTCTGGTATAGGGTATATCTGCTTCTGTATAATTAATTACAGCGTTACCTTGGTAGTTATCGGTATCTAAAATTTCATGATCAAAACGTAATCCGCGATATTCTAATTTTCCAAATTCGTAATTGTAGTATTCATCTATTTTTCCTGTGAATACGGTTTTGTTGGCCAAGCTGTCCAATGCAATTTTGTCTTTAAAATAATTAACTCCAAGCTGCACATCTATACCTTCTAATAGTCCGCCAGAGAGTTCATTGTAACCGCCAATTGGTATTCCTTGGTAACTGTCATTAAAATAATTGTTATCAAAAGTGTAGCGTAAGGGCAATCGTTTAATTATAAATGATGGTAATTCCGTAGCTTTTCTTCCCCATTGTTTTTCGGTATATCCTTTTATCAGTTTGTAATAAATATCTTCCCCAACAAGTGATAATGCTTGCTCTTCTAAATTTTTGGGTTTATTTTTTTGATGCTTTTTACTTTGCTCCTCAATTATGGCTTTTGCCTCGGTCGGTGTTTTTACACCCCATAATTGGTGAAAAGTATTCATGTTAAAAGGTAAATTGTATAATGACCCGTTATAATTGGCGACGGGAGAGTTCGTGTATCTATTGAAAGGGACAAAATCATTTACATAATCCCAAATTTTCTTATCGTTAGTATGAAATATATGCGCACCGTAGGCATGCACATTAATATCTTCTATTTTTTTGCAAAAAGTATTTCCACCAATATGTTCTCTTTTATCTACTACCAAACAAGTTTTTCCTCTTTTTTTAGCCTCATGGGCAAAAACTGCTCCGTAAAGCCCTGCACCTACAATGAGAAAATCATACTTTTTAATGGACACCATATTATTTATTTGGAGCTCAAAGATAAGGTTTGAAAATACATTTTTTTGGTAGATTATATTTTGAAAAAGAAAATATTAAGAGTGTTTTAATTGTGAAAGAAGAACCTTAAACTTGCAATTGATAAACCTAACTAATCATTTATGAGTTCTGAAAAGCACTTTTATATTTCTAGAAATTACAAGTTTTCAAAAAATGCAGCTTCCAAACCAAAGATGGACTGCGAGACGGTTCTAGAAAAAAATGGATTTAAGAATTTGGGTTTTAAGCAAAGTAATCACCCCAGTTCCGCTATCGGTGCGGTTATTAGTTTTTTCGGAATAACAAAAGGTTTATTTCTATTACCAAGAAAATCCGTTTTCTGTATGCAATATCCGTTAAGCAAGTTTTTCCGATATATAACTAGCATTGTTTCTTTGAGGAAATGTACTCTCATTATTATTATACATGATGTAAAATTTTTAATGGGTAAGTCTACTGACTTAAAAGGTGAAATGGCAAAATTCAACAAAGCAGATTTCATCATTGTACATAACGATTCCATGAAAAAGTGGTTTCAAGAAAATGGATGTACAGCACGATTGGTAAGTTTAGAGTTGTTCGATTATATACATGCAAGTAATAAACATGCGACATTAAATACGCCTTATGATGTAGTTTTTGCTGGAGGATTGGGGAAAGAGAAAAGTGAGTTTTTATATAGTATGGACAGTCTTAAGCCGTCAAATTATAAACTGAAGTTATATGGTAATGGCTTTAATGCGAATGATGCTGAAAGCGATAGTTCCATTTTAGATTACCAGGGTGTTTTTTCACCAGATGAGGTTATTGACGAAATAGAAGGTTCGTTCGGTTTAATTTGGAACGGTAATGCTTTGAACGAATGTTCAGGAGATTTTGGAAAGTACCTTTTGTATAACAATCCGCATAAAACATCTTTATATCTGTTGTGCGGATTACCGGTTATTGTTTGGAAAAAAGCTGCTATCGCTAAATTCATTGAAAAAGAACAAATTGGTATTACCTTAAATTCCTTAGATGATTTGGATGCTACATTAGCAAACCTTGATCCTAAAGATTATGCTACTATGATTTCTAATGTAGAAAAGGTAAAAACCAAAGTTGCCTCCGGTCATTACCTTTCTCAAGCTATTACTAAAGTAGTTGAATTGGTTTAAAAATTAAACCGCAACATCGTACTCTCTAAGTGCATCGTTCAATGATGTCTTTTTGTTTGTGCTTTCTTTTCTTTTACCTATAATTAAGGCGCATGGCACTTGAAATTCCCCAGCAGGAAATTTCTTTGTATAACTACCAGGTATCACTACTGAACGTGCTGGAACAACACCTTTTGTTTCTACGGGAGTTTCACCTGTAACATCAATAATTTTGGTGCTCATTGTTAAAACAACATTCGCCCCTAGAACTGCTTCTTTTTCAACTCTAACACCTTCAACTACAATACAACGAGATCCAATAAATGCACCGTCTTCTATAATAACAGGCGAAGCTTGTAATGGTTCAAGAACACCACCAATACCAACGCCACCACTTAAGTGAACATTTTTACCGATCTGCGCACAGCTACCAACAGTTGCCCAAGTATCTACCATAGTACCTTCATCAACATAAGCACCGATGTTTACATAACTAGGCATTAGAATTGTACCTGGTGCAATGTATGCACCATGTCTTGCAACTGCATTTGGTACAACACGAATTCCTTTTTCTTTATAGCCTCTTTTTAAAGGCATTTTATCGTGGTACTCAAAAATACCAGCTTCTAAGGTTTCCATTTTCTGAATAGGGAAATACATAACTACCGCTTTCTTTACCCATTCGTTAATTTGCCATCCATTTGCGGTTGGCTCTGCACATCTTAATTTTCCTAAATCTAAAAGGTCAATAACCTCTCTTATAATATTTTGGGTTGCAGTTTCCTTTAAAAGGTCTCTATTGTCCCATGCTTTTTCTATTTGTGCTCTTAATTCTGTCATTTTCATAAAATTTTCTCAAATATAAGTTGAAGTACAGTAATTCCCCATGCTCAAGGGCACATATAACAAATTATCCTTTATTTTTGCCAAAAATTAAGTTTGGGAAAGATTCTTGCAATTGATTACGGAGAAAAACGTATTGGCTTGGCAGTTACCGATGACATGAAAATGATAGCTTTCGGTTTAACTACTGTTGCCACATCAGAAATCTTCACATATTTATCAGATTATATTCCAAGGGAAAATGTAGAAACTATTGTTGTGGGCGAACCCAAGCAAATGAATAATACAGCTTCTGAATCTGAAGTATACATTATTCCATTTTTGGAAAAACTGAAAGAGAAATTCCCGACAACTCCTATTAAAAGGCATGACGAGCGTTTTACATCTAAAATGGCATTCCAAACCATGTTAGATAGTGGCTTAAAAAAGAAACAACGAAAAAACAAGGCATTGATAGATGAGATCAGTGCAACTATTATATTACAAGATTTTTTAAAGACATTATAAATGATTTTACCCATTATTGCATACGGTGATCCCGTATTACGAAAAGTTGCGGATGATATTGATAAAGATTATCCTAAGCTGAATGATTTGCTTTCTAACATGTGGGAGACCATGTATAATGCTAGTGGTGTAGGTCTTGCAGCACCTCAAATTGGGTTGCCAATTCGTATATTTTTAGTAGATACCACACCTTTTGCTGGTGATGAAGATTTAACTGCAGATGAGCAAAAGCAACTTGACGGATTTAAACAAGTATTCATTAACGCATACATTGAAGAGGAAACTGGCGATGAATGGGCTTTTAACGAAGGCTGTTTAAGTATACCAGATGTTCGCGAAGATGTAAATAGAAAAGGTACCATTAAGATTACTTATTTAGATGAGAATTTTAAGGAACATGTAAAGACTTTTGATGGTTTATTGGCTCGTGTAATTCAACACGAATATGATCATATAGAAGGTATCTTGTTTACAGATAAATTATCTGCCCTTAAAAAGCGAATGTTAAAAGGTAGATTAACCAATATATCTAAAGGGAAAATTAGCGTAGACTATCGCATGAAATTTCCGGCAATGAAAAAAGGGCGTTAAAATGCCTATATAATTAATAGAAAAGTGTAATATTTGTCCACTTAAAATTTTAAATGAGTTTATGGGGTTAGAGAAAATTTTATCCGTTGCAGGAAAACCAGGTTTATATAAATTAATTACTCAAACCAGAACAGGATTTGTAGCTGAGTCTTTGTTAGACGGTAAAAGAATTACTGTGAGTTTACGTAGCAGTGTAAGTGTCTTGTCTGAAATAGCTATATATACTTTAGAGGAAGAAGTTCCATTAAGAGATGTGTTTAAAAAGATTCAAGAAAAGGAAAATGGTGGTAAAACATCAATAGGACATAAAGAAGAGAAGATTAAATTAGAAGAATATTTCTTTGAGGTATTGCCTAATTATGATGAAGATCGTGTTTATGTAAGTGATATTAAAAAGGTTATTCAGTGGTATAATATATTAACTGATAATAAGATAACTGATTTTTCTAGTGAAGAAATAGAAAAAGAAGAAGCCTCTGAAGAGGAATAGAAATTAAGTTTAGTAGAATTAAAAAAGCCCTTTTGGGGCTTTTTTTTTGTTTCAAATTTTTGTAAAAATGCTATTTCATATTTATTTGAGTGTTGTTCATCTATAGTTTAGGGTATTTCATCGGTAGCTTTCTTTCAGTCATCAGTTATTACAAGGAAATTTATGTAAAACCCTGCAAATTAGCACTGTATAAATTTTGATGAATAAATTAAACCTAAATAAACATGAAGCGTAGTTCACCGGAAATTGATAACGATTTAAAAGGAGCATTTTTTGAAAATGCATATTCACCCTTTGTTATTTTAAATCGTTATATGGATTTTGTTGATGTAAACCAAGCAGCGGTTACTACAATAGGGATTGCTAAAGAAAACTTTATAGGTAAGAATATATTGGACATATTCCCTTATTTAGAAGGTACAGAAAGATATAATTCCTATAAAGATGTAATGAAAACAGGAATATCAACTGGTTTTGATGAGCTCATGTTTAAAGGTGAGAATGCTGAGATTAGATTTATGAGTAGGGCATTTAAAATAGGAGATTATCTTGGTATTACTACACTTGATGTAACTAATGTAATTAATACGATAGAAAAATTAAAGACTGCACAAACTTCTCTAAAAGAAGTCAATGAAAATTTACAAAGAAAAAATAAAGAGCTTGAAGATTTTTCTTATGTAGCTGCACACGATTTAAGGGCGCCGTTAACTAATTTAAAAAGTCTTTTACAGATGGTATTAAATTCTGATCCTACCTCTAATGATTTTGTGCCTATAGTTGATAAAATGAAAGTTGTTACTAAGGTAATGTGCGACAAGATTAGGGCGTTAAATGAGGTGATTGCTATTAAATCTAATTTTAGTGAGGATAAAGAGGAAATGGTTTTTTCTGAGGTAATGAGTAAAATTAAGTTGTCGAATTCCAAAGAAATTATTGATGGACGAACAATAATAAAGGAAGATTTCTCTAGTTGCCCAACCATCAATTATAATCCGGTACAGTTACAAAGTATACTTCAAAATTTAATGTCTAATGCACTTAAGTATAGGCATCCTAAAAGAAAGCTAAGTATCAAAATTACAACCAAAGAAATCGATGGTAAATTAACATTGACATTTAAGGATAATGGATTGGGTTTTGAACAGAATTTAGCTGATAAAATCTTTAGACTTTTTAAGCGTATGCATACTCATGTAGAAGGCTTAGGTATAGGTCTATACATTATACACTCTGTTATTAATAGAAATGGAGGGGATATTAATGTTAATAGTAAAGTCAATAAAGGAACCGAATTTGTAATCCAATTTAAATAAGAACCAAAACTATAATGATGATAAAAATACTAATTATTGAAGATGATGAAATTACTAATTTCATCACCAAAACAAATCTTGAGAAACTTGGCTATAAGAATATTGCTGTAGCGCTAAATGGTCAAGAAGGGCTAGATTATTTAAAGAATAATACGTGTCCAGATTTAATCTTACTAGATATTAATATGCCAATATTAGATGGGTGGGATTTTCTTGAGGCTACAACACGTTTAAATTTAGGTGTTAAAATTCCAGTTGTAATAATAACATCATCTATAAGATTTGAAGATAGGTCAAATGCTGAACTATATTCTAATGTAATAGATTATATGGAGAAGCCTATAAATTTTGAAGAACTGAATAACTTACTAGCTAACTTGAAAACTAAGAAAATTGAATCTTAATTAAAAAAGCCTTGATTTTTATATTAAGGCTTTTTTAATTGTTTAAACACCATCAGTCTTTTTCTATGGTCTCATAAGTGAAATCACTTTTTTTCCAATCTATTAATGGGGATGGATAATACTTTACATCCATTCTATCTAGAAAAGGAGCTTGGTCTGCCAATCTAACTTTATAATCTTCCCAATCTCTATTTTCTTTTATACTCCAACTTAATTCAGAATAACCAATTATTCTAGGGAAAGCTAAGTACTCTAATTCATCAATATTACTGATCGTTTCTGACCAAAGAGGAGCTTCAACCCCTAAAATATTTTCTAATGGTATGCCATATTCTTCAGGTGTCCAAATATATGCTGTATCTACTGGTATATAAGCTGCCCAGTGTAGTCCAAACTTAGATAGGGTGTCGTATTCCATATCCAAATATGCTTTGTTGGCAGGAGATACTATAATTTTCATTCCTTTGTCCACAGCTTTTTTAGCATTTTCTTCACTTGCCCACCATTGAGAGATAGAAGTGGAGTCCACATTTGCAATGGCAACTTCATCCCAACCGATCATTCGCTTACCGTGCTTCTGAACAATTTTTTCAACCTTATCTATAAAATAGATATAATCGCTTTTTTTGGTTACATGACTTTCATCTCCACCAACATGAAAATAAGGACCAGGGGTTATAGCAGAGATTTCTCTTACCACATCGTCTATAAAGGCATAAACAGTATCCTTATGAGTATCAAATGTGCTGAAACCAACGCGCATACCTTCGTATAGTTTTGGTGTTTTGCCATTTCCATTTAAAAACGGATAGGATACCGATGCGGCATTTGTATGCCCTGGCATATCAATTTCTGGTATTATGGTCATGTACCTTTCAGCGGCATATCTAACTATTTCCTTATAATCTTCTTGGGTGTAGAATCCGCCAGATTCGCCACCAACTTCTGTACTACCGCCAACCTCGGTCAATTTTGGCCAAGATTTTATTTCTATTCTCCAACCTTGATCATCACTAAGATGTAAATGCAGTACATTTATTTTATAGTAAGCTAATAGGTCAATATATTTTTTAACATCATCTACACTAAAAAAATGTCTTGCAACATCTAGCATAGAACCTCTATATCCAAAATTAGGATTGTCAATTATTTTACCAGAAGGTACTGGCCAAATCTTTTGAAGCGCTAATGTATCGTTACTTTCTAAGGGTACTAATTGTCTTAAAGTCTGTATACCTCTAAAAGCACCTTCAGCGGTATTAGAATTGATGATAATAGAATCTTGATTAATATATAGTTGATATGCTTCTGGTGATTCTAAATCTGTGCTGTCACTCTGGTTAATGTAAATAACTCTTTCTATCGTATTTGCACCCTCAGAATTCACAGGTATCGTCAGGTTAATTTTGCTTTTAAGCTTATCGGCCAAAAATGTACCAACTTCTTCAAAACCTGTTGCATTTTTAGAAGTGTATATTGCCGTAAACTGGTCTAAAGCAAATGCCGAGTTGGTAGGTATTGTTTTTAAAGGCTTAGGTATTAAGCTAATTTTAGACAAATCTGTCGTAGGCATTGCAATTCTTTCTTTCTTTTCTTCAGCGCAGGCAACTAGCAATATTGCCAAACTTGCAAAAAATAGACTTCTAATAAAAAAGGTCTTCATCATTTTGTGTAATTATGGTTGGTTTACTAAATCTTTCATGGCTTCATACCAAATATCATAGCCTTTTTGGTTCATGTGTAGACCGTCTTCAATAAAAATATCGGTTATAAGTTTTCGTTTATTCAACATAGGATTCCATACATCTACGTAATTCAACTGAGCATCCTTTTTAGTAAAACGCTCCATTTTTCTATTTAACCTTTTATATTTTCCACGAATTTTCCATCTACTAATACTAGGCTTAGCCGCTATTAATATAATTTGGGTAGATGGGTTGTCGGCTTTTATTCGACGGATGATCTCTGCGGTCGTATCAAGAACATTTGCAGGTCTTTTTTTTGACCATAAATCATTGTCTCCCTCGTAAATAAAAACTTTTTTGGGATTGTAGGATAGAATTAATTCATCAATAAATAATAGTAAATCTGATGCTTGTGAACCTCCAAAACCACTATTTACAATTTGATGATCAGGAAACTCTTCTTCTAATTTTTTCCATAAACGCACACTAGAGCTACCGGTAAAAACAATAGTTTCTTTACTGGAATCCCAAATACTATCGTATTTCTTGGTAATGTCTTTTACTTCATTGGTAAATATATTTTGAGTTTGAGCGAAACTCGCTAATGATATTAAAAATAAGCTAGCTGTTAAGATTTCAATTTGTTTTAAACTCTTTATAAAAGATAATTTTTTAAGCATTTTTTATTTATTGGTAGTTACTGTTAAACCTTCTGTAATTGCCCATTTGTGAAACTGCGAAATCCAATCGTCAGATGCAAGATTTTGAGTTTTCATTCCAAATCCATGCCCGCCTTTAGAATACATATGCATTCCGGTATTTTTGCCATTTGTTAACCATGCAGCATATAAGTTTGTGCTTGGTTTTGCTAATTCTAACGGATCATCTGAAGCACAGATAACTAACATTGGTGGTGCATCTTGTGGTACAGTATATTCACCTAAAACGGTCATCCACGGATAAACAGGAACTATAAAATTTGGTTTATTTTCTTCTATATAATTAAAGGTTACTCCCATAGTTACTGCCCCACCGGCAGAAAAGCCCATGAAACCTATTTTGTTAGGGTCCAATTTCATTTCATTGGCATTAGTTCTAACGTACGTAATTGCAGAAAGACCGTCTGCAATGGATAGTGGTAAAACTGGCGTAACTCTTTCACCAATTTTTGCGGGGTTACTTGCACCTTCATCCGTAATTTCTTTAATGCCATCTTCACCCGTTGGTACTAACCTATACTTTAGAACAAATGCAGTTATACCTTGTTTGTTTAGCCATTTGGCTACATCTCTTCCTTCGCTATTTATACTTAAACCATAGAGTCCGCCACCTGGAGCAACAATGACACTGGTGCCATTGGGTTGGTCTGCTTCATAAACTTCTAATCGTGGTATAGCTACATTGGTTACAACTTTTGTACCCCAAATATCTGAGTAATACTCATTTTCTGGTGTTGTCCAAGTTACTTCAGCATTGGTTTCAAAAGGTAGGTCTACCATTTTCTGGGCAAGTATATTCATAGAGATAAAAATACAGGTAAGTAAAATAAAATGTTTCATATGTTTAAATATTATTGAATTGTTTCAATTAAAATAAATAATGCGGCAGCTAATACTCCGCCTATAATTGGTCCAACAATAGGAACCCAAGCGTAACTCCAATCACTTTTTCCTTTATTTCTAATAGGAAGTATGGAGTGTAATAATCGAGGACCAAAATCTCGTGCAGGATTTATGGCATAACCCGTTGGTCCACCCAAACCAAAGCCAATACCCATCACTAAAAGAGCTACAGGTAAAGCGTCTAGCGATCCTAGTGAAATGTCGCTATCACCCATGGTGCCACCTGCTATATAAAATACACCAAAAACTAATGCAAATGCTCCAATAATTTCAGTTATCAGATTCCAAAACGGACTACGTATAGCGGGTTGTGTAGAGAAGGTGGCTAAAATAGCACCGGCATCTTCCGTTGCTTCGTATTGTTTTTTATAGTTAAGCCAAACTAAAAGATTACCCATCATTGCTCCTAATATTTGAGCTACAATATAGCCAGGTACTAAAGCCCATGAAAATTTTCCTGCCACGGCAAGTCCCACCGTTACTGCAGGGTTTAGGTGAGCTCCACTAGCATCGGCAGAAATGAACACTCCAATGAATACGGCAATACCCCATGCAAGAGATATACCTACCCAGCCAGAATCTGATCCTTTTGTACCTTTTAAAACAAGATTGGCAACAATACCGTTTCCAATTAAAATTAGCATTGCTGTGCCAATAAATTCAAAAATATATGTAATCATGGGTTGGTTATATTTGAATGGTTTAAGATAAAGAAAATAGAGTAATTATTAAATTTTATAAGGTTTTGTTATGTAATAGATAATAATCAATGTTTAAATATGTGAATTTCAGTATAATGTAGGTAATGTATTGATTGTAGAAATAAAAATTATTGATGACTGAGTTATATTTTTATTGGCTATTTCTTCAAAGTCTTTTCAAAAAATATTTAAATGTTTTAACTACCTTCAATTTTAGATTAAATAATTAGGTTACAACTATGAATAAATACACTTACTTCTTTTTTATCTCTTTGGTGATGCTTTTGTCAGGTTGTTCTTCTGATGATAGTGATGATGAAGTTGATAATAGCGCGTTAGTTATTGGAACTTATAATTTAACTGAAGTTAATGTTAATGTAGCTCAAGATGTCAATGAAGATGGTGTTTCTTCAAACAACATGCTCGATGAGCTTGAATGTTTAAATGGAATTTTGATTATTAGTGATAATAATACATGGACTTTAGATTTGGTTAATCTGGATATTACCAGTGTAACCGGCGATTTTTACGCAATTCGTTGTGGTAGAACAAATAGTTTCACCGGTAAGTGGTCTTTTCAAGGTAGTACACTTAATTTAAATGCTACGGATTTTGGTACTATGACACTTAACAATTTAGTATTGACAGAAGGTATTAATGAAAATTTACCTGGTGTACTAAATAGAAAGTTTACGAAACAATAAAACTAATATCTTACTCCGTTTACATTCATTTTTAGGGTGTAAATAGAACCCATTGCGGTAATAAATAAAATGTCTTGGTTTTTGCCGCCAAAAGTTACGTTGGCAGTCCATTTTTCATCAACTGCAATATGATGTATTTGCTTTCCATTTTTATTAAAGATTGTTACTCCGTCGCCAGTTAAATAGATATTGCCTTGATTGTCTATGGTCATACCATCTGAGCCCATGTCTGTAAATAGCTTGCGATTTTTCAATTTTCCATCATCTTGTATGGAAAAGGAATATGTATTTTTATCTCCAATATCTGCTACATAAAGTATTTTGCCATCAGGTGTTCCTATAATTCCGTTAGGTTGTGTTAAGCCTTCAGCGACTATGGAGACTTGTTTCATATCTGGAGAAATATAGTACACATTCTTTTCTTTAATATCTGCAGAAGTTCTGGACCAATATTCTCTTTGGTAATATGGGTCGGTAAAATAAATACCTCCACTTAAATCGACCCAAATATCATTAGGTCCATTTAATTTTTTACCATCAAAAGTGGTTATTAAGGTATCTATGTTTCCGTTAGTATCAATTCGCCATAACTCATTATTTTCATCAGCAGCTGCCAATAATTTGTTATTATGATCAAAATATAAACCATTAGCTCTACCTGCTGGTTCTTTAAAAATACTAAGGGAGTTGTTAGCGGCATCCCACTTTATAATCTTATCATTTGGTTGGTCGGTAAAGTAAACGTTACCGAATTTGTCAGATGCAGGTCCTTCGGTAAAACTATATTCGTTTGATACTTGAACCAGCTTAGCATTTTCTTTAACAACAGATGAATGTTGTGCTTTGCATGACGTGATAAAGACAGTAAGTAGTATTGCGCCGAAGTATTGAAGTTTATATTCCATAGTTAATATTTTAAATATTCTTCAAGTAATTCATATTATGACGCATGCTTTCAACAGGAGTGCTAGCATATTCTTCTTGTTCTATATAGATATGTTTAGCTCCAGAAAGGTCTTTGTTCTTAAGCATTAATTCTATATCAAGTATACCTTTTCCGAATTCGGTACTTTCTTTTCCGTGAATATCCATGTCTTTTAAGTGCCAAAGTGGAAATCTACCAGGATACTTTTTAAAGTAATGAAGCGGTTCTTTTCCAGCAACTACCACCCAACCAAGATCTAACTCCATGTGAACTAAATCCTCTTCAGTGTTATCCATTAAAACATCATAAAGGATTTGTCCGTCTTCAGATTCAAATTCGTATTCGTGATTATGGTAACCAAATTTCAATCCCAATTTTTTACACGCTTCACCTGCAACATTAAATTGCTCTGCTACTTTTTTGTAGTTATCTACTGTTTGTCCGTCAGTAGGCATAGATGAGCATATTACATACTCTTGTCCAGAAGCAACGGCATCTGCCATAGTTTGTTCAAATTTGTCGTCTAAGCGCACATGTCCACTAGTTAGCTTCATACCTAGTGCCTTACAAGTTTTACCCATTTCAGAAGGCGTTAGTCCATAATAGTAACCCAATTTAGAACCCGCACTTTCAATTTCTTTGAATCCTAAGCTTGCAATTTTCTCTAGAGTAGCCTTAGGGTTTTCTAGCATAGCATCTCTGAAAGAATATAACTGCACTCCATAGCTAGCTTTTTTTATAGCTGCCATACTTAATTGAGGCATTAGTAGGGTAGAAGCACTTAGTAAACTGGCATTTTTAAGAAAATTTCTTCGTGTATTCATTGGTTTGGTATAAAGGTGTTGTTGTTTGTTGTTGATTTTGCAAAATATAGCTCTTAATCAATAAAACGATGGACTAGAAATCTTGCGATTTTAAATGTACAAAATCTAAACAGGATTTTTAGTTGGGCAATCAGTGGTTATGTATTTTTGTAAAAATATTACGCATGAACAGTAGGGCTGAACAATTAAAGGCATTAGATAGGTTGTTAACAATAATGGATGAGTTGCGAGAGCAATGCCCTTGGGACCAAAAACAGACCATGCAATCACTTAGGCACTTGACTATTGAGGAAACTTATGAATTAGGTGATGCTATATTAGATAATGATCTTAATGAGGTGAAAATGGAATTGGGCGATGTGCTGCTTCATATAATGTTCTATTCAAAAATAGGATCAGAAACCAATGACTTTGATATTGCAGATGTTGCCAATGCTATTTGTGATAAATTGGTGCATAGACATCCTCATATTTATGGTGATGTTAAAGTAATAGATGCCGAAGATGTAAAACGAAATTGGGAACAGATTAAATTAAAAGAAGGTAAGAAAAGTGTATTGGAAGGAGTTCCAAGAAGTTTGCCTGCCTTGGTTAAAGCGAGTAGAATACAAGATAAGGTAGCTGGAGTCGGTTTTGATTGGGAAGAGCCTAAACAAGTTTTTGAGAAAGTGCAAGAAGAATTGGGTGAACTGCAAGTGGAGGTAGATGCCGGAAACAAAGAAAAAATTGAAGCTGAATTTGGAGACGTACTTTTCTCCATGATTAATTATGCTAGATTTCTTGGTATAAATCCTGAAAATGCACTTGAACGTACCAATAAAAAGTTTATAAAACGTTTTCAATACCTAGAAGCTACCGCTAAAGAAAAGGGTAAAGAATTAAGAGATATGTCTTTAGAGGAAATGGATGTGTATTGGAATGAAGCAAAATCTAAAGATTAGATTTTACGACTATACTACTGTACTCATAATTCTAGCTAAATCTCTATGTTTTATAGGTTTAATGAAATAGTCTGTTATTTCAGGAAACGATTTGGCATGGTCAAGATCTTCAGAATTAATAGAAGAAGTAAGCATGATAATATCAATTTTCTTATCAATATTTTTAGCAATTTCTTGAAATTCTTTCAGAAAATCAAAGCCGTTTAAAATAGGCATATGTAAGTCTAGAAAAATAGTATCAGGCAATTTATCCAAAGAATCTAAATTTTCGTTTAATAACGTCAATGGTTTTATAGAATCTGGGAAATCAACAATTTTAGTTATAGATAATTGTTTGAGATATCGTTTCATAACGTATTTCGAAATATCGTCATCGTCGATAATCCAAACTAATGGATTTTGAATCATAAGGTTAATAATTAATGGTAATTGGTGTGTTTGTTTTATATAACGACTTGGTAGGGTGTTATAGTATTCATGAAATGTATATTAAGAATGTTTACGCGTGTTATTGATTGTGTAGGGTGTATTTGTGTTCAATTTTGGATATTTTATATTTCTGAATATCAATTAATTACAAGTGTGTTTTTTGAGGAATTTTAGTTTGGAGTGTTGTATGGATAATTCTATAAATTGTTTTTAAGTAATTACATGTGTCCGTTATTTTTTACCTGATTATACAGAACATAAATTGTTCAATTAACGGTACCTTTGACGAAATTTTATTTTAGGTTTTGTTACAGAATTACACCAAAGAATTTCGTTATAATATTAAGCTTTCCGTACCTGTTATTTTAGGAATGTTAGGTCATACATTCGTTCAATTGGCAGATAATATAATGGTTGGGCAATTAGGTACAGCAGAATTGGCAGCGGTATCTTTAGGTAATAGTTTTGTTTTCATAGCTATGTCTTTAGGCATTGGTTTTTCAACTGCAATTACCCCCTTAGTAGCAGAAGCCGATGGGGCAGGGAATAAAGAAAATGCCAAAAGTGCTTTAAAACATGGTTTGGTGCTCTGTACAGTTCTAGGGTTGACACTTTTTGGTCTAATTTTATTAGCTAAGCCAGTAATGTACGCTATGAAGCAGCCTATTGAGGTTGTTGAACTTGCTTTACCATATTTAGACTTAGTCGCTTTTTCATTAGTGCCATTAATAATTTTTCAAGCATTTAAACAATTCTCAGAAGGACTCTCGCAGACCAAGTACCCAATGTATGCAACAATTGTTGCCAACATCATTAACATACTTTTAAACTACCTGTTAATCTTTGGTAATTTTGGTTTTCCTGAAATGGGTATCGTAGGTGCGGCAATAGGTACATTGGTTTCCAGATTTTTTATGGTATTCTATCTTTGGTTCATTCTAAAAACAAAAGAAAAATTTAAATATTACGTAACCGGATTCAATTTTGCCAAAATTGAAAAAACGGTGATGAAAAAAATTGTTGAATTAGGTTTTCCTTCTTCTTTACAAATGTTTTTTGAAGTTGGAATTTTCACATCGGCCGTATGGTTAAGCGGAGTTCTTGGTAAAAATGCTCAAGCAGCAAACCAAATAGCATTGAACTTAAGCAGCATGACGTTTATGTTTGGTATGGGGTTAGGTATTGCTGCCATGATACGTGTGGGAAACCAGAAAGGGTTGACAAATTTTAAAGAGCTAAGAAGAATTGCCCAATCAATATTCTTATTGACATTCTTGTTAGAAATTATATTTGCCGCGCTATTTTTAATAGGTAGGCACTGGTTCCCATCATTGTATTTGGATATCGATGATATGACTAATTTTGCCGATAATACAGAAGTACTGGTAATAGCTGCAGAGTTGTTGTTGGTGGCAGCATTCTTTCAAATTTCAGATGGAATTCAAGTTGTTGTGCTAGGTGCCTTACGTGGTCTGCAAGATGTTAAAATACCAACGGTGATAACCTTTATTTCTTATTGGTTAATAGGTTTTCCTGTAAGCTATTATTTATGTTTACACACAGATTTAAAAAGTACAGGAATATGGATAGGATTGCTTACCGGATTAACGGCATCAGCGATTATGTTGTATATTCGATTTAATTATTTAACTAAAAAACTAATTGCCGGATAACCTTCTTTTGATAGTTGTCTGCAGTTAAATTTATATAGTATATTTCTTATGGAGTTTCCAAAATTTTTATTGGGTGATAATACAGATTTCCCAACAGCAATATTCGTAGTACATACTGAGTTTCCAAGATTCATTATAAACCTAGAAGATGATGAGGTAGAATGGCTTGAAGAATTTTCTAAAGAAGATGAGAAGGAGTTAGAAGAAGAAGCCGAAAACTTAATTGAAGCTGCAACAGCATTTTATGATCGCGAAGTATCTAGATACGAAGATTAACCATTATTATGCTTGAAGACCTTTTACAGTTAGACAAAGACTTTTTTTTATACTTAAATGGACTTGGTACTCCGCAATGGGATAATCTTTTTCAGTTTATCTCTCATAAATTTAGTGCCATACCATTGTATCTATTTTTGCTCATTCTTTCATTTCAAAAATATGGAGGGAAAAGAACATTGGTCTTATTGGTAACGGTGGCTTTATTAATTACAGTTACGGATCAACTGGGTAATTTTTTCAAGTATGGCGTGGCAAGACTACGCCCTTGTCATGATCCAGAGATTGAACCCTACATGCGCTTGGTAAAAAGCTATTGTGGCGGTAAATTTGGTTATTTTTCTGCTCATGCATCTAATTCATTTGCATTAGCAGTCTTTTTCGGTAGCATTCTAAGATCTAAAATAAAATATATAGGTTTCTTTTTAGTCCTCTGGGCAGCCTTGGTAGCATACAGCAGAATATATTTGGGAGTTCATTTTCCACTTGATATTATTACTGGTGCCTTTATAGGTTCGTTGTTCGGCTGGTTGTTTGTAAAGTTATTTATATTTGCACTTCGCAAATTCTCCCTATGATATCTAATCTAAGGTACTGGTTCTTAATAGTTTTAATTTTCTTGGTATACGTTGCAGGTATGTTTGTAACGTTGTTTGAAAATGATTCTGCACAATTTTCTGTAATGGCAATGCGAATGGTACAAGAGAATGATTTTTTTAGTTTATTCAAAGGTCCAGAAGAATATTTAGATAAGCCGCATATGCATTATTGGTTGGCGGCATTATCTTATAAGATATTTGGTATTCATGATTGGGCTTATCGCATTCCTGGAATCTTATCTACATTACTAGCTGCCCATAGCTGTTATGGTCTTGGAAGTCTTCTATATAACAAACATGTAGGTAAGCTCGCAGCTTTAGTTTTTATGACTGCCCAGACAATTGTATTGGGAGCTATAGATGTACGTACAGATGCAGTATTAACCGGGTTTAGCATTTTAGCTATTTGGCAACTAACAAAGTATATAGAAAAAGGAAGTATTAAAGCAATAGGTATTGGAGCTTTTGCTGCTGGTATTGCATTTTCTACAAAGGGTCAAATTGCACTTTTAGTCATTGGTTTACCTATTTTATGTCACTTGACTTATACCAGAAAATGGAATGCATTTTTAAGTTGGAAAGTGTTATTGGCACTCTTAGTTTTTGCAGTGACAATTACCCCAATGTTATATGCGTATTACTTACAGTTTGATCTGCATCCAGAGAAAGTAATACGTGGTAAAGACCATCGTAGTGGTATATTTTTTATTTTTTGGGAACAAAGTTTTGAAAGATTAAGCGGAGAAGGTATTGGCAAGAACAGTAGCGATTACTTTTTTTTCTTCCATACTTTTTTATGGGTTTTTCTTCCTTGGACTATATTAGGAATTACTGCATTTTATAATAAGGCGAAGAGCTTTATTAAACTAAAATTTAAATATGTCCCTGGTTATGAGTTTTTAACCATTGGTGGTATTACCTTAATTTTTATTATTATCAGTTTTGCCCAATTTAAGCTTCCACATTATTTAAATATTACCATACCATTATTTGCAGTAATTACGGCTTCATATATTTACAACCTATATACAACCGATAAAGAAAAAACGATAAGATTATTAATGTATGGGCAATACTTTGTACTTAGTATTGTATTCATAGCATCAGCATTAATTTGTTTCTATGTGTTCAAACTAAGAAGTATGGTTGCATATGTTTTTTTAATAGCAGCTTCGGTTATGATTATTTATTACGCTTTAAAAAGAGAAGGTGTATATATGAAACTGGTGACAATTTCTGTTTGTGCTTCACTGATGTTAAATGCTGTTTTAAACTTACATTTTTACCCAAATTTATTAGACTACCAAGGCGGTTCTTCCATGTCTAAAGTCATTAAAGAAAAAGATATACCTGTAGATCGTATTTACAAAGTGGGTAAAGATTATAGTTGGTCTTTAGATTTTTATAATCAATATCCTGTTCAACTCACAACAGTAGATTTTTTGAAAGATAAAAAGGATGTTTGGGTATATGTAAATGATGAGGAAATGAGTTTACTGCAGAGTAAAGGCTTTGACTGGGACTCTCAATTATCAGTAGATCAATTTAGAATAACACGTTTGCAGGGCAAGTTCTTAAACCCCAATACACGTAAAAAGGTTACGCGTAAAATGCACCTATTGCATATCTATTAAGAGTTTTAATAAGCATTCGTTGTTGAAGTATCTGCTAACTCTAGTTTGATTTTTTTAAAATGATACCAAACACCTATTAAAGAAACTATAGCGGTTATTAAAAAGAACAAAACACTTACTCCTACAGATATATTTTGGTCTAGTCCTAAAAATTTGGCTCCGTAGAAAAAGGTGACCTCACGACTTCCAATACCACCTAAGGTTAATGGAACTACAGCTACAATTGATGAGATAAGGAAAATGATGAGATATGAAATTTGATTTAACTCGATGTTTAAGGCTAACAGTATAAACCAGATACTAATTAATTGTGCAAATTGCACTACTGCTGATAATGCCGTTGTTTTCCAAAAAATAGGGAGCACGTAATTGAAGAATTTTTTGTTCAATAGCCAAAATACAACTACAGCTAATGGAATAGCTACCAAGAACATCCAACGGTATCCCTTTAAAAGGTCTACATCAAGAAAAGCGAGTAAAGCACAGGCATATATAAAAAGTAATAATAGTCCGCCTAAACGGTCTAATACGAGCACGCTCACTATTTTTTTTGTTTTTACCTCAAAAGTTTTCTTTAAAATATACCCCTTATAGGCATCGCCACCTATACCGCCTGGTAAGAATAGATTGTAAAACATACCCAACAGATACAACTTAAAATTACTTACATGCGTAAGCATAATGTTAAGCCGATGAAAGTAAAGATTTAGCCGAATAGCCCCAATGAATTTGGATAGTACAAAGAAAACAGCGGCTAAAATTAAGTAAAGCGGGTTACTTCGAATCAATATATCTTTTATCTCGCCCACATTAATTTTTGTGAAGATGAAATATATTAAAACGGCACTTATAAGTACTTTTAAACCGGTAGTTACTTTCTTATTTAACTTCGCCACCTACACTTATTTTTTTAACGCGGTAAGGTCTTTTGTTTTGAGATTCGTAATAAGTTCTTATCAATAATTCCATTACAATACCTATTGTGAATAGTTGAATTCCAGCAAAGATTAACATCATTCCAAAGGTCAATAGTGGTCTTGTACCAATGTCTTCTCCAAACCCTAGTTTAACGATCAATAGATAAAGATTAATAAGAACCCCAGACATTATCATTAGAAAACCAGAAATTCCGAAAAGATGAATAGGGCGCTGAAAGTATTTACGAATAAAAAGCAATAACATCATATCTGCTACTACTTTAAAAACACGTTCTAATCCGTATTTAGAAACTCCTGCATGTCGTGCGTGATGCTTTACGGGTACTTGTTTTATTTGTCCGCCTTCTAGAAAAGCTAATAGCGTAATAAACCTATGCATTTCACCATAGAGATTTAAATCTTTAGCAATATCCTTAGTAAAAACTTTAAGGGCACAACCGTTATCTTTAATATCTAATTTGGTAACACGTCTTACCAGAAAATTGGCAATTTTAGATGGTATTTTTTTAACAAGGGAATCTTTCCTCTTTTGGCGTATACCGGTTACAACATCAAACTCTCCACTAACGGCATAAGTAAGCATTTGTGGAATATCAGACGGATCATTTTGTAAATCGCCGTCCATGGTAATAATATACTCTCCTTCGGCATAATCTAGACCTGCAGCCAAGGCTAAACTTTGACCGTAATTTTTCTTCAACTCAATTAAATGAACCTTTTCATCTTTAAGACCTTTGACTACTTTTTTGGTATTGTCCGTCGAGAAATCGTCTATGTAAATAATTTGATAATCGTAGCCAACCAAGCTTTCGTGGATTTTCTGTGTCAGAAGAGCCGCATTGTCTTGTTCGTTATATAAAGGAACAACGACCGAAAGTAGGGAAGTGGTAACAGGTTGCATTGGGTTGTTTTTGGAATAGCTGCAAAGTTATGTTTTTTATCCTAAATATAATGTACCTAAACAGTGGTAACCTTTTAATCTATTTAGGTCACTTTTATTGCTTTCAATAGCTTTTCAGCAGCTAAAAACGGAGAGATATTACCGCTAATAACTTCTTTTTTTAATTGCGGTAGCATTTCTTTAGTCTTCGGATTATGGTAGAATTCAGTTAATAGTTCTTGCTCTAGATATTGAATTAACCAATTTTCATTTTGTTGTTGTCTGTTGGCGTTAAAATATCCGGATGCCTTCATGCTTGTGCAATAGGTATCTATTAACTGCCAAATTTCGTCTAAGCCTCTATTTTCAATAGCAGAACAGCTTAAAACTTCGGGTATCCAGCCATTTTCTTTAGGTGGAAACATGTGTAAAGCTCTAGTGAACTCCATCCTCGCAAACTCTGTACGTTCTATATTATCTCCGTCAGCTTTGGTAATAACAATAGCATCTGCCATTTCAATAATGCCTCTTTTTATACCTTGTAATTCATCACCGGCACCAGCTAATTTCAGTAATAGAAAGAAATCTACCATATCATGAACGGCTGTTTCACTTTGTCCAACACCAATTGTTTCAATCAGAATACAATTAAAACCGGCAGCTTCTAGAATAACTATACTCTCTCTCGTTTTTCGAGTAACGCCACCTAATGAAGAACCAGATGCAGATGGTCTTATATATGCATTCGGATTTTTAACTAATTCTTCCATACGAGTCTTATCGCCCAAAATACTTCCTTTTGTTCTGCTACTAGATGGGTCTACGGTTAAAACGGCTACTTTTTTGCCAATTTGGGTAAGCATACCTCCAAATTGCTCTATAAAGGTGCTTTTGCCAGCACCAGGTACTCCTGTAATGCCAATTCTAATAGAATCTTGTTTTTTAGAAATACAATGTGCTATAATGTCATTGGCAATATTTCTATGTTCTGGTTTGGTACTTTCTACAATTGTAATTGCCCTACTTACAATAGCTACATTATTAGCGTAGATACCCTCAAGTATTTCTGATGTAGTAAGATTGGCTAAATTCATTTTAACAATGTAATATAATAGCGAGTAAGGTACAAAGTTACTATTTGTAAATAGGAACCATAATTTTTGTGGAATCCCAGGCTAGACTTAAAAAATCTTGAGTTTTCTGGTTTACTGCAACATTCTCAAAATTGATGGATAAATCTTCTACAGGTTCAGCTAATTTTTTTACCGGGACTTCTACGGTCAAATAATCGTATTTTCTTTCATGGGTAGTTTGGTTACCATCTACCCGAGTAACGCCCCAACTTGGTATTTGAGTGTTGAATATTACTTTCCAGCTATTTTGATCAGGTATGGTCCATAAAGAATACTTACCTGCAGGTAGTGTTTTGTCAATTATTTTAATGGGCTCAGTGGTAGTGAATGTTGTAGGTTCATTAGCCCCTGTTCGCCATATTTTTCCATAAGGCACTAAATTTCCAAAAATGACTCGCCCTTTTTTAGAGGGGCTGGAGTAGTCGATCTCAAGTTCACTACCTTTTAAATCTAGGACTACCGTTTTTGCAGGACTAAATTTTCTAGCCTCACTGTGTATGTAAGGAATAACAACTAAATATACCAATGCCACTAGTACTGCAATACCAATGATAATTCTTTTTAACGACTTCATTTAATTTGATGAATCTAGATCAAACTTAAAGATAGAAATGTTGTTGTAGATATCTCCTGGTCTTAAGACGCTTTTAGGAAAATCTGGCTGATTAGGTGCATCAGGATAATTTTGAGCTTCAAAACAAATTCCAGGAAAATCAGATGGAGTATAAACTACCAAAGCAGGTTGGTTGGTGTAAACTTTCATAGTTATACCAGAACTTTTGGAATGAAGCTCTGCCACTTTTTCATTACCAATGTCCTTAATAAAAATGGCATCTAGCCTTTGTACACCTATTTTTCTTGGTAAAAGAAAATCGAATCCCGTTTTACGTACAGGTATAATATCTCCTGTAGGTAGCAAATTCTCTTTTGTTTCTAGTCTGTAAGGGCAGTTTAATTGTAATTCGTATTCGTCTATATACGGACTCTTATCTAGCTTAAAATAAGAATGATTGGTAAGGTTAATAACCGTACTTCTATCTGTCATGCCTTCATAAATAATCTGTAAGGCGTTATTCATTAATTTATAAGTAACACTAACGGTTAGGTTTCCTGGGTAACCTTCTTCTAAATGTTTACTGGTATAGCTAAGTTTAACAAAAGGTTTGTCACTATTATCAACTTCATCTATATTCCAATATTTTTGATGAAAACCTTCTTTTCCACCATGTAAATGCACACCATCTTCATGGTAAATATGGTACCTTTCTCTGTCAAGTGTAAATCCGCCTTCAGAAATTCTACCGGCATAACGGCCAACACTTGCGCCCAATACGTTGTCATCTAAACGATATCTACTAGGGTGATTGTACCCAACAACAACATTAGTATATTCATCATTCTCACCTTTAACAAGTAATTTTTGAATGGTGGCGCCATAATCAAGAACCATTAAGGTTAAATAGGCATTGGAAATTGTAACTTGTTTCAAGGGAATTATTTAATAGTGTGGTGTAAAAATAAAAATTTTTGCAACATTCTATTTTTTATATCGTCCTTATTATAACAACAACTAAAAACCAATCAATTAAACCGATGTTTCAAAGCAGTGTCGTAGAGAAATGTAAAGCAAACGACCGGGCTGCGCAATTGCAGCTATACAGGAAATATTGCGATGGAATGTTTATCGTGGCAATGCGGTTTGTAAAGAATGCCGATGATGCAGAAGATGTTTTACAAGAATCATTTATTAAAGCATTTCAAAAAATACATCAGTTTAAAGGAGATGTAACATTTGGAGCTTGGTTAAAGCGCATAGTTGTTAATAAGAGTATTGATTTTTTAAAATTAAAAAAGGAAAAGATTTCTCTTAATGAAGATAACATGCATGTGGTCGTAGAAGATGATAATTGGAATGTATCATCAACTATAAGTATAGAACAAGTAAGATATGCTATTGATGAATTACAGGATAAGTACAAATATGTAGTGCTCATGTTTTTGGTAGAAGGTTATGATCATCAAGAAATTGCTCAAGTATTAAATATATCAGAATCTGCTTGTAGAACTCGATTGTCGAGAGGAAAAAGTTATTTAAAAGAATTATTAAAAGGAAACAATTATGGAACAGGATCTTAGGGAAATGTTCAAAAAGGATAGAGAAGCGAAAAAGTATACCATAAAACATGGTCATGAAGAGCGCTTTTTAGAAAGACTAAAACAGTCATCATTAGAGAACAAGAACCAAACTAGTATTTGGTTGAAAATTGCGGCTTCCATAGTAATTATAATAAGTATAGGTTTTGGTTTTAAGTATTACAATATAGTTACTAATAGTACTCCGCTTGTGGTAGATAATACCACAATTGAAAATGAGAAAACTGAATTCACTTTTGGAGACCTTTCACCAGATTTGAAAAAAGTAGAAAACTATTATGTAGCCAATATAAATATGGAATTGGCAAAATTAGAAGTGTCGCCAGATACCAAAGAGCTGATAGATAGTTTTATGGAACAGCTTAATAATCTAAATCTAGAATACAAGACTTTAAATACAGAATTGAAGGATTTGGGACCTAATGACCAAACAATAACCGCATTAATAGAGAATTTACAGTTACGCTTACAATTATTACAGAAATTAAAAAGAAAGTTAAACGAATTAAAATTATCAAAAAATGAACAGATCATTGACAATAGTATCTAAGCAACTCATCATTGCATTAGGACTTCTATCTTCTACTGTGCTAATTGCACAGGCAGAGAGTAAAACATTTCAAGAACGGTTTATTGTAGCTGAAGATGCTGTAGTAAATATTAATACCAGTTATGCTGATATTGAATTTGAAACGTGGGACAAGGATGAGGTGGCTATAACGGCCACCATCACCCTAGAAGGAGCAACCAAAGAAGAGGCTGAGGATTATTTTAAGAATAGCCCTATTGAAATATTAGGAAACAGCAAGGAGGTTAAAGTATCTTCTAAATCTAAGAACAACGATTTTTTTGCAAATTTTGATTCTAATAGCGACTTCGATTTTAACAATATGCGAATAGAGGTGCCAGAAATTGCATCGTTTGTAGTTGCTGTACCACAGATAGCTCCGTTTCCAGAAATGCCACCGTTACCACAAACCGATGCTTTCATTTTTAATTATGAGGAGTATCAAGAAAATGGTGATAAGTATATGAAAAAATGGCAAAAGAATTTTGAAAAGAGTTTTGATAAAAAACATCAAAAACGATTGGAAGAATGGGCAAAGCGCATGGAAGAAAAAGCAGAAGAGTTGGAAATAAGAATGGAAGAACACAATGCAAAAAGAGCTGAGTTAATGGAAGATCGTCATGAAGCTTTGCAACAAAGACTTGAAGAACGAGAGGAAAAACGTGCCCATTTACAATCAGAAAAAGATGAGCTTAGAGCATTTATCCATACTTCTAGAAACAGCTCTGGTGATGCACCAAATGTTTTCTATTATTCTTCTGAAGGGGAACAAAAGAATTTTAAAATTAAAAAAACCATTAAAATAAGCTTACCAAAGTCTACCAGAATAAAAATGGATGTACGTCATGGTGAGGTGAAATTAGCTGAAAATACCAAAAACTTGAATGCGAATCTTTCGCATTCAAGCCTTTGGGCAGTGACTATTGACGGAGAAGAAACAAACGTTTCAGCTTCGTATTCACCGGTAACTGTTCAAAAATGGAATTATGGTCAATTGAATACATCATATTCTGAAGAAATTTCTTTGTCAGAAGTTGTTCAATTACAATTACAGGCAACTTCATCTACGGTTACTATAAATAAATTATTTAAAAATGCTTTTGTAAAAAATAACTTTGGTGCAGTGCATATTTTAGAAATGAGCAATGACTTTGAAGAGTTAGATGTAAGTGTAAAAAATGGAGAGTTAAATATTGCTTTACCAGTAGTAGCTAGTAATATCTATGTAAAAGGTAATTCATCAACATTAAAATTGCCAACAGGTGTAGAGGTTGTTGAAACTAAAAATGGAACTACCTCAATTAAAAAAGGGTATTATTTAAACAATAACAGTAATCGGTCAATTGTAATAACTTCAGACTATAGCGAAGTTGTTCTTCAGTAATTATTTTACCAATTGTAGTGTCCCAAAAACATTTGCATCTATCCATCCCGCATTTTTATTCTCTCCAGGAACAAATACCGATCCAATTAAATTCTCGCGCTCCTCACTATTATCATTGTCCGCATAGGCTACGGCAAAACCAATTCTTTTATCTGCAGTAAGTATTACTGGCTTTATATTAGGCTCGTCATTATAAAGGCTAGGGTAAATTTTTATATGCATTTCCCAATATGTAGTATTGCCCTCTGTCTGGTGTTTCGAAATAATGTGATCATTATATAATGTAGGTTTCTCATTAACACCTAAGTCTACAACATTACCATCTAGGGCAACATGGTAGGTAAAGGCATTGTGATTAAACCTGTGCTGTCCACCAGAGTTGTCTTCGTCAACATAGACAATTACGCAATCATCGTTCCACCAAAGTTTTAATGGGTCTTCTGTTTGGTCTAAAATGGTGTCATCAACTATTTCTAATAATAGATAAAGTCCGTCTTCGTTCCATGCCATTTTATATTTGCCATTATAATCATTGTGGTCAAAAGGACCGCCTATCCAATTCTGATCTATTGGTTGCCATTCTAAAAGGTTCCAATAATTCTCAATAGGTCTACCATCTAGGGTAGGAGTATCTTTAATATAGGAGACGGGCGTTACTTGAGAGTTTTTTTTGGTTTTTATTTCTGTACACGAAACAAAGCATACAAGACTTAAAAGATAAATAGTCCACTTCATATTACTGGTTTGAAATCTATGATTTATATACCATTCTCTTAAGTACTGTAAGATTATTAGTACTTAGTTAAGAGGGGACCAAGATAGAATAAAATTAAAACAACCCACTAATTCGTATGTTAACTAATAGATTAATAGGAATATATAATTATTTAAAGCACAAAAAAAGCGTCCCTTTTGGGACGCTTAACTATAGAAATTTTTTGGGAGATCTTTAATGGGCACTCTTCTTCAGATAATCTCCAAAGTTTTCTTTAAACCTATTTAATCTCGGTACCGATACGTTTTTAATATATGAGTTGTTAGGATTATTCTTCTCATAATCTTGATGATATGATTCTGCTTTGTAAAATATAGTATAAGGTACAATTTCTGTAGTAATTGGATCATTATCATACACTTTATTATCAGTAAGTGCCTGAATATAGCTTTCTATGATTTGCTTTTGCTCATCATTTTTGTAAAAAGCAATAGAACGGTACTGTCTACCTTTATCTGGTCCTTGCCTGTTTAACTGGGTTGGATCGTGTGAACCGAAGAATACTTGTACTAGTTCTGTGAAAGATATTTCGTTGGGGTCATAATAAACCTCTACAGCTTCTGCATGGTCAGTTTTTCCATATCCTACCTCTTCGTATGTGGGATTCTTTTGTTTCCCGCCAGCATATCCGGATACTGCTTCTTTAACACCTTTAACACTCTCAAAAATAGCTTCTACGCACCAAAAACATCCACTTGCAAAATAAGCAGTTTCATATTTACTTAATTGTTGAGGACTCAGTTTTATATCTTCTTGTAATTCTTCTTTGTCAACTGCTACATTTTCCGAGTTTTCAGAAAGTGTATTTTTCTTGACTTTTGACTGGCAACTGGTAGCAAGCAAGCTTGCACAGACCAATAAAGAGATTTGTAATAATTTCATAACAATTTTTCTTTTAGCAATTTGTAGGTAATTTACAAAGACCTTACGAGTAAAAGGGTTAAAAAATGTTAACTACATAGAACGATTATATATTTTTGAGACATGAATATATTACTTCATTCACTTGAGTCTTACTCAACAGCAACCATTAGTATTTTAGATGCTACAATTCCAGTTCATAATTACGTGCCTTTAGATTTATCTAAAAACAATAGGGAACTAATTGATTTGGACATTACCGATTATAATGTTTGTCAAGATTACATTGATAAAGTTCTAAAAGACAACAACGGAAGTATTGCTTACGGAGGATATTTAGAGCAACGAAATTTATACAGTGATAAGGATGGTTTTACTTCTAACAATAGACCCATACGCGATATACATTTAGGAATAGACTTTTGGTGTATTGCAGGTACCAAAGTAATTGTACCCATTGATGGTACAGTGCATAGTTTTAAAAATAATAATACAATAGGCGATTACGGACCTACGATTATTTTAAAACATGTTTTAAACAATACTTCTTTCTATAGTTTGTATGGACACTTATCTGAAGATTCTTTAGCCGGACTAGAAAAAGGAAAGGAATTTAAAGCTGGGAATCAGTTGGCTATATTAGGTACGCCAGATATTAATGTCAATTACGCACCGCATCTTCATTTTCAAATAATATATGACTTGGAAGGTAATGAAGGAGATTACCCTGGCGTATGTGCAAAAGCTGATTTGCATCATTATAAAGAGAACTGTCCGGATCCAAATATTTTACTCAAATTGAAAGGATAACCGAAATTTCAGAAGTTGGTAGATTGATTTTTTTTTAATATCAATCAAGATGGCATGTCTTCTTTGTAGTCCGCCTATAGCTATTTTAAATAATTTGTAGGAAAAAACCTATTAAGTCGATGAAGTGCACAAATTCGGCTGCCAACGGAAGAAAATTTTGTAGGAAAAAGGACTACAAATTAGAGTAATACATCGAAAACCCGACTTTTCATCGTAAAAACGATACCTCTTGTCGAAATCGAAATACGTTTACCTACACTGGTGGGTTATCTATAGACCAAATTTACCTACTTTATTATGCGTACAATTATTTTTTTATTCCTTGTTGTCTGTTTGGGAACCCAGTCCCAAGCCCAAGCCAAATCACCAGTTAGCAAAGTGCAGACCATTGTCATGCCCATGGCAGATGTAACAATAAAGTCTGATGTAAACTCTCAGGGTTTTCAAACAGCTGCAAGGTTTTTTAAAGTTAAAAATGCAAGAGTTAAACAAGCTTTACTTTTTAAACCAAGAGTAAGAACTTTGTTTTTCGCTTAGTTTAATTCTTCAACTTCAACTTCAACATCTACTGTTGCCTCGGTTCCCCTTACAGGCAATACAATAGTTTTCAAAATTTCCCAAACATTGTTAGTTACTATTCGCTGTCCTTCTGCAGTTGGGTGAATTCCGTCTTCTAAGTTTAATTCTGGTATGCCAGCCACACCTTCCAGTAAGAAAGGAATTAAAAAGGTATTATTGGATTTTGCTAAAGCTGGGTACATAGTTTTAAATTGAGAAGCATAATCTGCACCCATATTTGGTGGTATTTGCATGCCGGCCAATATTATTTTTGTTTCAGGATTTTTGTCCTTCACCATATCTATCATCTCTTGTAAATTATTCATAGATTCTGCAATAGGTATACCTCTTAAGCCATCATTTGCGCCTAATTCCAAAACAAAAATATCAACGGGTTGGTTTAAAACCCAGTCTAATCTATTTAATCCTCCAGAGGTTGTTTCACCACTTAAACCGGAATTAATCACTTTGTAATCTAATCCTAAAGAATCTAATCGCTGTTGAATTCTATTTGGGAATCCTTCTTTTGTATCTAGACCATAAGCTGCTGTAAGACTGTTGCCATAGAACAAAATTACTTTGTCATCACTAGTTGTCTCTGACTTTTCAGAAGAACTTACGGCTTCTGTTTGATTCTCAGTTTCCTTCTTTTCTGGGGTTTCTCCACATCCAACAAACAACAAAGCCAATAAAAAATAACGAAACTTTAATACTTTCAACATAGTCTTAACTGATTAGATTCCAAATCATTTCTTTATTTTGTCCTCTTGTAGCAAAATGATTTATGGCAAAGATATTAAACGTACGTAATCTAAAGAAAACGTATACGAGTGGATCTAAGAATTTAACTGTAATTGATGATATTTCTTTTTCTATAGAGGAAGGTGATACTTTCGCAATTGTGGGTCCATCTGGTAGTGGTAAAACAACCTTATTAGGACTATGTGCAGGGTTAGATGAAATTAATGAAGGTGTAATAGAACTTTGTGGTGAAGATTTGAGTGGTCTTAACGAAGATCAAAGAGCATTACTAAGAAATGAGAAAGTAGGATTCATATTTCAGGATTTTCAATTATTACCAACACTTACGGCCTTAGAGAATGTTAGCGTGCCTTTAGAACTGCAAGGTGCATCTAATGCTGCTAAAGATGCTATGGAGTTGCTTTCTAAAGTTGGTCTTGGTGATCGCTATGATCATTACCCTTCTCAATTATCTGGCGGTGAACAGCAACGTGTGGCTTTAGCACGGGCTTTCTCTAATAAACCTTCTATTCTTTTTGCTGACGAACCTACGGGTAACCTAGATGAAGAAACTGGTGAAAAGGTAATTAAACTTTTATTCGACCTAAATAAAGAAATGGGAACTACCTTGGTTATCGTTACTCATGATTTGGAACTGGCAAATTTGAATAAGCACGTATTACGACTTAAAGGTGGTAAAATAGTAATCAATGAAACCATCGCACTATCTTGAATCTAACACAAAGAACTTCAAAAGCATCATATAATTGGTTGTTGAAAATGGCTTGGCGAGATGGCAAAGCTAGCGGTAAACGACTGTTGTTATTCATGGCTTCAATTATTTTAGGTATTGCGGCTGTGGTATCTATTCAATCTTTTAGTGACAATCTTAAAGAAAATATTGGCTTACAATCAAAGGCGCTTATGGGTGCCGATTTTCTAATAGATAGCAACCAGCCTGCCAATGAGCGGGTTTCAGAATTAATGGATTCGTTAGGTGGATTCAATGCAAGAGAGGTCAATTTTGCATCTATGGCAGCATTCCCAAAAAGCTTAGCTACCAAATTGGTTCAGGTACGTGCAATTGAAGGTAGTTTCCCTTTTTATGGGGAATTGGAAACAGAACCTGCAAATGCCGCTTATGAATACCAAAATAAAGGAGGAGCTTTGGTTGATGCTACCGCAATGTTGCAGTACAATCTTAAACCGGGCGATAGTGTAAAATTAGGCACAACAACTTTTGCTATTATTGGCTCTTTAATTACTGCACCTGGTAGTACTGGTATTGGCGCTACTGCTGCACCACCTATTATTGTACCGTTTCGTTTTATGGAAGAGAGCGGACTTTTACAACGTGGAAGTCGCTTGGGTTATAATTACTACTTTAATAATGACAAGGCAGATTTAGATGTATTAAGTAAAAAGGTAGACCCTTTGCTTGATGCCGAAAATGCAGATATGGATACCCATATCGATACTAGTGAGCGATTAGGACGTAGATATGAAAACGTGGGTCGTTTTCTTAATCTAGTAGCATTTATAGCACTTTTGTTAGGGTGTGTAGGTATTGCCAGTTCTGTCCATATTTACATAAAAGAGAAATTAAAGGCTGTTGCGGTACTAAAATGTTTAGGTGCCACACGTAAGCAAACATTTTTAATCTACCTGATTCAAATTGCCGGTATGGGCTTATTAGGTGGTTTAATAGGTACAATTATAGGATTGCTGTTACAACAGACATTTCCGCTAATTTTACAAGAGTTTTTACCTTTCGAGGTTGAAATTTCAACTTCTTTTCAAGCTATATTTATTGGGTTGCTACTTGGTGTTTGTATGTCTGTATTATTCGCACTTTCCCCATTAATTAATACATGGTTCGTATCTCCGTTGCAAGTATTGCGTGTGCAAGATGATACTAGTAAAAAATCCAGACCATATCAAATTTGGGTAGTTATAGCTATAGTGCTTTTTATATTGTTATTTGCCTATTGGTTATTAGGAAGGTGGACGTTTGCACTTAGTTTTGTTGCGGGCATATTAGTGGCCTTTTCTATTTTAGCGGGAGTTTCTATTGGCTTTATGCGTTTAATAAAACATTACTTTCCCAAGTCTTGGAGTTTTGCGGCAAGACAAAGTTTGTTGAATTTATACCGCCCCAACAATCAAACTGTAGTATTGATTTTAGCTATTGGAATTGGAACTTTTTTGATCAGCACCTTATATTTTACAAAAGATTTTCTTCTAGCAAAAACTTCTTTTGAGGCAAGTGCAGAAAGTCCTAATTTGATTCTCTTTGATGTACAGACCGACCAACGAGATGCTGTAGCGAATACTATAACTCCAAAAGGGTTACCGGTAATTGATAATATTCCTATCGTTACCATGAGGTTAGAGCGTATTAAAAATAGAAATGTCAATGATATTCGTTTAGATACCACAACACGAGTTAATAAATGGATTCTAAATCACGAGTTTAGAACAACGTATCGCGACTCAATGATAGGTTCAGAGAAATTGTTGGAAGGCGAGTGGATACCTACCGTTGATCCTAACGCGAAGGTTATACCTATTTCTTTGGCAGATAATGTGGCAAATGATGCGCTAGTAACTATTGGAGATACCTTATTGTTTAATGTACAAGGTAAATTGATGACTACTGTAGTGGGTAATATTAGACAGGTAGATTGGGCTCGTATGCAACTTAATTTTTCTATTGTTTTTCCAAAGGGTGTGCTAGAAAATGCACCACAGTTTCATGTAGTTACTACTAATGCACCAGATAAAACATCTTCGGCTAATCTACAGCGAGAATTGGTAAAGAAATTCCCAAATGTTTCCATCATAGATTTAAGACAGGTGGTTACATTGGTAGAGAATATTTTGGATAAGATTTCATGGGTTATCTCCTTTATGGCTTTCTTTAGTATACTAACGGGAATAATTGTTTTAATAGGCTCTGTTAGAAATAGTAAGTACCAACGTATTAGAGAAAGTGTATTGCTAAGAACATTGGGAGCACAGAGTAAACAGATTTTGAAAATTAATGCTTTAGAATATCTGTTCTTAGGTGTTTTAGGTAGCGGAGTAGGAGTATTACTTTCTTTGCTAAGCAGTTTTTTACTTGCCTATTTTATTTTTGATACACCGTTTATTCCTTCTTGGGTTCCCTTTTTGGTAGTGCTACCAGGTATTACTCTTTTGGTATTGTTAATTGGTTTGTTGAACAGTAAAGGAGTATTAAATAGTCCGCCATTACAGGTTTTAAGGAAAGAGGGCAGCTAATTTTATTTGATGGAAAAGATTATGGAAAACACACATACTTTTCTATCTTTAAAAGCATGATAAAGCAGTTGTTTTTTTCTCTAGGAATAGCCATTTTCATTTGTTCTTGTACCTCCAATGAAACTGTGAAAGCAGATTTAATAATAACCAATGCCAATATTTGGACGGGTGATTTAGATGCTTTAAAAGCAGAGGCAATGGCAATAAAGGCAGATACACTTTTGGCTGTTGGTTCTTTAGAAGAAATTTTAAAGTTTAAAGGCAAAGTTACAGAAGTACAAGATGTACAAGGCAAATTCATTACTCCGGGATTTATTGATGCTCACGTTCATTTATTAATGGGTGGCAATAGTCTATTAAGTGTACAATTAAGGGATGCAGATAGTAAACAAGAGTTTATAGATAGAATAGCATCTTTTACAAAATCTCTTAGTCCAGGTCAATGGATTGTTGAAGGAAACTGGGATCATACCCTTTGGGGAGGAGAATTACCTAATAAGGGTTGGATAGATGAATTTACCGGTAATAATCCCGTAGCTATATATAGAATGGACGGGCACATGATTTTGGCAAATTCTGCTGCCTTAAAAATTGCCGGAATAGATAAGTATAGTACAGATGTGGAGAATGGAGAAATCGTTAAAAATTTAGACGGTACGCCTACTGGTATTCTTAAAAGTGAAGCCATGTATTTGGTATTGAACAAAATACCAATTCTAACAAAGGCGGAAAAGGAAAAGGCAATTAGTGCCGCACAAGATTATTTAGTTTCCCAAGGTGTAACGACAATACATGATGTCGATAGTTTAGGCGGTTATGAGGTTTTAGATAAAATGAACTCAGAAAAGAAACTAAAAATAAGAGTCTATTCTGCAAATCCTTTAAAGTATTGGGAAAGTATTTCAACAAGTGATAAAAACTCTAAATGGCTAAAAAGAGGACTGATGAAAGGTTTTGTAGATGGTTCATTAGGTTCACATACAGCTGCATTCAAAGAGCCTTATTCAGATAAGCCAAATGATAAAGGGTTGTTCATCGTTAATGAAGATAGCTTATATAATTGGGTATCTAGTGCCGACAATAAAAATTTACAAGTTACCGTACATGCCATAGGAGATAAGGCAAACCATACGCTATTGAATATTTTTGATAGCGTAATTAAGAAAAATGGGAAAAAGGATAGACGTTTTAGGTTGGAGCACGCGCAACATTTAGCGTTGGAAGATATCAAAAGATTTTCTGAGCTTGGTATAATCGCAAGTATGCAACCTTACCATGCCATAGATGACGGTAGATGGGCAGAAGAACTTATTGGTTCGGAACGTATGAAAACAACTTATGCTTTTAAATCACTATTAAATGCAAATACCACTTTGGTTTTTGGAAGTGATTGGCCCGTGGCACCGGCTTCTCCAATTTATGGTATTTATGCTGCTGTTACCAGACGGACTATTGATGGCAAGAATCCTAAGGGTTGGGTTCCTGATCAGAAAATTAATGTAGTAGAAGCACTAAACGCATATACCAAAGATGCCGCTTATAGCTCTTTTGATGAAGGGATAAAAGGAACTTTGGAACCTGGGAAATTGGCAGATTTTGTTATTCTGAGCGATGATTTAATGAAAGTAGAACCAGTTAAGATTAAGGATGTGAAAGTTTTAGAAACTTACATTGGTGGAGAAAGGGTGTTTAAAGAAAATTAAATAAGAATTTTGAAGCCAGAAGCTCTAAATGAATAAACAGAAAAATACACTACTAGATTTAAGCCATACCATAGACAATGGACTAATAACTTATAAAGGGTTGCCTGCGCCTATAATTTGTGATTATTTAAGTAGAGAAGATTCCAAGCATAATTACGCCGAGGGAACCCAATTTCAAATAGGAAAAATTGAAATGGTGACTAATACAGGTACTTATATAGATTGTCCTTTTCATAGGTTTGAAGATGGTAAAGACGTTTCTCAAATGCCCTTAGAACGCTTTGTAGATTTAGATGCTATCGTAATTCATATTCCATTTACCGAAACTATTGAGATAACTGAAGAACATTTAAAAGGTTATGATGTAAAGAACCGTGCAGTTCTTATACACACAGGTTGGGATACTAAGTGGAATACTGATGCCTACTTTGAAAGTAATCCATATTTAACAAAAGGTGCAGCAGAATATCTTAGGGACGCTTCCGTTTCATTGGTAGGGATAGATTCACATAATATTGATGATACTAGAGGAAATAGCAGACCGGTGCATACTATCTTGCTGGGTGCAGAAATATTAATCGTAGAGCATTTATGCCAACTCAATTTGCTGCCAGACAGCAAATTTATGTTCAGTGCTGTTCCTCCAAAATTTATAGGTGTAGGCACTTTTCCAGTACGGGCGTATGCTAAGTTTTAATACAAGACATTTATCACATTTAAAAGCTGATTACTTTTGAGTGGGTTTACCAACATACATATAAAACACACCATCTGAGTTTGGGTCTATAAATCTGAATAGTTGTAATCTAATTGTAGGTAATTGAAAATCATTTTCATCATATACATCCAATAGAAGTTGGGCATAGTCAGCGCGAGAAACACCTCCTTTTTCTTTGTAAACCTCACCAGCTTTTTGATTTAAAAGCATACTTTTAGCTTTATTATTTTGCATATATTTCGCTAAACCAATAGTTTTCATCTGTTTTAAGCCATTATAATTAAAACGTTTAGCCAGTTTTTGAACAGAATCTCCAATAGCATAATTACTGGTTACTTCAAAAGTACTGTCTTTGCTAATTTGGTTTAATAAATGCACATAGCTATTGTAAGTAGTGTCGGCAATACTATTTCTAGTAAAGAGTTCTTTTTGAAAACCATCTAAAATTTTTATAAGTCCTGTGTAATACTCTGGGTCATTTATTTTGATGCTCTCATTAACAGCTACTTCATATGTATTGGTCGTTACTTGTGAAGCAATTTTACTTGTATAAAAGAGGGGAATTAATATTAAGAATATTGATGATATCTTCATAGTGAATAAAATATTGGCGTATTCGAAAGAAACTAAGCTAAACATAATTTTGGTTTTCTACATTTAGCCGTTTTAATACGAAAGATTTTTTATTATAAATCTTAGTATATAAATTCGGTAAAATATAGTAATTGCAATTTCAAATTAATAGTATGGGAAAGGAACACAAGTATGAAACGAAGGTGGAATGGACCGGTAATAAAGGTACAGGCACATCTAACTATCGTGAGTTTGAAAGAAGTCATACGATATCCGTAGAGAAGAAAGTATCTATTTTGTGTTCTTCTGACCCAGCATTTAGAGGAGATTCCTCAAAGTATAACCCAGAAGAGTTATTGGTATCTTCCATTTCTTCTTGCCACATGCTTTGGTATCTGCACTTATGTTCAGAGGCTAAAGTGGTTGTTTTAGAATATACAGATTTTGCTACGGGGACTATGGTTGAAAAAGCAAACGATAGTGGTCAGTTTTCAGAAGTAGTTTTAAAACCTTTGGTGAAAGTGAAAGACGCTTCTATGATAGATGAGGCACAAGCCTTGCACAAAAAAGCAAACGAGTTTTGTTTCATTGCTAATTCCGTCAATTTTGATGTAAGGCATCAGTCTACTTGTGTAGAATTTGAAGGGTAAAAAAATAGTTTCTTGATTTCTTTCATGGTAAAAAGTATATTAAATAGATTAATAATCAGTAAAAGTCATTATTAAAACCGATAATTGGCTCAGTTTTCGGGAATTGTCAACTAATCAGCATAGCTTTGCACTCATAATACAAATGTGATTCTTATGCCGTTGTTTACCGATTTAAAGATTTCAAGAAATTTAGAAAAAGCGCTTACCGATTTAGGTTTTGAAAACACAACCCCAATTCAAGAGAAAGCTTTTCCTATTGTTATGAGCGGTAGCGATGTTGTAGGTATTGCACAAACGGGTACAGGTAAGACTTTTGCTTATTTACTTCCTATTTTAAATACACTAAATTTTTCAAAGGATATTCACCCTAAGGTTGTCGTTCTTGTGCCTACACGTGAGTTGGTAGTACAAGTTGTTGAAGAAGCGGAAAAGCTTGCTAAATATTCCGGAATTCGTGTTTTAGGAGTTTTTGGTGGTAAGAGTATGCTTCGTCAAAAAGATGCCTTGGCATTAGGTACAGACGTTCTGGTAGCCACACCAGCAAGATTGTATGACTTAATCTTAACCAAAGCTGTTCAATTGAAACAGGTAAAAAAACTTGTTATCGATGAGGTCGATGTAATGTTAGATTTAGGCTTCAGATTTCAATTGGTGAATATTTTTGAGTTGTTGCCGCAAAAGAGACAGAACATTATGTTTTCTGCCACAATGACGGACGATATTGAATTATTTATTACCGATTTTTTTACCGGAGTTAAAAAAATAGCCATTGCGGTAAGTGGAACACCATTAGAAAATATTACGCAATATGGTTATGCTACACCCAATTTTTATACGAAAGTGAATTTATTGGTAAGCTTATTACAGGACGAAGAAATGTACCATAAAGTTCTGGTCTTTGTTTCTAGTAAGCGAAGTGCAGATTTATTATTTAAAGAAATGTCTGAATTTTTTAGTGAAGAAATCTGTATTATTCACTCTAACAAGACACAGAACTACAGATTACGTTCTATAAACCAATTCGATGAAGGTAAGAACCGCATTTTGGTTACTACCGATGTAATGGCACGTGGATTGGATTTACAGGAGATATCTCATGTAATAAATTTTGATACACCAGCTTATCCTGAAAACTATATGCACCGTATTGGTAGAACAGGTAGGGCAGAGAAGGAGGGAACTTCAATCTTATTGTTTACACCGCAAGAGGAAGAGGCAAAAGATGCTATTGAAGAATTAATGTCTCATAAGATTAACCAACTGCCATTACCTGAAAATGTAGCAATAGCTACTCAACTTACTTTTGATGAGCAACCTAAGCACAGGGAGCGAGAGAATCCGCTAAACATCAATGAAGAGGAACGTGGTGCAAGTTTTCATGAGAAATCAGATAAGAATAAAAAAGAAAATCAAGGTGGTTCTTATCAACGTATCATTCAAAAGAAATATACCAAACCTAAAACCCGTGGTGATAAAAACTACGGTAAACGAGGACGAAATAAAAAATAACTCCAAGAATTTTTTATTGCCGCCCCTATCTTCTACAGGATTAGTTAGCTTCATTTAGCCTTATTTTTAAGGGAATTAATTTTTCATCCATTTAAATTCATCGACGAAATGCATACTGAGTCGGTATGCTGATCTTAGACTAAAATCCGTTCGTCGACACTTTTTGTCGATTCATCATAGATTTTTACGCTAGGCGAAAATTATAGCAGTTCAGCGAGGCGAAAAGGCTTATTGATGGGGCTGAAGGTACCTTTATATTGTTCAACATTGAGATATGAAAGCAATATTTACCTTACTAATAATACTTTTCGCTGGCGTAATAGCTTCAGCACAAACACCCCAAACAGATGATAAAGTTAACACTATTGAAATGGGTACTGTTATGGTTGATAGCCTTAACCATATTAGTAACAAGAAAACGATTACAATCACTACTGAAACTTTGGTAGCTCGTTTGTACAGATATAAGAATGCAAGAGTTAATAAAGAATTAGGTTTTATTACTGCTAAGGGTTACGGTAAATTGGCATAATCTTTGCCCTATATAAAAAGGTGCAACGAAGCACCTTTTAAATTTGAAATTATGATGTTATTTACAATTTTAATATCTGCTTTTATTGTTATTGCTACTATTGCTTTCGCGGCAAAAAACAAAAAGAAAGTTCGTACTATCAAAGTACTAGTAGACAAACGTAAATTTTAATTTTTAACACCTGGCTGCTTTATAGTATAATTCCTTTTAGCTTTTGCCTCGTCTACCTGGCGTTTTACGTCAGCTAATAGGGCTTTGGAGTCATAAACAATTCCATCCTTTATAGTATATTTTATACCACCAACACGAACCACCTCGTTATCCTCGGTAAGTTTAATAGCTCCCGTACCATATAATACTTTAAGATTTTGTAGCGGATTTTCTTCTACTACGACAAAATCTGCCAATTTCCCGATAGTGACAGATCCTAATTTGTCATCCATACCTAATGCTTCAGCACCATTTAATGTGGCAGATTGTATTATTTCTAATGGATGAAAGCCTGCTTCACGCATTAGTTCTAGTTCTCGTATATAAGCAAAGCCATAAAGTTGGAAAATGAATCCAGAATCTGACCCTGTAGTCACTCTACCACCTCTGTTTTTATATTCATTAATAAAGGTCATCCACAGTTTATAATTATTTCTCCATTCCACTTCTTGTTCGGTACCCCAATCATGCCAATATGACCCATGTGATATCTTACTAGGCTGGTAAAATTCCCAAAGAGAAGGTAATGTATAATCTTCATGCCATTCTGCACGTCTGGCACGTTGTAAATCTCTACTTGCCTCATAAATATTAAAAGTAGGATCCATAGTAAAATCTAATGCAATCAACTCATTCATTACATTGTTCCAATGTTCAGAGTAAGGTTCTGCTGCCTGCGCCCATAATTTACCTGCATTTTCAAAACGATGTTGCTCATTTTGGTAATTATAATCTAAAGGAAAATCTTGTACTGTACGGTCTTCAAATAAAGCTTCTGGTAGTCCGTACCAATGTTCCATAGAGGTTAGCCCTGCTCTTGCAGAGTGCAGTACATTCCATCTTGCAACACTCATTTGCGCATGATGACAGGCTGAACCTAAGCCCAATTTTTTGTTTTCATCTAATGCTGCTTCCATAATCGCAGGTTCGGCACCAAAGAACTTAATACCATCAGCTCCTTTTTTTGCATTAGCTCTTACCCATTCTCTTGCTTGCTCTGTAGTGGAAATCGGAATGTCGTTTAAAGGGTTGAATGATTTACTAGTTTGCCCAAATGCGGTGTATGAAATAATGCGGGGAGCCGTTATTTCATTCTTTTCACTTTTATGTTTTAAATCTAAAGCAATATCAATACCTCTGCCAGCAACTTCACGTACCGTAGTAACACCATGTGCCATCCAAAGTTTAAAAACATAATCAGGGTCAGCTCCTTGTGAGTCACCACCCATGTGAGTATGCATATCTATAAAACCTGGCATTAAGTACATTCCTGTACAATCTAATTCTTTGCCTCCCGCTTTAAGTTGTGGTCTTTTGCTATCATCAATAGCTACACCGGGGTAACCAACAACCTTAACATCTTTAATGATATTGTTTTCTACAACAATATCTATAGGACCTTGCGGTGGTGCTCCATTTCCATTTATGAGCATTACACCTCTAATTATCAATTGTGAATGTGGGCCATCACCTTCTAAGGATTGCGATAATAAAGGTGTTGTCATTAAAAAGAAAATTCCTAATAGTAGCAGTGCTTTTATGTTTTTCATTTTTCCGTATTAATTAGTAGAAATTAATGTTAGTCTTCTGAAGGTATTTTTATTTTATCTCCTAGAATAAGCGCATTTAGAAATAATCTATTGGTTCCATACCATGAACCTCTAAAATTGGGGTTGTCCGCAAAAAGAACTACTCTGCCACTGCCCAATTTACTGACAATAAGAGATGCTGAATTTAATATGTTTTCTTGCATATTCTTCTCAGTAATAAATCCGTCTATATGTGGTTTTTTAGAATATTTAGCAACTGTAGCATACGAGTTTTTACTAGGGGATAACCAAACCGAGTTATTTTTATAAACAGGAATGTTACTGTCTCTATATCCATAAGCTAGCGGGTGGGTAATATCTAAATCAACGTTTAAAATAACTCCACCAAGACTTTCCTTTCCAATATTTTCACGTGCATCTACATATGGTTTTCTCACAGCGATTTGGGTAGAATCTTTTTCCGTTTTGCTAAGTTTTTCTTTTACTAACTTTTTCTCAACAGCCCATTTGCTAGCAGTACCTATTGTAATAAGAGTGTTACCCTTACTGGTCCAATCTTTAATTTTAGACATTTGTTTCTCGTTAAGGTTATATTTTCCAGAAACCATAACCATGGTGTTGTATTTGTCTAAACTTACCTTGTTGAAATTACGCATTGGTATTTTAGTTATAGGCATGTGAACACGAGTATCTAGCAAATGCCAAACTTCCCCTGCTTCATAAGAACTTACGCCATCGCCAATCAACATTACAGCCCTTGTTTTTTTAATTGGTGAAATATTGCCGCTACCTAAATCTACACCTTCTAAACTAAGACCAGAATCTACTGCGTAAATAGGCACTTCGAATTTTTCTTGTGCTTCTTTAATACTTTTGTACACTGAAGCTGCATCTTCTTTTTGTAGGCTAACAGGAACTAAGACAGCACCATAATTAAACTTTTTGGTGTCGTTTTTGGTTTTTATGCTGAATAGCTTAGCTGCAGAAGAAGCTACAATGCCTTTTTTCTGTAAATACACAAGAGCAGCAGGGGCATTATAATCATCCCAGTCCATAACATAGGCATAATTAGATTTTTGAACCGGACTTATAGATATCAAGTTTTTTGTTTCAGTAATTTTATCGCCAAGGTTAAGTGTGTTTACCGACTTGTATTTCATATTATAGAAGTTAGCAACCGACCATGCAGAAGCATCATAATAAACACTATCTCTATACTTCTCATACGTTTCAAACATCGTTTGTACCATTCTGTATTGAGGCTGTTGTGTCGGTACCGTAAATGAGTCTCCAGAACGATAAACGTCTATTTTATGTAGCAATAACTTATCTATAAATGCTTTTGTTCTGTTTTTGTCATGAACATCACCAAAAGTATAGCCTTTAACTTTACTTTTAGCAGCGTTGGTTAAGGCACTTTTAAAGAATTTCTGCTGATACTTACGCATATATTCTTTGTTGTTAACTGCAGTTTTTACCGTTGTTATCCCAGAAACGTATTGGTTTCTAATAGTAAAAGCGAACGTTATTTCTCCAAATGCTGTAGTTTGTCTATGACCTCTAGAACTGGCTTGCTCGAATAATAATCCAAGACCACCTTGTAGGTCAGGGTATGAAGATCCATAACCAGGGTAGGTGCCATCAAAAACTTCTTTGGTGAAGTAAAGAGATCCAATACTATCTAAACTCTTAGAAAATGCATTACCAAAAAGGGTATTTAAATCTTCATAATTCTCTTTAGGCATGATAGGATCATATGAGGCATTTGTTTTCATTGGTTCAAAGAAATAGGTACTTTGCGTACCCATTTCATGAAAATCTGTAACGACATTTGGGTACCATTGGTGGTACCAATTTAATTTTCCTCTACTCTCTGGGTTAATTGCTAATAACCAATCTCTGTTGAGGTCAAACCAATAATGGTTTGTTCTTCCCATTGGCCAGTATTCATTATGTTCAACATCTTGTGGGTCTGCAACTTCTGGATTTCCTTGGTATGTGTTTGCCCATTGTGTGTGTCTGTCTCGACCATCAGGATTAATGGTTGGGTCAATAAAGATTACAGCGTTCTTTAAGTAATTTAATATTTCAGGATTTTCTGAAGCCGCAAATGTATAGGCTGTAAGTAATGCCGCTTCTGAACTAGAAGGTTCATTACCATGTACATTGTATGCTAGATTAATGAAGATTGGAACGTCACCATAATTGGAAACTGATTTTTTAGGGTCTGTAAAAGCTAAATGTTCCTCTTTTAGTTGATCTAGGTTGCTTAGATTTTCTGGAGCGGTAATGGTTAACATAACTAATTTACGTCCCTCATGTGTTCTGCCATACTCTGCTATCGATGCCCTGTCTGAGACTTCAGCTAGTTTTTCAAGATAAGCCACAATTAGATCGTGTCTTGTATGGTGTTCACCTATACCGTAACCCAAAAATGCTTCAGGAGATGGTATTTCGGAATTGAAAGGTTGAAATTTTTGGTAGAAATAATCTTGTGCCGAAATGGTAGTTCCATAAAGGACTACCAATAGTAGTAATTTTTTGATCATTAAGCGCGGTTTGAAAGTTAGTCGCTTAAATATAGGTATTAGTATAAAGATTTGCTAGCATTACTATGGTTCACTAAACATTATTGCGTTAGTGATAAAAATTGATAAGTGATTTTATAGTGTTGGCGATAACTGCTGCTTAATTTCCTGAAATTTTATTATATAATTGGTACCTTTTTTAGAAGGGTCGCGGACGATAGTACCTTTTAATTGACGAGTTAGGTTGTGTATTAATTTTAAACCTAGTGATTTGGTGTTTTTGTAATTGATTGTTTCAGGAAAACCAATACCGTTGTCGCCAATTTCTAAAACATAGCAATGTTCTATTGTAGTGTCTTTTTGAAGTTTAATATTTATTTCACCTTCATCATCACTTTCAATCCCATATTTTAAAGCATTGGTTAAGGTTTCATTTATTAACAAACCTAATGGAATAGCGGTATCTATGCCCAGTTTAATATCTGGTATATCAATTTTTAAATCGACATTATTATCGTTTCCTTTTATGGATCTAATTAAATACTCACTTAATTCTTTTACATAATCCTTATATTCAATATGGCTGATATCACTGCGCATATAGAGCATTTCATGAACCATAGCCATGGCAATAACCCTATTTTGTGTGCTTTTAAGAAGTCCTTTCATTGGGCCCGCTTCTATATTACGAGATTGAAGGCTTAACAAACTAGATACAGTTTGTAAATTGTTTTTTACTCGGTGGTGTACTTCTTTAAGCAGATTTTCTTTTTCATGTACTTGGTTGGCTAAAGCTTTTTTTGAACTATATAACGCATTATAGGTTTTTAATAAGCTTTTTCCGAATGTATTACCTAAAACGAAAACTGAAAATAAGATGCTTACAAGACTAAAAATTGCAGCAGATTCCTCAGGGACTACATTGTATGTAAAACTAAGTTCAGGTATAGATTGCGTAAAAACTGCAATAATAATTACAAAAATAACATTCAAGTATATTCTGCCATATCTGATACTATTTATGAAACCTCCAAAAGCAATTAGCGGAATCATGAATATAAACGGGCTATAAATTCCACCACTGTATAAGGTAACGATGGTTGCGCATATTATACCTATAATAGAAGAGAAATTAAAAGTGGGTAATATATTTTTATGGACTTTGAAATATAATAAATTGACAATATTTAATAATGAAAAGCCAATAAGTACAAACGGAATTACATGGGTTATCTTTAATATAAAATAGCACAATATCCCAAATAGGAATGCAATAATGCTTGTGGTATAATTTACCCTTAAGAAAAGTTTGGTTTTATCCTGAAGACGTTCATTGTCAATGGTAAATCCGGGCATAGAAATTATTTATGTACTAGAAACATACGAATTACGTAATGTAAATCTAATTATGTTTTTATCATTATGCTAGTTTTTTCTGACTTAGTGTATTAAAAACACCAAAAAATTTTCTGAATAACACATTTTTTTTGCCTAAAAATTGGTTAAAAATGTTGAATTAATTGTTAATGTCCGTTTTTCATGAATTATTAGAAATATGATTACAATATTTATGCTTCGTCTATATTGTTTAGTAATAGCTGGTTAAGTATTTGTAAATAAAAAAGGCATCCATTTGGATGCCTTTTTTATTAAAACTTTTTTCTATTGAATTTAGTCTTGAGTCAAAACCCAACTTCCGTTTTGTAAAAGTGGTTCTGCTTGTTTAAACTTTACCGTTTTACTTTCTCCACTCATTACATTTTTAATAGTAACACGTTCATTACGACCTATTTTTGGTTGTTCTCTAGTTATAGTTTCAGTAACAGCAGGACGTTCAGCCTGATTTTGACTTACAGCTCTACTACGTGCCGCTAATTCATCACTATTTGGAATTTCCTCTTTTGTCGTCTGTAAATTTTCTTTAGAGCGTTGAATGTTTCTTTCTTCTTGAATAGCGTTCGGATTCTCTGAAGGCAATTCTCCTTTGAATAAGAAAGAAACAACATCTTTGTTTACTTTCTCTATCATTGATTTAAAAAGTTCAAATGCTTCAAACTTGTAAATAAGTAATGGATCTTTTTGTTCGTGTACCGCTAATTGAACCGATTGCTTTAACTCATCCATTTTACGAAGATGGGTTTTCCAAGAATCATCTATAATTGCTAATGAGATATTCTTTTCAAAATCAGTAATTAATTGCTTACCGTTACTATCATAAGCTTCTTGAAGGTTGGTAACAACATTCAAACTCTTAATACCATCGGTAAAAGGAACAACAATACGTTCAAAATTATTAGCGTTGTCTTCGTGTACTTTTTTAATTACAGGAAAAGCTGCTGCTGCATTACGCTCCATCTTATCATTGTAATAATCATATGCAGCTTTGTAGATTTTTCCGGTAATTTCTTGGGCAGACATGCTACCAAATTCAGCTTCATCGATTGGAGCTGTCATTGAGAAGTATTTAATCAACTCAAACTCAAAATTCTTAAAATCACTTGCAGCTTTATTACTTTCAACGATTACCTCGCAAGTATCGTAAACCATATTGGCAATATCAAGCTTTAAACGCTCGCCCTGTAAAGCATGACGTCTTCTCTTGTATACAACTTCACGCTGTGCGTTCATTACATCATCATATTCCAATAGACGCTTACGTACACCAAAGTTATTCTCTTCAACTTTTTTCTGTGCACGCTCAATAGATTTGGTCATCATACTATGCTGAATAACTTCACCATCTTCCAAGCCCATTTTATCCATCATCTTAGCGACTCTGTCAGAACCAAATAAACGCATTAGGTTATCTTCTAAAGAAACATAGAATTGAGAGCTTCCTGGATCTCCTTGACGTCCAGAACGTCCACGTAACTGTCTATCTACACGACGAGAATCATGTCTTTCCGTTCCAATAATTGCAAGACCACCAGCTTTCTTGACAGCTTCAGATAATTTAATATCCGTACCACGACCAGCCATGTTGGTTGCAATGGTTACCACACCTGCATTACCAGCTTCTGCAACAACGTCTGCTTCTTTTTTGTGAAGTTTTGCGTTCAATACATTATGAGGTACTTTACGTACACTCAATAATTTAGATAGCAATTCTGAGATTTCAACAGAAGTTGTACCTATAAGTACAGGTCTACCTGCTTGACTTATTTTGGTTACTTCTTCTATAATTGCGTTGTATTTCTCTCTCTTAGTCTTGTAAATTAAATCGTTTTTATCCTCTCTAGCAATAGGTCTGTTAGTTGGGATTTCCATAACATCTAACTTGTAGATTTCCCAAAACTCTCCAGCCTCTGTAACAGCAGTACCCGTCATACCCGCAAGTTTGCTGTACATTCTAAAGTAGTTTTGTAAAGTTACCGTTGCAAAAGTTTGCGTTAGAGCTTCGATTTTTACATTTTCTTTTGCTTCAATAGCTTGGTGTAAACCGTCAGAGTATCTACGACCGTCCATAATACGACCGGTTTGCTCATCAACTATCATCACCTTATTATCCATAACAACATACTCGGTATCCTTTTCAAATAAGGTATAAGCCTTTAATAGTTGGCTCATAGTATGTATACGTTCGCTCTTTATAGTAAAATCTTTAAAAAGATCTTCTTTTAGTTCAGCTTCTTTCTCAATTTCAAGATTTTGACTTTCAATTTTAGCAATTTCCCCACCAATATCTGGCATAACAAAGAAATCTCTGTTTTGCTCTCCAGAGATATAATCTACCCCTTTGTCGGTCAATTCTATCTGATTGTTCTTTTCATCGATAACGAAAAGTAAATCTTCATCAACAACAGGCATTTCCCTGTTATTGTCTTGCATGTAGAAATTTTCAGTTTTTTGAAGTAATTGTTTTACTCCTTCTTCACTTAAAAATTTAATTAATGCTTTATTCTTTGGAAGTCCACGGTATACACGTAATAAAAGGAAACCACCTTCTTTAGTATCACCCTCTGCAATTAATTTTTTAGCATCAGCTAATACGCCCGTTAAATGTTGACGTTGTTTTTTTACAATTTCATCAACCTTAGGTTTTAACTCATTGAATTCGTGACGATCACCTTCTGGTACTGGACCAGAAATAATTAAAGGTGTACGAGCATCATCTACCAATACAGAATCTACCTCATCTACCATTGCATAATTATGTGGACGTTGCACCAAGTCTTTTGGTGTATGTGCCATATTATCTCTTAGGTAGTCAAACCCAAATTCATTATTCGTTCCGTATGTAATATCGGCATTGTATGCTGCGCGTCTACCATCAGAGTTTGGTCTGTGATAATCAATACAGTCTACAGATAAACCATGAAATTGGAATATAGGTGCCATCCATGCACTATCCCTTTTTGCTAAATAATCGTTAACGGTAACCAAGTGCGCACCGTTACCAGTTAAGGCATTTAAATATAGAGGTAAGGTTGCAACTAAGGTCTTACCTTCTCCTGTATGCATCTCTGCAATTTTTCCTTGGTGCATGGCTATACCACCAATAAGCTGTACATCATAATGTACCATGTCCCAAGTAACTTCTTTACCTGCGGCGTTCCAAGAATTTTTCCAAATAGCATAAGAACCTTCTAGTGTAACGTAATCTTTGTCACCTGACAATGTTCTGTCATATTCAGAGGCTGTTACTTGTAAAGTTTCATTATTTGCAAATCGCTTAGCAGTTTCTTTAACTACCGCAAATGCCTCTGGAAGTAATTTATTTAATGTCTCTTCAGAAATAGCGTAAGCTTCTTCTTTTAACTTATCTATTTCAGTGTAGATATCCTCATTCTTATCAATATCAGTAGAGTTCTTAACCTCTTCTTCTAAAGTTTTTATTTGATCGGTCTTTTCTTTAATAGAATCTTGAATAACTTTTTTAAACTCTATGGTTTTTTGCCTAAGATCATCATGACTAAGGCTTTCCAGTTTAGATTCGAATGACTTTATTTGGTCTACTAAAGGCTGTAATTCCTTTACATCTTTTTGTGATTTATCACCAACGAATGCCTTTAGGATGGAATTAATGAAACTCATAATATTATAAACTATTAGAATTGAAAATTCTTCACTATCAATTTAGTCAAGGGACTTTCAAAATATTTTAGAATCGACAAATATGTTCGATGCTGTTTAAGAGCAAAAGGCATTCCAGTCTTGATTTTTATACTGATTTACCTAAGAACCTGCCAAAATTACATAAAAAAAAAGCCTCCGAAGAGACTTTTTTGTAGTTATTATGATATCGAATATTAATATTCGTCCTCGTTCCAGAGGTAGTCTTCTTCCGTTGGATAGTCAGGCCAGATCTCTTCGATAGATTCATATATTTCGCCACCTTCTTCTTCCATAGATTGTAAATTTTCTACGACTTCAAGAGGGGCTCCAGTTCTGATGGAGTAATCTATTAACTCATCTTTACTTGCCGGCCAAGGTGCATCACTTAAATAAGATGCTAATTCTAATGTCCAATACATAGTAATTGTTTGATTTTAATTTTTTGCAAAAGTAATTTTTAAATTGAGACAGCAAAGAAATTAGTGATAAATTTCATTCTTATCACTGATTTTTTTGCATTTATTAATTGATAACGAATAAATTACAGATTTATTAGTCCTTTTTTTTAGGAACCCATTTTATTTCCTTCGCTTGTAAATCATATGACAACTTCCGTGCCAATACAAAAAGGTAATCTGAAAGTCTATTTATAAAAGATAGCACATTTTTATCAAAAGGTTCACTTTGATATAACAGAGTAGAGATGCGTTCTGCTCTTCTACAAACTGTTCTAGCTATATGACAGTATGACACTGTTGTGTGACCTCCAGGTAATATGAAATGCGTCATTTGAGGTAATTGTCCATCCATTTGGTCAATGGAGGTCTCTAAAAATTCAATTTCTGTAGTTCCTACTTTAGTGATTTTTAATCGCTCTTTACCATTTTTTAGAACTTCTTTTTCTGGATCGGTGGCTAAAATTGCGCCTACGGTAAATAAATGCTCTTGTATAGTAATTAATTGTTGTCGGTAGATTGGGTCTATTTTTTGATCTCTAATAAGTCCTAACCAAGAATTTAGTTCATCTACAGTTCCGTAACTATCTATACGAATATGATGTTTAGCGACGCGTGTGCCACCAAAAAGTCCGGTAGTGCCATCGTCTCCTGTTTTAGTATATATTTTCATTTTGCTGAATAAGAAAGTGGTGGTGTAGGGGAGTTATGCTTTAAAAAAGAATTTGCAATATGAATTTAATATTCTATAAATCTTCTTTTTTTTCTTTTCGCTCATAATTTTCCATGAACTTTCTTGATTTTCGCTCATTAGATTTACTTCTACTGGTAATACGAACAGCTAAATAAATAGCAAATACGACTCCAAGTATTATATATATAGTATTACTGTTCATTAAAAATAACTTTAGTTTAAAATTACTGGTTTATATCCGAATTTTAAAATGCTCTTCTACTTGTTCCTTTCTAAAGAAAATAATTCCACAGTAGAATAAATCTAAGGTTACACGTACTTGTGATTCCTTTTTTAATATGTTCCAACTCTCAATACTTATTTGATCTTTGTGAATGTCATCTAAAAGTACCATTGTATCATTAGACAGGCTACTTATCGCAATATCATCGTTTTTTAAATCTAAAATGCTTCCAAATAGTACATCGGCATTGATTTCTGTGAAAGTAACATTAGTACAGAATTTTTTAATAGCTGCTTCTAACATCTTATTATCCCCTAAAATATGCACCGTTTTAAAGTTGAAATAATGTAGACTTTTAATAAGTACTTTTGAAGTTATTGGCAGTTTTAATTTTTCTTTATTATAAAGACATTTGGTAACATAATCATAAACAAAAGGAGAATGAACCCCATGCTGATTAGTTGCTGTAAAGATGAATTTAATATAGGATAGAAAACGAAACACTATAACTTTTTCAATTTTTGTCAAAAGTAAGAATAGTGATGCAACTTAATATTGTTACAGTAAAGATTATAGTATAATAATAGTAGTTAATGGTAAGAGTTAGTGTAGGTATACGATTGGGGCGAAAAAGGGTAATTTAAATTTGTTTAAGAAAGTTTAGCGCTGTTTAATTTCGTTGAGAATTTTAAAGCCTTGATTACTCTGTTGTTTTTGTTCTTGTATAATCTAGCAACCTCCGTTGTATTTTCTGTATCAATTGTTTCAATCATTTCAACTTCTACTGTTTTAATTTCTACAGAAACATTCTCGTCGTTAGCTTGTGCTTGAACTAAGAAAGAAGTGAAAAAAAGAACAGTTAAAAGGATAAATGATTTCATAATATTTGTTTTACACTGCTAAAGTACATTCAAGGCCAAACAAAAATTGGCGCTTATAGTTGGTCGGTATTTAACTGTAGACGAATGGTAAATAACGTTCGTTAACTACCACTGGATAAAATGAGTATTTGCATAGATACCCACTAATGGTTATACATAAACCTTCGGTAATTATTGGTGTAGTGCTATGATTATGACTTTTTGTATGCGGGATAAAAACCTTTTATGGAGAGTTTAGTTTAACTATACAAAATCTTATCACTCAACCTGTGGTGATATCTGAAGATGCATTTGAAAGTAGTGGAGTAGTGATTTTATTAAGGGAAACGGTATTGGGTAATAAATTAGAAAGTAGGTAATGGTAAGAAATGGGGTAGGTATACGATTGGGGCGAAAAGGGTAATTTATATTTGTTTAAGAAAGTTTAGCGCTATTCAATTTCGTTGAGAATTTTAAAGCCTTGATTACTCTGTTGTTTTTGTTCTTGTACAATCGAGCAACCTCCGTTGTATTTTCTGTATCAATTGTTTCAATCATTTCAACTTCTACTGTTTTAATTTCTAAAGAAACATTCTCGTCGTTCGCTTGTGCTTGAACTAAGAAAGAAGTGAAAAAAAGAACAGTTAAAAGGATAAATGATTTCATGATATTTGTTTTACACTGCTAAAGTACATTCAAGGCCAAACAAAAATTGGCGCTTATAGTTGGTCGGTATTTAACTGTAGACGAATGGTAAATAACGTTCGTTAACTACCACTGGATAAATTGAGTATTTGCATAGATACCCACTAATGGTTATACATAAACCTTCGGTAGTTATTAATGTAGTACTATGATGATGACTTTCTGTTGGGGGGGATAAAAACTTTTAAGGAGAGTTTGGTTTAACTATACTAAACCTTATCACTCAACTTGTGGTGATATCTGAATTTGCATTTGAAAGTAGTGGAGTAGTGATTTTATTAAGGCAAACGGTATTGGGTAATAAATTGGAAAGTAGGGAATGGTAAGAAATGGGGTAGGTATAAGATTGGGACGAAAAGGGTAATTGTTTTTAGATTAAGAAAGTTTAGCGCTGTTTAATTTCGTTGAGAATTTTAAAGCCTTGATTACTCTGTTGTTTTTGTTCTTGTATAATCTAGCAACCTCCGTTGTATTTTCTGTATCAATTGTTTCAATCATTTCAACTTCTACTGTTTTAATTTCTACAGAAACATTCTCGTCGTTAGCTTGTGCTTGAACTAAGAAAGAAGTGAAAAAAAGAACGGTTAAAAGGATAAATGATTTCATAATATTTGTTTTACACTGCTAAAGTACAGGCATAAACAAACATAATTCGCCGCATATAGTTGGGCGACATTTTACTGTAGACGAACGGTAAATAACGTTCGTCTACTATCTTTGGGAAGAAGTAAAATGTATTGTGAAATCTTAATGTAAATAGGGTTTAACCTTCCATTATTGCTGAAAGTTCAAACCATCTTTCGGTTTTATTTTCAATAGAGTCGGTCAGTTCTTTCAGTTCAATAGATAGGGCTTTAATATCATCGCCACTCAATGAACCATCGGTGAATTTTTCTTGGAGTGTTACCTTTTTCTTTTCTAATTTCTGAATTTCACGCTCTAATTTTTTATACTCCTGTTGGACTGCGTAAGAGACTTTAGTAGCCGAGTCTGGCTCTTTCCAATTCGTTTTCGTAGAACTTTGAGTTTCCTTTTGCTCTCTTTTCTCTATGATTTGGCTGTCTTCATAGGCTCTATAATCTGAATAGTTGCCAGGAAAATCTTCAACAACGGCATCACCTCTAAACACAAATAGGTGGTCTACGATTTTGTCCATAAAGTAACGGTCGTGAGAAACCACCATTAAACATCCTTGAAAATCCATTAAGAAACTTTCTAATACGTTAAGCGTTACAATATCTAAATCATTGGTAGGTTCATCTAGTATTAAGAAATTTGGATTCTGAATAAGTATGGTACACAAGTAAAGACGTTTGCGTTCACCACCACTGAGTTTATCTACAAAATCATATTGTTTTTTTCTGTCAAATAGAAAACGTTCAAGCAATTGTTGTGCTGATATCTGTTTTCCTTTCATTAGGGGAATATAATCTCCAAATTCCCGAATGACATCAATAACCTTTTGACCTTGTTTTATGTCAATCCCTTTTTGGGTGTAGTAACCAAACTTAATAGTTTCACCTACAATTACTTTTCCGCTGTCAGGCTGGTCTCTTCCACTAAGAATATTTAAAAAGGTAGACTTGCCTGTACCATTCTTACCAATGATTCCAATACGTTCTCCTTTTTGAAATACATATTCGAACTTGTCTAGAATTGGCTTGTTAGGGAAAGACTTAGAAATCTTATGAAGCTCAAGAATCTTGCTTCCAACACGTTCCATATTAAGTTCTAACTGAACTTGATGGTCTTTTCTACGTTGACTAGCCTTATCTTTAATTAACGCAAAATCATCAATTCTAGATTTAGACTTGGTAGTACGGGCTTTCGGCTGCCTTCTCATCCAATCTAATTCCTTCTTAAAAAGTAATTCTGTTTTATGCTGTTCTGTAGCTTCTTGCTCTATGCGGGCTTCTTTCTTTTCTAAATAATAAGAATAATTTCCTTTATAAGGATATAGCTTACCGTTTTCAAGTTCAATGATTTCATTACAAACACGCTCTAAAAAGTAACGGTCGTGCGTTACCATAAATAAAGTCATGTTTTCTTTGGCGAAAAATTCCTCTAACCATTCAATCATTTCTAAGTCTAAATGGTTGGTAGGCTCATCTAATACTAAAAGGTCTGGCTTATTAATAAGCGCATTGGCAAGAGCTAAACGTTTCTTTTGACCACCTGATAACTTATCCACTTTGGCGTCTAAATCATCAAGCTTTAGCTTAGAAAGAATTTGCTTGTATTGGGTTTCAAAATCCCAAGCTTCAAATCTATCCATTGCTTCAAATGCTTTTTGATAGGCGTCTGCATCCTCTGGATTTAATAATGCTTTTTCGTAATTTGATAAAACTTTTAAAATCTCGTTATCAGAAGCAAAGATAGTTTCCTCTACAGTTAAATTCGGATCCATTACCGGCTCTTGAGCCAAAAAGGATACTCTGGTAGATTTGCGATAGTTTACCTGACCAGAATCTGGCGTGTCTGCTCCAGACAGTATATTAAGTATAGATGTTTTTCCTGTACCGTTTTTAGCGATTAAAGCAATTTTTTGGTCTTTATTGATACCAAATGATAGGTTATCAAAAAGCACCAATTCGCCATAGGATTTAGAAATATTTTCAACGGTAAGTAAATTCATGTAAGGTATCTTGATTTTTATTTTTTCGTTAGATGTTTACTTTTAAAATAATATATCAGATATATATATCGTACAGCTAATGCTAGTAATACTATAACTAATAATATGGAAAACACTTGAATTTTAAACATCCAAAGAACACAAGTGATTCCTAGTAATATGGTTAGAAATATGATGTAGGTAATAATCCATTCCGGAATATTCCTTTTAGCCATTAAAAATGCTATAAATATATTTGGAGCAAATGCCCATAGCGAATTAAAGTTGCCTTTAGTTGCCAAGTGGTCTGTGCCGAACCAAAGAAAGACTATTAGTACACCTGCCAAGCCCGTTACTAAGAACAGGAAAAAATCTAACCACTTATTCCTTCTAAAATTTTTATAATCGGTGTAGGTTATATAACAGACCAGTACCAGTAATATACCAAGCCAAAAAAGAGGTGTCAAGAAAATAAGAGCTCGGTTTTCTTGTTCTGGAATATCTAATAATACAGATTCTTTTTTAACTATTGGTTTGCCATCTAGCGTGGTATGTTTCATTTGCTCGTACACATAAATTGGTAAAAACAAATGTTCATATGGCGTAGCCTCTCTATCAATTACAGATCCTAATGCTAAATCAATCCCAAAATTAGACCACGAATTAGGGTTTAATTTTAATCTAATTAATTCGCGAAATGTTAACTGGTCCTCTAAATAGCTGTAGTCAAAATTGAAAGTGCTTCCTAAAGTCTTTTCAAATACCATAGGTATTCTAGTGGCACAATTATCAAACAAGAAGTCATACTTATATTTTTTATTTTCGGGCAGTAAATTATTTTCTAAAAAAGCAACTATTTTGGTGCGTTGCTGTACATCTAAATCTAAAATTTGCTCTCTGATCCATCGTTTTTCTTGTTGGTAAGAGTAATCAAAGTATTTAAACGGAATTCTAGAAATGGTATATGATAATTTACCTCTTGTAAAATTCAAATAAAAATTAGGGTCTTCAAAATCATATGTGCCATAACCATAGACTTCATCTATACCCAAAGTTGGGTCTTGCAATCTAATAGCACTGTGTCCAAATTTAGCAGCTAAATCTTCTCCTGTACCTACCGTTAATAAACTGATTTTTGATAACGGGGAAAGTTCTACATTTTGAGATTGTCCCCAAAATGAAGCAAAAAGTAGCATTAAGAAAAAAGTGAGCTTTTTGAACATACTTTTACTAGTTCATAATAGCTGCAAAGATGCAAATAACTAGGGTATTTAATTCTAAAAGCTTTTATAATTTATTGGTTGCACGAAATCAAATAGCAATCTATAGTTTAAAACTTGTTTTACTTTATTGTTTTAAAACTTAGAACCAATAGAATTATCTTATTTTTATAGCATATTTTAAATTCGAGAATTCATTATTTCTCCCATCAAGAAAAAAATAGTTCTTGTAACCAAAGCCAGATTCTTATGAAAAAACATATTCCCAATTTTATTACCCTATTAAACGTTTTTTGTGGCTGTGTGGCAACTGTTTTTGCCGTGCTTAATAAATTAGAAATTGCAGCTATTTTCGTGGCTTTAGGTATATTTTTTGATTTTTTTGACGGACTGGCAGCTCGTGTTCTAGATGTAAAAAGCGAGCTTGGCTTACAATTAGATTCCCTTGCAGATATGATTACCAGTGGTCTTGTTCCTGGTATTGTAATGTTTCAATTATTGGCAATGTCACAAACTAGTGGCTGGGGAGATGGATCTCACTTCTTTATAGAATCGGGAGAACTAAAACTGGTACATCTTATACCTTTCTTTGGTTTTGTAATTACTATGGCATCAGGTTACAGATTGGCGAAATTTAATATTGATGAAAACCAGACTTCTTCCTTTATAGGATTGCCTACTCCGGCTAATGCGCTATTAATATTATCATTACCCCTTATATTACTGTATCAGAACAATGATTTTTTAAATACATTGATACTTAATCAGTGGTTTTTAATACTGCTAACTGTTGTTAGCGCCTATTTATTAAATGCAAACCTTCCATTATTCGCTTTAAAATTTAAGAATACGAGCTTTAAGGATAATGCCATGCGTTACATTTTCATCATTATCAGTTTAGTACTTATCGTAACCATGAAGTTTATGGCAATCCCTTTAATTATCCTCTTTTATGTGGTAAGTTCTATGATTCAAGAGAGACTGTGATTTTAGAAACAAATAGAAGGGTTTATTATGGATAATGAAAATGAAGAATTAGAATTTTGGTTAGCAGGTCCCATACCAAATATCCCTGATATTTTGCAACCTGCTGCACATGCACTTTTGCAATCTGAAAGAGAATTAAAAAAGTACACTGCAAATTTTCCTAAAGAACTTTTATGGGCTAAAACTTCTGGTAGGGCATCGGTTGGTTTTCATATGAATCATATTACTGGTGTTTTAGATAGAATGATGACTTATGCCAAAAGTGAGTCTCTTACCGATGAGCAATTTCTATTCTTAAAACAAGAAGGTTCTTTTAATTTAGATACCGAAGTTGAGGATTTGCAAGAACAATTTTCAACAAAGGTTGCTGAAGCTTTAGCATTTTTTAAGACCATTCCAGAACATACACTTACAGAAACAAGAACTGTGGGCAGGAAAAAATTACCAACTACGGTTTTAGGTCTCTTATTTCATGCTGCAGAGCACAGTCAAAGACATATTGGGCAATTATTAGTAACTGTAAGTGTGCTGCAATCAAAAGTTTCTTAGTCCGGTTTTTAATCAAAATTAAATAGAATAATGAGTAAATCGGTAGTGATTGTCGGTGCGGGCTTAACGGGACTTTTAACTGCATACCGTTTGCAAGAACTTGGGTTAAATGTAACGGTACTAGAAGCTCGAGACCGCATAGGAGGTAGAATTCATACCTTACAATCTGGGAAAGTAAAAGTTGAAATGGGGGCTACATGGTTTAATCAAGCTCATTATCATTTAGCCGACGTTATTGAGGAATTTAAGGTTCCTTATTTTGAACAATTTATGACGGGTAAGTCTTATTTTCAGACGTTTTCAAATGTACCACCACAAGAAATTGCAGTACCGAATGATAGCCCTAGTTACAGATTTAAAAATGGAACCATACATTTATTGAATGCCATAAATACTAAACTAAAACCCAACACCGTATCTACAAACGAGGTGGTTAAGCATATTTCAGTGTATGAAAACGGTGCCGCAATAAAAACCAATACACGAACTTTAAATGCAGATGTAATTATTACCACATTACCACCTGCAGCATTAATTGACCAAATAGAATTTTCACCCGCTTTGCCAAAAGATGTAATATTATTGGCAGAACAAACCCACACGTGGATGCAAGATGCTATTAAAGTTGCATTAACCTTTAAGAAACCTTTCTGGCGAGAGCAGGGTAAATCGGGAACTATATTTAGTAATGTTGGTCCGCTTACGGAATTTTACGACCAATCTAATTTGGAAACTGAATCTTATGCCCTTGTTGGTTTTGCATCTGGTAGTTGCGCTCGTTTTTCAAAAGAACAAAGAATAGAGAAAATAGAAGCGCAGTTGAAAATGGTATTTGGGGTAGAGGCTTTGCAATACGAATCGTATCACGAAACGGCTTGGTATAATGAAGAATTTACCAAATCTAACAGACAAGAAGACAATTTATTTCCACATCAAAACGGCGGACATGCACTGTATCAAGAACCTTTATTTGATGGTAGATTATTTATTTCTGGAGCAGAAACGTCAAAACATCACTCTGGTTACATGGAAGGCGCTATTTTTGCAGCTGAATCTGTTGTTGCAAAATTGAAGAACTTGCACCTAACACAGTAATACATACATGTCAGTTACCTTATTATCATCCCCATTACAGGGTTTTACCGATTTTAGATTCCGCAATGCATTCCATAAATATTTTGGAGGTATTGATACCTTTTATGCACCATACATTCGTTTGAATGGGAAAATGGTGATAAAAAACTCCTATCAAAAAGATTTACAGCCAGAGAATAACACTACGTTAGAAGTTATTCCGCAGGTAATGACTGGTGATGCCGATGAATTTTTGTTCGTAGTAAAGTATATTCAAAGTTTAGGGTATAAAGAATTGAACTGGAATTTAGGCTGCCCTTATCCTATGGTTACAAAGCAAGGTATGGGTAGCGGACTCATCTGTAATCCCGAAAAAATAGACCATATTTTAAAACGTGCTCACGAAGAAACAGATGTTGTGGTTTCTATGAAAATGAGAATGGGCTATGAAAATGCAGAAGAGATTTTAGATGTTTTTCCTATTCTTGATTCTTATCCATTAAAAAATATTGCCATACATGCGCGTATAGGAAAACAGCTGTATAAGGGTGGTGTAGATTTAGATGCTTTTCAAAAATGTGTAGAAAGTACTACCCATAAATTGTATTATAATGGTGATATTACTACCGTTGCGAAGTTTCAAGAAATGCAGAAACGTTTCCCTTCAATAGACCATTTTATGATGGGTAGAGGATTAATTGCCGACCCATTTTTACCTAGCATGATTAAGAATAATACCACCGAATACCCAAAAGACCGTTGGAAGATTTTCTCTGAGTTTCATGATACTATTTATCAGCAGTATGACGAGGCATTATCAGGACCAACACCCATTAAAATGAAAATGCAGGGCTTTTGGGAGTATTTTGCTCAATCAACGTCTAATCCACATAAGGCATTCAAGAAAATTAAAAAAGCCAATAATCCAAGAGCATATCAGCAAGCGGTTCGCGAGATATTGAATAATGAGTAAGGTATCCGTTATCTTTGCAGTATTGTTCTAAAATAGCCTTGTGAAAGACCTTCTTCTAATTACACCACCTTTTACCCAACTAAATACTCCGTACCCGGCAACGGCATACATTAAAGGGTTTTTGAATACAAAGGGTATTTCTTCTTTTCAGTCCGATTTAGGTATTGAGGTTATATTATCACTATTTAATAAAAGTAACTTTCAGCAACTATTCGAAATGGCTTTTGAAGCAGATGCTATTGTTTCTGAAAATTGCCAGAGAATATATGCCCTTCGTTATGATTATTTGAAGACGTTAGATGCGGTTATTCTGTTTTTACAAGGAAAGAATGATACGCTGGCAAGACAATTGTGTACCGATAATTTTTTACCGCAAGCCTTACGTTTTCAACAACTGGATGATTTAGAGTGGGCTTTTGGTAATATGGGTATGCAAGATAAAGCCAAACATTTGGCAACCTTATATCTTGAAGATTTATCTGATTTTATTGTCGAGTGTATTGATCCTAATTTTGGTTTCAGTAGATATGCTGAAAGATTAGGTAGAAGTGCCAATTCATTTGATGAACTTTACAATCACTTAAATGATGCATCTACTTTTATTGATGAGTTAACACTGAAGTTATTAGCAGAACAAGTAGAAAAGGTTCAGCCTAAACTAGTATGTTTTTCGGTACCTTTTCCGGGTAATTTATATAGTGCTTTTCGCTGTGCTCAGTTTATAAAAGTAAATTATCCTGATGTGAAAATTGCTATGGGTGGCGGATTCCCAAATACAGAATTACGCAGCCTTACCGATGTTCGTGTTTTTGAATTCTTCGATTTTATTTCGTTAGATGATGGAGAACTTCCTTTAGAACTTGTTCATCAATTTGTAATAAATGGCGAAGGAGAATTGAAACGCACTTTTATCTTAGAGGATAACCAAGTAGTTTATAAAAATAATAGTAATCAACCAGATTATAAACAGCAAGATATTGGTACTCCAGATTATGCTGACCTGCAATTAAGTAATTACATTTCAGTAATTGAAATTGCCAACCCAATGCATAGTTTATGGAGCGATGGTCGTTGGAATAAACTCACCATGGCGCATGGTTGTTATTGGGGTAAATGTACTTTCTGCGATATCTCTTTAGATTATATAAAGATATATGAACCTGTTGCGGCAAGTCTTTTGGTAGATCGTGTAGAAACTTTAATAGAACAAACAGGTGAATCTGGTTTTCATTTTGTAGATGAAGCAGCACCGCCTTCATTGATGAAAGCTTTTGCGTTAGAAATTCTGAAAAGAAACCTGACCATTACATGGTGGACAAATATTCGTTTTGAAAAAAACTTCACCCAAGATTTATGTTTTTTGCTAAAAGCATCTGGTTGTATTGCTGTTTCTGGAGGATTGGAAGTAGCATCAGACCGTTTACTGAAATTAATTGATAAAGGTGTTACAGTTGAACAAGTTGCCCAAGTGACACGCAATTTGACCGAATCTAATATTATGGTGCATTCGTATTTAATGTACGGCTACCCAACACAAACGGTACAAGAAACGGTAGATAGTTTAGAGATGGTGCGACAGCTGTTTGAATTGGGAATTATACAATCGGGTTTTTGGCATCAGTTTGCATTAACAGCGCATAGTCCGGTGGGTTTAAATCCTGAAGATTATGGAGTAATTCCAGATTTAAAACAGATCAGCTTTGCTAATAATGATATTGACTTCAAAGATAAAATTGGTGTAGATCATGGTAAATTTAGTTATGGTCTAAAAAAATCACTTTTCAACTTTATGCACGGTATCGGGTTTGATATGAGTTTGCAAGAATGGTTCGATTTTAAAATACCTACGTCAACAATAGCTCCAGATTATATTTATAATTGCTTAGAACAAGAATTGGTACTGAATACAAAACCTACTGCTAAAGTAGCTTGGATCGGTCAAATGCCTATGACTAGTGAGCGAGTGAAGAAGAAAAAAGGAATGACTTGGCAACAACTAGAATTAAGCTTTCATACTAAGGTAAATAAGTATGAAATAACAGTGGATAAGGACAAAGGAGAATGGTTACTTTCTAGTTTGGAAAAATTGAAACCTGCCAATAAACTAATAAGTTACGGTCAGTTAAAAAAGGATTACGAATCTCAATTAGAAGATTTTGAACTTTTTTGGTACTCAAAGCAAATAAGTGGTTTGCGTGAGCACGGACTGTTGATTTTATAATTTAAGTATGTAAAAATGAAAGTTGAAAATATTAGATTAGAGGAAATAGATGAAGTTTTCAACTTATATAACATTGCCTCAGCATATCAGAAAAGTAAGAAATCTGTAGTAGTCTGGCCTGAATTTGATAGGGATATGGTTTCTGCTGAAATAACCGAACAAAGACAGTTTAAATTGGTCATTGATAATGAGATTGCTTGTATCTGGGCCATTACTTTTTCTGATGCTCAAATATGGGTAGAAAGAAATGAAGACCCAGCCATTTATATTCATCGTATAGCCACAAATCCAGATTTTCGTGGTCATAATTTTGTAGCTTCGATTGTAGATTGGGCAAAAGATTATGCAAAAATGTATGCTAAACAATTCATACGTTTAGATACTATTGGGGAAAATACCCGCTTAATTAAGCATTACTGCACTTGTGGTTTTAATTTTTTAGGCATGTTTAATCTGCCAAATGTAGATGAACTTCCACCTCATTACAAAGAAGGGCCTGTTTGTTTATTTGAAATTGATTTAAAAAAAGAGCGTAATGAAGCCAAGAATCGTTGAATTAAAATCAAAACAACTAGTAGGGTTAAATCAAGAAATGAGCCTAGTGGATAATAAGACTTTTGAACTTTGGAAAAATTTCAGGCAACGTAGTAAGAATATTTTAAATAAGTCGTCTCAAGACTTTATCTCGTTACAAATATATCCTAAAGGTTATTTTGAAACCTTTTCTCCGGCTAAAAGATTTGTAAAATGGGCTTGTGTAGAAGTAGATGATAATAAAAGTATTTCCACAGATTTTCAAAGTTTAAATCTAGAAGGCGGACTTTATGCTGTCTTCGATTATAAAGGTACTGCAGAAAGTGCCCCAGCTTTTTTTCAATATATTTATGGAGAATGGATTCCTAAATCAGATTATATTTTAGATGACCGCCCACATTTTGAAGTGTTAAGTGACAAGTACAAAAACAATGATCCTGCCTCGGAAGAGGAGATTTGGATTCCGATTAAAGCAAAATGAAACAACCCGAAAAAGCGCCCTGGTATTACTTGATACTATTAATTTTAGCTGGAGAGAGCGTCTTTATTTTACCCTTTGTTTTACAGCGAGTATTTAGGCCTACGGTATTAAAGGTATTTGAGCTAGACAATGTGTCATTGGGACTTTGTTTTTCTGTTTATGGCTTTGTGGCATTGATATCTTATTTGTTGGGCGGACCTTTGGCAGATAAATATCAACCTAGAAAATTAATAGCTATTGCGTTGTGGATGACCGCCTTAGGTGGATTAGTTTTTGCAACCTTCCCTGATTATTTAATGCTTCAAATATTATATGGGTTCTGGGGTTTTACCACTATTTTTCTTTTTTGGTCTCCTATGATAAAAGCCACAAGGGTTTGGGGCGGACAAAATTCTCAAGGTAAGGCATTTGGATTTTTAGATGGAGGTAGGGGATTGGTAGGTGCTCTTTTTGGAACTTTGGGAGTACTCGTTTTTGCTCATTTTATGTCGGCAGATTTAGAGGTGGCGTCCTTGCAAGAAAGTAGATTTGCCTTTCGTTATGTTATTTTAACTTCTTCAGGTATTGTAGCGGTTGTGGGTGTCTTGGTTTGGCTGTTTATGAAGCTGCCCGAGCATCAAGAGAAAGAAATTGTTGTAGATAGAATTACAACTTCACAAATTAAAGAAGTCCTTCGACTGCCATCCGTTTTATTATTAATGATTATTATTCTATGTGCTTATGTAGGATATAAAATCACTGATATATTTTCGCTCTACGCCCAAGATGTTATGTTGTTAGATGAGGTTGGTTCTGCGGAAGTAGGTACGTTCTTGTTATTTGCAAGACCGGTTGTAGGTGTATTTATAGGGATTGTGGCCGACCGTTCTAGACCAAGCTTATTTTTATTTATAGGCTTTGTAATTGCACTTATAGGTTCATTACTCTTTGCTTCTGGTATGGTTGCGAATGTTTCCTATTTTATATTTTTATTTTCTATAATGATTGTTGCATTAGGTGTTTACGCCATACGATCTTTATATTTTGCAGTAATGCAGAGTGGTAAAATTCCTTTAGTATTAACTGGTACTGCGGTTGGGCTTATTTCTTTAGTAGGATATACACCAGATATTTTTGCTGGTCCTGCAATGGGTTATTTACTAGATGCTTCACCAGGTTTAGAAGGACACCGACATGTGTTTTGGATGTTAGCCTTATTTTCATTTATTGGTGGTATAGCGGCATTTAGATATCTTCAACTTTATGGTAAACAATTCAATGACAATTCCAAAAAATCTTAATCTGGTATTATCCGGAATTATTGTAATTATTGCCGGATTCGTATATGGTGGTCATCCAACGGTTATAATGCCAGAACTTTTAGGGTTTGAGGTGGTAGACTTGGAATTGAAGAATATGTTACGTGCTGTAATGGGTATTTATTTGGGTGTAGGGCTATATTGGATAATAGCTGCTTTTAAACCCAAAATTTGGTATGGAGCAACAATGTGTAATGTGCTTTTTATGGGAGGAATTTCTTTTGGAAGAACAGTAAGTACAGTAGTTGATGGTATATCGCCACTATTTACACCTGCATTAATTCTAGAGCTATTGTTTTTTGGATGGGGATTATACAACCTAAAGAAGTACAAAGAAGTAATTTAAGTATATACTTTTTTAGAAATCTAACTTCTTTTTACGTAGTTCAAAGTTTTGCCCCAAGTAAACTTTACGTACCATTTCATCTGCAGCTAATTCTTCTGGCTCACCAGATTTTAATATACCGCCTTCGAACATTAAATAAGAACGTTCTGTAATAGCAAGCGTTTCCTGCACGTTGTGGTCCGTGATAAGTATACCAATGTTTTTATCCTTTAATTGCGCTACAATACGCTGTATGTCTTCTACGGCAACAGGATCTACACCGGCGAAAGGTTCATCCAATAAAATAAATTTAGGATCGGTAGCCAAGGCACGCGCAATTTCTGTTCTTCTTCGTTCACCACCAGATAATAAATCACCACGGCTCTTACGAATATGACCAAGACCAAATTCCTCAATAAGAGACTCCATTTTCATGTGTTGCTCTTTTTTGCTCAACTTGGTCAATTGAAGTACACTTAAAATGTTCTTTTCAATACTTAGCTTTCTAAAGACGGAAGCCTCTTGTGCTAAATATCCAATACCATTCTGGGCTCTTTTGTACATGGGAAATTTTGTGATCTCCATGTCATCTAAATAGATGCTGCCGCCATTAGGTTTGATTAGCCCAACAATCATATAAAAGGAAGTTGTTTTACCAGCACCATTTGGTCCTAATAATCCAACGATTTCTCCTTGATTTACTTCCAAGGAAATTCCTTTAACCACCCTACGACCTCTGTAGGACTTCATTATATTGTCGGCACGTAACTTCATGTTTTCAAATCTATTGGTTATTGGTCTGTTAGAAAAGTAATTAGGGATTTTTTAACCTTGTTGGTTTTCTAATTCTTCCCAATACTCATATGCTCTTCTTAAATGTGGAATAACAATAGTACCGCCTACCAATGTAGCAATACTTAAAGTTTCCATGACCTCTTCTTTAGAAACACCCTCATTATAAGAACTTTCTAAATGATATTTTACGCAATCGTCGCAACGAAGAACTGCAGATGCTACAAGACCTAATAACTCTTTTGTCTTTACATCTAAAGCGCCCGCAGCAAAAGCGTTGGTGTCTAGGTTAAATATGCGTTTTACAATCTTATTATTATCGGCCAACAACTTATCGTTCATCTTAGAACGGTAAGCATTAAATTCTTCAATTTGGTTTGACATTTCTATTTTTCTTTTTTTCTTTTTCAGCTTTTTTTCTTTCCTTTCTTAGTACCATCGCAGAAATAAAAATACTTACCTGGTATAAAATTATAACTGGTATAGCAACTATAATTTGACTTGTAACATCTGGAGGAGTAATTACCGCAGAGAGTATTAAAACAACTACCAAAGCAATTTTTCGGTACTTTTTCATTAATTCTGGAGTAACCAAACCTACTTTGGTTAAAAAGAAAATAATAATAGGTAGCTCAAATAAAATACCACAAGCAAGAACCGATATTTTTAGTGTACCTATATAAGAATCAAGGTCGAATTCGTTTAAAACCGAATCACTGACAACATAAGATCCTAAGAAGTTAATAGAAAGTGGTGCTACAATATAGTATCCAAATAAAACACCAATAAAAAATAAGATAGAAGCAATAAGTATAAACCCTCGGGAATTCTTACGTTCGTTAGCGTGAAGTCCAGGACTTATAAACTTCCACATTTCATATAGAATATAGGGAAACCCTATAATTACACCTGCCCAAATTGAGGTCCAGATATGGGCCGAGAATTGTCCACCCATTTCACGACTCTGAATTGTAAAAGGAAATTCATCGGCACAAAAGGAAGAATCTATTACGGTAAATGACTGGATTTTATTTAACCATGTAGCTACATCACAGAAAAAGCGATATGTTGGAAAATCCATGTTTTTAGGTCCGAAAATAATCGTATCAAAAATGAAACCCTTCATTAAAAAGGCAACACTTCCAATGATGACAACAGCCAAAACGGATCTAATTAAATGCCATCTTAATTCTTCTAAATGGTCGAGAAATGACATCTCGTTGTGAGGCGTGGAAGCTTTGGAACTCATTATAAAATACCTTCGTTTATTAAATTATGTAAATGGATAACACCCACATAAGTGTCATTATCCATAGCAAGTAGTTGAGATATGCCCTTTTTTTGCATGTGTTCTAAAGCTTTGATTGCTAGTGTATCAGCAGGTATGGTTTTAGGATTGCTGGTCATAATATCTTCTGCCGTCAAGCCTTTTATGTTGTCGTGCTTGTTTAGCATACGCCTAATATCGCCATCAGTAACGATACCTACAACTTTTTCGCCATCTAGTACTGCTGTAACCCCTAACATTTTTTTAGAGATTTCTACAATTACTTTTTTGACTTCCTCGTCTTTTTGAACTTTAGGTACTTGATTTTTACTTACTAAATCAGCAACTCTTAAATACAGTCTTTTTCCCAAAGAACCGCCAGGGTGATATTTTGCAAAATCAGAACTACTAAATCCTTTTATTTCTAAGAGAACAATTGCTAGTGCATCTCCCATTACCAACTGTGCAGTGGTACTGGTAGTAGGTGCTAAACCATTGGGGCAAGCTTCTTTTTCAACATGAGTGTTCAAAATATAATCTGCTTGCTTTGCCAAAAAAGAATCGGTATTACCCGTCATGGCAATTAATTTATTCGTGCCTCTTTTTATAAGTGGCACCAACATTTTAATTTCCGGTGTATTACCACTATTAGAAATACATATCACCACATCGTTATCTTGAACTGTACCCAAATCTCCATGAATGGCATCACCAGCGTGCATGAAAATTGCAGGGGTTCCGGTTGAATTAAGGGTAGCAACAATTTTTGTTGCGATAATGGCACTTTTTCCAATACCGGAAATTATAACGCGTCCTTTTGCATCAATAATGCAGTTTACGATACTAGCAAAATCATCAGTTAAAAGAGAGGAAAGTTGTGCTATAGCATCACGCTCAGTTTCAATGGTTTTTTTCGCTAAGTCAATAATGGTGTCCGTTGCAATCAATCTATTATTCAAATTATGGATTGTATTCCTAAAAGAATGTATTATCTTTAAGATGACAAAATTAAACAAACTTAATTTTAAATGCCGATTATAGCATAATAATTTAGTAATGCCAAGCTAGGCAAATTGTAATTTTGTTCGCTTATGAATTTTAAAGTAAGTAGTGTCCCCTTAAATGTAAAATGTGACAGACAGTAAAGAATTTGACAATATCGATTTACATTCCTCTTTAAAAAAATATTTTGGATTTTCTCAGTTTAAAGGACTTCAAGAGGAAGTAATCAAAAATGTTTTACGACAGAATAATACGTTTGTAATAATGCCCACTGGTGGTGGTAAATCTCTTTGCTACCAATTACCGGCTCTTATGCAAGAGGGTACGGCAATAATTGTTTCTCCATTAATTGCCTTAATGAAGAATCAGGTAGATGCCATTCGTGGTATTTCATCTGAAAACGGAATAGCACATGTACTTAATTCCTCCTTGAACAAAGGGGAGATTAAGCAAGTGAAACAAGATATAACTGATGGTGTAACCAAGTTGTTATATGTGGCACCAGAGTCGCTAACCAAAGAAGAGAATGTAGAATTTTTGCGATCAGTAACTGTTTCTTTTGTAGCGGTAGATGAGGCGCATTGTATTTCTGAATGGGGTCATGATTTTAGACCTGAGTATAGAAATTTGAAATCTATAGTGGAGCGTTTGGGTGATAATATTCCAATTATTGGACTTACCGCCACCGCTACACCTAAGGTTCAAGAAGACATTATAAAAAATTTAGGTATTGGTGGTGCAAAGTTGTTTAAAGCTTCTTTTAATAGACCAAACCTATTTTATGAAGTACGAACTAAAACAGAAAATATAGAGGCTGATCTTATTCGTTTTGTAAAACAAAACTCGGGTAAATCAGGAATAATATATTGCCTAAGTCGTAAAAAAGTAGAGGAGTTAGCACAAGTTTTACAAGTAAACGGTGTTAGTGCTGTGCCATATCATGCTGGTTTTGATGCTAAAACAAGGTCTAAATATCAAGATATGTTCTTGATGGAGGATGTTGATGTTGTTGTAGCTACAATTGCTTTTGGTATGGGAATCGATAAGCCAGATGTTCGTTTTGTAATCCATCATGATATTCCTAAGAGTATAGAAAGTTATTACCAAGAAACTGGTAGAGCTGGGCGTGATGGGGGAGAAGGGCACTGCTTGGCATACTATTCTTATAAGGATATTGAGAAATTAGAGAAGTTCATGTCTGGTAAGCCAGTGGCTGAACAAGAAATAGGAAACGCGCTGTTGCAAGAGGTTGTAGCATACGCAGAGACATCAATGTCTAGGCGTAAGTTTATGTTGCATTATTTTGGAGAGGAATTTGACGATGTTAACGGTGATGGTGCCGAAATGGATGATAATACTAGAAACCCAAAAGAGAAAGAAGAAGCAAAAGAAGATGTCATTAAATTACTAAAAGTAGTTAAAGGCACTAGCGAAAAGTTTAAATCTAAAGAAGTTGTAAATGCAATTCGTGGGAAAACGAATGCCATTATTTCATCTCATAAAACCAACGAAAAAGAATTTTTTGGAATAGGGTCGGATAAAGATAAGAGTCATTGGATGGCATTAATACGTCAAACTTTGGTAGCAGGGCTTCTACGAAAAGAGATTGAGCAATACGGTGTTCTTCATTTAACTGAAAAAGGTAATGAATTTTTAGATGCTCCAGTGTCATTTATGATGACTAAGGATCATGTTTATAATGCTGAAAATGATAATGCAATTGTTGGTGCTGCCAAGTCTGGTGGTATTGCTGATGAGAAATTATTAAAGCAATTAAAGGATTTGAGAAAAGCGCAGGCAAAGAAATTAGATGTGCCTCCTTTTGTTGTATTCCAAGATCCTTCTTTAGAAGATATGGCATTGAAATATCCCATAACACACGAAGAATTATTAAATGTACATGGAGTAGGAGAAGGTAAGGCTAAGAAGTATGGTAAGCCCTTCTTGGCATTCATTAATACATATGTTGCAGATAATGAAATAATTAGACCAGATGATTTAGTAGTTAAAAGTACTGGAGCTAATTCTGCACTGAAGCTTTATGTAATACAGAACGTAGATAGAAAATTACCTTTGTCTGATATAGCATCCTCAAAAGGATTGGAAATACCTGATCTTATAAAGGAAATGGAACAAATTGTATACAGTGGTACCAAATTGAATTTGAACTATTGGATTGATGAAATTTTGGATGAAGATCAACAAGAAGAGATTCATGATTATTTCTTAGAAGCAGATAGTGATGATTTAGAAGAAGCTATGGCTGAATTTGATGGTGATTATGAAGAGGAAGAATTACGACTGTATCGACTTAAATTTATTAGCGAGGTAGCTAATTAGGTTCGTAAAATTAAATTCTTCTTATTTACAAGGAAGAAAGTATCATCTAGTATATATAGAAGACAGAATCTTATATATACTAGATTTTTTTTGTCTTATATATGAATGTGTTTATATGAATTGTACATTTTTAAATACAAATATTAACGTTTTTTAGTTTGTAAAACGTTTGTTATCAGTTATTTATACTTTGTTTAACTTATTTAAAAAAGATTTAAACAAAATTTAAGATATTTAATTGTAACTCATCATTACATTTACAGAAATCTAAAAAAAAAGAACTATGAAAATTTTAAAAATTACACTTTTAAGTGCTACTGCTTTATTTGTCTCTAGCATATTTGCTCAATCAAAAACAATTGTAGAGGTGGCTGTGGCAAATGAAAATTTCACAACCTTAGTAACAGCGGTTACTGTAGCCGATTTGGTTGATACTTTAAGTAGTGAGGGACCTTTTACTGTTTTTGCTCCGGTAAATAGTGCATTTGAAGCTTTGCCCGCTGGTACTGTAGAAACCTTGTTAGCGCCTGAAAGTAAAAATGCTTTGAGTGGTTTGTTGACCTATCATGTTGTTGCAGGTAAATACATGGCTGCTGATGTTATTAAAGCGATAAAAGAAAATAAGGGTTCATTTCCAGTTAAAACTGTACAAGGTGGTATGATTACTTTATCATTAAATGGTGATAACGTTATGTTGAAAGATGAAAAAGGAAACATGGCTACAGTTGTCATCGCAGATGTTGCCGCGAGTAATGGTGTTATCCATGCTATAGATACAGTAGTAATGCCTAAATAAATTTGATTTCCCCCTAAAATTAAACCCTATCTATATTATTTAGATGGGGTTTTTGATTCATTATTTTTAAGGCTTTGTTGTGCCGCCCGTGCCAGATTTATCTCTTTTCAATTGCCTTTGAATTTTTTTAATTGCAGATTCAATTGATTTTTCTGGCTCTATAATATTGTATTCTCCCCAGAAATCTGGATCAGCAAAACCAATAGCTTCGTCACTTAAAATGATTGACGCTTTCATTCTGTCTTTAGACCTTGGTATGGTATTTTCTATATTTTTTTCCCAATCTGTAATCGCCATTTCACAACTCATACTATAGACGGAATTAAATAAACGTTTGTCCCAGTTAATTTTAAACTCTAATAATACGTTGCTGTACCCATAGTACCACTTTCCATCTTTTTCTCTATAATCTACTCGATAAGATACTTCTGTAGGCCATACCTCTGCATTCTTTGGTTTTCTACGTACAAACATTTGAGAAGCTAATTTTCTATCTGTGATATTAAGTGAGTAAATAGCACTAGTTAGAATTTTGTTTTCTGCATCTATATATAATTTGCCATTGTATAAAGGGTCAATAATTTCTGGTTTTTGTTTAAAGTCTATTACATATATCAATTGGTCATTTACACGGGTAGAGGTGTCAAACGAAAAATCATAATACCCCAATGTTTCTGGTGTAAAAATATAATTTGGATATTTTACCATATCAACGAATAAAGTGTTGAACGGACCTCCTTGAAGTTTTAGGGCTACAGTGTCTAACTTTGAATAATCTGTGCTCTTACGTGCCTTGTATAGTTCTAATGCATCTGTCTTATTAGAGGAATAAGGGGTTTTATAAATATTTACAACAGCTTCAGAAAGACTAACATTGGTTCTTCTCTTTTTAATGGTCTCCCTATAAAACGCGGTCATTACCGTATTTTCATTTAAATAATTACTGCCTTTTTTATCTAAGGTTTCTCTGACGAGAACCTCCGCATCATTTGGAGCATCTATACTAGCTTCTGATAACGCCATAACAAATTCTTCCATGAAGATCTTATTCTTTTCGTTCTCCAATTCAGAAATAGAAATTTGCTTTGTTTTATAACCCAGAAAGCTGATAGTTAAATTATTGTTGATGTATTCTGTAGGCACTTTCAATGAAAATTGACCTTCTGAATTAGTAATTGTGGTAACATTGGTATTGTCCACGGTTAGTGTTGCAAAGACTAAGGCTTTTTTGCTATTAGAGTCTAATACCTCACCAGTATACTCAGAATAATTAATGGTTTGCGCCATTAATGAAGTGGTTCCTGTGATTATAGAAATAAGAAGAATAAAACCATACTTCAAAGTATGGTTTTTTATGTGGTTTTTTTTCTCTTTTGACATAACGTAGCTTTTTATTTTAAAATAGTGATTTTTAATGAACTAAGCTACATTGTTGAGCTTTAATTATTTGTGTTGCCCATTTAAAAAAAATGAAAGATTATTTGTCTACTATTTTTCACCGTCAAATGTTTTTGATGAGGAACTTACCAGTCTGTTAATTTCAGCTAATTCTTCTTCTGTTAAATCACGGTATTCTCCTACGGGTATATCTAATTGAACATTCATAATTCTAATTCGCTTTAATCTCTTTACCCTATATTCCAAATACTCGCACATACGGCGAATTTGCCTGTTGAGACCCTGAGTTAAAATAATTCTGAATTGGTAAGTACTTACTTCAAAAACCTGACATTCTCTGGTTACGGTATCAAGAATTGGAATGCCTTTGCGCATTCTATTTAAAAAATCAATTGTAATAGGTTTATCAACGGTTACTAAATATTCTTTTTCATGATTGTTACGAGCACGTAAAATTTTATTTACAATGTCACCATCATCAGTAAGAAAAATAAGTCCTTCACTAGGTTTATCTAATCTGCCAATAGGGAAAATACGTTTATGGTAATTTATGAAATCGATAATATTATCTTTTTCAACACCTGTATCTGTTGTACAAACTATGCCTACAGGTTTATTGAAAGCTAAGTAGGTAGACTTTCCTTTTGGTTCTTTTATTAGTTCACCATCAACTTTTACAATATCACCTGCCGTAATCTTAGTGCCCATTTCTGGAACTTCTCCGTTAATAGTAACTCTTCCTTGGTCAATAAGCTTATCTGCAGCCCTACGAGAGCAATAGCCAGCTTCACTTAGGTATTTGTTAATTCTTGTTTTATTGGTGTTGTCTTGCATAGTCAGCTTGCTGTTTCTATTTTTATTTACGGTTTAATTCCTGATGATAGATTTCTCTACCCAATTGTGCCAAAAACGGAATTCCAATTTCTTCATATTCATAGGCATCATCATTAAAGATACCATCTTTGTTTACCAAAATAGTTGTGGTTAAAAGAAACTCTACGTTATTCTCTGTATCCTTTACGTACGCAGAATCAGTAAGGGTGCCGTAGGCAAATCCTACTTTATTGTAAATTTCTAAATGCTCTGGTATATTTTCTTTAGTGTCGCCGTAAAGAAAAAACTTGCAGTAGCTATCATAATATGTTATTGCATCATACCCAGCCTTCTGGGGTACGGTATGCATTGCTTCTAATAGAAAATTCCTTTGTTCAACGCTTATGTGAAAACGTTCTGTTTCCTCAAAATTATTAGGAAATAAAATTCTTTTTAATACATTATGTTGCGATGAAATTGGGTAATAGTTTTTTTGACTAAAATTAAAAGGAACTTCTACTAATTCCTCATTTTCATAATAACCTACTCCCTTTTTTATTTCTAGAAGCTCTAGTTCATCTGGGGTTTTGTTCAATATAAAGGAAGTAATGCCAGTAGTAGAATCATTAATATAAATAATTAAAGGTTTTGTCCTTAAGTCATCTGAACGCTGTCCTAATCTATGTGTAATTCTAACAGGCGATATCCCTTTTTCTCTTAAATTTTGATTGATAGCTTCAAACCCTAAAAATTCGACCAATCTATTGTTGGCTAGATTGTCGCTTACAGCAAATATTTCTGATATATCTTTTGCGAATGTACTTTCAATAGTGTCACCTTCCACATAATACTTCGTTTGTATAGAAAGGCTGTCTATCTTATTTAGTTTTTCTAAAGCCAATACCGCTGTTGGGAATTTTACAGTGCTCGCGGGATAGAAATACATACTATCGTTAACCTGAAAGTCATAGTCGGTAAAAATTACACTATCATTTTTTCTGTCTATTTGAGTGTATTTAATTTGAACTTGATAGTTGTCTATACTATCAACAACCCGTTTAATTTTTGCATTATCTGATGATAAAGCAACTTCAAGAAAATTAAGGTTTTGTTTTTGCTGAGAACATGAAGCTATAGCTATACAACATATGAAAAGTAAAAAAGGCTTCATGTCTATGTATTTTAATTAAGCCACGTAAACTTCACCACGGTGTGGCTTTAATAAATCTCTAACAGATATCATTTCTTTTTCTGCCACGACCATAAACGCAATGCTATACATGTCATTTATTTCTTTAAAACCGGTAATTTTAAGTTCGGTTTTTTCCATGGCTATAAATTCATTGAGGTGTTTAACATGGTGTTCTGCAGTTTTTAATGCTGCAGGACCTCTAAAATCCCAAATTAGTTTTATTTGTCTGTTCAAGAATAAGTGGTGTTTAATTATAAAAAATCAATACACAAATTTACCTAAAAAACCTCAGTTCATACCCTATTTGGAATGAGATTACAATTTTGCAAAAGATCTAGTTTTAGTTCTTTATAAGGTATTTGTTATATCTTGTGTTCCTAAAATTCGTGTTAAGTAAATCAATAAGCATTTGCACACGAATAGGTTATTGCTATTTTTGCTCGATGTTTTTTAAGAAATCTAAATTTATAAACCGCAAGTTTTACCCTTTAGCTAGTCTAGGGTTGTTGACTATTTTGTTTATTTCATGCGATGGTCTTTTTAAAAAAGATGAAGAAAAGAAAGTTATAGCTAGAGTAGGTGAGTCCTTTTTGTATCAAGAAGATTTGGCACCCTTACTTACAGAGAATATGACAAAAGGCGATAGTGCTTCTTTCGCTACCAATTACATTAATAATTGGGCTTCCAAACAATTATTGCTTTCTAAAGCCAAAATCAATTTATCTGAAGAAAAATTAGCGGAGTATAATGCATTGGTAGATGATTATAGAACGGAGTTGTATACCCGTGTTTATAAAGAAGCCTTGGTGACACAAGCTACGGATACTGTAATTACAGATCAGCAGTTGAATGAATTTTACGAGCATGCAAAAGAGAATTTTAAGCTGAAAGAAAGAATCGCTAGAATTAGGTTTGTGGCATTGCCAAAAGGTTTTTTAGATCAAGATGAGGTTGGTAAGCGCTTAAAGAGATTTAAGAAAGATGATGTACGTTACTTAGATTCTATTGGTGTTCAGTTCAATAAATTGAATTTTAATGACTCTATATGGGTGCGTTACAGTAGAATATTCGAAGAAATACCCCCAATTACGGCTGACAATGCCAATAAGTACTTAAAAAACTCACAATTTTTTGAATTAGAGGATTCAATCGGGGTATATTTGGGGAAAATAGAGGAAACAAAGGATGTAAATGATATTGCACCTTTGACTTTTATTAAGCCTACAATAGAACAAGTTTTATTAAGTCGTAGAAAAATGGACTACCTACGCAAATTAGAAACTGAATTATTAGATGAAGCAATCAAGGATAATGAATTTGAAGTTTTCGAAAACAAAAAATAGTATTTATATCGGGGCAGTATTACTGTTCTCAAGTGTAGTAACAGCACAAGATTCTATACCAACTGTAACGGATAATCAAGTAGAACCAATGGAAGCCGTTGCGGAAGCTGCTCCAGTAAAGAAAGACTCTTCAATTAATTTCAAGAGAATAAAATTAGATGGTATCGCTGCAGTAGTTGGGGATTACGTAATCTTAGATTCTGATATTGAAAAAACACTTATTGACCTTAAAAGTCAAGGAGCTTCGACGGAAGATATTACCCATTGTGGACTTTTAGGTAAGTTGATGGAAGATCGTTTGTATGCAAACCAAGCGGTTCAAGATAGTATTTTGGTATCTGACGATGAGGTAAATGCTACTGGTGATCGTCAATTACAGTCTTTAGTTCAGCAAATTGGTTCTATGGACAAAGTCTTGAAATACTATAAAAAGGAAGACGAAGCGAGCTTTAGGGAAGAGTTATATAAGATTAACAAACTGCGTATGCTTTCTGAGCGTATGCAACAAGATATTATTAAAGAGATTGAAATTACACCTGAAGAGGTTCGTCAATTTTTTAATAAAATACCACAAGATGAACGCCCAGTATTTGGTGCAGAATTAGAGATAGCTCAAATTACAAAAGAGCCAGAACCTTCTGAAGAGGAAAAACAAAAAGTTGTAGATAAGCTTAATCAGATAAAAGCTGATGTTGAAGATAATGACGCTAGTTTTAGTGTAAAGGCTATTTTATATTCTCAAGATCCAGGTTCAAAATCTAAAGGAGGGTTTTATAGTATAACTAAAGAGACTGGTTTTGATAAGAAATTTAAAGATGTTGCTTTTAGTTTAAAAGAAGGTGAAGTTTCTGAGCCTTTTGAAACTACTTTTGGGTATCACATTATTTTCATAGAAAAAATTAGAGGTCAAGAATTAGATTTAAGACATATATTAATTCAACCAGAAATATCTCAAAGTGTTTTGGATGCTGCTAAGGCAGAATTGGATACTATTCGTAAGAAAATTATTAATGAGGAATTTACGTTCGCAGAGGCAGCTTTAAATTTTTCTGATGAAAAGGAAACAAAATTCGATGGTGGGCTTTTACGTAATCCTGTGAATTTCGATTCTAAATTCGAATTAACAAAGATGGATCCTACTTTGTACAATCAAGTTCAGAATTTGAAGGATAATGAAATTACATATCCGGTACTTGAACAAGACCAAAGAGGTGGTGCGCCAAAATATAAGATACTTAAGATTACCAATAGGTATGATGAGCATGTAGCTGATTTTTCAAAGGATTATACTAAAATTCAAGAATTGGCCCTTACTGAAAAGAAATACAACGCCATCAAGAAATGGATGGACAAGCATATTAAAGATACCTATATTAGTGTTAATGATGAGAACAAAGATTGTGAGTTCGCTAATAACTGGGTAAAAGAATAAAAAATATGTCAGACGTTGCAGCAATAGAACGCCTAGTAGTAAAACATGCTGAGCTTAAAAAGGAAATAGCCAAAATCATTGTAGGTCAAGATGAGGTTATTGAACAGATTCTGCTTTCTATTTACACAGGGGGACATTCATTGCTGATTGGCGTACCAGGCTTGGCAAAAACCTTAATGGTAAATACTATTGCCCAAGCGTTAGGTCTAGATTTTAAAAGAATACAATTTACTCCAGATTTAATGCCAAGTGATATACTTGGTAGTGAAATTTTAGATCAGAACAGAAATTTTAAATTTCTAAAGGGACCTATATTTTCCAATATTATTTTGGCAGATGAAATTAATAGGACTCCGCCAAAAACGCAGGCCGCATTATTAGAAGCCATGCAAGAGAGAGCTGTTACTATTGCTGGTCACCAACATAAATTAGAATTACCGTATTTTGTTTTAGCAACACAAAACCCAATTGAGCAAGAAGGAACATATCCTTTGCCAGAAGCTCAGTTAGACCGTTTTATGTTTGCAATTGAATTGAAATACCCTACAATTGCAGAAGAAATTCAAGTAGTTAAGAATACTACGGCAAATATCAAGCAGGTTATTAATCCGCTTTTCAATGCCCAAGATATTATTGCTGTTCAAGAATTGGTAAGACGAATTCCTGTTGCCGATAATGTTGTGGAATATGCCGTAAAATTGGTAAATAGTACAAGACCTAATTTAGACTCCGCTTCAGACTACGTAAAACAGTATTTAGATTGGGGAGCGGGACCAAGAGCATCTCAAAACTTAATTTTAAGTGCTAAGGCCAATGCTGCTATACATGGTAAATTTTCTCCGGATATAGAAGATGTACATGCCGTTGTAAAAGGTATTCTTCGTCATCGTATAATTAAAAATTACAAGGCAGAAGCAGAAGGTATCACTGAAGAGGATATCATAGATAAACTGCTTTAATTTTCACTTCTTTTTTTTAGTTTTTTGAGGGCAAATTGTGATAATAGTCACTTTCTGCCAAGTGCTGTTGTATATACTAGCAAGGCATATTTAATAAAAAGCGATTAATCATACTTATTTAATTTTAATTGCGTTATAGATTTTCTTAAATTTACAGAATTGCGCTAACTTAAAATTAGATAAAGAATGGCATTTGATATTGATATGATTAAAGGAGTTTACGCCAATATGGCTAAACGTGTTGACGAGGCTAGGAATATTGTAGGGAAACCACTTACCCTTTCTGAGAAAATTTTGTATTCACACCTTTGGGATGGAACACCATCTAAAGCATTTACAAGAGGAAAAGATTACGTTGATTTTGCTCCGGATCGTATAGCTTGTCAAGATGCAACTGCACAAATGGCCTTATTACAGTTTATGCAAGCTGGTAAGCCAAAAGTAGCAGTGCCAACTACAGTACATTGTGATCACTTGATACAAGCTAAAAGTGGTGCTACTGCCGATTTAAAATCTGCAAACACTACAAGTGCCGAAGTTTTTGATTTCTTAGAATCTGTTTCCAATAAATACGGAATCGGTTTTTGGAAACCAGGAGCAGGTATTATTCACCAAGTTGTATTGGAGAACTATGCTTTTCCTGGAGGAATGATGATCGGTACTGATTCTCACACTGTAAACGCAGGTGGGTTAGGTATGGTTGCTATTGGTGTTGGTGGTGCTGATGCCGTTGATGTTATGGCAGGTATGGCTTGGGAGCTTAAATTTCCAAAATTAATAGGTGTTAAGTTAACTGGAACTATTTCTGGATGGACTGCACCAAAAGATGTTATATTAAAAGTTGCCGAAATTCTTACTGTAAAAGGTGGAACAGGAGCAATCGTTGAATACTTTGGTTCAGGAGCTAAATCTTTATCATGTACTGGTAAAGGAACAATCTGTAACATGGGTGCTGAAATAGGAGCTACAACTTCTACATTTGGTTATGACGAATCTATGGAGCGTTATTTAAGAGCTACCGATAGAGCTGACATTGCTGATGCTGCAAATCAAGTTAAAGAACATTTAACTGCAGATCCTGAAGTATATGCTAACCCAGAACAATATTTCGATGAGGTTATAGAAATTAACTTATCTGAATTAACTCCATTATTAAACGGTCCTTTTACTCCAGATTTATCTACTAAAGTTGGTAGTGATATGACAGAGAAAGCTACTTCTCATGAATGGCCTTTAGCTGTTGAGTGGGGATTGATCGGTTCTTGTACAAACTCTTCTTACGAAGATTTATCTAGAGCTTCATCTATTGCACAACAGGCTATTGATAAAGGAATTAAAATGAAAGCGGAATTAGGAATTAATCCTGGTTCTGAACAAGTACGTTATACTGCAGCTCGTGATGGTATTCTTGGAATATTCGAGAAATTGGATGCTAAGATATTTACTAACGCGTGTGGACCATGTATTGGACAATGGGCTCGTTACAGTGATCCGAAAAATGCACCAAAGAACAGTATAGTTCACTCTTTCAACAGAAACTTTGCTAAGCGTGCAGATGGTAACCCAAATACACATGCTTTTGTTGCATCACCTGAAATTACAGCTGCAATTGCTATATCGGGTAGATTAGATTTTAATCCGATGACGGATAAATTAATCAATGAAAAAGGTGAAGAGGTAATGTTCGATGAGCCAACTGGATGGGAATTACCTCCTAAAGGTTTTGAAGTAGAAGATGCAGGTTATCTTGCTCCTGATGCAGATGGTTCAGGTGTATCGGTAAAAGTTGCTACAGATTCAGAAAGATTACAATTGTTAGAGCCATTTACTCCTATAAAAGATGAGAGTTTAACGGGTGCTAAATTGTTGATTAAAGCATTTGGAAAATGTACAACAGATCATATTTCTATGGCAGGACCATGGTTACGTTTCCGTGGACATTTAGATAATATTTCAAATAACTGTTTAATTGGTGCTGTAAACGCATTTGGTCATAAGACCAATATGGTTAAAAACCAATTAACAGGTGAATTTGGTGGTGTTCCAGATACTGCACGTGCTTATAAAGCTGCAGGTGTAAGAAGCATCGTTGTTGGTGATCATAACTATGGTGAAGGATCTTCAAGAGAACATGCTGCAATGGAGCCTCGTCATTTGGGTGTTGCCGCTGTAATTGTTAAGTCGTTTGCACGTATTCACGAAACTAACCTTAAAAAGCAAGGTATGTTAGGTTTAACTTTCGCAAATGAAAGTGATTATGACCTTATACAAGAAGATGATACATTTAACTTTATTGATATTGCAGAATTTGCACCAGACAAGCAGTTAACCGTTGAGGTTGTTCATGCCGATGGTAGTAAAGATGTAATTAAAGTAAACCATACTTATAATGCCGCTCAAATTGGATGGTATAGAGAAGGTTCTGCTTTAAATGTTATTAAGAGAGAAAATGCTTCTTAATTTCAATAAGTAAAAATTAGTGAGAAAAACTCCTGATATTATTCAGGAGTTTTTTAGTTTTAACCCCTATCTGACTTTTATGAAGAGACAAACAGTTTTTACCTTATTGATTATTGCTTTTGTACTTTCTTTTTTTGTTACCCCTTTGGGTGATTACAGCAAAATTATACTCAACAGGGTCTTCGCAACATCTCCTACTATTATTACGCCAGAAAAAAGAGGAAAGATTGCGGACTATGATTGGAAGTTGAAAAATGAAAATTGGAAATTTATCAATTTTGAGGAAGCAAAAGGTAAAGTAGTCTTCATCACTTTTTGGACTTCATGGCATATGCCTTCTCAGGCACAGTTAAAAGACGTTCAGTACCTTTTTGATACGTATGGGGATAATATGAAGTTCTATGTAATTACGAATGAAGAAAGAGCTCCTGTAGAGCTTTTCATGAATGAGCAAGGCTATACGTTCCCGGTTACCTATCAGATTATTGGAGAACCAAGCCCAATCTCATTGCTAAAACCGCCAGGATCTTATTTAATAGATAAAGACGGTTCAATAATAATACACCAAAATGCTATAGCAGACTGGGACAATGAGAAAATTAATAATCTATTAAACGAATTAATTTCGGAGTAAGCGACTTAATCAAAACCGAATAGGTTGTTATTTTTTAAAGTATTTAAACGGTACGAATAACATTCCAAAACATTCTCCATCTCCTTTACCCAAGTGCTTGTGATGCATTTTATGTGCTCTTCTAACACCTCTACTATACCAGTTATTTGCATTTCTGAACAATTTAAAACGTTGGTGAATAAAGATATCATGTACTAAGAAATAAGCGATTCCGTAGGCTAAAATTCCGAATCCTAAAGGGTAACCATACCAAAAACCTGTAGTACCCGCATAAAATAAAGACATGCTTACAATCGCATAAAAGATGAAGAACAAATCGTTTCTTTCAAACCAAGAATCATGGTCCTTCTTGTGGTGGTCTTTATGAAGACTCCATAAAAAACCATGCATTACATATTTATGCGTAAACCACGCCATGAATTCCATGAACAAAAAAGTTCCTAGAAAAATCAATATTCCAATAACTATATCCATTATACTAAGTTCATTTTAAATTTAACGTAAGAACGCGCTAGTAACCCAAATTTTTGATAATTAGGTACTCTAATTCGTGCGTTTTTAATTTCTAAAGATGGTGTGCTCTGCAGTTTCTTTAATAACTTATAATAGTACTTATAAGCTGTATAAACTCCAAACTTGGCTTCGGTTGGTAAGCCGATAATGCCTTCGTACCCTTTTTTAAAATCGGATTTTATTTCATCAACTATTCGTTTTTTAGAATTTTCGTCAAGCTCTTTTAAATTGGTATTAGGAAAATAAGATCTGTTCAATTCTTCAAAATCAGCTTTTACATCTCTTAAGAAATTTACTTTTTGAAATGCAGAACCTAGTGCCATTGCAGATTCCTTCAACTTATCATAAGCTTCAATGTCACCTTTTACAAATACTTGCAAGCACATTAAACCAACTACATCTGCAGAACCATATATGTATTCTTTGTATTCAGCATCGGTACGGTAAATATTCTTTACCAAATCCATTCGCATGCTTTTCATAAATGAATCAACCAAATGCTTAGGGATGTTGAATGTATGATAGGTGTGTTGAAATGAGTTTAAAATTGGATTTAAACTAATTTTATCACGAAGAGATGCTTCTAGTTCTTGCTCAAATTTATCAAAGAGTACTTCCTTATCATAATCATGAAATGTATCTACGATTTCATCCGCAAAGCGAACAAAACCATAAATATTATAAATATGACCGCGTATAGATGAATGTAGCATTTTAGTTGCTAACGCAAAAGATGTACTATATCTTTTAGTTACAATTTTACTGCACTGGTACGAGACTTGATCAAAAGTATCTTTCATAGGTAAACTAATTATCTTTTATAATTAATTCTGACACTAATTTCCCAGATATTAGTGCGGGTGGCACTCCTGGACCAGGTACAGTCAGTTGTCCTGTAAAATATAAATCAACCACTTTTTTACTTCTTAAATTGGGTCTTAAAAATGCTGTCTGGGTTAGCGTATTAGCCATACCATATGCATTTCCTTTATATGAGTTATATCTTTCTACAAAATCATTAACACAAAATGTTTCCTTGAATATAATATTATTTCTAATGTCTTGATCGGTTCTTTTCTCAAAGCGGTCAATAATTATATCAAAATATTGATTTCGTAATGCCTCTGTATCTTCAAGAGCAGTTGCAATAGGCACTAGAAAAAATGCTGTTTCACAACCTTTGGGCGCCATGCTTTCATCTGTTATAGATGGAAAATTTGCATAGAATAACGGATTTGTAGGCCATTTAGGGTCATCATAAATTTCTTGTGCATGTAATTCAAAATCTGTGTCAAAAAATAAATTGTGATGTTCTACATTTATTAGCTTGGTATCAAATCCAATATAAAACAGAAGGGATGAAGGGGCAAATACCTTTTTATCCCAATAACCTTTGCTATATTGTTGGTGCTTTTCTTCTAGTAAGCTTTCTGAGTGTTGATAATCGGCTCCACTTAAAACTACATCTGAAGTATGAATTTTACCGTTACAAGAAACACCTGTTGCCTTACCATTATCTACTAATATATGTTCTATTGGTGAATTTGTATGTATGGTTACACCTAGCTCTTTAGCCAGACTTTCCATTGCTTTAATAACCTCGTACATACCACCTTTAGGATGCCATGTGCCCAAACCAAAATCGGCAAAGTTCATAAAATTATAGAACGACGGAGTTTTACTAGGTTTTGCGCCAAGAAATAACACCGGAAATTCTAATGTTGATATCAATTTCGGATTTTTAAAGGACTTACGTACTTGCGAGCTAATAGTTTTAAAAAACTGATCAACTTTTAAAATAGTTTCTTTAGTTACTAATTCTAAGGGAGAAAGCCCTGGTCTTAGAACAACTTTGTTGATGGCAATGTCATAGTTTTCTTGCGCCTTATCAATGAATTTTTTTAGTGCTTTTGAACTCCCTGGTTCTATTCTTTCAAATTCTTCACAAATTTTGTCCATACTATCACCAATAGTGATAACATCATCTGAAAAGAAAATTTTGTAGGCGGGACTCAGCTTATCTAGTTGGTAATAGTCTGATGTTTGTTTATTGAAATCGGCAAAAAACTTATCAAAAATATCTGGCATCCAATACCAGCTTGGACCCATGTCAAAAGTGAATCCATCTTTAATAAATTGAGAGGCACGGCCACCTACAGATTCATTCTTTTCAAAAATAGAAACATCCCAGCCGTCCTTTGCTAAGTAACATGCTGCTGATAATGACGAGAAACCAGAACCTATTACAATGCAATTCTTCTTCATGTATTTCTGTGAGATTATAAATTGTTTACCAAATTATCGATAGAAGTAAATGTTCTACAAAATTTTGGTTTTGTAGCTTCATCAATAAAATTTGTTTGTCGGCCTAAAAGCCAAATATTAGGGTTGTTGTAGTTGGCTACCACTGCTTTAAAGTCTTCTAAGTATTTGTTAACCCTATCTTTTTCTGGAAAAACCGTAAAATATGATACGAAATAGATGTCATCAAAATATTTTAGAACATCTTCAAGATTTTCCATAGGTATTGTTGGACCTAGGTAAATACATTTATATCCCTTAAGGATGATTTCATAATTGATATATAATAAACCAATATCGTGAATTTCATTTTCAGGTAAAAACGCTACAAATACCTTATCCTTTTTAGTGGGCTCTAAATGTTGAAGCTTTTCTGTATTTATTAGAATTTTCTGTTTTATAAGGCTACTCATAAAATGCTCGTGAGCAGGACTAATAGTATCTGTTTGCCATAAAAGACCAAGCTCGTTCAATAATGGAACAAATGTCTCTTTGAAAATTTCCCTAAAAGAACTTTCACTTAATAAAGCATTGTACGTATTAAAAAACATTGTCTGATCAAAATTGACCATTGCTAGTTTAAAAGCATTTATAGCTTGACTCTTATGACTGTGTTTTGCTACAATTTCACGAACTACATACGGAATATCTTTATCAGATATCTTAGCGATTTTTGAAATTTTGTGCCCATTGTTATATAATAAGGTAACATTAAGTAACTTTTGCAAACTAGCGAGGCTATAAGTTCTAATGTTAGTGTCCGTACGCTCAGGCGATAAAAGATTATATCTTTTTTCCCAAATTCTAATGGTGTGTGCCTTAATACCAGAGAGGTTTTCTAAATCTCTAATACTAAACTGCTTTTTTACATTGTTCATGTTTTCTGAAAAAGGATTAAACAAATCTACAATTTATTGAAATGCTTATCACTACCAGAAAGTTAAAATTATCAAAATAAAAAAAGGCTAGATGTAAATCTAACCTTTTGTGCCCACGACTAGATTCGAACTAGCACGTCCTTACGAACACTACCCCCTCAAGGTAGCATGTCTACCAATTTCACCACGTGGGCTAATACGAAGTATATTGGACTGCAAATATAGAAACCTATTATGCAATTTAAAATTAATAGTCGAAATATATGGTTCAACTTTTCACTGAAGAAGCGACTGCTGATATTGGGTTGGCGTAATTCCTTTTAGCTTTTTAAATTTTTTATTAAAATTTGATATCGAATTGAAGCCAGACATGTCAGAAACTAAATTTATATTCAACTCCTTTTTAGAAGAGAGCAATTGACAAGCATGTTCAATTCTAAGCTCAATTAAAAATTGAAAGAAGGTCTTGTTAGTTCGTTGCTTAAAGAATTTACAAAATGCGTTAGGCGTCATAAATGCCATTTTAGATATCTCGTCCAATGAAATGGATTGTTGAAAATTCTTTAAAACAAAATCAAATATTTCCTGTAATCGTTCGCCTTCATTTACACTAAGTGTTTTAGAATAAATAAAGCTACTCAAGGGTTCTGTGCTTATTTGCGACAAGTTTTCTAGCAATTCTAAAAATGATATAAAACGTTTCAACCTATTTTGAGATTGTAGTTCTATTAATTGTTGTGCTATAATTTCTTTATTAGTAATTACTTTAAAACCAGTTGTAGCATTAAAGAAGAATTGTTTTAGGTCTTTAAAATACGGAAGCATGAAAAAATCAGAACCAAAAGATTTATCAGTAAAGAAAACGGTTACCATATGCGCATCTTTTTCTTGAGGTATACTTTTGAAAATATGTGGCAGGTTACTGCCTATTACATAGGTGTCTCCTGCTGAAAATTGATGCACACTATCACCAACTAGTAGTTTTCCATTTCCATTTATAATATGGCTTATTTGTATTTCTTCATGCTGATGTAGACGATTATAAAAAATAGGCTCCTTATCTATTTGAACTATTAAATGCTCATCTACAGGTTTCGGTATTTTAAAAGGATACACTTTCATATGCATCTAATTTATCATATTAATTTATAAATAAACAAGTAAGATGATAATATAGTACCATGTATGGATAATATAAAAACACGTAATAGATAATACGACTAGTAATTTTGAGTATCACCAAAACATAAGATAGAATGAGTATATCATGGACAGGCGTTATGCCAGCAGTTACCACAAAATTTACCGCTAAAGATGAATTAGACCTAGATATGTTCGCGGTTAATATTAATGCACAATTAGAAGCAGGTGTAAGCGGAATTATTCTCGGTGGCACATTAGGAGAAGCAAGTACTCTTACCTCTAATGAGAAAAAGGTTTTAATGAAAGAGACCGTTAAGTTGGTAAAAGGCAAAGTGCCTGTTATTATCAATATTGCAGAACAGACTACTAAGGGTGCCATACATGCCGCACATGTTGCAGAAGAATGTGGCGCAACAGGGTTGATGATGCTACCACCCATGCGTTACAAAGCTAATGATTATGAAACGGTAACTTATTTTAAAGAAACGGCAAAAAGTACCAAGCTGCCAATTATGATTTATAATAACCCTATAGATTATGGTATAATGGTGACTCTAGATATGCTAGAAGAATTGACTGAATGTGATAATATACAGGCTGTAAAAGAATCAACTAGAGATATATCTAACATTACTCGAATTAAGACAAGGTTTGGCAATCGCTTAAATGTTTTAACAGGTGTTGATACTTTAGGTCTGGAAAGTACATTAATGGGTGCCGATGGATGGGTAGCCGGATTAGTTTGTGCTTTTCCTGCAGAAACCTGTGCAGTTTTTGAGTTGGCAAAAGCTGGAAGAATTAAAGAAGCCTTAGAAATCTACAGATGGTTTTTGCCATTGTTAGAATTAGATATTAGCCCACAATTGGTACAGAATATTAAAATGGCAGAAGTAGCTACTGGGATAGGTACTGAATATGTTAGAGCTCCAAGAGTACCATTAATAGGTGCTGAGAGAAAACGAGTTGCTGCAGTTATTAAACAAGGTATGGCTACACGACCTACATTGCCAGATTATAAAGGAATTAATTAATTAAATATAGTTTACACTTTTATAGAGTGTTTTTTCAACTTTTGGCAATTGTCTAGAAAGAAGCCAAATTTATTACAGGTTCTTTCTTTACTTTTGAGTAACAGGATAAATATAGAGAATGATAAGTGGTACAAATTCAATAGGGTATACATCTTCTAAAAAGGGTAAAGTAACCTTTAAGACCTTTAACCCTAAAGAAAATAAAAATACGGAGTGGACTTTTTATGAGGCAACTTCTAATGAAATTGATGATGCTGTTGAATTGGCAACGAACGCTTTCAAAGTATATAAGCATATTTCTGGATTACGAAAAGCAGAATTTCTAGAAGAAATAGCAACAGAAATAGAAGCGTTGGGCGACGAATTGATTAATACGTATTGTAAGGAGTCTGGTTTGCCAGAAGGTAGAGCAAGAGGAGAACGCGGTCGTACCATGGGGCAATTACGTGCCTTTGCCAATGTTTTAAAAGAAGGTTCTTGGGTAGAGGCTGTTATTGAAAAAGCACAACCCAATAGAGAACCAATGCCGAAATCAGATATACGTAAAATGTTGTTTCCATTAGGTCCTGTGGTGGTATTTGGAGCCAGTAATTTTCCATTGGCGTTTTCAACTGCTGGTGGAGATACTGCTAGTGCACTAGCGGCAGGTTGTCCGGTTATTGTAAAAAGTCATCCAATGCATGCAGGTACTGGTGAATTGGTATCATCGGCAATAATAAAGGCGGCAGAAAAAACCGGTATGCCAAATGGTGTGTTCTCTAATTTAAATAGTAGTGGAATAGAAGTAGGGCAGCAATTGGTTAAACATCCTAAAGTAAAAGCTGTAGGTTTTACCGGTAGTATTAATGGTGGTACGGCACTGTACAAATTAGCCAATGAACGTGATGAACCTATACCTGTATTTGCAGAAATGGGTAGTATTAACCCGGTTGTTATCCTGCCCTCGGCGTTAGAAAATGATAGTGATGCATGGGCTACCAAATACGCTTCGTCAATTACTATGGGTGCGGGTCAGTTTTGTACCAACCCAGGTTTGGTTCTAGGAATAAAAGGAGAAAAGTTAAACGGATTCATAAATAAATTATCCGAGGAAATATTAAAATTAGAGCCTACATGTATGCTCCACCCAAATATACATGCCAAATATCAAGAAGGTAAAAAAGAATTGTCTGGTCAAAATGGAGTAACTGTTACTGCAAATTATGAAAAGGATACAAATGAAAATACGGCACAACCATCTATTTTAAAAGTTAGCGGTGCAGATTTTTTAGCAAACACCAAATTACATAAAGAAGTCTTTGGACCGTTTTCAGTAGTTGTTACTTGTGAGAATGTTACTGAACTCGAAAATATCCTTAATCATCTGGAAGGTCAATTAACTGGTACTATTTTAGGGTCAGAAGATGATTTGGAAAAGCATACAAATGTTGTAGATGCGCTACAAAGTAGGGTAGGGCGTTTATTGTTTAATGGCGTGCCTACAGGTGTAGAGGTTTGTTCTTCTATGGTTCATGGAGGTCCATTTCCTGCTTCTACTGATGCTCGTTTTACTTCTGTGGGTACATCGGCAATCAAAAGGTGGGTACGTCCGGTTTCTTTTCAAGACTGGCCTAATAAATTATTGCCACAGGCATTACAAGATGAAAATCCACTTAAAATAACACGTCTAATAGAAGGCGTTTATAGCAAGAACTAAAAAAAATAAGTTGAACAACGGTAATTAATGTTTCTAAATGGCAAGTAGCACTTTTGTTTGTATTGATGCGCACACCTGCGGAAATCCAGTAAGGGTAATTAAGCACGGTGGTCCTAATTTATTTGGGAATACAATGAGTGAAAAACGCCAGCATTTTCTAAAGGAATATGATTGGATCCGTAAAGGATTAATGTTTGAGCCTCGTGGACATGATATGATGAGCGGTAGTATATTCTATGCGCCAAGTGATCCTGATAATGATTTTGGAATACTATTTATTGAAACGAGTGGTTGTTTACCAATGTGTGGGCACGGAACAATAGGAGCAATAACAATTGGTATAGAAGAAGGATTGATTGTGCCAAAAGTACCAGGACAGGTTCGTATGGAAACCCCTGCAGGTTTAGTACTTGTTACTTATCGGCAAACAGGAAAGAAAGTAGATTGGGTTAAATTGATCAATGTAAAGTCTTACCTGGCAGCAACAGATTTGACCATTGAATCTTCCCATTTGGGTGAACTGATTTTTGATGTATCCTACGGTGGTAATTTTTATGCCATTATAGATCCACAAAAAAACTTTAGTGGAATACATGACTATTCCGCCAACGAATTAATACAGTTTAGTCAAGAATTAAGGGCAGAAATTAATATCAAGTATCCTAATTTATTTATTCATCCGGAGGATACTACCATAAGAAATGTGAGTCATATGTTATGGACAGGAAATACCATGTCTGAAACTGCTACCGCAAGAAATGCTGTTTTTTATGGCGATAAAGCAATTGATCGTTCACCTTGTGGTACAGGTACTTCTGCTAGAATGGCGCAGTGGCATGCAAAAGGCAAATTGACTGTCGCCGAAGATTTTATTCATGAAAGTTATATAGGGTCTCAATTTATAGGATGTGTAGAGGAAGAAACAGAATTGGCAGGGAAACCAGCCATTATACCCAGTATTAAAGGTTGGGCGAAAATATACGGCCACAATACTATTACTATAGATGATGATGATCCGTATGCACATGGATTCCAAGTAATATAAATTTAGCAATGATTTAAAATGAAGAATGTAGTTGTTATTGGTGCTGGTATTGTAGGTTTAAGCACTGCGTATTATTTATTGAAAGAAGGATTTCAAGTTACTATAATTGATAAAGGAGACATCACCTCTGGCGCATCATTTGTAAATGCAGGCTATATAACACCAAGTCATATAATTCCTTTAGCATCGCCAGGTATGATTGCCAAAGGAATTAAAATGATGTTTAATTCTGCGAGTCCGTTTTATATGAAACCCAGGCTTGATACAGATTTTCTTAAATGGTCATGGTATTTTCATAAATCTTCAACCCTAGCCAAAGTGGAAAAAGCTATTCCACTGATAAAGGATATAAATCTTATAAGTAGACAATTATTTACTGATATCAAAAACTCAGGCGATTTAGGAGATTTTCAATTAGAACGCAAGGGCTTATTAATGCTGTATAAGACAGAAGCAAGTTATTTACATGAAAAGAAAGTTGCAGAAAGGGTAAATTTTGAAGGTCTTGAGGTCTCTGATTTAAATAAGTCTGAACTACATAAATTAGAACCTAATGTAAATATAGAAGCAGAAGGAGCTATACATTATGAATGTGATGGACATACTACACCAACAGAAATAATGCCAAAGCTGTTAATTTACTTAAAACAGCAAGGTGTTGTTATTAAGACAAATGAAGAAGTACTTGATATTAAAACTTCAGGAACAATAATTAAGGAGATAATTACAGATAAAGACAGCTATAGACCAGATGAGGTAGTTTTAGCAGCTGGGTCTTGGAGTGGTAATCTTGCTAAAAAACTGAATTTAAAACTATCATTGCAAGGGGGTAAAGGCTATAGTATAAATGTAGCACGCGAAACGGGTATTTCAATACCGGCAATATTGATGGAATCTAAAATGGCGGTAACGCCTATGAATGGATTTACAAGATTTGCAGGTACTATGGAGTTTTCAGGTAACAATGATGTGGTAAGAAAAGAAAGGGTACATGCTATAGCCAATGGTGCACATTCTTTTTATCCTGATATAGAAATAAACGATACAGAGATAAATGCTGTTAAGACAGGTTTACGACCAGTATCGCCAGACGGTTTGCCGTATATAGGTAAATCTTCAAAGTTTACAAACCTTACCATAGCCACAGGACACGCTATGATGGGGTGGAGTTTAGGACCTGCTACAGGGAAGCTAGTTGCAGAGTTATTATCTGATACTAAGCCATCTATGAACCTTACTGCTTTTAGTCCAGAAAGGACATTCTAAAGAATTTTAAAAAATACTCATCGGCATAGAATCACCATTCACCGACACTAAATTGCCATTCACCTACAGTTACCATTTTAACAATCATTAATCGTTGACATTTGTAGTATCAAATAAATGACCAATGGATATATTATTAATAGAAGACGATTTAATCGAAGTAATGAAGTTGAAACGTACAGTTTCTAAACTTAATTTAAAGCATTCGATTATAGAAGCAAAAAATGGTGAAGAAGCATTAACCTATTTAAGGTCAGGTGAAAAATTACCAGATATTATTCTATTAGATTTAAATATGCCAAGAATGAATGGTATAGAATTTCTTGCTATTTTAAAGGAAGATGAAATACTTCAGTATTTACCAACAGTCATTTTAACCACATCTGAAAATAGAGCAGATCTATTAAAATGTTACCAAGCTGGTATAGCAGGTTATGTAATTAAGCCTTTAAAATATGAGGATTATGAGTATAAGTTAAATGCTGTTTTAGAGTACTGGAATGTTAATCAATTGGTTAAAGGCTAACAAAAAAGCTCATTTCACAACATTTTCAAGTATATCTGTATTAATTTTCCTACGTTTGAAAATAAATCAAATATTTTCGAATGAAAGGCATAGTGTTTACAGAGTTTTTAGAAATGGTCGAATCGGAGTTCGGTTTAGAGACTGTTGATAATATTATTGAAAAATCCAATCTACCATCTGAGGGTATTTATACTTCTGTTGCCACCTATGAATTCAATGAAATGGTGGCGTTGATTACCCAATTAAGTAAAGAGGTAGATTTACCCGCCGGAGATTTAATTTATGCCTTCGGTCTTTACTTGTTTTCAAGTTTAAAGAACGCCCATCCAGAGGTTATTCAAAATTATAAATCACCAATAGGTTTACTATATTCTATAGAAGACCATATACATGTACACGTAAAAAAGCTATATCCAGAAGCTGAGTTACCTACATTTAAAATTCTTGAAAAAACAGATACTTCAATTTCAATGATATATTCTTCATCTAGAGGTTTGTATAGATTGGCCCATGGGTTAATTGAGAAAGCATTTGAACATTTTAATGGTAAGGCAGATATAAGCTATGAACTTCTTAAGGAAGATGGTACGGAAGTGAAATTTGATGTAGTACAAAATGGATAATAAAGAAGTTGTTCTCTTAAAAAAAGCCCTTGAAAGGCAAAAAAAGGCACGTAAACAGGCTGAGAGGATTTTAGAGGATAAATCTAAAGAACTTTATGATGTTACTCACCATTTAAGAGAATCAAATCAAAAGCTTGAGAATTTACTGAGTGAAAAAACCTCAGAGCTTGATGGTATTTTTATAAATATTATAGATCCTTATGTTGTTATGGATCTTCAGTTCAATGTAATAAACATGAACAGGTCGGCCAAAGAGTTTTTGGGCTTTGACCATTTAGAAAAAGTAGTAAACCTTTCTCAATTTATACATCCAGATTTTTTAGCGTATACCCAGGAGTCTATGAGCTCTATGATGGAGGTTGGCAGTTTAAAGAATTATCGAGCAAAGATTATTCTTGACGGTGGTGTTGAAAAATGGATTCAAATAAATGCTAGTCTTGTTTATGATAAAAACCAAAGACCTATTGCCGCACAGGGTATAATTAGAGATATTTCACAAGAAACAGAAGTAAAAAGACTTGTTGCAGAGCAAAAGGCTCAATTAGATATCATTGTAGAAAACTCTCCTCTTGGTATTGTTCTTTCTGTTGATGGCGAAATTCTAAAGACTAATAATACGTTTCTAGAAATGTTGGGATATAATGAGAAGGAACTTAAAAATGTTTCTTTCAAGTCCATATCTCAACCTGAAAAAGTTAAGGGAGGTATATATTCTATTGATGAAATGTGTGCTGGCAAACTTGATAAGTTTACAGAAGTATGGAGATTCAATAAAAAAGATGGTACTACTATTATGGGCAAGACTATGATGTCCGCTATACATGATGACCATAGAAAAACCGATTATCAAGTAGCAATTATAGAAGATATTTCTCATCAATTAGAAGCTGATAGAAAACTTAAGGCATCTGAAAATAGATTATCAGCATTAATTTCTAATTTACAAACTGGGGTGCTCTTAGAAGATGAGAATGGTAAAGTGGCATTGACCAACCAAATGTTCTGTAATATTTTCAATATTAAAAATACTCCTAAAAATCTTATTGGAGTTGACTGTGAAGAATCTGAAAAGGAGAATAAAAAGCTCTTTAAAAATCCCGATAACTTTGTAACTAGAATTGAAGAAATTCTAGCAAAGAAAGAACCTGTATTGGCAGATGAGTTAGAAATGTTAGATGGTAGGGTCTTGGCAAGAGATTTTATTCCTATTGATAATGATGGCGACTATAAAGGTCACTTATGGGCTTACCATGATATTACAATAAGCAAGAATTACAGAAAAAATTTAGAAGCCCAACGAGAAAAATATGGTAGTATAATAGCTAACATGAATTTAGGTTTGGTTGAGGTTGATAATGACGATATTATACAGATGGTCAACCAAAGTTTTTGTAATATGAGCGGCTATGAAAGCAAATATCTTATAGGTAAAGTAGCTTCTAAAGTTGTTAGATTCAAAGATGGTGGCATAATTGAAAAGAAGAATAAAAATAGACTCGGCGGTATATCAGAATCTTATGAAGTAGAAGTCGTAGATAAAAATGATAATGTAAAACATTGGCTAATTAGTGGCGCACCTAGATATGATGATACAGGTTCGGTAATTGGTTCTATAGGCATACATTTAGATATAACTGATCAAAAGGAGTTAGAGCTTCAAAAAGAAAGATTACTTAAAGATTTAGAAAATAGTAATCAAGGTCTACAAGAGTATGCGCATATAGTTTCTCATGACCTTAAATCACCATTAAGAAGTATTAGTGCATTGGCTACTTGGTTAAGCGATGATTACAAAGATGTATTAGATGAAAGTGGGCGACAAAATCTTGATCTCATGCAAGAGAAAGTTGCATCTATGGATAAATTAATTCACGGTATTCTAGAATATTCAACTGCCAATAGCTCAGCTCTAGATGATTCTAAAGTAAATTTAAATGAAGTCATTACAGATATAGGTGAAACTATATATATACCTGAACACGTAAAATTGGTGATACCTAAACCACTACCAACTATTATGGCAGATAGAATTAAGGTTCATCAAGTTTTTCAAAATATTATTGGTAATGCCGTGGTACATATAGAAAGGGAAGAAGGACTTGTAGAAGTTCTCTGTAAAGATGATGGAGAATTCTGGCAGTTTACTATTAGCGATAATGGAGTAGGTATACCAGAAGAATATCATAAAAAGATTTTTGATATATTTCAATCTATCGGAAATAATGAAAGATCTACAGGTATAGGACTTTCTATAGTGAAGAAAATTGTTGATCGCTACCAAGGTAACGTGTGGGTAGATAGTGCAGTAGGGGAAGGTACCCAATTTCATTTTACTATAAAGAAGCACCATAATTAATATATCTATAAATGAAAATAGTTCAGGCGATAAAAGAACCTAACAAACCTTTTAAACTCAATAATTCTGTTGCGTTAAAAGAGCCGTTGGTATTAGTTTTTGGTAATAGATATTTATTGGAAAGTGATCAAATTTATGCAGAGGTTAGAGAAATGTTTCCCAACGGACATATTGTATTTGGTACTACATCAGGTGAGATTATAGATAATACCGTTCTTGATAACTGTGTTGTATTAACTGCAATTGAATTTGAAAAAAGTTCAATTTTAGTGAAAAGAAGTAATGTTGACGATTTTAATAACGATGATGAAAAATTAGGGAAGAGCCTTATGGCCGAATTCCCAAGAGAAAATTTAAGGCACCTATTCGTTATATCTGAAGGTAGTACTGTAAATGGTAGTGCACTTATTGCAGGAATTGAACATTTAGGAAACACCAGTTTTGGACTTTCTGGCGGACTTTGTGGTGATGATGATCGTTTTGAGCGAACATTGGCTTCCTATAACGAGAACCCTAAAGAAGGTGAAATTATAGCTATTGGTTTTTATGGCGAAACCTTAGAAATTACTAGTTCTAATTATGGTGGGTGGACAACTTTTGGACCCGAACGTATAATAACCAAATCTAATGGTAATGTACTTTATGAGTTAGATGGTAAACCGGCATTAGATTTATATAAAACCTATTTAGGTGAAAAAGCAAAAGAGTTGCCTAAGTCAGCTTTACTATATCCTTTGAGCGTAAAAGCAACACAAGATTCAGAAGCATTGGTGCGTACTATTCTTAATATAGATGAGGTAGAGAATACTATGACACTTGCAGGCGATGTTCCAGAAGGGGCTAGAGTGCAATTAATGATGTCATCTGTAGATGATATTGTAAATGGCGCTTTTCATGCCGCAGAATTAGCAATAAAGGATAGAAAGAACCCTCCAGAGCTAGCATTATTAATAAGTTGTATTGGTAGAAAACTGGTAATGGATCAAAGAACGGAAGAAGAAATAGAAGAGGTAAAAGCCGTAATAGGTGATGATACCGTAATTGGCGGGTTTTATTCCTATGGAGAAATGGCTCCGTTTAGTGGTCAAGATAGTTGTAAACTACATAACCAGACCATGACCTTAACTTTATTTAGCGAATAATGCATTCACTATTAAAAAGACAGATTCGAAAGTACTTACCTAATGATCTAGAATCAAATCCGGAAATGGATAAGTTTTTAGAGGCAATAGAAAAATCGTATGAAAATTACGATGATAAATTTTCTATGCTCCATAGGGCTTCGACAATTAGCTCTGATGAACTTTTTGATGCAAATAAGAAATTGCAGAAAGAAGCAGAGCAGCAAAAGAATATTTTAAATTCATTAGAAAACGCCATTCGTAGTTTAACAGACAATTTAAACGAGGAGCAATTATTTGGTCAGAATATACAAGATGAGTTTAATGCAGAACATTTGGCGGGTTACATAAGTAATTTAGCTTCTCAGTTTTCTCAGATGACAGTTGAAAAAGATAAACTCCTAATCAGCTTAGAAAACCAAAATGAGTCTTTAAATAATTATGCGCAAATGGTATCGCATGATTTAAAATCACCTATTAGAAACATTAATGCTCTAATGAGTTGGATCATACAAGATGAGAAAGACAAATTCTCTGACACCAGTAAAGAGAACTGCTCGTTAATATCTCAAAACCTGTCAAAGATGGATAAGCTTATTTCGGGTATACTAAGCCATGCTACATTAGGTGAAACAGAAGAGTTTAAGGTTTCGTTTAATTTAAAAGATAGTTTAAAAGATATAGAACGCACAATTTATGTTCCAGATAATATAATATTTGAGTATCCTAAAGAGTTGCCACAGATGGTTTTTGAAAAATCACGTTTAGAGCAATTGTTCATGAACTTGTTTACAAATGCTATTACGGCGACAGAAAATGTAAAAAAAGGAATAATTAAAATTGGCTACGAACCAGATGAAGTGTATTGGAAATTTAGTGTTTCTGATAATGGTAAAGGAATTGCGGTTAAACATCAAAAAGGAATTTTTGAAATGTTTAAAAAATTAGAAACAACAAATAATGCAACCGGAATAGGACTTGCAATTGTTAAGAAAATTGCAGTTCTTTATGAAGGTGATGTATGGTTGGAGTCAGAAGAAAATGTAGGTACTACATTTTTTATAACTTTAAAAAAGAATTCATGATAGATCAACCTAACCTTAATTATGTAAATGAACTTGCCGGTGACGATGTTGAATTTAGAGGTCAATTCATCGATATAATTAAGAACGAGTTCCCCCTAGAAAAAGAAGAGTATTTTGGTCATGTGTCTAATGCTAGAGTAAAAGAAACAGCCGAAATAGTACATAAATTAAAACACAAATTCAATATTCTGGGCATGGAAAATTCCTATAAGTTGGCTGTTGTCTACGAAATGGAATTATTAGAAGGTAAGCACGATAGCCAATCTAAATTCAATGAGATTTTAGAGACTATTGAAGAATATATTAAAACCATATAAATGAACTGTATTATTATTGATGATGAAGCTATGGCAAGGGCAATTGTTAGACAATTGTGTTCTAAAATACCAGAGCTTGATGTCATTGAAGAATTTGATAATGCCATATCTGCAATTAAATTTTTAAATCAACAGGATATAGATGTCATATTTTTAGATATTCATATGCCTGGTTTTAGTGGCGTTGATTTTGTACAGACACTTAAGGATCCGCCAAAAATTGTTTTAACTACTTCGGATACAAATTTTGCTATTGCAGCCTATGAATACGAATGTATTGTTGATTATTTGGTAAAACCTATTACCCAAGAAAGGTTTGAAAAGAGCATTGCCAAAATTTCAAGTATTTCTAGCCAAAAGCCACAAGCTAAAATAGATTCTAAACAAGATGCTGTAGAGGGTGAAGATTTGTATATTAATATTGATAGAAGATTAATAAAGCTTAAGCTCCAAGATATTTTAGTGATAGAAGCTAAGGGTGATTATATTGATGTTAAAACAGAAAAAGAGGAGTATAGAGTGCATACGACCTTAAAGAAAATTAAGGAAAAGCTACCTGAGAAACTATTTCTACAGATACACCGGTCATATTTAATAAATTTTACTAAAATTATAGATATTGAGGATAACAGCGTTTTGATTGCGAAGAATGTAGTTCCTATAAGCCGATCTAATCGTCCAGAATTAATGAGACGATTAAACCTACTATAGCAATCAAATTATTCTACCAATTTTCGTGGTAAATTTTTTTAAAGATTTCTGCTAATTGAACCTTGTTTACAGGCTTAATAACATAACCTGTTAAATCTTCAAAGTCAGAGGCTCTTTTAATATCGCTATCACGCATAGAAGAGCTTACCATATAGATATTTACGTCATTATGAATTTTGTCCTTAAGTTTTTTAAACTCGTTTAAAAATCCCCATCCATCTAAGAATGGCATGTTGATGTCTAAGAAAATGACTTCAGGAAGCTCAACTTTTTCATCGGTACATTTAGAAATGTACTCAACAGCTTGTTCTCCATCTGTAAATGTGCTTACCACCAAATCTTTTGATAATTGATGAATGGTTTTTTCCATTATATATAAATACAGTTCGTCATCATCTACGAGTAAAATATTTGGTTTTATAATCATTTTAAAATATTAGTTTAAACGTGGTTCCTACTCCTTCTTTGCTATTAATTGTTATGGTTGCGTTGAGCGCGTCTAGTTGAGATTTTACCAGAAATAGTCCCATACCTTTGCCAGAAATATTTCTATGAAATCTTTTGTAGAGCTTAAATACGTTGTCACCATGGCGTTCCATATTCAACCCAATACCATTATCCCTTACATATAAGACTTTGTGCTTGTTTTCTATTGCAGATTTAAATTCTATGTATGACGCAACATTGTCTCTTTTGTATTTTATAGAATTTGAAATAAAGTTGTGAACGATGCTTTGCATATAAAATTTTGAATATGAAATATGATCCCAGGCATCCAAATTTATCAATACTTCAAATCCGGTATCATCTAACAGAGTTTCGGTAAATTCATTTTTAACTTCAAGTATTAGTTTCTTAAGGTCTATATCTTCAATTTTAACTTCTTGGTTATCCAAAATAGACACATAGTCATTAATATCTTCAGTAAGGTGAGTAATACTTTTTGCTATTTGATCAAGTTTAGGGAGAAGCTGATTGAGTATCTCTGGATTCTTTTCTTTTTGTATCATATCGACGATTACCGACATGCTAGTTACAGGTGAACGCAAGTTGTGAGAAATTAAATAATTGAAATCACTTAACTGTTTGTTTCTTATTTCCAAACTGTTATTCATTTCATTGACCATTACATTGTTCTCTTCTAATAAATCACTGTTTCTAGTCAGCATTATATTCTTACTTTCAAGTTCTTTATAGAACAATTCTTTTTGGGTTTTCTTTTTTTGAAAAACATAGCATAAAGCTAGTAAGCCTACAATAGCTATTACGTTGAACGTAATTAAACTATCATACAATGGTTCTAAGTATTTTTTTAAAAGTCTTGGTGGTATCTCAATAATCATATACCAATTAGATGGCGTAATGATTTCTGAAGGTGGTTTTGATATTGACCCAAACGAATTTTTCGTTCCATTTAGAATTACAGGTTGCATTCGCCATATATGGTCATCATCTATAATTGTACTGTCTTTTGTAATTCCTTTTATGCTGGTAATTAATTTATTGGGAAATATGTTATCAACTCTGCCGGTTTCATAAGGTAAATCTTCTTCATGTAAGCTAGAGCTAATTAATCTATGATTCTCGTCTAATAAATAAAGTTCTGTATCGGCAACTTTAGATTTTAGCTGGTCTAGTACTCTTTTCATTTTAAAATTAATAACCACTAAACCTATTCTGGTTTCCGTAGTATCATAAATTGGCGCAACGGCTCTAATTACGGGTTTATTGGGTTTTTCAATAATTCCATGCTCCCTATTAAGGCTTATTTGTGATAGGTATAATTGATCTTTATTCAATGCTAGCCCTTCTTTTACATACTGTTGGTTTTCTTTATTCTGTAAATTGCCAATGGTAATGGAATCTGCGTTATTACGAACGGCTCTATATAGCTCTTGTCCTTTAAGGTCTATAAAACGAAACTGATCATAATCTGTTATTTCTTTGATCAATTCAATATATCGATCCATAAAAGCAGTATGCTTTCCCATAGGATCAAAATTTACCGGATATTCTAAGTTTGCCCAATAATGGGTATCTGCAAGTAAGGCATTACATTGCTCTAAAAAGTAAGTTTTTTTGATTTCAACATCGCGTTTTTGAAACTCAGATAACGTAGTTATTTGCTTTGTCTTTTGAGAGGCAAAGACATATAAAGAAAGGGCTACCAACGGAAGGTAAAGCCCTATAAACATTTTCAAAATTCTTTTCCACATATAAACTCAATTAGAGTCTCATTTTCAATGATAATTCTACAATGGGGGAATTTTGTATTCTTACGCTAAAATAGGTAAAATTCTTACAAATTATTATCTTTTATTTATAATTAGGCTGATAAAACCAGTGATTAGCATTAAATAACATAAATTTTTGTAAGATTTTTATATTAGATATTACCATATAGTACTTAGGGTGATTTTTGGGTATGGTTATACCTAGAATTGAAAAATTAAATTGCAGTAATAGGGACTATTTTTCTGCTGTTTAATCTAGGTTTAAACTTTTATAAAAAAGTGGTTTCTTTAGAAATAACCATTTCGCTTTTACACCTATTTCGGTAAACTCGAATCCGGCTGCTGTTGCAGAGGCAATATTACTGTACTTACCATAAATATTTAAGCTAAAACGTTTAGAAAATTGACGTTGCACAGAAGCTTCAGCCCTAAAAATGGCAGTTTTATCATCATCCTCTACTTGCTGTATACCAGTTGCAGCACTAGCCATGTAAGTTGTTTTTTCTGAGATGTTACCACGTATGTCTGCAAATATTTCAACTGCTTTATACACTTCTGGACTAAAATATATGGTAGGTAGTTGATCTTTAAAAGTAATATACTGGAAGTTTACACCCATTTTCAACGCAGGTTTACGCAGCACATTATAATATAAAGAGGTAAATAATAAATTTCTAACGTTATCATCACTCTGTTGGGTGTGCATAAGTTGTGTATACCAACCAAAATTCACATTTGTACCAAGGTTATAATTAAGTCCGTAATGGTTTTGTACAATTTCTCGTTCTATTAATTCAGCATTAAAACTTTGTACCTCTCGTTGGTACCCAAGGGTTAAGTTTTGCAATTTAAAGGGTTGCATATCTAACTTAATATCTAAAACTGGTTGTGTATATGCTTCGTCTAAAAACCTAGAGTTGTTTAAACCGATAACCGTTTTTAAAACAGTTTTAGGAAATAATTTGTATTGTAATCCGGCCAATAATACATGAGAGGTTGCTTTATTATCGGTTACACTATTTTCTGTATTTCGAAAAAAGTAAGAAACCGTAGTTCTAAATTTTGTACTAAAAGGTACATCAACGGTAGTGTTGGTGAAAAATGCCACATTATTACCGTTGTCAAAAGTATAGGCTGCATGTTCCTCAATTGTAGGGGTATGCATTAAATTCAGTTTTTCTATAAAACCTTTGGCATCCTTCTGATTTTTATAAAATTTTAAAGTTGAGTTTGCCATATTATAGGCAGGAATAATTCTGTCAGAAGCGAATAATGCATTTGCCTTACCTAAATTTCCATCAAAAGAAGCACTGTCGTTTACTAATATTCTATCATAACTTTCAACGCTAGACTTGGCATCTCCTGTGTATAAACCTAATGTAGCTTTTAAAGCTAAAATCCAATTTTTATTTGGGTTATGTGTCTCTAGGCTATCAATCTTATTCTTTGCAGAAATAAATTTTCTATTCCATATTAATGCCTGTACATAACGATCGTAAGTACTAGCTGTCAATGCCTCATCATCAATTTTTGCAACTTTTCTAATAGCGCTTTTAGATATTTCTAAAGCTTCTTTATCATTTTCATCTATATGTTCTGCTAGCGCAATACCATTTAATGCGGTAATAGAATCTTTGGGTGTAGTTGCATATCTAATATAGATGTCCTTTGCCTTATCGGCTTCTTTAACAATAAGGTATAAATTAGCCAAGTTGATCAAAACATCTTTATCTTCTGGGAAATCCTCAAATATTTTCTTTAATGTCTGTTCACCTTTACCATATTGTTGGTTGTTTACAAATTCGTTGGCATAACCTAATCTCATAAACTTTCTAGAGATTTTTGCACTCGTGTTTTCTGGTTGTAATTGAATAGCTTTTTCAACCCAGCTTAACGCTAATTTGTATTCTTTTAGATTACTTAAGGTGTTGGCGTACCCTAAAACTGCACCAAATTTTGTTGGATATTTTTCTACTAGATCTGCATATAATGGTTTGGCTTGCTCATATTCTTTAGCCCATAGGTATGACTCGTTATAATTTATTAATATCTCAAAATCACCTGGATACTCTTTTAAAAGCTCAGAAAATAAGTTAGTAGCTTTTTGCGGTTCTCCACTTAAGCCAACTGCACGTCCAAAACAAAGTTTTGCTGTTTTATTATCAGGGTCGGTTTTAAGGTATTCTAGAAAAAAAAGTTCAGCTTCTTGAAACTCTCCTTTTTCTAATAAACCAAAGCCTTTGGTCATATCAGATTGTGCCTTTAATAATGAAGTGGTGAATAAAAAAAGGAATATTACTTTGCGAATCATTTAAAAGTCAGATTAATACTACAAATACCTAACGGTAATTATTGCAATTTATTTGTCATAATTAATATTGTAAAAATAAAATTGCCTTCTCCGTAACGGAAGTAAGATAATTGCCATTCATCTATAGTAAATGGTCACCTACCTAAATGCCTATTAAATTAACGCTAGCCTTCATGATATTTGAGGTATAACCAAGTCAATGTTTAGACTCTAAAAAACATAATCATGACGGCAATTAAATTAGTATTCAATAAAGTTTCTCCCGAAAAATTATTTATGGGGAGTGTATTGGTCGTTAATGGTGGTAATTATCTCTATAACCTTATATTAGGTAGATTGCTTGGTCCGGCAGCATATAGTGACGCTGCTTTACTTACTACGTTATTACTAGTACTATCTTTTTTAGGAATGACATTTCAACTTGCCACGGCAAAATTCGCAATCTTATTTACTGGTGATAACTGGGTCGCTTTTAAGCAACTTTTATATACCAATGCCTTAGGTTTTGGAACCCTAATAGGTGTTTTACTTTTTGCCTTTGCGGGGCATCTACAAACTTTATTTCATACAGAATCTGACTTGCCGTTTAAAACTTTTGCCGTATCGGTACCATTATATTTTTTTATGTCTGTAAACAGAGGAAGGTACCAAGGAAATCAAGACTACCAAAAATTATCAATTACTTACCAAACTGAAATGTGGAGTAGGTTAATATTGACTTTAGCACTTTTATTGGTAGTACCTACTACACCAGCTTTCTTAGTTTCATTAGGTATTGTTCTTTCTTTTGTATTTGGACTGATACCTACTAATTTTAGTATAAAAAATTTAAAAAAGAAAGTCTCTTTATCTAAGGAGAATAAACGAAAAGTCATCAGTTTTATAGCATTAACAGCTTGCTACGAGCTTACCCAAATAATTATTAATAATAGCGATGTACTTTTAGTGAAGCATTATTTTGACACTGTAAATGCAGGACTTTATGCTTCATTGGCCATGATTGGTCGTGTGGTATATTTTGTGGCTTGGATGTTTGTAATGCTATTGTTACCAGCTGTGGTTCAAAAACAGAAAGATGGTGAAGCAACCGCACCAATATTAATAAAGTATGTAAGCTATGTGGCCGTATTGGCAATTTCAATAATTTTCTGCTGTGCCGTTTTTCCAAAATTAATTATTCAATTAATGTTTGGCGACGCCTATATTTCTATGGCGCCATTATTATGGCAGTATGCACTTGCTACCTCTTTGTTTGCCATCTCTAATTTATTTGCATATTACTTTTTATCATTAGATCAGTACGTTCCTGTTATTCTTTCTGGTGTTCTTGGAATTTCACAAATAATCATGATTATTTTCTTTCATAGTTCATTATATATGGTAGTTCAAGTTCAAATCATAGCAATGGTAGCCTTGTTGGTTGCTCAACTACTATATTTCACCACTAATAATATTCTGAACAAGACCATATAACCCTTTTGTACTTAAAAAATATAGTCCAAAAGAAATCTCGCACTTTAAGATTCAAATCTAAATAGATGAATAGTGTATTGAAATTAATGTTGGATATAATGGTGTGTATAGTTGAATTTATAGCTTACCGAATGTTTAATTCCATTCATCTACAGTAAATCTTCATCCACCTAAAATAGCCTAAAAAATCTTCTTCTTAGTTGGATATTTGTATCATAAATAACCCAAATAGTATTTAAACCTTAACCTATGAAGCTTGCTATTGTAACTGCTTATCCCCCAAGTAAAGTGACCTTAACCGAATACGGATACCACTTAGTAAAACATTTTAGACTCCAAAAAGAAGTAACAGAAATAATTTTAATTACCGACAAGACTGATGGAGAGAAAGATCTTAATTTTAATGAAGATGGATGTAAGATTACGGTAAAAGAATGTTGGAGTTTTAATGACTACACTAACCTATTTAAAATTAACCGTGTAATTACAGAAACTAAACCAGATGCAGTGCTTTTTAACTTACAGTTCTTAAAATTTGGAGATAAAAAGATACCAGCGGCACTTGGTTTAATGCTACCATTAATGTGCAAATTAAAGGGTATACCAACTATTTCGTTATTGCATAATATTTTGGAACAAGTAGATTTAGAAAATGCCGGTATTACTTCTAATAAATTGATGCAAAAGGTTTACGGCACAATTGGTAATATGTTGACCAGGTTTGTATTGGCTTCAGATGTTGTAGCGGTAACTATAAGTAAATATCAGACTATACTAGAAGACAAATATGTGTCTAGAAATGTAGCACTTATTCCACATGGTTCTTTTGAAACTCCGCCAGAACCTGTCTATAGATTGCCCATAGGACCAAAGAAAGTTATGGCTTTTGGAAAGTTTGGTACCTATAAAAAGGTAGAGATTATGATCGAGGCTATTGAATTGATTAGAAAACGTAGCAATGAGGATATTGAAATAGTAATTGCGGGTACAGATAGTCCCAATACCCCTGGTTATTTAGCTGGTATTAAAAAGAAATATGCGTATGTAGAACAATTACATTTTACAGGTTATGTTGCAGAAGAAGATGTACCGGTAATTTTTGGTGAAAGTGCCGTGGTTGTTTTTCCATATACATCTACAACGGGTAGTTCCGGTGTTCTTCACCAAGCTGGTAGTTACGGTAAAGCGGTTGCATTACCAGATTTGGGAGACTTAAGTATTTTGGTAAAGGAAGAAGGTTATAAAGGTGAATTTTTTGAACCTGAGAGTGCAGAATCTTTGGCAGATGCTATTGAAAATATTCTGGCACATGATTCATACAGAATCTATTTAGCTAAAGCAAATTACAGAGCAGCTTGTTCATTGCCTATGTCAGATATTACAAAAATGTATGTTGAGTATTTTAAAGTATTACAAATAGCAAAATTCAAAGGTTTCATTTTAGATGTACCTACGATAGAAAAAGAATTAACGGTATAAACTTTTTGGTTAGGTTTAGTGAAAGAGGGGGTAGTGTGGTTAGCTACTCCCTTTTTATTTATTTAAGATTAATTTCAAAACCAAATTCCATCTAAATTCTTACAATTATTTTTTTCATTTGCTACAACTATGGTAGTATGTAAATCAGTCAGTTATATTTTAATTAAATAAAATTATTTTGATTTTATTTTCATGATACTTACAATTTTAATAAAATAATACGTTATATGTAAGTTAAATCTTACTAGCGTAAAATCATGAAAATACTAACTATTGATGATCAACAACTGATTTTATTATCGGTTGAAAAGCGACTTACTGAATTAGGTTATGATGTAATGACAGCCAATTCGGGTAAAAAAGGTATAGAAATATATGATGCTTTTGAGCCAGATTTGGTTCTTGTAGATATAAATATGCCAGATATGTCTGGTCTTGATGTGGTTAAACACATTAAAGAGATTAATGATAAAAATACCCCTGTTTTAATAATGTCAGGTAATACTGATGAGACAATAATTATGGATGGCTTTACTTTGGGCATCGATGATTATATGAAAAAACCTGTGAGCTTATCTGAAATGGCAGCTCGTATTAAAAGGTTAATTGGCGCTCCTGTCGTTCAAGGAAGTGAAACAGTTTCTGGTAATGCTAGAATGCTCCAAAAAAACTGTGTTGGTGTTGTTATACCTTGTTATAACGAAGAAGAACGCCTTTTAGGTAAAGAGTTTAGAGATTTTGCACATAATAATCTAGGGTATCATCTATGTTTTGTAAACGATGGTAGTACAGATAAAACTTTAGAAGTTCTTGAAGAACTGAAAAAAGGAAACGAAAGCAATATTAGTATCTATAATTGCGAGAAAAATGGTGGTAAGGCCGAAGCTGTTCGCCAAGGTATGCTACACATGGCAAAAGATAGTCAACTAGACTATATAGGCTTTTTAGATGCCGATTTATCTACTGATTTTAGAGATTTTGATGATTTAGTGGAAACATTGGATCAATCTGATTTTAAAATAGTTAGTGGTTCTAGAATGAGTAGAATGGGAGCGGATATCACTAAAGAGTCTGCCCGAAAGATTATTAGTATGACTATTAATCTTATTATTAGAACCATTTTAAGAATGCCTTTTAATGATACACAATGTGGTGCAAAAGTTATGGACCGCTCAGTAGTTCCGTTACTTTTTGAAAAAAAATTCATAACGAAGTGGCTTTTTGATGTGGAGATGTTCATAAGGATGAGAAAGCATTATGGTAAAGTCGAAGCCAAAAAACTTATTTGTGAGCAACCGTTGAAACGTTGGATTCATGCAGATGGATCAAAACTATCAATGAAAGACTCTGTAAAGATTGTTGGTCAATTGGCAAAAATCGCCTATGTATACAGATAAATTAATTTCCCCCAAACCCCCGAAAACCCTATCAAAATCATGTCGGCAATAAGATTAGCAATTAAGCGAATTTCCCCTAAACAATTGTTTATGGGTAGTGCGTTGCTGGTAAATGGTGGTAATTATTTATATAATTTACTTTTAGGTAGACTTTTAGGTCCCGAAGCTTTTGCAGATGCGGCATTATTGGTAACCTTATTATTGGTGCTATCTTTTGTAGGCATGACATTTCAATTAGCGACTACAAAATTTGCGGTGCTATTTTCGGATGAAACTTGGGTGGCATTTAAGAATACCATGTATAGATATGCATTGGTATTTGGTGTCTTTACTGGTATTCTCGTACTCCTTTTTTCAAAAAATTTACAAGCGCTATTTAATACGCAGAATCATTATATGTTTATGATTTTTGCTGTCGCTATTCCCCTATACTTTGTTATGAGCGTTAATAGAGGAAGATTTCAGGGAAAGCATGATTTTAGAAAATTAGCGGGCACATACCAAACGGAAATGTGGAGTAGGTTACTGCTTACTTTTGCGTTATTATTATTGGTGCCCTTTGAACCGGGTGTTTTAATTGCTGTAGGTATCGCTGTGTCGTTTATTTTCGGTCTTTTTCCTTCAGATTTTAAGGGAGTTCAACTATTTTCTAAAAGTAAGTTGGCTTCTGTAGATTTAAGACAAGTCTGGATTTTTATTGGCCTAACTGCTGGTTATGAACTTACACAGATTATCATTAACAATAGTGATATTCTATTGGTAAAGCATTATTTCAATGACAAGGATGCGGGTTTATATTCATCTCTAGCATTAATTGGTAGAGTAGTGTATTTTGTAGCTTGGATGTTTGTAATGCTACTTATGCCAACTGTAATACAAAAACAAAAAGATGGCGAGCCAACGGCTCCGGTACTTTTTAAGTATGTGTTCTTTATTGGTGGCTTATCGACCTTTATAGTTTTTGTATGCTTTCTGTTTCCGAATTTGATCATTACGTTAATGTTCGGTGATGCCTATTTGTCTATTGCACATTTACTTTGGAAATATGCTTTGGCAACATCACTATTTGCAGTCTCTAATATTTTCGCATATTACTTTTTGTCATTGAATCAATATTCGCCTGTAATATTATCCGGTTTATTAGGGTTTTCTCAGGTGGCACTCATCATGCTTTATCACGATAATCTTGAAACCGTAGTTCACATGCAAATTATTGCCATGGTCATACTATTGGTGGCACAGTTACTATTTTTCATCATCAAGAATAAGAAAGATTCATCAGCCTTAAAAAAACAAAATAACCCTGTATACTAAAATTTAGTTCAAATGAAATTAGCAATCGTAACCGCCTATCCACCTAGTAAAGTAACTTTAACAGAGTACGGTTATTACTTGGTAAAACACTTTAGACTTCAAGAAGAAGTGACCGAATTAATTTTGATTACCGATCGAACCGATGAACCTAAAGATTTAAACTTTGAAGAAAACGGTTGTAAGATTACGGTAAAGGAATGTTGGAGCTTTAACAGCAACAGTAATATCTTTAGTATTAGCAAGACAATTTCGCAAACAAAGCCAGATGCCGTATTATTCAATCTTCAGTTTTTAAAATTCGGAGATAAGAAAATACCGGCGGCACTAGGGCTAATGCTTCCATTTATTTGCAAGTCTAAGGGTATACCAACTATATCACTTTTACATAATATTCTAGAACAGGTTGATTTAGAAAATGCAGGTTTTACTAAAAACAAGCTATTACAGAGTATCTATAATTTAATTGGTACAACGTTGACCAAATTTGTATTGGCGTCAAATATTCTTGCCGTTACTATAAGTAAATATGTGACAACGCTAGAAGATAAATATAAGGTTAAGAATGTAGCATTAATTCCGCATGGCGCTTTTGAAACTCCACCAGAGCCAGACTTTAAACTTCCGGCTGGTCCAAAAAAGGTGATGGCTTTCGGAAAATTTGGTACGTATAAAAAAGTAGAAATACTTATTGAAGCGGTTGAAGAAATTAGAGCAAGAACCAATGAAGATATAGAAATTGTAATTGCAGGTACAGATAGTCCAAATACGCCAGGTTACTTAGAAGAAATGAAACAAAAATATAGCCATGTACCTCAAATTAGATACACAGGTTATGTAGCAGAAGAAGATGTGCCTAAAATATTTGGAGAAAGCGCAGTTACTGTTTTTCCTTATACTTCTACTACGGGCAGTTCTGGTGTTTTGCACCAAGCTGGTAGCTATGGTAACGCTGTTGCCTTACCAGATTTAGGAGATCTTAGTGTTTTAGTAAAAGAGGAAGGCTATACCGGAGAGTTCTTTGATGCTCACAGTACTTCGTCTTTGGCAGATGCTATTGAAAAAATTATTACAGACGATGCCTATAGAATACAATTGGCAAAACAAAATTACAAAGCAGCTTGCTCTTTACCAATGTCTACAATTACGCAAATGTATATAGATTACTTTAAGGCAATCCAGAAATCAAAAGAAACTGGTTTCAATATTGATATATCAACTATGGAGAAGAAATTGGTTCATTAAGAATTGATATGGTTAGTATGAAAGGGCTGGTTTTTAACCAGCCTTTTTTATTTAAAATACTGATGTCCTTTACTTGAATTTGAGGTAAGTTTAAATAGAACTTGTTTCAATTATTCTATTTTTTTATCAATAATTCTGAGTATGCAGGTTTCTTATTGCCTAAGGTATCTAAGCAACCAAAGTAATGTTGTTTTTTAGTTTTCCAGGGTAGGCTACCTGCTACAGAGGTAGGTACTTTTTTAAAGTCATATAAAGTCCAAAACATATAGGGAATATTGTTATCCTTCAATATTGGTTGAATCTCTTTATAATAATCTCGTTGCCCCTCTTCATTTGCACCCTTATATAAGTTCCATGCGCCTTTGTAGGAAGACATACCATATTCTTGAAGCACTATAGGTTTGTCGCTTATTGCAGCTTTAAGCGTATCATGTGCTTTTTTAAAATCTTCGATATCCCTGTAATAGTGATAGGATACAAAATCAACTTTATCTCCAAGTTCTATAGCCGCTTCTGGTGAAGACCAACCTATGGAAACTGGGTGATTTTTATCCCATTTTTTTATATTCTCGATCATTTGTTCTAACCAAGACAAAACGCGTTGTTTTCCTCTAGAGTCGAAGTCTAAATCTGGTTCGTTTTTTATATCCCATCCTAATAGAGCGGGATGATCTTTTACAGCATTTACTATGCTTTCGGCATGTCTATGGGTAAGTGTCCAATTAGAAACGTCATAATCGCCATAGAAATCGAATAACGTAATTACTACGTCTAATTCATTTTTTGCTGCGGTATCTAATAAGGTTTTAAGAAGGTTGAGCTTTTTATAATCTACACGGTTTTTTCCGAAATCTTCATACTGTACAAATACACGAATCGTATTTAGACCCATATTCTGAATGATCTTAAAATCTAAATCAATTATACTATCGTTAAATCTTTTCCCGAAGGTATCCCATGGAGAATCTTTTGGATAGTAATTAATCCCTTTTATGTTTTCAATTTTTTTAAGTTTATCCTTTATATTTCTTGGTGCTATTGTAGCTGTATCTGCTGGTGCAGGTATTTCTTTTAAGTGTCTAATACGCCAAAAACCATCCTCTAAAAGCATCATTACTTGGTAGCTGGTAGTATCTTTTTCTTTGGTGAGTAGGGTTTCACCTTCATAAATTTCTTGGTATTCTTCAACATTATAATCTTTGAATACCACCATGGTGCCATCTGCGGTATAAAAATCTAAAGAAGAGTTATGGTTTAATGTAGTGCGCTTGTACCAGTGATTGTTCTTTTTATTTAAATCTATATTATCGTACAATCGTACCCTTGCGCTATCAGTATAAAAATCTTCTATACCGTAAGGATCATTTTTTTTATATGAGATATTACGAACATGCCAAGCATTCATATAATCGTTCGTGATTTCTCCTAAGGCTTGTTGCTCCATTTGGCGACCTGGATTATCCAAACTAGACCATTTTAAACTTGGCATATACACATCTTCCATTGGGACTTCTAAATGCAACATAGAAGTCTTGTCCGCACCTGTATTCATAAATGCCCACGCAGCCCCAATTCCATATAAGACAAGTGCGTTTATAGCTAAGAAAGTAACTATCAGCACAGTTCTGTATAATACCTTATTTAACTGTATCGCCATGTAAATTCTTTGTAAATTCTTTAGTAATACCTGCAGCCTTTATTTTTAATATATAATCGCCTTCTTTAAGAAAATGTTCGCCTAAGAAAATATTACAAACTCCGTTTTTGGTCGTTGTTTTCTTAGATGTTATAAAAACACCTTTCGTGTCATAAATATCTAATTTTAGTAAAAGACCATCAGGTATAAGCTGTTTCATAAAACTTTCAAACGGACCAATAGCTATATTTCTATTTCCTTTAGAAAAATGCACAGGATAATCTTTTATTGCCGCTTTAAAAGTGTATTCTGTTATATTACTCTCTGCTGCCCCTGTAACAAAAGCCTGTATTTCCCATTTCGATGCTTTATCTGGGTGTAAGGTCTTAGCTTCGGCAATACCATTAATAGTTGTGCCTATAGTGTATAAGTGAGCATTATTCTCATTTTTGATAACAAAGGTGACAAGTGTACCATTGGTAACCATATTTCCGAATTCATCTTTTATGATATCAGATGTAAATGTGATGATTTGATTGCCATCTGCAAAGTCATGTGCACTAGAGCTACTTATGGTAAAATCTGTAGCATTAGAAGGGTAGACGATGGTAGCAAGCTCCTTAGAGGTAACCCCGTTACATTCTGATGACACCAAAATTCTGCCTGATTCTAATGTTGACCTAACATTGTAAAAGGCATAAAAACTTTCGGTAATTATTTTTTGCTCTTCTATATTTTCTTGAAATTGATATTTAACGGTTACTTCCGTTCCGTCATCTAATGGGTTGTCATAAGCGTCTGTAGGTGATATGGTCAACATAGAAAAATCATTGTTACCTGCAGTTACACTTCGTGGTCCAAAGTAAGATTCTATATACGTGGCTTTTGGTGTATTCGTGGCAATATCAAACTTTCCCTCTCGTAAAGTATGACCATTTAGTAAAACCTTCCATCTACATGGACCCGCAATTCTTGTAAAGTTTTTTGGAATTTTAAAGATTACGAGTTGGTCTTCTGTATTTTCTGGTGATAAAATCGCGTTTCCGTAGGCATTCTTTATTTGTAATTTTAGATTTTCTTTGAGCGCATCCGTCTTGAAAGATAAGGAAACGGCATCGCCAGCCACACTAGAACTAATCTCGGAAACTGGCTCAATTTTAGGATAGTCAAATTCTTTTGGCTGTTCTTCTATTTTGTTAGAACAGCCAAATAATATAAGACTTAAAATGATTAAAATTTTAATGCGCATATTATTTAGGATTACCTATATAACTGTTTATTTCAAATTTTATAAACTCATAACCTTTTCCTTTAAAAGGTTGTGTTTGTTTCTTCTCATGTATAACCTTTCTATTGGGGAATATTTTATCAGCTATCGCTTTGTTTGGTGAGCCATTAACGAAACAATTTTCTAGACTACTGCTAATGATTTCTAGACTATCTAAGTCTAAAGGTTTATAATTAAAAAATTGCTTTCGCTGTATACGAACACCTTCGGTTACAAATTTATGATCTACCCAAAGTAGTTGGCTATTGGCATCGTAATAAGAAATTATTAATTGAGGTATGGTAACCTCTTGTACCCCAGAGTTAAATAAAACACCATTAAAACCCTGTTCGTTATATTCCAAATCTTGTAAAGCTACATGTTTGTATAAATCTGTATTAGCAGTGTTGCCAGCAGATTGCAAGTTGAACTTTGTTGGTTGCTCCTCAAAACTTACCGGTGTAAATTGATCTGGATCAAATGTTGGTGGCAAGGTATCTTTCGTAGAGGACCAAGCTATACCTTCAAAGTTTATTTTAAATGTGGTGGTTTCCTTAGGCATTAATTTATGCTTAATTTGATGCTTGGCATTGTAATTGGCCAGCTCTTTGTTATTGTCATTATACAACGTTGCTTTTATAACAATATCTGCCGGTGTATTATCCACATTTTGAAGCTCACCAATAATACTGTACTGCCCTTTGTATTTCACCAATTTAGCCGATAGAATTTCTAAAACGGGTTGCTTTAAAACATCTTCGTGATAGGTCTCTTGGGTAGTAATTTTTCTTCTGCCGTGGTTATAATAGGTTGTGCTATTAGCCGTAAAAAGCTGATCTGGCGGAATATCGTTATCAACTTTTGAAGATTTTAGATACCACTTATTTTTCCTTTTTATAAGCTCGTGATAGTCATTATTAAATACGTTTTCTAGCGGAGTAATCCATCGAGTGGCTACTTTTGCTTTTGCGCTATTTTCAGTTTCATCATAAATTTCAATTCCTAATGAATCTAGTTTTGCATACGAACTTAAAATACCATCAGTAACCGAAACCTCTAGCATATACTGTGCTATATCTATATTTTCTTCTGGGTCTAGATATGAATGAGCTCTAGAGAATTCCTTAAAATCCAATGCATCATAATAAGATTCCACCACATTGTTTGGAGATAGTTGCGTTACATTTTTTACATAAAAAATAAACATACCGTATCCCATGCATATAAGGATACCTAATGCCCACCAATGAGAGAAGGTTAAAAGCTTAGAAGGGAACTTTTTGTACGGTAATTCTAATTTCATGAACGAATGTTCAGGAACTTTTTTAGACTTTAATAACCGTATCCAAATCATTTGAATATTTACAAAAATGGCTATTAATACCGTAAGCAATGGTATTACGCCCCACATAATTTTCATGATGGTGGGTACATCTTGCTTAGGCATAATTTGGGGTATGGGAGCCACATTTAATTTCTCCCAAACCATAATGCCATTTTCTAATTGTTGTAATCTTTGCCAACCACAATAATAAAGTATGGGGTCATAGAATTTATCATTGGAGAAAATGTACTTTAAATTATATTTTTCTGGTACGGTTAAAAACTGCTGCAATGAACCAATACCTTCTACACCTCTAAATTTGGAGTTTTCTATGCGTTCTATGGCTCTTGTGGTAAGTTCGGGTAATCTACGTGCAGAGTGATAATTTCCATCAACTGTCATTGCCCCAGTTTGCGCAGAAAGCCAAGCCATTTGATCACCAAAACCCAAGGGAAGATAACGCCAAGAATCATGAGAATCTGCTCCTAAAAAGTTAACTATGGGTAGCATTTTTATTTTTGCAGGTTGAGAGGGTCTAAAATATCCTAAGGTCATGGTAAAGAGAACCATAAACAGCATTCCTCCGGCAATTAATCCGCCTAATACCCTATGATATACTCCTCCGAATTTTGTTTGTATTAAGGTTTTTAAATCACCTTCTACCATTCTGTAGGCAAATTCAGCAAATATGGGAAGTGCCATAATGGTAGCCCATAATGTAAATCTATCTAAGGTTAGGATATTAAAAGCCATTTCACCTAACATTAAACGCGGAATAGGGGTAGTGCCACCAGTTCCTAATATGGTTAATAGTGCAAAAGATAAACCGAAGAACACATATCTTTTACTAAAATATCTGTAAAAGAAATAGGGTATGATAAACAGAAATACTCCCCACGGAATTATAAAAAATACGAGCCCAGATGAAGTTATTTCCAAGAAATTATCCCGAGATCCATGAGGTATGGCAACTTGGGTAATAGGGTTTCTTTTTGAGTTGTACCAATAAGGAAAAATACAGAATATTAATAAAAATATTGCCGTACCACCAAATTTGGCAATTCGCCAAAAGTGCTGAAGGGTAGTAGCCCAAAATACTTTAAATGTAAGCGCTTTATATGATGCTACTTTTTCTCTAGCTGCATCCATAACTGCCATACCCATTAATGGAGCTATAAAAAATACCATTCCAAATAGGGGAGTAACATGATGAGATGTAACCGTTACCGCTAACATAGTTGCCGATGTAATGAAATATCTAGTTTTACCTGTTTTGATATACAGGTATATTTCTGTCATGGCATGAAGTAATATAGATAATGCCGAAATACTGGGTAACTGCCCAAAAATATGTAGTGTTTCTACAAACGTGGATGAAAAAACGGCCATTACAGCACCGTAACCTGCTATTCTACGACTACCAGTCATTAATAGGGTAAACCTATAAGCGCCTGTTATAAACAATACAATGGCAATTAATGCAACTGTATACATTCCAAATTTTAGACCACCTATGTAAGAAAGTATGCCAATGAGTTGATGCACTAATGGCGGATAAGATTGTACCGTAAAACCTGTGTACCATCTATATTCCCATGGATCAAACCAACTATTGGCATAATGGTCGGCGAAAAATAAATGGATTAATGCGTCATAGGTTGATTCTAACGTAAAGAATATAGCAGAACCATGGAAAGCTAGCCCTACAATTAAAGCTAATATTAAGAGGGTGTTGGTTTTTTTTTCCAAAGTTTATATTAGAATCAAATTCTACCTAAAGGTATTAAATATATGAGATGGAGATTACAATTAAAAGCGAACGTTTAATATTTTAATAATAGAATACCTACAATACCGCGAGCTGTAATTTTGAAATCTTCAAATAGTTTATGTCAAATCTTTTAAAAAGTAAAAGTTTTCAAAATATATACTGTCTTAATAATCAAATTATAAAGGTCAATAGAAATGAAAAGAGGTTGGTATAAGCAAGTCTCCATTTTTATATGAATTTATTTTTGTAAGAAAATATATCGATACAAAGATATGCTTATTGTTTATTTTCTAGGCAATGAGCCACCGAACTAATAAAACCATTCGTCTACAGAAAAACGTTAGTCATCTTTTCGGGTCCAAAATCAACGTATCTGAAAAGTACTTTTACGGCATAACTATATAAAGTAACCAAAAACTAACTAAAATCTTACCTATGAAAATCTTAGCCATAGATGACCAAAAATTAATTTTACTATCTGTTGAAAAACGATTATCAGAATTAGGTTATGAAGTAAAGACAGCGAATTCAATTGAAACAGGTATTAGATTGTTCGATTCATTTAAACCAGACTTGGTTTTATTAGATATGAATATGCCAGAAATGTGTGGAACAGAATTGGTTTCATGTACGGGTACAGAAGTGGTTAAATACATTCGTGTATTTATGAGAAATGATACACCTATTTTAGTAATGTCCGGTAATACCGATGAGGCTCTTATCATGAAAAATTTTGATTTAGGGGTTAATGATTACATGAAAAAACCGGTAAGTCTAGATGAAATGGCTGCTAGAATAAAGAGAATTATTGGAGCTCCAGAAAATAAGGCGGGAACTACCACAACAATATCTGACACACGCATGTTGCAGAAAAATTGTGTGGGAGTTGTAATTCCATGTTATAATGAAGAGACAAGACTATCAAGTGAAGAGTTTAAAAACTTCGCCCATAAAAATTTAGGCTACCATCTATGTTTTGTAAATGATGGAAGTACAGATAATACCATGGCTGTACTACAGAAACTACAAAAAGAAAATCCTTCTAATATAAGTATCTACAATTGCGAACAAAATGGAGGTAAGGCAGAAGCGGTACGTCAAGGAATACTTAATCTCGTTAAAGATGAGCAATTTGATTATATAGGATTTTTAGATGCAGATTTATCTACCGATTTTAGAGATTTCGATGATTTGGTAAAAACAATTGAGCAATCGGACTTTAAAATAGTAAGCGGTTCTCGTATCTCAAGAATGGGAGCAAATATTACAAAAGAGTCAGCCCGTAAGGTAATTAGTATGACTATTAATTTTATTATCCAAACCATTTTAGGGATGCCATTTAAAGACACACAATGTGGTGCCAAGGTAATGGACCGTGAAGTTGCTTCTAAAATGTTCAATAAAAAATTTGTTACCAAATGGCTATTTGATGTGGAACTTTTTATGAGAATGAAAAAGTATTTTGGTAAAACAGAGGTAAAGAGCATGATTTGTGAGCAACCGTTAAAAAGATGGATACATGCAGATGGTTCTAAACTATCTATGAAAGACTCCGTTAAAATTGTTGGTCAACTAGCTCAAATAGCAGTTCATTATAGGTAATGTTACTTAAAATTTAGGTTCACATAATTTCAAGTATAGAATAGGTGTTGAGGTTTAATTGCTCAACACTTTTTGTTTTTTTAGGGTTAATTGCTTCTTTTACCAAAGTGTATCTTTGTGCTTGATTTTATTGGTATTGGAAAAAATTCAACATTACATTTCTGTTTATTTTAAAGAACTGGTTCAATTTCTGGTCAGCACTAATTTTACTAAATCTGTGCTTACCGTAATTGCGGTTATTATACCTATCGCCATTGGGGTTTTAACAGGGTATACAGAAATTGGAGTCGCTATTTGCTTTGGTGCTTTTTGGTGTTCTCCTAGTGATGTTCATGGTAGTCAACGGCACAAAGTTCTAGGCATACTCTTTTCAGGTGCGTTGGTAATGGTTGTAAGTTTTATAGGTGGCTATTTACATTATTCTCCTTGGCTTTCTCTTGTCATTTTAGGATTGATGAGTTTTGCCATTTCCTTTATTTCTGCCTACGGGTTTAGAGCCTCGCTTATTAGTTTCTCTGGTCTTTTAGCATTGATTTTAAGTTTTGCCCATACTCCCGATAAATTGGAGATTTATGAATATTCGCTATTGGTTGGTCTTGGTAGTCTCTGGTATTTAGGGTTGTCCTTATTATGGTTTAAAATAAACCCGAAAGGGCAAACAGAAGAGGTTTTGTATGAAACCATAGGTAATACAGCTAAACTTTTAAAGAAACGTGGAACGCTAATTGACCAACAATCCAATAGAAAAAAGTTACAAGAAAGCTTGTTCTTATTACAGAGTCAACTTACAGAACAGCACGATATCTTACGTGAAATTTTAATTCTATCTCGAAAAAACTCTGGTATATCGGTATACAATGGTAAGCGTGTTTTGGTATTGGCGCAACTTATAGAAATGTTAGAAACTTCAGGTGCCAACCCTGTCAACTATATAAAGATGGATGATCAATTTAAATTGCATCCTGAGTTTATCACCCATTTTCAAAATCTGATTTTTGAGATGGCAAATCAATTGCAATTAATTTCAGAAATAGGTAATAAGCCAAATCAAATACCAAAGCATGATGGTTTAACAGCCCTTTTTGAAGACATTCGAATTAAGATTTTAGAGCTGGACAAAATTAAAGAAGTAAAGGCTTATGAGGCATTTATCATGTTTCAAAATTTATTGGAATATCAAGAAAAGCAATTTGATAAGCTAAAAAGAATAAAATGGCTATTAAGCGATCATGATGTTGCTTCAGAAGAATTTATTGACAAAGAAATTCTGAAACGTTTTTTGATTTCTCAAGATTATAGTCCGAGTATATTATTACGAAATCTAAGTTTTAGGTCTACCATATTTAGACATTCGTTACGTTTGGCAGTAACCTTAATGATTGGTTTTATTCTAGGCAATTTGTTTTCGTTTCAGAATCCGTATTGGATTCTTTTAACCATTATTTTGATTATGAGACCTAATTACGGTCTTACTAAAACACGTTCTAAAGACAGAACAATTGGTACTATGATTGGTGGTGTTATCGCTACGGTTATAGTTTTTCTAATACAAGATGTATATGTGTACGCAGTATTGGCATTGATCTCTTTTGTAATTGCACTTTCAATGCTGCAGAAAAATTATAAAGCATCTGCCATATATATCACTTTAAGTATCGTATTTATTTATGGTATTCTACAACCCGATGTTATGACGGTTATTCAATATCGAATACTAGATACGTTGTTAGGAGCAGGGTTGTCTTACTTAGGATTTTTGTTTTTATGGCCAAGCTGGGGCTTTCAAGAAATACGAAAAGATGTAACTAAAAGTGTAGAAGCGAACAGGGTATATTTATCTAAAATTGCGGATTATTATATACAAAAAGGCAGAGTACCCACAAGTTATAGACTGGCACGTAAAAATGCTTTTTTAGAAACTTCTAACCTAAGTTCGGCATTTCAACGAATGACCCAAGAACCGCATTCAAAGCAGAAGAATTTGAATAAGATTTATGAGTTGGTTGAATTGAACCATAACTTTTTATCATCATTGGCATCGTTGAGTATTTACATTCAACACCATACAACTACCGAGGCATCTGAGCGTTTTAATACTATTATAACGAAGATCGATGAAAACCTTTCTATGGTACTTCAATCGTTGTCTAAGGAAGCGACAGGAGACCAGAAGCCAAATTTTGATGCCGTGATTTCTTTTGAAAAACAATTGCCAAAATTCGAATCTGATCAGGTAAATTTAAGTGCCGATGATAATGGCGCGTTAAAACGGAATCATCAAGAGGAACAATTGATATGGGAACAATTGCGTTGGCTGTTTTCTTTGAGTTCTAATATGATGAAACTAACCTTGAGCTTAAAGTAGTTAATTATTCTCATTCATTAGTTCTTGAAGTTTCTCAAAGAATTGCCCAACATGTAAACCGTCCATTAATCCATGGTGCACGTGAACGGAAACGGACATCAATTGCTTATCATTTTCCGTTACCATTTTACCGAAACTTATTTTAGGGCAACTGTCAGGAAAATCATAATGTCTGGCGTGTGAAAGAGAGGTGAAATCTATCCAGGGTAATGCTGAAAAATGAATTACGTTTTCACCCGATAGTGCGGGCATTAAACTATTAGAATTTCTTACCTCTTCAATTCTTGGTGCAGCTAAGTCGCAGAAGGTTTTAAAATCTTCATGATAATCTAAATATGAAAATCCAAAAGAACCATTTTCACGGTTTATAGTTGGTGATGCATTTATTGCTTCATATTCAAATAGTTTACCATCAATAATTCGATATCTAAACGGTTCTATTTTATTGGCGGTTACTAGCGTTTTGTGCAGATAATATAAAAAGAAGGAATAGCCATTTTCTTTTGAAATTTTATAGGCTAACTTACAATCAATTTTAGCTGTAACACCAAAAAATGGCTCACTGAACTTAGAGAAAAATTCAAAATGATCTTTTCTGTACCATTCTTTAATGTTTATTTCTTTTCGCATTGTCGTTGGTCTGTTGATTTTTTAAAAGTTGAAGAGGAGTAAACTATCTATAGCAATATACAAGGAATATTAAAATTGCATTTAAGCGACAGATTAGTTTTATTATTCATTGATTAAATAATCCTCAAAACGATTTCCTATAGCTTCAGAATTAAGTCGTTTTCCCCATTGTATTAAATTTTCTTTAGGCTCACTTGTGTCAGAAATGCTAAATAGAACTAAGAGATCTTTACCTAACTCATTTCTAAAAAAATGCTCTGTCCGTAGTTTTTCTAATACTTGAACACAGGTTTCAAACAAGGTATTTCTAAAAGCTTCAAAATCTAAGTCGTCATTATCTACTTCATCAGATACCATTTTACAAATGTCATTAAACTCAGTGTTAGCTCCATCAGATGTAAACCATTCTGCAGGTTCAAACTCGTAAGTATCTTTATATGTGGGGTCTTCTAACTGTAGTTCTTTTAAATGACTTTTTGTATTGGTAAAAGGTACTACAGTCATGGCGCCATCATCACTAATCAATGAAAATGAGCATATGTCAGAACCATATTTCTTACTATTTTCTTTGAAAATTTTTCTAGTTGCACTTTCAATTTTGCTTTTTAATTCTTCAAAATTAAAATTTGTATTCATAGTTTTTGAATTATACATAATGGTCACAAATAACCGTCAATTATATTTTTAATATTGCGATTGTTCTTAACTATTGTTTTTTAATTAGCCTTACGGTGTCGATTTTTTCAATATAATTAAAGTCAAACTCGCTAGAGGCTCTTTCAATTGTCATAATTGTATCTGAAATGTTTAATATTCGCCATTGTTTCTGATAGCCAATTAAGTCCGTTCTTAAACCTTCTAAAATTAATATATTATCTCTTTTTTGAAGGGTGTATGAAGTAGAATCAATTCCTAGAAAAAAATGTGTGATTTGTTCTTTGGATATTTCATAATAGGGAGGCCAAGAATGGTTTCATCAGATAGTTTTGCATCATTCTTAATATCAATCCACCACTTATCCGTACTTCTAATAAATGATACTCCCATTTATTTTTCTTGGTATAATTAAATAACTGCTTAGACACAACTATGTAGAATCATTTTTAGATAAGAAAGATACAATTTCCATCTAAAACCAAAAATGGGTTATGGTAAATGGTAATTGTAAAATTACCCTTGTGCAATGACACTTTCCGGAACTGGAATTTCATAAACCTGCAAATGAAAATAGGGTAGGGCAGCAATTAAATGATCAAAAATATCTGCCATTACATACTCATAATTTTCCCATCGTTTGTCTGAGCTAAATGCATAAATTTCTAAGGGAATTCCCTGTGGTGTTGGCGGTAATTGGCGCACCATTAATGTCATTCCTTTATTTACTGCAGAATGGTTTTGAAGATAATCGTTTACGTATTTTCTAAAAACTCCAATATTCGTCAAATTTCTACCATTAATAGCCAGGTCTTTATTTATATTATTACTGGTGTTGTAAGTATTTATCTGTTCGCTACGTGTTGTTAAGTAGGGCTGAATCAGTTGTATTTTTTGAAATTCTTCTACATCTGCATCAGATAGAAAACGAATGCTTTTTTGACTAATGATCAAAGCACGTTTAATACGTCTTCCGCCAGCTTCTTGCATACCTCGCCAGTTCTTGAACGAATCTGAAATTAAGGCATAGGTAGGTATTGTGGTAATTGTCTTATCAAAATTCTGTACTTTAACTGTTGCCAATGATATTTCAATAACATCACCATCTGCACCAAATTTGTCAAAACTGATCCAATCTCCAATACGTACCATATCATTGATACTGACTTGAATACTGGCAACTAAACCTAGAATAGAATCTTTGAAGATTAAAAGTATTACGGCAGAACCTGCACCAAGAGCGGTGAAAAATTTCCAAACCTGAATTTCTGTTATAATAGCGAAAATGGTAAAAATACCCAGTACCCAAGCAAAGATCATAAAGACCTGTATGTAACTGCCCATGGGTTTATCTCTAAACCTTGGCTTGGTCTTTAAATAATCGTTTATACTTTTAAATACACTTTTAACCACGTAAAGCGTGAGTACCACAAAAAGTACATGTAAGAACTTTAATGCTATAACGGCCGCATATTCAAAGCCAATAAAGCCAAAGGGCACAAGTTCTACCAATATACTTAATGGTAGAATGTGTGCGAGATATCTAGGCACTCTATTAGCTACTAAAAAATTGTCAAAATTGGTTTTAGACTTGCGTGCTAATCTAAGGGAGACAGAACGTAAAACCTTCCAAATAATTAAATCTAAGAACCACGCTAATACTAGTGCAATTACTAATAAAATGGTAAGATTTAAATACGAAGCAGAAGTTTCGTTAAGTCCTGCTTCAACAAGGTAATTATATAGTATTCTGTGAAAATCATCCTTCATTTTGCATATTCTTTTTTCGTATGCAAAGGTACAATATATGCATTAGCTAGAAGGGGAGTTGGGTCGTGTAAATAGCTTATTTACTATGCAACGCCAATACGGGTACATCTGCATAATAGCCCAATTTATTAAGGTTTAGTTTGCCAAGACCAAGACGCTGCCATAAAGAGGGTTTTTTATCTATATAACTGATCATATTAGAATTTCTAATAGATACAAAACAACTTAGCGCAATACCCATTTTAACATTGCGTAAGGTATTAAAATTATGGTCTACCTCTTTTAATTGCTTACGTATAACAACCTTATTTCTTTTCTGAAAAAAGCTTAATTTGCTAGGTTGTGTTATGCTCAAAACTTGAATGCTGGCATTGCTAAGTTTTGCTATTTCAACCAAGTTTGTTATTTCAGATATTTTAATGTCGGCATTAAAATCTGTAGTCAGTACAATCTCTTTTGGGTGGTTAAAATCTACATTGGAAGGAACTACCAAAATTGGACATTTTCTAATCGACTTTAATATTTCTAAAGTGTGTTTTCCATAAGATTCTCCTTTCTTGTTATTAATGCCTTTGGCACCCATAACAATCATATCGAAATGTAATTTTTTATTCAGATACTTAACGGCATCCAATAACAGGGTAGATTCAGAAACTACATGAAAGCAATGGTTTGTATTATTCTCTAGTTTAGATAGCTTTATTAGAATATCGCCTAAACCTTCTTTAGATTTAATTTCAGACATTTTATTAAATGCTTCGTCTGGATCTAATAGGGTTAAACTGTCTAGACCATGGGTTTCTTTAGCATACGTATGTAGAATGTAAAATTCACACTGTTTTCCTTCAAAAAGTTTAATGGCATACTTAATAGCATTCCAAGAATTTTTTGAAAAATCTGTAGGCAATAATATTCTCTTTTCCATGATGGTTTAGTTTTAGCCCTTTGTTTATTGGTTGTTTTAAGGCGATTCTTAGTTCAATTTGTTTTCACTTAACTCTTTGCATTTAATAGTATTTGCGATAAAATTTTCAGTTTTAGATTTCTGTAATTAGTAATATGAGACAAATAGGTGTCTCTTTTTTTCTCGTGATGGTTTAGGTAGTAGGCATCACATTCTACGGTATCGCATTCTATAGCCTTACCAACGCTATTGTCGTATCTGTATAAGGATGCCAACATTAAAGCGTTTTCTCTACGCGTACCATGTAACTCTTGGTACAGTTTTGAGTTTCGTATCATGATATCTTCAATATCTAAATAGAAGTCTAGCTCCTTATTTAAAAACTCTAGTTCGTCTGTCCAATTATTTATTTCTAGCCTGTCTTTCTTCATCATAATTCTTTTGTCAGATTCATGAGGATAAAAATGTTTAGATGCGATCATAATACCATGTTCAAGTTTATAGGTGCATTCTCTTGTTCTACTTTTTCAATGGTTAGTTTTTGTTCTCCAGAAGGAAACTCCCATACTACCGAATCGCCTTCGCTATAGCCCATTACTGCTGCTCCCATAGGCGTCAGAATAGATATTTTATCATTTTTAATATCGCTATCAGTAGGCATTACCAATTTAAATTTCTTGTGCCACCCGTTCTCTGATATTATTGTAACCGTTGTGTTGAACCTTATAACATCTTCATACATTTCAGATTCATCACGAATAATTGCAGTCTCTAATTCTCCTACTATTTTTTGAACAGATTTACGTAGCGTATCATCTTTATAGTACCCGGACAGATTCATTAATCTTTTCAGTACTACATATTCTTTTTTCTCTATAACCAGATTCCCGTACTTCATTGTCTAATTTTTTAATTGTAATAAGGGGTGATTAAAAGGTATATTATACCTCCATATGTATGTAGCCAATAGCGTTAGTTAGTTTGGTTTCAAAATATACTGACTACACTTTATGCGGTAGTATGTTGTACATACCTTTTAAGCCCCTTTCTATAAATGAATCATTTATAATATATCATGGAAAAATACCACGTTGTACATATGCCTCTTCTAAACGCTCAATGGCAATTACAAATGCTGCGGTACGCATATCTACATTTCTCTTTTTTGATGTTTCTAGAACTGTTGTAAAAGACTCTCGCATTTTCTTTTCTAGCTTTTCCATTACTTCTTCTAGCGACCAAATTTCACCGTTACGATTTTGTAGCCACTCAAAATAACTACCGATAACCCCACCAGAGTTGCATAAAATATCTGGAATGATATCTATACCTTTTTTCAATAGAATTTCTTCTGCATCTACATCTGTTGGTCCGTTAGCACCTTCAGCTATTAAATATGCCTTAATTTTACTGGCATTTTTAGCGGTAATTTGATTTCCTAAAGCTGCTGGTATACAGATATCACAGTCTAACGAAAAGAAGTCGGCATTGTCTAGTGTGCGTGCTTTTGCATAGCCTAATATGCTTCCTTTATTGCCTTTTGTATAGTTAAGTAACTCATCAACATTTATACCTTCTTCATTTACAATACTACCGTAGGCATCTTGTACCGCCGTTAAAATAGCGCCTTCGTTTACTAAGAAATAAGCGGCCCAATACCCAACATTACCAAAACCTTGAACAATGAATTTTTTGTCCTTCAAGTCTACATTATTACTTTCTGCCCAAAATTTAATGGTAAGGAATACACCAAAACCTGTTGCCCTATCTCTACCTTTAGAACCACCGGCACCAATAGGTTTACCAGTTACTACGTGCATATTTGTAGAACGTTCTGCAGGCGATTTGGTAGACATGTAAGTATCTAAAATCCAAGCCATAGTTTGCGGATTGGTGTTTACATCTGGTGCAGGAATATCTAATTCTGGACCAATATTATCACCCAATGCATATGTGAATCTTCTGGTAATACGCTCTAGTTCAGAATCTGAATATTTGTTAGGGTCTAACTGTATTCCACCTTTTGCACCACCGTAGGGCAAACCTGCCAACGAGGTTTTCCAAGTCATCCACATTGCCAATGCTTTTGCAGCATCAATATCAACCGTTGGGTGATAACGAAGGCCACCTTTATATGGCCCTAAAGAATTGTTATGCTGTACACGGTAACCGGTGAAAATTTCTACTTCGCCATTGTCCATACGAACAGGAAAATGAACAACGATTTCATTATTGGTCACCTCAAGAATTTTTCTAATATTGGTGTTCAGTTCAATGATGTCTGCGGCATTATCAAACTGTCGCATAACATTTTCTAGCATGCCTTGTTTAGGCGCTTTTTTAGATGCTACTTTTGCTATCATTATTATAGATTTAAGACTAATTCGTTATTAAATTCTTCAGTACTTGTCATTTCATTTGAAATGATCATGGTAGGTTTATTTGTAATGTCCAAAACATGCACATATTCACTGCATGAAACAATTGAACTTTTGTTTCTTGTTAATGAACAATGTGGCGTGTGCGTACAGGTAGAGCATATGCTCCGCATATAATTTTTCATTGCACTTAAATTATGATGTTCTTAAAAAGTTCAGTTAAAATATTCCCCTACTCCAAAACAGGTTGTTTTGTTTTCATGGGATAAAAAATTAACGCCAACAAGGCAATTCCGATCACTATTAAAAAAGCCAACTCAAGTTTAGACAAGAGGATGTTCGTTTCTAAAGATTTGTTTGAAAGTTGCGTCATTTGCTCACTTTCTTGAATCTGTATTCTAGCCAACACATCTAAATTTTCATCTATCTTTTGAAGAATTTGTTCTGATAAAATAGCTACACCATTTCTAAGATTTTCTTTTGAATGCAAAACCTTATTTTCTGATTTCTTGAGCTTTTCAAATTGCAGATTTAACTCATTAAGTGTGTTGAATTCGTCTGTAGTTAGTTCTGTAGAAGCAAAATCAAGTAAGATTTTTTCAACTTTCTCATTTTCATTTGCTACTGGGGTAAAATTATCTTCGGTTATAAAGCGAAGTTTTTTTGTTTGAAAAATGTTATTAAGCTGATAGATGTAATCTTGAACCAACACCCTGTCTTTATACACTGAATTTACCGTGCTTTGTAACGTATGAAAGTGTCTTTTGTTTAATCTATTAGACCCTAACACCAATAAGAATGCTATTGCCAGAATAAAACCGGCATTAATTCTTTGTGGAGTTTGTTGTTTATTAAACATGGGTTCTTTTTTTAATTAAACTTTAATTGTTCATTCATCTTCAATTTGAGAGAAATCCACCTGGTTATTTCTTAATAAATCAGCCAACTTATTTATAGAAGCCAAGTGGATTACATCAACCAACTAAAAAAAAATTATAAAGCTTGTAATTCACCTGAATCAATGGCTTCTTTAAAGTCTGCAGTTACAACAGTGTGACTGTTAAAAAAACGACCACCATCATTTCGCTTAATTTTAATTTGTGTAGTACCGTCCTTTTTTTCCTTTACAGCGGTAACTACTACTTTCTCTCCATGAGCCTGCCTATAATTGGCAATTCCACCACGTTTAATAATGAAATTTTCACGCGGAAAGTCTATATGTTTGTATTTGTTCGTTTCTGGTTTACCTATTTCAAAAACATCGCCTACATCTACACTTGTTGGTGTAATAGCGGTGTCTTGAGCGTTCATTATACTTACTGAAAATAATAGGGCTATTGCGTATTTGATCATAACTGAATAATTTATAATTAATGAATTTTCACTTCTTTGGTCATTCCTCCTTTGGCAGTAGTTTTGTTGGCTGTTTTTGGTTGCTTTACTTTTTCAATTACTAAAGACACGGTATCACCAGGTAAGCCATAAGAAATTCTATCTCCTTGGGCACGCCCAATAACAGATGCACCTAAACTGCTGATAACAGATATTTTGTTCTCTTTAAGATCAACTTCATTTGGTGGTACTACCTGAAATGTTTGGCGAATACCAAAGGCGCTGCTTACTTTAATAGTAGAGTACATGGTTATGATATCAAAAGGGATATCAACTTCGTTTAAACACAAGGCAGTGGTCATGTTCTGGGTAAGAACATCTAACACGTTTTTGTGCGCATAATCTTCAATTGTGTAATTCATTTCTTGATATTTTTTAATTATAAAGAATTCATTTGTTTCAAAAACAAGACTACCATACTTCATCTGCTACTATTTAAAAGGTTCCACGTACTACATCTGGTTTACACATCGTTTGAATTGAATTTCAAGACCGTATGTTGTGCTTTTAGAAGTAGTTGTCTTTTGCGAGATGTATATAGCAATTGATATGCCCGTTACTTTATAGTAGCGTGCCATATATTTTAATTCACTGATATTCAGTGATTAACAATTAAATAAAAAATTACAGAGTAAATTTAATTGGGTAGTTATTCCTCGGTTGAGGAAAATATACCCGATATTATTTTAGTTTTTCACGCAAGGTCTTGCGGTCTATTTGAAGAATTTCTGCAGCTTTAGTTTTATTGCCATTGGTATGGTTTAATACACGTTGTACATATTCTTTCTCCATTTCACGTAGTGGACGTAGCTCGTTATTTGGAAAATCAATTTGATATTTTAAAACATCCGGTAGGTCTTTTACATCTATAGTACCGTCAGACATGATGACGGCACGTTGTATTACGTTTTCAAGCTCTCTAATATTTCCGGGCCAATTGTATCTTTCTAATATTTGAAGTGCTTCTGGAGATATACGTAACAATCTGTCCTTGAATTCAATACCATATTTACGAATGAATTTTTCGGCTAATAAAGAAATGTCAGATTTACGTTCTCTTAGTGGTGGTACATTAATTTCAACTACGGTTAACCTATAATAAAGGTCTTCTCTAAACGTATTGTTTTTAATTTCTTCCCTTAAATCTGCATTGGTAGCCGCTATAATTCTAATGTCAACTTTTTCTACTTTTTGCGAACCTACTCTTGTAATCTCTTTTTCTTGTAGTGCGCGTAACAATTTTGTTTGTACGGCAAGTGAGGCTGTTCCAATCTCATCTAAAAATAAGGTTCCTCCTTTTGCTGCTTGAAAGAATCCGTTTCTATTTTCATTTGCGCCGGTAAAGGCACCTTTCATATACCCAAAGAGTTCTGCCTCTTGCAAATTTTCTGGTATGGCGGCACAATTGACCGCTATAAATGGTTCTCTAGAAAACTTCCCGGAATAATGTATGGCACGGGCAACCAATTCTTTACCGGTACCACTTTCCCCAGTTACAATAACTGTTGCTTTGTTATCCTTAACCCTATCAATAATGTTGGTTACTTTACGAAAAGCAGTAGATTCTCCCACCATATCTGAATAGATATTAGATGTTGATCTTATAGTGTTGCTTTTACTCTTTTTTCTTGTGATATTCTGCGAAAGTGCCTTGTCTATAGCTTCTTTAAGCTCAGATTTTGTAAACGGTTTTGTAAGATAATCTGTGGCGCCAGATTTGATAACTTCTAAGGTACCTTCAATAGAGGGGTAACCGGTAACCACTAGTTTAGGAATTTCTGGGTAATGTTCGTTAGCGAATTTCAATAACTGTAGCCCATCTATTTCGGGCATTTGTATATCGGTAATGAGTAAATCTATAAATGTATCTTTTAGTATAAACAACGCCTCTTTTACAGAAACAGCTTTATAGGTATGGTAGTCCATTGATTGTAAGTGCCTTTGTAAAAGCTCAAGAATATCAATGTCGTCATCAACAATAAGAATGTTTTCTTTACGCAGCTCCATAATTACAATTTAGGAAAATCGACAGTAAATATAGTCCCTTTTGGTGTATTCCTTTTGTGCTCCATTTTTCCTTTATGGCTGGTAATTATACCATGCACCACACTTAGCCCTAAACCAGAACCCTCGCCAATTGGTTTGGTAGTAAAAAAGGGTTCAAATACTTTGTCATCTAACTCTGACGGTATACCTTTTCCTTCATCTAAAATTTCTATGGTAATATGACTGTTGCTTTCTAACACATGTACACCAATAGATGCACCCTGTGGAGAATAATAGATAGCATTCATAATAAGGTTGAACATTACTTGTGTCATTTGTACCGTATCTGCTCTTAATTCAATGTCTTCATTATCAAAGCTTTTTGTCAGTTTTAAATTCTTTGAACGTAAAGAAGGTTCTAACAGTTTTATAACATTGGTGACAATAGGTATTAATTTTACGGTCTTCATTTCTTGTGGCATTTCACAAGCAAAAAACATTAGTTTTTTTACGATTTCGCGGCTAAATATAGCACTGTCCATTATCTTTTCTAAATCTCTAACGGTCTCTTTATCTTTTATTTTTTCTGAAAGTAATTCTGCAAAACCAAGAATGTTTGCAAGGGGAGTATTGAGTTCATGGGCAATACCAGCTGTAATTTCACCAAGAATGTGTAAACGATCGGTACGTTCCATCTGTCTTCTAGTAATGGCTTCACTTTCTCTAATCTGCTTACGTTCCATAAGATTGCCAATAGCCAAGGCTACGTTGTTCAATAAAGTCTGCTCCTCAATTAAAAAGTCATCTATGGTGTATTTATTAGAAGGATAACCTACAATTACTTCACCTTCTATTTTATTAAAAACTTTAATATTAGTTTTCAAAGAAACCATGTTGGTTTTATAGTCGTCTGTCTGTACATGGTACTCACCAACGGTTAAAAATGCTTCAGTAACTTTTTCATGTTGCCAAGCTCTTTTCAGACAATATACAATAGCTTCTAAAGAAGTTTCTAACTGCCCATAATCAGAATTAACTATTATAGATGTTACTTCATAAAGACAGGTTAATTCTTTAACGCGCTCCTTTAATTTAGCTTCAACTGATGTCATATCTATTGCATTTCAATTGCGATATATAAAGGTCAGCAATATTTGGTAAGAACGGAAATAATGAATATTCAAATCCATTTGACATCCTTAAAATATAAAACAAGAATACAAGATGGTGGTTTTATAATCTCAAAATATTCCGGGATAATTATATAGTAGGTAAAATCTATTTAATATACCTTTTTATAAGTAATTACTTAGTAAGTAAAATCTTATTCAATATTTGTAGGAATTTGTTTTTTGTTTTTTAGTCAGTTTATACGATTGTATTTAGTTGCAAGTACTAAAGCTGAAAATATATTAACTGATTTCTTAGATATTCTTCTAAAATTGATAATATGTAATCTATTGATATATTATAGTTTATCGATAAAATGCAGTCTTTTTTTATTTAGACATACAAATAGTTAGCTTTCTCATACAATCTTATGTAATTGACAACAATATTTTATTATAGCTAAATACCCACTATATATTTAGGAAAAATACCTAGTTATATGTAGTCCTTAGACTACTTTAAAAAAACTGAACTAACTCAAATTTATGGATTATGTTATTGATTGTAGGAATAATCAAACTTTAAAAAAAAGAGTTTGTGCAGAGAATTTTGGTATTCAAATGCAAATGGATGTTATAAAAATGATACCGTTCAACGATACATTTATACCATTCACCTTTAGAAAATCTTCATCGGAATGTAAAATGCACTTTTTAAGTCCTTTAAATTCTTTCTTTGATTTTGTGCATTCACCCTTTTCAGTAATAAAACGAGGTCTTTATTTAAAGAAAATATAAAATTTTAAAACTCAGATAATAATATCTCGTAAATAAGACCACTATAGGCTAACTCAAAATGATTAAAACCATCTCGCTCCTCGTCAAAATATTCGCAGTATTTCTAAAGGTTATTCAAAACTATTTCAAAAAGTACAGTTCTCTAATGAAAGGTGACTTTTTACAAAAGTTTGTTTCTAAAAGTTTAAAGCTACTTTTTATGATAAATAGCAGTAAAGTTCAATTATCGTTCTTCGCTATCATATTATTTTTTACTGCAAACGTAAATGCACAGAACTTTGAAAATGTTTCAATAACAAGTATTTCAAGTGGAACAGTAGTAGATGCTTACTTCAATGCTACCTCACCAACCATACCATCACTGTCTTTTGTTAGGGTTCAAAAAATAAGTGGTGCTGGTAATAACGGACAAATTGGGTACTCTGGTGCAGTAGACAATTTCTTTTATAGCAACCCATCCAATAGTGGAACAACAGCTCCTTCAAGAATACGAATTAGTTTCATTGCTTCAGACAAAGTTACCTTAATACCGGTTAATGATTTTAGAATTGTAATTAACGATATTGATGGCACACCTGCTGCTGCAAATCCAAGTATTCCTATAGAAAACGAAGCTGTTGGTACAGACTGTGATAATTCTGTTCGGTTTACAGCCACAGATATACCAACTAATATAAATGTAGATACTACTCCGCCTACGCTACTTTCTGCAGGTACCGAGTCAGAAGCGAATGGTCCGGAAAGTAATTTAATGTTTGAGTTTAATGATGTAAATTTTATTGAATTTGATATTTATGCAAACCCTGGATTTGTAAAAGAGTTTGATCTTAACCAAAGTGAATATCAGATAAACACAGTGTTATATTCTGTCTGTGTAGGAGATTCAGATGGAGATGGTGTTTTTGATAATGTAGATATTGATGATGACAACGATGGTATTTTAGATATTGTAGAGTCAAATGGTAATGATCCTAACGGTGATGCCGATGGTGACGGACTTCCTAATTTTCAAGATGTTTTAGATAATTCTGGTGACGGTGTTCCCACATATAACACCAATGCCGATGGTAGCGTTACCAATTACACCGATGCTAATTCCGATGGTGTACCAGATGTTTACGAAGCTAGTCAAGATAATGATAGTTTTCCCAACCATTTAGATTTAGATTCCGACGATGACGGTATACCAGATAATATTGAAGCTCAGGCTAGTGGCTCTTATATCGCTCCGTCTGGTAATGATTCAGATGGCGACGGTTTAGATGATAATTATGAAGGCTCTGGTAATCAGGGTCTTATTCCTGTTAATACAGATGTAGCTTTTGCTACACCTGATAATGTTCCAGATTTTTTAGACCCAGATAGTGATAATGATGGTATCTCAGATGCTGTTGAAGCTTACGATACCAACGGTGATGATGTTGCTGAAACTACCTTAGCGGGAAATGATACCGATTTAGATGGTATAGACGATAATTTTGATCAGAACGCTAACGGAATGGATGATCCGGATGCAGCAACAAACAATGGTCAAACTCCAAATTCATTTCAAGATGACGATCCTGCCGGAGGAGAAAGAGATTGGAGAGATCCAAGAGATAGTGACGGTGATGGCACTAGTGATAATGATGATACCGATGACGACAATGATGGTATTGTAGATTTAGATGAATACCCTGGTCTTGATCCTTTTGGTGATGAAGATGGAGATGGTATTTTAAATTTTAAAGATACAAGTCAAGATGTTGGTAATACCGGAGATGGTACCACAACTAATTATACCGATGCTGACGGTAATGGAGTGCCCGACGCTTACGATGTGGATAATGATGGTCAACCTAATCATTTAGATATAGATAGTGATGATGATGGTCATTTAGATGCTACGGACCCTAATCCCTATGCGCCAACCGCTCAAGATGAAAATGTAAACGCAACTTTAGGTGTAGCTACCAATATCAATATTTTAAGTAATGATGATTATTTTCCAAATAATAACCCAAATAATCAGGGTACTACCACAATTACCAGAACTGGCGGTACAGCTGGTGGCACCGCAATTTTAGATGCTTTAACCGGTGAATTGGCGTATACCCCTTTAATTACGGAGAACGGGTCAACCGTAACGGTAATTTATCAAGTTTGTAATACAGATCCAGATCCAGATGTTTGTGAAACCGCAACGGTAAACATAACGGTAACTAATGATCCAGATACTGATGGTGATGGCACACCTGATTCTAGTGATGCCGATGATGATAATGATGGTGTTTTAGATGGTGATGATAATGCACCTTTTGACCCAAGCAGCTGTCAAGATTTGGATGGTGATGGCTGTGATGATTGTTCTGCAACGGCAAGTAACGATTTTACTGTCGGTGATAATTTTGACCCTGCAAATGACGGTATAGATACCGATGGAGATGGCTTATGTGATGCTAGTGACCCAGACGATGATAATGACGGAGTTTTAGACGGTGATGACAATGCTCCATTAGATCCAAGTAGCTGTCAAGATTTGGACAGCGATGGGTGCGATGATTGTTCGGCAACCACTAGCACTGATTTTTCAGTAGGTAATAATTTTGACCCCGCTAATGATGGCACCGATACAGATGGTGACGGACTTTGTGATTCTGGCGATACCGATGATGATAATGACGGAGTTCTAGATAGTGATGATAATGCACCTTTAGACCCAAGCAGTTGTCAAGATTTAGATGGTGATGGTTGCGACGATTGTTCTGCAACGGCAAGTAACGATTTTACAGGGGGTAATAATTTTGACCCTGCTAATGATGGTATCGATACCGATGGAGATGGTATATGTGATTCTGGCGATACGGATGATGATAATGACGGAGTTCTAGATGGAAATGACAATGCACCTTTAGATCCAAGTAGCTGTCAAGATTTGGATGGCGATGGTTGTGATGATTGTTCTGCCACGGCTAACAACGATTTTTCTGCAGGGGCTAATTTTGATACGGATAATGATGGTACCGATACCGATGGTGACGGACTTTGTGATTCTGGTGATTCAGATGATGACAATGACGGGGTTCTTGATGGGGATGATTTTGCACCTTTAGATCCAAGCAGTTGTCAAGATTTGGATGGCGATGGTTGTGACGATTGTTCTGCCACGGCAAATAACGATTTTTCGGTAGGTAATAACTTTGATGCTTCTAATGATGGCACCGATACAGATGGTGACGGACTTTGTGATTCTGGCGACCCAGATGATGATAATGATGGAGTTCTAGATGGTGATGATAATGCACCTTTAGACCCAAGCAGTTGTCGCAATTTGGATGGTGATGGTTGTGATGATTGTTCGGCAACGGCTAACAACGATTTTTCTGCAGGAGCTAATTTTGATACGGATAATGATGGTATCGATACCGATGGTGACGGACTTTGTGATTCAGGTGATCCAGATGATGACAATGACGGGGTTCTTGATGGAGATGACAATGCTCCATTAAATCCAAGTAGCTGTCAAGATTTGGATGGTGATGGTTGTGACGATTGTTCGGCAACGGCTAGTACAGATTTCTCCGTTGGAAATAATTTTGACCCTGCAAATGACGGTACAGATACTGACGGCGATGGAATTTGTGATGCTAGCGATCCCGATGATGATAACGATGGCGTAGCTGATGGTTCAGATGCTGCTCCATTAAACCCTTCAATTTGTCAAGATTTGGATGGTGATGGTTGTGATGATTGTTCTGCAACGGCTAGTACTGATTTTTCCGCTGGTAATAATTTCGATCCTTCTAATGATGGTATCGATACCGATGGCGACGGAATTTGTAATTCTGGCGATGCCGATGATGATAATGATGGAGTTTTGGATGGTGATGATAATGCACCTTTAGACCCAAGTAGTTGTCAAGATTTGGATGGTGATGGTTGTGACGATTGTTCCGCAACGGCTAGTACTGACTTTACGGCTGGAGCTAATTTTGATACGGATAATGATGGTATTGATACTGATGGTGACGGAATTTGTGATTCTTCAGATTTAGATGATGATAACGATGGTGTAGCCGATAGTTCGGATGCAGCTCCATTAGACCCTTCCATTTGTCAAGATTTAGATAGCGATGGTTGTGATGATTGTTCTGCTAATGCAAGTAATGATTTTACAGCTGGAGCTAATTTTGATACGGATAATGATGGTATTGATACCGATGGTGATGGTATTTGTGATTCTTCAGATTTAGATGATGATAACGATGGTGTAGCCGATGGTTCGGATAGTGCACCGTTAGACCCTTCCATTTGCCAAGATTTGGATGGTGATGGTTGTGATGATTGTTCTGCAACGGCAAGTACTGACTTTTCCGCAGGTGATAATTATGACCCAGCCAATGACGGTACTGATACCGATGGTGACGGCTTATGTGATTCTGGCGACCCTGATGATGATAACGATGGTGTGGCAGATGGCTCGGATACTGCTCCATTAGACCCTTCCATTTGTCAAGATTTGGATGGTGATGGTTGTGATGATTGTTCTGCAACGGCAAGCAATGATTTTACTGCGGGAGCTAATTTTGACCCTGCTAATGACGGAACTGATACTGATGGTGATGGCTTATGTGATTCTGGCGACCCCGATGATGATAACGATGGTGTGGCAGATGGTGCGGATACTGCTCCTTTAGATCCTTCCATTTGTCAAGATTTAGATGGTGATGGTTGTGATGATTGTGGTGCAACGGCGAGTAATGATTTTACTGCCGGTGCTAACTTCGACCCAGATAATGACGGTATAGATACCGATGGAGATGGAATATGTAACACTAATGATGAAGATGATGATAACGACGGTATTCTGGATACTGTTGAAGGAACGACCGATTTTGATAATGATGGTATTCCTAATAATGAAGATTTAGATAGTGATAATGACGGTATTCCAGATGTAGTGGAAACAGGAAATGGTAGTCTAGATCTTGACGGAAACGGATCCATCGATACTGGTGAAAGTAATCATGGTACTAATGGTATTCCAGATGTCGCAGAAGATGGTGCTACTGATGGAGCAGGTATTTCTGTGATTCCTTTGAATAGCGATAATCAAGGTGGTCCAAACTTTTTGGACATAGATTCAGATAATGATGGTATTCAAGATTTGGTAGAATCTCAAACCGATGCAGGTCTGGTTCAATTATCTGGAAATGATAGTGATAACGATGGTATCGATGATGTTTTTGATGTGGATAATGGAGGTAGTTTTACGAACACATTGGTTAATACTGACAGTGATTCGCACCCAGATTATTTGGATTTAGATAGTGATAATGATGGTATCATTGATAATATAGAATGGCAATCAACTTCAGGTTATTTGAGTCCTTCTACCGATTCTGACGGAAACGGCTTGGCTGATAATTACGAAGTGGTTCCTGCCGGTTCTGGTGTGTCCATTAATCAACCTGAAAATTCAGACGGTCAAGATAGTCCTGACTTTAGAGATGCTGATTCTGACAACGATGGTGTTCTTGATTATGTAGAGGCATATGACATCGATGACAATAATTCCGCAGACACCCCAATTTCAGGTGTAGATTCTGATAACGATGGTTTAGATGATAATTTCGATTTAAGTATTAGTGCACCAAATGGAATTGCAGATCCAAATGGAGCAACGAATAACAACCAAGATGTAGATAACTTTCCAAACGACCAGGATCCATTTACAAGTGAGGTAGATTTTAGAGATGCAAATGTACATGCAACACCAATAGATACTGATGGTGATGGTGTGGATAATGATTTGGATAAGGATAATGACAATGATGGTATCTTAGATTATGTAGAATCATTAGGTTTTGAGCCTACAGATACCAAGGGTGATGAATGTGGTATTCCGCCAGGCTCTTTTACTGGTGGTTCATATATAGCGGCTACGGGTAGTGGTGCAGGTACTGTTGGTGCCGAGTACCGTTTTTCAACTGTGGTTACTTCATCTCTTGGGGTGTTAGATGCAATTGTCGCTATTACCGATATTAACAATGCAACCTTAACTTCTATTGATAACGGTGGTTTTGGTAGTGATGATGCTTGGCAACCTAGTTTTGATGTAGGTGGTGGTGTAGGTGCTGTTGGTAGTATGACTTTCAATATTAGATTAGTCGCAACAGGCACTGATTTTCAGGTGAATCTAATCCGTTTTGGTGGTGTAATATATGATATTGACGGTGCCAATACAGAAGAAAGTGTAACCTTGGCTCAGCCTGGCTTATATGCTGTAGATAGTAACACATTACTAAGTGTTTCAGAAAATGATGCTACCGGTACAACCACTTTTGAAGGTCCGCCACAGACATGGTCCGGTGTAGATTTTGGACCACGACTTGCCGTATATTTTAATTATTATGAAACCACGAACTTGACGATTACCTTTTCGGGCGAATTGCAATCTGGTTTTTCATCCAATGATTATTTAGGGTCTGTTTTATTTCAAACATGTGATATTAATGGATTGTTTACACCTGCTAATACCACATCGGCAGTAAATTCTGCTGGATCTCCTGCAGGTGAAACTTCAGGTCCGGGGACAGCTCCTGTGTATACGATAAACGAAGGTATTGATAGTGATCATGACGGTATAGAAGATCACTTGGATATTGATTCTGATAACGATGGTATTCCAGATAATGTTGAAGCGCAAACTACAAGTGGCTATGTAGCAAGAAATGCCAATACTGATGGAAATGGCAATGATGATACCGATGATGATGGTTTAGGAGACGAATATGAAGGTACAGGTGATGAAGGCGTTTCACCAATAGATACCGACGGCGACGGAATTCCCGATTATTTGGATTTGGATACGGATGGTGACGGACTTTCAGATACTGAAGAAGCCGGTTTTACCGCAGCATCGAATAATTTGGATAATGATCATGATGGTTTGTTTGATGATTATGATGATGTTGATACTACAGGATTACCGTTCGATTCTAACGATGATCAAGATAATGGTGCATCAGATTTACCAAATATTGCAGTAACTACTACTGCTGAGGTAGATTATAGAGAAAATGCTATAGATGATAATGATTTGGATGGTATCGCTGATTCTGCTGATTTAGATGATGATAATGACGGAATCTTGGATACATTAGAAAGTCCTTCGAGTATAGACCCAAGTGCAGATGACGATTCTGACGGAATTCTAAACTATAGAGATACCGATTTGGGTATCGATGCAAATGGTGACGGAATTGTGGATGCTTTTGATGCCGATGGTGATGGCGTACCCAATCATTTCGATTTAGATGCCGATAATGACAGTATTTATGACATCGTAGAATCGGGTAGCGGACAAGCGTTTACTGATGGTCGATTAGATGGCAACGTTGGTACAGATGGAATTCCAGATTCAGTTCAAACAAGTGGTCAACAAGATAGTGGTACGGTTAATTATACACTGTTAGATTCAGAGACAACAGCAGATGGTATTGCCGATTTCTTGGAATTGGATGCAGATGGCGATTTATGTAATGATGTTATAGAAGCAGGTTTCACCGATGATAACGGAGACGGAATTTTAGGAGACGGAGCTTTGGTGGTAGATGCTGATGGTGTAGTAACTGGAACCAATGTGGTTGACGGATATACCGAACCAAATAATGTGGATAGTGCTACAAATACTGATTTTGATTTTCAACAGCCAGGGGAAACTCCTACTATAGCATCTAGTGCAGATCAACCACAAGATGTGTTGACTAATGGTAGTTCTCCAGAAATATTCACCGTTACGGCATCAGGAATCTCATTGACATATCAATGGGAGGTTGATGATCAATTAGGTGGTGGTTTTGTAGCTATCGATGATGCCAATGGAACGGATATCTATACAGGAAGTACAACGGAAACCTTAACATTAACTGGGGCTAACGTTGCACAAGACGGATTTGAATACCGAGTAATAATTACCGATTTAACTTTTGTGTGTTCTCCTTTGACTTCTGATGCGGCATTGCTTACGATTGATGTGACTGCGCCAACAATAGCAATAAATGTGGTATCTACCGATGATATTATCAATGCGGTTGAAGACAACAGTGATGTTACTATTAGTGGTATAACTACTGGAGCAGAAGACGGTCAGATAGTGACAGTAGTTCTTAACGGACACACGTATACAACTACCGTAACAGGTGGTGTATGGTCTTTAGATGTACCAGCGGTAGATGTACAAGCATTGGATGCTACGGAAACTATAACTGCAGATGTTAGTGATTTAGCAGGCAACTCTGCAACACAGGCTACACGAGATATCGAGCATGATGATACGGCACCTACAATTACAATTGACGTAGTTTCTAATGACGATATTATTAGTGCCTTTGAAGCTGATAGTAATGTTACCATTAGTGGTACGACTACCGGAGCCGAAGATGGTCAGACGGTAACAGTAGTGCTGAATGGTGAAACCTACACGACAATGGTGACTAGTAATGCGTGGACTTTAGATATGCCAGCGGCAGATGCCCAAGCATTGGATCCTGCCGAAACAATTACTGCAGACGTGAGTGATTTAGCGGGTAACCCGGCGACACAAGTTACAAGAGATATTACACATGATGTAACTGCACCTATAATTGCAATTAATGTAGTGGCTATTGATGATGTGATAAATGCTTTGGAAGACGATACAGATGTTACAATTAATGGTACTACAGATGCCGAAGATGGACAAACAGTTACAGTGGTATTGAACGGACAAACGTATACGACTACGGTAACGAGTGGTACATGGACTTTAGCTGTGCCAGCGACAGATGCTCAGGCATTGGATGCCTTAGAGACAATAACTGCAGATGTAAGTGATATTGCGGGTAATCCTGCAATACAGGTAACCCGAGATATTGAACATGATGTTACCGTACCAACAATTACAATCAATGTAGTAGCTACCGATGATATTATCAATGCAGTTGAAGATGACAATGACGTAACAATAAATGGAACCACAACAGATGTTGAAGACGGTCAAATGGTTACGGTAACCTTGAACGGACAAACCTATACGACTACGGTTTCTGGTGGTACATGGAGTTTTGACTTACCTGCTGCAGATGCTCAAGCATTGGGTACAACCCGAACAATTACCGCAGATGTGAGTAATGATGCAGGTAACCCTGCAGTTCAAGCAACGCGAGATGTTGAACACGATGCGATTGCTCCAACAATAGCAATAAATATGGTATCTACCGATGATATTATTAATGCCCTTGAAGATGATACCGATGTAACCATTAGTGGGACGACCACTGGAGCCGAAGACGGTCAGACCGTTACGGTAGTTCTAAATGGACAAACATATACGACTACGGTAACAGGTGGAACATGGAGTTTTGACTTACCTGCAGCTGTAGCCCAAGCATTAGATGCATTGGAAACAATAACTGCAGATGTAAGTGATGTAGCGGGTAATCCTGCAACTCAGGCGACACGAGATATTGAGCATGATGTTACGGCTCCGACAATTACAATAGATGTGGTATCGGGCGATGATGTCATTAACACTATTGAAGACGATAACGATGTAACGATTAGTGGAGCAACAACAGGTGCTGAAAACGGTCAGACTGTAACAGTTGTATTGAATGGTCAGACATACACTACAACGGTAACCGGAGGCACATGGAGTTTTGATTTACCTGCTGCGGCTGCCCAAGCATTAGATCCTAATGAAACAATTACCGCAGATGTAAGTGATGTTGCCGGTAATCCTGCGGTTCAGGCGACAAGAGATATCGAACATGATGTCACTGCACCTACGATTACGATAGATGTGGTATCCAACGATGATATTATCAATGCAGTTGAAGACGATACTGATGTAACCATTAGTGGAACAACAACAGATGCCGAAGACGGTCAAACTGTAACGGTAACTTTACACGGACAAGCATACACAACTACGGTAACAGGTGGCATATGGAGTTTTGATTTGCCAGCAGCAGCAGCCCAAGCATTGGGTACAACGGAAACCATAACTGCAGATGTAAGTGATGCAGCCGGTAATCCTGCGGTTCAGGCAACCAGAGATATTATACATGATGTAACTGCCCCAACTATAACAATAGATATTGTATCTACCGATGATATTATTAATGCTATTGAGGACGACACCGATGTAACCATTAGTGGAACAACTACGGGTGCGGAAGACGGTCAAACTATAACTGTAGTATTGAACGGACAAACATACAATACAACAGTAACAGGTGGTATATGGAGTTTTGATTTGCCTGCGGCAGGTGCCCAAGCATTGGATGCTACGGAAACCATTACTGCAGACGTGAGTGATTTAGCGGGTAACCCTGCAACACAGGCAACCAGAGATATCGAACATGATGTCGATGCGCCAATAATAATAATCGATGTAGTATCCGGAGACGATGTTATAAATGCCTTGGAAGATGATACAGAAGTTGCTATCAATGGAACAACTACGGGTGCAGAAGATGGTCAAACTGTTACGGTAATTTTGGACGGACAAACATATACTACAACAGTAACAGGAGGAGTATGGAGTTTTGACTTGCCCGCAGCAGCTGCTCAAGCATTAGGTGCAACGGAAACAATCACGGCAGATGTTAGTGATGTAGCGGGTAATCCGGCAACACAGGTAACCAGAGATATTGAGCATGATGTTACGGCTCCGACAATTACAATAGATATAGTATCTGGTGATGACATTATCAGTGCTGTTGAAGATGATAGTGATGTTACTATCAGTGGAACCACTACAGATGCCGAAGATGGTCAAACGGTAACGGTTATATTAAATGGTCAGACGTACACTACAACGGTTACTGGTGGAACCTGGAGTTTTGATTTGCCAGCTGCGGCAGCCCAAGTTTTAAATGCTATGGAAACGATTACTGCAGATGTTAGTGATGTAGCGGGTAATCCGGCGACACAGGCAACACGAGATATTATTCATGATGATACCGCTCCAATAATCACAATAGATGTGGTTTCTACTGATGATATCATTAATGAATTTGAGCAAAATAGTGGTGTAACTATTAGTGGTACTACAGATGCCGAAGATGGGCAAACCGTTACGGTAACCTTGAACGGTCAAACTTATACAACTATGGTAACAGGTGGCACATGGAGCCTAGATGTACCGGCATTAGACGTCCAAGCATTAGACCCTAATGAAACGATTACTGCTAATGTAAGCGATTTGGCGGGTAACCCTGCAACACAAGCTACACGAGATATTGAGCATGATGTTACCGCTCCTGTAATTACGATAGATGTAGTTGCTTTAGATGATGTTATCAACTCGATTGAAGATGATAATGATGTTACCATTAATGGTACTACAGATGCCGAAGATGGTCAAACAGTGACCGTTTTATTGAACGGACAAACATACACGGCAACGGTAACAGTAGGGACATGGAGTTTTGACTTACCTGCAGTTGCGGCCCAAGTATTGGGCGCAACGGAAACCATAACTGCAGATGTAAGTGATTTGGCGGGTAACCCTGCAACACAGGCAACACGAGTTGTCGAGCATGATGTCACCGCACCTACAATAGCGATAGATGTGGTTTCTACCGATGATATCATTAATTCACTGGAAGATGATAGCGACGTTACCATCAGTGGTACAACAGATGCCGAAGATGGTCAATTAGTTACGGTGTTGCTGAACGGTCAAACCTATACAACAACGGTAACTGGTGGTACTTGGAGTTTAGATATACCTGCGGCTGATGCTCAAGCATTGGATGCAAATGAAACGATTACTTCCAATGTAAATGATGTATCCGGTAACCCTGCTACTGAAGCTACTCGCGATATTGAACATGATATTATGGCACCAACGATAAGCATCAATATAGTTTCTGTCGATGATATCATCAATGCAGTCGAAGACGATAGTGATGTTACCATCAATGGTACTACAGATGCCGAAGACGGTCAAACTGTAACGGTATCCTTGAACGGTCAAACCTACACTACTTTGGTGACTGGTGGTACTTGGAGTTTAGATGTACCAGCAGCAGATGCGCAAGTATTAGATGCAAACGAAACCATTACTGCAGATGTGAGTAATTTAGTAGGCAATCCTGCAACGCAAGTGATAAGAGATATAGCACATGATGTAACTCCACCAACAATATCTATAAATGTGGTGTCTACAGATGATGTTATCAGCGGAGTTGAAGATGATAATGATGTTACTATCAGTGGTGCTACAGATGCTGAAGATGGTCAAACTGTAACGGTAACCTTGAATGGTCAAACTTATACAACAACAGTTACCGGTGGCATTTGGAGTTTAGATGTACCTGCAGCAGATGCACAGGCATTGGATGTTAATGAAACCATCACTGCAGATGTGAGTGATTTGGCTGGAAACCCTGCTATGCAAGATACTCGAGATATTGTTCATGATGATATTATTGACATCGAGATAAATACACCTATTGAAATAGATAATATTGTTAATGAGGCAGAAGATAACGATGTGATAATCTCAGGTGTAACCACAGGGGTTGAAGACAATCAAACGGTAATAGTTACTTTAGATGATGGCGTAAATTCTTTTACTACAACAGCAACGGTAACTGCTGGAACATGGACGGCAAATGAGCTTGACATTTCCGGATTGAATAATGGTCCTATTTCGGTCAATGCTGAGGTTTCGGATCTTGCGGGCAACACTGCTGTTGACATAGAATCAATAGTGCTCAATACCACGGATCCTAGTGCCAATAGTTTTAGTACTTCGGATATCTCTCCGGTGTTAACTGGGCAAGGTGACGCTAACGAAAGTCTTTTAATTGAGCTGGATACTAACGGTGATAATATTTTTGATGTAATATATACTGTCATAGCTGATGCAAATGGTGATTGGAGTTTAGATACCGGTTCCGCGACTCCTGATAGTGGTAGCTTCCCTGTTCTAATAGATGAAGATGTAATTCAAATTAGTGTTACAGATGAAGCTGGTAATTCGGGGACTGGTACGGTGACTATTTCAGAGGATTCGGATAATGACGGACTTTCTAATAACGAAGAAGTAGCGTTGGGTACCGACCCTAATAATCCTGATTCCGATGGAGACGATATTAGCGATGGTCAAGAAGTGAACATCGATAATACAGACCCTCTAGATGATTGTGATCATGTTGATGGTACTGCGTTAGGTACAAGTGATTGTGATGCTGATGATTTGACTACCGATGAGGAAACGGCATTGGGTACCGACCCAAACAACCCTGATACGGATAATGACGGACTTACAGATAGTGAAGAAGTAGATTTGGGCACAGATCCATTAAATCCTGATTCAGATGGCGATGGAATAAATGATGGTCAAGAAGTATTAGACAATACCGATCCTTTAGACGATTGCGATCATGTTGGCGGTACTGCGTTGCCAGATAGCGATTGTGATGCCGATGGATTGAATACGGCACAAGAAGATGCAATCGGTACTGACCCAGATGTTGCCGATACTGATGGTGATACTATCTCAGACGGACAGGAAATAATCGATGGTACTGATCCATTGAACCCATGTGATTCATTGAACGGATTGCCACCCCTTGATGCTGGTTGTAATGCTGAGGTAGTTGATAGTGGAATAGCTGTTGCCAATGAAGTAATTACCCCAGATGGAGATGGAACCAATGATTTCTTTGGTATAGAGAATATAGAATCTTTCCCGAACAATACGGTTCAGATCTATAACAGATGGGGAATATTGGTGTATGAAATGTCAGGTTATGACAATAGAACAAATGTATTCACAGGGTCTTCAGATGGTAGAGCAACGCTTAGTAAAGATTCAGAGCTACCTGTCGGCGTGTATTTCTATGTAATTAAGTACGATAATGATGGTAACAGCCTTAACAAGTCGGGTTACTTATATATAAACAGATAAAATTTCCCCAAAAAATAATAAGATGAACAAATATTTTCTAGCTATATTAATTACCGCTGCGGGCCTATTAACGGGATATTCCCAGCAAGATGCGCAGTACACGCAGTACATGTACAATACGATATCGGTGAACCCTGCGTATGCAGGTTCCCGAGGGGTGTTAAGCATAGCCGCACTGCACCGTTCGCAGTGGGTGGGTCTTGACGGGGCACCTACTACGCAGACTCTTAATTTTCATACACCTGTTTCCAATAATGTGGGGCTTGGACTATCGGTGGTGAATGACGAGATCGGTAATGGAACCAACCAAGATACTTATATCGATGCGGCGTTCAGCTACACGGTGAATACCTCTGAGGAAGGTAAACTTTCCTTCGGACTGAAAGCGGGCGGACACCTGTTCAACGTGGACTTTACCAAATTAAGGAATTACGGTGCGGAGAGCAATCTACCGAACATTGACAACAAGTTCTCCCCTAATTTTGGAGCAGGAATCTATTACCATACGGATCAGTTCTATGCGGGGCTATCGGTACCGAACTTTTTACAGACCGAGCATTTCGACAGTTCGGATACGAACAGTTCGAGCCTTATCGCACAAGAGCGTATGAACTTCTATTTGATCACGGGCTATGTATTCGACCTGAACACAAACGTAAAATTGAAACCTGCGGCACTTATCAAGGCGGTAAAGGGCGCACCGTTACAAGTGGACCTTAGCGCAAACTTCCTGTTCAACGATAAATTCTCCCTAGGGGCGGCGTATAGATGGGATGCGGCATTGAGCGCACTGTTCGGCTTTCAGTTAAACGACCAATTAATGTTGGGACTTGCCTATGACAAAGAGGTTACGGATTTGGGAGCTACTAGGTTCAATGATGGATCATTCGAGTTCATGCTCAGATATGAATTCTTGAACAAGTACAGACGAGTAATCACCCCAAGATTCTTTTAAAAAAACGACATGAAAAAAGCAGGATATATATTTTGTGGCTTGGCGGTAGTGACTATGATGGCAAGCGCACAGGACAAGAAGGTACAAAAAGCGGATACAAAATTCACGAACTACGCCTATGCCTCGGCGATACAATCGTACGAGCAATTGGTAAAGGACGGTTATACCGAAGAAGAGGTGTACAAGAACCTGGGCAATGCAAACTATCTGAACGCGAACTACGAAGAAGCATCAAGCTGGTATGGCAAGCTGTTCTCGCTTAAAGGAGCGGATATCGACCTTGAATATATGTACCGTTACGCACAGACCTTAAAGTCACTTGAAAATTATAAAGAATCCGACACGTGGATGAACAAATTCAAGAGCGCAAGAGAGAACGATCAACGTGCGTTGGTATTCGATGAGAACAGAGATTATCTGGAACAGATTGAGGAACGCTCGGGAAGGTACGAACTCAAGAATATTGCGCTTAACTCGAAGGTATCGGACTTTGCACCTTCTTTCTATGAGGACGGACTGGTGTTCTCTACGGCAAGGGACAGCGGATTGCTATCTAAGAACGTTCATAAATGGAATAACGGATCTTTCTTGAACCTGTACAAGGCTGCACAGGACAATCAAGGTAATTTTACCAATGTAGATAAGCTATCTAAAAAGCTGAACAAGAAAACCCATGAATCGTCAACTGCATTTATCAAAGACGGGAACACAATGTACTTTACAAGGAACAACTCTGACGACGGCAAGTTCGAAAGAGACGAAGACGGGGTAAGCCGATTAAAGATTTACAAGGCGACCAAAGAAAATGGAGAATGGAACAATATAGAAGAACTACCTTTCAATGGTGACAGTTATTCGGTTGCACACCCAACGCTGAACAACGATGAAAGTAAATTATACTTTGCCTCTGACATGCCGGGCACAAAGGGGGAATCGGATATCTACGTAGTTGATATTAATAAGGACGGTACTTTTAGTACGCCAAAAAATCTGGGTGATAGGATTAATACAGAATCAAGGGAGACCTTTCCATTTGTGACGGAATCCGATAAACTATATTTCTCGTCAGATGGTCATCCGGGACTTGGAGGGCTTGATGTCTTCGCGACCGACCTGAAGAACGAAAGGGGAGAAGTATTCAATATAGGACGTCCTTTGAACGGGGAAGAAGACGACTTCTCATATATCTTCAACGAAGAGACGAAAAAAGGCTTTTTCGCATCTAACCGAAAGGGTGGACAGGGCAATGACGATATCTATAGTTTTATAGAAATGACCCCTTTGGACTTCACCTGCCATACGGCGATTACGGGAATCGTAAAGGACCAAAAAACTAATGCACTGTTAACAGATGCATCGGTAACCGTATACGACAAGGATAACAAAGTGGTATCAAGTTCACAGACCGATGCGAGCGGAGTGTTCGAAATGGAAGGAAATTGCAGCGAAGGAGCCTATAAATTAGTAGCCACGAAAGCGGACTATGAAGAGAGTACAAAAACCTTCAATACCGAAAAATCGGAAGATGTAACAGGAATTGAAGTAATGTTGGTACAAGTGGACAACGGTGCACCGATAGGAACGGACCTTGCGAAATACCTGAACATAGAACCGATCTATTTCGATTTCGACAAGTACTTCATCAGAGAGGATGCCAAAATCAGTATCAACAAGGTACTAGCCTATTTAAATGAATACCCGAACGTAAACGTACAAGTGCGCTCGCATACCGATTCAAGGGCGAACGATGTGTACAATATGACATTATCCGCGAATAGGGCAAAGGCCACGGCCGATTACCTAATAGAAGCCGGCATCCCGAGCAACAGAATCTCATATGAAGGTTATGGCGAGACGGAGCTTACAAACGGTTGTAGCGACGATGTACCATGTAGTAAAGAGAACCATCAACTCAATAGAAGATCGGAGTTCATTGTGGTAGAATAAATTACAAATATCAATTTGATTAAAAGTGGATAGGAGCAATGCTCCTATCCACTTTTTTGTGTTTTAGTTTCCTGTGTAGATTAAAGTGGTGTATTCATAAAAATAGTTCAGAACAATGTTAACCTTTTACGGTTGTGTAACATTAATCTAAAACAGAACTAAAATGAAAAGACAACTACTTCTATTTACATGCTTGTTCTACAGTATATGCTCTATTGCGCAATCTTTAGATCGAAGTGTGGTTGCAAGCCAAGGAAATACATTAAGTAATGCTGATATTTCTTTAGGGTTTACAGTAGGTGAACCTTTAGTTGGTTTAATAGCTCGGGAGGGCGCTATCGATCAGGGATTTTGGACAGGTTATGGTCTTTTGATTATACCGTTAAGTCTTGATGAAGATGATATAGAAATACTAGTATACCCTAACCCTGTTGTTGAGAGTGTTTCGGTTGCTTCTACTGAACAGAGTATTGATGGTATGGAGCTTTTTGCAATAAACGGACAAAAAGTTTCATCGCAGTTATTTGATACTGCTAATACCGAATTTGAAATTGACATGACTACACATGCCAATGGGGTCTACGTATTAAGATTATACTTGGAAGAAGGAACTCAAATCAAAGAATATAAACTGATAAAAAAATAGAACTATGAAAAGAAATTACGTTTCAGTACTGGTAATAGTTGCCATGATGTGTGGCTCTTTTATACTAAATGCACAACAAAAGAATTATATTAATTATCAAGGGGTTGTAAGAGATGCTGATAATGAATTAATGGTTGAAGAGTCTGTTGAAATCGGTATTGCTTTAAAATTTGGAACTTCCAATGCTCCTATTCAATATCAAGAAAGTCATTTTATTACAACAGATATAAATGGTGTTTTTAGTCTGCAAATTGGTAGCGGAATCAGTAATAGTGGTGATTATGAGAATTTACCATGGGGAGAAGCTTCATTTGTAGCGGTTTCTTTTAATGGTTCAGAATTGGGTACGACCGAATTAATGGCAGTACCGTACGCGATAACTTCAGGTAGTGATCAGTGGATTGTTGACGGAAATACTATAGCGAATAAGAATATAGGAGAAGTCCGTGTTACCAATGATTTAAAAGTTTTTGGCCAGTTTACATTAAACGATGGTAATGCTGTGAACGAAATATCTGATGATGGAACGTTATTAGAAAACAGTAGTAATATTTTACCAACACAAAAAGCTGTCAAGACTTATGTTGATAGTAGGGTTGTTGGTGGTGGAGAATCTCAAAATGCAGTAGAAGTACCGTTTGATAATTCGGAATCCGGACTAACGGCAATTAATGTTCAAGATGCTTTAGATGAACTTGTAATTACTGGAGTAGGAGGTGCTGATGATGATACAGATTCCACTAACGAGCTACAAGATATTAGCCTTTCTGGAACAGATTTAAGTATTTCAGATGGATCTACTTTAGATTTATCCGCAATTATTCCGCCAGGAGGTACTGATAATCAGAATGCTTCGGAGGTTTCTTTTGATAATACGGGTACAGGTCTTGCCGCAGTTGATACGCAGGCTGCTATCGTAGAATTAGCTTCGGGTGCGTCAGGAGATACGGATGATCAGAATTTATCCCTTAAAGGAACATTACTTGAAATTACAGATGGTACTGGAGTTGATCTATCCGCAATTATTCCACTAGGAGGCACGGATGACCAGAATGCATCGGAGGTTCCTTTTGATAATACGGGTACAGGTCTTGCTTCAGGAGACACTCAGGCAGCAATTGAAGAATTGGCTTCTGGTCGGTTAGTAGATACGGATGATCAGAATTTATCGCTTTCAGGAACATTACTTGAAATTACTGATGGTACTGGAGTTGATCTATCCGCAATTATTCCGCCAGGTGGCACGGATGACCAGAATGCCTCAGAGGTTCCTTTTGATAATACAGGTACAGGTCTTACTGCAGGAGATACTCAGGCAGCAATTGAAGAATTGGCCTCGGGCGGATTGGTGGATACGGATGATCAAGGTCTGATTATGACTGGTGATGTATTGAGTATTGAAGATGGCACAGGCTCGGTAGATTTAAATGATTATGTTGATGTTACAGGTGAAAGCGGATTACTTTTAGGTGATGGCACGAATATAAGCGGACTCGAGGGTACGGCAGATGGTCAAGTAGCCAAATGGGACGGAGTAACAAATAAATGGGTTGCCGGTACCGATGAAATTGGAAGTAGAGGAAGCTCTCTTTGGAACGCAAATGGAGGTGATATTTATTTTGATAGCGGAAATGTCGGTATTGGTCTGGTAGATCCTAATGCAATACATCAAATTCATACCAATAGTTATCAGAGTAATTCTATTTATACAACAGTAGATACTGGAGATGGCTCAAATGACGGTATGTATATTGGCTTGATAAATGACCTAGGCTTAGGGTTTACGGCAACAATTACGAATCAAGAAAATGGGCCACTTCGATTGGGTACAAATGGAACTGGCCGATTTATTATTACAAATGATGGAAATGTTGGTATTGGAACATTAACTCCTTCTGCAAAGTTCCATGTTGATGGTGATATTCGCTCATCTGAGTTGGCCGGTCTAGGCGAGCGCAATGTAGTAGCCGATGCTGACGGAAATTTGATGATTGGGACGAGTAGTGGAGAAAGTTCTCTTTGGGAGGAAGATGAAGATAACATATATAAATCTAGTGGAAATGTAGGTGTTGGTGTTAGCGATCCTGAAAAGAAAATGCATATTGGAGGGAATCTCTTTGTTCAGACAAATTTAGGGGGACTAATACTTGGTTTTCCAAATAACGGTAATCAATGGCGGTATAGTACCCGTTTACAAGGGGCAGATTTGCAGTTAGAGGCTAAGTTAGACGGGTCTAGTTCTTTTTTAACACGTTTTAGGATGCTTCAAGGGGGGGAATTTCAGTTTGGGCGTATTTTAAATACTTCTTCTTGGGTTCATGTTCTCAATAATTCAACGATAACCAAGCCCTTACTTAAACTAGAAGAGGATGGGAATGATTACGCCAGGTTAGAATTTAAAAATACAGAGAGTGATGCTTTTTGGCATATAGCGGGTGTGGGTGAAGATGGATTCAATGGTGGACAAAATAGCAAAATCAATTTTTATTTTAATAATGATCAAGGAGGAGGGAATAGAATGACAATTACAGGCGATGGTAGGGTAGGTGTCAATACTAGTAACCCTTCTGCAAGATTAACTATTAATCAAGCTGGTCAATCTGTGGGTAGCGGCCTTAGTTTTAGTGATGGTGGTACTAATGAAGATTGGCATATTACCCATGGCTTTTCATTAAGATTTCATTACGGAGATACTTTCAAGGGTCTTATAAATGCTAATACAGGGGCTTATGTCGTTGGATCTGATAGACGACTTAAAACTGATATACAACGGTTACCAAGTGTTTTGGATAAAGTATTTCTACTTAAGCCATCGACATATGTTTACAAGGCAGATACAACAAAAACAAAAACTCTTGGACTTATAGCGCAAGATGTGAAGCCTTTGTTTCCTGAACTTGTTACTAAAAGTGAAGATGATGGATTGTTAGGGATTAATTACTCAGGATTTGGTGTGGTTGCTATAAAAGCCATTCAAGAACAACAAGCTATAATTGAAGAGCAAGAAATAAGAATACTAAATTTAGAAGAACGGTTAGTCAGGTTAGAGGCTATAATCGAAAAATAGTTGAGTTTTTTTGTTTTAATAAATGATGCAAAAGATTATACCTAAATTAATTTCAATATTACTTTCAGCAAACAGGCTAAAACAAAAAAACCTCCAAATAATTAATATTTGAAGGTTTAAAAGTGACCGGGCTGGGGCTCGAACCCAGGACCCTCTCCTTAAAAGGGAGATGCTCTACCAACTGAGCTACCAGGTCAAAAAATCTTAAGAACGTTAGCGTTAATTACTTATAAAATAAGTTTGAACGCTTAAATAAAAAAGCCTCTTTTTGGTGAAGAGGCTACTATTTATTGGTGACCGGGCTGGGGCTCGAACCCAGGACCCTCTCCTTAAAAGGGAGATGCTCTACCAACTGAGCTACCAGGTCAAAAGCAAATTCGGAAAACAATTCCCTCAATGCGGGTGCAAATATAAGTCGATTACTTTATTTAACAAACCCTTTTCAAGATAAATTTATTTTTTTTTGAAAAACGTATTAATTAGTCCAATTTTGTACAAATGAAAAATGTGAAAATAGTATTGGTAGGGTATATGGGAAGTGGAAAGTCAACTGTAGGAAGAATAGTTGCTAATCATTTGAATATTAATTTTTTAGATTTAGATGATTATATCGAGGAAAATGAGAATATGTCTATAGCTTCTATTTTTGATACAAAAGGGGAGATATATTTTAGAAAAAAAGAAATTGAATATTTAAATAAAATATTTTCAACTGATGACAGTTTTGTTCTCTCTCTTGGTGGTGGTACTCCTTGTTTTGGTGATAATATGAGGTTGGTAAATGATAAAACTGCTAATTCCTTTTACTTAAATGTGGGTATAAACGAACTTACAAATCGTTTGTTAAAAGAGAAAAGTCATCGTCCTATGATCTCTCATCTACATGATGAAGAACTGACCGAGTTTATAGGTAAACATTTATTTGAAAGAAGCTTCTTCTATAATCAAGCACATCAAAAAATAAAAAGTAATAACAATACTCCTACGGAGATTGCAGAAATGATAATAAACAAACTAGCTTAAGTACACTCTGTCATTTTTGGATTCAAAATGAACATTTACATGCTCCTGTAATGAGGTAGATAATGAAATTCCCTTGTAGTCTGCTTTTACTGGGTATTTTTTATGATTTCTATTCACTAATACCGCAGTTTTAAGTTGTTTTAAAGGAGTTTTTAGAAAGTGATGTACGCCATAAATTAAGGTTGTGCCAGAATTTAACACGTCATCTACTATAACTACAGATTTATTTGTAAACTCTTCATCTGGTATTGATGTGGTAACTCCACTTGATAATGGATCTTTCTTGTCCATCGTTAGCTTACAAAGAACAATTTTAGCCTCAGTAATTTTTTTAAGCTTAGCTACGATTTTCTTCGCAAACTGAAGTCCACCACCCTCAATACCAGCAATAATAATTTCCTGTTCAGAAACATTTGCTTCATAAATTTGATAAGCTATTCGTTCAATTTTATGCTGAATCTGTTGGTGTGTAAGTATGGTTTGTTCCATGTATTGTTCTTAAAAGAATAAAGATAAGTATGTTTTTAAAAGTTTAGGCTAATCTTCAACTTCTTTACTATTATTATCGGGTTTTACAGTTTTACTTTCATCATTTTTAGAAGGTGTCTCCAAATAATCGTCAATATCTCTCCTGTCTTTTTTGGTGGGTCTACCAATTCCTTTTTTGCGATAGTAATCTTTAGAATACTGTAAAAGCTCGTTATGCTCAAAAGCTTCTTTTGGTGTCGTATCCTTTCTATAGATGTCAACTAATTTAGCACCAACGCGACTTGGTGGTATGTCAAGAACCGTAAATTTATAATCTATTTGATTTTTGCGCACTACAATTTGATCCATTGGGAATACTTCCCTTCCAGGTTTAGCGGTAAGACCATTAATTTTTGCATGCCCTTTTTTACAGGCAGTAGTGGCTATGTTTCGCGTTTTAAAATATCGTGTGCTCCACAAGAATTTATCTATGCGCATTACAGGTTGTATTTCTTTGTTAACTTCCAAACAAAAATAGGGGAAAATTGTATCTTGCGCGTTTAAAATATATTATTGATGAAATTGAAAAATGTCTATTTGCTAATAGCTGGCTTACTTATAATAAGTTCATGTAAGAAGGATGATGATTCTATTGGAGAAGTTGTGCCGCCAAGGTTATTAAGTGAAGTTACTGTTGAGGACGATGCCGAAATTATAGAATTTTTAAAAACACATTTTTTTAACGAAGAAGAGTTTGAAACACCACCAGAGGGTTTCGATTTTAAAATTAGGTTTGATACCATTGCAGGTGAAAACAGTACAAAACGTTCAATTTTTGACCACCCAAATTTAATTACGCAAACAATTTCTGTTGATTCTGAGAATTTAGGAAGAGCAGATGATAACGAGATTATTGACCAAACGTTGTATACTTTAGTTGTGAGACAAGGTGCGGTTGATGGTAAACCAACAATAGGGGATTTCTCTATACTTAGATATGAAGGTCTGTTGTTAGATGGTACTCTTTTCGACGCTTCTACAAATCAACCGGTGCGTTTTAACCTTTCTTCTGTAGTAAGGGGTTTTGGAAATGGAATGAAAAATTTTCAAACAGGAACCGGTCCTTTTGAAAATGGCGATGGAACAGTAAGTTATGAGGATTATGGTATTGGAGCTATTTTTATGCCTGCAGCATTAGCGTATTTTGATTCATCGCCAAATTCTGATGTACCTTCATATTCTCCATTAATTTTCAAAGTTGACGCCATGACTTATGAGCCAGACTCCGATTTTGATGGCGATGGTATTCCTTCAATTTTAGAAGATTTAAATGGTAACGGAAATTTAAATGACGATAATACGGATGATGAATCTGAAGGTTTTTCTGTGTATTTGGCTAACTTTAATGATAACGATGATGATAATGATGGAATTTTAACCATTGATGAAATAGAACTAGATGCAGATGGTAATTTTGTAGGGTTCTTAGATACAGATGGTGATGGTACACCTGATCATCTTGATAATGACTTATAGTAAATCACTTTAAAACATAAAAAAACCTCTTAAGAATTCTTAAGAGGTTTTTTATTTCTTGTTAGTTTGTGTTTATAGTGCCAAAGACAAACTTAATATCAATTGATCTGGTCTTGTATCGATTCTGCTAGGACCAATATTAGTTATATTGGTATTTATGAAGGAAGCTTCATTATTGCTAAATCCTCTTTCATAACGTAAATCTAATCCAAGTTTACCAAAACTAACACCAGCACCAATATTCATCCCAACGGAAAAATCATTTTCTACATCATCAATAGTAACACCGTCAAACTCGGTATCTAAAATATATTGAAAGCTAGGTCCGGCAAATACATGTAGCGGTCCAATTAGATTAATTCCTAAAAGGACAGGAACATCTAATTTACTCATGTCAAAATCGGCTCCGTCATAATCAGACTTTGTTTTAGTATACACCAATTCTGGTCTTACATAAACTTTAGAAGCTCCAAATTTTCCAAATACACCAACATGGTATCCCACATTTCTATCAGGGTTTCTCGCGGCATCACCGGCAGATTCAAAATAATCTCCGTTTGCGTTGTAGTTTAATCCTCCTTTAATTCCGAATCCCGAATCGCTCTGTGCTACCCCATAAAACCCAGAGAGTGCCATAAAGGCAACTAAAATTGTTTTTTTCATATTCATTGTTGTTTAGGTGGAACAAGTAGCAAATACGATACCAAATGTTCCATTTCTCGTTATACCATCAGAACGGAGGTAAAATATCTTTATTGTTTATCATTGCTTTTGGGTCAATCTCAATTTTATTAAGTTACAATTTTGAACATGTTGCTTTCATTGTTTCATAAACATCTTTGCTTTTTATTAAGTTTTTCCCAAACTCAGTTCATTATATTTGCAGCTAGATTTAGAAATTTTGAAATTTACACTACACAATACCGATACTCAATCAAAAGCTAGGGCAGGAACTATGGTAACTGACCATGGTACTATTGAAACTCCAATTTTTATGCCCGTTGGCACGGTTGCTTCTGTAAAAGGCGTACACCAAAAAGAATTAAGAGAAGAAGTAAATCCTGATATTATCCTTGGTAATACCTATCATTTATTCCTGCGTCCAAAAACTGAAATTTTAAAAAAGGCTGGCGGACTTCATAAATTTATGGGATGGGATAGAAACATACTTACCGATAGTGGCGGGTATCAAGTATATTCTCTTTCAGCAAATAGAAAGATAAAGGAGGAGGGTGTTAAGTTTAAATCTCATATAGATGGGTCTATGCATTTATTTACACCTGAAAATGTAATGGAAATTCAACGTGTCATTGGAGCTGATATTATTATGGCTTTTGATGAATGCACACCTTACCCTTGCGATTATAATTATGCAAAACGATCAATGCATATGACACATAGGTGGTTAGACAGGTGTATTAATCATTTGGAAAAAACACCTTTTGAATATGATTATGAACAAACGTTTTTTCCGATAGTACAGGGATCTACCTATAAAGACTTAAGAAGACAATCTGCAGAATATATTGCAAACGCGGGTGCAGAAGGCAATGCAATTGGCGGACTATCTGTTGGTGAACCAGCAGAAGAAATGTATGGTATGACCGAGGTGGTTTGTGAAATTCTACCGGAAGATAAACCACGGTATCTTATGGGAGTAGGTACTCCAATTAATATTTTAGAGAATATAGCGCTGGGTATAGATATGTTTGATTGTGTGATGCCTACAAGAAACGCTAGAAACGGAATGTTGTTTACGGCACATGGTACCATAAATATTAAAAATAAGAAGTGGGAAGATGATTTTTCCCCTTTAGATGAAATGGGAACTACGTTTGTAGACCGTGAGTATTCAAAGGCATATTTAAGACATTTGTTCGCAGCCAATGAATATTTAGGTAAACAAATAGCAACAATTCATAACTTAGGCTTTTATATGTGGTTGGTGCGTGAAGCTCGTAAACATATTATTGCGGGAGATTTTAGAGCTTGGAAAGATATTATGGTTAAACAAATGGATAAAAGGCTATAATGCTATCAATAATAGATAAATACATTCTTAAAAGGTATTTGGCGACGTTTTCGTTAATGCTCTTGTTATTTATTCCCATAGGTATTATGGTGAATTTAGCGGAGCAGATCGGTAAAATGATCGATAATGAAGCACCGTTGAATGAAATTGTAATGTATTATGTAAATTTTACTATTTATATAGGTAATCTATTATTCCCAATTTTTTTATTCCTCTCGGTTATATTTTTCACGTCCAAGTTGGCAAACAATACTGAAATTGTAGCCATTTTAAGTTCTGGAGTTTCTTATGGTCGTTTTTTAAGACCGTACATTATTGGTGCATCTATGATCGCTGTTTTAATGTTCTTTATGACCATGTTTATTGTGCCCAATGCAAGTGTGGGCTTTAATGAATTTAAGTACAAATACCTTAAAAAGGGGAAACAAGATAGGGTTACTAACAATATATTCAATCAACTTAATGAAACTGATTTCATTTATGTAAGTAGTTTTGATCCGGCAAGACAGCTAGGGCATAACTTTACTTTTGAGCGTTTTAATGAGAATAATGAACTTGATTTTAAAATTTCTGCCGCAAATATTCGCTGGGTAGAAAAAGACTCTAATTACAGACTTACATCTTACAAAAAACGAACCGTATTTGGGGACACCGCTTTTATAGAAAGTAAACGAAGATTAGATACCATATTCGCTTTTGATATTGGCGACCTAACACCAGTATCTTACGTAGCTGAAACAAAAAATCTTTTTGAGCTAGATACGTTTATAAAAGATCAAAAACGAAAAGGAGCATCTAACATAAATACTTATATTTTAGTTAAATACAAGCGTTGGGCATTACCGCTAACTGCATTTATTCTAACACTTATAGCGGTATCCGTTTCCTCCGTTAAAAGACGTGGTGGAATGGGAGCAAATTTGGCATTCGGTATATTGATCGCATTTATATTTATATTTTTTGATAAGGTATTTGGAGTATTAGCGGAGCAGTCTGGCTTTTCGCCTTTACTTGCTGTAATTATACCTAATGTAGTTTTTGGATGTTTAGCATTTTATCTACTTCAAAATGCAAAAAGATAAAAATCTAAACCTACTACATTTACATTTTATAGTCTTTATTTGGGGCTTTACAGCCATTTTAGGAAAGCTTATTACCATAGATTCATTACCATTGGTTTGGATAAGAATGGGATTGGCTACACTATTTATCGCCGTTTATATTTTAATTGCGAAGTTTAGTTTAAAGGTTTCAAAAAAAACACTTTGGTGGTTAATAGGTGGTGGTATTGTTGTAGCTCTGCACTGGGTAACTTTTTTTCTGGCGATTAAAGTTTCTACAGTCTCAGTAGCGCTTGCAATGATGTCTACAGGAGCCTTTTTTACAGCCTTAATGGAACCATTTTGGTACAAGCGTAAAATTATTGGCTACGAAATATTCTTTGGCTTAATGGTGGTTGTGGGTCTCTATTTAATTTTTAAAGTAGAGACGGAATATGTGTATGGCATGACGATAGCATTGATATCTGCCTTTTTAGCAGCGGTTTTCTCCCTAATAAACGGTAAGTTGGTTCAAAATCATAAACCGTCTGTAATTAGCTTCTATGAACTGGGGGTAGGTGTTGTTTTCTTATCTATAATTTTGATAGTTAAAGGAGATTGGAATTTGTCATTAGTGACATTACCAAGTATGGATTGGATGTACTTGCTTGTATTAGCACTTATTTGTACTGCTTATGCATTTATCGCATCTGTAAAGATAATGCGTGTTTTAACTCCTTATACGGTGATGTTGACTACAAATTTAGAACCAGTTTACGGTATTCTATTGGCTTGGTTCATATTTGGCTCTGACGAAGAAATGAAACCAATGTTTTATGTTGGAGCCTTAATTATACTCACTACGGTCATTGCCAACGGTATTTTGAAACAAAGAGCAAATATTAAAAAAAGGGTACCCAAGATTTAGGTATTAAAGTTTTATCTTTGAGCCGCAACTAAAGAAACTTTATTGAAATATGGAATATTTGGATTTTGAACTTCCTATTAAAGAACTGGAAGAGCAATTGGACAAGTGCATGGTAATTGGAGAGGAAAGTGATGTTGATGTTACAGAAACATGTAAACAGATTGAGAAGAAACTTGCCGATACTAGAAAAGAGATTTATAAGAATTTAACTGCATGGCAACGCGTACAATTATCTAGGCACCCAAATAGACCTTATACATTAGATTATATAAAAGCTATTTGTGGTGATACGTTCTTGGAGCTTCATGGTGATCGTACTGTGAAAGATGACAAGGCTATGATCGGTGGTTTAGGTAAAATTGGTGATCAGAGTTATATGTTCATTGGTCAGCAAAAAGGATATAATACTAAAACTCGACAGTATCGTAATTTTGGTATGGCAAACCCAGAAGGCTATAGAAAAGCATTGCGCTTAATGAAATCTGCCGAAAAATTTCAAGTTCCTGTAGTTTGTTTAATTGATACACCGGGTGCTTACCCAGGTATTGAAGCAGAGGAAAGAGGACAAGGAGAAGCCATTGCTAGAAACATTCTTGAAATGACACGCCTTAAAGTGCCTATAATTGTTGTAATTATTGGTGAAGGAGCGTCTGGTGGTGCATTAGGTATAGGTGTAGGTGATAAGGTATTAATGCTTGAGAATACTTGGTATTCCGTTATTTCACCAGAATCTTGTTCTTCTATTTTATGGAGAAGTTGGGAGTATAAGGAAAAAGCTGCTGAAGCTTTGAAACTTACGGCTACCGATATGAAAAAATTGAAACTTATTGATGAAATCATAAGAGAACCTGCTGGTGGAGCACACTCTAACAGAGAAAAGACTTTTGATACAGTGAAAAATAAAATTTCCTCTCATTTTGAGGATTTGCAAAAGTTATCACCAAAAGAACTGGTAAATCAGCGCATGGATAAATATGCACAAATGGGCGTTTTTAACGGCTAATCTGCATTTTAGGCTTATTAAAAATATACCGAGGATTTTATTCCTCGGTTTTTTTATGTTATCAACAGAAAATCGTAACTTATTAACAGTCAATTGTTAGTCAACTGTGAACATCGAAACTGATGTTTTTCACGTTAACTAAAGGTTAATTGTATACTTTCGCACTATGGAGAACACGAAACCCTTTGTCGCTCGAAAGATTGACAAATCTAATATTATAAGCCTTCAAAAAGGTAAGATTCCGCCACAAGCTATTGATTTAGAGGAGGTTGTGTTGGGTGCTATGATGATAGATAAAAAAGGTGTTGATGAAGTTATAGATATTTTACACCCAGATGTTTTCTATAAAGACGCTCATAGATTTATTTATGAGGCTATTTTTATACTCTTTGAAGAGTCGCAACCAATTGATTTATTAACCGTTTCGTCACAACTTAAGAAAGCGGGTAAATTAGAGGTTTGTGGAGGCGATTTTTATTTGATAAAATTGACTCAAAAAGTAGCATCATCTGCTCATATTGAATTTCATGCACGTATCATTCTTCAGAAATTTATTCAACGTAGTTTAATTAAAATTTCTGGTGAAATTATCGAGGAGGCATATGATGAGGCGATTGACGTATTTGATTTGTTAGATACTGCCGAAGCAAAATTATATGATGTTACCCAAGGTAACTTAAAACGTTCTGCCGAGACTGCGCAAGATTTGGTGATACAAGCTAAAAAGCGAATTGAAGAAATTGCCGGTAAAGAGGGGATGAGTGGTGTTGCCTCAGGATTCGATAAATTAGATAAGCTTACTTCGGGTTGGCAACCAAGTGATTTAATTATTGTTGCTGCACGCCCTGGTATGGGTAAAACAGCATTTACCTTATCTATGGCTAGAAATATGGCTGTAAATACAAATACACCCGTAGCTTTCTTTTCACTTGAGATGTCCTCGGTACAGCTTATTACTAGATTAATTTCTTCTGAAACAGGACTGTCTTCAGAAAAATTAAGAACGGGTAAGTTAGAAAAGCATGAGTGGGAGCAACTGAACGTAAAAGTGAAAACTTTAGAGAAGGCTCCTTTGTTCATTGATGATACGCCGTCTTTATCTATATTCGATTTACGTGCAAAGGCAAGGCGTCTTGCCTCTCAACATGGTATAAAAATGATCATGATTGATTACTTGCAGTTAATGACAGCTGGTGGTAGTCAAAAAGGAGGTAACAGGGAACAGGAAATATCTACAATTTCTCGAAACCTAAAAGCTCTCGCTAAAGAATTGAATGTGCCTGTAATTGCATTATCTCAATTATCTCGTGCCGTGGAAACACGTGGAGGTAGTAAAAGGCCTATTCTTTCGGATTTGAGGGAATCTGGAGCAATTGAGCAAGATGCCGATATTGTTTCGTTTATCTATAGACCAGAATACTATAAGATTGAAGAGTGGGATGATGAAGAACGTACACCAACTCAAGGTCAGGGAGAATTTATTGTAGCAAAACACCGTAATGGTGGTTTAGAGAATATTCGATTGAAGTTTATTGGTAACCAAGGTAAGTTTGATAACCTTGATGATTTTGACTCTCCATTCGAATTCCAATCGAAAATGAATGCTAATGAAGAGAACCCATTTGCAACTAAAAATTTACCAAGTGCTGATGATGCCTTTGGTAGTAGCATGAATAGTAGTCCAGATTTAGATGAGGATAATGATGTACCTTTTTAAACTGTAGTATAAATATATATTTAAAAAGTCTCCATTAGTGGAGACTTTTTGCGTTTGTAGTAAATCTATTTTCTGGAATATCACTTTACAATACCTTTAACGATAACCCAATTTGCGACCAAAGTTTTTACTTTATCTTTGAGTTAATGTCTTGAATATAATATATGTCTAAAATTGTATCATCAGTATTCTTTCTTCTTTTATCAGTGCAGCTATTTGCGTCATCCATATTGATTCCGATGGATTCCGATACTCAAAAAAACCATTTAAAAGCCTATGGCATTACATATTGGGTTTTGGCTAAGCAGCAAAAGGTACAATGGCTACTAAATTATCGTGGTGGGTCTTTTTTACTTCCGGATGGGGAAAGTATACGTAAAGAATGTCAAATACGAGGAGTTAGCTTTGAAATTTTATCAGATGCACAGGCAAACGGTATCTTAGATGAGATTAGTAGTCCCTCTAAGAATCAAGATGCTGTTATACTTGAGAAAGCACCAAGAATAGCGGTCTATTCTCCAAAAGACAAACAACCGTGGGATGATGCGGTGACTATGGCATTGACGTATGCGGAAATACCATATACCACTATATATGATGAAGAAGTATTAGGAGATAAATTGGCTTTATATGATTGGTTACACTTACACCATGAAGATTTTACAGGGCAGTATGGTAAATTCTACGGTGCTTACAGAGCAACACCTTGGTATATAGAAGGGAAAAAGAATGCAGAGAAACTTGCTAATAAACTTGGGTATGATAAAGTATCTGAAGAAAAGAGAGCCGTTGCATTAAAAATTAGGAATTATGTTATTGGTGGCGGATTCATGTTTGCTATGTGTTCTGCTACAGATAGTTTTGATATTGCATTAGCTGCTGACGGAATTGATATTGTAGAGCCAATGTTTGATGGTGATGCTTCTGACCCTAATTATCAGGCAAATTTAGACTATAATAAAACTTTTGCTTTTACAGATTTTATATTGGAAAGAAGCCCTTTGAAATATGAGTTTTCATCAATCGATATGACTAATAAAAGAGGGAATGTACCAAAAGAATCCGATTATTTTTCGTTGATGGATTTTTCCGCAAAATGGGATCCTGTTCCTACAATGCTATGTCAAAACCATACTTCTTTGGTTAAAGGTTTTATGGGGCAAACTACGGCTTTTACACGAGACCAAATTAAACCAACTGTTTTGGTGTTAGGTGAAAATAAGATAAACGAAGAAGCAAGATATATTCATGGAATTAAGGGTAAAGGTTTTTTTACATTTTATGGAGGTCATGATCCTGAAGATTATCAGCATAGGGTAGGTGACCCAAAAACGGAGTTAGAGTTGCATCCTACTTCACCGGGATATCGTTTAATTTTAAATAATGTGTTGTTTCCGGCTGCAAAAAAGAAAAAGCAAAAGACTTGATAATATTTTTAAAGTCGATGTAAATAAAAACCGTTGTCAAAATCTAAATTTTGACAACGGTTTTTTAATAAGTGCTTTTTATTTTTGAGATGAATCCGGAATAATTACTGGTCTAGAATACACCTATGAAGTGACTACCAGCAACATTAACTAATTCAGCACCCTTGGTAACTTCACCTGTTTCTGTTTCAACAACATAGATGTTTCCGTTTTCTCCTACTGCACCTTGAGTAAGATAAATTTCTGTTCCGTCAACTACAAAACCTTGGTATTGGAATAAGTAGAAATCTGGATCATAAGGAATAGCGTCAATTTTAACTGCCGTTTTAGCATTTAAATCTACCAATGCAAAAAATCCTTGAGCACCTGCAACACCTTCTGCAGAACCATCATGACGGTAAGCTAATACAGCTTTACCATTTGCAGCTGGTCTCCAGGCAAGAATATAAGCACCTTCAATTCCTAATGCATCATCTAAATTAAAGTCGTAAGTATTGTCATATTCATTATCGGCACCAATTTTTAAGATATAAGATCCTTCTGGATCGCTTTGGTTAGCTTGATATACGCTACCGTTGTATTCGAAAGAATTAATGCTACGGTATCCATTTGTGTTACCGTGACCAACAGTAGAAGTAATAACAGAAGGATTAAGTAAAGATGGGTAATCTAATATGATAGTTTTAGAACCTAAAATCTCATAATCACTATCACTTTCTGCAGTTGCAGGGTCAACTTTACTTAAACGAGCGCCAATATATAATTTGTCTCCAGCTTCATTTAAAGTAGGCATATCAATTCTAGAGATGTAATAACCGTTTGCTTCCTCTTCATCACTTAGGGCAACACTATGTTCTTGAAATTCTTTTATGGAAGAATTCACTAAATCTAAAGTCACAACACCAATTGTTGCTTCTGTACGAGTATAATTGTCATTCTCATCAAATTCATTTTCCGTGTTTACATAAACAGCAGCACCGGTTTGGTCTCCATCAAATAATTTTATCCATCTTGGAGCAGTACCTACATAGGGAGCTATACTTACTTCTGAACCTGAAGGTGTAAAAGTTTGTCCGCCTTCCACAGTATATTTTGTATAGTTTCCACCAGTATCTCCTGCGTAGCTAATATTGAAAATAGTATTACCATCTTCAGATGATTGCAATCTTGCCGTTCTGTTAGAAGGTGCAATAAAACCGTTTTCAAAAGGCGCTATAGAAACAGCTGGGTCTTTTGCATCATCACTAGTTACAGAATAAATTAGGGTTCCTCCGTTACCATCACCAGGGTTGTCACCCATTTTAGCAGCAGCTACAGTTATCCATCTTGGTTCTTCTGGTTCTTCTGTTTCCGGTTCTTCAGTATCTGGTTCTGGAGTTACAACTGTATCATCTTCACTACTACATGCAGTCATTAGACTAGCTGTTAATATAATGGCAGCAAAGGTTTTAATGTTTAGAAAAGTTCTTTTCATCTTAGGTGTTATTTAAATAATTAAAATTTATTAATTGCGTAATTTAATTTTACATAAAAAGCCCTACCTGGTTTTTGTACAGATAGATTATCGTAGACTGGTTTGTCAAATATATTTTTGATGTCAAAACTCATGACAAACTTTTTGTTAGGGAATGTGTAACTGAGTCCAATATCTTGTGATAGTTGTTGTGGAACCTCAAAAAACTCATTTCCAACAGTATTAGTTCCCTGTGAGGTTAAGAATGAAAATTCATCAGTGAAATAAGCATTGTAGAAAAGATTTAATTGAGATTTCTTTAATACTACATCTTTAAAGAAATATCGTAGCCCTGCGTTCATGGTAAAGAATGGAGTGTTTGGAACATCTATTTCAATTCCTTGATTTATAATTTTTAAATCGAAACGAGATACATTAAAGTTGAGACCAAAATTTTTGTTGTAAGAGTAATTAAATTGAGCATCTATACCCTTAGACGTACCACTACCTTGATTTACGTAAACAATTAATTCGTCATCGACATTTAATGACGTTTCAATAGGGAGACCAATTCTATCTTTAATATTTCTTGTGAAAACGTTTGTAGAAACAGTGAAATCATGTTTTTTGATATTAAAAGAGCCAAATCGGAACCCAAGATTATAGTTATCACTACTTTCTGGGTCTATGCTAGAATTGGCAACTACGTTATCTCCATCATCACCAAAAACCTCTGTTTCGTTGGGTAGGCGAATAGCTTTTTCTGCAGATGCCAAAAGTGTTATGTTTGGTACAAGCTCATATGAAGCAGCAAAACCATACCCGTCATATTTCTTATTGCTACTAACAACTTCATCAACAATTACATCGTTTCCGCTAGAATCAGTTTCTATAGCAGGATCTACACTAACAGTCTTTTGCTGGTAATGTTTTCCAAATAGACTTGCTTTTAACTTTTCATCGAATGCGGTTACTTCATAGGATAAAGAATAGATGTTTTTATGTAAATCTCTTGTGCCAAGGAAGGTGTTTTCCAATACAGATCTTAGGGCATCACTATCTTCTCTATCAATTCCGCTATATACATGATTTACAGTTAATTTATGATTGTCGTTAATAGCATATGATACCCCAGTTCTAATTGAAGCTACATTTCTTTTAATTTTTGCTAGGGTAGGACCGCCCTCTTGTTGAGAACGCCATGTATATTGATATTCATTTCCTCTAAAATCTATTGCTCGTTCTCCGTTCCAGCTGTATGCCCAAGAAACAGTGTCGTTAACTACACGGTTTCTTTTTCCGTACAAACCGTTTACGGAAACATCAAGTCCTTTGGTGAATAGATTTTTCTTTTGATAATTTATACTTCCCAATAGCGCATCAGACTCTAAAAATCTATCCTTGTAAGGTGTTATAGTCATAAAGGCTCCGTGCTGAACCTCTTTATAATCATCAGAACCGGTAATGCCTATAAAAAATTGATCTGCCCATTTTACATCAGTAAAACCAATTTCGGCTCTCCCTCCAGTAGATCTATAAGCATCATTAAATCTTCTTGCTGTTATAGGTGTTTGTACGCCTCCTAAACCTGTAACAACAACACTTCTACCTGATACTTTATAGTCATTGTCAGAATAGTTATGGAAAAGAGATGCTTTAACGGTAAAGCCTGATTTTTCAAAACGATATAATCCATTAACATTAGTTTGCAAAGTGTTGAACGATCCGTAAGATACAGAAGCATTGAAATTTGTTTTTGCATCGTTATGCAGCACTATATTTATTGCCCCACCTAAAGCATCATCTGCTAAATGCACAGGTACCACACCTTTGTAAACCTCAATATTTTTAATCATTGAAGGCGGAATGCTGTTAAGGTTAAATGAGTTTCCATAAGTAGAAATAGGGATTCCGTCGATAAATATGCGAACTGAGTTTCCAGATAGCCCATTTAAACTATAGGTGACTTCTGAACCGAGTCCACCATTTTGGCGAATTTTAACTCCTACTGTAGTGTTTAATAATTCATTGGTTTGAATATTTCTTAAGCTAGCTTCTTCCGTATTTATTGCATTTACCGCAAAACCCTTGGTTTCAATTTGGGTTTCTTTGGTTTTACCTTTTACGGTTACTTCATCTAAATTTTCTGTGGATTCTTGCAAGGTGAAATTTATCTCTTTTAATCTGGTATTTTCACTAAGCTTAAAAGTCTTAAAGCGTGTAGTATAACCAACAAAGGATACAATTAGCTTATGCTCTCCTTTGGGTACTTTATTAATAGTGAAATACCCATTTTCATTGGTGAGAACACCAAGCTTTGTGCCTTCTATAAGAACACTTGCAAAAGGTAATGGAGTGCCCGATGTGTCTTTTACTGTCCCTGAAATTGAACTAAAAATATCTTGCCCTTGAACAGTTGTAAATAATACTAAAAGAATTGCCGTTAAGAAGTTTTTCATTTGAATTTAAAAAAGCTACTAATGTTTATTAAGATTTAGTCTAAATAAATTAGTTTTGCAAATCTAACGCAGGATTGAAAAGGGAAGTGCCGAGAAAGGAATTTAAACATACGCGAAAGGAAGTAATGCTTTGCGATAGAAAATGTATATGAATATAGAGTTGCTACGTAAAGAAATAAGGGTAAAGGAGTTGTTTGAAAACGGCTACATTAATAACTCTGTGCAGTTCAATGAAGTAGAGGTGACAACCAAGGATAATACTTCATTTATAAGAGGCGCAGACTTTTCTAATACAAAATTAATTCAACAATTTGATTCTGAGATTTGTGTAACGAGTGATGAACATTTAATTAAATTTCATTTTTCTTTAGAGGGAGCTTACAATTATCAACCTTTAAGACATATAAAATATTTGGTACAAATTCCAGAAAATCACTGCAATATGTTTTATTATCCAACAACAGAAGGTAGAGATATTTTCTTTAAGAGTAACGCTAAGTTGTTTGAGATTTATGTTAAGCCTAGTCTATTACAAAATCTTTTAGGGACTGAATTTGAAAATTCTTTTAAGAAATTAAAAGAGGCTATTGTCAATTCTAATTCATTTGTATTATGGGACAAAAGTAAATTTATACCTCCTAACATTCGAAGCAAGATAAATGAGATTATACAATGTCCGTATAAAGGCGAGATCAGAAAAACATATTTAGAAAGTAAGCTTACGGTACTATTAATAGATTTTCTACTGGGTAGACAGACTTCTAAACTTTCCAAGAACAATATAAAATTGTTGAATTCAGATTATTTGGCGTTGGTGAAAGTTGAGGCTTACATAAGAAATAACCTCAAGGAACCATTAAAAATTTTAGACTTAGCAGACATAGCTGGTTTTAATACTACAAAATTAAAAAGAGATTTTAAAAAAGTATATGGTGTTCCTGTATTCAAATATATAACTGCGTTGAGAATGGAGGCTGCCAAATCTTTAATTACGCAAGACGGCGCAACCATTGCATTTGCAGCATACGAAGTGGGTTATGCTAATCCACAACATTTTACTACTGCCTTTAAAAGAACTATGGGGTATCTGCCAAGTGAGCTAAAACCTGCGGTTGAGTAATTCGGTTTTATTTGCAGTTGTTTTATAATTTTTATTGAATGGAAAATTTATTTAATTAGCATCTTAAGAATATGTTCAACACCATTATCATCATTACTCAAAGTTTCGTATTTGGCAATTTTCTTTACATTAGGATGAGCATTTTTCATGGCAAAGCCAAATTCAGACAAGGCGAGCATTTCTAGATCATTGTTGTAGTCACCGAATACCATTATCTCATCTGAACCAACATTGTAGCTTTTCATTAATTTTTCTAATGCGTATCCTTTATTGGCATTCATACTTGAAATGTCTAACCAATTTTCTCCAGAAACTTTTACTTTCAAATTATCTTCAAAGTGTTTTACGTAAGGATAAATATGTTGCTCAGAACTTTCAAAATGATATATAGCAATTTTAATCACTTCAGATTTGAAGTTAGATAGATGTTCCACTATTTCAAATTCAGTATAATATTCAGCTAATTTTTCGACAAATTCGTTAGACTTGTTGGTTAGGTATGCTTTATGTTTAGTGCAAATAACAGGATGAATTCCTGGTATTTTATCAAGTGTTTTCAGTATATCCTCAACGTAATGTTTGTCTAGTGGCGTAGCTAGAAGCTCAGTTTGCTGTTTCATGGCAAAACCTCCATTTTCTGCAATTACAATGATATCATCTTTAATAGTATATAATTTATCAATTATACTATTGTATTGTCTGCCACTTGCGGCTACAAAGGTTATACCTTGAGATTTTAACCCTTTAAAGAGTTCAAAGAATTGGTCACTAACTTCATGTTGTGAGTTTAAAAGAGTCCCATCCATATCAGAAACAACCATTTTTATCTTTGATAAATCCATATACATTAAATTTTGCAGCAAAGATATTTGAATGCCGGTTAACAAGGGGATGGTATAGCTTAAAGTTTTACCTTTATTTAATTAATTATATATGATGAAGTTGTTTCAAAAAGAGGTAGTTCTACCTTCATATTCAAGAGGGTTTCACATTGTTACAAATCAAATTGTTTCAAAAATACCAGAGATAGAAAAAATAAATAACGGTTTCCTTCAGGTATTCATAAAACATACTTCTGCAAGTCTTACCATTAATGAGAATGCGGATCCCACTGTAAGAGAAGATTTTGAATCGCATATTAATATTTTAGTTCCGGAAAATGCCTCATATTACAAACATGACTATGAAGGATCAGATGATATGCCGGCGCATATTAAATCTTCATTAATGGGAGCATCTGTGCAAGTGCCGGTGACTAATGGTAGATTAAACATGGGTATATGGCAAGGAATTTACCTGTGTGAACACAGAAATTATGCCTCAGGTAGAAACCTTGTATTGACATTATGGGGAATTTGATTTAAATTAAGGTCAATAAAAATAAAGGAATTATGACAACTGAAGAATCTATATTAAACAAGATACAAATACTCATTGCTAATCATTTTGAAACACCTGAAATGGCTTTTAATTTTTTTGATAAGGATAATGATCAGAAACTTACAAAAGGAGAGATAGTAAAGCTATTGAAGGATGCTGAAATAAGCGGATTTATTAGAGGTATTGTAAGGTCAAAGCTTATAGAAGGATATGATAAAAATGGTGACGAATTAATAGACTGGGAAGAATTTAAATTGGCCATTGCTAAAATTAAAAAATCCGATTCGTGAGAATCGGATTTTTCAAAAAGTGAGATTGTTATTAATTTATTTTACCTGATCTACAACTGCCTTAAAGGCGTCTGGGTGGTTCATTGCTAAATCTGCAAGAACTTTTCTGTTAAGTTCTATGTTATTAGCTTTTACTTTTCCCATAAATTGAGAGTAAGACATTCCGTGTTGTCTGGCACCTGCATTAATACGGGTAATCCATAATGAACGGAAAGTTCTTTTCTTGTTTCTACGGTCTCTATAAGCATATAACATTGCTTTTTCAACCGCATTTTTGGCTACTGTCCAAACGTTTTTACGTCTTCCAAAGTAACCTTTGGCTTGCTTCATTACCTTTTTTCTTCTGGCTCTTGAAGCTACTGCATTTACTGATCTTGGCATTTTTTTCTAATTTTTTGTAGTAGGCGCCCTCTTTATTTTAAGGAACTTTTATGGCCTAACTCCATGGTTAATAATTTTACCTTTTAAAGAACTTAGTTTACTTTAAACGTAACTGCTCTTTAATACTGTTAACATCTGCTTGATGAACTAAACCATCATGTGTTAACTTTAGTTTACGCTTTTTAGACTTTTTAGTCAAGATGTGACTCTTAAAAGCGTGCTTTCTTTTAATTTTACCTGTACCTGTAAGCTTAAAACGCTTTTTAGCACTGGATTTTGTTTTTTGTTTAGGCATTTTCTCCTAGTTTATATATTAATCTCACTTTGCATGCTAAACGCTGCCCACAATTGCAAGCAGCGTTTAGTATTTTATAAATACATTCGGTAGCAGAGCTAAGCCGAATTATTATTTTACTTTCCTTTAGTCTTAGGGGCAATGAACATGGTCATACGCTTACCTTCTAATTTAGGCATCTGTTCTACCTTTCCTAATTCTTCTAATTCAGAAGCTAGTTTTAATAGTAAAATTTCACCTTGATCTTTATAAACTATAGAACGACCTTTAAAAAATACATACGCTTTTAATTTAGCTCCTTCTTTTAGAAACTTTTCGGCATGCTTCTTTTTAAAGTCATAATCATGATCATCTGTATTAGGACCAAATCTTATTTCCTTTACTACAACCTTGGAAGCTTTCGCTTTCATGGCTTTATCCCTTTTCTTTTGTTCGTATAAAAACTTTTTATACTCCATTATTTTACAAACAGGAGGATCTGCTTTTGGTGAAATTTCCACCAAATCCAAACCTAATTCTACTGCTTTCTCAAGAGCCTGAGGAAAAGGATATACACCTACTTCAACATTGTCACCTACCAACCTAACTTTTGGGGCCGTTATCTTTTCATTGATATTGTGGGGATTCTTATTTTCCCTTCTAGGTTGTGGTCGAAATCTTTTACGTATTGCTATGACTAAATAATTTTAATTAAACTTTTATTCTTTAAACGTCTTTAAGGTACTATTTATTTCTTTGTTGACCAAGTCTGTAAACATAGTTACGTCAATCGCTCCTAAGTCTTCACCTCCGTGTTTACGTACAGAAATCGTGTTTGCGACTTCGTCATTTTCCCCAACGATAAGCATAAATGGTATCTTACTCATTTCTGCTTCTCGTATTTTCTTGCCAATAGTCTCGTTTCTACTATCGATAAGGGCGCGAATTTCGTTATTTTCTAGGGATTTTAAAACTTTTTCAGCATATTTTTCATGTTTTTCGCTAACAGGAAGAATAATAGCTTGTTCAGGGGTTAACCATAAAGGGAAATTACCACCTGTATGTTCTAGCAATAATGCTATGAAACGTTCCATACTTCCAAAGGGAGCACGGTGAATCATTACTGGTCTATGTAATTCGTTATCACTGCCCTTATAAGTTAAATCAAACCTTTCTGGTAAATTATAATCTACTTGAATTGTACCTAGTTGCCATTGTCTACCTAAGGCATCTTTTACCATGAAATCTAACTTAGGACCATAAAAAGCAGCTTCCCCACTTTCTATAACATAATTCAGCCCTTTTTCCTTGGCGGCATTTATTATGGCCTGTTCTGCTTTTTCCCAGTTTTCAACTGATCCAATGTATTTATCAGGATTGTCTAAATCGCGTACAGATACTTGTGCGGTAAAGTTGTCAAAACCTAATGATCCCAAAACATATAAGGATAGGTCAATAACATTTTTAAACTCTTCGTCAAGTTGATCTGGTGTACAGAAAATATGTGCATCATCTTGAGTGAATCCTCTAACTCTTGTAAGTCCATGGAGTTCTCCACTTTGTTCGTACCTATATACTGTACCGAATTCAGCAAATCTTTTTGGAAGTTCTCTATAGCTAAAAGGTTTTGCATTATAAATTTCACAATGATGAGGGCAGTTCATTGGTTTTAACAAGAACTCCTCATCTTCCTTAGGGGTGTGTATAGGCTGAAAACTATCGGCACCATACTTTTCATAATGTCCAGAAGTAACGTAAAGTTCTTTTTGACCAATATGTGGTGTAACTACCATTTCATATCCAGCTTTCTTTTGAGCCTTTTTCAGAAATTGCTCAAGTCGTTCACGTAATGCTGCTCCTTTAGGTAGCCATAAAGGTAAACCTTGACCAACTTTTTGAGAGAAAGTGAATAGTTCTAATTCTTTGCCTAATTTTCTATGATCACGCTTTTTAGCTTCTTCTAAAAGCTCAAGATATTCTGTAAGCTCTTTTTGTTTTGGAAAGGATATACCATATATACGGGTAAGTTGAGGATTGTTTTCGTTTCCTCTCCAATATGCACCGGCAACACTTAAAATTTTGATTGCTTTTACAATACCTGTATTAGGTATATGTCCACCTCTACACAAATCTGTAAATGTATCGTGATCACAAAACGTTATGGTTCCGTCTTCTAAATTCTCTATCAATTCTACTTTGTACTCGTTTCCTTGCTTTTTATAAAAGGATAAAGCATCAGCTTTTGATACTTCTCTCATTTTATATTCATGCTTGCCTCGAGCTATCTCTATTGCCTTTTTTTCAATGGCAGGAAAGTCTTTGTCAGATATAGAGCCATTTGGGAGTTCTATATCATAATAGAATCCGTTATCTATCGCTGGACCTATTGTTAATTTTACTCCAGGATAAAGTTCTTCTATAGCTTGTGCTACAATATGTGAGGTAGAATGCCAAAAAGCAGTTTTGCCTTCCTTATCATTCCAAGTGTATAATACTAAGCTGCCGTCAGTTTCTAATGAGGTGACAGTTTCAACAATGGTATTGTTGAATTTTGCTGAAATTACATTACGGGCTAATCCCTCGCTAATGCTTTTTGCAACCTCCATAGGGGTTGTTCCTTTTTCAAACTCCTTAACCGATCCATCGGGTAGTGTAATTTTAATCATTTGTCTTACATATTATAGGGGTGCAAAGATAATATGAACTATCCACGTCTACAATAGAATGGTGTTATGATTTGCTTTTTGGTTTTTTTGGGGTAGATGTATTCCATGTTGCATAGGGTTGTAGGGGGGGTGAAGTTGTCATATATATGATAGGTCAATAGTGGTTCGGTATTGCATCTATAATTAAAAAGCGGTGATGTAATATTATTCCGGAGTTGTAAAAACCTGTAAACAAAGGTGTTGTGTGTTGGTGCAAAAAACTTTGTTTATTTTGTTTTAAAAGTAGTTGTGTATTTAGAAATAGTGTGTACATTTGCACCCCGCAAACGAGGAAGATTAGTTCTGAATCGGGAGTTGGAAAAAGGTTCATGTATATGTTGATTTGATCTGGGAAAAAAGAAAAAATATTTTTTTTCGATAAAAGTTGTCAGGTTAAAAAACAGTTGTATATTTGCAGCCGCTTAGGGAAACACCTAAGGGAAACGAAGCGAAGGAATCGAGAGATTCGGT